>NZ_NISJ01000002.1 GCF_002205635.1 Sphingopyxis witflariensis | reverse complement strand
GCACCCGGTTCACCTCACCCATCCACTTCGCTCCCCGTGTTGCGGCACGTGGAGGACGGGGCCTTTCACCCCGCAGAGACAATAATCGCGCGTGGTGGATCCTACCCACCACTCTTGGCGCACGAGACTTCATATGGCCACCATCGCAAATCTCACCGTCAAGGCGGACGGCAGCTTCGAAGGCACGCTCGCCACCCTCAGCGTCACCGCGCCGATCGCGATCATCCCGAACGGCCGCAAGGTGAAGGACAGCGAGCCCGACTATCGTGTCGTCAGCCGCAAAAATGGTTTCGAGCTCGGCGCCGGCTGGGTGCGGACCGCGCAGACCACTGGCGCCGAATATGTCTCGGTGTCGCTCTCGGCTCCCGAACTTGGGACGATCTACTGCAACATTGCGAATGCGCCGGGTGACGATCTTTCGAAGAAGGTTCTCATCTGGAACCCGCCGAGCTGAATCGGATTTGGCTCCGCCGCCAGGCGGAGCCAAATTTCCCGGCTTCGGTGTTTCCTAACCAAATGAGGCGGCATCATGTAAGAAACGGGAAAATCCGAAATGCGCCCGCGACCACCAACGCGGCAGCAAAAAACCTCGACGTCCATATTATGGTCGCTTTTCGCTCTTCTGGAGGTTTTTGGTTCATTTCGTGCGCAATGATCCAATTCCATAAACCGCCCAAAAACATCGCGCATGATTGCAAAACGGCTTCGATCGTTTCCAATCAACCTTCCGCCAGAGCGGCGTCGATCATTGCGCGCCATGCGTCGGCAGAGGCATCTCTTTTGTCATGGCGATCGGCGGCGGACAGCATCGACACGCTCGGCTCGCGGATCGCCTGGAGGACGGCGCGGGCCTCGGGCAGATAGTCCGCCCACAGCGGCTTGCGGTCCATGGTCGCGTTCTCGGGGTGACCATCGAGGCGGCATAGGGCGCGGGCGGCGCGTTCGAGGGGCGTCATCGGCATGTTCCTATCAATAAACCAGCCGCCTGTTCATCACAATGATGTCGGCCATGAACCGAATCTCGGTCCATGCGCGGGCCGACGACGGTGCTGACACTGACCCGCTCATCATAGCCCTCATGCTGGTGCATGCCCGGTCAGCACCCGGCGTTTCTGGCGCTATGCGGGCGCGGCGGCGGCTCTGGACATTGGCGCTCGCAATCATCGTGTTGCCAGGCCTCGTCGGTTGCCCGCTGCCACGCGTTGCCCGCAACCATCCCCAAACTGGCGAGGCGCAACCTTACGCATGGGTCAGCAAGACCATGCCCGGCGCCTTGTCCGGACCGCGGGATCATCCCGCTCTCGATTGCCGCTGTTCCCTGGCGCGAGGTCAGGCCTCCTTCAATCAACCCGCAAGGGGTCCCTACGCTTCGCTTGGGCCGCTGCCTTCGGCTGCGGTGATTGCGGCCTGTCCCCGGCCGACGGGGCGACTGTCGAGCGGGAATGGTCCCGCTCCTTACGCAGGAGCCTCGATATGCCGCTTTCCACCGCCCAATCGCTCGGCTGGAACCTCGCCCGCACGATGATGACCATCATCGTCCTCATCGAAACCTCGCAGGGCTTCTCCGTGATGCCGCTCGACGAATTCGACGGCGATCCCGGCTGCATCGTCTGCGAATATGATCCGTTCAACCGCTGATTGTCATGGCCTCGGTTCAAGGTGGTTCGGATTACCGTTCCACCTTGCCGGCCGTTTGGCTATGATGGAACCGCAGATTGCGCTGTGGTGGTGGTGGCGAGCGCGTCCGACAGGAGGACGCTTGTGACCCTGATGCTCATCCTCGGCGGTATCACCGCACTCTACTTTATTTGGCTGCTTTTCCGCGCAGCGGCATTGACGTTACCTCTCTATGCGGGAGCCGGCGCCGCGCTCTTGCTCCACGATCAAGGCTATGGCTTGGCGGCAGTCCTGGCGGCGGGGTTCATGATCGGACTCGTCGTTCAGCTGACCGGCCAGCTGTTCTACACGTCCATCCGCTCGCCGCTGCTGCGGGCGCTTGTCGCACTGCTTTTCGCTGGGCCCGCGGGATTTGCGGGATATCAGGTCGTTACGGGACTGGCGGGTCTTGCGATCGACAAGGGGGTCTGGCTTGATGGACTCGCACTTGCTGGCGGCCTGTGCACGGCGTCGTCAGCATGGCGTGGTCTCGGACGGGCCGGGTCGGATGAGCAGGGGGAGAGCGTCCCGCTCACGCGCACAGCGCGGGTGTCGATCCCGGCATCGCGGGCATAGTCCTTCATCAGCTTGCCGTCGGGGACTGATCTTTCCGGACCGTTGCCGCACCAGCACGGCCTCTTCGAATGCGCGATCTGGCACCAAGCCGCTTCGCTGGGCCGGCTTGCCGCAACGGCGCGCTCACGACTTTCTTCCCCCGGCGTGCCGCCGTTCCTCGCGAAACAAGAAAGACGCACCGCGCCGTCCTGCACTTCGTTGCGGGCCCTTCGGGCTGCGGCGCCGTCCCCTTGCTGCCCGTCGATGCGCATCGAGGCCGCGCTGGTGCGGGCTCGAACCTGAGGAAAGGATATCATCATGGCCAAGATCGGCAGCTTCAAGAAAATCTCCGGCGAATACCGGGGTCAAATCATCACCCTCTCGGTGCAGGCGAAATCGGTTCGCATCACGCCCGAGGCCAAACCGAACGGCAACGCGCCGAGCCACCGGGTCTTCGTTGGCGACGCCGAAGTGGGCGCGGCCTGGGAGAAGACGAGCCAGGACAAGCGTCCCTACCTCTCGGTCAAACTCGACGACCCGAGCTTCACGGCGCCCATCTTCGCGCAGCTCTTCACGGGCGAAGGCGATGAATATGATCTCGTCTGGAGCCGCCAGAGCCGCCGCGAGAATTGAGCGGCAGATAATCGCCGTCCGGCTCCTGCCGGGCGGCGATATCCTCATATTGGGACCTTTGCGCGCGAACGTTTGGATCGGTGCTCGACGAGCCTATGGTATAGGCTCCGAGTGCCAGAAGCGAGGTTGCTATGGAAACTGGATGACTTTCCGTGCTTTATCCTCACCTGGCTTCGGGAGGTGAGTGATGAAACAGGCATGTGACTGGCGGTCGCCAGATTTTCTGAAGATATTCGAACAATATGATCGCGCCGATTTCGCGCAGGAATTCCTGCGCCGAAACCCGCGCTACCGCGCCGGCTATCGCGCCGCGTCCCTGACGGGCCGCACTAACGCCGCGCTCGACCGGCTGGCCCGCCAATGGGGGTTGGTCTTTCGCCGTTGACCCCGATGCCAGTGCCGAGCGTGCACCCGCCATCTGGCGGCCCCAGCTCTGCGCCCTCACCGCGATCGCCGCGCCAGCGCCATCGGGCTTCGCCGCGGCGGCCCTGTCGGATATCGCGGACGCGGGGGTTGTTTCTGCGGAGCTGATCTCGCACCGCGAATGGCATCTGATCCTGACGATCGAAGGTCGCCGTTACCGACTCTGGATTTCTGACTGCGAGCGCGACGAACCAATCGCTTATGTGGTGCCCGCCGATGGGCATGCCGAAACACGTCAGACGGCAACCCGCGGACTGCATCGCCGCATTATCAGGCGCTCCACGCCGCACAGGGTCGCATGCGGGCAGCCCGGCGCCTCCGAACGCTGGCGGCTCGTCCAGTGGCTTCGCATGCTCGACGGCCTCGACGAAAATGTCTCGCCGCGCGATCTCGCGGCGGCGCTGATCCTCGCCGATGCGAGTCATTATTCGGCGGCCGAATGGGACGCCTCGAGTGAGCGCCGCCGTATCGCACGCTGGCAGCGCGGCGCGATCGCGATGCGCGATGGGGGGTATCGCCGACTCCTCGGCGGAGGCTGATCGGGACATTCCGCCGCCACGCATTTTGTCCGTTCCCGGGTCGGCCCAAGATTTCCGAATGTCGCCTCCTGCCCGCCGGCCGCGCCTCCCGCGTCCGGCGGGGCGCCAGGAGCCCCGTCATGCATGCTATTCCCGTCCCGACCGTCCCGCGATTTCTCAAGACCCCCGACGCAGCCGTGCACCTTGGGCTGTCCGCGCGCACCCTCGAAAAGCATCGCTGCTACGGCACAGGTCCGACCTATCATAAGCTCGGTGGCCGGATCGTCTATGCAATCGACGATCTTAATGCCTGGGCCGAAATCGGCCGGCGTCATTCGACATCGGATCCCGGCGAGGGCACCGTTCATCCGGCGCGCCCGGTGCGCCGCTGATGCGCAGCCACTGCGTTCCCGCGCTTTCGTCGCAATACGCGGCGCCGGCCCTTCCGGGGTCGCGCGGCAGCCTGACGGAAGTCGAACTGACCTCGATCGAGGGGCGCCTCGAGCAGGGGATCCGCTTCGGCCGGATCGCCGCGGTATGCATTCGCGGTCGCAGCACGAGCGTCGCCGCGTTCCGGCCCGGCGCCACCTTCGCCTTCGTCCGCTGGACGTCGAACAATTATGGGATCGTCCATTCGAGCATCGCGATTGTCACCGCGGTGGCGGCTGGCCAGCCTTATGCGAGGCTCCCGTTCATTCGTCCGGGCGGCGACATCCTGCTTCGCGTCGATGAGTGGCCGAAGGTCCAGCTGGTGCTCAACGCGATCGACGCTGTCGACGCCGCCGGCATCGACCCGTGCGATGCCGCGCCCGATCATTGGCGCCATGTAGGTATCCGAGTTGCGGCGGGCATGCCCTTCCGACCCTATAACGCCGACCGCCATGCGGCATGGCTTCGCCGCCGGGCGATCGAGGCATGAACCGTTCCTATCTTGCCGCCACCATTGCGGCCACCTCGCTCTTCGGCACGGCTTTTGTCGTCGTCGCCTGGCTTGCGCCGGCGCCGCGCCTGCTCTGGAATGCGAGCGCCAGCGCTCCGATCGGTCTTTATAGCATCGAGCGCGATGCGTCGCCGCGCGTCGGCGATCTCGTCGCGATCCGGCCGCCCGCTTCGCTCGGCGCCTATCTGGCGGCGCGCCATTATCTCCCGCTCGGCGTGCCACTGCTCAAGCGCGTCGCCGCCTTGCCCGGCGCACGCGTCTGCAGATCAGGCGTGTTCGTGACCATCGACGGGCATGCGGTCGCACGCGCGCTGGCGCGCGACCGCCTGGGCCGACCGCTGCCGGTCTGGCTCGGTTGTCGCATCGTCGGCGCGCACGAACTCTTCCTCGTCAACGCCGCGCCGGACAGCCTCGATGGTCGATATTTTGGTCCGCTAGCCGCCGAGGGCCTGATCGGCACCGCGCGCCCGATTCTTACGCGCGATGCCCCCGATGCGCCGCTTCGCTGGCGCTCGTCCACCACCGCCCACTCTGTTTTCCTCACCAGCCAGGAGTATTGGCAATGATTATTGGCACCTTTCGCAACAATGGCGACGGCTACATCGGTTGCATCCACACGCTCACACTCAATGCCGAAGTGAACATCGTGCGCGCTGAGCATGCGGACGACGAAGATGCGCCCGAGTGGCGCGTCTTTCTCGGCCACGTCGAGGATGGCGTAGAGATTGGTGTTGGCCGCAGCGACCTCTCGTTGCGCGGCTTTATTATCACCTTGGAAATGGATGACCCGGCGCTCGGGGCGCCGCTATGCGCGAACCTGCTGCGCCGATCCCGCAGCGGCGAGCCCCTGCGCCTACGCTGGACGCGTTCCGACACGCCGGAACAGCGCTAGGCCATGGCGAACGCGCTGTATCGCCGCCGCATCGCAATTGCGTTCGCAATGCGCATCGCGGTGCATTCAGCCGGCCTGGCCGCGACCTTCGCTCTGGTCTCGACGAGCGCTGCGGCTGCAGCTTCGTCGGCGATCGATCCGCACCCTTATGCCGGTCCGGTCGCCGAAGCGGCGCAGCGCTTCGGCATTCCGGAGATCTGGATCTGGCGCGTGATGCACGCCGAAAGCCGCGGCAATCGTCGTGCAGTTTCGCGCGCGGGTGCGATGGGGCTGATGCAGATCATGCCCGCGACCTGGGGAATGCTTACGTTGCGGCACGGTCTCGGCCGCGACCCGTTTGACGTCCGCGCGAATATCCTTGCGGGCGCCGCCTATCTGCGCGCGATGTGGGACCGCTACCGCGACGTCCGCTTGATGCTGGCGGCCTATAATGCGGGCCCTGGCCGCGCCGATGCCTATGCGGCCGGACGGCGCGGCCTGCCCGCCGAGACAGTCACTTACGTCCGCCAGATCGCACCCGAATTCGGCGCATCGGGCACGGCTTCGTCGGTTCCCGCGCCGACACGCGCGGTGCCGGGCTGGCAGGGCGCATCGCTCTTCACCCAGCGTGAAAGCGACAAACAGCCTGAAAACTCGTCAGCGGCTTCGACCATTGCGCAAACACTCGATGGTTGGTCACCAGCATCGCGACCGCCAACAAAAACGTCGCCCAATCCGCTTTTTGTACCGCTTTCCGGTCGAGGCGAATGACAAGATACTTGCCCGTCTGCGAAGCGAACAACGTCTCGTGCAATGCATGTCAGATCGGACCGAACGATGACTCAACTGATAGCCTATGACGCAAGGTTGCAGGGCCGCGATGCTACGCATCGGACCCGTAATTTGGATACACACCTCACGCACGGGTGCATCCAGCTTTTCCGCCGCTTTCCGAGCGGCGGATCCGACGGCACTTCCACTTTGGCGCCTGAGAACGCCGCGATTCCGCCGATTTTGGAGACGGCGTATCGCCGCCGCCGGCGAGAACAGCAATGAGGCTGGTCAAACATACAGTTC
Source organism: Sphingopyxis witflariensis (assembly GCF_002205635.1). Lineage (GTDB taxonomy): Bacteria > Pseudomonadota > Alphaproteobacteria > Sphingomonadales > Sphingomonadaceae > Sphingopyxis > Sphingopyxis witflariensis. The sequence goes on along the minus strand of NZ_NISJ01000002.1, from coordinate 543,562 downwards.
GCCTTCCGCCGGAGGTCGACAAGGCCGTTCTTGAGCTTGCGAAAGCGAAAGGGGACACCGTCTATGCGATGCTCGCGACATGCATCGAAGCCGGCGTTGCGGCGCTGGATGCGCCACCGCTGAACGAAACCGTCAGTCATGAGCTTGTGACGGAGATGGCCTCGGTCAGCACCCGTCTGGCCGAGGTTGAGCGGATGCTCGACCGGACCTTGTACATTGCATGCACCGCCTACTGTTATGCACGCAGCGCGTCGCAGGGTGCCGGGAAGACCGATGAGGTCGTCCTCGTGGAAATCAACCGAGCCTATGATCGGCAGATAGCGATCGCGCGGGAGGACAGGTCATGAACAGGTCTCCCGATCGCCGCATCCATGCCGACGCGCTGCGCCGCCATTATCGTTACAGCCAGACACGACGGTTCAAACGGCACGTCGCGATCATGTTGTCGTCGATCGCGCTCGGCGGATTCTCCGCACCCTATCTGATGCTCGATCCGGGCAACGTGCAGGCGACCGGTACCTACTATCATGCGAACATCCTGACATGGTTCGCGGGCGCCGCGGGCGGCGACCCCGGGATGACGATTCGACAAGATGGTGTGGACTATCGGGTGTCGGCCCGGGCGGTCGCAGCCCATGGATATTATCGTCAATCAGCGAACGTCACGGTCTCGTTCGTCAAACGCGGAAGCATGTTGGGGTTTATAGCGTGGCTTTCGGGCCTGTTCCTTTTGCGCGAGGTCGCGGCCCGGCGACGCGAGCGGGCGCTACGCGATCGTTATGTCGGCGGTACTTTGGTGACGTCTGAGCGGAAGCTCGTGAAACTGGCGAGAGGCGATGCCGGCGCGCGGGCCTTGGCGATCGGACCGGTTCCCTTCCCGAACCGGCTCGAAACCCGGCACATGGCGATGATAGGAACGACCGGCAGCGGCAAGACAACCGTCCTGCGTCAGCTGCTCGACGGGATCGAGGCGCGTGGTGAGGCGGCGTTGGTCTATGACACGAGCGGCGAGTTTATCGCGCAATATTACAACCCCGAACGCGGTGACATCATCCTCAATCCGTTCGACGCGCGCTGCGCCTATTGGTCGCCCTTCGCCGAGATTGCCCACCCCGCTGATGCCGACCGCATCGCAACCCAGTTGATCACCGAGACCGGGCAGCATGACCGCGACGTCTGGCTCGAGACCAGCCGCATCCTCGTCGCCAATATGATCCGCGCCCTCTGGCGCCAGAAGAAGGGCACGCTGCCCGATCTGCTCCATGCGCTTCAAGTTCGAACCAAGGATGACCTCAAGGCCTGGCTCGGCGACACTTCGTCCGCGCGCACCTTCGCCGACGACGCGGATCGGGCAACGGGCAGCGTCCTCTTCATGTTGGCGAAGGCGGCGAACCTCATCCAGTTCCTGCGGATGCAGGAAGGCGATGAGCCATCTTTTGCCTTTCGGGACTTCCTGTCCGGTCTCGACGAGCGAAAGGGGCCAAAGCCCTGGATCTTCGTGCCGCGGAAGGAGGATTATTTCGAGGCAGCGAAGCCCTTGCTTGCCTGCTGGCTCGAATGCGCGGCGAGCGCCTTGCTGGGGCTGCCGCCGTCTTCCGATCGCCGGATCTGGTTCTTGCTCGACGAACTTGCCGACCTGCCGCGCGTCGACAATCTTGCGCGGCTGCTGCCAGAAGGCAGAAAGTTTGGCGCCGCCGTCGTCCTGACCTTTCAGGCGGTCGGCCAGATGCGGCACCGCTATGGTAAGGATCTCGCCGAATCCATGCTCGGCTGCTGCAACACCAAGCTGTTCCTTCAGGCGGGTGATGCCGAGACGCGAACGTGGGCGAGCGACACGATCGGCACCTGCGAGGTCGAGGTCCATACCATGAGCGGCGCGCTGGACGACGACGATGGCAAGGTCAGGATGACCTTGGGTCGGCAACGGAAATCCCGACCTGCCGTGCTTGAAAGCGAACTGCGTCTCGCGCGATACGAGGGTTATCTCCTGTTTCCTGATGGATTTCCGGTGGCACGAATTTCGCTCAGCGACGATCATGTCAGGCGACGTGGCGAACCCCGCCAACGCGCTTTTGTCGCTGCCAACCCGGAGACCAGCCTGTCGCAGCAGTCGTCGGAAGTGCCGCGCGAGTCCAAGGCTGAGTGCACCGCGCAAGCCGCTACCGAGAAACCAAAACCGAAGCCAAAGCAGAAACCAGCGGAGCGCCCGCCCGCAGTCGATGATGGGCCGGTCTGATGGTCGCATCGGTATCGGTGCTCACCAGTTCGGCGCAGGCGAGCAGCTATTATGAGGCTGATGACTATTATGCCGAAGGGGGGCTCTCTCCATCCGAATGGCATGGGAAGGGTGCCGACGAACTCGGCTTGTCAGGCGATGTTGATCGCGAGACCTTCCGCGAACTGCTCGACGGCAAGATCGGCGACCAGCAGCTCGGCACCGTTCGCGACGGGCAGTTTGAGCATCGGCCCGGCTGGGACGTGACCCTGAGCGCGCCCAAATCGGTGTCGATCATGGCCGAGGTCGCGGGCGACCGGCGGCTGATCGACGCGCATGGCGGGGCGGTGAAGACGGCGCTTGCCCATGTCGAGACGCATATGGCCGCGACCCGCGTCCGGCACGGTGGCGCGGTGTCCCGCGAGGCGACCGCCAATCTCATCGTCGCGAGTTTCCAGCATGGCACCAGCCGTGCTCAGGATCCGCAGCTCCATACCCACAATGTCATTATGAATGCGACACAGGGAGAGGACGGCAGTTGGCGCAGTCTTGAACCCCGCGCCATCTATCAGCTTCAGAAGCAGATCGGCGCCATCTACCGGCAGGAACTGGCGCTGAAGGTGCGTGAGCTCGGTTATGAGATTGAGACCGGAAGGGACTCGATGTTCGAGATCAGGGGCGTCACTGCGGACGTCATGGCAGCATTCAGCACCCGCAGCGCCGAGATTGAGACGGCGCTCAGCGAGCTCGGCACCTCGCGCGAAGCCGCCAGCGCCGCCGAAAAGCAAATGGCCGCGCTCGACACCCGCCGGTCAAAGGTCGCGGTCGATCATGCGTCCCTTGTCGCCGATTGGCGCGAGACGGCCAGTAACGCAGGGTTCGGACCGGAAGCACGGCAGGCGATGGTCCGCAACACCGAGATGAAGGCCGCCGGCGCTCCGCTCCGTGCCGATATGGCCGCGCAGGCCACGATGGCGGATCGCGCCCTGGCCCATGCTGCCGATAAGCTCGGCGAACGCCAATCGGTCTTTTCTGCGGCCGCGTTGCACGAGGAAGCCGGACGGATCGGACTGGGCAAAGTCGGTTATGCACAAATTGGTGCGGCGATCGCGTCGGCGACCCGGCAGGGGAGCTTGATCGAGCGTACATATCTTGATCGGCGCGGCGCCGAGTTTTCCGGCTTCACGACCCGCGAAAATGTCGAAGCCGAAACGAAATTGCTGCGGATCGAAGCGCGTGGGCGCGGCGCGCTCGCGCCCATCGCTTCGCCGCTGGCTGCCGCCAAGGCGGTAGCCGGCGTATCGGCGCGGGGCGAACGAGCCGGCTTTGCCTGGAATGCCGATCAGCGCGCGGCGACCGAGCAGATATTGACCAGCCGCAATCGCATCACCGCGGTCCAGGGATATGCCGGTACCGCCAAAACCACGACCGTCCTCGCGACCTTCGCCCGCGAAGCCGAAGCGCGCGACGTTGCGGTCGTTGCCCTCGCGCCCACAGCATCGGCGGCGATGGTGTTGGGGGAGGCCCTCGGAACGCGCGGCGATACGGTCGCGCGGCATTTACTGTCGCCCGAGCCGTCGGCTCATGGGCGGCCCGCCGCATGGATTGTGGATGAAGCATCGCTGCTGTCCGCGCGCGATACCGCTCGCCTGTTCGACCTGGCCGACCAGCACCATGCCCGCGTCATCCTCGTCGGCGATGTAAAGCAGCTTGGATCGGTCGAGGCCGGCGCGGCCTTCAAGCAGTTGCAGGACGCTGGCATGGAAACCGCCAGGCTCGCCGAGATTGTTCGCCAGACCAACACCGCGACCAGGGACGCCGTACTGGCCTCGATCGAGGGCGACGCGAAAAAGGCGCTCGCGGCGCTCGATCATGGCGGCGGGGAGATCGTCGAGGCCGCTGACCGCGCCGAGCGCTTCGCTGCCATGGCAAAGCGATATGCCGAGCTGGACCAGAAGGCGCGCGCGCGCACTCTTGTCATTGAGCCATCGCGCGAAGGACGCGATGCACTGACTGCGGACATTCGCGCGGCCCTTTCCCAATCGGGCGCGCTCACCGGGCCTGCCGTCGCCATGCAGAGTCTTGGCAGTAAAGGGCTAACCCGCGCCGAGGCGCGCGATCCTCTGAGTTATGACCGAGGCGATGTCGTCCGCTTCGCCCGCGACTATGCCGACAAGGGCGTGACGAAAGGCGAAGCCTATCGCGTTGAAAATATCGACCCTGTCAAATCCGCGATCGCTCTCAAATCGGAGGACGGGCGCGAAGTGGATTGGCGTTTGCGGCAGTGGGGCGCCGCGAAGGTACAGGTTTTCGAGCCGCAGCGTATGGAAGTCAGGATTGGTGAGAATATCCGCTTCACCCGCAACGATCGTGACGCGGGCCGGATCAACGGTGCGCGTGGAATAGTGACCGCGGTTGACGAGAAGGCCCGCACGGCGACGGTGCGGGGCCAGCGGGGCCAGACGCAGACACTTCGGCTCGATGCTGCCCGCGATCAGCATATCGCCCACGCCTATGTCGATACGGCTTTCGCTGCCCAAGGCCGCACAGCCGATCACGTCATCATCCACGCCGACAGTCGCGCCACCAATCTGGTCGATCAGAAATCCTTCTACGTCGGAATCTCGCGAGCCAAACAGTCCGCCACGGTTTTCACCAATAGTCGCGCCGGGCTGATCTCCGCGATAAACGAACGCGCCGGAACGGTCCAAACAGCGATTCCCCCAGCAGCGTTATCCGCACCAGCCGCTCACAACTCGGCGGCAACGGCCCTGTCCAAGTCTTTGTCCTTGCGATCGGGCATGGGGCTTTGAGCAACAGGCGCTCGATACCAAACACGTCGCCGCACCAGAACCATGCTCGCTCGCGGACGATATTCTCGAATTCCCGGCTATGCGCGCCCAACGCCATCCTTGCAGATCATCCGGCCCATCTCACACTTGAATCTGGGCGAGTGAACAGGATGTGCCGCGTCTGCCCCTTTCGTCTCGAACCAGGATGCCCTTGGTAATTCAGACCCGTTCAGCGGTCGATTGGGCATCTCGCATTGGCGTCCTGCGAAGAATATGCCCCATAATCACCGCATTTTATGCGGAGATTATGGGGCATATTCTCCGCGCGAAAACCTCAGGCCATTGCGCCGGTAAAGGCCATCGCTGCGAAGCGGCTGCGCGTGGCTGGACGGATAATGATGCGATTTCGCGGCTCACGCGTCGCCCTCCGCAAAATAGGCGGTCAGCCGGTGCGCGAGATCTGGACTCAGCCGCACATAATTTCGCCGGCCATCGTCACGGTCCGCCTCGCGGCTGATCAGACCCTCTTCACAAAGCCGCCGAAGCAAGCGGAGCGCACTGGTTGTGGGTAGCCCCGAGGCGATGCATGCCGAACTCGTGGAAACCGATCTGGCTTCGCCTTCATGAATAAAGAGGTCGAGCAATATCTCCCAGGCGGGTTCGCCGAACAATTCATCGGCGCCGACAAGTTGCCGGCGCAACAGCCGTCGTCTTACCGTGCGCCGCGCATTGGACAGGGCAAGACGGGTCTGCTCCGAGTCGGCAGTCCGGTCACGAAGCGCGTTCCGCTGCCGCCGTGGCTTGCTCGCTCTCCGCTGCAAGATCGCTCCATGCTGGTTGCTCGTCACGATAATATGTTCGAGCACGTCGACATCGAGCGCATAGCCAATCCCGACCAGCCGATCGGTCACATCCACATCGCCGCGGCTCGGGGCCGGATTGCCGCTGGGGTGATTGTGGACCAGAATGATGCCGGCAGCGTTAAGTTCGAGAGCACGGCGGAAAATGGTGCGCGGATAGACCGTGAGTTGCCCGATGGTCCCATATTGCAATTGCTCGTCCGAAATCAGGCGCCGCGATGAATCGAGAAACAGCACGCGCAGAATTTCATGGGGCAGCGCCCCCATCGACGCCTGCAGATATTGGATCAGCTTGGGATCGGATGGCGTGAGGACGCGGCCAGTCATTTGCGAACGCATGGCCTCAAGCGTCGCCGCGCGCGCAGTGGTCAGCATCATGGCGACCGGGCTGTTCTTCCCGAGAATCCTGCCGAGCGAGGCGGGCGATTGCGCCCAAAGACGCGCGAGCGTGCGATATTCCGAGAGCAGGGTATCCGCCAACGTCCGGCTGTTCGCCGGATCGATCGCCGCGATCAAATCTGCCAGGACGGCTCGCTCTCGCCGCGCGCCAGCCGTTGTTGGTGACGCCAGGTTGCGAGGATGAGGATCAGCGGCACCGGCCAGGAGGTCGCCACCTGCATCGTGAGATAGACTGACGGTTGCATCGTCACGTCCAGCCACCGCGTCGTGTGTGCGAGGATCGGAAGCATGTGGAGCACGGCGGCGCACATAGGCCAGAAACGATGTGCAAACAGCGCGAGGCCGGTCGTCGCCGCTACGCCGAAAAAATCTATCGCGAGATGCCCGAGGTCCAGCGCCGCATATTCCGGCGGGACGAACACATGAAGGAGCTGGTCGGCTCCCACCATCGTCAACGCGATCGCCGCCATGGCGCGCTCGGGACCACCCCCGCGCCAAGCGGCATAACCGGTCGCGACCAGCAAGAAGGCGAGAAACAAGGCGATGCGCACCGCTCCAGACTTCCATGCCGATCGCTCCCGGTCAATCGATCAGGCGGCCGACGCCAGCGGAGTGGCATCGCCTTCGGCGGTGGCTGGACATTCGTGGAGATCATAGCCCCCGGTCTCGCGCCCGATGTCGACAAGGTCGCCATGGACGCGCAAGATGTCGCCGCTCACATCGACCAGCGCCATCTGTGCCTTCACGAGCCGCTGAATCGTCGCATGGCCCCTGGTGGCCGGAACGCCATCGGTGTCGCGGCGCGCGGTGACGACGCTCGCCATCAGCGAGGAGACCGCGATAAGAGCATCGTCGATCCTGATTTCGGCAGCTGGCACATCGCGCACGAGACGGGCGGCCGTGAAGGTAATTTCCTTGGGCATGACTTCTCCTTTCTCCGAAAGCGCAGTCGCGCTTCGGCTATCGTTGGTTGACTGGAAAAAGGGATCAGCCGGAGATCAGCCGCGTCAGCGCCTGCGCGATCGCAAGTCCTGTCAGGATGAGAAGGGCCATGCCAACCAGCATGGTCGCCATGATCCAGACTCGTCTGACCCGGGCATGATCATGCCTCCGGAAATCCCTGAACGGCGAACTGCTGCCCGTCGGACTGTCCGTCATCGATCTGCTGTCGGGCAGCGGCACCGGGGCGGGCAATTCTCCGTTCGAGGAAGCGAATGGCAGAAGTTGGCGCGGTTGGGGAAGTATGATCGGATCATATAGTATCCGATCATAGGTCTGTTTGAGACGCGCGTAGATAATTGCGGCCTCATCGCGGTTCGCTGCGCCCAGCACATCGCGCGCGGTTGTCAGCCTGAGATCGACCGCCTGCTTGGAAATGTCGAGACGGCGCGCAATCTGCTTGGAGGTCTGCCGCTCGAGCAGCAGATCGAGACAGGCGCGCTGCTTGACGGTGAGGCGCGCCCAGCGTCCGTCGTCCTCCGATCGATGCGACCCCGAATCACTCATGCTGACACTGTTGTCAAAATCGCGCGCGATGCAAGCGACCGCACGCGGTTCGCGGTTTCTTGCAACATGTTACTCTGCTGCGGCCTACGCCACCGCCTGTCTTTCTACGCCATGATATGATGCCGGCAGAAGCTTGTTGAACTGCGGACTTTTCTGCGTCTCTTAATCGTCCCCGTCGAGCCGGGCGCTTCTGCCCGGCCCAGAAAACGGGGTCCCGATGGCCGCAGAATCGATCCGGATCGAAGCACGCCATCGCAGTGCGCGCATGTTGCGTACCGCAATGGGCGGGGCGATTGCCGAATGGCTTGCCGATCCACAAGTCATCGAGATCATGCTCAATCCCGACGGCCGGCTCTGGGTCGATCGGCTGGAGCAGGGGGTCACCGAAAGCGGCGAGATACTGAGCGTCGCCGATGGTGAGCGCATCATCCGGCTCGTTGCGCACCATGTCGGTGCCGAGGTTCATGGTGCTGCGCCGCGCGTCTCCGCCGAGCTGCCCGATGGCGGCGAACGTTTCGAAGGCCTGCTTCCTCCCATTGTGTCGGCACCGACATTCGCGATCCGCAAGCCCGCCGTCGCGGTGTTCACGCTGGAGGACTATGTCGCCGCGGGCATCATGGCGGCGGCGCAGGCCGCGATCCTTCGCGCCGCTGTCGCCGACCGGCTGAATATTCTCGTCGCGGGCGGGACCGGCACCGGCAAGACCACGTTCGCCAATGCATTGCTCGCGGAAATTGCCGGGAGCAGCGATCGCATCGTGTTGATCGAAGACACGCGCGAACTGCAATGCGCAGCCCCCAATCTCGTCGCGATGCGCACCAAGGACGGGGTTGCCTCACTCTCTGACCTTGTCCGCTCGTCGCTGCGGCTTCGCCCCGACCGCATCCCGATCGGCGAGGTGCGAGGGCCCGAAGCGCTCGATCTTCTCAAGGCCTGGGGCACCGGGCATCCGGGCGGCGTCGGCACCATCCACGCTGGCAGTGCGCTCGGAGCGCTCCGCCGCATGGAGCAATTGATCCAGGAGGCGGTGGTCACCGTGCCGCGCGCGCTGCTCGCCGAAACGATCGACCTCATTGTCATACTCGTTCGCGACGGCACGGGGCGCCGGCTGTCCGAACTCGCGCGCATCGACGGGCTCGATCCCGCGACCGGCGAATATCGTCTCATCCCCATTGTTTCCGCAGGAGACCCGTCATGAAATTCATGCCTGCCAATCGCGCCATATGGAGCACAGCCGCGCTCACCATGGCCTTCGCTCTCGTGGTGCCCGCCCATGCCGGCGGCTCGTCGATGCCCTGGGAGGCGCCGCTCCAGTCGATCCTCGAAAGCATCGAAGGACCCGTCGCCAAGATCGTCGCGGTGATCATCATCATCGTGACCGGGCTCAGCCTTGCCTTTGGCGACACGTCGGGCGGTTTCCGCCGGCTCGTGCAGATCGTGTTCGGCCTGTCGATCGCCTTCGCCGCCTCGAGCTTCTTCCTGTCCTTCTTTTCCTTCGGCGGCGGAGCGCTCGTCTGATGGGCCGGGAAGGGGAGGTCCCGGGCTTTTTCGCGCCGGTGCACCGGGCGCTCGCCGAACCGATCCTGCTTGGCGGCGCACCGCGCAGCCTCGCGATCGTCAACGGCACGCTCGCCGGCGCGATCGGCCTTGGCCTCCGGCTCTGGATCGCCGGCCTTGCGATCTGGGCGATCGGCCACGCCCTCTCGGTCTGGGCCGCGCGCCGCGATCCGCAGTTCGTCGACGTCGCCCGCCGCCATCTCAAATATCCTGTCTGGATGCGCCCATGATGAACCTCTCCGAATATCGCTCCAAATCCGCGTCGCTCGCCGATTATCTGCCTTGGGCCGCGCTCGTCGCCGAAGGGATCGTCCTCAACAAGGACGGCTCCTTTCAGCGTAGCGCGCGCTTCCGCGGCCCCGATCTCGACAGCGCGACACCGGCCGAACTCGTCGCCGTGACCGCGCGGCTCAACAATGCGCTGCGGCGTCTGGGATCGGGATGGGCGGTGTTCGTCGAGGCGCAGCGCGTACCCGCACATTCCTATCCCGTGTCGGATTTTCCCGATGCGGTGTCCGAGCTCGTCGATGTCGAGCGCCGCGAGCAGTTCCGCGAGGAAGGCGCGCATTTTGAGAGCTTCTATTATCTGACCTGGTTGTGGATGCCGCCCGCCGAGGAGGCCGCGCGCGCCGAGGCCTGGCTCTATGAGGGCCGTTCGAAGACCGGCGTCGATCCGAAGGCATTGCTGAAGAGCTTTATCGACCGCACCGGCCGCATGCTTCATCTCGTCGAAGGCTTCATGCCCGAGGCCATATGGCTCGATGGCGGCGAGACGCTGACCTATCTGCACAGCTGCATCTCGACCAAGGTCCAGCGGGTGCGGGTGCCCGAGACCCTCGCCTATCTCGACGCGCTGCTTTCCGACGAACCGCTTGTCGGCGGGCTCGAGCCGCGGCTCGGCGAGCATCACCTCCGCACGCTGACGATCACCGGTCTGCCGAGTGTGACCTTTCCCGGGCTGCTCGACGAGCTCAACCGCCAGGCCTTCGCCTATCGCTGGTCGTCGCGCGCCATCATGCTCGACAAGACCGACGCCACCAAATTGCTGACCCGAATCCGCCGCCAATGGTTCGCCAAGCGCAAATCACTGGCAGCGATCCTCAAGGAGGTGATGACCAACGAGGCTTCGGTGCTGATGGACAGCGATGCCGCGAACAAGGCGGCCGACGCCGATATGGCGCTGCAGGAGCTCGGCGCGGACGAGGCGGGCATCGCTTATGTCACCGCCACCATCACCGTGTGGGACCGCGATCCGGCGCTTGCGGCCGAGAAGCTGCGGCTGGTCGAGAAGATCGTCCAGAGCCGCGACTTCACCTGCACGGTCGAAGGCGTCAATGCCCTCGAGGCCTGGTTCGGAAGCCTGCCTGGGCATGTCTACGCCAATGTCCGACAGCCCCCCATTTCAACCCTCAATCTTGCCCACCTCATACCCTTATCAGCGGTGTGGGCAGGGGCGGAACGCGACGAGCATTTCGGTGATGTTCCCTTGCTCTATGGCAAGACCGAAGGCTCGACGCCGTTCCGCCTAACTCTTCATGTCGGCGATGTCGGCCATTGTCTCGTCGTCGGCCCGACCGGTGCCGGCAAGTCGGTGCTGCTGGCGCTCATGGCGCTCCAGTTCCGGCGCTATGAAGGCAGCCAGATCTTCGCCTTCGACTATGGCGGGTCGATCCGCGCCGCGACGATCGCGATGGGCGGCGACTGGCAGGATCTCGGCGGCGCGCTCCATGACGAAGCGAGCGGCAACGCCGTCGCTTTGCAGCCGCTCGCGCGCATCGACGAAGCCGGCGAGCGGGCCTGGGCCGCCGAATGGCTCGCTGCGCTCCTCACCGGCGAAGGCGTGACGATCGATCCGGCGGCGAAGGACCATCTCTGGTCGGCGCTGACATCCCTCGCGACCGCACCGGTCGCCGAGCGCACGCTCACCGGTCTTGCCGTCCTGCTGCAATCGCGGGACCTCAAACAGGCCTTGGCGCCCTATCTCGTTGGCGGGCCCTGGGGACGCCTCCTCGACGCCGAAGCCGAACATCTCGGGCACGCCCGGGTGCAGGCGCTCGAGACTGAAGGCCTTGTCGGCGCGGCCGCGGCACCCGCCGTGCTCGCCTATCTTTTCCACCGCATCGGCCAGCGGCTCGACGGTTCGCCCACTTTGATCATCATCGACGAGGGCTGGCTCATTCTCGACAGCCCGGCCTTTGCGGCGCAACTGCGGGAATGGCTGAAGACACTCCGCAAGAAGAATGCGAGCGTGATCTTCGCGACCCAGAGCCTTGCCGATATAGAAGGTTCCAGCATTGCACCGGCGATCATCGAAAGTTGCCCGACACGGATATTCCTGCCGAACGAACGCGCGACCGAGCCGCAGATCGCGCGAGTCTATGAACGCTTCGGCCTCAATGATCGCCAGATCGAGATATTGAGCCGGGCCACGCCGAAGCGCGACTATTATTGCCAATCGCGGCGCGGCAACCGGCTGTTCGAGCTCGGCCTCGGCGAGATCGCGCTCGCCTTCACAGCGGCCTCGTCGAAGACCGACCAGATCAAGATCGGTGAGCTTGTCGAAGCGCACGGCCACGCCGACTTCGCCGAATTCTGGCTCCGCCACCGCGGCCTCTCCTGGGCCGCCGATCTTCTCGCGAACCTCGAAATCCCCGACCAGCTGAAGGAGTGATGTGATGAATAATCGGAAGAGCCATGCGCTGCTTGCGGCGCTGATTTCCGGATCGGCCCTGGCGATGGGCGGGGCAATGGCCCCGGCCGCGGCGCAGATCGGCGGCATCGTCCATGATCCGCGCAACTATGCCCAGAATATCCTGACCGCGGCGCGGACGCTCGAGCAGATCAACAATCAGATCGCCATGCTGCAAAATCAAGCGACGTCGCTCATGAATGAGGCGCGCAATCTTCAGGCGCTGCCGGTCTCGATGCTGCAGGACCTGCAGGACCAGGTCGACCGGACCCGCCAGCTGCTCGGCGAGGCGCAGCGCGTGGCCTTCGATGTCGGCCAGATCCAGCAGGCGTTCGACAGCCGCTACAAGGGTGGTGCGATTGCCGCGCCGCACGCCGCAATGGTCGCCAATGCCGAGGCGCGCTGGAACGACAGCGTCGGCGCCTTTCAGGATGCTATGAAGGTCCAGGCCGGCATCGTCACCAATATGGGCGCGACCCGGCAGCAGGTCGGTATCCTCGTCGGCGCCAGCCAGTCGGCGACGGGCGCGTTGCAGGCCGCGCAGGCCGGCAACCAGCTGCTCGCGCTGCAGACGCAGCAGCTCACCGATCTGGCCGCCGTGATGGCGGCGCAGGGCCGGGCGCAAATGCTCGAGGCGGCGCGCCGGGCTGCGGCCGAAGCCGAGGGCCGCGAGCGCTTTCGCCGCTTCCGGAAAGCCGACTGAAATGGACCGGGCGGGCAGGATCGCCGGGGTCGCCATACTCGGCGGCCTTGCGCTGACGCTCGCGCTGATCGCCGCGGTCGGCCCGCCCGAACCCGGTGCGTCCGCTCCTGCGATCACGCGGGTGGAGGTGCCTCCCGCATCACCGCCGATCCTTCGCCGGTGTCGCACGATCACCGTATCCGACCCGGGCTGCGAAGCGGCGTGGGAGGCGAAGCGGCAACATTTCTTCGGCAAGAAAGGGGACGCGTGATGAACGATACCGGCGTGATCGACCAGTTTCTGTCGGTCTTCTCGACCTATATCGACAGCGGTTTCGGGCTGCTCGGCGGCGAGGTCGGCTTCCTGTCATCGACGCTCATCGTCATCGATGTGACGATCGCCGCGCTCTTCTGGGCCTGGGGCGCCGACGAGGATGTGCTGCAGCGGCTTGTCAAGAAGACGCTCTACATTGGCGTCTTTGCCTTCATCATCGGCAACTTCCAGAGCCTCGCCACGATCCTGCTTGAAAGCTTCGCCGGGCTCGGCCTCAAGGCGAGTGGCGGCGCCATGGCGATCGGCGACTTCATGCGTCCGGGCGTGGTCGCCGCCACCGGCATCGACGCCGCCCAGCCTTTGCTCGACGGCACCGCCGATCTGGTCGGGCCGGTCGGCCTCTTCACCAACTTCGTCCAGATCATGATCATGCTGGTCGCCTGGCTGATCGTCGTGCTCGCCTTCTTCATCCTCGCGGTCCAGATCTTCGTGACCATAATTGAATTCAAGCTCGTGACCCTCGCCGGTTTCATTCTCCTGCCTTTCGCCTTCTTCGGCCGCACCGCCTTCATGGCCGAACGTGTGCTCGGCCACATCGTCTCGTCGGGCATCAAGCTACTGGTGCTCGCGGTCATTGCCGGCATCGGAACGACGCTTTTCAGCCGCTTCATGAACGCTGGTCTCGGCGCCGATCCCGACATCGAGCAGGCCATGGCGATCGCGCTCGGCGCGCTGACATTGCTTGGGCTCGGAATATTCGGTCCCGGCATTGCGAATGGCATCGTCGCGGGCGGCCCGCAGCTCGGCGCCGGCGCCGCGGCTGGCACCGCCGTTGCCGCTGGTGCGACGCTCGCGGCGGGGGCTGCCGGTACGACGCTTGCCACGGGCGCCGCCGCGACGATGGCCCGCGGCGCGGCCGTGAACAGCGCGCGCACTGCGGGAAGCACCTCGGCCGCCTATGCGGCCGGCGCGGCCGGGAAGAGCGGTGCTGTTGCGGTGGGAGCGGGCCTCGCCAATGTCGGGCGGTCCGCGGCGAGCGCCGCCGCCGCACCCGCCCGGCAAGCGGCCGATCGCGTCCGCGCGGCTTTTGCCGAAGGACGCGGTGGCGGATCGGGTGGCGCCTCTTCCCGATCGGTCAGCGATAGTCCGCCGCCCTGGGCCGCGGCCATGCGCCGCCGCCAGGCGATCGGCCACGGCGCGACCCTCGGTGCCCAGACCCTCAAGGCCGGTGACAGCCATGGCGCCGGCTCCGCGCCCGACATCAGCGAGAAGGATTGAGCGACATGTTCAAACGGCCCACCACCCATTATGGCAAAGCGCCGGTGCCGGTGACGCCCTACCAGCGGGCGGCGCAGGTCTGGGACGATCGCATCGGTTCGGCACGCGTCCAAGCCCGAAATTGGCGGCTCGCCTGCTTTGGCAGTCTGGCGCTTGCCGCCGGCCTTGCCAGCGGCCTCGTCTGGCAGTCGGCGCGCGGCACGATCACGCCCTGGATCGTCGAGGTCGATAAACTCGGCGAAGCGCGCGCGGTCGCGTCGGCCGACGCCGACTATCGGCCGACCGATCCGCAGACGGCGTTTCATCTCGCCCGCTTTATCGAGCATGTCCGCTCGATCCCCGCCGATCCGGTCGTGCTGCGCAAGGACTGGCTGAGCGCCTATGATTTTACGACTGCGTCGGGCGCGCAGGCGCTGAACGATCATGCGCGGAATAATGATCCCTTTGCCGAGGTCGGCAAGGTCCAGGTGGCGGTCGATGTGTCGAGCGTGATCCGGGCGTCGAAGGACAGCTTCCGCATCGCCTGGACCGAGCGCCGCTATCAGGACGGCAGCCTTGCCGAGACGTCGCGCTGGTCGGCCATATTGACTGTCACCCATCTTCCGCCGCGCACGCCAGACGGCCTGCGCCGCAACCCGCTCGGCATTTTTGTCACTGCTCTCTCCTGGTCGAAGGAACTCAGCCAATGAAACCTCTCTCTTGCGCCTTTCTGCTTGCCAGCACTGCCGCAATCGCGATCGCGGCGCCTTCGACGGCGGCCGATGCCCGCGACCCGCGGCAGAGCATTGGCCGGGCCAATGACGCGGCGCGGGTCCAGCCCGATCGCGCGGCCTTCTTGGGCGCGATCCAGAAATATGCCTGGGCCGAAGGGGCGCTCTTCCAGGTCTATGCGGCCCCGGGTCAGGTGACCGATATCGTGCTGCAGGAAGGCGAGGAGCTTGTCGGTCCCGGCCCGGTGGCGGCGGGCGACACGGTACGCTGGATCATCGGCGATACGGTGAGTGGCAGCGGTGCTACGCGCCGCGTCCATCTGCTCGTCAAACCGACCCGCGCCGACATCATGACCAATATCATCATCAACACCAGTCGGCGGACCTATCATATCGAGCTCCGCGCCACGCCTGCAACCTATATGCCATCAGTATCCTGGTCCTATCCCGAACAGGAACTGATCGCGCTCCGCGCCGCCGAAGCCGAACGCGAACGTGCCGCGCCCGTCGCCGCTGGTCTCGACCTCGCCGCACTCAATTTCCGCTACCGCCTCTCCGGCGACAAGCCCGCCTGGCGGCCGGTCCGCGTGTTCGATGACGGGCGCCAGCTCTTCATCGAATTTGGCGAAGGGATTGCCGTCGGCGATATGCCGCCGCTGTTCGCCCTGGGCGCGAATGGCGAAGCCGAATTGCTGAACTACCGCGTCCATGGCCGCTATATGATAGCCGACCGGCTGTTCGATCGCGGCGAGCTACGGCTGGGAGCAGGCAAGGCTCGTCGCCAGGTCGTCATCGAACGCGCCGGACGCGCGCGGGGCCGCTCGTGAGCGCGCCAGAACGAGAGGCATCGCCCGCGCGCGGTGCCGAGATGCCGCTCGCGGCCGGTCCCGTTTCGCCTGCTCGTCCGGAGGTGCTTCGGCTCCGGGCCAAGCTGCCGAAAGTAATGCGCCTCTCGCCGAAAGCGCTGGCAATCCTCGGCAGCATTTCCTGTCTTGCGATCGGCGGAGCGCTTTGGTGGGGGCTTCGGACACCGCCACCGGAAGCCGCAGAGAATGTCCATGAAAGTGAAAATGCGAGCCGGTCGGAGTTGGTGACCGGCGGACCCGCCGATTACAGCAAGGCCCCGAAAATGGACGAACTACGTTTCGGGGAGGTCGGAGGGTCGAAGCTGGCGGCGCCGCAGAATGGCGAAATCGTGCCGTTGCCGCTCAGCGGCCCCGGCATCGCGGCAGCCGAACAGGCACGCGCGCGCGCCGCGCAGGAGCGCGAGGCCGCGCGTGCGAGCCGGCTGTTCCTCGGCGGCGCAGTCGCGGCCGAAAATCCATTGTCCGGCGAACCGCCGTCGCCCCCTTCTGCTGCACCGGCCGACGCCGGGCCCCCCAACAAGCGCCGCGCGTTTCTGCCCGGCTCCAGCGCCCGCGCTATGGAGAGTGCTGCACGCGTGGTCGAGGTCGTGTCGGCCAACGTCCTACAGGCGGGTAGCGTCATTCCCGCCGCGCTCATCACGGGTATTCGATCGGACCTGCCCGGGCACATTACCGCGCAGGTGACCCAGAATGTCTACGACAGCCCGACGGGACGCATCCTGCTCATTCCACAGGGCGCGCGCCTGATCGGCGCATATGACAGCGAGATTACCGCCGGCCAAAGCCGGGTCCTGCTTGCCTGGAACCGTCTGATCTTGCCGGGCGGACGATCAATTGCGCTCGATCGATTGCCGGGCGCCGATGCCGCCGGCATGGCGGGACTGGCCGACCGGACCGACTATCATGGGGACCATATGCTCAAAGCGGCGCTCATCTCGACACTTCTCGGCGTCGGCGCGGAGCTTGGCGACAGCAGCGAGGATCGCGTCATCCGCGCCCTTCGAAATGGTGGCCAGGAAACAGTGAACGAAACAGGCCGGCAGATCGTGGAGCGCCAGCTCGGCATTCCGCCGACGCTGACGATCCGCCCGGGTTTCACGCTTCGCGTGATCGTGACGCGCGACATCATTCTCGACCCTGTCGCGCAGGAGGACAGCATATGACCAAGCTGAGGCTGGGAACCATCCCGGAGGATAAGCCGGCCAAGCTCACCCTTGAAATACCCGGCGAGATGATGCGCGAGCTGCAGGATTATGCGGAGGTTCACGCCAGGCTTACCGGTCTGGCGGCGCCCCTGCCGGTAGAGCGGATCGTTCCGGCGATGATTGGGCGTTTCATCGCGGGCGACCGTGAGTTCAGCAAACAGCGCAGGAGGGACTAATCATGTCGGTCGACCACGCCACAATTTCTACCAAAGAGATTATCCTATCGTGCGGCCCTGTCATCGGCGACGATTTACCGGAAGGTCGCCGAAGGCACTTTTCCGAAACCCGAAAAGAAGGGGCGCGACAATATCTGGGACGAAGCCGAGTTCGAATTCTGGATGGCCGACCCGGGACATTATCGCGCCGATCGCAGGCAGATATCCCCGATGGATGTGGACTGATCTGCGCCGATGCTTGTGAATCGGCACGCTGACCGGGACCCTCGTCCACTTTGAAGTATTACCTTGATATTATGCTAGAAAAATTGCTTCCACGGTGCTGGGATCGGCAACGATCGGGACCCCCTGGCGAGATAAAAAGGACACGTTTTCAGAAACATGTTTGGAGAATGGCGGGGTTACGGTTTGCAGACCCATCCACAGGCACATTATAAAAGCGCAGCGTAACAGGTGCGACGGGAGATTCGGATGAGCGACAGGCATAGCGGCTTTCTTGCGCCCTATCGGGTTCTAGATGTCACAAATTACCGCGGTGTTCTGGCCGGACATATACTGGCTCAACTCGGTGCCGATGTGGTTCATATGGAGCCCCCCGGTGGAAGCGATGCTCGTCTGCAGCCCCCGTTTTCCCCCGATTGGAGCGAGCGCGAAAACTCCTTTTACTGGGCGGCCTACGCGTCGGGGAAGCGTTCGATTGTCTGCGATCCGGCTACCGACCCGGACACTTGGGCGCAGCTGCTAGGTTCAGCCGATATTCTGTTTGATTCCGCCGCTCCGAGCGAAGGCCGCCCGGACTGGCTCGATCCGGCCGCAATCGCGGCGCTGAATCCCAAGCTGGTTCATGTATCGATCACGCCTTACGGCCTCACTGGCCCCAAAAAGGACTGGCTTGACAGCGAGCTGACCCTCTGGGCGGCGGGAGGGCCGCTGCTCCTGACTCGCGACAACGAAGGACGGCCGCTTCGGATCAGCGTACCCCAGGCCTATCTCCACGGCGCGGCAACCGCCGCTGGGGCTGCGTTGATCGGCCAGGCCGAGCGACTCCGCAGCGGGGCGGGCCAGCATATCGATCTCGCCATCCTTCAGACGCTTCCGCAATGTACGCTCGGCGCGGTGCTCGCCGAGTCTATCGGACATGAGAATTTCGTGCCCAGGCCTGGAGCCACATTGTCCGGCGGCAAAGGCGGACCAATGGATCTCAGCGGAAGCGGATCGCTGACCCGACGATCGAAGTGGCCCATTGCCGACGGGCTTGCAGAAATGCACTTGGCGATGGGGCCCGCGACCGGCCCGTCGACCAATAAATTGTTCGCGTGGATGATCGAGGAGTCCGCTCTTCCCGAGACCTTTCACGACTGGGACTGGACGACGCTGCACGGACGGCTCGAAAGCGACATCAGCTGGGAAATGCTCGAAGAGGCTCGCCGCCATGTGTCGGCCTTCCTCGCGCGATTCCGCAAGGCGGACCTCATGCAGATCGCGCTCGACCGCGGCATCCGCATCGCGCCGATCGAAACGATCGGCGATCTGCTGAAGAGCGACCAGTTCGCGGCGCGCGGCTACATCGCGACGGTGGCGGGTCCCAACGGAGACTATTCGCTGCCTTGGGGCTTTGGCGGCGAATGTTCGGAGGGGTTCGCGCCGCCCGCTGCAGCGCCGAGACTCGATGCCGATCGGGAGCAAATCCTCGAGGATTGGTCAGCAACCAGTCAGCCGGTCGAAAACGCAACTGAGCCTTCGTTGCAGCCCCTCGCCGGGCTGAAGGTGCTCGACCTGGCCTGGGTCGTTGCCGGGCCTCTCATCGGCCGCAATCTCGCCGATTATGGCGCGACGGTTATCCGAATAGAGTCGGCAAAGCGCGTTGAGACGGCGCGACTGATGGGGCCGTTTCCAGCGGGCGAATATGATGTGCAGCGATCCGCACTCTATGAGACCTGCAACGCCGGAAAACTCGGGCTGTCGCTCGATCTGTCGAAGCCGGAAGCACGCGACATCGTGCGGTCGCTGGCGCGCTGGGCGGATGTCCTCGTCGAATCCTTCACGCCGGGGCAGATGGCGCGCTGGGGCCTGTCTTATGACGAGCTGGCGAAAGATAATCCGGGTCTTGTCATGGTCAGTACGTCACTGACCGGTCAATCAGGACCGTTCGCCAGCTACTCGGGTTACGGCAACCATGGCGCAGCAATCGCTGGCTTCCAGAATCTCGTGGGGATGGCGGGGGCGACCCCGGTTGGGCCCTATGGCCCTTATACGGATTTCGTCGCGCCCCGCTTCGGTATTCCCGCCACGCTGGCTGCGCTGGACCATCGTCGGCGTACCGGCCGGGGATGCTGGCTTGACGTGTCGCAAACCGAAGCCGGCGTCCAGTTCCTTGCCGCCCAGATCGCAGAAACATCGGTTACGGGAAGGATACAGGGACCGATGGGCAATCGCGACCTCGCCATGGCCCCGCACGGCGTTTTCCGGACCAACGCTGAGGATAGCTGGATTGCAATCGCGGTGCAGTCGGATGAGCAATGGGAACGCCTTGCCGAGATCGCGCAAATCGACGAGCCCGCATGGAAGACATTCCAGGGGAGGAAGAGCGACGAGGACGCCTTGGAAAGTCGGCTCGAGCAGTGGGCTGCGCGGCAGGAAGTCACGGTCATCGAACAGCTTCTGCAGGAAAACGGCATCCCCGCGCATCGGTTGGTTTCGATCGAAGAATTTGGCAATGATCCTCAGATTGTGGCGCGTAAGCATCTCGTGCAACTGCCACATTCTCTCTCGGGCACCGCCGTCGTCGAGGCGTCGCCATTCCATCTCGCGCGCACGCCGGCCGAATATGCACGCTCCGCGCCCTGTTACGGGCGTGACAATGAGGATGTCTTGCGAGATATCGTCGGGCTGGATGCGGCGACGATCGAGGCGCTCGAAGCGGCCGGGATACTCACCTGATCGCGAACCGCTTGGCGCGATTGTTGCGGGACTGGCCGGAAGGAGATCGCGCTAAAGAAAAGAGGCGCAATGGCGGAGCAGTGCTTCACGCCCTTTGCTTGGGGCGTCGCCGCCGTTGGGCGTCAAGCCATTAGGCGACCAGCGCGTTTAGCGCTCCGTCGACCGCAATGACCGAGCCGTTGACGAAGGATCCCGCATCGCTTGCCAGCATGACGACAGGGCCGACCAGCTCTTCGATCCTGCCGAGACGGCGCGCAGGCATTTGCGCGATGCGTTCGATGCCGGTTGGGCTGTCGAAAAATTCCTCGTTCAACTCGGTCTTGAACCAGCCCGGTGCCAGAGCATTGACGCGAATATTATGCTTACCGAGATCGATCGCCATGGCGCGCGTGAGCTGGACGACTGCGCCCTTCGACGCACAATAGCTCGCCAGCCCGGGTTGCACGCCCAGCCCCAAGACCGATGCCACGTTGATGATCGAGCCGCCCTGCTTGGCCGCTACGAGCCGGCGAGCAGCTATCTGACCCACATTCCAGACGCCACGAAAATTGGTGTCGAAAACCGCATCGCGGGCCGCCGGCTCGATCTTCAGGAAATTACGCGCATCGGTGACGCCGGCATTGCTCACGATGACATTCACGGTGCCATAGGCGCGCTCTGCGGCATCGAAAGCCCGCTCGATGTTCTCGGCGTCGGTCACATCGGCTTGCGCGGCCAGCGCACTCCCTCCCGACTGCTCGATTTCCCGCACGAGGCCGTCGAGGCGGTCCGCGCGGCGCGCCACCGCCACGACGCGTGCGCCTGCCGCGGCCAGCCCGAGCGCAAGCCCCCGGCCGATGCCGCTCGACGCGCCGGTGACAAGGGCGACACGCCCGGAAAGCGAAAACAGGTCAGCGTTCACGAATAGGTCCTTGCTTCTAAAGAGGCGACGAGGTCGGTCAGCAGTCCCAAGGCAGCCGTAGCGCCCTCGTGCCGTGACAATCTACCCTGCGCCATGTTTTCAATTATTGTGGCGAGTCGGGGGTCGGACGTGCCGAGCACCAGCGCAGCAGCGGCGTCGGCAACGTCCTGAGCGAGCGTCGATCGCGATATCCCGCCTCCGACTGCGGCGTCGGGCGGGCCGGACGGAAGCCCTGCGAACCTAACGTCTATCGCGTCGCCTAGCGCCTTCAGGCCATCCTGGTTCAGCGTCGATACCGACAACATGGACCGGCGTTCATCATGGCCCCGGTGGTGCAGCATGGCTTTCAAATGTGTGGCCGTTCGCGCGGCGTCGGGCAGATCTGCCTTGTTCACGACCAACAGGTCGGCGATTTCCAATACGCCAGCCTTCATCGCCTGCATCTCGTCACCGAGGCCGGGTGCGCAGATGACGATCTTCACATCGGTCAAGTTGGCAACCTCGACTTCTGACTGACCCGTACCGACGGTTTCGACGATCACGAGATCCATGTCGGCGGCAGCCAGCAAATCCATGACCGATCTTGTGGTTCGCGTCACCCCGCCGAGGTGGCCGCGCGCAGCGAGCGACCTGATGAAAACGTCGGGATTTGCGCTGTGCGCCGCCATGCGAACGCGATCGCCCAGCACCGCACCGCCGCTGATCGGGCTCGATGGATCGACCGTCAGGATAGCGACGCGGCGGTATCTCGGGAGCAATTCCGGCAACAGTGCATTGATGAGCGACGATTTTCCGGCGCCTGGTGGCCCAGTCACGCCAAGGGTTCGGCACAGGCTGGCACGGCCGCGCACCGCAACCGCCAGTTCGGTTCCCGCCGCCGTGCGGTTCTCGATCGCGGTGATGGCGCGCGCAACCGCCAGCGGATCGCGATCGCGGACTGCCTTCAGCAGCGAAGCCGCGTCAGAGCCTGCGCGCGTGCCGGTCAAACGCGGCTCCGATAGGCGCGGGCGAGGCGATCGAACGTGGCGACCACGTCGGCGAGCGGCGCACCGCCCCGGAAGATTTCCCTGACGCCGACAGCCTCCAGCGGCGCGACGTCGAACGGACGAATGACCCCGCCTACCACAACGGGCAAATCGGGGACGTCGCGGCGCTGTAGCTCAGCGACGATCTTCTCCGTCGTCTCGACCTGGCCACCGGACATGAAACTCAGCCCGATGATATCGACGTCTTCCTGAAGCGCGACGGTGACCACATCTTCGGGCTGCTCATAGTCGATCAGCACGACTTCCATCGCGGCGTCCCGCAATGCGAGCGCGATCGTCGCAATGGCGCGGTCATGACTATCGATGAAGCTCTTGGTCAGGAGGACGCGCGGCTTTGGCGCACTATCTTGCATCTCGATCGGTTCCTATTTGTTGCGCCCGAAGACTTCGTGAAGAATGGCCTGCATCTCGCCGAGCGTTGCATCAGCTTCGGCGGCGCCAACGAGGTTCGCCATTACTGATCCGATCGCCCGGCCTTCATTGACTTCCACCGCCGCACGCCGGAGGTCTTCCAGTGCCTCCGCGCAGCGCGCAGCATCGCGCTCAAGCCGGTGCCGCTCGACATCGGCAATCGCCATGCGCGCTGCCTCCGGATCGGGCTGGAACACCGCAAATTGCTCAGGTTCGTCGGTGGTATATTTGTTGACGCCGACCATCGTCCGCGCACCGCTCTCGATTTCCTGACGCCACTGGTACGCGGCGGCGGATACCTGCTGCTTGATCCATCCTGACTCGATGCAGGCGATCAGCCCGCCCCGGTCGTCGATGTCGGCGATGATTTCGAACACCCGGCGTTCGATGTCGTCGGTGAGCGATTCCACATAATAGGAACCGCCGAACGGGTCGGAGACATGAACGGCGCCGGTCTCCTCGGCAATGATCTGGCTGGTTCGCAGCGAAAGCGTCACGGCCTCCTCGGTCGGCAGGCCGAGTGCCTCATCATAGGCGTTGATCGTCATGCCGTTGGCGCCCGACAGCACGGCCGCCAGCGCGCCATAAGCGTTGCGGACGAGATTGTTCAGCGGCTGCTGCGCCGTCAGCAGCGAGCCGGCGGTCTGGGCATGGATGCGGGCCTGGAGCGAAGAATTCTTCTTGCAGCCAAACCGCTCACGGTTCACCTTCGCATATACCCGCCGCAGCGCGCGGGTCTTCGCCACCTCTTCGAAGAAATTCTCGCCGTAGCGGACGTGAAATCCGAAGCGCGGGACGACGATATCCGGATCGATGCCGAGCTTCACGCACTCTTCGTTGACCGCAATGATCGCGGCGATCGAATAGGCAACGGCCTGGACGTTCGTGGCTCCGGCTTCGCAGATATTATGCTCGCTGATGGTGAGGGGATTCCAGAGCGGCACATGCTCGGCGCAATAGGAAGCGATGTCGGCAATCAGCCGGTAGCTGCCGCGCGGCGAGAAGTTCGTCCCGCCGCTATGGCCGAAGAAATCCCAGATATAGTTGGTGAGATTGCCGCCAAGCTTGTCGAACGCGAAACCGCGGCGTTTGGCCGCCGCGAGATACAGCCCGAGCATGGCCGGCGACCCCGCGTTGAGGACCATCGATACGGTCGTCTTCGCCAGATCCTTGCCCGCCAGCAGGACTTCGTAATCGCTCGCTTTGCAGACCGAAATGCCGCAGTCGCCGATGCTGCCGCGCACGCCGGGGTGATCGGGATCATAGCCCATCGACGTGGGCATATCGAAAATGAAATTATAGGCCTCGCGATCGAAATAGCCCTTCGATCCGCCCTGCTCGAGCAGCAGGTCCATCCGCTCGCGGGTCTGAGAGGGCAGGCCGAAGCCAATGATCTGGAGGTCCATCCACGGCTGGAACTGATAATGAATCGGGTAGATACCGCGCGTATAGGGATATTGCCCAGGCATCTCGGCTTCTTTGCCATGCCGGTCGAGGCCGCCGTAAACGGGATCGACCTCGACGCCCGACCGGTTGCGCGCGACAAAGGATTGATCCCTGTACCGCGCCGAAACCGTCTGCTGCCAAAGGGCATAGGGGCTGTCTTGTGGCTTTGTGTCGGCGCTAGTCATCGGAATGACGGCTCCCTTTCAGGCTTCTGATCTGCGACGAACGCGTCGCCAACGTGCAAGGCGTCACGCTGCGAAAATGGTCTTCAGATGAAGCGTGTCGTTATATTCTTTGACGACCGCGATGCGGCCATCCCGGATCGTGAACAGAAAATGATATTCATTGTTATAGATGCGCCCGTTGGTGATCTCGCCATGCGCTTCGACTTCGGCGGCGACCTTGTCGCCTTCACCGATCATGCCGTGGATCCGCATGTCGATCCCGCCGGGGATCTTCGCGACGATGCCTCTGAGGACGGCACTGATGCCGTCCTTGGTCTTCAGGCCAGCCTGCGGAAGCTGGTCGGGCTTGCCGCCGATCCACCACGTCGCATCGTCGGTCAGGCTGTCGATGAGGCCGTCCGCATCGCCGCTCCCGAATTTGGCCAGGAATTGCCGGACCAGGGCTTTGTTTTCTTCGATCGACATAAGATACTCCGGTAAGATGGTGAGATAGAAGCCAAAGCTCAGGAACGGACGAGATCGGCTGGAATGGCAATCTCAGTGCCCAGCAGAATTTGCGCATAACCCTTGCCCTGCGGATCGTTGCGCAGCGATGCGATGCCGCCCCCGCCCAGAACGTCGTAGAGCATGAAGTTGAGGCCATGGATGCCGGGCAGGTCGAAGCGCCGCACTTCGGCGGGCGCATAATGTTTGAACAGGTCGCCCACGACATCGGGCTGCAGCGCGTGCCGGATGTAGGGAAGAAATTCGGGCCTCCGCGCAATGATGCCGATATTGGCGTGATTGCCCTTGTCGCCGCTGCGGCCCCACGCGAGCTGGATCAAGGGAACTTTGGTAAGGTTCGTCGCATCGAGCGGTGCGGACACATCGGGCTCGCCGTCGCCGTTGGTCGGCGCGTCGGCGCACGACGGCTTGGCCACATCCGGCAGGGCGACCGCTTGCCCATCGACTTCGACCCTGACCTGAGCATCGACGGTCGACTTTTCTGCTGCGATCGAAAAGAGGCGGACAAGCGGCATGACCTTGGGGCGGTTGCCCCCCATGCCGGTAAAGCCGGGCGCCATCGAGGTGCCGGCGGAGGTGAATTCGCGGACCAGCAGGTCCAGCGCCTTGGGATCGGCATGCTTCGCGGCAATCTTGAGCACCACTTCGCGCGCGCCTCGCGCCTGGCTGTTCGCGCCATAACTCGATTCGGCGCCAATGATCTCGATCGAAGTCTCGCTGAACGGCGCTGAACCGGCCTGGGACAGGAGTGAAGAGACGCGCGAGACAACCGCCTCGCCGACCTTGGCCGCTTTGTCGGCCGCGGCTTCACCGATGATCGTCCAGGTCGCGCCGACGCGGTAGCCATCCTGCCAGGTCGCACTCGCCTTGTAGGTTTCGGTCGGTGCGCGGCCGCTTGCGCCCGTCACCCGCACCCGCCCGTTAGCGGTTTCTTCGATCTCGACCGACCGCCAGTCGCAGCTGACGTCGGGCAGGAGATAGGCTGCGGGATCGCCGATCTCGTACACGAGCTGCTCGCTAACCGTGCCGCGCGATATAAGGCCACCGGTTCCTTGCGGCTTGATGACGTCGAAAGCGCCATCCGCGTCGATCACGGCGATCGGATAGCCGATATTCGCCCAATCGCCGACATCCTCCCAATCGGTGAAGAGGCCGCCGGTCGCCTGCGCTCCGCACTCGATGATGTGGCCGGCGAGCGACCCGCCCGACAGACGATCGAAGTCCGACAAAGACCAGCCGAACTCGTGAATACATGCGCCGAGCACGGTCGCGGCGTCCACGCATCGCCCTGTAATGACAATATCGGCACCAGCGCCCAATGCCGCCGCGATCGGTGCTGCTCCCAGATAGGCATTGAGGCTCATCAGCCGCGACGGCATCGCGGCTCCTGAAAACATTTCCCTGCAGGTCTGAAGCTCAGGCTGCATCGCGATCAGATCGTCGCCGGTGACGACGCCCACACGCAGGTTCAAGCCGGCAGCTGCGATTTTTGTCCGAAGCGCGTCGGCACAAGCCACTGGATTGACGCCCCCGGCATTCGCAATCAGTTTCACCCCGCGTTCGGCGATCCGCGGCAAGTGTCGCTCCATCAGACTGACGAAATCGGTCGCATATCCCAGCGACGGATCCTTCGCGCGGGCGCGGGCCAGGATCGACATCGTGACTTCGGCCAGATAGTCGAAGGAGATATAGTCGAGCCCGTCATGCTCCAGCAGCTGGGGCAGGGCGATCGAGCTGTCACCCCAGAAGCCGGAGGCGCCGCCAATGCTGATCATGCGATGACTCATGTCGGCTCCGCCTCGACAATGAACAGAATGTCGCGCGCCGCTACCTGCTGGTTCGCGGCGACCGCAACGGTGGTGACTTTGCCGGCGATCGGCGCGATGATCTGCTGTTCCATCTTCATCGCCTCAAGCACCGCGAGCACGTCGCCGCGGGCTACAAGCTGGTCCTGGCCGACCCGCACCGCGGTAATGGTGCCGGTCATCGGTGCGCGCAGCACCCCGTCGCCGCCTGCGCTGGCGCGCGACGGAGCACGGTAGGTGGTATCTTCGAACCGATAGACCCGCCCGTCGAGATCGATCGCGATCTCATCATTGTCACAAAGATAGACCGCCCGCCGGAGCAACCCATCGACCTCGAACCGGACCAGCGTGTCGCCGCGTTCGACGATAGCAATCGACGCCGAATGTGCGTCGCTTTGCGCCGACCAGCGTTGCCCGGCCCGGGCTACGCGCACGATGGTTTCGCTGCCGTCGCTGGCGAGACTGACCTGATGCGCCTGCTTGCCATTCGACGACCAACCCTGTCCGGCCGTTTCCGCGGCAAGGATGGCGGCAATCAGGATCGCAACCGGGTCGCCTTGGCCCGGCTTGAAGCCGTCAGCATAATGTTTGCCGATGAAGGCCGTCGTCGCATCGCCCCGCCGGAATTCATCGATCGACAAGGCGTCGAGCAGGAACTCGCGGTTGGTCGCTACGCCGAGCAAGTGCGTGCCGCGGACTGCGTGGACAAGGCGCCGCAGAGCTTCGTCACGGTTTGCGCCGGTGGCGATGATCTTGGCGATCATCGGATCGTAGAATGAACTGATGACCTGGCCTGTCACCAGGCCGTGATCGATGCGCACGCCGTCGCCGGTGGCGGGCTGCCAGATCGATGCCACGCCGGTTTGCGGCAAGAATTCCTGTCGCGGGTCCTCGGCGTAGAACCGGACCTCGATCGCGTGACCTGAGATCGAAATATCGTCCTGAGCAAAGGGCAGGGGCAGTCCGGCCGCCACATCGATCTGGAGATCGACGAGGTCGATGCCCGTGACACATTCGGTCACCGGATGTTCGACCTGAAGACGCGTATTCATCTCCAGGAAGTAGAATTCGCCATCCTTGCCGAGCAGGAATTCGACGGTTCCCGCCCCGACATAATCGATTGCCGCCGCAGCGCGAACCGCCGCGTCGCCCATTCGACGCCGCAGGTCCTCGTCCACCGCAGGCGATGGCGCTTCCTCAATGACCTTCTGGTGCCGGCGCTGGACCGAGCAGTCGCGCTCTCCAAGATGCACGACCGACCCGAAACTATCGCCGAACACTTGAATCTCGACATGTCGCGCATCGACGACCGCGCGCTCAAGGAGAAGCCGATCGTCGCCGAACGCATTTTTTGCCTCCGACCGGGCGGAGACGAGCGCTGCCGCGAGGTCGCCGCGATCATGGACAAGGCGCATGCCGCGTCCCCCACCACCCGCCGAGGCTTTGACCATGACGGGGTAGCCGATCCGGTCGGCCTCGCGCACGAACAGAGCGTCGTCCTGATCATCGCCCTCATAACCCGGCACACAGGGCACGCCCGCTTCGATCATCCGCCGCTTCGATCGCGCCTTGTCGCCCATGACCCGCACCGAATCGGGCATCGGCCCGATGAAGGTGATACCCGCGGCGGCGCACTGCTCGGCGAAATCGGCATTTTCCGAAAAGAAGCCGTATCCGGGATGGAGCGCATCGGCACCGGTCGCGCGCGCCGCCGCCAGCACCCGCTCGGCCGACAGATAGGATTCCTGCAGCGGCCCACCGCCCAGCCGAAAGGCTTCATCGGCTTCCAGGACATGCCGCGCGCCAGCGTCGGCGTCGCTGAAAACGGCAACCGTCGCATAGCCCTTTGCCTTGGCACTGCGGATCACGCGGCACGCGATTTCGCCGCGATTGGCGATCAGGATTTTAGAAAACGGCTTCATGTCGTGGCCCATGCCGGCGGTCTCTTCTCTTTGAACGCTGCAATGCCCTCGGCGCCTTCGCCGAGGACGGCTTCAGCGAAAACTTCAGCTGCTAATCGCGAAAAGGCGGCGGCGTCGAAGTCGGGCAAGCCGTTGAGCAACGCTTTCGTCGCTGTCAGGGCGCCAGGGGCGCAGGCGCGAATCTCGGTGAGAATGACGTCGAGTCGCGCATCGATCGCGGCGCGATCGGCCAGCAATTCGTCGACAAAGCCGAAGCGCGCCGCTTGCGCCGCATCGAACCGGCTGCCGGTCAATGCGAGACGGCGTGTGATCGCCGGGCCGAGGCGCGCGACCACGAACGGCGCGATCTGCGCCGCGACGAGGCCAAGGCGCGCTTCGGAGAGGGCAAAGCTGGCGCCCGGCGAGGCGAGGACGATGTCGGCGCATGCGGCTAGGCCCATGCCGCCGCCCATCGCGGCGCCCTCGACCACCGCGATCACCGGCTTGGGGAAGGCGTGGAGGCCGCCGAAAACGCGCGCGCCGCGGATCGATAGTTCGACCATCTCGGCATGCGGATCGTCGCTCGATCCGCCCAGGGACTTGCCGCTCAAATCGGCGCCGGCGCAAAATATCCGGCTATTGCCTTGCAGCACGAGGGCGCGAACGGCCGGGGCGCCGCGATAACGCGAGAACAGCAGGTCGAAATCGGCCAGCAGCGGGTCGGAGATCGCGTTTCGCGTCGCCGGATCGTCGATCGTTGCGAAGAGCGCGCCACCGCGTTGCTCCAGCTTCAACACCGACATCTGCGGGGTATCGATCATGCCCCCGGTCACAGCCGCGCAATCCCGAAATTGTTTCGCGCCGGCTCGCGGGCATCGCCCTCGGTGCAGGTGTCCAGGCAGAAGACCACGACCCGGCGCGTGTCGCGCGGGTCGATGATGCCGTCGTCCCAGAGGCGCGCAGTCGCAAACAGCGCCTCGCCTTCGCGCTCATATTGCGCGATCAGCTTTTCTGACATCGCCGCCAATCCGGCATGGTCGGGCTCGACCCCGCGCGCCGCGGCACCGTCTTCGGCAACGATCGTCAGGACCTTTGCCGCCTGTTCTCCGCCCATCACCGACAAGCGATTGTTGGGCCATGAAAAGATGAAGCGCGGACCGAACGCCCGTCCGCACATCGCATAGGCGCCAGCCCCGAAACTCGCGCCGATCTGGATGGTGACCTTTGGCACCGACGCGTTGGTTACCGCCTGGATCAGCTTCGATCCATGTTTGACGATGCCCGACGTTTCCGCCTCCACCCCGACCATGAACCCGGTCGTGTTCTGGAGGAAGAGCAGCGGCGTTCGCGATTGGCAACAGAGCTGGATGAACTGCGCGGCCTTGGTTGCGCCCTGCGCATCGATCGGCCCGTTGTTGCCGATGATGCCAAGCTCACGGCCTTCGATCCGGGCGTGACCGCAAACGGTCTGTGGCCCATATTCCGCCTTGAACGCGGTGAAATCGCTGTCGTCGACGATGCGGGCGATGACTTCGTGCACGTCATAGGGTTTGCGGTAGTCGGGGGAGACGATCCCGAGCAATTCTTCGCTGTCGTAGCGGGGACCGGGCTTGGCAGGCGCCGGCAGGCATCGATCCCATCGCAGCTTTGCAAGAACTTCGCGCGCCTGGCGCAGCCCGTCGGCATCGCTTTCTGCCAGATAGTCGCCGACCCCTGTCATCCGGGTGTGCAACTCGGCGCCGCCGAGGTCTTCATCGCGGGCAATTTCACCCGTCGCCGCCTTGAGCAAAGGCGGGCCGGCAAGAAACACCTTGGAGCGGCCGCGAATCATGATGACATAATCGGAGAGGCCAACCTGATATGCGCCGCCCGCCGTCGATGAGCCGTGGACCACCGTGATCGTCGGCAGGCCGAGCGCGGACATGCGCGAGAGGTTCGCAAAGGTGCGGCCGCCCTCGACGAACATTTCGGCCTGCAGATTGAGGTTCGCGCCCGCGCTTTCGACCAGCTGGATATAGGGCAGCTTGTTTTCGATCGCGATGTCCTGAACGCGCAGCTGCTTCTTGATGCCCATCGGATGCGCAGCGCCGCCCTTGATGCCGGCGTCACTCGCGAACACCATCGCGCGGACGCCTGAGACGAAACCGATCCCGGCGATGACGCCGCCCCCATAGACGTTCTCGACGCCGTCATCATCGTGCATGCCGATTCCGGCCAGCGTCGACAGCTCCAGAAATGGGGCATCGCGGTCGAGAAGCAAAGCGACTCGATCGCGCGGCAGCAATTGTCCGCGCTTGGCGAATTTGGGACCGGCGCGGGCGGACGCCGCCAGCACCTTGGCTTCGAGCGCCCGAAAGTCCCCGATCAGTTCCAGGTGCGTCGCGCGGTTATGCTTGAACGCTTCGCTTTCGGCGATGGCCATGCTTTCAATACTCGCCACGATCAGCCTCCGAACAAATTGATGAAGCGATTGCGCAGCTCGACCTTGCGCAGCTTGGAGGTCGCGGTGAGCGGAAGATCGTCGACGAACTCGAAGGCCTTGGGCACTTCGTGTGGCGCGAGCATCTCGCGGCAATACATGTGGATGTGCCAGGATTCGGCGGTTTCCCCGGGCTTCAACATGATGACCGCCACGACGGCTTCCTGCCAGCGCGGGTGCGGCACGCCAATCACTGCGGCGTTCGCGATCAGATGGCATTGCAGCAGGACCTGCTCGACCTTGACCGATGAAACATTCTCGCCGCCGCTTTTGATGATATCCTTCAGGCGGTCGAGGAACAGCAATTGGCCATCATCGTCGATAACGCCAAGATCGCCGGTGTGATGCCAGCCGAAGCGCCGCGATTCAGCGGTTGCAGCCTCATCCTTGTAATAGCCGAGCATGACGTTTGGACCGCGATGCACGATTTCGCCAACCTCGCCATGCGGCAGCAGCGTGCCGTCCTCCGCCATGATCGCGACATCGTTGACGATCGACGGCTCGCCCCAATAATTGCCCTCCTTGAGCAACTGCTGCTCCGGACGCAGCATCATCGTGCTCGGGTACATTTCGGTTTGGCCCGACGACAGGACAAAGGTCGGGCAAAACTCGACCAGCAGGCGCCGCAGCAAAGGTCCGGGCATGGGGGCCATCGCGTAAATGCAGTAGCGCAGCGATGCGAGGTCCACCGTGTCGCGGACCGGATGCTCCATCATCGCGGCGTACATCATCGGCAGCCCGACGAAAAAGCTCACCTTTTGCTGATCGATCGTTGTCAGCACCTGTCCGGGTTCGAAGCCGTTGTGGAGCACGACGGTTGCGCCGGCGGTGAGGAATGTCGTCAGCAGGCAATGCGCCGACACATGGAACAGGGGCAAGACGATCAGGATGCGGTCGTCGCGCGTGACCATCCATTCGCCGATGTTGCACATGACCGTGGCATAGACGGCCAGATTGCAGTGCATGACGCCCTTGGGGCGCGATGTCGTCCCGCTCGTGTACATGATCATCGTCAGATCACGTTCGTGAATTGGCAGCTCGGGTTCGACGTCGGATGCGGTCGAAAGTCCGACATCAAAACTGGAACCGAGCGTCAGCACCAACGGGGCGCCGTTAGAGCCGCCCGGGACCGCATGACCCACGTCCGCATCGGTAATGACAATTACCGTCTCGGTATGGCCGAGGATATAGGCCCGGTCGTCCGCCGACAGGACGGGGTTGATGGGAACCCAGACCAGCCCCGCCTTGTGAATTCCAAAGATGACGACGATGAAGTCGATACTGTTCGCACAGATGGTCGCGATCCGGTCGCCGGGCTTTGCGCCCTTATCGAGCAACATATTAGCGCAGCGGTTGGCTTTGTCGTCGAGCTCGCCGAAAGTGATGGTGCCCGATGGCGTAACCACCGCCTCCTTGTCGCGGAAGCGACGCGCCGAACGACGAAGCAGATCGCCGAGAGCCACACGCCCGATCCCCTCGGTGACGGCCGGAGAGGGTTGAAGCCCCAAACTGACGGGTGAGTTCTTATAACCCTCAGTCGGCGCTGACTGCGATTGCGTTGATTCGACCGGCGCGTTCAAAGCCCGAACCTCACGCTTGCCTGGAGACAGCCCGACTTCGTTCCGACAATCGCAGCATCGTTCCGGCCGAATTTCGGCCTGGTCAGTTGATCCAGACATAAGCCAAACATCGGCATCCTCTTTCATTCGCTTCTGCTCGTCGGGAGCGCGACTCTTATCGGTCGGCAATAGCTGCCGCCTGTCGCACGGTCAAGACTTGCTTGCCGCAAGCTAGTCCAAGTTATTTGTCGCTGGGACCAACGGAGACGCTGCCTGATCGCCGCAATCCGCGGCGGCGGCGACGAGTTGTCGAGGGAGGCTGGCGCGTTGTCGGCGTACCAGACCGGATATATCGGCAAGGGCGGGGCAGGCGGACACAATTGTGCCCGCCGCCCTTGGATGCTCTGAGGTCGCTGAGCTGCTTATCGTGCCACGCGTCAGGCTGCGCCGATAAGTTCGCGACCGATCAGCATCCGCCGAATCTCGTTTGTGCCACCACCGATGCCGAGGAGCTTTGCGTCGCGATAGAGACGCTCAACCGGCCAATCCTTGGTGTAGCCTGCACCGCCGAGCGCCTGGACCGCCTCACTCGCCACACGCTCCGTGTTTTCAGCGGCCAATAACAATGCGGACGCGGCATCAAATCGAGTCGTGCGGCCTGCATCGCAGCTTTTCGCCACCGCATACACATAGGCCCGCGATGAATTGAGTGCGACGTACATGTCAGCAATTTTCGCCTGCATGAGCTGGAACTCGCCGATCGGCTTACCGAATTGCTTGCGTTCCCGCACATAAGGCAAAACGACGTCGAGACAGGCCTGCATGATGCCCAGAGGGATGCCGGCCAGAACCGCGCGTTCGAAATCCAGCCCACTCATCAGCACGCCGACGCCGCCGTTCACCGGTCCCAGGGCATTCTCCTCGGGCACTTCGCAATCGTCGAACACCAGTTCGGCAGTCGGCGAGCCACGCATGCCCATCTTGTCGATCTTCTGACCGATCGAGAAACCCGGCATATCCTTCTCGATGATAAAGGCCGTGATGCCACCGCTGCCTTCCCCGGTCTTGGCGTAAACGACAAGCGTGTCGGCGTAGGTCGCATTGGTGATCCAGAATTTCGTGCCGTTAAGGACGTATCCGCCCTGCACGGCATCCGCTTTCAATTTCATCGAGACGACGTCGGACCCCGCACCCGCCTCCGACATCGCGAGGCTGCCGAGATGCTCGCCCGAAATGAGCGGCGGCAAATATTTCCTCTTCTGTTCGGGCGACCCCCAGCGCGCGATCTGGTTGATGCAGAGGTTGGTGTGCGCGCCATAGCTGAGACCGATCGCGCCCGAGGCCCGCGCGATTTCCTCGCACGCAATCACATGCTCGAGATAGCCAAGACCCAGCCCGCCATATTCTTCCGCGACAGTGATGCCGTGCAGACCGAGCTCGCCCATGCTCGCCCACAGTTCGTCGCGCGGAAACCAGTCGTCTGCGTCGATTTTTTTCGCAAGGGGCGCGATTTTATCGGCCGCGAACCGGCGGGTCGTTTCCCGGATCATGTCGGCCGATTCGCCGAGATCGAAGTCAAACAACTGCATAAATCGCTCCCATCATATTTGTCATTTCAGGATTCAAATTCCGACCGGGTCTCATGGCGACGTCGAAATCTGCCCGGCACCGTCGGATCGGGGACGTGTTTCGCCGGGAGGCGCCGGCCAAAGGCTGGCCGCCGCTACGGCATCGGCTTCGGCGAGCGTGAGTCCTCGCGCGGTCGAGCCTTCCGACCTGCCGTCACCGGCGGCGTGGCGGCGCAGTTCAAGCTTGGCAATCTGGTTGCGGTGGACCTCATCGGGACCGTCGGCCAATCGCAGCAGCCGAGATGTCGCGAAGGCGGCGGCAAGGAAATGATCGTTGTTCGTTCCACCACCGCCAAAGAGCTGAATGGCCCAATCGACCACCTGTTGTGCCATGGCAGGCGCGGCCACCTTGATCATCGCGATCTCCTGGCGCGCGGCCTTGTTGCCGACGGTATCCATCATCCAGGCGGCACGCATCGTCAACAGTCGCGCCTGATCGATCAAAATTCTCGATTGCGCGATCCGCTCCAAGGTGACGCTCTGTTCCGACAACGGACTGCCAAAGGCTACTCGCTCGGTCGCGCGGCGGCACATCCGCTCCACGATCCGCTCGCTGAGCCCGATCAGTCGCATGCAATGATGGATGCGGCCGGGCCCAAGCCTACCCTGCGCGATCTCGAAACCGCGGCCTTCGCCGAGCAGCATATTGGCTGCGGGCACGCGCACATTCTCGAACACAACTTCTGCCGAACGATCGGGAACGCCGTAAAAGCCCAGCACGGGCAAGGCCCGAACGACCCGGACACCGGCGGCGTCGCGCGGGACAAGGATCATGGACTGCGCCTTGTGCCGGTCGGTTGCCGCATCGCCCGTTCGGCCCATGAAAATGAAGAAGGCGCAGCGCGGGTCGGTCGCGCCGGTGGTGTACCATTTGCGGCCGTTAATGACATAGTCGTCGCCGTCGCGCGATATTTCCGAAGCGATATTGGTCGCGTCGGAAGATGCGACTTCGGGCTCGGTCATGGCAAAAGCCGATCGTGTCTCCCCGGCGAGAAGCGGCTCAAGGTAGCGCGCCTTCTGTTGATCGGTGCCGAACAGCAGGAGGGTTTCCATATTGCCCGTATCGGGCGCGGAACAGTTGAAGATTTCCGGGGCAAAAAGCGAGCGGCCCATCGCCGCGCATAGCGGGGCATATTCGACGTTGCTGAGCCCGCGCGCATCGTGCGAGGCCGGGAGAAACAGATTCCACAAGCCTTCGGCGCGCGCACGCGCCTTGAGATCCTCGATATCGGGATAGATCGCCCAAGGGCCGAGGCGTTCGGCGGCCAGATACAGCTCGCGCTCGACCGGATAGAGGTGCTCGGCCATGAAATCCTGCAGTCGGCGTTGCAGGGCAAGGCTTCGCGCGCTTTGAGTGATGTCCACGCTAGTTCCTCATGAGGCCGGGGCGCCGGCGCGGCGAGCCTGTCCCCAAGCGAGTTCGGCCAGTTCAGGCAGCGCCTTGACACGCTCGGCAGCTTCCGGCGACGCCGCAGTCCCCCTTGCCAGACGGCCCTTGATGCCGTGGATGATGGCGGACAGCCGGAAGAAGGAAAAGGCCAGGAAGAAGTCGTAGTCGGAAGTATCCGCGATACCCGTGCTCCCGGCATACAGCGCGAGATATTCCTCTTCGCTCGGCGCGTTCAACGTGGCGAGATCGGCGCCCGCCAGTCCGGCAACGATGTGACTGGGCATGCGATACATCATCGCGTGATAGGCAAAATCAGCGAGCGGATGCCCGAGCGTCGCCAGTTCCCAATCGAGCACGGCGACGATCCGCGGCTCGGTCGGGTGAAAAATGAGATTGTCGCAGCGAAAGTCGCCGTGCACGACGGCCACTCGCTCGGGATTTCGCGGCCTGGCATGGTCAAGCCATGCAATCACCCGGTCCATGTTCGGATCCCGGCCGGCGACCGTATCGGCCATATACTGCTCGGAAAGCCGTTTGATCTGGCGTTCGACATAGCCCGTCGGCCGCCCGAAGCCGCCCAGGCCAATCTGATTGGGATTCAGCGCGTGCAGGTTCGCGATCGCCGAGTTCATGGCCCGGAAATAGTCCGGTCGATCACCCGTGCCGACATCGGGAAAGGTGGCGTCCCAAAAGATTCGCCCGTCGACCAGTTCCATCAGGTAAAACATCGTGCCGATAACTTCGGGGTCGAGGCAGGTTCCGAAAATCTGCGCCACGGGAACGCCCGTTTTGGCGAGAGCGGCTTGCACCGCCGCCTCGCGATCGACGGCATGTGCACCCTTCAACAGCAACCCCGATGGCTGGCGACGAAGAACGTAAGACCGTGACGGCGTGGCGACCAGATAGGTGGGGTTGGATTGGCCGCCCCGAAATTGCCGGACGCTAATGGGACCTTCATAACCGTCGACATTGGCGCTCATCCAGTGCGCAAGGCTCGCTTCGTCAAACCGGTGGCCCTCTCGAACGGGCATGGCACCCGTCGAATCCGCTAAGTTGGCGAGTTCAGTCACCCGAAGAAACCCTCTCAATAGCGACACTCACGGCCGATATCTCCCGTTTAGCTTGCTAGCCACAAGCAAGCAAGTGTCGAATTTTCATTGGGCGGGCAGCTCGGCTGTCGATCTGGCGTCGGGGGCAATGCGTCGCGCGACCTGCTTGGTGCCACGCGTCGTAAAACGAAAGGCCGCCCTATCTTCAATTTTCGGTCCATCGGGGATGAGGACGCCGGGCGCGAAATGAGGTTGATCCAGCCCACGTTCGATGCGTTCAAATTGCAACCGCTCGTTGCATGCGTGGGCGACACGACTATTCGTCTTTCCACCGAGGCGACATGCAAGTTCGTCTCGCGCTGGCACCCGGTCCGGCGACATCGGCGCTCAAGCGGAGGGGGCCGATCGGCTTGGTTCGTCGCTAGGAATCAAGCCTGCGGCGCGTTGAAAGCTGTCGCCGACGCAAGCAATTTGGACCACCCGCTTCCGGCCATCACTTAGCTTGCTCGAAACAAGCGAGTGGACTAGAGCTAACGCAAATCTAAAAACAAAGGACGGTAAGTTGGTACAAATGCGAAGGCTGAAACCGGCCAGCAGGGCAAGCAACAAGGCGCCGCGCCTCACCCAGGCGGAACGTACAGCTATTTCGGACGGACGGATGCTGGAAGCGGCAATGGCGCTCGTGCTGGAGCGCGGAACCCATAACACCACGCTTCGCGAGGTCGGCGAGCTTGCCGGTTACAGCCGCGGGCTGGCGAGCAACCGCTTCGGCTCAAAAGACGAGCTGTTCGCCGAGTTGATCCACGTTTTCAACGAGCGCTGGAAGAAAGAGAGCAGCGCCCTGGTGGGCAGCAAGACCGGGCTGGAGGCCTTCGATGCCGCGAACGATAGCATCATCGACTTCATGAACGATAATTCGGATTATATCCGCGCCATGTTCATCCTATACTATGAGACGGTGGGGAGCAGTACCGTGATGCGCGACCGCCTCGCCGAACAGCATGCCGCCTATCGCAGGGCGATTGCTCGTTATATCAGTCAAGGCATCGCTGAGCAGACCATCAAGCAGACCGTCGATCCAAGCCGCGTGGCGCTTCAATATACGTCTTTCTTCTTCGGCCTCGTTTATCAATGGCTCGCGAACCCGGACGTCATCGAGTTCGAGAGCGCATTGCATGATTTTCGTGACGCGATGATTCAGGTCATCGGCGAGCCGGACAGGGTCGTGAGCCGCATCGCCTGATCGCACGCGGTCAAGTTGCGAGGTTGAATTCCTGGTAGTTCGGATCGCGGAGAATGTCGCGATATTCGTCCGGCGTCCCGGTCCAGTTTTCGGGCATGCCCTTTTCGTCCAGATACCAGTTCTTGCAGCCCGTGTTCCAAATCGTCTTCGGGACGGCCGAGAGCACGCGTTCGCGGAACTGTGCCATTGCTTCCGGCCGGGCCTCGATCGAATGAAATCCGTTGTCCGCGCAATAGCGGATGATCTTGACGATATGGTCGACGATCGCTTCCGAATAAGCGATCGCGCTGAAATTGCCGCGCGGCGAATGTGGCCCGCCGACGAGCATGAAGTTCGGGAACCCCGGCACGTGGACCGACAGATGCGCGCCAGTTTGTTTCTTCCACACTTCGGTCAGCGATTCGCCGCGGGCGTTGGTCAGCTCGATTGGCCGATGGTAGGCACGCGCATGGAACCCGGTCGCGAAAATGATCACATCGAGTTCGTGCAAATGTCCCGACTCGTCCAGCAAGCCTTTCTCTGTTGCACGCACGATCCCGTCGCGCACGATCTCCACATTGGGGCGAGCCACGGCTGGGTAGAATAATGTGGACATGACCATACGCTTGCAAAGCGGCTCATCGGTGGGAGTCAGTTTCTCGCGCAGCACCGGATCCTTGACGCGGCCAAGATGCCATTTGCACATGGCGGACAGAAATTTGCGCTGCCAACCCTCTTTGATGACCGCTTCAGCAAAAACGCGCTCGAAGAACCAACCGTAAAAGCTGCCCGCCATGCGCCCGATGAAAGGAAAGGCGCGGACGATGGCGCGCTCCGTTTTACCGAACCGGCGATTTGGCAATGGAAACACCCACTGCGGCGTGCGGATAAAGGCCTTCAGATTGACCCCTTGATTGGCAATGGCGGAGATGGCCTGCGTTCCGGTCGAGCCGCTCCCAATTATTCCGACCCGCTTCTCCGAGAGGTCGATGCCGTCGAGCCACTCCGCCGTGTGGAACTTGGTCCCCTTGAAACTATGGATTCCTTCGATATCCGGGAAGGCCGGAACATGTAGCGGGCCCGTTGCCGCAATCAGGAAGTCGACGGTGTCGCGCTGACCGTTCGACATCTCGAGATGCCATTGCTGACCGTCGAAGTCCGCCTTCGTTACCTTGGCGCCGAACACGATATCGCGCCGAAGGTCATATTTGTCGGCGATCCTGATCATATAGGACTGGATTTCCGGGCCCAACGCAAGCCGGTGGCTCCAGCCGGGGTTGTGCTCGAACGAATAATTATAGTGGTGCGCGGGCACGTCGCAGGCGATGCCGGGATATCGGTTTTCGCGCCAGGTGCCGCCGACTTCGTTGGCCTTTTCATAAATGACCAGATTGTCGAGGCCCGCCTCGCGCAGTTTGATCGCCTGCATCATGCCGGCAGCGCCGGCTCCGATGATCGCGGTACGCGGACGATAGGCGGGTTTCTTGTCCCGCGACGTGTTCGTCGCCGGGCCGTTGGCCAATTGATTTTGCATTGCTCTCTCCACTTGCTTGTCACACACTAGTATCGCATTGTCGCGGTGACAAGTAGATTGGAGTCACGGCAATGAATTTGATGGGGCGCGTTCGCGGTAAGAAAGCTCTTGTGACCGGCGCGGCGCAAGGATTGGGTGCCGCTTCGGCGCAAATGCTTGCGCGGCATGGCGCTCAGGTTCTGCTGACGGATATCAATGAAGCCGGGGCGCAGGGGGTCGCCGATTCGATCAACCTAGAGATGGGTAGCGAAGTTGCCTGGGGCTTCCGACAGGACGCGACAAAGGTCGATGATTGGGAAGCGGCAATCGACCAAGCCCAGCGCCGCATGCAGGGACTCTCTGTGCTCGTCAACAACGCAGGGATGGTGCGGACAGGATCGATCGAGGACCTCAATCTCGAGCAATGGCATCACGTTATGCAGGTCAATACCGACAGCGTTTTCTTGGGTTGTAAGCTGGCATTGCCAATGTTGCGCGAGAGCCAGCCAGCCTCGATCATCAATCTGTCGTCCATCTCTGGTTTGATGGCGTCTCCGAACCTTGCCGCCTATAATGCCTCGAAAGCTGCGGTGTGGCTCCTCACCAAATCGGTCGCGCTGCTCGCGGCCAAAAAGGGGTGGGACATCCGCTGCAATTCGATCCACCCGACCTTCATTCGCACGCCGATGCTCGACGATCTGCGCGGGGATCGCGACGAGGCGGCAACGCTTGCACGTC
This sequence comes from Sphingopyxis witflariensis, assembly GCF_002205635.1. GTDB lineage: Bacteria > Pseudomonadota > Alphaproteobacteria > Sphingomonadales > Sphingomonadaceae > Sphingopyxis > Sphingopyxis witflariensis. Next base: position 503,637 of record NZ_NISJ01000002.1, on the reverse strand, counting down.
TGGCTAAACAGGTTCCACTGGGTCGCCTCGGTGGCCCCGACGACGTTGCTTATGCGGTCTTGTACCTGGCGTCGGACGAGAGCCGTTTCATCACCGCAGCTGAATTCAAGATCGACGGCGGAATTTCCGCGATTTAGAAACTTGCTTGCGCCTAGCTAGCGTATTAGATATGACGAATCACATTCAACGCAGATTGAGGTGGGAGAGGACGAATGAGCGCTCGGATGCCTTATCAACGCAAAGGCCCATTGATTGCCCGGCAGCGCGCCGGTGCAAGTCGCGCATCAACTGTCCCATTATCGCTGACTAATACCGATCGGCACGAACGCCGGTTCGTGCCGATCCTCGGGAAAATTTCTCTCCCGTAGGTTTCGGGGGATCGGTTTCACAAAAATAAAATCTAGGGAGAGCTTCAATGAACCATATCAATCGTGCGCTTTTGGGTGCCAGTATCGCTGCTATTGCCTTTGCCGGCCAGGCGCATGCCCAAGCCGTCGCGCCCGCTGCCGATACCCCCTCCCAGCAGCCGGTTGAGGTTGAAACTGCCAATCAGGCGCCAGACTCGGGTGACATTGTGGTCACCGCCAACAAGCGCGAGCAGCGCTTGAACGACGTCGGCATCACCGTCGCGGTGGTTTCAGGGGATGCGCTGCAGAACCGGCAGATCAACTCGCTGGCGGATCTTGCAAACGCGACACCCAGCCTCTCCTTTACCAACAGCGCGAACGGCACACCGGTGTACACTCTGCGCGGCGTCGGCTTTTACGAAACGTCGATTGGTGCTTATCCGACCGTCAGCACATATGTGGACGAGGCGCCGCTCGCGTTTCCGGTCCTTTCGTCCCACTCGGCGTTTGACCTGGAGCGGGTCGAAATTCTGAAGGGCCCTCAGGGCACCCTGTTCGGCCAGAACGCCACCGGCGGCGCGATCAATTATATCGCTGCCAAGCCGACTAACGAATTGAGTGCGGGCGGCAGCATCTCCTATGGTCGCTTCAACGAGGTCGTTGCCGATGCCTTTATCAGCGGTCCGATCTCCTCGACGCTGAGTGCGCGCCTCGCCGGCCGGATCGAACGCGCCGACGGCTGGCAGATCAGCAACTCGCGACCGGGGGACCGGAACGGCAAGGTCGAAAACTATATGGGCCGCCTGTTGATTGATTTTGAGCCGACCGAGCGGCTGCGTTTCAAATTGAATATCAATGGCTGGAAGGATAATAGCGAAACGCAAGCGCCCCAGTATATTGCGCTGTTTCCGCAAGTGCCTGCGTTCGTGACACCCCAATTGGCAGCAGCGCAGTTTTCGCCGGAGCGGCCGCAAGCAGCTGACTGGACTCCCGGCGTCCCCCGGCGCAGCAACAGGCTTGGACAAGCGACCCTTCGTACCGAATTCGACGTGAGCGACGACGTCACGCTGACCTCGCTCACGTCTTATGTCGATTATAAGCAACGGCAGGGTGATGAGGGCGATGGCCTTCCGCTTTCGACGCTCGACCTTGTCAATAACATCGGCCGGATCAAGAGCTTCAACCAAGAACTCAGGATTTCGAACAATAGCGGGTCGGACTTTCGTTGGGTCGTCGGCGCAAACTATGAGCGCAGCAAGGTCAATGAACTTATCGATCTATCGTTTCCTGACGTTTCCGTCAGAGGCCTTTATGGATCGTTCGGTTACCCGTTCTTCTCGCTATCCTACTCCAACGATCAAAAGATGGAGAATTATGCCGGCTTCGCGAACATCGAATATGATATCGGCCAACTGACAGTGAAGCTGGGTGGCCGCTATACCAAGTCGCGGACCGACGCCAGCGAGTGCGGGTTCGACGACAGCGGCAGTCCCATAAACACCGGCCCCCTGTTCTACGATGTGCTTTTCGGCGGAGCGTTGGGGCCATATGCCGGGCAATGCTACCAGATCAACAATACGCCGGACACGTACAACGGGGTTGCACCTGGCGCATCCGGCCGCTTCACCGACACGCTGAAAGAGGACAATTTTTCGTGGCGCGTGGGTCTGGATTACAAGCCGGTGGACGACGTCCTTCTCTATGCCAACGTAGCGAAAGGCTATAAGGCCGGCAGCTATCCGACGCTCTCGGCCTCGCTCTTTAGCCAGTATCTCCCGGTAGTGCAGGAGTCTGTGCAGTCTTATGAGGCAGGGTTCAAAGCCACGCTGCTCGATCGGACGCTGCAACTGAACGGTGCGGTCTTCTATTATGATTACACCAACAAGCAGCTGCGGTCGAAGTTCGTAGATCCGAATTTCGGAATTTTGGACGTGCTTCAAAATATTCCGAAGTCGGACGTCAAGGGCTTCGAAATCGAGATGAGCATCCGGCCGACGCAGGGCCTCGTGATCAACAACACATTCACCTATCTCGACGCCACCATCAAAGAATTCACCGGCATCAACTCAGGCGGCATTTCGGCCAATTTTGCCGGCGCAAATGTCCCGTACACGCCGAAATATCAGTTCGGCAGTAACATCGATTATGAGTTCCCTGTTTCCGACTCGTTGAACGCCTTTCTGGGCACGAGTTTGAATTTCCGGTCTAAAACGGTGGCGACGATCGGCGGCGAAACCAATCCCGCGGGAGTCACTTCGCCAGTCACGACCGTTTTCGGCATCGACGACTATGTTCTGATCGATCTCCGCGCTGGCGTGGCAGCGGCTGACGACAGCTGGCGAGTGTCCGTCTGGGGCAAGAATGTGGGCAACGAATATTATTGGAACAATGTGGTTGCCGCGTTCGACACCATTCAGCGCTATGCCGGCAAGCCCGCCACCTACGGCGTCAGTGTAAGCTTCCGCTACTAGGTCTGACGCGCGCACAATTTTAATGAAGGACAAGATGATGGCAGACAGACTAAATGGCAAAGTGGCCGTAATTTCCGGCGGCGCCTCGGGCATCGGTGCGGCAGCGGCGCGCCTCTTCGTATCGGAAGGCGCAAGTGTTATCGTCGCGGATCTCCAGGAGCCTCTCGATGAGAAGCTTGCTGAACTCATCAAGAGCAAGCCCGAAGCGATCAAATTTCAGAAATGTGATGTTTCCGTCGAGGACCAAATTGTTTCAGCGATAGACGCCGCGGTCTCGGCATTTGGCAAGCTCGACACGATTGTTGCCTGTGCCGGCGTAGCCGGAATGGGCGCGGCAGGCGATATTTCGGCTGAGCATTGGGACAAAACCTTCGCAATCAACGCGCGCGGTGTGTTCCTGTTCAGCAAATACGCCATCCCGCACATGATCGAAGCGGGCGGCGGATCGATCATCAACATTTCCTCGGCGTTCGGGATTGTCGCCGGCCCCCAATTCGCCGCCTATGCTGCATCGAAGGGCGCGGTGCGCAATTTCTCGAAGTCGGTCGCGCTGGACTATATTGGCCAAGGCATTCGATCAAATTCGATCCACCCGGGTTACATCGACACCCCCATTGTGCAGAACATCATCAACAAAGCTGAGGATGTCGATGCTGCACAGGCGAGCTTCAACAAACTTCAGCCTGGCGGCCGCCCCGGGGTTCCCGAAGACATTGCGTGGGGCTGCGTCTATTTGGCCTCGGACGAGGCCCGCTTCGTCACTGGTGCCGAACTGGTCATCGATGGGGGACTACTCGCGCGCTAGAACTGAGGGCTGGCTCCGGTGAAGGCTCGCGGTGGTTTTGACCATCTTTGCAGAGCCTTCTGGATCGCGTTCTTCAAGGGGCGGCTTTGCAGTGGGCTCGGTTGTTGACAATTCACCGGCGCCCTACCGCCATAAGAGGCCTTCCTATGCCAGAATCAAGATTGTTTGAGCCGCTCTCGCTATCGAGAGGTCCTGCAATGAAAAATCGGTTGGTGCTGGCTCCGATCACCAACCAACAAAGCTATGCCGATGGTTCTCTTTCTTTGGATGAAATCAATTGGCTCGCGATGAGGGCGGCAGGCGGTTTCGGCTTAATCAGGACCGCAGCGGCCTCTGTGCAGCACGTAGGGCAAGGGTTTCTTGGACAGCTTGGCATCTATGATGACTATCATATCGCGGGGTTAACCAAACTCGCTGCGACACTTCGCGCCAACGGTGCGATATCTGCAGTACAACTATACCACGGCGGCGACCGCGCCTCACCCGAACTAGTGGGTAAGCCAGTGTCTCCGTCGGACGGTTCAAATAATGACGCCAGAGCCCTGAATATAGGCGAAATCGAGCGGTTGAGAGAAGATTTCATATTGGCGGCGTTGCGTTCTGAAAAGGCAGGGTTTGATGGAGTCGAAGTCCACGGCGCGCATGGCTACGTTCTTGCGCAGTTTCTTTCGCCAGTCATAAACCGACGTACAGATCAATATGGCGGCAGCCTCGAAAACCGCGCCCGGCTGCTTTTAGACGTCATTGACGGAATCCGCGCTCGTTGCCGTTCGGATTTTCAAATTGGTCTACGGCTTTCCCCGGAACGGTTCGGAATGAAGTTGGACGAGGTTCGGGACCTCGCCACCGAAATCATGCGCAATGACAAGATCGATTATCTGGATATGTCGTTGTGGGACGCAACCAAAGAGCCGCACGATGAAGCTCACCGGGGCCAAAGCTTGCTGAGCTATTTTACAGAGATTCCCCGTGGGAATGTCAGGCTTGGCGTAGCTGGCAAAATCACGAGCGCCGCCGATGCGAGCGGCCTTATCGAAGCGGGTTGTGACTTCGTGACCATCGGCCGCGCTGCAATTTTGTGCGCTGACTTTCCGAAACAAGTCCAGCAAAACCTCTTTTATGAGATGTCCACAATGCCGGTCGACGAACAAGAATTACGAAACCAGGGTGCAAACGCGCAATTTGTTGATTACCTTCGCACATTTCCGGGATTGGTTAGCGCCAACTAGCGCGACTACAATCATTGCGACGGCCAAGCTGTCCGGGTTCACTACACTACGGATGTCGCGCCGATGTAATCAAAAATGGAACGCTCCTTGGCAGCGAACGCGCGCGTCAACGCAGGATCGGTAAAGCCATCTTCATCCTGCCGAATTGCTGCCACGGCCGAAATCGCTTCGGGCGAGGCCAATGCTTGCCGCATCGCCCCCATGCTTGGCCACCACATTTCTGTCACACCGGAAGGCGCTGGTCGCCACCCGCGCAGGTCGGCGAAATCGAATTTCGCCTCGGGATCGCCGTGATTCTGGACGTATTTGGAAATGCCCAAAGCCGTTGCGTGCTGCCGGATCAGGTCGGCATGTTTGGTGCGCCAATGCCCGCTGAATTCGGCCTTGCACAAATCCGGGCGCTTCCAGATATCGATCACCATTTTGACCGCAGGGCCGCTCCCGGGGGGCAGCCCGTCAGACTGATCGAGTATGACATCCTCGAGGGCGATAAATCCGCTGACGTTGGAAGTGTCGGTAAAAGCCTGTTCGTCGGTCTCTAATAGAGCACTGGCATCGATACCTTCGGGCGACCCAAGTGCACTCTCCATTCTCTCCCAGCTCTCCCACCACAGCTCCGACTGGCCATCGAGTGGGCTGCGCCATGGCCGCCCAGCCGAGAAATGTGCGATTTCAGGCAAGTCGATCCGGTGCGCCTGAATATAGCGCAAGAAGCCCATTGCCTGCGCGTGGTTTCGAACGAGGTCGCCATGCCCATGTAGATAGCGCGGGTAGAATTCGGCCTCGCTCATGCCTTGCTTGCGCGGCACCTGACACAGCATCTTGATCAAGATAATCTCCTTAAAGCCTGGGCCAGCCGTTTGCGGCTACATGTCCAGGTGCTTATCGAAAAACGCCCCTGCCTCCTCTAGTGCAGCCTGACCTTCGTCCAGCGTGCCCGTAAACAACTGCCAGACATGGGGAAGTCCCTGATAGACTCGCAGGTGCACCTGAACATCCACAAGGATCGCGGCTCGCAAAAGCCTCAAGGAATCATCCAGAAGAACCTCGTGACTACTGACCTGGATCAAGATCGGCGGTAATCCCGCTAGGTCGCCATAGATCGGTGACGCTTCTGGTGATGCGGCCTCTGCGCCTGCAAGATAGGTTTCCGCCATGCCGGGAGCCACGCCTTCGGTGACCACAAAATCACGGTCCCGGTTATCGACAAGCGACTGTCCGGCCGTGCCCATGTCGGCAAATGGCGAAAACAGAACAGCTGCACGGGGAAGAGGAATATTGCGCGCCTTGCATCGCAGCATTGTGGCGACGACAAGACCGCCCCCGGCAGAGTCGCCCGCGAAGAAAATGCGATCGGGCGGCGTGCCGCTATCGAGAAGCCACTGATATGCGGCGACGGCATCATCCACCGCTGCGGGAAACGGATGCTCAGGTGCGAGGCGGTAATCAACGGCCATAGTGCGCATCGACGCGGCCTGACCCAGCCTCGCAACAAGACCCCGATGCGATGTGATGGAGCCGATCACATATCCGCCGCCGTGCAGATAAAGTAACGTAGCGTCGGTTCTCGATCCCGGCGCGACTCCGATTTCACAGGGCACCCCATTGGCATCGACAACCTCGAATTTGATCGAGGGATCAAATGGCGTGAAATCGGCAAACCCGTCGAACGCCACGCGCAATTCCGGTACCGGCAGCGACCCGAGATCAGGGCCCGAGCGGATCATCTCATTGACTTGTTGCAGCTGTTCTTGGGACATGGTCGTCAACTCCGCTCAGTTAAATTGCCTGGAAAATTCAGACGCGAATACAACGCTTCTTAAGTTGGAAGGTGCGGCTGGGAAGTCGATCGTATTCACAAAGACCGCGGCCACCCGCTAGCGGCATCTGCCAAAACTCGATGTCGGTGGCTTGGCTCGTGCAGCCGGGCGCGCCGAATCGGGGTCGCGGCTGATCGCTCAGATGGCGCACAGAGCTCTGCAACGATGATCCTCTCCATATTATCGGATCTTGTTAGTGGAATAGCTTGCCGCAAGCAAGTATCAAGATGGTTTCGCAATTTTGCTTTCGAGCGGTAAATCTTCCCACCGTCGTCTAAGTGGGCCAGCATTAAGCCGCCATTTTCTCAGGGGCTTGTTGTCGCAACAGGAATTCTTGGAGCGCAGTCTTTCGCGAATTGCGATCAAGCGAATAGGCTCTTTGCTTGAATACGGTACCTTCAAGCAGCGCCGCGATGTATCCGGCAAGCGTATCGGCGGCAACGATCAGCGTGGCGTCCAGGACGTGGATATATTTGCTCGTGACGGTGCCTTTCGCGTGACCCATCAGGGCCGCGATCGTCACCTCGGTAAAACCAAGATCATTCCCGATACTCGCAAAACTGTGGCGCAAGACGTGCGGCGTGACCCCCTCGAGCGGCGAGCCGACGAAAATCTCGTTCCATTGATTAGGCAGTCCGCCGAACGCCGTGTCTTCGCCGCGTGGGCCGGGAAAGACGAAAGTACCATTCTCGTCGTTGTCGCGTGACTCCAGAAACTCCACTACGGGGAGGCCGATTGGTCGAACCGACCGACCCTCCTTGCTGTCCGAGAGACGTAAACAGCTTCCGTCGAGATCAACGTCGCACCATTTAAGGTTGATGATCTCGCCGCGGCGGCAGCCCGTCATGGCGATCTGGCGAATGATTTGGATGGTTTCTCCGTACCTTTCATTCTGGGCGGCGGTATTGAGCATCCGCCCAAGGATTCGGTACTCACCGTCATTCAAGCGACGTGAGCGAACATTGTCTTTCGGGCGCTTGATGCCATGAGCCGGATTGCTGTCGATGACCCCGAGATCGACGGCATACGTCAGTATCCCGCCGATCAATCCGAGCGTCCGGGCTGCGGTGCCGGGACCACCGCGCACGTTCGCCCGTCCGCGCAGCTTGTTGGTCTTGATGAAGGCCCTTGTCTTGCCCGCCATGATATCGCGCATGACTTTTGTGAGGATCGCCTTGGTCACATCCTTGACCCGACGCGATCCAAGCAAGGGAATAACGTGCCGCTCGATACGTCCGAGATCGATATCGACGGTTGACTGCTTCTTGGGCCTGCCGCCTTTGCCGAGGATGAGACCGTTTCTAAGATCGTTCATGTAGAGCTCGCAGAGCTCCTTCATCGAAATGGCCTTATTGAGTTCGGCCCGTTCTTCCGCAGGATCATCGCCCTGAGCTACGCGACCCAACTGCGCCTTGGCCTCGCGCCTCGCGCTCTCCGGCGTCCACACGCCGTGAAGTCCGATAGTGTACCGCCGCGAGCGGCCGTCGGCCCGGTATTGAATGAGATAGCTTCGTTTGCCGGTCGGAAAAATCCGGAGTCCGAAGCCGGGAAGTTCGTCGTCCCAGAGGACATAGTCTTTCGATTCTGCTACAGCGGTATCGACAACGCGCTTGGTCAGTTTGACCACGGGCCTTCTCCAATTGTGACCCTAATTTCGCGTAAGCACCACGTAAGCAGCCGGGAGGAAATCGGGGCGTAAACAAGGATACGTCAGCGGAAGCGACCAAAGCAAGAAAGCAACAGCAGTATAGTGACTTAGGTAAGAAAAACTTGCTCTAGCTCGGACTGGCGTAATTATGTTAGTACCCCCTCCGAAGGCAGAGGCCAGGGGTTCGAATCCCTTCGGGTGCGCCATTTTTCCAGTCTTCTGGCGCAAAAAAACCAATAACATAAGGGTTTGAGAATCGAGTTGATGCCTTTAGTCCGTTTTCAGGATGGGCGTTTCAAATCTTAAAACCGGACTGCTGCGGAAATACGCGGCTTGGCGCGGCGAGCGCCTGCAGCTCGAGGTCAAGATCGCAAAAATCGAAGCGGAGTATGAAACCGTCGAGGAAAAACGGGCACGAATCGCACGTCTGGACGAACTCACAAAAGCTACCGTTGAAATCATGGCCGAAATTGATCCGAAGTGGAGCCCTGAGCATACCAAACCGGTAAAGCCCAAGAACCAGGTAATCCCCTTCGAGCATGGCGCCACGACCAGAACGGCGTTTGCGATCATGCGCGAACTCGCGCGTCCGACCAATCCTGCAGAATTGGCAACGCTCGTCATGGAACGGCTGGGCGGCGACGTTTCTGATGAAGACCTAATGGACCGAGTTAAGGCGGCGATCGACGCGAGTCTGCGTTCAGCCGGCGCCGAGGTGAGAGTGCTCAGCACGCGCCCGACACGTTGGGAGATTGTTCCTATTTCTGAAGTGTGACCGAGGTCCGTTTCAGAAGGGGAACTTGCTTTTGTGGCGCTGCCAGTAGCCAGCGAAGGTGGACCGACCAGAACGCATCAAGCATTCAACCAACATGCGGATCTGCTGGCCATTGTCGACGAAACGATTTTCCTCCCGCCAAGCTAGCTCCACGCCATATTGCTCGGCATATCTCTCCCACCAATAACGATAGACGCCGCGTTCGGCAGCGCGCACGCGGGAGAAGAAGCTTTCGGCCCAGTTCGTGCAGGCGCCATCCTGCACGTAAGTCTTGGAGTGATTGACCCGCATCATCGGGAAATGGAGGTTCAAGCGCTCCCATTGCGACCCATAATCAGCATGGACAATGGTCCCCGGCTTCAGGACGGATTTGATGAAACCAACCGCTGCGGCTTCGTTCTTTCTATGCGTTACCCTGATTCGGCCAGTCTCGGTGCCGTCGGCCGAAGGTCGTTCCCGGACGACAACGAGCGACGTGGTCTTCTTGCGATAGATATCGTAGAATTTTTCGAGATCGGCCTCATTTGTGATCGGGAACGGCGGCTTCATCTTCTTGCTGCCGACGAACAGGCCATCGATTTCAACCACGCCCTCTAGCGTTTGATCATAGTCGATTTTCATCGACTCGCGGATCTTATGGCCAAATACGAACGGCGTTTTGTATGAGTTCTTGAACTCGCGCTTGAGACGCAGCGCGGCTGTGCCCAGCACGCCGCTGACGAAGGTCGCGATGGCCGCGAGGATGTCGCAGAAGGATCGTTTCCGACTTGCGAGGGGCGTCCTGCTGGTGACCGTATATTGCAGATAGCATTTGCTGGTTTCGCCGGTGATCTCGTTTTTGATCGCCCCCTTGCACTTCCATTTCCTGTTCTCGACCAGGGTCCACGACTCCTTGCAGCCGCATTCCGGGCAGGTCGGGATGCCATCCGGCCATTTGATCGATTTGAACATCTCGTAGGCGTCATCCTCCGTCATGCGATAGATGTCTCGCATGCTTAGCGAACTGGCCGCTGGAGAGAGGAGGAAATGCTGTGCCACGATATATGATGCTCTGCGTCATCATATACGATGATGTTTCCGCGAAGTCGAGTCATAATCATCACAAACGATGATGCGCCTCACTGCTGACGATGGCGCCCTCCTTTGCAAATTTGGAAGTTGAACCTATAACTTCCGCGCATGACTGATGATCAAACCAAAACCGGCGAAACCCAGGCGAACGACAAGGCGTGGGAAGAGCTCGTGAAAAACATGCTGCGCGCGGAGATGATGCGCCGCGGAGTTTCCTATGCAGCCTTGGCGGACCGGCTCGCGGAGTTCGGTATCACCGACAACGAGCTGAACTTGCGAAATAAGGTGAGCCGCGGCCGCTTCACAGCCGTCTTCATCATGCAGTGCTTTATGGCGCTAGGGGTAGACTGGATCCAGATGCCGTCCTCGCTGATCGAGGGCGCTGAAAAAGGCGCTGCACAAGGGCTTGCTCGTGGGAAATCCGGTCCCCGTGCCGGTTCAGACGACTGACGGCGCGGTCTCATGGCATTGAACACGATCGCAATCGAGGAAGAGCTCGACCAGTTGGTGGCAGACGTCACATCCGGCGCCTGCACGCTTCACGATTTTCCGTTCCGCGTGATGGAAGCTTTCGATGCGTCTCGCAACGAGGTCACAAAGCTTCGTATGAAGCATCCTGCAGGACTGGCGGCGTCCGATATCCTATGGCCGAAGAAGCTCCTCTTTCGAGCTGCGGACGCCGGACAGGTCCAAAACACAATTGAAGACCTGAAGGCGTCTTTGATCGGAAAGAAAGGTGCGGCGTCTAAAAATGCGCCTCGCTTCCTTATGAGCACCGATGGGGACGAGTTTCTGGCCGTCGATATAAAGACAGGCGAAACTCCATCGTTCGATCGCTTGGCGGACCTGGCAGTCAATTACGATTTCTTGCTGCCCATGTTTGGTGTCGAGCGCTACAAGCCGGCTCCTGAGACGGCTGCCGACGTCCGCGCTGCTCGTCACATGGCCAAATTCCATGATGCAATTCGGGACGCCAACCCGACTTGGGGCGCCGACCAAATCCACGACCTCAATATATTTATGACGCGGTTGCTGTTCTGCATGTTTGCGGAAGACACTGGAATATTTTCTGAAAAGCTTTTCCTGAACACTTTGCGCAGGGAAGCACGTGAAGTCGACGGGTCTGATACGCAACGCGTCATCGAGGATATTTTTCTATCGTTGGACGTGGCGGATAGCGAAGCTCGTCGGGCTCGAGGCGTGCGGTCTCAGCGCATAGCCGGTGACTTTCCTTATGTAAATGGCGGCTTGTTTCGTGATCGAACTGAGGTTCCAGTCTTCAATCGTCGGGCGCGACGGCTTCTGTTTGAAGCCGCTGAACTCCAATGGGATCAAATTCACGCCGACATTTTTGGCTCTATGATCCAAGCAATCATACACACTGATATGCGTGCCGATTTTGGTATGCATTACACCTCCGTGCCGAACATCATGAAGGTGCTAGAACCGTTGTTTCTCAATTCTCTTCGAGAGCAACTGACCTTAGCCGGAGACAATATCAAGGCGCTCGAAAAACTGGTCGGCCGAATTGCACATATTCGGATTTTCGATCCGGCCTGCGGTTCAGGCAATTTCCTTATCATCGCTTATCGTGAGCTCCGGCTGATTGAGACCGAAGCGTTTCGCCGAATGCGCGACGTTAAACGAAGAGGTCAGCTCGCGTTGGCTGATTACCAGACGGGGATTCGGATTAGCAGCTTCTATGGAGTAGATCCGGTCGACTTCGCTTGCGAAACAGCCAAGCTCTCGCTGTGGATTTCTCAATATCAGATGAACCGAAAATTGGACGAGATCTGCTCAGCCCCTACGCCTGCGTTGCCATTATCTGACGCGGGAAGCATCGTGGTAGGGAATGCCTTAAGAGCAGACTGGCTGACCATTTGCCCACCTGAAGATGGTGCCGAAATTCTAATTATTGGGAACCCGCCCTATCTTGGGCGCCCCAAAAGAACGCGCGAACAACAGCGCGATATGGAAATAGCCTTCGCGAATGAAAACGGCGTTTTCGGGAATTTAGATTATGTCGCCGCTTGGTTTGCTCGAGCTGCCGATTACGCCCAAAAAACGGGGGCAGAAGCGGCATTCGTCACAACCAATTCTCTGTTTCAAGGGGAACAGGTGCCCTTGTTGTGGCCACTTATAAATAAAAAGAAAGCGGAATACGGATTTAGTTATAAACCGTTCAAGTGGAGCAATAGCGCAGCTAAAAATGCTGGTGTTATTTGTGTGATCGTCTCGGTTAGACCGATTAGTAACAAACCGAAGTTTATTTTCGGATCAGAACATAAGCTCGCTGCTTCAAATATAAATCCTTACCTTGTTGACGCTCCAGATATATTCGTTGAACGTCATGCGTCTGCTATTTCAAGGCTTCCACAAATCGAATTAGGGAACGCTGCCAAAGACGGCGGCCATCTCATGTTGTCGTCGGATGAAGCTGCTAAATTGTGCCAAGATTTTCCCAGCTCAAAAACCTTCATTCGACCAGTTTTTGGCGCACAGGAATTTATTCAAGGGCAGACGCGATATTGTCTCTGGATTAGAGACAGTGATCTCGCCGCGGCAAAAGCGATCCCGGCTATTGCTGAACGATTAAGGCTCACCGCGGCAGTTCGATCGGCGAGTCCGAAGGCGTCGACCGCAGCTTCTTCGGCATGGCCTCACCGATTCAACGAAGTAAGGCATCGGGATGAAGCCTTTCTCATCATACCGCGAGTTTCGTCCGAACGGCGACCGTATCTTACCGTGGGTTTTCTTCCTCAGAATACAGTCGCTACCGACAGTGCGTTCGCTATTTATAATCCGCCGACCTGGGTCTTTTCCATTCTCAGCAGCACCCTACACCGTGTCTGGACAAGCGCAGTCGGGGGTCGGCTTAAATCCGACTACAGATACTCGAACACGCTTGTTTATAACACTTTTCCAATCGCTTCCTTATCAGATGAACAACGCTCACAGCTTGAGGATCACGCCTTGAACATCCTTCGGGTGCGTGAGCCTTATATCGCTGGCGGGAAAACAATTGCTTGGCTCTACAATCCGGAAACCTTGCCGGCCGATCTCGTTGGAGCGCACCGTGAGCTCGATGATTTCCTAGAGACCATTTATATTGGACGTCCATTCAAAGACGATGATGAGCGGCTTGGGCACCTGTTTAAGCTTTACGCGCGAATGACCAAGAAAGTGGCGAAAGCCGCCTGAGCCGGAGATTTCCATGCCTGACTTCGTAACTGTTGAATATGGGGCCACCGGCGCCAGCAAGTCGACCAACGATATGGGAATGCGTGCCATGCAGTCCCGTGCGTTTGACGCGCGGAACTCGCAGTATTTGTTGATCAAGTCCCCGCCGGCATCTGGGAAAAGCCGAGCGCTCATGTTTCTCGGGCTCGATAAGCTGGCCAACCAAGGTATCAAGAAGATCATCGTCGCCGTTCCAGAAAGGTCGATCGGAAACTCGTTTCGGTCGACAAACCTAACGCAACATGGGTTTTTCGCTGATTGGACCGTGTCACCGCAGAATAATCTGTGCGATCTGATTGGTGGCGAGGGCGGCAAGATCAACGCCTTCATTCGATTTATGCAAAGCGAAGACGAAATCATCGTCTGCACCCATTCCACGCTTCGCCATGCGTTCGATCGGATCATGAACGACGGTCAAGGCATTTCAGCTTTCCATCATTGCGCCCTCGCGATCGACGAGTTTCATCATGTGTCGGCCGACGCAGATAATCGCTTGGGCGAGTTGATCCGCGCGGTAATGAACGAAGGCTCGGCTCATTTGATCGCAATGACCGGGTCGTATTTCCGCGGCGACCAGGTGCCGGTGCTTCGGCCTGAGGACGAAGAGAAGTTCACGCGGGTCACATACACCTATTACGAGCAGCTTTCGGGCTACGAGCACCTCAGGACCCTTGGTATTGGCTACCATTTTTACCATGGCAACTACCTGACCGCGATTGGCGAGGTTCTCGATCCGACCAAGAAGACCATCATTCATATCCCGAACGTCAATTCGCAGGCGGCGATGGGCGATAAAATAAAGGAAATGAACGGCATCCTCGACGTCCTTGGCGACGTCATCGAAATCGACGAGGTGACGGGCTTCCAGCTTTTACGCACGCACGGTGGCAAGATCCTCAAGATTGCAGATCTGGTGACCCCCGATACCCAGCAGAAGGTTTTGTCCGGACTGCGGGATGTGGAAAAGAAGGATGATCTCGACATCGTCATCGCCTTAGGCATGGCGAAGGAAGGCTTTGACTGGATCTGGTGCGAGCATGCCCTGACCATCGGTTACCGCGGCTCCCTGACCGAGGTTGTGCAGATCATCGGCCGTGCAACCCGCGACGCGCCCGGAAAGAGCCACGCGCAGTTCACCAACCTTATTGCAGAACCCGATACGGCCGACGATCTGGTGCGCACGGCAGTGAACGATATGCTGAAAGCAATCGCCTGCTCTTTGCTCATGGAACAGGTGCTGGCGCCAAACTTCAACTTTCGCACCAGGCCATCGGACGATCGCTTCGATGGTGTGGCAAGGCCCGCGACCCGTATTGACCTACTCGATGCCGAGCCGACGATTGAGATAACGGGGCTCAAAGAGCCGACAAGCAAACGCGCCGTGGAAATCATTCAGACCGATATGACGGATCTCATGGCTGCTGTCCTGCAAGACTCCCAGGTGCTTCGGGCGAGCCTTATTCCAGACGAATTTCCGGCAGAGACGATCAATCAGCACCTTATCCCTGATCTGATCGCCCGGCGTTATCCCGACATCGCCGAGAATGAAGACGACATAGAGGCAATTCGCCAAAACGTGGTGGCGAGACGCGCTGTTCTCGCTCATCTGACGCAGGCCAGCCGTCAGGAGGGCCTTCCTCCTTCCGAAGACGGAGATGCCACCGACGGTCAGAAGGCTCATGCGCAGCTGCTGAAGCTGACCTCGAAATTCGTCACGATGCCGGAGCTCAGCATCGACCTGATCGACCAGGTTAACCCCTTTCAGCAGTCATATGAAATTCTGTCGAAGGCGCTGGGCGAATCTGTTCTCCGGCGAATTCATCAGACCATTGCGGAAACCAAGATCACGATTAGCGAGGCCGAGGCTTTGGCACAGGTGCCGCGTATCCGCGCGTTCAAGGAGCAGCACGGGCGGGATCCGAACATCAACTCGGCAAATCCGATCGAGAAACGCATGGCCGAAGCCCATGCCTGGATACGAGCTGCGGCAATCCGACGGCAGAGGGAACAGGCCGCCTGATGTCTCGGTCAGTCAGTCGTTTCTACGATATGCTGGACGAACTCATTGCGTCCAAAGACGATCTGTTCGTTCCTGAAACGAAGAAGGTGTCGTCCCCGGCCGATGACCAGGCTCGACTGTTCCTGGAAATCGTAGCATTTCGCGAGCGTCATGGCAGGGCGCCGGACCCAGCTTCCCGATCGCCCGAGGAAATGAGGCTGGGTGTGCGGTTGGCCGCGTTCCGAAATGATGAGGCCAAAGTCCGGGCGCTCCGGGATCTGGACCAATATGATCTTCTCGTGCCGGCCGAGCATGACAAAGATCGGATCCCCGCCAGCCTCGACGAACTCATCGCGGCCGACGATGATCTGCTGTCGACACCCGACGATCACATTTTCGAGTTCCGGGCCACTCCGCCGCCTGTCCCCAAGGCGGAAGCGGATATGATTGCCGAACGGATACCGTGCGCCGAGTTCGAGAAGTTTGCTCCCATTTTTGACGAATTCATCGCTGATATTGCTTCCGGCGCCAGATCAACGGTTCCGACCAGCTCCACATACCAGATTGCTGCCGGTGATATGTTCATCCTCGATGGGCAGCTCGCCTACATCGCTGAGGTTGGTGCATGGATGACGCGCACCCGCGGCGACCAGAAAGATGCCAGGCTCCGTATCATTTATGACAGCGGGACCGAGAGTGGCCACCTGCTCCGCTCCTTCGGAAAGGCACTGTATCGGGCAGAGAATAGCCGCAGGGTGCTTTCGCCGCAGGCCGGCCCTCTCTTCGAGGGGCAGGCGGCCCCGGTGACTGGGTGCATTTACGTCGCGAAAACACTGTCCGACGATCCCGCCTTAGCCGATCTGAAGCATCATATGGTGAAGATAGGCTCTACGACTGGCTCGCCGGCCAGTCGAATCAGCACCGCTGAAAACGATCCCACCTTCCTCATGGCGAAGGCCGAGATCTTGGCTGAATATGACACTCGCGGCGTGGCCCCGAAAAAGATCGAAGGGCTACTTCATCGCTTTTTCGCCGGCGCCTGTATCGATGTCCGACTGCCCGATCGATTTGGTCGGTCGGTGGATCCGCGTGAATGGTTCTTCATTTCGCCTGCAACCGTTGAATATGCCGTTCGGCTAATCGCGACAAGGAGCCTGCATCTCTATAGTTATGACCTAGAAAAAGACCGGGTCATGACACGCGCAGAAGGGTAAAATGAGCCGTGGAGAGCGAATTGAAATCGCCTAAGAATTGCAGAGCGATGAATGCAACGAAAAAACGGCGTCATGTAGATAACGATGGATTTTCGCCCTCGAACAAACCTAGAACTTTTCACGTTTTACGGGTATATGCGACAGCGAAGAAATAGCTGATGGAGTTTAGATGAAATGCGGTTGCTGCGTTACAGGGTCACAAACTTCCGATCAGTTATTGACAGCGGATGGATCAGCATTGACGACGTAACGGCACTGATCGGTGTCAACGAGTCCGGCAAGTCCAACCTCTTATTGCCTCTTTGGAAACTCAAACCTGCTCGGGAAGGCGATATAAGGCCAACGTCGGATTATCCCAAAACGATGTTCGCCGAGATTCGCGAGAACCCTGGAAGCTTCTGTTTCATCTCGGTGGAATTTGACTTGGGAGATGTGGCTGACCGTTTCGCCGGTGCGGCTGGGATTACTCTTGAGGACGCGCAGGTCGTTCGCGTCGATCGATACTACGATGGCGAATACAAAGTTAGCTTTCCGCGGCATCAGCATCATACAACAGCGTCGGCAGAAGAGGTCGAAGGCCTGCTTCAAACTGCGCTGACCGAGATCAAGTCGATTTCGGCCCTCGCGAAAGAAGAGACTCAGAAGGACGAGTTGGTTTCGGGCATCGAGTCTGCCATTCTTGGTCTCCCTACAGTCCCGCTGTCCGCCGACGAGCTTAGCGCACTAACAAGCGATTTGCGCGCCCTAGCGCCAGAGGCTCCCGCAAAAACAAGCAGCATTTTCCCTCGTCTTGAGGCACTAGCCGCCCAGATCGACGATTTGCAGGCTCGGCTGCTCGCTCCCGCTCCCGGAACAGTCGAATCTGTCAAAGCGGCAATAATTAAGCGAGTGCCGCGTTTCGTTTATTACTCAAATTACGGCAATCTCGACTCTGAGATTTATTTGCCTCACGTTGTAGACAATCTCGAGCGTGACGATCTTGGGGAGAAAGAGGCAGCAAAAGCCCGCACTTTGCGTGTCCTCTTTAGCTTCGTTCGTCTCGAACCCAGCGAAATCTTGGAACTGGGACGAGATGAAACGACTGTTGGAAATCCTCCTCGTGGGCCGTCTGAGGCAGAAATAGCTGAGGTTGCCGAGCGGAAGCGAGAACGCTCAATCCTGCTCCAGTCGGCAGGGACGACGCTCACGTCGCGATTCAAAGACTGGTGGAAACAGGGCGATTATCGGTTTCGCTTCGAGGCAGATGGAAACCATTTTCGCATTTGGGTCGCGGATGAGCGGCGACCTGCAGAGGTCGAGTTGGAAGGTCGAAGCACCGGACTGCAATGGTTCCTCAGTTTTTATCTCGTGTTTCTGGTCGAAAGTGCAGGCCAAGGGGAGCATGAGAACGCGATCTTGCTCTTGGACGAACCAGGCCTATCTCTGCATCCGCTCGCCCAGTATGACCTTTCAAAATTTTTCGACAATTTAGCGAAGACAAACCAGATCCTTTACACGACCCACTCTCCGTTCCTCGTTCACGCCGACCGGCTCGATCGGGCACGCAAGGTTTACGTCGATGAAAAAGGAGCAACACAAGCGACTTCTGATCTGCGTAAAGGAGCCGAACTTCAGCCAGGCGCTGCCTATGCCGTGCACTCCGCGCTTGGACTGAGCATTGCGGATAGTCTCATGCTGGGCTGCCAGCCGGTTATCGTGGAAGGCAGTTCGGATCAGCACTATCTTACGGCAATCAAGACATTACTCGTGTCGTCCGGACGCCTCAAGCCAGCAAGGGAACTTGTCTTTCCACCGGCCGGCGGCACCAAGAACACCCGAATGGTTGCGAGCATACTTACCGGACGCGATGAAGCTCTACCTTACATGATTCTTGATGGGGATGAGAGCGGACGCCGGATCGCAAAGGAACTCGGATCAAGTCTCTATCAGCAACAGCCTGACCGCCTGATCATTATCGACAGCTATACTGACATAAATGGGTCAGAAATTGAGGATCTTATTCCAGCTAGCGTAATCGCCAGCGTGATCGATCGGATATATCGTCTGGCCGATAATCAATTTTCTGACTCCGTTGAAACGGGGCGCCCAATCTTAGACCAAATCGAAGCGTGGGCTCAAAAGGAAAAGATCGATCTCGAGCCAGGCTGGAAAGTCGAAGTTTCCAAAAACGCGAAGCAGTTTCTGCTGAAAAACGGGATCTCTGTTATCTCTGAAGAGTATGTTGATCGCTGGCAGAAGCTCTTTGATCTCCTAGGGTCGACAACCACGGATCAATAAGGCGCGGCTGGTATTCGCTCAGCCATCGTTTTTGCTAGATTTTGTGATTCGTCACGCTGCTTGACCCACGTCCGAGAGAAGACTCAACCTTCTGACGATACGTAGTGTTTGCTATGATAGTTCTCGAGTCATCGACCCGATTAAAACGTAGACATCTTCAATATGGCGATCATCGTAGCAATAATTCCAACGCTCGTCGGCCACCTTCACGTTATTGTCGATGCGCTTAAACCAAAACCGTCCCTCTGCTCCATCCCGCGACGAGAACGCGCTCCAGCCTGAAAAATTGGACGTTGGTTTACCGTCGGTCACTTCTAACTCGCCGCCAATTGTGCATTTCTTCGACGAGACACCCAATGGGGTGGTGACAGTGTCGCTATCGACGGAATAGCTCTTCCCATCCCCGGATATGATCAAATAGCCTGTAAGCGTGCCCTGAGGATCCGGCTGTGCAAAAACTTGACACGTGCTGCTCCGCCACAAGTCTACACAGCTCTCCTTTACATATTTTCGAACGTCGAACCCCATGAGTTTCATGTTAGTTGTTGAGGGTAGCTGTGCCTTATTTACCCCGTCAGAAATACTCAGGCGCCACTCCTGACCACGGATGTCTCTTCCCACCTCGCTACGAGAAGACGTCGTTTCAGGCGCCTGAGCAGACACAGCTTGCTCAGAACATGCGCTAAGAAAATAGATGGCCGTCGCCAAGAAAATCCAGTCACGTCGCATCGTCGATCCTTATATTTTAATCAAAAGCCTTTGGAGTTTTAGGATCAAAACAGCGGAAGGCAAAGCAATTTGCCGATACAGCTATCGCCGCGTAACGGGAAGCTAAGGCAAGCATCCATGCCATCACCATTTCACAAACTCATAACAATGACCAGCATCGAAGCTAAAAAATGATTAGCTTGGGAGACCGGCGTCTTGATCCTAAAACTGCTGAGAGTTGGGCTAATAGATTCCGGAAGTGGGCGACATGAACACGGGCAAAGGCTTGAAGCGGCTTGGGATAGTGATTTAAATTCCATATTTCACTTGGTGGGCCTTGGTCTTCGCAATCAACATCGAAACACTTCAAGAGTGCTCCGGTTGGTTCTGGGGTCCATTTGATGGGTGCAGCAATGAAATATCTTGGGAATCTATGGAAAGCGCGTCAACCGCGGTCATCAAGAGCGTTTTCTTCGGCATCGTCTTGCCCGTGTTGGCGTGGCCCACGTTTCTCATCGGTCGATGGATCTACCGTGGCTTTAAATCTTGATCCGTAATTTTGGTTTTTTTGCTCCATAAGACTGCATTTTTCAATGGCCTGGCCATGCGGCCATTTCAGCACATCAAAATTTGACGACATGATTGTCGCGGTCGCCCGCGGTCGAATCTTTGTGCTGTCTGCTTGCCGTCGCGCGTCGCTCCGCACGAATTGCCGGGCAGGTGATGAACCTGCCCGGCAATTCCGGGTGCTATCAGGCGAAGATATAGGGGTCGCTGATGCCGTGAACGCCGCGCTCGATGCGCCCGGCGAGGCGGGTTTCGATGCCGGTCAGCGTGACGGTCACGTCGTACCAGTCATGATCCTTCGGGGTCGGCCACGCCTGTATCGCCTTGCTGTAACCCGCGATTGCAATCTCCTTGCTGGCGGAGGGCGCATAGGCGTCGCGGGCGATCACCGCCTTTTGCGGATCGCCCGCTTCATTAACGAAAGCAAATGCCAGCTTCTTGCCTTCATAGCGCGCGGTCATCGTCGGTGCGTGCGCCGCGTGACCCAATTTTCCGCGAAAGGCCCGGTGGAATCCGTTGGGGCCGAGCACCCACAGGTCGAACGCCCCATCGGCTTCGACGTCCCAGCGATCGTCGATCGTCTTGCCCGCCTCGACGGTGTAGCGGCGCGGGATGCGATCGAGGTTCTGCTTGTCGTAGACGTGGAAAACAGCGCCCGCTGAGCCTTGATTGACGAAGTCGAGTACGACCGCCTTCCCCGCGGCGTCGATCCGGGCATCGACGTGGAGCACATAAGGCAGAGCGCGTGAGCGGCGGATGCCCTTTTCCTGGAACAGGTCCTGCGGCACGCGCGGCGGCATCGCCTTGGGGCGCTGCAAATGCGTGTCGAGGATTGCGGTCGATCCGCTGACATCG
Organism: Sphingopyxis witflariensis; assembly: GCF_002205635.1. Classification (GTDB taxonomy): domain Bacteria; phylum Pseudomonadota; class Alphaproteobacteria; order Sphingomonadales; family Sphingomonadaceae; genus Sphingopyxis; species Sphingopyxis witflariensis. The sequence continues at coordinate 482,611 of NZ_NISJ01000002.1, read as the reverse complement.
GGCAGCGCGGGAAAGGCCGCGTCGGCGCTTTTGGTGAAGTCGAAGCAGGAAGTCATGTCGCCGCACACCGCGCGGTGCCAAGGGCTGATCGCCGGGATGGTGACGCCGAAGCGCTTTTCGAGAAACTGGCCGACCGAGGTGTGATCCATCACTTCGCTGTTGGCCCAGCCGCCCTTGCTCCATGGCGAGACGACATACATCGGCACGCGCGGGCCAAGCCCGAAGGGGCGCGTCGTCCCCGAGATGCTGTCGTCGCGCGACAGATATTTATCCTCATGATCGTCGAAATAATGGCCGGGCAGCGCGAGCGTCGCCTTGCCCGCGAGCGTGCCGTCGGCGTTGTACGACGGCGGCGCGGCGGGAGGCAGATGGTCGAACAATCCGTCATTCTCGTCGAAGGTCTGAAAGAAGACCGTGCCGCTCCACACGTCGGGATTGGCGGTCAGCGCATCGAGCACGCGCGCGGTGAATTCGGCGCCCTCGATCGGGGTCGAGGCCGAAGGATGCTCGGACCATTGCTTGGGCGGCAACACCCACGACACCGCGGGCAGCGTGCCGTTCTTCGCGTCCTCGGCGAGCTTCTCGAGCGAGTGATGCGCCATGCCGCGCTCATAGATCGGCGAGCCCGGCTTGGCGTCGCGAAAGCCTTTGAACGCCAGCCCGCCGTGCATTGCCCCGGTCCAATTGTCATTGGGGTCCTGATAGATGCGCCAGTCGACGCCCGCGGCTTCGAGCACTTCGGGGATCGTCGCCCATTCGAGCGCATTGCCGGCATAGGTATAACCCGGTTCGGGCAGCGCGCCCTTGATCCAGCAGCGGAGGTTATTGGGTTCGGACTTGTCGTCGCGGCAATTGGTGCCGGTCGCGGCAACTTCCGGGTCGAAGTTGGAGCCCGACCAGAAGACGATGCGGTTGGGATCGGTGCCCGTTGTGATCGAGCAATGATAGGCGTCGCAAATGGTGAAGGCCTCAGCGAGCGCGAACTGGAACGGAATATCCTCGCGCCTGTAATAGCCCATCGAATAGTCGGTCTTATATTTGGGCCACAGGCCGAACTTGCCCTGATTCCACGCCGCCTGTGCGTCGGAGAAGCTGTGCGGGGTGCCCGGCACCTTCAGCGCGTTGGTGCGCGCGGTGTCGAGGTGGAACGGCGGCAGTTCGCGCGCGCCATTGTTCTGGAACCAGACATTCTTGCCATCGGGCAGCGGGATCGGATGGCGATCACCGAAACCGCGCACGCCCTTCATCGTCCCGAAATAATGATCGAACGACCGGTTTTCCTGCATCAGGATGACGATGTGGCGCACATCCTTGATCGTGCCCGTCGTCCGCTTCGCGGGGATGGCCAGCGCCCGGCCGATGCTGGCGTGGAACGCGGCGGCCGATCCGGCGACACCGGCGGCTTTCAGGAAATGTCGTCTCGACTCGCTCATTCAAACTACTCCGGGTTGAAAAGGAAAATGTGCGTCACCGCCACGCCCGACGCGCGCGGCACGCGATCAGGTCGAGCGCCAGGATGACGATGAAGATGGCGATCAGGATCGTGCCGACATGGCCATATTCATACATGTCGAAGCGGCCCTTCAATTCCTGGCCGATGCCGCCCGCACCGACGAGGCCGATCACCGCGCCCATGCGGACGTTGCGATCGAAGGTGTAAAGCGTGCAGGCGATATGCTGCGGCAGCGCCTGCGGCAGGATCGCGCAGCGCCAAATCGTCAGCCGCGCAGCGCCCATCGCCGCGAGTGCGGCTTGCGGGAGCGGATCGGCATCCTCGATATCGTCGGCGTAGAATTTGCCGAGGAAGCCCGCCGCATGCAGGCCGAGTGCCAGCACCCCGGCAATCGGCCCGAAACCATAGGCGATGACGAGGAAAAGCGCGGAGATGAGTTCGGGCACCGCGCGGAGAAAAGCCGATGCCGCGCGGGCGATGCTGCGGATTGCTGGGTGCGGGGTGACATTGCTTGCGCCCAGCAGCGCGAGCGGCAATCCGATCAGCACCGCGATGACGGTACCCCAAAGCGCGATCTCGATCGTCTCGAGCATTTTTGCGGCGACGTGGAAGGCATAGCCGAAGGGTTCGACCAGCCATGCCGTGTGCACCGCGCGTTCTTCGTGGCGCAGCGTTTCGGGATTGAGTTCGGTGACTGGCGTTTCGACCGTTTCGATGCGCGCGAAGAGGGGGAGGCGTTCGGGGTCGAAATCTTCGATCCGGCTCACCTCGCGCCGCGACGATAGCTGGATTGGCGCCAGTTGAATGAGCGTTGTGCCCAGCCCCTCGGCGACCTGTGAGCGCTCGGTGATTCCCGCCGTTGCCAACATGGCTTCGCCGCTGAGCGCCAGCATCCGGTCGATCTCGACGCGCTGGCCGGTGTAGCAGAGCAGCAGAAACGCTGCGACGAGCAGCGCGACGGTGCGCGCGTTGAGCATCGCCGGAAAGCGCCAGGGAAGGGCTGTTTTCATTGCCCCACCGCCAGCAAACGTGGTCGGGTGATGTCACCGTCGAACTTCGCAGGGGTCCCGTCGAAGACGATACGGCCGGCGTCTAGCAGGATGATTCGGTCGGCGAAACGGCGCGCGAGATCGGGCTGGTGCAGGCTACAAATCAGTGTCGCGCCGAGGTCGCGCGCTTCGTTGCGAAGCAGCGCCAGTGTCGCTTCGCCGGTCGCGGGGTCGAGGCTGGAGACGGGCTCGTCAGCGAGGATGATCGCGGGGCGGTGGAGCAGTGCGCGAGCGATCGCGACGCGCTGTTGCTGGCCGCCCGACAGGCTGTCGGCGCGGCGCGCGAGATGGGTTTCTTCCAGCCCCAGTGCCGCGAGCAGCCTTGCGGCGCGCGCACGTTCGGACTGCGGATAGAGGCCGATGAAGGAGCGCCAGAGGGCGATATCGGCGACCGCCATGACATTGCGCGCGACGCTGGCCCGTCCGCACAGCGCAAAATCCTGTGGGATCAGGCCGATGCGGCGACGGAGCGCGGTGTCCGATGGCGCGCCACAGTACAACATGCTCCCGGTGCTGGGGGCGGTTATTTCCGCGAGTACCCGCAGCAAGGTCGATTTGCCCGCGCCGGATGCCCCGAGCACCGCACAGAACTGGCCTGCGGGAATGTCGAGCGATACATTCGCCAAGGCCTCGGCGCCGCCGGGATGGCGGAGGCTGAGATCGATGATGCGGACGTCGATCATCGGCGCGGCCTTTCGGCCGACTTGCGCAGCAATTCGTCCTTCAGGGTGTCGCTGACCTGCGCCATCTTCCGCTCGGCGGGGGCGAAATGATCGGGCGCGATATGGCCGACATAGGAATCGACCTGCGCGCCGCCATAGCCGCGGATCATCGCGGGCGTAACGCCGGGGCTGTCATCGAGATTCTCGAAAGCTGCGCGCAGTTGCCCGCGCAGCGCGGGCGACAGGCGCGTGCTGGCGATCAGTGGCGGATAGGGGATCGAGTCGCTCCGCGCGATCACGCGTAGCGACCGTGCGCCGGGGACATTGGCGCGGACGGCCTTGTCATAGGAATCGAAGGAGAGCGCCGCGGCGTCGACCTCATCATTGATCAGCGTCGCGAGACTGTTGGCGTGGGTGCCTGTCATGCGGACCGCCGACAGGTCTCGAACTGGATCGATCCCGGCATCGAGCAGCATGGTGATGGGGAAAACAAAGGCCGAGGTCGAATTGACGTCGCCAAAGGCGACGCGCTTGCCGCGCAGGTCGGCGATAGATTGGATGGACGATTCCGGCCGGACGAACAGCCCGGCATAATAGACTGAACGGCCTGATTTGACCGCGATCGCGAGCGGCTCGGCGCAGCCGCGCTTGCGGGCCTGGAGATAGGTGACGGACCCAACGAAGGCGATGTCAGCGGCATTGTTGCACATCGCCTCGACCACTCCGCCATAGGATTGCGCCACCTTCAGGTCGAAGCGGAGCCCGGTGCGGCGTGCCACGGCGTTGAAGATCGGCCGATAGTCGGCCAGCGTGCCGCTTTCGGTCCCGCCATCGGCGGGGATCAGCAACACGCGCAGTGGCGGCGGCTGCGCTGACCGCGGGCGCAGGGCCATCCAGCCCGCGCCGGCGACGAGCATCGCCACCAGCACGCCCGCCATGATCCACCGTCGCATAGGCAAGCTCCATCGACCCGAAAGACGGGGGGCAGCTACGAGGGGGCTGTGACAGCATCGTGAATCGGGTTCGGCGGGTCTGGCGCCGTCTGCGGCGCCAGACCCGGGACGATCAGAATTTGGTGGAGTAGGAGATGTAGACGCTGCGCGGCTTGCCCTCGAACTCATAGCCATAGAAATATTCGGGGCTGTTGACCGCAATCTCGCCGCGGTTGAACGCCGAGCTATAGCGCATGTTTCCATAGCCATAGCGCTCGGCATATTTCTGATCGAAGATGTTGACGATGCGCAGCTGGAACTGGTGCTGCCGCTCGTCGCCGAGCCGATATCCGATCGATCCGTTCATCAGGAAATAATTGCCGAAATTGTGGCGCAGCGAGTTGTTGACCCCGCCGGTCGCAAATTCAGGCCCCTGATAACGCGGGAAGAGCGTGATGTGGAAACGCTCGTCGGGGCTACGCCAGCTGACATTGCCGCCGATCATATATTCGGGCGTCTCGTTGATCTGCAGGTCGCTGCCGTCGAGATGCGCCTTTTGCTTGGTATAGTTGACGTTGAACGAGAATCCCTTGCCGACACGGACGTCGAGTTCGGCGGTCAGTCCGCGGATCTGGGTGGTCCGGTCGTTGTTGAAATAGGTGTTGGGCGTCAGGCCCGAGGTGGTCTGGATGCGGTTGGTGACATCGGTGCGGAACGCCCCGATTTCGGCATTGACGGCGACATTGCCGAATTCCTTGGAGAAACCGATACCGCCATTATAGGTTTCGGTTTCTTCGGTTTTGAGGTCGGGGTTGCCGACGAGCGTGGGGCTTTGGGCGAAAAGCTCGTTGGTGCGCGGCAGACTGTACGATGTACCGCCATTGCCGCGAATATAGAAATCGCCGATCGGCTGGCGGAAGCCGAATTTCCAGATCGTGCGCGACCCGAAGCTGTCGGCGAAATCGGTGCGCAGCGCGAGCGAGAGCTTGGTATCGGGGCTGAAGAAGAGCACCGGGCGGAAATCGGCATAGACGCCGGTGATCGTGTTCGCCTTGTTCGGGATCGGGAAGACCGGGTCCGAATCATCCTTGTACGACACGACCTGGACGCCGGTGACCAGCTCGAACAGATCGGGGAAGGACAGGGTGTTGCGGACGTTCAGCCCCATCTCGCGGAAACCGCCGATCTTGGAATCCTTGCCGAAGCCCTTGTTCGCGGCGGGGATCGACTTGCCGGTGCCGTCGCCGAACGCGGTCGTCTTGCCGGTCGTCGGATCGATGCAACCCGCAGCGATCTTGCAGATTTCGGGATAGGTTTCGGTGTTGTTGAGCTGCGGGTTGCTCCAATAACCCGCGATCTCTGTGTAGACATTGTCCGACCAGCGGCGGTCGAGCGTGAAATCGACGATCGGGTAACGCACGCGGTTGGGTGAAAAGGTTTCGGCGTCGGGGAAGGGGTCCTGGAACTCGATCTGGGTATATTGCCCGTTGACGCGCAACTCGGTCTTGTCGTCGACCTGCCATAGATATTTGATGCCGATATTGCCGCGGTTGAGGGGATATTTCTGGATACCGCCGGCCTTGGCGACATTGTCGACATAGGATTCGGGGGCGAAGATGCGCGGGCCGTCGGTCTGGATGCTGCCGCCATAGACCATCAGGCTGTGGCGTCCGTCGGCGTCGATCGGGAAGCGGGCATTGCCCCAGATTTCGCGCGTGTTGAACGCGCCATATTGCGCGCCCAACTCGAACTTGCTCGTGCCGTCGGGGCGCTTGGTGACCAGGCTAATCACGCCGATGCCGCCGTTGCTGCCAAAGAAAAGGCTGTTGCCGCCGCGGAACACTTCGGCGCGCTCGATCATATGCGGGTCGATCGTCGTCGTGCCCCAGATATCTTCGAGCGCGGGTCCGCGGTCGTAGAGCGGCACGCCGTCGAGTACGACCAGCGTGTCGCGGTCGCTGCCGCCGTCGAGGCGGATCGTATATTCGCCTTCGTCGGGTGAATATCCGATGTTGGCGCCCTTGATCAGAAATTGGGCAATCTCGGCAAAGTTGGTCGCGCCGGTCTCGGCAATCTGTTCGGCGCTGATGATCTGGACGGCATTGCCATATTCGATCGCCTGTGCGGCAGTCGCGGTTGCTTCAGCCGTCACCGATCCGGTCACGACGATCTCATCCATCGCGTCGGCTGCGTCGGCCGCTGCCTCGGCGGCGAACGCGGCGCATGGCAGCACGCTGGCGGTCAGGAACAGGCCAAGACGAACGGCCGCACGAAATTTGGGAGAGTTTTGCACAATATTGCCCCTGTTGAAGGATCGCGGTCACATTGGTGGGGCAAAGGTCGATCGCGTTGAGCGACTCGATGCTGCGCCGCACCAATGTTCGAGGCCCGGCTAGGCGCGGCATGTGACAGTTGAATGAAAATTTCTCATTTTTCAGTTTATATAAAAATGAGAAAGTTTGCTTTTGATATGGCCGGGCTCTGGGGTAATATGATCGGCCCCAAAGGGGTTGGGCAGCGGATTCAGTCAGAGAATTGCCGGATATGAACGAAAAATCCGCAGGACACCGGGGTGCGGCCGACGATCAGAGGCCGGTCGAAAATGCACTGGCGCGAATGAGGGTGGCGCAGGGCAGCATGGCCAAGGGCGCGCGGCGGATTGCCGACTATATCCTCGCCCGGCCCGAGGGCATCGTGCGGATGTCGATTACCGAGCTGGCCGATGCGGTCGGGGTGAGCGAGGGCAGCATCGTCAATTTCTGCCGCGGTATCGGCCTTTCAGGCTTCCAGCATCTGAAGCTCAGCCTTGCGCGCGAGATCGTCGAGCCGGTGCAGTTCATCCATGAGGATGTCGCGCGCGACGATGATATGGACATGATCTGCCGCAAGGTTTTTCATTCGGGGATTCAGGCGCTACGTGATTCGTTGTCGGTACTCGATCCGCAGTCGCTCGCGCGCGCCGTCGATGCAATCCGCACGGCAAAGCGTGTCGAGATTTATGGGATCGGCTCCTCGGCTCCGATGGCCGAAGACACACATTATCGCATGTTGCGCATCGGGCTCGACGCCCGCGTGGTCACCGACAGCCATGTCCAGGCGATCAGCGCCTCGCGTTGCGACCCCGACGTGGCGGTGCTGACCATTTCGCACAGCGGAGCGACGCACGAGACAGTCGCCGCGACGCGGCTCGCGAAAGAGGCTGGCGCGCGTACGATCGTCATTACCAATTTCGCACGTTCGCCGATCCAGGCCTATGCCGATGTTGTTCTGTTTACGATGGCACGCGAAACGCGCTTCCGGACCGAGGCGATGACAAGCCGTATCGCGCAACTCTGCGTTGCCGATGCGTTGATCGCGGCGCTTGCGCTTGCCGATTATGACCGATCGACCGAAACGCTGCGCCAGACTTTCGAAGTGCTGTCGATCAAGCGCTTCTGACCGGCCGGGCGAGGGCCCGCCGACAAGGCGATACCTCAAAAAGCAAATACTCAACTCGGGGCATATGGTTCGATGAATCATGCGTGCCTGCGCGGGCTGATTGCCGTTCCCGCCCGGCAATGCATGGGCCTACTGGCTGGAATCTAGGCGATTTATCGAATTTCCATCAATAGTACTCGAAGATTTTTCAACTTTATGACAGTTGAGCAGAATAAACTACGCCGTTCGGGTTAAAATACCACGCACCTTCGGCTGGTCTGGTGATAGTTCTGAAAAAAATGCCAAAAATGCAAAAAGGGGAAGACAGAATGAAAAATACAGGAATTTCCGTGCGTCGCGTCGGCCGCTCCACTCGCGCCGCGCTCCTGGTTTCCGCAATGTGTGCGACGGGCATCGCACCGGCGATGGCCCAGGAAGATCAGGAGCAGCAGGGCAGCGCGCATGCGACGGGCGGCGAAATCGTCGTCACCGCGCTGAAGCGCGGCACCCGCCTCCAGGATACGCCGCTCGCCATTTCGGCGGTGACCGGTGATTCGCTCGAGCGCGCCGGGACGACCAGCTTCACCGAACTGACCCAGAATACCCCCAGCCTGCGCATCGTCGACAACGGCCCGGGCAACCGCCGCGTCATCCTGCGCGGCGTCGTCGGCGCGGGCGAAGCGACGGTGGGCGTCTACTACGACGAATCGCCGGTGGCGGGTTCGGTCGGCACGACCAGCGACGCGGCGGGCAGCACCCCCGATTTCCGCGTCTTCGATGTCGAGCGCGCCGAAGTGCTGCGTGGGCCGCAGGGCACGCTTTATGGTTCGGGTTCAATGGGCGGCACCGTCCGCATCATCTATGAAAAGCCCAAGACCGACCTGCTCGAAGGGGCCGGGACCCTCAATCTGTCGGCGGTCAAGGGTGGCAGCCCGGGGGCGTCGGTCGATGCGATGGTCAACCTGCCGATCGTCGAGGACAAGCTCGCGCTGCGCGTCGTCGGCAGCTATCAGCAGTTCGGCGGTTATATCGACAACAGCTATTACGGCACCAAGAATATCAACGACGGCTATAGCTACAGCGGCCGCGCCTTGCTGCGCTTCACCCCGACCGACGAGCTGACCATCGATCTGGGCGCTTATTATACCAAGGTGTCGACCGATGCGTCGCGCTGGTTCTTTGAAACCGGTGAACGCCACACGACCAATGCGCGTTCGGAATCGGGCAATTATGACGAAAGCCGGATCTACAGCGGCACGCTGCGCTATGATTTCGGCCCGGTCGCGCTGACCGCAGTTTCGACCTATTTCGACCGCGATCGTACCGTCGTCGGCGACGTCAGTGACAATTTCAACGGTCGCGACACCGCCGCAGGCTGCGTCACCTACCTGAAGCCGGCAGGGGGTGTCTGTACACCCGCACAGCTTGCGCCCTATCTCGATTTGACGCGGACCATTCAATTCTCCAGCCTGTATCAGCCGCAGGGCGTGAAGAATTGGACGAACGAAATCCGGCTTTCGTCGACCGATGGCGGCCCGTTCAACTGGACCTTCGGCGGCTATCTGGAAGATCGCAAATCCTGGGTGCGTTCGACGCTGTTGAGCGCCAATCCGGCGAGCGGCGAACTCAATCCGTTCATCCCTGCGAACATCTATTATGATCGCACGATCAACGATCATCTGAAGCAGAAGGCGCTGTTCGCTGAGCTGTCGTACAAATTCTTCGACAAGCTGACCGCGACAGTCGGCACCCGCTGGTATGAATATGACAAGACCGTGGGCGGCGTCGTCGATCAGGGACAGATCCATTATGCGTCGGTCCCGTCGGCCTATACCGAAGCGCAGACCACCGAAAACGGCTTCGTCCACAAGTTCAACCTGTCGTATGAATTCAGCCGCGACCTGATGATTTATGCCCAGGCGGCGCAGGGTTTCCGCCCCGGCGGCGTCAACCAGGCGATTGGCCTGCCGGCTGCGCTGAGCGCCTACACCGCCGACAGCCTTTGGAACTATGAACTCGGCGTCAAGAGCCAGCCGATCCAGGGCGTTTACTTCAACCTGACCGGCTATCAGATCGACTGGTCGAACATGCAGGTTTCGGCCCGCACCTCGGGCGCGGGGTCGGTGTTCGGGCTGATCTCGAACGTCGGCGCGGCGCGCATCAAGGGCGTCGAGGCCGAACTCAACGCCTCGCCGATCGACGGCCTCTCGCTGATCGCCAATGTCGGTTACACCGATGCCAAGCTGACCGAAGATCAGGTCAGCCAGGTCGTCGTCGCTGCTGGCCGCAAGGGCGACCGTCTGCCCTTCGTTCCCAAGTGGAATGTCAGCGGATCGGCCGAATATGGCTGGTCGCTCAGCGACAGTCTCGACGCTTCGGTGCGCCTCGATGCCAGCTATTCGGGTTCGTCCTATTCGACGCTCGCCAAGACCGACGTCTATCGCCGCAAGGTTGATGAATATGCGCTGGTCAACGCGCGGATCGGCGTCGAGGCGCCCGACGGGAACTGGAGCGCGCATCTTTATGTGAACAATCTGTTCGATGCGCTGGCGATCACGACCAAATCGAGCAGCGCGAACACCGGCGGCCTGACGGTCACCCACGGCGCGCCGCCGCGGACGATCGGTCTCAGCCTCGCGAAGCGGTTCCGCTAACGACAGGCCGGGTGCGTGGCGGGATGTTCTTCGCCACGCACCCGCAGTCGCGACGATAATTTTCAAAATTTCCAGGATTTCCATAGGGAACGGGAGGGGGCATGATGAAGAAATTGGGCTTGGTCGCACGGCAGGCGTTGGCAGTTGGAAGCTTGGGTTTGCTGGGCTCCATTTCGGCTACCGCAGTGCAGGCGCAGACCGCCGCACCCGCCGCCGAACCGGTGAAGGCGCGCGCGGGCGCGGTTCCAGCGCCGGCTCGGCAGCAGGGCGAGGGCGCCGGACCGTTCCGCAAAATGGTCATCCGCGGCGTGACGCTGATCGACGGCAGCGGCGCCCCGCCGCGCGGCCCGGTTGACGTCGTTGTCGAAAATAACATCGTCACCGCGATCGAGGCCGCCGGCACTCCCGGGCTGCCGCTGGTTCAGGGCCGGGCGCCGCGCGACGCAGACTATGAACTCGACGCGACGGGCATGTATATGCTGCCGGGCTTCATCGACATGCACGTCCATGGGTCGAGCGACGATAAGGCGCCTGATCTCAGCTATTCGTACAAGCTGTGGCTGGCGCATGGCGTCACTTCGGTCCGCGGCGTCGACCTTGCGCCGTTCGAAATTGCACTGAGCGAGCGTGCGCGTTCGGCGCGCAACGAAATCGCAGCGCCGCGCATCTTCTCCTATCACCGTCCCGGCACCGGGCGCGGCTGGACCGGCGGCGTGACGAACACCCCCGAAAAAGCGCGTGAGTGGGTACGCTGGGCGGCCAAAGCCGGGATCGACGGGATCAAGGTCACCGCCGATCCGACCCAGCCGCCCGAAGTGCTTGAAGCCATTTATGACGAGGCGAAAAAGCAGCATATCGGCACTGTCGCGCATCTCAGCCAGATCGGCGTTGCGCGGATGGATGCCCGGCATGCGGGCGATGCCGGGCTCGGCACCGTCACCCATTTTTACGGCCATATGGAATCGCTGCTGAAGGAAGGCCCGGTCCAGAACTGGGACCCCAGCTATAATTATATGGATGAGCAGGATCGCTTCAGCAATGTCGCGAACCTCTATCGCGAAAGCTTCGAACCCGGTTCGGACGAGTGGAAGGACTATCTTCAGACCCAGAAGAAAAATGGCGTCACCTTCGACCCGACGATGACCATTTATGCGGCGTCGCGCGACCTGATGCACGCGCGCAACGCCGACTGGCACGGCCAATATACGATGCCGCAGCTGTGGAACTTCTTTCAGTCGTCGCGTGAAAATCACGGCTCCTACTTCTTCGACTGGACGACCGAGAAAGAGGTGCGGTGGCGCAATTTCTACAAGAAATTCATGCACCTGATCAATGACTACAAGAATATCGGCGGCCGCGTCACCGCGGGTTCGGACTCGGGTTTCATCTTCAAAACTTACGGCTTCGGCTATGTCGAGGAGTTGGAACTGCTTCAGGAAGCCGGCTTCAACCCCACCCAGGTGGTGCAGGCCGCGACGCTCAACGGCGCGCTGACGCTGTACGAGCCCAAGGGCAATGTCGCGCCGCCGATCGGCACCGTGCGCGTCGGCAAGCTTGCCGACATGGTGCTGGTAAAGGAAAACCCGCTCCAGAATTTCAAGACGCTTTACGGCACCGGCGCGCTTCGGCTCAACGAACAGACGCAGAAGCTCGAGCGCGTTGGCGGGGTCAGCTATACGATCAAGGACGGCATCGTTTACGATGCGAAAAAGCTGCTCGCCGACGTCGCCGAAATGGTGAAATCCGAAAAGCGGCGCATGGGCCTTCCCGAAGAAGGCGTTCCACTACCCTGAGCCGATGGGGAGGCGGTGCCGGAAGGTGCCGCTTCCCCATTCGCTTTTCAAAACAGATGATTCGAACTGGGGAAGCAGAGATTATGAAGTTGAACTTGACGAAAATCGCGCTGGTGGCGGCGTTGCTTACGGTGCCGGCAGCGGCGCATCAGGACGACGGTAAAAAGCCTGCCGCCGCGGAAACCTTCCCGATCAGCGCCGGGGCTCCGGCGCGCAAGCCGGGTGAGGGGGCGGGGCCGTTCCGCAAGATGGTGATCCGCAACGTGACGATCATTGACGGCACCGGCGCCCCGCCGCGCGGCCGCTTCGACATCGTTATTGAGGGCAACCGCATCGCGTCGATCAAGCAGGCGGGCTGGCCGGGGCTTCCCTCCGCCGCCAACCGCGCGCCGAACGACGCCGATCATGAAATCGACGCGACCGGCATGTATATCATGCCGGGCTTCACCGACATGCACGTCCACCTGCCCGGCGCCGACAAGGCGCCCGACGCCAGCTATGCCTACAAGCTGTGGCTCGCGCATGGCGTGACGACGGTGCGCGGCGTTCCGCTCGCCGCCCCCTCGGTCGCCAGCAATGAGAAGAATCGTTCGGCGCGCAACGAAATCGCCGCACCGCGCATCTTCAACTATCAGACGCTTGGTGCCGGTTGGGCCGGTGGGGTCGTCGACACGCCGCTGAAAGCGCGCGAATGGGTGCGCTGGGCTGCAAAGAATAACATCGACGGGATCAAATTCTTCAACCGCGAGAATGAAACCCCCGACGTCTTCTCGGCCGCGCTCGACGAGGCGAAGAAGCTCGGCCTCGGCACCACCGCGCATCTCAGCCAGATCGGCGTTGCCAATTTCAACGGGCGCCAGGCCGGCGATGCCGGGCTGAACACGATCACCCATTATTACGGGCATATGGAATCGCTGCTTAAGGGCCGCGCGATCCAGGATTTCCCGGCGAACTACGACTATAACAACGAGCAGCACCGCTTCGGCGAAGTCGCCGAGATCTGGGACCAGGTCAACGGTCCCGAGACCAAGCAGTGGCAGGAATATCTTGAAGCGCAGAAGGCGAGCCACGTCACCTTCGATCCGACCTTCAACATCTATGCCGCCTCGCGCGATTTGATGCGCGCGCGCAACGCCGATTGGCATGGCCGCTATACGACGCCGCAGATGTGGAGCTATTTCCAGTCGACCCGCGATAATCACGGTTCCTATTTCTTCGACTGGACGACCGAGAATGAGTTTGCGTGGAAGAATTTCTACAAACTCTACATGCGTCTGATGAATGACTATAAAAACATGGGCGGCCGCGTCACCGTCGGCACCGACTCTGGCTTCATCTTCAAAACCTATGGCTTCGCCTATGTCGAGGAACTGGAATTGCTGCGCGAAGCGGGCTTCTCACCGCTCGAAACGATCCGCGCTGCGACGATGATGGGTGCCAAGACGCTGTACGAACCCCGCGGTGAAACCCCGCCGATCGGCGCAGTCCGCGCCGGCATGCTCGCCGATCTGGTGATCGTCCCCGAAAATCCGCTGCAAAATTTGAAGACCCTCTATGGCACGGGTTTCCAGCGGCTGAATTCGGAAACGAACAAGCAGGAAATCGTCGGCGGCGTGAAATACACCATCAAGGACGGCATCGTATACGACGCGAAGCAGATGCTCGCCGAAGTCGCGGCGATGGTCGAATCCGAAAAGGCCCGCCTGGGCCAATAACCAGCTTATCGAACCGAAATCGGGGTCGTCTCTTGCCGCATGTGGCAAGGGTCGACGCCCGGTTACCGGCGTTGATCCCGATCGTCGTGATGGTCGGGCAGGGGGATTTGCATGTCTTTTTTGACCAGACGAAAATCGATCGAATCGATCACGACGATGAACGAAACGCAGCGGCTACACCGGACGCTGAGTTGGTGGCATCTGATCGCGCTGGGCGTCGGGGCGATCGTCGGCACGGGTATTTATACCTTGATTGGCGTCGGCGCCGAGCGCGCCGGTCCTGCCGTCCTCATCGCCTTCATCATCGCCGGTCTCGTCTGTATCTGCGCCGCGCTCGCATATGCCGAGCTCGCGACGCTGATGCCCGTATCGGGCAGCGCCTATACCTATAGCTATGCCGTGATCGGCGAAGGCGTTGCCTGGGTGATCGGGTGGAGCCTCGTGCTCGAATATTCGGTCGTCTGCGCCGCGGTTGCGGTCGGCTGGTCGGGCTATGCCGTGGGCTTTCTGCAGTCGGCCGGGATCGATATCCCGCACGCACTCGTCGCCGGGCCCCATGCCGGCGGGATCATCAATCTTCCCGCCATCTTCATCGTTGCGGGTGTTGCGGGCATGTTGCTGGTCGGCACGCGCGAAAGCGCGACGCTCAACATCATCCTTGTCATCCTGAAGCTCGCTGCGCTTGCCGCCTTCATCGCACTGGCGCTGCCGGCGTTCGACGCCGGAAATTTCAAACCCTTCATGCCTTATGGCTTTGCGGCGCATGAGGTCGATGGGCAGGTGCGCGGGGTGATGGCGGCCGCCGCGATTATCTTCTTCGCTTTCTATGGCTTTGACGCTGTTTCGACCGCAGCGGAGGAGACCAAGAATCCGGGTCGCGACCTGACCATCGGGATCATCGGGTCGATGGTCGTCTGCACCCTCGTCTATATCGGTGTGGCCGCCGCCGCCATCGGCGCGATGCCCTTCCTCGATTTCTCCAGTTCGGGCGAGCCGCTCGCGCATGTCCTGCGCACGCTGGATCATCCCGGCGTCGCAACCTTCATCGGCGCGGTTGCTGTCGTTGCTCTGCCGACGGTGATCCTCGCCTTTATGTTCGGACAGAGTCGCATCTTTTTCGTGATGGCGCGCGACCGGATGCTTCCCGAGCGGCTGGGCAAGCTGAACAAACGGGGCACGCCGGTCGCAGTCACGGTGGGCACTGCGCTTGTCGTGTCGGCGATCGCGGGCTTCTTCCCGCTGTCGGAGATTGCCGAACTCGCCAATGCGGGAACGCTCGCAGCGTTCGTCGCGGTGGGTTTATGCCTGATCATCCTGCGCGTTCGCAAACCCGACCTGCCGCGTGTGTTTCGCGCGCCGATGCCCTGGCTCGTCGGGTCGATCGCGATCGGCGGTTGTATCTATCTGTTCATCAGCCTGCCCGGGGTGACCCAGTTCCGGTTCCTGATCTGGAACCTGATCGGGGCCGCCATCTATCTGGCCTATGGCGCGCGCAAAAGCCGCCTGGCCGGATAGGACGGATTATTGCGATGGCGTCACAAAGGCAGGCTTGTCTCGTTCTTGACCTCTTCGAGAACGGCGTAGGTCCGGGTTTCGCGAACCCCGGGCATATGGACGAGCGTTTCGGCAAGGAACATCCGATAGGCTTCCATGTCGCGGACGCGAACCTTGATCAGATAGTCGAAACCGCCGGCGACCATATGACATTCGAGGATTTCGGGCATCGCCGACACCGATGCCGCGAATTCCTTGAACACGTCGCCGGTGGTCCGATCCATCAGCACTTCGATGAAGATCAACAGCGCGCGGTCGAGCTTGGTCGGATCGAGCAGAGCATGGAAACCAAGAATATAGCCTTGCTCGCGCAACCGTTTCAGTCGGTCGAAACAGGCCGACGGCGACAGGCCGCAACGATTGGCCAGTTCCTGATTGGTGATCCGGCCCTCCGCTTGAATCACCTTGAGTATGCGACGGTCGGCATCGGTCAGCATAGAGGATTCTCCGGTCATGTTTAAATTTTCCCGATATTGGTCCCATGTTTTGACGAAACTACCAAGAACATTTTTTGAAATTTGGCGTGAAGTTCGAAGAATCGATGGAACGGAGGGGTGGTTGAAGTGAGCGAAGTGAAGCAGCGCATGTGCATCGTGAATCCGGCACTGGTGGACGATATCGTTCCTCTCGTCGGTGGCCAGTGCGAAATCATGACCAAAATCGGCATCAGCTGGAACAGCTGGATCAAGATCACCGGTGGCTTGCCGGTCCGACATTCGCTGGCCCACCGGTTCAAGGCGCGCGTTCTTGCCACCGCCGAAGAGGTGGAAGGTTTCCGCCGAAAATTTCCGTCGCCGTGCGGCGGGATCGATCGTGCCGCGCTCGACGACGCATTCCTGTTGCCCTGAGGCTTGATGCGCGTCGTCGACGCGCCTATGGGCCTGCCCTCCCGAAAGTCTATATAATCCCTCTGCTCGCGCCCGGCCTGCACGGGCGTATGGGCCGCGCGCGCTTCATAGAGTAGAAAAGCATATGACGACCAGCCCCGCCGGTCCGGTCCTGGGGCTGGATTTCGGTACGACCAACAGCGTCGCCGCGATCGCCGGCGATGATAGCACCCCCGAACTCGTGGGCTTCGATGGCCCCGCGTCGAGCGGGCCGGTCTTTCGTTCGGCGCTCTGCTTCTGGCAGGATGCTGCTGCCCGCGGCGGTCTTGCGGTCGAGGCCGGGCCGTGGGCGATCGCCGAATATCTGTCCTACCCGCAGGACAGCCGTTTCCTGCAATCGTTCAAATCGGTCGCCGCCAGCGCGAGTTTCGACACCGCCTCGATCTTCACCAAACGCTATCGCTTCGAGGAATTGGGACGGCTGTTCCTCGACAAACTCGTCGCGCATGCGGGTGCCCCGCTCGCCGAGCGGCCGCGCCGCGTGGTTGTCGGACGCCCGGTGGAATATGCTGGGGGTCGCCCTGACCCCGTCATCGCGCGCCAGCGTTATGACGCGATGTTCGCCGGTTTCGGCACCGAGATCCATTATGTCTATGAACCGATCGGCGCGGCGTTCAGCTATGCCTCGCGGCTGACCGAGCCGGCGACCCTGCTCGTCGCCGATTTTGGCGGCGGGACGAGCGATTTTTCGGTGGTCAAGGTTGCCGAGCCCGGCGCCGCGCGGCGCTGCGTGCCGCTCGGCCACGCGGGGATCGGGATTGCGGGGGATCGTTTCGATTACCGCATCATCGACCGGCTGGTGCTGCCGATGCTCGGCAAGGGCGGGCTCTATCGCTCGTTCGACAAATTGCTCGAGATTCCGGGCGGGCATTTCCGCGATTTCGCCGACTGGTCGCGCCTCGCGCTGATGCGCAATCGCCGCACGCTCGACCAGTTGCGTCGGCTTCAACAGAGCGCGGTCGATGGCGCGGCGATCGGGCGGATGATCGCGGTGATCGAAAATGAACTGGGCTATCCGCTCTATGATGCGGTCGGCCAGCTGAAGCGCGCGCTCTCCGAGGGCGATGCGGCGCATTTTCATTTCGCGGGTGCGGGGCTGGAGATTGAGGCCGAGGTCACCCGCGCCGAATTTGAAGGCTGGATCGCCGAAGATGTTGCGGCAGTCGAGGAAACCGTCGACCGCGCGCTCGTCGCGGCGGGCGTGCAGGAGCGCGCCATCGACCGCGTCTTCCTGACCGGCGGTACCTCGCTGACCCCCGCGATCCGCGCGCTGTTCGCGCGGCGCTTCGGCGAGGCAGCGATCATGAGCGGCGATGAGCTGACCTCGATCGCGCACGGGCTGGCGCTGATCGCGCAGGAAGAGGATATGACGCCTTGGGCAGCCTGATCGCCCGCCGCATTTAATCCTCTTCGCACCGCCGGTGGTGTGATATGTTGCGCCTTGCCAGCCTGCACATGGGAAGAGGAGGGCAGATGATGGCCGACGACTGGAATGTCGACGATCTGGCGCTGTGCATCAGCCGCCACGAACGCTATCCGCCCGAAGTCCGTCCGGGCGTAATCCTCATCGTGCGCGAAGTCATCGGCGATATGGTCGATGTGGTGACCGGCCACCATGGCATCGCGCTGCGGTTCCGGGGCGCGCCCGATCTGGGTCCTCGCGCCGCCTATTGCGCGCGACGCTTTCGCAAGATCACCCCCTGCGAGGCCGATGCATTCGATCACGAAGTGATTGACATCATGACCGAAGCGGCCGCCGGCCACGAATAGGGTGCGCGCAGGCCGCTAATCGCTCCGGCGTGGCTACAAAAAGCGTCTTGATCGCTTTTACCGATAAGTCTGCAAGATATTTTGAACTTGCCGGGCGAGGCTGCGGTGCATACCTGCCCCCCTGCAAGAGATTATTGCAGTGCAACAAACAAAGGAAACTCTCCCATGGGTATCATCGGAAGCTCGATCAAACCGTTCAACGCCACTTCCTATTATCAGGGCAAGTTCGTCCCCGTGTCGGACACCGACACCCAGGGCAAATGGGCGGTTTTCTTTTTCTACCCCGCCGACTTCACCTTCGTCTGCCCGACCGAGCTCGAAGACCTCGCCAATCAGTATGAAGTGCTGCAGGGCCTCGGCGTTGAAGTCTATGCCGTGTCGACCGACACGCATTTCAGCCACAAGGCATGGCACGACAGCTCGCCGGCGATCGGCAAGATCAACTATCACATGCTGGGCGATCAGAACCACGTCCTCGCCAACAATTTCGGCGTGCTGCGTGAAAATTCGGGCCTTGCCGACCGCGCGACCTTCGTTGTCGATCCCGACGGCGTGATCCAGGTGATGGAAATCACCTCGGAAGGCGTCGGCCGCAACGCCGAGGAACTGGTCCGCAAGATCAAGGCCGCCGTTTATGTGCGCGCCAACCCCGGTCAGGTCTGCCCCGCGAAGTGGGAAGAAGGCGCCGAAACGCTGGCTCCCTCGATCGAACTCGTCGGCAAGATCTGAGCCGCAACTACCGGATCGCCGGGCGGGCATCGCGCCCGCCCGGCCTTCACCCCCCTCAAAAAACACATCGTAGCCAAGTCGCCGCGACCGCCCATTCGGCCGCGAAGCCTTGCGCTTGCCCGGAAAGGCCCTCTCCCATGCCCATCCTCGACGCCAACACGACCGCCCAGCTCAAAACCTATCTCGGCAATCTGCGCCGTCCGATCGAGCTGGTCGCGAGCCTCGACGGCTCGCCCAAGTCGGCCGAGATGCGCAGTCTGGTCGAAGAGGTCGCGGCGCAGTCCGATCTGGTCACCGCACGCTTCGACGGCGACGATGCCCGCCGCCCGTCCTTCGCGATCCGCGGCGATGAAGGGCGCGCCGAAGCGGTGTTCGCGGGCCTGCCGATGGGGCATGAATTCACCTCGCTGATCCTCGCGCTGCTCCACGTCGGGGGCCATCCGCCGAAGGAAGACGCCGAACTGCTCGACGCCGTGCGCGCGCTTGAGGGCGAATTTGTCTTCGAAAGCTTCTTCTCGCTCACCTGTCAAAACTGCCCCGATGTCGTGCAGGCGCTCAACATCATAGCGGCGCTCAACCCCCATGTCCGCCACGTCGCGATCGACGGCGCGCTTTATCAGGATGAGGTCGAGCGGCGTCAGGTGATGGCGGTTCCCGCCGTCTATCTGAACGGCGAACCCTTTGGGCAGGGCCGCATGGATCTGGCGCAGATCATGGCGAAGCTCGACACCGGTGCGGTCGCCCGCGCGGCGGAGAAGATCGCCGCGAAGGATGCGTTCGACGTGCTCGTGATCGGCGGTGGTCCCGCTGGCGCTGCGGCGGCGATTTACGCCGCGCGCAAGGGCATCCGCACCGGGGTCGTCGCCGAACGCTTCGGCGGTCAGGTGCTCGACACGCTGGGGATCGAAAATTTCATCTCGGTCCAGCACACCGAAGGGCCGAAGCTCGCGGCGCAGCTCGAACAGCATGTCAAAGAATATGACGTCGACATCATGAACCTGCAGGAAGCGGTCCGGCTCATCCCCGGCGGCACGACCGGCCTGCACGAAGTGAAGCTGAAAAGCGGCGCGAGCGTGCGCGGCAAGACGGTGATCCTGTCGACCGGCGCGCGCTGGCGCCAGATGGGCGTCCCCGGCGAAGAGGAATATCGCAACAAGGGCGTCGCTTACTGCCCGCATTGCGACGGTCCCTTGTTCAAGGGCAAGCGCGTCGCGGTGATCGGCGGTGGCAATTCTGGGGTCGAGGCGGCGATCGACCTTGCTGGGCTCGTCACCCATGTCACGCTGATCGAATTTGACAGCGAGTTGCGCGCCGATGCGGTGCTGCAGAAGAAATTGCGCAGCCTGCCCAACGTCACCATCATAACCTCGGCGCTCACCACCGAAGTGCTCGGCAATGGCGAGCGCGTCGTCGGGCTGCGCTATCGTGATCGGGGCAGCGACGACGAGCATGTTGTCGAACTCGAGGGCATTTTCGTCCAGATCGGCCTGATCCCGAATACCGAATGGCTCGACGGCGCGATCGCATTGTCGAACCGCGGCGAGATCGAAGTCGATGCGCGCGCCGCGACCAGCCAGCCGGGCATTTTCGCCGCCGGTGACGTGACGACGGTGCCGTATAAGCAGATCGTCATCGCGATGGGGCAGGGATCGACCGCCGCGCTGTCGGCCTTCGACCATCTGATCCGTTCGGAGGGCTGAACGCGGCCGACGCGGGGCCAGGCAATCTCCCTCTCCTGCGCTTCATCCCATCCATGGGCGTCCGGCTCGTCCCGTCGCGACGGATTTACCTGCAGGGCGACGGAAGAATCTGCCTGACTAGGTTGCCGTGCCGCCGCCGAGCGCCTGATAGAGCGCGACATAGGCGGTGAGCCGGTCGGCGCGCAGCTGGATGAGCGCCAGATCGACCGCCAGCAGCGCGCGCTGCGCATCAATTTGCTCGAGATAGGGCGAATAGCCCGCGCGATAGCGGTTCGTCGCGTGACGCAGCGCATCGGCGACGGCGGCGCGCTGGGCGAGCAGCGCAACCTCTTGTGCGCCGAGCCGGTCGATCACCGCGAGCTGGTCCTCGACCTCGCGAAAGGCGGTGAGCACGGTGCGCCGATAGGCAAAGGCAGCCTGATCGCGCTGCGCGGTCGCGGCGTCGAACTGGCCCTGCAATCGCCCGCCCTGAAACAGCGGGGCAAGGATGCTGCCGCCGATCGACCAGATGCTCACCGGATCGGGCAAAGCGGAGGAGAGGACGCCGCCTGCCGAGGCCGATAGGCGGAGCTGCGGCAGGAATTGCGCGCGGGCGACGCGCAAATTGGCGTCGGTCGCAGCGAGGGCATATTCGGCTTGCGCGATGTCGGGGCGGCGGCGGACGAGGTCCGATGGCACGACCCCCGGCACCAGCGGGGTCGCCAGCGCGGCAAAGTCGCGCCCGCGTGCGATGGCGTGCGGCGTATCGCCGACCAGCTGTGACAGCGCATTTTCCTGTCGCGCGATCGCCGCTTCAATCGCGGGGATTTGCTGTTCGGTGGCGCGATATTCGGCCTCCGACTGCCGAAGCTCGAGCTGCGAGGTATAGCCGGCCTCGGCGCGGTCGCGTGCGATGCGCAGCGCTTCGCCGCGCGAGGCGAGCGTCTGGATCAGCAGCGCGCGCCGTTCGTCGAGCGCGAGCAGGGTGATATAGCTGCTCGCGGTCGCCGCACTGACCGACAGCATCGCCGCCTCGCGGGCCGCCTGCACCGCCGCGGCATTGGCGCGCGCGGCGTCGACCTGCGCGGCGTTGCGGCCGAACAGGTCGATTTCATATGCGGCCTGAAACGCAGGCTGCCCCGCGAGGCTTTCGGTCGCGACCCCAAAGGCATTGAGGCTGCGCGATTCGGCGCCGGGGAGGTTGGCGCTCAGGCTGGGGAGCAGCAGCGACCGTGACACGCGCTCCTGCGCCCGCGCTTCGGCGACGCGCGCCGCGGTGATCGCAAGGTCGGCGTTGTTCGCGCGCGCCTGCTCGACCAATGCGGCGAGCTGCGCGTCGCCAAAGCCGATCCACCAGTTGCGGTCGACCTCGCCCGTCGCGGGGGGCGCGGTGCGCCAGTCGGCGGGCGGCGCAACCATGCTTGCTTCGGGACGCTGCGCGATCGTCGGCATGCAACCGCCGAGCAACATTGGAAGCAGCAGGGCAGCGCGGCGCATCGGGCGGCGGGTCATACACCGTCCCCGGTGTGGACCGTCGCGACCACCGACATGCCGGGGCCGAGCCGGTCGGTCAGCTTCTGATCCTTGTCGATGCGGATACGCACCGCGATGCGTTGCGGCACTTTGACGAAATTGCCCGACCCGGTGTCGGGCTTGATCACACTGAACTCGCTGCCCGCAGCGGGGGCGATGCTTTCGACATGCCCTTTCAGTTCGGCGCCGCCTAGTGCGTCGATGGTCAGCGTCGCGCGCTGGCCGACGCGGATGTTCGCCGTCTGTGCTTCCTTGAAATTGGCGACCACCCAATGACGCTGGGGGACAAGGTACATGAGCTGGGAGCCCGGATTGACGAGCTGGCCGACGCGCACGGGTACTTCGCTGAGCGTCCCGTCGCGGGGCGCGCGGATGATCGTGTTTTGCAGGTCGATGTCGGCGAGGCCGCGCGCGGCTTCGGCATTGGCGACCCCGGCCTCCAGCCCGCCGCGGCCGACCCCGACCGAGCGGACCTGCTCGAGCGCGATCTGCCGCTGGGCTTCGGCCTGACGAACCGCCGCTTCGGCCTGGCGCAGCGCGGCGAGAGTCTGGTCGCGTTCGCGCAGCGAGACCGACCCCGCATCGACCAGTTCATTGACGCGGCGCATATCGGCCTGCGCGCGGGCGAGCTGGGCTTTGGCATTGCCGATGCTGGCATCCTGCAATTGCACCTGCGCCTCGGCCGAGCGGCGGCTTTGCTCGCTGTTGCTGAGGTTGGCCGACTGGGCCGCGATGCTGGCGCTGCCTTGCGCGACCCGCTGGCGATAGATGCGGTCGTCGATGGTGACGAGGATTTGGCCCGCCTTCACCCGTTCGAAATCCTGCACCAGAACTGCGGTGACATAGCCGCCGACCTGCGGCGCGATGATCGTCGTCTGGCCGCGGACATAGGCATTGTCGGTCGACTGGCTGGCGGGTCGGAAGGGCGGTAGGCCCCAAGCGTAAAGAATGGCGAGCGCGCCGGCGAGGATGATGCCGCCGAACAGGATCATGCGTCCGCGCGAGCGGTCGGGCCGCCATCCATCGGCGGGCGCTTCGTCGGGCTCCGGGGAGGGCTCGGGTGCGGCGAGCTTGGGTGCCGGAACCACCTTCGCCTTGTCGGCGGGCGGCTGTGTGCCTTCTTGCTTGTCGGTCATTGGTTTCTCGTCATCATCTTCTGAAGCGCCTCCAGTTCCTTGGCCAGCGGATTGAAGCCGCGCGTGCGATCGTACAGCCAGCGCGCCGCCATGATCAGGAAGGCCAGCGAAGCCCCGGTTCCGATCACGAAAAACACATCGTTAAAGGCCAGGATCGCCGCCTCGCGCGCCGCTTCCTGCACCACCATAGCGCCCGCAGTCGCGCTGCGCAGCGCGGGGTCGGTCATTGTTCCGCTCATGCTCGCGGCCAGGTCGTTGATCGCCTTGGCGACCCCGGGGTTGCTGGTCGATATGCTTTGTCCCAGCATCATCAGATGCGCTTTGGTCCGCAGCGTATGAAAAGCCGAAAGCGCTGCGACCCCGGCAAGACCACCGAGGGTTTGCGAGAGGTTGAACAGCGCGAGGAAGCTGATCACATAGGATGGCCCTTTGGCCAGCGCGCGCACGAAGCCCTCCATCAGCATCGGTCCCATGAAATAGACGGCGGCAAAGGCGAGCGCGGCCTGCGTCAGGTAAAGGTTGGCGGGACGGGTCAGTAGGCCCGAATGGGTGTCGGCGAAGGCGGCGACCGCGATGACGGCCAGCGAGATGAGCGTCGGCCGCCGGAGATCGTTGGGATCGAGCCGCGCCACGGCGAGGATGGCGCCAAACAATGTCGCGAGCGTCAGCAGCGTATAATAGGTGACAAGCTGGTCGTTCACCATGCCGAGCGCTGACAGCAGCCCGGTCGAGCCGAAACTCTGCTCGGACAGGAGAACGCGCACGAAAGCGCCGGCCAGCGCGAATTTCAGCAGGTCGCGGCTGCCCATCCAGCGCGTGTGCAGCATCGGGTTGGCGCGGTTATGCTCGATCAGGAACGCGACACCGATCAGGAGGAGCGCCGCCGCCAGCGCGCCGCCGAGCCACGGCGTCGACCACCATATAATCCGGCCCTGAATCAGAAAGGCGCACAGCAATCCGACCCCGGCGGCGAGCAGCGGAAAGGTGACGAGATCGAGTTTTTCGAACGAACGGATCGTCTCGCCCGGCGGCAGATGGAGGATGTTGACCAGCCCCACCGCGACGAGCGAGAGTGCAAATTGCAACACGAACAAATTGGTGACGTCACCGTCGGCGAGCAAAAGCGGTGAGATGGCACGCGCGAAGGGCAGCGCAACCTGTGTCAGGCCGATACCTATCAGCAATCCGCCGAGCCGCGCTTTGGCGGGTACGCCCTGCATCAGATAAAAGATCGCCAGCGTGGAAAGGCCGCTCGCCGCGACGCCCGATACCCCGCGCGCGACCAACTCCATCCGGTAACCGGCGTCGAACAGCTGGAGGAAGTTGGCGAGCAGAAGCGCCAGCATGACCGCGCGTACGAAGCGCTGGATGCCGAATTGCTGGCGCGCCTTGAACAGCAGGATGCTCATGCACGCATTGGTCATGCTATAAGTGGCGGTGACCCAGCCGGCATCGACCGGGGTCAGGTCGAGATGTCCCTGGAGCGCGGTCAGATTGGCTAGCAGCAGGCCGTTCTGGAAACCGCCGACGATGCCCAGATAGGCCCCGATCAGGAAATAGGCGAATTTGCGCGAGGCCGGATGGTCGGGGTTTGCGGGCGATCCCGGCATCATCGGTCGTTCGTGCGGCTTGAAGATATAGCCGCCCGGCGTGGGACTGCTGTTCGCCGGATCAGCCATGGGGGGCGTGCAGATTGTCGAGGTCGGCATGATCGACGCCGTTGATCTGGGCGCGCGGCAGGACGGGCATCGGCTGAATCCTTCGTCTCCTCCGCCAGCCCACGACCGAATGCGTGTCATCGCGGCTTTGGCGCGCTGCACAATAGCTCGGCATGGGCGGTGTTTCGAGCCGAAATTGCAAGAAAATGCCCAAGGATATTCAACCGAAACCGGGCCCCGGGCGGGCGTTTGGAACCTTGCCAGTCGCTTGCGGCAGCGCGTGTGCGTCTCTTTTCGGGGCATGTCGGATAGAGCGTCATGGCACCGCGCATATGAATCGCCCGTTTACCCAACTTGATTTCGACTCGTGATGCTCTATTCCGGGCGCCGTGCAAGGCGACCCAGACAATTACATCAGTCTCCTTTCGGCCGCGCAAATTGAAACGCTGCGGCATGTTTTCGAGCATAAAAATTCCAAGCAAATTGCCCGTATCATGGGCGTGTCACCCCATACGGTCGACGAGCGGGTGCGGCGATCATTAAAAAAATTGAATGTTTCCAATAGAATAGAGGCATCCAGAATCCTGGCCGCGCATGGCGTCTTCGACGATGTTACCCCTTATCAACCTTTGACATATCAATTGATCGACCTAGGCAGCGATGCCCCCCCCGCCGATGCGGATGTGGGGCGCAGTTCGTTTAAGCGAATATTTGATATCGGTTCGCCATTTCCGACCGCGTCCCAGCCGGTCAACCGGCATGGGTTGTTGGAAAGGATTATCTGGCCGATTCTGATCGCATTTGCGACCATTTTGGCCTTCTCCGCTCTCTATTCAATCCTTGTCGGACTCGGCCGCGTTCTGAAGTGAATGTCGAGGCGAGATGCTGCGGGGGGGTCCGTTAGCATTCTCTTTTCAAGGGATAAGACCATGCTGAACGAACGAGTTTCTGCGGCGAAGAAGATCGCATCCGAACTGCATCAGGCCGAAGACGCCCTCGATGAAGCGATGATTTGTATCGCCCGGCTGGCGGCGACTTTGCCAACGGCGCGGCGCGACACCAACATGTCGGCGATCGTCGGCCAGACTGCGATGGGCAAGGTTGCACATGCGCTCGCAGCGGCGGGTGAGGTGCGCCAGCTTTTGACCGACGCGCATCTGGCGCTGACCGTCACGCAGAAAGAGGTTGGTCTGGGCACGCGGATGTTCGGCGCCGGGGTGAAACCGCCGAGCGGGATGCTGAGCGACGAAGGCAGCAACGACCAGGCCCTGGCCGACGTCGTGACGCCGTCGTTCGCCAAGGCGTCCTGACCGATCGACAGAAGGCGGACAAGTTAGATGTGGACCGTGGCGGCCTATTATGGCGTGCTGCTCATGACGGTCGCCGTCGCCATGTGGCGCGGCGGCCGGTTGGAGCGGTGGGCAGCGTATACCGCGCTGCTCGCCTCGGTCTTCACCAGTGTTTTGGTACCCCATCCGGAATGGACCAACATTGAAACCCAGATCTTCGTCATCGACGTATTTGCGTTGATGAGTTTCTGGTTCATCGCATTGAAAACGCATCGTTTCTGGCCATACTGGATTACCGGTTGGCAATTGATCGCGATTTTCGGCCATGTTCAGAAGCTGATGTTTTCGGAGATATTGGAGCGCCCTTATGCGCTGCTTTCAATGTATATTTCCTACCCGATCCTCCTTGTCATTCTTTATGCATCGGGGTCGGCGAAACGGAGGGGTGAGGTTAGGGCGTAGCATGGGCTGCGCCCGAGGGGGCTTCATCAAATGCAGCAATTTTCAAACCAAGAAATTGCCGAGATCAAGTCGCGCATCGACCAGATCCACGAAATGCTGGCGAGCCGCGGGAGCGACGCGCCGGTCGTCATGGACGAACTCGGACAGGCTCGCGATGCGCAGGCATTGCGGATCGGCGTACCGCGTCCGGCTCTGGC
Source organism: Sphingopyxis witflariensis (assembly GCF_002205635.1). GTDB lineage: Bacteria > Pseudomonadota > Alphaproteobacteria > Sphingomonadales > Sphingomonadaceae > Sphingopyxis > Sphingopyxis witflariensis. The sequence goes on along the minus strand of NZ_NISJ01000002.1, from coordinate 456,042 downwards.
GAACCAGGTGGCTTTCAACATCCAGATGCGACGGACGCGCAAAAGTCATTTCGGCGGCGCCCCGCTGACGGGGCCGGCATGGGACATGATGCTCGACCTGATGTTGGCCAAGACGCACGGCCGCGAACTGAGCGCCAGCGACCTCGCGACAGGTGCGGGCGTTCCCTTGTCGTCCGGTCTTCGGATGATCGGCGCGCTCGAAACGCATGGCCTTGCCAAGCGCAGCATCGACGCGCGCGATCGGCGGCGATCGATCGTCCGGCTGACCGAGAGTGGTGCTGAACGCATGGCCACCTATTTTGAAATCATCGGCGCCGCCTGGCAGGAAGGTCAGCCGCGCGCGGCCTGATTTTTCCCGTTGGGCCGCGTCAATGGCGGTCGCCCGGCGCGTCACCGATGCCCGGCACGCCATTGATGAACGCCGGATCAATCGGTCATCTCGCGCATCATGCGATCGACCTTGGCCATCGCTTCGCGCTTGATCTGACAGATACGCGCGGCACTGACGTCCAGCGTCAGGCCGATCTCCTGCAAATTCAGTTCCTCGAAAAAATATAGCTGGAGCACCATCTGCTCGCGGTCGGACAGCTGGCCGATGCATTGCTGCAACGCCTTGAGCATATCTTCCTGCTCGCATTGGTCGCTGGCATCGCCGCCGCTGTCGGCGACCAGAAAATCCCCGCCATCCATCATTTCATCGAGTGAGGTCGAGCGACCGTGGGTCGCGCTGCGTTCGAGCGCAAAATAGTCCTCGGCCGACAGGTCGAGCGCCGCCGCCATTTCGGCCGTGCACGGTGCGCGCATCAGCTGTTGTTCCAGCGTCTTGCGCATCGCCTGGATCCGCTTGTTCGCGACCATCGCCGATCGGCCGACATCGGCCTCGCGGCGCAGCTGGTCGATCATCGCGCCGCGGATGCGGGTCGTGGCATAGGTGGTAAAGGCAAAGCCGCGTTCTTCATAATGACGGCTCGCCTCGATCAGCGCGATCAGCCCGGTCTGGATCAGATCGTCGAGTTCGCTTGTCCGCGCCACGCGGGAGAATACCTGCCAGGCGATCTTGCGTACCAGCGGCGCGTGCTCCGCGACCAGCGTATCGACGCTGTCGGCATAGCCATGGGGACGCAGCGCGCGGGCAGCGGCGCCGGCAAATTGCTCGGCGGGCTCAATTCTCATGCAATTCGTCCTCCATCTGAGCGTTCTCATCACGGGTTAGGCGCGGGACTTCGCCGCCGATCGTCGCGACGATCTCGGTCGCTTTGGTTGCCGGTATCTCGAGGTAGGAAATGACCGCGACGTCGGGGAATGTTGCGCGGACCAGCCGCGACAAAGCCGAGCGGCAGATTGGCGAGGCGACGAGGGCAAAGCTGCGCGTCTGAAGCAGCAGCGGCTCGACGGCCTGGCCGACCTCGCCAATGATCTTCATCGCCATGCCATGTTCGAATGGCCATTCGGCGCCCGGGTTCGCCCGCACCGCCTGGTTGAGCAGCATTTCGATCTCGGGGCTGAAGGTCACGACGGGCAGGGGCATGCGGCTCGGCACGATCGTCTGGACGATCAGCGCACCGATGCGCTGGCGTACCGCCTCGACCAGATCGGCCTCGCCGAGCTGCTGCGACGCCAGCGATACCATCGCCTCGGCGATCTTGCGGAAATCGCGCAGCGGAACGCGTTCGATGAGCAGTGATTTGCACAGGCTGGCGATGCGCGGCAGCGCATAATTTTGCGGGCTGAGATTCTGGGCAAGTTGCGGATAGTGAATCTTCAGATTGTCGATCAGCGCCTGCGCATCGTCGATGCCGAACAGGTCTGATGCCGATCCGACGATGCTGTTGTTGAGGTGGGTCGCGACGACGGTCGCCGGATCGACGACGGTATAGCCCGCCGCGATCGCGTCATTTTGCAACGCCTTGGAAATCCACAGCGCGTCGAGTCCGAAGGTCGGATCCTTGCACGCCCGTCCGGCGACCTTGGTGACGAGGTCACCCGAATCGAGCGCGAGCATTTCATTGGGGTATACTTCGTCCTCTCCGACGATCACCCCGGCGACTGAAATGCGATAGACGTTGCCGGGCAGCGACAGATCGTCGCTCACCTTCACCGCGGGGACGACAAAGCCCAGTTCCTTCGACAATTGCTTACGGATGCCGGTGATCCGGCCCATCAGCGGCGCGCCCTTGCGTTCGTCGACGAGCGCGACGAGCGCATAGCCGATTTCGAGCTGGCAGGCGCTCGCATCGCTGACGTCGGCCCAATCGATATGATGCGGGTCGGGCGCCGCGGCGACGGGTTCTGGCGCGGCGGCGATTTCGGCGGCGGCGCGCTTGAGGTGCCAGCCAAGTCCCAGCGCAATCGCGGCGGCGGGCAGGACCAGCATCTGGGGCATTGCGGGGACGAGGCCGAGGATGAACAGGATCGCACCGACCGCCATCCACACCTGCGGCGAGGCGAACTGGCTGCCGATCTGATCGCTGAGGTTCAGCGGTGAGGTGACGCGGGTGACGATCGACGCGGCGGCGATCGACAGCAGCAATGCCGGTATCTGCGCGACGAGCGCATCGCCGATGGCGAGCGTGACATAGGTCGCGCCAGCTTCCGAAAAGCTGAGGCCGTGGCTGAAAATGCCGAGGATCAAACCGCCGACGATGTTGACGAACAGGATCAGCAGGCCCGCGATCGCGTCGCCCTTCACGAACTTCGACGCACCGTCCATCGAGCCGTAGAAATCGGCCTCGGTCGCGACTTCAACGCGGCGCGCCTTGGCTTCTTCGGGGCTGAGCAGCCCGGCGTTGAGGTCGGCGTCAATTGCCATCTGCTTGCCGGGAAGTGCGTCCAGGGTGAAGCGTGCCGACACTTCGGACACGCGCCCGGCGCCCTTGGTGATGACGACCATGTTGATGATCATCAGCACGACGAAAACGAACAGGCCGACGACATAGTCGCCGCCGATCAGCACCTGACCAAAGGCTTCGATGACGTGCCCGGCTGACGCGGTGCCTTCATGGCCATGGACGAGCACGACGCGCGTCGAGGCGACGTTGAGCGCGAGGCGAAACAGCGTCGCGAGCAGCAGCACGGTCGGAAAGGACGAGAAATCGAGCGGCTTGGCCGCCGACAGCGCGACCATCAGGATCGCGAGGCTGACCATGATATTGGCGACAAAGCTGATATCGAGGATCAGCGGCGATACCGGGATCACCATCAAGCCGACGAGAATGAGCATCCCGGCGGGCAATACCGCGGCGCCCACCATGGGGCCGAGGCTGCGGAGGTTGAAGCCTGCGGTCATGAGGCGCCTCCCGACATATTGGCAAGTCGCCGATAGGCATCTGCGGCAAAGCCCATCGACAATTTCCGTGGCATCGGCTGGATATCCATCATCTGCAGCGGCGGGCGTCCGCCGCCGACACTGCCAGCGGCGCTCGCGGTGCTGTTCGCCGCCATTTGCCAGCTAGCGGCGGGCACAATCTTGATATTCTCGGCCTTGCCGCCGTCCTCAAGCTTGACGCGAAAGCGCTCGCGGATGTCCGCGAGGCTGCGCATGCTGCCGTCGGGGGCATAGAAAACCGAACGGTTCGCCGCCGCGGCCTCGGGCATCATCGATGCGCCGGGCTGGTCGGGGTTTGCGTTCATCGCCGACAGAAATTCGACCGCGCCGCCGCTGCCGAGGAAATGGGCGAGATACAGATCGACGGGCTCGGCCGTGCGGCCGATCCGGCTTTCCAGATGGTCGCGGTTGTCGGCGGTGAGCGCGGCGGCCATGCTCGACGAGGCGGCCGGATCGTCGCGCAGGTCGAGAATCTGCTGGCGGAGCGCCGGGTCGGAAACCGACAAACGGCCCGATGCGTCGCGGCCGATCGCGTCGGCGGCCCACGCCATGCCATGATCGGCGCCGTGCTTCCGCAGCGTCGCCAGCCAGGTCTGCCGGGTGAATTGGAACAATCCGCGCGCCGACGAGGTCGCCGCTTTCGCGGTCGGATTATAGGCGCTTTCGACGCGCGCGACATCGAACAGATAGTTGAAGTCGATGCCCGATCGCGCCGACGCATTTTGCACCGCACTCAATACGGGTGCGGCGACGCGGGAGCTTTGGGCAGGGTCGTTGATTGCATACATGATTTTGGTTCCGCTGGTTCAGCAGACCAAAAGCAATCATCGTGCCATTTTTGGATTACGACACAAAAATGTCTATTATTAATAGCTTAGTGCGATGCCCCGGGGCTGGCTGCCGCGAAGGGCATGGCCTTTGTCAATCCTCTGACGCGTCCAATGCTTCAATATATTGACGCGCATCGCAGCCGCCTCGAGCTGGGCGAGCGTCTGGGTCATCAGCGCGCGGGCGCGATGTTCGGTGCCGTCGGCGATGGTCGCGCCGCGCATCAGGATGACCGCGGTCGCGAGCTCCTCGGTCGCGGCGATGATCGCGCCGGCGTCATGGCCGTCAAGCGCGCCGATCAGATGGTCGAGCTTTTGCTGCACATCGTCCATTTGCGTCAGCATCAGGCGTTGCCCCGATGGAATTGGACCATCGCCTTGGCGATGACTGCGGGATCGGCGGCATAGCTGCCATTCGCGATCGCGGTGCGCAGCGTCGCGACGCGCGACACGTCGATGGTCGGATCTTGATCGGCGAGTGCGCCGGTAAGGCCGATCAACCGCGTCGCGGGAAGGGAATCCCGTGCAGCGAGCGCTGGGGTTGGCGCGCGCATCGGCGCCGCCGCTTCCCCGGCGATCTTACGCGGCGCGCCGGTGCGGACATATCCGCTGACGGCTTGCAGCCCAATCTTGCTGTCACCCGACATTTTCGCCTCCATGTCGTGCCGTCAGAAAAGTGACGACCTTGTTCGAAGGGGTTTAACGGACGCCGCGCCGGACGATTAAGGCGAAGAGTAAGAAAAAGGTAAAAATAAGCCCGGCGGCGTCGGAAAGTCGACGGCGCCGGGCGGGCCCGCGATTAGCGGGGCAGATATTTCGTGGTTGCGGCGGGCCTAATTGTCGAGGCGCGCGCGTCCCGGGCCAACGACGGTGGCGCTCAACATGCTCTTGGCGTCGTTACCGCGCAGCGCGATGGTTTCGCCGATGCGCCCGTCCTGGGTCGCGATCGCGGCATAGCTGATTGAATAGCTGTCGGTCTCGATCGTCACGCGGACATTGTCGCCGCGGCGGATCGCCGGGGCGCCGCTGGGCTTGGCGGGGGCGGCGGCCATGGGGGCGGCGTCGGCGGATCCGGCTGCGGGTCCGGTCATCGGCACGCGCAGGCGCCAGCCGAGCGAAGGGCAACGGACCGCGAGCGCCTGACCGTCGATCGCGGTCACAGTCGCCTGTTCAGGGCAGCGAGCGAGCTTGATGCGGCGGTCGATCGGGGTTGCCGATCGCCCCATCGCCTGCGCGACCATCGTCGTCAGTGCGTCGATCCGCTGCCAATCCTCATGGCCCTGCTGGGCCTCGACGGGGATTGCGACGGCGAGCAGGCCAGCGGCGAGCCCGGCGCTTGTCTTGCGATACATGTCCATCTCCTGTGGTCCAAATAGGTCGCCCGCCGATAAGCAGGAAGCGTGCCAGTCGCGGTTGTGGGCCGATATTGCGGGCGTGGGCCGGGCGTCGTCAAACTTTTGACGAGCGGCGCAGAGGCTGTGGCGACGAGCGCGGGGCTCGTGGAAAAACCCGCTGAAAATCAACGTGCAGATCATTTTGGCACGGCGATTGCATCATTCCCTGTGTTCCGCACGCTCGGGCCGGTCAGGCCGGATCGGGCAAGCGGAAAGAAGGCCCGTCGCCGGCCAGGCGGCAAATGAAGGAATGTGATGATGGCATCCGAGAAACTCTTTGGCGTGCATGCGACGGCGCTTCAGTTGCGCAGCCAGCGCATGATGATGCTCGCGTCGAACATCGCCAACGCCGCGACGCCCAATTACAAGGCGCGCGACCTCGATTTTTCCAAGGCGCTCGATCTGGCGCGCCAGGGCGGCTCGACCGAGGGAGCGGTGCTTTATCGCGTTCCCGTCCAGTCGTCGCTCGATGGCAATACGGTCGAAATGGCGACCGAGCAGACCGCCTTCGCCGAAAATGCGCTCGCCTATCGTTCGAGCCTTTCGTTTCTCAGCGGCCGGGTCAACACGCTGACCCGCGCGATCAAGGGCGAATGACGATGAACGGTTCGTCCTTTTCTGTCTTCGACATTAGCGGCCGCGCGATGTCGGCGCAGCTCGTCCGGCTCAACACCACCGCGTCAAATCTCGCCAATGCGGGAACGGTTGCGGGTAGCGAAGCGGGCGCCTTCCGCTCGCTCAAGCCCGTGTTCCGCACCGTGATGGACGATTATGGCCGCGCGACGGTTCAGGTCGATCAGGTGACGGCGGCGAAAATGGCGCCATCGAAACGGCATGATCCGACCAATCCGCTCGCCGACAAGGACGGCAATGTCTGGGAGGCTGCGGTCGATAGCGCCGCCGAGCTGGTCGAGATGGTCGAAACCGCGCGTCAATATCAGAACAATGTCCAGGTCCTCGAAACCGCGAAGGGCCTGATCAACGAAACTCTCAGGATGGGACAATAATCATGGCCGTCAACGGCGTAACCAACACCAACCCGGTGATCCAGCCCAAGGGAAGCAGCGGCCAGATGGGCCAGCAGGATTTCCTGCGCCTGATGACCGCGCAGCTCAGCCAGCAGGACCCGTTCAACCCGGTCGATAACCAGCAGATGGTTGCGCAGATGGCGCAATTCTCGAGCCTCGCCGGGATCAACGACACCAATACGGTGCTCGCCGAAATTTCCAAGCAGATCGCGGCGCAGACCGAATTGCTCAAGGACATCAAGACCGGGGGCGCAATCCCGGTTCCCACCCCGACACCCACTCCCACGGAAGGATAATCTCATGTCATTCTACACTTCGCTTTCGGGCCTCAAGGGCGCCCAGACCGACATGTCGGTCGTCTCGAACAACATCGCCAACGCCGGTTCGGTCGGCTTCAAGCGCAGCAAGGCACAGTTCGGCGATATCTTCGCCGCGTCGCCGAACCAGTCGACCAAGACCATTGCGGGCCAGGGCACGCGCCTGAACGGCATCACCCAGCAGTTCACGCAGGGGTCGTATGAGGCGAGCGAAAAAACGCTCGACATGGCGATCGTCGGCGAGGGCATGTTCATCGTCAAGGGCGCGCCGCCGACCAATGCGGTCAGCTATTCGCGCAACGGCGCCTTCACCCCGCTGCCCGACGGCCGCGTCGTCGACACCACGGGCGCGACGCTGCAGTTGCTGCCGGTCGATGCCAATGGCGACGTCACCAACCGCACGCTCGCGGGGGCTTTCGACCTCGTCCTGCCGCCGCACGCACCGGGCCTGCCCGACGTCGCATTGATCAACATGTCGGTTGGTCTCGACGGCCTCGTCACCGCGACCTTCGCCGACGGGTCGAACCAGAAAATGGGCAAGATCGCGATGGCGACCTTCCCCGCGATGGAAGGGCTGCGCCCGACCGGCGACGCGCATTGGCAGTCGACCGGCGACAGCGGCGCCCCGAAAATCGATTCGCCCGGCAGCGGCGCAATGGGCGCGGTGCGTTCCGGCGCGCTCGAGCGCTCGAACGTCGATATCACCGAAGAACTGGTGATGCTGATGGCGGCGCAGCGCAATTTCCAGGCCAATGCCAAGGCGATCGAGGGTGCGTCACAGCTGACCCAGACGATCATCGGCATGCGCTGACGTTTCGCTGATCGCTGCCTGCCAGGAGAATTTCGATGGACCGCGTTATCTATACCAGCCTCTCCGCTATGCGGGGCAGCTCGGCCCGGCAGACGGCGATCGCCAACAATCTCGCCAATGCGCAGACGCCCGGCTTTCGCGGCGATCTGGCCGAGGCACAGACTTTGTGGCTGCACGGCGGCGGGCTCGATGCCCGTGCCGTGTCGTCCGAAGAGGTGATCGGCGCTGACATGCGTACCGGTACGATCACCGCAACCGGGCGCGACCTTGACGTCGCGATGGAGGGCGAAGCGATGCTCGTCGTCCAGGCACCCAATGGCGAAGAGGCCTATACGCGGCGCGGCGATTTGCAGCTGTCGTCGAGCGGTCTGCTCACCACCGGCGACGGTCATCCGGTTCAGGGCACCCAGGGCCCGGTGACCGTTCCGCCATCGGACTCGGTCAAGATCGATACCGAAGGGCGCATCTGGGCGGTTCCCGCTGGCGGCGATCCAGAAAATCCGATTGAGGTCGACCGGCTGCGGCTTGCGGTCACGACCGGGTCGGACATCGTCAAGGGCCTCGATAATCTGTTCCGCGTCAAGGGCGGGGGCATTTTGCCCGACGACCCCGAAGCGCGGCTCGTCACCCGTTCGATCGAAGGATCGAACGTCGCCGCCACCACCGCGCTCGTCGAGATGATCGAAGCGAGCCGGAGCTGGGACAATCAAATCAAACTCGTCAGCGACGCACGCGACATGGACAGCGCGACCGCGAACCTGATGCAGCTGCCCCGTTAAGGAGAATATGACATGAGCTTCGGTGCCTTGCACGTCGCGCGAACCGGTCTGGATGCCCAGGGCTTCCGGATGCAGGTGATCGCCAACAACCTCGCCAACGTAAACACCACGGGCTTCAAGCGCGACCGCGCCAGCTTTGAAACGCTGAGCTATCAGATGATGACCGCGCCGGGCGCGCCGTCATCGGCCGAGAACCGCTATGCGACCGGGCTCAACCTCGGCACCGGCGTCTCGCTCGGCGGCACCGCGCGGATCGACACGCAGGGCAGCTTCGCGGCGACGGGCAATGCGCTCGACATCGCGATCGACGGCGCCGGCTATTTTCAGGTCGAGCTTCCCGACGGGCGCACCGGCTATACCCGCGCCGGCAATTTCAGCCGCTCGCAGGATGGCACGATCGTGACCTCGGACGGCAAGCCGCTGACCCCCGCTATCCAGATCCCCGACGATGCCACCGGCATTTCGATCGGCGCCGACGGCACTGTTTCGGCAAGCGTTCCGGGGCAGAATGAGGTCACCGAACTGGGCCGGATCGAGATTGCACGCTTCCCCAATTCGGGCGGGTTGCAGGCGATCGGCGGCAATATGCTGGTCGAAACCGCCGCTTCGGGCGCGCCGCAGGTCGGCGCCGCCGATATGGAAGGCCGTGGCAGCCTGCGTGGCGGAATGCTCGAGGGATCAAACGTCAATGTCGTCGAGGAGCTCGTCGACATGATCGAGACCCAGCGTGCCTATGAGGTGAATTCGAAGATGATCCAGGCCACCGATGAAATGATGAAAAATGCCGCGCAGACGCTCTGATCTCGCAGGGCTGCTGATGCTGTCCGTCGCGCTGGCCCCGATGGGGGCAGCTGCGAAGGAGGCACCGGTGCCCGATGCCTTTGCCGCGACGATGCCGATGCCCTCGGCGCCGCTGCCGGCCAATGGCTCGATCTTTCAGGGCAGCTACACGCCGCTCACCTCCGGCGGGCGGGCGGGGCAGGTTGGCGATATCATCACGATCCAGCTCGTCGAACGCACCGCCGCGACCAAAAGCAACGCGGCGGGCACCCAGCGCGACGGCAGCATCGGCCTGACGCCGCCCGCCACCGGGCCGCTGTCGCTGTTCAACCCCAGCGACATCGGCATGGGCGGCGGCCAGCAGTTCAAGGGTAAGGGCGATGCCTCGCAATCGAACGCCCTGTCGGGCGAAGTCAGCGTGACCGTTGCTCAGGTTTTCCCCAACGGGACGATGCTGGTGCGCGGCGAAAAGCTGCTGACGCTCAACCGCGGTGACGAACGCGTCCAGATTTCGGGCCTGGTCCGCGCCATGGACATCACCCCCGACAATCGCGTCCTGTCGACCCGCGTCGCCAACGCCAACATTCGTTACGTCGGCAAGGGCGAAATCGCCCGTGCCAGCCAGCAAGGCTGGCTCCAGCGTTTCTTCGCGATCATCAGCCCGTTCTGAAGAGGATAATGAAGTGATCCAGCGTTCCACCTTGCTCGCGCTTCTGGCGTTGCTGCTGGCCAGCCTTGGTTTTGCGGCGCCGGCCTCGGCCGAGCGCATCAAGGACATGGGCCAGTTCCAGGGCCTGCGCGCCAACCAGCTCACCGGCTACGGCATCGTCGTCGGCCTCGCGGGTACGGGCGACGACAGCCTCGACTATTCGACATTGGGTATGAAGGGTGCGGTGTCGCGCTTTGGTCTGACTCTGCCCGCCGGGGTCAATCCGGCGCTCAAAAATGCCGCGGCGGTGATGATTACCGCCGAACTGCCGCCTTTCGCCAAGCCCGGTCAGCGTCTTGACGTCACCGTGTCGGCAATCGGCAAGTCGAAAAGCCTGCGCGGCGGGACGCTTGTCCTCGCGCCGCTTTATGGCGCCGACGGACAGATTTACGCGATGGTGCAGGGCAATCTCGTCATCGGCGGTCTCGGCATCGACAGCGCCGACGGGTCGAAGCTGACGGTCAATGTGCCGTCGAGCGGCCGGATCGCCGGCGGTGCGACGATCGAACGCGCGGTCGATACCGGCTTTGCCACCGGCGACTGGCTCACCTTCAACCTCCACCAGTTTGACGCCACCAATGCCAAGCGCGTGACCGACGCGATCAACCTCGCGATCCCGGGCAGCGCCTCGATGATCGACGGCGCCAGCATCGCGATCCGGTCCGCCGGCAATGGTGACACGCGCATGCGGCTGATGTCGCAGATCGAAAATCTGGGCGTCCAGCGTGCCGAACCGCCCGCAAAGGTGATCGTCAATGCGCGCACCGGTACGGTCGTGATCAATGGCGCGGTCCGCGTCGGCACCGCCGCGGTGACGCAGGGCAAATTGTCCGTGTCGATCAAGGAATCGCCGATGGTGGTCCAGCCCGCGCCCTTCAGCCGCGGCGAGACCGCGGTTGAACAGTCGAGCGAGATCGAGGTGAAGGAGGATTACCGTCCGGTGATGCTCGTAAAACCCACCGCGTCGCTGTCCGAACTGGTCGATGCGATCAACCGCATGGGCGTTCCCCCCGGCGATCTTGTCGCCATCCTCGAGGCGCTGAGCCAGGCCGGCGCCCTGACCGCAGAATTGGTAATCATATGACGACCCCCATTTCTTCTTCTTCCCTATCCGCCACGGCGCCCGCGCCGGGCGCGGGTGGCGGCGATGCGGGCCTCCGCAAGGCGGCCGAAGCCTTCGAAGCCGTGATCCTGCGCCAGATGATGGCGTCGATGCGTCAGGCCAAGCTTGGCGAGGATGTCTTCGGATCGAGCGCGACCGAAAATTTCCGCGAAATGGCCGATGCGCGCACCGCCGACAGCATCGCCGCGATGCGCCAGTTCGGCATCGCTGACATGGTCGACCGGCAGTTCCGCGGTCTCGCCGGAGGCAAGCCATGAGCGATCTTCTCAGCATCGGCTATAGCGGGCTCAAAGCCTATTCGCGCGCGCTGTCGACCGTCGGCGACAATATCGCCAATGCCCAGACGCCCGGATATGCGCGCCGCCGCCTCGAATTGATGGAAGCACTGGCGGGCGGCGACACGACGCTGACGCGCAGCAGCATCCGGCCGGGCGGGGTCGAGATCCGCGGCATCGACCGGTCGGTCGATGCCTGGCTGATCGAGGATTCGCGTATCTCCTTTGGCGGTGCCGAACGTTCGGCGACGCGGCTCGACTGGATGAACAAGGTCGAGGGCGCGCTGAGCGACGACACCAACGGCATCAAGACCGGGCTGACCAAGCTGTTCACCACCGCCGATCTGCTCACCGCCGATCCGTCGAACCAGACGCTGCGGACGCAGTTTCTGCAGGCCGCCGATGACGTTGCCTCTGGCTTTCGGACCGCCGCCGGCCAGCTTTCGGATATGGCCGAGGGGGTTTCCGGGGCCGCGACGAGCGAGGTTGATCAGTTCAACACCAATCTTCAGGCGCTCGAAGAAATCAACATTGGCCTTCGCAAGGCGCGGCCGGGATCGAGCAACGAGGCGAGTCTGCTCGACGAGCGGGATCGTCTCCTCGACCGTTTGTCGGCGCAGGGCGGGGTCAAGGCGAGCTTCGACGAACGCGGCGCCGTGACCCTCCGGGTCAGTGGCTCGGGCGATCTGCTCGTCGGCGGCGGTGTCGTGACGCCGATCGCGGTGACCACGGCTGCCGATGGACGTCTGTCGCTCACTGTCGGCGGCGGTGCGCCTTTCACCACCACAACCGGCTCGCTCGCGGGTCTGGCCGAGGCCGCCAATCATATCGCCGATCAGCGCGCCGGGCTCGATGCGATGGCGACGCAATTCGCGAACCAGCTCAACACCGCGCATCAGGGCGGCCTCGACGCGACGGGCAACCCCGGCGCTGCCTTGTTCACCGGCACCGGCGGAGCAGCATCGCTGACCGTCGCGCCGCTGACGGCCAATCAGGTGGCGGCCGGCAATGCGACGTCGGTGAACGGCAATATGCTGGCGTTTGGGGCACTGCGCGGGGCAAATGATCCCGAAGCCCGCTGGTCGGGCCATCTGGCGACGCAGGCGCAGGCAACGGCTTCGGCGCGGGCGCAGGATGCCGCCGCAGCGACGCGGGCCGACGCATCGGCCGCGGCGCGCGATTCGGTCAGCCAGGTCGATCTCGACAAGGAAGCCGCCGAACTGCTGCGCTTCCAGCAAGCCTATCAAGCCGCGGCGCGAACGATCCAGGTCGCGCGCGAAACCATGCAAACATTGCTCAATTCGATCTAGAAAGACAAAGATCATGATTAATGCCGTGGGCAATCGCATGACGCGCGAAATCGCGCGTCAGCAGAAACTTTCCAGCCAGCTCGAACGCACGATGGTGCAGATATCGAGCGGCAAGCTGATCCAGCGCATGTCCGACGACCCGGTCGCGGCGCGGCGCATCGCGACGATCGGCAAGACGCAGGCGAGCATGAAGACATGGTCGACCAATATCAAATCGGCCGAGGCGCTTGTCTCGCAGGCCGACGGCGTGCTGAAATCGACCGGCAATATGCTGGTCCGCGCCCGCGAATTGATGCTGTCGGCGACCAGCGATTCGGTGAATCCCGCCGACCGCGCGACGATCGCCGCCGAACTCAGCGCGATTGCCAACGAGATAGACGGGCTTGCGTCGACGCGCGATTCGAATGGCGAGCCGCTGTTCGCGGCGGGCAGTGCCAAGGTCGTGCGTTTTGATTCTGACGTCAGCTTCGCCCCAGTGCCATCGGCGGGCGACGCCTTTGTGATGGGCGGCAATAGTCTCTCGACCGGGCTGCGCGACGCTGCCGCCGCGCTCGCTTCGGGTGACAAGGTCGCGATGGGTGCCTCGCTCACCACGCTCAATGCGGCGATCGGCCATGTCGCCGACCAGAATGCGGCGCTTGGCCTTTCGGCGGGGCGTCTCGAGCGGATCGGCGACGGGCTGGAGAGTCGGGGGATTGCGCTGGCGGACGAACGTTCGGCGGTCGAGGACACGAATTTGTCGGTCGCGATCGCGCAGCTCAACGCGCAGGATTTGACGCTGAACGCCGCGCAGGCGGCCTTTGCGAAGATCAACCGGCAGAGTTTGTTCGATCTTTTGAACTGATCGACTCAACTTCGCGGCATCGCTGCCGTTAAGCATCAAGACGCACCTGAATTTTGCGGGCCCCGGTTCCAGAAACCGGGTGCCCGAATGGAGTTGACCCTGCATGTTTCCCGTTGTCGGCATCGTCGTATTGATCCTGCTGGTCTTCGGGGGCTTTGCGCTCACCGGCGGCAACCTCGGCCCCGTTATGCACGCGCTGCCGCACGAAATGCTGATCATCGGTGGTGCCGCTATCGGCTCGCTGATCATCGGCAATTCGGGCAAGGAACTGAAAGCGCTCGCCGGCGGGCTCGGCAAGGTGTTCAAGGGGCCAACCTATCAGAAGGCCGACTATCTCGACTGCATCCTGCTCGTCTCGACGCTCATGAAGATGATGCGCACCGACGGCCCTGTCGCGGTCGAGCCGCATATCGAGGATCCGGCGAATTCGCCGATCTTCCAGCAATATCCGAAGCTCCTGAAAGACCAGACGCTGGTCCATCTGATCTGCGACACGCTGCGCCTCGTCGTCGTGTCGTCGGGCACGCTCGACCCGCACGCGGTCGAGGAAGTGATGGATAGCGCGCTGAAGAGTCACCACCATCACGCAATCAAGCCTGCCGATGGTTTGCAAGGCCTTGCCGACGCGCTGCCCGCGCTCGGGATCGTTGCTGCGGTGCTCGGCGTCGTCAAGACGATGGGCTCGATCGACCAGCCGCCGGCGGTGCTTGGCGGGATGATCGGTTCGGCGCTGGTCGGTACCTTTCTGGGCGTGTTGCTTGCCTATGGCCTTGTTGGTCCGTTCGCGACGCGCGCGCGCACCGTGATCGAAAGCGATGCCGCCATCTATCATACGGTGAAGCAGTTGATCATCGCCTCTCTCCACGGCCATCCGCAGCCGCTGGTGATCGAGGCCGCGCGGTCCGGCGTCGACCATGCCAATCAGCCGAGCTTTGCTGAGGTATTTGACGGAATGCGCGGTCGCTGATGGCCGCGCGTCCCAACATGCCGCGGCCGATCATCGTCAAGAAGATCATCGAGGCCCCCCACGCCGGACATCACGGCGGCGCGTGGAAGGTGGCTTATGCCGACTTCGTCACCGCGATGATGGCATTCTTTCTTTTGATGTGGTTGCTCGGCGCGACTGACGAGAAACAGCGCAAGGCACTCGCCGACTATTTTGCGCCCACGATCGTTCAGACCAAGACCGACAGTGCCGGGTCGACCGGCATGTTCGGCGGCGACTCACTTGTTGCGGCCGACAAATATCCGCACGGCGCCGCGCAGACCGGAACGCGTTCGATGACCATCCCGCGCGATGCCGTGGGCGGGCCGAGAGAGGCTTCGGGGCGCGAGCGCGTGAAGGAAAATATGCGTTTTCGCCAGCTCGCCCAGTCGCTGGTCGATCGCGTGCAGGCCAAAGCCGATCTCAAACGCCTGGCGCGCAATCTGCGCTTCACCGAAACCGCCGAGGGGCTCCGCATCGATATCATCGACGACGCCGATTTCTCGATGTTCGTGATCGGCACCAGCCAGCTGACCCCCGAAGGCGCGCGTCTGTTCCGTGAGGTCGCGGCACCGATCGCGGCCGCGCCAAACCAGCTGATGATCCGTGGTCACACCGACGCGGCGCCCTGGTCGGCAAAGTCGGGAACGAACAATTGGCGCCTGTCGGTCGACCGTGCCGAGGTGGTGCGTAACTTTCTCGAGTATCGCGGAATCGTCTCGAACCGCTTTTCGCGCATCGAAGGGGTCGCCGATCGCGAGCCCTATTTCCCCACCAACCGATTCGATCCGCGCAACCGGCGCATCTCGATCACCCTGGGCTGGGGCGATGGTGGCGGCAACTAGTGCCAGTTTGGCCGTATCCAAAACCATTAAGAACGCAATGGAGCCGTCATTGCTGCCAGTTTGGCAATAACCCTTTGTTTTGAAAGGGTTATGATTCAATGGATAATCTTTTGTTTACCAATTTCGTCAATCTCTGGGGCATCGAAAAGACGCCCGGGGGGGCGATGGAGACAAAGATGATCGAGGGCGGGCACAACAACGCAATGACGGCGCTTGAGGCGTTGATCATCGGGCATAGCCCGGCGGCGCAGCATCTGCGCGAGATGATCCGGCGCGTCGCTCGCTCGAACGCCTCGGTCATGCTCTGTGGCCCGTCGGGTTCGGGCAAGGAACTGGTTGCCCGCGCGATCCACGACGAGGGCGTCCGTTCGGGCAAGCCCTTTGCCGCAATCAACTGCGGCGCTATCCCCGGCGAGCTCATCGAATCCGAACTGTTCGGTCATGAAAAGGGCTCGTTCACCGGCGCCACCGCCCGTCGCCTCGGTCATTTCGAGGCCAGCGAGGGTGGCACCATCTTTCTCGACGAAATCGGCGACATGCGCTTTGACATGCAGGTCAAACTGCTCCGCGTGCTCGAAGACCGGACGATCGTCCGCGTCGGCAGCAGCGAAGTGCGCGGCGTCGATGTTCGTGTCATCTCGGCGACGCACCAGGATCTGGATAGCGCGATTGCCGACGGCAAGTTCCGCGAAGACCTGTTCTTCCGGCTCGGCGTGGTTGTGTTGCAGGTCCCCAGCCTTGCCAGCCGCGTCGAGGATATTCCCGCGCTGATCCGTCACTTTCAGCGGAAGATGCCCGGCGAAGCCAAATGCCGTTTCGAGGACGCCGCGATGGCGCTGTTGATGCAGCATCGCTGGCCCGGAAATGTGCGCGAACTGCGCAATTTCGTCGAACGCGCCAGCGTATTGCACGGTGGCGAGACGCTTGGCGCCGACGATGTCGCGATGCTTTTGAATCCTACCGCAGCTTTTGCCCCGCGCTATGCCGCGCCCATCAGCTTTGTCCCGACGCCGACTGGTTTGGAAGAATCGGCTGCTCCGGCCGCCGCGCATGGCAAGGCACCGGCGCCGGGCCGCCCGATCGACCTCAAGCGCGAGATCGAAACGATCGAACTCGAACAGATCCACGTCGCGCTCGATCTCGCCGACGGCATTATTTCGGAAGCGGCGCGCCTGCTCACTTTGAAGCGCACGACGTTGATTGAAAAGATGCGCAAATATGGGGTTCATCAACAGGCTGCCTGACCGGTCCTGTTTCAGAGTTTCAGCACCCGCTGAAAAAATGGGGACTCTGGTCCGTCCCTATCACCCGGCTGCCCATCCCCACTGGGCGGCCGGGTAACCAGCGGGGACTTTTCCTGCCTTGCCCTAAAGACATCGGCCCGCGCCGCCATTCCCAGGCGGCGCGGGCCGATGTCTTTTTCTATGTTCTGGACGAACGCTAGCCCAATTGCCGCCAGGCGGAGCTGATCGTCAAAATTCCTTCGAGCAGGTCCGCCAGCGCTTCTTCGCTGTTCGCCGCGACGGCTTCGTCGAGCTTGCGGCGCATGCTGCGATAGACGCGCGAGAGGGCCCCTGCGACATCGCCGCCTGCCTCATGATCGAGCCCGGCGTCGAGCCCGATCAGGATCGCGCGCGCGCGGTGCGCGGGATCGGTCGCTGAAATGCGTTGACCCTGGCGCACCATCGCGCCGAGAACGCCGATCGCGGTTTCCAGCTCGTCATAGAGCATCGTCACCAGCTCGACGGGGCTTGCGGTCGCGGCACGGCTTTCATGCTGCAATCGGCGATAAAGCCCGGTCGCCCGGACGGTTGAAGCGGTAGCTGCCACGGTCAAAGCCCTTAGTCGTTACGCGAGTTGGTCCAGAGTTTGATCTGCTGCTCGAGATAGGTTTGCGTCGCCTTGATCGTTGCGAGCCGCGCCTCGAGCGAGCCATATTGCTTCTCGAGCCGCTTGCGATAGGCGTCCTCGCGCACCTCGATCTTTTCGAGCGTCTCGGTCAGCGTTTCGCGGCTTTCGGTCAGGGATTTCGACACGCGGTCGATGACACCGTCGGTGGCGACCGCCTTGTCGCGGATCGCATCGAGAGCGAAGGCGATGCCGGGATCGGTCGCCTCGGTGTGGGTCGCGTCGCGTCGCGGGTTGAACAGCGCCTCGACCGCGCCGGCATCGGATGCCAGCACTGCGTCCAGCTTTTTGCTGTCGATGGAAAGAAGGCCTTCCTTCGTCGTCGAAATGCCGATGTCGGTCAGCTTGTTGATGCTGGGATGGCTTGAGAGGACCTTACTGACCAGACTCGCCAGCTCGCGCTCGAGTTCCTGCAGCGACTTTGTCGGCCCCGACATTTTGGACGCCGACTCCAGGCTCTTTTTCATCTGGTTATAGACCGAGACGAAATCGCCGACCGTCTGTTTGATCATGTCGAGCGGGCGGCTGGCGCCAATGTCGACCGGCTGTCCGGGGGCCGCCTTTTTCAGCGTCAGCGACATGCCCGGAACGACGTCGTCGATGATATTGCTCGCGCGGCTGAACGCCACGCCGTCGATGGTGAACTGGGCGTTGGCGGCGCCCTGGCCCAGCGTCATGCCGCCGCCGGGACCATAGCCAAGGGTCGCCAGTCCGGGCTCTGCGCCGGCGTCGGCGGTCAGCGTGAAGGCGTTCGCTTCGCCCGAGGCGCCTTTCAGGATCATGCGATGTCCGCCTTCGTCGGCGATGATCGACGCGGTCACGCCGCTGCCGCTGGCGTTGATTGCATTGGCCAGGCCGTCGAGGCTGTTGTTCGCGGCGTCGATGGTGATCGTTTTGGCGACGCCCCCGACCGTCAGCGTCATTGTGCCGGTGCCGATGGCGGCGGTACGGTCGGCGACGACGCCGGTATAGGTGCTCTGCGCGCGGGCAAGCTGGTTGACAACAACGGTCGCGGCAAAGCTGTCGGCATGAATGCCGGCGCGTGCGGTCGCGCCGAGAATGCTGTCATCGGACACTGTCGGGGTGCTGCGCAATGTACCGTCGGCGACCATCTGGCCCAGCGAATCGGCGAAGCCGTCAAGGTCCGATCGCGCCTGTGCGACGGCGCTGATGCGCGCCTGATTTTGCTGCGCCAAGGTCGAAATACGCGCCACTTTGGGCGCGCGCGACGCGTTGGACAGGTCGGTGACCAGCTGCTTGATATCGATCCCGGATCCGGCACCGAGGCTGTTGATGATTGAGCTCATGGCAATTTCCTTCGCACCTCTTAACGGCAGCGCGAGGACGGCATTAAGCGAATTTAGCTTTGACGGCGCCCGTCGGGATCGAAGCGGTGCGACGCGGGTACATCGACGCTGGGCGGCGGCGTGCCTTCGGCGACGGCGCGTTCGAGGCGGAAGACGAAGGCGAGGACGGTCGCCACCGCGACGAACAATTCTTCGGGGATCACCCGCCCGGCGCGCGCGGTGAAATAAATCGCACGGGCGAGCTGCGGATATTCGAGGATCGGGACATCGACCGCGCGCGCGAGTTCGCGGATCGCCAGTGCGACGTCGCCGCGTCCGCGCGCGACGACGACCGGCGCGGCATCGACCCCGGGGCGATAGCGCAGCGCGACCGAGAAATGGGCGGGGTTGGTCAGGATGACGGTGGCGTCGGACACCGCCTTGCGTGCTGACCCGCTCATCATCTCGTGGGCGCGCTGGCGCTGGGCCTGTTTGAGTTCGGGCGCGCCGTCGGACTGGCGCATCTCTTCCTTGATTTCCTGCTTGCTCATCATCAGCCGCTTGTTGCGCTGGAACCATTGCACCGGCACGTCGATCAACGCGATGACGACCAACCCGCCCGAAAGGGTGAGCATCGCATGGCCGAGCGCCTGTCCGGCGAGGCCGATCGCGGAGGAGAGGTCGCTCGCGGCCATCGACATGATCGCGGGCAGGCTGCGCGCGATGAGCCAGTAACCGATGAGGCCCAGAAGCAGGACCTTGGCGATCGCCTTGCCCAGTTCGGCCAGCCCCTGCGTTCCGAACATGCGCTTGAGCCCGGTCATCGGGTTGAGGCGGTTGCCCTTGAACGCCAGCGCCTTGCCGCGCCAGCCGAACGAGCCGAGCAGCGCCGGTCCTGCGATCGCGGCGCCCAGCGCCAGCGCAAACAGACTGGCGAGCGGCAGCAATATCTCGACCCCGTTGCGCAGCAGCGCCTCGGCCGGGGCGAAATCGGCGACATCGGCGGCGGTCAGCGTCAGCCCGCGGCGCACCAGGTCGCCAGCCGACTGGACGAACCAGCCGCCGGCAGCGATGATCCACCCGGCTGCGGCGAGCATCATCAGCGCGGTCGCGAGTTCGCGCGACATCAGCACATCGCCTTCGCGCGTCGAATCGGCGCGCTTCTTCGGCGTCGCCTGTTCGGTTTTCTGGTCTTTTTCGGTCTGCCCCGCCATGGCTCAGCCGCCAGAGATCCGGCGCGCGGCTTCGAGCGCGTCCGACAATATGCGCGCGATCGCCTCGGCCATCACCGGCGTCCCGATCGCAAGCAGGATGACGCCCGCGAGAAGCGTCGCGGGGATGCCGACCGCGAACAGGTTGAGCGCGGGCGCCGAACGGCCGATCACGCCCATGATGATCTGCACCATGATCAGGACGAAGCCGACCGGCAGCGCGATCGTCAGCCCGGCGGCGAACATCAGGCTGCCGAAGCGCAGGATGCCGCCGATCGCCTCGAAAGACAGGCCGCCGCCACCGGGAGGTAGCGCGGTATAGCTCTCCACGACAATGTCGATCAGCAGCAGATGGCCATCGGCGGCGAGGAAGAGCGCGGTCGCGAGCATCGAGAGGAATTGTCCGATCGCCGAGCTCATCTGCCCGCTCATCGGATCGGCCATCGCCGCGAAACCAAGCCCCATCGCGTTGCTGATCGCCTCGCCGCCGAGCAAGGCGGCGGCCAGCCCCATTTGCAGCACGAAACCGATGCCGAGCCCGATCATCACCTCACCGATGATGAACAGCAGTCCGGGGACGGAAACGATGCCTTCGGGCGGCAGCGCCATCCCCGACGCCGCGACCGCGGGCACGCCGACCGCGAGCGCGATCACGAGGCGTAGCTGCACCGGGACATTGGCGGCACCGAACACAGGCGCGGCCAGAAAGGCGGCGCCGGGGCGGATCATCCCCAGCATCCACAGCTGAAGCATCGCCTCGACATTCGGGATGTCGGCGGGATTCATCCCCGGCTTACTTCACCAGGGCAGGAATTTGCGCGAAGATCTCGCGCGTGAAATCGGTGAGCAGCACGAGGATGCTGCTGCCGAAAATCGCGAGGCAGATTGCGGCGACGATCAGTTTGGGGACGAAGGTCAGCGTCTGTTCGTTGATCGAGGTCGCGGCCTGCACCATGCCGAGCAGCACGCCGATGACGAGCACGGGCAGCAGCAGTGGCGCCGAGGCGAGGGCGAGGATCCACAGCGACTGCTGCGCGACCCCGATAAAATAGTCGGCCTCCATCGCGCTAACTCACGAAGGAGGAAGCGAGCGAGCCCATCGTCAGCGCCCAGCCGTCGACGAGGACGAAGAGCAGTAACTTGAAGGGCATCGATATGATCATCGGCGATAGCATCATCATACCCAGCGACATCAGCGCCGAGGCGACGATCAAATCGATGACGAGGAAGGGCAGGAAGATCAGAAAGCCGATCTGGAAAGCGGTCTTGAGTTCGCTGGTGACGAAGGCGGGCAGCAGGATCGAGAAGGGCACGTCCTTCGGGCTCGCATAGCTTGGCGCCTTGGCGATCTTGGCGAACATCATCAGGTCCGACTTGCGCGTCTGTTTCATCATGAAGCCATGGAGCGCGACCCCCGAGCGTGATACAGCCTCGCCAATGTCGATCTGTTCCTGGCCATAGGGTTCGATCGCGACGCGGTTCACTTCGCTGATCACAGGTTGCATGATAAACAGCGAGAGAAAGAGGCTGAGCCCGACGAGCACCTGGTTCGGCGGAGTCTGCTGCAACCCCAGCGCGTGGCGCAGGATCGACAGCACGATGATGATGCGGGTGAAGCTGGTCATCATGAGCAGGAGCGACGGCAGCACCGTCAGCAGGCTCATCATCACCAGAATTTGCAGCGACAGCGACAGCGGGCGGCCATCGCCACCAATGTCGGCGACCGCGCGGTTCAGCCCGTCGGCCGCCTGCGCATAGGCAGCAGGCGCGGCGGCGAGCAACGCGAGGCCGCCCACCAGCGCCGCACCCCGCAGCCAGCGGCTGCGATCAGTCGACATGAAAGTCGCCCTGGCTGTCGTCGGCCAGGCGGGTGATGCCATTCCGCGATACCGCGATCAAAATCTGTTGCCCGCCGAATTCGACCACCGCGAGCTTCGCCCCCGGGCCGAGCGGCAGCACGTCGACCATCTGGATTGCACGGGCCTTGGCGGTGCCGCCGGTCAGCGGCACGCCCATCTGGACGCGCTTCCACAGCCACAGGCTGCCCCAGGCCAGCCCGCCGATCATCGGCAGCAGGATCAGCAGGCGGAGGATATATTCGAACATTATTTCCTCCGATCGAGGCCGCCCAGACCGCGGTCGGGAGCGACGACTTCGGCGACCTGGATGCCATAGCGGCCGTCGACGCTGACGATCTCGCCCTTCGCGATCAGGGTGCCGTTCGCATAAATGTCGAGCAGGTCGGTCGCCGCGCGGTCGAGTTCGATCACGCTGCCTTCCGACAAGGCGAGCAGCTCGGCGAGGGTCATCGATGTCGATCCGACCTCGACCGACACGCGCAGCGATACGCCGGCGAGCAGGTCGAAATTGGGCGACGATGCGATGTCCTTATTATCGCGGCGTTCGCGGCGCGCGGCCGCGGGGGCTTCGCTGATGTCAGTCATGGTCCGGTCCTTCTTCGATATGTTCGATCATGATGGCGGCGTTGCCATTGGCCTCGCCGATGCTGCCGACGGCAAAGTTACGGCCCGCGACGGTCACCGGTACATGGCGCGGCATGGTGAAGGGGATGACGTCGCCCACTTCGAGACCAAGCAATTTCACCAGGCTGATTTCGGGGCGCGCAAGCACCGATCGGACGGGCAGGCGGATATCGCGGAGTGCCTTATTCAGCGTCGCGCTCCATACCGGGTCGGCCGAATGCGTTTCGCGCACCTCGGGAACGGGTTCGGCGCCGGCGATCCCGCGCAGCGCCGCAAGCGGATAGGCGCACAGGACCGTGCGGCCCTCGAACGGCGCACCACGGAGGGTGAAGCGCTGGACGAGCAATTCGTCGTCGGCGCGCACCGCGGCGAGCTTCGCGCTGTCGCAGGTGACACAGTCGAGTTCGGGTTCGATCGGCAGCTTGTCGCCCCAGGCGGCGGCGAGCTGGATTCCCATGTCGCGGCCGAGCCGCGCGGCAAAGCGTTCCTCGGCATCGGTCAGGTCTTCGCGTTCGCCCGAAAGCTTGCCCTTGCCGCCATAGAAAATGTCGACCAGCTGAAGGATCAGCGGCCGCGCGGCGGAAAGCAGCACGGGGCCTTTCAGCGGCGGTGCGTGGTAGCGCCAGAAGATCGCCGGCGCGGCTACGCCGCACCAGTCAGCAAAGCTCATCTGCTCCGCCCCGGCGCGCTCGACCTGAATGGCCGTTGCGCCGAGCGCGCGCAACAGGTCGCGCAAGGATCGGCCAAACTGGTTAGCGACGGTATCAAGCGCCGGAAAGGCATAGCTGCCCTCCGTCTTGCGCAGCAGCAGCGACGCCTTGGCGTCGGACGCGTCCGACGCCGGCTGCTTCGCTGCCGGCGCCTTGACCGCCTTGACCGGTTTGGCGTCAGCTTTCACTGGACGACCAGGCTCGTGAAATAGACATTATCGATACCCCCAAAGCCTTCCTTTTCGCGCAGAACCCCATTGACTGCGCCGGTCAGCTGACGCTGTAATCGCTGTTTTCCTTGCGATGTCGAGAGCAAAACCGGATCCTGTTCGGCGAGTACCATAAGCACAACCGAGCGGATCGGCACCGCCTGACGTTTGATATTATTGATAACCTTGCCGTCATAAAAGGTGGAAAGGCTGATCCCCACCTGCAGGAAACCCGACCCGTCGGCAAGGTTTGTCGTAAACGCATCGGTAATCGGATAATATGTGATTTCATATTTGCGCGGATCGACCTTGAAACGGTCGTTGGGGACCGCGACGGTGCCGACCTTCGGTGGCGCCTCTTCCTTTTTGTCCTCGGCCGGGGGCGGTTCGTCCTTACTGCTGCGTACCACCAGCTTGGGATAGCTATCCTCGGGCTTGGCGGCATGCGCGGCCATGCCGACGCCGAAATACATGCCCGCACCGGCGCCTGCGCCGATCAGAACCGCGGCGCCGATGACGATCATCATCAGCTTCTTGAACTTGCCCTTTTTGGGCTCGGCTTCGATTTTATCCTTGGTCATGGTCGGATCTTTCCTGATCAGGCGAAGCGGCCGCGGCGGTCGGCGGCGCGGTCTTCGTCACGCGATTCTGCGTGTTCGGTGGCGGTTTCGATAAGATGTACGGCGTCCTGTGCGGCGCCGCGGCCCTGGCCCTGCTGCGACTGACGACCGGTTTCGCCCGGCGTGCAGGTCACTTCGGCGCCCGCAACGCGGACGCCCTGCTGGCGCAGGTCTTCGACGAGGCGGGTTTGCGCGGCGGTGACGATGACTGCGGTCGCTTCATGCTGGGTGTCGAGCTTCAGCGACACGCCCTCGTCGCCCATTTGCATCGCGACATCGAGACGGCCGAGGTGGCGCGGCATCAGGCGAAAGCTGACGTCACCGGTCGTCGATTTGGCCGCCGCAATGTCGTGCGCCAGCTGGTCGATCCAGGCGTCGTCGCTGCCAATATCAAGCGTGCGCTCGGTCACGATCGCGGGTTGCACCGCTTCGCCGAGGGCGGCTGGACCCTGCGTACCCGGCTGGGTGAACAGGACGGTCATTGACGCTTCGGCAGGCGCGGCTTTGGCGGCCTGCGGTTCGGTCGGAAGCGCGGCGAGCGTCGCGAGCGGAGCGGAAGCCTGTTTCGCGGCAACCGGGATAGATGACGTCATGTCGTCGGACGAAGCTGCGGCGGTACCCGTCGGCTTGGCGGATTTGCCGGCAGTCGGCGATGCTGCGACGATCGGCGACCAGGCAGCCACCGGTACGGCGGGTTCGGCGCTGGCGAGGGTGATCGCGGCCGCAGGTTCGGCGCTCGCTTCGGCGTCAGTCTCCGGCGTGGTTCCGGCGGGCTGGGTCGACGCCGGTTTCGTTCCAGGGACAGCGCCCGCGCCTGCGATCGCGATCAGCAGGCTGGCGGCCGTCGCGGCCGCGGTGTCGGCGGGTACGGCGTCTTTCGCGACCGCCGGCTTTGCGGCGGCTTCGACGTCGATCGCTTCGGCGGGGGGCAGGGTTATGCCTTCGCCGCCCTGCGGCAGTTCGAGCTTGGTGATGACCGGGATCGGGCCATCGCCAAGCATTGGCTGGGGCGTAGCGGCGAGCAGCTGGCTAAAGCTGCCGCCTTCGCCGCCGGTGGCAGGCGCCTGCCCGATCGCCGCGAGAAAGGTCGCGAGCGCCGGGGAGGTCGCGGGCTGGGGCAGAGCGCTCATCATGCCGCACCGCCTTCGATCAGGCGCAGGCGCATGCCGACGCCGGCGCGGTGCGGGCGGTTGGCATCGCTGCGCCGTTCCTGTTCGACTTCGGCTGCCTTGCGGCTGCGTTCGTAAAGGCGGACCGCCGATTCTTCTTTGACCATCGCGCTCTGGGCGAGCACGCCCATATGGTCGCGGCGCGCGCTGGCGTTGCTGAGCGGTGCGGTCAGATTTTCCTGCGCGATGTCGAGCCGCATCGCGAGCTCGCCGATCGTGTTGAGTGCGCCGGCCGCAACTGCGCCCTTGGCCATGGCCAGATCGACGCGCAGCGTTTCGAGACGCCGGGCGAGTTCGACCAGACTCGCAAGTTCGCCATTGGCGCGTGCGAGATTGGCTTCGGCCATCTGATGTTCGACGGAGCGCACGCGAATGATCCGTTTGCGGCGTTCGGTGCGGGCGTTCATGCGGTATATCCTTCGATCAGTATTTGGCGCGAGGCCTGGAAATCGACCTGCGCGGCGGCGGGTTGCGAAACGAAAGCGAGCTGGTCGGCGCGCCGGGAGATGGCTTCGTCGAGCACCGGATCGGTGCCGGCGACATAGGCGCCCATCAGCATCAGATCGCGGTTCTCTTCATAGGCCGACCACAGCTGGCGAAAGCGTGCGGCGGCGGCGGCATGGGGGGCGTCGACCGAATCGACCATCGTGCGCGACAGCGAACGCGCGACGTCGATAGCGGGATAGACGCCCTGTTCGGCCATGGTGCGTGACAGGATGATATGGCCGTCGACGATCGCGCGGGCGCTGTCGACGACGGGATCGTCAATGTCGCCGCCATCGGCGAGGACGGTGTAGAGCGCGGTGACCGAGCCGCCGGTTTCGCGGTCGATACCGGCGCGCTCGCACAGCGAGGGGATCAGCGCGAAGACCGAGGGCGGATAGCCCTTCATCGTCGGCGGTTCGCCCAGCGTCAGACCGATCTCGCGCTGCGCATGGGCGACGCGGGTCAGGCTGTCGATCAGCAGCAGCACCTTTTTGCCGTCGGCGCGGAAGGCTTCGGCAATCGCGGTCGCGCGCATCGCGGCGCGCAGACGTAGCAGCGGCGGATGGTCGGCGGGAACCGCGACGACGACGGCCTTTTTGCGGACTTCGGGGGGCAGCTTGGTTTCGACGAAATCGCTGACCTCGCGACTGCGTTCGCCGATCAGCCCGACGACGATGACATCGCATTCGGTACCAGCGATCATCTGACCCATCAGCACCGACTTGCCGACGCCCGAGCCCGCGATGATCGCGACGCGTTGGCCTTCGCCGACGGTGAGCAGGCCGTTGATCGCGCGGACGCCCATGTTGAGCGGCTTGGTCACGCGGCCGCGGCGCAGCGGATTGGTCTTGCGCCCGGCGAGCGGCCACTGGAATTGCGATTTGATCGGTGGGCGGCCGTCGAGCGGGTTGCCCTGCGCGTCGATGATGCGGCCGAGCAGCGCCTTGCCGCACGCGACCATGCCCGACGCGCCATGCGGTTCAACGGGTGCCCCCGTGACGAGCGGCATGTTGGCGTCGAACGGCAGGACGAGGCTGCGGTGGCCGCGAAAGCCGACGACTTCGCCGTTCACATATTCATTGTTCGCCGACTTGATGCGGACATTGCTGCCGAGCGGCTGGGGAAAGCCCGACACTTCGAGCATAATGCCTTCGTGCGAGACGAGCGTGCCGATGCGGCGCGGACTCGCGTCGGTGAGATCGATCGGATCGAGCAACTGGCGCGCCGACAGGGACAGGCGGCGGGTCATGCACCGTCTCCGGCGCCGCCGAGCGCGGCGCGCAGTTCGTCGAGATAGACGGCGCGGCCATGTTCGATCCAGCCCGCCGAGGTTTCGATGCGGACGGTGCCGCGCTTCATCGTGGCGTCGGCTTCGACGGGCAGGCGGAAGGGGCAATCGACGAGCAGCGCGGCGTCGGCGGGGTTGACCCA
The DNA here is from genome assembly GCF_002205635.1 of Sphingopyxis witflariensis. Classification (GTDB taxonomy): domain Bacteria; phylum Pseudomonadota; class Alphaproteobacteria; order Sphingomonadales; family Sphingomonadaceae; genus Sphingopyxis; species Sphingopyxis witflariensis. Next base: position 429,177 of record NZ_NISJ01000002.1, on the reverse strand, counting down.
CAGGGTGCGTGCCTTGTCGGCTTCGGCGACGAGCGCCGCAGCGGTTTCGGCCTGCGCCTGGAGCCAGGCGGCGTCGATCGGCGCGGTGTCGACGATCTGGCGAACCAGCCGTTCCACGGTTTCGGCGATCAGCTGCGCCAGTTCCTCGCTCGGTTCGTCCTGCAGCGCCTCGGCACCGGCGAGCAAGGCGAGCAGCTGGTGGCGTTCGGCGGCATAGGAGGATTCGGCGAGCCGCTGGCCTTCGGCGAGGCCGAGGGCATAGGGATCGTCGGCTACGATGATATCGGCCATTTCATGGTCCATATCGGCGTCGGGGGTTTCGGGTGCGAAGTTCAGCGGCCGGAAACCGCCCTTGCGCGCCATTGCATCACCGAGCGCGCCGGCGGCGAAGCCGGTTTCGGGAAAACGATCAGACATAATCGTCGCCTCCGCCTGCGATCATGATTTCGCCCGCGGCGGCCATCTGGCGCACGACCATCATGATCGCCTTTTGCGCTTCGTCGACGTCGGTGCGCTTGACCATCGTCATTTCGGCCATTTCGTCGCGGATCGTTTCCGACGCGCGCTGCGACATGGTGGCGAGGCACAGGTCGACCATCTCTTCGTCGGTGCCCTTGAGCGCGATCGCGAGTTCGGCGGCTTCGACTGCGCGCAGCACTGTGCTGAGGCTCTTTTTGTCGAGATCGCGGAGGTTCTCGAAGATGAACATTTCTTCCTCGATCGCCTGCGCAAGCAGCTTGTCGGTCTTTTTGAGCGCGCGGATCGTGCGTTCCGAAAGCTGCTTCGGCATTTTCTTCATGATCTTGGCGACGTCGCTCGGGCCGCCGATCGTCTGCTTGGCAACGCGCTGGCCGTCGGCATTGGCGCTGGCGAGCACCGATTCCAGATCCTCGATCGCCGCGGCGGGGACCGAGGTCAGCTGCGCGGCGCGCAGCACCAGATCGGCCTGCAGCACTTCGTCGAGGGTTTCGATCGCGCGGGCGGCGACATCGGGGATCAGCACCGACAGGATCAGCGCGCCGACCTGCGGATGTTCGCTGGCGAGCAGCCCGCTGATCGCCTCGACGTCCATCCAGCGCAGCATTTCGAGCGACGCGGCGCTCGACTGCGGCGCGACGGCGGCGAGGATATTGTCGGCGCGGACATTGCCGACCGCTTCGTGGATCACGGTGCGGATGCGGCTGTCTGCGCCGATCGCGAGTGCGCTGACGTCGCGGCTGCGGAGCACGAAGCGGTCGAGCGCCTGTTCGATCTGATGTTCGCTGGCGTTGGCCGTATCGAACATCGCCTTGGCGAGGTGGCGGACTTCTTCGGGGTCGAGTTGTTTCAGGATCGTTGCCGCTTCGCTTTCGTCGAGCAGCATCAGGAGGATGGCGGCGGCGGCCGATCCTTCGATCGCGGGTTTGGCTTTGGCGGGCATGCCCAATAGGGTGTCGGCGGCGTCAGGCACGGGCGCCCTCCTGCATCAGCTGGCGAACGACCAGCGCGGCGCGAGCCGAATCCTGGCGGACAAAGGCACGAACGAGGTTGGCGCGGGCTTCATAGCTCGGCGCGGCTTCGATCATGTCGAGGGTGATTTCGCGGCGGCCGTTTTCGAGCGCAGGACGGCCGCTGGTCGCGGTGAGCAAGGTTTCCTCGATCGCGGCGGTCTGTTCGGCGCGGGCTGCGGCACGCGCTTTGGCGGCGCGGATCAGCGGGCGGCCGATGAACAGGAAGACGAGCAGTGCGGCAAGGATGGCGCCGACCTGCGTGATCAACGGCATGAACCAAGGGGCATCGTAGAATGCCGGGGTGGTGTCTTCGACTTTCACGAACGGGCGCTGGCTGATCGCGATCAGGTCGCCGCGTGCGACGTCGAAACCCACTGCGCCCTTTACCAGGCTGTCGATCTTCATCATGTCGGCCTGCGTCAGCGCCTTCGTACCCTGATTGAGCGCAACGGCGACCGAGACGCGGCGAACGCGACCCTGCGGCTGATGGGTCACCGAAATCTCGCGGCCGACTTCATAGGCACGCTGGGCATTTTCATTGCTCTGCGTTTCGGGCGCACCGGCGGGCGCCGGAACCGGGGCCGTCGCCCCGATCGTCGTCGCCTGCGGCGGCTGGTTCGACAGCGCGCCCGGGATGCCGACGGCGGGGGGCGGAGCCTGACCGCTGACCTGCCGAGTGATTTGTTCGCTGGTGAGCGCGCGATCATTTTCGGGGAAGCTTTCGCGTGTCGCCTGGCTTTCCGACATGTCGACGTCGGCATGGACCTCGACGCTGAAATTTCCGGCGCCGAGCATCGGGCTGAGCAACGTGTCGAGCGCGCGGCGGAAGCGGTCCTCAATCTGGGTCTGGAGCTGGAACGCTTTCATGTCGGTCGATGTCGCAGTGTCGGACAACAGCGCGCCGCGCTGGTCGATCACCGACACCTGATCGGCGTTCATGCCGGGAACCGACGAAGCGACGAGGAAGCGGATTGCCTGCACCTGACCTTCGCTGAGCGATCGGCCGTTTTGCAGCGTCAGCATGACCGACGCGGTAGCGGGTTTGTCCTCACGGACGAACAGGCTGGGTTCGGCGGCGGCGACATGGACGCGGGCGCTTTTCACGGAATCGATGGCTTCGATTGTGCGCGACAGTTCGGCTTCGCGCGCGGCGCGGAGCGTTTCTCCCTCGATCGCGCGGCTCGACCCCATCGGCAGCGCCGCGATCAGGCTGTCGCCGTCGGGCTGCGCCTTGGGCAGGCCCTGACCGGCAAGCGCGATACGTGCCTGATGGAGCTTGTCGGCATCGACAGTCAGCGCGCCCGTCACCGGATCGATGCTGTGCGCGATGCCGGAGGTCTGGAGCGCGTCGGCGACCGCAGATTTGTCGGCGTCGGCCAGACCGGCAAACAACTGGGCCTGCGGCGCCGACTGGCTGAGGAAATAGGCGAAGGCAGCGATGCCGATCGCGGTGGTGGTGGCGATGGCGGGCAGCGCACGCTGCACCGCCGGTTGCTGCGCGAACTGGCGCAGCGGCGCGAGGCGATCGCCAAGCGTCGCGCCGATCAGGCGGTTCGCATGTCCGGCATCGATCGGGGTGAGCATCTGTGCGTCGGCCATCGGATTATACCGGCATGTTCATGATGTCGCGGTAAGCGGAGAGCAGCTTGTTGCGCACCTGCAGCGTGGTTTCGAAACCAAGCGAGGCTTTCTGCCGTTCGATCATCACGCTGACGATGTCATGCGTGTCGCCGCGCTCATAGGATTCGGTCAGCTCGCTCGCCTTGGTCTGCTGGGCGTTGACCTGTTGCAGTGCATTGTTGATCGCGGTGCTGAAATCGGCGCCTCCCTCGGCGCCTTCGGCTCCACCCGCCGCGCCGCGGCCGGCGGCGCGTTGCAGCGCTACATTCTGATTGAGGATCGAACTGCGCATCAACAACAGCCGGCTCTGGTCAATCGTGCTCATTATCTTTTCATCCGTTCTGGGGTGCAGCTGTGCGCCGCTCGCAAAGAACAATGCAAAGGCCGTGCCAGAATGTTTAATGACGCATTTTCAACGGTATGTGCGAAACCTCTCTCAACTTGCGCGGACGCATGGCATTTTTTTGACGGGGCGGGCTTAAGCGCTGCCACCGATCGCCGTTACTGACTTTCGTGACCGCTCCTCGAGCCCTCACATTACGGGAATGGCCATCGAGGCCGGAAAGGATCATTATGACCGTCATCAACACCAATGTGAGCGCGCTTCGCGCCCAGAACAACTCGCGTGTTGCCAACAAGATGCAGTCGCAGGCGATGGAACGCCTGTCGAGCGGCAAGCGCATCAACAGCGCGAAGGACGACGCCGCCGGCCTCGCCATCGCAACCCGCATGGACGCCAATGTTCGCGGCCTGAACCAGGCTGTGCGCAACGCCAACGACGGCATTTCGCTGTCGCAGACCGCCGAAGGCGCGATGGGCAATATCTCGAACATCCTCGTCCGCATGCGCGAACTGGCTGTCCAGGCGGCCAACGGTACCAACGGCGACGACGATCGCGATGCGGTGCAGACCGAAATCACGGCGCTGATCGCGCAGATTGGGGACATTACGGACCGCACCACCTTCAACGGCACCAAGCTGCTCGATGGCAGCGCGACGACGACACCGATCGACATCCAGACGGGCGTCAACTCGGGTGAGAAGGTAACGATCACAATCGCCGACCTCAGCGCCTCCGCTCTGGGCCGTGCGGCCGCTGCGGGCCCGCCGGCCGTCACCGCCTTGCTGGTTGAGGATATCGACCTTTCGGATGTCGCGGGTGCTTCGGATGCGCTCAGCGCTCTCGATGCGGCGATCCAGACGGTTGCCACGCAGCGCGCCAACCTCGGTGCGCAGCAGAACCGCCTTGAGGCGACTGTCGACAATCTGACGTCGACCGTCACCAATTTGGCAGACGCCAAGTCGCGCATCGAAGACGCCGATTTCTCGGCCGAATCGACGAAGCTTGCCGCCGCTGGCATCCTGTCGCAGGCATCGACCGCGATGCTCGCTCAGGCAAACCAGAGCCAGCAGGGCGTGATGAACCTGCTCCGCGGCTAAGCCGAGCCACTCCAATTCAGGCTATATCTGGTTGATCCCTTTGATAGCCTGATCCGACGCCCCGGTCCCCCACGACCGGGGCATCTTTGGGGCCGTGTCTTGCAGATTTGGGCGAAGAGAGGGTTCTGCGGCTTTTTATGCGTGCCGCTTAATCGCTGCCGCTGTCTGCCGTTACTGGACGGCAGAAGCGTACCCACTCGCACGCCATGCGAATGGCCTTCGGGCCGGAAAGGAACATCATGACCGTTATCAACACCAATGTGAGCGCGCTTCGCGCCCAGAATAACTCGCGCGTTGCCAACAAGATGCAGTCGCAGGCGATGGAACGCCTGTCGAGCGGCAAGCGCATCAACAGCGCGAAGGACGACGCCGCCGGCCTCGCCATCGCAACCCGCATGGACGCCAATGTCCGCGGCCTGAACCAGGCCGTGCGCAACGCCAACGACGGCATTTCGCTGTCGCAGACCGCCGAAGGCGCGATGGGCAATATCTCGAACATCCTCGTTCGCATGCGCGAACTGGCGGTTCAGGCCTCGACCGGTACCAATGGCACGGAAGATAAAGAGGCGATCCAGGTCGAAGTGGATGCGCTGGTAGCGCAAATCGGCGACATCGCCACTCGCACAACCTTCAATGGTACCAGCCTGCTCAACGGCACGACCGATCTTGACGGCGCCGGCGCCGGTACCACCCTCGGTACCGTGGTCTCGATCCAGACGGGTCTCGACACGGGCCAGACGGTCGAAATCGGTATCGCCGATCTTCGGGCGACGGCGCTCGGTGTCAATGCGCTCGACTTCGAAACCAACGCCTCGGGCGCGCTGGCAACGCTTGATCTGGCGATCCAGACGGTTGCCACGCAGCGCGCCAACCTCGGTGCGCAGCAGAACCGCCTTGAGGCGACTGTCGACAATCTGACGTCGACCGTCACCAATCTGGCAGACGCCAAGTCGCGCATCGAAGACGCCGATTTCTCGGCCGAATCGACGAAGCTTGCCGCCGCTGGCATCCTGTCGCAGGCATCGACCGCGATGCTGGCTCAGGCAAACCAGAGCCAGCAGGGCGTGATGAACCTGCTCCGCGGCTAAGCCGAGCCACTCCAATTCAGGCTAAATTTGGCTGGTCCCTTTGATAGCCTGATCCGACACCCCGGTCCCCCACGACCGGGGTGTCTTTTTTTGCGTCTGGCATCGGGCGGCAAATGGCCCTTCAATGAAAATCGCGTGACTTGGGCAGGATGCGGACGTCGCGCGGATGGCCGTGACGTTGCGCATGCCCGCGCGGCGCCTGTGGACGCGCGATCTCGTCGGCGTGGGCCAGTTCCGGGCGCACGGGTACTCCGTCGCCCAGACCGTCGAGCATATGGGTGCGATCGACGATCCGCGTCGCCATCAGATGGACGACGCCCTCCTTGCTCCGCTGCACCTCGCCCTCCGCCAGCATCAGCCGCGACGCCATGACGGCGCGGCGATAGCGTTCGAAATGGCGCGCCCAGAGCAGGATGTTGACGATCCCGCCCTCATCCTCGATCGTGATGAAGACCGCATTGCCCTTGCCGGGCCGCTGGCGGATCAGCACGACGCCAGCGGTGCGGACGATCGAACCATTTTTCGCCGCCGAGGCCGCGGTGCAACTCAACACGCCTTCCGCCGCGAAGGCAGGGCGCAGGAACGCCATCGGATGCCCTTTCAGCGACAGGCGCGTCATTTGATAATCGGTCAGCACCTGTTCGACGAGCGGGGTGGCGGGTAACTGCGCGTCGACCTCGATGCCCAGTTCGTCGGCTTCGGCGGCGCCGAACAGGGGTAACACCCCTTGCTGTACCCGCCGCGCATCCCAGAGCGCGGGGCGCCGATCGAGCCCCATCGAGCGGCAGGCATCGGCATCGGCGAGCAGGCGCAGCGCGCGCGAAGGGAGGTTCGCGCGGCGGGCGAGTTCCTCGACACTGGCGAAGGGGACGGTGCGAGCGGCGACGATCTGCGTCGCCCAAAGCTCGCGAAACCCGTCGATCTGGCGAAATCCGAGCCGCAGCGCGAGCGCGCCGTCATCGCGGCGCTCAAGACTATTATCCCAACCGCTGGCATTGACGTCGACCTCGCGCACCTCGACCCCATGCTCCTGCGCATCGCGAACGAGCTGCGCGGGGGCGTAAAAGCCCATCGGCTGCGAATTGAGCAGGCCGCAGGCGAAGACGGCGGGGTGGTAATGCTTGATCCATGACGACACATAGACGAGCCGCGCAAAGGATTGGGCGTGGCTTTCGGGAAAGCCGTAGCTGCCGAACCCCTCGATCTGCTTGAAACAGCGCTGTGCAAAATCCTGTTTATATCCGCGCGCGACCATGCCGCCGACCATCTTGTCGCGGAAATTCTCGATTGTGCCGACGTTGCGGAAAGTCGCCATCGCGCGGCGCAAGCCGTTCGCTTCCTCAGGGGTAAAGCCCGCCGCGACGATCGCGAGCTTCATCGCCTGTTCCTGAAACAGCGGAACGCCAAAGGTGTCGCCTAGAACTTCGACCAACTCATCCTGGGGATATTGCGGAGCGGGCGAGGGATATTCGATCTCTTCCTCTCCATTCCGCCGGCGCAGATAGGGATGCACCATGTCACCCTCGATCGGGCCGGGGCGAACGATCGCGACCTGAACGACCAGATCGTAGAATATCTTCGGGCGCAGACGCGGCAACATATTGATCTGCGCGCGGCTCTCGACCTGAAACACGCCGATACTGTCGCCCCGCTGAAGCATCCCGTAAACGGCAGGATCCTTGGCATCGATGTCGAGCTCCAACGTCTTGTCGCCCAATCCATGGTCGCGCATCAGGTCGAAGCATTTGCGGATGCAGGTGAGCATGCCGAGCGCGAGCACATCGACCTTCATCAACCCCAACGCGTCGATATCGTCCTTGTCCCACTCGATGAAGGTGCGGTCGTCCATCGCGGCATTGTGGATCGGCACCAGCTCGTCGAGCCGCCCTTCGGTAAGGACAAAGCCGCCGACATGCTGCGACAGGTGGCGCGGCGCTTCCAGTAATTCACCGACGAAGCGGTGCAATCGCTGGACCTCGCCATTGTGCGGGTTGAGCCCTGCTTCGATGAAGCGCTCGACCGGCACCTCATCACCCCAACTCCCCCAGCTCGTATCGGCGAGCCGCGCGGTGACATCTTCGCTGAAGCCCAGCGCCTTGCCGACCTCGCGGATCGTGCTGCGCGGGCGATAATGGATGACGGTCGCGGCGATCGCGGCGCGGTCGCGGCCATAACGCGCATAGATATACTGGATCACTTCCTCGCGCCGCTCATGTTCGAAATCGACGTCGATATCGGGCGGCTCGTCGCGTTCGGCCGAGACGAAGCGTGAAAAGAGCAGCTTATGTTCGATCGGATCGACCGAAGTCACGCCGAGCAGAAAGCAGACGATCGAATTGGCCGCCGAACCGCGTCCCTGGCACAGGATCGGCGGCTCCTGCGCGCGGGCGAAGCGGACGAGATCGTGGACGGTGAGGAAATAATAAGCATAGCGCCGCTTGTGGATCAGTCGAATTTCGTCGGCGATCAGCTTGCGGGCCTTGGTGGGCAGCGGTGTGCCATAGCGTTTCTCTGCCGCCGTTTTCACGAGATGGAGGAGATAGGGGGTGGGTTTCCACCCCGGCGGCACCGGCTCGTGCGGATATTCATAGCGCAGGTCGTCGAGCCGAAAGCCGATGCGCGCGAGCAGCTTCGCGCTTTCCTTGATCGGTTTTGGATGACCCTCGAACAGCCGCTTCATTTCGGCGGGCGTCTTCAGATAGCGTTCGGCATTGGCGCGAAGCAGTTTGCCGGCTTTCTGGATCGTCGTCCCTTCGCGGATACTGGTCATGATGTCGTGCAAGGGGCGCTGCGCGATCGTCGCATAGAGCGCATCGTTGGTGGCAAGCAGCGGAACGCCTGTTGCGGCGGACAACTTCTCAAGTTCGATCAGTCGCCGCGCATCGGCTCCTGACCGTGACATGGTTGCCGCCAGCCACACCGACTTGCGCCGCGCCTGTTTGAGCTTGCGGAGCAGGGCGGCATCGCCGCCCGTCGCAATCAGCAGCAAGTCGTCACAATGTTCGAGAAGATCTTCCAGATGCAGGATGCAATCGCCCTTTTGCGCGCGCAAATTTCCGGTCGAGAGCAGGCGGGTCAGCCGTCCCCAGCCATGGCGACTGGTCGGATAGGCGATGATGTCGGGGGTGCCGTCGGCAAAGACGAGCCGTGCCCCGGTCACCAGCTGAAAGTCCGGCATCGTATCGCCCAGCTTCACCTGCTGTTCCTTCAGAAAGGCCCACGCCCGCACCACCCCTGCGACGCTGTTCCGGTCGGCGATGCCGATGCCTGCCATGCCGAGGCGCATCGCTTCGGCGACCATGTCCGCGGGATGCGATGCGCCGCGCAGGAAGCTGTAATTGGTCGCGGCGACCAGTTCGGCGAACGCCGGTTCGGGGGCGGGGGTGTCGGTCATGCGAACAGCCCGTGGATATACCAGCGCGGATCGTCCTTTTCCTCGTACAGCCCGTGGCGGAACAGCCAGTAACGGCGGCCCTGCACATCCTCGACGCGATAATAGTCGCGCGTCAGCCCGCCATTGTCGCGGCGCCGCCACCATTCGGCGGCGATGCGTTCGGGGCCTTCGAAACGGCGGATCGCGTGGGTCGCGCGGCGCCAGCGGAAACGGTGTGGGGGGCCGTCGGGAACTTCGGCGATCACCTCGATCGGCTGCGGCGGGTCGAAAAGATAGATGGGGCGCGTCGGCGGCTCGCCAGCTTCGGGTCTGGGCCAGGGTGATGGAGGTGCGGCGTCGATCGCGGGCAGCTCGAGCTGCGCCTGCTCGGGGATATGGGTGTCGGCGGGCCGAAACTGCCGTACCCGCCCGCGCCCGAGCCGCGTCGCCAGCCGGTCGACGAGCGCGTCCACCGCCGCATCCTGCACCGCGCCGCCTTCGAGCTTGAGCTGCGTTGCGCCCAGTGCCTCAATCCGCGGGACGGCAAGGCGGATCATGTCGAAACCGAAACCGGGGTCGAGCGGGTCGCGCAGTACGTCCATCCGTTCGGCAAACAGTCGCATCGCGAGCGCGACATCGCGCGTCGGGTGGCCGGTCTCGATCTCGATTCCGCGCGCGAGGCCGTCGCTGCGAAAGAAGGTCGCGCGGAAATGGCGCCCGCCCTTGCCGCGCCGGGTGAGTTCCTCACCCACTTCGCCGACCAGCTCGCCCAGGATTTTCGTGGCATGGGGCATGCTCGCGATGGGCTCGGCGAAGCGGCGTTCGGCGGCCACCGGCGGCAGCGCCTGGCGCGGGTCGAGCGGGCTGGCGGCATCGCCGAGAATACGGCGCAGCGCGGTCGCGGCGTCGGCGCCGAAGCGTGCGGCGATATTCGCCATCGGTCGCGCGCCAAGGTCGCCGATCGTCTTCAGTCCCGCGCGGACGAGCCCTGTCGTCGCCTCGTCATCGAGTTCGAGCGCTGCGACGGGCAGGCGCCGGATCGCCGCCGCTTCGTCGGGGGCGGGTAGCATCTGGTAACGTGCAAGCGCGCGCGCTGCATCGGGGTTGCCTGCGCTTGCATGGCGCAATGTCATGCCGAGCCCGGTGATGCGGGCCTCAAGATCGGCGACCAGCCCCGCTTCGCCGCCGAACAGATGCGCGGCGCCGCCGATGTCGAGGATCAGCCCGTCGGGATGATCGAGCGCGACCAGCGGAGTGTAACGGCCGCATCCTTGCGCCAGCCGGTCGAGCCACTGCTCGTCGGCGGCGGGCTCGTGCGGTACGGCGAGAAGTTCCTGCACGCGCGCCCGCGCATCGGCAAAGGCCATTCCGACGCCAAGGCCAAGCGCCTGCGCGCGCGCGTCGACGCTCGCGAGGCGAAGCGCGCCACGCTGTTTTTCGACAAAGACGAGCGGGGCGTCAGGCGGCTGCGGCGCCGCGCGGCACCATCGCTCGGCGGGCAGATAGGGGAAGAACAGCGCCAGATAGCGCCGCTTCCCGGAAGATTTGTTCATCACCATTCCACTCCAGCCGCCAGCGCATCCCCGCAGGGCCCGCACGCCAGCGGAGCAATTCCAGATCAAAGGCGGGCGCCCCCGGCGCGGCGGCCTCCATCTCGCGCGATTCGGCTGCGGCGATGCTCCAGCGTGTTTCGGCGGCGCTCGGCACCGGCTCGGCATCGATCCGCAGGAAGAACAAGGTCACCCCGGCATCGCGCGCGCCGAGCGCGAGCCGCCGGCCCGCGGTCAGATCGAGCGCGGGGAGCCGTCCCCAGCTTTCGACGACGACGGCGGCCGATCCGGGGCAGCGCGCGGCATCGTTGGCGCAGGCGAGCAAGGCTTTTGCGTCGCTGACCTCGACCAGCAGCAATCGGTCGGGGTCGCTGCCCAGATCGGCAATCCCCGGCGCATAAAGCTGTCCCGCACGCCGCCCGGCATCGCTGGTGCGCAGCCACAGCAGCGGCGCCGTGCCGCCGCCGCGCAGCACGAGCAGCGCGGCAAAGGCTGCGGCGTTTGCGGCATCGAGGGGGTCGGTAGCGAAAAATTCATGCACCCGTCCCGCCGCGAGACCGCCGCCAAGCGCCGCATCGAGCGCGTCATGCCCGGTCGCCAGCCAGCCGTCGGCGCGGTGGCTTTCCGGGCCGCCACTGGCGGCCAGCCGGGCGACGCGTTGCCGCAGCCCGGCGAGTAGGGGAGACGACTCGCGCATGATTTTGTTCCTGATATGTTCCATTAGCGCTTTTGGGGTGGCGCTTGTCAAGAAGAGTCAGGTCGGGTTCGTCACCCCGGACTCGATCCGGCATCCACAGCCGCCGCGCCGCATGGACGCCGGATCAAGTCCGGGATGACGAAGGGAGTTAGGGCGCTTGCGTCCCCGCGCCGCTATCGCCGCCGAGTGCGCGGAACAGCGCGACGCGCGTCTGGACAAGCAACAATTGGGTCGCAATCTCGCTGCGCCGCGCGGCATAGAGGCTGCGCTGGGCGTCGAGGCTGGAAAGGAAGCTGTCGACTCCGCCCTTGTAGCGCGCGTCGGTGAGCATCGCGGTGTCGGCGGCGGCTTCGCTGTTTGCCGCCGCGGCGCGCACGCGTTCGGAAATCGTTCCCTGCACCGCGAGTGCGTCGGCGACTTCGCGAAATGCGGTCTGGATTGCGCCCTCATAACCCGCGAGCGCGGCGTCGCGCTGCGCTTCGCTGACCGCGACCCCGGCGCGGCGGCCGCCGGCGTCGAAGAGGGTGGCGGTGGCGTCGCCGCCCGCCGACCAGTTGAACGCCCCGCCGTCGAACAGTCCGCCGAGCGCGTCGCTGGCGAAACCGAGCAGCCCGGTCAGCGAAATCGAAGGGAACAGCCGCGCGCGCGCGACGCCGATATTCGCATTGGCCGCGCGCAGCCCATATTCGGCCTCGATCACATCGGGGCGGCGGAGCAATATGTCGGAGCGGACCCCGGCAGGAAGCGAAACGATCGACGGCGTCACTTCGGCGAGCCCGGCGGGGAGCAGCGCCCGATCGACGTCTCCGCCGACGAGCAGGCGGATGAGATTTTCATCCTGTGCGAGCGCGCTCGTCTGCTGGGCGATCGCATCCTCGGCGGTTGCCAAAATCTGCTCGGCCTGACGCAGGTCGGTGCGCGGCGCGACGCCGCCGTCGAGCCGGGCGCGGGTCAACCGGACATTCTCGCGGGCGTTGGCCGCGGTCTGCTGCGCGATGGCGAGCAGGTCGCGGTCGGCGCCATAGCTCGCCCACGCCTGCGCCAGATCGGCGATCAACCCGATCCGCACCGTGCGAGATGCGGCCTCGGTGCCCAGCGCGCGATTGCGGTCGGCCTCGGTTGCGTTGGCGAGCTTGCCGAACAAGTCGAGTTCGAACGCGGTGATGCCGCCGCGCAGCGAGAAATCGCCGCTACCGCTGCTCGCGCCGGTGCTTTCGCCATAACCCGCGCCCGCGCTGACGCCGACAACGGGAAACTGCCCCGACCGCGTAACGCGCACCTGCGCGCGCGCCGCGGCAACATTGGCAAAGGCGATCCGCAGATCGCGATTGTTGATGAGCGCCTGTTCGGTCAGCGCCTGCAGGCGCGGGTCGGTGAACACCTGCTTGTAGGAGAGGATCGGCAGCATCGCTTCGCTTTGCAGCAGATAGGCGTCACCGACCGGCCATGATTCCGCCACCGGCGGGGGCGGCAGCACCGTCTTGGGCGCGAGCGAACAGCCCGCGAGAGTCAGCGGGCCGGCGAGCAGCAGGATGCGAAGGGGCGTCACGTCAGTGCCTCCCGATCATCCTTCTTTTTTCCGAACCGGTCGCGCACGGCAGCGAGCCCATCGCGCACACCGCGGCGGACAAGGACGAAGAAAAGCGGGATGAAGAAGATGGCGAGGAACGCTGCGGTCAGCATACCGCCGATCACCGACGTGCCGATCGCGACGCGACTGTTCGCGCCGGCGCCGGTCGCGATGGCGAGCGGCAGCACGCCGAAGATGAAGGCGAAACTCGTCATCAAAATCGGGCGCAGACGGATGCGCGCGGCGGTAATCGCCGCCTCGATCACGCGCTTGCCCTTGCGCTCTTCCTGCTCGGCGAACTCGATCATCAGGATCGCATTTTTCGCCGCGAGTCCCATCGTCGTGAGCAGGCCGATCTGCAGATAGACGTCATTTTCCAGCCCACGCAGCGTTACGGCAAAGATCGCGCCGATCAGGCCAAGGGGAATGACCAGGATCACGGCAAACGGGATCGACCAGCTTTCGTAAAGCGCCGCGAGGCAGAGGAAGACGACGAGCAGCGAAATCCCGTAGAGCAGGGGGGCCTGCCCCGATGACAACCGCTCCTGATAGGAGGAGCCCGACCAGGCGACGCTGGTGCCGGGGATTTGAGCCGCCAACGCTTCCATTTCATCCATCGCCTGGCCCGAACTGGTGCCGGGCGCGGGCTGGCCGGAGATTTCGAAGGCGGACACGCCCTGAAAGCGCGAGGTGGTGGAGGGGGTCGTTGACCAGCCGATTTGCGAGAAAGCGGAGAAAGGCGACATGTCCCCCGCCGACGAGCGGACATACCATTGCGCGAGGTCTTCGGGTTTGGCGCGATAGGGCGCGTCGCCCTGGACATAGACGCGTTTGACGCGGCCCTTGTCGATGAAGTCGTTGACGTATCGCCCGCCCCATGCGGTCGCGAGCGTGTTGTTCACGTCGCTGTTGCTGAGGCCATAGGCGGTCAGCCGCTGGGTATTGATATCGACCTTCAGCGTCGCGACGTCGGGCAGGTCGCTCAGGCGCACCGACGTCAGCCGGGGACTGGTATTGGCCATGGCGAGCAGGCGGTCGCGCGCTTCGACAAATTGGTCGCGCGACAGGCCGCCGCGATTCTGCAATTCCATCGTAAAGCCCGACGTGTCGCCAAGCCCGCGCACCGCCCCGGGAACCAGCGCAAAAATCTGGGCGTCGCGGAGACCGCTGAACGCCTTGCGCGCGCGGTCGACGATGGCGTCGGCGGTGTTCTCCTTCCCCGGCCGGTCGTCCCAATGGGTGAGGTTGACGAAGCCCTGACCTGTATTCTGACCCGCCGCCCCGCCGCCGCCGCCGCCGGCGATCAGGAACAGCGCCTGCGTGTTGGCCTTTTCATGGGTCATGAAGTAATTTTCGATCGCGTCGCGCACCTCGAGCGTGCGCTGCTGCGTCGCGCCCGCGGGCAAGCGGAACTGGACCTGGACGCGCCCCTGATCCTCATTGGGCAGAAATCCGCTTGGCAGGCGCAGGAAAAGAACGGCGAGCAGAACCAGTATGACGGCATAAATGCCAAGGAAGATCCACTTGCGGTCGACGACTGCACTGACGCTGCCCACATAACGGTTCACCATGTCGTCGAAGCGGGTGTTGAAGCCGTTCTTCGCGCGTTCGAGCAGCGCGCGCGCACCCGCAAAACGGCCGTCCGGGGAAGCAACCTCGCCATGCGTCTTTGGCTTGAGCAGGCTGGAGGTCAGCGCAGGGCTCAGGATCAGCGCGACGAGCACCGACAGCGCCATTGCCGAGACAATGGTGATCGAGAATTGCCGATAAATGACGCCGGTCGATCCACCGAAAAAGGCCATCGGAAGGAACACCGCCGACAGGACGAGCGCGATCGCGATCAGCGCAACCTGCAATTCCTGCATCGACTGGATTGTCGCTTCGCGCGCCGACATCTCAGGATTTTCTTCCATCAGCCGCTCGACATTTTCGACGACGACGATGGCATCGTCGACGAGCAGGCCAATGGCCAGCGTCAGGCCGAACAGGGTCAGTGTGTTGATGCTGAATCCTGCCATATAGAAAATGCCGAAGGTGCCGAGCAACACGACAGGCACCGCGATCGCCGGGATCAGGACTGCGCGCCAGCTTTGTAGAAAGACGAACATGACGAGGATGACGAGCAGGATCGCCTCGAACAGCGATTTCTGCACCTCGCTGACGGACAATTTGATGAAGGTGGTCGCGTCATTGGCATAGCTATAGGTCAGGCCGTCGGGAAAGTCGGCGGCGAGTTCCGCCATGCGTGCTTTGACCCGGTCGGCGGTTTCGAGCGCGTCGGACCCCGGTGACAGTGAGATCGACATGCCTGCGCCGGGATGGCCGTTGATGCGGCTGACGACGGCATAGCTTTCGGCGCCGATCTCGACGCGCGCCACATCCTTTATCCGCACGCTCGACCCGTCGGAGAGCGTCTTGAGGATGATATTCTCGAACTCTTCGACAGTTTGCATCCGCGACTGGGCCGTCACCGTCGCGTTGAGCATCTGGCCCTGCGGTGCCGGGAGGCCACCGACATCGCCGGCTGCGACTTCGCTGTTCTGCGCGGTGATCGCCGAAATGACATCGCCTGGCATCAGCGATACGGCGGCGAGCCGCTGGGGATTCAGCCAGATACGCATCGCGTGCGGGGCACCGAAGATATTGACTTCGCCGACCCCCTCGACACGCGATAGCGGGTCCTGAATGTTCGACGCCATATAGTCGGAGACGTCCTGATTCACCCGGGTATTGGTCGAATCATAGACACCGACGAGCAGCAGCGTGTCCGAATTGGACTTGGTGACGCGTATGCCCTGTTGCTGTACCTGCTGCGGCAGACGCGAGATCGCTGCCTGAATCTTGTTCTGGACCTGCACCTGCGCGATGTCGGGGTCGGTGCCCTTTTCGAAGATTGCGGTGATGCTCGCCTGTCCGCGCGAGCTCGACTGCGAACTGAAATAGAGCAGCCCGTCGATCCCGGTCAGCTGCTGCTCGAGAATCTGGGTGACGCTATTCTCGATCGTTTCGGCCGAGGCGCCCGGATAGGAGGCGCGGATATTGACCTGCGCCGGGGCGATATCGGGATATTGTTCGACCGGCAGCGAGAAAAGCGCGCCTGCGCCCCCCAGCATGACGATGATGGCGAGGACCCATGCAAAGATCGGCCGGTCGATGAAAAGGCGCGACATTGCGGGCTATTTACCCTTTGCAGTCTGGCCCGCCGGCGGCGGTCCCACGCGTTGCGCGCTGGCCGCTGGAACGGGTCGGATCGGTGCGCCCTGCTTCAGATTGGCGAGGCCCTGGGTGATGACATGCTCGCCCGCTTTCAGCCCGTCGGTGACTACCCAATTGGGGCCGACGGTCCGCGCCGCGGTGACCTTACGCCGCACCGCCTTATTGTCCTTGCCCGCCAGATAGACGAAGGCCGACCCGTCGAAATCGCGCTGCACCGCCGCCTGGGGGATCAGGATCGCGGCGGGATTGACTGCCTGCTCGAACAGGGCGGTCACGAACATGCCGGGCAGCAGCAGGCCTTGCGGATTGGGAAAGCGCGCGCGCAGCGTCACGGTGCCGGTGGCTTCGTTGACGGTGATTTCGGAAAACTGGACGGTGCCGGCAAAGCCATAGGCGCTGCCATCTTCCAGCCGCAGGCGCACCGACGTGCTCCCCGCCGTCGTGCCGCCGCTGGCGATTGCCTGGCGCAGTGTGGTCAGTTCGGCGCTCGATTGCTGCATGTCGACATACATCGGATCGGTCTGCTGGATGACCGCGAGCGGGGTCGCCTGACTGGCGCTGACGAGCGCGCCGGGGGTGGCGAGCGAGCGGCCGATGCGCCCGCTGATCGGTGCCGACAGGTTGGTGTAGCGCAGGTTGATGCGCGCGGTTTCCAGCATCGCGGCATTTTGCGCGACTGCGGCGCGCGCGACGCGGGCCTGCGCCAGCGCATCGGTATAATCCTGTTCGGCGATCGCCTGCATCTTGGCGAGCGGTGCAAAGCGGCGCGCCTTTTCCTCGGCGGCCTGCGCGCTGGCACGGGCGCTCGCGAGGTTTGCCGCCGCCTGATCGACCGCCGCCTGATAGAGGCTGGCGTCGATCTGATACAACGGCTGGCCGGCGCGGACGAGGCCGCCTTCGGTAAACAGGCGGCGGCGGATCAGGCCGCTGACCTGCGGCCGGATTTCGCTGGTTTCAAAGGCGACGGTGCGCGCGCCCAATTCGGTGGTGACCGGCACGGCCCCGACTGCGGCGACGACATAGCCGACCTGCGGTGCCCCGCGATCGCGGCCACCCTGCTCATCCTTGTTCGCACAGGCACCCAAGGCCAGCGTTGCAGCGCTCAGGGCTCCGGTCAGCCACAGCGACCTTTTTTTCAGCATAGTCGATATTCTCGTGTCGGTCCGCCGGGGGATGGGCGGAATGGCGCCTATTCAACCGATTGATATGGCGCATGCAAGCGCAATGCACCGCTTGCGACAAATTACGACAAATTTGCCCCGTCTTCGCCATTTCGATCGATTGACACCGGTTACCATTCACGCTAGCCGAAGATTCTGCAAAAAAGTCTATCGCGAGGATGCCGCCATGTTTGCCAAAACCTATCACGCCACCCACCCCGACATGATGGAATGCGCCGGCAATGACGCGCTGCGCGACCGCTATCTGGTGACGGGCATGTTCGCGGACGGCCAGATCAACCTCAACTATTCGCACAATGAGCGCTTCGTGATCGGCGGCGCGGTGCCGAAGGGCGCGGCGTTAAAGTTGCCCGAACAGAGCGTCCCGGCGTCAGCCGCGGGCCACCCCTTCCTCGAACGCCGCGAGATGGCGGCGGTCAATATCGGCGGCCCCGGCGCGATCAGCGTCGACGGCCAGCGTTTCGAGATGAAGAATAAGGAGTGCCTCTATATCCCGATGGGATCGACCGAGGTGCTGTTCGAGGGCGATGGTGCGCGCTTCTATCTGGCGTCGCTTCCCGCGCACAAAGTCTGCCCGATCAAGCATATCACGCTCGACCAGGCGAATCCGCTCGCGCGCGGCGACCTTGCCAATTCGAACCAGCGGACGATCTACCAGCTCGTCATCCCCGGCGTGTGCGAAAGCGCGCAATTGCTGCTCGGGCTGACCGTGCTCGAGGAAGGCAGCGTATGGAACACGATGCCGCCGCACCTCCACGACCGGCGCAGCGAAATCTACCTCTATTTCGAACTGCCCGAAGAGAATGACCGCATCTTCCATTATATGGGTGAGCCGGACAGCATGCGGCATATCGTGATCGCGAATGAGGAAGCGGTGATCAGCCCGCCCTGGTCGATCCACATGGGGTCGGGAACCAAGAAATATGCCTTCATCTGGGCGATGGGCGGCGAGAATCTCGACTATACCGACATGAATGTCCTCGACATCTGCCAGCTGAAGTAAACGCGATCATGCGTCCTTCGTCACCCCGGACTTGATCCGGGATCCATTTGGCGAAGAACTGCGCGCGAGATCATGGACTCCGGATCAAGTCCGGCGTGACGAGAGGATAAAGCGAACCATGAAGCCATTCGACCTGACAGCAAAAGTGGCGCTGGTCACCGGCGCCAACACCGGCATCGGGCAGGGGATTGCGCTTGCGCTCGCGGAAGCCGGGGCCGACATTGCGGCCGCGGGCCGCTCACCCGCCGACGAGACCGTCGGCAAGGTGCGCGCACTCGGCCGCCGGGGTGAAAATTTCGCCGCCGACCTGTCGAGCGTCGGCGCGGTGCAGCCGCTCGTCGATGCCGTGCTGGCGGACTATGGCCGCATCGACATCCTCGTCAACAATGCCGGCATCATCCGCCGCGCCGACGCGGTCGATTTCACCGAGGCCGATTGGGACGCGGTGATGGACACCAATCTCAAGACGCTTTTCTTCCTCTGCCAGTCCGTGGGCCGCCATATGATTGCGCGCGGCAGCGGCAAGATCATCAACATCGCCTCGATGCTGACCTTTCAGGGCGGCATCCGCGTGCCAAGCTACACCGCGTCGAAATCGGGCGTCGGCGGTCTCACCAAGCTGCTCGCCAATGAATGGGCGGCGAAGGGCGTCAATGTAAACGCGATCGCGCCCGGCTATATCGCGACGAACAACACCGCAGCGCTACAGGGCGATGAAACACGCAATCGCCAGATCGTCGAACGCATCCCCGCAGGCCGCTGGGGCGACCCCGCCGACATCGGCGGCGCGGCGGTATTTCTGGCGTCGTCGGCGTCGGATTATGTCCAGGGCCATATCCTCGCCGTCGATGGCGGATGGCTGGCGCGCTGAATTAACGACCCGGCGGCGCGACCGACTGGCGCTCGATGAAGGTCGAGACGAGCGCGGCCGGATCTTCCTCATCGGCGGCTTTGCCGACGGGGCCGAGGAAGTCGGGAACCAGCAGCTGCGCGGCGCGCACCCCCATCTCGCGGATCGGCCAGCGCACCGTGCTCAGCGCAGGCCAGATATGCGTCGCGGTCGGCGAATCGTCGAAACCGATGATCGACAGCTGGCCGGGCACGGAAATGCCCTTTTCATGCGCGACGCGCATCACCCCCGCCGCCATTTCGTCGTTCGAACAGAAGATTGCGGTCGGCGGCTTGGCGAGCGACAGCAATTTCTCGCCCGCCTCGACCCCGGCGGCATAGCGGTAATTGCCCGGCGCATAATATGCGTCGTCGAGCTTCAACCCGGCTTCGGCAAGCGCTTCATGGAATCCCTTTTCGCGTTCGGCGGCGGAACGGAAGCCGGCGGGGCCGCGAACGAAGCCGATGTCGCGGTGGCCGAGCGCGATCAGCTTGCGGCACACCTCGACGACGACGTCATGGTCGTTCGACGAGATGCAATGCTGCGCATCGTCGAGCGGCGCCGATCCGATGCGGACATAACGCACGCCGAGTTGGTCGCAGAGTGCGGCGAGATCGTCATTCTCCGAAATCGGCGGCAGCAGCATCGCGCCGATCGGGCGCTGCTTTTCCAGAAAGGTGCGGACATCGTCGAGCATCTGGTCTGATCCGCGATCGACCGGACGGACGAGCAGCGCAAGGTCGCTGTCCTTGATCGCGTCGAGCACGCCCTGCTGAAAATTGAGCACCGTCTGCGCGTTCGGATTGTCGTGGAGCAATGCGATCAGGAAGTTGCGACGAAAGGCGAGCGCGCGCGCCTGCGGATTGGGAACGAAACCCAGCGTCTCGATCGCCTCCAGAACCGCAGTGCGCGTCTTTTCGCTGATGAATTCGGACCGGTTGATGACCCGGCTGACCGTCTTTTTCGATACACCCGCCAGTGCCGCCACATCGTTGATCGTCGGCTGCTTCGCCCCGGGCCCCGTCATCTGTGCCGCCATAAACTCCAGCTTTCCCCTGCAAGCCGTGCGCCTCGGGCGCGATGTCCCGACCATGCCGGTCCCGCTCTTGTCCTGATGGGCGTTCGAGCCACCAAAATCAACCATATCGAGCGCTATTCGCTTGCGTTTGACACCGGTGTCTTTTAGGTCTGTCGCCGGACGAGGATAAAGGCATACAAATGGCAGCGACCATCGATCAGCAAAATGTCGCCAAAGCGTTTCTCGCCGCGCGCGCCGAAAAGACACCGCTTACCCAATATCCCGGCACAATGCCGCGGACGATGGGCGAGGCCTATGCGATCCAGGACGCCGCGATCGCCCTCGATGGCCGCCCCGTCGGCGGCTGGAAGGTCGGGCGCATCGCCCCCGACCTGGCCGATCAATATGGCGGCAACCGCCTGACCGGTCCGATCTTTACCGATGAAATTGTCGATACCGCAGCGGGCGAAGCCCCGGCGATGCCCGTCTATGGCCGGGGTTTTGCTGCGGCCGAGGCCGAAATCCTGCTCTGCTTCGGCACGGTCGGCGACCGTGACTATGATCTCGATAGCGTGCGTGAAGCGATTGCCGAGGTGCGCACGGGGATCGAGATCGCCAGTTCGCCCTTCGCCGACATTAATCGCCACGGCCCCGCGGTGACCGCGTCCGACTATGGCAACAACAAGGGGCTGGTGCTCGGCCCCGCAGTTCCCGACTGGCGGAACGCCGACCTCATCGGCATGCCGGTGAAGTTCGCGATCGACGGCGAAACCATCGGGGCGGCGACGATGGAAACGATGCTCGATGGCCCCTTCGGCTCGGCGCTGTTCCTGATTCACATATTGCGCGCGCGCGGCATCGCGATCGCTCCCGGGACCTGGGTGTCGGCGGGCGCGATCACCGGCGTCCATGAAATTCGTCCGGGCCAGCGCGCGGAGGCGGTGTTCGACGGCCGCTTCCGGGTTGGATGCACGGTGACAAACCTCTAAAAACCATAATCAGGGAGAGACATATGGCGCAGGCAATCACAGCAAGTGGGGCGGCGCCACCGACGCCCCGTGCCGGCCATTATCGATGGCTGATCGTCGCGCTGCTCTTCATCGCGACAACGGTCAATTATATCGACCGCACGATGCTCGGCTTGCTCGCCCCCGTCCTTGGCGACGAAATGGGGTGGAGCGAGAATGATTATGGCAACATCGTCACCGCCTTTCAGGCCGCCTATGCTTTTGGTTTCCTGATCATGGGCTGGTTGATCGACCGTTTCGGGCCGAAGATCGGTTACAGCATTGCGATCAGCATCTGGACGATCGGCCATATCGCGCATGGTTTCGCCGGTTCGATCGCCTCCTTCATGGCGGCGCGCGTCATCCTTGGCGTCGGCGAGGCGGGGCATTTCCCGTCGGTCGTGCGCGCGTCGAGCGAATGGTTTCCGCAAAAGGAGCGCGCTTTCGCGATCGGCTGGGTCAACAGCGCGACGACGATCGGCGTTATCCTGACCGCGCCGACGATCTGGCTGTTCATGACGTGGGCGGGCTTCGATTGGCGCCAGACCTTTCTCTACACCGGCGCTTTCGGCGCTATCCTGCTCATCCTGTGGCTCTGGCTCTACAGCAACCCGCGCGAAAGCGGGAAGGTGGGCGAAGGCGAACTCGCGTGGATCGAGCATGACCCGCCCGAAAAGGTCGAGCGCATCGGCTGGGCCAAAATCGTCACCAAGCGTGAAGCCTGGGCGTTCGCGGTCGCCAAATTCCTCACCGATCCGGTGTGGTTCCTGATGCTCTTCTGGCTGCCGAAATATTTCGCCAGCACCTATGGCGTCGATCTCAAAATCGTGCTGCTGCCGATGATCGCCATGTATCTTCTGTCCGACGTCGGCAGCATCGCGGGCGGATGGCTGTCGTCGAAACTGATCCAGCGTGGTCACACCGCCAATTATGCGCGCAAGCTGGCGATGCTGATTGCGGGCTGTTGCGTGCTGCCGCTGCTGTTCGTCACCGGGGTTGAAAATATGTGGCTTGCCGTCGTGCTGATCGGCATCGCGCTCGCGGGGCATCAGGCCTTTTCGTCGAACCTGCTGTCGATCCCGCCCGACATGTTCCCGAAACGCGCGGTCGGGTCGGTGATCGGGCTCGGCGGGTTCATGGGCGGCATCGGCGGGATGATCATGGCGAAGTCGACCGGGCTGGTGCTCGATGCGACCGCGGGCAACTACACGATCATCTTCGCGATCTGCACGACCGTCTATTTCCTCGCCGTTCTCGCGATCCACTGGCTGAGCCCGCGCCTTGCGCCGGTCACGGTCGAGAATGGCGCGGTTGCCGCGTGACGGACGCTAGGCCGGAACGAACAGCCCCCGGCTTTTCTGCACCTCAGCATCGAGCCAGTCGATGAAGGCGCGGATACGCGGTTGCGGCGCAACGTCGCGGTGGAGCGCGAGCCAGAAGCTGCGTCCGATGCTCTGATCGGGGCGCACCCGCACTAGCGCGGGATCGCCCGCCGCGAGGAAGCACGGGAGGACGCCGACCCCGGCGCCGCCCGCGATCATCCGCCGCTGCGCGAGGATGCTCGATGATCGGACCCCGGCGCGCAGCCCCGGCTCGATCTCGCCCAGATAGTCGAGCTCGGGCGCGTAGAGAATGTCGGGGACATAACCGATCACGGGAATCCCCGCGCGCGACAGCGGCGCCTCGGCCACCGCCGCCTGCCAGTCGAGGCGGTCGGCGGGTGCATAAAGCCCGAGGCTGTAATCGGACAGCTTGCGCGTGATCAGCGGGCCCTTGCGCGGCCGCGCGAGCAGCACCGCCATATCGGCCTCGCGCCGCGACGGGTTCAAAAAGCCGCTCGACGCGACAAGGTCGATCTCCAACTCGGGATGCGCGGTCGTGAAGCCGCCAAGACGCGGCGCGATGAAACTGCCGCCAAAACCCTCGGACACGCTGACCCGCAGTTGTCCCGATAATGCCGACCCGCCCTCGCGCACCGAGTGGATGCGCGCCGCCGCCGCCGCCATCGCCTCGGCATGCGGGACGAGTGCGCGGCCCGCCGCGGTCAGAATGAAGCCGCCCGGCGCGCGCTCGAACAAGGTCTGCTCGAGCGCCGCCTCGAGTGCGCTCACCCGGCGGCTCACCGTCGTCGCATCGACGTGCAGCGCTTGCCCGGCGCGCGCGAGGGTGCCGTGGCGCGCGACCATCAGGAAATATTGCAGCTTGTCCCAATCCATGCACTGCAAATATGCAGCCATGTCCTGCAAGTCTATCCCTTGCAATCACGCCCGGCTTGGTCTCAACCGGCGGCAATTGTTCACGGGAGACTCGACGCATGCGACAGATTGATCACCACATCGTTGGCGGCGCCGGCGGCAAGGGCCGTCTCAGCGACATATTCGACCCCAATAATGGCGGCGTGCAGGCACAGGTCGCGCTCGGCGATCGCGCATTGCTCGACCGTGCGGTCGCGGCGGCGAAGGCGGCGCAGCCCGCATGGGCGGCGACGAACCCGCAGCGCCGCGCGCGCGTGATGTTCGAATATAAGCGCCTCGTCGAAGCCAATATGAACGAGCTCGCCGAAATGCTCTCGGCCGAACATGGCAAGGTGATCGCCGATTCAAAGGGCGATATTCAGCGCGGGCTGGAGGTCATCGAATTTTGCTGCGGCATGCCGCATGTGCTGAAGGGCGAATATACGCAGGGCGCGGGTCCGGGCATCGACGTCTATTCGATGCGCCAGCCGATCGGCATCGGCGCCGGCATCACCCCGTTCAACTTCCCCGCGATGATCCCGCTGTGGATGGGCGGCGTGGCAACTGCGGTCGGCAATGCCTTCATCCTGAAGCCCAGCGAGCGCGATCCCAGCGTGCCGGTGCGCCTTGGCGAACTCTTCCTCGAAGCGGGAATGCCCGAAGGCATTTTTCAGGTCGTCCATGGCGACAAGGAAATGGTCGACGCGATCCTCGACCATCCCGATATCGGCGCGGTGAGCTTCGTCGGCTCGTCCGACATCGCCCATTATGTCTACAATCGCGGCGTCGCCAACGGCAAGCGGGTGCAGGCGATGGGCGGCGCGAAGAACCACGGTATCGTGATGCCTGATGCCGATCTCGATCAGGTCGTTAATGACCTCACCGGTGCCGCCTTCGGCTCGGCGGGCGAACGCTGCATGGCGCTTCCGGTCGTCGTTCCCGTCGGCGAGGACACCGCGAACCGCCTGCGCGCCAAACTGATCCCCGCGATCGAAGCGCTGCGCGTCGGCGTGTCGACCGATGCCGAGGCGCATTACGGCCCGGTGGTAACGCAGGCGCATAAGGAAAAGGTCGAAGGCTGGATCCAGAAATGCGCCGATGAGGGCGCCGAGCTGGTCGTCGACGGCCGCGGCTTCACCTTGCAGGGCCACGAAAAGGGCTTCTTCGTCGGCCCGACCCTGTTCGACCATGTCACCCCCGACATGGAAAGCTATAAGGAAGAAATCTTCGGCCCCGTGCTGCAGATCGTCCGCGCCGCCGATTTCGAAACCGCGCTCGAACTGCCCAGCAAGCATCAATATGGCAATGGCGTCGCGATCTTCACGCGCAATGGTCATGCCGCGCGCGAATTCGCCGCGCGGGTCAATGTCGGCATGGTCGGGATCAACGTCCCGATCCCGGTCCCCGTCGCCTACCACAGCTTCGGCGGCTGGAAGCGTTCGGCATTCGGTGACACCAACCAGCACGGTATGGAAGGCGTGAAATTCTGGACCAAGGTCAAGACGATCACCCAGCGCTGGCCCGACGGATCGCTCGACGGCGGCAACGCCTTCGTCATCCCGACGATGGGCTGACGCCGCCTTGCTGCGGCGGCCGCTCCTGCCTCTGCTACCGGTTCGGGCCGCTGACGATCGCGGCGCGAATGAAACCTGTGCCGCACATCGGGCATTTCTCCTGCGAAGGAGAAAGGCGATGATCCGTATCATGCTCCCGGCGGCGGTGCTGATGCTCGCGGCTTGCAGCGGTGGCGAGGACGAGAAGTCGGGCCCCGAAGCCTCCGCGAACCTCACGCCGCTGCGCGAGGCTGCGCCTGCTGAACCGGCTGTTGCGCCTGAAACGGTTGCTCAGGCGGACGAGCCTGAGCCTGTCGACGCGCCGCTGAAAAAGGTCGAATCCACCGGCGATGCGGGTGGCAAGGCGATCCCCGCGACGATCCGCGGGCGCTGGGGGCTCGTTGCCGCCGACTGCACTTCTACCAAGGGTGATGCCAAGGGGTTGCTGACCATCGACGCGACCAATTTGCGCTTCTATGAATCGCACGGCGAGCTGGTCCGGGTGCGCGAACACGCCGCGAACCGGATCGTCGCCGACTATAAATTCAGCGGCGAAGGGATGGAATGGGACCAGCAGATGCTGCTCGACGTGCGCGGTGACGGCAAAACGCTGATCCGCCGCGATTATGGCGAGGGCGCTTCTGGTCTGATGCGCTACACACGCTGTGCCGCGTGACAGGCAAGAGTCGAAAGAGGAGATAGATATGGATATTCGCTGGATCGCCGCCGCTGCGCTGCTGCCGCTGGCCGCCTGTGCAAGCACCGGTTCGGACGCCGGAGCCGGCCCCGCGACCCCGCCCGCCGAAATGGCGTGCAAGGCCGATGCCGTCCAATCCTATGTCGGTCAGACCGTGACCCCTGTGCTCGGCGGCACGCTGCTCAAGGAAGCCGGCGCGCGCACCTTGCGTTGGGGCCCGCCGCGTTCTGCGATGACGATGGACTATCGCATCGACCGGCTGAACGTCATGTATGACGATGCTTACAAGATTACGCAGATCACCTGTGGCTGATAATCCGGCGGCCCTTGTTGGCCGCCAGACCCTTGCCTCCGCATCGCCCTATGAGCCGCTTTACGGTTATAGCCGGGCGGTGCGGATCGGGGACCGTATTTCGGTCGCTGGCACCGCGCCGATCGAGCCCGACGGATCGTCGACCCCCGGCGATGCCGGGGTGCAGGCGGCGCGCTGCCTGACGATCATCGCCGATGCGCTCGCCGCGCTCGGCGGCAGCCCCGCCGACGTCGTCCGCACCCGCATGTTCATCACCGACCCCGCCGACGCCGACCTCGTCGGCCGCGCCCATGGCGCGATGTTCGGCGACATTCGCCCCGCCGCGACGATGGTCGTCGTGTCCGCGCTGCTGCGGCCCGAGTGGAAAATCGAAATCGAAGCCGAAGCCCTTATCGAGAAGACAGCATGACCGATCAGTTCCAGCTTACCGAAGACCAGCTCGCGATCCAGGATATGGCGCGCAAATTCACCGCCGATGCGATCACCCCGCACGCCGCCGAATGGGACGAGAAACAGATTTTCCCGCGCGAGACGATCAAGGCGGCGGCCGAACTCGGTTTCGCGGCAATCTATGTCAGCGAGGAATCGGGTGGCATCGGCCTCGGCCGGCTCGAAGCCGCGCTGATCATGGAGGCGATGTCCTATGGCTGCCCCGCGACGAGCGCCTTTATCTCGATCCACAATATGTCGAGCTGGATGATCGACACTTTCGGCAATGCCGAGGTGAAGGCGAAATTCCTGCCCAGCCTCGTCACGATGGACAAGATCGCCAGCTATTGCCTGACCGAACCGGGCAGCGGGTCGGACGCGGCGGCGCTCAAGACCAGCGCGAAACTCGAAGGCGACCATTATGTCGTCAACGGCACCAAGCAGTTCATTTCGGGCGCCGGGGTCAACGACATCTATGTCACGATGGTTCGCACTGGTGGCCCCGGGGCAAAGGGCATCAGCTGCCTCGTCATCGACAAGGACATGCCCGGAGTCAGCTTTGGCGCCAAGGAGCGCAAACTCGGCTGGAACGCCTCGCCTACCGCGCAGGTGATGTTCGACAATGTGAAGGTGCCGGTCGAGAATCGCGTGGGCGTCGAGGGCGACGGCTTCCGCTTCGCGATGGCGGGGCTCGACGGTGGCCGCCTCAACATCGGCGCCTGCTCGCTCGGCGGTGCGCAGCGCTGCCTCGACGAAGCGGTCGCCTACACCAGGGACCGCCAGCAGTTCGGCCAACCGATCGCCGATTTCCAGAACACCCAGTTCATGCTTGCCGACATGGCGACCGACCTCGAAGCCGCGCGGGCGCTGCTCTACATGGCCGCAGCAAAGGTCACCGCGAACGCGCCCGACAAGTCGCGCTTCTCGGCGATGGCAAAGCGGCTCGCGACCGACAATGGCAGCAAGATCGTCAACGACGCGCTCCAGCTGTTCGGCGGCTACGGCTATTTGAAGGATTATCCGATCGAGCGTTTCTGGCGCGACCTGCGCGTTCATTCGATCCTCGAGGGCACCAACCAGGTGATGCGAATGATCGTCGGAAGGGACTTGTTGCGCCAATGACCGAAGATGTCTTGATCTCGACCGATGGACGTGTGGGTCGCATTTCGCTCAACCGCCCGAAGGCGATCCACGCGCTCAACCTCGGCATGTGCGAGGCGATGATCGCTGCGCTCGTGACGTGGCGGGACGATGATGCGGTCGAGGCCGTCATCATCGATCATAGCGAAGGCCGCGGTTTTTGCGCCGGCGGCGACATCCGCATGCTCGCGGAAAGCGGCGCGAAGGACGGGGTGGAGGCACGCGCCTTCTTCCACACCGAATATCGCCTCAACCATCTGCTCTTCACCTACGCCAAGCCCGTTGTCGCCTTCATGGACGGCATCACCATGGGCGGCGGGGTCGGGATTTCGCAGCCCGCCAAATATCGCGTCGCGACCGAGCATACGCGCTTCGCGATGCCCGAAACCGGGATCGGCCTGTTCCCCGACGTCGGCGGCGGCTGGTATCTGCCGCGGCTCGAAGGCCGCGTCGGGGTGTTCCTCGCGCTCACCGGTGCGCGGCTCGACGGCGCTGAATGTTTGGCGCTCGGCCTCGCGACGCATTATCTGCCGTCCGAAAAACTTGCCGAGGCGAAGGAGCGGATCGCGGCGCACCCAGACCGCATCGGCGGAATTTTGGGCGAGTTGTCGGTGACCGCGCCGCCTGCGGCGATCACCCAGCATCTCGACAAGATCAACCGGCTGTTCGCGAGCGACACCTATGAGGATATTCTCGCCGCGCTCGAAGCCGACGGCGGCGAATGGGCCGCGAAGGAACTCGCCGCGCTGCACAGCAAAAGTCCGCAAACCTGCAAGGTCGCGCTGCGCCAGCTCAAGGAAGGCGGGGCAATGCATGACTTCGCTGCCCAGATGACACAGGAATATGCGATCGGCGCCCGTGTCGTCCAAATGCACGACTTCATCGAGGGTGTCCGTGCGCTGATCATCGACAAGGACAATAGTCCCAAATGGGATCCGCCGACGCCGGAGGCCGTCACCGACGACTGGATCGACGCAATCTTCGCGCCGCTCCCCGAAAACGAGAAATGGGCGCCGCTCAGCTGATCAAGTCACCCACCCGTCGTCACCCCGGACTTGATCCGGGGGCCATGCGGTCATGGATGCCGGATCAAGTGCGGCATGACGAAAATTTGGAGATTGCCGAATGACCTACGAAACCCTCCTCGTCGAAACGCGCGGCGCCGTCACGCTGGTGACGCTCAACCGCCCGCAGGCGCTCAATGCGCTCAATTCCAAAGTGCTCGACGATCTGATCGCCGCCTTCGCTGCCTTCGAGGCCGATCCCGGCCAGCGCTGCGCCGTCCTCACCGGCTCGGGCGACAAGGCCTTTGCTGCGGGCGCCGACATCAAGGAAATGGCCGACAAGCCCGCCTCCGATTTCTACCTCGAAGATTTCTTCTCCAAATGGACGAGCGATTTCGTGAAGAAGGTCCGCAAGCCGTGGATCGCGGCGGTCAACGGCTTCGCATTGGGCGGCGGTTGTGAACTTGCCATGATGGCCGACTTCATCATCGCGTCGGACAAGGCGAAATTCGGCCAACCTGAAATCAAGCTCGGTGTCGCCCCGGGTATGGGCGGGTCGCAGCGGCTGACGCGCGCGATCGGCAAGGCGAAGGCGATGGAAATGTGCCTGACCGGCCGGATGATGGACGGTGCGGAAGCCGAACGCTCGGGCCTCGTCGCGCGCGTCGTCGCGCATGAAAGCCTGCTCGACGAAGCGCTCAAGACCGCGACCGCAATCGCCGCCATGCCGCCGATGGCCGCGATGGTGAACAAGGATATGGTCAACGCCGCGTTCGAAACCACGCTCGATCAGGGGCTGGTCTACGAACGCCGCCTGTTCCAGATCCTCGCCGCAACCGAGGATAAGGCCGAGGGCATGGCTGCCTTCATCGAGAAACGCGAGGGCGTGTGGAAGGGTCGATAAGCCCAGTCCCCCTCCCGCTTGCGGGAGGGGTTAGGGGAGGGCGTGTCGTCCTCACCCAATATCCATTATCGGGACAGGCCCTCCCCCGGCCCCTCCCGCAAGCGGGAGGGGAGAATATATGAAAATCGCATTCATCGGACTTGGCAATATGGGCGGCGGCATGGCCGCTAACCTCGCGAAGGCCGGGCACGAAGTCCGTGCTTTCGACCTTAGCGAAGACGCGCTCGCACGCGCGGTCGAGGCGGGCTGCGTCCGCGCTGCCTCAGCAGCCGAAGCCGTCACCGGCGCCGAAGCCGTGGTGACGATGCTCCCCGCGGGCAAGCATGTTGCGTCGGTCTATGAAGCCGATGTCTTCCCCAACGCCGCACCCGGCACCTTGCTCCTTGATTGCTCGACGATCGACGTCGCAACCGCGCGCTCGAATATCGAAGCCGCAACGGCGAAGGGCCTCGTTGCGGTTGATGCGCCGGTCTCGGGCGGTATCGCCGCCGCCAACGCGGGTACGCTGACCTTCATGGTCGGCGGCACCGACGAGGGTTTTGCGCGCGCCGAATCTATCCTTGCTAAAATGGGCAAGGCGGTGATCCATGCTGGCGACGCCGGTGCGGGGCAGGGCGCGAAGATCTGCAACAATATGCTGCTCGGCGCGTCGATGGTTGCGACGTGCGAAACGCTCGCGCTCGCGCAAAAGCTCGGGCTCGATCCGCAGAAATTCTTCGACATCGCCAGCGTGTCGTCGGGGCAGTGCTGGTCGTTGACCAGTTACGCACCGCTCCCCGGCGTCGGCCCGACCACGCCTGCCGACAATGATTATAAGGGCGGTTTCGCTGCGGCGCTGATGCTCAAGGATCTGCGCCTCGCGATGGAAGCCGCCGCGAGCGTCGACGCCGATGTCCCGATGGGGACGAAAGCGCGCGAACTCTACGAGGCGTTCGTCGAGGCGGACAAGGATGGCCGCGACTTTTCGGCGATCATCAAGGCGCTTCAGGGCTGACGAAGCCTATCATTCCGTTCGTGTCGAGCGAAGTCGAGACACCTCTCGGGGTAAAGCCGGGTCGAGGGGCATCTCGACTTCGCTCGATGCGAACGGGTTAAGAAGCGCTAGTAAAAATCCGCGGTCACACCGCCATCGCGTCGCGCGGTTCGGTGCAACTCGGTCGGCGTAGCCGTCCGTACTTCCAGTCGCCCGTCGATCCTCCGCACTTCGGCGGGTGACAGGATGCGGGCCCGCGCGACCCCGGCCGCCGTCGCTTGCGGCGCTGCCACTGGAGCGGCCACCGGCACACCGCCGGTGAGCAGGAGGACGGCGAAGAACGACATGCGCAACATGCTCTGCCGTAACGGCAGGTCTTGCCAGCACTTTAACCCTGAATCGCAAGTTTTCAGCCGGAACATCGACGGAGATGCGACAAAAATAAGGCCGCCTGCCCCGCGCTGGGACAGGCGGCCTCGCCTTTATCACTGTGAAGCGGGTCAGAAGCCGGTCTTGGCCTCGGCCTTTTCCTTGAGCAGCGGCGCGATCTCGAAGCCATGGCCTTCGAGCGCCGCGACGATCTTGTCGGTGCCTTCCAGCCCCGCCCAGAACATCGGGCCGCCGCGATACACCGGCCAGCCATAGCCATAGATCCACACGACATCGATGTCCGACGCGCGCTGCGCCTTGCCTTCGGACAGGATCAGCGCGCCTTCATTGACCATCGGATAGAGGGTGCGCTCGATGATTTCCTGATCGGTGATCTCGCGCTTTTCGACGCCGGACTTCTTGCGGAATTCCTCGATGATCTCGGTGACGCGGGCGCTTTCCGACGGGGTGCGCTTCTCGTCATAGTCATAGAAGCCCGCCTGCTTCTTCTGGCCCCATCGGCCCTCGGCGCACAGCGCGTCGCGGATGCTCTCGATCCGGTTGGGATCGCGGTGCCAGCCGATGTCGACCCCGGCGAGGTCGCTCATCTGGAACGGGCCCATCGGCATGCCGAATTCGACATGAACCTTGTCGACCTGCGCCGGCGTCGCGCCTTCCATCAGCAGGTTCATCGCCTCGAGCTGGCGGGGCTTCAGCATGCGGTTGCCGATAAAGCCGTCGCACACGCCCGCGACCACCGCGACCTTGCCGATCTTCTTGCCGATTGCCATCGCGGTTGCCAGCGCGTCGGGTGCGGTCTTTTCGCCGCGCACGACTTCGAGCAGCTTCATCACATTGGCGGGCGAGAAGAAATGCATCCCCAGCACGTCGCCAGGGCGACTCGTCGCGGTCGCGATTTCGTCGATATCCAGATAGCTGGTGTTCGACGCAAGGATCGCGCCGGGCTTGGCGATTGTGTCGAGCTTGCCGAAGATGTCCTTCTTGACGTCCATA
Organism: Sphingopyxis witflariensis; assembly: GCF_002205635.1. GTDB lineage: Bacteria > Pseudomonadota > Alphaproteobacteria > Sphingomonadales > Sphingomonadaceae > Sphingopyxis > Sphingopyxis witflariensis. The sequence continues at coordinate 397,405 of NZ_NISJ01000002.1, read as the reverse complement.
TTCTCATAGACGGCTTCGATGATCAGGTCGCAGTCGGCGAGCGCTTCGAGGCCGAGCGTCGGGGTAAGCAGGCCCATCATCTGGTCGACCTGTTCGGGCTTGTAACGGCCCTTGGCGGCCGACGCGTCGTAATTTTTGCGGATCACGCCGACGCCGCGGTCGAGCGCGTCCTGCGCCATCTCGACGATCGTGACCGGGATGCCCTTTTGCAGGAAGTTCATCGAAATCCCGCCGCCCATCGTCCCGGCGCCGATCACGCCGACCTTTTTGATGTCGCGCAGCTTGGTGTCCTTGGGCAGACCGTCAATCTTCGCCGCCTGGCGCTCGGCGAAGAAGATGTGACGCTGCGCGGCCGACTGGCTGCCGAACATCAGCTTCATAAACTGTTCGCGCTCGAACGCGAGACCCTCGTCGAAGGGCAGGCGCGTCGCGGCCTCGACGCAGGCAAGGTTGGCGTAAGGGGCTTCGAACCCGCGCCAGCGCTTGGCGTTCGCGGCCTTGAGCTGCTCGATCACCGCGACCTCGCCGAACACCGGGCGTGTGCGCGTCGGACGCGGGCCGTCGGCGATCTTGGCGCGCGCAAAAGCGATCGCATCGGCGGCAAGGCTGTCCTCGCCCGCGAGTTCGTCGACGAGGCCGAGTTCCTTGGCCTTCGCCGCGGGCAGCGGGTCGCCAGTCGAGGTCATCGTCGCGGCGGCTTCGACGCCAACGACGCGCGGCAGGCGCTGCGTGCCGCCCGCACCCGGAAGCAGGCCGAGCTTGACCTCTGGAACGCCGAGCTTTGCTGAGGGAACCGCAATGCGGTAATGGCAGACGAGTGCGGTTTCCAGACCGCCGCCGAGTGCGGTGCCGTGGATCGCGGCGACAACGGGCTTTGACGCCGCTTCGATGCTGTTGAGCACCGCGTTGAAATCGGGGCCGCGCGGCGGCTTGCCGAATTCGCTGATGTCGGCGCCCGCGATAAAGGTCGCCCCGGCGCAGCGCAGCACGATCGCCTTGACGCTGTCGTCGGACAGCGCGGCGGCGAAATGATCCTCCAGCCCCTGACGGACGTGCCAGCTCAGCGCATTGACCGGCGGGTTGTTGACGATGATGACGGCGACTTCGCCATCTTTCTCCATCGTGACGGAAATCGGGGTATCTTCGGACATGGGAAAGGCTCCTTGGTTCAATCGTCGATCGCGGCGTGGACAAGCGTCTTGACCTCGCGCCGCACGGGATAGGTGGATGAGGGCATCAACTGGGTCATGAAGACCATGCAAATTTGTTCGACCGGATCGACAAAGAAGCCGGTCGAGAACATGCCGCCCCAGTAAAAGTCGCCCGCCGAACCCGGAATGCCCGCGTCGGCGGGGTTGAGCGTGACCGCGAAGCCAAGGCCGAAACCGACCCCGGCATTTTCATCCTCGCTGAACACGCCGACGCTGTGCTTCGTGAGGTCGCCGCCGCCGACGAGATGGTTCGATGTCATCAGGTCGAGCGTTTTGCGGCTGATGATGCGAACCCCGTCAAGCTTTCCGCCGCCGAGCAGCATCAGGCAGAAACGGTGATAGTCGGAAAGGGTCGAGACGAGCCCGCCGCCGCCCGAATGAAAGCTGCGTTCCTTGGCCCAGCGGCTGCGGTCGCCGCCGTCGAACGGCTTCATCTTCTCGGCCGGGTGGAACATATAGCAGTCGGTCAGGCGATGCTGCTGGTCGGCGGGAACCTGAAACCCGGTGTCGATCATGCCCAACGGACCGAAGATGCGGTCCTGCAACACTTGCGCGAAGGGCTTGCCCTCGATTCGCTCGATCACCGCGCCGAGGACGTCGGTCGCCATCGAATAATTCCAGTGCGCGCCGGGATCGAACTGCAACGGAAGCTTGGCGAGCCCCGCGATGAAGCTGTCCATCGTATAATCAGCGTCGAAATCGTCGATCTTCGCCTTGCGATAGGCGGCGTCGACCGGGGTGCGCTCCTGAAAGCCATAGGTCAGCCCCGCCGTGTGGCGCAGCAAATCGACCATGCGGATCGGCTGCGTCGGCGGGCGGGTCAGGAAGGGCACATTGCCGCCGCCCGCGACAAAGACGCCGGTGTCCTTGAACTCGGGGCAAAATTTGGTGAGCGGATCGGACAGCGCGACCTTGCCTTCCTCGACCAGCATCATGAAGGCGACCGAGGTGATCGGCTTGGTCATGCTGGCGATGCGGAAGATCGCATCCTCTTTCAGTGCTTCGCCCGGCCGCGCGTCGCCGATGCACGACAGATGCGCGATCTCGCCGCGCCGCGACACCAACGTCGCCGCGTGCGGCAGGCGGCCGCTGTTCACATATTTGGCGGCGAGAAAGGCCGGGATGCGGTCGAGCCGCGCGGTGTCGAAACCATGTGCCATCTTAGTGCGACGTCTGGCCGAGCAGCTGACGCGTCACCGGATGCGAGCTGGTCAGCCCGCCGTCGACCGCAATCGCCTGTCCGTTGACATAGCTTGCCTGATCGCTGGCGAGGAACAGCGCGACATTGGCGAGCTCCTCGGGCTGCGCCGCGCGCTTCAGCGGGTTGAGCTGGCCCAGCTTGTGGGTGACCTCTTTCGCCTTGGCATAGTCGAAGGTCGGCTTGGTCATGCCGGTTTCGGTGAGGCCGGGGCAGATCGCGTTGACCCGCACGCCGCTGGAGGTCAGCTGCTGCGCGGCGGTCTTGGCGAGGTTGATGACCCCCGCCTTCGACGCCGAATAAGCCCCCGGACCCGCGCCCGAATTGAGCCCTGCGACGCTCGCGGTCAGCACGATCGCGCCGCCGCGGCCCTGATCGACCATCGCTTTGCCGGCATGTTTCACCATCAGCGCGGGTCCGATCAGATTGACGCGCAGCGTCTCGGCCCAGGCGACGGGATCGAAATCGAAAATCCCGCCCATGTCGCCGATGATCCCGGCGTTAGCGAAGGCGATATCGAGCCCGCCATAAGTGTCTTTCGCGGTGGCGACGAGCGAAGCCACATCGGCTTCGACCCCGGCGTCGATTTCCAGCGCGACCGCTTCGCCGCCCGCATCCTTCACCATTTGCGCCGTCTCATGCACCGCGGCGCTCTTGTCGCCGATGACGAGCTTCGCGCCCTCGGCGGCAAAGCGCAGCGCGCTCGCGCGACCGATACCACTGCCCGCGCCGGTGATGATCGCAATTTTGCCGTCCAACGCGCCCATCATGCACCTCCTGAAATCGTGGCACCGCCATCGCAAACGATGGTCTGGCCGGTGGTAAAAGCCCCCGCGCGGCTGGCGAGGAAGACCGCGGCGCCCGCAATCTCATGCGGTTCGCCGATGCGCTTCAACGTCGAAGCGGCGGTCGATCGTTTGAGATTCTCGGGATTTTCCCACAGGGCGCGCGCCATGTCGGTGCGGATCAGCCCCGGCGCAATGCAATTGACGCGCACCCCGCGCGGCCCGAATTCGACCGAGAAATTGCGCGCGACCTGCATGTCGGCGGCCTTGGAAATGCCATAGGCGCCGATGATCGGCGATCCCTTGAGGCCGCCGATCGAGCTGATAATGGTGATCGATCCTTCGCCGCGTTCGAGCATTTCGGGCGCGACCATCGTGATCAGCCAGTGGTTGGACAGGATATTATTGTCCATGATCTTGCGGAACTGATCGTCGCTGATCCCGAGGCCGGGGCCATAATAGGGGTTCGACGCCGCGTTGCAGACGAGCGTGGTGATTTTGCCGAACGCCGCGCGCGTCTCGTCCACCAGATTTTGCAGATCATCCTTCGATGAGATGTTCGCGGCGACTGCGATCGCGGTGCCGTCGCCATGCTTCGCGTTGATTTCGGCCGCGGTCGCGTCGCACGCATCCTGCTTGCGGCTCGAAATCACCACCTTCGCGCCCTGCTCGGCCATCGCCTCGGCGGTGGCCTTGCCAATGCCGCGCGACGATCCGGTGATCAGCGCGACATGGCCGCTCAGGTCGAACAGGCTCATGCGCCGGCCTTCTTCGCAAATTCCCAAGCCTTTTCGGCGAGCGGACGGACGCGTTCGGACATATCCTTGGCGTGCTGCGAAGAGGCGGTGCCTTCGATCACGCGTTTCTTGATGCCCTGGATGATCCCCGCGAGGCGGAAGAAATTATAGGCGAAATACCAGTTCATGTCGGGCACGCCGTCGCGGCCGGTGGCCTTGCAATAACGTTCGACCATTTCGTCGAGTTCGGGAATACCCAGCGCCGCGCGGTCGATATCCATAACCCCCGAGCGGCCACCATTTTCGGTGACCCACGCCATCGCGACATAGGTGAAATCGGCGAGCGGATCGCCCAGCGTCGACAATTCCCAGTCGAGCACCGCGAGGATTTCGGGGCGGCCCTTCGCGTAAATCATATTGTCGATGCGATAATCGCCGTGGACGACGCTGGTGCGCGTCTGTTCGGGCAGGGTCGCAGGCAGCCAGGCGATCAGCTGCTCCATCTCGTCCATCGTCTCGGTCTCGGACAGCCGGTACTGCTTGGTCCAGCGATCGACCTGACGGCCGAAATAATTGCCGGGTTTGCCATAGTCGGACAGGCCCGCCGCCTCGACATCGACATTGTGCAATGCCGCGAGCGTGTCGATCATCGCTTCATAGGTTGCACGGCGATTTTCGGGGGTCGATCCCGGCATCGCGCCGTCCCAGATGGTGTGGCCGTCGACCATCCCCATCACATAGAACCAGCTGCCGATGACACTCTCGTCGGTGCACAGGCCATATTGGCGCGCGACGGGGAAGCCCGCCTTATGCAGCCCCGCCTGCACCTTATATTCGCGGTCGACCGCATGCGCCGACGGAAGCAGCTGGCCATAGGGCTTGCGCCGCAGGACATAATTGCCCGACGGCGCGCTGATCTTGTATGTCGGGTTCGACTGGCCGCCGGCAAATTTGCTCTGGGTCAGCGGGCCTTCAAAGCCTTCGACATTGGCTTCCATCCATGCGGTGAGCTTGGCTTCGTCGAGGATATCGGCGCCCTCGGGCGCGACGGTGCCGCTAAAGGCTGCTTGTGCGTCTAAAGTCATTGATCGAATACGATCACCGAACGGGCGGCGTCGCCTTTCTTCATGCGGTCGAAACCCTGGTTGATCTGATCGAGCGGGATCGTCTCGGCGACGATCGAGTCGAGGTCGAGCAGCCCGCGCAGATAGAAATCGACGAGGCGCGGGATGTCCACCGGGAAACGGTTGCCGCCCATGATCGCGCCCTGCAATTTCTTGCCCGACAGCAGATCCATCGCGGACAGGCCGACCTTTTCGGACAGCGGCATCATGCCCAGGATCGTCGCGGTGCCGCCGCGGCGCAGCGAGGCAACCGCGAGGCTGGCCGAAGCCGGACGCCCGACGGCTTCGATCGCATGATCGACGCCGCCTTTGCTCAGCTCGAGGATCTGCTTTGCGGCATCGCCGTCCATCGCATCGACGACATCGGTCGCGCCCAGCTTCATCGCCAGCGCGCGCTTCTCGGGCATCGGGTCGGCGGCGATGATGCGCCCCGCACCGGCGATTTTCGCGGCGTTGATCGTCGCGAGACCCACGCCGCCGCAACCGACGACCGCGACGGTTTCGCCCGGCGTGACCTTGCACGCGTTGAAGATGGTGCCCGCACCCGTCGTCACCGCACAGCCAATCACCGCAGCGCGGTCGAGCGGCATTTCGGGGTCGATCGCGACGCACGCATGCTCGTGGATCAGCATCACCTCCGAAAAGGCGGACAGGTTCAGCATCTGGTTGATCGGCGATCCGTCGGGGCGCGTGATGCGCGGCGCCGATCCTGCGGGACGGCGCGTGTCGCCGCCCATGCACAGCGACATCCGGCCCGAAACGCAAAATTCGCAGTGGCCGCAAAACGCCGACAGGCAGGTGACGACCGCGTCGCCAACCTTGACCGTGCGCACTTCGCTGCCGACTGCCTCGACGATGCCCGCGGCTTCATGGCCGGGGATCGCGGGCAAGGGGTGCGGATAGGCGCCGTCGATGAAATGCAGGTCCGAATGGCACAGGCCGCAGGCGGCGGTGCGGATGCGCACCTCGTGCGGGCCGGGGTTGCCGACGACCACATCTTCGATCTGGAGCGGCTTGCCGGGTTCGATCAAAATGGCGGCTTTGGTCATTCAAATCTCCGTAACATCCCCCTCCCGCAAGCGGGAGGGGAGAAAGCTTAACGCGATACCCCGATGTCACCCGACGAAAAGCCGGGATCGGCGGCGGCCGAATGTTTGGCGAATTCGATGCGCGCAATCGCGCGTTCATGGACCTCGTCGGGACCGTCGGCGAGGCGCAGCGTGCGCTGGCCGGCGTACATTTTGGCGAGGCCGAAATCTTCGCTGACCCCGCCGCCGCCATGTGCCTGGATCGCATCGTCGATGATCTTCAGCGCCATGTTCGGCGCCTGCACCTTGATCATCGCGATCTCGGCGGCGGCCGCCTTGTTGCCGACCTTGTCCATCATGTCGGCGGCCTTGAGGCAGAGCAGGCGCGTCATTTCGATGTCGATGCGCGCGCGCGCGATACGATGTTCCCAGATGCTGTACTCGGACACCGCCTTGCCGAATGCGACGCGCGATTGCAGCCGCTTCGCCATGCGGGAGATCGCTTCCTCGGCGGTGCCGATCGTGCGCATGCAATGGTGGATACGGCCCGGCCCGAGGCGGCCCTGCGCGATCTCGAAGCCGCGGCCTTCACCGAGCAGCATCGCGTCCTCGGCGTTGACGCGGACGTCCTTCAGCTCGATTTCCATATGGCCGTGCGGGGCATCATCATAGCCGAAGACGGGCAGGTGGCGCAGGATGTTCACACCCGGTGCGTCGAGCGGCATCAGCACCATCGACTGCTGCGCGTGACGCTTCGCGGCGAAATCGGTTTTGCCCATGACGATCGCGACCTTGCAGCGCGGATCGCCCGCGCCCGACGACCACCATTTGGTGCCGTTGATCACATAGTCATCGCCGTCGCGCTCGATGCGCGTTTCAATGTTGGTCGCGTCGGATGAGGCGACCTTGGGCTCGGTCATCAGAAAGGCCGAGCGGATCTCGCCGTTCATCAGCGGGCCGAGATATTTTTCCTTCTGCGCGCGCGTCCCGTAACGGTGGAAGACTTCCATGTTTCCGGTGTCGGGCGCCGAGCAGTTGAAGACTTCGCTCGCAAAGCCGACGCGGCCCATTTCCTCGGCGCATAGCGCATATTCGAGGTTGGTGAGGCCGGGGCCTTCGAACTCGAACGTCTCGTCGACATGATGATGCGCGGCCGACTTGGGCGGCATGAACAGGTTCCAGATGCCTGCGGCCTTCGCCTCGGCCTTCAGGTCTTCGACGACCTGGATTACTTTCCAGCGGTCGCCGGTCGCATCCTGTTCCTTATAGGTCGCCACTGCGGGGCGCACTTTGCGCTCGATGAACTCGCGCACACGGCCCTGCCAGTGCTGCTGCCGTTCGGTAAGGTCGAAATCCATCCGCGCTTCCTTTCCCTTTACGTTCACGTAAACTCTTGGACCGATTCGGCGGCCTTGCCAAGTCCTGCGGTCCGAAAATTACCTCAATGGGTCATGCCGCGACATCGCCCGTCAAGGATGCGCTCCGCTCGCGTCGGGATCGACGCGCGCGGCATCGTCGAGCAGTGCCAGCCGCGCTTCATGGTCGGCGCGGGAGATCGGAAAGCGCCGCATGACGATCAGCCCCGCTATGCCGATCACCAGCACCGCGAACATATAGCCCAGCGCCAGATTGCCCAGCACCGCATCGCTGACCTCACCCGGTTTCGCGGCGGCTGGAAAGGCCGCGAAGGACAGGATCATCCCGGCGACGAAAATGCCAATGCCTGTCGCGCATTTCTGCATGAAGAAATATCCGGCAAAGAACAGCCCTTCGGACCGGCGCCCGGTCTCGCTTTGCGATGCTTCGACGACATCGGCCATCATCGACGACGACAGGATCATCAGGATGATCGAGAAGCTGTTGCCAAGGAAGACCAGCGCGAACATCCACGCGACGCTGGGCTTGCCCGGCAGGCCGGGGAAAAACCCTTGAATCCATGCGAAATAAATCCCGCTGTTAACCAGCAGCGAGATGGCTCCCGCGACAATCGCGCCATCACGCTTGCCGAATTTCGTCGACACGGGGCCGACCAATATGAAGGCGGCGATCATCGACGCAAAGAGCAGGAAGACATAGCCGACCATCTCGGCCTGCCCGAACTGCCAGAAAAAGCTCAGCAGATAATTGTTCATCGCAAAGGTGATGCCCTGATTCACAAAACCGAACAGCGCCGCGAACACCAGCCACAGAAAGGCGCGGTTGGACAGCGTGTCGCGCATGTCGCGCAGGATGTGCGACAGGTTTGCGGTCGGCTTTTTATCAGCGAGGTTCGACACCGCGATCCGCTTGTGCTGCCCCATTGCCGACAGGATCACCGCGCCGAGCATCACCAGCGCGCCGGTCAGCGCATAGGGGAAGTAACCCGCAGGGTCGACAAGCCCCAAGGGGCCGCCGAAAAACACGCCATAGGCAAGGACCAGGATGACCAACCCGCCGCCCCAGCCGAACAGGAAGCGATAGCGCATCACCGCGGTGCGCTCGTCATAATCGGCGGTGAGTTCGGGAACGATCGCGATCGAGGGGACTTCGCACATCGACACCAGCGAGCGGACGATGATCGCGAAGCCGATCAGCCAGGCGACCGTTGCGGCGTCGCTCATTTCGGGCGGGTTCCACAATAGCATCCACGCGATCGCGAGCGGCACCGGCGCGGCATAGAGCCAGGGCAGGCGGCGCCCCCAGCGGCTGCGTGTGCGGTCGGTCAGTTCGCCGATCACCGGATCGACAAAGGCGTCGAAAATCAGCGCCGCCATGATCGCGATGCCGACGATCCCGGCGTCGAGCCCGATCACCTGATTGTAGAACAGCAGCAGGAAGGTCGAAAAACCATTTTCCTTCACGCCATAGGCGATGCTGCCGAGGCCGTGCATCAGCTTCAGCCCGAGGGGCAGTTTTTCGGGGGCGGGAACCGCGACGGCGGCGCTGCTCACGCGGCGGCCTCAGCCTTGGCGGCCTCCTCCATCGCGGTTAGCGCGTCGAATATCCCCGGTGCTTCGGGGTCCCACGCGTGGCGCTGGCCGATCGTCAGCCCGCCATCGACCAGCATATGCGTGCCGGTCATGAACGAGCTCTCGTCGCTCGCCAGATAGGCGACGGCATTGGCGATATCGTCGGGCTGGCCGCCGCGCGCGACCGGCTGCGCGGCTTCGCTCATCCCGGCGATCATCGTCTTGGCCATATCCTTGCTCTCGTCGGGGACTTCGAGAAACGAGGTGAAGATATTGGTGTTGATGAAGCCGGGGCAAATCGCGTTGACCCGAATGCCATATCGCGCGAGGTCGGTCGCCGCGACCTTGGTCAGGTGCAATACGCCGGCTTTCGCAACGGCATAGGCGGTCGGCGAATAGCCCGCGCCCAGCGCCGCGACGCTTGCGGTGTTGACGATCGCGGCGCCCTTCCGGCCTTTCATGTGCGGGCTGGCATAACGGATACCCATCGCAACCGATCGCAGCAGCAGGTCCATCGTGCGGTCCCAGCCTTCGGGGCTGATCTCGTCGATCGGCGCGCGTTCGCCGGGCGCGCCGGCGTTGTTGAAGACGATGTCGATCCCGCCGCCGCGCGCTGCGGCTTCGTTCATCAGCGCCTCAATCTCTGCGGGTTTGCAGACATCGCAGCGGATGAAATCGATCTTGCCGTTGGAGGCGGCGGCGAGCGCCTGCCCGCCGGCTTCGTCGACGTCGCTGGCGAACACATGCGCGCCTTCGCTCGCGAGTTTCAGCACCGTGGCTTTGCCGATGCCTGACGCTGCACCGGTGACGACGGCAATCTTGTTCGCGAATCGCATACCCATTCTCCCGTTTTCTTTTGCCACCTAACTTAAGCGCGCGGCAGGGCGCGTCAACGCTGGTCGATCCGACGCTACGGCGCCGTAACGGCAGGTCCGACCGCTCAAGTTGACGCTTGCGTAAAGCAGCCGACTCCCCCTAGATTTGCAGACAGAAGAGGAACCTGAAATGAGCGAACTCGACGCTTTCCGTACCGAAGTGCGCGACTGGCTGGAGGCGAATTGCCCCGCTGAAATGCGCGAACCTGTCCGCGATGAAAATGATATTTGCTGGGGCGGTCGCAAATGGGTTTTCAAAAATGAGGCCCAGAAAACATGGCTCGAGCGATGCGCCGCCAAGGGTTATACTGTCCCCGACTGGCCCAAAGCCTATGGCGGCGCCGGGCTGACGCCTGAGCAGACCAAGATCTTCAAACAGGAAATGAAGCGCATCCACGCGCGTTCCCCGCTCGACAGCTTCGGCATCTGGATGCTCGGCCCCGCGCTGCTGCAATTCGGCACCGAAGAGCAGAAGGTCGAATATCTCAACCCGATCGCGCGCGGCGAAATCCGCTGGTGCCAGGGTTATAGCGAACCGGGCTCGGGAAGCGATCTCGTCAGCTTGCAGACTTTCGGCGAAGACAAGGGCGATCATTGGGTCGTCAACGGATCGAAGATCTGGACGAGCTATGCCGACAAGGCCGACTGGATTTTCTGCCTCGTCCGCACCGACAAGGCGAATAAATATCAGGGCATCACCTTCATGCTCTTCGACATGGAGAGCAAGGGCGTCACGACCAAGCCGATCCTGCTGATCAGCGGCAACTCGCCCTTCTGCGAAACCTTCTTCGACGACGTCGAAGTGCCCAAGACGCAGTTCATCGGCGAAGTGAATCGCGGCTGGGATGTCGCCAAATATCTGCTCGGCCACGAACGCGAGATGATCTCGGGCGGCGGCGCGGGCGGCGACATGGTCAGCATCGGCGGCGCTTTTGCCAAGGCGATCGGCAAGAATGAAGCGGGCGAACTCGACGACCCGATCCTGCGCGCCGAAATGGCGGCGTTCGACGTCGATGTCTTTGCCTATCGCGCGATGGGCGAGCGGTTCATGGACATGTGGAAGACCGGCCGCGCCCATCCGGCCTCGTCGAACATGATGAAATATGTCGGGACCGAACTCAACAAGCGGCGCCACGAACTGGTCATGTCGGGCGGCGGCAGTGAAGCGCTCGAATGGGACAGCGAAGAGACCAAGGGCGGCGCCCGCCCGCGCGGCTGGCTGCGCACCAAGGCCAATTCGATCGAAGGCGGGACGAGCGAAGTCATGCTCAACGTCATCGCCAAGCGTATCCTCGACCTGCCCGGAGCCTGACCCATGCCTTTGTACCACAATGACGACCAGGCGATGCTCAAGGACAGCGTCGCCCCCTTCGTGGCCGAACAGGCCCCCGTGTCGCACCTGCGCCAGCTGCGCGACAGCGCCGACGCCACCGGCTTCTCGCGCGATCTTTGGGCGCAGTTCACCGAAATGGGTCTGCCCGGCATGCTCGTTCCCGAGGCGCATGGCGGGCTTGGCATGGGGCATATGGAAGCGGGCATCGTGCTCGAGGAAATCGGCCGCAACCTGACCCCGTCGCCCTTCCTCGCGACCAGCGTCGGCGCGGTCGCCGCGCTGGCGAAGGCTGGCGGGACGCAAGCCGACCGCTGGCTCCCTGTAATCGCGAGCGGTGAGGCGATCATCGCGCTCGCGATCGACGAGGGCGCGAAGCACCGCCCCGAGCGCATCGCGACCACCGCAACCCGCGCCGGCAATGGCTTCCGCCTCGACGGTAAGAAAAGCTTCGTTCTCCACGGCCATGTCGCCGACATGAGCATCGTCGCGGCAAAAACCGACGGCGGCATCACTTTGTTCGCGGTGCCGAAGGACGCGAAAGGCCTCACCGCCGACCCGCGCCGCCTCGTGGACAGCAGCTTGGCGAGCCACGTCACCCTCGACGGCGTCGAAGTCGACGCCGATGCGGTGATCGGCGAAGTCGATGCGGGGCAGGGCATCCTCGATGCGCTGCTCGCCGCGACGCGCACCGGTGCCGCGGCCGAGCTCGTCGGGGTTGGTCAGGGCGCGATGGACATGACGGTCAATTACCTCAAGGAACGTAAACAGTTCGGCAAGCTGATCGGCGAGTTCCAAGGGCTCCAGCATCGTGCTGCGCATCTCTATGGCGAGATGGAAGTCGCCCGCGCCACCGTGATGAAGGCGCAGCAATTGCTCGACGAGGGCAATGCGGGCGCGAAGCTGATGGTCTCGGTCGCGAAGGCGAAGGCCGGGCGCGCCGCCAATCTCGCGGTGCGCGAGGGCGTCCAGATGCACGGCGGCATCGGCATGACCGACGAATATGACATCGGCCTCTACATGAAACGCGACCGCGCGCTCGCCGAGTTCATGGGCGACGTCCATTATCATATCGACCAGGTCGCCCGGATGAACGGCTACTAACCCACTTGACCCCTCCCGCAAGCGGGAGGGGCAGCGAGACTTGCGAACTTGTTCGCTAGTCGCAGCGGGGAGGGCATCGCGGCCTCGCGCAGCCCAGACAGGCCCCACCCCAACCCTCCCCTGAAGGGGAGGGAGCAAAAGGATAATTTTATGAACCTCCAGAACATGTTCGGCCTCGACGGCCGCATCGCCCTCGTCACCGGCGGCTCGCGCGGCATCGGCAAGATGATCGTCGAGGGCTATCTCGCTGCGGGCTGTGCACGCGTCTACATCTCGGCGCGCAAGACCGCGCAGATAGAAGAAGCCATCGCCGATTTCGAAACCCGCTATCCGGGCAAGGTCATCGGACTCCCCGTGGACCTCGCGACCGTCGAGGGCTGCCGCGCGCTCGCGAAGGAACTCGAAGCGCGCGAAGAACGCCTCGACATCCTCGTCAACAATGCCGGCGCCGCATGGGGCGAACCGTTCGAGGGCTTCCCCGAGGCGGGCTGGGACAAGGTGATGGACATCAACGTCAAATCGCCCTTCTTCCTCACCCAGTCGCTCCACGGCCTGCTCAAGGCCGGCGGCACCCCCGACCGCCCGTCGAAGGTCATCAACATCGGTTCGATCGACGGCATGCGGCTCAACCCTTGGGAAACCTACAGCTATCACGCATCGAAAGCCGCGATCCTCTACCTCACCAAGCGCATGGCGGCGCGGCTGGTGCAGGACAATATCCTCGTCACCGCCATCGCGCCGGGGGCCTTCCAGTCGGACATGAACAAGGCCGCGCGCGATCATGGCGATGCCGTTGCGCAGAGCATTCCGGTCAAGCGGATCGGTGTGCCAGAGGATATGGCGGGTGCCGCGATCTTCCTCGCGTCAAAGGCGGGCGACTATGTCGTCGGCGACACGATCACCGTCGACGGCGGGCTCGTCCACGGCAATGTCAGCGCCAGCATCGACGCTTAGCGCCGCTCTCTCTTCCATCGTCACCCCGGACTTGATCCGGGGCCCATGACTGCACTCGTTGCCGTGGGTGCCGGATCAAATCCGGCATGACGAAGGCGGAGGATATGGCGAAGCGGGAAATTGACTCACCCGTCTCCAAGGTGTATTATAATAACAACTCACCAAGGAGATTGATCATGCGCCTAGCCCTCCTCATTCCGCCGATCATGCTCCTCGCCGCTTGCGGGCAGGACAAGAAGGCGACCGACGAAACCGAAGTCAGCATCAACGCCGACGGTGACGGCGGCAATGTCCAGATCATTTCGGGCAAGGACGGCGGCAAGCTGAAGGTCAATGGCGACGGCGTGAATATTGACCTCAATATCCCCGATCTCGGCGATATGGAGCTGGGCAGCGATTTCGACATCGACGGCGTGAAGCTCTATCCGGGCAGCAAGATCACCGCGATGGATATCAAGGCCAATGACAAAAATGGCGCAAGCGATGCGGTGGTGAAGTTCGGCTTCACCTCACCCGCCGCGCCCGCGACGGCGGCCGACTGGATGGCGGCCGAGTTTACGAAAAAGGGTGTCAAAATCACCCGCACCGGCGACACGCTCGCGGGCACCGCCGAGGATGGCGACGATTTCCGCATCAGCTTCGCCCCCGACGGGACGAAGGCCAAGGGCGAAGCGCTGATCGTTTCGAAATAGGCGCATCGCCTCACCCAAGCCCGTCATTGCGAGCGGAGCGAAGCAATGTCCGGCCATCGGCCAAGCGTGAGGCCGATGGCTGGAGATTGCCGCGTCGCCTTCGGCTCCTCGCGATGACGAGGGGCCTGGTTCCGGCCTAACCGCTATTCCGCAGCGCCGTCGCGATCGCGTTGATCGTCAGCTGAATCCCCTCGGCGATCCGCGGGTCGGTCTCGCCCGCGCGGTGGCGCTTCATCAACTCGATCTGCAACAGGTTGAGCGGCTCGATATAGGGCAAACGCAGCCGGATCGACGCCTCGAGCGCGGGATTTTTGTCGAGCAGGCGCGACTGGCCGGTGATCGACAGCAACCCGTCATGCGCGCGGTTCCACCCGTCGCGGATGCGCGCGAAAATCGCTTCATGCCCGTCGACATCGCTCGCCAGCTCGGCATAGCGCGCCGCGATCCCCATGTCGGATTTGGCCAGCACCATCTCCATATTGTCGAGCAGCGCGGCAAAGAAGGGCCAACTTTGCGCCATATCGGCGAGCAGTGCCTTGTCGCCAAAGCCCGCAAACGCCTCGCCGGTGCCATACCAGCCGGGCAGCATCGCACGCGCCTGCGACCAGCTGAACACCCATGGGATTGCGCGCAGATCCTCGATCGCGCTGCTCTTGGTGCGGCTCGACGGGCGCGATCCGATCTTCAGCGTCGCAATCTCTGCGATAGGGGTCATCGCGCGGAAGAAATCCTTGAACGTCGGCGTGTCATACACCAGCCCGCGATAGGCGGCGAAGGCGCTGTCCGACAGCATCCCCATCGCCTCGGTAAAGCGCGGCGCGTCGGCCACGCTCAGCGCGTCGGGCTCGAGGCTTGCGAGCAGGCTCGCCGACACCATCGCCTCCAAATTGGTCGCGGCGCTTTCGCTCGTGCCGAATTTGGCGGCGATGACTTCGCCCTGTTCGGTGATCCGGATGCGGCCCTGCACCGTGCATGCGGGCTGGGCGCGTATCGCGGCAAAGGCGCTGCCGCCGCCGCGCCCGACCGCGCCGCCGCGGCCGTGGAACAATTGCATCGACGGTCCCGCCGCCTCGAACACCGGGGTCAGCGCCTGCGACGCCTGATGCAATCCCCAGGTCGAGGTCAGATAACCGCCATCCTTGTTCGAATCCGAATAGCCGATCATCACTTCCTGATGCCCGCGCAGCACAACTTGCGGGCCGACCTCGGGCATCGCGAAATAGCGCGCCATGATATCGGGCGCGCGATCCAGATCGGCGATCGTCTCGAACAAGGGCACGACCATCAGATTGCTTTCGCCCGCCGCCTCGCCGCTGCGCCACAGCCCGGCCTCGCGCGCGAGGACATGGACCTCCAGAAGGTCGGACAGTTCCTGCGCCATGCTGATGATCCACTGGCAGATCGCGTCGGGCCCCAGCCGCTTGCGAACATCGGCTGCGGCGTGGACAATCGCGAGTTCGCCTGCGGTCTCGTCCGACCACGCGTGCCAGGGCGCGGCGAGCGGCCGGTCGCTCTGCAACTCGGCGGTCAGCAGCGCGACCCGCTCCTCTTCGCCGAGTGCGCGGTAATCGTCGCACACGCCTGACACCTGAAGCAGTTCGGCCAGCACGCGCTCGTGCACCGCACTATTCTGCCGCATGTCGAGCGTTGCGAGGTGAAAACCAAATACTTCGACCGCGCGGATCAGCCGTCCGATCGCGCCGATCCCGCCCAGCTGGCCTTCACCGCTCGCCGACAATCCGTTGGCGAGGGTGACGAGGTCGCCGCGAAAATCGGCGGGCGTGTCGTAAATCTGCCCGGTCAGCGCCGACGGACGCGGCGGCTTGGCGCCGACGATCGCGGCATAGGTCGCGCACAGCCGCGCATATATCCCCGACAGCGCGCGGCGATAGGGCTCGTCACGGCGGCTCGGCGCATCGTCGCCGCTTGCTTCGGCCAAGGCTTCGACGGCTTCGGGAACCACGGCGAGGCCCGACGACACCGACAGTTCGGCGCCCAGCGCATGGACCGCGTCGATATAATGGCCCAGCACCGCGGCGGCGTTGCGCCCGGTCGCCTGCTGCAACGTCTCGGCGGTGACGAAGGGATTGCCGTCGCGGTCGCCGCCGATCCAGCTGCCGACGCGCAGGAAGCTCGCGGGGCGCTGCCCCAGCTCATTCTCCCAGCGCGCGTAAAGCTTGGGCACCACGGGCAGGAAGACGTCGCGCAAATAGGTCAGCGCATTGTCGATTTCGTCGGCGACGAACAATTTCTCGGTGCGCAGCGGGCGCGTCTGCCACAGCAGCACGATCTGGCGCCGGATCGCATCCTCGAGGATATCGCCCTCGGGGGTTTCGTCGGCCCCCGTATCGCGCAGCAGCATCAGCTCGGCGATGCGGTTCTTGTGATCGAGCATCGACTTGCGGCGCACCTCGGTCGGGTGCGCGGTCAGCACCGGCGCGATCAGCGCGGCGTCGAGCAGCGCGGCAACCGCGTCGCTGCCGATCCCGTCGGCTTTCAGCTTCGCAAGCGCCGCGGCGACGGTCGCCTCAGGCTCGGCGGCGACCCCCTGCCGGTCCTCGGCGAGGTTGGCGAGCATCGAAAACAGCATGAAGCCGCGGACAAAAGCGATCGTGTCATCAAGGCTCAGCGCGTCGAGCCCCGGGTCGATCGCCTCGGCCCCCGCGATGCCGCGATGCCGGTCGACGCTCGACGAGCGGATATATTCGGTCTGCCGATACAGCTTGTCGCCGCCATAAGCGCGAATGACATCGCCCAATATCCGCCCCAGATAGCGGATGTCGGGATTTTGCGAGATCTGTATCGGAGGGCCCATGACCGCTTTGCTGCACCTGCGAAGGCGCAGCGTCAAGCGGTGGGGCGAGCGCGCATAGCTATGCGCGCTCGCCTGGAAAGTCCGCTTAGCGCACCTTCACCAGATTGATCATACCCATGTCGATCCGCGGCCGGCCGTCAAACTCGACGCCATTATGCGTATCGCTGATGAACATCAGCTTCCCCGACGCGTCGGTGATCCGTGCCGAAACCGAATAGCGGCCGCGCGGGTCGAGCTTGTTCTGGTCGACGGTCAGCGAGAAAGCGAAGGGCACCTGGCGTCCGTCGGCGGTGAAGCTTTGCTGGGCGATCGTGCGCGACGGCGCGTCCATCAGGCTGACGTCGGCGAGCTGGATTTCGACCTGCGCTGTTGGCGGCAAGGCGATGCGTTCGCGATAGGCGATGCTGCCGGTGACCGACACGGCCTGTTCGGACGGGCCCAGCGTCGCGCAGGCGGCGAGCGGCAGGGTGACGAGACTGAGCGCGAGCGCGCGGGCGATACGGACCATGATATTCTCCTGTTCGGGTTGGCGGCCCCACTAGAGCCGCGTCGATGAACCGCGTCTGTCCGTCCTGTTGTACGCCCTTTATCCTTCCAGTTCGACATCCCAGTACAGCCAGTCGATCCAGCTTGTGTGCAAATATCCCGGTGGAAAGGCGCGGCCATTGTCCTGCAGCTGCCACGTCGTCGGGCGCCACGGCTGGCGATAGATTGGCATATGCGCCTGCTGCGGCGTCCGTCCGCCTTTGCGCAGGTTGCACGGGGCACAGGCGGTGGTGACATTCTCCCAGCTCGTCCGTCCGCCCAGTCGGCGCGGGACGACATGGTCAAAGGTCAGATCCTTGCCGGACCCGCAATATTGGCACGAAAAACGGTCGCGCAGGAACAGGTTGAACCGGGTGAAGGCCGGATGCTGCGACGGTTTCACATATTGGCGCAGCGCAATGACGCTGGGGATCGGCATCGTTCGCGTCGGCGAATGAATTTCGCGTTCGTAATTTTCGACGATGGTGACGCGGTCGAGGAAAACCGCCTTGACCGCGGTTTGCCACGGCCACAGGCTGAGCGGGTAATAGCTGAGCGGCGTATAGTCGGCGTTGAGCACCAATGCGGGACAGCTATCGGGATGTCGGGCGAGATCGGGATGGAACATGGCTTTTGGACGCTGCCCCTTTTGCTGCGAGGGATGGCGCGCCACTGCCGTTCCCGAGTGACACTGTCATTACATGACGCATCTGAATCTGACGTCAAGGGGGCAATTGCCGCAAGATATGGAATGATTCAAAAGCGGCGACCACAGCATATGGGGCATCATCGCGCACCGCCGCGGGAAACGCCCGTCTGTCCATGCTGACCCGATTCGCGCCCAGCCCGACGGGCGAACTCCATCTTGGCCATGCCTATAGCGCCGTCCTTGCGCATAGCGCCGCGCGCGCGGCCGGCGGCCGGTTCGTGCTGCGCATCGACGATATCGATGGCAGCCGTTCGAGGGAGGAATATGTCGCGGCGTCGCTCGCCGATCTCGCCTGGCTCGGGATCGACTGGGACGGCGAACCGGTGCGCCAGTCGCAGCGGTTGGCGGACTATGCCGCCGCGCTCGATACGCTGCGCGCTCGCGATCTCGTTTACCCCTGTTTCTGCACCCGCGCCGATATCGCCGCCAGTCTCTCGGCGCCGCACGGCCCGTCGGGCGCGATCTATCCCGGCACCTGCTGCAACCTCGCCGCCGAAGACCGCGCACGGCGCATCGCGGCGGGCGAGGCGCATTGCTGGCGGCTCGCCATGGACCGCGCCGCCGCGCAAGCGGGCGACCTCGCGTGGGAAGAGCAGGGGCAGCGGATGCGCCCCGCCGATCCGCGCGCCCACGGCGATATCGTCCTCGCGCGCAAAGATGCCCCCGCCAGCTATCATCTCGCGAGCACCCTCGACGATGCCAATATGGGGGTGACACACGTCGTGCGCGGCGCCGACCTCATCGCCTCGACCGACGTTCACCGCCTGCTTCAGGAACTGCTCGATCTCCCGACGCCCGTCTATCGCCATCACGGCCTTATCTGCGGTCTCGATGGCAAGCGGCTGGCGAAACGCGACGCCGCGGCGTCGCTCGCCTCGCTCCGCGCGGCGGGCGTCGACGGCCGCGCACTCGCCGCCGATTTGCGTGCCGGACGGCTTCCCACTGGCTATTCGCTGCAAAATCCCTAAAATAGGGCCATGCAAATCCTTCTCATCCTCGCGGTCGTTGGCGCGGCCGGTTTCGTCCTCTTCTCGCTCGCGCGGGGACTCTTCTATTTCTCGCAAGGTCACCGCGCTGCGATGGATGGCACGGTCGAGGAAAATCAGCTGATGCAGAACAAGATGATGATGTCGCGCATCAAGTGGCAGGCGATTACCATCATCCTGCTTGTGCTGATCGGCGTGACGGCAGGCGGCGGCAGCTAAGCCCCCGTACATCATGGTCAAGCTCAACAAAATCTACACGCGCACCGGCGACGCCGGCACGACGGGCCTCGTCGACGGATCGCGGATCGCCAAATCGGCGCCGCTGATGGCGGCGGTCGGCGATGTCGACGAAACCAACAGCGCGATTGGCGTTGCTGCTGCGGTGCTTGACGCGGGCAGCGAGGCGGCGGCAATGCTGTCGCGGATCCAGAACGAACTCTTCGACCTTGGCGCCGACCTTGCGACCCCCGCCGATCCCGCCACCGGATTTGCTCCAGCCGAAATGGCACTGCGCGTCGTGCAAAGCCAGATCGACCGGCTGGAGGCCGAAATCGACGCGATGAACGACAATCTGTCGCCGCTTTCCAGCTTCATCCTGCCCGGCGGGACCGAGGTTGCAGCGCGGCTGCACCTCGCCCGCGCCATCGCGCGGCGAGCCGAGCGGTCGGCAGTTGCGGCGGGCGCTCAGCGTGACCTCAACCCGCTCGCGCTGACCTATCTCAATCGCCTGTCGGACCATCTGTTCGTGCTGACGCGCGCGCTCAACGCCGCCGCAGGCGGCGATATATTGTGGAAACCCGGCGCCACGCGCTGAGGCAGATAATCCTCCCTGTTGTGAAGCAATGGGGAGGGGGACCGCTCGCGTAGCGAGTGGTGGAGGGGCCCGCGACTGCACCAACGGCGCATGCCAATATTCGCGTAGAGGCGCAGAGGGCGCAGAGAAATATGGGCGGTAAAGCCGCCGATATCTCACCCTCATATTCTCCGTGCCTCCGCGTGAACAAAATCCCTGCGCCCTCTGCGCGCATTCTTTTGACATAGCCCTACCACTCTTCGTCACCCCGGACTTGATCCGGGGTCCACGCGGTCATGGATGCCGGATCAAGTCCGGCATGACGAAGTTGAGCATATGTTCCCTTAATGTTCTGGACTTTTCGGTCGCGGCGTGGCCATAATCGGTCGCATCACGAAACCGAATCGCCGCGCGGGGGATTGTCATAATATGGCCAGTCAGACCGATATTTCATGCACCGACCGTTCGACCGACCGGCCGCTGACCCAGCGCTTCGCGACGACGCGTCGCCTGTCGCTCGATCTTGTCGCGCCCTTGTCCGACGCCGACGCCTCGGCCCAGTCGATGCCCGACGCCTCGCCCGCCAAATGGCATCTCGCGCACACGACATGGTTCTTCGAAACCTTCGTCCTGCGCGATCATGTCCCCGGCTACCGCGCCTATGACGATCGCTTCGCCTATCTGTTCAACAGCTATTATGAAGCCGAAGGGCCGCGCCACGCCCGTCCGCAGCGCGGCTTGCTGACACGTCCATCGCTCGACGAGGTGCGGGTCTGGCGCGCGCATGTCGATGCCGCGGTGCAGACCGCGCTGCCCGACCTGTCGCCCGCGGCGCGGACGCTCGTCGAACTGGGGATCCAGCACGAGCAGCAGCATCAGGAATTGCTGCTCACCGACGTCAAGCATCTCTTCGCGCAAAATCCGCTCGGCCCCGCGATGTGGAGCGCCGCCGAACCGGCGTTTCGGAATGAAGTTGCGCAGATTTCCGCGCTTTCGGCGTTACGCCCCGAGCCGAGCCCGCTACGCTGGATACAGGGTAGCGAAGGCGTGGTGTCGGTCGGCCACAACGGCGACGGATTCGCATTTGACTGTGAACTTCCGCAGTTTTCGGCGCTTTTGACCCCGCACGCGCTCGCCAACCGTCCGGTTAGCAACGGTGAGTGGCAGCAGTTTATCGACGACGGCGGTTATCACACGCCCTCGCTCTGGCTCAGCGACGGCTGGGCATGGGCGCAGGCCGGGCATATCGACGCCCCCGCCTATTGGGATGCGGGGCGGCAGTTCACGCTGGCGGGCTGGCAGGATATCGACCCTGCGGCGCCGGTCACCCACATCAGCTTCTTCGAAGCCGACGCGTTCGCCAGCTGGGCGGGCGGGCGCCTGCCGACCGAGATTGAGTGGGAATCCGCCGCCGCTGCGCTGGACCCGGCATCGGGGCAGCAGCTCGGCGCCGCCGGGCCGGTGCATCCGGTCGCGGTGGACGATGACACGGGTCTGCAACAGATGTTCGGCAGCGTGTGGGAATGGACCGGCAGCGCCTATCGCCCCTATCCCGGCTTTCGCGCCGCCCCCGGCGCGGTCGGTGAATATAATGGCAAGTTCATGAGCGGCCAGTTCGTGCTGCGCGGCGGCAGCTGCGCGACCCCGCGCGGCCATGCGCGCGCCAGCTACCGCAACTTCTTCTACCCTCATCAGCGCTGGCAGTTCACCGGCCTGCGCTTGGCCAAGGATCTTTAGCAATGGGCGTCGTGCGCAATCTCAGGCAAGTTTCGGCCGACGATGCCGGAATCGACATCGCCTTTCGTGCCGATGTCCACGCCGGCCTCAGCCAAAATCCCAAGGCGATTCCCGCACGCTGGTTCTACGATGCGACCGGCTCGGCGCTGTTCGAAGATATCACCACGCTCCCCGAATATTATCCGACGCGCAGCGAAACCGACCTCCTCACCCGCCACGCCGCCGACATGGCGGCGGCGATCGGCCCCGGCCGCGCGGTGGTCGAACTCGGATCGGGCAGCTCGACCAAGACGCCCTTGCTGCTCGGCGCGATCGCGCCTGCGGCCTATGTTCCGGTTGATATTTCGGGCGATTTCCTGCGCGACAGTTCGGCGGCGCTCGCAGCGCGCTTTCCCGGCCTGCCCATTTATCCGGTCGAGGCCGACTTCACCCAGCGCGTCGATCTGCCGCGCGAAATCTGTCCGCTGCCCAAGCTCGGTTTTTTCCCGGGATCGACGATCGGCAATATGGTCGCGCGCACTGCGATCGACCTCTTGCGTCATTGGCGCGCGACGCTCGGCGACGGTTCGTTGCTGTTGATCGGGATCGACCGGATCAAGGATATCGCGATCCTCGAACGCGCCTATGACGATCCCGCCGGGGTCACCGCGGCGTTCAACCTCAACCTCCTCGAACGGATCAACCGCGAGCTCGGCGGCGATCTTCCGGTCGAGAATTTCGTCCACCGCGCCGTCTGGAACGACATTTATGCGCGGATCGAGATGCACCTCGTCGCCGCCTGCGACATGGAGTTTACGGTCGATGGTCATCGCTATGCGATGGCGGCGGGTGAGACGATCCACAGCGAGAATAGTCATAAATATGGCCCGCGCGACGCGAATCTCCTCCTCCGCGCGGGCGGCTGGACCCCGATCGCGACATGGGATGATGCCGACCCCGCCTTCGCGCTGATTCTCGCCGAAGCGACCACCTTCCGTTCCGCCCCTTGACGCGCGGTGTCCAAGGCCTAGTCAGCGCCCACGGATATAGTGAAAGGATAGCGGTATGATCGTCGGCGTCATTGGTGCGGGGCAAATGGGTGCGGGGATTGCACAGGTGTCGGCAGGCGCCGGTCATGATGTGCTGCTTTCCGATATCGACCTCGCGCGCGCCGAAGCCGGCAAGGCAGGGATTGCCAAGGCGCTCGGCCGCCTCGTTGCCAAGGAAAAAATGACGCAGGGCGACGCCGACGCATTGCTTGCCCGCATCACCCCGGTCGCCGACCATAGTGCTTTCGCTCCCGCCCACCTCGTCATCGAGGCCGCGACCGAGCGCGAGGAGATCAAGCGCGCGATCTTCGCCAGCGTCGGCCCGCATCTGTCGGCGACCGCGATTCTCGCGACCAACACCAGTTCGATCCCGATCACGCGGCTTGCGCAGGCGTCGCACGACCCGGCGCGCTTCATCGGCGTCCATTTCTTCAATCCCGTGCCGGTGATGGGGCTGATCGAACTGATCCGCGGTCTCGCAACCAGCGATGCGACCTTGCAGACGGTCGAGGCCTATGGCCGCGGTCTCGGCAAGGAGATCGTCCACGCCAATGATGCACCGGGTTTCATCGTCAACCGTGTGCTGATGCCGCTGATCAACGAAGCGGTGTTCGCGCTCGGTGAAGGCGTCGCGACGATGCAGGATATTGACGCCGGCTGCCGCCTCGGGCTCAATCATCCGATGGGCCCGATCACGCTCGCCGACTTTATCGGGCTCGATACCTGCCTCGAGATTATCCGTGTCCTCCACAGCGGAACCGGCGACCCCAAATTCCGCCCCGCGCCGTTGCTCGTCCAATATGTCGAGGCGGGTTGGGTCGGCAAAAAGGCCGGGCGGGGCTTCTACGACTGGACCGGTGAGTCTCCTGTCCCGACAAGATAGGCTTCGCCGTCGCGCCAAGAGGCGGGATGACAAATTTGCGATTTCGGGAGCCGTATCTGCTCTAGCGCGTTGATGCTTAAGGTGCAGGGCGCGCAATGGAGGAATTTGGACTATGGTCAGAAAATCGCTTGTCAGCCTGTCGGTCGCCGCTTTGATCTTGTCGGCACCCTCTTATGCCCAGCAGGGCGCGCCGGAGGATTCGACCATCAAGAAGACCGCCGATTCGGTCACGGCACCCTTTGACGGAAAAGAGGCGCCGCCGAAGCTGCTGGCGATTCAGGACAATCCCTATTCGCTCGACGGCCTGGGGAAATGCGCTGCGATCATCCGCGAAGTGACCGAACTCAACGAAGTACTCGGTCCCGACGTCCACGAGCAGGCCGACAAGAGCCGCGCGAAAAAGCGCGAGGAAACCGCGGGGCGGGTCGCCGGGACGGTTGCGGGCTCAGTCATTCCCTTTGGCGGGCTGATCGGCGAGGTCACCGGCGCCAACGCCGAACGACGGCGCTATGCCTTCGCCGTCTATGCCGGGACGGTGCGCCGCGGCTTCCTGAAAGGCGTCGGCCTCGAACGCGGTTGCAAGGCGCCCGCGCGGCCCTAATCTGGGGCCAATTGCCCCGGGGGAGTGCCGAATGCAGGTCGAAAATATCCGTTCGTTTGAAGTGGCGGTGCCCGATGCGGCGCTGGTCGATCTGAAAGACCGGCTCGGGCGCACGCGCTGGCCCGAGAAGGAAACTGTCACTGATTGGGATCAGGGCCTTCCGCTGGCCTATGCGCAGGAGCTGGCCGCCTATTGGCAGCACGAATATGACTGGCGCCGTATCGAGGCGCGGCTGAACGCGCTGCCCAATTATCTGGCCGAAGTCGACGGGCTCGACATTCATTTCCTCCATGTCCGCTCGGACAACCCCGCCGCGCGTCCGCTGGTGCTGACGCATGGCTGGCCGGGGTCGGTGCTCGAATTTCTTGATGTCATCGCGCCTTTGTCGGCCGACTATCACCTCGTGATTCCGTCGCTTCCCGGCTATGGCTTTTCGGGCAAGCCGACGACCGCCAAATGGAGCGTCGAGCATATCGCCGCCGGCTGGGACGCGCTGATGCGCGCGCTCGGCTATGATCGCTATTTCGCCCAGGGCGGCGACTGGGGCAGCGCCGTCACCTGCGCGATCGGGTTGAACCACGCCGATCATTGCGCGGGGATCCATGTGAATATGGTCGTCGGCGCACCGCCGCCCGATTTGACGAACGACCTCACCGAGGCCGAGAAGGTCTATCTCGCGCGCTTCGGCTGGTATCAGGCGAAGGACAGTGGCTATTCGACCCAGCAAGCAACGCGGCCGCAGACGCTCGGCTATGGCCTGACCGATTCACCGGTCGGGCAGATGGCGTGGATCGCCGAAAAATTCCACGGCTGGACCGATTGCGGTCATGAACCGGGCGGCCAGTCGGTCGGCGGGCATCCCGAAAAGGCGTTGTCGAAGGATGCGATGCTCGACACCGTCAGCCTCTATTGGCTCACCGCGAGCGCGGCTTCGTCGGCGCGGCTCTATTGGCATAGTTTTCGTCAATTCGCTGCGGGCGAAATCCAAGTGCCGACGGGATGCAGCCTGTTCCCGAACGAGATCATGCGGCTGTCGCGGCGCTGGGCCGAGCGCCGCTATCGCAACATCGTCTATTGGAACGAGGTCGAGCGCGGCGGCCATTTCGCCGCCTGGGAACAGCCGGAATTGTTCGCCGCCGAAGTGCACGCCGCCTTGGCTTGCATGACGCTTTGAACGGACCGCCGGTGTCGCCGGCGGTCCGTTCATGTCAAAGCGGCGTCGCTACGACGCGGCAGGTTTCGGGCGCCGAGCGTAGCGCCGTGTTCCATGTCACCTGATTGCCCTGGCGGTGCAGCCGCACGCCCTTTTTGTTTTCATAAATCTGGCCACTGTTGGAGGGTGTCGACGCGAGCGTCATCGTCCGTCCGCCATTGACGCGGACGAGCGCGCCATTGCCCAGATAATTGACGGTCAGCCGGGTGCCGCTGCTGCATTCATAGCTGGTGCCCGTTCGGGCGGGAACCGAGGCGCAGCCCGCGAGGACCAGAGCCGAAACCGCAGCAGCGGGGATGTACATTCTCATGGTCATCCGATTTCCCCCTCAATAGCCCGACCGGACGCACAGCACGTCGGCGAGATAAACCCGGTTCGCGACCGTTTCCATATGTTCACGCGCCGACCCGTTCCAGCCGACCGAACGGCACCAGGTGTCGGCGGTCTGCGCCGCGCAATTGGCGGTTCCAGACCCATTGGCGCACGCGAGAACGCGGCGGTTTCCGGTCGACGGCTGGGTGTGGAATTCGGCGAAATTGCCGCGCGTTACCTGATCATTGGCGGGCGGGTTCGGATCCCAGCCGCCGCCGCCACCCGATCCGGTCGGACGAATCGACTGGATGGTCAGTCCGCGCAGCACATTGTTCAGCACCGGCGTGTCGCGATCGATGGTGCGGCACTGGCCACGATAGCGCGTCCTTTCGCACATTTCCCAACGGCCGCTCTTCACCCGGATCGAATTGACCGGCCAGGCGAGGCCAAGGTTCGGCTTGGCCTCGCCGATGAAGACCGCCGGGCCGCGATAGCTGGCGTCGCGATAGATGGTCGCCTCGGCCGGCCGCGCCATGCGGTCTTCGGGCGGCTGGGCGTGGGAGACGGCAAAAAGCCCGCCTCCTATCGAAAGCGTGGCTGCGGCAAATATTGACCAACGATAGGCGGTTTTCATCATGCCCTCCTGTTCCGGATACGAACCGGAGGAAACTATCATTTTCGGCCTGTTACGCCAAGCGATGTGCTTCTGTGATGAAGGTCGATATCTAAACCGTTGGTTGATGTCAGCTGTGGTGGCCGCTCAAGGTGCCTTTGCGGGAGCTTCGATGGGCGTATCGGCCGAAGCCGCTGCGGCCACCGGGGCGGCCGGAGCGGGCGCTGCAACTGGCGGCGCGATACTGAGCATCAATCCCGCCAGTGCCGCCGACATCAGGTTCGACAGGCTGCCCGCGAGCAGGGCTTTCAGGCCCAGCCGGGCGATCATCGGCCGCTGATTGGGAGCGAGGCTGCCGGTGACCGCCATCTGGATCGCGATCGAGCTGAAATTGGCGAAGCCGCACAGCGCAAAGGTTGCGATCGCGACCGCGGCCAGCGACATATTGTCCTGCATCTTGCCAAGGTCGATGAAGGCGACGAATTCGTTGAGCACGACCTTGGTCCCGAACAATCCGCCGACCGCGGCGCTTTCGTCCCATGGCACGCCCATCAGCCACATCACCGGACGGAAAATCGCGCCGATGATCGCCTGAAACGACAGGCCGTCATAGCCGAACCAGCCGCCGATTCCGGCGAGCAGGCCGTTGGCCAGCGCGACGAGGGCGACGAAGGCGAGCACCATCGCACCGACTGCGACCGCAAGCTTGACGCCGGTCTGTGCGCCCTGCGCGGCTGCCATGATAAGATTAGCGGGCTTCTCCTCGTCATGGCTCGCCTCGGGCATGATGACGGGTTCGATGCCCAGATCCTTGGGATCGTCAGGCATCATGATCTTGGCCATCAAAATACCGCCCGGCGCCGACATGAAGCTGGCGGCGAGCAGATAGGGCAGCAATTGCTCGCCGATCATGCTCGCATAGGCGCCCAATATCGTGCCTGCGACCCCCGCCATGCCCACGGTCATGATCGTGAACAGCTGCGACGGGGTCAGGCCGGCGAGATAGGGGCGGATGACGAGCGGGGCTTCGGACTGGCCGACGAAGATATTCGCCGCGGCGCCAAGGCTTTCGACCTTGGTGATGCCGGTGACCTTCTGGATCGCGCCGCCGACCCATTTGATCACCAGCTGCATGATCCCCAGATAATAGAGGATCGAGATCAGCGAGGCAAAAAAGATGATCACCGGCAGCGCCGCGATCGCGAAGCTGTGGCCGCCCATCTCGGGCGCCGCGAGCGGGCCAAAGATGAAATCGGTCCCCGCCTTGGCATAGCCGAGCAGGTTCGACACCGCGTTCGACATCCCCTGAATGATCGCGCGGCCCCACGGGGTGCCGATCACCAGCAGCGCGAAACCGGCCTGGAGCAGGAAGGCGGGGATGACGATGCGCAGGCGAATCCAGCGGCGGTTCGACGAAAAAAGCACGGCAATCGCGAGCAATGCGACGATGCCAAGCAAACCGATCAGGCGTTCCATATCTTCGTGCGTCCCCCGCGAGCGTAATTTGCCTGTCTAGCGGGCTGGGCGATGGGGGCAAGGGGGCGGTGCTCCGGGGGACGAATTGATGCCAAATGCTTTGCGCTTTTGCTCTCAGCGGAAAGGCGCGGTGCCCATGCTCCGCCCGTGTCACCCCGGCCCCGATCCGGGGTCCGCCCTTTCGGCGAAGAGAATTCGAGTCGCAAACCGGCTTGGCGCGCGCGAATTTTCTTTTTAGATACCGCCCATTACTGGGGGGTGGTGCATGGTTCGTTCGCTTTTGGTGGCCGTTTTACTGGCCGTGTCACCTTCTGTACTTGCCGGTCCCGGCGAAGGGGCGGCCGCGCCTGCGACGGCGCCCGCCACACCGGCTTTCACCCCGTTGCCGACCGAGGCTTTCGCCCGCCTGCCATTTGTTGAAAACGCCAGCCTGTCGCCGGACGGCGCCTATATGGCGGGCCTGTTCGGGTTGAAGGGCGAGCAGCACATCGTGATGGTACCGACCATCGGGGACCGCAACAAGAGCGTCGTTATCGGGGTTCCCGACAAAACCGAAATCGCCTGGATACGCTGGGTGAACGACGACAATATCATCGTCGGATTATATGCGCTGCAGCCTGTCGAGACCGACAACTGGTATGTTTCGCGGATGATCGGGATCAACCGGACGACCGGTAAGATCACGAAATTGCTGTGGGATCTCAATGGTCAGAATGGCGCCGACCTGCTGTGGACGCCGAGCGACGCCAGCAACGAGATTCTCGTCGCCGCGCAAAACAGCATTTACACCGGGGCGGAATTCTGGCCGGCGGTCTATCGCGTCGACGTGACCACCGGGCGCAAGCGGAAGCTGATCGCGGGACGCACGGACGTCATGGATTGGGGCGCCGATCATCTGGGCCGCGTCCGTTACGGCATCGGCTATCGGGACAGCACCACCCAGGCCACGATGCTGTATCGCAGTACCGGTGAAGGCGCGTTCCGTTCGATCGAGCGCGTGTCGCTGCGCAAAGAGCAGGAACTGACGATTCCCTTTCTGTTCATTCCCGGAAACGACAATGGCTATGTGATCAAGGCGGCGCCCGATGGTCGCTCGGTCGTGGCCGAGGTCGACCTGTCCACCGGCAAGGATGTGCGCACCATCCATGCTGCCGACGGGGCCGAGGTCGAACGGGCTATCGTCTCGTTCGACGGGACGAAGCTGCTTGGGGTGAAGACCACCGATCGCGCCCGGCCGATCCACTGGATCGACCCCGTTATGGCCGCGCACCAGGCGAAGCTGAATGCCGCGTCGCCCGCCTCGAAAGTCCGTATCGAAAGCTTTAGCCGCGATCTCGGCAAGTTGCTCGTGCGTTTCAGCACTCCCGAGAATCCGGGGCTGCTGTTCTTCTTCGACGCTGCGTCGGGGGATCTTTCGCAGTTGGCAGCGGCCAACGAGGCGATCGGCAGCAAGCGGCTTTCGCGATCGAAGTTCATCCAGTACCAGGCCCGCGACGGGCTTGAGATCGAAGGCGTGCTGACGATGCCGCGCGGGCGCGCGACGAAAAATCTGCCCTTCATTGTCATGCCGCACGGCGGGCCTTGGGGGCATGATGAACTGACCTATGACTATTGGGCGCAGTTTCTTGCCGAGCGGGGCTACGCCGTGCTCCAGCCCAATTTTCGCGGATCGACGGGCTATGGCGACAAATTCCTCAAGGCCGGGCAGGGCCAGCTTGGCTTTGCGATGCAGGACGATGTCAGCGACGGCGTGCGCTGGGCGGTGGCCGAAGGCATCGCCGATCCGAAGCGCGTATGCATCGTGGGCGCTTCCTATGGCGGCTATGCCGCGATGTGGGGGATCGCCAAGGATCCCGACCAGTATCGCTGCGCCGTCTCGATCAACGGGGTTTCCAATTTGCGTCGCGAGGTCAATGATTTCGGCGGCAACCTCCGCGAGCGCCTCTATCGCGACCAGTGGCAGAAGATGACACCCGATTTCGCGGCAGTGTCGCCGATCAACGCGATCGTCCGAATCAAGACGCCCTTGCTGCTGATTCACGGCAAAAAGGACGTCACGGTCGACCATGGCCAGTCGTCGCGCATGTATTCGGCGATGAAGGAGGCGGGCAAGGCGGTCGAATTTGTATCGATCCCGCTGGCCGACCATTATTTCACCCGCGAAGCCGACCGGCTGATGCTGTTGACGTCGATCGAGACCTTCTGCGGCGTTACAATCCACCGGACTGACCAGCATCTTTCCAGCGTCCGCAAAAGCGACTATCGGGCGGCATGACCGACACCACTTCGACAGCGCTGCCGCGCACGCTTTCGCCCTCACTCTTTCTTTTCACCATCATCTATGGCGGCATGGTCGTGCTCGCCGGGGTGCTGGGGAACAAGCAGGTCGCGCTGGGTGGCTGGCTCGCGGTTGAGGCCGGGATTTTTCCATTTCTGATCCTCGTTGCCCTGTCGAGCAGCGTGTCGGAACTGCACGGTCAGTCGACTGCGAACCGCCTCGTGCTCTGGGGTTTCGTCCCGCTGGTCCTGTCGATCATGCTGACCGCGCTGGTGCTCGCGCTTCCCGCATCGCCGGAAATGCAGCCCGAACGGCTCACCGCCTTCAATACCGTGTTAGGCCAGAGCCCGCGCCTGATGGCGGCGGGGATTGTCGCCTATGGCACCTCGCAATTCCTCAACGTCACCATCTTCAGCAAGCTGCGCGGACGTGAAGGCGCGGGGACCGGGTCGACCTGGCTTGCCGTGCGCGGCGCAATCGCAAGCGCGCTGAGCCAGATCGTCGATACCTTGCTGTTCGTCACCATCGCCTTTTCGGGTGTCTTCCCGATCGCCAATCTGATGGGCGGGCAGATGCTGGCGAAGGTCGCGCTGTCGATCGCGGTGATTCCATTCGTTATTACCGGCCTGGTCGCGCTCGGCCGCCACCTTGATGCAAAGAACGCAGGATGATGACGATGACCGACCCCTCCAAAATGCCCGACCTGCTCGCCAAGGCCGAAACCCTCGTCGAGGCGCTGCCCTATCTGCAGCGCTATGCGGGCGAAACCTTCGTGATCAAATATGGCGGCCATGCAATGGGCGATGCCGAAGCGCAGCGCGATTTCGCCGAGGATGTGGTGCTGCTCAAGGCGGTCGGGATCAACCCGGTCGTCGTCCATGGCGGCGGACCGCAGATCGGCGCGATGCTCAAGCAACTCGGGATCGAATCGACCTTCGTCGGCGGTCTCCGCGTCACCGACGCCGCGACCGCCGAGGTCGCCGAGATGGTGCTGGCGGGCAAGATCAACAAGGAAATCGTCGGCTGGCTCGCCGCGCTCGGTGGCCGCGCCGTCGGCATTTCGGGCAAGGACGCCAATCTCGTCCTCGCTGAAAAGGTCACCCGGACGCAGCCCGACCCCAATTCGGGGATCGAGCGTCATGTCGATCTGGGTTTTGTCGGCGAACCGGTGGCGGTTGATCCGACGATCCTGATCAATCTGACCAAGGATAATTTCATTCCCGTCGTCGCTCCGGTCGCGCTCGGTGCCGATGGCGCGACCTATAATATCAACGCCGATACGATGGCGGGGGCGATCGCGGGCGCGCTGGGCGCCAAGCGTTTCTTCCTGCTCACGGACGTTGCGGGCGTGCTCGACAAATCGGGGGCGCTGCTCACCGACCTCGACCGCCCCGCGATTGATGCGCTGAAGGACGACGGTACGATCACCGGAGGCATGATCCCGAAAGTCGAAACCTGCGTTGCCGCGGTCGACGCCGGGGTCGAGGCCGCGGTCATCCTCGACGGACGCATCCCGCACGCGATGCTGCTCGAAATTTTCACCGCAAGGGGTGCGGGCACGCTCATTCATCGCTAATAGGGTGCCATCGACCTTTTCGGCCGGAGACCTTTCTTGTATTTCATGTTCCTCAATATCTTGGCGATCCTGCTCAATGTCCTGTGGTGGATCATCATCGCCCAGGCGGTGATGTCGTGGCTGATCGCGTTCAACGTGATCAACACGCACAATCAGTTTGTCGGTCAGCTATGGATGGTTCTCGACCGGCTCACCGAGCCGCTTTATCGGCCCTTCCGCCGTATTATGCCGGATTTCGGCGGCCTCGATTTGACGCCGATGCTGGTGTTGATCCTTCTCATCATCATGCAACAAGCAGTTTTGCCCTATCTCTATCAGCTTGGCGTCACCGCCGGGATTGCGTGACGATATGACGGGCGAGGTTACCACCACCGCGCAGGTGATCGACGGCAAGGCTTTTGCCGCCGGGCTGCGGGCACGAATTGCCGATGCGGTTCCGACTTTCGAAGCGGCTATAGGTCGGGCGCCCGGCCTCGCGGTTGTGCTCGTCGGTGATGATCCGGCGAGCGCGGTCTATGTCGGGTCGAAGGGCAAGGCGACGGTTGCCGCCGGCATGGCGAGTTTCGAGCATCGCTTGCCTGCCAGCGCGTCACAGGCAGAGGTCGAAGCGCTGCTCGTCACGCTCAATGCGGACGAAGCGGTCGACGGCATATTGCTGCAACTTCCGCTGCCCGGCCATCTCGACGAACAGGCCGCCGTCGCGACGATCCACCCTGACAAGGATGTCGACGGGCTGACCCCGGTCAGCGCCGGGCGGCTCGCGCTGGGCATCCCGGGGATGGTGCCGTGCACGCCCTATGGCTGCCTGTTGCTGCTCCAGGATCGGCTCGGCGATCTGTCGGGCAAGGATGCGGTCGTCATCGGCCGCTCGATCCTCGTCGGCAAGCCGATGGCGCAATTGCTGCTCGGCGCCAATTGCACCGTCACTATGGCGCACAGCCGGACCAAGGATCTGCCCGATTTGGTCCGCCGCGCCGATATCGTCGTCGCCGCGGTCGGCCGCGCCGAAATGATCAAGGGCGACTGGATCAAGCCCGGCGCAATCGTCATCGATGTCGGCATCAACCGCCTCGCGGCCGCACCGGGTGAGGCGAAAGGCCGACTGGTTGGCGACGTTGACTATGCCAGTGCCGCAGCGGTCGCTGCCGCGGTTACCCCGGTTCCCGGCGGCGTCGGTCCGATGACCATTGCCTGTCTGTTGCGCAACACGCTCGTCGCCGCGCATCGCCGCGCGGGGCTCGCTGATCCGAAAGGTTTTTGATGATGCGCCGCCTGTTGCTGATGTTCGCCGTCACCGCGCCGCTGCTCGCAGCCTGCGCATCGTCCGATGACATCCGCAACCGGCCGCTTTCGGCCAACCCCAGCGCCTTCATCGCGGCCGAGATCGGCTTTGCCCGGCTGGCGCAGGATAAGGGGCAATGGACTGCGTTCCGCGAAACCGCCGCGCCCGAAGCGGTGATGTTCGTGCCGCAGCGCGTCAAGGCGCGCGACTGGCTGAAATCGCAGAAGGACCCCGCCGAGGCGGTGAAATGGCAACCGCACGCGGTTTACGTCAGCTGCGACGGCAACGCCGGGGCGACGACGGGGGCATGGCAAAAGGCCGGGGAGAATGGCTATTTCACCACCGTCTGGCTGCGCGATCCCAAGAAGGGCGATCTGCTCTGGACGCTGGATCATGGCGACACGTTGACTACCCCGCGTGAAGCGCCCGATTTCATCGCATCGAAACAGGCCACCTGCGGATCGCCGGGCGTGGGAGTCGAGGGCGGGACCGAGGGTGAGGACCGGATGATCGGCCTGTCGCCTGACCAGACGCTCAGTTGGACTTCGACCGTTCGTGCCGACAAGTCGCGCCGCGTGACCATCCGCCTGTGGGACGGCGCCCAGATGGCGACTGTCATCGACGATCAGGTCGCGGCGCCCAATCAGCCATGATGGACCTGTTCATTTCGGCCTTCGTCACCCTGTTCGTGGTCATCGACCCGCCGGGATGCGCGCCCATCTATGCCAGCCTGACGACGGGCGCGAGCGCCGCGCAGCGCCGGGCGATGGCGATCCGTGCGACGCTGATCGCCGGCTGCATCCTTGTCTTTTTCGCGATGTTCGGCGAAGCATTGCTCAGCTTCCTGCACATCGATCTCGACAGTTTCCGCATCGCGGGCGGCATCATGCTGTTCATGATCGCGATCGACATGGTGTTCGAAAAGCGTACCGAACGGCGCGAGCAACGCGCCGAGAAATTAATCGCGACCCCCGAAGTCGAGGATGTCTCGGTGTTCCCGATGGCGATGCCGATGCTCGCGGGGCCGGGTTCGATCGCTTCGGTGATGCTGCTGGTGGCGCAGAACAACGGGCTCGACCGCGCGATGGTGATTTTCGGCGCATTGCTGCTCGTGCTGCTGCTGACGCTCGCCGCGTTGCTGAGCGCAGGGCCGTTGATGCGGCTGATCGGCAACAAGGGCGAGGCGGTGATCACCCGCCTCCTCGGGGTGCTGCTCGCGGCGCTCGCGGCGCAGTTCGTGATCGACGGTCTGAAAGCCAGCTTCCCCTCGCTGGGTTAACAACGAAAAAGGGCGCCGCCTGCTGGCAGCGCCCTTCCTCATCCACGGGAATGGAATTACTTGGCGGCGTTGACGTCGGCTTGGGTGATCGGCGCGATGCGGATTTCGACGCGGCGGTTGCACTGATAATCGGCCTCGGTCACCTCGGGCGTGCATTTCAGCTGCGATTCGCCATAGCCCAGCGTCGCCATGCGCGCGCGCTGGATACCGCGCCCGCCCAGATAGTCGGCGACCGACGCGGCGCGGCGTTCGGACAGGCCCTGATTATAGGTGTCGCTGCCCTTCGAATCGGTGTGACCGTAAACGTCGATATAGGTGCTCGGGAATTCGGCGAGCGTCGTTGCGACATTGTCGAGCGCGCTGCGGAACTGGGGCTTCACCATGGCGCTGTTGAGGTCGAAGGTCACGTCGCCGGGCATGTTGAGCACCAGCTGGTCGCCCTGACGTTCGACGTCGATGCCGGTGCCGGCGGTGCGTTCACGCAGCTTCTTTTCCTGCTGGTCCATATAATTGCCGATGCCGGCGCCCGCGACCGCGCCGATACCCGCGCCGAGAATTTCTTCGGTGCGGCTATTGCGGCCGCCGATCAGGTCGCCGAGCAGATAGCCGCCGAGCGCGCCGCCGATGCCGCCGATCGCGGCCTTCGAAATGCGTTTCTGACCCGTTTCCGGATCGGTCACGCAGCCCGTGAGCATGAGCGCGCCGATGCTGGCGAGTGTGGTGAGCTTGATCATTCTGCTATTCATCGTGTCGCTCCCTTTATTTGCGGGGACTTCGCCGGTCATGCGAAGGCCGCGTTCATGCCGATAACATATGGCTGCGTATCTGGTTCCAAAATCTTGCTTAACATTGGCTGAGCCGACCTTCGACGGTGCCATTGTGTATCGCCGTGTCTTTCGCCTATAGGCAGGATATGACCGACGATGACAGGGGCCGGGCGCCCGAGCGCCCGCAACATAAATCATGACCCCCTTTCCCTGGTCCGATGTCGCGATCATCGCGGTCCTGATCCTTTTGAACGGCGTCTTTGCCATGTCCGAGCTCGCGATCGTTTCGGCGCGCGGGCCGCGGCTGCAGGCCGCGGAAAAACGCGGCAGCCGTGGTGCGGCTATCGCACGCCAACTGACCGCCGATCCCGGTCGCTTCCTGTCGACCGTACAGGTCGGGATCACGCTGATCGGCATCCTTGCGGGCGCCTATTCGGGTGCGAGTCTTGGCGGCCCGGTCGGCGAGCGGTTACAGGGGCTGTTCGGCTTTGACGACGAAACCGCGCGCGCGACGGGCTTTGCCGTTGTCATCGCCGTGACCACCTATTTTTCGCTGATCGCCGGCGAACTGGTGCCCAAGCAATTCGCGCTGCGCGCGCCCGAACCGATCGCCATCTTCATGGCGATGCCGATGCTGTGGCTTTCGAAAATCGGCGCGCCGCTTGTATGGCTGCTCGATCGAAGCTCGGCGCTGGTGTTCCGCATCCTTGGGCTCAACCGCGAATCGGAAGACCGGGTGACCGCCGAGGAACTCCACCTGATCGTCGCCGAAGCGTCGAAATCGGGCGTGATCGAGGAAAGCGAGCGCGCGATCATTTCGGGCGTCGTGCGCCTTGCCGATCGCCCGGTGCGCGAGGTGATGACCCCACGTAAGGATGTCGACTGGATCGACATTTCCTCGGACGCCGACGCGGTGCGCGCGAAACTGCTCGAAACCCCGCACACGCGCATCCCGGTGGCGCGCGGTTCGGTCGATGATATCGTCGGCGTCGTGCAGGCCCGCGATATCGCAGGGGCGCTGTTCCGCGGCGAAGCGCTTGATCTCGAAAAGCTGACCCGGTCGGCGAAGGTCATTCACGACCAGATCGATGCGATGGACGCGCTCGAGGCGTTGCGCGTCGCTGAGGTGCCGATGCTGTTCGTCCACGACGAATATGGCCATTTCGAAGGGCTGGTGACCCCGGCCGATCTGCTCGCGGCGATCGCGGGTGAGTTTGCGTCGGATCAGGATATCGGCAGCGAGCCTTTCGTCGTCGAGCGCGAGGACGGCAGCCTGCTGATTGCCGGATCGATGCCCGCCGACCAGATGGCCGAACGGCTGGGGATCGAACTGGCCGATGACCGCGATTATGCGACCGCGGCGGGCCATGTGCTGGCGATTTTGAAGCATCTGCCCAAGGAAGGCGAGGTGTTTCGCGATCGCGGCTGGCGGTTCGAGATTATCGATATGGACGGCCGCAAGATCGACAAGCTGCTCGTCACCGAGATGAGCCGGCCGAAGGATGACGGCGAAAGCTAAGTGGTCCGTCCGATAGCCTGAACGTCGCAAAAGTTGTGCACGCGGGGCGCGGCTAAGGTGCCAAAGATCAGCGGATTGAATGGCACTTTTGCGACTTTAGCCTGAGTAGAGGCCCCCGGGTTTCGGAAACGGATGATGGACGAGGTCAAAGAGCCGCAGCGAGGCTGGCACAGCCGAATAATGTAGGAAAGCAATATATCGGGTCCGGCATATGTCCGCTTTGGGGTGGGAAGCGGCCGTTCACACGCTAGATAGCTTCGAGGGGGAGCGAATGCACATTTCTGAACGAGACGGCACCTTCACGGTGCAGCATGTTACCGGTCCGACGCACAATATGCTTCGCTTAACGGTTGGGCGCGGCAAGTCGCAAGAGTTCGTAGTTACGGTTCTGCCGCCGATTGGCGAGTGCCGTCATCACAACGGCTTAACTGCGCAAGAAGTCGCTCCGGCGATTCTCGCGGGTCTGGCGGATGCCAATGCTGCGCTGAAAACAGACTTCATCGTTACGGCCGCCGAGATCGTTGAAAACGACAGCAGGCGACAAGGCATTTACGAGTACTTGACCCGTAAAATCATCGAGCGAGCAGCGGAGACCCAGCGGCCCTGAATGTCCGCAATCGGTCGTGAGCTGCCATCCCCTCTCCGTCACTCCTGACCCGATCCGGGACAAGCGACAGGCGCAGCCATGGATGCCGGATCAAGTCCGGCATGACGATGGGAGGGCCCCGTCGTTTGCGAGCGCATGTTGCGGGCGATGTCTATCCGCGCGAGTGCAGGCTGACGGAAAACGGGGTCAGAGTTCGCCGCCGAGTGCCCCATATTTCGCTTCGAACCCGGCCTTGTCGCCGCGCGCGAGATAGCTGGCCTGGTCGACCAGATTGTCGCGTGCGATGCGGCCCTGGAACGCGCCGAGTTGCGGGTCGATGGCGGCGATATCGGCGTCGGTCCAGTCGGCGATCTGCTGGAAGCTGGTGACGCCAAGGCCGCCCAGCAGCGTGACCATCTTTGGTCCGACGCCCTTGAGTAGCCGCAGATTGTCTGCGGTGGCCGTTGCTGGTGCGGAGACAGGCTCGGGTGCGGCGGACGGAGCGGCTGGTTCCTCGGGAGTCGGGATCGCCGCTTCGGCCGGAGCCGGCTTGGCGGGGGTTTTCTTTGCAACTTTTGTCGTCGGTTTTGCTGTGCTCTTCTCCGCCGCAGGCTTTGCGGCCGCTTTCGGCTTCGCGGCGGGCTTGGGTTTCGGCGGCGCGGTTTCGGCAACCGGCTCGACGATGGGTGCGGGTTTGGGAGCAGGTGCCGGTTCGGGCGCAGGCGGTGCCTTGGCGGCCGGTTGCGGGACCGGAGGCGGCGCGGCCGGTGCAACGGGTTGCGGTTTGGGCTCGATCGGCTTGAAGCGCGCGGGTTCGGCGGCGATGATTTCGGGCTTTACCGGTTCGAGCGGCTTTGCGGGCTTCGCGGGTGCCGCCGCGGGCGGTGCGATCTCTTCAGGCTTTTTGCGGCGCAGCAGCCATGTGAGGAGCAGGACGGCTACAACCAGCCCGACGACCGCGATGATCCAATTTTCCTGAAGCCACACCATGATATTCTCCGCTCCTGATTTTTGTTCAGCCTATGCGGCTGATCGCGCCGCGTCCAGCGCCACCTATTCCGCTTCGCGCGCGACTTCGCGCCAGCCGATGTCGCGGCGGCAGAAGCCGCCGGCGAAGTCGAGCTTGTCGACCGCGGCATAGGCGCGCGCCTGCGCTTCGGTGACGGTGCGGCCGGTCGCGGTGACGTTGAGCACGCGCCCGCCCGCCGCGACAATCTGATCACCATCGCGCGCGGTTCCGGCGTGGAAGACGCGCACGCCGCCGGTTTCGGCATCGGCGATGCCTTGGATCGCGCCGCCCTTTTCGGGGGTGGCGGGATAGCCGTTCGCCGCCATCACGACGGTCAGCGCATAATCGCTGGCGAAAGCGGGCGGCGTCGCATCGGCGAGCGCGCCGGTCGATGCGGCGTGGAGCAGCGCGGCGAGGTCGCCGTTGAAGCGCATCATCAGCACCTGACATTCGGGGTCGCCGAAGCGGGCATTATATTCGATCAGCTTCGGTCCCGCGTCGGTGAGCATCAGCCCGGCAAAGAGGACGCCGACATAGGGCGTGCCCTCGGCGGCGAGCGTTGCCACGGTCGGGCGGATGATGCGGTCCATAACCGCCGCTTCGAGTTCGGCGGTGAGCACCGGCGCCGGGCTGTACGCGCCCATGCCGCCGGTGTTCGGCCCGGTGTCGCCGTCGCCGACGCGCTTGTGGTCCTGGGCGCTGCCGAACGCCATGACATTGGTGCCGTCGGAGAGCGCAAAGAAACTGGCTTCCTCGCCGGTCATAAATTCCTCGATCACCACTTCCGCGCCCGCGCCGCCAAAAGCGCCATCGAACATGTCGTCGATAGCGGCTGCGGCCTCATCGGCGGTCTCGGCGATGATCACGCCCTTGCCGGCGGCGAGGCCGTCCGCCTTGATCACGACGGGGATCGTAAAGCCTTCGAGCACGGCATGCGCTTCGTCGGCGCTGGTACAGCGGACATAGGCTGCGGTCGGGATGCCAGCGCGCGCGCACAAATCCTTGGTAAAGCCCTTCGACCCTTCGAGCTGCGCCGCGGCAGCACCGGGTCCAAAGACCGCGATACCCCGCGCGCGGAGCCGGTCGGCGAGCCCCGCGACGAGCGGTGCTTCGGGGCCGACGACGACAAAATCGATCGCGTGCGCGGTGCAAAAAGCGATCAGGCCATCGAGGTCATCGGTGCCGATCGCGACGCATTCGGCATAGGCTTCGATCCCCGGACTGCCCGGTGCGGCATAGAGCTTGGCGCAGCTTTCCGATTGTGCCAGTTGCCAGCTAAGCGCATGTTCGCGGCCCCCCGAGCCCACCAGCAGGATATTCATGTCAGTCCCTTTTCCCGATCCGGCGTCCGATAGCGACGCGCCCGCGCGGCTGTTAGCCGAGGGCGCGCCCGGCGACAATGCACCCGCTCTGTCGGTCAGCCAATTGTCGGCGGCGATCAAGCGCACGGTCGAGGATGGTTTTGCCCGCGTGCGGGTGCGCGGCGAATTGTCGGGGACGAAGCGCGCGGCGTCGGGGCATTTTTATGCGGCGCTGAAGGATGATAATGCGCTGATCGACATGGTGATGTGGAAGGGGCAGGCGGCGCGGCTCGCGTTCCGCCCCGAGGACGGGATCGAAGTGATCGCGACCGGCAAACTCACCACTTACCCCGGCCGCTCCAAATATCAGCTCGTCGTCGATAGCCTCGAGGTCGCGGGCGAGGGCGCGCTGATGCTGTTGTTCGAGAAGCTCAAGGCGCGGCTCGGCGCCGAAGGGTTGTTCGACCGCGAGCGCAAATATGAACGCCTGCCCTATCTGCCCACGACGATCGGCGTCGTGACGTCGCCGACCGGCGCGGTGATCCGCGATATCCTCCACCGACTTGCCGACCGCTGTCCGACGCGGGTGATCGTGTGGCCGGTGCTGGTGCAGGGCGACGGTGCGGCGGTGCAGGTGGCCAATGCGATTCGCGGTTTTGACGCCATCAGGCCCGGCGGGCCGGTTCCGCGCCCCGATCTGGTGATCGTCGCGCGCGGCGGCGGGTCGATCGAGGATCTGTGGGCGTTTAACGAGGAAATCGTTGTGCGCGCGATCGCCGATTGCCGCATCCCGACGATCAGCGCGGTGGGGCACGAGACCGACGTGACGCTCGCCGATTATGCTGCCGATGTCCGCGCGCCGACGCCGACCGCCGCCGCCGAAATGGCGGTGCCGGTGCGCGCCGAATTGCAGGCGCAGCTTGCGACATGGGGCGGCCGGATGATCGGCGCCGCGAATCGGCACCAGTCGCTGGGCAGCGAACGACTGACTGCGCTCGCGCGTCACCTGCCCAGGCGTGAGGCGCTTTATGCGCCGCAGCGCCAGCGGCTTGATGACAATGGCGACCGGCTCGACCGCAGCCAGCGCCACCGGCTGACGGTGATCGCCGAACGGCTCGCGAATCGCTCGGGGGCGCTGCGGCCGTCGTTGCTCGCGCGGCGCTGGGATCGCGATCGGGCGCGGATCGAGGGGCTGGCGCGGCTGCTCACCTCTCTCGACCCGCGCGCGCTGTTGTCGCGCGGCTATGCGATGGTCCGCGACGCCGATGGCGCTATCGTCACCACGGCGGGCAAGGCGCGCGCTGCCGGGGCGTTGCAGCTGCAGTTCGCCGATGGCGAGGTGGCGGCCGAAGTGGTAGACGGCGATGGGCCCTCATTGAGGCCCAAAGCTGTTCGCAAACCGCTGCCCGGGGCGCCCAAACGGGGGCAGGGCGAGCTCTTCTGAGGTTGGCGGGGGTGTCCGCGCGCGGCGAAACTGCTATGGAAGCGCGATGACCCGCCATTTTATGGATATACGACCATGTTGATCGCCAGCCGCAACCGCCTCGCCCGTCTTCAATATGGCCCGAACGGATTTCGCGTATTAGAGTCCGGCGATCATGTGCTGTGCGCGGTGACCGGCGCTCCGATCGGGCTCGACGAGCTGCGTTACTGGTCGGTTGCGCGGCAGGAGCCCTATGCGACTGCCGCGATATCGGTGCAGGCCGCGTTGGACACCGCGCGCCGGGCATGATTTTCGCACGGGATTGGCCGCGCCATGCGGCTGTGTCGTTGCTGCTGCTGGCCAGCGCCGCGACATTTGCGTCGCCCGCCATTGCTGATTCCGCTCCCGCCGCCGCACCGATTCGCGGCGACTTCATCCTCCGCGGGACGCCCGAGCAAGGCATCGCGCTGGTCGGGCAGGTTCCCGGCGGCACGCGCACGCTGACGCTCGATGGCAAGGCGATCCCGTTCACCGCTGAGGGCCATTTCCTGATCGCTTTCGATCGCGATGCCGCGGCGAACGCACGGCTTGTCGCGAGGTTAGGCAACGGACGCGCGGTCGAGCGCCTGCTTTCGGTTGCAGCCGGAAGCTGGCGGATCGAGCATGTTAACACACCCTATCGCGGCAGCGCGAAGAACGACGCGGATTTCGAGCGCCGCCGTCCCACCGAGCTGGCGCAGATTGCCGCGGCGCGCGCCGTTGAACATGCATCGGACGGATGGCGGCAGAAGTTCATCTGGCCAGTCACCGGGCGGCGGTCGGGCTTTTTCGGCTCGCAGCGCGTTTATCAGGGCAAGCCGGGCGGATATCATGGGGGCGCCGATATCGCGGTGCCGGCGGGAACCCCCTTTGTCGCGCCCGCCGATGGCGTGGTGGTCCTCGCCGCCGCCGCGCCCTTCACGTTGGAGGGCAATTTGCTCATCGTCGATCATGGTATGGGGCTGAACAGCGCCTTTCTTCATTGCCAGCGGCTCGACGTCAAAGTCGGCGACCGGGTAAGGCAGGGGCAACGGCTGGGGACGGTCGGTCGGACCGGCCGCGCGACCGGCCCGCATATGCACTGGGGCATGAAGTGGCGCGACGCGCGGCTTGACCCCGGAAAGCTGGCGGGGCCGATGGGTGGTTGATCCGCTGCCTCGCGAAGGAAGTGGTAACCGCTGAAACAAAATTTCGTGAAATGGGCGGCTGTGACATATTGTGTTGCGTCGTTTCTCTGTGTTGTTGCAAATACGTCACAATCCCTTTCTAAACGGCAGAAAGCGGGGGGAATTCCCTTTACTCGTGATGAACGACCCGGCATCCGGCGTGCCATCGGGGTAGTTTTGCGAGGCGCATTTGTCGCCGCCGCAGTGCGTGCCCGGGTATCTTATCCACCAGTAGCAAGGGACTGCACTGTGAAGAAATATTCCACTCATATGGTATTGAAGGCGGCGGTTGCGCCGGCGGCGCTTTGCGTTGCCATGCTTTCGACCGCTGCTTTCGCGCAAAGCGCGCCGGCGGAAGACGCGCCGGCGGAAGACGTGATCATCGTGACCGGTTCGCGTATTGCCAGCCCGCAGGCTGAATCGAACGCACCGTTGCAGGTTCTCGGCGCTGTAGAGATCGACCAGTCGGGCGTCTCCAACGTGCAGGATCTGCTGCTCAAGAATCCGGCCTTCGGTACGCCGGCACTCAGCCGCACCAA
Source organism: Sphingopyxis witflariensis (assembly GCF_002205635.1). Classification (GTDB taxonomy): domain Bacteria; phylum Pseudomonadota; class Alphaproteobacteria; order Sphingomonadales; family Sphingomonadaceae; genus Sphingopyxis; species Sphingopyxis witflariensis. The sequence continues at coordinate 354,964 of NZ_NISJ01000002.1, read as the reverse complement.
CTCGGCCTTCCTGACCTCGGGCACCGGCGTCGCTACGGTCGACCTTCGCGACCTCGGTTCGGACCGCACCCTGGTGCTGGTCAATGGCCGCCGCGTCGTGTCGAGCCTCAGCGGTAGCTCGACCGTCGACCTCAACGTCATCCCGACCCAGTTCCTCGAGCGTATCGACGTGCTCACCGGCGGCGCATCGTCGCTTTACGGTTCGGACGCGCTCGCAGGCGTCGTCAACTTCGTCTACAAGCGCGATTTTCAGGGTCTTGAAGGCAATGCTCAATATGGCCTGACCGAGCGTGGCGACGATATCCGGTACCAGGCGAACCTCACCATGGGTGCGAACTTCGACGATGGTCGCGGTAACATCATGGTTCACCTCGGGTATTCGAACGAGCGTGGCCTGCTTTCGCGCCAGCGTCGGAATACCTTCCTTGATGATTCGGACGGTGCGGCGCTGAGCGGCGATCTGGCTGATTATGGTACCTCGGTTTCGCCTTTCCTGTCGGGCTTCGCTCCGCAGGGCAGCTTCACTGTAGGACAGCGTTTCAACGGCGATGGTGATCCCATCGGTTCGCTCTACACCTTTACCTATGGCCCGACAGGCCTGTTGCAGCCCTGCTTCAGCTCGAACGGTGCAGGCTGCGTCAGCGCGAAGCCGGCAATCGTCGACAATCCCGCCACCCCGGACGTCAATGAAGCGACTCCGGCTGTTCCCAACATCGGCACAGGCAGCGGGCCGAACGGCTTTAACCGTCAGTATTATCGTACCCTGGCGGTGCCGGTGCAGCGTTACAACTTCGCTGCGGTCGGTCATTATGACGTGACCGACAACATCACGATGTTCTTCGAAGGCACCTATAACAAAACGCGCTCGTCGCGGATCATCGAGCCGTTCGCCCTGGCTTCGGACGGAACGACTGGCGTTTATCCTTCGTCGGGCAAAATGCCGATCGAAAATTACATCATCGCTCCCAATGGAACGACGACGATTGCGGTCAACCCGATCGTCCCGACCGAAATCCTCAATCTGGCGAATGATTCGAATGGCGACGGCCTGCGCGACATCGGCTTCTCGCGTCGCATGACCGAATTTGGTCCGCGTAGTGGGCAGACGACGCGTGACTTTCTGCGCTTCGTCGTTGGTTTCGAAGGGACGCTGGGCGACAAGTTCAACTGGGATCTCAGCTATAACTATGGCCAGGTGACCGAGAACCAGGTGTCGAACGGCCAGGTCAATGTCGTGAATTTCCGCAATGCGCTTGCGGCAATGACCGATGTCAACGACGTCAACGGCAATGGGCTGACCACCGACGTGATCTGCGTCAGTGCTGAAGCGCGTGCTAACGGCTGTGTGCCGGTCAATATCTTTGGCGAAGGCAAGATCGATCAGAAAGCGATCGAATATATTGCCGCTCAGCAGTCGCTGCAGAACAGCATCAAGCAGCAGGTCGTACAGGGCAATATCAGCGGTTCGTTGTTCGAACTGCCCGCAGGCCCGCTCGGCATCGCCGCCGGCTTCGAATATCGCAAGGAAGAGAGCGTAGAGGATAACGACGCTCTGACCAACCAGGGATTGAACGGTGGCAACAAGCTGCCCGATACCCGCGGTCAGTTCGACGTCGTTGAAGCCTATGCCGAAGTCAAAGTACCGATCCTTGCCGACAAGCCCTTCTTTCGTCTGCTCGAAGTGGGTGGCGCTTTCCGTGCTGCCGATTATTCAACGATCGGGACGATCTACAGCTACAACGTTCAGGGGACGTGGCAGCCGGTCGAAGACCTCCGTCTTCGCGCCACTTGGGCTCGCGCGGTTCGTGCACCGAACATCGGTGAACTCTTCTCGGGCCTGTCGCAGACCTTCCCGGCTGGGCTTCAGGATCCGTGCGACGGGATCGGCGCCACCGGTGGCGGCGCTCTTGGCGACAACTGCCGCGCGGCGGCAGGCGTCTCGGCGAACATCGCGGCCAATGGCGGCGCGTTCACCATCACGCAGAGCGATCGTCAGGGGATCAGCGGCTTCGACGGCGGCAATCCGAACCTGAAGGAAGAAAAGTCCGAATCGTGGACCGTCGGTGCGGTTCTCAACCCGCGTTCATTTGACGCGCTGCGTAACCTCACCCTCACTGTCGACTATTATAACATCAAGATCGACAAGGTCATTTCGACGGTGGGTCGCGGTACGATTCTCGATCAGTGCTACAATCAGGGCAATACGGCGCTTTGCGACCTGATCATCCGCCGCCCGGGCGCGACGGCAACCAACAGTGCAGGGTCGATCGAGTTCATCAACGACTTTGCGGTCAATGCCGCAAAGCTTGAAACGCAGGGCGTCGATGTGACCGTCAACTGGTTCACGCCGGTGAACCTCTTCGAGACCGAAGGCCGCGTGAACTTCAATCTCGCTTACACCCATCTGCTTCAGAACGACTATACGCCGCTTGCCGGCGCGACCGTCGATCGCGCGGATGGTGAAATCGGGACCGCGACCGACCGCTTTACCGGTACGCTTGGCTATTCGAACGACAAGTTCAAATGGTCGCTGACCGGTACCTACATCAGCCGGTCGTATGAAGATGACGTTTCCTGGTGCGCTGCCTTCGATGACGGTTCGCCGCGCTGCGTGTCGGTCCCGGCGGAATTCTATCTGGATACTCAGGTGGCCTTCACTCCGGCTGAAAAGTTCGAATTCTACCTTGGCGTCGACAATCTGCTCGACAACAAGGCGCCGAACCTTCTGTCGAACACGACCTTCAACACGACGGGTGCTGACACCGCCGCCGATGTCTATGACATCTTCGGTCGCCGTTATTACGCGGGCGTTCGTTTCCACTTCTGATTGCGAGAAAATCGGATCATAAAGGGGAGGCAGCGATTCATCGCTGCCTCCCCATTTTTTTGGGATATCACGCTATGTACTGTCGCCTTATCTTGCTGACGTCGGCCTTGGTTATGCCGCTGTCGAGTTTCGCCGTTGCGGGCGAAAGCGCATCCGAAGCAGACCCGGACACCGTCCGCTGCCGTTCGGTCAGGGAATTGGGCACGCGGATCCCGAAGCGCGTGTGCAAGACCAACCAGCAATGGGCGCAGGAGCAGGAAGCTGCGCGCCAGGCGATGGAAGATCGTAACCGTTCAAGTCAATGTACGGATCGCTGCTGACACGTCGCTCACGCGCCTCAAATATGCAGGGGATTAGGCCCCTGCGTAATGTTGGCCGCGCCTATTTCAGGCGCTTCACGCCAACCTCGCTGGTTTTCCCTTCCAGCGTCAGGCGATAGCCGCCAAGTCCTCCCGACATGACCTTGACCTTCTGCCCGATGCGCGGAACCGTGTTCAACTGACCATAAGAGGTCGTCTGCCACGTCTGCCCGTTATCGAGTACGAATATGGTCCCATATTGACTGATGTCGAGATTGGTGATGGTCGCGTCGATCCGCAGGTTTTCCTCCTGCGCGATGCGTATTTTCTTGCGCTTTTCTTCAGGCTCGCGCTCGACGGCTTCGCTTCGTTGGGTTGCCGTAAGCCCGAAATCGGCCTTGGCCTTCACCGCAGCTTCCGTGCGGCGCTGATCTTCGGTCTTGCGTGCCTCGGGCAACAGGCCATCGAAGCAGCGCAGGCGCGCGCCGTCGTCGGTAATCAGGCCACATTCCAGCACGTCATTCGCGATGGTTTGAGCTTGGACGACCGCCGGAGCGAACAGGCTTCCCAGCATGAAACCACCCGAGAGCAACGCAATCGATATTTTCATTCGAGAATCCCTTTTCGCATAGCAGCACAACGATCCAATCGCTGCGCTATCGTTCTGCGGCTACGGTATCAGCGCCCCGCCGGCGGTCAAGCCAAGCCTTGGCTAGCCGCCGTCAGCTTTTGTGGGACGTCAGGACCAGCGCTCCATCGCCTTCATCGACTTTCACGATCGATCCGTCCTTGACCTCGCCTCGCAGGATCAGGTCGGCGAGCGGGTCCTGAACATATTTCTGCACCGCGCGCTTGAGCGGCCGAGCGCCATAGACGGGGTCGTAGCCAACCCGGCCAAGCCAGGCGCGCGCCGCATCGGTCAATTCCAGCGTCACCTTGCGACCGTCGAGCAGTTTCTGGACCCGAGCGACCTGGATGTCGACGATGCCGCCCATATGCCGCTGCGCCAGCCGGTTGAAGAGAACGATCTCGTCGAGCCGGTTGAGGAATTCGGGCCGGAAATGCCCGCGCACAACCTCCATCACCGCAGGCTCGGCCTGTTCGATCGGCGCGTCGTCGGGGAGCGCCGCGATCGCCTGGCTGCCGAGGTTCGACGTCAGGATGATCAGCGTGTTGGTGAAATCGACCGTGCGCCCCTGTCCATCGGTGAGGCGCCCGTCGTCGAGTACCTGCAGCAGGATGTTGAACACATCGGGATGCGCTTTCTCCACCTCGTCGAACAGCACGACCTGATAGGGGCGCCGTCGTACCGCTTCGGTGAGCGTTCCGCCCTCTTCATAGCCGACATAGCCCGGAGGCGCGCCGACGAGCCGCGCGACGCTGTGCTTTTCCATAAACTCGGACATGTCGATGCGCACCATCGCATTATCGTCATCGAACAGGAACCGCGCGAGCGCCTTGGTCAACTCGGTCTTGCCGACGCCCGTCGGGCCGAGGAAGAGAAACGATCCCAGCGGGCGGTTCGGGTCCTGCAGGCCCGCGCGGGCGCGTCGGACGGCGGTTGACACGGCGCGGACGGCTTCGTCCTGCCCGATCACGCGCTGCGTGAGCGTGCTTTCCATCGACAGCAATTTCTCGCGCTCGCCCTCCATCATCCGGTCGACGGGAATACCGGTCCACTTGCTGACCACGGCGGCGATATCGTCGGCGGTGACCTCCTCGCGCAGCATCGCATTGCCCGCGATCGCCTGCGCTTCCTCGAGCTGCCGTTCAAGCCCGGGGATGGTGCCGTAGGACAGCTCGCCCGCCTTGGCGAGGTCGCCGGCGCGCTGCGCCTGATCGAGCGCCGAGCGTGCGGCGTCGAGGGCTTCCTTGATCTTCGCCTCGGCGTGGATCTTGTCCTTTTCGGCTTGCCATTTCTGGGTCAGTCCGGCCGATTGCTGTTCGAGATTGGCGAGGTCTGCCTGCAAGGCGGCGAGGCGATCCTTCGACGCATCGTCGGTTTCCTTCGACAGCGCCGATTCCTCAATCTTCATCTGGATGATGCGGCGGTCGAGATTTTCAATCTCCTCGGGCTTCGATTCGACCTCCATGCGGATGCGGCTGGCGGCCTCGTCCATCAGGTCGATCGCCTTGTCGGGCAGGAAGCGGTCGGAGATATAGCGGTGCGACAGCGTCGCCGCGGCGACGATCGCCGCGTCGGTGATCCGCACGCCGTGGTGCAGCTCATATTTTTCCTTGAGTCCGCGCAGGATCGAGATCGAATCCTCGACCGTTGGCTCGCCGACGAACACCGGCTGGAAGCGCCGCTGCAATGCGGGGTCTTTTTCGACATGCTTGCGATATTCGTCGAGCGTCGTTGCGCCGATGCAATGCAGCTCACCGCGGGCGAGCGCCGGCTTGAGCAGGTTCGACGCGTCCATCGCGCCTTCGCCTTTGCCCGCGCCGACGAGCGTGTGCATCTCGTCGATGAACAGGATGATCTCGCCCTCGGCGGCCTTCACATCGTCGAGCACGCCTTTCAGCCGTTCTTCGAACTCGCCGCGATATTTGGCGCCCGCGATCAGCGCGCCCATGTCGAGCGACAGGAGGCGGCGGTCCTTCAAACTGTCGGGGACGTCGCCGTTGGTGATGCGCAGCGCGAGACCCTCGGCGATCGCGGTCTTGCCGACCCCGGGTTCGCCGATCAGTACCGGATTATTCTTGGTCCGGCGCGCGAGGATCTGGATGGTGCGGCGAATTTCCTCGTCGCGGCCGATGACCGGGTCGAGCTTGCCCTCGCGCGCGACTTCGGTGAGGTCGCGGGCGAATTTCTTGAGCGCTTCATAGCGGTCTTCGCTGCTGGCGGTGTCGGCGGTGCGCCCGCCGCGCAGGTCGTTGATCGCGCTATTGAGCGCGTCGGCCTTGACGCCCGCATCGGCGAAGGCCTTGCCCACCGGAGTAGTCGGGGCAAGGACCATCGCGAGCAGCAGCCGCTCGACGGTGACATAGCCGTCGCCCGCCTTGGTCGCGACCTGTTCGGCCTGATCGAGCAGGCGCACGGCATCATTGTCGAGCCCGGGGGTCGCTTGCGCTCCCGATCCCGACACGGCGGGAACCTTGGCGAGCAAAGCGTCGATGCCAGCGACAGCGCGCGGGGCGTCGCCGCCGCTGCGCTGGATGAGGCCGGCGGCCATACCCTCGCTGTCTTCGAGCAAGGCCTTGGCGATATGTTCGGGGGCGATCCGCTGGTGGTTCATGCGGATCGCGATCGTCTGCGCGGCTTGCAGAAAGCCTTTGGCGCGGTCGGTGAATTTTTCGAGGTTCATGGAAAATCCCCTTTCTCGTCAAGCAAGATAGTGTTGCTTTTTGGCAACACAAGGGGCGAGTTTTGCCCCAACTCCGCTTGCTTGATACGAGCGGAGTTGGGGCGCGGTCCTACTCCCCGCTGCGCGCCAACTGGTCGAGCAGGCGCACGCCAAAGCCCGTCATTCCTGCGGGAACCAGCGACGACGCCTTTTCGCTGCGGTTGACTCCGGCGATGTCTAGATGGGCCCACGGCATCGCGTCGTCGACGAAGAAGCCGATGAAATGTGCGCCGAGGCTGGCGCCCGGGCCGTCGCCGCCGCTGTTGCGGACGTCGGCGATGTCGGATTTGACCCGCTCGGCATATTTGGCGTGGAGCGGCATCCGCCACAATTCCTCGCCGCTTGCGGTGCCCGCAGCGAGCAGCTTGCCTGCAAGCGCTTCGTCGCGCGCGAACAGTCCGGCATATTGGTCCGACAGCGCGCCGACGATCGAGCCGGTGAGCGTTGCGATATTGACGATCGCGCGCGGCTTGTACGTCTGTGCCACATATTCATTTGCGTCGGCGAGGACGAGGCGGCCTTCGGCGTCGCTGTTTACCATCTCGATCGTCTTGCCCGACATGGTGCGCACGATGTCGCCGGGGCGCTGGGCATTGCCGTCGGGCATATTCTCGGCGAGCGCGGCGACGGCGACGACATGGACCGGCGCGCGCGATTTGGCGAGCGACAGCGTTGCGCCGACCACCGATGCGGCGCCCGACATATCGCCCTTCATATTGCCCATTCCGGCGCTGGGCTTGATCGAAATACCGCCCGAATCGAAGGTGATGCCTTTGCCGACGAGCGCGAGCGGCGCGGCTGGGGCACCGGCGCCGCGATAGCGGATCAGCATCATGCGTGACCCGCGCGGGCTGCCCTGACCGACGCCGACGATGCTGCCCATGCCCAGCTTGCGCATCATCGCTTCGTCGAGCACTTCGATGGTCACGCCGCCGACTCCGGCGAAGGCGCGGCGCGCCTCGGCGACGAAGCTTTCGGGATAGATGACATTGGCGGGTTCGTTGGCGAGGTCGCGCGACAGGCGCACCCCGTCGGCGAGCGGGCGCCCGCGCGCGGCAAACATGGCTTCGGCGGCGGCGGGGTTGGCGCCGACCAGCGTCACCGCGCCGGTCGCAGGTGCCATTTTATCGACGGTCTTGTAGCGATCGAAGCGATATTGGCCGAGCGCGAAACCATAGGCGACGTCGGCCGCCGCGGCATCGCCATAGGCACCCGCGATGGTCACCGGATGCGCTTCGCTTTTGAGTTCCTGCGCCGCCTTGCCGCCGGCTTCGGCGAGCGCGAGTGCGGTCGGCGCCGTGCCGGTCCCGACGAGCAGGATGCGCGGATGCGCCCCGATACCGCGCAGCGACAGCGTCGTGCCCGCCTTGCCGTCGAAGCTCGCGGCGGCGATCGCGCTGGAGACTGCGGTGCGCTCGGCGGCGTTCAGCGCGACGCCGGGCAGCGGCGGAAGCGTCGCATCGGCCATCAACAGCGCGAGCGCGCCGCCAGCCGGGGCACTCGGGGCAAAGCCGATCGCGCGCTCAGTGCTGTTGGTGATGGTCGCGGGGGCGACTCCCGATCCGACGAAGGTCTGCGCCATAACGGCGGGCGCGGCGCCGAACGACAGGCAAGCGGCAAGGAGCAGGCTTTTGCTACGCATATTTTGATATTCCCCGGTTTTTGAAAACTTCGCCCCTGCATAGCGCCAAGTCGCCGGGCCGCAAATTCGGCTCGACGAACGACAGTTGCTTGCCATCGGACGACATGCCCGCCAGACAGTCGCGCGAACATTGAGGTGCGGAAGAGGACCAGAAATGCTGCGACGGATTTTTCTGGTTTTTGCCTTTCTGCTGGTCGCGACCGGGATCGGGCTTGTCCTGTGGGAACCGATGGCCGCGCCGCCACCGCAAGCCCCCACCTTCAAACCCGCTGACGTCAAAATTGCGCGCGACAAGTTCGGTGTGCCGCATATCTTCGGCAAGACCGACGCCGACGTCGCCTATGGCGTTGCCTATGCCCACGCCGAGGATGATTTTTCGACCTTGCAGGAAGTCCTCGCGATGACGCGTGGCCGCGCCGGGGCGATGCTGGGCGAGGATGGCGCCAAGGTCGATTATGCCGCCGCGCTGCTCGACATTCGCGCGACCACCGCGCGCGACTGGCCGCGTTTGCCTGCCGACGTGCGGGCGCTGTTCACCGCCTATGCTGCGGGGCTCAACCATTATGCCGACAAGCATCCGGGCGAAGTGCGGCTGCGCGGCCTGTTCCCGGCGACCGGCGAGGATGTCGTCGCGGGTTTCGTGCTGCGCTCGCCCTTTTTCTTTGGGCTCGATGGAGTGCTGGGTTCGCTGGTCGAGGGCAAGCCGGGCGGACGCGAGGGCGGACCGCTTCTCGATGTGAAGGGCAAGGTCGTGCCGCGCGCACTGACCCCGGTCGGGCGCGATCCCGACGCCAATGGATCGAACGGTATGGCGGTCGCCCCGGCACGCGCGACTGACGGCGCGACGCGGCTCGTGTCCAACTCGCACCAGCCATGGACCGGCGGGGTCGCCTGGTACGAACTGGTCGTCCATTCGGAAGAGGGCTGGGATTTTGCCGGGGCCAATTTCCCCGGTTCGCCCTATCCCTTCCTCGGGCATAATAAATATCTCGGTTGGACGAACACGGTGAACCGGCCCGACCTGATCGACATTTACAAGCTGACGCTCGACGACAGCGGCGACAATTACCGCTTCGATGGGCAGTGGCGCCCCCTCGAGGAAAAGCGCATCTGGCTGAAGGTCAAATTTGGCCCGTTCGTGCTGCCGGTGCCACGCACCATCTGGCGCTCGGTCCACGGGCCGGTGGTCAAGAATGACAAGGGCGCCTTTGCGATCCGCTATGCCGGGATCGATCAGGCGAATATGGTCACCCAATATTACCGGCTGAACAAGGCGAAGGATTTCGCCGAATGGCGCGCCGCGATGGCGGGGCAGGGCGTGCCCGCGACCAATTTCATCTATGCCGATGCCAAGGGCAATATCGGGCTTTTCTATAATGCGATGTTCCCCGATCGGCAGCCGGGGTTCAACTGGCGCGGGGTGCTGCCCGGCGATACCTCGGCCGACCTGTGGACCAAGACTTTGCCGTTCGACCGCGTCCCGGCGCTGGTCAATCCGCGCTCGGGCTATGTGATGAACGCCAACAACACGCCGTGGGTCGCGGCGGGGCCGGGCGATGAACTCGATGCCGCCGCCTTCTCGCCCCTGCTCGGGATCGAGGATGACATGACCAACCGCGCGACGCGGCTGATCGATCTGTTCGAAGCGTCGGGTCCGATCGACGAGGCGCGGTTGAAGGCGATCAAATATGATACCGCCTATGCAAAGACGGGTTACGCCAAAGCCTGGATGGACCGGCTGCTCGCGCTCGACGTGAAGGATGATCCGGCGCTGGTCGAGGCGCAAAATCTGCTCCGCAAATGGGACTGGAACCTCGACGGCAAGGGGCATGGTGACGCGCTGGCGCTGATGGTGCTGCGCCCCGCCAACGGCAGCCATTATCAGCGGCGGGCACTGCCTGACCCGCGTACGGTGCTGAAAGAGACCGTCGTGCATCTGCAAAAGCATTTTGCCGGACTCGATCCGAAACTCGGGACCGTGCTGCGGCTCCGCCACGGCGAGGGCGTTCACCGGATCGACCTGCCGCTCGACGGCGGCAACGACACGGTACGCGCCTCGACGTTGTGGGATGTCGAACCCGACGGGCGTCTGAAGGTACGTCACGGCGACAGCTTCATCATGTTCATGACGTGGGACAGGGAGGGCCGGGTGCGGTCGGAATCGATCCAGCCGTTCGGTTCCGCGACGACGCGCCCGGAAAGCCCGCATTATAATGATCAGGCGCCCTTGTTCGTGCGGCATCAGCTGAAACCGGTCTTGTTCGACCCGGCGGCGTTGATGGCAACAAAGCCTCGCATCTATCGCCCTTGAATGGCGGATATGGCCGTCCTAAACCACTGACACAGTGCCGTTCGGCACGCCGTTATATGCGGGCGTCCATGCCCGCCATTCCGAGAGGATATCCATGCCCCGTTTCCATCATTTCGCCTTGGCTCTTGCGCTGTCGACGTCGCTCGTCGCTGCCGGTCCTGCGCTCGCCAAGGCGAAGGCGGCGAACCCCGCGCCGATCGCCGACCTCGTGAAAGCGGTCGATATTCCCTATCAGGCCTTCACTCTCGACAACGGGCTGCGCGTGATCGTCCATGAGGATCGCAAGGCGCCGGTCGTCGCGGTGTCGGTATGGTATCGCGTCGGGTCGAAGCATGAGCCCAAGGGCAAGACGGGTTTTGCCCATCTGTTCGAACATTTGATGTTCAACGGGTCCGAAAATGCCCCCGGCGACTTTTTCGAGCCGCTGCAACAGGTCGGCGCGACCGACAGTAACGGCACGACCAATGTCGATCGCACCAATTATTTCGAAACCGTCCCCACCGGCGCGCTCGACCTTGCACTGTTCCTCGAAAGCGACCGCATGGGGCATTTGCTCGGGGCGGTGACGCAGGAAAAGCTCGATAACCAGCGCGGCGTCGTCCAGAATGAAAAGCGTCAGGGCGACAACAACCCCTATGGTCTGCTGCGTTACGAGATTTTCGAGAATCTCTTCCCGACCGGCCACCCCTATCATCACAGCACGATCGGCTCGATGGGCGATCTTAATTCGGCGAGCCTTGGCGATGTGAAGAAGTGGTTCACCGACAATTACGGCCCCAACAATGCGGTGCTGGTGATCGCAGGCGACGTGGACCTCGCGACAGCCAAGGCCAAGGTCGGCGAATGGTTCGGCGACATCCCGCGCGGCCCGGCGATTGCTGCACCGGTCGTCAAAGTGCCGACACTGCCCGCGCCGCTCGCGAAAGAGGTCAGGGATCTTGTCCCGACGACGCGCATCTACCGCATGTGGGCGATCCCTGGGCTCAACGATCCCGAGTCCGTGCCGCTGCAAATGGCGATGACCGTGCTCGGCGGACTGTCGTCGTCACGGCTCGACAATGCGCTGGTGCGCAAGGATCCGGTCGCGGTGAGCGTATCGGCGGGTGCGCAGCCTTTCGAGGATGCCGGCATATTGCTCGTCCAGGCCGATGTGAAACCCGGCGTTGATCCGGCACATGTCGCCAAGCGGCTTGATGAGGAAATCGCATCCTTCCTCGCGAGCGGCCCGACCGCCGACGAATTGCAGCGCGCGGCGGCGAGCTATCTTGGCGGCGTAATTTCGGGGCTTGAGTCGGTCGGCGGCTTTGGCGGCAAGGCCGTCGCGCTCGCCGAGGGCGCGCTCTATTCGAACGATCCGGGCTATTATAAAGTCGAACTCGACCGCATGGCCAAGGCGACGCCCGAGCAGGTGAAGGCGGTCGCGAACAAATGGCTGTCGCGCCCGGCCTTCTCGCTGACCTATACCCCCGGCGAGCGCACCGAGGGCGGTGAAAATCGCGGCGGCGCGGTGACGGCGGGCAAACCGCGCGAGTTTGTCGGGGCCGACCGTTACTGGAACCCCGCGCTAGGCGATGTCGGTCCTGACACCGGCATCGGTACCTCGATCGCCGACCGCTCGCAGATGCCCGCCGTGACCGACCTCAAGGCGCTCGACTTCCCCGCGATCGAACGCGCCAAATTGAAGAACGGCATCGAGGTCGTTTTCGCGCGCCGCGCGACGGTGCCGACGGTCAATGTCGCGGTGAGCTTTGACGCGGGCTATGCCGCCGATCCGCACAATGCGCTGGGCACCCAGTCGCTGATGCTCAGCCTGATGGACGAGGGCACGACCAGCCTCGATTCGATCGCTTTTGCTGAAGCGAAAGAGCGGCTCGGCGCGCAGATCGACGGGTCGGCCAATGCCGACGAGACGGTGTTCAGCCTGTTCGCGCTGAAGCCGAATCTCGCACCGTCGCTGACTTTGCTCGCCGACTATATCCGCAATCCCGCCTTCGATGCGAAGGAACTCGAGCGCGTGCGCGCGCAGCAGCTCAACCGGTTGAACGCCGAACTCAACAATCCGAACGCGATCGCCTCCCGCGTGCTGATGCCGACGCTTTACGGTCCCGACCATCCCTATGGCATTCCGCCCTCGGGGCTGGGCAATGCGAAGGCCGTTACCGCGGCGACGCGCGAGCAGCTCGCCGCCTTTCATGCGACATGGTTCCGGCCCGATACGGCGCGTATCTTTGTCGTCGGGGATACGACGCTGAAGGATGTGACGAAGCAGCTCGATGCCGCCTTTGGCAATTGGAAGACTCCGGCGACGGCGAAGCCGACCAAGCATTTTGAAATCGCGATCCCGCAGCCCAAGCCGCGCATCCTGCTGATCGACCGGCCGAAATCGCCGCAGTCGGTGATCCTCGCGGGCAAAATATTGGATGCAAAGGGCGGCGACGATCTGGATGTGCTGCGTTCGGCCAATGATATTTTCGGCGGCAATTTTCTGTCGCGCTTCAACATGAACCTGCGTGAGACCAAGGGCTGGTCCTATGGTGTGCGTGCGCGCATTTCGAGCGAGAAAGACCGGCTGAGCTGGGTCATCGCGGCGCCGGTTCAGGCCGACCGCACCGGCGATTCGATCAGGGAATTGCAAAGCGACCTCAAGGCTTTCCTCGGCGACAAGGGCGTGACGGCCGACGAATTGCAGCGCACGGTCAACGGCAGCGTGCGCGAATTGCCGGGCAGCTTCGAAACCTCGGGCGACGTGCTCGGAGGGCTGCGCTCGATTGTTAAATTCGGCCGCCCTGACAATTATTATGAAACGCTCGCCGCGACTTATGAAGCGATGACCGCGCCTGAAATCGATGCGGCAGCACGCAAAGCCTTTAGCGCCGACGATCTTGTCTATGTCATTGTCGGCGACGCTGCGGTGGTAAAACCGCAGCTTGACGGATTGGGATTGGCAGTGGAAACAGCGTCACCCGCTAACTAACATCAGTTTCAGTAGGAGAGTTTATATGTCTCAAGTCGATGGTAGCTATGATTGCATCACCAAGTCGCCGATGGGCGACCAGAAGTCGGTTTTCACCGTCAGCAGCGACGGCGGCAGCTTCACCGGCCAGAATGCCGGCGGCATGGGATCGCTCGACGTTGAAAATGGCAAGGTCGACGGCAACAAGCTGACCTGGACCATGAACATGAAGGTCCCGATGCCAATGACGCTCGAATGCGAAGCGACGGTCGACGGCGACGTTCTGACCGGTACCATCAAGGCCGGCGCTTTCGGTTCGATGGCGATGAACGGCACGCGTCAGGCTTAATCGCCCGCACCAGCCGCGCAATAGGTAGGGCCGTCCCGCACCCGCGGGGCGGCCCTTTTGCTTGGATTGCATAGCATTGCACCGCCGCTTTTGGCCCTTGGGGGCTATCCAAAACGGCGCTGGCGGCGCATAGTCTCGCTGCAATGCACAAATTATCCAAAGCTTCACAGCGGTCGGGCCTTCCGGGCGATCGCGAAATGGTGTTCATGATGGCGATGGTGATGGCGCTCAACGCGCTCGCCATCGACTCGATGCTGCCCGCGCTGCCGGCGATTGCGAAGGGCTTGGGCGTGGTTGTCGCCAACCAGCGCCAGCATGTCATCTCGGTCTATCTGCTCGGCGTCGCCTTTGGCTCGCTCGTCTATGGCCCGCTCGCGGATCGCTTCGGGCGCAAGCGCGTGCTCGTCGCGGCGCTATGGGCCTATGCCGTGTTCGCGATCGGCTGCGCGCTCGCCACGAGTTTCCCGATGCTGCTCGCGCTGCGTTTCGGCCACGGCCTCGTCAGCGCGGCGCTGGGTGTTATCGTCGTCGCGGTGATCCGCGACCTGTTCGTCGGCGACGCCATGGCGAAACGCATGTCGCTGATCTTCCTCGTCTTCATGATCGTGCCGATCATCGCCCCGGCGATCGGCGCCGGGGTTGCTGCGGTGGCCGGCTGGCGCGCAATTTTCATGCTGTTCGCGGTGATGAGCCTGCTCATGCTCATCTGGCTGCGCCGCCTGCCCGAAACGCTCGATCCGGCCGACGCGCGGCCGCTGGACCTCGGAACGGTGGTGTCGGGCTGGTTGACGGTGACGCGGCACCGCCGCGCTGCGGGTTATATGATCGCATCGGGCCTGATGCAGGGCGCGCTGTTCGGCTATCTCAACAGCAGCGAACAGATCATCGCCGAAATTTTCGATGCGCAGCCGCTGTTTCCGCTCGTCTTCGCCTGCGTGGCCGTCGGCATCGCGATCGCCAATTTCTCCAACGCACATATCGTCGAGCGCTTCGGCGCGCGGCGCGTGTCGCAGACCGCGGTCTTCGCGTTCATGGCGACCTCGATCGCGCAGATTGCGGCGGCGTCGAGCGGCACCGAAACGCTGACGATGTTCACCCTGTTGATGATGGTCAATGTCGGGCTGATCGGCTTCATCAGCAGCAATTTCGGGTCGATCGCGATGGAGGATTTCGGGCATATGGCCGGGGTCGCATCGTCGTACCAAGGCTTTGCCAAGATGCTGCTCGCGGCGTCGGCGGGGGCGTTTATCGGCCAGCAATATGACGGCACGACCTTGCCGCTGGCCTATGCCTTCCTCGGCTGTGCGGTTGCGGGCCTGCTGCTCGTGCTATGGGCCGAGCGCGGCAAGCTGTTCACCCGGCCGCGCACCGCGCCCAAAAGCCCATATTAATCGACGGCAAAAGAAAGGGGGCCGAAGCCCCCTTTCCATTTAGCTCTTGAACGACGGCACCGGGGGTACCGGCGGCGGCGGTGCATCGCTGTCATCCTCATGCACTTCGATATGGCCCAGGCCGACATGACTGCGGCGGCGGCTGTAACCGAAGTAGACGATAAGGCCGACCACGGCCCAGCCGACGAACATCAGCTTGGTATCGACCGACAGGCTCCAGAACAGATAGGCGCAACCTGCGACCGAGACCGGTGCGATCACATTGACCAGCGGCGTACGGAAGGGACGCACGCGGTTGGGATCGGTGCGGCGAAGCACCAGCACGGCGATCGACACCATCAGGAAGGCGAAAAGCGTCCCCGAGTTGGAGATGTCGGCCAGCTTGCCGACCGGGAAGAAAGCGGCGAACAGCGCGACGAACACGCCCGTGATCATCGTGATCACATGCGGCGTGTGGTAGCGCGCGTGGGTGCGCGAGAAGATCGCCGGAAGCAGGCCGTCGCGGCTCATCACGAAGAAAATGCGGGTCTGACCGAACATCATCATCAGGATGACCGAAGGAAGGGCGATAGTGGCGGCAAGACCGACAAGGTTGCCAACTTGCGTCCAGCCGATGTTGCGGAGCGTCCAGGCCAAAGCTTCTTTGGAGCAAACCACCGCATTGTCGCCCATCGCGGCGCAGGCCTGGCTCAGTTCGAGGCTGCCCGCTGCAAAGGCGTTGCCCGCCGCGTCGGTGATGGGCTGCGCGCCGACGCTGCCGATGACGCCCGCCGCGACGAGGATGTAGAAGATCGTGCAGATGGCGAGCGAGCCGATCAGGCCGATCGGCATGTTGCGTTGCGGATTCTTGGTTTCCTCGGCCGCAGTGGAGACCGCATCGAAGCCGACATAGGCAAAGAAAATCGATGCCGCTGCTGCTGAGATGCCGGCCATGCCGAGCGGTGCGAAAGGTTCGAAATTCTGCATCTGCATGACGGGCAGTGCGAGCACGACGAACAAGGTGAGCGCGGCAATTTTGATCATCACGAGGATGGCGTTGATCATCGCGCTTTCTTTGGTCCCGATAACGAGCAGCCAGGTAACCAGACCGGCGATGACCATCGCGGGCAGGTTGATGATCCCGCCGTCATAGGGCCCAAGCACCAGCGCATCGGGTATGTTTATGTGCAGGGCATTTTCCAGAATACCGATCATATAGCCGGACCATCCGACCGAAACGGCGCCCGCAGCGACGGCATATTCGAGGATTAGCGCCCAGCCGACCATCCAGGCCAGCAGTTCGCCCATCACAGCATAGCTATAGGTATAGGCGGAACCCGAAACAGGTACCATCGACGCCATTTCGGCATAACAGAGCGCGGCAACGGCGCAGACGAAGCCCGCGATGATAAAGCTGATCATCATGCCGGGCCCGGCTTTCTGCGCGGCCTCTGCCGTCAGGACGAAGATGCCGGTCCCGATGACCGCACCAACGCCGAGCATCGTCAGCTGGAAAGCGCCGAGCGTTCGCGTCAGTGGTTTTTTTTCTGCTGTCGCCAAAATGGCATCTAACGGTTTTACCCGGTCAAATATCATAGAGAAATTTCCCCTTGTGGGGCGACCGTCGACGGCGCCCTCTCCTGGCAGCGCAGACTAGCTTCTCCATCCGTCAGCGCAACTTAATTTCGTGGGGCGGCTATGCTTACCGTACCGTAAAGCGGACCCGGTCGATCATCCGCCCGCCGGGATCGACGAGCGTCAGCATATGGATTCCCGGGCGCGGCAGGATTTGCTGGCCCGTATCGGCATCGCCGAGCGCAGTCTTGTCGAGGATCAGGCGGTGACCGGCGACCGATCCGCTGACGCTCACCGCCAGCCGCTGGCGATCGATCGGGATATCGGGATCGAGTGCATAAACGCTGCCGCTGACCGGGCTGGTGATGCGCGGGCGGCGTGAGACGGCGGGGGCGGTCGCCATTTCGCTCTGCGCGGTGCCGCGCAGGAAATATTCGCGGCGCGGTGGTTCGCGCGTGCCGGGAAGCGCGATCTGGCGCGCCTCGACGCCTTCGGGCCTCGCGGGCGGCTTGCCAGGGCTCCCGGCGTGGAGCGCGAGCATCACGTCGCGCCACACCGGCGCCGCGCCCGAGGTGCCCGAGACCGCCCGCATCGAATCGCCCTCGAGATTGCCGACCCACACCGCGACGGTGAAGCGGTCGGACCAGCCGATGCACCAATTGTCGCGCATCCCCTTCGACGTGCCGGTCTTGGCGGCGGCCCAGAAGGGGAGGCGCAGCGCGCTGTCGGACCCGAAGGCATCGGCGCGGGCGGAGGCGTCGGCGAGGATGTCGCCGACGATGAAGGCGGCGGCGGGCGCCACGATCTGGCGCGTTTCGCCCGCAGGTTCGTTCAGTCCGAAATGCACCGGTGACCAGCGGCCGTGGTTGGCGAAGCTGCGAAAGGCGTTGGCCTGTTCGACCAGCGACACTTCGGCCGAACCGAGTGCAAGGCTAAAGCCGTAAAAATCGCCATCCTCGACAAGGCCGTGATAGCCGAGTGCCCAGAGGCGATCGCGAAACGCCTGAACATCGTCGATGATGAGCGCGCGGACGGCGGGGACGTTCAGCGAGCTTGCCAGCGCGTTGCGGACGCTGACCGGACCCTTGAAGCTGTGGTCGTAGTTTTTGGGGACATAGAGGCCCGAGGCGGTGTCAAGCTGGACCGGGCTGTCGTCGAGGATCGACGCGGCGGTCAGCCAGCCGCGTTCGATCACCTGCGCGTAAAGATGCGGCTTGAGCGTCGAGCCCGCCTGCCGCCGCGCATTGGCGCCGTCGACCGCGGCGGCGGTCGATTTCAGGCCGACCCCGCCGACATAGGCGAGCACCTCGCCGGTGGCATTATCGAGGACGACGACCGCGCCGTCGCGGACACGGTCCGATCCGAGTCCGGCGAGCTGGCGGCGCAGCGCGACGATCGCGGCGGCCTGAACGCGGCGATCGATCGTCGTCGTCACGCGCTTTCCCGGCTTGTCGAGCAGGCGCACGGCAAGGTGAGGGGCAAGCGCTGGATCGAGTTCGGCGATGCGCTCGCCCGATACGAGCGTCGCGGCGGCGGCACGGATCGTGCCGCAATCCTTCGCCTGCGCGACCCGGCACGCGCGGCGGCCGAGCGCTTCGGCGCCCGCGGTCGGATTGGGGAGGAGGCCCGCGAACAACGCCGCGTCGGTGCGGGTCATTTCGGCGGGGCGTTTCCCGAACAGCGCGCGCGATCCTGCGCCGATCCCCTGCGCTTCGCCGCGCAGGGGCACGAGATTGAAATAGGCCTCGAGTATCTCTTCGTGCGACCAGCTTGACGCGAGCGCCTGTCCGGCGCGCATCTGGCGGATCTTGTTCAACCAGTCGCGCTTGCCCGGTTGCGCGAGTTCCGGCGCGAGGAAGCCCGCAAGCTGCATCGGGAGGGTCGAGGCGCCGCGCGAGCGCCCGCCGGTCCTACCCCACGTCAGGCGGGTGCGTGCGGCGCTGGCGATTGCCAGCCAGTCAACCCCGCCATGCGACCAGAAACGCCGGTCCTCGGCCTGCACCACCATATCGCGGACCGCGGGGCTGATGTCGCCGAGCGGGACCCATGCGAGGCGGCGACGCTCGAAATTGACGCGCTCGCTATCGAGCAGGCGGCCGTTGCGGTCATAGAGCCAGGCTTCGCTGGGCTTCCAGTCGGCGCGGACGGCGGCGTAATCGGGCATCGCAGGCGGGCGCGTGAGGAGGTGCGCGATGGTGGTGAGGATGAGCAGCGCGAGCGCTGCCCATGCGAGCCAGCGTTGCCAACGGGGTCGGGCGGTCATTGATCGCGAGGCCTAAATGATCCTCCCCGTGCCGAAGGCATGGGGAGGGGCACCGCCGCCGCAGGCGGTGGTGGAGGGGCTGCGACGCCGCGTCATGGCCCCTCCGTCAGCGCTTCGCGCTGCCACCTCCCCATCGCTTCGCGACAGGGAGGATCTTATGCTGCCGTAGCCAAGCATCACTGCCCGACGCTCACCACCGTCAGCGGGGCGTTCGGCCATTGGCCGCGGATCGCGGGCGAATACATCGCCTCGACCCGCGTCGGCGGCAGGGTGAAGCGGCCCGAGCCGTTCAAGCGCACGACATATTCGACCGCGTGGGTGCCCGCGGGCATCCAGCCGAAATAGCCACGCCAGCTGTCCTTGCCGCGCTCGACATAGCTTGGCTGCGCGCCCGATCCGCTCGCCTGTTGGCCAAGCATTTCGGACTGGCCGCCCAGATTTCCGACGATCGTTGCGCCCGGCGCGACGGGATCGTTGATCACGACCCACGTCCGGCCCGCAGCCGCGACGACCTCGATCCGCACCTTGATCACATCGCCGCGCGTCAGCCGGTCCTTGTCGGTCGCCTTGACGATGCTCACCGACCGCTTGATCCGGTAGCCCGCGTTGAGCGGTTCCTTGAGCGGCACGGCGGCCTTGACGCTGACCGTCGCCCATGGCGCGCCGGTGCCATCATGCTTCAGGCTCATCGTTACCGCAGCCAGCGCGACGCGCAGCGGGGAGATCGGTTCGGCGGGTAGCGGCCAGCTTTGCGAGGCGGTGCCGCCGGCGAGGCCGATATTGGTGACGCCGGTGATCGCACTCGCCGGATAGAGCTCGGCGAAGCGACGGACGGTGGTCGCCCCCCACGCATTGGCGGGGGTGGTGTCCCAATGCCCCTTGCGCTGGCGCTGCGCGACGCCGACCATCAGCTTGCCTGCGTCATCTTCCCAGCCTTTGCGGCCCAGCACGGCTTCCAGTGCCTTGATCGCCATTTCGTCGCCGCTGGTCATCATCCACCAGGGCGCCTTGGCATCGTCGACAAGGTCGAGACGCGTGCCTTCGTAGACGAGCCGCTTGCGCAGTTCGGCCTCGGCTGCGGTGCGCAGCGCGACGGCGTTGCGCACGCCGGGCGTGCGTTCGATCGCGACCAGCCAGTCGGCGAGGGTGCCGGTGGCCATGTCGACCGGCGCGACGTCGATCGCTGCGACAAGGCTCGCGCTCGACGCATTGTTGCGCGCGAGCGCCGCCAGCGCCGCGATGCGGACCGGGCGGATGTCATAGGGGCCGTAACCCTTGCGGCTGAGGCGTCCTTCGACGACCGCCTGCAACGCCTTGACCATCTTGGCCTTCGACGTTTCGGGGATCGCAAAGCCATTGGCGGCGGTGATCGCGAGGACATAGGCGGTGAGTTCGGGCGAGCCCGTCATCTGGTTGTTCGGCCAGTAACGCAGCAGGCCGTCGTCATCGAGATAGGTCGGCATCGCCTCCGCCAGCGCCTGCCAGCGCCCGACGTCGCCGAGCGCGATCGCGCGCGAAGTCGACTGTTCGAAGCAATTATACGGATAGATCGCCATATAATCGCGCACCCCGGCGAGCGGCGGCGCGAGCGTTCCTGCGAGCGCGACATCGACATAGCCGCCGGGCAGGGCACCCTTAGGGATGGCGATCGGCAGGGTCGTGCCGGGGCCGACGCGGAACAGGCTGGCGGCCCAGGTTTCGACCGGCACCGCGGGCTCGACCATCTGTTCGAAGACCAGCCGGTCACGCTGCTTGCCGCCCTTGGCGACCGCCTCGACCGTCCACTGGATCGGCCCGGTCGCATCGGGGGCGACCATCGACCAGCTGACCGGCACTGCGCCGCCCGCCGGAATGGTGACGGTCAGCGGCGGCGCGGTCGCGACCGCGGGCGCCAGCGTCGGCGTAGCGGTGACCGTCATCGCCTGATCGGTGCCGTTGCGCAGCGTGAAGCGCGCATCATAAGTGTCGCCGGTACGGACGAGTTCGGGGAGCCCGGCAAAAACCGCGAGATCCTGTATGGTGCGGACGCTGGTTTCGCCGGTGCCGAAATATTGCGCGCCGTCGCTCGCGATCGCGACGAGGCGGAAGCTCGACAAATTATCGGACAAGGGCACTTCGACGATCGCGCGGCCCTTGCTGTCGAGCGGTACATTTCCCTTCCACAGCAGGACGGGGCGGAAATCTTCGCGGGTCAGCCCCGACAGGTCGCCACCGCCACCGCCGCCGGGTTCGAGCGCTTTGCGGCCATAATGCCTCTTCCCGACGACCTGCATCTGCGCGGTCGAGGTCAGCACGTCGAGGGTGCGCTCGCCCATCATCGCGTCGATCAGCTGCCAGCTCTCGTTCGGAGCGAGCTGAAGCAGTGCTTCGTCCACTGCGGCAAAGGCGACATCGGCGCTTTTGGGCGCCTTGCCATCGGGGGTCTTGACCTCGATCGCGACCTTCGCGGTTTCGCGAACAGCATATTTTTCCTTATCGGCCTTCACCTTGACGCCGAGCTGATGGCCTTCCCAGCCAACCTTGATCCGCGCAATGCCCATGCGGTAGCTCGGCTTGGCGAGGTCGACCAAGGCGGTCGGCGGCGCGCCCTCGCTATTCTCGATCTGGAAACCGACCGCGCGCTTCATCTGGCGGAACCAGCTTTCCTGGCCCGTGACGCGCCCGCGTACCGCCATCACCGAGACATAGACGTCGGGAGCGTAAGTCGCGGGAAGCTTGACCTGAACGACAGGGTTGGTGCCCTTGAGCGGCACGACGAAGCTCGAAAGCACGCCTTCGCGTTCGACGGTGACGAGCGCGGTCGCTTCGCGGAAGGGCATGCGAACCTGGAAGCGTGCGGTGTCGCCGGCAGCATAGCGCGGCTTTTCGGCGATCACGTCCATGCGGTCGCCATTGTCGCCGCCGAACCACCAGTCGTCGTCGCCGGCGAGCCAGACCGAGCGTACCGCGCGCGCCTCATTGCCGTCGGCGTCGGTGGTCGTCGCGACGACGGTGATTTCGCCCGAGACGCCCGGCGCCATCGCGCAGCTCGCGCGGCCGAGCTTGTCGGTCGTGGCCGAACAAGTGGTCGCAAGCCGGGTGGTGCGCATCTGGTTGTCATAGGCATAGAAGCCGCCGATCAGGCGGCGGCGTGCGGTGATGATCTCGCGATTATAGAGCGCGACCGAAACGCGCTGCCCCGACAGCGGTTTGCCGTCGAGATCGAGCGCGACAAATTTCAGGCGCAGATCATTGTCGCGCATCATCCAGCCGTCGGTCTTGAGCCCGAGGCGGACCGCCGACGGATAGAGCGTGATCCGGCGGCTGCTGGTCAGCGTTTCGCCATTGGCGTCGGCATAATCCATTTCGACCGCCATCAGCGTCGGCTCGGTGATCGGCTGGTCGACCGTCACGCTGGTCGCCGCGGTGCCGTC
Source organism: Sphingopyxis witflariensis (assembly GCF_002205635.1). Taxonomy (GTDB): domain Bacteria; phylum Pseudomonadota; class Alphaproteobacteria; order Sphingomonadales; family Sphingomonadaceae; genus Sphingopyxis; species Sphingopyxis witflariensis. Next base: position 332,615 of record NZ_NISJ01000002.1, on the reverse strand, counting down.
GGCGCCCAATGTCAGCGGCATCGACCGCGCGAGCGGCATTTCGGCGGCGGGCTCGTCGCCGCTGTCGTCGAGCTGGACGACGCCTTCCTTGACCGGCTGGCCGTCGAAGTCCCAGTCGCGATAATCTTCGGGCGGCGACCAGCTCGGGCGGAAGTTGGTGCGGAGTTCCACCGGCAGGTTCGGCGCGGGGCCGCCCGAGAGGTATCCGACGAACAGCGACAGCGGCACTGCGGTCGGCCGCACCGGCGATATTTTGGGCCCGGTAACGGTCGCCTTCATCGTCGGCAGGCGATACTCGTCGACACGAACCGACTGCCCCGACCAGATGGTTTTATCTTCGCCATCCTTATCCTTGGTGACGAAGACGAGTTCATAATCGCCCATCGGCGCCGACGCGGGGACGTTCCAGACGGTTTCGCCGCTGCCATTCGCGGTGACGGCAAAGGGCATTTCAAATTCGGTGTCCGAGCCGCGGTGGACGAGGCGCAGCTTGCCCGCCATTGCCTTGGGAATCTGGAAGCCAAGGCCGATCGGACGGCGCAGGAGATGCTTCATATTGACCGTCTCGCCCGCCTTGACGAGCGCGCGGTCGAAGATGGTGTGGAGGATGTCGCTGCGCTCCGACCAGCCATAGGGAAGGTCGAAGTCATAGGGGCGGATGCCGTTGCCCCAGTCGGTGAGGGTGAAGCTGAAATCATCGCCGGCACGCGCGCTGACCATCAGCGCATGGCCTTCGCTGTTCGCGAGATCAGGCTTCTCCTCGCAGCTTGCATATGTTTCGGGCTGGGGCAGTCCCGACGGAAAGGCGAGGCGACCCGCCTTGTCGGCAACCCCGCGCGCGATCAGGCGGCCGGTGCAGCTGTCGGTGACGCGGATTTCGGCGCCCGCGACGGGCAGGCCCTTGTCGAGCGAGGTCACCCACGCGAGCGAGCCTTCGCGGCCCCATTTGAAATGGACCGCCATATTGGTGACAAGCGCGGCGGTCGCGACATAGCGCGTCGTCTTGCGGCCGAGCAATGTCGCGCCGAGTTCGGGGCTGGCGATCTCGACGACATGGAATCCCTTTTCGGTGAGCGGGATGCCGATGACTTCAAATTCCTTGCCGCCGCCGGGAGGCGTCAGTTGCAGGTCGCGGCGTTCGCCGCTCGCAGGCGCGCCCGCAAACACCGATTTGGTGCCGGTGTAATTGACCGTGACCTCTTTGCCGGTGCGGTCCTTTTCTTCGCGATAGTCGGTGTCGTCGGCGTCATCGACGCGCTTCAGCCAGCGCGCGATCGCGGCATCATCGTCGCCGACCTTGAGTGCGGTCGCGGGCATTTTGAGGTTCGACTGGACCATCGTCCCTTCGACCCCGCGCACGGTGACGGGCAGGATGCCGCCCTCGCTTGCCTCGAGGATGCCGAATTCGGCGGCGAACTTGACCAGCGGCGGGGCGCGGTCGATGTGGAATTTCAGCGGAAAGTTCGACTGGTTGGCGAGCCTGCGGCCGCTCTGGTCGGTGACGTCGGCGGGCAGAACCAGCGTCGCGTCGACATTTTGCGGCAGCGGGCCGGTGAAGCGGACCTGGGTCAGAAACGCGTCATTCTTGTCGCCGTCGGAAACCTTGGGCGTCAGCTTTTTGCCGTCAGTGGTGTTGAGCGTCGCGGCAAGCGCGGCGTCGCGTGCGATCGGCGCGGCGAAGGTCAGGATGACATCCTTGATCGGGTTGCACCCCGCCTGCGGATTGACGCGGTTGCACGACATTTTCGCAGTGAAGGCGGCGCGCACGTCATAGTCGAAACGCTGGTCGCGTCCGGCGGTGCGGGTGGGAACGCCGGCCTGCGAAATGCGCGCGTCCCAGACGAGCGCCATGTCGCGGCCGGGGGGCAGCGGGCGGCGGCATTTGACGGGGACGATACGGTCGAGCGCGGCTTCGCGGTCGGCGCCCGCCGCGGGGAGGCGCTGCGGTAGCCCTGCGTCTTCGGTGAAGGATTGGCGCGACCAATTGTCATTGCCGAGCCCGGTGAGGATCTGCGTCGCGGTCTCGCGCGGCAGGACGTCGAGCGGAATCTTCTCGCCGATGCCGTCGACGGCGCAATAGCCATAGCGACCAACCGAAGCGCGGTCGGCGGCGACATTGGTGGCGACGAGGAAAATCTGGTCCTCCTCGATTCCGTCGTGGGTGCCGCCGGCAAGAATAGCGCGTGCCGAGGGGCCGCCGGTGTCGAGCGCGAAGCGGCTGTTGCCGACGACATTGACCCCGCGTGCGGTGGTCAGCCCATCGCGCAGTTCGACATGGCAGCGCAGGCCGCCGGGGAGCGGCTTTTCAAATTCGAGCACCCAGGTCCGGGTGTCGACCCAACGACCGTCGGCGGGGAGTTTGCAGTCGTTGGTCGCAGGGGCTTTGGCGCGGGGGTCGCCGAGCGGCACCATGTCTTCGGAAAAGCGCAGGGTGAAGCGACTGATCGTGCCTTCACCGGTGCCGGTGCTGCCCGGGGTGGCGAGCGTGACCTGCGGCACCGTGTCGCCGCCCGCGGCGGCAAGCGCCATGGCGAGTGGGACGAGCAAAGCCAGCCTTACCTTGTTGGTCAGCTGACCACCGAGTCCGCGCCACATCGATGCCATTAATCGTCTCCCCGCTTTTTGAGCGTTGGGTTATCCTGCTGGAAACAGGGGTGTGAGTCCACCGCGCATCGTGCACGACTAGCCGCAATGGGCCGACAGGCTGTGATTGCGATTACAGACATAGGTAAAATCCGGACCGTCGCCCCCGCTGAGGCGACGCGGAGCTTCGACGTATTTTCAGCGCGTCAGCATCGGTCCGAGCGGCCCACCGGCGAACAGATGGACATGGAGGTGCGGGACTTCCTGGTGGCTGTCGGGGCCGACATTGGCTAGCAGGCGATAGCCGGGAACGACAAGGCCGTTGTCGCGCGCGACCTGCCCGACCGCGCGGACGAAACCCGCAATTTCGGTATCGCTTCCGCGCTCCGAAAAATCGTCCCAGCTGACATAGGCGCCCTTGGGGATCACCAAAATGTGCAGCGGTGCCTGCGGGTTGATGTCGTGGAAGGCGAGGGCGTGGTCGTCCTCATAAACCTTCTTGCACGGCAGTTCGCCGCGCAGGATGCGCGCGAAGATATTGCTGTCGTCATAGGGGAGGGTCGCGTCGATCGCCATGATGGCTCCTGTGGCTGACGGCTGGATTAAGAACGGCTGGCTTTTTCGGCATGGCCCGAGGTGCCGTGGCGCCGGTCGATTTCGGCGGCGACGTCGGCCCAGGCGATGCCGCGTTCGGCGAGCAGTACGGTGAGGTGGAAGATCAGGTCGCTGGCTTCGCCGATCAGCGCGGGATCGTCTTCGCTCATTGCGGCGATGAGGGTTTCGACCGCTTCTTCGCCGAATTTCTGTGCGATCTTGCCGCGGCCCTTGGCGGCGAGGCTCGCGACATAGGACGCCTCGACCGTGCCCGCCGCGAGCCGGTCGTGGACGACGGCCTCGAGCCGTCCCAATGCTTCGCCGATCGCCATGCTCATTCCGCCTGTCCCTTCGCCCGCGTGCCTAGCGTCGGTAAGCGGCGGCGACAAGAGCACTGGACAAGCGCAGGATGCTCTGGTCGAAGGACGCGCATGCCCGACGTCAAACTCCATCCCGACTGGCTCGCACGCATTGGCGGCGAGTTTGAACAGCCCTATATGGCGGCATTGAAGCAGTTTCTCGGCGACGAGCGCGCGAAGGGCAAGGCGATTTATCCGCGTCCGCGCGACTGGTTCTCCGCGCTCGATGCGACGCCGCCGCAGGGCGTGCGCGTCGTCATTTTGGGGCAGGATCCCTATCATGGGCCGGGGCAGGCGCATGGCCTGTGCTTTTCGGTACAGCCAGGGATCCGCGTGCCGCCGAGCCTCGTCAACATCTACAAGGAAATGCAGAGCGACCTTGGCATATCGCGGGCGTCGCACGGCTATCTCGCGCACTGGGCCGAACAGGGCGTGTTGCTGCTCAACAATGTGCTGACCGTCGAGGCGGGGCAGGCGGCATCGCATAAGGGCAAGGGGTGGGAGACGTTCACCGACGCAGTGGTGGCGTCGGTTGCCGCCGATCCGGCGCCCAAGGTGTTCATTCTGTGGGGCAGCCACGCCCAGAAGAAGGCGGCGCGCGTTGCGGCCTTGGGGGCGGGCAGCCCGCACCTGATCCTGCGCGCGCCGCACCCGTCGCCCCTGTCGGCGCACAACGGCTTTTTCGGGTCGCGGCCGTTCAGCCAGGCCAATGATTTCCTCGAGGCGCATGGCCGCGGCGCCATCGACTGGCGATTGCCCGACGCGCCCGGCCCGCTTTCAGCCGAATGAGTCTGCTCGCCGACCCGGTGACGCTCGCCGTCGTTGCGCTCGCGGTCGTCCTGCTCGGGCTGGCGAAGGGCGGATTGTCGGGGGTGGGCGCGCTCGCAACCCCGCTCGTCGCGCTGGTATTGCCGCCGACGATCGCCGCGGCGCTGCTGCTGCCGATATTGATCGTGCAGGATGTCGTCAGCGTCTGGTCGTTCCGCAAGACATGGGATGGCTGGGTCGTCGCATGGATGCTTCCCGGCGCTGCGGTCGGTATCGCCGCGGGCTATTTTTACGCCGAGCAGGTCGACGAGGCGAAGCTTATGGCGGCCTTGGGCGCGATCACGCTGGCGTTCGGCGTCTACCGGCTGTGGGTCGAACGCGGCGGACGCATCGTGGCGGCGTCGACATCGCCCGGCTGGATCGGCACCTTGTTTGGCGCGCTCACCGGCTTTACCAGCCAGATTGCCCACGCCGGCGGCCCACCGTTCCAGATGTGGGTGACGCCGCGCCGCTTGCCGCATCTGGTGTTCGTCGGCACCAGCTCGATCCTGTTCGCGATGATCAACTGGATGAAGGTGCCTGCCTATCTCGCGCTCGGCGCCTTTCCGCACGAGGTGATCGTCGCCGCGCTGTTGCTGATGCCGCTCGCGATTGGTTCGACCTTGCTGACGGTGCGCCTGCTCAAGCGGATGGATGGCGCGCGTTTCTATGTCGTGATCTATATCCTGATGGTGCTGCTCGGCGCCAAGCTGCTTTGGGACGGGCTCGCTGGATGAGCGCGGGAAGTGGGCGACGCGGGCGGGTAAAGCGCCTAGGCTGGCCCGTGACGGGCACAGGCGTCCGTCGCTTCCAAGGTATTGATCATGGCCAAGGGCCAAAAGAAAACCAGTCGCGAAATCCGAAAACCCAAGGCGGAAAAGCCCAAAAAGCCCAACGCCAGCAACCCGTCGACCAAGGCGGGCGTGGTCTCTGGCCTCGACAATATGAAGAAATAATCCGGCCGGTGCTGCGATGACCGCGCCCACCATATTGGTCGACGCCGACGCCTGCCCCGTAAAGGACGAGATTTATCGCGTCGCATGGCGGCACGAAGTCACGGTGAAGGTGGTCAGCAACAGCCGGCTGCGCGTCCCCGACCACCCGCTGATCGAGCGGGTGGTCGTGTCGGACGGCTTTGACGCTGCCGACGACTGGATCGCGGAAGCCGCCGACGCGCGCAGCATCGTCATTACCTCTGACATATTGCTTGCCGACCGCGCGTTGAAGGCGGGAGCGACGGTGCTGGGTCCCAATGGCAAGCCCTTCACCATGGCATCGATCGGCCCGGCGATCGCGACGCGCGCGATCATGGCCGACCTGCGCGCCGGAGGCGACCAGATCGGCGGGCCGCCGCCTTTTGCAAAGGCCGATCGCTCGCAATTTTTGCAGGCGCTCGACGGCGCACTGGTCCGAATCAAGCGCGGATAGCGATTTTCTCTCTTCTTCTTTTAAATATTTGTGCGTTTTTTCCGGCCGAGTGATCATGATCACCGCCGCGTTCGGCTGTGCCCGGCATAGGCAGTGCAGCGGACATGGCCGGAATGGTGAAAAACAAATCCGGTGCAGGTCCTGATCGGCCTGTTGGCAATCGCGGTGCAGAAGGCCCGCGAAGCCGCTGTGCGCTTCTGATCGGCGCAAGGCGATTTTGAAACCCGGACCGGCCCACGAAACCGGTTCGGAGCCAGCCCTTCCGCCCCGGCGACCCTGGCGGGAGGGCTGGTTTTTTTTTGAAGCTGCGGCCGCTCTTTCGGCGCAACGCTGGATGATCGCCCACGCGATGTCTGTCAAACGCCACGATGGGATTGTCCGAAGCGGGCGCGGCGCCATGTCAGAAAATCTAATAGCGGGTCTTGGTGTGAGGCGATGTTCGACCGCTGAAATCTGCTTGGCGCGGATTTTGGTGACCCCTACGGGCACCCGACCTCTGTAGCAAGGTATTGATTATAGCTTGGTATTTTTACCAAGCCGGAATGGCATACCATCAGAAATGCCATTCGTCCACCGGGATGACTTGGGCTGAAATGACATCGGGAGTGGGCGGAGAAGTGGCAGCTTTGCGCCTCATGCACGAACTTGCTCCGCGTCCGCGGGACTGGCGCCTCGACTGAGACGACGGATGATTACACGGCCGTTGAGTAAGGCCGCGCAGTAGGCCGATCATGGAGCTCCTTCAACGAAGAGGAGCATGTCATGTCTACCGTTACGACCGACGTCTCGATCACCCCGCTTCGCCAGCGTATGCAGCACGATATGATGATGCGCGGTCTGGGTCAGCACACCCAGCAGGACTATATCCGCCACGCCCGACGCTTCGCCGCATTCCTTGAACGCCCGCCCGATACGGCAACGGCGGAGGATATTCGGCGCTTTCAGTTGTACCAGCACGAGCGCGGCGTGAGCGCAACGACCATCAACGGTGCCGTATCGGCATTGCGTTTCCTGTTCGCCGCGACGCTCGGGCGGCGGGATCTGGCGCGATCGCTGGTGATCATCCGCTATCGACGCAAGCTGCCCGACGTGCTCAGCGTCGAGGAAGCGGCACGGCTTCTCGAAGCGGCGGCGGGGATCAAGTACAAAGCCGCACTCGGCGTTGCCTATGGCGCGGGCCTGCGCGTGTCGGAGGTCGCTCACCTCAAGGTCGACGATATCGACAGCACCCGCATGCTGATCCGCGTCGAACAGGGCAAGGGACGCAAGGATCGCAATGCCATGCTCTCGCCGCAGCTTCTGGAGCTGCTTCGGATGTGGTGGCGCGAAGGCAAGCGGCGTAGCGTCATGCTACCCCATGGCTGGCTGTTCCCTGGGCGCAGCTATACCGACCCGATCTCGACACGGCAGTTGCATCGCGCGGTCCAGGAGGCCGCCGAGGTCGCCGGCATCCGCAAGCGCGTCAGCCCGCACACTTTGCGCCACAGCTTCGCGACGCACCTGCTCGAGCAGGACGTCGATATCTGCGTGATCCAGGTCCTGCTCGGCCACAGCAAGCTCGATACGACTGCGCTCTACACCAAGGTGTCGACCCGCACGATCCACGCGGTTACAGGCCCGCTCGACAGACTGATGGCCTTGATGGCGGCCAAGGCGCCGCCCAGCTGAGCCGGTGCGCACCTCGCTCGAGGTCGCCGATATCTTCCGCAGCGCTGGTCCCGCCTATCGACGGGATCATGCCGGGCACCTCCGCCTCCAGCAGCTCAAGGTCATGTCGGCGATCGAGCATTGCCGCACGGCGGCGCTCGGCGGTCACGTCGAGGCCTGCGGACATGGCGCATCGCCTATAACAGTTGCCGCAACCGACATTGCCCCAAGTGCCAGGGTGCGGCCGCACGGACCTGGCTCGAAGCGCGCGAGGCCGACCTTCTCCCGGTTGGCTATTTCCATGTCGTGTTCACGCTGCCCGCCGAGGTCGCGTTCCACAACGAGGCCGCGGTCTATGATCTCCTGTTCCGGGCGGCATCGGCGACGATGCTGACCATAGCCGCTGACCCCAGGCATCTCGGCGCCCGGATCGGTATCACCGCCGTGCTGCACACATGGGGATCCGCGATGATGCATCATCCGCATGTGCATATGATCGTGCCCGGCGGCGGCATCGGCCCCGGTGGGAAGCGCTGGATATCTTCACGACCCGCGTTCTTGCTGCCGGTGCGCGTACTGGGACGGCTGTTCCGTCGCCTGTTCCTGACCCGGTTGCTGGCGCTATACGATGCCCGGCGTCTCAGCTTTTTTGGGACGATGGCTCCGCTCGCCGAACGACGGACATTCCTTCGCCACCTGTCGCCGGCCCGGAAGAAGAACTGGGTCGTCTATGCCAAGCCCCCGTTCGCAGGGCCCGAGGCCGTACTCGCCTATCTGTCGCGCTACACCCACCGGGTCGCCATCTCGAACCGGCGGCTGCTCGCGTTCGACGATGCCGGCGTGACTTTGCGCTACAAGGATTACCGCCGTGACGGCGCCGACCGCCAACGCGTCATGACGCTTAGCGCCGACGAGTTTATCCGCCGCTTCCTGCTCCACGTCCTGCCGTGCGGGTTCCACCGCATACGCCATTAAGGCCTGCTCGCCGGCTCCGCCCGCAAGGCCAGTCTCGCACTCGCCCGCGAGCTACTCGATGTCGCGCCAGATCCCGAGGATGCGCCGATCGATGAGCCGACCGATCCGGCTACACCATGCCCGTGCTGCGGCGGCAACATGATCGTTATCGAGGTGTTCGCACGATGGCGCCAGTCTCGCGCTCCACCGAGCGCCGCCGCTCCGATCCGGAAGATCGCGCCATGATCCGGCATGGCTCATCCGCAAGAATGACCGCGCGACGCCAGCGCTGGCCAACGGGCCGTCCTGCGCCAGTCACATCAGCGGGATGCGGCTCGCGCGTTAGAACCGGCAAAATCATCGTTTCACATCCCAAAGAATATGCCCGAACCTGCCAGTGTTATCATCGCTGCGCCGGTCTCGGAAACGCGGGCAGCAGGTTCCCGACCACACCAAAGTACAAATCCCCATAGCTTGGTTCTGAAGCCCACGCGGGTTCCTGCATGAGAGGCTTTCGTACGCTCACGCGCCCGAAACCCTTCACCATACTGGCCATCCATGGGGGCTCGTGATGCACCGAAAAGCAGACCTTCGATGATCAGCACGGGTTTGCGAATTTTTGCGGCATTCCGGGATAGCTATGGACGAGGATGGAATCAGGACCGAACTTAGCGATGGGCTTAGGACGACTTCTAACCAGGCACCCTGGGTTTATCCGCACTTACGTCTCCCCGCCTCCATAACCAGCGATCGCGGAATCCGGTGCCCTCCTGCTCGTAATAAGCGCAGATGGCGTCGAGGTTCTTGTTCGTTTCCGGGTTTCCTTTCTGGCCGCGCCTCTTGGCTTCCCACTCCGCTCGCGCTGAGGTGAGGAGCTTCAGGAGTCGCAGCGGAACGGCTTCCTGTGTCGCCCGGAGCTTCTGCGCGTAGACGCCGGTTACAACGTAGGGGCGCCGTCGTTCTTGCCGTAAACTGTGCACTGTGAATTCCACAGCGCGTGCGGGAGCCACTTTCCGAACTCCTTGTGATGGTGGTCTATGCCGGGCCCACATACGCCGGAATCCAGGCGGTGGTCGACGACCGTATGCGGGCCTTTGCGTCCGCGATAACGCTCTTTTGCCTCGCGAGCGTTGGGATAGCGACCGGCACCTTCCTCGCTGGCCTGCTGTCGGACCAACTTGCTGCCACGCATGGCGCCAATTCGCTTCGTATTGCGCTGATAATCCTTACACCCTATCATCCGCATGGTTGGCCGTTCACTATTTCATCGCTGCGCATCATCTGGGTAAGCAGGATGATGGGTCGGGGCACACGCCAATTCTCTGAAGCGCCGGTCCTCTGCGAAAGCTTCGTCTTGCTCTGAGGTCGAACGATTCGTTTCAGCTGCGTTCAAACTGCCCCGGCCGCACAAAAGATGTAAATCAGCTGAGGGCTACGTCGCATCGCCGCTTGCGAGATGCGGCTGTCTGGCGCATTCGCCACCGCGGCCAGACCCAGTCGCGACAGACATGGAGTCCGCTGATCCCTATCCGGGCTGCATCGAGCCTTCCACCATGTCCCAGAATGCCCGCCCTTCACGGCTCAGGTCGCTACGTCGCCGCAAGAGGGAAAACGGGACGGCCTGCGGCGCAGCAAACGGAATCCGGACGATCTGATCCGACGATTTGCTCTCATTGCCGAAATCGAAGAAGGCTGCGACGGTAGCATCGCACGCCATCTCGTCGGGCGGCCCCTCCGCCATTTCCGGCATCTCCGCGAAGCGCTCAGCATGTGCGACGATGGGACGGTACAAATCATCCCAAAGACGCGGGTTGAGACGCCTCGTGAAGACCTGAATCGTAAGTGTGCCGAGATCCGCCGCATTGAGCGTACGGCGCTGCGCCAGAGGATTTTCGGCGGACATCGTTAGCGCCAGCCCAAAGCGGCGCAGTTCCAGTGCTTCAAAGATGTTTTCGTCAAAGCGACCCATCATGAAACTGAGATCGATATCGCGCTCCCTTAGCCTGTCGATCAGCGCCAGACTCCAGCCCGTTTCAAGTTCCACGCTTGTCCCAGGATGATGCGCGGTGAACCGCTCGATCGTCTCCCGGCGCTCGGCGATCATTTTCGTATAGGGTGCTGCGCCTAGGCGCAGCACGTCGCCGCCTTCCCGCCGAAGCCGAACCGCGAGGGAATTGGCCGCCGATGTTGCCGCGGCGACCGATTGCGCCGCCGCGAACAACGCACTGCCGCGGGGAGTAAGCGCCACGCTTCGCGTTGTTCGGTCAAAAACTGCAAAGCCGAGCAGCGCCTCCAGCCGACGGATGCGCGTCGAAAGCCACGGTTGCGCTATCCGCAGGCGCTGTGCGGCACGCGCGAAGGACTCCTCCTCCGCAACAGCGGCAAATTCTATGATGAGGCGGGGGTCGATGGGCATGATGCTCTCTGATAAAGACGATTTTCGGCATAGTCTCGTTCTAATTCGGATTGGATTTTTCTCTCGATCAGGCCGAAGCTGATTACGCTAGAAGCTACAGTAGCGAGCCAAAAATCAAAGCTTGGGAGACTTCAATGGATGCGTCAAAGCCCTGCAATTTCCACGAACCTCACGAAGCCGTAAACGGATGAGTGATATCGCCGCCCGCGTCGCCGCATTCGACCTTGATCGCGAACTCGCCATACTCGGCGATGTTTTCGGGCCGCTCAATGCAGCAGTGATCTGCTGCGATCGTCATTCGCAGGATGGCGAGCGCTTGGCGCTCAGGTACCGCGATGCCCGCGGCGGAACGGCTTATTGGACCTTTGCTGCGCTCAGGGATGAATCCGTCCGCCTGGCAAGCTTGCTTCAGTCAATTGGTGTGAGAAAGGGAGACCGCGTTGCTGGCCTGCTTCCCCGAACACCGGCATTGCTAATCACTGTGCTCGCCGTCTGGCGACTTGGTGCGGTGTACCAGCCGCTGTTCACCGCGTTCGGGCCAAAGGCAATCGAATATCGACTCGTCGAGGCGAATACCAAGGTCGTGGTCACGAACGGAGCGAACCGGTCAAAGATCGAGGGTCCGACCGGCATTGCGATAGTCAATACCGAACCGTCACCGGGCGACTTTGATTTCTGGAGCGCGTCTGGGTCGGCTGTGGCGGTGGAACCAGCCCAGTGCGGGCTGGACGATCCTTTTCTGATCATGTTCACATCGGGTACAACCGGCGCGCCCAAGCCCTTGCTTGTACCGATTAAGGCAATTGCCGCGTTCGTCGGCTACATGCGCGACGGCATTGGCTTGGAAGCGTCGGACCGCTTTTGGAACGTAGCCGATCCAGGCTGGGCCTATGGCCTCTACTATGCCATTGTCGGCCCTCTGGCGCTCGGAATCGCGACGACATTTTATGACGGGCCATTCACCGCCGCCAGCACCTACGAGACTGTCGAGGCGTTCGATATCAACAATTTGGCAGGAGCTCCGACAGCGTATCGTCTTCTGATGGGGGAGGGCGCCGCTGCTGCGTCCGCAGTCAAGGGACGGTTGCGCGCTGTGAGCAGCGCCGGCGAACCTCTTAACCCGGAGATCATCCGATGGTTCGACGCCCACCTAGCCGCGCCTATATTCGATCATTATGGGCAGACGGAGCTCGGCATGGTGTTATGCAACCATCACGGGATCGGCCATCCCGTGCATGTCGGTGCGGCCGGATTCGCGTCACCCGGTCACCGGCTCGCCATTCTCTCGGACGAGCAGGTTGAGTTGGGTGTTGGTGTCCCCGGGATGCTTGCGTTGGATCGATCGCAGTCCCCGCTCGCCTGGTTTGCCGGTTATCACGGACGCGAGACCTCGGCTTTCGTCGGCAAATGGTACCTCACGGGCGACACATGTGAGATCAATGAGGACGGCAGCATTTCATTCGTGGGCCGGTCCGACGACGTCATCACTACTTCGGGATATCGAGTTGGGCCCTTCGATGTTGAAAGCGCTCTGATTGAGCATGAAGCCGTGCTGGAGTCCGCTGTTATCGGCAAGCCAGACCCGAACCGTACAGAGATTATTAAGGCATTTGTCGTGCTTGGCGAAGGTCATGCGTCCAGCGACGCGCTGGCAGCGGAACTGCAGGCTCACGTGAAGGCGCGGCTGTCAGCGCATGCCTTTCCGCGCGAGATCGAATTCGTTGCCGCACTGCCCAAGACGCCAAGCGGCAAGGTTCAGCGCTTCCTTCTCCGCAATCAGGAGATGGCGGCCCAAGCTGAGCGGGCTGGTTGAGCTGGCTGTCGGGGGGATCGGAGCCGTTCACCGGGTTTGTCGATCCTCGGTTGGCGGCTGTCAGCACCCACGCGCTCCCTATTCGGTTGACTTCTCTTATATTCGTTGCGCAGGTGCCGCTTTTAGAGCGTCCCCGTGGCGTGGCGACGGCGCGTCCTTGTCGAGGTCGACAATGCTGCCTGCATCAAGCGGCAGCATGCGTATCGCCTCGCGGGCAGCCGCTTCAGTGCGAGGCGTGCGGCCCATACTCGACGGTGGGGCCGCGGACAGCAATGCTCGTTCGATGCCGCTAGTCCAGCGGAACGTCGGATTGCGCTTATCGCTAGCGTTCCGCTGTTTATATCAACCTTCCGTATTGTTCCGCCTCATGTGGTCGCTAGGGTCAGGACTCATTGATCAGAGCCAGAAGATGATGGTGGCGGCGAGGGCGACGGCGGAGAAGAAGGCCTTCGGGCACCGATCGTAGCGTGTGGCGACGCGCCGCCAGTCTTTGAGGCGACCGAACATGATCTCGATGCGGTTGCGGCGTTTGTAGCGGCGCTTGTCGTATTTGACGGTTTTGTTCCGTATTTTCCGGCCCGGGATGCAGGGGGTGATGCCCTTTTCCTGCAAGGCGTCGCGGAACCAGTCGGCGTCATAGCCCCGGTCGGCGAGCATCCATTGCGCTTTGGGCAGACTGTCGAGCAAAGCGGCCGCGCCCGTGTAATCGCTGACCTGCCCGGCGGTCATGAAGAAGCTGATCGGGCGGCCATTTGCATCGGTTACGGCATGAAGCTTGGTGTTCATACCGCCCTTCGTGCGGCCGATCAGGCGTCCCGGACCCCCTTTTTTACCCCAAGGCTGGACGCCGTGCGGTGAGCCTTGAGATAGGTCGCGTCAATCATGATCGTCTTGCGATCGGCAGCCTGAGGTGTCGCCAGGCCTTCCATCATGCGGACAAAGATGCCCTTGTCGCTCCACCGCTTCCAGCGATTGTAGAGCGTCTTTGCCGGGCCATACTCTCTCGGCGCATCGCGCCACCTCAGCCCATTGCGGTTGACGAAGATGATGCCGCTCAAAACCCGCCGGTCATCAACCCGCTTGCGGCCGTGGCTCTTCGGAAAATAGGGCTGAAGCCGAGCCATCTGCTCGTCCGTCAGCCAATACAAATCACTCATCCTTCAGGCTCCTCAACGCGAGCCTGAATCACAGCCGTCACATCAAATCAATGGGTCCTGACCCTAGCCTATTAAACGGCGCTCTGGCCCTTCGCGCCACGAGATTGCCGATTCCGGCAATTGAGTCAAAATCCATCGTCGCCGAGAAACCGCCCAACGAATTGGAGGATGCGATGGGTTTTTGGGGAGGGGGTTGCGGCACGGGGCTCGTCGGCGCAATGTTGTGCGCGGTGGGGTCCGGGGACGCGGCGGCGCAAGAGACGCTCCCCGCTCAGGACGGAGTCGCGCAAACTACACCAATAACCAAGGGAGGTTCTTCCGACCTCGGCAGCGGTGGTGGCACGCTTGAAGCAGCCGCGCCGACTGCAACCGGCGGCGAAGGGCAAGTGCAGATATATCCGCGCAGCTTCTTCGATCCTTACAAGCCGCAGAATGCGGAGGATATGTTGCGCCGCGTCCCGGGTGTGGCCGCGATTCTTGATACCGCGACGGCAGGGGCGACAACCCAGGCGCGAGGTCTGGGGTCGGGCGGCGATCAGATATTGATCGGCGGCCGGCGGCTCGCGGCCAAGAACCAGATCGTTCAGATGCTGCGGCGCCTATCTGCTGCCAGCGTCGAACGGGTCGAACTCATACGAGGGACTTCGGAAGGGATCGAGGTGCTCAGCGAGGGCCTGATCGTCAACATCGTGATGGTGCCCGGAAAGTCAAATTCGGGCGGGTCGGGTAATCTTGAGGCTAATTTTCGGTTCGGCGATCAGGGATATGCGGCACTCGATGGACTATTGTCTTATTCGGGGTCATTTGGACAATTTAGCTACACATTTGGTGCCGAGCGGAACGCGTGGACGCCTATTGGGCTGACCCCCACGGGCGGGACGAATGATTGGTCGCGACGTTTTCGTGACGAGATCTATTATTATCCGGACGGAAGCGTGCAGGAAAAGCGACCACAGCGTTGGTCTCGTTCGCATAACAAGGCCATCTATACCACCAATCTGGGCTATGACTGGGGAGGGGGAGACCAGATAAAGTTTAACGCGCTGTACCAACCTCTTCGCGTGCTGGAGATCGACGAGACTCCGTTCATTCGCTACGCGAGCAACGGATCGACGGGCGCGATGGGTGATGAACTCCATCAAAGGGACAACCGCGCTAAGCTGCTCGACCTCGGGGCGGATTTTCAGAAGCGCCTTCTCGGGGGTTCGCTCAACGTCATCCTGATCCGGACGCGCACGGAGCAAGACCTGACCGATGTCCGGAATCGTCAAATCGGGGCGCGCTATGTTGAGGTAGGCAAGAGCGTCAGTAGCCAGAACAAGGGCGAGGACATCATTCGCGCTAGCTATAGCCGTGCACTTAACTCTGGCATGGATTTGACGGTCGGCGTCGAGGGCGCCAAAAATTTCCTCGACCAGCAACTCGACACTTTTTTCGATACTGACGGTGACGACCGGCTGGAGTTAATCCCGTTTCCTGAAAGTTTTGCCGACATCCGCGAGAAGCGCGGGGAAATCTTCGCCATCCATAGCTGGAAATTAACATCAGAGCTGTCGATGGAAACATCGCTGAATTACGAAGTGTCCTCGATATCGACGAACTTCAGCTTCGTTCCGCAGCATACTTATCGATTCTTCAAGCCCCGTCTGGACGTAAGATACAACCTTACTCCCCAGGATTTGTTCCGGTTCAAGGTTGAAAGGACGATCAGCCAGCTGGATTTCCAGAACTTCATCCCGATCTACAATCCGGTCGACAACCGGGTCGATGCCGGCAACGCCGAGATTCAGCCTGAGAAGACCTGGATATTCGAAGCGGCTTATGAACGGCGGCTGTTGGGCGACAACGGCTCGATTGAGGTCAGGCTTTTTTATCGCGATATCAGCGATCATATCAGCCGCGGGCCATTCGCCATATCGTCCGGCGGGCGCATCACCTCGGCCCCTATCAACATCGACAAGGCACGGCATTACGGAGGTGAGATCAAAGGCGCCATTCGCCTTGATATGATTGGGCTACGGGATGCGCAGATCAACGCGCGATATGTTCGTCAGTTTTCGAACGTGATCGACCCCTTCACAAGCCTCAACCGGAAAATGAAAGATCCGTACGATTCGGAATTCAACATCGGCTACCGTCAGGACCTGACACGCCTGGGTATGGCTTTCGGTGCGAACTATATCGACACGTCTGGCGATCAGATTACGAGCGATGTCCGCAACGTCGAATATTTCTCGCGCGGCCCTCGGGTCGATGCCTTTGTCGAAAAAAGTTTGCCGGCAGGCTTCACCGTGCGGTTCGAGGCCCACAATATAAATCGGTCGCCAGAATATAAGAGCCGCGATCTCTTCGTCGATTCTCAATCAGAGGGGACCCTGCTGCGCCGCGAATATTATCGTGAACGTCGGGAAAGGCGCTATGCTCTGAAACTGCGCAAGTCGTTTTGATGGTCTTTGCGCCGACGACCTTCAGCGATGTCTGAGCTTTTGCGCGGGACAGTGTCCTGCAGGCAGTCGCGATGTTGCGGCTGGCATGTCGGAGTATTTGTCGGAAACCATGCATAATGGGCGCCTTTTGCCATAAAGTTGCGACAAAGTCGTGATGATCAGCTGCATTGGGAATCGCGTTTGCGACAGCAAACACCGGTGTTTCAAGCACAGGGGACATTTCATGCGCTACGTCTCCACATTGCTCGTGATGCTGCTCCTTGCCATCGCCGGGGCAAGCCCGAGTTCGGCCCAAACGATGTATTCGGAAAATGTCGAGGTTGCGCTCGTCCCGATGCACCAATGGGCCGCCCCCGGGCCTCCTCCAGGCTGACGGCTATGCTGGATATGAGAAGCTCTATCAGGGCAGCCACATCCCCGAGGTCGCCTGCTGGGCCCACTTCCGCCGCAAGATTTTCGAGAACCACCAAACGATCCCGACGATGCTCACACCGACCTGCTGGATCGACCGAGCGCTCCGGCAAGCTTCGGTGGAGGGTCACAAATGTACTCCGCGGTTCGTTGGGTGTCCCTGCGACGGTTCAGGCAAAAGGCGCAGCGGCAAGGCGTACCCCAGGCAAGTGGAAACCGGCTCCGATGGAAAAAGCGAAAATTAGGGCAGGCGTCACGACGAAGGTTCGTATCTTGGACGCCGCCGAGAGCCTTTTTTCGCAATTTGGCTATGCTGCGGTCACTACGCGTCAGATAGCACAAAAAGCCAAAGTTGTTCTCAGCGCGCTCCCGTATTACTTCGGCTCGAAACGTGAAATATTGAGGCAGATTCTTGATCGGTACATGCGGCCGATGCAGATCGAGCGCGCTCGTCTTTACGAGGTCGTCACTGCAGAACGTCTCGAAGGTCAGGCGCTCGTGCGCCGCATTTTGGAAGCGTTGCTGGTCCCCGCTTTCGGGGCAACACAACAGCATCGCGTCTATTTCTGTCTAATGGGGATCATGTCAACAGACCCTAACCCCGAAGTACGAGAACTTCTCAATGAAGTGATGGGGATGTACCCTACCGGGATTCCGGCCGGGTTCAGAGAAGCTGTGCCCGGCCTCACGGATGTTGAATTCTACCGGCGCTTTTACTGCGTTATCGGCGCGATGATCTACGTGCAGCTCGATACCGGACGCATGGCATATGTAACTGGCAACGCGTTGGATTTTTCAGCACCACAGGAGAATTTAGATCTCATGGTCAATTTTTTCCTTGCTGGCTTGTGTGCGCCAGCTTCGAAGCAGGTAATCTTTTTTGTTTGCGTCGATTGCGACCCTGCCGCGCAACGTTAGCTTAAATATTGATCCTGATGTGCCCATGGGCCGACTGTAGCGCGGCAAGATCTCCGGGGCGATTGTCTTGCTAGCGATAGGAGATGAGGCTCCCGACGAGTTGGCGAAGCCGCTGTCGGGTCGTTTGAAGAGGGCAGCCGATCTCGCCAATCTCCGCGCCGATTTCGTCGACAGACTGCCCAAATTTTCGAGCGGAATGATCGGGCGCACGGAGTTGCGCGGCAATGTGTAAAGGAACGCAATCTTATGACTGACAGTATTGTGTGTGGTGATAAGGACACTGCGCTGATTGAAATGACGATCGGCGGTTTCTTCGATCAGACCGTCGCACGCGATCCCGAGGGTGAGGCGCTCGTAGTTCAGCACCAGTCAGTGCGTTGGACATGGAGCGAGCTCAAGGCACGCGTCGATGCGGTCGCAGCAGGTCTGCTGGAGCGCGGACTCGAGCCCGGCGACCGGGTCGGCATCTGGGCTCCCAATTGTGCCGAATGGGTAATTGTCCAATTCGCAACGGCCAAGGCGGGGCTGATCCTCGTCAACATCAATCCCGCATATCGCATCACCGAACTCGATTATGCGCTGAACAAGGTTGGCTGCTCGGCGCTGATCCTCGCTCCGGCGCACAAGGGCAGCGATTATGTCGCGATGGTCGGCGAGCTGGCGCCCGAGCTTGCAGCGTCAACGCCGGGTAGACTCAATTCAGCGCGCTTGCCCGATCTCCGCCTCGTCGTAGTGCTAGGCGAGGCGGAGCATGCAGGCTGCCTGCCCTTTGCGGCGCTTGCCAGCGACGACATATCGACACTTTTGAGCATTGAGATCGATCCCCACATGGCGGCGAATATCCAGTTCACTAGTGGAACGACGGGCTTTCCAAAAGGCGCGACACTGTCGCATCGAAGCATCCTCAACAACGGCACGTTAGTCGGCGCAGGGATCGGACTTTCGAATGTCGACCGCGTGTGCATTCCGGTGCCCCTGTATCATTGCTTTGGGATGGTGATGGGCAATTTGGCGTGCATGGTTCACGGCGCGACGATGGTGTATCCGGCCGCAGCCTTTGAGCCGCTGGCTGTGCTTGAGGCGGTCGAAGCCGAGCACTGTACTGCGCTCTACGGCGTGCCCACTATGTTCATCGCGATCCTCCAGTACCCCGAGTTCGACCGTTTTAACCTGTCATCGTTGCGAACTGGTATTATGGCGGGGTCACCTTGCCCGATGGCAGTGATGCGCGAGGTGATTGAGCGAATGCACATGGAGGCGGTCACTATCGCCTATGGGATGACCGAAACCAGCCCGGTCAGTTTCCAAAGCGCGACCGATGACCCGCTCGACCTGCGTGTTTCTACGGTCGGCCGCGTCCAGCCGCATCTGGAAGTCAAGTTGATCGACGGTGCCGGCAATACCGTTCCGCGCGGAGAGACAGGCGAGCTTTGCACGCGCGGCTATTCTGTAATGCTGGGTTATTGGGACGATGCCGAACGAACCGCCGAGGCGATCGACGCCGAAGGCTGGATGCACACCGGCGATCTGGCTACGATTGATGCGGACGGCTACTGCCGTATTGTCGGCCGCATAAAGGATATGATTATTCGTGGCGGAGAGAATATTTACCCGCGCGAGATCGAGGAATTTCTACTGACTCATCCGGGTATTGCTGATGTTCAGGGGGTGGGCATTCCTGACGCGAAATACGGGGAGGAATTATGTGTATGGATCATCCCGCGGTCCGATGTGGAGCTTAGCGAAGACGAGATCCGCACGCATTGTCGTGGCCGCATCTCCCATTACAAAATTCCGAGGCATATTCTGTTCGTTGACGGCTTTCCGATGACCGTGACGGGAAAGGTCCAAAAGTTTGCGATGCGCGAGCGTATGTTGGAACTTTTGGGATCGGCGTCGGCCGTTGAACAAGCGATTGGCGGATGATGCCACAGATGGAGCTTCGACGAGGAATGGGGGCACCCATGGCCTAAACTATAATGCGCTCGGCCGCTGACCGCTCATTGTGCAATATATTCGTCGCGTCGGCCCCGTAATAACATGGGTTATCGAATTTTCATTTCCGGAGCTGACGCCCGACGGAGCAGCGCGCGCTGTTATCGGCCGAGACGGTGCCATTGGGCAGCTCGGGGAAGGCTAAGCGACCGGGGGATTCACTGATCCGTGACGGATGCGCTATGCTCGATCTCGATCGTGCACCGCACTGCCTTTTTCCTCCTCGCCGCGCTCTTTTCGCAGGCGGCGATTACATCACGATTTTGATGTCGCATTTCGGCGGCAGCGGCGATGGCCCGATACGCTTCGGGGCTGCCCGCACGCATTATCCGGACGCCCGCCTCCCAGACTGTGGGTCCGCCAGCGACATGGGCCGCCATTCTCTCCGGGACATGCCAACTCTCGGGCAGCGCCCGTGCGAAGGCGCCAGGCAGAATGGCCCACAGTAGGCATCCGGCGAGCAGCCCACCGCCTCCCGCCCAAATGATGTAGCCGCGCTGCTTAGCGATGGTGGTGGCTGTTCCGAGCAAGACCTCCAACCGATATGCCGCCTGATCGTGTTTCTGCTGAGCATCGGTTAGCGTTGTCCGGTCCGTCCGCCGTGCCTCCGTTGCCGCGGCTGCCATACGTGTCGCCATATCCTCCGGCGTGATCAGCATCGCGGGCTTCTCCTCAATCGCGCCAAGTCGCTTACTCATTTCCCCAAGCGTGAGGGTGTAATCGGGAGCATCGTTCTTCACTTTCCCGGTGGTAAGCTGCCCGACTGCGCGCCGCATCAGCGCGATTTCGCCTTCGAGGCGTGAGAACGCTGCGGCTGCGGGATCCTGATCGTCGCTGGTCCGGACATCTTTACCCATGATTTCTCTCCTACATGCCGATACCGATGCCGCGCGACCGGTCGAGGCCGAGCTTTGCGATGTCGGCGAGGTCCTGCCGGATCGATCGAACAGAACGGGCGTCGATGCCGAGCGCGGACTTGCGAGCGCTGAGGATCGATTCCACCTGCGCATCGCGTTCGAGGCTCTTCGCCATCGCCCCCATCTGACCGCCGATCCGCCGTGCGGCGTCATGGTCGCCTTTCCGGTTGAGCGCTGCGCGCTGCTCATGAAGCTGCTGCCAGTCCCCGGTGAACCGGTCGGCGCGGCGCGCTGGATCGATGCGGATCTCCGCTTCGAGCTGCATCGCGCGAACTGCGGTCTGCGTGTTTCCTTGCGCAGCTGGACGGACAAGCTCGGGCTGGCGCTCGAACGCCGCCGCCAGATCGGTTCGCCCATGCGGCCGACACGCGTCGAGCGCGGCTCCGGCCTTGTCCAACGCCTCGCGTTGGTGGGGGAGCACGGGTAACTGCTTCTCCCGCATGCCGTCGATCTCGGCCTGGGCGCGCGCATAGCGCTCGACCGCGCGCTGCGTGTTGTCTGTTCGCGGCGTGTCCCGTGGTTCGATGCTGGATCTGTTCACGGTCGGCTTGAACCCCGCGAAGATGCTGCGCGCCTTCTCGGGCGTCTTGCGCACGATCTCGGCGACACGCTCGCGGACGCTGATACCCCTCCGCTCGGCGAACGCCCGCGCGGGATCGGTCTTTCCATAATCCTGCGCCATGTCCTTTGCCCGCTCGCGCGATAGCGTCTGGACAAGCTTGTTCTGGTCACGGAACTCGTCGCGGCCATAATGAAGTGTCACACCATCGCGGTGTCGCGACATCGCGACATAGGCGGAGTGACTGTCCATGCCGGGGGTCGCGAGCACATGCGTGCGATCGACCGTCATGCCCTGCGCCTTGTGGATCGTCGCCGCATAGCCATGATCGAGGTCGCGATAATCTTTGACGTCGAACGCGACGCTGCGACCGTCATCGGTGCGCACGGCCATATGCTGTCCGCTGACGCGTTCGATGGTGCCAAGCGTGCCGTTCTTCACACCAAGGCTGCGCTCGTTGCGCAGGAACATGATACGATCGCCTGATGCAAAACTCCGATCGCCGCGCTCGGTCTTGATCGCGACATCTTCGCCAAGATCGCCCGCCGCGCCCATGCGTTCGCGCGCCGCCTCGTTGAGCATGCGCACCTCGTCATTGGTGTGGGTCAGGATGATACGGCTGGCATCGGGAGCGGCCTGCCGGTCGCGGTCCCAGCGCTCGATCAGCTCGTCGCGTGCACCCGCGCGCGTATCGGCGCCATGCACCATGCCTGCCTCGTCATAGGCGCGGATCGCACCGCCGGTGCGGCCCGTGGCGAGATCGCGCGTCGCCTCGCGCTGCCAGCCCTCATGCTGCCGCCGTACCTCGCCGATTTCGACGCCGCCGTGCCGTTCATGAAGCGAGCGGAACGCCGCGCCAGCTTCGATCGATTGGAGCTGCTGCGGGTCGCCAACGAGCACGACCTTGGCGCCGGCCTCGGCCGCATGGCTCAACACGCGCTCCATCTGCCGCGTCCCGACCATGCCGGCTTCGTCGATGACAAGCACGTCGCGCGCGGTGAGCAGGTCGCGGCCCTGCGCCCAGCCATGTTCGAGACTAGCGATCGTGCGTGACGCGATGCCTGAGCCGTGCTCCAGGCCTTCGGCGGCAATTCCAGAGAGCGCGGCGCCGCGGACGTTCAACCCGCCGCTCTCCCAGGCCTCGCGCGCGGCACCGAGCATCGCGCTCTTGCCAGTCCCGGCATAGCCGACAACGACGCCGAGATCGCGGCCATCGGTGACACGATCGAACGCTGCGCGCTGCTCGCCCGACAAGACCAACCCGCGCTCCGCCGCGCGCGCCAGCGCGCCCTTCCGGTCGGCATTCGCCACGCGATGGCGCTCACGCTGTTCCATGACTTCGGCTGCGCGGTGTAGCCGCTGTTCGGTCTCGATCATATCGCGCGATGTGAAGCGGTCCTCGCCGCGACCGTCTTTGCCAAGTTCGACGAGGTCGGGCGAAGACCGCACTGCGCCCATGACGGCATCAAACTGTTCGCGCCCGTCACTGTGGCGGTGAGCGAACAAGGCAAGGTCGCGGTTCGTGAACGTCGCT
This sequence comes from Sphingopyxis witflariensis, assembly GCF_002205635.1. GTDB lineage: Bacteria > Pseudomonadota > Alphaproteobacteria > Sphingomonadales > Sphingomonadaceae > Sphingopyxis > Sphingopyxis witflariensis. Next base: position 310,076 of record NZ_NISJ01000002.1, on the reverse strand, counting down.
TGATGGTGGGTGATCGCGTCGAGCGCGATGCGAGGCTCCGCAATGATGCGCTCACCATTGCGCAGCGCGATCTCGCGATGTTCTGCAATGCGCTCTGCCTCGAGGCCGCGGTCGTCCATGCGCGATGCGGCTGGGCCGATCTTGTCTTGAGGCTGGAGTGCGATGCCCTGCGCTGCAAGGCTGCGATGATCGACGCGTGCATCGATGTCGAGTACGGCCAGGCGTTCGTTCACATGCTCGGCCCAGCGTTCGCGCCATTGCTCGACAAGTTCGGTGCGATTCCACTCGCGGACCTTTGCGCCGAAGCCTGCTTTGCCGTCCGCGTCGATGACGATCTCGCGCATCGTCAGCATGACATGCGCGTGCGGCTTGGCGAGCCCATCGGCACCGATGTCCCAATGGACATTGAGGTCGGCGATCATGCCGGCTTCGACAAACTCGCGCTGCACGAAGTCGCGAACGAGTTCGACGCCCTGTTGCTGATTCATCTCACGCGGGATCGCGAACTCGGCCTCGCGCGATAGCTGCGCGTCCTTGCGCTTCTCGAACGCCTCGACATCGTTCCAAAGCCGTTCTCGATTGTGCCACGCATCGGGCGCGTTGTCGGGGAGCAGGACTTCGCTGTGGACGACGCCCGACTTGTTCGTGAAATCGTGCGCCCGGTCGAGGCGCTCGTCATGCAGGCGATCGGCAGACCGATAGGCGGCGGCGGCCACGGCGCTGCGTCCGGCAGCGCGGCTGATGACTTTGACCGAGAGATGGAAGATTGCCATGTCGGCAATCCATCTACACTTCAAAAGCCACGTCGGCACGACGTATAAGCGCGCCCTCACACGGAAAAATCCGCGGAGGGACTAGGCTGTGCCAGACTGTCCCGACGACCTTGCTGCGCATCGGGAGGCGCGTCTTTATGATGGGGGCGTCATACCATCATGGAGATGCGACATGCGCAAACCTCGCGATATCGATTCGGAACTGAAGGCGCTCGAAGTGAAAGCGAAGACCCTCAAGGAACGCCGCGTTCGTCAGCTTGGCGAACTCGTCATTGCCGCTGGTGCCGACGCGCTCGACGCCGAGATGCTCGCGGGGGCATTGCTTGGCGCCGTGACAACGAAGGACGCAAACGCGAAGGAGGGCTGGCGCAAGGCGGGAGCGGGCTTCTTTCAGCGCGGCGCACGCAAAGCTGCGACGGGACCTGATCGCGGCGCAGCGAATGACGCGGCGCCTAACGGCAATGCGGCATCGGCTTGAGGCGGTGCAGGCGAGGACCGGCATGCGCGATTGGCAGATCAAGCGCCGCGCACGCACGCGTCTGCTGATCGAACTCGGCGGCCTCGTCGTGAAGGCGGGGCTCGTCGATCTCACCGACGATGATCGGGCGATGCTCTACGGCGCGTTCCTATGGATGGCCGACAAGCTGCGGAGCGAGGATGGCCCGCATGCATCGGCTCTCTGGAAGCGCAAGGGGCGACGGGCGTTTGATGCTGACGCGTTGCCCGATACCGAAGCGCCTGCGATAGGCGCGGGATGACACAAGAACTGACCGATGCCATTCTTCGCGTGGTGGAACGCGCGCCGCAATGGATACGGCGAGACCTTGATGCGAAAATCCGCCAGCGCGAATTCGCGCCGAGGAGGTACTCGCGGCGATGATCGCTGACGCACTCGGCCAGCAGGCCGACGGCGAGGCCTGAGAGCTATTTCGCGGTCGGGCGGCGCGTGACAGTCTTCTTACGACCGCCGCCGCGCCCCTTGGTGCCGAGCCCGATCTGCAATGCAAGTGCGCGGCGCTTCTCGGCATAGTTCGGCGACACCATCGGATAATCCTTCGGCAAATTCCACTTGGCGCGATAATCGTCGGGCGTCATGCCGTAGTGTGTCATCAGGTGACGGCGCAGCATCTTGAGCTTCTTGCCGTCTTCGAGACAGACGATGTAATCGGGCTTCACCGACGAGCGGACCGACACGGCGGGCTGCTGAGGTTCGGGCACCGGCTCGGCCGTCGTGCTAAGCCCGGAAAGCGCCTCGTGCACCGATCGGATGACGAGCGGAATATCCGATATGGCGACGCTGTTGTTGCTCAAATGCGCGGCGACGATGTCAGCCGTCAGCGTGACAAGCGTTTCCTGATCTTCCATTTTCATCTCCGTCGATGCTGTTTCAGCGCGGAAGGCAATTATCGGTCCGCGACATGCACCGATGTCGCGAGCGCATCAAGCAAATCGCGCGGCAACTTTACGGCATCGCTTCAACGCGCGCCCGATATGTTTTTCGACAGCCTTGATGCTGAGCCCGAGTTGCTCCGCGATTTGTGCATAGGTGAGACCGCGCAGCCGGTGCATCAGGAAGATGCGCCGGGTCCGGCGTGGCATGGCGAGCAGCGCCGTGCGAAACGCCCGCCGCAGTTCCATCGCTTCAAACTGGCGTTCCTGGTCTGGCACCACGGCAGCATCGCGCGCTTCATCGAGCGGAAATAGCATGCGTTCTTTCCGGTGCCATCTCCGCGCCCGTTCGATGAGCAGATTATGGGCGGTCCGCATCAGATAGGCTTGGGGATGCTCGACTCTCCCATAGGCTCCGCTGCGGAACATTCGCGTGAACGCTTCCTGCACAAGATCGGGCGCGGCCTCGCGGCCGACCTTCCTCCGAAAATAATGGAACAACCGTCCCTGCTCGGCGCGATAGAAGGCCGCGAAGGCGGTGATCGAACCGCGCGAGACCGGACCGCTCTCAAATTCGCTGGCGCCGGTGTCGGGCTCGTGCCCGGCGCATGTCCCCGTCACCATTGTGCTGCAACTGCAGCACGGCACAGTGCGAGCGCCTGCACCATATGGTAATCGACGGTCGCGACACTGACGCCGAGCGACGCGGCGATCTCTTTGTAGCTCATGCGCCTCACGCGGCGCATCAGGAACACGCGCCGGGTTTTGGGTGGCATGGCGCGCACCGTTCGCCGGTAGAGGTGGGACAGGTCCGCCGCTTCGATGCGCCATGTCTGATCGGCGCACGACACTGCGTCGCGCTCCTCGTCGAAAGAGTAGAACGCCGTCGGCCTTGATCTCTTGCACCGCGCGTTGTCGATCAGCAGATTACGCGCGATCCGGGTCAGATAGGCCTCGGGACATTCGGCGCGTTCGAGGGCACCGCTGCGCAGCAGCCGCGCGAAGACCTCCTGTGCGAGATCGGGAGCGGCGTCGCGCCCGGCCTTGCGCCGAAAATAGCCCAGCACCCGCGCGTGCTGGGCGCGGTAGAAGGCGTCGAAGGAGACCCTGGTCGAACCGGGCGCGGTCACGATCGTATTCCCCGGCTGTCGTGATCACCCAAAGGGGCATCGCGCGACGACCGATAGAGGGTGATGCCTGCTTCGATCCGGTCGAGGATGAAGGTGTCACGCTCGGCCTTGGCGACACGGATGTCGGACTTGGCGTAGATGCCGAGATCGACTGCGCAGCGTTTGCCAAGCTCGCTGCGGATGACGTCGCGGGCGCGCAGCCAGCACCGTTCGTCGGTGAACAGTGGATGATTGACGACGATCCAAAACTCGTAATCGGAAAAGTCGATCGTGTACTTGTCTTCGTACCAATTCCTCCGCGCATAGGGGCCGATCAGAATGATGCGTTTGATCTGACCCGGCTCGGGTGCTTGCAAGGGAGATGGATCGAAGAAGCCGCAGGATACGCGTGATCCGTTCGATCTCGCGCTGCTTGCGACGGATGAGATGGCCGACGCGCGCCATCACGACTTCGCGCGCGTAAACGTCGTTCAAATTTGGGGTAATCATTTGCAGCTCGCACAGCGGCGGTCCGCGCGTTGGCGCGCGGATGTGCAAGCGATGTCTGCTGGGCCGCTATTGTGGCGATCAGCAACTGCCCGACCGTGATGGCCGAACCTGGATGATGCCTGGCAGGGTTATCCTCGGGATGACCGCCAGTTACTCCATCCCGTAGGCGGAATCATGCCAGAATCGGGGAATTCTGCAAGGTAAGTTGTGAGCGCAAATCTGCTGCTCTATGCCGTCCAACGGGCGTCAGCTCTCTCGCTGGCGCCTGTTCAGGTTGAGGCGCCGATTTATGATCTTCCTCATCGCCTTCAAGGCATTGTCGTCCCGAGGCAAATCGACATAGGCCAACAGAGCTTCATGTTTGTCGAAGTCGCGACCATGAAAAATCCAATGCAGGAGATGTCGGGTGAGGAGAGCGCGAAGCATCTGGGCCTGTTGCATGAATGCATCTTCGTGTCCGCGCGCATGAACATGCTCATTTCGTAGACGCGCAACGTGGCTTAGCTGCCATCTCGTGAGCAGGTGCTCGTCGTCCGCGAATGTTGCTCGATCAATCACCTTCTGATTTGAACGGTCAGGAGCCCAGTCTTCGACGTATAGCTTCTCGAGCGCGGTCCAAAATCGTAGCAATCGGTGATTGCCATCGCGTGCCTCAAAAGCGTCCTGTACAAGCTGAAGAGCGGACACCAGCACTCTTTTGAGCGGATGATTTGTTAGAGCAGCAAGCGCCTGCCTTGTGAAGGGAGCGACCTCAAGATATTTGCTAAAATCCGGCAGATGTTCGTTCCATGCTCTTTCACTGTAATTTGGATCATACCAAATTCGATTCTTGCCAAGAGATTTTCGCTCTTGGAATACGAACTGAAAAGGCCCCATGCGGAGCTGCCCCGCCGTCCAATTGTTGCCCGACATAATTGTCCAATTTCCTCGGGTTTCATAGATATTCATCAGCGCCATCAATAATTGAAATGCATCTAACATCCTATCTACCGCATCCTCTTCTAATCGTTCCCGACAGCTTAGAATGGCATATCCAGAAAGGGCGGGTTCGCTTGGGTCAACTGGGCCGATGCTGGCATGTTGGAATGGATCAAGTCGAAGCCATTTTGGCAACTGCGCCGTAATACGGATTGAGACATCGCCCCACTTGAACTTGAGATTCTGAGCGTCATCCATCCCCGTGACTCTGATCTTCGTCCAGAGGGTAAAGTTTTTCAGGCGGACTGCTCGGTCACTGCGGTGAATTTCATCTGCTCGTTTGCGAATGGATTCCGCTGTCAGCGGCCCGTCCCGACGGGATTGGTAAAGAGCCCTGCGGAAAAGCCTAATGGCGGCGGAACGTCGTAGTGCTGGCTTGACGATAAAGGCATCCGGGAGAATTTCGTTCCAATAACCGTTTGCTTGAAGGCTTGGAAAACTGAGGCCGCCACCCTCTAAAACAGTTGAACTGCTTTCAAAGTCATCGAAGAATGCCTGTAGCTGTTCGTTCGATACGACCTTATCATTACGATTTATCGGCATCGCCTACCCATAGCAGCGTGCCGCAGAAAAAGTCACCTATCCACGCGCTGCTTTTTCAAGTTCATCGATCTTGTCGATGCAGACCTGATGGATAACGCGACCGAGCTCCTCGACGCGTGCGCCGAGCCAAGTCAGCTCGTCCTCGCTGATCTTGTAATGCTTTGAGTAGCGGGCTTTGGTGTAGGCTTCCTTCAACTTCTGGAACATCGCGCGCTCGCTACGATTTGACTCAGGCCAGATGCCATGGAGACGTCGATCTAGCCCCTCTGCGAGCGAGCGCAAAAATGCGATATTGTGATTGTAGGGCGTGTAGTAGGTCAAAGTGAGCAGGAGGCCGGCGTACAGGCGCTCTGTGGCCTGATGGAGCAGGAAAGCCGCCTCTTTGGGACGCTTCTGCCTCGCCAAATCCCGAGATGTATTGAGCCAAACAACCGCGCCCGGATAGTGATCCTCGAAATATTCTCGCGCTGTAGCAAGTGCCTGCGCGGCAGTTTTCGGCTTCGGCGTTGCCAATTCCCGGCTGTCTGCCTCATAGAGCGCTATGCCATCCTTGGCGACTTCCATGAAAAAGACGCGGCCATGCGCGAGCCCATCGTTCACCTCGTGCAGTGAATGCACGATGAAGTTGACCGGAGTGCGGAGCGTCTTTTCGATCGTATAGGCGCGGATCAGTCGCTCTTCGGCTTTCGCCCAATAGGCGGCGCGGTCGGTCAGCTCCTTCTGGCTGACGATGACGAGAATGTCATAGTCGGATTTATACTGGTTCGCCGAGAGCGGCGAATCGACCCAATCGCCGCGCGCATGCGATCCGAAAAGGACGATCTTCAAGATCCGGGCGCCCTTGCGGCGCCCGGTCGCATTTTCGGTGGCCTGGCCGAACTCGTCGAACAATATCTCGACGATGCGCTCAAGCTCGCGCTGCTTCGCGGCTGGAAGATGATCGATGTCGGTGCGCATGTGTCCGAGAATCTTCGGGAAGTTCGCCCACTTTGGCAAGGACAGAATTCCCGGCAATTTCGCGCTGGCGTGACCCGGCGAGGCGTCGCGCAGCGGCGGCTCGGTGGAGCGCAGCGGAATAGAGCGCGGCCGCCGCAGGCGGGAGGCCCTCCGAATCACCTTACGCACCGATTTGCGCGATCCGAGCGCTCACAACCTCATCATTGGACGTCATTCGCCTAGATTGGGACGGCATGGGAAAAAAAGATCAGCCACGCCACGGGACGCCAGCAAACGACAGGGGACGACAGGACCCGACAGAGTCCGCCGCGGTAGCGAAGAGACAGTGAAGCGACAGTTGTGCCGCGCATAAAGATCGCCAAATCTGCACCTCGGGGCATCGTTCAACGCTAGTTTTTGAAAGGATCCCGATGTCCAATCCCGAACGGATTATTCGCCTTAAAACCGTCCTCGACCGCACCGGGCTTTCTCGTTCGACGATGTATCGAAAGATCGCGGAAGGCACCTTTCCAGGGCAGGTTCCGATCAGCCTCCACGGCGCCGGCTGGTATGAGTCTGCCATCAACCGATGGATCGCCGATCCGAGGCGTTACCGCGAAGATCGCGCCGAATGACGCAAGGCCGGGCTACTCCTCGGCCTTCGCATTGCGGAACGTGCCCTCGATGACCTTCGCGCCGTCGCGCAGGAAATCGAGATGATCGGACCAGTACTGCATCATACGGACGCGCTCATCCCAATATTCGCCGCGCGCGTAGGCACGGCGCACGGCGTTGTTGTCCTGGTGGGCAAGCTGCCGCTCGATCGCGTCCGGATGCCACAAGCGCATTTCGTTGAGTAGCGTTGCCGCCATCGCGCGGAAGCCATGGCCGGTCATCTCATCCTGGGCAAAGCCCATGCGGCGTAATGCCGCATTGATGGTGTTCTCCGACATGGGTCGATCGACCGACCTTAGCGATGGGAACAGATAGCTGCTGTAGTCCGCGTCATGTTCGATTGTTTCGAGGATCGCCAGCGCCTGTCGCGAGAGGGGAATGCTGTGGATGCGGCGCATCTTGGTTTTATGCTTAGGGATGACCCAGAGCGCTTTGCCAAAATCGAAGTCGGCCCATTCGGCAAAGCGCAGCTCGCCGGGACGGACAAACACATGAGGTAGGAGCCGCAGCGCCGCCTTGGTGTTGGAATGACCCTCGAACGCCTCGATGGCGCGGAGCAGTCCGCCCGCGCCATTGGCGCTGGTGATCGCCGCGCGGTGGACGGGCTGGGGGGCGATGAGCGCACCACGCAGATCGCTGGCGACGTCGCGCTCTGCGCGGGCCGTGGCGATGGCATAGCGGAATATCTGGCTGCATGTGCTGCGAAGCCGCTTCGCCGTCTCGTAGCGGCCTTTGCTCTCCATTTTGCGGAGCATGACCAATAGCTCCTGCGCGGAGATCGAAGCGATGGGGCGCTTGCCGATCGACTCGTTGATGAAGTCCAGCAGCCACCGCAGTTTCTTCATGGTGACGGCAGAGCGACCTTCGCGCTCGACCTTCACCAGCCATTCGTCGGCCACCGCCTTGAAGCTGTTGGACGCAGCGACGGTCGCTGCGACCTTTTCGAGCTTGATCTGCTCCGCCGGATCGTGGCCGCGCGCCAGAATCTTCCGCGCCGCGTCGCGCTGCTCGCGCGCTTCGGCCAGGCCGGTATCCGGATAGACGCCGAACGCCAGCGTCTTCTGCTTGCTCAGGTGGCGGTAGTTCATGCGCCAGTAGCGCCCACCATTTGGTGTCACATAGAGGAACAGCCCCTCCGAATCGGTAATTTTGTAGGGTTTTTCGCGGCCCTTTGCGTTTTTTATAGCAACAGCGGTAAGCGCCATGATGGTATCTCCGGCAAGGGGAGGACCGCGCTACCATCAAATATACCATCAAGATGGTGGTATCCGGTGGCACGAAGCCGCTCCATATGGGATACCTATACCACAAAAAACCGCAGAAATCAGCCAGTTATGGCACATTCTGGAACCCTCTGGGAAAGAGAGTTGGTGACCCCTACGGGAATCGAACCCGTGTTTCAGCCGTGAGAGGGCCGCGTCCTAACCGCTAGACGAAGGGGCCTTGAAGGTCGGAGTTTTGCGGGATGGGCAGGCCGACCGCCTGCTCCACCGATGGTGACCCCTACGGGAGGGGACTAAATCCGCGCAACGCGCGCTCTTTCAATACCTTAGCATGCCACCAATTTGGCCCTTTGTGCCACCTCTGTATCAAGTTTGAAGTGGCCCTGCAATGATGCTCTAGCGCCGAATTATGGTCATTTGGCAACTTGGGCAAGCAGATAGCCCATGCTCCCCATCAGCGGCGCGTGGATCGGTCTCAACACGCTAGCGGGCCGGGTTTCACCGCCGGTTCCATTGGTTACTGGCGGCTCACCTACCTTGTGCGGCGCCTCAGGACCGGACCAAACCCCTGTCACCAGCCAAATCTCGTAGTAGTGCAACCATTCAAAGGCCCAGGGCAGAAGCTGCTGGGCGACCTGCTGCCCGAGGAGCATAGTCTCGTCTGGCGGATAGTATAGACAGAGTTCCGCGCCACGCGGATCGTCCCATGCGCCGTAGAGATGGGGCACCGGAAACCCGTCGGAGGTCGGCCTGACTGCGCCGTCCAGCACACGCACCGATGCTGCGCGCCATGGATAGGATAGCTTCGAATCAGCGCATCTCGCGGCCATGTCCACGCGGATGTCGTATGTTTTCGCAATCGGCCGGAGTTGGCCCAGCCACACCCCGCAGCCGTGCAGCGCCGGCAGACGCCTGAAGCTAGGGAAGTCGCGACGGATGCCCTCATCCTCCATGGCGACCACCGTGTCCGCAAAGCCGGTGCGGTAGGTGCGGCCATCCATTCCGGCGGCATGGATCGGTCGCGACCATTCACGCAGGCCGGGATCAGCGATCACTGCTAGTCGCCATAGAACCGGTGCGTGGGAGCGACCACCTGTTTGGCAGACGCTGAGGTGCCTGCGACACCCCCACCGGCGGCAATCGCGAAGGTGCCCTCTCGGCTCTTGGCGGAGGCCCGCTCACCGGCGCGCCTGTAGCCTTCGGCGGCGGCGTTTTCGCCGAACAGGCTCCGGATGATCTGCTTCTTCTCGACCTGCGTCCCTTCCTGGAGCAGCTCGTCTAACTTCGAGACGAGGTCGTTCAGATCCTCGTAGAGCATTAGCTGCGAACTAACCTTCTTCGGCCAACGATCGGACAGCAGATCCTCGGGGCAGGCCGGGTTCGGAACGTCGAGTGAACGGGCGACGATTGGCGCCATGTAGCTGGCCGCCGCCCGCAGATCGGCTAGCAATCCATGCCCCTGCGGCGCCTCGGCCGCGATCTTTGAAAGCAGAACCGACGGCATCCGATCATAGTCACGTGCATCGCATCGGATGTCGCGGAACCGCTTGAGTAGCTGCACGGTCAGCAACCGGGTGGTCTTAAGTTCGGCTGGCTTCTGCTGCGGAACGGGGACCGTTGAAGCCTGCACCTCGCGCGTGTCCATGACGACCTGCGGCCGGACCATCTTATCAAACCACTGTGCGAAGCCCTCCGGGTTAGCCAGCGCGTGATCGGGGCGATCGGGATGGGTGTCGAAAATGCCGATCACGCGCGCCTGCCGACCCGGAATAAGCACGGCCGGGGTCACGTCCAGGTGCATGTTCGCATACCAAAGCGTAACGCAGCGCTTCTTGACCTCGAGGCTCTGGAACTGCAGCCGCCCCTGACCCTTCCTCAGGGCCTTGGCGACTGTCTCGAGAACCGCCTCGGGAGATGCGAACTGGTTTATGTGCAGCTCGAGCAACAGATCGATGTCGTAGTCCTCACGATCGTCATACGCCGAGATCGTCGACGCCATGCGGAAGGAGCCCTGCGGGTAGATCACAGGATCTAGATGGGCGAGGCCACTCAGCTCCTCATGAATGTAGGCGGCGACGACGTCGAAGTGTCGGACCGCCTCCTTGTAAGCGGTCGGGCTGATCTGGATCTTCCGGGCGACGTCGCTCAGAAGGTCATCGTAGAACCGGCGCAGGACATCGCCGTGGATCATGTTACTTCTCCTTGTCGGGGGCGGGATGGCACGGCACGAATGGTTCCCGCCCGCCGAGCAGAAAGCATTCCTTGATTTTTGGCATGGCGGCCCGCGCGTTCGAGCGGCCCATACGAACGAGGTCGTCCATCCGGCGCGCATCGTCCATGGCATAGTGGCCCGCCGGCACCTCAGGGCAGATGCGCATGAGGTGATGATTTGTGTGAGGGTGCCCCAGCAGCAGCTTGGCCGTTGCGTGGCTCAGTCTGTCCTGCCCGTCGAAGAGCGTTTGGATAAGCCACTTCACGTTCTTGAACCCGACCACACGGCGTGCAGGGTTGATGGACGAGGTGCAGCCGAGCGACAGGAGGCGCGCTTGGCGCATGTCCCAGCCCAGCACCGTCGCACCCTCGAGCGCTGCGACGCCCATTGGGTTGTTGGCCCAAACGCCCCCGTCCAGCAGATGGGCGGCTCCGTCAAAGCTGTGTGCGGGCAAGTAGGTCGGTGCCGCCGCAGTCGCGAGCGCCGCGTCAACCATCGAGACCCGCCAATCTGCGGCGAACCGTTCGTGATGGGCAGTCTTAAAAACGTATAGGCCGCCGTTCGCCGAATCGTAGGCAGGAATGACGATCCTCGTTAAGGAATCACCTATCCGGCGTTCGCCGAACACGGCCGCGAGTTCCGAGCGAAGGGCCGACGCCTCGTATTTGGCGGTGCGCAACTGCCGGGTAGACCGGACGAAGCGGCGCATCGCCGCTTTCGTTGTCGCTAAGAAACCGTCGCCCGGCTCTTGGTCGAAGATCCGTGGCCCGCGCGTAAGATAGAAGTCGAGGATTTCCGTGGCGCTCAGACCCGCGGCCAGGCCGAGCGCGATGATGCCGCCGGTGGACGTGCCGGCGATCAGATCGAAGTTGTCGACGATGCGTTGGCCCGAAATTTGCTCTACCTCGGCAAGAAAGGCGGCTGGCATGGCTCCCTTCAGTCCGCCGCCATCAATGGTCAGTATCCGGCGAGGGAAGGTAGAGCCCTCCTCATTGGTGCTGGGTGCCCTCATATTGCCATCCTGAACATGTCGGCAGATATAGTGAACGAAATTGAACTTGTAAATACCTGCGGCCGTGTCGTAAGCTAAATCTTACGCTGCAAGCCTAGGCATCGCGAGGAGAAACGAAGTTGCCCCTGTCCACGAAGCTCAAGGAGCTGCGTGCCCGTAACCGCGAGTCCCTGCAGCAGGTTGCGGATGCCGTTGGCGTGTCGAAAGCGCACATCTGGGAGCTGGAACGCGGGAGCAGCAACAATCCTGGCTTGGAGTTGCTTCGAAAGCTGGCGGAACACTTCAAGGTTAGCATCGCTTTTCTGTCGGACGATGACACGGAGGAAGATCCCGCCGCCCAGCAATTCTTCCGTGAGTTCGGCGGCGAACTCTCGACACGGGATTGGGACACACTGCGCACCGTGGCAGCCAGCCTCAAGGGAAAGAATGGATGAATGAAGAGCTCCTCATGGAGCTCGCGGACTGCGGTTCTCCGGAGAAGTTGCTGGCGGTGATCTTCCAACACCATCCGCATTGGACGCCACCGATAAAGGTCGAGGAGTTCGCCCTCTCCGTTGGCATCCGCGAGTTCCGTGATCTGGAGGTCGACGGATTCGTCGGGGCGCTGATGACGAACCTCGAGAAGACGATGGGGGTCATCCTCTGCGCGAAAGGCATGGGACATCGTCGCCGACGATTCACGATCGGACACGAGCTCGGGCATTACATCATCCCGGCGCATCGAGGCGACAAAAGCTGCACCTCGTCCGATCTCGCAGAGACGAGGCGGGACTCGCTCCATCGCCAGGAGGAGGCGCAGGCGAACCGTTTCTCAGCCGGTCTGCTAATGCCGAAACCCGCGTTCAAGGCGCATTTGGATGGGTTCGGGCCGCCGGACGTCTCGCACATCGAGGTGCTAGCGAACACCTTCGACGTGAGCCGGGAGGCGGTGGCGAACCGCTATGTCGATCTGACAGTGGAGATGTGCGCGGTCGTGTTCGTCAGAGCCGGAAGAATCAGATACGCAAGGACATCGCGCGACTTTCCGGCGCTTTCCGTTCGGCAAGGAGATGCAGTGCCTTCGGATATGCCTCGCGACTCTCTGGGCCCGGTGCCCCCCGGCGAGTGGCTTCAGCCCAACTGGCGCGGCCGTGCCCCCGCGCTTAATGCGCAGCGGTTCGATCAGGCTGAGGGGCACGCGACGATCCTGCTGCACATCGACACACACACCTTCGAAGCCGACGAGGAAGAGCATGACCTGATCGAGTCATACACCCCAAGATTTCGGAGGTAGCTGGAGCGTTTATTTGAGAAGGTCTATCCAATCGCCGCGTCGAGTTGCCGCGCCACGCCGCCCCCGCGATCCAGCTCTGCCCACAGGAAGACCACCCTGCCGTCACTCACTTCCTGAAGCCGCGCGCCGATATTCTTCTTTTCTCGGCTGTCCGCATTATCGGTGCGATCGGCACCCTTATATTCAATGATCAGCTTGCGGCCGTCCACCAGCTCCGCGACGAAATCCGGGTAGAACAGGTCGGTCGAGGTTGGCAGTGAATAGGACCATGCCGTGCGATCCACGTTCCGGACCCAGTGTTTGACAGCATCGTGATCGTCTATTTGGACCGCGGCCATCCATTCTTCACCGCCGTGCCTCAGATCGCCCACCTGCGAGAACAGGTGCTTCCGTGGTCGCCACGGCCCAGAATATGGCGTGCGCGGATCATAGCCCGCCTTTGAGAAGCTGAAGCCGTTGTCACCCAACGCGAGAACAGGTGCGATATCGGTCATCAACAGCTGCACGCCCCGCATGCCGGCTTCGCGGCGTTGCTGTACGATTTTTGCGATAATGGCCCTTCGCAGCGCAAATTTCCCGCGCACGAGCTGCGCCAACGGCACGCGCTCCATGACACCTTCCACAACGCGCCGGCAATATTCGAGGAATATAGGCTGGGAGACGTCGCGCTGGCGCGTCGTGCGATCAAGCCACCGAGACAGTGCAGCCACGTCCCAATCGGTCGCGTCATCGAGCGCCAATTCGGCGGCGGCGTCGATGCGATTGTAGACCACCTGATCGCCATCGACATCCATCTCGAATGTGTCGGGGCGCTCGGTCAACGCAAAGCCGGACAGGCTTGTGTCGACCTGTCGCAGATCCCAGCCTCCCACGTCGACCAGCGTCTCGGGGAAGACGATTTCGAGCTGGCCGTCCCGCTCAATCGCCAACCGGGGTAATGTCAGCACCTCGCCCTGCTCGGCAGGCGATAACGACTCGGCACGGCGGGCAATAAAAGCCTCCACCGCCGTCGTCGGCGTGGCCTCGGCGCTTGTAACCGCTGCGGCTACTTCGCGGAGCACGTCGTCCGGTGCAGACGTGTCAAAAGTGATCGCAACTCCGCCTGCTCCGTCGTCGGCCATCCGGGTCGCAGCGACCATCTCGGGGGTCCAATTGCTCTGATCGGGCCGGTCCCGGACGTGCAGCACGGGCAACTCCGGCTGGGTGAACAGCGACTGGTCCTCACGCCACTCGAAAGTCTCGGGCTGTTCGACGATCGCCTCCAGTGCGGTGCGCTCATCGAAGCCCATTTCGGTAAGCCGATCTTTCAGGCCCTCGGCTGCATCAAAGAAATTGCGCTCGGATACGTGGGCATAGGCGCGGTTCAGTTCCTCTGACGAGCGTCGCGTTGCGAACGGCATGCGCAGCACGCGGCCGAGCAACTGCTCCACAGCGCCGCCGCTGCGAATGCTGGCAAGCGAACAGAAAACATAGGCGAAGGAGCAGTCCCAGCCCTCTTTCAGGGCGTCGACGGTGATGACGTGCTCAATCGTGCAGGCCGGATCGAATAGGTCGATACCGTCTAGCTCACGCTGGTTGCCCGTCGCCACCGCGATCCGGTCCTCTGGGATACGGCAATCTTCGATCAGGTGGCGTTTGACGACATCCACGGTCGCCTCGGCGCCTTCGCGCGCAGGCTGAGCCTGATAGAGCGCGATGGGCCGAATACCGCCGCCGTCACGGACGGCGATGCCTTCGAGCCATGCACGATTGTCAACAGCGTGTGCGATCGCCTGCTGCCAGCTACCATGCTGCGAAAGGTGGATCGGCAGCTTGATCATGTCCGCCGCCTTCAGCTCGGCGGCAGTGGCGGACACGATGACGTTCGAGCGCACAGGTGTCGCAGTAAACTCCACGACCGCTGCAGGCGCGATGCGCCCCATCGTCTCACCTGAAAGAGTGGAGGTGAAGTTGTGCGCCTCATCGACGATCACCAGCGGACGATGCAACTTCATCAGATTGGCAAAGCTGGCGATCGGCTTGCCCCGACGCGGGCCTTCCTCGTGCCGGGTAACATCGGCACTGCTGGGCAGCGCGGCGAAGTGCGGTTCCAGTTCCTCGTCGTCGAGATAGACGTTGCGATCTTCGGCGTTGCGCACGCGGAACGCCTGCACGGTCGAAACGATCACGGTTGTCGCATCCGCCATATCTTGCGGGCGAAGCTGCCTTCGCTCATCGATGCCATAGACGCGCACAGCACCACCAAAGGCCGCTTCCAATGCTTGCCGATAGGGGTGACTTACCTTCTTGAGCGCGCCCAGAGTTTGCTCGGCAATGGTGGTTGAAGTGACGAGCCATAGCACGACCGGGAATCGCCGGGCGAGATAGGTGTCCCGCGCCACGCCGATTGCATGGGCGGCGAGCAAGGTTTTGCCGCCGCCGGTCGGCAGGCGAAGGCAGCAATAGGGAACGTCCGACAGCCCAGCTAACGGGGAATAGGTCGCAGCATAGGCGCCCGGTTGGCCCACTGCGCAGGCGGCCGTATAAGCGTGGGCATGATCGCGTATTGCCGCTTGGTCGAGGAAGGTCCTCAATGCGTCTAGCGCGCGGAGCTGATAATCCTTCAGCTCCATCAGCGCGCCCTCACATCATAAGGCGTCTGCTTGAACGTCACGTCCGCGTCAGCCAGTCGGGCCGCGCCCAGCTTGCTCCATTCACCATAGACCGTCATCAGGCCATTCCAGCGGCTCTCCTCGCGTAGCCGTGCAAGCAAGGTAGCCGTCAAAACATTGCCGCCGCTGACCGACCGGTCGCCCAAGATGCCGTTATAAAGCAACGCATAAGCCATGCCTTTATGCACACCTAGCAAGGGTGTATCGGCTCCCCCGGTCAGCGGGGTGCCGGTCTCGCTGAACCAAATGTGTGCGGCGAGCGTCGCGAAGGCGATATCATCCGTGATGTGGCCGTCGGCGTCGAAGACCGGCAGGCCGAGGCGGTAGAAGCGATAGCCGCCGCCGCCTGTCCAGCCCACGGATTTGGACACGCCGCCCTGTTCGCCCGCGATCACCTTGTCGAGCCGCGGCTTGCAGTGCGTCTCGGCGTGGTCTCCCATCTCAATACCGATCCAACGCCGCCCCATCTTGTGCGCAACCGCAGCCGTAGTGCCGGAACCGAGGAAGCTGTCGAGCACGAGGTCGCCGGGATTGCTGGCGATGTGGAGTATACGCTGCACCAAACGTTCCGGCTTCGGAGTGCCAAAACTTACATCCGCACCAAACAGCGCATTGGCTTCCTTCTTGCTCTCATCGGTGTGACCAACCTCTTCGTGGGGCCACCATGTCCATGGAACGAGGCCTTCAACCTCTGATAAATATCGAATGACGCTCGGCTGGGCGGTCCCATCTCGACCCCAATAAATGCGATCGGCCGCTTTCAGCTTTCTGAATTCACTTTCAATCATCGACCAGCAGCGTCCCTCTGGAGGTCGATGCGTCTGCCCGTTTGGGGCGACAATCTCATACATTTGGTTCGGTCGAAAACCCTGAGCAGTCATGGGTAGGCCGCGCCAACGCTTGGAAGGATCGGTTTCCCTCGGGTTTTCTGGGTTTTTGTAGATCTTGGCTTGCTTCTCATCGAGCGGAATTAGGTTTCGCTCTAATTTGAAGCGCTCCGGTGATTTGGCATACACAGCGATATATTCATGCACGTCGCCGATCGCACCGCGGTTCTCGCGGGAATATCGCTTCTGCCATACTGCGTTGGCGACGAAATTGGCACGTCCGAAAACCTCGTCCATGATCACTTTGAGATAATGGCCCTCGTTGTCGTCAATCGACACCCAGATGCTACCACCTTCCGCGAGCAGCTCGCGCAGCAGCACCAGGCGCGGATAGATCATCGCGAGCCACTGGCTGTGCTCAAGATTGTCATCGTATTGGTCGAAGGCCGACCGCGTGTTGTAGGGCGGATCGATATATATGCACTTCACCGCACCCTTGTAATAGGGAAGCAGCGCCTTCAGCGCGTCAAGGTTGTCACCCTTAATAAGCATGTTTTCGGAGGCCGCGTTGCCGCCATCCAACGCGGGCACTGCGTCCAACAGCCGATACGGAACCCCCGCAGCCGCGCGAACATCATCACCGCGCGTCATCCAATCGAGTATCGGCACCTAACCCCCAAATCCACACAGCAACTTGGCTTTTAGCTGTAGCCGCTCAGATCCTAAACGAACAGGCTTTGTGGGATGTCGGGAAAATCTTGGACACGCGCCACGCTCCTTGACCGAAGATGCAGAGGGGAAAATCCTCGCTGTCGCTCGGTCCTTCAAGGAGAACGAGCATGCACGACATTGGCCACCAAGAAGCGGAGACGCTGAGCCTTTGCGATGCCGAAAACCCGGACATCCGTATTTTGCGCCGGGTATCGAGACTGGACAAATTCCCATTCCACGTGCGCGGAGACGGACCCGTCCGGCGTATTGCGATCGTCGATACCGAAACGACCGGCACCGATCCGCTGACTGACGAAGTCATCGACATCGCCGTCGTCATGCTGGAGGTGGACGACGCCGGCGAGATCGTCGGCATCGCGAGCGCCGGGCAGGCGCTGCGCGACCCGCATATGCCGATACCACCACAAATCACGGTCTTGACCGGCATCACCGACAACGATGTTCGCGGCAAGACGATCGACCTAGACAGGCTCGAACGGCTGTTGGCCAGTGCGGACGTGCGGGTTGCGCATTCGGCGGCGTTCGACATCGCCTTCATCGATAACCTCATGCCGGGCCTCGCGGGTGCGGCGTGGGCATGCTCCATGGCTGATTTCGATTGGCTGGCCGCCGGGTTCGATGGCCGAAAGCTAGGCCATCTTTTGATGCAGGTCGGCCGCTTCTCCGAAGCGCATCGCGCGATGGCCGACGTCATCGCGCTGGTGCACCTGCTCGCGCACCGTCTGCCCCACGGCGGCACCATTTTGCGCGATGTGCTCGCCAACGCTGAACGGCAAACGGTCCGGTTCGAGGCGACGAACGCGCGATACGAAAAGCGAGGCCTGCTCAAGGCGCGCGGATATCGATGGGACGCGCGCTACCGCGTGTGGTGGATGGAGATCGATGAGTGCGCATGCGCCAGAGAAGAGCGCTGGTTCCGCGAGCATATCTCGCCGTCCGGCCCTGTGCCGCGGATGCTGCCGATCACCTGGCATCAGCGCCACCGCTGAGCGCTGAGTGGAGCGCGACCATGCGCTCCGCCCCATTCCGAAACTGAAGATTTGAGTGACCCAACAGTGGGGAAAAGCTCCGGTTTTAGGCCGTATCATGAAAGGAACTAACAAATGGAAATGATTGTGCATCACCAGAATATTATGATTGCCCTCCGCCAAGAAATGGGGTGGCCGGCGTTCACGCCTGCGAATGACGCCATCGCATGGTCGTCCGGCATGCCGATGGACGCCGAGGTGGGCATGGAAGTGGCGCGCGTCGCACAGGCGCTCGGCAAGGACATCGTTTACGGCAGCTGGGCAAATACGAAGGCACGCGAAATGGCGGGTCTGAGCGTCGCATATCGCGAGATGCTGACTGTGGACATTATCGACGGGCTCGTGCCCTGGGCAGCCAACGACACCGCTCCGATCTTACTGGTCAGCATGCGTCGGGACGAGATGTTCGGCATCGACCAGCGCGGCACGCTGATGCGGATGTATCGAAAACCCAGTGCCATCGGTGCCGGCCGAAAGCTCGCCAAGAAGCGTATCCGCGCCGCCGCCGCTCAAATGGGCGACGCGCTGCTCGCCAACAATCGTCACGTCCCGTGGGGCGACACGTCGATCGCACGCGCCGTGCCGACCGAAACCATCGTCCGCTTCGGCTGACCACTGCGACCTGAACAGGAGAACATTGCTATGACAACCGAAACCAAGAATCGCGGCCCGCGATCGTGGATCGTGCTCGACCTCGAGTCCGCCGTGCTTGATGGCACCGCCCATAAGCGGTATCAGGCCATGGAGCGCTGGGTGCCCGCCGAGGGCAAGCCGAGTCGACGCGGATACCGGCGCAGCGAGGATCCGCTCAGTTGCCCGCGCTGGGTTTTTCAGACCATCACCACGGCGTCGCTGATGCTGCTGGTGGAGGATGCGCAGGGCGGCGTCGATGTGACTCGCTTTGTCACCTTGTCGGCGCCGGATCACGACGAGCGGGACGTCATCGCCGGCATCCTGCGCGTGCTGGCAGACGCACCGGACGACGCCGAGATCGTCACGTGGATGGGCCTGGCGCATGATCTGCCCATCCTGATCAATGGCTGCATGCGGTATGGGCTGACTTTGCCGCGAGGCTGGGGCTGGCTGGCGCATGGCGGGTTCCACCACACCCGCCACCTGGACCTTGCTCGCGCTTACACCGCTGGGATGCGCATGAAGCCGATCCACTTGGCCGAAGTCTTGGCCGTGCTGGACATCCCCGGCAAGATCACGTGCCCACCCTTTGCTGTCACCAATCTGATATATGCTGGCGGATGGGAAGAAGTGCAGAGCGCATGCGAAGTCGATGTCATATCCACGGCATTACTGCTTGCGCGCTGGCGGCGTCTGACCGACCCGCGCGCCGAAGCGGATTCTGTCGAGGACCGCATCCTTCGTCGCGTCATCGAACTCCGGGCCGGGCGCGGATATATCGCGTCGCTCGAGGCGCATCGCGATCGGCGATTTGCAGCTAAGCGTGAGGCGGCCGCGAATGATGCCCACTGGCTTGCGCCTTGGCTCGATCGCGACGCGGCCTGAAGGACGACGGGGCACCGCTACAGAGCGGCGCCCCGTCATTCACTCGGCTACATGTCGCGAACTTGGCGGTTCGAAAGCGCAGCTGCTTTTTCCACGGCGTGTCGAACCTCCTCAGCGACAAGCTGTTGGCGAGGCGTGAGGACGGAACCAGCCTTCTCAAGCAAAGCTGCGAGCTGCTGGACTTGCTTCGATGCCTGACGGTATCTCTCGGCCAGCACGTGGCGTTGCTCGGCGATTTCGAGTTCCCGCGTGAGCCCCTTCTCGGCCCACTCGGGCGGGTTTGATGGCATGGTGTCGGCAAACTCCTCACCGAAAGTCTTCGCAATCTGCTTATCGAACGAGGCCACCCCGTCCTCGTTAATAGTAATTACGTTCGGCGTGTCCGCAATTGCCACCAAGGCGCGACCCCAACGAGCGTTGAAGGCTGCCTTTGCCGAGGCTGTCTTTTCGCGCATGGTTGCTCTTTCGATCCGCGCTTCCGCATCTGCCCTCGAGCGGACTGCGTCAGCATGTGCGGCATCGACAGCTGCCTGACGCACTTCCAAAGCCTCCATCGCCAGTCGGTGTTCATGCATCTGGGCGGCGCGGCGTTCCTCCAACCGCCGATTAGCCTCCGCTTGTTCCGTTGCCATGAGGGTTTCGCGATTCGCGATGGCGCGTTCTCGCTCGAACACCTTGGCCGCCGCGTCGCGGATGATTGCGAGAGCGCGGGCGAGAGCTCGAGCCACCGCCGCAATCGCCGGCGGCCAAGGCTTTCTATAAGCATCCCGTTCCATGGCCGACATATGCTGCTCATCCATGGCGAAGCCCGCATCAGACACAGGATGCCGCCCAATTTGAAGATGCAAGCCTTCCTTGTCGTCAGCGGAGCGTGACAGAAGGGTAATCTGCTCTTGGTGGAGGGTGCGGTCGTTTGCGAGCTGTCGGGATTGGTCCGTTGCAGCCTGGATCATAGCGGCCGCTTTCGCACGGTCGCGTTCGGCGGCTTGGTTTTCAACTCTCCAGCGTTCAGCCTGCAGTTCGGCCTCCGCCTCCTTCACTTTTGCGGCCGCGAGTTTTTCCTGCAGCTCGGCATTAAGGCGGGCATTCGCCGCTTCCATTTTGGCCAATGCAACTGTCATCCTTTCGGCAGATTGCTGTTGCGCCAATCGGCGGTCATGCGCCGCCTCAGCCTCCTCGATACGCATGGCCTGAGCTCGAGCTACTTCTGCTAAAGCTACCGCCCGAGCTTCTGCAGCTTCGGCGAGCGCGTTCTCGGTCTCCGCCTTCAACTTCTCCAGCTCTTCTTCGCGCAACTGCTCGCGGCTTTTCCAATCGGGGTCGAGGGACCATTTTTGCTCACCGCGCTCAACGCCGTCCAACTGCATCTCATCGCGCAGATACTCGAAGAATGCCGTTTGCAAGGCGCGCCCTTCATTCCGCAAGGTGGTCTTATTAAAACCATGTTTCGCCGCCAGCGCCTTCAAATGCTTGGTGGTCGAGATGGCGACTTTGTCTTGGCGTTTCGTTTTCTTCAAATAGATTGGTGCAACGAACAGGTCGACAACTTGCTGCCCTTGCTCATCCCGATCGATGCGATCTGCGAATATGGCACGATTACCGAATACCCGCTCTGCAAACTGGCGAGCATGGCGAAGCATGCCACTGGCATCATCTCCATCTACCAAGTCGGTCGGGAATTGCACGAGCACGTGAAGCGCTCGACACTCTGCCTTGGGAACGAACGCGCCTTCGATGTGCTCTTCATAAAGGGCGTACAAGTCTAAACCTGTGGTGGTTACAGCGGGAGCGTCTTTTATCACCCGGCGCTTGCTGCTTTCGTCCAGCCGCTTGCCATGGTTTTCTGCTTTGGTGATGCCCTGCAGAGTGAGCCGGTCAATTCTCACGGCGCCGGCAAGACCGGAGACGGGGCTCTTTTTCATTGCGCCCTCCAAGTATTGAAGAGCGGCCGATGGCCAAAAAAGGATAACACGCTCATCTTTTTTCGCTGCGCAAAAAAAGGCGTGTCAGGGGAGTGCCCCTGAACCCCCGTTACGCCCCACCGCTCATCGCTATGGGGCGTGTCTTTCCCCGCCACGGGAAAGACGAAGAAGAAAGGGGTGAAACGGAAAAGCGTGCCGCCACCATGACGGTGGCGGCACTGAAAAATCCGATCATTCCGCATCGCGATCACCGTCGGTCGCGTGCTCGCCGCCGGTGCGGTCGGCGAAGGGCATCTCGACCCGATCACCTTGGCAGCGATCAACCGGATTGGTCGAAGCCATCTCGGCTTCGTCCCTCTCGGACACTGTGCTTAGAGAAGGGGCTTCGTCCGCCACCCTGGTCGGGTCAGCGGAGACTCCCGCCATCACGTCGGGCTCCGCTCCGTCGTGCTTGGAACGCGTAGTGGACGGGTCGACAACCATGGCATCGCCGGGATAGCTTTCGTGGTTGTCATCGATGCTACCGACCGGCGGCGCTTCATCCGCGATGACCGTTGCCGCAGCGTCGGCCGTCGTCAGCTTCACCATCCTGAGCAACGCATCGCGCTCCTCCAGTCGGACAATGAGTGCTTCCTCGCGACGTTGCGCGTCGGCGAGTGCGTGCACAAGTTCAGCTGCCCGAATCTGCGCGGCATCGCGTTCGGCTTCCGCAGCCGTCCACTGATCGAGCAGGCTGTCGGCCTCTGCCCGCGCATCCTCGGCACGGCGCTCAGCAGCGGCCACGCGGAGCATTGTCGTTCGATTGAAATCTCCACCGATGAGGCGCACCGCATGGACGAAGCTGTTCATCGCGTCGTCCGTGAAGCGATCGACCGTCTTGCGGAACTCCGCCTGCACATGCGGCGGGACCTCCATGACCGGCGTATCGCACTCTGCGGCGCGGCGCTGTTTCCAGTCGCGCACCTTCTTGTAAAATTCGCCGCTGGGCTCGATGTCGAGCGCCTTGGCTGCGTCGTAGGGGATCAGTTCAGCGGGCGTGCAGCCGCGCTCCTCGACCAGCTGGTCGAGCATTTTGTCGAGGCCCGGCTGACGGACCCAGTCACTACTCTTTTTCATAATACCGAACTCGCTTTCCGCGAGCCGGGCCATCTTGCGAGACCTTCGATACCCGCGATATCGCAGGTGTCGAAGGTTCATGGTTATCGGGATGGTGGCCGGCCGCGCATCATCGTCAGCGCGCGGTCGCCACGCGGCGGCCGGGCGCGGTTAGTCGACGAGAACGGTTACGGTGCTGCCCAGCATTGCGGTGGGCAGCGAAGATGCCGAAGCGCTCGCGATGCCGTGACAGTCGCCCAGCTTTGCGTTGCAATCGCGTTTTTCCGCACGATCAACGAGACAACGAACGCGACAAACAAGGCAATTATCGACGTGATTCGACGGGCCATTCCTGGACCACCTCGCCTGCGCATTGCCTCGCCATCGAGGATATACCCAACGGCAGCAAGGACCGTGCCGAGCGCCTCAAACACAGCATCCGATATCGAAACGCGAGAGTCGACTTTCTGGTCTGGAAATGTATCGGCGGCGTCCATACATACTATTATAGGCGTCGGAATGAATATCGCCAATGCTATTATTTAAAATCAGTATGTCCGACGTCGTGATATGGACAGAAAGGCCCCTGCATGGACGAATCAGCACTTCGTAGGTGGGGCAATGCCTCACAGTCCGCCGGCATCGACGCATTCGCTACGGACGTTACGGGCTTCCCTATTATTCTCGAACCAGCTCTTGTGGGTCGGATCGGTCATGACGACGCGCGGCTGGTCTCATCGCTTGGCGCAAATGCCGCATGGCTCGCCGACACCTCCGTCCAGACGCGGCTCGCTGCTATCTTGGCATATCAGCGTGCGTCGCGACACCCGGTGCGGATACTAGCGCGCACCGGTCGGCCCGTGGAGATCACCAATCCGCTGTTCGGAGCGACGCTGGTCGCTGATACCGAGGGGGCGGGCGACGCCGTCACGCGTATTCTGGCGGATGCTGCCCGGCGGCAGGACAATTACCTAGCGCTTGCTGCCGCCATCCCTGAATGGTGCGAATTCCGCATCTACCAGTTGAGCAGTGCGCCTTCCAACCAGATCGCTTGGTTGCCGCGGAACCGGCGCCAACGCCGCCGCCGCGTTTCTGCAATGTTGGCATCGCGGCGTCGTTGAAACCGGTCAGCTGACCCGCCTCAGACAGGATCTTCAAGCCGGCGCCGCGTGCATATTTCCGGCCGACGCCGACAGAAAACGAATGCCCGGTCAGCAGGTCGGAAAATTCCTCCTGGTCTCGGGGTCGTCCCGCAGCTTGCCTTTCAGCGAGTGCCGAAACGAGTGATAGACATATTCAATGTCGGTGATGTCAGCTCCCCGGATGGCGGCCATTAACTTGCGCGAGATATTCTTGCCGCGATCGTTATACTTTTTATAGGTTCGCAGCGTTTCGAATATCCACTCGGCACCGACGGCACGGTTCCGTTCGACCAGGTTTAGGAAGCCAGCCTCCACCGCCAGCCGGTGGACGGGGATGTTTCGAAGGCTGGTTCTGGTCTTGACCCGCTTGGTCGTCCTACCCTCCGCTTCCTCCTCGAGGCGCTGGCGCTTCGGATCGCGCTCGATGGCGATATACCAGATGCCGTCTTCCTCCCGCACATTCGTCGGTCGCAAGTTGGCTAAACATCTCCGGGCACTGGCAGAGTATTACGAGCAAGCCTTATTAGACGCTGGTGAGCACAGGCGACCACCGCGTCCCACGGCACGCTACGAAATTCGAAGCGGTCGATGCTTTCCTTGAGAGTATCGATTGGCGACCCTTGGCCATATTTGCGGCCAACATTGGTGGAGGCATGGCCGGCCATCTGGTCGAGATCGTGCTCCGGCACGCGCCTGCGACGACCCTCGCGCCTCCAGCTGTGCCTCGTCGAGTAAAATGCCTTGTCAGGATCATCGATACCAACAGCGCGAATGGCGTCGTTGATCTCGCTCGACAGGTATTTGTAGCGGTCGCCATATTTGTCCGCCTCAAGGTCGCCAAAAACCCAATGCTCGCCACGCTGTATTTGGAGCGCGACCCAGTCGAGGAAACCGGCCTCGATGACAATCCAGTGTAGTGGCACGTCGCGCACCGACTGCAGGGTCTTCTGCCGACGCGGGCGCGTCTCAAGAGCGTCCGATACGCGCCGCTGTCTCGAGTCGGTGCGGAAGCGCATGACCCATTCTTCTCCCTCGCGGACAATTTCGTGCGGCTTAAGCTTGCAATGTTCGCCTGGCCGCGAACCGTGGAAAGGCGCAAGCAGGAGAATCCA
Organism: Sphingopyxis witflariensis; assembly: GCF_002205635.1. GTDB lineage: Bacteria > Pseudomonadota > Alphaproteobacteria > Sphingomonadales > Sphingomonadaceae > Sphingopyxis > Sphingopyxis witflariensis. The sequence goes on along the minus strand of NZ_NISJ01000002.1, from coordinate 285,416 downwards.
GAACATTGTATCGCTGCAGGCTTCGGGGTTGGTCATCAACGGCGCCGTGTAAATCTTTCGCAGGTCTTCATCGGAGAAGTGGTCGCGCTCGGTTCCAGTGTGCTTTGCTCCAGCGACGGCCAGCCCAGCCGCGGGATTGTTGCCGATCCATTCCTTGTCGAAGGCGACCTCCAGCACAGAGCGGATTGCGGCGAGGTGTTTCCCAACCGTAGGCGGGCTCAGCGTCGGAAGCTTCGCGGCGCGAGCGGCGGAGATCTGTTCGCGCAACGGCAGCTCTCCAACCGCTTTTTTGGGGCGCGATGGCAATTGAGCCACGTCCTCAAGGAAGGATTTAACCATCTTGCGCGAAATGGCGCTGATGTCATCGGTGCCGGTCAACTCTCGGAATCGGTCGAGTGCAACCTGCCATTCGTCGCTGGTCTTGTCAGGAAGCTCTGGGTTGATGCCCTTGCGCTGCTGCCACGCCGCAAAAGCGTCATTAAGGGTTTGCGCTGGCGCGGACGCCCCGGCGCTCGCTGGAGTGGGCAGATGATTCGCCATTGCCGTCATCATCGGCAGCAAAACCTTCTCCACGCCCGTCGGCCAGTGGCTGAAGCGGTGCTCCGCTAAACGGCGCAGGATGCGTTCTGCCACCGCCTCGAACAAAGGCCCTCGCGGCTTTAACACAATGCCAGCGGCCTGCGCCACGATCTTCGCCTCGATCTCCACTGCTTTCCAGTCGCGTGTCAACAGATGAGCTCGGGCTACTTCGCGAAACGCAGCGCCCTTGAACACGGAATTGCTTTCGAACAGCTCGATATTCATGGTCACGGCGTCGCGGTGCGCGAACGTGGGGAAGGCTCCCACCGGGTCGGGCTGCTCAACCGGCCAGAGATCCTCGTCCACCTCACCGAGCGCTTCTTCTTGCGCCTTAGCTGCGTAGCTTCCGCCCCAGTCCAGCCGAGCGCGGAAGCTCATCATCTTCAGCATGGTGAAGCAAACGTGATCAAGCCCGCGCGTCAGATCATAATCGGCAGCGATCTCGTGTGCCTTGACGTTCGAGCGGGCTAATGCATCGAAACCGGCGGAGACGATTTTGTCCGCCTCGTCGACGACGGCCACAGTATCAGTAGCGTCGAGCCTTCGCATGAGGTCGTGGACTTCGACGAGCTTTTGCGCATGCAGCGCCCGCGCCTCCGCCTCGACACTGGTGCCGAGACTCTCTTTCCATTCGCGCTTGCCGACGCGCGCGCGGTATCTCTCCGGCACGCTCATGCGGAACCAGAGCATTTTCGACTTAGGATGACGCCATAATCCAGCCACGCGCAATCTCATCTTTGTGCCACCTTTTTGTATCACCAGGCGGCTGTTAAGTCGATGAAATGCGTTATTTTGGCAGAAATCCAACCTTCATTGAGAAGTTGGTGACCCCTACGGGACTCGAACCCGTGTTTTCGCCGTGAAAGGGCGACGTCCTAGACCGCTAGACGAAGGGGCCGTCTGATCGGTGAAGCGGCGCATTAGACGGGCATGTCGGTGCGGTCAAGGCTTCTCTCGACACTCTTTTCAAGAAGCTTGCATATGTCAAAGCGCTTGCCCTTTCCGGCCCCCGGAAACGCGGGCGACGGGGCGGTTTTCGTGCCTTTCTAATCGGCCCAGGCGGCGTCCTCCAGATGAAGCTCGGCGGCGGGGCGGCTGCCCCAGTCGTCGCGCTTGGCGCGTCCGGCGAGCCATAGCTTGCGATTCCCGCGCGTGTTGAGCAGCGTCTGGCCCAATTCTGTTTCCGCAGCGCGAAAGGCGATCGCCTTGAACCGCCCGCCGTCGTCACCCGATACGATCAGGCGGACATGATCGGTGCCGACCAGCCCCGCTTCAACGATTCGCACCGGCCCGGTCGCGACGCGCGGCGCGGGCCAGCCGGCGCCATAGGGCCCCGCGCTCTCGATTGCTTCGCACCACAGCGGCGAAATCCCGCGCGGCGCGAGCACCGCGTCGATCAGCAGCGCCTTGTCGCCGCTCGCGCGCTCGACGTCGGCCGCCAGCCGGTCGTTGAGCCACGCGCCGAGCGCGTCGATCTTGTCCGCCGCGACGGTCAGTCCCGCCGCCATCGCATGGCCGCCGCCCGCGACGAGCAGGCCGCTTTCCTTCGCCGCGAGGATTGCGGCGCCCAGATCGACGCCGCTGATCGAGCGGCCCGACCCCTTGCCCACGCCATCCTCATCGACCGCGATGACGATCGCGGGACGGTGGAGCCGTTCCTTGAGGCGCCCGGCGACGATGCCGATCACCCCGGGGTGCCAGCCCTGTCCCGACACGATCGCGACCGGGGCATTGCCGCATCGCTCGCTCGCCTCGATCGCCTGTTCGAGCACCGCCGCCTCGATCGCGCGCCTTTCCTCGTTCAACCGGTTGAGTTCCTGCGAAATGTCTGCCGCTTCCTGCGAGTCGGTGGTGGTGAGCAGGCGGACGCCGAGGTCCGATTTGCCGACGCGCCCGCCCGCGTTGATCCGCGGGCCGAGCGCGAAGCCCATGTCGCTTGCGCTCGGTGGCTTGGTCAGCCGCGCCGCGTCCATCAGCGCCGCCATCCCGATATTGCCGCGCCGCGCCATCACCTTCAGCCCCTGCGTCACCAGAGCGCGGTTGAAGCCGGTGAGCCGTGCGACATCGGCGACGGTGCCCAGCGCGACAAGGTCGAGCAGTTCGATCAGCGCGGGTTCGCTGCGGCTCGCGAAATGGCCGCGGGCGCGTAAAGTGCGCAGCAGCGCCGCGCCGAGCAGGAAGGCGACGCCAACCGCCGCCAGATTGCCGTGCGCCGCCGCATCAGGCACTTCGTCGAGCCTGTTGGGGTTCACCACAGCAAAGGCCGCCGGAAGCGTCGTGGCGCACTGGTGATGATCGACGATGATCACCTCGACCCCCGCGGCGTTCGCCTCGGCGATTGCCTCAAAGGCTTGCGCACCGCAATCGACGGTGACGACGAGTTTCGACCCGGCCTCGCCGATCTTGACCAGCGCGGCGCCCGACGGGCCATAGCCCTCCATCAACCGGTCGGGGATATAGGCGCCCGCAGGCAGCCCCAGCCCGCGCAGCAGCAGGACGAGCAAAGCCGCCGAGGTCGCGCCGTCGACGTCATAATCGCCAAAGATCGTTACCGCCTCACCGCGCTCGACCGCATCGGCGAGCCGCGCCGCGGCGGCATCCATGTCGCGGAACAGCGACGGGTCGGGCATGAAACCGCGCAAGGTCGGGTTGCGCTGGCGCTCAAGGTCGTCGCGCGTCACGCCGCGCGCGAGCAATAATTGGGTGACCAGATCGTCGGGGGCCAGATTCTCGGACGCCATGTCGGCGCTCGCGCGGCGCCAATGCCACGGCTGGCCAAGGATCGACCGGGTGATGCCGAGTGCCGCGCCGCTCATCGCCGCGCTCCGGCGGCGAGGATGCGGTCGCGCAAGTCTTGCGCGACGCTGATCGGAATTGCAGGAATTTCATGCGCCGCGAGCGCGCTGCCGCCGGGAACCCCGAACACAAGCGTTCCGAGCCCGAGCGGCCGGAGGATGAAGTCGGTCTTGAGGTCGACGCTTTGCACCGATGCATGGGGGAGGAGGGTCATTTTGGGTTTCCAGAAGCCGCGGCGGATCGCGACACTATCGCCCAGATCGGTCCAGCGGTGAAAGCGTGCGCCGAAGAACGCCGCGATCGCGATGGGTAGCGCGGCGATGAGCCCGAGCCAACCCGCGCGTTCGCCGAGCGATAGTGCGATCAGCCCGCCGGTCGCGGCGAAAGTCGCACCGATCAATCCGCCGAGCGCGATGATGCCGTGGCTGCGCTGCCACGGTTGCGCATCGTCCGGCCGCGCAATCGCCACCTCGGCGAGCACCTGGTCGATTGCGTCCAACCGCGCGAAGGGCACGACCTGATGGTCGCGCTCCTTCCCGCCGTCGCTGGCGAGGCTTTGCAGGCGCAGCTCGTGCCAGCCGAAACGCTTGCGGAACCAGCCGGTGACGAGGATCGCCGCCTGCACCCGGCGGACCGGCACCGCGACGTCGGTACGCGTCGTCAGCCCGCGCGTCCGGCGTAGCGCGCGCGGTTCGCGGGTCAGGCGGAAGTTCCAGTTGGCGAAGAGCATCAGGATGATCCCGCTCGCAAAGCCGATGAAGAGCAGCGAGACGGCCGCGCCGACCCCCGCGACCCAGCGATGTGCTAGCACCCATTGGTCGAGGCCATAATCCTCGGCGATGTCGATCCAGTCGGCTGGGTTGAAGGTGTTGAAATCGAAGGGCAGGAAATTGTCGAACAGCTGCATGCCCGCGCCGACCACCGCGAGCGCGGCAAGCGAGAAATTGAACAGCCCCGCGACGAGCAACTGGTGCGGGGTCATCGCAAAGAGCAGCCGGTCTTCGGCAACCGATGTTTCGGTCTCCGCCACCGGAGCAACCGCCTCGCTGCGGTGGGCGCGGATCGTCGTGCGCAGCGCCTGCGCCGCGTCGAGCCCGATCGCGTCGAGGTCGGCGTCATTCTCCTGCCCGCCCGCGCCAGTTTCGAACCCGACCTTGGCGATGCCGAGCGCGCGCGCGACGAGCCCCTGTTCGATGCCGACGTCCTGGATGCGGTCGAAGGGGATGGTGCGGTGCTGGCGCGACAGCACGCCGCTTTCGATCACCACTTCATTCGCGCTTACTGCAAAGCGGAAGCGCAGCCATTGGAGCCATGCGGTGACCAGCGAGAAGAGCAGAAAGGCGAGCAGCGCCGGGACGACATAGGCCCATTTGCCCGCAAAGCCGATGGCGGCGAGCGCGGGCACGAAGTTGAGCGAGCGCGGGCCGAGCCTGACGATCGCCAGCGCGAGCGTTGCGGGGTGCAGCCGCTGCCACTCGGGCTCGACGGCCGCGGGCACGGCAGACATGTCGGCTTCGCTCATGCGAAGTCGGTCTGGATATGGCGGCGGATCGTCTCGCGCATTGCGGCCGCCAGATCGGCGTGGAGGCCGGGCAATGTCACCATGCTGTTGTGCGTCCCCGACGTGTGGACGATCAGGTGCGACAGGCCGAACCAGCGCTCGATCGGTCCCTGACCGACATCGATATGCTGGACGCGCACAAAGGGGACGATGGTGTCGGTGCGGAACAGCCAGCCGCGCGCGACGCGCAGCTGGCCTTCGCCGATCTTGTACCCCCAACGCTGCATGCGCCGCGCCGGGAAGCTGACGATCGCGAAAATCGCGAGCGCCCAGGCCAGCGCGGTGATCAGCCCATAGGGACCCTCGATATGGCGGATCAGCATATAGTCGAAAACGCTCGCCGCGATCCCGAACGGCACCATGTTGAGCGCCGTCGCGGCGCGCAGCACATGGGTATAGGCCGGGTTAACCGGATCGAGCCCGTCGGCGGCGTTGATCGCGTCATGAGCCAAGGGATCGGTCGGCGCGGGGGCGGTGTCGGTCATGACCCTCTGTTAGTCGGTTGCCCCCCTAGGGGACAACCACATTGAAACGCGGGTTGGCGGGCGGGTGGAGAGCGAACCATGACAGGAACGCCATGCGATCGCCATCGATCTTGATCGCCCCCGACTGCATCAGCGCGGGGAATTGCGCCTGCCCCAGCATCACATCGTCGAGGGTCGCGCGGTTGAGCGTGATCGTCGCGGTTGGCGCGGCGTCGGTCACGCCGTAACGCGGCACCTCGACCCCGCCGCCGACGACCACCGCGACGCTCTCCTTGCTGTCGGGCAGCACGAACTGGAAAGTCCCCGCGACCGCCGCGCCCTTTGCCGCATCGAAGCGCGTCGCGAGCGCATCGAAAAACACCCCGGTCGGGATCGCGCTGACGAATGATCGGCTCTGGCCATTGCCCGATATGTTCTCGACCGCATTGCCACGCAGGCTGGCGGCGGCGGCGAGATAATAATTTCGCCACGCGCCGGACTCGGCCTGATAACCAAGCTGGTCATAGGCCGAGGCAAGCGCCGCGCGGCCATCCTGATTGTCGGGCTGCGCGAAGACCAGCTTGTTCAGCAGTTCAGCCGCCCAGCGATACTCGCCCGCCGCAATCGCCGCTTTGCCCGCCGCGAGCAATTTGTCGGCCCCGCCCGCAAGCGCGACATATTTGGGCGCGCTGGCTTCGGGCGGCAGCGGGTTGAAATTGGCGGGATTGCCGTCCCACCAGCCGAAATAGCGCTGATAGGTCGCCTTCATGTCGTGATTGACCGTGCCATAATAGCCGCGGGTCGAGAAATCGCGTCCCTGCACCGGCGCTTCGGGCGTCTGGTCGGCAAGTTCGTGCAGGGTCGCGCCGCGATTTGCGAGAAACAGGGTGCGGTCGTGGACATAGCGATAGGCGTCGCGCTGGTTGGCCAGCAGGGTGCTGACCTCCCCCGCCCCCCAAGTCGGCCAGTGATGCGACGCCATGACGACATCGGCCTTGCCGCCCCATTTCATCAGCGTCGCGTCGATCACCTTCGACCAGCGCAGCGCATCGCGCACCTGCGCCCCGCGCAAGGTCAGCACATTGTGCAGATTATGGGTGACGACCTCGGTCGAGTGGAGCGCCTTATAGGCCGGGATGTAAAAGACGAACTCCGACGGCGCCTCGGTCCCGCCGGCGTCGAGAAATTCGAACGCCAGCCCGTCGATCGTCAGCGTGCCGCCGCCTTCGCCCACCGTCTCGGTCGGTTCCATATAACCGATGGTGCCTGATGACAGCTTCGGCCCCAGCCCGGTGTCGACCTGTCCGGTCGGCCCGGGCGCGAGGATCGACCCGAACATATAGAGCGCACGGCGGCCCATCGCTGCGCCCGCGAGGACATTTTCCGACGTCGCTTCTTCGGAAAAGCCGTGCGGCGCGATGATGCGGATTTTTTCGCGCTTCACCCGTTCGGGGGTCACGATGCCGCCGACGCCACCGAAATGGTCGCTGTGGCTGTGGCTGAAGATCACCGCCTTGATCGGCAGCTTGCCCGACTTTGCCTCGACCGTGTCGGCGAACAGCTTCCATCCCGCCGCCGCAGCCTCTTCGGACAGCAGGGGATCGACGACGATCCATCCCGCCTTGCCACGGATGATCGTCATCACCGAAATATCATAGCCGCGGATTTGCCAGATTTTCCCCGGCACCACCTCGAACAATCCGTGCACCGCATTCAGCCGCGCCTGCCGCCACAGCGACGGATTGACCGTATCGGGCGCACGCTCGGCGGCGAGGAAGGCATAGGGCCGCCGGTCCCACACCGTCTTGCCGTCCTTGGTCAGGATCACCCCGTCGGCGATCTCGGCGATCTTGCCGCGCATGACATTCGCCATGTCGCGCGGATCGTCCAGCGGCAGGCGCGCCGCCAGTTCGGCCTGCGCCGCGCGGGTCGCCGCGCTCGCGGCATCCTGCGCGCTGGCGGGAAGGGGGGCAGTGAGCGGCAGGCAGGTCGCCAGCAACAGGACGGTCAAACGGCGCATATCATTCTCCCCCAAATTTCGGGGTAGCTTGCGCCGGACGTCCCTGCTTGGCAAGCATCAGCTATGGACGAAACCCCACCCACGCTGCTGATCATATGGCACAGCCGCACCGGCGGCAGCCGTGCGCTCGCCGAAGTCGCCGCGGCGGGCGGCGGCGATTCGGCGCGGCTCGCCGCCGCCGACGATGTCACTCCAGAAATGTTGCTGGCGGCAGGCGCCTATCTCTTCGTCGGCCCCGAAAATCTCGCTGCCCTGTCGGGCGCGATGAAGGAGATGTTCGACCGCTGCTATTATCCCTGCCTCGGCCGGATCGAGGGGCGCCCCTATGCGACGATTATCTGCGCCGGATCCGACGGCGAAAATGCCCAACGCCAACTCGACCGCATCGCCACCGGCTGGCGGCTGAAACGCGTAGCGGACCATATGATCGTCAACACCGACGCACAGACCCCCGAAGCGATCCTCGCGCTGAAAAGGATCGCGCAAGACCGCCTGACCGAAGCGCGCGATCTGGGCGCCGCGCTGGTTGAGGGGCTGGCTGCCGGAATTTTCTGACTCCTATTTCTCGTCACCCCGGACTTGATCCGGGGGCCAGAAGGCGAGGACTGCCATGGATCCCGGATCAAGTCCGGGGTGACGAAGAGTGGAGTGTCTGAATTGGGGTGGGAAGCGGACATAAAGATCCTCCCTGTCGCGCAGCGATGGGGAGGGGGACCGCCGCCGCAGGCGGTGGTGGAGGGGCAGCGACGTCAGCGCCCATAGCCCCTCCGTCAGCCCTTCGGGCTGCCACCTCCCCATGCCTGCGGCACAGGGAGGATCGAATGGCCGCAACTGGTCGCTTACGGCCATTCCCGTTCCCCGGCGAAAGCCGGGGCCCAGAGCATTACAGAGCAGGCGTCAGTTGGTGGCGCTCTGCCCCCGGCTTTCGCTGGGGAACAGCTGATTTCGACCGCCACCCGCCCGAACGCGCCTTACGCCGCCCGATGCTCGCCCTTCACCCAGCGCACCGTGCCCGACGAAGCGCGCATCACGACCGTCTCGGTGGTCATCACGCCGTCGCGGCGGTGCTTGACCCCGCGCAGCAGCGATCCGTCGGTGACGCCGGTTGCGGCGAAGATCACGTCACCCTTGGCGAGGTCTTCGAGGTCATAGACGCGGTCGAGATCCTCGACCCCCCATTTGGCTGCGCGCTTGCGTTCGTCGTCGTTGCGGAACAGCAAGCGGCCCTTGAACTGGCCGCCGACGCAGCGCAGCGCCGCAGCAGCCAGCACGCCCTCGGGGGCGCCGCCGCTGCCCATATAAATATCGACATTGGTTTCGGGATTGGTCGTCGCGATCACCCCGGCGACGTCGCCGTCGGGGATCAGCGCGACGCCGCAGCCGATGCGGCGCAATTCGGTGATGATCGCTTCGTGACGCGGGCGGTCGAGCACGCACACCATGATGTCTTCGGGGCCGCAGCCCTTTTCTTTCGCCACCGCTGCGACATTCTGCGCGACGCTATTGTCGAAATTGACGATGTTCGGCGAATAGCCGGGGCCGACCGCGAGCTTGTCCATATAGACGTCGGGGGCGTTGAGCAGGCAACCTTCTTCGGCGATCGCGAGTACGGCGAGCGCGTTGGGGCCGGCCTTGGCGGTGATCGTCGTGCCTTCCAGCGGATCGACCGCGATGTCGATCTTCGGGCCCTTGCCCGGCGCGTTGCCGACCTTTTCGCCAATATAGAGCATCGGCGCCTCGTCGCGCTCGCCTTCGCCGATGACGATGGTGCCGTCCATATAAAGCGTGTTGAACGCGGTGCGCATCGCTTCGACCGCGGCCGCATCGGCGGCCTTTTCATTGCCGCGCCCGATCAGCTTGGCAGCGGCGATCGCCGCCGCTTCGGTGACGCGCACCATTTCGAGCACGAGCACGCGGTCGAGGTTGCTGCTGTTCGTCATCCGATGATCTCCGTCTTTCTTCTTGCCTTGTCGCCCGGGTCGGGCATTGTGCGCGCCATATGGCCGGTCGCACCGCTTGTCGAGGATGCTTCGCCCGTTACGGTGCTGCCTTTGCTCTCGCCTGTGTCATGACCGTGACAGCCGGAGCGCAGGTTCAGGGGCCGCCGGCGCCTCCGCCGCCGCGCAACGCCGAAACCGCCGCCGCCAACGCAAAAGAGATGGTCGACCCGATCCGCCGCTGCAAACCCGCCGAGGATGGATCGATCACGGTGTGCGGCAGCGATACCGAACGCCACCGCCTGTCACCCGAATTGCGCGCGATTGCGGGCGTCGGACGATCGACCAAGCCTCAGATTCCGCGCGCCGAGGCGCAGGGAGTTATCGGGGACAAGCTGCCCTATAATTGGGTCTCGTTCGGCGGGAGGGCAAAGCCCGGCCCCGAATATAATGCATTATACGAAATGGCGAAGCGTGCGACCGACCCCGAAACCGGCGAACCCGCCGCGCCTGATGAGCCTGAGCCCTAGAGCGCCAGGATCGGCATGTGCATCGGGGTGCCGATAACATGGTCCGACGCCGCGAGGATCGCCAGCGCGGCGTGAATCGCGCGCGCCGGACCTTCGTGAGTGACCAGCGCGATGACCACACCGCCTTCGGTTCCGTTGCCGCGCTGGATGAAGCTTTCGATCGACACGTCGGCATCGCGCATTGCGGTCGCGATTTCGGCCAGCACGCCGATCCGGTCCTCGACGATCAGGCGGACATAATGTTTGCCGACGCGCGCGCCGGCATCGGCAACCGGCGCCTGATCGAGGGCATCGACCGGCATCGCAAAGGCGGGGCCATATTCGTCGCGCGCGATGTCGATGATGTCGGCGACGATGGCAGAGGCTGTCGGCCCCGCGCCCGCGCCCGCGCCCTCGAAGAACAGACGGCCGACGAAATTGCCCTCGGCAACGACGGCGTTGAGTGCGCCGGGGACATAAGCGAGCGGATGGTCGGCGGGGACGAGGCACGGCTGGACATGCTGCGACAGGCCGGCTTCGTCGCGTTCGGCCATGCCGATCAGGCGGACGCGGTGGCCCAGCGCCTCGGCCTCGCGAATGTCGGCGGCGATGATGTTGCGAATGCCGTTCGCGGTGACCGCGCCGATGTCGAGCTTGGTTCCGAAACAGAGCGAGGCGAGGATCGACAATTTATGCGCGGCGTCGATGCCGTCGACATCGAAGGTCGGGTCGGCTTCGGCATAGCCTTCGGCCTGCGCGGCGGCGAGTGCCTCGGCAAAGCCCGCGCCTTCACGCTCCATCAGCGTCAGGATATAATTGCAGGTGCCGTTGAGAATGCCATAGACGCGCGCGATCTCGTTCGCCGACGCGCCTTCGCGGATCGCCTTGATCACCGGGATGCCGCCCGCGACCGCGGCTTCATATTTCAGCGGGGTGTCGGTGCTTTCGGCGAGCCGCGCGAGGTCGAGGCCGTGGTGCGCGATCATCGCCTTGTTGGCGGTCACGAGCGCCTTGCCCGCGCCGAGCGTCTGGCGCGCGAGGGTGAGCGCGGGGCCGTCGGCGCCGCCGATCATCTCGACGACGACATCGACGTCATCGGCTGCGACGAGCGCCGCCATGTCATCTTCCCAGCGATAGGCCGACAGGTCGATGCCGCGATCCTTGTGGCGGTCGCGCGCCGACAGTGCGACGATCTCGATCGCCCGCCCGGCGCGGCGCGCGATCAGGTCGCGGTTCGCCTCGAGCAAGCGCACCACGCCGCCGCCGACGACGCCAATTCCGGCAAGCGCCACGCGCAGGGGCGGCCGGGGGGCGGTGGGGGCGGGGTGGGGAGACATGCGGACACTCCATATATATAGACGCGGGCCGATCCCCGCCGGTGGCAGCGCCCTATCGGCTTTTGGGCCGGAAACAAGCCCGCAGTGCGCGTATCGCTAGTTCACCTCGTTAGTTCACCGGTGGCTTGCGGGTCCGCGTGCAATCGCCGAGTGCGCCCAGCACGACGCCATAGTCCGACGCCGCCTTGCGCCGGTCCTCGGGCGCGGTGCCCGCCAGTTTGTTGAGCGGCAGCTGGCGCGGCAGGCCGCAGGCGAGGCGATACCAGGCGAGCGTATTCCGCGCCGGAACCGCGGCCGATCCGTCGACGATTTCGCCGAACGCCGCGGCCCAGCGGCGCGACCCATCGGCAGCGGTCAGGATGGTCAGCGACACCGGTTCGCCGGTTTTGGTATCGAGGAACAATTGCGTCTCGCCCTCACCGGGCAAGGTGCCGGGGACGTGAAAGCCGTTGGCGATGCCGGTGATCGCCGGCGGAGCGCCCGGCTTGACCAGTTCGGTCAGGATCGCGCGTAGCTGCGCGTCGGTTGCCGGATCCCAGGGAAGCTGGGCATCGGGGGCGACCAGGCGGACGCTGCTGGTGCTGTTGTTTCCCGCGCTCGTCCCCGCGACCGGACGGGCAAAGAGCAGGACCGGCTGCTTCTTTTTGAGCTTCACCGGCTTGCCCCTGGCGTCGAGCGGCAGGTCGACGAGATAGGAGATGCGCGCGGCGAGCGGTCCGGCTCCGCGAATCAGGCTGATGACGTCTGCTTCGATGTAGAATCGTGCCCGACCGGCCGCCACGCCGGGGGCCTGTTCCGGCTTGAGCGGCGCGGCCTTATAGATGCTGGCGTGTAATACCATGGGTGCGCTGGTGGCCAGATCGGCGATGTCGGCATAGCTGAAAGGGTTGGTTGCGGCGGCTGCAGGCGGGGGCGCCTGCATCGCCGAAACTTGGGGAATCCCGTAGCTTAGCGTAACCAGGCCGGCGAGCGCGGCCGGCAAAAATGCGCGCATGATCGTTTCGCTTTCCAACATATGTGACACCGGTAGCGGTGCCTAAAGCCCCATCATGAGGCACTGCACATTAACCGCTGATAAAGGGTTTGCGAACTTGCCGCCACCGCGATAGGACGTCAGGCGAAGCGACCGGCAAGAACAGATATGGCCGGTTGCTGCGCCGTCGGGTCTGCGGAACGCATCGGAAATCATCCGGGCTTATTGCAACTCCCCCCGACGGTATGGATTGGTGTCAGGATGATCTAGCAAGGAGCGTCGTTCCTGAATGGCTTATGGTGATAATGTCGACCCTAAAAATAGGGTAGTGGCAATTGTCTTGGTCGGTTTGTTCACAGCGGTTCTGGGCTATGGCCTGGTTAACGGCTTGAACATCAGTATCGTCAAGAAAATTGCCGAAAAATTGGATGTGGTGGACGTAGAAGAACCGCCGCCGCCGGAAGAGCCGCCGCCGCCGCCGCCGCCGGACAATGTCCTGCCGCCGCCGCCGCCGGTGGTGACGCCGCCGTCGGTGATTCCGCCGCCGGTGACGACGAACACGATGCAGTCGCAGCGCGAAATCCCCCCCGCGCCGCCGCCGCCGGTCTATACGCCGCCGGCTCCCCCTGCGCCGCCGCCGTCGCCGGATCTCAGCGCCGCTGGTACGCCGAAGGGCAACCCGGGTCGCTGGGCGACGAACGACGATTATCCGGCGCGCGCCATGCGCGAAGAGCGTGAAGGGACGACCGGTTTCCGTGTCACCTATGGCGCCGATGGCCGGATTACGTCGTGCGACGTGACGTCGTCGAGTGGTCATGGCGATCTGGACGCCGAAACCTGTAAGCTCATTACGCGCCGCGGCCGGTTCAATCCGGGCAAGGATCGTGCGGGCAACCCCACGGGCGGGTCTTACAGCAATCGTATCCGTTGGCAGATTCCGCGCTGATTTTCGGCACGGATATCGGTTTCAAGGGCATCCAAATTTCTTGATTTACGAATATTTGAGAGGGAATTTCCACAATGTTTAATCTGATCGCAAATGCCGCCGCTGCGGCGCCGGCAGCCGCTCACGACGCAGGCCTCAGCTTGATGCCCGCAGCGATGTGCGTAAAGGAAGAGGGCCAGAGCCCCTATGGCCTCGTCCCCGCACTGTGCGAAGGCGGCGTCGTTTCGCAGCTGACCTTCCTCATCCTGCTGATCATGTTCATCGGCACGCTCTACATCCTGTTCACCAAGCTGTTCGAACAGAATAAGGTCATGAGCCAGGGCAAGGCGGTTGACGCCAATTTCTGGCGCGCGCCGACGCTCGCCGAAGGTGCGGCGAAGCTCGAAAAGAACAGCGCGTATCGCCAGGTCGTCGAAGACGGTCTCCGCGCCAACGAAGAGCATAACAAGCTGACCGATCCCGTCGAAGCACATGACTGGATGCACGGCACGCTCGAGCGTTCGCAGAACCACATCAACTCGAAGCTCAACGGCGGCCTCGCCTTCCTCGCGACCGTCGGCTCGACCGCACCGTTCATCGGTCTGTTCGGTACCGTTATCGGTATTCTTCGCGCGCTCGTGAAAATCGGTGCGTCGGGCCAGGCCTCGATCGATACCGTCGCGGGTCCGGTCGGTGAAGCTCTGATCATGACCGCCATCGGTCTGATCGTGGCCGTTCCCGCGGTGCTCGCGTTCAACTGGCTGCAGAGCCGCAACAAGGCGATCGCTCGTCGCCTCTCGACCTTCTCGAACGACGTTCTCGGTTCGATCATGTCGGGTGGCCAGGTGAAGCCGATCACGACCGCTGCACCGGCGAAGGCCGCTGCTCCGGCCGCGCCGAAGAAGGCCTGATCTTTCTTCCCGTCCTTTGGGATGGGAAGGGAAGGACTGGGCGGTCGCCGCTTGCGGCGGCCGCCCAGGTCCATGATAGAAATTTTGTGACAGGATGCTAATCCTATGGCGATGAGTGCAGGCAACAAGGGCGAAGACGCCCCTATGTCGGAAATCAACACGACGCCGCTCGTGGACATCATGCTGGTGTTGCTCATCATCTTCCTCATCACGGTCCCCGTGGTGCTGGAGACGGTGAACCTCAAGCTGCCCGACGTGCAGTTTGAGGTGACAACGACCAAGCCTGAAAATGTTCTGCTGTCGGTTCGTTCGGCTGACACCGACGGCGATGGCGAACCCAATCCCGAAAGCCCGTCGTGCGAAGTCTATTGGGGCCAGACCCCGGTCGATTCGAAGCAATTGCTCGAACGCGGACAGGAAAAGCTCAAGCAGCTGCTTGAGGATATCGGCGGACCGCAGAATATCACCGAGGAAAATTTCCCCGAAGTGCATATCCGCGGCGACATCAACACGCCGTACCAGTGCATCGGCGGGGTGATCTACACCATGCAGTTCGCTGGTTTCCAGAAGATCGGGTTCATTTCCGAACCGGCACCTGGTGCGGTCTCGGTGAGCCGCCTGTAAGGGCGGTTCCGGTATAAACGAAAAGGAATAGACCCATGTCCATGGCAGTTGGAGATCGGGACGACAATGAACCGATGATGGATATGAACACGACGCCGTTGATCGACGTCATGCTCGTGCTCCTCATCATGTTCATCATCACCATCCCGGTCCAGACTCACGCGGTGAAGATCGACCTTCCGGTACCAAATGAAAATCCGAGCAACGTCGATCCCCAGAAGAACAAGGTGATGATCGACCCCGCAGGGACGATCACCTGGAACGGGACGCCGGTCGATCTGGCGCAGCTGGCGACCTATCTGGAACAGACCAAGGCGTTGCCGGTCGAACCGGAACTGCAGGTCCAGCCGGACCCCTATGCGCGTTACTATATCGTCGACAATGTCATGGCGGTGGTGAAGCGTAGCGGCGTCGGCAAGCTTGGCTTTGTCGGTAACGAACAATATGCGCGCGTTTTCTGATCGCTGATCGGAAAATCCGTTTGATGGAAGGGGCCGCGAAGCGATTCGCGGCCCCTTCTCTTTGTGCCATTTGTGCCTGAGGACGTGCCGCATTCTGCCCGCCTGATTGCCGCGATGTCGGGCGGGGGCTCCATCCGAAACGATTAAAGCCTATCCCCATGAAAGAGGGTCGCACTCCGCGACTTCGCTGGGAGGCGCCTCCTAATCGATCTACGCAACATCTATCGTAGCGACGAAGCGCTGCGACATGTTTTTCGTCACATCGCTATTGGAACCGGCGCCGAATCGGCGCATCCTGACTGGGCGGGATCGAAATTCGCCGCTACGGCGTTGTGATATCAATTGGATTATCGGGGAGCAGAATGATGAAAGCGATGTCGAGCAAAGGCTTTATGGTTCGGGGCGTCGTTGCGCTAGGCGCGCTTGCGTTGGCTGGCTGCGCGTCCACGGGTGGCGACAAGGACCCTGCCGCCAATCTGCCCATTCCCGACGCCTATGCCCAGCTCGTCGATGCACGTGGCGCCGACCGCGGCCGCGTCGATATCTTCAAGGACAGCAGCGGCCTGCGTCTCGAGGTCGTCGCGCGCGGTTTTGCCGCCGGAACCTATGGCATGCATGTCCACGCCGTTGGCCAGTGCGACGCGCCCGCCTTCACCAGCGCTGGCCCGCACTGGAACCCGACCGGTGCGCAGCATGGCCGCGACAACCCGCTGGGCGCGCACCATGGAGACCTGCCCAATCTGGTGGTCGAAACCGACACAATCGGCCGCGCGACGCTGCGCCTCGTTGGCACCCGGCTGACGGGTGAGGGCGGGGTGATCGACGCCGACGGCGCCGCCTTTGTCATCCATGCCGGTCCTGACGATATGAGGACTGACCCCAGCGGCAACAGCGGCGGCCGCGTCGCGTGCGGCGTGGTTGTGGCGGGCGGGGCCTAAGCACCGTCGACGCGCTCGACCGAATGAGGCCCCTCCCGATCGGGGGAGGGGCCCATATAGTTCAACTTAAGCAGACTCGAGTGCCGGGCCGCCATCAGCGGCCCGGCTCAGGCTCCGGCGCGCTCGACGATCGTTGCTTCGGCGCGCGGAACGGCGCGATAGGCGTAGAGCAGCAGGGCGAGCGCGATCGGCGCAACGCCAATCAGCGACAGGATGCCGGTGCGCAGATCGCCGACCGGTTTGCCGCCCACCATCGTTCCGGCCAGATCCGAAATCTGCCCGACCATATAGGGGCCGAACGACAGCCCGACCAACGTCGTGCCGAGGAAGAAGGCGGCGGTCGCCGTCCCGCGCATCCGCGGAAGCACCAGATCCTGCGTCGTTGCGGCTGCGGCGCCGAGCGCGGTCGCGCCGAACATTCCCGCGAGGAAGTTCATCGTGTAGAATAGGGTCGAATTCTCGGTGGTGTAACCGATCCAGATCGGGATGATCGGCGCGACGACGCCGAATATGATCATCACGATGCGCCCCGCCGGATGCCGCGTGCGCAGGGCATCGGCCATCCGGCCGCCGATGATCACCCCGATAAAGCCGCTCGCGGCGCCATTCGCGCCCAATATGAACGCCAGTTCCTGCTTGGGCAGCCCCAGCACGATTTCGGCATAGGGCGCCGACCAGAAGGCGAGCCCATAGGCGGCGAGTGCGACCAGCCCATAGCCCAGCGTCGTGCAGATGAACGCCGGGGTTCCCCAGATCAGCCGAAAGGTCGCCGGATCGTGGGCGCGCAGCGTGCAGGCCCAAGAAAATACTGCATAATAGCCGATGCCGACCGCGACCCATTGCGGGAAATTTCCGGTCAGGCTGATCATCCACCAGGCAAAGATAGCGATGGCGACGGCGAAGCCGATGTTGAGGGCGAGCGCGGTCGGCCCGCGCTGCCACGCGCCGATCAGCGTCAGCGGCGGCACGATCATCGTCAGATCTTTGCCAAAAGCCCGGAAGGGCGTCGGCGAGCCGTGGGTCGGGACACCATCCATTACGCCGCGTGCCGGCTCGCGCAACGAAGCTACCCACAGCGCGAGGAGCAGGCCAGGGATGCCGACCGCCAGGAACGCTGCCTGCCATCCAACCAGTCCCATTGGGCCGCCCGTCGGATAGCCGCGATTCCACGCCTCGACGATCAATGCGCCGATGAACAGCGAGACGCCGCCGCCCAGATAGAGTCCCGACGAATAAATGGCGAGCGCGGTGGCCCGCTGTTTCTTCGGAAAATAGTCGGAGATGAGCGAATAGGCGGTCGGGCTCGCCGTCGCCTCGCCTACCCCCACCCCCATGCGGGCCATCGTCAAGGTGAACTGGTTGTACGCGAAGCCCGACAGCGCGGTCATGACAGACCAGAGCGTGAGGCCGATCGACAATAGTTTCACCCGGCTCCAATTGTCGGCCAGCCGACCGAGCGGGATGCCGAACAAGGCATAAAAGACCGCGAAGGCGGCGCCGCCGAGAAAGCCCATATCGGCATCGGTCAGCCCGAGGTCGGCCTTGATGTCGACCGCGAGAATGCTCAGGATCTGCCGGTCGATGAAATTGAGGATATAGACGACGACGAGGACGCCCAGCACATACCAGCTATAGCCGCTGGCGCTCGTGACCGGCGCCTGTTCGTGCGCAGCATCATTCTCATGGACCGTTTCAGCCATCTGGCAACTCTCTCCCTGACCCGTTATCGCTTTATCCGTCATGGCTAGCAGAGCGCGATGGGCGCGCAAGTTGAATGTTGGTTCAACTTTGTATGAAGATGGTATGATCGGCGATATGCGCAACGATAGAAAAACCAGACCCGCGATCCTCTTTCTTTGCCTCGGCAATATCTGCCGCTCGCCGCTGGCCGAAGGTGCGGCGCGAGCGGCCTTCGCCGACGCCGGGATCGACGCGACGCTCGATTCGGCGGGGACCGGCGACTGGCATGTGGGTCGTCCACCCGATGCCCGCGCACAGGCAGAAGCGCGGCGGCGCGGCGCGGACATTGGCGACCTGCGCGCGCGCCAGCTGACCCGCGACGATTTCTATCGCTTCGACCTGATCCTCGCCGCCGACGACACCAATTTGCGCGACGCGCGCGCGATCGCGCCCGCCGATGCGACCGCGCGGCTGCGGTTGATGCTCGATCTGGTGCGCGGCCGCGAAGGCGACAGTGTGGCCGATCCCTATTATGGCGACGAAGGCGGTTTTGGTGTGACGTGGGACGATGTATCGGCGGTCGCGGCGGCGCTGGTTACCGACGCGTCGGCATCGAGCGGATAGCGCGCCACCGGATGATAGCGCGCGCCGCCATGCGCAAGCTCGCTTTCATAGAGAAGGACATGGTCGAAGACGAAGGGCGGACTGGCCAGATCGCCGCTCTGCGCGAGGAAAGGCGCGACCGGTCCGGCGGCACGATTCAGCCGCGCGAGTGTGATATGCGGCATGAAGGCCCGGGTTTCGGGGGCGATCCCGACGCGCGCGAGTAATTGATCGACCTTGCGGTGGAGCGCCGCGAGCGGGGCCAGCGGCTCAACTCCGGCCCAGACCATGTGCGGTTGGCCGCGGTGTTCGAACAGGCTGGTCCCGGCGATGCGCGCGGTGATCGCAGGGGCATGGATCACGCCAAGCGTGGCGGCGATATCTTCTGCGCGGTGATGATCGACCTCACCGATGAAGCGCAAGGTCAGGTGGAGCTGGTCGTCGTCCTGCCACCGTGCCCCCGAAATACCGTGCATGGCGGCGATCAGAAGTGAGCGAATGGGCGGCGGCGGGCGCAGCGCGACGAACAGGCGATGGGTCGACATGGCGCGTCCAGCATAAGCCCTTCTGGCCATGCGAAAACCTCAAAGATGGGGGCTTGTCGGGTTTCGCTTGAAAGCGAGGAGGAAAATCACGATATTGCTTCTCTACGGCCGGTATGGACTGGCCGATGATGGAGTAATGACAATGGCTAATTGGAACGACCCCAATGTGGCGGCTTCCGGTTTCGGAGCCAACGCGAACGCGATGGACCAGGCCGTCGATGCCGGCCTGCGGTCGTACATGCTGTCGGTTTACAACTATATGGGTTCGGGCGTGCTGCTCACCGGCATCGTTGCGATGTTGGCGTTCAACAGCGGTTTTACTGCCTCGATGATCGGCACCCCCTTGATGTGGGTCGTGATGCTGGCGCCGCTGGCGTTCGTGCTGGTGCTGAGCTTTGGTATCAACAAGCTGTCGACCACGGCGGCTCAGGTGCTGTTCTGGGTTTATGCCGGCGTGATGGGTTTGTCGATGTCGACGATCTTCATCAACTTCACGGGCACCTCGATCGCCACGACCTTCTTCGCGACCGCCGCAGCCTTTCTGGGCCTTAGCCTCTATGGCTACACGACCAAGAAGGATCTGTCGGGTTTCGGCACCTTCCTGATCATGGGCGTTGTCGGCATCCTGGTCGCGATGGTGATCAACATGTTCGTGCAGTCGAGCGCGCTCAGCCTCGCGATCAGCGTGATCGGCGTGCTGCTGTTTGCAGGCCTCACCGCCTATGACACGCAGAAGATCAAGAGCATGTATTTCTATGTCCGCGGGACCGACTTTGTCGGCAAGTCGGTGATCATGGGCGCGCTGACGCTCTATCTCGACTTCGTCAACATGTTCACCTTCCTGCTCAACCTTCTGGGCAGCCGCGAATAAGCGGACGGACATTCAGACACGGGAAAGCCCGGCGAAGCGATTCGCCGGGCTTTTTCTTTGGGCATGGGTGGGGTTGCAAATCTGCGAGAGGGTGTCCGCTAGCGACTGAAAAGCGACCCCTCCCTCAACTCCCCCCAAAGCCGATGCACGGTCAGCCTGGATTTGCTGCCTGCATCTCCGCAATCAAACCATTGTCGACTTCCTTGGCGCGCTTGTATGCCGCGCGCTCGCGCAACGGCGCAGCATAGGCCTCGAACGCCGGGCGGAACGGGATGGTGCCGAATTGCAGGCCCCAGTCGATCTGGCTGCCGACATAGACATCGGCGGCGGTAAAGCTGTCGCCTGCGACGAACGCCTTGCCTGCGACCGCGCCTTCGAGTGCATCCAGCGTCGCCCCAAGCGAACCGAAACCCGCCGAACGTTGTTGCTCGCCGTTGGGCTCGAACCCGAGATGCTTCGATGTGATCGCCTGTTCGACCGGCCCTGCGGTAAAGAACAGCCAGCGATAGTAATCGGCGCGGGCGGCGGGGGCGGGCGCAAGATTTGCATCGGGAAAGGCATCGGCCAGATAGGCGCAGATCGCGGCGCATTCGGTGACGACATGGCCATTATGGACGATCGCCGGAACCTTGCCCATGGGATTGACCGCCAGATAGGCGGGGGCTTTCATCGTCGTGTCATAGTCGAGCAGGCGCTGTTCATAGGGCGCGCCGACCTCTTCGAGCATCCAGCGGACAATCTGTCCGCGCGACGTGGGATTGGTGTAAAAAATCAGCTCATCGGCCATTGGACTTCTCCCTCGTAAATATGATTCGCGTTGGAACATAACATGAACATTGATGGGATGCCATTGCAGGTGCTTGTTTTGTCACGGCGCCGGGGTAAGGCAAGGGGATGAGCGACGAACGCATCTGGACAGCCGCCGTGTTGGTGATCGGTGACGAGATTCTCTCGGGCCGCACGCAGGACAAGAATGTCGCGCAGATCGCGACCTGGCTCGACGTGCAGGGGATTCGCCTGCGCGAAGTGCGGATCGTCCCCGATATCGAGGATGAGATTGTCGATGCGGTGAACGCGCTGCGCGCGCGCTATGACTATGTGTTCACCACCGGCGGGATCGGCCCGACCCACGACGATATCACCGTCGATGCGATCGCTAAGGCGCTTGGGGTCGATGTCATCATCCATCCCGACGCGCGCGCGATCCTCGAACGCTATTATACCGCGCGCGGTGGCGAGCTGACCGAGGCGCGGCTGCGCATGGCACGCACTCCGGCGGGCGCCGAGCTGATCCCGAACCGCATGTCGGGCGCGCCGGGCATCCGCATCGGCAGCCTGTTCGTGATGGCGGGCGTGCCGCATATCACCGCCGGCATGCTCGACGCGCTGACCGGGACACTCGAGGGCGGCGCGCCGCTCGTCGCGCATACGATCGGCGCCTGGGCACCCGAAAGCGAGATCGCCGACATTTTGAGCGCCGCCGAGCGCGACCATGATGGCGTCGCGATCGGCAGCTATCCCTTTTTCCGCGAGGGGCGCACAGGCGCCAATTTCGTGATCCGCGCGACCGATGGCGACCGCGTCACGGCGTGCGTCGCCGCGCTGACCATGGGGATCGAGGGCGCGGGCTATGCGGTGACCGACGGCGGGATCTGATCGGCCGATACGTCGGTGCCGGTAATGCGTGGCAGACGGCGCAGCATCGCGATCGCGAGCAAACCAAACACCGCTGCGACGATGAAGGCGGCGCCGGGGAAATGGACCGGCGCGTTCGCCGAAGTGAACCAGGCCATCGTCCCGGTGAGCAGCAGCGGCGCAACGAGTTGCCCCAGCCCCATCGCCATCGCCGAAATGCCCTGCACCTCGCCCTGCGTCTCTGCGGTCGCGCGGCGCGACATCAGCGCCATCAGTGATGGCTGAACGGGCGCCTGCAGGGCGACGGGGATCAGCAGCAGGAAGGCGCCCCAGGTCGTGGTGGTGAAGGCATAGCCGATATAGACCGCGACCGCGACGAGGATACCCATCGTCGCGGCGTCGCGTTCGCCGAACCGCGCGACCGCCGGGCCGACGACGAAGACCTGCCCCAGCGTGATCGCCACCCCGACCGCGGCGAGGCTCGCGCCGATCATCCCCGGCGTCCAGCCAAGCTGCGCGATGCCGTAAAAGCTCCACGTCATCGGATAGACGAGGCTGGCAATCTGCCACAGCACCAGCACGCCCGCGACACCGCTCATGCCAGGGAGGCTGCGCATCGTGCGGAACGCGCCGAGCGGATTGGCGCGCCGCCAGTCGAAGGCGCGGCGGCGCTCGGGCGACAGCGTTTCGGGGAAGATGAAGAGGCCATAGAGCATGTTGGCGGCGGCGAGCACTGCCGCGGCGACGAAGGGCGCGCGCGGTCCGATCTCTCCGAGCAAGCCCCCGATCGCCGGCCCGGCGACGAAGCCGACGCCGAAGGCCGCGCCGACGAAGCCGAAATTGCGCGCACGTTCTTCGGGCTTGGTGATGTCGGCGATCGCCGCCTGCGCTGCGGCATAGCTGCCGCCGAATATCCCCGACAGCGCGCGGGCGATGAACAGCCAGGGCAACGTCTCGACGATCGTCAGCAGCGCATAGTCGATCGCGAGCCCGCCGAGCGCGAGCAGCAGCACGCGCCGCCGCCCGAAATGATCCGACAAATTGCCGAGCAGGGGCGACGCGACGAAGGTCGCGACCGCCATCACCAGCCCGATCCACGCGCCGACCTCGATCGCGTGCGGCAGGTCAAGCTCGCCGACCTCCATCACCAGTTGCGGCAGCACGGGCATGATGATGCCAAAGCCGACCGCGTCCATGAAGATGGTGGCGACGATGAAGGGGATGGTGCGCGATGGGGTCACTGAGGTTTCCGGTGGTTGATGTGCGTGCGGGCCATACAGCGGCCCGGTGAAATCATGCTATGGCTTTTCGGTCGTTCCGTCTCTGCGGACACCGATTCCGTTTTGGAGCGTTAGCAGTCCATGAAGCTTAATATCACCGCTACGCTCGACTATCGCCTCGGTGATCCGGTCGATCTGATGCTCCATATCGAGGCGGCGGCGATCCCCGGACAGGCGATCGTCGCGGCGACGCTCGACGTCGGCGCGACTGAATTTTTCGCGCGCGTCGCGGCGCAGGACATGATCGGCGACCGCATTTGGTTGCGCAGCGGCGGAGAGCTCAACGTGCGCTATGCGGCGACGGTCGAGATCGAGCGCGTCGTGACCGATTACCGGGCGCTGGCGAAGGTTCCGATGCACCGGCTGCCCGCCGAGGCGGTCCAGTATCTCAACGAATCGCGCTACTGCGCGTCGAACAAGTTCATGCATTTCGTCCATGATGAGTTTGGCGGAGTCGAGGGCGGCGCGAAAATCGGCTTGATGCGCGACTGGATTGAGCAACATTTCACCTATGTTGCGGGATCGAGCGACGCCGAAACCAACGCGCTCGACAGCTTCGTCGAACGCCGCGGTGTGTGCCGCGACTATGCGCATGTGATGGTCAGTCTCGCGCGCGCCGCCGCCATTCCGGCGCGGGTCGTCAGCGTCTATGCGCTTGGCGTCGAGCCACAGGATTTCCACGCCGTTGCCGAGGTGTATCTGGGCGGAGAATGGCATCTGGTCGATGCGACCGGCATGGCGAAGGAGGCCGAAATGGCCAAAATCGCCGTCGGCCGCGACGCCGCCGACATCAGCTTCCTGACCGCCTATGGCGACATCCAGATGTTGAACCAGCAGGTGACGGTGGAGCGGTGAAGGGAATCGAACCCTCGTCGTAAGCTTGGGAAGCATACGCTGTGGGTGAAAAATGGCAGAATTCTGTCGATTCGTGCAAGTCTGAAATGAGAACTTAACATGAACAAAGCAGAATTATGCCATGCCTTTACCGCAACTTTACCGCACGAGTTTTGTAGGCCTCGAGCCTTGGTTGTGTCGTGTTCTCCGCCAGTTCCGGATTGGCCTGCGCAAGCCAGCTTGGGCCATGCGGCATATCGGGTGGATGGATGAGGTAGCGATGACGCTCACAGCAATGCAAATGCGCCTGTGATATCTTGAATGGTGCTTTTAATAGCTCTATATAAAGCGCTCATAAATGCTCTTATTGGAAAATGAAATGGCTCATTCCATCCATGCCAATGTGACGGCCAGTGTCACAGAACTCAAACGCAACCCGATGGGCACCATGGCGGCCGGGAATGGCGCTGCCGTCGCGATCCTGAACCGCAATGAACCCGCCTTCTATTGTGTTCCGGCAGGAGAATATGAGGCGATGCTGAATTTGATTGAGGATGCCGAGCTCAACGCCATCGCTGACGCGCGGACCCGCAGTCCTGAAATCGCGGTGTCGCTGGATGACCTATAATCTCCGCTTCCGGGCGGAGGCAAAGAAGGAATGGGATGCGCTGGGCGCGACAATCCGCGCCCAGTTCAAAAAGAAGCTCGCAGAGAGGCTCGAAAACCCGCACGTTCCTGCGGACAAGCTCCATGGGTCTACAAACCGATACAAGATCAAGCTGCGATCAGTCGGCTATCGCTTGGTCTATGAGGTCAGAGACGCCGAGCTTGTTGTCAGTGTGGTTGCGGTAGGAAAACGTGAGCGGAACGCGGTCTATCGGGATGCCGCTAAGAGGCAGTAGAATCCAACTGTGTTCATCTGGGCCGCCAGCAACCCCATTCGCCGGATTACCAATTCTTGCCCCGGTGTTCCTTATGTGTGCTCTGATGGGCCGATATAATGGCCGCCGAGTCGCCGAGACGATGCAGCCCACAAGCTTGCGCGCGCCATGCTCGCGAGTCTGGAAGGCGATCAGGTCGCCCGAGCAGCCGGAACGGGCGTTGTGAGAAACGTGGTCAAGCCGGCGACAGGCCGAATCGCCGAGGTTATTCTGGTGAGGTGAAGAGATCGGCGCCAACGGCCGCCGATTTTCTAATGGAAGAGAAACGGAAAAGAAGATGCAGGTTGGCCCTGCAAGAAGGATGAAAAGCATCTGACGACGGGCTCATGAAAGTGAGCGTCTCCAATGAAATTGACGAAGATATCCATGCCGCATTGCGCGGCTGACGGCATAAATGCGCTTCCCCCGATAATAGCGACCGAAGCTGTCGGAACCGACTGCGCGCTCGCAGAGGGATTCAGCGCATGACGATGCTCGGACTTGTCATCAAGGGAAGCGTGCCGCTCCCGGCCTCCTCGCGAACCGACCTCAAGGTCATGCGATATGTCGCAGCGCTCATGCACAGCCGAGCCAGGCATGACCTCCTGAATACGGTGGGCCTGCTTGGCAACAGCCTGTACCTTGAGACGCCCGGCATCCTCGTCCGGGCGACAGCCTGCGCAGCACCACTGTTTCTGGGCGAGATGGAGGTTGAAGCCGTCGCGACCGGTCATCCGGTTCTGTTACTCCGGCATTCGTCCGACCGGCTGGCTTCCGATCTGAAGGTCGATATCGTCCTGCCGGGTGACGGCGACCTCGCATGGTTTCTCGATTACCGCCTCTTTCGGGGCCTCTCGGGAGATAGCTGGCTCGTGCCGTCGGATCATGGGCCGTCGATCCAGCTGATGCGCCACGGTCTGTTCCTGTCTGAACAGGCTCCTTATTCCGACGAATGGGACAGGAATGCCGGGCTGGAGCGGGCGAGTGCGCATTTGGGCGCTCATCTTAGCGGAGGCTGGTCATGGCGATGAAGAAGTGCCCGGCCCTCGGGGATCTCGACTATGTCCCGGTGCCCGGCGGCAACCCCGGTCTGGTCTTCGGTGTCGTGCGCCGGCAGATCAAGGGCGGTCCCATTCACACCGTCCCGATCTCGGTGCTCAGGCGCCTTTGTCCCGGACGCAAGACCGATATCACTGCCCCTTGGGTGCCGTCCTGTTATCGTTGGGATGTTCTGTTGCCGCCACAGGCCAATGACGACTGTCTCGATCCCAAACACCTGTGCGAAAAGTATGAGGAGCAGGCCTTCGACGGGCTCAAGGATCTGCTCGTGATGACGACGATCCGCTTTCCCGACGCGGATCGCTTGCACCAAATCTGGGAGGATGTTCGCAGCTTTACGCGCGAGCATCTGTGCCGCAATCGCAACCTCGCGGTGATCGCCGCGATGCATCTGCCGATCCAGGTTGGTTCAACCAATCCGCCGCATGTGCATTTGATGGCGATGGCCAGGGAGCTCAAATCCTATGGTTTCGGCGACTTGGTCCGGCCCTTCGCCGCGGACGCGGGCAAAGCCATGATGACTGAAGAGTGGGCCGATTGGCAGGCGCGGTGAGGTAGCAGCGCCGACGGCGCATGAATGATGTCGCCGGCGCCGGCGCTCCGAACGGCAACGCCGGAGATGACCCCGTTCAAGGCGGAAGCCCAGCTTCTGGCTGGAGCGAAGAGATGAAAGCAGCGGCCCCAGCCGAAGCCGCGGCAAAGAATGGACTAACGATGAAAAAATATCTGACCGACAAAGATAGGGCTGAAGAGGCCGACGCTTTGCGGATTGCGCTCGCGATCATCCGCAAAGTGGGCCTGGAGCTTGATACCAAGCTGCCGGTCCTGCCGCCCGATTTTGCCCAATTTCTGATAGCGCCCCAGGCGTATCTGCTGATCGTACCATCCACGACGGCGACCCGAGCCGATCGCCGGAAGGTCGAGGCGGCCATGTGCATGGCGCGGTGCGACGCGATCATCATCAGCCTTGTTCCGCAAATCAGCGGGCCGCGGAAGATCTTGTTCGAAATCGGGATCGATGGCCTGACGCCTGTGTGGCATTCAGAATATGTTTCTCGCGGCGTCGACGGCGGGCTCTATTTCGTGCCCGGCCACGATCCCAGCGGGCCGCTGTTCAAGCTGACGAAGCAAGGTCTCAAATCGTCGGCAGATTTCGGCGGGATACGTTTCAGTGGATACTGACAAGACCGATCTTGGGCTGCTGGCCGCCGGCCTCCGAGCATTCTTCCGGTTGGCGGACGAATGGGACCTGAGCGAGGCCGAGCAGATCATCTTGCTCGGCTCGCCCGCGGAGTTCGAATTGGCGAGATGGCGGCGCGGCGATGTCGCTTCGGGATCCGGCGAAACCTTGAAGCGGATTTCGCTGATGCTCGGAATATACAAGGCCATCCAGACGCTTCTTCCAGATCGCGCGCGGGCCAACCGTTGGATGCGCGCGCCCAATTTTGCTCCGATTTTCTCCGGCGGGAGTGCGCTCGATCAGATGCTCCGCGGAGACATCGCAGATTTGCGCCGCGTACGGACCTATCTCGACGCCCAACTCGGATGAGTTTTCGCTGCAGCGCGCAAATTCAGTTCGGTCGGCGCGGGAAGTTTGATTGATGCAGTGACATTGATTTTAGAGATGAAAAGGAAAAACATATGCTGGTCGCAACGATCGAGATTTGGCCCTGGGGCGCTGAGAAGCTGAAATACAAAATCGGCGAGATCACACTCGGAAATATCACTGCCGCGGGGGCGGTCAGCACATACGAAGTGCGCGTACAACAGGATGCATATCATGAAGCCGGTGTCGCCGAGATTTGCGAAGAGTTTCTACTGCGCGATCAGGATCGCAGCGCTGGCCCCCTCACACTGATCCGAGATGCCTTAGCGATGGCCGTACCCAAACTCGGAGACCCCGTCGGCAAGGCGGACGATGAAAGTTAGCGGACCGTGAGACTGATAGGCGAATTTGGCGGCAGCTAGCAATGGCCGACATCGGGACGCAGAGCTGATCTGCAGGTGCCCTCTGGGGATGCAATTTCAGCGCGACGGAGTTGCTCGTCGCCGATTTCCTGTTTGCCAGGGCCGGTGCGGTTTTGGGGATGGCCTGTCACCGCGATCTCCTCACTCGCAAGGGCCAAGCGAGTGGGGCTGGATTCCGTCCATGTAAGGCCGCAAACGTCCGCTCACGACCAACGATGCTTATTTGACGGTTATTTGATAAGAAAGACGGATTTCAAGCTAAGTGCTTGAAAACCATGGTGACCCCTACGGGAGGGGTCGGATGGGCTGGAAGCCCACGGTTTTCCGCCATTTTCCGCGACGTGAAACGACGCATGTGTACTCAGTAGGTGTACTCACGATTGCGAGCACGCTGCCGCGATAGCCGTTGGTGAGGTGATCTGTAAAGGCTGCTTTGCGCCTCATTTCGGCCGTTGCGGCCTTGATTGTCGTCTGCCCGAAAGCGGTCGTTGAGTTGACGCTCGAACGACAGTGCTGTGCGCCTGATTGCGGTGTCGGAAAGCACGGCGCACGATCCTAAAAGCAGTCTTCTGACCGTTATGCTGCATTAAGAAGTCACTTAACTCGCGGGTTTTAGGGGGCCGATGGCAAATTCATCCTCGCCAATGTCGACCCCGAATTCGCAGCCTAGCCCGAGGGCGATGGCCTCAGCCTTCGGTCGCGCCATGGGGTTGTGCAGGGCGGCACACTCCTTGACTGGCGAAATCGGCTCACCGAAATGCAGCGGCGTGTATGCGACCGCATGGATATGTTGAAATTCGGGTCGTAAGAAAAAATCTCGATCGACCGGATTCTTGCCCTCTTGGTCGATAGTCGCCTTAAATTGCCAACCGCCGCCTATCGGTATATCGGCATCGGCGCCCAGCCGCACCGTCACATAGCGCGAACCGATGGGTAGGAATGCCTTTGCAAAGTCTGGGACGGGCCCGCCAATTTCTGGCGCTACAGGAGATTCCTGGGTTATCCGAAAGCCCGAGATAGCCACGACAATGTAATCGGCCCCTGAAACTTCGCCTGCGTCGCAGTGCTTGCGGATTGTTTCGGCCTTGGTGGCAAAGCCGCCTGTCAGTCTCCGCAACGCCGCATCCTCTGTCTTGGCGTCGGTTGACCATGAAGTGTAGCCGTCGCCCTTTGTCTCGGTCCATGTGTCCGGCGAATGCGGCTCGGGAGTAGTAATCTCGACTAGCAGGCGACCCTCTCCCAGCTTGAAGGCGAGATCGAAACCCGGCACCCGTCCTAGCGGCTCCCAGCCTGCATCGAGGAAAGCCGCGGCGAAAAGCAGCTCGGATATGCGCTGAGGTGTCTCACGGCGAAATCGCGCTGGGAAATCGTCATCAAGCAGCATCTGCGAGCGCTCAAATGTGGCCTCGCACCATGCCGCTATGTCGGGCCGAAAATCCGTCTTGCCTAGATTTTGGAAATAGCGGTGATCTGTCTCAAGCTCGTTGCCATCAAAGAGCATAGCTTACTCCCCCCCTGCGGATTGATCGAACGTATCATCCGGAGGGGAGAATAGTTTGTCATCCTCATCGCACAGCGGCACTTCGCGGCGATGGCGGACCCAATCGTCACCCTTTGCGTGGATCGTCTGCATGGCCAGCTCAGGAAGCCGGTCCCGCAGCATTATTAGACCTGCGGTGTCACCAAAAAAGCCGACGATCCGATAACTCTCATTCCACTCTACCGCAAACGACCAAAGCAGCTCGTCGATGTGCTTTTTGATCGCCAGCTTGAAATAGCCATCGGCAGTGACGGCATGGACTCTCCAGTCCCAATGTTTTGTTTCCGCCATGAAGAATAGGAGCTGTTCATTGCCCCAGTCAGCCCGTCGAACGGGTTGGAGGGGAAAGAAGCTGCCCTGCCAGAAGCGCCCGTTGACCTCTCCTGGCTGGATCGTGATCCAGTAGAAGAATGCCATAACCTGCATTCGCACCAGCTCAATGATGCGGGCCTCATCTGCCTGTGGAGCTGATGTGAAGCTGAATTTGAGTTCCGCGCCACCGAAGGTGTGAGAGATCGAGAATTGCTCCTGACTATCCTTGACGGGCTTTCCGCTGCGACGACTCTTGGTTTTGGCCTTGCGCTCGGCCTCATTGCGCAGACGAACGTCATTGCGCGCGTGAGCGCCCCAAGGATCGGGCTGCATCGAGATCGCTGAAAGGTCATCCTCTAACTCGGCCTTGCGACGATTGCAGGGCTCGCAGGCCCAGACGATCAAATTCCAATGCTGATGAAGTGACCCTCGCGGCACGAATCGTCTACCCACCACATGCTCTTTGGTTCGCGTGTCTCGGGTGAGAGATGTGCCGCAGTAGGGGCAAGTTTCGTTGTGAAGTCTGATCGCCCGATCTGGCGGTTTCCTGATACTCTATGTTCATCGTTCGACTCCTCAGTTGAAGGAGTCGAAAGGG
Organism: Sphingopyxis witflariensis; assembly: GCF_002205635.1. GTDB lineage: Bacteria > Pseudomonadota > Alphaproteobacteria > Sphingomonadales > Sphingomonadaceae > Sphingopyxis > Sphingopyxis witflariensis. The sequence goes on along the minus strand of NZ_NISJ01000002.1, from coordinate 255,536 downwards.
TCTGCCTGTGGCCGCCGGCGTTCAATCAGGCGCGGCGCTCGCGGGGCCGCTTTACATCGAGGCTAGCACCAATCCGCGGAGCGGTTCGTGCAACGGCCAGCTTCGGCGGTGCCTTGAGCAGGCCCTCAGAACAAGGTCTGTATCTCACGCCGCTTGCGGGCGTGGCGGCAAACCGCCGCTTATTATCCGACGGCTTCCCCGGAAACGATTGCATGCCGCATCGAAACTGCTTGTTGCTGAGCAAAGGGGGCACGTTTTCCTGGGAGCATTCGGGTGATCGTCGTCGCCGGCAAATGATAAGTGAAGGAAACTTTTCTCGGCAGGCTCTTAGCTTGTGATGTCATGATATAGGATGGGTATGGACCCGCAAGAATCGCTGCTTGAGATCCGCCGACGGCGCGCCACATGGGTTGCCCTGAGGGTGATGCCGCACGAAGCGCAGTCGCGCGCCTGGCTTCGGCGTGCGCGCGTGCAGTCCGAAGAGGCGGACGACTTGGTGCAGGAAGCATATTGCCGCCTGGCGACGATTGACGAAGTAGATCATATTGACAGGCCAGGGGCCTATTTTTTCTCTATTATCCGCAATCTTCTGGTCAGGCGGCGGCGAGAAGCCTCCGTCGTTTCACTAGAAAGTATCGCGGAGATCGAGGCAATACCTGATCCCGACACCGGACCCGAGATGGAGGTAGCGAGGCGTATGGATGCCGAGCGTGTTCGCTCGTTAATTGCCGAGTTGCCTGAACGGTGTCGCCGCATCGTGGAAATGCAAAAGATTGAAGGCTATTCGCAAATCGAAATCGCACGCTTGCTGGGTGTCACGGAGAGCGTCGTCGAGAACAATATCTATAGAGGCGTGCAAGCGGTGCGGAAAAACTGGTTGAAGAAGCAGGACGATCTGTCCGAGCGGCTCAAATTATTCGGGAATGATGTGGAGGGGCGGTCGCGATGAATTCCAAAGACACGCTCCTGCAGGATGAGGCGTCACGCTGGGTAGCGCGCATGGGCCGATCCGACTGGGGCGATGCGCACGAAGCAGACCTCGCGAACTGGTTAGCCCAAAACCCGCGTGGCCAAGGCGAACTTCTCATGGCGCAGGCCGCTTGGATCTCGTGCGATCCCGAGACGATTGCGCTGGGCCAGCCTCCTGTGACGACGCCGTCTTGGTCTCGGCGCCGGATCATGCTCGCTGGCAGCGCGGCAGCAATGGCAGCGTCGATATTTGGTTTGGTCTTCTACAACGCTTCCGTGTCCGGATACGCCACCGAAGTGGGCGAAGTTCGCCGTGTTGCGCTTGCAGACGGTTCGACGGCAGCCATAAATACAGATAGCCGAATCGCGGTAAACTTCGACAAGGGCCATCGGAACGTTCGGCTGGATCGGGGCGAGGTCTGGTTCCAGGTCAAGCATGACCGGGCGCGCCCGTTCGTGGTGGAGGCAGGACCTGTGCGCGTCCGAGCCGTAGGCACTGCCTTTTCCGTGCGCCGACGCGGCAATGGCGCGGACATCATCGTCACCGAAGGGGTCGTTGCTGCCTGGACCGACGCAAATGCGAATGAGCCGGTCAGCGCGCGAGCGGGCACACAGCTCTTCATGCCGGACACGCCGGGTCGTCAGCGGCCCGTCGCCATTGAAGCTTCTGCTGCGAGTTCGCTATCTTGGCGAAGTGGCCAAATCGAACTTGTCGCGCGGCCGCTTGCTGACGCTGCTGCCGAGTTCAACAGATATAATCGCCGGAAGATCGTGATCCATGATCCGACGATCGCGAACGAGGAAGTCGACGGCATATTTCGAACTGACGATCCGGAGGGCTTCGCGACCGCAGTGCACGATATTCTGGGTGTGCCGGTCCGCACTTCGGGGGACGGCGAGATCACGCTCGGCCGGAAATGAAATAAATATGACGCTTTGGTGAAGGAAAGTCTTTCTAGGGCGCTCAGGCACTCAGATGGCGTTGATCACGACGTCGACCTGAGGGGGGCATCATGCAAAGTAAGAACAGCTGTTATCTCGTGGGCGCAATCGCCGCATCGATTTCACTGACATCACCGGCAGCTGCGCAGTCTAAATCGTTCAATATCCCGCCCCAGGCCGCCAGCTCGGGCATTCAGGTCTTCGCACGGCAGGCCGGCGTCCAGGTATTATCAACTCGAAATGACATCCGCGACAAGCGGACCAACGGCGTGCGCGGGACGATGGACGTTGACGCAGCCCTTCGGCAACTGCTGGACGATACTGGCCTGGTTGCGCTGAATACCGGCGCGAGCACGTACACAATCAAGGTGGCGCGAACGGCTACCCAGGCGTCTTTCTATCAGGGTGCAACGACTGTGGGGTCAGGCGCGTCCAGCCCGAACGCTGCGCCTGCGACTTCGGGCGACGGCGATATCGTCGTGACGGCGCAGAAGCGTGCCGAGACTGCATTTGAAATTCCGATCTCCGTCAGCGTGAAGGGAGAGGAGGAAATCCAGAACCGAAACGCAGAGACGATCACTGACCTGCAATATTCCGTTCCGGGACTTTCCATATCCGAATTCGGACCAGGCCAGCAGCGCATCCAGTTCCGCGGCGTATCGTCTTTCAGCGGCCTCGCCCAGATCGGCCAATATATCGATGAGATTCCGCTCAACACGGAATTTCCCGATCAAGGTCCGGACATCCGGCTCGTCGATATGGCGCGCGTCGAGTTGCTGCGGGGGCCGCAGGGCACGCTCTACGGCCAAGGCGCGATGGGCGGCACGATCCGCTACATCACGAACGATCCCGAGTTGACCACAGTCAGCGGCTCGGCATTGGGTGAAATCAGCCAGATCGACGGCGGGCAGATGGCATGGCGCGGCGAGGGCGTTCTGAACCTGCCGCTCGCGCAGGATCAGCTCGGCTTTCGTGTTGCTGGCGGCTATACCCGTATTGGCGGCTGGATCGACAACACGCGTACGGGCGAAGACAATGTCAATCGTGGCCGGTCCTATTTCGTTCGCGGAAAGCTGCTGGCCAAGCTCGGAGATAGGCTGACGGCGACCTTCATGGGTTCGCATCAGAATATCGAAACCGGCGGCAACAATGTCGCCGACGACAATCGCGAAATCCAGTATGCCGCTCCCACTCCAATCAAGAACCATATCAACCTGTTCAGCGGCGTTCTGCACTATGACTTGGGATCGGTATCGCTGGTCAGTGCGACGAGCTGGCAGGAGCGCAAGGGCAGTTCCGTCATCGATCTCACCGACGTCCTCGCGCCGCTCGTCGAACTCCTGCAGGGTCTTCCCGCAGGCACGGTAGACTCGTACGTGTTCGCCGGCGATTCTGATTTTGCCGCGTTTTCGCAGGAAGTGCGGCTGCAATATGATAGCGGGTCTGGGCTTCGAGGAGTGATCGGCGGATTTTATCGCAACTCGCGCTCCAGCAGTGTAACACTCGGCGTAATCGATCCTGTGACGGCAGCGCCTGTAGACTATTACTCAGCAGGGGGCCGCGACACATCAAAATCCTGGGCCATCTTTGGCGACGTCACCTATGAAATCGCCGCGGGACTAGATCTCAATCTGGGCGGACGTTATTTCGAAGACAAGCGGACACAAAACTCGGCTAGCAGCATCTTCGGCAGCGCGTCGGTGGATATCGGATCCGATACGTTCCGAGCCTTCACGCCGAAGGTGAATCTCTCATTCCGGGCGAGCGACGCGCTCAATTTCTATGCCACAGCATCAAAGGGTTTCCGTAGCGGCGGATTTAACGCGACGTCTGTCGGCGGCGGAGTCGTCGTCATCCCGCCGTCCTACGATCCGGATTCAGTTTGGACCTATGAGGCAGGCGCTAAATTCCAGACTACCGATCGGCGCCTTTCGGGTGAAGTCGCGGTATTCCGCAACATCTGGAGCGACATCCAGTCGGTGTGACCGGCCCCCACCGAGTGGTCCGCGTGGACTGTTAGTGCATTGACGCCTCCATCGCCAGTGTTGGCCGTAGGTGGAGCGAAGCGGAACCGGAGGGCGACACTGGCGATGGAACGGCCTCCGGCGCGGGTGGCCGATATCCCAGCGAGCTGTGCGGCCGGACGGTGTTGTAATGGCGCCGCCAAGCTTCGATCAGGATCTGGGCCTCGGTTAGTGAGTAGAAGATCTCGCCATTGAGCAGTTCATCGCGCAGCGACCCGTTGAAGCTCTCGCAGTATCCATTCTCCCATGGCGATCCGGGGGCGATGTAGAGCGTCTTCACGCCGACCTTCGCCAGCCATTCCTGCACCGCCGTCGCGATAAATTCCGGGCCATTGTCGGACCGGATATGCGCGGGCGGACCGCGCGTGACGAACAGTTCGGCCAGCACCGCCAGCACATCGTCGCTCTTCAGCTTACGCGCCACGGGCAACGCCATGCACTCCCGGCTCGCCTCGTCGATGATCGACAGGATGCGGTATTTGCGACCATCGTGGGTGCGACCCTCGACGAAGTCATAGGACCAGACGTGCCCGGGATATTCCGGCCGAAGCCGGATGCACGATCCGTCGTTCAACCAGAGCCGCCCGCGCTTCGGCTGCCTTTGCGGCACCTTGAGCCCCTCGCGTCGCCAGATGCGCTCGACCCGCTTGCGGTTCACATGCCAACCGGCATCGCGCAGCAATGCCGTCACCCGGCGATAGCCATAACGACCATATTGCCGCGCCAGCGCAATGATATCCTCGGTGAGAGCCGCTTCGTCATCCGCCCCGCAAGGCGCCTTGCGCTGTGTCGATCGATGTTGCCCGAGCACGCGGCAGAGCCGTCGCTCGGACACCGGCATCATCGTTCTGATGTGATCGATACAGCGCCTTCGGCGCGCGGGGCTCAGAAGTTTCCCCGGGCGGCCTCCTGCAATATCAGCTTGTCTAGCGTCAGGTCCGAGATCGCACGGCGAAGCCGCACATTCTCCTTCTCCAGATCCTTCATCCGGCGCGCCTGGTCGGTCTTCAGGCCGCCATATTCCTTGCGCCACCGATAATAGGTCTGCTCGCTGACAGCGATCCGGCGACACGCCTCCGCGGTCGTCGCGCCCTGCGCCAGCACAACCTCCGCTTCACGCAGCTTGCCGATAATCTCTTCCGGGCGATGCTTCTTGCTCGGCATTCCATGTCTCCTTCGTAATCCAAAATATCATCAATTTTGGACCACTCAGAAGGGGGCAGATCAGGTGGCTACGGCGCCCAACGGGGTCAATTCCTATACCGTCAACGGTGCCAAAATGGCCGGCAACGGTATCGATCTGCAGCTGACCTATCGTCCGATCCCGGCGCTGACGCTGTCTTTCACCGGCGGCTGGAATGACATGAAGTATAAGACGACGACGCTGGAACATTTCGCCGGCGATCGGGCTGATTATGCTCCGCGCTACTCTGGGTCCGTATCCGCCGAATATCGTTTCGACGTGGGCGATGCACCGTCCTTCGCGCGCGTGGATTATCAGCGGGCCGATGGCATCCAGGTCTGGTTCCGAAGCTTTCAGGCGGTTCCAGCACTGTCTGAGAAGCAGGAATATTTGAACGTCAATATCGGGACCGAACTGTCAGGGGTGTCGTTGCAACTCTTCGCCAAGAATATCCTGAACGAATATGGCGTCACCTACCCGGCTTACGGCTCACTGCCCTATCCGGGCCGTCCGATCCCGCGCTCGTTCGGTGCTCAGGTGCGCGTCGGCTTCTGAAGGAATGGCCAATGGCGGGCACGGCGACGCAACGCGCGTGCGCTGTCGCCGGCCTTAGACTGCGGCGTTCTCCGCGCGGTCACAACCAATCATTAGACAGGAAATCGCATGCTTAATGTCCCCATCCGGCTCTGCCGAATTCTGCTGCTCGGTTCTGCAGCGTGCCTCATGACATCGGTGCCCGCATCGGCGCAAACCGACGCGGTCGCAGCATCCTCCGCTACGCTAGCAGAAACTGCCGATCCGCAGGCGCTCCGTGGCAAATATGAGAGAGCGTCGTTCTTCAACAATGCGCTCACCAATCATTTTATGCTCAATGCGGCCGTGGCGCCGACCTGGATCGGAACTGAGGACAGCTTCTGGTATTGCCGTGAAACCGAGACCGGCTGTACCTACACCGAGGTGAACGCTCAGACGGGTGCCAAAAGCGCGCTATTCGATCACGAGCGTTTGTCGCGAGACCTCGAAGCGCTGACCAAGAAGAAATTCCCTGCGGCGGACTTGCGGCTCGGTAACGTGGTGGTGACGGCCGACCGGACCGTGACATTCGCCGCCTTCGGAAAGACATACTCCTACACGCGCGCCGGCGAGCTCAAGGAGCTCGGCGCGGCGGAGCAATTGGTCCCGGTAGCCTCGCCCGACGGGACGATGCTTGCGTTCGTTCGCGATTCGAACATTTGGACACGTAACGTCAAGACCGGGAAAGAGCGGCAGCTGACCGAGGACGGCGAAAAGCTTTTTGCCTATGCCATCTTGCCGGACGCGTTCCGCCAATTCTCAACGTCGACCGAATTGAAGTGGTCGCCCGATTCCAAGAAGATCCTGACTGTCCAGACCGATGATCGGCAAGTGAAGGTCATGCCGCTGGTGGACTTCGTGCCTGACAAAGGCGTTCGCCCGGTTGCTGTTGAGCAGCGACAGGCATTCCCGGGCGATGCGCATGTCCCGACGTACCGCATTGTTGTGATCGACGTGGGGTCGAAACGCCAGACCGACATGCGCTATCCCCGACTTCCCGCGGTGCGTATGCTCGACACGCCGATCGGCGGCGAGCGGGCATGGTGGAGCGGCGATGCGAAACGCGTCTTTTTCGTTGATATCGAACGCGGCGAGAAGACCGTTCATCTCATCAGCGCCGATGCCGAAACCGGCATTGCGCGCGAGCTCTTCCAGGAGAGCGATTCAAAAGGATATGTCGAACTTTCGGAAGAAGTCTACAGCCCGACGTTGCTACGCATCCTGCCCAGGCGCAACCAGATCCTGTGGTATTCGGAGCGCTCGGGCGCGGGCCAACTTTACCTCTACGATCTCGCCACGGGACGCCTGATCCGACAGTTGACCAAAGGTACGGCGCGGATCCGCGGCGTGCTCGCGGTGGACGAAGCGCGAGGCACGGCGTGGGTGGCAACCTCCGGCGGCGAGGCAGGGAAAAATCCCTATTATCGCAGGGTCGCGCGGGTCGATCTGGACAGCGGCGCGATGCGGATCGTCAGCTCGGGCGACGACGACCGCGTGATCGCCGACGGCACGCTCCTCACTGGCGCGCCAGGAACGCGTGGCTTTTCGCCTTCGGGCAATTACTGGGTCGAAACGCAAACCCGCGTCGACAAGCCCGGTCGTTCGGTCCTCAAGCGGGCGGAGGGCACCGAGGTCGCGGTGGTGGAGCAGGCGGAACTGCGCGGCACGCCGGCCGGCTTCCGCTTGCCCGAGCCGGTCATGCTCACCGCCGCCGACGGCGTTACGCCCATCCAGGCGATCGTCGTGCGGCCGAGCGATTTCGACCCGAACAAGCGCTATCCTGTGATCGACCATATATATGGCGGGCCGCAGGTCGCAAATGTCCCGAGCGCATTCGCCATGTCTGCGGTGTGGGCACAAAGTCTGGCGGAACTTGGTTTCGTCGTCGTGGTGATCGATGGACGCGGGACAACGGGGCGCGGGCGCGCCTTCCACACCGCATCCTATGGTGCCGTGGAAACGGCGAGCAACGTGGAAGACCATATCGCGGGCATCCGTCAACTCGCGGCGCGCTATCCCTACATGGATATTAGCCGCGTCGGCATCAACGGTTTTTCCGGCGGCGGCTACATGACCGCCTCGGCGATGTTCCGCTTTCCTGATTTCTACAAGGTCGGCGTCGCAGAATCGGGAAATCATGATCAGCGCGGCTTCTGGCATAGCTGGGGCGAACGCTATCAAGGCTTGAACACGGGCAAGAACTACGACGCGCAGGCGAATGTCACATACGCGTCGCAGTTGAAGGGCAAATTGCTTCTGATGCACGGCCTCTTGGACTTCGGCGTCCAACCCGGCGTGCTGTTCCAGCTTACGCAAAAGCTGATGGACGAGAACAAGAATTTCGACCTCGTGGTCCTGCCAAAGCTCGGGCATCAGCCGAGTGGCTATTCCATTCGCCGCCGGTGGGACTATTTCGTGCAGAATCTGGCAGGGTTGCAGCCGCCTCAAAACTTCAAGGTGGTCAGTGATTCCGAGATTATGAAGGATGAAATGATCGAGCGCGGCGGCAAGCCCGAAGACGAGGACAGCGACGAGATGCGTCCCGAGCCAGCGGCAACCGCGAAGTGAGGGTGCGCCGCACCCTAGCGACGCTCACACTCGCGTCTGCCGTGCTGCTGTCGCCAAGCGTTATGGCGCGCAAGATCAGCACGCCGAAAACCGCCGTCGAGTTACAGACGGACCTCGGCGTCGTGACAATCGCAATCTATGAGAAGGAGGCGCCCGCTTCGAGCGGTGCCTTCCTTAGCCAGGTTCGCGGTGAACGCTATGACGGCGGGAGCTTCTTCCGCACGGTGCGGCCTGATAATGACAGGTCAGAGCATCCCATAGAGGTGACCCAGGCACTCGTCCGCGAGGATGGCCAGCCGATCGCTGAAAGGCCGATCACGCATGAAGACACGAGCCGCACGGGGCTTCGCCATGTTGACGGCGCGGTTTCCCTGCCGCGAGCAGGGCTCGGCACCACGTCGGCCACGTCGTTCTTCATATCCATCGGAGCTCAGCCGGCGCTCGATCACGGCGGCCAGCGCAATCCCGACGGACAAGGGTTCGCAGTATTCGGCCGGGTCATCTGCGGAATGGATGTCGTCCGCCGGATACAAGCATTACCAATCACCGCCGACAGTCCGGCACCTGCAATGAACGGTCAGATACTGGAAAAGCCGGTGCGAATCCTGAGCGCGCGCGTGACGCAGGCACGCTGCGCCAAGGGCTGAGGACTAGAGCGGTCCTCCAGAGACAATCATGATAAGGGCGCAGCATTGTGGCGCTGCAAAAATACGGCAGCCCCTCAGCCGGACGCGCGAAGGAAAAGTATATGATGAGCCGCAAGCTCGTATCGACGTTGATCACCGCAAGCCTGTTGTTCGCGAGCCCGGTCGCGGCAGCCTCGGCGCCGGAGGATTTTCAACAGCTTCTGAGCGACTATTACGCTTGGCTATTGCGGACGAACCCGGTGTCTGCAACGGCCTTGGGCGTTCACGATTATGATACCGAGCTCGGCGACGTTTCCGTGACTGGCATGGACCGCGATGCTGCGCAGGCGCAGGCCTTTCTCGTACGCCTCCGCTCCATTGATGCCTCAAAACTCAATGCAGCCGATGGGGTTAGCTACGATATTCTCGAGCGCTCGCTCGCGCAGAAGGTCGAGGCGAACGCGTTCGGCCAGCGCCTAATGCTCTTCAGTACCTACTCGGGCTGGCACCAGTCGTTCGCTGGCCTTGCACGTAACATCGCGTTCGCAAAGCCCGCCGATTACGAAAATTATCTTCGCCGGCTCGAACGTTACCCTGCGCTCAATGATGCTGCTTTGGTGGTGACTGAAGAAGGTATCCGTAAAGGCCATGTCCTGCCTTGCTCCGTCTTGGACAATGTCGAGCGCTCGATCACCGAGGTCATCACTGACCAACCCGAACAGTCGCGCTTCTATGAGCCGTTTGCCGGCGACCGCCCAGCGGCGTTCAGTGCGGCGCAGTGGAGCGAGATTCAAAGCCGCGCCCGACAGGCCATCACGCAGCTCATCAATCCCGCTTATGTGTGGATCGGCGTGCAAAAAGGACCCCGTTAGCGGGGTGATCGGCGTCTAAAAGGGACCCCTCATTTCGATGGTTTAAGCAGCCGGCTGGATTTTCAGGCGGCGAGATCGGGATGTTGGTTTTGGAGACAGTGGTTCGGATCCGGCGCGAGTATGCTGGAGGCAAGGCGATCAAGGCGATCGCGCGGGATTTGCATGTGTCGCGGAAGGTGATCCGCAAGGCGATCCGGGCGCCGGAAGGCGCATTCGACTATCAGCGCAAGGTTCAGCCACTGCCTAGAATCGGGCCGTTCCAGGCTCGGCTCGATACGTTGCTGGAAGAGAACGAGCTGCGCGGCAGGCGCGAGCGGCTGCGGATGACGCGGATCCATGATCTGCTGGTGCGCGAAGGCTTTGAGGGTTCTTACGATGCCGTGCGGCGCTACGCGGCGCGATGGAAGATCGAACGGCGCAAGGATGCCGGCGACGGCGTCACGGCCTTCATCCCGCTAATGTTCAGGCCAGGAGAGGCTTACCAGTTCGACTGGAGCCATGAGGATGTGGAGATCGCCGGGGCGCCGATGCGGGTGAAGGTCGCGCATATGCGTCTGTGCGCGTCACGCGGGGTCTATGTCCGGGCTTATCCTCGCGAGAGCCAGGAGATGCTGTTCGACGCGCATGCGCGTGGTTTTGCCTTCTTCGGCGGGGTGCCAGGGCGCGGCATCTACGATAATATGAAGACGGCGGTGACGAGCGTGTTCACCGGCAAGGAACGGGTCTTCAACCGGCGGTTCCTGATCATGACCGACCATTATATGGTCGAGCCGACCGCCTGCTCGCCTGCGGCGGGATGGGAGAAGGGTCAGGTCGAGAACCAGGTGCAGACGATCCGGGGGCGCTTCTTCCAGCCCCGGTTGCGGTTCGCCAGCCTCGAAGAGCTTAATGGCTGGCTGGAGGCCGAGTGTCGGCGCTGGGCGGAACGTCAGGCCCATCCCGAACAGGGCGAGCTGACCGTGGCGCAGGTGCTGGAGATCGAACGATCGGCACTGCAACCGATGCTGGGGCCGTTCGACGGCTTCAATGAGAGCGAGCATGCCGTGACCGGCACCTGCCTGATCAGCTTTGACCGCAACCGCTACTCGGTCCTCTCGACGGTGGCGCGGCGGACGGTGCAGGTCCGGGCCTATGCCGACCGCATTGTCGTGCGCTGCGGCGAGGAGGTTGTCGCCGAGCACCCTCGCTACTTCGGGCGCAACCGCACGATCTATGACCCCTGGCATTATCTGCCGGTGCTGGCCCGCAAGCCCGGAGCGCTGCGGAACGGCGCGCCCTTCCAGGACTGGGATCTGCCGCCGGCGCTGGCGCGCCTGCGCCGCAAGCTTGGCCATGGCGACGATGCCGACCGCCGGTTCGTCCGTGTGCTGTCGGCCGTGCTGACCGATGGCCTGGAGCCGGTCGAAGCGGCCGTGCGCGAGGCACTGGCGACCGGCACGGCGAGCGATGATCTGATCCTCAACATTCTGGCGCGGCGCCGGGAACCGCCGCGACCGCTCACCATCATCACCTCCGAGGACAGCGCCTTGCGCCATCCGCCGATCGCCGACTGCGCCCGTTACGACCAGCTGAGGACCTTCGATGCAGCGGCATGACATGATCGAGGCGATGCGCGGGCTTGGGCTCAAGGGCATGGCGGGCGCGTTCGACGATGCGGTCACCACCGGCCTTCAGCGCCAGCGCACCACGATGGAGATACTGACCGACCTTCTGCGGGCGGAAGCAACACATCGCCATGCCGCTTCGATCCGATACCGGATGGCGGCCGCCCGGCTGCCGGTTGTGAAGGACATCGACGCGTTCCGGTTCGAGGGCACGCCGATCAATGAAGGGCTGGTGCGTTCGCTGCACAGTGGCGCGTTCCTGCCCGCACAGCGCAATATCGTCCTGGTCGGCGGCACGGGCACCGGCAAGACCCACCTGGCCATCGCCATCGCCGCCAATGTCGTTCGCTCGGGTGCGCGAGGCCGCTACTTCAACACCGTCGATCTGGTGACCCGCCTCGAAGAGGAGGCCAGGATCGGCAAGAGCGGCGCTCTCGCCGCCCAGCTATCCCGCCTCGACCTGATCGTGCTCGACGAACTGGGATATCTGCCGTTCGCCCGCTCGGGCGGCCAGTTGCTGTTCCACCTGATCAGCAAGCTCTACGAGCAGACCAGCGTCATCATCACCACCAACCTCGCGTTCGGCGAATGGCCCACCGTGTTCGGCGATCCCAAGATGACCACCGCGCTCCTTGATCGCGTCACCCACCATTGCGACATCGTCGAGACCGGCAATGACAGCTGGCGCTTCAAAAACCGCAGCTGATCGCCCCCGCCGACCTCCGATTAAAAGATGCTTTGCGCTGCGCGCGCCTCCGGTCGGGCTCCGCCCTCCCTACGCCGCGCGCAGCGCAAAGGCGCGTGTCCGATCAACCTTGCGCCATCGTGAAAGGGGGTCCCTTTTGCGCGCCGATAGGGGGTCCCGTTTGCACGCCGATTGACACCACTGACAGGCCGCACGCGGCTGCAATTGGATTTGGGGTTTGTGCATATGAGGAAGGCGAAGAAGCTCACGCAAATCGCAGCGCTCGGCGTCGCGCTGGTGGCGGCAGGCTGCACTCCCGAAGGTCCGGTGGTGCGCGAAGCGGGCAATTGGAAAAACGATCGGAAGCTGGTGGAGTTTGAATTCCCCGGTATGCCGTCCAAAGAACGTGACCATATGGTCGGTATGATGTCGAACAATCCCAGCATAAACCAGTGCGTCACGCAGGAGCAGATCGACAAGGAAGGTCCCTTGCCAGAGCTGATCGGCAGGACCTCTGCCAACGCGGCCCAATGCACCTGGTCGAAAATGAGCATCGTCAAGGGCAAGGTTGATATCGCCGGCGCCTGTACCGCTGGGGCTCAGGCTTTCGATCTGACTGTCACAGGTACGGCGGCTGCTGACAAGACCGATGTTATCGTAACGATGAACGGCAAATCTCCCGTCGGAAAAGTTGTATTGTCTGTGACGGACGTTCGAACCGGGCCGTGCATCGCCGACGCGGTTAAGGGCACTTAAGGTCGAGCCATGGATATGCTGGAAGAATAGTCTGGATATATTGTTTCTATCTTTCGCTTGTTCATCTTAGGGAAAGCTAGTTCAAACTAGCGTAATGGCATATTTTGAAAAACGGCAGGGACGTCGGTTTCTAAAAATTTGGAGTGGTTGCATGCGGAAATTGACTTTCGTTCACGGCGTGATCGCCTCATTGGCCCTGATGATTGCGACCCCCGGTCTTGCCAGGGATGACAAGCCGGTGTTCAGCATCAAGACGCCGATTGAAAAGATCGCTGCGAGCCCCGCCGCACGGGCGGTGATCGATGCCGAACTGCCCGGTTTCACCAGCCACCCGATGTACGAACAGTTCAAGACGATGAGCCTTGATGCGCTAGACGCGATGTTCCCGGGTGCGGTGCCGCGTGAACGGATAGATGCGGTCGATAAGGCGCTGCGCGCCATTCCGGCCGACGCCGCTGCGGATGCCGCCAAGCCCGCCGAGGCGGCCGCCGCGAGCCCGCCCGTCGCCGACGCGGCGTCGGCGGCTACGGCCACGACGGCCGGAGCCAATCCGCAACCTTAGGCGCTGATATGCGCCTGCGGGCGCAGCTGGGATACCGACATGGCAATGGACATTAATCGGCGCGATTTGATCCTGACCGGCGGGCTGGGGCTTGCCGCGCTGACGCTCGCCGGGCCGAGCGCCGCGGCGCTGCTCATCGCGACAGGCTTCACCCATAATGTCGCGAGCGGCGAACCGGGACCCGATTCCATTCTGTTGTGGACACGTTATGTCCCGGGCAAGCGCGGTGACGCGCGGCTGACGGTCGAACTATCGACCAGTCAGGACTTTAGCGCCCCGAAGGCGGGCGGAACCGCCGTCGCAAAGCGCACCGATGATCATACTGCACGGGTCGTGGTGAAGGGGCTCGAGCCCGGCCGCACCTATTATTACCGCTTCATTGCCCCCGATGGTGCCGTGTCGCCGGTCGGGCGCACCCGCACGCTGCCGGTCGGGCCGGTCGCGCGCTTCGGGCTCGGTGTTTTCTCCTGCGCCAACATGCCCTCGGGATGGTTCAACGCCTATGGCCACGCCGCGATGCGCGACGACATCGACCTGATGGTCCACACCGGCGACTATTTCTATGAATTCAAGCGTGGCTATTATCCGGACGCCGACAAGGCGGCCGCCGGGCGTCTGGTCGAACCCGCAGGCGAAGCGATAACGCTTGCCGATTATCGGCTGCGGCTCGCCTGCTATCGCGCCGATCCCGATCTCCAGCGGCTGCACCAGATGTTCCCTATGATCGCGCAGCGCGACGATCATGAACTGGCGAATGACAGCTGGTCGGGCGGCGCCGAAAATCATTCGACCGACGAAGGCGATTTCAAGGCGCGCAAGCGGGCGTCGATCAAGGCCTATAATGAATGGCTGCCGGTGTCGGGCCAGGCGTGGTCGAGCTATGACATCGGCGATCTGGCGACGATCTTCCGCCCCGAAACCCGCCTGACCGCGCGCAGTGAGCCGCTCGATATGCGCGTCATCGTTGCGGGTGAGGGCGATCCGGTTGAAAAGCTCAAAGCATTGCGCGACGGGCCGCTCGCCGATCCGAAGCGGACCCTGATGGGCAGCGCGCAGGAAAAATGGCTCTACGAGGGGTTCGCCCAGTCGAAAAAGCGCGGGGCCACATGGCAGATTTTGGCGCAGCAGGTGCTGGTGGGGCAGTGGAGCGCCCCGCCGCTCCCGCCCGAGATGATGAAAAGCCTTCGGCTTCCGCCCGAAGGGGCGGCCTATGTGAAGGCGATTGACGCCGCGACGAAGGCGGGACTGCCGCCTGATCTCGATACCTGGGCCGGATTTCCTGCCGCGCGCGCGCGGCTGCTCGGTGCGGCACAGGCGGTCGACGCGGACCTCGTTGTCCTGTCGGGCGATAGTCACAATGCCTGGGCCTTCGATTTGAAGGAAGGCGGCAAACCCGCCGGGGTCGAGTTCAGTGGACAGAGCGTGACCTCGCCCGGCCTCGAAGCCTATCTGGCACTGCCCCCGGCGATGACTGCGCAGGTTATCAAGGGCGCAAGTCCCGAGCTGAAATGGGCCGACACCAGCAACCGCGGCTATATGGCGGTCGAAGTGACGCCCGAGAGGGTGAGCAGCGAATGGGTGTTCCTCGACACCATCGCGACACGCTCGCTCGCGACCAAGCCAAGCCACAAAATGCATGTCGAACGCGGCCGAAAGGCAATCGCATGACACGCAAACCGGGCTGGCTCTCCCCTTCCGGCGCAGCTCCGGCGCGGCGCAATTTCATGAAAGTGGCCGGCATGCTGAGCGTGGCCACTTTGCTCCCGGCTGCGGCGCTGGCCCGGACCGAACCGGCTCCGGCGGGGACGGCGCTGGGTGAAATGGACGCGACCGAACTCGCGGCGGCGATCAAGGCGCGCAAAATATCTCCGCTCGAGGCGGTCGATGCGGCCATCGCGCGGGCGCAGGCGGTGCAGCCCCATATTAATTGCATCTCCGAAGAATTGTTCGATCATGCGCGTCGGCGTGCGGCCGCTGTCGACCTTTCGACGCCGTTCGCGGGCGTCCCTTATCTGATCAAGGATGAAGCCGATATCGTCGGCAAGGCCAAGCATTTCGGGTCGCGCCTCGACAAGGTCATGCCGATCGCCAAACGGAACGACTTATTGGTCGAGCGGTGCGTGCAGATTGGTCTCAATCCCTTTGGCCGCACGACCATGTCCGAATTCGGGATACTGCCGACCACCGAGACGCTGGCCTACGGGGTGACGCGCAATCCGTGGAACCTCGATCATGTTCCCGGCGGCTCGTCGGGGGGCGCAGCGGCGGCGGTTGCTGCTGGGATCGTGCCCAAGGCGCACGGGTCGGATGGTGCGGGATCTCTGCGTATTCCCGCCAGCAATTGCGGGCTCGTCGGGCTCAAGACATCGCGCGACCGTATCGTTG
This sequence comes from Sphingopyxis witflariensis, assembly GCF_002205635.1. Lineage (GTDB taxonomy): Bacteria > Pseudomonadota > Alphaproteobacteria > Sphingomonadales > Sphingomonadaceae > Sphingopyxis > Sphingopyxis witflariensis. The sequence continues at coordinate 239,787 of NZ_NISJ01000002.1, read as the reverse complement.
GGGGGTCCTTCCTCGGGCAACCCTTCTGCTTGTCGCGCACGGTGCGCGACACAGCGAACCAACTGGCCCTCGTTGAAACCAGGGGCGGCAGTGTTGTCTATCCGCCGATCGGCCAGGTGACCGATCCTGTGAAGCAGCGGCTGCGTATCGGGGTCATTACCAACGGGCTGAGCGGAAACCGACCGTCACCCGAAGTCCAGAACAGCATCACATCGACGGTCAAGTTGCTCGAAGCGCTCGGCCATAAGGTCGAAGAGGCGCGTTGGCCGTTCGATGGCAGGCAATTCGTCGAGGATTTCATGCTGGCCTATATGGCGAAAGCGAAGAATACGCGCGCGCGGATGACCAAGGGCGGCCCGGCTCCCGATCCGGCGATTCTGAAAGGGCTGATTGAATCGGTTTCCTTCGACGTCGGCACGCTGGGTTCGGATTTTTCCGACGAACAGGTCGCAGAGGCCTATGTTCGCATGGCGATCAGTTCGTCCGCCTATTTCCATCTATTCGATACGATGGACGTTCTGGTCACGCCAGTGCTGCTCACGCCGCCGGCGAAGATTGGCGAGATCAACGGCTCGATACCCTTTCCTGTTCTGCTCATGCGGCTCAATCATTACGCTGACTATACCATGTTGCAAAACGCCAGTGGTGGCCCTGCGATCAGCCTGCCGTTGCATTGGACGAAGGATGGCTTGCCGGTCGGTGTTCAATTCGCCAGCCCGATGGGCGGTGAGCGCGTCTTGCTCGAACTCGCTTTCGAACTCGAAAAAGCTCAGCCTTGGGCGCAACGCCGTCCGCCGCTGTGGGCGCCTTCGCGTGTCTGATATTTGCTATATATCATTGTTTCAAAACATAATTTAGAGGGAGTGTGCGGCCAGATGACTATTTTTTCTTATGACGCGTCCGGACAGGGACGGCGTGGTTTCCTGAAAACGATGGGAACGGTTAGCGCGGCCGCCTTGATCCCGGTCGGTGGTCTGGCTCGGGCCGCAGTCGGCACCGATTTCGCCGACATGGATGCGACGGCGCTCGCCGCGGCAATCCGCGCGCGCAAGATTTCGCCGCTGGAGGCAATCAATGCGGCGATCGCCCGGGCGCAGGCAGTCCAGCCAAAGGCCAACTTCCTGAGCGAAGAATTGTACGAACGTGCGCGCAAGCGCGCCGCCCTCGTCGACATCAAGGCGCCTTTCGGTGGCGTCCCGATGCTGATCAAGGCCGAAGCCGATGTCGCGGGAACGAAGAAGAATTTCGCGTCGAAGCTCGACAAGATGATGCCGCTGGCGGCCAAAAATGATCAGCTGGTCGAACTGATGGAACAATCGGGATTCAACATTTTCGGGCGCACGACGATGCCCGAGTTCGGAATTCTGCCAACGACCGAGACCCTGGCCTATGGTATCACGCGCAATCCGTGGAACCTCGATCACGTCCCGGGCGGGTCGTCGGGCGGCGCGGCGCGGTGGCGGTCGCGGCGGGGGTTATACCCGTGGCACACGGGTCGGATGGCGCCGGGTCGCTGCGCATTCCCGCCAGCAACTGCGGGCTCGTCGGGCTGAAGCCATCGCGCGACCGGATCATCGGCGATCATGCCTTTATCGACGGCAAGCGCAACGTCGGATCCTTCCTTGGCGAATCCTTCGTCCTGTCGCGCACCGTCCGCGATACCGCCAACATGTTGTCGCTGGTTGAAATCAAGGGAGCGCAAGCGCCCTTCCAGCCGCTGCGTACCGTCACCGGGCCGCCCAAAAAGCGGCTGCGCGTCGGCTATATCATGAACGGGATGGGCGGGCATGTGCCGTCGCCGGAGGTGCAGGAAAGCGTGACCAAGACGATCGCTGCGCTCCAGTCGCTGGGCCACCAGGTCAGCGAGGCGCAATGGCCGTTCCCCGGCGAGCGCTTCATCGAAGACTTCACGCTCATCTATGCCGCGCGTGCACAAGAGGCGAAGAAGATGCTTCCAGCCGGTGCTGAAATCCCCGATTCCGTTCTGAAGGGGCTGGTCGAGCCGGCATCCTTTGCCATGGTCGGGATCAGCGGCGACCTGACCGAGGAAGATGTCGAAAAAGCTTACGGGCGGATCGAGGAGTGTTCGAAGGCCTATTTCTCGCTCTTCGAAAAGATCGACATTCTCATCACCCCGGTCCTGCTCAAGCCGCCGGTCCGGATCGGTGAGATCAACGGTTCGCTGCCGATTTCGGTGCTGATGCAGCGTCTCAATCATTATGGCGATTACACCATGCTGCAGAATGCGAGCGGCGGCCCGGCGATGAGCCTGCCGATGCACTGGACGAAGACCGGCCTGCCGGTCGGCGTGCAGTTCGCAGCCCGAATGGGCGGCGATTACGAGCTGCTCGAACTGGCGTTTGAACTGGAGGCTGCGCGTCCGTGGGCGGCGCGCCGTCCCCCGCTCTGGGCACCCACACTCGTTTGATCGCACAGGCGGCTTGGCCGCCGGTGCGAACGGAAAGGGCCGGTATGGCGGGGTCGGGGGGCCTCGTGTCGATGCCGGCCCTTTTTGCGGGCATGTCCCGCGAAATCATGGGAGACATGTAGATGCGTCGGTTTTTTGGGCCCATTACGGGCGGCCTCATTCTGGCCTTGCTGGCCACCAGTGCCACCGCGCGTCAAGAAACCAGGGCGCCCGGGCCGATTTCCCGGCCGACGTCGGCCGACCCGCTTCCGACGACTGCGGCGCTCTATCAATCCTATGTCGCGTCGAAGAAGATGCCCGGCATCGTCGGCGCCTTCGGTATGGCAAACCGGCCGACCATCTTCATTTCCGAAGGCAAATTATCCTATGAAGCGGGCGCGTCGGCCGCGGGCCCCGACAGCCTGTGGCGCGTCTATTCGATGACCAAGCCGATTGCCGGCATGGCGGCGATGCTGTTGATCGAGGACGGCAAGCTTCAGCTCGACACGCCGATCGGCGACATATTGCCGGCGTTCAAAAATATGACCGTGCAGCTGGGCGAGAATACGCTCGAAGCGCGTCCGGCCGCGCGGCCGATCACGGTACGGCATCTGCTCACTCACACGGCGGGGCTCGGCTATAATATCCTCACCATGGGGCCGTTGCTCGAGCAATATAATAAAAACGGCATCGCGCCTGCTCAAGTCAATCGCGCGATGGAGATCGAGGCGCGCAAGACGCGGCCTACCTCGCTTCAGGAGTTTGCAAACCGCGTGGCGGCGCTGCCGCTCACGGCGGATCCGGGGACCAAATGGAGCTATTCGATGGGGCTCGACGTCCTTGGCGCGGTGGTCGAGAAGGCGAGCGGCATGTCGTTCGACGGGTTTATCCAGACGCGCATCTTCGACCCGTTGAAGATGCGATCGAGCCTGTGGACGGTGCCGCCGGGAGAAGTACGGCGCTTCGCCACTAATTATATGATTTTCGGGGAGAATCATTCGCCGCTCGACGCTGCGGCAACGTCGGTATGGCTCGATCCGCCCAGCTTCCCCTATGGCGGTTCGGGTCTGGTCATGTCGGCGCGCGACTATGACCGCTTCCTGCACATGCTGCAAAATTACGGCGAACTCGATGGTGCGCGGGTGATGAAGGCCGAAACCGCCAAGCTCGCCATGTCCAACCTGCTGCCCGCCGGGGTCGAGTTTACGATGATCCGCCGCGGCGCCGACGGACCGATGGATGCGAAAATGGGCTTTGGTGCGGGCGGCTTTGTCGTGCTGGAAGACAAGAGCAATGCGATGAATGTCGGCGCCTATGGCTGGGGCGGTGCGGCGGGCACTGTGGCGTGGGTCAATCCGGCCAGGAAGGTGCGCGGGACGATCATGGTCAATTATTTCCCGGGCGAGAAATGGCCGATCCGTGAAGAAACGCTCAAGACGCTGTTCACCGATATGGCCGCTTATGGCTTCAAGCCTCAAGCCGGTCGCGGGGGCCGGTGATGCTGCGCGGTGTCAGATCAGCAATTCGGTGAATTCGCCGCGCATGCAATGGTTGCTGCTCATCGCCGCGCCATAGCCGCCGGCGTTGAGGAGCGCAATATGATCGCCTTCCTCGAGCGGCGGCATCGCAATATCCTCAGCCCACAGGTCGAGCGCCTCATTGATATTCCCCGCGATGGTGACGCGGACGGGATCGCCGCGGCGCGGGACACAGGCGGCGGGTTCGCACGGCAAGTCATAAAAGGCGGGTTCGGGGTGGAGGTTGAAGCCGCCATCGACGCTGACGAACAGAGTGTCGCACTTGTGCTCGACATTGGTCACTTCAAGCACCAGCATCCCGGCATCCTTGACCAGATAGTCGCCCGGTTCGACCGCAATTTCAACTGCGTGGCCTGCGAAATGGCGCTTCAGCAGCGCGGCCCAGCGCGCGAGATCGAGCGGCTTGTCGGATGCGCGGTGCGGGACGCCTAATCCACCGCCGATATTGACGATACGGACATCGGGCAGGCCGGCGAGGAAGGAGAGGCCGGCCTTCAGTGCCGCCTCCCAATCATCGAGTTGCGCATCGAGATAGCCGCAGCCGACATGGAAATGCAGGCTGGTGATCCGAAGGTCGCGCGCGCGCGCCGCAGCGAGCGCCTCATCCCATTGCTCACGGTAAATGCCGAACTTGCTCGTCCGTGCACCGGCATAGGTCAGCCGCTCGCTGTCGCCATAGCCGACACCGCGCGCCGGATTGACGCGAATGCCGATCGCGCGGCCGGGCGAGTGTTCGCCGATCCGGCGGATCATGCCGACCGAGTCGCAATTGATCGTCAATTCGGGGTGGGCGAGCAACCGCTCAAGATCGCGGCGCGATACGCCCGTTCCGGTGAAGCTGATCTGTTCCGCCGCGAAACCGCAGGCGAAGGCATGATCGAGCTCGGCCGGCGAGCAAATATCGACCCCGCACCGTCCTGTCGCCGCGAGCATTTGCAGCAAGGGTGCATGGCGATTGGCCTTCATCGCATAATAGACGCGGTGTGCCTTTCCGCTTGTTGCCAAGGCACCGAGAATGCGATTCAGATTGGCGCGCACCCGATCCGCCGAATAGAGATAGAGCGGGCCGTCAAAATCAGCCGCCAGCGCTGCGACATCCTGTCCCGCGAAGATCAGCCGTCCATCGATATGGCCAAGGTCACTGCGGTGCCACCATAAACCGTCTGTCATCGCGGCGGCGTCACAGACCGGCCGGGCAGAGGCCCCGTGCGGTCAGATGCTGGCGCCCCGCTTCGCTGACGGGATCGTTGCGGCCGGTGATCCAGCCGCGGCAAGAGGGCGCGCCGCACGAACAGGCGAACTGGATATGGAGGCGATCTTCGGTCGCAGCATAGTCGATCGTGACGCGTTCGTTCGCGGCGATCGGGCGCAGCGCCACCAGCTCGAAATTCGCCATGTCGAGGCGGCAGTTCGGATCGCAGCCGTGCGAAAGATAGCCGATAAACTGGGTGTTCGAAATATGCTGGCCATCGCGGACCTGCAGGCTGTGCTGCGACACTTGCGGGCCGATCTCGCCGCTGAAGCGGTCGAGCACTGTCCCCTCCGGGCAGTCGCGGAGCGCGCGGACGCACAGGCCGACGAGCGCGTCATGGTCGATCGCGAGCAGTTCCGTTGCCGCGTCGTCGCAGACCAAGGCGTTCAGCGATGGCGAAAACACTGTCAAACTTACCCCCATAGACCGCCGCATGTCCCCACAATCGGCGAGTCCGGTCCCTTGATGCGTCTTATACAGAAAATTTCTTATGGAATTGTAATCGGTTCTGTCTGTGACGGCGATCATAGCTCAGCCCGTCCATCATCTTGCGGACCAGATGGATGCCGAGGCCGCCGATGGGCCGATCTTCGACCGACTGGCGGGTATCGGGTTCGTCATTCTGGAGCGGGTCAAAGGCGATGCCATCGTCCCGGATCTCGCCGGCGACCGCGCCATCGGCGATGCGCAGGTCGACATGGACGACGGGTTCGCCGTCGCGAACGCCATGGCTCAAAATATTGGTGATGATCTCATCGAGCGCGATCATGATCTGACTGGCCGTCGCGTCGGGCACGTTGCGGCGCGCCAGAAAAGCTTCGGCATCGTCCATCAGCGCCTGAAAACCGGCGCGTCCGTTGGACAATGTGCAAGCGAATTCCGTCTCCACGATACCGATCCCTTGAACGGGGGCAAAACCTAAGCTTGCGGAAAGCCAACATAATCGAGTGGAAAAAATTCACAATCTCTACATAATGACGGGAGCATCGGAGCAAGCGCGCGTCCGCAACAGGAATTCGGTAATGGAAATCAGCGAACAGCAGCTCGATGGCGCGTGGCTTGTCGCCGCAGCAGGGCGGATCGACAGCAATAGTGCCGCAGCGTTGGAGGTCGTGCTGCCCGCCCGCGTCCAGGAGCATGACGCGACGATCATGGACCTCAGCGAGGTGGCCTATGTCAGCTCGGCGGGGCTGCGCGTATTCCTGAAAGGCATGAAGACCGCGAAGGCCACGGGGCACAAGCTCGTCCTCACCGGCCTGTCGTCTTCGGTGCATGAAGTATTCGACATTAGCGGCTTCACCGCCATCTTCACGATCGAACCCGACGTCGCGGCGGGGCTCGCGGCGGTCGGCTGACCGATCAGCCGCGCTGGATGACGGCAAATAGTCCGTCCGGTTCCAGCAGCACCGCAATCGCATCCAATATCGCTGACGGCTCTGCGGCCGGATCGATCGCGGCATAGTCTTGCGCGCGCTGCGTAAGCTCCGGTTCGGCCAGCGCGATCAATTTGGCGTCGGTTGGGGGAGCGGTTTCGCTCCAGACCAGATGCTCGATCCGCGCGATGGCATAAGCCGCGCGGCCAAGTTCCAGCGCCGCGTCGGCACCCTGCACAAACAGTTGGCGTTCGAAGAAACCGCGCGCCGCGATTGCGAGCGCCAGCGCATCGGGGGCCGTCGCCGCCTTACATTCGCCGATCACCAGCGCCGCTTCGCCTTGTCCTTGGCACAGGACAAAGAAACAGCCCGGCGGTGCGTCGCCAAGCAGGCGTACCGCGACATTGCCGCCCGCCACCGTCGTCGCGATCGGTGTGAAGCGTGATTGCCGATAAGCGCGCCACGCCTCTGATGGCGTGCGCGCACGATCTTCGTGGCGCAACTGCCGCTCCAACCGGTCGCGTGCGGCGGTCCGGTTGGCGTCGATCAGCCGGAGCGCGGCGGACAGGTCCCTGGCTTCGGCGATCGAAAGCGCATCCTCGGTGCCCGACGCCCCGGCTGCGAGCCCGCGCATGGCCCGGGCGCTGGCCTCCAGTTCGTGCGTGATCCGCTGTGCGACATACCAGCCCGCCGCGAGACCGACGACGGCGGCGAGCGCAATGCCCAGCTCGATCCAGTGCAGCAGACGATCGACCTGGGCGAAAACCGGTTCGGCATCGACCCGCGCCGCGACGAAGCGGCCGGGCGATACCGGCGCCAGCGCGACGACATGGCGGTGCCCGTCGGCCGCACGGGTGATCGGCAAGACGACCGGCTCGGCAGGAGGCGCCCAGGCTGGGATCGTCCATGGTGTTGCCGACGGAACGAGCGCGATCGGCTTCGCGCCGCCGCCCATCAGATAATAGCCGTCGAGCCCGTCGATATGCCGTGCCGCCGCCGCTACAGCGCGCCGGCGTAACGGATCGCTGGCGATCGCTTCGGGCCGCTCCCCGGCCGCGAGGAATTCGGCGCCGGTGATCGCCGCAGCGCGCGCGCGGTCGTTCAGCCCGTGGAGCATTTCGCTCTTGCCCTGAAAATAGAGCAACGCGCCGTTCACCGCCGCGAGCAGGATCAACAGCGGGATGGAGACGAATAGGATGATCGAACGGACACTCATCGTACCAGCGCCTCAATGTCGATCAGCCCGACAATGAAATCGGGGCACTCGCGCGCGATCGTAAAGATATGGGGCTTCGCGAGGCATAGCGCATCAAGCCCGTCGGGGCCTGCGCGATAGTCATAGGCGACGGGCAAGGTGAAGAGCAGCGACGCTGCATCGAATAGGGCCGGGGCACGCGCCGTCTCCGCCATCGCCCAGCCGTCCGTGGCAACATAGAGCATGTCGGCGACATGGCCTTGCTCGATCAGCATCGCGCCGCCTTCGAAATGACGTGGCCGGACATGCTGCGCGACCATCAGCAACTCATGCTCGGTCAATCGGTCGAACGGGGCGACCGCCGCCAGTGCGGCCATACGGTCGATGACATCGACGTCGATCATCGCGGCGCTTCGCGTTCGAGGTCGATCGCGACATGGGCGTGACGCAACCGTTTGACACCGGCGGGGATATGCGCCGTTTCGCCGGGCGAAAGCCTTATCGCACCGCTATCGGTTTCGATGGTCAGCGGCGCGTTCGCGATCAGGCTGAGTTGGCGGGTCGCGGAATCAAAGACCAGGCACGCGCCAAGATCGAGATCGGCGAGCGCTTCGACATGATCGAGCAGGGCGGGTCGCGCAACAAGCCGATCGCGCAGCTCCGCCATCGCGCGCACGGCGAGCGCCGATGCAAGACTGGGCCCACTCGTCGCGATCCATATGAGTCGCCGCGCTGGACTGTCTGCCAGCACCACCACTGCTTCGGGATCCCCCGTCTCGCTCAGCAATAGTCGCTCACTGGCTGCGAGCCGGTGCCTGTCGGCCGAGATGATGGCCTCATCCTGCGCCCCGGCGACATGAGCGTTCAGCCGATCGAGCGCATCGCGCAGTGCGCGGGCTTCGCGCGGACTGCGGATTGCCGCAGGTGGGCTATGATCGCCCGCGGCGATCCTGAGCGCGTCCTGCGTCAGGCGCTCGATCGGCCGGGCAACGCGCCGCACGATCTGCAGCGTCACGAACAGGCAGGCGAGGATCGATGCAAGGCCGATCATTGCGCTCTGGAACAAGGCATTTTGCGTCGCGATCTGGATGACCGAGACGTTGACGTCGGCGCCCGCAGTGCCTGTGATCCGGCCATCCGCTCCATAGACCGGCGCGGCGGCGGTCTTCAGCAATCCCCATTGCTCCTGATATTCGACCGGCGAGATGTGGATGCTGCCGCTCTGCTGGACCCTCCGCAATCCCGCGACGGTTTCGGCGGGCAGGCTGTCGGGTGAGCCGATCAGCGTGTGGTCGTCGCCCTCGGTGCCGTCGAGAACATAGAGTACATCCTCTGGGCCGCCCGCGATCTGGGTATAGATATAGGTCAGGCCCAGCTGGTCGCGGATGCGCTGCATTGGTTCGACATTGCGGCGATAAGGCCGCTCCTGCTCGGCCTTTTCGGCGTCGCTTTTGCTGTCGGTTGCCGCGCGGATCAGCCTGTCATGGTCGGCGGGATCGATCAGCGCGCCGGTAAGGGCACTCGCCGCGATCAGCCGGTCGTCGAACCCCTTCAGCGTGATGGCATAGAGTGCGTTATAAACGATCGCTGCGAGCAGGATCGCCACCACCACGACGAGCGGCAGGAAGGTACGCAGCAAGAGCCCCGGGATGCCAATGGTCTTTTTAGGCGGCATGGGCACGCCCATCTTGCACGCGCAGCATCACCAGCGCGAGATCGGGGTGGCGCGATGCCACTTCCATTATATCGTCGTTCGCGATCCAGAAATCATGGCCCGCCGCATGGCCGTGGATCGCAGGGCGGTCGGGAATGACGGCGCGTGCGGCGGCGGCGAGATCGGCGAGCGCGCGCAGCGTCGCGGCGGAAAAGCCGGGCATGCGCGACAGCGCATCGACCAGCGCCAGCATATCGGGGCCATCGTCGTTTTCGAGGCCGAGGAGGCGGAGTAACTGGCGGCGCAGCACGGCCGGCATGTCGGCTCGCACCAGTCGGCTCGTCTGCCGGGCGAAGCCTGTGGGGGGCAGGCGATCGTGCAGGATCGCCAACGCCGCGGCCGTTTCGATCCACCGACCGCTGTCGAGCGCCGCCTCGGCCAGCGCGACGATATCGACCTCGGTCGCTGACGTTGCTTCGCCGCGCGGGTGCAAAATTGCATCGATCTTTCGGAACAGGGCGTGGCCGACGCCGCTTTCGATCGCCTCCAGCGCATTGCCGCGCACCTTGGGATTGGACGAGTGGAGCGAGACGATCAGCAGGTCGAAATTGGGCAACAGCCCGCCGAGCGCCAATAACTCCAGCGTGAAGTCGATCGATGCCTCGGCGCGTTCGCGCCGCGCGCGGAAGAGCAGCGTGAGCGCGGCCGAACCATCGACGGTGCTCGCGGCGCCCTCGATCAACGCTCGGGCGTCGGTGAGCTCGCGGTCGACCAGCCTCTCGAGCTGGGCGTTAAACTGGGCATAGGAAAGCTCGGCCAACGCATGTGCGGCGATCGACCGTTCGGAATAGTCGCGGCGTCGATCGCGCAGCCCCGCGACGAGGTGCGGAATGGCGGTGTCGCCAAGCCCAGCGAGCATTGCCGCGATCGCCCGCCGATCGCGCGGCGCCAGCGTCCGTGCGGCCGTCAATATGCCGGGGATCGCCTCGACATCGCCGATCCGGCCGATCAGTGCGATCGCCATTTGGCGCTGACTGCGGGGAAAGAGACCCAGCCGGTCGGCGAGCAGGGGGACGAGGTGAATGTCGTCGGCCGTAGCAAGATCGTGCAGCCCGTCGAGTGCGCTATCGTCCCCGTTGCGCAGCGCCATGATCAATGCATCGACGTCGCCTTCGGACGCCGTGGACGCGCTATAGGTCGGCCCCAGCAACGACTGTGCGGCCCTGTCCCCGCTGCGCGCGTCGCTTTGCAACCGCGCCGCCGCATCCGGGGTGAAGGTCGGCGCGGTCAGCGCGGGGTCGCCGAAATTGAGCCAGCCGCGCCGCATATTCGCGGTCATTGCGGCGGGGTAGAGCTGGCGAAGCAGGACGACGACCGCGATCAGCGCCGCGCCCAATATGACCCCGATCCCCGACAGCTCGCGCAGATCGAGGCGCGTCGCCGCGTAGAGCAGAAAGGCGCCGGCAATCAGGCTGGCGAGCGGCTCGCACATCCCCTCGATCACCGTCCGCAGCGGCCGCTTGATCGCCGAAGGGACCGCGTTGAACAGCAGATTCTGATTGTTATACTCGATCGACGTCAGCACCGCATGATAGGCGAAGAAGGCCGCGATCGCCGCCGCATAGCCGCCGCTGAGGAAGAAAAGGCCAAAGGTCGCGAAATAGGTGAGCGGCAGGATGAAGGCGATGTTGCGGACGCCGAAGCGTGACACCAGCCGGTTGAAGACGAACAGGCAGACGATCAGGTTGAAGATGTTCGACGCAGCATAAAGCGCGCCGAACAGCGCCGCGAGTTCGGCCTCGCTCCGCCCCACCTGCAACACCGTCGAATATTGAAATTCGGCGAGGTTGGTCATCAGCAGCGTGACGAACAGCGTCGCCGTCAACGCGACGGTGTAGCGCGAGGTGCGAAAGCTGTTCGCGAGCAGTGCCAGCTGTGCGCCTACGCCCTGCGGTTCGTCGCCGGCATCGGCATCACTTTCGGCAATTTGCTGCCAGCGTCGCCCGAGCATCCGCGCGAGCGGGATGGTTGCGAGCGCGATGGCGGCCCACAGCGCCATGAAGCCATGGATGGGGATTGCGGCGGCGGTGAGGTTGACGATCATCGCCCCGGCCGCGGTGCCGAGCGCGCAAAAGGCTGCGAACAGCGGGAACAGCCGCTTGGCGTCCTGAATGTCGAAATAGGCGTCTGTATAATTCCAGAACAGGCTGTAGAGCCCGATATACCACATCGCGAGATAGAGCTTCAGCGCGTAATAGAGCGTCGGATTGCCACCTGTGCTGCCGAGCAAGGCCCAGAGCAGCAGGCCGCCGATGACGAGCAGCAGCAGTGTCGTCGTCACCATCTGGTCGATCGAGAAGCGGACCATCAACACCGAAAAAATGCCGGTGTAGACCAGCATCACCAGCGGGGTCAGCATGAAGATGATGGGCAATTTGTCGGCGCCGACGTGGCTTAAAAAGGCCGCATCGCCAGCGCTGAAACCGATCCCCAGTCCCATCTGGAGCAGGAACCCGAACAGCCCGAACTGGACGAGCTTGGGCCATTCGCCCCGGTTCACGCGGAACAGGCGATTCAGTCTGTCGATCAAATTCCTTCGCCCTCCCGCCCTTCGTTCGTTTGCATAGCAACAAAATATTGAAGAAGTTAGCTGCAGAGTTGTCAGGCGCGCGCAAAGACGCAATGGTGGGTGCAGCGGGGTCTAAATGACAGGACGAAAACGGAAAATCGGGCTCAAGCCCCAGCTGTTGCTGCTGCTGTTCGCGCTCAATTTGATCGCGGCGGTGGCCTATTCGGTCGTGCTCTATGGCATCGATCGCGCTGAAATCATGAACGGGATCGACGGCCGGCTGCAAACCGCGGTGAATGCGGTGCAGGAGATTATTCCGGCGGGCTATCATGAGCGGATAGCCAACATGGATTCGATTGCGCCGGCGGAATTTGACGCCTTGCAGGATCGCCTGTCGCGCTTCTCGAACGATTCCGAACTCGCCTATGTCTATACCTATATGAAATTCGGGCCGCAGGTGCGGACCGTGGCGACCAGCGCGACGACCGCCGAAATGCAGGCCGGTTCGCAGACGCGCTATTTCGCCCTTTATGACACCGCGCCCACCCAGTTGCTGCGTAGCTTCGCCGACGGGCGCGTGCGCTATGACGAATATAGCGACGCCTTCGGCCGGTTCCGGTCGATGTATAAACCGGTCCGCGCTGCCGATGGCCGCATCTATGTCGTCGGCGCCGACGTCGACCTGGGACAGCTCAACCAGAAACTCAATCGGGCGCTGATGCAGTCGATCGGCGTCGGGGTGATCATGTTCATGCTGTCGCTCGCGGTCGGTTGGCTTGTCATCGGCCGGATTGTCGAGCCGTTGGTGCGCCTGACCGCCTTCACCCGCAATATGGAACGGCGCAGCTTCAACCCTGATGATCAGGAGATGGAGGCGATCCAGCGCATCGGCAGCGGCCGCGGTGACGAGGTGGGCAGTCTCGCCGAGGCGATGGCGGCGATGATCGCACGCCTGCAGCGCTATCTGATCGAGATGGAGGCTGCGACTGCGGCGCGCGAACGTGTCGAGGGCGAGCTATCCGCCGCGCGCGATATTCAGGTCGGGATGCTGCCCAGCAAATTCCCGCCCTTCCCGGGGCGATCCGACGTCGATGTCTTCGCCATGCTCGAATCGGCCAAGCAGGTCGGCGGCGACCTTTATGATTATTTCCTGATCGACGATCACCGGCTGTTCTTCGTCGTTGGTGACGTGTCGGGGAAGGGCGTGCCGGCGGCGCTGTTCATGGCGATGACGACGACCCTGTTCAAAGCGCAGGCGCTGTCCGCCGCATCGACCGCGACGATCATGACGCGCGTCAACGCCGAACTGGCGCGCGACAATGTCGCCGAAATGTTCGTCACTGCCTTCGCCGGCATATTGGATCTGCGTGACGGCAGCGTCGAATATAGCGACGCAGGGCATGAGGCGCCCTTCATCGTGCGGCGCGGTGGTGCGGTCGAACGGCTGGTCAAACAACAGGGCATGGCGATGGGGATATTCGACGATGTCGCTTATCAATCCGCCCGTTTCACCCTCGCGCCCGGCGATGCACTGATCCTGTTCACCGACGGCGTTTCGGAAGCGACCGGGGCGGACGACGCGCTTTATACCACCGACCGTATCCAGACAGCGCTCGAGCAGGCGCGCGAAAACCCTTCGGCGCGCTACATTGCCGAGGGGCTCGCCGACAGTGTGCGCACCTTTGTCGGGACGGTGCCGCAGTCGGACGACATCGCGATTTTGGTGGTCTGTTTCGAGGGTGCTGCGGCTCGCTAGGCGCCGAGTTTCAACGGCTCGCGATCGACGCCGTGCATCTTGCGCAGATATAGTCGCATGTCGGCAATGGCTTTTTGCAGCGGTGCTGCCGCGGTCGGCTCGGCGCTGGCCGCCGCGGCGACCAACGGGCAGCTCTCAACCTCCCACGGCAGGAAATCGAAACCCGTGTCGGCGTCGCACGCCCAGATGACCGGATAGGGGCGTCCGAACATCACTCCCTTCAATTCCTCATTGCCGAGCAGGTGAAGCGAAAGCTGATCGCGGTTGGGCGCGATGAGCAGCGCTTCTACAAGATCGAGCGAGAGGGTGAGGCTGGATGGACGGGCGAATTTCGACAGTCGGAAACCCAGGTCGATGTCGGGTCCGATGAAATCGATATGGTTGCCGCCGTCGCCCGCCAGTTCGGCGATGTCGAGCTCGATATTCTGTTCGCCGAATTCGACCAGCCACGCCGTGCCTTTGAGCCGCAGCGGCAGGCGTTCGAAATATTTCTTCTCGTAAAGCGTCATCGTGCGCAGCAGTGCGCGCAGGATCGACGACAGTTCGGCGGGGCTGGACGGCTGCGCGGTAAAGATCACCTCGTCGCCCATCGCCTTCCATACGTCGATCGCGGGCGTGGAATCATCGTCGAGAAATTCGAACCCGACCTGGCCTGCGAACATCAGCGGGAAATTGGTGAAAAAGACGCGAAACGTCTCCAGCCATCCCCTGTTGCCCTGCCCGGTGAGGCGGGCCTTGAATTCGGTCGAGCCGGCCATGTCGACGGACAGGAAAAGACGGATCATATCGGCTCCATGATGGGCGGGGAAATTTCGGTGCCCACTATTCTATCCGGGTGAGGTCAGCCGGCCGCTACGGCAATCTATGTTCTTCACCTTAACAATTGACTGCCTATTGCGCGTCAATCGAACTCCTAGCGGGGGCGAAGCGGGCAGTAAATCACCGAACGCATATCCTTTGCGACACTTATGTTGCGGCGCAAACTGTTGCTTTTTGGCCACAAATTTTGGAAAATTTGACAGGGTGCCAAGCATCGCGTTGACGCGGCAGTCCGCCCTATGACAGCACTCAATCACCGGTGGGGCATCTCCCTCCTTGGCCAACGTGCCGCGCTTCTACCGGTTTGGAGAGAGAGACATCATGAATTTGCGCAATATTTTGTTGGGCGCCACGATGCTGTGCGCCGCAACGACCCCTGTTTACGCCTTTGCCCAGGATGCGGCTCCCGCAGGCGAACCCGCCGCGGCGAGCGACGTCGACTATGGCAATGACATCATCGTGACCGCCAGCAAGCGGTCGCAGACGCTGCAGGATACGCCGATCGCCGTGTCGGTGACCTCGGCCGCCGACATTCAGAATTCGGCGATCCGCGACCTGATCGATCTTCAATCGGCAGTGCCCAGCCTGCGCGTGTCGCAGCTTCAGTCGAGCGCCAACACCAATTTCATCATTCGCGGCTTCGGCAATGGCGCCAACAACGCCGGGATCGAACCGTCGGTCGGCGTGTTCATCGACGGCGTCTATCGCTCGCGTTCGGCCGCCCAGATCGGCGATCTTCCGAACCTCGAACGCGTCGAAGTGCTGCGCGGGCCGCAGTCGACCTTGTTCGGCAAAAATGCGTCGGCGGGTGTCATCAGCATCGTCACGCAAAAGCCGCAGTTTGACTTCGGCGGCTCTGCCGAGGTCAGCTACGGCAATTATGACGCGATCACCGCCAAGGCCAGCATCACCGGTCCGATCAGCGAAACGATCGCCTTTTCGCTCGCCGGCAATTTCAACCGCCGCGACGGCTATGCGCAGGATCTGAACCTCGACACCGATGTCAACGACCGCAACCGCTGGGGCGTGCGCGGACAGCTCTTGTTCGAACCGACCGACGCGCTGTCGATCCGCCTGATCGGCGACTATGACAAGATCGACGAAAATTGCTGCATTGCGGGCAATGTCATTGCCGGCCCGACGATCGGTATCACCAATGCGCTTGTTGGCGGCCCCAGCGTCGATGCGAACAACCCCTTCTCGTACAATGTCTACAACAACTTCCTGTCGTCGAACGAGATCGAGAATTACGGCGGTTCGGCGCAGATCGACTATGACCTCGGCAACCTCGCGCTGACCTCGATCACCGCCTATCGCAAGGTTCAGGCCGACACCAATCAGGATTCGGACTTCACCAGCGCCGATCTGATCGGCGAAAAGAGCGACAAGGTCGGCATCGACACCTTCACGCAGGAAATCCGCCTGACCTCCGATTTTGACGGTCCGGTCAACTTCCTGCTCGGCGGCTATTATTTCCACGAGAAGGTGAAGCAGCAGAGCGCGATCAAATTCGGCGACGATTTCCGCGACTATGGCAATGCGCTGATTCAGGGGGCGAGCGGCGGTTTACTCAACGTCGGTGTGCTCGAGGGCGCTTTGGGCGCGCCGAGCGGCTCCTTCTTCAAGGTGGGGACGGGCCTCGACGAAGCCTATCGCATGAAAAACACTGCCTGGTCGATCTTCGGCACCGTCGATTTCGAAGTCACCGATCGCCTGACGCTGTCGGCAGGAGCGAACTACACGCAGGATCGCAAGCGTTTCTCGACTGACGTGGTGAGCAGCGACGCCTTCTCGAAGGTCAACCTCGACGCTGGCGCCTATGCGCCATTCCGCAACCAGCTGCTCTTTCAGGGCGGTGTCGCGGCAGGCGTCGGGCAGGCGCTCGGGTTGAATCGCGCTGCCACGGCGGCGGAGGTCAACGCCTTTGCGGGTGCGAACCCGGTCGCGTTCGGCGGGATCGCGACTGCCGCGCAGACCAATGCCAACAACAACCAGAACAACCCGGCTGCGAACCCCCTCAATCCGCTGAAGGCGTTCCAGTTCCTGCCCGACTTCTTCAACCTTCCGAATGCATTCGAGCCCAACCGGACCCGCGACAATGACCTCGCGTGGAGCCTGCGCGCCGCTTATGAAGTGACCGACACGGTCAATGTCTATGCGACTTATGCGACAGGCTTCAAGGCGAGCTCGGTCAACCTGTCGCGCGAAAGCCGTCCGCTGGCGGCGGATCTCGCAGCCATCGTTGCTGCGGGGCAGGCGACACCGAACCTCACTTCGGGCACCCGTTTCGCGACCCCCGAGGAATCGGAAGTCTATGAAATCGGCCTGAAGGGGCAGTGGTCGGTCGCAGCATTGAACCTTGCGGTGTTCAAACAGTCGATCAAGGGGTTCCAGTCGAACGTCTTCAACGGCACGGGCTTCGAACTGGTCAACGCCGAAAAGCAGTCGACCTTCGGTATCGAATTCGACGGTTCGGTGCGTCCGGTTCAGGGGCTCAACCTGACGCTGGCGGTGACCTATCTCGATCCGAAATATGACAAGTTCACCAACTCGTCCTTTGGCGACATTTCGGGAACCATGCCCGCGGGCATTCCCGAACTGACGATGGCAGTCGGCGGTACTTATACCCACGAGTTCGCCGGTGGAACGCGCGCGATCTTCCACGCCGACTATCATTATGAAAGCCCGGTCCAGATCGTCGAAGGCCTGAACGGCTTCCCGCCGAGCGTCGCACAGAGCCTTAAGCGCGAAGTGAACCAGCTCAACGCGTCGTTCACCCTCGCGCTCACCAACGGGCTCGAAGTCGGCGTATGGGGCCGCAACCTGACCAACGCCAAATATCTGACGACGGTTTTCCCGGCCGTCGCCCAGTCGGGCAGCGTCTCGGGCTATCCCAATCAGCCGCGCACCTATGGTGTGACCGGCCGCTTCAAATTCTGATCGTTTGAAGGCCGGGGCTCCGTCGCCCCGGTCTTCACGAACAGCGGACAAAGAAAAACCCCGGCCTCTCCATCGAGAGGCCGGGGTTTCTTTTGGCGTTGCCGCCGGAGCGCTTAGAATTTCACGCCCGCTGCGATGCCATAACGGCGCGGTTCGAGGGTGAAGATGTTGGTGTAGTTCCCCGACGACTGATCGGTGATATACTGGCCGGTGACGCTGTTGGCGTCGAACAGGTTCTGGATGAACCCCTTCACATACCATTTATCGTCGGCGCCGTTCAGCTGCAGTTGGGCGTTGACCTGGGCATATCCCTCGATCTTGTTGACGTTGCCGTTGAAGATGCTGCCATAGCTTTCACCGGTATAGGCGATATCGAAGCGCGGGACGAGTGTCATGCCGCCGCTACCCAGATGCGCCGTATACTGGACGCCGGCGCTGAACTTATAGTTCGGAGCCTGCGGCAGTTCATTGCCCTTGATGTTGACGGGAATGCCGGCCGAGAAAACCTGAATCCCGTTGGGATCGAAGCCGTTTCCGGCCGCCGCCGCAAAGGCTTGCAGCACGCCGCAGATGCCGAATGCACCCGTCGAAGCGATACCGCCATCGGCCGGGAAGGTCGTCGTACCCTGCAACCCCGCGCCGGGGAGAATATCTCCCTGGCCCGGCGCAATCACGCCATTCTGGTTCACGTCGACACCGGTGGTGTTGATCGTGTTGTTGACGAAATTCACAAAGGCGTTGCTGCCTGCGGCATTGCCCGCCGTTCCCGGTGCGACGGCGCAGTTCGCGCCATTGGTGATGTCCTTGATAATCACCGAGTCCGAACGCCCACCGCCGAAATCGCGCGGATTGCTGGTGAATTTGTCCTGCGATACCTTGGTATGGAGATAGCTGAAGCCCAGGTTGATCACCAAATTCGGGTCGGGCCGGACGATGGATTCGACTTCGAAACCATAAATGTCGGCGTTGACATTGTCGTTGACCGCGGTGCGGGCGACGATCTCGCTGAGCTGAAGATCCTTATATTTATAGAAGAAGGCCGTCAGGTTCAGCTGGAGCGCGCCATTGCCGAAGCTGTTCTTCGACCCGATTTCGAACGCGTCGACCTGTTCGGGCTTGAAGGTTTCGGGAACCGCAAAAATGGGCTGCAACGGCGGGTTGATGCCGCCCGATTTATAACCCCGCGAATAGGACGCATAGAGAAGATTATCGTCAGTCACCTTGAAATCGATCACCGCGCGGCCGGTGACTTTTTCATAGGAAACGCCGCGAACCTGGAAGGCTTCGCAGCCCGGGACCGAGCCCACGGCACCCACGGGCGATCCCGGCGGGCAGAGGGTGGCGCTGTCGCCGTCGAAGCGGGCGCCATAGAGCGTGTCGAACAGTCCACCGGTCATGGCGTGCGGGGCAAAGATATTGCCGTTGGAACTGGCGAGCAGCGAGCGTGCGCGAACGTCCTTCTTGTCATTATTGTACCGCACGCCGACGGTCAGCTTCAGCCGGTCGTTGAACTCGACATAGGCTTCGCCGAAGATGCCATAGGATTTGATCTTCAGATCGTCGGTGTTGTTGCGGAAAAACGGCTGGCCCAGCACCGACGGGGGCAGGCCCGCGCCCGACGCCGAGAAGGCGCCAAGCACGCCGGTGAGATAGTCGATCGGGAAAGCATTCACATAATAGCTGTTCTCGGTGAGGTGATAATTGGCATAGATGCCGCCGAGCAGGAAGTTGAACGGGCCGTCCAGATCGCTGTTCAGGATCGCTTCGGCCGACCAGCTGGTGTTATACTGGTTCGACCGGTCGAACTGCAGCGACTGGTTGCTGCAGATGCCGTTGCCGCCGTACACACCCCGGCCACTATCATCCGATTGCGACGTGCACAGAACTCCCGTCGGGCCTCCTGGAATAAGCGCCGCGGCAACGGGCGCGAAATAGGTGGCAAGACCGGGGCCAAAGGCGCCATTCGCTGCCGCCTGCAAGGTCGCGAGGCCGCCCGCATAGAGCGCGCGGTTGCCGATGTTGCTGTTATAATCCTGCTGCGCTTCCAGCTTGATCTTCTGATACTGGCCCGACACCTGCAGTGCCACGGGCCCGAAATTATGATCGATCCGACCCTGTAGCGTCAGCTCGCTGGTGAAATAGCTGGGCGTAAAGGCGGTGTTGACCGTCCGCGAGTCCGCCGGGATCGTCGTGTTGGCATAGACGTCGGGGCCATAGATACTGCCCAGTGCGAACGCCCCCGGGATGCCCTGCGTCGCCAGAAATTCCTTCGACGTCAGCACCGCGGTAAAGGTGGAATTGCCATTGAACGGCGAATTGTCGAGGCGGTTGTTCAAACAGCCAAGGATGCCTGTCGGGTCGCGCTGGCAAAGCTGTTTCTGGATGCGCGTGCGCTGGTCCTTTTCGCGGAAATAGGACGCCATCAGGTCGATCGTCGTGTCGGACGAAGGCTCCCATCGGAACGAACCGCGGACCGAGTAAAGGTCGCGGTCGTCGATGCGCGTGTTGAGGAAGGTGTTTTTCGTATAGCCGTCGCGGTTGAGATAAATGCCGGCAACGCGCAGCCCCATGGTGTCGCCCAAGGGGATGTTGACCATCGCCTTGCCCTTCATGGAATCATAATTGCCATATTCGGCTTCGGCGGCAGCTTCGAACACGCCGAGCTTCGGCTTGGCGGTGATCACGTTGACCACGCCCGAGGTCGCGTTGCGGCCGAACAATGTCCCCTGTGGCCCGCGCAGCACTTCGATGCGTTCGAGGTCGAAGAATTCGGTTTCGAACAGGCGGGTCGAAAAGAGCGGGTCGCCGTTCAAATGGATCGCAGTTGCGCTGTCGCAGGTCGTGCCGACGCACAGATCGCCGATGCCGCGAATGGTGAAGCTCGCGCCGGTGAAGTTGGTCTTGGTGAAGGTGACGTTCGGCAGCGTCAGCTGAAGATCGGACGGCGTCTTGATCTGCTGTGCTTCCAGCGCTTCGCTGGAAAAGGCGCTGACCGCGATCGGCACGTCCTGCAGGCGTTCCGACTGGCGCTGGGCCGTGACGACGATTTCGCCGCCGAAGGCATCCCTTTCCGTTTCAGCTGCGTCTTGCGCAAATACAGGCGTCGCCGCCGTCATCGCAAGAATCGACGTCCCGATCAGTGCCTTGAACTTCATGTATAGCCTCCCTTTTTCGAACCCGCGAGGTGCGGGGCCGCCCAACTCAATCAGTGGTAAGGGGAGGGGGTATGACCAGATGTGGCACAAGGTGCCCGGCCCAGATGGCCCGGTTCCATGGTGTATCCCACTTGCCAGCGGTGCTGGTCATCGTCCTCTCCCACCGGCGTCGGGGAAAACGCCGGCATCTCCGGAATACGGCTCGCTTGAGCGAACTCTGTATGAAGCCAAAGGTGCGCTTAGTTGACGAAAGCGTCAAGCCACTTGTTTGGCGCAGAAATACGCCGAAATTTGATCGTGTTTGAACGCGGGAAAACTTCGGTTTCCGCAACGTAAACTTGGTCCCGGGTCATAAAAACTTGTCGCTGCGGCCTTGCTTATCGGCCCAATCGGCCCGACATGTGCGGCTTGAAAGCAACAGTGAAAGCGGGGCGATGAGCGAAGTTGAAGTGGGGCCGGACGGCAAGATCATTGTTCCCGACCATGTGCTGGATGCCGTCCGTACGCTGATCGAATGGACCGGCGACGATGTGGCGCGCGAAGGGCTGCTCGACACGCCGCGTCGCGTAGCGCGCGCGTGGAAGGAATATTGTCAGGGTTATGCCGAGGATCCGTCGGTGTATCTGTCGCGCACCTTCGAAGAGGTCGGCGGTTATGACGAGATCGTGCTGCTGCGCGACATCCCGTTCCAGTCGCATTGCGAACATCATATGGCGCCGATCACCGGCAAGGCTTCGATCGCCTATCTGCCCAGGGACCGCGTCGTCGGCATCTCGAAACTCGCGCGCGTGCTGAATGGTTATGCGCGGCGGCTGCAGGTGCAGGAACGGCTGACCGCCGAGGTCGCGAAGTGCATCTGGGACAATCTCCAGCCGCACGGCGTCGCGGTGGTCATCGACGCGCAGCACGGTTGCATGACCGGGCGCGGCGTTCGCACTCCGGGCGTGGGCATGGTCACCAGTCGCCTGCTCGGTTGCTTCCTCGACGACCAGCGCAGCCGGAAGGAAGTCCTGAGCCTGATGGGTTATTGATGGCGGGCTGCTTGCTGGTTCTGGGGTGAGAATGGCAGAAGATCCTCCCTGTGCCGCAGGCATGGGGAGGTGGCAGCGCGAAGCGCTGACGGAGGGGCAGGAGCGCCTCGGCCCCTCCACCACCGCTTCGCGGCGGTCCCCCTCCCCTTCGTCATCCCGGACTTGATCCGGGATCCATGGCTTCCATTGCCTTCTGGGCCCCGGATCAAATCCGGGGTGACGAGGATTGGGCATAGTGAACGGCTTCTCACCTCAAAGCTGGGCTCGCACTTGCGCTCGCCGAACACCAAATCACCATAGAAAAAAGGCCCCGGAACATGATGTTCCGAGGCCTTTTCTGTCTCTTGCGAGAGGGAAGCGATTAAGCTTCTTCGCCCTCTGCGTCCGCTGCAGCGACTTCCGAAGGGGGCGTGCCCTCTTCATATTCGTCTTCGCTGTCGGGTTCCAGTGCCGTGGCGACTGCCTCGGCCTGTTCTTCCTCGAACATCGCAGCGATGACGTCGATGCCCTGCTTCTGCATTTCTGCTTCGTCAGGCGAACGTGCCACGTTGACGCTGACGGTCACGATGACTTCGGGGTGCAGCTTGACCTTGACGTCGACGAGGCCGAGCGCCTTGATCGGGCGTTCCAGCTCGATCATCGCCTTGCCAACGCCTTCGACGCCGTTTTCGACCAGCGCATCGACGATGTCGCGGACCGAAACCGAACCATAAAGCTGGCCGGTGTTCGACGCCTGACGGATCAGGACGACCTGCTGGCCGTCGATGCCGCTGGCGCGGCCTTCGGCGTCGGTGCGGCGTTCAGCGTTGTCAGCTTCGATCTTCGACCGGTTGGCTTCGAACAGCTTGCGGTTGGCTTCGTTTGCGCGCAGCGCCTTGTTGTTGGGCAACAGGAAGTTACGGGCAAAGCCATTCTTGACGGTGACGACATCGCCGATACCGCCCAGTTTCTCGATACGCTCGAGCAGGATGATTTCCATCGTTCCGCGCTCCTTACTTCACAATGTAGGGGAGCAGGCCGATGTGGCGCGCGCGCTTGATCGCACGGGCCAGCTCACGCTGCTTCTTGGTGGACACCGCGGTGATCCGCGACGGGACGATCTTGCCACGCTCCGACAGGTAACCCTGAAGCAGGCGGACGTCCTTGAAATCGATGACCGGTGCATCCTTCGTGCTGAAGGGGCAGGTCTTGCGGCGGCGGAAAAAGGGTCGTGCCATGGTGCTTGTTCCTTATTCTTCGCCGTCGCGGTCACGGCCGCGGCCGCCACGACGTTCTTGCTTGCGCATCATCACGGACGGACCCTTTTCGAGTTCGTCGACGCGGATGGTGATCCAGCGAAGGATGTCTTCGTTGATGGCAGCCTGGCGCTCGATCTCGGCGACGGCTTCGCCCGACACTTCGGCCGACAGCATCACATAATGACCCTTACGGTTCTTCTGGATCTTGTAGGCGAGCTGCTTCAGGCCCCAGGTTTCGGTCTTGTGAACCTGGCCCTTATACTCGGTAATGACGTTGGTGACGGTTTCCGCCAGCGCGTCGACCTGAGCTTGGCTCAGGTCCTGACGCGCAATAAAAACATGCTCGTAGAACGGCATGGTGCGCTTCCTCAATTTGGCCGATCGCTGGTGCCGCGCCAATCGCGTCACCCCTCCGGCTGTCGTCGTTGCTGTGCGAAATGGTGCAAAGCAAACGGGGCGATGGCAAAAGAGCCTCGCCCCGATGCGGGCGCCTATACAGATTCGCGGGCGGAAATCAAGCATTCGCTGGAAATCTGCAAACGTCGAACCGTATGGCGGTTCAGTGGGTCGCCCTTGGTCCCTGCGCCAATAGCGGTGCCCATATCGCCCGCAGGTCGCGATCGGGGGAGGGGGAGGAGGGGGTGGCAATCGTCGCAAGCGATTGTTCCATTGCTCTCACGAAATCCTTGCCGGGGGCGGGACTCAAAAATCGCCCCTGCATTTGCTCTGTCCACGTCCAGGGCTTGTTGCCCGGCTTGCTGCCGGCGGTCATGGACAACCAGCGGTCGTCCCAGACGGTGATGTTCAAAATGCGATGGGGAGAGCGGCTTTGGATGCAGGCGATCTCCACGCATCGGATATCGACCCCATCGCGGCGATCCAGGACATGCTCCACCGAAATGCTGGCGAGCATATGTTTCAAAGCCTTGCTTCGTTTTTGCAGGCTTTGCGTAACCTCATCCAGAAAGCTGCTCTGCCTCGATGGCGCCGAGCGATCGAGGGGAGGCGAGGCTGTCACAAGCCTGCCTGTTGCAATCGTCCCAGCAATTCCCGGCCGAATTCGGTGAGCGTATCGTCGCGCGCGCCGAGGATGAGGATGCGGTCGCCGGGTTTCGCTTCGTCCAGCATCGCCGCGCCGCACGCCGCACGTGTGGTCAGGTGGGCGGCCTCCGCGCCACCGGCAACGATATCGGCGACCAGCGCCTCGCTGCCGACGCTGCGGTCGACGGTGCCGCCGAAATAGACGGGGTCGCACACGAACAGCCTGTCGCCGTCGCGCATCCCGCCGGCAAAGCTCGCCGCCAGTTCCTTGCCCATCTGGCGCAGCGGGCCATAGCCGTGCGGCTGGAAGAAGAGCAAAGCCCGCCCCGGCAGCTCGGCGACGGCGGCGAGGGTCGCCGCCACCTTGTCGGGATTATGCGCGAAATCGTCGATGACGGTGACGCCATTCGCCTGCCCCAGCACTTCATAGCGGCGCGCGAGGCCGGTGAAATCGGCGAGTGCGGCGACCGATTGCCCGACCGATATATTGACCGCACGCGCCGCCGCGATCGCGGCGAGCGCATTGGCGGCATTGTGGCGCCCCGGCATGCGCAGGCGCACGTCGTGGCGGTCGGCCGCGAAGCTGACGGTGAAGCGGCAACCATCGGGAAGCGCCTCGAAATCGCCGCCGCGGATCGCTGCGGCATCGCTGAAACCGAACCGCATCACATTGTCGCCGTTGAGCAGCGGCACCGATTCCGCGTCGTCGGCGTTAATCACCGCAATCCGCGCCTTGGCGGCAAAGTCGCCGAACAGCCGGTGCAGCTCTTCGAGGCTCTTGTGATCGAGGCTGATGTTGGTGACCACCGCGACGTCGGGCTGATAAAGCGCGATCGAGCCGTCGCTTTCATCGACTTCGCTGACATAAGAGGCGGCATCGCCGACCAGCGCACTTGCGAAGGGCATGTCCTCGCCCGCAAAATTGCGCATCACCGCGCCGTTCATTACCGTCGGCTTGCGACCTGCGCTTTCGAGGATCCAGCCGATCATCCCGGTCACGGTCGACTTGCCGCTCGTCCCGCCGACGCCGATCGCCTTGTCGGCGGCGTTGAACAGCGCGGCATTGAGGTCGGCGCGCGTCATGCGCGGCAGGCCGAGCGCGTTGGCGGCGGCAACATCGGGCACGCTATCCTCGACCGCCGCCGAGGCGACGAGGATCTGCCCGGCCTTCGGTCCGCTGCCATCCTGCGGGAACAATGTGATCCCCTGATCGGCAAGCCATTGGAATTTCTCGGGCGAGCGACCTTGATCGCGGCTGCGATCAGACCCCGAAACCGCACTGCCGCGCGCCGCAACGATCATCGCCAGCGGCAACATGCCCGACCCACCGATGCCGCAAAAGAAATAGGATTTGTTTTCGGTCATGGCCCGGCGTTATGGCCTCATGCGAGCAATGGCAATATCCCCTCTCCCGTCGGGAGAGGGTTGCGCAGACTTGGCGCGAAGCGCCTAGGCGAAGCTGGGTGAGGGGATCAGGGGTGGCGCGAGTATCAAACGACAGGTCCCCTCATCCAACTTCGCCTAGCCGGCGAGCCGGCAAGGCTACATATCCTTCTCCCAAGGGGAGAAGGAGCTGATGCGCATCGGAATTGTCGCCCCCTCCACCCCCATTCTCCCCGACGACGCCGAAGCCGTGCGGGCTCTCGCCAGTCTCGGCTATCCCGGCGTCGAGTTGGAATTCGACCCGCAATGCTTTGCTGTTCACGGCCATTTTGCGGGTGAAGACGGGCATCGTTTTGCGGCGCTCGTCGAGATGGCGAACCGTCCCGACATCGACGCGATCTGGTTCGCGCGCGGCGGCTATGGTGCGTGTCGGATTGCTGAGGATGCGGTCGCGGCGATGACCCCGGTCGCGCGTGGCAAGGCCTTCCTCGGCTATTCGGATCAGGGCAATCTGCTCGGCGCGCTCTATCGCGACGGCTTCGACCATGTCGCGCATGGCCCGATGGTCGCCGACATTCGCCGCGAGGGCGGCGATGCCGCAGTGCTGCGTGCGCTCGACTGGCTGGTCGCGCGCGATCCGGCGGCGTGCGAGCCGGGGTTGCAGCACGGCGCGCGCCACGCGGCGTTCAATCTGATGACGCTGTCGATGCTGCTCGGCACCCCGCTCGAGCCCGACCTATCGGGCCATGTGCTGCTGGTCGAGGAGGTCAGCGAATATCTCTACGCCTTCGACCGCGCCCTTTTCCATGTCACAAGCTATCTGGCGCCGCGCGGCCTCGCCGGCCTGCGTCTCGGGCGGGTCAGCGACGTGCCTGAAAACGACCGGCCTTTCGGCGCCGAGGCTGAGGAAATCGCGCAGGGCTGGTGCGCGCGCGGGGGCATCCCTTGGCTCGGTCGCGCCGACATCGGGCATGATGCGGACAATAAGGTCGTCCCCTTCGGCTTGCATCGCGCCGGGTGACGCAATAGGCGCGGGGCAACAAATCACTCCACAGGGGACGCAAGATGCGCGCATTTATTTTTCCGGGTCAGGGCAGTCAGGCAGTCGGCATGGGCAAGGCGCTCGCCGACGCATCGCCGGTCGCGCGCGAAGTGTTTCAGGAGGTCGACGACGCGCTCGGCCAGAAACTCTTCCAGCTGATGAGCGAAGGGCCGGTCGAAGAGCTGACCCTCACCGAAAATGCCCAGCCCGCGATCATGGCCAACGCCATCGCGACGTTGCGTGTGCTCGAAAAGGAAGGCGGCGTGACGCTGTCGGCCAAGGCCGATTATGTCGCGGGTCACAGCCTTGGCGAATATAGCGCGCTCTGCGCCGCAGGTGCCTTCGACCTCGCGACCACCGCACGTCTGCTCAAGACGCGCGGGCAGGCGATGCAGGCGGCGGTGCCGGTCGGCATCGGCGCGATGGCCGCGCTGCTCGGCGCCGATATCGAAACCGCGCAAAAGCTTGCCGATGCCGCGGCCGAGGGCGAAGTGTGCACGGTCGCCAACGACAATGACCCGTCGCAGGTCGTGATCTCGGGCCACAAGGGCGCGGTCGAGCGCGCGGTCGCGCTGGTCAAGGATTATGGCATCAAGCGTGGCGTGTTGCTGCCGGTGTCGGCGCCCTTCCATTGCGCCCTGATGCAGCCCGCCGCCGACGCGATGGCCGAAGCGCTCGGCGCCAACTCGCCCGCCGCGCCGCTGATCCCCGTCGTCGCCAATGTCACCGCAAGCCCGGTGAGCGACGCCGCTGCGATCCGCGACCTGCTCGTCCAGCAAATCACCGGCCGCGTCCGCTGGCGCGAGAGCGTCGGCGCGATGGAAGATATCGGCGTGACCCACTTCGTCGAATTCGGCGGCAAGGTTCTGTCCCCGATGGTCAAGCGCAGCGCGTCGGGCGAAGTCGAGACGACCAGCGTCATTTCGATGGACGATATCGAGGCGCTGCTCAAAGCGCTGTAAGCTGAAAATTTCAGGAGACTAAATATGTTCGATCTCACCGGCATGACTGCCCTCGTTACCGGCGCTTCGGGCGGCATCGGCTCGGCCATCGCGCAGGCGCTCGCCGCGCAGGGCGCGCGGCTTGCGGTTTCGGGTTCCAACGCCAACAAGCTGAATGCCTTTCGCGATAGCCTCGGCGGCGATCATGTCGCACTGCCGTGCAACCTTGGCGATGGCGCCGCGGTCGATGCGCTCGTGCCGTCGGCGGTCGAGGCGCTCGGCAAGCTCGATATCCTCGTCAACAACGCCGGGGTCACCCGCGACAATCTGATCATGCGGATGAAGGATGACGAGTGGATGGACGTCATCCGCATCAATCTGGAAGCCAATTTCCGCCTCGCGCGCGCTGCCGCCAAGCCGATGATGAAGGCGCGCTTTGGCCGCATCATCTCGATCACCAGCGTCGTCGGCGCCACCGGAAATCCCGGGCAGGCCAATTATGCGGCGTCGAAGGCGGGCGTCACCGGCATGACCAAGGCGCTGGCGCAGGAACTGGCAAGCCGCGGCGTCACCGCCAACTGCGTTGCACCCGGCTTCATCGCCACCGCAATGACTGACGACCTGCCCGACGCGCAGAAGGAAGCGCTCAACCAGCGCATCCCGGCGGGCCGGATGGGCGAGGGGAGCGACATCGCTGCCGCAGTCGTCTATCTTGCTTCGAAGGAAGCCGGCTATGTCACCGGCCAGACATTGCATGTGAACGGCGGGATGGCCATGCTGTCCTGAGCCAGATGGGGCGAAGGCCCCGGTGGGGGAGGAAGCGCATGATCAGATTCTGGGTGTGCGGTGCGGCGTTGGCGACGGCAGCGATGCCGGTCGCGGCATCGGCGCAATTGGGGGACAAGCTCGATTGCGCGGTCGACAAGGCTGAGCCGCCGTTCAAGAATCTGCTGGCCGAAGCGCTGATCGGCGACGGCGAGAATCTGGGCTTTGAGCGACTGCTGGGCCAGTTTTCGACAATCGCCGATAGCTGTACCTCAGGCTTCGTACTCGATGCCGCGCAGAAGAAGGCGTATCTCGACTATGGGGTCAGCCGCATATTGCGCGACTGGCTGACCAGCCGGTTGGCGAGCTACGGCCTGTCGGCAACGGCTATCGATACCGCGCTCGATTTCGGGCCGGGCCGCAGCAACCCACGCCTGTCCGGCGAGATGAGCGAGGATCAGGTCAAGATATTGGTCCAGGCCTTCATGGAAGGCGGGGTTGATACCGAAAGCCTCAGCTCGCCCGCGTGGGAAAGCGTCGGCACCTATGCGGCGGTGTCGTCAATCTATTGGCGCCAGCGGCAGGCCTTGTCCGCATGGACGGTGATGCCGCTATCGCTGCTTGCGGAGCCGGAACGAGCGAAGCCGGCCTCAGTCGCACCTGCCGCCGGGCTCGAACCGGCCGTCGCTGCGCCGCCACCAGCAGTGGCGGTTTCTGCTCCAGCACCGACGTTCGAACCGGTGGTATCGGCTCCTGCGTCGGCTGAACCGATCCCGACTCCCGTACCGGAACCGACGCCCGAAGCACCCATCGCCACGGCGCCACCGGCCGAAGCGGCTCCGGCGCCTTCACCGGAATCCGCTCCGCCAGTGGAGGTTAGAAGCTCGCCCGAGCGGTGACGCGAATGTCGCGGCCCGCCAGCGGCACATAATCCTTCGTAAAGCTGGCGTGGCGCCGCGCATCGACGTCGAAGATATTGTTCGCGGCGAGGCTCAGCGTCAGATTCTTAGTATCGGGCAGCGGCCGCCAGCTGATCGAGGCATTGACGAGCGTAAAGCCCTTGGTCGGCGTCTCGAACGCCGCGTTGCGGTTCTGGTTGTCGGTCCACTCGACCTCGGCGCGTGCGTCGATCCGTTCGCCCTGCGCTTCGATCCCGCCCAATATCCGCATCGGCGGGATGCGCGGGACATGGTCGCCGCCCTTGATCTTGGCGCGCGTCATGTCGGCGGTGACGTCGCCGACGATGTTGAAGCCGCTGATCTGCGCCAGTCGCGCGCTCGCCTCGGCCTCAAAGCCATAGACGCGCGCGTCGCGCTGAAAATATTGGAAGACCGGCAGTTCATCCTCTTCGGCGCCGGTCGCCTCGGAATAGATGAAATTGTCGAACCAGTTGGCATAGCCGGTCAGGCTGAAATTGATCGCGTCGCTCGCATATTTGAATGAGGCTTCGCCGCCCCAGCTGGCTTCGCGCTTGAGGTCGGGATTGCCGAGTTCGAACGATTGCGTCGCGATATGCGGGCCGTTCGAGAACAGCTCTTCGGCTGACGGCGCGCGCACCGCACGGGCCAGTGACACGCCGAATTTCATGCCATCGGCAATTTCGTAATTGGCACCAAGCGCGCCCGAGACCGTGTCGAACTTGCGGGTGATGCCCAGCGCCGGCGCGCGAACGTCGGTGGTCTCAAAGCGTGCCGCGGCTTCAAGCCCGAGCGACCCCAGCGTCCATTCCTGAAGCGTGAACAGCGCGAACTGGTCGGTCAGGTTGCGCGGGACAAAGGCTTCGGCGCCGACCGCGTTGAAATCGCGGTGGCTATATTGCACCCCGCTCGCGCCGCGCCAGCCGCCGCGGTCGTTCTGCGCCAGCTCCAGTCGCCCTTCGACGCC
This sequence comes from Sphingopyxis witflariensis, assembly GCF_002205635.1. GTDB lineage: Bacteria > Pseudomonadota > Alphaproteobacteria > Sphingomonadales > Sphingomonadaceae > Sphingopyxis > Sphingopyxis witflariensis. Next base: position 209,804 of record NZ_NISJ01000002.1, on the reverse strand, counting down.
CTGATTGGTAAAGACGGTGCCGACCTCGTCGCCCTCAAACTCGGTATGCTCATAATCGGCAAAGCCGCCGCGCAGGCGCAGCTTGCTGAAAAAGCCATCGCCCAGCTCGACTTCGCCGCGGAGATCCGCGCGCCACTGCTTCAGGCCGATCGTCACCGGGCCTTCGCCATGCTCATGCCCGCCCTCTTCACCTTCTTCGCCGCCATGGTCGTGCGACGTGTTGGGGCGGCTCGGGACGCCATATTTGCTGTCGAAATAGCCGATCGAAATGCCCAGCTGGCCACCGTCGTTGATCAGCGACAGGCCGCCGCCGGCGGTCCAGGTCTCGCTGGCGGTGTTGGCGACCTTGCCGCGTGAATTGGCCTGGGCGGTGAGTTCGTCGGCTTCGTCCTGATGACCGTCCTCGACCGCATGTTCGGCGAGGTGGAGCAGGTCGCTGCGGATTTCGGGAGCAAAGACATAGCCCCCCGCGCGGACGTCGCCGCTCTTGCGCCAGCTGCCGTCGACATGCGCGACGATCTGCGGGCTCAGCGCGACGTCGACCGAGGCGCCGACATTGCGGTCGTTGGCGGCGGTCGTATAGCCGCCGATCGCGTCGATATGGACATGGTCGGCGGGAACTTTGCGCGGAATCCGGCGGTCGAACAGATTGACCGCGCCGCCAATTGCCTGGCTGCCGAACAGCAGCACCGCGGGGCCGCGCAGGATTTCGATACGTTCGACGGTCAGCGGATCGATCGTCACCGCGTGATCGGCCGAGGTGTTCGATACGTCGATCGACCCGATACCGTCGGTCAGGACGCGGACGCGCTCACCCGAAAAGCCGCGCAGCACCGGGCGCGACGCGCCGGGGGCAAAGCTGGTTGCCGAGACGCCGGGCTGACGGGTCAGCGTGTCGCCGATCTGCCCGCGAATGTCGCGCGCCAGCTCGTCGCCCTCCAGCACCGACACATTGCCCAGGATGTCGAGGCTGCGGATATAGGGAGCGGTGACGACGATCGGTTCGCCGGTGTGGACGTCATCGTCGCTGCCCGTGGCGGCGCGATTCTGCGCGAAAGCAGGGGAGGAGAGAATGATGGCAAGCGTGAAACCGGCGGAGGAGAGCAGTCGCATCGGCGGAAAATCCTGTCAGTTGGTAAAGATGTTGCGGGGTCAGTAATGATATACTGTTACAATGACAACCCCCGAAAGTCCGCTTAGAAGGCGTTGGTCGGGCGTCGGGTGCCGTTGGTCGACAAAGGCCGAACATTGCCGCGCCAAGCGAAGCTGTCTTGCAGCGTGTCATGCGCGGCCTTAGATCAGGGGGATGACGACTATTGCTGAAAACAGCCTCGAGCTGATTGGTAACACGCCGCTGGTGCTGCTGCGCGGCCCGAGCGAAGCCACCGGATGTGAAATCTGGGGCAAGTGCGAATATGCCAACCCCGGCGGATCGGTGAAGGATCGCGCCGCGCTGTATATCGTCCGCGATGCCGAGGCGAACGGCAGCCTGAAACCCGGCGGTACGATCGTCGAGGGCACGGCGGGCAACACCGGCATCGGCCTTGCGCTCGTCGCCAACGCGCTGGGCTATAAGACGATCATCGTGATGCCCGACAATCAGAGCGCCGAGAAAATGGCGACCATCCGCGCGCTGGGTGCCGAACTGGTGCTCGTCCCGCCCGCGCCCTTTGCCAACCCTGGCCATTTCGTCCACACCTCGCGCCGCATCGCGGAGGAAACTGACAATGCGATCTGGGCGAACCAGTTCGACAATATCGCCAACCGCAAGGCGCATGTGCACGGCACCGCCGAGGAAATCTGGGAACAGATGGGTGGGCGTATCGACGGTTTCACCTGTGCGGCCGGGACGGGCGGCACGATCGCCGGAACCGGACTCGGGTTGAAGGCCAAGAGCGCCGACATCACCATCGCGCTCACCGATCCGCACGGCGCGGGACTCTATAATTATTACCAGTGCGGCGAACTCAAACCCGAAGGATCGAGCGTCGCCGAAGGAATCGGCCAGAACCGCATCACTGCCAACCTCGAAGGCGCGCCGATCGACACCCAGTTCCGCATTTCGGATGCCGAGGGGCTGGCGGTCGTGCGCAGCCTGCTGGGTGAGGAGGGCCTGTGCCTGGGCCTGTCGTCGGGGATCAATGTCGCCGGCGCGATGGCGCTGGCGCGGCAATTGGGGCCGGGCAAGCGTATTGCAACCATCCTGTGCGACAGCGGCTTTCGCTATCTCTCGACGCTCTTCAACCCTGAATGGTTGGCGAGCAAAGGTCTGGCGGAGACGGCGGCATGACGAACGGAAAGGCGGATGTTCAGCCCGTTGTGGCACCGCCTGCGCCCATAAACGACACGATGCGGCGGCTTCAGATTGGCATCGCCGGGGTGTTGACCGTCTTGCTGCTCGTTGGCATGGCAGGGCTGATCGGCGACCGTGCGCGCGAACGCGTGGCCGGCGATGTGGCGGCGGCGGGAGAGGTCAAGATACCGGGCGCCGAGCAGAAAAGCAGCGGTACGCCGCTGGAAGAACTAGGCGTCCAGCCGGTATCCAAGGATGAAAATGCGGTGACATCGGTGAAGGTGCCGCAAGCGCCGCCGTCAACCACCTCCACCGTTCCCGATCTCGAGCCCGACCCGACCCTCGAACGCGCGCGCCAGTCGAACCGGTGATGGCGGCAGCGCGGCGGCCGCTGCTGCACGGCTTGGTCGTCGCGGCGCTGGCCTTGTTGCTGGCGTGGACGGCGGGCGGGCAGGCGTTGCTTGGCCGGATCGACCCGGCGCTCGCGGTGCCGCTACTGATTCTCCCGATGCTGTTGCTCGGCTGGTGGCAGCGTGATGAACCGGCGGCGGGTCGGCGGCGGACAGTCCTGTTTACGGTGATCATCCTCGCGGCGGGGCAGGCGCTGCTCGCTTTCAGACTCGCCGGCTCGCTCGCCTTGGCGCAACTGCTCTTGGCGCTTGCTGCCGCCGCACTGGTCGGCTGGATCAGCGATGCGCTCGTCCAGCGCCGGACGTGGGGCAGGGGCTTGCGCCTCGTCATCGCCGCCTTGCTCGTCACTGGCTGGTTTGCTGGCGGGCATGCGCTGCTCTCCGCCTTTTATCGTTCCGCGCCCGTCGCCGGGGACGCACCCGCGGTCACCATGCTCACCAGTCTGCCGCTGCGCTGGGCTGGCGGTGGCGGCGATATCGCGGCGATGATTGCCGACGGGCCGGGCGACGACCCCGCGCTCGTCCGGCTTCAGGCGGCGGGACCGGTGTCGCTCGTAGATAGTCTTGTCGATCATGTTCCGCCGCCCGGCGGCACTTTGCTACTCGCCCATCCGCGCGCCCTCGCGCCGCGCGAGTTGGTGGCAATCGACGCCTTTGTTCGCGGTGGCGGCCGCGCGGTGATCCTGGCCGATGCGCTGTCGGGCTGGCCTGCGACGCATCCGCTCGGCGATCCGCGCAATCCGCCGGTGACCAGCCTGCTTACCCCGCTGCTCGATCATTGGGGCGTCACCCTTGGCGCCGCGCCGGTTGGTGAAGCGCAGGCACTGTCGGTTGACGTTGAACGCGCGCGGCTGCGCCTGTTCAGCGCCGGGCGTTTCGACCGGCTGCCCGCATCGTGCCGCGCCTTCGCCGGTCGCCGCGTTGCCCATTGCCTGATCGGGCAGGGTGAGGCGTGGCTGGTCGGCGACGCTGATCTCATCTTCGCGCCGCTGTGGCAACCGGCTGTGCCCGGCGCATCGCATCTCGGTCAGGCCGATACGATGGATTGGCTCGCCGCGCGCCTGTGGCGCGACGCCGCCACCCGTGCGCCGTTGCGCCCGCTCTGGATTCGCGCCCACACCGAATAAGCGCCGCGCAGAGCGGCCTTTTCCATCATTTCTGGCACCCGCCTGGTACGCGATTTTGCCTCGCCGATCGCTTTTGACTGGCTTTTGCTCTCGTTTTGCGATGAATTGGGTCTCTTCTCCCCATTTTGCCCTAATTTACCCCTTTCCACCCCGATCTATAGTTGGTAGTCAGGAATCGGAGAGGGGCAATCTCCACCTGAGTCATTCGGCCCGAAATCCGCGATTTTGGGGACAGGGAAGCTTTGCCCGGTGGCGCGAATACGGGGGGCAGTTCGATGGCGGTTGTGACCCCGGGTCAGTATGCGGGCACCAACTTTGCCGCGATCGATGGCAAGGGGCGCATCGCCGTCCCCTCACAATTCCGCAACAATGTGCCCCTGAATGCGGATGGCCAGCGCGTGCTCTGGGTCGGCTTCCACGAAAAGCTGCCCTGCCTGGTCGCCTATGGCCAGGATCAATATGACCGGCTGAACGGTGAAATCGAACGCGACCGCGACACCGCGCTCGCGCGCAACCTAGACTTTGACGAAGATGCCGCGTTCAAGAAGCGCTTCAGTTATACCGAGCCCTATGCGCTCGACGACAGCGGTCGTTTCCTGCCCAGCTTCATCCACCGCGACCGCGTCGGCGATGCCGGCGCGACGGCTTTTGTGGGGTCGGGACGCCGCTTTGAAATATGGTGGCTGCCGACCGTGGCCGAATGTGTCGACGCCGATCCCGTCTTGCAGCGTCTCGCCGCCGCATGGGATGCCGCAAAAGGGAAGGGGCGCAAATGACCGACCTGCCCCGCGATCCCCGCCACGATCCGGTTCTCCGCGATGAAATCGTCGCCGCGCTCGCCATTGCCCCCGGCGAGTTGCATGTCGACGCGACCTTCGGTGCCGGCGGCTATACTCGCGCGATGCTGGCCGCGGGCGCGAACGTCATCGCCTGCGACCGCGATCCCGATGCGATTGCCGAAGGGCAGGCGCTGGTCGACGCCAGTGAAGGTCGGCTGCGCCTCGTTCACGGCCGCTTCGGCGAAATCGACCGGCTGCTCGCCGAACAGGGCGTCGGCGAAGTCGATGGCATCGTCTTCGATATCGGCGTGTCGTCGATGCAGCTCGATCGCAGCGAGCGCGGCTTTTCCTTCCAGAAGGACGGTCCGCTCGACATGCGCATGGCGCAGGACGGCGAAAGCGCGGCCGAATGGCTCAACCGCGCCGATGAGGCCGAGATCGCCGACATCCTCTTTCACTATGGCGACGAGCGCCAGTCGCGCCGCGTCGCGCGCGCGATCGTCGCAGCGCGTCCGCTCAGCCGCACCGGCGAACTCGCGGTGGTGATCCGCAAGGCGCTGCGCCACCCGCCCGGTGCGCCCAAGGATCCGTCGACGAAAAGCTTTCAGGCGATTCGCATCCACATCAACGGCGAACTCGACGAGCTGAACGCGGGCCTTGCCGCCGCCGAGCGCCTGCTTCGCCCCGGCGGCCGCCTCGCGGTCGTCAGTTTCCACAGTACCGAGGATCGCATCGTGAAGAATTTCTTGCGCGAACGCAGCGGGGGCGATGCCGCCGGTTCGCGCCACCGGCCCGCGCCGCTCCCTCTGGCGCGGGCCGCAACTTTCGAAACCCCGGCGCGCAAGGTGCGGCCGAGCAAGGCCGAAGAGGCGCGCAACCCGCGCGCCCGTTCGGCAACGCTGCGCAGCGCGGTTCGCACCGCGGCCCCTGCCTGGCCCGACAGTTCGACCCAAGGAAATTCAGGGAAGGAGACGATGTCATGTTGATGGCTGCTCGTAAACTCCAGGGAATCGGCCTGGTCCTGCTCGTGCTCGTCTTCGCGATGATCCTTTATCCGGTGTCGCTGAAGGTCGCGGCGACGCGCAGCGAATTGTCGCGCATCGAAAAGCAGATCGACCGCACGCGCGACAATATCCGCTATCTCGAATCCGAACTCGCGGTGCGCGCCTCGATGCGTCAGCTCGAACAGTGGAATGCCGACACCTTCGGTTACTCGGCGCCGTCGGCAGGGCAGTATCTCTCGAACGAACGCCAACTCGCGTCGTTCGACCGCCTGCCGCGCGCGCGCGGCGCGAATGATGTCGCGCCGGTGCTGATGGCGATGGTGTCGCCGGTCGGAACGCCTGCGGCGGAAAAGGTCAGCCCGGTCACCAAGCCCATCGTCACCGCCAAGCCGATCCAGATCGCGCAGGCGGAAGCCTCGGATATTCGCAGCGACGCCGCGCCGCGCATGGCGCCGACGCGCCGCCGCGAACAGTTGAAGATGATCGAGGATCAGCTGCTCGCTGAATCGACCCTCGCCGATCTCAAGCGCGCGGCAGCGGCCGAGGCGGCGGGAGGCAAGTCCGGCCGATGAACACGCTGGTCGTCCGTCCAGCCAGGGTTCGTACCGCAGGGGTGCGGCAGCAGATATTGCTGACCGCGCAGCAGCGGCTGATGATCCTGATGTTGCTGTTCATGGCGGCCTTTTTCCTCGTGTCGGTGCGCCTCGTCTATTTCGTCGTCTTCGACGCCGGAACGGGGCGCGGCAATGGTTCGGCGGCCTTCATTCCGGCGCGCGCCGACATCGTCGACCGCAACGGCGTCCCGCTGGCGCGCACGATCGACGGCTATTCGATTCGCGTCGTGCCCGAGAAACTGCTCAACAACCGCCAGTTCCTCGCCGACGAACTCCACAAGATTTTCCCCGACATGACGCGTGAGGAATTGCTGGCCAAGGTCAGCGGATCGCGCCCGACCTATATCCGCCGCCGCGCGCTGCCCGATCAGGTTGCGGCGGTGAATGCGATCGGCGACGTCGGTTTCGACTTTCCACGCGAAAAGGAGCGCCTCTATCCGCAGCTGACGCTCGCGGCGCATGTCATGGGCTTCCTCAACGCCGAAGGCCATGGCGTCACCGGGGTCGAAGGCGCATTCGACCAGCGGCTGATCGACAAGGCGACGCGCGGCGAGCCGCTGGCGCTGTCGATCGATACGCGCGTGCAGGGCGTACTCGAAAGCGAACTCTCCAACGCCGTCACCAATTTGGAAGCGATCGGCGGGGCAGGCATCATCCTCGACGTCCACACCGGCGAAGTCGTCGCGATGACCTCGCTGCCGACCTTCAATCCCAACAAGCTGACGGGCAGCAATCCGGCGACGCGGCGCAACGCGGTCACCTATAATCTTTACGAGCTGGGTTCGACCTTCAAGCCGCTGTCGATTGCCGCCGCGATCGACGCCGGGACGGTCACTAGCATGGCGCGCCGCTATGACGCGACCCAGCCGCTCCCGATCGCAGGTTTTCGTATCCGCGATTCGCACAATATGGGGCGCTGGCTCAACGTTCCCGAAACATTGATCCATAGCTCGAACATCGCCACCGCGCGCATCGCCGACGAACTCGGCCGCGAAAAGATGGAGGAGTTGTTCCGCAACCTCGAATTCGACGGGCGGCCCGAGATCGAGCTGAAGGAACGCGCTTTCCCGCTGTGGCCCAAAAATTGGGGCCGGCTGACGACAATGACGACCAGCTATGGCCATGGCATCGCCGTGACCCCGCTGCACCTCGCCAGCGCTTATGCCGCGATGGTCAACGGCGGCATCTATCGCCCCGCGACGGTGCTGAAACTGGGCGACAAGGCGCCGCCGCAGGGGCGCCGCGTGTTCAAGGCTGCGACCAGCGCGCGGATGCGCCAGCTGCTCCGCCTGATCGTGTCCGACGGCACCGGCAAAAAGGCCGATGCTCCCGGTTTCCGCGTCGGCGGCAAGACCGGCAGCGCCGAAAAGCCGGGTGCGGGCGGCTATCGCCGGACCTCGCTCGTCTCGACCTTCGCCGCTGCTTTCCCGATGGACAATCCGCGTTACGTCATCCTCGCGATGATCGACGAGCCCAAGGGCAATGCCTTCAGCTCGGGCCAGCGCACCGCGGGCTGGACGGTCGCGCCGGTGGTCCAGAAGGTCGTGATGCGCGCCGGGCCGATGCTGGGCGTCTTCCCAGACGAGAGCCGTGACGTCGACGTGTCCGAACTGACACCGCTGCTCTGGAAAAACGGGGAAGGCGAGTAATGCGCCTCGCCGCTCTGCTCGGCGATCAGGGTCTGGCAGGGGCGGACCCGGTGGTGACCGGGCTCGCCATCGACCATCGCAAGGTCGCGCCGGGAACGATCTTTGGCGCCTTTGTCGGCGAAAAATTCAACGGCGAAGATTATATCGCGGCGGCGATTGCTGCAGGCGCGATCGCGGTCGTCGCACGGCCCGAAGCGCGGGTCGAGGGCGCGGTCCATATCGCCGACGCCAACCCGCGCCGCGCCTTTGCCCATATCGCCGCGCGCTACTTTCACCGCTTTCCTGCGACCTGCGTTGCGGTGACGGGGACCAACGGCAAGACCTCGACCGTCGAAATGACGCGCCAGCTTTGGCGGATGGCCGGGTTTCAGGCGGCGTCGATCGGCACGCTCGGCATCACGACCTCGAACGAGAGCGCCTCGACTGGCCTCACGACTCCCGATATCGTCACCTTCCTCGGCAATATGTCGGGGCTCGCCGCCGAGGGCGTCACCCATGCGGCGTTCGAGGCGTCGAGCCACGGCCTCGATCAATATCGCACCGAAGGCCTGGCGGTGAAGGCGGCTGCTTTCACCAATCTCAGTCACGATCATCTCGACTATCATGGTACAATGGAGGCCTATCTCGCCGCGAAGATGCGGCTGTTTACCGAGGTGGTCGACGCGAACGGTGTAGCGGTGCTCTGGAACGACGATATCTGGTCGCCCGCCGTAGAAGAAACGGTGACGAAGCGCGGCGTGCGCCTGATGACCGTCGGCGCGACCGGCAAGGATTTGCGTCTCGTCTCGCGTGAGCCCACCCAGCTCGGCCAGTCGCTCGTCATCGCCGCAGACGACATGACGCAAAAGGTCGAACTGCCGCTGATCGGCGCCTATCAGGTCGCCAATGCGCTCGTTTCGGCGGGCCTCGTCATCGCGACGGGCGGCGATGTTGCACAGACGCTTGGAAATCTCGCGCGGCTCCAGCCGGTGCGCGGACGGCTCGAACGCGCGGCGATCACCCGTGCGGGTGCGCCCGTCTATGTTGATTATGCTCATACGCCGGACGCTATCGAGGCCGCGCTCGATGCGCTGCGCCCGCACGCGACCGGCCGTCTGATCCTCGTGTTTGGCGCGGGCGGCGATCGCGATCAGGCGAAGCGCCCCGAAATGGGCAAGGTTGCCGCAGCCAAGGCAGAGGTTCTGATCATTACCGACGATAATCCGCGCGGCGAAGACCCCGCGCTCATCCGTGCCGCGATCGCCAGGGGTGCGCCGGGCGCGCAAATCATCGGCGACCGTCGCGCCGCGATCGCTGCCGCGATTGCGGAGGCGCGCGCCGACGACATCATCTGCATCGCCGGAAAGGGACATGAACAGGGCCAGATTGTCGGCGCGGGCGCCGAAATGCGGGTGATTCCCTTTGACGATGTGGCCGTCGCGCGCGAGTGTGCGGCATGACCCCGTTGTGGACCGCCCGCGCCATCGCCGCCGCCACCGGCGGGTCGGCGAGCGCCGACTTTACCGTGCAGGGCGTCGCGTTTGACTCGCGTGAAGTGACGAAGGGCGACCTGTTCGTCGCGATGCGCGGCGAGGCGACCGACGGGCATAAGTTCATCGACAACGCGATCGCCGCGGGCGCCGCGGGCATTGTCTGCGAAACTGCGATCGACCATCCCCACATACTCGTCACCGACAGCGTGGCGGCGCTGAACGCACTCGGCGCCGCGTCGCGCGCGCGCAGTCATGGCCGGATCATCGGCGTCACCGGATCGGCGGGCAAGACGGGGACGAAGGAGGCGCTGTTCGCCGCGCTCGACCGTTTTCGTCCGGGAAAAGCGCACCGTTCGGTCAAAAGCTATAACAACCATGTCGGCGTGCCATTGAGCCTCGCGCGCATGCCCTCGACCGCCGATTATGGCGTGTTCGAAATGGGGATGAACCACGCCGGCGAACTCGCCGAATTGACCCGCATGGTCTGCCCGCATGTCGCGATCGTCACCACCATCGCACCCGCGCATATGGAATATTTCGGCAGCGAAGAGGCGATCGCCGACGCGAAGGGCGAGATTTTTGAAGGGCTCGAGCCCGGCGGCACCGCGATCCTCCCCTTCGACAGCCCGCATTATGCGCAGCTGCGCGCCAAGGCCGAACAACATGCCGCGCATATCGTCAGCTTTGGCCTCGGCGAAGGCGCCGATGTCCGCGCGGTCGACTGGCTGTCCGACGGGCAGGGCGGTTCGCTCGTCACCGCGCAGGTGCAGGAAGCCTTGCTCTGCTTCACCATTTCGCAGACCGGCGCGCATTGGGTGTCGAACGCGCTCGCGGTGCTGGCGGCGGTCAAGGCGGTCGGCGGCGACCTGCCTGCGGCGGGGCTGGCCTTCGCCGAAATGGGCGGGCTCGCCGGGCGCGGCGCGCGGCACCGGATCACAATACCCGGCGGCGACCTGTTGCTGATCGACGAAAGCTATAATGCCAATCCCGCGTCGATGGCGGTCACCATCGAACAGCTCGGCCGCGAATCCGCAGGCCGCCGGGTGGCGATTCTGGGTGCGATGAAAGAGCTGGGGCCGGACGGAAATGCCTATCATGCCGCGCTCGCCGCTCCGCTCGTCGCGGCGGAAGTGCAATTCGCCCTGCTGGTCGGCGAAGAGATGGCGCCGCTCGCCAAAGCGCTTGAGGGGCGTATCGATTTCGCGCATGTGGCCGACCACCCGGCCGCCAAGGCGCGGCTGGGCGACTTGATCCGGGCCGGCGATGCTGTGCTGATCAAGGGATCGAACAGTGTCGGCCTGTCGCATCTTGTGACCGCGCTGACCAATGGGGAATATTGATGCTTTACTGGCTGGCGGAATGGCTTGGCTTTCCGGGGGTTCTTAATCTCATCCGCTATCTGAGCTTCCGCTCGGGCGCCGCCGTGGCGACCGCGCTGATCCTGGGGTTGTGGATCGGGCCGCGCTTCATCCTGATGCTGCGCATGCGGCAGGGCAAGGGCCAGCCGATCCGCGAAGACGGCCCGCAAAGCCATCTCGCCAAGCGCGGTACGCCGACGATGGGCGGGCTGATGATCCTGATTTCGCTGATGGTGTCGGCGCTGCTGTGGATGGACCTCTCCAACCGTTTCGTCTGGGCGTGTCTGTTCGTCACCGGTGGTTTCGCCGCAGTCGGTTTCATGGACGATCTCGACAAGGTGACCAAGGCCAGCCATCGCGGGATTCCAGGCCGCGTCCGTCTCCTCATCGAATTCATCATTGCCGGGGTCGCGGTGCTGCTGATCGTCTCGCGCACCGGGACCGACCTCTATCTGCCCTTCTTCAGCGACACGGTGATCCAGCTCGGGCCGCTCTATTATGTCTTTGCGATGGTGCTGATCGTCGGTTTCGGCAATGCGGTGAACCTGACCGACGGGCTCGACGGGCTCGCAACCTTCCCGGTGATCATCGCCAGCATGGCGATGCTGATCATCGTCTATCTGTCGGGTAATGCGAAATTCGCCGGCTATCTGGGCATCCCGCATGTCCCCGGCGCGGGCGAGCTTGCCATCTTTGCCGCCGCAATTATCGGCGCGTGCCTGGCTTTCCTGTGGTTCAACGCGCCTCCCGCCGCGGTGTTCATGGGCGATACCGGCAGCCTTGCATTGGGCGGCGCGCTCGCGACGATTGCAGTCACCGCGCAGCATGAACTGGTGCTCGTCATCATCGGCGGGCTGTTCGTGGTCGAGGCCCTGTCGGTGATCATCCAGGTGTTCTGGTACAAGCGCACCGGCAAGCGCGTGTTCCGCATGGCGCCGATCCACCATCATTTCGAACAATTGGGCTGGCCGGAATCCACCGTCGTCATCCGTTTCTGGATCGTCTCGATCGTCCTCGCACTCGCGGGACTCGCGACGCTCAAACTCCGTTGATCACCTCGCGCGCCTTTGCCGGTTGCCGCTATGCGGTACTGGGGCTGGCGCGCTCGGGGCTGGCGACGGTCGAGGCGCTGATCGCCAGCGGCGCAGGCGTCACCGCGTGGGACGACCGCGAAGCCGCGCGCGATGATGCAATGGCGCTCGGCGCCGATATCGGCGACCCGCTGGTCGTCGATCTCATCGGCTTTTCGGGGGTCGTCGTGTCGCCCGGCGTGCCATTGAACCGCCACCCGATCGCCGCCCATGCCCGCGAAGCGCATGTGCCGGTGATTGGCGACGTCGAACTCTTCGCCGAAGCCCGCGCCGAACTGCCGCCGCACCGCGTCGTCGGCATCACCGGCACCAACGGCAAGTCGACCGTTACCGCGCTGGTCCACCATATGCTCGAAAGCGCAGGCGTGCCGTCGCTGATGGGCGGCAATATCGGCCTGCCGATCCTGTCGCGCGATCCGCTCCCCGAAGGCGGGGTCTATATTCTCGAACTATCGAGTTATCAGATCGACCTGTCGCACGATCTGGCCTGCGATATCGCGGTGCTGACCAACATCACCCCCGATCATCTCGATCGCTATGATGATTTCGCGGGCTATGCGGCGTCGAAAGCGCGGCTGTTCAACCTCCAACACAAGGATCAGGTCGCGATCGTCGCGGTCGATGACGACCCGTCGAAGATGATCGCAAGCCGCATCAGCCACCGCCTCCATCGCGTCTCGGCGAAGGATATCGACCCTGTTGACCAGGTGCGCTGGCCCGCGCTGCAGGGACCGCACAACGCCCAGAACGCCGTCTGCGCGATTGCGGTGTGCCGCGTGCTCGGCCTGAACGACGAACAGATTGAACGCGGTCTCGCAACCTACAACGCGTTGCCGCACCGTATGGAATTGGTCGGCGAAGCCCGTGGCGCCCGCTGGTATAATGACAGCAAGGCGACCAACGCGGCTTCCGCTGCACCGGCGCTGGCGGCATTTCCGCCGGCGCCGGACCAGCGTTTGCACTGGATCGCTGGTGGGAAGGCCAAGGGCGACGGGCTGGAGGCGTGCCAGCCTTGGTTCGGGCATATCAAGCGCGCCTATCTGATCGGTGAGGCGATGGAGGGTTTCGCTGCCGAAATCGGCGATGCGATCCCGGTCGACCGGGCGGGTGACATGGCGACCGCGGTGGCCCATGCCGCCGCCGCCGTGCAGCCGGGCGATATCGTCCTCTTGTCGCCCGCCTGTGCGTCGTTCGACCAGTTTAAGGATTATGAGCAGCGCGGCGATGCGTTCCGCGAACTGGTCCGGAAACTCGACGCATGAGCGGCAATCTGGACAATCTGGACGCGACGCCGGAAAAGCCGGTGATCGCGGCGCAGCGCTCGACCAAGCGCCGCGGCCCGCGCCTCAGCCGCGCTGACCGCACGCCGCTGGGTCTGTGGTTCTGGGAAATCGACCGCGTGCTGTTGCTGCTCGTGTCGATCCTCGTTGCGGTCGGGCTGGTCGCCGTCGCGGCGGCGTCGCCGGTCGCGGCGCAAAAGCTGTCGACCACGACCGCCTCGCTCGATCCGCTTTATTATTTCTATCGCCAACTGATGTGGGTGATCCTCGGCGTCCCGGTGATGCTGATGGTGTCGATGTTGCCGAAGCCGCAGGCCCGGCGCTTCGCCATTTACGGCACGTTGGTGTTCGTGGTGCTGCTATTTCTTGTGCCGCTCGTCGGAACGACGGTGAACGGCGCGCAGCGCTGGATCGGCAGCGGCGCCCTCCGGCTTCAGCCGTCCGAATTCCTCAAACCCTTTTTCGCGGTGTCGCTGGCGTGGATATTGTCGCTGCGCCTTCACGACCAGAGCTTGCCCGTTGTCCCGCTCAGCCTCGCTTTCACCGGCGTCATCGCGGCGCTGTTGATGGGACAGCCTGACCTTGGACAGACGATCATCTTCGCCGCGACCTGGTTCGTGCTCGTGCTCGTCGCCGGACTGTCGATGCGGATATTGGCGGGCCTCGTCGGCGCGGGCTTCGCGGGCCTTGTCCTTGCTTATTTCTTTTACCCGGTGGCGCAGCAGCGCATCAACATCTGGCTGTTCGCGCAGGGCGACAGTTTTCAGGTCGATAAGGCGCATGCGACGCTGACCGCTGGCGGACTCGTCGGCACCGGCCCCGGCGCGGGGCTCGCCAAATTCCAGCTGCCCGAAGCGCACACCGACTATATCTTCTCGGTCATCGGCGAAGAATTCGGGATGATCGCCTGCCTCGCGATCGTCGCCATCTATCTGGCGATCATCGTCCGTGTTCTCGTCCGCCTGCTCGACGAAGAGGATAGCTTCCTGATCCTCGCGGTCGCGGGACTGATCGCGCAGTTCGGCGGACAGGCGACGATCAATATGGCGGTGAATACCCAGCTCTTCCCCTCGAAGGGCATGACCTTGCCCTTCATCAGCTATGGCGGCTCGTCTTTCATCGCTTTGTCGATCGGCATGGGTTTGCTCTTGTCGTTGACCCGGCGGAACCCCTATGCGGCACGGGTGTCGATGACCCGAAACTGGAACAAGAAATGACCGCAACCCGTCACTTCCTGCTCGCCGCCGGCGGGACCGGGGGGCATATGTTGCCCGCCTATGCCCTTGCGGGCGAATTGATCGCGCGCGGGCACCGTGTCGCGCTGGTCAGCGACGACCGCGGGCTGCGTATTCCCGGCGCGCCGGCCGAGATGGAAACCCATGTCCTTCCCGCCGGTCGCGTATCGGGCGGGCCGATAGGCTGGATCAAGGCCGCGCTCGCAATCCGCAAGGGACGGGCCATGGCGATCGACCTGATCCGCGATTTCGACCCTGCGGTTGCCGTCGGCTTCGGCGGCTATCCTTCGCTCCCCAGCCTGCTCGCCGCACGCGCGACCAAACGCCCGAGCGTCGTCCACGAACAAAATGCGGTGCTCGGCCGCACCAACCGGATGCTCGCGTCGGGCGTCAACGCTATTGCGGTCGCATATCGCAATATCCAGCGCCTGCCCGAGGCATGCGAGAACAAGCGCCACCTGACCGGCAACCCGGTGCGCGAAGAGATTATTGCGATCCGCGACGATGGCTTTCCGCCGCTCCCCGAGGATGGCATTTTCCGCCTGCTCGTCGTCGGCGGCAGTCTGGGCGCAACGGTGCTGAGCGAAGTCGTTCCTGCCGCGATCGCGATGCTGCCCCGCGCGCTGCTCGACCGCCTGCAGGTGGTCCAGCAGTGCCGCGAGGATGATATCGAAACCGTGCGCGCCAAATATGCCGACCTCGGCGTCGCCGCCGAATGTGCGCCCTATATCCAGGATTTTCCCGAGCGGCTGCGCTGGGCGCATCTGGTGATCGCGCGCGCGGGCGCCTCGACCGTCGCCGAACTCGCCTGCGCCGGGCGGCCTGCGATCTTCGTGCCCTATCCGCACGCGATGGACGATCATCAGACCTATAATGTTGTCGATATGGTCGAGGCGGGCGGGGCGGTTGCCTTTGCGCAGCCTGATTTTACCGCTGGCGCGGTGGCAAAGCATATCCAGCGCATGGCGCTCGAACCCGGTGCGCTTGAAGATGCGGCGGAACGCGCGGCAAGCTGCGGTCTTCCCGACGCAACCCGCGACCTCGCCAACCTCGTTGAATCGCTCGCCGCACCGCCGATGATGGACGTGATCCGCGTCGGCGCGAGCGCGCAGCGCGCCAGAACCAGCGGCATCGCTGCCGCACGCAAGGAAGCTCAATAATGCGCGGCGTCGCAACCGATATCGGCACCATTCACTTCATCGGCATCGGCGGCATCGGCATGTCCGGCATCGCCGAGGTGATGCACAACCTCGGCTATCAGGTGCAGGGCAGCGACATCGCGGATGGTTATGTGATCGAGGGCCTGCGCAAGCGCGGGATCAAGGTCGCGATCGGACATGAAGCGTCGAATGTCGACGGCGTCGCGGTCGTCGTGACTTCCACGGCGGTCAAGCGCGGCAATCCAGAGGTCGAGGCCGCGCTCGCGCAGCGCATTCCGCTCGTCCGCCGCGCCGAAATGCTCGCCGAGCTGATGCGTCTGAAGTCGACCGTCGCCATCGCGGGGACGCATGGCAAGACGACGACGACCAGCCTCGTTGCGGCTTTGCTCGACGCGGGCGGGATCGATCCGACCGTGATCAACGGCGGCATCATCAATAATTATGGCTCGAACGCGCGGCTCGGCGCCAGCGACTGGATGGTGGTCGAGGCCGACGAGAGCGACGGCAGCTTCCTGCGCCTCGACGGAACGATCGCGGTCGTCACCAACATCGACCCCGAACATCTCGACCATTATGGCAGCTTCGACGCGATCAAGGACGCCTTCGTCGAGTTTATCGAAAATGTGCCCTTCTATGGCGCCGCGATGCTCTGCCTCGACCATCCCGAGGTGCAGGCGATCATCCCGCGCATCCGCGACCGCCGCATCGTGACCTATGGTTTCTCGGCGCAGGCCGACGTGCGCGGCACCAATGTGACCCCGGGCGCCGACGGCAACAGCTTCGACGTCGTCGTGCGCGACCGCGACGGCAACAGCCGGACGATCGAGGGCATCCACCTGCCGATGTCAGGCCGCCACAATGTCCAGAACGCGCTCGCGGCGATCGCGGTCGCGCTCCACATGGGGGTCAGCGACGACAAGATCGTCTCGGGCTTCAACGGCTTTGCCGGGGTCAAGCGCCGCTTCACCAAGGTCGGTGAGATTGCGGCGGGGGAGGGCGTTGTCACCGTGATCGACGATTACGCGCACCATCCCGTCGAAATTCGCGCCGTGCTGTCGGCCGCGCGCGAAGGCGTCGGGACGGGCCGCGTCGTCGGCGTCGTCCAGCCGCACCGTTTCACGCGTCTGCGCGACCATATGGATGACTTCCAGCAGGCGTTTAACGACGCCGACATCGTGCTCGCGCTGCCCGTCTATGCCGCGGGCGAAAGCCCGATCGAGGGTGTGTCGTCGGATACGCTGGTCGCGGGCCTGCGCGATCGCGGCCATCGTCAGGCGAATGTCGTTGCCGACGCGGCTGCGCTCGCTTCGGCCATCGCGGACGCAATCAAGGCCGGCGAACTCGGCGCGGGCGACAAGATCATCTGTCTCGGCGCGGGCGATATCACCAAGATCGCGGCGGGCTTGGCTGCGGCGGTGGAGGCAGCATAATGTCTCGCCTTCCACTCCACCCTCAAAATCCGTTCGTGTCGAGCGAAGTCGAGACACCCATCGACCGCGCGCCGAGCCCGATGGGCGTCTCGACTTCGCTCGATGCGAACGGGAATGGGAGGGCGGTGTGACCACCGAAACCCTCCCGGCCGTGCGCGGCAAGCTGACCGCAAAAGCCCCATTGGCCCCGCTCGTTTGGTTCAAGTCGGGTGGCCCCGCCGACTGGCTGTTCGAACCCAAGGACGCCGACGACCTCGCCGACTTCCTCCGCGATCTCGATCCTGCCGTTCCCGTGATGGCGCTCGGCCTCGGATCGAACCTGATCGTCCGTGACGGCGGCTTCCCCGGCGTCGTCGTCCGGCTTGGCAAGGCCTTCGCCAAGGTCGAAGCGCTGGACGAAACCACGCTGCGCTGCGGTGGCGGCGCATCGGGCATCCTCGTCTCCTCGACCGCGCGCGACGCGGGCATTGCGGGGATGGAATTCCTCCGCTCGATCCCCGGCACCGTCGGCGGCTTCGTCCGCATGAACGGCGGCGCCTATGGCAGCGAGGTCAAGGATATCTTGATCGATTGCGACATTGTGCTGCGCTCGGGTGAGCGCCGCACCCTGCCGCTCGCCGACCTCGGCTACACCTATCGCCACAGCGAATTGCCCGAGGGCGCCGTCGTCATCGGCGCGACCTTCCGCGGTCGCCCCGGCGAACCCGCCGTCATCCAGGCCGAAATGGACCGCATCTCGGCGAGCCGCGAAGCCTCGCAGCCGCTGCGTTCCAAAACCGGCGGCTCGACCTTCAAAAACCCCGACGGCCACAAGGCATGGCAGCTTGTCGACGAGGCGGGCTGCCGTGGCTTCACCGTCGGCGGCGCGCAAGTCAGCGAGAAGCACACCAACTTTCTGATCAACACCGGCGACGCGATGAGCGCCGATATCGAAGCACTTGGTGAGGAAGTCCGCCGCCGGGTCAAGGACAAGAGCGGCGTGGAACTGCAATGGGAGATACAACGCGTGGGTAAGGCGAAGTGAGCCGGGGTCCGTGGCATGTCGCCGTCCTGATGGGCGGCTGGTCCGCCGAACGCGAAGTGTCGCTGATGAGTGGCAATGGCGTTGCCGACGCGCTGGAATCGCGCGGGCACAAGGTCACGCGCATCGACATGGATCGCGACGTCGCATTGCGTCTCGCCGAAACCAAACCCGACGTCGTGTTCAACGCGCTCCACGGCGTCCCGGGAGAGGATGGCACCGTGCAGGGCATGCTCGACCTGATGGGCCTCAAATATACCCACAGCGGCCTCGTCACTTCGGTGATCGCGATCGACAAGGAATTGACGAAGCAGGCACTGGTGCCGCATGGTATCCCCATGCCGACGGGGACGATGGTCGACAGCGAAAGCCTCTTTACAGTCGACCCTTTGCCGCGCCCCTATGTGCTGAAGCCGGTCAACGAAGGCTCGTCGGTCGGGGTCGCCATCGTCAAGGACGACAGCAATTACGGCAACCCGATCGCGCGCGGCGCGGTGGGGCCGTGGCAGGAGTTCGACCGCCTGCTCGCCGAACCCTTCATCAAGGGGCGCGAATTGACCGTCGCGGTGCTCGCCGATCAGGCGCTCGCGGTAACCGAGCTGCGCGTCAAGTCGGGCTTCTACGACTATGACGCCAAATATACCGAGGGCCTGACCGAACATGTCTGCCCCGCCGATGTCCCCGCCGAGGTCGCCGAGCGGATGAAGGATCTCGCGCTCCGGTCGCACCGCCTGCTCGGCTGCAAAGGCGCGTCGCGCTCGGATTTCCGCTGGGACGACGAACATGGCCTCGCGGGCATTTTCCTGCTCGAGGTCAACACCCAGCCGGGGATGACGCCGTTGAGCCTTGTTCCCGAACAGGGCCGTGCCGTGGGCATGGACTATGCCGAACTGGTTGAACGCATCGTGGGGGAAGCGTTGTCATGAGCAGCACAAAGATCAAGCGCGCCACCGCGCCGCCACGGCGGCCGACGCGCACGCCGAAGAAACGGCGGCGGGTGAAGGTCTCGCGCCTCAACGCGATCATCAACGCGCTGCCGATCAGCCCGCAGCGGCTGCAGAAGGTCGCCAACTGGACGATCGGGCTCAGCCTGTTCGCGGTGGCGGGGCTGATTGCGCATGCGACCGGCGTGACCGCGAAGGTCAACGAGGAATGGGCACAGGCTGTTGGCCGCGCAGGGTTCCAGGTCAAGAAGGTCGAAGTCGTCGGCGCCGACCGCATCGACCGGCTGAAGGTCTATGACATTGCGCTCGCGCAAAAGGACCGCTCGATGGCGGCGGTCGATATCGAGGATCTGCGCCACGATCTGATGCGCTATGGCTGGATCAAGGATGCGCGCGTGTCGCGGCGCCTGCCCGATACTTTGGTCGTCGATATCGTCGAGCGGACCCCGGCAGCGATCTGGCAGCATAATAACCGGCTGTCGCTGATCGACGAACAGGGCGTCGTGCTCGAACCCGTCACCGTCGCGACGATGCCCGACCTGCCGCTGGTCATCGGCCCCAAGGCGAACCAGCGTTCGCAAGATCTCGACCGCCTGCTGGCCGAGGCGAGCAGCCTCAAGGAATTGCTTGCGGGTGCAACCTGGGTCGGCGATCGCCGCTGGGATCTGCGCTTCCGCAGTGGCGAGACACTGTCGCTTCCCGAGGGCGAGGCCGACGCCAAGCTCGCGCTGGCGAAATTCGCGCATATGGATGGCGCCAACCGCTTGCTCGGGCGCGGCATATTGCGCTTCGACATGCGCGATCCCAACCGTTTCGTGCTGCGCCTGCCGCACGAGGGCCAGGTCGCGCCAGCTAAGCTCGACGAAGCGCGCGCGGCGGTCGATGCGGTCGCGGTCGCCAGCGCGGCGGAGAAGGGATAGCCTTATGGCACCGCCGCGGATCGAAAAAATCATCACCGCGCTCGATGTCGGGTCGTGGAAGGTGTGCGCGCTGATTGCCGGGCAGACCGCCGACGGCCAGCTCCATGTCCTCGGCACCGGCCAGCGCGAAAGTCGCGGGGTTCAGCGCGGCTATGTCGCCGACATGGAACAGACCGAGCATATCGTGCGCGAGGCGATCGAACAGGCCGAACGCATCGCGGGGCTCAACATCGACGACGTCTGGGTCAGCTTTTCGGCGGGCAGCCTGATGAGCGACGTCGCCCCGATCGAAAGCGAACTTGGCGGCCACCGGATCGAACAGGAAGATGTCGACGATCTGCTTGCCGCGGGTCGCGCCGGGATCGATCCCGAAGGGCGCATGATCCTCCACGCCCAGCCCGCGCTCTATACGCTTGACGGGCTGACCGGGGTCCGGAACCCGATCGGACTCCACGCCGACCGGCTTGGCGTCGATATCCACATCATCATGGCCGACGGTGCGCCGGTGCGGAACCTTGAGGCCGCGGTGCGACAGGCGCATCTTGACGTCAACGCGGTCGTCGCTTCGCCGATCGCGGCGGGGCTCGCCTGCCTGTCCGACGAGGAACGCGACCTCGGCGTCGCGCTCGTCGAGCTCGGCGCGGCGGTGACCACCGTGTCGCTCTATGCCGGCGGGATGCTTGTCGAAATGGTGTCGCTGCCCTTTGGCGCGACCGATATCACCGACGATATCGCCTCGGCCTTCGGCATCCGCCGTAGCCAAGCGCAGCGGCTTCAGAGCTTTTATGGTTCGGCCTCGGCATCCCCGCGCGATAATAATGAGATTATCGAACTCGATCCGGGCGCGCCCGCGGGCAGCGATGCGCCGCGCATCACCCGCGCCCAGCTTGTGACGGTGATCCGCCAGCGCCTCGACGCGATGATGGGGGAGATTGGCCGGACGCTGAAGGACCTGCATTTCGTCGGCCCGATCGGCCGACAGGTGGTGCTCGTCGGCGGCGGCGCCGACCTCAAAGGCATTGCCGATTACACCCAGAGTGCGCTCGGCCGTGCGGCCCGCGTCGGGCGACCGCGCGGCTTGCACGGCCTGCCCGATGCGCACAGCGGACCGGCTTTCGCAACGCTCGCCGGTCTGGTTCTCTATGCCGCGTCGGACCCCGTTGATCTTCGCGATTTGCCCACGATGTCACAGGACGTCTATCGGCCGAAGGGCAGTTCGATCCTGCATCGCCTTATGGCGGCGCTGAAAAGTAGTTTTTGAAGGCGCAGCGCGTGAAAAGGTTAATTTTTTGGGTGATTCCCAAGTCACAATAGTGCAATGCGGTATCAGATAGTCGGGCGGTCGGACCGCCGCCCAGACAGGGTTGCAGAGTGAGGAAGCGGTAATGGTTGGCCGCTGCAGGGAGACTGATTGATGAGCATCAATATTGGCCCGCCGCAGGTCGATGAGCTGAAGCCGCGGATCGCGGTGATCGGCGTCGGCGGCGCGGGCGGCAATGCCATCGCAAATATGATTGCCGCGCGCGTCGAGGGTGTCGATTTCATCGTCGCCAACACCGACGCACAGGCGCTGAACGCTTCGCCCGCCGAACGGCGCATCCAGCTGGGAACACAGATCACCCAGGGGCTGGGTGCCGGTTCGCGGCCCGAAGTCGGACGCGCGGCGGCCGAAGAAAGCATCGCGCAGGTCGAAGAGGCGCTGAACGGCGCGCATATGTGCTTCGTTGCGGCCGGCATGGGCGGCGGCACCGGCACCGGTGCGGCTCCGGTGATCGCCAAGGCGGCACGCGACCGCGGCATATTGACCGTTGGCGTCGTGACCAAGCCCTTCACCTTTGAGGGGCAACGCCGCATGCGTTCAGCGGATGCAGGCATCGCCGAGCTGCAAGAGCATGTCGACACGCTGATCGTCATTCCCAACCAGAATCTGTTCCTGGTCGCCAACCCGAACACGACCTTCAAAGAAGCCTTTACCATGGCGGATGAAGTGTTGCAGCAGGGCGTTCGCGGCATCACCGACCTGATGGTCATGCCCGGCCTGATCAACCTCGACTTCGCCGACGTGCGCAGTGTGATGCGCGAAATGGGCAAGGCGATGATGGGCACCGGCGAAGCCGAAGGCGACGGCCGTGCACTCGAAGCCGCGCAAAAGGCGATCGCTAACCCGTTGCTCGACGGCGTTTCGATGGCGGGCGCCAAGGGTGTGATCGTCTCGATCGTCGGCGGCGAAGATATGCGCCTGATGGAAGTCGACGAAGCCGCGAACCATATTCGCGAGCTGGTCGATCCCGACGCCAACATCATCTGGGGCAGCGCTTTCAACGAATCGCTTGCGGGCAAGATTCGCGTGTCGGTCGTCGCCACCGGCATCGACAGCAACAACGAAGCGGCGGCGCCCGCCGCACCCGCGACGCGCAGCTTCTCCTTCGCTCCGGCGCGCGCTGCAACGCCCGCTCCGGTCGTCGAAGAGGCAATCCAGCCGGTGGTTGAAGAAGTGCCGGTTGCCGAAGTAGCCCCGACCCCTGAACCCGCACCCGGCTTCTCGCTCGGCGGCCACGCCGAACCCGAAGCCCCGGCGGCTCCGGTCGAGGAGGAGCCGATGGTCTTGTCGCAGGTCGCTGCGACCTATGACGATCTGGCCGGTGAACTGGTGCTCGGTGAACCCGCTGCACCGGCGCCCAGCTACCAGCCGGCTCCGGTCGAGGAAGCCCCCGCGCGCGCTGCGAGCGGCGGCACCTTGTTCGAGCGCATGTCGCGCCTGTCGCGCGGATCAACCGCGCCCGACAGTGAAGAGGGTGGCAAGGAAGACGGGGTCGATATCCCGCGCTTCCTGAATCGC
The DNA here is from genome assembly GCF_002205635.1 of Sphingopyxis witflariensis. GTDB lineage: Bacteria > Pseudomonadota > Alphaproteobacteria > Sphingomonadales > Sphingomonadaceae > Sphingopyxis > Sphingopyxis witflariensis. The sequence goes on along the minus strand of NZ_NISJ01000002.1, from coordinate 187,178 downwards.
CAGAACAACCAGTAACGGGGCCAATTCCATGGCCATTGCTCCGGGCAAGGGCAGGCCGAAATTCGGGATGATCTGACTTGCCCCAGCGGCGAATGAAATCAACGGGCGGGCCGGGACGCGCGCAGCGATATGCTGCCGCGCTCGGTGCGCTGCTCCTGTCATCGGCGGCGCTGTCGCCGGTCCATGCGATGCAGGCGCCATCGCCTGACTCCGCCACCAGGGCGGCGATGGACAAGCGCACTGCGGCGCGGAGCCTGTTGTCGTCGGCGCTCGCGCGCATCGCGGCGAACAGCAACGATGTGGCGGCGCTGCGCGATGCAGGCCGGGCGTCGATCGAGCTTGATGATTATCGTGCGGCGCTTGGCTTTCTGCTCCGCGCCGAACAGGCCGCACCGCGCGACGGCACGGTAAAGGCCGCGCTGGGTTCGGCGATGGTCCACATGGAAAACCCGACCCGCGCGCTTGACTATTTCGGCGAGGCGCAGTTGCTTGGCGCGCCCGAACGGACATTCCTGTCCGACCGCGGGCTGGCGCGCGATCTGCTCGGCCAGCAGGATGCGGCGCAGCGCGATTATCAGCTCGCGCTGTCGATGGGCCCCAATGACGACACGACGCGCCGTTATGCGCTGTCGCTGGGGATCAGCGGCGACGCTGATCGCGCAGTGCAATTGCTGACTCCGCAATTGCGCGCGCAGGATCGCGGCGCATGGCGGCTGCGCGCGATGATTCTGGCGATGAACGGCCGCGACAAGGAGGCGACCGAGATCGTCAACGCGACGATGCCCGCGGCGCTGGCGCAAAATATTCTGCCCTATCTCATCCAGCTCGATCGGCTGAACCCTGCGCAGCAGGCGGCGGCCGCGCATTTTGGTCGTTTCCCTGAAGGCAATCTGGGTCCGAAGCGTAAGCCGGTCCAGATCGCGGCAGCGGTCCCGGCGCCGGCAGCGGCGGCGGCCACACCGGGCAAGCGCACGTCGGGACGGCGCCAGCCCGCAGCATCGGCGACCCCGGCTCCCGCGCGCGCAAAGCCCGATCCTGTCCCGGCGGCTGCCAGACCGGCACCGTCACAGGCCGCTCCGGGGTGGGCGGTTGCAACGAAGCCGCAGCCCGCGCCTGCGGGAGTGACTGCGCCGGGCGCTACGCTGCCGGCTCCATCGCAACCCGCTCCGGGATGGGCCGTCGAAGCGAAGCCGCAGCCGCAACCGCAGCCGGCTCCCGCTCCCGCTCCGGGATGGGCGGTCGCGGCGAAACCGCCGACGACCATGCCCGCACCCGCACCGACTGGTGGCCAGCTTGCCGCGCCGCCATCGTCTCAACCGGCCATTCGCCCAGCGAATCGCCCGGCACTGGAGGCAGCGACATTGGCCCAGATGTCTGACGCCGTGACCGCGCCATCGCCTGTCGCCGCGACGCCGGGATCGATCGGCGTGGCCATGAACCAAAATACGGGTCCGGTCGGGCCTGGCTATTCCATCGCGGACACAGGGCCTCCCCCTGCTGCCGCGTCGATTCCGACCGCGACGCCAGCGCCTGCATTCACTGCCGCTGCACCGCTCGCTTCATTGGCCGACATTGTTGGATCGATCGAAATTCCGGCAGAGGAGCTGAGCCGCCCCGACAATGCAATTGGCGCCGCAACGCTCGCCAAATTGCTCGACGACAAGCGCCGCGCCGAAGCCGCCGAAGCGGCAAAGCGTGAAAAGGAGGCCGTCGCGGCCAAAGTCAAGGCGGAAGCCGACGCCAAGGCGAAGGCTGAAGCCGCAGAGAAAAAGGCCAGTCCTGCGCGCATCTGGGTTCAGATCGCCGCAGGGGCCAATGCGCGCGCGCTCGCCACAGATTATGGCAAGTTCGCCAAGAAGAGCCCCGACCTGTTCAAGGGCAAGTCGGGTGGAATCGTCGAATGGGGCAAGATCCGCCGTCTGCTCGTCGGTCCGTTCAAGGATCGCAAGGCGGCGCAGGATTGGCTTGCGAGCTATAAAAAGGCCGGCGGCGACGGCCTCCCGTTCAACAGCGAAGCGGGTCAATCCGTCGATCCCGTCAAGTGAGCATTGCGAAATGCGCTAGCGACCCCGCGCAAAGCCGCGGGCGTCGTTATGAAGAACCGGGCCGTGTCGTGCGCGGGCCGCGCGATGACTTTCAGCGCGACCGCGACCGTATCATCCATTCGATCGCCTTTCGCCGCCTGCGCCACAAGACGCAGGTGTTCGTCGCCCCCGATGGCGATCATTATCGTGTCCGTCTGACCCACAGCATCGAGGTCGCGCAGATCGGCCGCGGCATCGCGCGCGCGCTCGGGCTGAACGAGGATCTGACCGAGGCGCTATGTCTCGCGCACGATATCGGCCATCCGCCCTTCGGTCATGCCGGTGAGGATGCATTGAAGGCCGCAATGACGGGGCATGGCGGCTTTGACCATAATGGCCATACGCTGCGTACATTGGCCTTGCTCGAATGTCCTTATCCGCGTTTCGATGGGCTCAATCTGACGTGGGAAACGCTCGAAGGGCTCGCCAAGCACAATGGTCCGGTGACCAACCCAGGCTGGGCGCTCTCCGGGATCGACGCCGACTTCCCGCTCGACCTTTCGAGCTATGCGAGCCTCGAAGCGCAGATCGCCGCGGTCGCTGACGACATCGCCTATGACAATCACGATATTGACGATGGCCTGCGCGCCGGATTGCTCTGCATCGACCAGCTGATGGAACAGCCCTTCGTCGCCGCAAATTTTCGCGCCGTCGAGGGGCGTTTTCCCGGCGCACCGCGCGATCGGCTGCTGCGCGAACTGGTTCGCGACCAGATCGGGGTGATGGTCAACGACGTGATCGCTGCGACGCAGGCTAATGTTGCGGCCGCTGGCGTCCAAAGCGTTGCAGACGTCCGCGCGGCGGGGCAGACGCTCGGCGGTTTTTCGCCCGAACTCGCCGCGCAGGAACGCGACCTCAAACGTTTCATGTACGCCAATCTCTATCACCATCCGGAACAGATTGCCGCCGCCGAAGGTGCGAACGAGATCGTCGGCCGCTTGTTCGCCGCCTATGCCGACGATCCGCGTCTGATGGGCGCCGATTGGGCGGGGCGGATGCCCGAAGAAACATGCGAGACAGTGCGTCATATCGGTGACTATATTGCCGGCATGACCGATCGCTTCGCCATCGACCGCTTTGCCGATATCTTCGGGCGCGATGCAGTGCCCGCGGCGCTGGCGCATGTCTGACGCGCTCATCGTCGGCGCGACCGGGCTGGTCGGGCGGGCGGTGGTGGCGAATGCTGGCACGCGCAAGCTGACGATCGTCGCGCGGCGTGAAGTTGCGGGACAGTCCGCGCTCGTGGCACCGCCCGAACGCTGGGGTGACATCATCGCCGCCGAGAAGCCTTCGGTCCTGATATCCTGCCTAGGCACGACGATCCGGCAGGCGGGGTCACAGGCCGCCTTTCGCGCCGTCGATCATGACCTGATCATGGCGGTCGCGCAGGGCGCCCGCGCTGGTGGCGCGTCGCATATGATCGTCGTCAGTTCGGTCGGCGCCTCGGCCAAGAGCAGCAATTTCTACCTCCGCACCAAGGGCGAGATCGAGGAGGGGCTGGGCGCGCTCGGCTTCGACCGCCTCGACATATTGCGCCCCGGCCTGCTCACCGGCGACCGCGAAGGCCCGGCGCGGCTGGGGGAGGGGATTGCGATGGTCGCGGCGCCGCTCGCCGACCTGTTGATGCACGGATCGCTCCGCCGCTATCGTTCGATTTCCGCCACTACCGTCGCAAAAGCGATCGTCGCGCTCACCGCTGAGCGCATGGCGGGCACCTATGTGCACGAAAATGACGCGATGCAGCGGCTCGCCGATTGACTCTGCACAGGCGCGGCGCCAAGGCTCGGGCGTTCGTTGGATCTCCGCAAGGGATTCGACCAACTGCGCGGGAGAGCGTGGATAGCGGGCAACCGCCGGTCCACCACCGAAGGAGCAACCGCCCCGGAAACTCTCAGGTCAGCAGGACCGCGCGGTTGGACTGAACACTCTGGAAAGCGTTCCGGCTGCCTGAATAAGGATTGGGCCGGGACCACCGAAGGGGTAACTCCATGCCCATCCCTGTTCGAGGGCGCGTGGAGGAAAACTCTCAGGTTCCCGTGACAGAGGGGGCATGGCGACAGGGCGGCATCTTGCCGCGTCTTGCCGTGCCAGTAACGGGAGTGCGATATGCGCGAAGATGAAGAAGTTGCGACCGAAATAGCGCCGGAAACCGCGACGCTGCCGCTCGACGCCTGGCACCGCGCCAAGGACGCGCGGATGGTCGAATTCGCCGGCTATTGGATGCCGATCCAATATGAAGGCATCATGGCCGAACATATGTGGGTGCGCGAACATGCGGGCCTGTTCGACGTCAGCCATATGGGTCAGATCAGCCTGTCGGGTGACGGCGCCGCCGAAGCCCTCGAAACCCTCGTCCCCGGTGATATTTCGGCTCTCAAGCCCGGCCGCATGCGCTATTCGCTGCTGCTCGCCGAAGACGGCGGAATCCTCGACGATCTGATGGTCACCAACGAAGGCGACCAGATCGGCATCGTCGTCAATGGCGCGGTGAAGTGGGAAGATATCGGCTATTTGCGCGAAAACCTCCCCGACGACATCACCCTCAACCATAATGAAGATTATGGCCTGCTCGCGCTTCAGGGCCCCAAGGCTGTCGCCGCGCTGTCGCGGCTCGTTCCCGAAGCCGCAGGCCTCGTGTTCATGCAGGCCGCCAAGGCGACCTGGAACGGCCACGCCATCGCGCTCAGCCGCTCGGGCTATACCGGCGAGGATGGTTTCGAAATCTCGCTGCCGAACGAGGCGCTTGCCGATTTCGCCGACGCGCTCTGCGCGATGGAAGAGGTGAAGCCGATCGGCCTCGGCGCCCGCGATTCGCTGCGCCTCGAAGCCGGCCTGCCGCTCTATGGCCATGATCTCGACGAGGGTATCGACCCGATCGAGGGCGATCTCGCCTTTGCTATCTCGAAGCGCCGTCGCGAAGAGGGTGGTTTTCCGGGCGCTGCACGCATCCTCGGCCATCTCGCCGACGGCAGCCCGCGCAAGCGCGTCGGCCTGCTGATCGAGGGCAAGATGCCCGTCCGCGAAGGCGCCAAGCTGTTCGACGGCAACACCGAAATCGGCGTCGTGACCTCGGGCGGTTTTGCTCCCAGCGTCGGCGCGCCGATCGCCATGGGTTATGTTCCGCGCGACCACGCCGCGCCGGGCACCGCGATCGCCGCCGAAGTGCGCGGCAAGCGGGTGCCGGTGACGGTCGCCGCGACGCCCTTTGTTCCCCACAATTATGTCCGCAAACAGGGAGGTTGATCGATGCCGCGTTATTATACCGAAGAGCATGAATGGCTTGATGTCGATGGGGACGTCGCAACGGTCGGGATTACCGACTTTGCGCAGGGCCAGCTTGGCGACATTGTCTTCGTTGAGGTTCCCGACACCGGCGCCGAACTGACCGCTGGTGGCGACGCTGCGGTGGTGGAATCGGTGAAGGCGGCGAGCGACGTTTATGCCCCCGTCGACGGCACCGTGACCGAAGGCAATGGCCAGCTCGAGGAAGATCCCGCGCTCGTCAATTCGGACCCCGAAGGCGAAGGCTGGTTTTTCCGCATGACGCTGAGCGACAAGAGCCAGCTCGACGCGCTGATGAACGCTGCGGCGTACAAGGCCTTCTGCGACGATCTTTGATGCTTCTCCCCTCCCGCGTGCGGGAGGGGCCGCGCTTGACTCTGCGGCGAAGCCCACCCCCAGCCCCTCCCGAAAGCGGGAGGGGGGAGATAGTGAAATGCGTTACCTTCCGCTCACCCCCGATGATCGCACGGCGATGCTCGCCACGATCGGCGCGGCATCGATCGACGATCTGTTCGCCGACGTTCCCGCTGAAGCGCAGCTCGACGGTCCGATCGCCGGCCTGCCGATGCACGCCAGCGAGCTTGCGGTCGAACGCCACATGGGGGCACTGGCGCGCCGCAATCGCGCGGCGGGTGACGGTCCTTTCTTCCTCGGCGCGGGTGCCTATCGCCACCATGTGCCGGCGAGCGTCGATCATCTGATCCAGCGCGGTGAGTTTCTGACCGCCTACACGCCTTATCAGCCCGAAATCGCGCAGGGCACGCTGCAGATGTTGTTCGAATTTCAGTCGCAGGTTGCGCGTCTGCTCGGCACCGATGTCGCCAATGCCTCGATGTACGACGGCTCGACCGCGTGCTGGGAAGCGATCGTCATGGCGCGCCGCATCACCAAGCGCGGCAAGGCATTGCTCTCGACGGGCCTCCACCCGCATTACCGCAGCGTCGCGCGGACAATGGCAAAATACACGGGCGATGTGCTCGTCGATGGCGACCCCAGCCTTGAGGCCGGAACCGACTGGTCCGCGCTCGCCGCGGCGGTCGGCAAAGACACAAGCTGCGTCGTCGTTCAATATCCCGACATTCTCGGCCGCATCGACGACATGACCGCACTGGCCGCCGCCTGTCAGGCCGCCGGTGCGCTGCTGATTGCCGTCGTCACCGAACCCGTCGCTTTGGGCCTGATCAAGGCGCCCGGCGAAATGGGCGCCGATATTGTGGTGGGCGAGGGGCAGTCGCTCGGCGTCGGGCTCCAGTTCGGCGGGCCTTATGTCGGACTGTTCGCGTGCAAGACCCAATATGTCCGCCAGATGCCCGGCCGCCTGTGCGGCGAGACCGTCGATGCCAATGGCAAGCGCGGCTTCGTGCTGACCCTGTCGACCCGCGAACAGCATATCCGCCGCGAAAAGGCGACGAGCAATATCTGCACTAATTCTGGCCTTTGCGCGCTGGCGTTCAGCATCCACATGACCTTGCTCGGCGAAGCTGGCTTGCGTCAGCTCGCGGCGATCAACCATGGCCGGGCGAAGGCGGCCGCGGCGGAACTGGCGAAGGTTCCGGGCGTGTCGGTCCTGAACAACAGCTTTTTCAACGAGTTCACTTTGCTGCTGCCCACCGAAGCGCGCCCGGTGATCCACAAGCTCGCCGAACGCGACATTTTGGGCGGCATCTCGCTCGGCCGCCTCTATCCCGACAATCATGATCTGGCGAACGGCCTCGTCGTCGCGGTGACCGAGACGGTCACCGAAGCGGACATCTCGGCCTTTGCCGACGCTCTGAAGGAGGTGCTGGCATGACCGCGCTAAACCCCGCCGGCTGGCGCCCCGAAATGAATGTCGCCGGCGGCGCCGACGACAATGCCACCTTCACCGGCAACCGCGCGTTGATGCTCGAGGAAGCGTTGATCTTCGAAATCGGCTCGACCGAGACGACCGGCGTCGATTTTGACGAAGCGGCCCCCGCCGCCGATATGGGCGCGCTCGCGCGCACCGCGCCGATCGGCCTGCCGGGCCTCGCCGAATCCGAAACGGTGCGCCATTACACGCGCCTGTCGCGGCAGAATTACGCGATCGATCTCGGCCTCTTCCCGCTCGGCAGCTGCACGATGAAGCATAACCCGCGCCTGAACGAAAAGGTCGCGCGGATGCCCGGCTTTGCCGACGCGCATCCTTTGCAGCCGCAGGAAACGGTGCAGGGCGCCTATGCGGTGATCCATGAACTTGCCGAGTGGCTGATCACGCTCACCGGCATGCACAGCGTCGCAATGTCGCCGAAGGCCGGCGCGCATGGCGAACTATGCGGTATCCTCTGCATCAAGGCGGCGCTCGAAGCGCGCGGCGAAGACCGCCGCGTCATCCTGGTTCCCGAAAGCGCGCACGGTACCAACCCCGCGACCGCAGCCTTCGCGGGCTTCACGGTCGAGGATATTCCGGCGACCGCCGAAGGCCGCGTCGATCTCGCGGCGCTGAAGGCGCGGCTCGGCCCCGATGTTGCGGGCGTGATGGTCACCAACCCCAACACCTGCGGCCTGTTCGAACGCGACATGAAGGCGATTTCGGACGCGGTCCATGCCGCGGGCGGCTACGTCTATTGCGACGGCGCCAATTTCAACGCGATCGTCGGCCGGGTGCGTCCCGGCGACCTGGGCGTCGATGCGATGCACATCAACCTCCACAAGACTTTCTCGACCCCGCACGGCGGCGGTGGCCCGGGTTCGGGCCCGGTCGTGCTGTCGGCGGCGCTCGCGCCCTTCGCGCCCTTGCCCTTCGTCACAAAGCAGGCCGATGGCGGTTTCCGCCTGATCGAGGAAGAAAATGCGGGCGAGGATCATCCACAGACCTTCGGGCGCATGACCGCGTTCCACGGCCAGATGGGGATGTTCACCCGCGCGCTGACCTATATTCTCAGCCACGGCGCCGACGGGCTCAAGCAGGTTGCCGAGGACGCCGTTCTTAACGCCAACTATATGCTGCGCAGCCTCGAAGACGTGCTCGACGCACCCTTTGCGGCGTCGGGGCCGTGCATGCATGAGGCGCTGTTCAGCGACAAGGGGCTCGCCGAGGGCTTCTCGACGCTCGACGTCGCCAAGGGGCTGATCGATGAGGGCTATCACCCGATGACGGTCTATTTCCCGCTCGTCGTCCATGGCGCGATGCTCGTCGAGCCGACCGAGACCGAGAGCAAGGCGGCGCTCGACCAGTTCATCGGCGCGCTGCGCAGCATCGCGCTGCGCGCGAAGAATGGCGACCCGATGCTCAAATCGGCGCCGCATTTCGCGCCGCGCGCGCGGCTCGACGAGACGCTGGCCGCCCGCAAGCCCGTGCTGGCTTGGGAAGGCTGATGACCGACACCCCGCCGCCCGGTCCGGACGATATGCCCCGGACCGGGCGCGGTTGGGGATGCGTCGGAGTCGGCGCCTTATTCGCTTTCACCGCAATCATCGGCTGGCTGCTCGCGATCCTGCTCTTCGGATTGGTCGTCGAGCAGTGGGCGATGATCCGCGTCCGGCGCGAATTCAGTTATGACTGGGTCTTTCTTTATGCGCCGCTGTTCGCCATGGGCAGCGGAGCCGTGGTCGCCCTTTGGGCGTTGCGGCGCGCGTCGGCGGCGCGGCTGACATTGTTGATCCTGCTGGCGGGCGCCGCGGCGCTGGTCGGCGGGGTGGCGCTGTTCGGGCTGGGCGGATTGATCTGAAAAGGGGCGGGGTATGAGCTGGGAAACAATATTTTCGCTGACCAATGGCTGGGCGCTGGTCAGCTGGCTCGCGCTCGCCGCAGCACCGCGCAATCCCAAGATACTCGCGCTCATCCTCTATCTCGGCGTCATGCTTCTCTGCCTGGCCTATGCGATCATGTTCGGCGGGCTTTTCTTCGGCGGCTGGGGGCCGAGCAAGACCCCCGACCTCACGACGCTGGCGGGCGTGATGGCGCTGTTCGACAGCAAGGGCGGCGCGGTTCTCGGCTGGACGCATTATCTGGCCTTCGACCTGTTCATTGGCATGTGGATCGCGCGCGATGCCGATCAAAAGGGTTTCAGCCGCATCGTGCAGCTTCCTTTCCTGTTCCTGACGCTGATGGTCGGTCCCATCGGCCTGTTCGCGTGGTTGATCGTCCGTGATCGCCGTTCGCGGGCGCAGGCGGCGAAGGCAAAGTGACGCCGCAGCCGTGGATGCCCGGTGACGGCGAACGCGTCGCCAAACGCCATGCCCCGGCAACGCTGCGCAACCGCGATGCGATCGCCGCGGTGCTTGCCGACTGGCTCCCCGCTACCGGAACAGTGCTGGAGATCGCGAGCGGATCGGGTGAACATATCGTCCATTTCGCCGCCGAATTTCCGCATCTGAACTGGCTGCCGAGCGATCCCGATCCCGCCGGGCTGACCTCAATCGCCGCGTGGCGCGCCGAAGCCGGACTGCCCAACATCGCCCCGCCGCTCTCGCTCGACGCGGCAGCCGACGTCTGGCCGATCGAGCAAGCCGATGCGATCCTGTGCATCAACATGGTCCATATCAGCCCGTGGGTGGCGACGCTGGGGCTGTTCGCGGGCGCATCGCGGTTGCTCGCGCCCGCCGCGCCGCTGATCCTCTACGGCCCTTATACTGAGTCTGGCGTGCCGACAGCGGAAAGCAATCTGGCATTCGATGGCAGCCTGCGTCGCCGCGATCCGGCGTGGGGTTTGCGCGATACCGCCGACGTGAAGGCCTCCGCTGCCGTAGCCGGTTTTGCCTTTGCCGAACGCCGCGCAATGCCCGCGAACAATCTGATGCTGCTGTTCCGCCGGACCTGACGTAGCTGACAGGATTGTTGATCGCCGCTTTACGTCGCGCGTTCAGCCGCTAGCCTCCCCCTTAACGCGTGAAAAACGCGATTCGAGGAGAGAGAATGCCATGCCCCGCGACGTTACGGAGCTTTTCACCTTTGACGAATTCCTGACCCATTGGGCGGGTGAGCGGCCTGACCGGCTCGCGATGCGCGAGGAAGATCGCGTCTTCACCTATGCCGAACTCGAAGACCGGACCGCGAAGGTCGCAACGGCATTGCTCGCGGCGGGGCTGAAAAAGGGCGATCGGATCGCCTGGATCGGCAAGAACAGCGACCTTTATTTCACCCTGTTCTTTGGCGCAGCGCGGGCGGGGATCGTGATGGCACCGATCGGCTGGCGCCTCTCGCCTACCGAATGGGCATATATCGTCAATGATACGCAGGCGAAGATGGTCTTTGCCGGGCCGGGGTTCGATACGCTGGCCGAGCAGCTCGCCGGAAAGCTGGACCATGTTCCCGCGATCGTCAGCGCCGCCGAAGCGCGCGCGATGATCGACCAAACCGTCCGCGCGCCGTTCGAGCCATCGGGAACCGACGAGGCGGTGCTACAGCTCTACACATCGGGCACCACCGGCAACCCCAAGGGCGCGGTGCTGTCGAACCGCAATCTGTTCGCGCTGCGCAAACATTCGAACGAGCTCGATCTGCCCTATACCAAATGGGAGGATGACGAGGCGGTGCTGGTCGCGATGCCGTGCGCGCATATCGGCGGCACCGGGCTGGGCATCATGGCGCTCGGCGCCGGTCTTCCGGGCATTGTCCTCGCCGAATTCAATCCCGAAGGAGTATTCGACGCGGTCGAGAATCATGGCGTCACGCGTTTCTTCATCGTCCCCGCGGCGCTGCACATGCTGCTGCTCCATCCGCGCTGCGCCAGCGTCGATTTCAGCCGGCTCAAATATATCCTCTATGGTGCGGCGCCGATCCCGCTCGAACTGCTGCGCCAGTGCATCAAGATGTTCGGCGCGCAGTTCATTCAGGCCTATGGCATGACCGAAACGACGGGCACGATTTGCATGCTGCCGCCCGAAGATCATGATCCCGAGGGCAATGCGCGGATGCGTTCGGCCGGAAAGCCGCTTCCCGGCGTCGAGATCCACATTCTCGGCCCCGACGGCGCGCAGGTCGCGACCGGTGAGGTGGGCGAGATCGTCACGCGATCGTCGAACAATATGATCGGTTACTGGAACCTGCCCGATGCGACGGCAAAGACGATGACCGCCGACGGGTGGATCCATACCGGCGATGCGGGCTATCTCGACGCCGATGGCTATCTCTTCATCCACGACCGGATGAAAGACATGATCATTTCGGGCGGTGAGAATATCTATCCGGCCGAGGTCGAAAGCGCGATCTTCGGCCACCCCGCAGTGCAGGAAGTCGCAGTGTTCGGCATCCCCGACGAAAAATGGGGCGAGACGGTGAAGGCGGTCTGCGTGCCGAAGCCCGGCATGAGCGTCGACGAGGCCGATATCATCGCCTGGGCCCGCGAACGCATCGCGCCGTTCAAATGCCCGCGCAGCATCGACGTGATCGAGGCGCTGCCGCGCAACGCGAGCGGCAAGATTTTGCGCAAGGACCTGCGCGCTCCCTATTGGGCGGGTTATGAGCGGATGGTGAACTGAGGCAGCGAATGCCCCGCCAGCCTCTATGGCGGGAGGAGCGTCACGAAGCGGGGATGAACGGCGCGTTCGTTCGCGGGGCTACCTCCCAGCCTTGACAGTGTTCGAGGCGAGCGCCCATGGCGACGGTCGCGTTGCGGTGGAAATACCTGTTTCGCGTGATGAAGGGCTGAGTGTTTTGATACCGCGCACGTTACTCGGCACCGCGCAGGTGCCCCAGGGAAGCGAACTTCGGCTGTTCAGCCGCGGCGATGATTTCATCATCGCGCTCGATCGCAATGAGTTGATGAGCAGCCGGATGAGCGGATCGGAAGAGGCGCTGGCGGTGATGAGCTGCGAGCGACTGCCGCGCGGCGACACTCCCCATCTGCTGATCGGCGGTTATGGCATGGGGTTTACCCTGCGCGCGGCGCTGGCCGAGCTGGGGCCGAAGGCGCGGATCAGCGTCGCCGAGCTTGTGCCCGAAATCATCGACTGGGCGCGCGGGCCAATGGCCGCGATGACGGCGGGCTGCCTTGACGATCCCCGCGTCGAACTGGTGATGGACGATGTCGCCCGCGTGATCGGGGCGGCGACCGGCCGTTATGACGCGATCCTCCTCGATGTCGACAATGGCCCCGATGGCCTGACCCGTGCGGCCAATAATCGCATCTATTCGATGGCGGGCCTCGCAACGGCACGAAGGGCGCTGAGGCCCGGGGGCATATTGGCGATATGGTCGGCCGCGGCCGATCCGCAATTTACGCGTCGGCTGGAAAGCGCCGGCTTTGCTGTCGATCCCGTCGCCGTTCGGGCGCGCAGCAACGGAAAAGGCGCGAAGCACATGATCTGGTTTGCGAGGTCGCGATAGCGGACCGCTCCCTCATCTGGCGCCGCTGATGACGCGCACAACAAGTTGACCGATATTCGCCCGCCTGCTTCATAGAGAGGGCAGGAGCCGAAGGGATCAAAATATTGGGCGCACTGACGTTTTTGGCGATCATCATCCTGTTTGTCATGCTGATGGACATGCGGGGCCGTTTGAAACGGGCCGAAGCGACGTTGGACGAAGCCGCAAAGCGTATCGGTGCGTTGCAGCGCCATGCAGGCCTGCTGCCTGCCAAGGTCGGTGAGAGCGGAGCCTCCGCACCGGGGACCACGCCTGCTGAGGCAATATCGAAGACACTCGTCGATGCCGACGACGAAAAGGCGCCAGTCGCGGCGACCAGTGCGCCTCTGCCCGCGATGGTGCAAAAACTAGCCGAAGTTGAACATACCGACGTGGCGGAACCACCGGTTCTTGCGGCCAAGCCGGAAGCCGCTGCGCCGAAGCAAGCTTCCGCTCCGCGCAACGAAACCCTCAAAGCCCCCCGCAACCTGTCGCTCCAGTTCGAAAATCTGTTCGGCAAGACGCTGCCGATCTGGGCGGGCGGAATCACGCTCGCTGTCGCCGGCGTGCTGATCGTCCGCTATGCGATCGACGCCGGTTTCTTTGCGCGCATCTTCACCCCCGGGGTGCAGATCGTCGCCGGACTGTTGTTCGGGCTGGGGCTGATCGGCGGCGCCGAATATGCCTGGCGTAACGAGGAAAAATTGCGCGACGTGCGCGTGCCGCAGGCGCTGGCGGGCGCCGGTATCGCAACGCTCTATGCCGCGATCATGGTCGCGGCGAATGTCTATCAACTGATCGGGCCCTTTCTGGCCTTTGCCTCGCTCGCGCTCGTCACCGCGTCGGCGCTGGGCCTGTCGCTTCGCTTCGGTAGCCCCAGCGCGCTGCTCGGTCTCGCGGGCGGCCTCGCCGCGCCGGCGCTGGTCGGGGCGGTCGCGCCCGATGTGCCGCTGCTTGCGGTCTATCTGGCGCTGACGATTGCGGGCCTTGCCGGGGTCGCGCGGATGCGGCGCTGGCCGTGGCTGGCGCTGGCGGCGCTGATCGGTGGCGCGGGCTGGGGGCTGTGGATGATCCTCGCGAACAGCGGGCTCGACATACTGGGCTCGCTTTCGATCGGCGGGTTCGTCCTGCTGCTCGCCATCGCGATACCGATGATGACGTTCGACGGGCCGCGTGCAGCCTTGCTCCGGTCGGCATCGGCGATCGTCGGCGCGCTGCAACTGGCGTTGCTCGTCGGCTATGGCGGCTTTGCGCCGCTCCATTGGGGCCTGTTCGCGCTGCTCGCTGCGGCGGCGCAGTGGCTTGCCTGGCGCGAGCGAAATTTCGCCATCGTGCCGACAATCAGCGCGGCGCTGTCGATCCTACTCCTCGCGGCATGGCCCGATCCGACACCCTTATGGTTCGCGCTGATCGGGCTGTCGTTGCTGGCGATCCATGCCTTGCCGCTTCTCGCGCGGCTCTGGGATGACCCCAAAGCGCTGCGACGCACACTCGAACTGTGCATGATCGCGCTCGCGCTGCCGCCGCTGACCAAATGGCATATGTGGGACATGGGCGATGCGGGTCTGGCGCTGGTCGCGCTTGGCGGCGCCTCGCTGGTCGGGGCGGGCATCGCGCGCGGGTGGAAGGTCGAGGGCCGGGCTGCCGACAGCCGTTTCGCGTGGCTGACCGTGACTGGGAGTATCCTGCTGGCGCTCGCAATCGTCCTGATCCTGCCACACTGGCTGGCACCGATCGGTATCGGGATTGTCGCGACCGGGCTGCTCTTTTTCGGCAAGGTCGCGCAGGATCGGCGTATCGAGCCATTTGCCGCAGCCTTTGTCGGCGCGGCGATCCTCGCGCTCGCGGCCACCCCGTCGGTGTTCGACGAGCTGGCACGGCTTTTCGATGGCGCGGACGGGGACGGCGGACGTGCCTTCCTGCGCTGGGCGGCGCTTGGCTTGATCGCTGCGATTTTTGCGATTCGGGCGGATGGCGCGATTGTTCGGCGGCTGGGTCAGGTCGCCGGGGCGTTGCTGGCCTATGCTGCGCTCGCCCAGATCGTCCCCGGCTCGGCGCTCATGCTGGTTCCCGCGCTCGGCGGCGCGGCGGCGCTGCTCGCGGCGCGCCGGGTCCCCTTCGCGCGCGTCGATGGTGCCGCGGCGAGCTTTGCGCTGCTTTGTCTTGGCTGGGCGGCGCTGCCGCTCGCGGCCTGGTCGAGCAACGCACTGCTCTCGCTTTCGGGCGTGCCGATGCCGGTCGACGCCGCCGGATTGCCGGCCAGCCAATTGCTGCTGCGATGGCTGGTGCCCGCCTTGCTGCTTGGCATCCCCCTATGGTCGATACGTGTTCAACTCCCCCGCTGGTTGGTGCTGACAGGCCTCGGCGTGACAAGTCTTGTCGGGGGCGTTGCGGTGCATTGCTTCTACCGCCTCGGCTTTGCCGCCGTAGCGGGTCAGGATTTCGTTGCGACCGGCATTGCGCAGCGACTTATCTGGGAAGCACTGCTGATCGGCGGCGGCTGGTTCGCGATGCAGCGCGGGGCAATGACGCTCGCGCGGCCGCTCATCCTCGCGGGAGTGGCGCATATCCTGTGGTATGGCCTGCTTCATCACAATCCGCTCTGGGCCACCCAAGCCGCCGGCGGCTGGCCGCTGTTCAACCTGCTCGCGCCATTGTTCCTGCTGGCGTGGTTCGGGGTGACGCAGGTCGAGCGATTGTTCCCGGCTGCGCCCGCTACGCTTGGTCGCGGCGTCCAGATCATCACCATGCTGCTCGTGGCGGGCTTCGCCTGGGCGACATTGCGCCAGCTCTTCCATGGCGGTCTGCTCGATGAGGCAGGAGTCGCGCCGGCAGAGAATATCCTGCGTTCGATCCTGATCCTCGCGCTGGCGATCGGCTTCCTCCTTTGGGGCATCCGTACCGGACGTCATGATTGGCGCATCGCCTCGCTCGTGCTCATGCTCGGTGCGGTTGGAAAGGTGTTCCTGTTCGACGCGTCTGGTCTCGAGGGGCTGCTCCGCATAGCGTCGTTCGTCGCGCTGGGTTTCAGCCTGATCGGGATTGGTTGGCTCTATAGCCGCCAACTTGCCCCGGCTTCGACGCCGCCTTCGCCCTGAATATGTTTGATTTTCGGTAATTTAACGCAAATTTAGGGATTGGGATTGCACGGGGGCCGACCGTTCGGAGCCGCCCTGTCGGGCGGGGGCGGTCAAGGACAATCAATGATCAATGTCGCCTTGTGCATCGCGATCGAGCACAATCCCTGGATGGTGCTGCTCGCCGTTTTCATCTGTTGCTGCGGGGCGTTTGCGATTGTGCAGATGTTCGAGCGCGCGAAGAATACAATGGGGACGCAACGCGTCGGCTGGACGTTTCTGACCGCCGTCGGTGCCGGTGCGACGATCTGGTGCACCCATTTCGTTGCCATGCTGGCCTATCAGGCGAAGGTCGCCGTTACGCTCGATCCGGTGCTGACCATTGCATCGCTGATCATCGCGGTTGTCGGCACCGGTCTGGGTTTCGGCGTCGCCTTGGTCCGTCGCCATATCCTTTTCCATGTGACCGGCGGGCTGATCGTCGGCACCGCGATTTCGGCGATGCATTATGTCGGGATGGCCGCGTACCGCGTGGACGGCATTGTCGAATGGCGCTGGCCCTATGTTCTCGCGTCGCTCGTGTGTGCTGCGCTTTTTTCGGGCGCGGCGGCCGCGATGCTGGGGACTGACCGATCGATCAAATATCGCCGCCTCATCGGCGCCGCCTTGCTCGTCGCCGCGATTGCATTGCTGCATTTCGTGGGGATGACCGCGCTGCGGATTACGCCGCTGGCGCTCAGCCAGACACCGCTCGACCCGGGGCAGCTTCACGCGCTGGGCCTCGCGACGTCGCTGGTCGGGCTGGTGGTGATCGGCGCAGGGGTGTCCGCGGCGTTCATCGACCGGAAAACGCGGTCGGACGCGATGGAAAAATTGCACCATATGGCGATGAACGATGCGCTGACGGGGTTGCCGAACCGGATCAGCTTTCAGCGCAAACTGGACCGCCTGCTCGACAAGGCGCGCATCTCGGGCAGCGAACTCGCGCTGATCGCGATCGACCTCGACCGGTTCAAGGAGGTCAATGACATCCATGGGCATAAGGCGGGCGACGATGTTCTCGTCGCTTTCGCGCGGCGCATGCGACAGGAAGTGGGCGAGCAGGGTTTTGTCGCGCGGCTGGGCGGCGATGAGTTTGTCGCGCTGCGCCCTTATGTCGACCGTGACGAACTGGCGACGCTCGTGACCGGGCTCGATGCGGTGCTGAAGGCGCCGCTGCGCCTCGGCAGTTTTGACGCGCATCTGGGCGCCAGCATCGGCGTGGCGATCTATCCGCAGGATGCGACCACCGCCGATATGCTGTCCAACAACGCCGATCTGGCGATGTACCGGGCGAAGGGGTCGAGCATATTCGGCCCCTGCTATTTCGATCCCGAACAGGATGATGCGGTTCGCGAGCGGCGCGAGCTGGCGAATGATTTGCGCCATGCGATCGATGCCAATCAGCTGGACGTCCATTATCAGGTGCAGGCGTCGGTCGTGACGGGCGAAGTGACGGGATATGAAGCGCTTTTGCGCTGGCAGCATCCCGAGCGCGGCGATGTTCCGCCCGAAATCTTCATTGCCATCGCCGAGGAAAATGGCCTGATCCTGTCGCTGGACGAATGGGTGCTGCGGCGCGCGTGCGCTGATGCCACCGGTTGGGATCATCAGACGAAGGTTGCTGTCAACGTGTCGCCGGTGCAGCTTGCCCATGCCGGTCTGCCGCAATTGTTCCATCAGGTGATGCTCGATACCGGGCTGCCGCCGCGGCGGCTGGAAATCGAGTTGACCGAGACTGCGATCATGGCCGACCGCGATCGTGCGTTGCATGTGCTGCGCCAGATCAAGGCGCTGGGGGTCGGGGTGGCGCTCGACGATTTCGGCACCGGATATTCGTCGCTCGAAACCTTGCGCGCCTTCCCCTTCGACAAGATCAAGATCGACCGGGTCTTCGCGTCCGAACTCGAAAGCTCGCCCGAGGCGACGGCGATCGTCCGCGCGGTTCTGGCGCTGGGCAAAAGCCTGTCGATCCCCGTACTGGCCGAGGGGATTGAGACCGATCGGCAACTCGAGGTTTTGCAGCGCGAGGGCTGCGATGAAGCGCAAGGCTTCTTGCTCGGCTATCCGGCATCGGGACCGGTGTCGGGACAGTCGCCGTTCGGCGATGCAAAGCCGCTCCCGCAACAGGCGTCGGCTGAGCAGGTCGCTTAGGCGCTGGTCAGTTTCTGCCGCTCGCGCGCCCGGATGAAACCGTCACGCGCGATGCAGCGGGCCAGCCATGCCTGCGTCTTTTCGCCCAGCACATCCTCGGCGCCGAGCGTTGTCGCGAGGAAGGCGGCATAACCGATGACGATATCGGCGGAGGTGAAGCGCCCCGCGACGAGCCATTCGCGGCCGTCGGAGAGCGCCGCCTCGATGCTCTTTGCGCGGCCGCCGAAAAAGGCTTTATAGTCATCGACGGCTTGCGCGAGGCGCCGTTCGGGCACTTCGACGCGGGTGTAGCGAATCATGATCGCGAGCGGGAAGGTCAGCGTCGCGTCGCTGCGGTGGAGCCAGTTGCGCCATTCCCAATAATCGCCCTCGTCACGGCGCACTTCGAGCGGGGTTCCCTCGGCGATGCGTTCGCAGATCGCCGCTGATTCGGTCATCAGCCGCCCGTCCTCCACCCAGCCCGGCACCGTCATCAGCGGGTTAACGGCGCGATATTCGGGTGCAAAGGCGCGCGGCGGGAAGGGCAGGGTCTTGAGGTCGATGTCGATCCCGGCTTCCTCGACCGCCCACAGACAGCGCAGCGACCGGGCGTCGGGGCAATGGTAGAGGATCGGAAGCGTCATGCGGTGATATCCTTTGTGCGTTCGATATGCAGACGATGCTCGCGCCAGGCGATGAACAGGCCGCTCGCAATGATCAGCGGCGCGCCGATCCACGTCGTCTCGGCGGGGAAGGTGCCGAAGAAGAACCAGCCGCAGGCGATTGACCAGAGCAACGCCGAATAATCCATCGGGATGACCACCGCGACGGGCGCGAGGCGCAGCGCGCCGGTCAGCGACATTTGCACCACCGCGCCCGAAACGCCGAGCCCGAGCAGCAGCAGCCATTCATAGCTGTCGTGCGGGGTGATGAAGAAGGGCAGCGCGATGCCGAGCGGGACCATCGAGAGCAGGCTGAACCAGAAAACGATTGTCGCCGAATTTTCGGTGCGGCCGAGGTCGCGAACGGCAATGGTGATCAGCGCGGTCATGATCGCGCCCGACAGTGCGATCAGCGTGCCGATGCCATGATCGCCGCTGAAGCCGCCCGCGAAGATCGTGCTGGGGTCGAGCACGACGAGAACGCCGATAAAGCCGACAATCACCGCGCTCCACCGCTGGACCCCCGTGCGTTCGCCGAGCAGCACCGCCGCGAAAATGACCGCGAAGATCGGTACCGACAGGTTGATCGTCGTCGCCTCCGCCATCGGCAGGAAGATCATGCCGCCGAAATTGCAGCACATCCCAGCGAGACCCATCATTGCACGGCGCGCATGGGCGCCGATTCGCTGGGTCTTCAACGACGCGACACCGCCGTGCGAGACCGCCCAGGCAAAGACGAAGGGAATCACTACCGCCTGGCGCCAGAACAGGCTTTCGACGACATGGACTCCCGTTTCGGCGATCAATTTGACCAGCACGAACATCAGCGAGAGGCTCAGCATCGCCAGCAAACGCAGGGCGATTCCGCCGAGATAATTTTGCGGTGCGGCGGAAGAGGGGGTGGCGGCGGTCATGTGCAAATGCGCATATCAGGCCAGTTGTCTCTTGCAACCTGTGATCCCTCTTGCCCCGCTTCGCCAATCGGGCTAGTGGCGCATCCGGCCTAGGGGTATAGCTCAGTTGGTAGAGCATCGGTCTCCAAAACCGAGGGTCGTAAGTTCGAGTCTTACTGCCCCTGCCAGGCCACAAAAAAATAGAGGCCACGTCCTCGCCCGCGTTTCGCGGGTTACAGGTCCGGGACGGCCCGGCAGCCCGATGCAAAGGAGGCTGTTTTGGCTTGGATTTATCTTACCATCGCTGGCGTGCTCGAAATCGTCTGGGCCTTTTCGATGAAACAATCGGAAGGTTTTACGAAGCTCGTGCCGTCGCTCGTCACTTTGGTGACGATGGTCGCGAGTTTCGCGCTGCTGTCGCTGTCGATGAAATCGCTGCCGCTGGGCACTGCTTACACGATCTGGACCGGAATCGGCGCGGTCGGCGCCTTTGTCGTCGGCATCCTTGTCCTGGGCGAGCAGGCGAATGCGATGCGGATCGGCGCTGCGGTGCTGATCGTCAGCGGTCTGGTGCTCATGAAAATCTCGTCGCCGGCCTGACCGGCGCAACATAGCGAGCGAGGCCACGTCCTCCCCTGCGCAGCCCGCGCAGGCTCAAGCCCGGGACGGCCCGGCTCCACTGAAAAGGGGAGCTGTCATGCCGACGTTATCGATCCCATCATCCGCCAATGCCATCGTCGAACCCGCGTCGTTCGTACTGCTCGATTATCTGCCGATCCTGATCTTCCTCGGGGTCGCGCTGACCCTGTCTGCGCTGTTTGTCTTCCTGCCGATGGCGGTGTCCCGGTTGACGGGCACGCACGCACCCGATCCTGAAAAAACATCCGAATATGAATGTGGCTTTCCCGCCTTCGAAGCGCCGCGCGCGCAATTCGACGTACGATTCTATCTCGTCGCGATCCTGTTCATCATCTTCGACCTCGAGGCCGCCTTTCTGTTCCCCTGGGCGGTGACGGTGACCGACCTCGGGTGGGGGGCGTGGGGCGCGATGATGGTGTTTCTCGGCATATTGACCGTCGGTTTCATCTATGAATGGAAGAAGGGCGCGCTCGATTGGGAATAGGTTCGGCCTGGTGCGTTGACACATCTGTCAATAGCTGAAAGCTTGGCGCTTCCTGTGGGAGCTTTGTATTTTGGCCAACACCGTCCCGTCATTGGCCGAACCCCCGGCTTTGCGGCCGCGCACCGTGGCGGCCTACGCGGCAACGGCGGGGCCTACGGTGATTCTCGGCCTGCCGTTCAGCGTCTATCTGCCGCCCTATATCGCCGATGGCGGGGTGATCGCGGTCGCGCTGGTCGGGCTGCTCTTTTCGTTCACGACCATCTGGGACGGCGTCGTTGACCCCTTGATCGGGACGATGATCGACCGGGTGGGGACGGAGATCGGCGCGCACCGGCGCTGGATGCTGCGCGCGCTTCTGCCGTTGCTGCTCCTCCTTCTTGTCATCGTGACGGTCGGTGACCGGCTGCCCTTTGCAGCGCTGTTCGTCGTGATGATCCTCTTTTATTCGAGCTTCAGCCTTTACGATGTCGCACAGCTGTCGTGGGGCTCGGCGCTGGTGCGGACCCCCGCTGAAAGCGCCTTGCTCTATGGTGCGCGCGACTGGTTTTCGAAGATCGCGCTGATTACGGCCTTCGCGGCGCCCGCTGCCGCACAATTTCTGATGCCCGACATCAGTCTTCAGGGGCGGATCATGGCCTATGCCAGCATCTTTCTGGTCATGGCGCCCGTCGCGCTGTTCGCGATCCGCCGCGTGCCGCCGCGCCCGGTGATTGCCGCGCCGGGCATCGGCTGGCGGCAGGAGATTCGCGCCTCGCTGTCCTTCCCGCCGCTGATGCTGTTGCTCGGCGTGCAATTCCTCAACAGCTTTGCCTTTGGGGCGCTGACGTCGCTTTTCATCTTCTTCGCCGCCGCGGTGCTCGGCCTCGATACGCAAAGTGCGTTGCTGCTGTTCGCAAGCTTCATCGGCGGGGCGATCGCCTCGCCTGTGTGGACCTGGCTCGCGCGGCGCTATGGCAAGCCGCTGATGATGATCGCGATGGGTTTGCTGATCTCTGTACTGTTGGTCGCGACGCTGGCGCAGCAGCCGCGCGGCTTTGCACAGGCGGCCGGATTTTCGTTGATGCTGGGGACGGGGTTCGTCGGGCTGCTCTTCATTTACTCGATGCTCGCTGACCTGATTCCGCGCGATGCGGCGCGGTGCGGGCGCAATCGCTCGGCCTTTCTTTTCGCGCTTTTGAACCTGATGCAAAAGTTCGGCGTCGCGGCCGCGATCGCGGTCAGCTATGCGTTGCTCGATCTTGTCGGCTTCGATCCGAAGAATGGCGAAGTGTCGGCTCGCGAACTCCATTTGCTGTTCGCGCTGCTGCCGACCACCGCCTGGGTGATCATGATGGGCCTGCTCATCGCGATGCGGCGGCACATGCCGCACGCCGCGGCCCGCCTTTGACTTGCAATCACCGCGCCGCCCAAGTAAAGGCCGCCCATTCGGACAGATGCGCCGTTTTCCTTCCGCCTTTCGCCGACCTGCTCGGGGAGGGTGGGCGGACTATTGCCCGAAGCACGCTTGACGCGCGGCGGGTGGTGACCCATCTGATCGATTATTGAACGCTTACGAGGACAGGACGAACGACATGGCCAAGACCAGCATCGGCGAATTCGTCAACCAGGTGAAGACCGAAGCCGGCAAGATCGTTTGGCCCACGGGTCGCGAGACCGTGCAGACGACGATTCTGGTGCTGATCATGACCACGATCCTTTCGATGTTCTTCCTCGGCATCGACACGGTTTTCAACGCGATCGTCAGCTGGCTGACGTCGCTCGCGCGCTGATCAGCGCGACAATTCAGACAGGACAGGCATAGCTATGGCGCGCTGGTACATCATTCACGCCTATTCGGGTTTCGAGAACAAGGTGCGCGATTCGGTGCTCGCCGAGGCTGAGCGCATGGGGCTGACCCAGCTCGTCGAAGCGGTCGAAGTGCCCGTCGAGACGGTGACCGAGGTGAAGCGCGGCAAAAAGGTTCAGGCCGAACGCAAATTCTTCCCCGGTTACGTCCTCGCCAAGCTGACGATGACCGACGATGTTTATCACCTTGTGAAGAACACGCCGAAGGTCACGGGCTTCCTCGGTTCGATGGGCAAGCCGCAGGCGATCAGTGAAGCTGAAGCCGCGCGCATCCTCAACAGCAAGGAAGAGGCTGCGGCCCGTCCGAAGCAGGAAATCCGCGTCGATTACGAAATCGGCGATCAGGTCAAGGTGCTCGACGGTCCCTTCGCCAGCTTCAACGGGTTGGTCGAGGAACTCGATTTCGAAAAGGCACGCGTCAAGGTCAGCGTCTCGATCTTCGGTCGTGCGACGCCGGTCGAACTCGACTTCGAGCAGGTCGAGCGCATGAAATAATGAACGTCGCCCCAGCGAAAGCTGGGGCTGCGGGCGGTCTCCAGATCCGCCAGCGATCGCGGCTTTCGCCGGGATGACGAAAAGGGGGCAAGCCGACATCGTGACTGCGCTGACTCCAGAAGAAATTCAGGCCCGCATCGAACGCGCCCGCGCGATCAACGACAGCGTTGCGCCCGGAAAAGTCGTCGGCGCGGTGTCACGGCTGTTCGATCTCGAACCTGCGGGGGCTCCCGACGAGTTCGACTTTCCGGCGCTTGCGACGACCGCGCGCGATCGCATCTTCGGCGGTCAGGTGATCGCGCAGGCGATGGTTGCGGCGGCGCGTACCGTCGATCCCGATAAGCATGTTCATTCGCTGCACGCCTATTTCCTGCGCGGTGGCGATGAGACGAAGCCGCTGCATTTTCGCGTCCACCGCGACTTTGACGGGCGCAGTTTTTCCAACCGCCGCGTCGTCGTGCGTCAGGACGACAAGGTGATCTTCAACCTCACCGCTTCGTTCCAGCTGCCGACAGAGGGGCTGTCGCATCAAGTGTCGATGCCCGACCTGTTGCCGCCCGAGGAATGTGTGGACTTCACCGACACGCTCGCCGCCGACCCCAGCATATCCGACGAGCGGTTCGCCTATATGGCGCGGCGTCGGCCGTTCGAAATGCGCAGCTATCGCCCGCCCGCGTCGGCAAAGGCGACCCAGCATTATCAATGGTTCCGGGTCGCGGCGCCGATCGGCGACGATCAGTTGATCCATCGCGCTTTCCTGGCCTTTGCGTCGGATATGGGATTGCTGTCATCGGCGATGCTGCCGCACGGTATCACCTGGACGACGCCGGGGCTGTTTTCGACCAGCCTCGATCATGCGATGTGGTTTCATGGCGACGTGCGCGTTGATGAATGGTTCGTCTATGTCATGGACAGCGACTGGACCGGCGGCGCGCGGGGCATCAACCGCGGGCTGATTTACCGTCAGGACGGCACGCTGATTGCCTCCGCGGTACAAGAGGGGCTTGTCCGCATCACGCCGCCGGCCTGAGGTCGCGCCGTCGCTCCAAGCCCTCGTCATTGCGAGGAGTGAAGCGACGAAGCAATCTCCAGCTTTCGGCCTTGCGCCGGGCCGAGCGCTGGAGATTGCTTCGCTGCGCTCGCAATGACGCGGTGAGACCGACTGCCTCCCTTGCTTTTTTCGGCTGCACCGGCTAACGGCGCCGCTTCGCATCAGATACGGGTGTGATTCCGCGCGGGAGGAAGGGGTGATGCCCTTCTGTTCGACCGCTTATTTTGAGGTTCACCCGCAAGGGCGGACCAATAGATTGAAAGGAGGCTATCATGGCCAAGAAGATTAGCGGCTATATCAAGCTGCAAGTTCCGGCAGGGACCGCAAACCCCTCGCCGCCGCTCGGGCCGGCACTCGGCCAGCGTGGCGTGAACATCATGGAATTCTGCAAGGCGTTCAACGCTGCGACCGGCGAAATGGAAAAGGGTACGCCTACCCCGACCATCATCACCGTCTTCGCCGACAAGAGCTTCACCTTCGTCACCAAGACGCCTCCGGCGACGTATCTGATCAAGAAGGCCGCGAACCTGAAGTCGGGTTCGAAGGAGCCCGGCAAGATCAGCGGTGGCAAGATCGCGCGCTCGCAGCTCGCCGAAATCGCCCAGATCAAGATGAAGGATCTGAACGCCAACGACATCGAACAGGCGACGAAGATCATCGAAGGCAGCGCCCGCTCGATGGGCCTCGAAGTAACGGAGGGCTGAACCGATGGCAAAGCTGACCAAGAAGCTCAAGGCCCTCGAGGGCAAGGTTGACGCGCTGAAGCTTCACGCTGTCGACGAAGCGATCAAGACGATCCGCGAACTGGCCTCGGCCAAGTTCGACGAATCGCTCGAAGTCGCGATCAACCTGGGTGTCGATCCGCGCCACGCCGACCAGATGGTCCGCGGCGTCGTGACGCTGCCCGCCGGTACCGGCAAGGACGTCAAGGTTGCCGTGTTCGCACGCGGCGACAATGCCGAAAAGGCTCTGGCCGCCGGCGCCGACAAGGTTGGTGCCGAAGACCTGATGGAAGACATGCTCGCGGGTAACCTCGACTATGGCCGCGTCATTGCGACGCCGGACATGATGGGCATCGTCGGCCGCCTCGGCAAGACGCTGGGTCCGAAGGGCCTGATGCCGAACCCGAAGCTGGGCACCGTGACCCCGAACGTCGCCGAAGCCGTGAAGGCCGCCAAGGGCGGTCAGATCGAATTCCGCGTCGAAAAGGCCGGTATCATCCACGCTGGCCTCGGCAAGCTGTCGTTCGGTGAAGAAAAGCTTCGCCAGAACTTCGACGCTTTCGTCGATGCGATCGTCAAGTCGAAGCCGGCTGGCGCGAAGGGCAAATATGTCCGCAAGATCGCACTGTCGTCGTCGATGGGCCCGGGTGTGAAGGTCGACACGACCGACGTCACCGGCGCCTGATTTCGATCAGACTGATTTAGGGAAGGGCCGGGGGAAACTCCGGCCCTTTTCTTATGGGCGGGTCGGGCGCGCGAACCCCATGGCCATCTTCATCGCCCCAAGCTGGATCCGGGCTCCGGCTGCGCAAGGACCGCATGATATTCCAAAGTTCAGTAAAGTTCAGCCTTGTGCGGCCCCAATTTGGACGTCGCGCTTTGCTGGGTCCCCCGGCGCACCTCGCCGTGGGCGCACTGGCAAGCCGGGCAGCAACCGTTTCTATCCACCAAATGAAAGAGCCGGATGAAGGCTGGCACGGTCGGATAATGTAGGAAAGGCTTATTTGAAGGCGATGCCGGCTTTGGGGTGCAAAGTCGCCACAGCTTCTCAACCCTCGTCACCCCGGACTTGATCCGGGGTCCAGAAGGCGAGGGCGGCCATGGATCCCGGATCAAGTCCGGGATGACGAAGTGGGAATGTCTGAATTGGGGTGGCAAGCGGACATTTGGAAGACTAGGCCGTGTTGACAAAAGGGATTCCCAAACCCGCCTTGTTCTGATTCAAGACTGCTTTTTGAGGGGCAGTCATGGGTCGCGGGGATTTGTCGGACGCGGAGTGGGATCTGATCGGGCCGCTACTGCCGCCTGAGCGCGGTCGCTGGGCGCGGCCGGCGGGCGATAACCGGCGCTTCCTCAATGGAATGCTTCACGTGCTGCGGGTCGGCTGCCCCTGGCGCGACATGCACGAGCGCTACGGCAAGTGGAACTCGGTCTATGTGCGCTTCCGTCGCTGGGCCGAACAGGGTGTCTGGGATGCCCTGCTGCAAACACTGGTCGATCTGGGTCTGACCGACGACTGGCAACACATGATCGACAGCACCAGCGTTCGCGGCCATGTCTCGGCAGCGGGCGGAAAAGGGGGGCTTGTGCGAACGCTCTTGGTCGATCACGCGGCGGCTTTACGAGCAAAATCCACGCCCGCTGCGACAATCAAGGACTGCCTGTCGGCTTCATCCTCACCGGCGGCGAGGCTTCCGATTACACCGCTGCCGAACCGCTGATGGCGATCCCCGCCGCCACGCCCAAGGCGCTGCTCGCGGACAAGGGTTATGATGGTGATCACTTCCGGGAAAGCCTGCTGACCCGGGGCATCCTGCCGATCATCCCGCCTCGCTCGAACCGCAAGGTGCCAGAGCATCCCGACTATCGCCGCTACAAGGACCGAAACCGCGTCGAGCGCATGTTCGGCAAACTCAAACAGCAACGACGCATCGCAACCCGCTATGACAAAACCCTGCTCTCGTTCGAGAGCTTCCTCAACCTCGCCGCTACGCGCCTATGGCTGAAGTCTTTTGTCAACACGGCCTAGCCTACTGCGATGCGAAAATTGCTCACGTTGACTACCTTCGCTTTGGCGGCAGCTTGCACCCAGAACTGGCCCGAAGAAGGAATTGAACAATCAAAGGGTCTATTGGCAAGGGGGACGGCGGGTCTGGATTGTTGGGATTCGGGGTGGATGAAGGCGCGCGATAGACGCCATTCTCCCCAGTTGCGGGACGCGCATGCCTGCCTCTTTCCCGAGAAGGGAATTAAGCTGGTCCATTCTGACGAAAAGGCCTCCAGCATAGGACGCTGCAAAGCGGTATCGACGACAGTTGAGGTGTCGGTGACTATCTTCAAGTCACGAGAAGCTTCAAGTTACTGGGGCGGATATTTTTGTTCAATCGCACAAGGCGATGAATTGAATGGCATGCCAATTGGAGCCGCAACCGACCGTTCGACCGCGCTCCACTAATGTCCGGTTCCGGCCGTCGCCGTCATTCCCGCCGGCGAAACTCGATCAGATCCCATTTGTTGCCATAAAGGTCGAGGAACACCGCGACGGTGCCATAATCGGCCTCAATCGGCTCGCGTTCGATCCGCACGCCCCGGTCGAGCAGACGCTGATAGTCGCGCTGGAAGTCGTCGGTTTGCAGGAACAGGAAGACGCGCCCGCCCGCCTGGTCGCCGATGAATTTCGCCTGTTCGGCATTGCTTGCGCGGGCGAGCAGGATCGTTGCACCGCCATCGGGATTGCCCGGCGGGGCGACGAGCACCCAGCGCTTGTCCTGTTCAGGCTGATCCTGATCGGCGACGAGGGTGAAGCCGAGGGTGCCGACGTAGAAATCGATAGCCTCGTCATAATCGCGGACGACCAGCGCGATATGCGCGAGCGACTGGCGCACCCTGCTCACTCGCGCAAGCCCCTGAGCGCCGCCCCCGCCGCGAATGGCCCGATCACCGTCAGCAGCAAACTCGTCGCACCGAGCAGCTTCATCGCGCCGCGCCCTGACGGGTCGAGCATGCCGGCGCCGAAGATCAGCATCGGTACCGCGAGCGGCAGGATCAGCAGCCCGCCGATCGCGCTGCCGCCCTTGAGGTTGGCGGTCAGCGCCGCGCTCAGCACCGCGAGCGAGGCGAGCGCAGGGATGGCGATGGCGAGGCCGGCCGCGAGTATCTCCACCCGCGCCATATCCTGCGCAAGCAGCGCCGCCGCGGGCAGCAGCGCGATCAGCAGCGGCAGGCCAAAGCCGATCGCGTGAGCGCCGATCTTGACCGCGGCGATCACCTCGTCGGGCATGCCGCGCACCGCGAGTCGGTCGAGCACCCCCGCATCGAGGTCGGGGCGGACCAGCCGGTCGATCGGCAAGAGCGCCGCGAGCAACGCCGCGACCCAGATCATCCCGCCACCGGTCCGTGCCAGCAACGGCGCGTCGGGGCCGACCGCAAAAGGAAAGGCCGTGGCGACCAGCAGGAAGAACAGCACCGGCAGCCACAGCGCGCCGCTGCCCCACGCCCGGCGCAGGTCGCGCCAGAAGAGAGCGATCAGCGCGGTCACTTCATTTCCCCGTCATTGTGAGGAGCGAAGCGACGCGGCAATCTCCAGCTAGCGGCCTTGCGTGAGGCCGATAGCTGGAGATTGCTTTGCTGCGCTCGCAATGACGAAGGTGGGAGTTCGGTCATGCCAGCGCCCCCAGATCGAGTTCGGCCAGATCGCCCAGTCCGAGCGGAAAATGCGACGCGAGCAGCACCGCACCGCCATTGGCGCGATGCTTTGCGATCGCCGCGACCAGCCGCGCCTGCGCCGCATCGTCCATGCCGTTGGCAGGCTCGTCGAGCAGCCAGATCGGCGCACCCGATGCGATGACGCGCACCATGGCGGCGCGCTTGCGCTGGCCGGTCGAGAGCATGCCGACGGGCACTTCGGCGAGCGGCGCCAGCGCCATTTCGGCGATCGCGCGGTCGACGCTATGGCCGTCGACCGTGTCGATCCGCGCCCAGAAATCAAGCGCGCGGCGCAGCGGCAGTTCGGTATCAAGCGCCGCATTCTCATCGATCAGCGCGCTACGTTCGTAGCGCTCGACTGTGCCTGCGGCGGCGCGCAGCAATCCGGCGGCGACGCGGATCAGGCTCGACTTGCCGGTGCCATTGGGTCCGCGCAGCCACAAGGCATCACCGCGGTTCAGCGTCAGCGACAGACTTTCGAACAGAAGCCGGTCGCCGCGAATGCACGCCACCCGGTCGAGCCGCAGCAGTGCCGTCATGCCCCCTGCGCGCGGATGCGCGCTCACGTCATCGCTTCCAGCGCGTGCATGTCATCGTCCGAAAAGCCGAAATGATGGCCGATTTCGTGGATCAGCACATGGCGCACCAGTCCGCCGAGTGGCTCGCCGGTCTCGATCCATTCGACGAGGATCGGGACACGATAGAGGGTGACGCGGTCGGGCATGCCACCGCTCTGGTCGATGCTGCGCTCGGTCAGCGGGCGGCCTTCGTACAGGCCGGTGAGGTCATAGGGATGCTCGATGTCGAGCGATTTCAGAACCTCGTCGTCGGCGAATTCCTCGACCGCGATCACCACGCCCTGAATGTGCGGCAGGAACTCCGCAGGCATGGTTTCCAACGCCGCCTCGGCCATCGCGAACAGCGCGTCGGCGTCGGGCGGGCCGCCGGTCCAGCCGTCTGGAAGGGTGGGCTTGTCGCTCATTGCGCTCACCCTTATGGCGGGCGGGCCGGATTGGCCAGCGGGAGAAGAGACGATGATCCAGAAACTCGACGATGCGGCGCGCGCGGCGCTGTTGGCCCGATTCCCTGACTGGGCGCATGAGCCCGTCCGCGATGCGATCACCCGTCAGTTTAAATTTGCCGATTTCGCGCAGGCGTTCGGCTTCATGGCGAGTGTCGCGATCATTGCCGAAAAGATGGATCATCACCCCGAATGGTCGAATGTTTACAACCGGGTCGATATTTTGCTGACGACGCACGACGCCGATGGGCTTTCGGAACGCGACTCCCGGCTGGCCGAGGCGATCGAAGCGCTGGTCTGATCGCCGATGATCCGCTTTAACCGGTCGCACCAGATATTGGCGGTGGGGATTTCCATGCTTGCCGGTTTTGTCGATGCGATCGGCTTTGTCGAAACGGCGGGTTTCTTCGTGTCCTTCATGACCGGAAATTCGACGCGACTTGCAGTGGGTGCGGCGCAGGGGCATCAGACGGCGCTGATTGCCGGAGGTATTATTGCCTTGTTCGTGACCGGCGTGATCACGGGTTCGCTCCTGGCTGCCCGCGCTCGGTCCGCGCGGACAGTGGCTGTCCTGTCGCTTGTCGTAATATTGCTTGCCGCCGCAACGCGACTGAGGCTCGATGGCGCCGGGTGGCCAGCCGTCGCCTGTCTCGCGCTGGCTATGGGCCTGGTAAATTCGGCGCTGGAGGGAAGGGACGGTGCGGTCGTTGGCGTCACCTATATGACCGGCACTCTGGTGCAGATGGGGCATAAAATCGCCAACGCGTTACGCGGGGGAGAGGATCGGCAGTGGCTGCCCCATCTAGCGCTTTGGGCCGGGCTGGTCGCAGGCGCGATTATCGGCGCGCGGCTGGTTCTGTGGTCAGCTCCCGCAGGTTATGGCGTTGCGACCGCGCTGGCCGCGGTCCTGATGCTGCGTGCGTTCGTCATCATGCGGACAGACGCCTGACGCCATTATGTTGTTATCTTGCGCTGACGCATCACTCCCTTACAAGCAGGGGAAAGCACAAGGGGAACCCACTACATGAATGCCAGCCTGTTTCGTCGCAAAGCCATCGTTCCCGACCATCAAGATGGGCAAGGGCTGGCGCGGACGCTGGGCTGGCCGCATCTGATCGCATTGGGGGTCGGCGCGATCGTCGGCACGGGGATTTTGACGCTGATCGGCGTCGGCGCCGACAAGGCGGGCCCTGCCGTGATCCTCTCCTTCGGCATTGCGGGCCTGATCTGCGCCTGCGCTGCGCTCGCCTATGCCGAAATGGCGACGATGATCCCGGCGTCGGGCAGCGCCTATACCTACAGCTATGTCGTCATCGGCGAAATCATCGCCTGGGTCGTCGGCTGGAGCCTCATTCTCGAATATTCGCTGGTGGTCAGCGCGGTTGCGGTCGGCTGGTCGGGCTATGCCGCGCCTTTACTACAGGCATGGGCGGGCGTGCCGATGGCGTTAATGCAAGGGCCGGAACTCGGCGGCATCGTCAACCTGCCGGCGATCGGCATTATTGCGGTGGTTGCGGGCATGTTGCTCGTCGGGACACGCGAAAGCGCGACGGTCAACGCTATCCTCGTTCTCGTCAAAATCGTCGCGCTCATTGTGTTCGTCGCAGTCGCGCTTCCGGCTTTCGACGCCGCTCATTTCGAACCGTTCAGCCCCTACGGCTTTTCCAAGCATGTCGGACCTGACGGCGTGGAGCGGGGCGTGATGGCCGCGGCGGCGATCATCTTTTTCGCCTTTTACGGCTTCGATGCGATTGCGACCGCGGCCGAAGAAACCAAAAATCCCGACCGTGACCTGAAGATCGGCATCGTCGGTTCGATGCTGGCCTGCGTGCTCATCTATATCGTCGTCGCGGTCGCTGCCGTTGGCGCCATCGCTTACACCCGCTTCACCAACAGCCCCGAGCCGCTGGCGCTGATCCTGCGCGAACTGGGCAGTCCGCTCGCGGCGCAATATCTGGCCGTCTCGGCAATCATCGCGCTCCCCACGGTCATCCTTGCCTTCTTCTATGGCCAGAGCCGCATCTTTTTCACCATGGCGCGAGACGGACTGCTTCCCGCGAGCCTTGCGAAGCTGTCATCGCGCGGGACGCCGGTGCGCATCACCATTTTTACCGCAATCGTCGTAGCGGTACTCGCGGGTTTCATTCCCTTGGGTGAGCTGGCGGCGCTCGCCAACGCGGGGACGCTCGCGGCGTTCACCGCGGTGTCGATCTGCATGCTGATCATGCGCCGCCGCGCCCCCGATGCGCCGCGTACCTTCCGCGCGCCGATGCCATGGGTGATCGGCACCATCGCGGTGCTTGGCTGTATCTATCTTTTCTTCAGCCTGCCGGCGCAGACCCAATTCTGGTTCCTGCTGTGGAACATTGGCGGGCTGGCGGTTTATTTCCTTTACGCAAGGCAGCGCGCTTTGGTCGGCTGATCGGCCAGGTGGAGCGGGGCGGGCAATGTCCCGCCCCGACATCTTACTTCGCTACCGCGCGCCAGTCGAAAGGCAGCGGCGCTTCGCGGAAAGCGAAGCGGTCGAGGTGGCGCGCGACCGCGCCCTTCAACCCTTCGAGCTGCCCGCCGACGCTGGCGTCGATGCGGACCGCCAGCGCATCGGCGCCGGCGTCGAAGGTGACCAGCGCATCGCCCGGCCAGTCGGCGCCGCGCGCGTCGCGGGGGAAGGTCACGGTGCCGTGCGAAGCGATGAATTCCACCGAGAGATTATGCTCCCAATGCTTGCATAGTTGTTGCAGATATTTGCTGGCGTGCGCGGTGGGTACGCTCGCGATGGCCGAAACCGTCATGCTGTCGCTCCTTACAGTCGCTCGATCTTCTGCGCCGCCTCGTCGATCAGCGCCACGACGGCGTGCAATGTCGCATCGTCGAGATCGCGCTGGCCGAGCCGGTTGAGGAGCACCTGCTTCAAATTGCCCATCGCGCGGCGCACCGATGCACTGTCGGTCCGCTGCCGCTCCTCGCCGAACGCGGTGAGGCGCGCGATCAGTGCATCGACGACATCCTTGCTGGCGTCGAGTTCGACCTGTCCCTCGGGGGTGATTGCGAACAGCTTTTTGGCGCCGTCGCTCTGCTGCGCCTCGATCTGACCCATATCGCCCAACAGGGTGAGGGTGGGGTAAATGACCCCGGGGCTTGGCGCATAGGCGCCGCTGGTCAGTTCCTCGATCTGGCGGATCAGGTCATAGCCGTGGCGCGGTTCGTCGGCGATCAGTTTGAGCAGCACGAGCCGCAGCTCGCCGCTGTCGAACATCCGGCGGCGCGGGCCGCGACCCTCATCGTCATCGCGGTGCCGCCCACCGAAGCCGCGCCCATGGCCGTGGCCAAAGCCGCGCCCGCCGCGGTGCATGGCGTGTCGCTTGTCGCAGCCATGCCCGCTCATTTTTCCGTGAAAGTGCATCATATCCTGCCTTAGAGTGATTCTTGATAGCTCTAAGATATATCTTAAATGCAATGGCGCAAGGGGTATCGTGCGAAATTTCGCATCGTGCCAGGCGGGCGGTGTTGAGTGCGGTTAGTCCGCGCCGCCGAAGCGCAAGTGAATCAGCGGGTAAGCGCGCCCCTGACCGTCGCGCTCGGAGCGTCCGATGGGAATGAAGCCCATATGTTCGTAGAAGCCGACCGCCTGCATATTCTGCTCATTCACTTCGGTCGTGAGTATAGGGTGGCGTTCGAGAGCATGTGTAATGAGCGCCCGTCCGACGCCTTCGCCGCGGTGCGCTGGGTCGATGAACAGCGCCTCCATGCTCGCGCCATCGAGCAGCATGAAGCCGATCGGCCGGTCGGCGCCATCGACGGCGAGCCAGAGCGGGGCGGCGGGCAGGAAGCCCGCGACCTCCTGCTCGATCGCTACCCGGTCTTCGGGGCGAAGGAAATCATGCGTCGCATCAACGGCGTCGCGCCAGATCTGCACGGCGCGTTCGCCGTCTGCGGGAGTGGATTGTCTGATATTGATCATAGCGGCGCTTTTAGCGGAGGGGGTGGCGCCGCACTAGGTCACGCGTGGCCGAACTGTGACCTGATCACTCTTCGTTACCCCGGGCTTGATCCGGGGTACTGCGGCATGGGCGAAAAACGGATCCCGGATCAAGTCCCGGACGACGATGAGAGGAGGCGCAGCAAGTGACCGAAACCTGCGTTGCAATTGCCGTGATATTCTGCTCACCATCAATTTCGAGTTGACGGAGTGTAATCGATGAGGTGGCGGGAAGAATTGACGCTAATTTGCCTGACAATTATTGCCGCGCGAGGCGTGGAAAAATGGTTGTGGAGCGAATTTCTCACGGCGCTTGTTGGTCTCGGGTTGGCAGTTGTCTTTGGTTCTCGATTCCGGGAGGCGATCAAATCGGCCAAGGTACGACAGGGGCGGGCACACCGCTGACCATCCCTTCGCTTCTTCATTCAGCTCTATGATGGCGTAATCGCCCGTTTGCACCGCATGGTGTCCTGATCACCGCACCGCCCCGCACCATCGCAACTTGACTCCGCAGCCGTCGCCGTTATTAGGCGCCCCTGTGTTGTCATCGCTCCGGCGGTGGCGATTCCGTCCGAGACAGTTGGTGAAGGGAATATGCCCTTCTTAATTTCCAGCCGAGACGGGGAACAGTCTTTTTCGGTCGCCCGCCTGTTTGATCAGGCGACGCGTCTTGACCGACCCCTTCGGACATCGTTGCGCAAATGCAGGTGAGCCTTGGCTCGCGTCGGCATTTGCGTGTGTTAGCCGCCCGGCGGCGCGTGCGTTTCGGCGTGGGCGGTTCCGGGCAGATGAGTGGAGTATAGGCATGGATCGTACGGAAAAGGCCGAAGCCGTATCCTCGCTGAACGCTACCCTGTCGTCAGCTGCTTCGGTTGTGGTCGTCCGCAACCTTGGCATGACCGTCGCTCAGTCGACGGTGCTGCGTCAGCAAATGCGTGATGCAGGAGCCGACTTTCGCGTCACGAAGAACCGTCTTGCCAAAATCGCGCTCGACGGCACGTCCTACACCGGCATCGGCGATCTGCTGACCGGTCCCACGGCACTTGCATCGTCCACCGACCCGGTGGCTGCTGCGAAAATCGCCGTGGAATTTGCCAAGACCAACCCCAAACTGGAAATCGTTGGTGGCGGCATGGGGGATGTGATCCTCGACGTTGATGGCGTGAAGGCGCTGGCTTCGCTTCCCTCGCTCGACGAGCTGCGCGCCAAGATCATTGGTCTGGTGCAGGCTCCGGCCACCAAGGTTGCGCAAATCGCCGCAGCCCCGGCGGGCCAGTTGGCGCGGGTTTTTGGCGCATATGCCGCCAAAGAGGCCGCATAAACTTTCGAACCGAACTTGAACTGGTGCCGGGCATGTCCCGGTTTTAATGGAGAAATAACATGGCTGATCTCGCAAAGATCGTTGAAGAACTGTCGACGCTGACCGTCCTCGAAGCGGCTGACCTGTCGAAGATGCTCGAAGAAAAGTGGGGCGTTTCGGCTGCTGCTGCTGTTGCTGCCGCTCCGGCTGCTGCCGCTGCTGGCCCGGCTGCTGAAGAGCAGACCGAATTCGACGTCATCCTGACGGGTGACGGCGGCAACAAGATCAACGTGATCAAGGAAGTCCGTGCGATCACCGGTCTGGGCCTGGGCGAAGCCAAGGCGCTGGTCGAAGGCGCACCGAAGGTCGTCAAGGAAGGCGCCAACAAGGCAGAAGCTGACGAACTGAAGAAGCGCCTCGAAGGCGCTGGCGCGACCGTCGAACTGAAGTAATTCGGTTTGCGGGCCCCGGCCGGTTGATCCGGCCGGGTTCCAGCGAAAAAGAAAAGGGCGGTGCCGCGAGGCGCCGCCCTTTTTTTGTCGCAAACAGGTTGCGATTTAGTGGCGGATCAAGCCCGGGCGGAGGCTTCCGGGGCGCGCGTTGCCGCGTTCGGGGCGGCGCACTTCCTGTTCAGCGGGGGCGGGAACGACGCGGTGCGCAATTTCCCAGGCGCTGACGGGTTTGCGCTGCATATCTTTCTGCGCGCCAAGCGTGACTTCATATTGTGCGCGTTCCTGTCGATCGAGAAAGCGGGCGCGTTGCAATCGCTTCTTGAGCGTCTCGAACGGATTGTCGGGCGTCGGCCCCGTGAGCGCCAGTGCTTCGTGGCGGCCCATGCTGCCATGGGGTGCGGCGGCGAAGCTCGGCGTGCTGCGCATCGCGGGTTGCGGAGCGGGCTGCGGAACGACGTCCGCGCGCGCGGGACTATAGGGAACCGCCTCCGCAGCGGCCATTTCTTCGAAGCTCATCGCCGTTTCGTCGGCGCGATCGTTCGCGCGGCGACGGCGTGCGAAGGCAAGGCCCGCGCCGCCTACCAGCAGCAAGGCCGCAGCACCGCCGGCGAGTTCCCAAGGGAAGGCGTCGCTCGTTGCGGCGATCTCTGCGGGCGCCTCTTCAACGGGTAGCGGCGAGAGGTTTGCGGCGGGTTCGACGGGCGCCGTCGCCGGCGGGGTGGCCGGCAGAGCTTCGCTGGTCACCAGAGTGGCAGCGGCCGGAGCGATGGCTTTCGCGGCGACCGGGTCGGGTTCAGCGCTGCGTGCGCGGGCTGCGCTGCGTTCGGCGCGCACTGGTGTGGCCTTGGCAGTCGCGGGTGGACGTTCGGTCGTCTTGGCCACCGGTTCGGCGGGTTCGCTCGGCAAATCGATCGGGAGACGAATGACGGGTTTCGGCGCCGCGGGCTCGGCAGCTTGTGGCGCGGTGACCGGCGCCGGGGCGCTCGGTTCGGGCGCGGCGACGGGCGATACCATCGGCGGAATGTCGGTGGGGGCAGCCTGCGCAAAGACCTGCGGGGCGGAGAGGGCCAGGAACGCGGCAATCGCGCTCATGGCGGGGCGAGAGAGGGGGATTGCTTTTTTCATAGTGAACAGGAAACGAGCGGCATCGGTAAAGCGATGCCGAAAAGCGCCTGATTTCAAGGTGAGCCGTGGCCGTGCGGCGACTGGGCGAAGATTCCGCCCCGGTTTGTCGCGCGCAGCGACCGACTTTGCGACCGAACGAGGTACCGGGATCGGTCGGTGCGGTTTTGGCCGCCGCCAATCCCGGTAAGTCGGTCAGTCGGCGATCCAATTGCCGTGGAAGCCCGGCGGAACGCGGTGCGGCAGATGGACGACGGCCTGTGGTGCGCCAGCAAAGTCGTCGGCATTCAGGATCACCAGATCGGTCGTCTCATCATTCATGTCCACGACCAGCCCGATCAGCCAGCCGTCATTCTCGGCGCTGTCGGCGCCGCGCGGAACGAAGACAAACTCGCCGGGATGGCGGCCGGGACCGAAGTCGTGGATGTCGGTCGTTCCCGCATCGAGGTCGTGACGGAACAGGCGCGTGTCGGCCAGCGCCCATTCGATCGCCTCGCCATCGGGCATCGCGACGCTGTATATATAGCGATAGGGCCGCGTCGTCAGCCGTTCGTCATAGCGCGGGAATTCCTGCGCATGATCGTGGATGATCGTGCGGACGGTGGTGCGGGCGACGGGATCGATCGTCCAGCGTTCCATCCGCGACTTTTCGCTGTCGGGGCCGCGCGTCGACTGTGCGAACATCGTGTCGTGCGCGACGACATCGACGATCACCTTGCCGTCGGCGGTCTCATGGGCGTTGGCAGGGTGGAAGACATAGCAGGGCTCGACCGGAACCCAGATGATGCTGTCGCCGCTGCCATTCCGCGGGAGCAGACCGACGCGCGCCGGATGGGCCTCGTTCCACGCATAGGGAAAGCGATAGCCACCGATCAGCAGCTTCATCGAGAAAGTGACGGGCAGGTCGAAGATCAGCGCATAATTTGCGGTAATCGCGCAGTCGTGGATCGACGGGCCGTCGCTGACCGCCACCGCTTCCTCGCGGATCACATGCGCGTCCTTGTCGAGCACGACGTGCCAGACCTTGGTCGGCGTATCGCCCTTATAGGTGATCGCGTGGGTTTCACCGGTCGCGGGGTCGAGATGCGGATGCGCCGTGTAAGCCCCCGCGAGCGTGCCATCGAACGGGTTGTGCGCGATCGTATCGAGTTGATAATTCAGCTCGACCGGCTTGCCGCCGGCTTCGACGATGGCAAAGGTCCGCCCGGCCAGGCCGACGACATTGGTGTTCGGCGCGTCGCTGGTCTCGCGGGGGCCGGGGGGCAATTCCTCGCCCAGCGCGGCGCAGGCTTCTGCACCGCGCACCCAGCGGTTGCGATACCAGTCGGCCTTGCCGCCCTCGATGCGGATGCCGTGGACCATGCCGGCGCCGGTGAACCAGTGATAGCTCGCCGGATCGGGGGCGACCGCGGGGTTGGGGCCGTTGCGCAGATAGCGCCCCGTCAGCGCTGCCGGAATTGCGCCATCCACGCGCAATGTTTCCAGCGTTAACTCCTCCGTCATCGGCGTGTGGATGCCGGTGAGGAAGGGGTGCGCGTCGGTGGGGCTCGGAAGGCGTTTGCGGTTGAATTCGGCGACCTTGACGATGCCTTTGGTCACCGCGCCGCGGATCATGTTTTCGACATTGCTAGCCATGGAGACGCTCCTTATGCGGAAGGTTGCAGGCGGGTCGCTTCGCGGGTTGTGCTGGCGACTCGAAATGTTTACGGTGACAACATGATCAACGAAGATAACAGTGTCAACATAAATGAGGCGGACGGTAAGGCGGCGCGTGCCTATCATCATGGCGACCTGCGCGCGGCGGTGATCGCCGCCGGGATGAAGCGGCTGCGCGATGGCGATGACGGCGAGCTGGGGCTGCGCGCGCTGGCGCGCGACGTCGGGGTCAGTGCGACCGCGCTTTATCGTCATTTCCCCGACAAGGAGGCGCTGCTCGATGCCCTCGCCGACGAGGGGCTGCGACGGCTTGGCGCGTTGCAGGCACAGGCGTGGCTGAAGGCGGGCGGCGGTCACGCCGGCTTCAAGGCGACGGGCATCGCTTATGTCCGCTTCGCCTATGAGGAGCCGGCGGTGTTTCGGCTGAGCTTTACTCGCCAGATGTCCGAACGCTGCCAGCCCGGCGCCGACGGGGGAGAGGTGGGCTATAATCTGTTGCGGGCCGGGGTCGCGCAGACGATGCCCCACCTTGAAGATCCCGACACCGCGGCGCTCCACGCCTGGGCGCTCGTCCACGGTCTTGCGATGCTGCTCCTCGACAAGCGGGTGGAATGGGACGAAGCCATGGTCGAAGAGGTCGTCGGCCTGACCTTTGGCGGTAACGCCTAGCCGCTGTACGGCGGGTCGGAGCCGGAATGGCCGAGGCATGAAGTTCATTGTTTCTTTTCCAGCTTCTCGTAGCGTAGCCACATGACGCGAGCGCTCCCCCCCAGAGTCGAGGCGACTTTCTGGCTCCTGCTCACGGCGCTCGGTTATTTCCTGCTGGCGCATCTCTCGCTCCATGCGACCAAGGGCGCCGATAATATCGCGGCGATCTGGCCGCCGAGCGGATATTTTCTGGCGTTGCTGTTGCTCATGCCCGCGCGGATGCGCATCGGGGCGTTCGTTGGCATGGTCGCTGCGAGCCTGTCGGCCAATATGCTGGGCGGCGCTCCGCCGCTGACCGCCGCTGCTTTTACACTGGCCAATGCCTGCGAGCCGGTCGTTGCGCTGTGGGTGCTCCGCCGCCGCGAACCGGCCATGATCTCGTTCATGGTCCCGCGCGCAGTCGGGAGCTTTTGTATCGCGGCCATGGCGGCCAGCATCGTCAGCGCAGCTATCGCGACGCTGCTCGCCGGAACCGGCGTCGATTTTTTCCTGTCCTGGATGAGCACGGTCGCGCTGGGCATGTTGATCGTCACGCCGCCGATCATCATGCTGTCGCGGATGATCGCGTCCAACGCGATGCGCAACGCGACGATCGCGATGAAGGTCGAGGCGACGGCGATATTGACCGGTGCGGCCCTGTTGACCGTAGCCTCCTTTTCACAGTCCCATTTTCCGGCAACTTTCCTTCCCTGTGTCGCGGTCATTCTTGCCTCCTATCGGCTCGGCCCCTTTGGCGCGGCGGCGGGGATGCTGATCGTCGCCGTCATTGCCGCGTTGCTGACGGGGCAGGGGCTTGGCCCCATCGCGGCGATCGACGGGCCGCAGAAGGTCAAGATATTCTTCCTGCAATTTTATCTGGTGACGATGCTGTCCATCGCGCTGCCGCTCGCGGCGCTGATCGTCGTGCGAAAGCGGCTGGCCAAGCGGCTGGAGGAAAGCAATCGCTGGCTGCTTCAGGCCGAAGCGGTGGCGCTGGTCGGCCACTGGCGCGTCGATCTGGTGCGCCGGACGATCCAATGGTCGGACCAGTCCTATCGCATCCATGGGCTGGAGCCGGGGGCCGGTATGACGGTCGAGGGCAGCCTCGCCTGCTATCTCGAGGATGATCGCGTGCGGGTGCGCCATGTGCTGAAACAGTCCATTGCGAGCGGCGCGCCCTTTGAATTCCAGGGGCGGATCCAGCGCGCCGACGGTGATGTACGCCACGCCAAGTCGCACGGATCGATCGAAATGGACCGCAATGGCGTCGCGGTCGGCATTTTCGGAACGATCCAGGACGTGACCGAGACGGTCGAAAATGCGCGGATCCTCGAAGCGGCGCGCAGCGCGGCGGAACGGGTCGCCAACACCGACATGCTGACCGGCCTGCCCAACCGCCGGCAAACGCTCGCTTTTCTCGAAAAGGCTTTCGCTGCCGCGCGGGACGATGGCGCACCGCTGGCGGTCGCGATCTTCGACATCGACCATTTCAAGCGGATTAACGACAGCCATGGTCATGCCGTGGGCGACAATGTGATCCGCCGCGTCGCACAGCGCGCCAAGGCGCCACTTCGCGAAACGGATCTGGTCGGCCGCTTCGGGGGAGAGGAGTTCGTTTGTATATTGCGGGGCGACAGCGCGCTGTCCCCGGAAATGGTCGCCGAACGTGTGCGCAAGACGATCGAGGCGGAAGACGGCGTTGCCGGTAATTTGCCGAGAGTGACGGTCAGCATCGGCCTAGCTGTTTACGCTGCGGAGGCGAGCGTCGAGGAATTGCTGCATCGCGCCGACAAAGCGCTGTATGTCGCCAAAAGCGATGGCCGGAACCGGCTGCGCATGGCGGCCTAGGCGCCGTACTCAATCACCACGCGATCGAGGCGCCCAAATGGCCCATTGCTTCGTCGAGAAGCCTTGAAATATCGACATATCCCTGCGCCTTCCCTCCTCGCACTGAGCCATTTTACTTCAAACCTCCCCCGCGTGGTGATGGAGTACGGCCCCTAGTCTGACAGCTTTATATTGCCGGGGGTCGCGAGGGCCTTGCGCACGGCAGCGATGGCCTGATGCAGGCCGTCGTCATCGAACCAGGGCTGGGCGGCCTCCATGACGTGCAAGCCCTCGGCTGTGCCTGCTTTGTCCCCGGCCGCCTCGATGGTGCGATAATAGCCCCAGATCGCGATCAACGGCACGTCGAGTTGCTTGTGCTGCTTCGCCAACGCGCTTGTCAGCGCACCGGGCTTTTCCGTCAGCGACGATGCCAGCAGCGCCATGCTTTTTTTGTCGGGCCATGGTGCGCGCGCGGCGGGGGATTTTCCCAGCATGGCCACGAGAGCTTCGGCGGCGGGGGCGACTGAATAGGGGTTCTGGCCGGTCACCATGCGATCGTCGACCGCGACGTGGGGCAGCATGAACGCGGCTTCGCTAAACTTGGCGCCCTGGCGACGCAGTTCGGTTTCGAGCAGGAAGGGGAATTCGGCGACCCATTTCTTGCCGAACAATGCTTCCTCTTCGTCGGTGAAGCCGGTGACGGTGCGGCCCATGACGAAGGGCTTGCCCTCCGCGTTGCGCAGCCGTGCGAGCACCGCCGGGCCGTGGCATACCGCGCCGATCACACCACCACGGCCATGAATGTCCGAAACCAGCCGTGCCAGCGACTGGCTGAACGGCAGATCGAACATGGCGCCCTTGCCGCCGATGACGAAGACGGCGGCATATCGGCCGGGGTCGACCGTCGACAGGCGCAGCGTGGCGGCCAGCTGAGCCGATGCGTCGCGGTCGTCAGCGAAACTGCGATTATACGCTTTGTCGGCGGCATATTCGTCGGGAACGACGACGCCGCCTTCGGGGCTTGCAATATCGGCAGCAAAGCCGTTGTCGCGGAAGATCAGCCATGCCTGCGCCAGCTCGTCCATTTCGAAGCCGGGTTGGGCCTTGCCGCCATCGCGGCCGTGGCTGCTCACGACGAGCAGGATGCGTGCCCGGTCGGCGGGAGCGGTGGCGACCGCAGCCGAGGGGAGGAGGCCGGTCAGAAAGAGCGAAAGGATCAGGACGGACCGCATGACATTCTCCAGCGTCTGGATGTGCGAGGGGGTTCGGCATCGCGGCTGGCGATGCCGTGAACAGGCAGGATTGATATGGTCGGAGCTATTCGTCCGGTTGAAAGGCCAGAAGATCGCCGGGCTGGCACTCGAGCGCGGCGCAGATGGCGGCGAGGGTCGAGAAGCGGATCGCCTTTGCCTTGCCGGTTTTCAGGATCGACAGATTGGCGAGGGTGATGTCGACGCGCTCGGCGAGTTCGGTCAGCGTTATGCGCCGGTCGTGCAGCAGTTCGTCGAGTTTGACCAGAACGGGCATCAGATGGTCCCTTCCAGCTCTTCGCGCATCTGCGCGCCGCGCTCGAACACCCCGGCGAGGGCGAACACCAGCAGGATCGCGAGCAGGCCGTTGAGTGAAAGGTCAGAGCCGCCGCCGTGCGTGCCCGTCAGGCTCGCGACCCGGTCGATCATCAGCCCCAGCG
Organism: Sphingopyxis witflariensis; assembly: GCF_002205635.1. Taxonomy (GTDB): domain Bacteria; phylum Pseudomonadota; class Alphaproteobacteria; order Sphingomonadales; family Sphingomonadaceae; genus Sphingopyxis; species Sphingopyxis witflariensis. The sequence goes on along the minus strand of NZ_NISJ01000002.1, from coordinate 145,027 downwards.
CGATGGCGGCGACCTGACCTGCGACCATCAGCCAGCCGATCGCCTTCAACCGCCGGCTGTTCGCGGCGATGAAAGGGTCGCCTTCGGAAACGCTCGCGACGATCGCCCGCAATTTGCTGAGGGTGGCCCAGATGAGGCCCAGCGCGATCAGGCCAAACAGGAAGGCCCCGTAAAGCGGCGGGTAGAGCGTCGTCATGTTGAGCGCCGGGGCCTGTTCGGCCAGCGCACTTGCGACCTCGCTTCGATAAAAGGGCAGGGCCAGCGCCGCGGCCGTCAAGCCGATTGCACCGGCGGCGACCAGTCCCATGATCAGCAGGATCAGCCCGCGGGTGGCGAGGAGGATGCGATTATCGGTCTTCATATCGAACTCCAATATGCGATTTATTGAATAACGATATATCGGATATCGCGTCTCGTCAATTTGAATATCGTTTTTCGATAAATTGACTGTGCCGCGAGCAATTTGGTCCCATGGCCATCGGGCTTTGGCGGTCGCAACTTTGCTGCTAGCCTGATCGCCGGACGCAGGGCAGCGGAGGTGCGCTATGAAATGGGATGAGGAAATAGCCGGCCGGCGGGCGATGCTCGCGGGCGCCGTCGGCGTGCTGGCGATCGCCTATGCGCCATGGAGTCTGGCGAAACTGCCGAGCAGCGGCGTGAAGGGCTTGATCGGTAATGCCTCCGACGGGGCGCTCGACAAATTGGCCGCGCCCGGCGCCTTTTATCGCGATGCCGCGGTGCGCATCCTGTTGCCGGGCGCAGGCGGAAAGCTCGCCTCGAAACTTTTCGGCATGGGCGACAAGCTCGGCCTCACGACCAATTTGACCAAGAGCTTGAACGATGCGGGCGGCCGGGCAGCGGGCGAGGCGAAGCCGGTGTTCTGCGCCGCGATCGACAATCTGCGCTGGTCCGACGCCCCCGCGCTGGTGTCGAAAAATGACGGGGCGACGCGTTATCTTCAATCGAGCGCGGGCAGCGTGCTGTTCGGCAAGGTGTCGCCGCTGATCGGTTCGGCATTGGAAAATGTTGGCGCCTATCGCCAGCTCGATCAGCTATCGAAGGGCAATCAGCTGATGGCTTCGACTGGGCTGACCCGCGACGGCTTGACCCGTTCGGTGACCGAACAGGCGCTGAAGGGCATCTTCCATTATATGGCGGGGGAGGAGGCGTCGTTGCGTCGGGATCCGACGCGGCTGCTCAAGGGCATCTTCTAGGCTTTAGCCTGAATGGCTGGACGCGACCGGTTGCAGACGTTCGCGCCGTCGGCCAGTATGCCGTGACACAGACGTGGACGTGTGCAGGGGAACTCGTGGGCATGAGCAGATTTGACCGGGCCAACAAGGTCCGACACTTAGGCATCATCTCCACGCTCGTGATGCTGGTTGGTGCAATCTCGGGCAACCTATACTTGCTGTTCGCCGGTATGACGCTTGCCGGAGTGCTCGGCACCTTCCTCCTGTGCGAGCAATGCAGCCGAATATATCTGCGCAAACCTCTGCGATGGCTACTCACCGGGCAAGGCGATGGCGTCTGTGTGAAGTGTGAGCACCGCAACTGAATTTGATGCACACTATTCGGTCGATGTAGCCACGGCAGCTTCCCACCCCAAAGCCGACGCGCATGCTCATGCGGCATCCGACCAGTCCCGTTGACACCGCGACCCCCCAATCCTATATCGCCTCCATACCCCATCGTCCGAGATAGAGCCTGACTTTGCGCAGCGGGTTGTACGGATAGGTCGGCGGGGATTTCGACAGGCGTGGAAAGCTGCGGTAAACCGGCGACGGTTGCCTGCGGCTTTTTTCGCGTCGGAGCGCTCGCGATTTTGATATTTGACAGGCGAGACAATCACTTATGGCGACCAAGGCGAAGTCGGTGGGCAAGTCCCTCGAAGCAACCGCGACCAAGCGAATCCGCAAGCTGTTCGGTAACATCCACGAAGCCGTGGAAATGCCCAACCTCATCGAGGTTCAGCGCGAATCCTATGAGCAGTTCCTGCGGTCCGATCCGTCGGTCGGCTATGTCTCTGGCCTGGAAAAGACGCTGCGCAGCGTTTTCCCGATCCGCGATTTCGCCGGCACCGCCGAGCTCGACTTTGTTCATTACGAACTCGAAGCGCCGAAATATGACGTCGACGAGTGCCGCCAGCGCGGCATCACCTATGCGGCGCCGATGAAGGTCACGCTGCGTCTGATCGTCTTTGAAGTCGACAGCGAAACCGACACCCGCTCGGTCCTCGATATCAAGGAGCAGGACGTTTACATGGGCGACATGCCGCTCATGACCGGCAACGGTACCTTCTTCGTCAATGGCACCGAGCGCGTTATCGTGTCGCAGATGCACCGTTCGCCTGGTGTGCTTTTCGACCATGATCGCGGCAAGACCCATTCGTCGGGCAAGTTCCTGTTCGCTGCACGCGTGATCCCATATCGTGGTTCGTGGCTCGATTTCGAATTTGACGCCAAGGACATCGTTAACGTCCGTATCGACCGCAAGCGCAAGCTGCCGGTGACCAACCTGCTGTTCGCGCTGGGCATGACGGGTGAGGAAATCCTCAACCATTTCTATGACCGGGTGATCTTCGAGCGCGACGCGAACGGCTGGAAAATTCCGTTCATGCTCGAAAATTGGCGCGGTGCGAAGCCTGGCTTCGATGTCGTCGACGCCAAGACCGGCGAAGTCGTCTTCGCCGCCGGCCACAAGATCAGCCCGCGCCTTGCCAACAAGGCGGCAAAGGATGGTCTCGACACGCTGCTGATCCCGACCGAGGAAATCTTCGGCCGTTACAGCGCCTATGATCTGATCAACGAAGCGACGGGCGAGATTTACATCGAAGCCGGCGACGAAGTGACCGCCGAAAACCTCGAAAAGATCGACGCTGCGGGCCTCGAAAAGCTCGAGCTGCTCGACATCGATCACAACAACACCGGTCCGTGGATTCGCAACACGCTGAAGGCCGACAAGGCCGAGGATCGCGATCAGGCGCTGAGCGATATCTATCGCGTCATGCGCCCTGGCGAGCCGCCGACCCGCGAAACTGCTGAAGCTTTGTTCGGTGGCCTGTTCTTTGACCCCGAGCGCTACGACCTGTCGGCCGTGGGTCGCGTCAAGCTCAACATGCGCCTTGGCCTCGACGCCGAGGACACGGTGACGACGCTGCGCAACGAGGATATCCTCGCTGTCGTCAAGGAACTGGTGAACCTGAAGGACGGCAAGGGCGAAATCGACGATATCGATAACCTCGGTAACCGTCGTGTCCGTTCGGTCGGCGAACTGCTGGAAAACCAGTATCGTGTCGGCCTGCTCCGCATGGAGCGCGCGGTGAAGGAGCGCATGAGCTCGGTCGACGTGTCGACCGTGATGCCGAACGATCTGATCAACGCGAAGCCTGCCGTGGCTGCTGTCCGCGAATTCTTTGGTTCGTCGCAGCTCAGCCAGTTCATGGATCAGACCAACCCGCTGTCGGAAGTCACCCACAAGCGCCGCGTGTCGGCGCTTGGGCCGGGCGGTCTGACGCGCGAACGCGCGGGCTTCGAAGTCCGCGACGTTCACCCGACCCATTATGGCCGTATCTGCCCGATTGAAACGCCGGAAGGCCCGAACATCGGTCTGATCAACTCGCTCGCGACCTTTGCGCGCGTCAACAAGTACGGCTTCATCGAAACCCCGTATCGCAAGATCATCGACGGCAAGGTGACCAACGACGTCGTCTATCTGTCGGCGATGGAAGAGCAGAAGCACACCGTTGCGCAGGCGAACGCCGATCTCAACGAAGATGGCAGCTTCATCGACGAGCTGATCTCGGCACGCGAAGCGGGTGAATTCCTGATGGCGCCGCGCGATCAGATCACCCTGATGGACGTATCGCCGAAGCAGCTGGTTTCTGTCGCGGCGTCGCTCATTCCGTTCCTGGAAAACGATGACGCCAACCGCGCGCTCATGGGATCGAACATGCAGCGTCAGGCTGTGCCGCTGCTGCGTGCAGAGGCTCCGGTCGTCGGCACCGGCATGGAAGAAACCGTTGCGCGTGACTCCGGCGCAGCCATTGCGGCGCGCCGCGGCGGCATCATCGATCAGGTCGATGCGACGCGTATCGTTATCCGTGCAACCGACATGATCGAACCCGGCAAGTCGGGCGTCGACATTTATCGCCTCCAGAAGTTCCAGCGTTCGAACCAGAACACCTGCATCAACCAGCGTCCGCTGGTGAAGGTGGGCGAAGTCGTCCGCACCGGCGACATCATCGCCGATGGTCCGTCGACCGAGCTGGGCGAACTGGCGCTGGGCAAGAATGTCCTCGTCGCGTTCATGCCGTGGAACGGCTATAACTATGAGGATAGTATCCTCATCAGCGAACGCATCGTGAAGGATGACGTCTTCACCTCGATCCACATCGAGGAATTCGAAGTCACCGCGCGCGACACGCGCCTTGGGCCGGAGGACATCACCCGCGATATCCCGAACGTCGGCGAGGAAGCGCTTCGCAACCTCGACGAAGCCGGGATCGTCTACATCGGTGCCGAAGTCGGCCCGGGCGACATATTGGCCGGCAAGATCACCCCCAAGGGTGAATCGCCGATGACGCCGGAAGAAAAGCTGCTGCGCGCCATTTTCGGTGAAAAGGCCAGCGACGTGCGTGACACCTCGCTTCGTCTGCCGCCGGGCGTGTCGGGTACGGTCGTCGAAGTCCGCGTCTTCAACCGTCATGGTATCGACAAGGACGAACGTGCGATTGCGATCGAACGTGAAGAGATCGAACGTCTGAAGCAGGACGCCGACGATGAACGCGCGATCCTTAACCGTGCGACCTTCTCCAGCCTCAAGGAACTGTTGGTTGGTCAGGCGACCAGCGCGGTTCCGAAGGGCCTGAAGAAGGGCGATGTCGTCACCGAAGAGATGCTGGTCGAAATCGATCGCGCCGATTGGTGGAAGCTTGCGGTCGTCGACGACAATAGCCAGACGGCATTGGAAGCGATCAAGGCGCAATATGATGACGCGATCAAGCGCATCAGCGCGAAATATGAGGATCGCGTCGAAAAGCTGCAGCGTGGCGACGAACTCGCCCCGGGCGTGCTCAAGATGGTCAAGGTCTTCGTCGCGGTGAAGCGCAAGCTGCAATCGGGCGATAAGATGGCCGGCCGTCACGGCAACAAGGGCATCATCAGCCGCATCCTGCCGGTCGAAGACATGCCGTTCCTGGAAGATGGCACGCACGTCGATTTCGTGCTCAACCCGCTGGGTGTGCCGTCGCGCATGAACGTCGGACAGATTCTGGAAACGCATCTTGGCTGGGCATCGCGCGGCTTTGGTCGTCAGATCACCGAGGCGCTTGAAGATTGGCGCATGGCGAATCCCGACCCCGAGGCCGGGGCGCCGCCCGAGGCGGTGCGCGCGGCGCTTCTTCATGCCTATGGCGATGAATATGCCGAGGAAATCAAGGCGCGGACCACTGATCAGGTGGTCGAGCTTGCCGGCAATCTGTCGGTGGGCGTGCCCTTTGCTACGCCGGTATTCGATGGCGCCCGTGAAGCCGATGTGTCGGCAATGCTGGAACGTGCCGGTCTCGATCGGTCGGGTCAGGTTGATCTGTATGACGGCCGCACCGGTGACCGGTTCGACCGCAAGGTGACGGTGGGATATATGTATATCCTGAAGCTCCATCACCTGGTCGACGACAAGATCCACGCCCGTTCGATCGGTCCCTACAGCCTCGTCACCCAGCAGCCGCTGGGCGGTAAGGCCCAGTTCGGTGGCCAGCGCTTCGGGGAAATGGAAGTGTGGGCGCTGCAGGCTTATGGCGCTGCGTACACGCTTCAGGAAATGCTGACGGTGAAGTCCGATGACGTGATCGGCCGCACCAAGGTTTACGAAGCGATCGTCAAGGGCGACGACACCTTCGAGGCCGGCATTCCCGAAAGCTTCAACGTGCTCGTCAAGGAAATGCGCTCGCTGGGCCTCAACGTCGAACTCTCCTCCTATGCGGAGCAGGATCCCGACGAAGCCCCGGATGCCCTTCCCGAAGCCGCCGAATAAGATCTTATCCTCACCCCCTTCGCCTGCGGCGAGGGGGGAAGAGTGGAGCTAGAATATGAACCAGCTTACCAACTTCATGAACCCGGTCGCGAAGCCCGAAACCTTCGACATGATCAAGATCGGCATCGCGAGCCCGGAGCGCATCCGCTCATGGTCGTTCGGCGAGATCAAGAAGCCCGAAACCATCAACTACCGCACGTTCAAGCCCGAGCGTGACGGCCTGTTCTGCGCGCGCATCTTTGGCCCGATCAAGGATTATGAATGCCTGTGCGGCAAGTATAAGCGCATGAAATACAAGGGCATCGTCTGCGAAAAATGCGGTGTCGAAGTCACGGTGACCAAGGTCCGCCGCGAGCGCATGGGCCATATTGAGCTCGCCGCGCCGGTCGCGCACATCTGGTTCCTGAAGTCGCTGCCGTCGCGCATCGGCCTGCTGCTCGACATGCAGCTCAAGCAGCTCGAGCGCGTCCTCTATTTCGAAGCCTATATCGTTCTTGAGCCCGGCCTGACCCCGCTCGAGAAGTTCCAGCTGCTGACCGAAGACGAACTGCTCGACGCGCAGGACGAATATGGCGAAGACGCATTCAGCGCCGGCATCGGCGCCGAAGCGATCCGCGTGCTTCTCGAGAATCTCGATCTCGAGCAGGAACGCACCGATCTGCTCGAAGATCTGGCGACGACCAAGTCGGAGCTGAAGCCCAAGAAGATCATCAAGCGTCTGAAGGTCGTCGAAAGCTTCATCGATTCGGGCAACCGCCCCGAGTGGATGATCCTCGAAGTCGTTCCCGTGATCCCGCCCGAATTGCGCCCGCTGGTGCCGCTCGACGGCGGCCGCTTCGCGACGTCGGATCTCAACGATCTCTATCGCCGCGTGATTAACCGCAACAACCGCCTGAAGCGCCTGATGGAGCTGCGCGCGCCGGACATCATCGTCCGCAACGAAAAGCGCATGCTTCAGGAAGCCGTCGACGCGTTGTTCGATAACGGCCGCCGCGGCCGCACGATCACCGGCGCCAACAAGCGTCCGCTGAAGTCGCTGTCCGACATGCTCAAGGGCAAGCAGGGCCGCTTCCGTCAGAACCTGCTCGGCAAGCGCGTCGACTACTCGGGCCGTTCGGTCATCGTGACCGGTCCCGAACTCAAGCTGCACCAGTGCGGTCTGCCGAAGAAGATGGCGCTCGAACTGTTCAAGCCGTTCATCTACGCGCGCCTCGACGCCAAGGGTCTGTCGATGACCCTGAAACAGGCGAAGAAGTGGGTCGAAAAGGAACGCAAGGAAGTCTGGGACATCCTCGACGAAGTCATTCGCGAGCACCCGGTCATGTTGAACCGCGCTCCGACGCTTCACCGTCTGGGCATCCAGGCGTTCGAGCCTGTGCTGATCGAAGGCAAGGCGATCCAGCTTCACCCGCTGGTCTGCTCGGCCTTCAACGCCGACTTCGATGGCGATCAGATGGCCGTTCACGTTCCGCTGAGCCTTGAGGCGCAGCTGGAATGCCGCGTCCTGATGATGTCGACGAACAACATCCTGTCGCCCGCAAACGGCAAGCCGATCATCGTTCCGTCGCAGGATATGGTCCTCGGTCTCTATTATCTGTCGATGGAGCGCCCTGGCGAACCGGGCGAAGGCATGTTGCTCGCCGATATGGCCGAAGTGCATCAGGCGCTTCACATCGGTGCGGTCACGCTGCACAGCAAGGTGACGAGCCGCGTTCCGCAAACCGATGAGAAGGGCAATGAATATTTCAAGCGCTTCGAAACGACCCCGGGGCGCATGCTGATTGCAGAGTGCCTGCCGAAGTCACACACCGTGCCCTTTGATGTCGTCAACCGCCTTCTGACCAAGAAGGAAATCGGCGACGTGATCGATCAGGTCTATCGTCACACAGGTCAGAAAGAGACCGTGCTGTTCGCCGATGCCATCATGGGGCTGGGCTTCCGCCACGCGTTCAAGGCGGGCATCTCGTTCGGCAAGGACGACATGATCATTCCCGCTTCCAAGGAAGGCATGGTCAACGAAACCCGCGCGCTCGTGAAGGATTTCGAACAGCAGTATCAGGACGGCCTGATCACGCAGCAGGAAAAGTACAACAAGGCGATCGACGCCTGGTCGCAGTGCGGCGACAAGGTCGCGACCGCGATGATGGACGAAATTCGGGCCGAGCCGATGGATCCGAAGACGGGTCGTCTCGCTCCGATCAACTCCATCTATATGATGGCCCACTCGGGTGCTCGTGGTTCGCAGGCGCAGATGAAGCAGCTTGCCGGCATGCGCGGCCTGATGGCCAAGCCGTCGGGCGAGATCATCGAAACGCCGATCATCTCGAACTTCAAGGAAGGCCTGACCGTTCTCGAGTATTTCAACTCGACCCACGGTGCACGTAAGGGCTTGGCCGATACGGCGCTCAAGACGGCAAACTCGGGTTACCTGACCCGCCGTCTGGTCGACGTGTCGCAGGATTGCGTCGTGATCGAGGAAGATTGCGGCACGACCCGCGGCATGGAAATGCGCGCGATTATCCAGGGCGGTTCGACGATCGCCTCGCTGGGCGAGCGTATCCTGGGTCGCACGACGCTCGAAGACGTGGTCGACAAGGACGGCAATGTCCTTGCTCCCGTCGGCACGCTGCTTGACGAACCGACGACGCAGCTGATCGAGGACGCCGAAGTTCAGGCGGTCAAGATCCGTTCGCCGCTGGTTTGCGAAGCGGTGCTGGGTGTTTGCGGCAAATGCTATGGCCGTGACCTTGCCCGCGGTACGCCGGTCAACATCGGTGAAGCTGTCGGCGTTATCGCCGCCCAGTCGATCGGTGAACCGGGCACGCAGCTGACGATGCGTACCTTCCACATCGGTGGCGCGGCGCAGGTCAACGAACAGTCGAACGCCGAAGCGATCTCGGACGGCACGATCGAATATCGTGATATGCCGACGATCGTCGATCAGCGTGGTCGCCGTCTGGCGCTGGCGCGTTCGGGTGAAATCGCGATCATCGACAGTGAAGGCCGCGAACGCGCGTCGCACAAGCTGCCCTATGGTGCGCACATCCTCCACAAGGATGGCGACAAGGTGAAGAAGGGCGACCGGATTGCCGAATGGGATCCGTTCACCATGCCGCTGATCACCGAAAAGCAGGGCGTCGTGAAGTATCAGGATCTGGAAGATACCAAGACCCTGATCGAACAGGTCGACGAAGCGACGGGCATCGCCCAGCGCGTCGTGATCGAATATCGCTCGGCGGGCCGCAGCAAGAAGGAAGATCTTCAGCCGCGCCTCACCTTGCTCGACGATCAGTCGGGTGAAGCGGCACGCTATCTGCTCGCGGTCGGCACGATGTTGTCGGTCGAGGACGGTCAGGAAGTGCAGGCGGGCGACGTGCTGGCACGTGTCAGCCGCGAAGCGTCGAAGACGCGCGACATCACCGGTGGTCTGCCGCGTGTTGCCGAGCTGTTCGAAGCACGCATTCCCAAGGACAACAGCGTTATCGCGAAAATCAGCGGCCGCATTGAATTCGTCAAGGATTACAAGGCGAAGCGCAAGATCGCGATCGTTCCGGAAGAAGGCGATCCGATCGAGTATCTCATTCCCAAGTCGAAGGTCCTCGAAGTACAGGAAGGCGATCAGGTCAAGCGCGGCGATGCGCTGATCAGCGGTTCGCCCAACCCGCACGACATTCTCGACGTCATGGGCGTGGAAGCACTGGCCGAATATCTCGTCGCGGAAATCCAGGAAGTCTATCGACTCCAGGGCGTGAAGATCAACGACAAGCACATCGAGGTGATCGTTCGCCAGATGCTGCAGAAGGTCGAGATCACCGACGGCGGCGACACCACCTTGTTGCCTGCCGAACAGCTCGATTATCTGGAGATGATGGAATATAACGCCAAGCTGCCGAAGAATGGCCGTCCCGCCGTCGGGCGTCCGGTCCTCCTCGGCATTACCAAGGCGAGCCTGCAGACGCGCAGCTTCGTTTCGGCGGCGTCCTTCCAGGAAACGACCCGCGTTCTCACCGAGGCTTCGGTGCAGGGCAAGATCGATTCGCTGCAGGGCCTCAAGGAAAACGTCATCGTCGGCCGCCTCATCCCGGCGGGTACCGGCGCTGCGATGAACCGCGTTCGCGTTACCGCGTCGAGCAAGGATGCTGCACTGCGCGCCGCGATGCGCGCTGCGAACCCGGCGCATCTGATCGCACCAAAGACCGCTGCCGAAGAGCATGCTGCCGAACTGGCGCAGGGCCCCGAAGCCGCGATCGGCGACGATCCGCTGGGCAAGGTCCAGGGCGAAGACTTCACCACCGACGATGTGATGGTCGAAGATCGTCCGGAAGCTGACGGCGAGGAATAACTTCCTCGGCCTGGTGCTGACAGAAAAGGGCCCCGCTGGAGCGATCCGGCGGGGCTTTTTCTTTGCATTCGGGAGGCCGCTTCGGGGTGGGAAGAGGACATAAAGATCCTCCCTGTCGCGCAGCGATGGGGAGGGGGACCGCCGCCGCAGGCGGTGGTGGAGGGGCAGCGACGTCAGCGCCCATAGCCCCTCCGTCAGCCCTTCGGGCTGCCACCTCCCCATGCCTGCGGCACAGGGAGGATCGAATGGCCGCAACTGGTCGAATGCAGCCGTCGGGAATTGCGAAATAGAAAGGGGCCCACCGGGTGGCCGGCGGGCCCTTTGTTCTGGGGAATATGCGGGCCCCGCGTGTTTGCGTCCGGCCCGGGGCTGTCCTAGGGCGCGAGGATCGCGACCGCGAGGTACAGCAGCAGCGGCAGGCCGAAGCCCAAGAGCGTCAGCGCCACAAAGGCGATGCGCGTCCACAAGACGTCGACACCGAACTGGTCTGCCATCCCGGCGCACACGCCGAAGATCACACCATCGCGACGATTCTTGCGAAAACCCTGTTTCATTTCTTTCCTTTCAGTCCCGGCTGGCGCCGGCGTTTTTTTGGTTGTGAGGAGGCCGCTGGTCAGATGACCAGCGAACCAACCTGCGCACCATTCTGACCGGCAATCGCGAGCAGCATGACCGAGCAATAGACCGAAGCAACCGCGGCGACGGCGTAGCTGCGGAGCGAGTCGATGTTGAAATATGCCATGATATTGTCCTTCCTGTATCCTTCCCATCGGACCATCCGGGGGATGCCAAAGGTAATGCAGGAGGCGTGCCAATTTCATTCATTGGCGGTTAAGCGGGATTTTTGGGGTTTTGGATTTTTCCGCCGTTGCGAAAATAGCTCTAAGGTGGGAGAATATCCCAATATTAGGAAATTTATTTCACCCATATGGATTGTCCGTCACCCCCAAGCGAGAGGGAGGAAACTGTTCATTCCTTCAAACTGCGAAATCCCCTAGGACGGCGCCGACATGACGCTCATCCGCCTCTCGCTGACCGATTTTCGCAATCATGCCGGCGCGGACATGGCGGCCGACGCCGGGCTGGTTGCGCTTCACGGCGACAATGGTGCGGGCAAAACCAATATATTGGAAGCGATCTCGCTGCTCGCGCCGGGGCGCGGGCTGCGTCGCGCGGCGTTGCCGGACATGGTGCGTGACGGTGCGAGTGGAGGCTTTGCGATTTTTGCCGAGGTGCAGGCAGGTGTCGGCCTGTCGCCGGTCGCGCTGGGGACAGGGATCGAGCCCGCGCACCCCGGACGACGGATCGTGCGGATCAATGGGGCATCCGCTGCCGCAGGGTCGCTTGGCGAGTGGGTTGCGGTCTTGTGGCTGACCCCGGCGATGGACCGCTTGTTCGTCGAGACCGCAGGGAACCGGCGGCGCTTCCTCGATCGACTGGTGCTGGCGCTCGATCCGCGCCACGCGCAGCACAGCAACCGCTATGAGGCGGCGCTGCGCGCGCGCGGAAAATTGCTCGCCGACCCGTCGTCCGCCGATCCGCAATGGCTCGCGAGCCTCGAGGCACAACTGGCTGAACATGGCGCGGCGATGGACGCTGCGCGGCAGGCCATGCTGGCCGCCTTGTCGGCTGAACTGGCGGGGCAGCCAGACGCGCCCTTTGCGCGCCCGCTGCTGACGCTCCTCGACAGCGACGGCGCGGAGCGCGAGGCGCCGCACGAGGCCGATGCGCTGAAGACGTTGTTCGCAGCCCGGCGGCGGATCGACGCAGCGGCAGGGCGGGCGACCGCCGGCCCGCACCGCGATGACCTGTCCGCCGTCCACGCCGTGACGCGCCGCAGCGCTGCCCGTTGTTCAACCGGCGAGCAAAAGGCGATGCTGCTGTCGCTCATCCTTGCGCACAGCGATTGTGTCGCGCGGGCGCGGGCCAGGCGTCCGCTCCTGTTGCTCGACGAGGTTGCCGCGCATCTGGACCCGCTGCGACGTGGCGCGCTCTATGAAAGGCTGGCGGGGCAGGGCGGGCAAGCGTGGCTCACCGGGACCGAGGCTGCGCTCTTCGCCGACATGCCGGGTCCGGTAACGCGATTTCGCATCGCCGGTGGGCGGATTGCGGCGGGATAGCGGGCGCCGGAGGGAAGAGAAAGTCGCCAAAGGGCTTTATCCCCATGCGCGCTCTATCTAGGGTCGGGCAAATGCAGCGATGTTCCATGACCCGATTGGTGAGCGCCGTGGCGCTGGTCCTGATGCTTTCGGCCTGCGCGGGCGGCGGCGGTTTTCGGGCGGTGAGCGATGCGCCGGTGCGGATCGGCCCGGCCTATGCGGTTCGCGGCACAACCTATGTGCCCGCGGCCGCGCCCGACTATGATCGGGTAGGTTATGCGAGCTGGTACAGGAATGAGTCCGGCAACCGCACCGCCAATGGTGAGAAGTTCCGTCCCGGCTGGATGACTGCAGCGCACACCACCTTGCCCTTGCCGACCTATGTTGAGGTGACGGCACTCGACACCGGGCGGCGGATCGTCGTGCGGGTCAATGATCGCGGCCCTTTTGCGGCGGGACGGATCATCGATCTGTCGCGGGGGGCGGCCGAAGAATTGGGCATCAAGGCGCAGGGCCATGCGATGGTGCGGGTGCGCCGCGTCGAACCGTCGGAGAAGGATCGCAAGCGGCTGCGCGAAGGCAAGTCCGCGGCCGCGCTGGCGCCCGTGGCGGGACGCGAACTGGAGCGGCTGCGGGGACAGGTTTCGGCTGGAGTTCGGTGAGGCGCGGGGACATGCTGTGGACACTGATGTCAATACGGGCGCTTGACGTTTCCGGGTGCTGCGCGCCACTTGCGGACTGAGCTGGTCTGCTACGTAGCCGACGTCAATTGTCGAGGGATTTCCGTATGATGAAATGGGTTGCGGCGGCGGCTTTGGCCGGTGCGGTGTCGATCGTACCGGCGACGGCGAAGGATCGCCTCGACGCAACGATCGTCCGCACGACCTATGGCATCCCACATATCAAGGCAAAGGATTGGCGCGGCCTCGGCTATGGTGTCGGCTATGCCTATGCGCAGGATAATCTGTGCATGATCGCCGAGGAGTTTGCGACTGTGGCGGGCGAGCGGTCGCTCTATTTCGGCGCGGCGAACAAGGCGGTTCTGGGCTTTAGCGAAATCGACAATTTGTCGTCGGACGTATTTTTCCGCGCGACGATCGACCTGCCGCGCCTGCGCGCGGGTGCGGCGGCGCAGGGCCGCGAGATGGCGGGGATGGTCGATGGCTATGTCGCCGGATATAATCGCTGGCTGCGCGAGATCGGCCCGAACGGCGTGCCCGAGGGGTGCCGCGGCAAGGCGTGGGTGCGGCCGATCAGCAGCGATGATCTGTTGCGCCTCAATGAGAAAACGATGTTGTTGGCGGGTTCGCTGGCACTGGCGAACGGGATCGCCAATGCCGCGCCGCCGGGTAAAGCGGTCGCAAGCCTTTCGGGCGGGCTGCCCGGCCCGGATGATGCGCGCTTTGGCAGCAACGGTTGGGCGTTCGGCGCCGAGACGACGGCGGACGGCCGCGGGCTGTTGATCGGCAATCCGCATTTTCCGTGGAATGGCCCCAACCGCTTCTGGCAGATGCATGTGACGATACCGGGCCAGATCGACACCATGGGAGTTGGTCTCGCCGGGACGCCGCTGCCGATACTTGGTTTCAATCGCGACATCGCCTGGACGCATACGGTGACCGCCGCGCGCCATTTCACCCTGTTCCAGCTGAAGCTCGATCCCGCCGATCCCACCGCCTATCTGGTCGACGGAAAATCGGAGAAAATGGGCACGCGGACGATCAGCGTGCCGATGGGTGATGGCGCCGCGCCGGTCAGCCGCACGCTTTATACGACGCGTTTCGGCGCGCTCGTCGCGCTGCCGTCGTCGGGGTTGACGTGGAGCGGGACGACGGCCTTTGCGATGCGCGACGTCAACAGCGGCAATCAGCGCGCGCTGGGGACATGGGTTCGCATCGCACGCGCGAAGAGTGTCGGTGAGGTACGCCGCGCGGTTGAGGAAACGCTGGGCATTCCGTGGGTCAACACGATCGTCGCCGACCGCAACGGCGACATATTGCATGCCGACGTGACCGCCGTGCCCAATTTGTCCGCCGACAAGATCAAGGCCTGTGCGACCCCCTTTTCGGCGCTTGCCGCCAGCGTCGCGACCCTGCTCGACGGATCGCGTGCCGAATGCGACTGGGATGTGGCCGAAGGCACGCCGGTTCCGGGGCTGCTGCCTGCGGCGTCGCAGGCGGTCTATGCGCGGCGCGACTATGTGACCAACAGCAACGACAGTTACTGGATGAGCAACGCCAGCGCGCCGCACAAGCCGCTATCGCCGATCCTCGGCGGTGCCGAAAGCGCATTGTCGCTGCGCACCCGCTCGAACTTCATCGAATTGGGCCATTTGCTGAACGGTGAGGGCGGCAAGCCGAGGGTGAAGATCGACCATGCGGTCGCCAAAGAACTGACGCTGGCGAACAAGAGCCTCGCTGCCGACCTTACGGTCGACCGGCTTCTTGAACTGTGCCGGGGCAAGACCGAAGTGGCGCGCGGATGCGCGGCACTGGAGGGTTGGGATCGCCGCTTCAACCTCGACAGCCGGGGCGCCTATCTGTTCACGGTCTTCTGGAAGAGCGTCCATAAGATGCCCGGGCTGTGGGCGGTGAAGTTCGACGTTGCCGACCCGGTCCACACCCCGCGCGACATGGTGACGACGGGTGAGGTCGGGGCAAAGTTGCTTGCCGCGCTGGCGACGGCGACGGCGCAACTCGACAAGGAAGGGGTCGCGCTCGATGCGCGCTGGGGCGATGTCCAATATGCACCGCGCGGCGATGAGCGGATTCCGGTTCACGGCGGCGAAGGCATTGCCGGGGTGCTGAACCTTCAGAACGCCGCACCTGCGCCCGGCGGGGTCATCCCCTATCATGGGTCGAGCTATATCCAGATCGTCGGGTTCGATCCTTCGGGGCCGGTCGCCGACGCGGTGCTGTCCTATTCGCAATCGACCGACCCGGCATCGCCGCATTTCGCCGATCAGACGCGGCTTTATTCGGCGAAACTATGGCATCGCCTGCCCTTCAGCGCGAAGGCGATTGCCGCCGATGGCGCCAGCAAGCCGGTGCGTATCAGGGAGTGAGCAGCGCCTGGCCTATTTATCGACGACGAGGCAGGCCTGATCCGGTTTGCGCACCGCCGCGCAGAAGCTTTCGGCTTCGCCCTTGTTGGCAAAGCCGCCGGCCTGAAGGCGGGTGATCTTGCCGCTTTTGACCAGATAGGGCTGGCGTCCCGCAAAGGCGGGGTTCTTCTTTTCGAGCGAGGCCCACAGGTTTCGGGCATTCGCCTCGACCCCGAAGGCTCCAAGCTGGGCACGCCAGGGGCTGGCGGCGGCGTTCTGCGTCGGCGTGGCGGGCGCGGGCTTGGTGATCACCGCTTTGGGCGGCACCTGCACGGCAGGCTTCACAGGCGCGGGCTTTGTCGGCGCAGGCGACAGCGTGCCGCTTTCGGGCGGCGCGGGATAGCTGGTGCCGGGCGTCGTCGTTGTCGGGGTGGCAGCCTTGGCAGCAGTTGCGGCCGCGGTCGCGGCGCTCGCGGCTTCGGCGGCGCGGACGGCGGACGGGGGTGGCGTGGTCGCAGGCGGAGTCGGTTTGACCGCCGCGATCACCGGCGGCGGGGTGTAGCTGGCGCCGGGGACCGAAGGCGGGACGCTGGCGACCTTGATCGGCGAAGGGGCGGTCGCCTTGGTCGCCGGGGGGGCGGCGGCGCTTACCGCAGCGAGGCGCGCGCGCTGTTCGGCTTTTTCAATCTCGGGCAGCATCGCGAGGCCGCGCTGCCGCTGCTCGAGCGGGATGAGCTGATCAAGCTGCGAAAGGCGGGCCGAAGCGATGGTGAGGCCGGCGTCGCTCGCGCGCTTGGTCAGCGCATAGGCGCGCGGCCAATCCTCCTTGGCGAGGTCGCCGTTGAAATGGGCGGTGCCAAGGACATATTGCGCGCGCGGTTCGCCGCGCTCGGCCGAGCGGAGGATGAAGGGCATCGCCTCCTCGCGGCGATTGGCGGTGAAGAGGATGAGGCCCAGATTATCCTCGGCCTGCAAATGCCCCTGTTTGGCGGCACGGCGATACCAGCTTTCGGCCTGACCGAGATCGGCGGGGACGCCACGGCCAAGCTTATAGGCCTGGCCGAGGTTGAACTGGGCGTCCGCATCGCCGGTGATCGCGAGCGGGCGCCATTGGGCGACCGCAGCCTTATAGTCGCCGCTTTGCCAGGCATCGACGCCGGCCTTGACGTCGGCATGGGCGGGCACCGCGATCAGGGCGGCGACGGCCAAGGACAGGGCCAGCGAACCGGCGGTGCGGAAATTACGCATCAATAGTCTCCAATGGCATGCCCCGGCTGGAAGCGGCTGCAGTCCCGACATGCCGGTTAAGCGGAAATGGCTAACATCATGTTAGCGAAACCTAAAAGCGTCAATTTTGCTCCGCTATGGCACAATGTAGCATTAAGTCGCTGTTTACCACGGGCTCCAACGGATCGTTCACCATCATTTTATCATCGTTAACTCAATTTTAGCGCCCCGCATGGCATTCCACCGCCAATTCGTGGATTTATCAGGGGGACGGCTGTGCGCGTTTTGGCATTGGCTTCACAAAAGGGGGGGTCGGGTAAAACCACCCTGTCGGGGCATCTGGCGGTACAGGCGCAAATTGCGGGCGCAGGGCCGGTCGTCCTTATCGACATCGATCCGCAAGGCTCGCTCGCCGACTGGTGGAACGAGCGCGAAACGGACCTTCCGGCCTTTGCCCAGACCACCGTCGCACGGCTGGCATCCGACCTCGAAATCCTGCGCCAGCAAGGCTTCAAACTGGCGGTCATCGACACTCCGCCGGCAATCACCATGGCGATCCAGAGCGTGATTTCGGTATCCGAACTGATCGTTGTTCCGACCCGGCCGAGCCCGCATGATCTGCGTGCCGTCGGCGCCACCGTTGATCTGTGCGAACGCGCCGGCAAGCCGCTGGTGTTCGTCGTCAACGGCGCAACCCCGAAAGCGAAAATCACCAGCGAAGCCGCTGTCGCATTGTCGCAGCACGGTACAGTTGCCCCCATCACCCTGCACCACCGCACCGATTATGCCGCGTCGATGATCGACGGTCGCACGGTGATGGAGGTCGACCCGAACAGCCGGTCGGCCGAAGAGATCCGCCAATTGTGGACCTATATGAACGACCGGCTCGAAAAGAATTTCCGCCGCACCGTGTTCAGCTCGCCGATCCCGGCGCAGGCTGGTTATGGCGCAGTCCGCCCGATGGGTGGTGGCTTCGGCCGCCGCATCGCGGGCCAGTGAGAGAGGGAGTGGATATCATGGGCGAACCCAAACCCCTCGCATCGCTGAGCGCCGGATTGCTGGCCCGCAAGGGCGGCGCACGGCCTGCCATGCGCCGTCAGCCGCTGGGCAGCGGCCCCGTTTCGATGAGCGGCACCGGTTATGACGACCTCGGCTGGAACGACATGGGCTATGACGTCGATCCCGACCAGTCGGGCGAACCGGCGCAGATGCTCGATTTGAAGCCGCTGCTTACCGGATCGGTCTTGGCGCATAATGTCGAGGCCGAACAGGCTGTCGAGGAAGGTGTCGGCGGCGAGCTGACCCAACTGGTCGAGCCAACCGAGATCATGGGCGTCGATGCGGATTATGTCGCCGAAGCACCCGCGATCCCCGAGATCGTTCGCCAGCAGGAATCGCTGATCGACCGCGTCGCCGCAGTGGCGCGCAAGGTCGAGGCGCGTCCGGCCCCCAAGACACCGAAAGCCAAGGCGCCGCGCACGCTGCGCGCTCGGGAAAAGGCGGCCTTCACGCTGCGGCTCGATGCCGAACGTCATCTCCGGTTGCGGTTGGCGAGCGCGGTGACGAACCGCTCTTCACAGTTGATCCTGATCGATTTGCTCGACGAATATCTGGCATCGCTGCCCGAAATCGACGCGATGGCGAGCCGCCTGCCGGCGGTGCGGCCGCCGCGCCGGACGGCACAGGGTTAGGCCAGCAAGGGGGATGACATCATGAACCGCAAAATGCTGATGAAACTGGCCGTATCGGGCTTTGTTCTGACCGCTACGACCGCGGGTTGCAGCGGCCTGGGGCAGATGGCGTCGGCGCCCGCCAACGCAGCGGGCAAGCCCGACGTCGCCGCCAGGTCGGCCGACAAGGCGCGCGCGGCGATCGTGGAGGACAAGGCCGGCAACGCCGTGGGCTTCGCTGAAGCAGCGGTCGCAGCAAGCCCGCGCGATGCCGACTATCGCGCGTTGCTGGGGCAGGCCTATCTGAACGACGGCCGCTTCGCGTCGGCCACCGCAGCATTGACCGAGGCGATGGAGCTCGGCGCGACCGACAGCAACACGATCATCGCGCTGGCGCTGGCCCAGATTGCACAGGGCAAGGCGGTCGATGCGGCCGCGTTGCTGGGCGCGCATCAGGACAAGGTGCCCGCATCGGACACCGGCTTGGCGATGGCGCTGGCCGGCGACAGCGAATCGGCAATTTATATGCTGAGCGAAGCTGCCCGGGCTCCCGGCGCCAATGCGCGCACGCGTCAGAATCTGGCGCTGGCATTCGCTTTGTCGGGGCGCTGGGCGCAGGCCCGCATTCTTGCTTCGCAGGATCTGTCGCCTGCGAAGCTCGAGGGGCGAATGGCCGAATGGTCGAAGCTCGCCGAACAGCCGAACGCACAGTTCCGCGTCGCGAGCCTGATCGGCGCCAAAGTACAGAGCGATGCCGGCATGCCGGTGCGTCTGGCGCTGAGCAATTTTGCCGACACGCAAATGGCCGCTGCGCCCGCTGCGGTCGAACTCGCCAGCATCGACCCGGCCCCGATCGCTGCTTTTGCTCCGCCGCCGCCCGTGATGGCCGACGCATCAGGCACGATCAGAACCGTCGAACTGCCGATGCCACAGCGCACCGCCGATGGCGTGGTGCCGGCGACCGAACTGCCGCAACCGAAGGCAGCGGGAGAAGTGATCCTGGCCGAGGCCGCGCCATATCGCGCCGCGCCGCGCGTTACGGGCGAAGCCAGCGAACGGTTGCGTCCGTATCAGCAGCAGGCGCTGGAAATGGCGACGCGCATTGTGCCCGCAGCGATGGGCTTCGATTCGAAAAAGCCGTCGGGCTGGGCCGTGCAACTCGGCGCTTATGACAGTCTGGGTATCGCCAAGGAAAAATGGGGCGGCCTGAAAAAGCGGAGCGCCATGCTGGCGAACTTCCCGGCATCGAGCCACGCCGCGACAGTGAAGGGGCGCACCTTTTACCGCCTGACCGTCAACGGCCTTACGACCCGCAACGATGCGGTGAGCCTGTGCAACGAGTTGAAGGCGCAGGGCCAGACCTGTTTCATCCGCCAGATGGGGGGCGGCGAAAGCATCCAGTGGACGGCAAAAGCCAGTCCATTGCGGATGGCTTCGCGGTAAGTTTTCGACACTCCGGGGGGAGTGGACCGAGAAGGGGCGTGGCCGCAAGGCTGCGCCCCTTCGCTTTTGTCAGAGAATCTCGTGCACTACATCCTGCGGACGGCACAGGCGCACGCCCTTGTCGGTTTCGACAATCGGGCGTTCGACATAGGCTGGGTTGGCAGCCATCGCGGTGATAATATCATCCTCGCTCGCATCCTTGAGGCCGCGTTCTTCGGCATCGGTGCCGCGCAGGCGCAGCGCGTCGCGCGCGCCGAGACCGGCGTCCGCGAACAGCTGACGCAGCTTGTCCGCCGCATAGGGATTTTTCAGATATTCGACGATGGTGACGTCGACGCCGGGCGTCTCTTGCAGAATCGCGAGGGTCTTGCGCGAGGTGCCGCAGGCGGGGTTATGCCAGATGGTTGCGTTCATGGAGGCGTCCTAACGCGGGCTTATCGCAGCGTAAACCCGCTGTTCATGGCATATATGGCACATTTGCCCGCATGAAGAGGCACCACCTGCTTGCCTTTGAAGGCCGGACCCATGATTTGTCGAGGAATCGAGGGACCGTAAAGGCGGCCAATGCGGGGTATGGGTTGCACGTGAATGAATTGATTGATCGCAGGGCGATGTTGGCGGGACTGGCGAGCGCAGGTGCGTTGGCCGCGACTTCGGCGCGCGCCCAGATGCCAGGCTGGATCCAGCAGCCGGCACCCCCCGCGCCGGTAGACTATCTGGCCGTCGCGCGGACGCAGCTCGCGCGCCAAGGGCGCAATATCACGCAGACCGATCGTGTTGGCATCGTCGATTTCGGCCTGCCGTCATCGCGCCCGCGCTTCGCGCTCGTCGATATGGTGGCGGGGAAGATCGACATGTATCCGGTCACCCACGGCCGCGGGTCAGACCCTCAGCACGACGGCTGGCTCAAGAGCTTTTCGAACCGTGTCGGCAGCCTCGCAACCTCGCGCGGCGCCTATCGCACCAGCGACTATTATCTGGGCGGAAACGGCTCGTCTATGCGGCTCGCCGGGCTGGAACCCGACAACAATAATGCCGATGTGCGCGCGATCGTCGTCCACGGTGCTTGGTATGCCGAACCGTCGCTGATCGCCACACAGGGCAAGCTGGGGCGCAGCGAAGGCTGTTTCGTGTTCGGTGAGGAATTGCTGCCCCTGATCCTCTACAAGCTTGGCCCCGGGCGGCTGTTGTTCGCCGACAAGCTCAGCATTGCGCCGCCGGTGTTCAAGCCGTTCGACATTCCCGCACCGGGGACGGAGAATATCCGGCGCGCGGGTTCGGTCAGCGGGACGTTTCCGACCACAGCGGATTAAGTAGCCGCTCTAACCCCGTCGTCATTGCGAGCTTCGCGAAGCAATCTCCTGCCATCGGTCACGAGCAAGGTCGATGGCTGGAGATTGCTTCGTCGCTCTGCTCCTCGCAATGACGAGAGGCGGGAGGACCCTCAATAAATCCCTGACGTTCCGGGTGTCGTCGCGCGCGCGGTCGTCGTCACCGTCGGCACGACCGGCGGAGCCTTGGGTGCGACGATCGTGGCGGTGGGGCGACCGGGTTTGGCGAAGCTGGCGACGACGGGTGCGTCGCGCCCATAGATATCGGCGAGTTTCTTCACGCCGCCCTTGCCGTCGGGAACGATGGTCCAATAAGCGACATAGACGGGGAAGGGATCGTCGAAGCCGAAGCGCGTCGTCTTGCCGCTTGCAACCACTTCACCGAACTCTTCGGGGCTGCGCCCCGCAAACATCACCGCCATCAGGCCGGAGAAGTGCAACGCGCGTTCGGTGCGGATACAGCCATGGCTGAACGCGCGCGCGGCGGCGGCAAAGGCGCCCTTTGACGGCGTGTCGTGCAGATAGATCGCATGCTCGTTAAGCATTTCGAGCTTCATCACGCCCAGCGCATTGCCCGGGCCGGCCTTTTGCACGACCGACAAGGTCTTGCCGCTGCCCGTCCAGGTATAGCCCTGCGCGCGGGCGCGGGCGGGGTTGTTAGCGATCGTCGCGCCAATACCCTCGTTGATGATGCTGCGTGGCAGCGTCCAGGTCGGGTTGACGATGACGCCGGTCGCCATCGGATTGAGCTGCGGCGTCGGGGTCGACGCCTTGCCGACCACCGCCTTGTGGGTCGCGATGACCGTGCCGCCATGGACGACGCGGGTCACATATTCGGGTACGTTGCTGACGACATAGCGTTCACCAAGGTTGCGCGGCATCCAGCGCCAGCGTTCCATGTTGACGCGGATCGCATTGGCGTCGGCGGGTGCTTTTGCCTTGGCGAGCGAGGCCTTGAGTGCGGCGAAATCGGGATGTGCGGGGTTGAGCGACGCCAGTGTTTCGGTGATCGATCCCGCATTCAGCGCGGTGGCCAGAAGCGCGAGCAAGGGTTCGCTGTTACTGTCGCTGTCGACCATGAACCATTGTTTGCGCGCCGCATTGGGCGTGCGGCCGTCGCGCAAATGTGTAGCGAGGAGCAGGAAGGTGTCGGTCGCGACGCGGTCGAGCTGCGTCTGGTCATCGCCAAGGATCGCGGCGGCCAGCGCGTCGGGATTATAATCCTTGGCGAACAGGCCTTCGGTGCCGATGCGTTCGATCGCGGTCAGAAGTGCTTCGGCATTCCGCTTCGACCAGTCCGGCAGATTTGCTTCGGCGGCTGTCTCGACGACGGGGGCGTCATCCTTCACCTTGTCGGGCTGAAGGACCACCGAATCTTCTTTGACACCCGGCTGCGCCAGCGCGGGCGCGGCGAGGAGGGTGAGGGGAAGGAGAAGCGCCGCGGCGGGACGTGCGAAATGGGGGGAGGTTTTGACCATGGTCGATGCCATAGCCAAAAATATCCAACAGTTAAAGTGACGCGCCTCACATCGTCATCCCGGCTTTCGCCGGGATGACGATGAATATCAGGCGGCGCCTTCTTCGGCCTCGCGGGCCAGCCAGTCTTCGAGCCATTTGATGGTATAATCGCCATGAATGACGTCGGGGTCGGCGAGCAGCGCCTGGTGGAGCGGGATGTTCGTCTTGACCCCGCCGATCACCATTTCCTCGAGCGCGCGGCGCATCCGCATCATGCAGCTTTCGCGGGTGCGACCGTAAACGATCAGCTTGCCGATCATGCTGTCATAGTAAGGCGGGATCGAATAGCCGGCGTAAAGCCCGCTATCGACGCGTACATGCATGCCGCCTGCGGCGTGATAGCTGGTGACCTTGCCCGGCGAGGGCATGAAGGTCCGCGGATCTTCGGCATTGATGCGGCATTCCATGGCATGGCCACGAAATTCCAGATCCTCTTGGCTGACCGACAGGCCCGCACCGCCTGCGATGCGGATCTGTTCGCGGACGAGGTCGAAGCCGGTGATCATTTCCGTCACCGGATGTTCGACCTGGATGCGCGTGTTCATCTCGATGAAGAAGAACTCGCCATTTTCCCACAGAAATTCGATCGTACCGGCGCCGCGATATTGCATCGCGGCCATCGCATCGGCGCACACTTTGCCCATCCGCGCGCGTTCGTCGGCCGAGATGATCGGCGAGGGGGCTTCTTCGAGCACCTTCTGGTGGCGACGCTGGAGTGAGCAGTCGCGTTCGCCCAGATGGATGGCCTGGCCCTTGCCGTCGCCGAACACCTGAAATTCGATGTGCCGGGGATTGCCGAGATATTTTTCCATATAGACGGTCGGGTCGCCGAACGCCGCCGCCGCTTCGCTCGACGCCTGACCCATCAGGCTTTCGAGGCTGTCGGCGTCGGGAACGACCTTCATGCCGCGCCCGCCGCCGCCTGAAGCGGCCTTGATCAGCACCGGATAGCCGATGCTTTCGGCGATCTTGAGCGCTTCGTCGCCATAGGTGACCGCGCCGGGCGAGCCGGGAACGACCGGCAGGCCGAGCGCGACCGCAGTGCGCTTCGCCTCGACCTTGTCGCCCATGGTGCGGATATGTTCGGGCTTGGGTCCGACGAAGATCATGTCATGCGCTTCGATGATCTCGGCGAAGCGCTCATTTTCCGATAGAAAGCCATAGCCGGGATGGATTGCGTCGGCGCCGGTGATCTCGGCGGCCGAGATGATCGCCGGGATGTTGAGATAGCTGTCCTTCGCCGCCGGCGGGCCGATGCATACGGCCTCGTCGGCGAGGCGGACGTGCATCGCGTCGGTATCGGCGGTCGAATGGACCGCGACCGTTTTGATGCCCATTTCATGGCATGCGCGGTGGATGCGCAGCGCGATCTCGCCGCGATTGGCGATCAGAAGCTTTTCGATGGCCATCAGCTAAGGCCTCAGCTGATGGTGAACAGCGGCTGGTCGAATTCGACCGGCTGGCTGTTCTCGACATGCACGGCTTTCAGCGTGCCTGCGGCGGGCGCAACGATCGGGTTCATGACCTTCATCGCCTCGATGATCAGGATGGTGTCGCCGGCCTTCACCGCCGAGCCGACCGCCGCGAAATTGGGCGCGCCGGGTTCGGGCGAAAGGTAAACGGTGCCGACCATCGGCGATTTCACCGCATCCGCGAAACTGTCGACAGCGGGCGCGGCGGCAGCGGGTGCTGCGGCGACAGCCGGAGCGGCGGCAGGTGCCGCCACCGGTGCGGGGGCATAGGCGACGGGCGCGGCGGTCAGCGTGCGGACGACGCGGACCTTGCGGTCGCCGTCCTCGACCTCGATTTCCGAAAGTTGCGTGTCGTCGAGCAGTTCCGCGAGCGCGCGGACATATGCCGGATCGATGTTGATGCCATTGTCTTTATGGTCACCCATGAGAATATTTCCTGTTGTTGCGGCGTCGTTGGTGCGACGCTCGACCCCGATTATGATGGCGCCCTCTTGTCAGAGACCGGCGGCGGCGTCCAGCGCCAGCGTATAGCTTTGCGCGCCATGGCCAGCGAAATGGGCCACGGCGGCCATGCCGATGTAGCTGATATGGCGAAAGGATTCGCGTTTCATCGGGTCCGACAAATGAACCTCGATCACCGGCACCTTGATCGATTTGATCGCGTCGTGGAGCGCGATCGACGTATGCGTATAGCCCCCGGCGTTGAGCAGCACGGCTTTCGCGCCCGCGACATAGGCTTCGTGGAGCCAGTCGATCAGCACGCCTTCATGGTTCGACTGGCGGCATTCGAGGCGCAGCCCCAGTTCGGCGGCCTGCGCCTCGAGCCGCGCATGGATGTCGTTCAGCGTGTCATGACCATAGATTTCGGGCTCGCGCGTCCCGAGCAGATTGAGATTGGGGCCACTCAGGACATAGACGGTCGGCTTATCGGTCAATGCACGGGCTTTCGGTTGCGGCGATGGACGCTCCCCCTATATGGGCTGCATCGTAAAAGGCAAAGAAGGTAGGGTTGCGGTGATTTCGATCAGGCTCAATGGCGAGCAAAGACAGGCGCGCGAGGGCAGCATTGCCGATCTCGTCGCGTCGCTGGGTCTTGATGTCAAAAAGGTCGCGGTCGAGCGCAACCGCGAAATCGTGCCGCGCTCGACCCTGGCCGATGTCGCGCTCGCCGAGGGCGACGAACTGGAAATTGTACATTTTGTGGGAGGCGGTTGTTGACCGATCAATGGAGTGTGGCCGGACGGACATTCACGTCGCGGCTGATTGTCGGCACCGGCAAATATAAGGATTTCGAGCAGAATGCGGCAGCGGTCGCGGCGTCGGGGGCGGAAATCGTCACCGTCGCGGTGCGCCGCGTCAATGTGTCCGATCCCACGGCGCCGATGCTCACCGACTATATCGATCCCAAGAAGATCACCTATCTTCCCAACACCGCGGGCTGTTTCAACGCCGACGACGCGATCCGCACCTTGCGGCTGGCGCGCGAGGCGGGCGGCTGGGATCTGGTGAAGCTCGAAGTGCTGGGGGAAGCGAAGACGCTTTATCCCAATATGCGCGAAACGCTGACCGCGACCGAGACACTGGCCAAGGAAGGCTTCCTGCCGATGGTCTATTGCGTCGACGATCCGATCGCCGCGAAACAGCTTGAGGATGCGGGGGCGGTCGCGGTGATGCCGCTGGGCGCGCCGATCGGTTCGGGACTGGGGATCCAGAACCGCGTCACGATCCGCCTGATCGTCGAGGGCGCGTCGGTGCCGGTGCTCGTCGATGCGGGGGTCGGCACGGCGAGTGACGCCGCGGTGGCGATGGAGCTTGGCTGCGATGGCGTGCTGATGAACACTGCGATTGCGGAAGCGAAAGACCCCATCCGCATGGCGCGTGCGATGAAGCTGGCGGTCGAGGCGGGGCGTGATTCCTACCTTGCGGGGCGGATGGGCGTGCGGCGCTATGCCGATCCGTCGAGCCCGCTGGCCGGCCTGATCTGAGGCCCGAGCCATGAAAATCCTGCCGCTTCTCGCCGCCGCAATCTTGCTCGCGCCGGGCGCGGCGGCGCAGCCATCGTTCGACAGCCATGTCCACCTGTGGGACGGCGAAAAGTCGATCGACGCATATCAGGCGCAGGTGCAGGGCGCTGGCCTCGACCTGGCCGGTTTCGGCGGGATGTGGTTCGGCGGTCCGAACCAGGCACTCGCGGGCAATCCTGACGACATCCGCGCCCGCAACGATGCGCTGCTCGCGCTGGCGGCGAAGCATCCGAACATGGTGCCGATCGCCACAGTCCATCCTTACGACGGCCCCGCCGCGCTGGCCGAGTTGCAGCGGATCGCCGGGCTTGGCGTGAAGCTGCTCAAAATCCATCCGCATACGCAGAAGTTCGATCCGGCCGACTCGCGGGTGCTGGCGTTGGTCCGGCGCGCCGGCGAGCTTGGCGTCGCCGTCGTGATGGACAATGCCAATATCGTTCCGGGCGGCGACAGCGAAAAGCTGTTCAACCTTGCGCTGGCCGCGCCCAGGACGAAGTTCATTTTCGCGCATATGGGCGGGCTGAATTTCCGTTTCTGGAATATTCTCAAAATGGCGCGCACCGCCGAGGGGCTGTTCGGCGACAATATCTATTTCGACATTTCGGCGATGGTCACGCTCGCTGCCGATGCGCCGATCGAGGAAGAGTTTATCTGGACGATCCGCAATGTCGGGGTCGATCATGTTCTGATCGGGTCCGACTATCCGCAATTCTCCATGGCGCAAACGCTCGCGGCGTTTGAAAAGCTCGATCTGACCGCGGCGGAAAAGGCGAAGATTCGTTTTGAGAATGCGCGCGGGTTGTTTGGGCTGAAGCGCTAGCAGGCTCGTTCCGTATCGCGCGGGCGCGACCATGACGAATGTCCGGAATGACCGAAACTAGCTGTTCCCCGGCGAAAGCCGGGGTCCAGGGCGTCATGGGACCGACGCCTGCGCTGTAACTCGCGCGGCCCCGGCTTTCGCCGGGGAACGGGAGTGGCAGAAAGCGACCGAAAACCGCCGTTTCATTTATCGTCACCCTGAATTTGTTTCAGGGTCCATGGTCAGTCCTCTCCATCAGCGCCGCACCGGATTAGGGGGCAGGCCATGGATGCTGAAACTAGTTCAGCATGACGAAATCATTGTCAGCTTCCCACCCCAAAGCCGACAGTCAGTTCTCTACGCACCTCACCCCATCGAGACGTCCAGCCCCATCGCCGCCAACAGGTTTGGCTGCTGATCGGGTGACACGATCATGCCTTCGAGGCTGGCCAACTCCCTGAGGTTCACGCCCGCCAGTTCCGCGCCGCGAAAGTCGGCGCGGGCGAGCTTGGCGCCGGCGGTCAGCGCGAGGACGAAATCGCAGCCGCGCAGGTCGGCGCCCTCCAGATTGGCGTCGAATAGCACCGCTTCGCGAAAGCTGGAGCCTGAGAGGTCGCAGTCGGGCATTCGCGCCCCGTTGAGGTCGGCGAATTCGAGATTGCAGCTACGCATCGTCGCCATCGTCTTGACGAGCGTGCGCCCGAAGGTGCGGCTGAAATCAGTCTTGTCGAACGCCGCGCCGCGCATGTTGCAGGCGTCCATCTCGACCCCGAACAGCGCCGAGCGATCGAATTTCGCGAAGGACAGATCGCAGCGGTTGAACCGTGTCTGTTCGAGACGCGAAAAGGCGAATTGGGCGCCGCTATGCTCTACATCGTCGATGAAGGAGCAATTTTCGAAAACCGCATCGCGCAGGTCGGCATTGGCAAAGCGGCAGCGGATCAGGCGGCATCGCGTCAGCCGTGCATCCTGCAGGCACGTCCCGGTAAATTGCACGTCGCGCATCACGCAGTCGGTCAGCACCGCGCCGGCGAGGTCGGCGTCGGCGAAATCGTGGTCGGACAGATCGGTATCGTGGACGACGCAATTGGGTTCGAGCTTCACCGGCATCTCCATCTCCCTGGAATCGGTCCGTCGATAAGCATGGGAATGGAACACATCAAGAACAATGCGTGGGGTGGGCGGGAAGATGGTTCCAATCCGTGGGCTACCCTTCGCCAGCAACGCTTGGTCCCATAGTCTGGAACGTCGGCCGCAAGGGGCCGTTGATCCGGCAAGAGGCACTGCCGCCTCTGCCAAGATCAAGGAGAACTCCCATGGGTGAATTCACCGAAAAAGCCAAAGGCGCCGCCAACGAAGCCGTTGGCAACACCAAGCAGGCGATTGGCAAGGCTACCGATAACGAGCGCCTCCGCGCCGAAGGCGAAGCGCAGGAACGCAAGGGCGAAGCCCAGAATCTGAAGGGCAAGGTCCAAGGCGCGCTCGGCGACAAAATCTGACGATCTTTACGAACGTCACGCAAGAGAAAGGCCCCGGGAGACTGGGGCCTTTTTTTGGTCCCCCATCGCTGTGCGACAGGGAGGATTGAGATTATTTCCCGCCCGACGCGACCAGGTCGACGTCGGTCATCCCGCCGTCGCGGCGCATGAACAGGACATAGGCGAGGTCGCCCTTTGTTCCGCCGAGCATATGTTCGCTGCCGTTGACGCGGTGGTCGCTGGTGTAGCCGTTGCGTACGGCCAGCGTGTGATAATAGTCGAGAACGATCTGCATCGGTGCCGCAGTCTGGAAGTTGACGACGCGGATGTTGCATTTGCCGCCCGCGATCCCGGCCGCCTCGCGCAGCGTTGCACGCGGATAGACTTTAAAGGCGGCGGGCAGGCGTTCGGCCCAGGCATTGCCATAGGTCAGCTTGGCATCGCACGCGCCCTTCGATTGCTCCTGGGCGAGCGCGCCGATGGTGACGGGACGCTCTTTTGCCTCGCAGCCATCGCAGCCGGCCTCGAATGGCAGCGCCTTGGGGGTGGAAAGTAATTTGCCGACTTTCAGCGCGGCGGCGGCTTCGGCGGCGGTGGCGGCCTTGCCGCCAGCGACGCCGGGAACCCCGCCATCGACGGGACGATCGCCCGGACCCGCGGCGTTCCGGTTCGCCTGACCCGTCAGCTTGGGATCGACCATGATCCGGTCTTCGAGCGCGCCCTTGATCGCGGGGTCGGCATCGGTCAGTCCGTCGTCGATCGAACCGAGCTCCGCCTTGGCATCGGGATTGTCCCGGCAACCGGCGAGCGGCGCAGCGGCCATCAGCAAGCCGGTGACCAGCCATTTTCCGCGCGACATCATTGCGAACACTCCCCTAATCTTCCACCGGAATTGCCGGTATAGGATCAAGGAAATATGAGCAAATTTCGCGAATGGGCAGGGGTTTGTCAGCCAAAAACTGTACCGGCCTGAGACGCTTTCGGATCGCAGCGGATCAGCCGCGAGGTTTCGACCGCTGCCTGCCGATGGAACACCGCTACGCGATAGACGGGGTCGGTCACCATTTCCATGAAGGCGCCGCTATTCGGATATTCGGCGATGAACATAGCGTCCCAATATTCCCCGTCCGGCCCGATGACCATGGCCTCCATCGTCCCGCGCCAGACGATGCGGCCGCCGACGCGCTGAAACACGGCGCCGCTGTCGGCGCCATAATGGGCATAGGCTTCGGCACCGCTCAGGCCCTGCCCGGCGAGAGCATGGTCGGCCGGATAGGTCGCCTGTTCCTTGAAGCGCACGAGGTTGAGCATATGGATGGGCGTATCGCGTGGTAGCGCCTTGAAGGCGTCGAACTGCGCGCGTTCGGGGTCGATATGATGGTCGCCTGAGCGGTCGCTCACGGCCGTAACTCCTTGCGCTTTACCCGCCACTGGTCAGCGCTTTGCTTCCATGCGTCGACCGATATGTCCTCAAGCGGTGCGGGCAGCCGGGTCGGGCCGCTGTTCGTCGCGCCGAGCCGCGCGGCGAGTGCCTGCGATCGCGTGTTGGCGGGATCGATGCAGTGCATCAGTTCGGGCCATTTCAGGAAATCGACCGCGAAGTCGCATGCCGCGATCACGCCCTCGAACGCATAGCCTTTGCCAGCAAATTTGGCGCGGACGCCATAGCCGATCTCGGGAGCGGGCCAGCCATCGGGTTCCCACGGACCCAGCCGTCCAACCCATTCGCCGGTTTCGCGCTCGATTACCGAAAACATCGAAAAGCCACGGATGTGCCAAGCGCCGGCGAGGGTGCACCACAGCCGCCACGCCTGCGATCGGGGGCAAGTGCCGCCGAGGAACTGCATCGTATCGGCTTCGGCGCTCATTTCTGCAAAGCCGTCGAAATCTTCGGTTGCGGGTGGCCGCAGGATCAGCCGCTCGGTGACAAGAAGGGGGCCGTTCAACATCGTCGGTCCTTTCCGAAGGTGCGCAACAAAGCGCGCTTCTGCGGCAAGAACCCCGGCGGGGCAAGGCGAAAGGGGCACATTCTGAACGCGTAGAGGGCGCCAACCAGGTTGACGCCCTCATCCATCGCCGGTGCGGGCGGAGGGGTCTCGGACCCGCGCCTGCAATGGGATCGCTTATCGCTTAGCGGCAGCGATATTTGTCACGGTCGATCTCGCGGCCGAGCAGGGCGCCCGCGCCCGCACCGATTACGGTGCCGAGCAGCTTGTCGCCGCGGCCGGCGATTTCGTTGCCGGCCAGGCCGCCAACGGCGCCGCCGATGAGCAGGCCGGTGGTGCCATTATCCTTTTTGCAGTGATAACGGCCGTCATTGCCGCGCCAGACGCGGCTATTCGCTCCGAGGCGCTCGTCGCGCGCATAATGGCGGTGACCCTTGCGCTTCTTGTGAAAGCCGGCCGATTGATCGAGGCTATGATAGCCCTCCGCCTGCGCGGGAGCGGCGATGCCGGCATAGGCCGGGGTGGTTGCGAGGATGCTGGCGGCGATGAAAGCGCCGGTCAGGCCCTTGGTGAAATTACGCATATCAAGTCCTTTCCTGGTTTTGCGCCTCGATCCCGGCGACGGGAGCGGGTGCTTCGGGGGGAGAACGGTTGGAATCTGCGGGGCGTTGCATTAACCCTAGGCAACAAGACGAACCGAGTGCTGACGGCGACGAACCGAAAGGCCTTGCCGCATCGCGGGCGGCATGCGACACTTCGCCCATGCTCAACATCGCCTCGCTCGCCATTGGCGTCATCGCGCTCATTCTCGCGGTTTTCGCTTTCATCCCGTTCCTCGGTTGGGCGAATTGGGTGATCATTCCTTTCGCCGTGATCGGCCTTGCGCTGGGCGCAATGTCGGACAGGACGAGCGGACGCAATTTGAACATCGTCGTCGTCGTCGTCGGTGCTCTGCGACTGATGCTCGGCGGTGGCCTCATCTGATCCCCCCGAAACGAGCCGTATCATGACCCAGCCATCGGCGCCCGCCCCCGCGGGAAGCCATCAGGGCGGCTTGCCCTATGCCCTTGCCGCCTATGCGATCTGGGGCATCGTTCCGCTCTTCTTCAAATTATTGACCAGCGTTCCGCCGGTGGAGGTGCTGGCGCAGCGGATCATCTGGTCGCTGCCTCTATGCTTCCTGATCATGATCTTCCGGCGGCAGATCGGCGACTATCTGGCGGCGTTCAGGGATTGGCGCGTGCTGCGGATGCTGATCGCCAGTTCGGCGCTGATCGCGCTGAACTGGTTGGTCTATATCAATGCCATCTTCACCGATCATGTGCTGGCGGCCAGCCTTGGCTATTATCTGAATCCGCTGGTCAATGTGATGCTGGGGATGATCTTTCTGGGCGAAAGGCTCAGTCGCCTGCAGGCGCTTGCGGTTGCCTTTGCGGCGGTGGGCGTCGCCATCCTGCTCGCGGGCGCGCTCGATACGCTGTGGATCAGCCTGACGCTGGCTTTCACCTTCGCCTTCTATGGCCTGATCCGCAAGGTGATACCGGTCGGGGCGCTGCCCGGCCTGGCGATCGAGACGACCTTGCTGATGCCGGTGGCGATCGCGGCGGCGGGATATTATCTCTGGATCGGCGATGGCCGGGGTTTCGGAACCGGTACGGGGATCAGTCTGTTGCTCGCGGCCGGGGGTGTCGTCACCGCGGTGCCGCTGCTCCTGTTCGCGACGGCGGCGCGGCGGATGAGCTTTGCCGCACTGGGATTCGTGCAATATCTTGCGCCGAGCATCGTTTTCCTGCTCGGCCTGTTCGTGTTTGACGAACCGTTGAAGCCCGTGCAGCTCGTCTGTTTCCTGCTGATCTGGATCAGCATCGCGATCTTCAGCTTCGACATGTGGCGCAAGATGCGCGCGGAGCGGATGCTGGCGGTGGCTTGACTGTCTTCGTCATGCCGGACTTGATCCGGCATCCATGACCGCATGGACCCCGGATCAAGTCCGGGGTGACGAAGGTTGGTCTAAACCAGCTTCCACCCCAGCGTTTCGCCCGCATGGAAAGGGACAACCTCGCCGCAGCGTTCGGGAACTACCGTCTCGCCGCGCTCGAGGGTGATCGTGCCGCTGTTGAGCGGCAGGCCATAGAAATTCGGACCATGCTCGCTGGCAAAACCCTCGAACTTGTCGAGCGCGCCGTCCTGATCGAAGGCGGTGATATAGGATTCGAGCGCATAGGGCGCATTGAAGATGCCGGCGCAGCCGCATGCGGCTTCCTTGGTGTGCACCGCGTGCGGTGCGCTGTCGGTGCCGAGGAAGAATTTGGGCGAGCCCGAGGTCGCGGCGGCGCGGACCGCGACGCGATGCGCCTCGCGCTTGGCGACGGGCAGGCAGTAAGCGTGCGGACGGATGCCGCCGACGAGCATGGCGTTGCGGTTGATGTGCAAATGCTGTGGGGTGATCGTCGCGGCAACATTGGCGGGGGCGTCGGCGACGAACTGAGCCGCCTCGGCCGTCGTGATATGTTCGAAGACGATCTTGAGCGTGGGAAGCTGCTTCACCAGCGGCGCCAGCGTGCGGTCGATGAACACCGCCTCGCGGTCGAAAATATCGACGTCATGGTCGGTGACTTCGCCGTGGATGAGCAAAGGCATGCCGATCTCGGCCATGCGTTCCAGCACGGGCATGATCTTCGCGACATCGGTCACGCCATGCGCGCTGCCCGTGGTCGCGTTTGCGGGGTAGAGCTTCGCGGCGGTGAACACCCCTTCGGCATGGCCGCGCGCCATTGTGCCGGGGTCGCTGTTGTCGGTGAGGTACGCGACGATTAGCGGGGTGAAGTCGACCCCGGCCGGGACCGCGGCGCGGATACGGTCGCGATAGGCGATGCCTTCGGCCGCCGTCGTCACCGGCGGCGACAGGTTGGGCATCACGATCGCCCGAGCGAACTGACGTGCGGTATAAGGCACGACATGGTCGAGCATCGCCCCGTCGCGCAGATGGACGTGCCAGTCGTCGGGGCGGCGGATGGTGATGCGGTCGGTCATATGTCTCTCGCGAGTGAAATGGATGCTTGGTTTTGGCTGCCGCGTCCCTAGATTATCGCCATGACCAATACCACCCTGAACGATCGCGCGCTTATCCGTCTTGCGGGCGAGGATGTCCGTGGTTTCCTGCAAGGGCTGGTGACCAATGATGTGTCGGGCAATCTACCCGTCTGGGCGGCGCTGCTCAGCGCACAGGGCAAGGCGCTGTTCGATTTCCTGATCTGGGGCGATGAAGACGATATATTGATCGATTGCGAGCGTCATGCGGCGGATGATTTGGCCAAAAGGCTGAAACTCTATCGTCTGCGCCGCGCGATCATAATTGAGCGTGAACCCGATCTGGCCGTCCATTGGGCGCCGGTGGGCGATCTTGGCGTCGTTGATCCGCGCTTGTCCGGCCTTGGCCAACGGTGGCTGGAACCAGCCGACGAAGGCGAGGGCGCCGATGCTGCGTGGCGCGCGCACCGGCTGGCGCTCGGCGTCACCGAAGGCCGCGCCGAGCTTGGCGACGGGACGACGCTCTGGCTGGAATGCAATGCGGTCGAGCTGAACGGGGTGAGCTTTTCGAAGGGCTGTTATGTCGGGCAGGAGAACACCGCGCGGATGAACTGGCGGCAAAAGGTCAACCGGCGGCTGGTCGTCGTGCCGCTGGCCGAAGCCGATGCGAAGCGGCAGGTCGTCGCCTATCCCGAGCTTGGCTGGTCGGTCGAGCATCGCCGGGTCGAGAATATCGATGTGGCCCGCGCGCCGGGCTGGATGCGCGAAGGACTTCCGGTTGGCGAGTGAGGTGGCGTGTCTGACTACCCCTCTATCGTCACCCCGGACTTGATCCGGGGTCTATGCCGCCGCCGCCGAATGGATGCCGGATCAAGTCCGGCATGACGAGGGGTGGGGAAGTGTCTGCTCCTCGAAGCTGTTACAAGGCCGCGCTCCACCGGTTCATGACAGGTGCAGCCATTGCTGATAAACTGCCGGCCATGCGCGCTTTCCTGATTTCGTCGGCGCTTGCCGCCGCTTTCGTTGCAACGCCGGCCGCCGCCGAGGGCCGCTGCGTCACTTTGCCCGTTTCAACCTCTGACGCCGCCTCATCGGCGCCGCTGGTCGCGATCGCGCCCGAAGAAGCGGCTGTGCCCGCGAGGCTTGCCCCGCTGGCCGCCGATTCGCCCTGGCAGGCGCGGTTCGAGGCGGCAGCGGACGAATTATTCGTCGCGCTGCAATCGCGCGATGAGAGCCGCTGGCAGCCGTTGCTCGGTGGCCGCTGGCTGGGCGAGGCCGATCGCAGCGCAATCGCGGCGATGATCGACGACCCCTGCGGCGCCTTTGGTGCGCTGCTCAAGGCACCGGACCCGATCGAACGCCGGATATTGGGATGGAATATCCCCGCTTCCTATTCGGCCGCCGACAAGGCCGAGATCGCCGCGCGGCCCGAAGCCGAAGCACTCGCCTGCTGGTCGGCGCGTTCTGCGACGGCATGGCCGCTGACCGCCGCCGAGGCTGATAATCGCGGGGATCGCCCCTATGCGTGCGCGCGGATCGCCTATTCGGTGCGCGGCGATACCCCGCTATGGCGCGGCTTCATCGAAACGCCCCGCTGAGCAGGCGCCCGCATTTAACGATTCTCCAACGCAATTCTGCAACACAGGCCCTCATGTTGGGGCGCATCCTTGTTATGGCCGCGATGATCGCGGCAACATCGGTCGGCATGGCGCGCTGCGCCAGCCGGACTGCCGGTGACGATACCGGACAATCGACCGTAAAATCCGTCGATGATGGCGGTTGGAGCCAGCGTGGCGGAAGCGGCTGGTCGTCGGCATCAGCCCGAAAAACCGGGTCGGGCGCGGTGCAGTTGGGGCGCTCGGGCGACTCGCATTTCTATGCCGATACGCGTGTCGACGGGGCGAGCATCAAGATGATGGTCGATACCGGGGCGTCGATCGTCGCGCTGACCCGCCGCGATGCCGAGGCGATCGGGATCGACGTCGACGGGCTGCCGGTCGTCGGCACGGCGCGCACCGCGGGCGGCGAGGTGCCGATGCGGGTTGTCATGCTCAACAGCGTCGAAATCGGCGGGATCGAAGTGCGCGGGGTGCAGGCGGCGGTGATCGACGCCGATATGGGGGTCTCGCTGCTCGGACAGAGCTTTCTCTCGAAACTCGACGCGGTGAATGTCGAAGGCGATATGATGACGCTGCGCTGAGGCGCCCGGTATTGCCAAATCCGCGCGCTTTGCCCACATCAGCCGGCATGAACGCTCCCAATCCCCCGCTGCGCGCCGCGATCGTGCCCGTCACCGCCTTTCAGCAGAATTGCACCCTCCTCTGGTGTACCGAGACCAACAAGGCGGCTTTCGTCGATCCCGGCGGCGACCTCGACAAGCTGAAGGAAGCGATCAAGCAGACCGGGGTCGAGGTCGAGAAGATCCTCGTCACCCATGGCCATATGGATCATTGCGGGCAGGCGGGGATGCTCGCGAAGGAACTCGGCGTGCCGATCGAGGGACCACATGAGGACGACCGTTTCTGGATCGCGCAATTCGCCGAGGATGGCGCCCGTTTCGGCATGGTGGGCGAATCGTTCGAGCCCGACCGCTGGCTGGTCGATGGCGACACGGTGACCGTCGGCAATCTGACGATCGACGTCATTCATTGCCCCGGCCACACGCCCGGCCATGTCGTTTTCCATCATGCGCCATCGAAACTCGCGATCGTCGGCGACGTGATTTTCCAGGGATCGATCGGCCGCACCGATTTTCCGCGCGGCAATCATCAGCAATTGCTCGATTCGATCACGCAGAAATTGTGGCCGCTCGGCGGCGACACGACTTTCCTGCCCGGGCATGGCGCGCGCAGCAGCTTTGCGCACGAACGGCGCAGCAATCCCTTTGTCGGCGATATGGTGCTGGGGACGGCGGG
The DNA here is from genome assembly GCF_002205635.1 of Sphingopyxis witflariensis. Classification (GTDB taxonomy): domain Bacteria; phylum Pseudomonadota; class Alphaproteobacteria; order Sphingomonadales; family Sphingomonadaceae; genus Sphingopyxis; species Sphingopyxis witflariensis. Next base: position 108,657 of record NZ_NISJ01000002.1, on the reverse strand, counting down.
TTAACCCCCTCCCGCAGGCGGGAGGGGGCTGAGCCTATTTCTGTTCCAGAACCACCGTCTCGGTGACATCGACCGAGGTGAAGCTCGTCGGGGTCATGTAGACGGCGGTCAGCGCGGTGGCGGCCAGGCCAAGCTGGGTCAGCATGGTGATGATCGTGCCGACCATCCGGCCCCACATCGCCCCGTCCATACCGATCGCGTGCAGGATGCGGCCGACCAGATAGAGCGCGCCGGCGCCCCACAGCCACATCGACGACCCAAGGCCAAGCTCGACGAGCGCGAGCAGGATCAGCACGAAAGCCGTGTTTTCGACATAATTGCTGTGTGCGCGCATGCGCCGCATCACCAATTCATTGCCGCCGTCACCGACAAAGACCTTCTCTTTCGTCCGCACCCGCCCGACGCGAACCGAAAGCCAAAGGTTGAGCAGTGCCGCTCCCGCGGCGATCGTCAGGCTGACAGGCAACAAGATCATAGTTATCCCCCAAGTGGATCGGCCGGCGCGCCCCTGCGGTCCGGCGAGGCGCGAGGTGTGGCATTCCCATAAGGGAAGGGCAAGCGCACCCGCCCGCAACCTCATCGCCTCGAACGCGATCCGGGGCTTGCCTTTGCGGGCGAAAACGCTATAGCCCCGCCCAATCCGGCACCCGACACCATCAGGCGTTGAGGCACCCTTCGGCGGAAGATTTTTCTTGTCATATCCAGGCAGGAACGGGCTTCGGCACGGCGGGCGGGCCAGTTATTCCCGGCAACGGGAATGACAAATCCGGGTTTGCCGATTCGTGTAAACATTTAAGAATGCAGGAAATATCATGGCCGTCCCCAAGCGAAAAACCTCGCCCTCGAAGCGTGGCATGCGTCGTAGCCACGACAGCCTGAAGGTTGAAGCCTTCCAGGAATGCCCGAATTGCGGCGAGCTGAAGCGCCCGCACAATCTGTGCAACGCCTGTGGCCATTATAATGGCCGCGAAGTGGTGTCGGTCGGCGCTTAATCATTAGCCGGAGGGCGTCATCATGAGCCTGACACCGCGAATCGCAATCGATGCGATGGGCGGTGACGTCGGCGTGCGCGTGATGTGCGCAGGCGCGGCGATGGCACGCCACAAGCATGACGGCCTCCGCTTCCTCCTCGTCGGCGACGAGGTGCGGATCAAAGCCGCCCTCGAAAATCACCCGAATCTCCGCGCGGCGACCGACATCATCCACACCGATGGTGTCGTCACCGGCGAAGACAAGCCCAGTCAGGCGCTTCGCAAGGCGAAGAGCACGTCGATGGGATTGGCGATCGACGCGGTGAAGCGCGGCGATGCCGGCGGTGCCGTGTCTGCGGGAAATACCGGGGCGCTGATGGCGATGGCAAAGGTTGCGCTGCGCACCATGCCGGGGATCGACCGTCCCGCGCTGGCGGCGCTGCTCCCGACTCTCGGCAACAATGACGTCGTGATGCTCGACCTCGGCGCCAACACCGACTGCGACGCCAACAACCTCACGCAATTTGCGGTGATGGGCGCGGCCTATGCGCGCACCGCGATGGGGCTGGAACGCCCGCGCGTTGCGCTGCTCAACATCGGCACCGAGGAATTGAAGGGCACCGACGAGATTCGCGATGCCGCGGCGATGCTGCGCGCTGCGAAGGGTCTGCCGATGGATTTCACCGGCTTCATCGAGGGTGACAAATTGTCGCGCGGCGATGTCGATGTGATCGTCCACGACGGCTTTTCGGGCAATATCGCGCTGAAGACGATTGAGGGGACGGCGCGTTTCGTGACCGACCTGTTGCGCCGCGCTTTCACCAGCTCGACCCGCTCGAAGATCGGCTTTCTGATCTCGCGTCCGGCGACCGAGCTGCTGCGCCACCATCTCGACCCCAATAATCACAATGGCGCCGTCTTCCTGGGATTGAACGGCGTCGTATTGAAAAGCCATGGCAGCGCGGATGCCAAGGGGGTCGCCAATTGCGTCCACCTGTGCGCCGAGCTGATCGAAAAGGACATTACGCGGCAGGTGACGCAGGATCTGGCCAATTTCCGTAACGGCGACGCAGCATGACCCTCCGCGCCATATTGGCCGGCACCGGGTCGGCCTTGCCCCGCACCCGCGTGTCGAACGCTGAACTCGCCGAGCGAGTCGATACGAGCGACGAATGGATCGTTGAACGCACCGGTATCCGCTTCCGTTATATCGCCGAACCCGATGAGACGACCGCGACGCTCGGCGCCGCCGCTGCGCAGCAGGCGCTTGCCGCCGCCGGGCTTCAGCCTTCGGACATTGGCCTGATCATCCTCGCGACCGCGACCCCCGACAACACATTTCCGGCCAGTGCGACCAAGGTGCAGGCGTTGATCGGCGCACCCGATTGCATCGCTTTTGACGTCGCTGCGGTCTGCTCGGGCTTTCTCTATGCCGTGACAGTCGCCGATTCGATGCTGCGCACGGGCGCCGCGAAACACGCGCTGGTCATCGGTTCGGAAACCTTCAGCCGCATCCTCGACTGGGAAGACCGCACGACCTGCGTCCTTTTTGGCGACGGCGCCGGCGCGGTTGTGCTGTCGGCAAAGGATGTCGACGACGATCAGGGTATCCTCGCGACGCGGCTTCATGCCGACGGCAAATATTCGGGCATGCTCTATGTCGATGGCGGGCCGTCGACCACCGGCACGGTCGGTCATGTCCGCATGCACGGGCGCGAAGTGTTCCGCCACGCGGTCACCAACCTTGCATCGGTGCTGGGCGAGGTGCTGGAAGATACCGGCCTGTCGCCGAGCGACGTCGACTGGGTCGTGCCGCATCAGGCGAACCGCCGGATCATCGATGCGACCGCCAAAAAACTGGGGCTCGACCCCGCGCGCGTCGTGATGACCGTCGACCAGCATGCCAACACGTCGGCGGCCTCGGTGCCGCTGGCGCTCGACCTCGCAGTGCGCGACGGGCGCATCAAGCGCGGCGATTTGGTGGTGCTCGAGGCGATGGGTGGTGGCTTCACCTGGGGCGCCGCGGCCCTCAGAGTTTAGCCGGGTCACCCACATTGGCGCATTTGCGCCACTGGATGATCTCACCGCATCAACTCTTCCGTCCATCCGTTTCAGTTTGGCGGATTTATTCGCTTTTGTTACAAGGTGCTTCGGGACTCGCGAAGGTGGGGGCCTTCCTGATCCCGAATATGCATTCGCTTCAGTAGGGGGAAGGGAAGATGATGGCAGCAGGGACACTCACCCGCGCCGATATTTCGGCACGCATCAACCAGCAGATTGGTCTGTCGCGCAATGAGTCGGCGCATATCGTCGAATCGATTTTGAATCATATGTCAGACGCGCTTGCGGACGGGCAGAATGTGAAGATCTCGGGCTTTGGCACCTTCGTCCTGCGCGACAAGGCACAGCGCATCGGCCGCAATCCCAAGACCGGCATCGAAGTGCCGATCCTGCCGCGACGGGTCATGACCTTTCGCGCCAGCCAGACGATGCGCGCCCGCGTCGCGGGTAAATAATATGGGGTGCCGCCATGTCTGACTTTGACGATTCGGGCGATGGCGGCCCCAACGACAGCGGCAAAGCCGTCGGCGCGATGCTCGCGATCGGTGAACTGGCGACGCGCATCGGCGTTCCGACGCATGTGCTGCGCTATTGGGAAACGCGCTTTCCGCAATTAAAGCCGCTCCAGCGCTCGGGGCGCCGCCGCTATTACCGCGCGGAAGATGTCGCGCTGGCCGAACGTATCCACCATTTGCTGCATGTGCAGGGCTTTACCGTCGATGGCGCGCGCAAGGCGCTGTCGGGTCCGGGCGCCACCGGGCCCGTTGCCGCATCCATCGCCGCTGAAACGCGCTCGCCGTCGTTAGAGAGCGCCGCGCCGGTGCAGAGGATTTCGGGGGTTCCGGTCGAGGCGCTGGTCGCGCTGCGCCGCAGGCTTGCGGCCGCGCTGGGCGCTTAGTCAGCTTATTCTCATCGTCATTGCGAGGAGCGTAGCGACGCGGCAATCTCCCGCTGTCGATTTTGCGCAAGGCTGATGGCTGGAGATTGCTTCGCTTCGCTCGCAATGACGATTTAAAGCGAAGTGATCACGTTCAGTCGATCGCTGGCGACAGGGCCGGGTCAAGGTCGCGCGGGCGGATGAATTGGGTGAAGCGTGCGATTCCGGTATCGAGCGCATGCCAGTCGTCGATATCGAGCTCAAGCCGCGCCAGCGCCGACGTCGGCAGTTTCTGGTCCACCTTGGCGCGCAATTCGTCGTCGGCCGATTCGGGAACGAGCATCAGGATCAGATCCTCCAGCCCCGGATTATGTCCCGAGATCAGAAGGTGCGTCGCGTCGCGGCCGCCCTCGCGAATGACGTCGATCAATGTCGCTGCTGAGGCGAGATAGATACGCCTGTCCCAATGGGGTTCAAGATGGTCGAGATCGGCGGCGGGCTGGAAGATGTCGAGCGTCTGGGTCACGCGCACTGCGGGCGATGCCAGGATATGATCGACCGGCAATTTCTGCCGCTTCAGCCATTGGCCGACCAGTTCGGCGCCGCGCTGGCCGCGCACATTGATCGGACGGTCGAAATCGCGCTCTACGGCGGCGTCCCAGCCCGATTTGGCATGGCGCAGGATCGTCAAACTCTTCAAAATCTCTCCCCGCGCCGCAGCGCACTTCCCTCGTTGCGCCGCCTTGTGCCGCAAACTCATGACGGTGAAAAGGCGGCAAAGGCGCTTTTTCTCCGTTCGACGTTCGCGGCGGCGACATGGTTCACCACTTCGTCGAGCGGCAGGCGGCGGATCGGCGTGCCTTCGGGAAAAGCGCTGAGCAATCGCGACGGGAAAGACGAGGACAGCATCACGAACTGCCCGAAATCATCGGCGCGGCGGATCAGGCGGCCAAAGGCCTGACCTATGCGGCCGCGAATGACCATATCGTCATAGGCGCTGCCGCCCTGCGCCGCGCGCCGCGCCGCGTGGAGGATCGTCGGCCGCGGCCAGGGCACGCCCTCCATCACCACGAGCCGCAGCGATTCGCCGGGCACATCGACCCCGTCGCGCAGCGCGTCGGTGCCGAGCAGCGAGGCGTGCGGATCGGCGCGAAAAATATCGACGAGCGTTCCGGTGTCGAGCGGATCGACATGCTGCGCATAGAGCGGCAGCCCGGCGCGCGCGAGCCGGTCGGCGACGCGCGCATGGACGATGCGCAGCCGCCGGATCGCGCTGAACAGCCCCAGCGCGCCGCCGCCCGACGCCTCGATCAGGCGGCTGTATGCGCCGGCGAGTGCGGGCAGATCGCCGCGCGCGATATCGGTGACGATCAGCACTTCCGACTGGCGGGCATAGTCGAAGGGACTGGGAACCGCGAAATGGCGGACGCTGCCGTCCAGATGGCGCGCGCCGGTGCGGATATCGGCGTCGGCCCAGCCACCATGACCATGGCCGCCGTTGCGGAGCGTCGCCGAGGTGACGAGCACGCCCTGCGCCGGGCGATAGACCGCCTCGGCGATTGGCCGTGCGGGATCGAGCCAGTGGCGATGCAGTCCGCAATCGAACTCGCGTCCGTCATAGCGGTCGACCGCGAGCCAGTCGACGAAATCGGGGTTGGCGGGGCCGCCCACGCGCCCGAGCAGCGACAACCAGCCACCGAGCGTGTCGATCCGGGTGTTCAGGCTGTGCCGCGCGCCGTCGATGCGCGCGCGCGCCTGTCCGTCGAGCCAGTCGGGCGGGTCGTCGATCAACGCCTCGAGCCGCTTGCCGAGCGCCAGCAGGGGGCGCAGCAGCGCATCGAGCGCGTCGCTCGCGCTTGCGGCGGCGTCGACCAGCCCTGCATCGGGATCGGCAAGCTCGGTTTCGATGCCATAGCCGGCGTCGGCGGTCTTGGTTTCGACCGCGCGGGCGAAGGTCATCGCGCGCACGGCGGCGAGCAGCCGTTCGACCGCGCCCAACGGATCATTTTCGGTCAAGCGGCCGAGCCAGCCGTCGCCGGGCAGCTCTGCCGCGGCGGTGATCGCGGCCTGAATTGCGCGGTCGCCGGCTTCGTCATAGCTGGCGAGATCGGCGAGGCGTGCCGCGAGCCCGCGCCGTCGCCCGCGCGACTTGCCCTCGGGACCCAGCACCCAGCGACGGATTTCGACTGCTTCCTGTCCGGTGAGCGCGGCGGCGAACATCGAATCGGCGGCGTCCCACAGATGATGGCCTTCGTCGAAGATCAGCCGCGTCGCGGGCGCGCCGCCGTCGCGCGGCCGCGCCGCCTGCACCATCGTCAGCGCATGGTTGGCGATCACAATCTCGGCCTGCGTCGCGGCGCGTGCCGAGCGTTCGATGAAGCATTTGCGGAAATGCGGGCAACCGGCATAGATGCACTCGCCGCGCCGGTCGGTCAGCGCGGTGGTGCCGTTGCGGCGGAACAGCGCGGGCAGCCAGCCGGGCAGGTCGCCGCCGATCATGTCGCCGTCGCGGCTATAGGTCGCCCAGCGCGCGACCAGCTGCGCGAGGATCGCGGCGCGGCCCGAAAAGCCGCCCTGCAACGCATCCTCGAGGTTCAGCAGGCAGAGGTAATTTTCGCGGCCCTTACGCACCACCACCTTTTCGCGGTGGGTCGCGGCGTCGGGATAGAGTTTCTCGGTCTCGCGCGACAATTGGCGTTGCAGCGCCTTGGTGAAGGTCGAAATGCAGATGCTGCCCGCCGACTGGTCGATCCATTGCTTCGCGGGGGCGAGATAGCCCAATGTCTTGCCGATCCCGGTTCCGGCTTCGGCGACCAGCATCTGCGGCGCATCCTTGCGCTCGCGCGGTTCGAAGATCGTGGTGACGGCGCGGGCATAATCCTGTTGTCCCGGGCGGCGTTCGGCGCCGTCGCCGGTCAGCCGGTCGAGCCGTGCGGTCACATCGTCGGGATTGATCGTCACCTGTCGCGGCGGCAGGCGCGCCGGTCCTTCCTCCCATTCGGGCAGGCGCGCGAACAGCCAGCGGTCGGCCTGATCTGGCGCGGCAAGGCGCGGCTGGACCAGCGCCGCCCACGGCCAGCGCTGGCGGGCGAGCGCCTGGAGGCCGTGCCATGCACCCTCGCGCTCGGGCCAGTCAGGATCGGCGAGGCTGGCGAGCATCGCGGCGGCGGCCTCCGGCAGGAAGGCGGCAATATCTTCCTCTGCCTTGGGTGGTTCGAGCCCGATCGCGGCGGCGATTCCCGCCGGGGTCGGCACCGCGAAACGCGCGGGATAGAGGAAGGCAAAGAGTTCGAGCAGGTCGAGCCCCGACAATTCGGGATAGCCGAGCCGGTCGCCGGCCAGCGTCGCGCCGAGCAGCAGGTGCGGGGTGGCCGCGACCGCAGCGATCGCCTCACCGCGCCCGACGCGCTGCACGCGGCCGTCGGGGCTGGCGATCCAGATACCGACGTGACTCGCATGGATCGCGGGCAGGGGAGGGAGAGCGATGGGCGACACCGCGCCAAACTAGGGACAAAGCGCGAACGCGGCAAGCGCGAGGTGTGACGTTGATCCTCCCTGTCGCGAAGCGATGGGGAGGGGGACCGCCGCGAAGCGGTGGTGGAGGGGCCGTGGCGTCATAGCCCCTCCGTCAGCCGCCTAGGGCGACTGCCACCTCCCCATGCCTGCGGCACATGGAGAATTGTTTCGTTTCAGCTCAGTCCGCGGCGTCCAAAACCCGAAGGGCGGTTGCTCAGGAAAATCCGCGCCGGGTCGAGCATCGCCGCACCGCGTGCGCGTTCGAGCGCGTTGAACAACGGCCCATGGGTCAGCTCATAGGGAAAACGCACCCCCATGCGATCAAACTCGGACCACATGACGACCGCATAAACCACCGCGCCGCCATAATGGATTTCGCAGCGCGATCGTGCGGGCAGGCTGACCCCGTCGATCCGTGCGCCGCCTTCGGACAGGTCGGTGATCCGGCCGTCGACATGGTTGAGCACGCCGTTGACGGTGATCTCGATCGAGACGGCGGTGCGCTTGTGGCCACGGGGCTGCGGGGTGCGATGGGTCATCATGCGCCGATCTTAGGCGCAACATGGTAAATTTCGGGTAACTATGACCTTCCGCTCATTCTCCCGTCGATCGTCACCGGGAAGGATTCGGGCTATATTTCTGATGGCTAATGGTCAGTATAAGCGCCAATCCGGGAAAGAAATATGCGGGTAAAGATCATGCAATTCAGGACATGGGCGATCGCGGCGACCGCGCTGGGCCTCGCGCCCGTTGGGAACCTTGCGGCGCATGCCCAAGAGGGGTCGCGCCCGGAAGTCGCCCATAAAGCCGCGCGCGCGTTGGTCGGCAATACGCTCGTCTACGCCAAGCCCGGCCAGCCCGGCGCGGAGATCGGCGTTTTTCTCTACCTCGACGGCACCGGACGGGCGATAACGCGCGGACCCGATGGTGCCAGCGAACCGCGCGCCATCCGATGGGCCAATCTGTCGGATGGAAAATTCTGTATCACCGATCTTGGGCGCCAGCCTTGGGACGGAGATTGCGGAATACTCTCGGTCGACGGTGCCAGCGCGACGCTGGCCCCCCCGAGCGGACCGGAATGGTCCGGCAGGGTTTTAGAAGGCGATGCATGGAGGCTCGATCCGGCGACGCTTTCAGGGGAGAGGCTCACCGGGAGAGCGGCCATTGATGCGCTGGTCGGCAATACGCTCGTCTTCATTCCCGAGGGTGGCGGCCGGGAATATCGGGCGCATTATTTCATGCCGGGCGGAACGGCTCGACGGGCGCATAATGATCAGCCCTATTTCGATCATTGGGTGCTTCAGGCCGATGAAAAATGGTCGATCCGCGGGCGCGATGATCAATTGTGCCTGAGCGGAGGGCAGTGGAAGGGAAGCTTCTGCGCCGCCGTTGCGATCGCGGGTGATCTCGTGACCCTGCGTGACGACAGAATCGGCCCCCTGCATGCCCGGTTTTTGAAGGGGGACGCCCGCCACCTCTCGCCCGCAGCCGGGGCGGAGACCCGGAAGATGGCCGACGCGTTGATCGGCAATACAATGTTGTTGAAGGCCGCCGACCGACAGGCCGAAACCGATAGCGTCGTCTATTTTCTGCGCGACGGCTCCGGTCTGGCGAAATGGGGCGATGGGGCGCCGACGTCGATCAAATGGCTGGTGCAGACCGACGGCAAGCTGTGCGTCGCCGAGCAGTGGCGCGATTTTCGCGATCAGGACTGTGCCAGCCTGTCGATCGACGGCGACGCGGTGACGCTGGCGGCGCCGGACCGCCCTGCGATTCCCGGCCAACTCCTGAAAGGCAATGCGCTGAAACCATGAACTGCGCGGGGGCGCCAAAGGCTGGGGGAATGCGGCCTTTCCTACATTGTCCCGCCGTGCTTCATTCGACCCATGTTGCCGACCGGTGCCTTCTGGCGCCGGGAGGCGAATCGCGAATGAAGTTGCGCAGATTTCCGCGCTTCTTCCCATCCTGCTTTCTTCCCGCTATGGGCGCTTTCATGACTGATATGCATCTTGATCCCGCCCTGCGCGCATCCGCGCAAACCTCCAAGGCCTGGCCGTTCGAGGAAGCGCGCAAGGTGCTGAAACGCTATCCCGACGGCAAGCCCGGCGGCGAGGCCGTGATTTTCGAAACCGGCTATGGTCCCTCGGGCCTGCCGCATATCGGCACCTTCAACGAAGTGTTGCGCACGACGATGGTCCGACGCGCCTATGAGGCGATCACCGGCGGTGCGCCGACGCGGCTGGTTGCATTCAGCGACGATATGGACGGGCTGCGCAAGGTTCCCGACAATATTCCGAACGGCGACATGCTGCGCGCGCATCTCGGCAAGCCGCTGACCGACATTCCCGATCCGTTCGGAAAGTATGAAAGTTTCGCACATCATAACAACGCAATGCTGCGCGAATTTCTCGACCGTTTTGGCTTTGAATATGAATTTGTCAGCTCGACCGATCGTTACAAGTCGGGTGCGTTCGATGATGCGCTGAAGAATGTCCTGCGCCACAATCAGGATATTCTCGACATCATGCTGCCGACGCTGCGCGCCGAACGCGCCGCGACCTATTCGCCGATCCTGCCGGTCAGCCCCAAGTCGGGGATTGTGCTGCAGGTGCCAATCACCGTCGTCGATGCCGAGGCGGGACTCGTGTCGTTCGAGGATGAGGGCGAGACGATCACCCATTCGATCCTCGGCGGCGGCGCCAAGCTGCAGTGGAAGGTCGACTGGGCGATGCGCTGGGTCGCGCTCGGCGTCGATTATGAAATGTACGGCAAGGATCTGACCGACAGCGGCGTCCAGTCGGGCAAGATCGCCAAGGCGCTCGGCGGCCGCAAGCCCGAAGGGCTGATCTACGAAATGTTCCTCGACGAAAAGGGCGAGAAGATTTCGAAGTCGAAGGGCAATGGCCTCAGTCTCGAGCAATGGCTCGACTATGGCAGCGAGGAAAGCCTCGCCTTCTTCGCCTATCGCGAGCCCAAGGCGGCGAAGCAGCTTCACATCGGGGTGATCCCGAAGGCGGTCGATGAATATCTCCAGATGCGCGGCAATTATCCGGCACAGGACGGCGACAAGAAGCTCGGCAATCCGGTGCATCACGTCCATGTCGCGCGCGGCGAGCCGGTGCCCGTGAAGGAACTGCCGGTGACCTTCGGCCTGCTGCTGAACCTCGTCGGGGTGATGGGCGCCGACGCGTCGAAGGACCAGATCTGGCGTTACCTCGGCCAATATGTCGAAGGGGCCGACGCGGCGACCTATCCCGAGCTCGACGGGCTGATCGACAATGCGATGGCGTATAACCGCGACTATGTCGCGCCGACGCTGAACCGCCGCAAGCCGCAGGGCGGCGAGGGCGCGGCCTTGCAGGAACTCGACGCCAGGCTGGCGGCGCTTCCCGCCGATGCGGGCGCCGATGATATCCAGAACATCGTGTATGAGATTGGCAAGAACGAGGCCTATGGCTTTGAAAATCTGCGCGACTGGTTCAAGGCACTGTACGAAACCCTGCTCGGATCGAGCGCGGGGCCGCGCATGGGCAGCTTCATCGCGCTGTTCGGGATCGACAACACGCGGCGGCTGATTGCCGAGGCTTTGGCGTGACCGACGCGATCGAAATCTTCACCACCGGCGGGACGATCGACAAGGTTTATTTCGACGCGCTTAGCGAATTCCAGATCGGCCCCGCGGCGATTCCCGACATGCTGCGCGAGCATAATGTCCATGTTCCGCACCGCGTCACCCAGTTGATGCGCAAGGACAGTCTTGAGCTCGACGACGCCGACCGTGAGCTCATTCGCGTTGCGGTCGCGGCAAGCGAGGCGACGCGTATTCTCGTCACCCACGGCACCGACACGATGCCCGTCACCGGTCGCGTACTTGCGGGCATAGAGGGCAAGACGATCGTGATGACGGGGGCGATGCAGCCCGCGTCGGTCCGCGCGAGCGATGCCGAATTCAACGTTGGCTTCGCGCTCGCGGCGGTGCAGACGCTGCCGCCCGGGGTCTATATCGCGATGAACGGGTTGATCTTTGACCCCGCAAAGACGGTCAAGGACCGCGCCGGGCAGCGTTTCGTTCAGGAGTAGGGCAGGCGGCTCAGCCTTTTGCGGTGACCTGCCGCAGCACTGCCACGTAATTCGGCGCGATCGTCATCGCGTCATGCCGACCGGCGCGGCCGAGTGCGGCATGGACCTCTGGCAACCGATAGCAGGGGACACCCATGAACAGATGATGTTCGGAGTGATAATTGACCCAATAGGGTGCAACCGTCGCCCGCGCCAGCCAGCCGGCGTGTGTGGTCCGTGCGTGAGTGAAGGGATCCTGGCTACCCGTCGTCGTGCACGCATGCTCGGCGATATTGCGGACGCGCAGGTAAAGCTGAAAGGTCGTCGCGAGCCCCGCCAGCCAGAGAAGATAGGGCGTCCAGCCATAGAGGGCGAGCGAAGCCGCGAGCAATATCGCCTGAACGACAAGGAAACGGCCGACCGCGCGGGCCACCGCCATCGCCCCCGCGACGTCGACCGTCGGTGAGGTCATGCCGTCGTCGGATTGTTTGTTGAACGGGGTCCCTGCCTTGGTGCTGGCGCCGCTCTTCACTGGCTGCTCGCCGCGGAGCATCGCTTTCACGCCGACCAGCGCATATCCGAACTGCGCCACGCGCTGTTTGAAGAAGGTCTGGCCAGTCATATCGCGCAGTACCTTGCGCCACAGGCTGGCACGCGTGGTGGGGAAGGGTCTCGACAGTGCGAGGTCGGGGTCTTCGGGCTGCTGGGTAAATTTGTGATGCTGCAAATGATAGGTGCGATAGGCGATGAGATCGGATCCGACCGCGGCACCCGTCATCCACTGGCCGAGGAAATTGTTGATTTTCCGGTTCGGATGCAGCGCGCCGTGCGCGGCATCGTGCATCAGGATCGCAAGGCCGAGCTGACGCCCGCCGACGAAAATCACCGCGAGCAGCCATGCGATGGGGTTCTGCGACCAGGCGGCAAGGCCGACGAGGGCGATGCTGACGATCCACGCGTGGGCGACCAGCCATGGGCCACGCCAGCGCGACGCGGTGGTGATCGCAGACCATTGGGCGCGGTCGAAAAACTGGGTGGGCGGCAAGAGGCGAACAGCAGGCATGTCAACGCTATAACAAGTTGCTAAGCGAAACGGAATAGCGCCCGTTTCGGCCCGGGGGCCGGGCCATCAATTGCCGGATATTTCTCCATTACATAAAAAGAGGGGCCGGCGAACCGACCCCTCAGTTTGTCTTCGGGTAACCGAAAGGATATTACCAGAAGAAGTCGTAAAGAACGTCGACCACTTCGCCCGAATAGGTATCGACCAGAAGCGCGTCGTCATAATAGCGGATCCAGCGATAGCCCCCATAAGCGGGCGGCAGGCGATAATGACCAGGGTCGTTGATCCAGTAGCGCTGGCCATAGAAGAGCGAACCCAGGGTGAAGCCGATGCTGAACCGCGTGTAATTATGGTTCCGGTAGGGCGAATAATATCGCGGCATCCGGTAATAATTGCGATTCGACTGGCGATAGCTGCGCCAGTCATAGCGCCGGTCGCTGCGCCAATCGCGGTTCCAGCGATTGCCCCGGTCATTGTCGCGATAGCGCCGGTCGTTATAGCGATCGCGATCGCGGTTGCGATCGGTGCGCCGGTCGACACGGTTGTTATCGTTGCGGTCCCAGCGGCGGTCGATCTGACCGTCGCGGTTGCGGTCGGTTCGCCGGTCGACCTGACCGTCGCGGTTGCGGTCCCACTGACGGCCGGTGCGGTCGTCGCGGTTGCGATCGGTTCGCCGGTCGACCTGACCATCGCGGTTGCGATCATAGGTGCCGCGCTGGCGATCGCTCTGCTGCGTCTGGCGCGGTTGGTCATTATTGCGCTGCTGTTGCCATTGCTGGCGCTGTGCCTGCCGCTGCTGATCATTGCCGCGCTGTTGCCACTGCTGCTGGCGCGCTTCGCCGCGTTGCTGGCGCTCGACTTGCGGCCGCTGGCCCTGCTCACGGTCGGGGCGGGTCTGACCGCCGCCATTGCCGACACGGCGCACTTCGGGGCCGCGTGGCCCACGGTCGCCTCGATCTCCACGGTCGCCGCGCTGCGCAATCTGGACCCGTTCGCCCGAGGCCTGCGCGGCCGCCGGGGCGATGGGGGTCAGGATCGTTGCAGCGATCAGCAAACCTCCGAACATCTTCTTCATCTCGCCATTCTCCAACCCATTTCCCGATCGCTGAAGGCACCAGCCGGGATGATGAAGTGATTCTTACGCCTCGCAAGATGATCGACGGCTGACCGGGCCGTTGCCTGCGGTTCAGCTAGATGAACGGGGCTGTTCAGTTTCTGCGGGCCGGGCGCAGCGCTGGCACTGCGCGCGCGGCATCGGCCGGGCGGATGCCCGGCGGCGGGGCGGCGGCGATCCGTTCTTCGCCGCGTATCACGCGTCCGGCGAGGCGGATCGCGGTGCGGATGCGCAGATAGGTGCCGCATCGGCAAATGTTGGTCATCGCCGCGTCAATCTCTGCGTCGCTGGGATTGCTGTTCGTCCGCAGCAGCGCGGCGGCGGCCATGATCATCCCCGACTGGCAGAAGCCGCATTGCGGCACCTGTTCGGCCACCCACGCCTGCTGCACCGGATGGCTGCGGTCGCGCGCCAGCCCCTCGATCGTCGTGACGAAGCGGCCCTCGCATTCGGCGATCGTGACCATGCAGCTGCGGATCGCCTCGCCGTCGATATCGACGGTGCAGGCGCCGCATTCACCGGTGCCGCAGCCATATTTGGTGCCCGTCAGGTTCGACGCATCGCGCAGCGCCCACAGCAGGGGCGTTTCGGGCTCCATGCGATATTCGACCGGACGGTCGTTGACAGAGAATCGCGTCATGCGGGCCGGTTTAGCCGTCTGGCCGGATTAGTCACGCCAGCTTGTGTCGATCTTGTCGACCTTGCGCACCATCGCGTCGAATTCGGCCTTGCCCGACTGGCGGCCGGGAATCTGCGCCATATAGAGGTCGCGCTGGTGGACCTTGACGACATCGTCGCTGATCAGGATCGGCTTACCCATGCTCATTGTCGCGAGCTGGATTTCGCACGCGCGCTGGAGCGCCCAATATTTTATGAAGGCGTCGGACAGCGACTTGCCCATCACGACGGGGCCGTGGTTGCGCAGCATCAGGATGCGCTTGTCGCCGAGATGCTCGACGAGTCGCGTGCCTTCTTCCTCGCGCACCGTAATGCCTTCGAAATCATGATAGGCGAGCTGGCCCATGAAATTGCAGGCGTAGAAGTTCGTCGGCTGCAATCCGCCTTCGAGCCCGCACACCGCCATCGTCGCGGTGGTGTGCGTGTGGATGATCGCATGTGCGTCGGGCAGGACGCGGTGGAACAGGCTGTGCTGGACGAAGCCCGCCTTGTTGACATGCCAGGGATTATCCTCGTCCAGCTTGTTGCCGTCGATGTCGATCTTGATCAGGCTGGAGGCGGTGACTTCGCTAAAATGCATACCATAGGGGTTGATCAGGAAAGCGCCTTCCTGATCGTCCAGCTTCACCGTGATATGGTTGAAGATCATCTCGTCCCAGCCCATCATCGCAAAGATGCGATAGCAGGCGGCAAGCTCCTGTCGCGCCGTCCATTCGGCTTCGCTATATTTGCTGTTGCGTTTCAGCTGGGTCGCCATGGTCAATCCTCTCTTGCCGATTATGTCGGTTTCGTCCTGCTACCTATGCCATAGGGTACAGGGGCGGCACAATCCCGCAGCGGGGAAGCGGGGCTTGCGGCGGTCCGGGCGCGGTTCACCGCGCGGGGGCTTGCATTTGAGCGCGAATCTCTCTAGTTGGCGCTTCATCCGAACGTCGCTGGCTTGCGGCGCTCTTTTTATTGCCCGAATATAGGCGATTCATGATGCACCGGTCTTTCCCGGAACCATGGAGCGTCCGACGAACAGGAGACGACACGGCGTATGCAGATCATCGTTCGCGACAATAATGTCGACCAGGCCCTTCGCGCGCTCAAGAAGAAGCTGCAGCGTGAGGGTGTGTATCGCGAAATGAAGCTGCGCCGTCATTACGAGAAGCCCAGCGAAAAGCGCGCGCGTGAGCGCGCTGCAGCTGTCCGCCGCGCCCGCAAGATGGAGCGCAAGCGGATGGAACGCGACGGGATCAAGTAGAACCCGTCGATCCATTCGGGATCCAGTTCGTGAAAAGGGCGCTGCGGCAACGCGGCGCCCTTTTTCGTTATGCGCGCGCGTATATTGCCACTGGACCGCTCTGCGCCGCTCCGCCTATAGGCTTGCCCGTGTTTTCGCCCTCTGACGGGGCAGGGAAGGATCAGCGACGATGAGTGTGACGACGGTTCCATTGCGCCCGGTGGGCAAGGGCGGTTTGTGGCTGCTGTGGATCGGCCTTGTGGCGCTGCTCGCTGCGGGCGCGGCCTTCGCCTATTACAGCACCCCGCGCATCAGCTTCGAGGTTGTAAAGGCCGGCACCGGTCCCAGTCCGACGATCGCTGACGTGGTGCTGGTGAAATATGAAGGCAAGCTCGACGACGGTACCGTTTTCGATGCCAATGAACAGGCGCCGATGCAGGTTGCCCAGGTTGTTCCCGGCTTTTCCGAAGCGCTGACCCGCATGCAAAAGGGCGGCAAGTATAAGATCAGCATTCCGGCGAAGCTGGGCTATGGCAACCGCGAAGCCGGGCCGATCCCGGCGAACAGCACGCTGCATTTCGATGTCGAATTGCTCGATTTCCGTTCGGAAGCCGAAGTGCGCCAGATGCAGCAGATGATGCAGCAACAGCAGCAGCAGATGCAGGGCGGCGCTCCGGGCGGTCCTGCAGGTCCGCCTCCGGGCGCGCCGCAGCCGTAATCGGCGCGGTCAGGGATATGCCAAAAAGCGGCGGTGGGCTGGATCAGCCCGCCGCCGTTTTCCTTTATTCGGGCTGCGTTTCCGCGTTGCGCTCGGCCTCGCGCTCCAGCGCAACTTTGATCATCGCGACGATCGGGTCGGCAAGAAACAGCCCCATCAGTCCGAGCAGCGCGCCGAACAATATCTGAGCGCCGAGGACGAGAGCCGGGGCGAGGTCGACCGTCTTCTTCGCGACCATCGGCACGATCAGATAGCCGTCGACCGTCTGGACGACGAAATAGATAGCGATGGCATAGAGACCGGTGTCCATCCCTGCCGAAAAGCCGACGAGGACGAGCAGCACGCCCGACACGATCGCGCCGATATTGGGAATGAACGCGAGCAGGCCGGTGAGGAGCCCCATCAGCGCCGCCATCGGAATCCCTACTGCAAGACAGGCGAGCCATGTTCCGATGCCTTCAACGAGCATGCCGAGCAGGCGTCCCGCCATCAGCCGGCGCAGCGTGAAGCCCATGCGCGCGGTGGTGATGTAGAAGTTCTCGCGGCTCTTCATCGGCAGCATCCACGCGACGCCGCGCTCGTACAGCCGCGGTTCGATCGCGATGAAGATGCCAAGCACGACAATCATCACCAGGCTGGTCAGGCCGCCGAGGACCGAACCCACCGCCGCCGTGACGCGTCCGAAGGTACCGGCGAGATTGTCGGTGATGGTCTTCGTATCGAGCTGGAAATTGCCCATGCCGTGTGCGCTCGCCCAAGCGGCGATGCGTTCGACCTGGACCATGATGACCTGTTGCAAGGTCGCGGCCTGATCGGCGATTTGCGACCCCGCAAACATAACCGTCCATGCCATGAAGGCGACGAGCGTCAGGCAGACGATCGCGAGGCGCCAGCCGCGCGCTATGGGCAGCACGCGACCGAGCAGGCGCGTGCCGCCGTCGAGCATCGAGGCCATCACGATGCCGGCAAAGATCAACAGGATCGGCTGGACGAGGATGATGCAGGCGCCGATCAACAGCGCCATGCCCAGCCAGACGCTGGCCTTGAGCAGTTCGGTGCGGACCAGGTGACTCTGGATTTCAGTGGGGCCGGGGGCTTCGGCGCGTGCTTCTGTTTTTCCTTCGCTTTGCGCCATGCCATTACTCCCTAATTTATATTGGCCTGACGCTCGGGACGCAGGTCGGTTCCCGCACGGCCCGACCGCAATGCCTGGAACCAGCTCAGCGGATTATACCATTTGGCGGTGCCATCGGTCGAAAAGCTGATGATTTCAGCGCGGCCCGCGATCGCGTCAAACGGTACGGCGCCGCCTAGGCCCTTGGCCTCGAGGGGCGCGCGACTATCGGCGCTGCCGTCGCGGTTATCGCCCATCAGGAACAGATGATCCGCCGGGACTTTATAGGGGCCATAATCGTCGAGTTGGCTCGCGCCGAGGTCGATGGTGTCGAAGGTAGCGCCACCGGGGAGGGTTTCACGGACGATCGGGACTTCGAGTACGGGCTGGCCGTCGGCGCCGGGCACGACGTTGCGCGACAGGCTGCCGTCGCCCGACGGCGTGTTGGCGTCGACGGGGATCGACAGCATCGGCTGAACTTCGCGCTTCACCGGTTTGCCGTTGATCGACAGCGCCCCCGCCTTGACCTCGATGGTGTCGCCCGGAAGGCCGATAACGCGCTTGATATAATCTTCGCGCGTGACCGGATGTTCGAGCACCACGATGTCGCCGCGTTCGGGCAGCTTGCCGAACAGTCGGCCCGCGAACTTGGGTGCGAGGTGGAAGCTCACCGAGGCATAGGACCAGCCATAGGGATATTTGCTGACGATCAGCCGGTCGCCCGACAGCAGCACCGGCATCATCGAATCGGACGGGATATAGAAAGGCTTGGCGATGAAGCTGTGGATGCCGAGAACGAGCAGCAGTATGACCGCGATATCGCGGATCGTCTTGCCCCAGCTTTCGTCCTTCGCCTTATCCGTCGCTGCCTTCTTCGCCATGCTCATTCAGTCCTTGATTGCTTCGATGATGACAAAGGCCTGCGCCCAGGGATGGTCGTCGGTCAGTGTCAGATGGATATGCGCGCTGTGGCCGGGCGGGATCATCTGGGCCAGCCGGTCAGCAGCGCCGCCGGTCAGCGCCAGCGTCGGTGCGCCCGATGGTGCGTTGACGACGCCAATGTCTTTCATGAACACGCCGCGCTTGAATCCGGTGCCGACGGCCTTCGAAAAAGCCTCCTTC
The DNA here is from genome assembly GCF_002205635.1 of Sphingopyxis witflariensis. Lineage (GTDB taxonomy): Bacteria > Pseudomonadota > Alphaproteobacteria > Sphingomonadales > Sphingomonadaceae > Sphingopyxis > Sphingopyxis witflariensis. Next base: position 90,139 of record NZ_NISJ01000002.1, on the reverse strand, counting down.
GCTGCGAAGCGCTTGGCGTAGGTTCCGGCGCGGGTGAAGGGGCGGCGCGCCGCCTTGGCGCGCTCGACATCGGTGAAGACGCGATTTTCGAAGCGCTGGCCGAAGCGATCGAGCGAGGCCTGGATACGTTCTATATTACAAAGGTCGGAACCCAGGCCGATGATCAAGACATCACTCCAATTTCGTCATTGCGAGGAGCCGAAGGCGACGCGGCAATCCAGGGGCGGCATTGTGCCGCTCTGGATTGCTTCGCTTCGCTCGCAATGACGAAATGGGTCATGCGGCGCCGCGCGCCTCGTCCATCAGCAGGCGCATCCGGCGCACCGCATCCTCCAGCCCGGTAAAGATTGCCTCGCCGATCAGATAATGGCCGATGTTGAGTTCGGCGAGCTGCGGGATCGCCGCGACCGGGACGACATTGTCATAAGTCAGGCCGTGCCCGGCGTGCGGCTCAATGCCATTTTTCCACGCGAGCGCGGCTGCGTCGGCAAGGCGGCGCAGTTCCGCCGCGCGTTCCTCGCCTTCGACATGCGCATAGCGGCCGGTGTGGAATTCGACGACGGGCGCACGCAAACGCATCGCCGCCTCGATCTGCCGTGCGTCGGGCTCGATGAACAGGCTGACGCGAATGCCGGCGTCATTCAGTCGCGCGACGATCGGGGCGAGGTGGTTGTGCTGGCCCGCCGCATCAAGCCCGCCCTCGGTCGTGCGCTCTTCGCGCTTTTCGGGGACGATGCACGCCGCGTGCGGATTGTGGCGCAGCGCGATCTCGACCATTTCGTCGGTCGCCGCCATTTCAAGGTTGAGCGGCAGATCGGTCGCGGCCTGGATGCGCGCAAGGTCGTCGTCGCGAATATGGCGCCGGTCTTCGCGCAGATGCGCGGTGATGCCGTCGCCGCCGACCGACGCGACGATTTCTGCCGCACGCACGGGGTCGGGGTGCTCGCCGCCGCGCGCGTTGCGGATCGTCGCCACATGATCGATGTTGACGCCGAGCCGCAGCCGGGCGGGGCGGGGCGGGGTCAAGCTGCCGGGCTCCGGCTGCCGGGCTTGATCGCCGGCGTCGCTGCCAGGGCTTCAGGAAGCTGATCTTCGGCATAGGTCGGGAAATTGATCGCGACGAGCGGATAGAAGGGAACGCCCAGATCGACGCTGCCCGCCGAGCGGTCGACCAGCGCGGCTTCGGCCAGCACTTCGCCGCCCGCCGCGCGCACCGCTTCCATCGCTTCGCGCGACGACAGACCGGTGGTGACGACGTCCTCGACCATCAGGACTTTGCTGCCGGGTGCGATCGCAAAGCCGCGGCGCAGTTCGAAGGTGCCGGTGGGGCGCTCGACGAAGATTGCGGGCTTGCCGAGCGCGCGGCCCATCTCATGCCCTATGATAATGCCGCCCATTGCCGGCGAGACGACCACGTCGATGGCCTGTTTCAGGTCGCGCGGCAGCTTGGCGGCGAGCGCGACGGCGAGACGCCCCGCGCGTTCGGTGTCCATCAGAACGCGCGCGCATTGCAGATAATATTCACTGTGGCGTCCGGAAGAGAGCAGGAAGTGCCCCTGTAGCAGCGCGTCGGCGGCGCGGAATTCGGCCAGGATTTCATCGTCGGTCATCGGGAGTGCGTTCTTTATATATAGAGCGTCGCTCTTGATGGGCGACGGGGTTTTGGCGGCGCAGATTTGCTGACCGCAAAATAGTGTTAGAGATGCTTGAGGCAAGCGGCAAGCGGGTCTATAGCGCCCGCGAGTTTCAGCCCCTCTGCCGGCTGCCCCGACCCGTGTCGGTGGTTGGCACGGACGGGCTGAGCCAACGAAAGAACAACAGGCAACGGGCGGCACTATCCTTATGAAGAGCTTGAAAACCCTTGTAATTGCGGCAGCTTTGTCGCTTGGCGCCGTCGGTGCGGCCCATGCGCAAGCACCTGCTACGGCTCCGGTCGAAGCGCCCGTCGCAACGGCAACCGCGAATCCGGCGCCCGTCGCGCCCGCAGCGGCCACAACTGCGGCGACTCCGGCCAAAGCTGATGCGGCAGTGCCCGCCGGCGACGCGACCTATGTCCCAATGAAGCCCACTGCGGGTGTCGGCCAGCCGGTCGATGCAGGAATTAATTTCCAGCCGCAGGTGACGCCGATCGGTCAGCAGGCGTATGAGTTTAATCATTATATCCTGCTGCCGGTGATCACCGTGATCACGCTCCTCGTGCTCGGCTTGATGCTCTGGGCGATGGCACGCTACCGCGCCAAGGCGAACCCGGTTCCGTCGAAGACGACCCACAACACCTTCATCGAGATTATCTGGACCGCTATTCCGGTTCTGATCCTCGCGGTGGTCGCGGTCCCGTCGATCAAGCTGCTCGCCGCGCAATATGCGCCGCCGTCGAAGGATGCGCTGACGATCAAGGTCACGGGCTACCAATGGTATTGGGGCTATGCCTATCCTGACCAGGGCATCGGCGAATATGTGTCGAAGATCCTTCCCGAAGATAAGGCCAAGGCCGCTGGCGAACCCTATCATCTCGCCGTTGACAATCGCATGGTCGTCCCCGTTGGTCGTCAGGTGAAATTGATCATCACCGGGGCCGACGTGATCCACAGCTTTGCGGTTCCTGCTTTCTGGACCAAGATGGACGCCGTTCCCGGCCGTGCCAACGAAACGACGTTCACCGCGACCAAGGTTGGCGTCTATTATGGCCAGTGTTCGGAACTGTGCGGCGTCGATCATGGCTATATGCCGATCGCGGTAGAAGTGCTGCCGGTCGATAAGTGGGAAGCCTGGGTGCGCTCGAAGGGCGGCAATCCTTCGGGTGAAACTGCGGCGGCGCCTGCCGCTGTCGCGCCGACGCCTGCTGCCGCCACGACCGAAGCAGCCCCGGCTGCGGCTCCCGCCGCCGCTCCGGCCGCCAAGAATTAATAAGGGGTCCGACAGATGACCGATATTGCAGCGACTGCACCCGCACATGGTCACGACCATGCGCATGACGACCATGATACGCCGAGCTTTTTCGTCCGCTGGTTCATGTCCACGAACCACAAGGACATCGGCACCCTCTATCTGATCTTCGCGATCATTGCCGGTATCGTCGGCGGTGTGATCTCTGGGATGATGCGCCTCGAGCTGGCGCATCCCGGCGTTCAGTATCTGACCGGCTGGGCCCAATTCTTTGACGCAGGCGCGGGCGAAGTTCAGGGCAAGCATTTCTGGAACGTCATGATCACCGCCCACGGTCTGATCATGGTCTTCTTCATGGTCATGCCCGCGATGATCGGCGGCTTCGGCAACTGGTTCGTGCCGCTGATGATCGGCGCGCCCGACATGGCCTTCCCGCGCATGAACAACGTTTCCTTCTGGCTCACTGCGGTTGCGTTCGTGATGCTGGTCGGTTCGATGTTCGTCCCTGGCGGTAGCGGCCTTGGTGCCGGCACCGGCTGGACGGTCTACGCACCGCTGTCTACCAGCGGCTCGGTTGGGCCCGCTGTCGACATGGCGATTTTCTCGCTCCACCTTGCAGGCGCGGCGTCGATCCTTGGTGCGATCAACTTCATCACCACCATCTTCAACATGCGCGCGCCGGGCATGACCCTGCACAAAATGCCGTTGTTCGTGTGGTCGGTGCTCGTCACCGCCTTCCTTCTGCTGCTCGCGCTGCCGGTTCTTGCGGCCGCAATCACCATGCTGCTGACCGACCGTAACTTCGGCACGACCTTCTATGATGCCACGGGCGGCGGCGATCCGGTGCTTTACCAGCATCTCTTCTGGTTCTTCGGTCACCCCGAAGTCTACATCATGATCCTGCCCGGATTTGGCATCGTCAGCCAGATCATCTCGACCTTCAGCCGCAAGCCGGTGTTCGGTTATCTCGGCATGGCCTATGCCATGGTCGCGATCGGCGCCGTCGGCTTCATCGTGTGGGCCCACCACATGTTCACGGTCGGCATGAGCGTGAACCTCAAGATGTACTTCACCGCCGCGACGATGGTCATCGCAGTCCCGACGGGCATCAAGATCTTCAGCTGGATCGCCACCATGTGGGGCGGTTCGATGAGCTTCAAGACCCCGATGGTCTGGGCGCTCGGCTTCATCTTCATGTTCACCGTGGGCGGCGTCACCGGCGTCGTACTCGCCAATGGCGGCGTCGATACCGCGCTGCACGACACCTATTATGTCGTCGCGCACTTTCACTATGTGCTTTCGCTGGGCGCGGTCTTCTCGCTCTTCGCCGGCTTCTATTACTGGTTCCCGAAGATGTCGGGCCGGATGTACAACGAGTTCCTCGGGCAGTTGCACTTCTGGATCTTCTTCATCGGCGTGAACGTCCTGTTCTTCCCCCAGCACTTCCTGGGTCAGCAGGGCATGCCGCGTCGCTACCCCGACTATCCCGAAGCCTATGCCTTCTGGCACCTGATCTCGTCCTATGGCTATGTGATCATGGCGGTCGGCGTGCTGATCTTCTTCGTGAACATCCTCTACTCGCTGGTTGCCGGTAAGAAGGCCGCCGACAATCCGTGGGGCGAAGGCGCGACGACGCTCGAATGGACGCTGTCGAGCCCGCCGCCGTTCCATCAGTTCAACGAACTGCCGCGTATCGCCTGATCGGTTTCGCCCCCTGCCAATTCTGGCAGGGGGCGTTTCCTACCAGGCTGGAGTTATCATGGCGCAGAGCCTGACCCATGCCGAAACGGCGCTTCCCGCCGATTGGCGCGACCTGTTCGCGCTGACCAAGCCGCGCGTCATGTCGCTGGTGGTGTTCACTGCCTTGTGCGGTCTGCTCGCAGCGCCGGGACACGTCCATCCGATTCTCGCATTCTCTTCGGTTCTGGCGATTGCGCTGGGCGCAGGGGCGTCGGGCGCGCTCAACCAATGGTATGAGGCGGGAATCGACGCGAAGATGAAGCGGACGGCCAATCGGCCGCTACCCGCCGGGCGGCTCGATCCGCAGACGGCTTTGCAATTCGGCGTCGGATTGGCCGCCTTTTCGGTCTTTCTGATGCTTTTTGCATCGAACTGGCAGGCGGCGTTGCTGCTGGCCGCTTCGATTCTTTTCTATGTTTTCATCTATACGATGTGGCTGAAGCCGCGCACGCCGCAGAATATTGTCATCGGCGGCGCCGCCGGTGCGTTCCCGCCGCTGATCGGTTGGGTCGCGGCGACGGGAGGCATTGCGCCGTTGCCGGTGCTGCTCTTCCTGTTGATCTTCCTGTGGACCCCCCCGCATTTCTGGGCGCTCGCACTGTTCGTGAAGTCAGATTATGCCGCTGCGGGCATCCCGATGATGCCCGTCGTTGCCGGCGAGAAATCGACGCGCCGCCAGATTCTCCTTTATGCGGTGATCATGGCGGCGGCGGCGATCGTGCCCTGGCCGCTCGGTTACACCGGGGCGCTTTATGGCTGGACCGCTGTATTACTCTCGGCACTGTTCGTATTGCTGTCGATCCAGGTCGGTACGCGGACGACGGGCGAGGGCGATCTGATGCGCCCTGAAAAGCGCCTCTTTGCCTATTCGATCGCTTATCTTTTCATTTTGTTCGGCGCAGTCGTCGCCGACCATTGGTGGCCACTATGACCCAGGAACCGAATCAAGAGCCGTTCGACGAGGCGGAATATCGCCGTCGCCAGCGCAGTCGCGCCAATATGATGGCGTGGATGCTCGGCGCGCTCGCGATCCTTTTCTTTTTGATCACCATCGCAAAGATGCAGATTTTCCAATGAAGATTGAACTCTCCCCCAATGCAAAGACGGCGAGCCTCGCTTCGGCGATGGCGCTGGCGATGGTCGGGGTCGGCTTTGCCGCAGTGCCGCTTTACGATCTGTTCTGCCGTGTAACGGGCTTTGGCGGCACGACGCAGCGTTATGATCCGGTCGCGGCCGCCGCCGAGCCCGAGATTCTGAATCAAACGATGTCGGTGCGGTTCGACGCGAATGTGTCGCCAAAATTGCCATGGAAATTCTATCCCGAGCATCCCCGCGATACGGTGAGCATCGGCGCGCGCGACATGGCGATCTTTATCGCTGAAAATAATTCGGCGCATCCGGTAGTCGGGACCGCGAGCTTCAATGTCACGCCGACTCAGGCGGGAAAATATTTTACCAAGATACAATGCTTCTGCTTCACCGAACAACGGTTGGAGCCAGGGCAGCAAATGCGCATGCCGGTGTTGTTCTTTGTCGATCCCAAGATCATGGACGACCCCGATGCGCGCGACGTTCAGGAAATCACCCTCAGCTACACCTTCCACCCTGTAGACGAGGGTAAAAAGGCGAGCTAAGGCCGCGATCAAGAGTCTAATCAAAGGACCGGCGAGCGATGGGGAATCGCGATGCTGGGGCTGCAAAACGGGAATAGTGACATGGCTGGTGCCAAACATCATGATTATCACCTGGTAAATCCCAGCGTCTGGCCGTTGTTCGGCTCGGTCGCTGCGCTGGTGATGTTCTTCGGGCTCGTGATGACGATGCACGCGGATTATTTCGGCGGCGTCGGCAAATGGGTGCTCGGCCTGGGCCTTATGGGCGTGATCGGCACCTTCTTCAGCTGGTGGTCGGACGTCATCAACGAAGCCCATGCAGGCGACCATACGCCGGTCGTTCAGCTTCACATGCGTTACGGCATGATCCTGTTTATCGCGTCGGAAGTCATGTTCTTCGTTGGCTGGTTCTGGGCCTGGTTCGATTTCTCGCTGTTCCCGGTGCCGATCGAGGTCGTCGATGGCGCGGTGACGTCGCTGTTCGGCCAGGATGGCGCCACGGCGATCACGCAATGGCCGCCGAAGGGCATCGAAGTCATTGACGGCTTCACGCTGCCGCTGCTCAACACGCTGATTCTGCTCTGCTCGGGCACGACGATCACCTGGGCGCATCATTCGCTGATTCACGGTGACCGTGAAGGCCTGAAGAAGGGCCTGTGGCTGACGATCATTCTTGGCGTCGTCTTCTCGACGATCCAGGCATATGAATATATGCACGCGCCGTTCCCGTTCGGTCAGACGAATTATAGCTCTGCCTTCTATATGGCGACCGGCTTCCACGGTTTCCATGTGCTCGTCGGCACGATCTTCCTGATCGTCTGCCTCGTGCGTACCTATAAGGGCCACTTCACGCCCAAGCAGCATTTCGGTTTTGAAGCCGCTGCATGGTATTGGCACTTCGTCGACGTGGTGTGGTTGTTCCTCTTCATCATCGTCTACATCTGGGGCGGCTGGGGCGCACCTGTCGCCGCGCACTAAGTTGACGCAAGTCGATCCGACTCCAAAGGGGCGGCCGCCGGTCTGGCGTGCCGCCCTTTTTGGTCTGTGTCCCGAATGTGGTTCATCGCCGCTGTTCGACGGGCCGGTGCAATTTCGCGAGCGCTGCGAAGCGTGCGGGCTCGATTTCGGTCGATATAATGTCGGCGACGGTCCTGCGGCCTTTCTGACGCTGATCATCGGAGCGCTGCTGATCGCGCTTGCACTGACGCTCGATTCGCTCTTGGCGCCGCCTTTGTGGGTGCATATCCTGCTGTGGGTGCCGTTGACTGTCGGGGCGGTGATTTATGGGCTGCGCATCGTCAAGGCGGCGCTGCTCGCCAGCGAACATCAACGACAGGCCGCCGAAGGGCGCCGCGTGGAGGATGAGCATGACTGAAACCGCCGCCACCGTCTCCCGTCGCTGGCCATTGGTCCCGACGATTCTCGTGCTCGCCGCCGTCGCGATCATGATCGCGCTCGGCGTCTGGCAATTGCAGCGCAAGGCCGAGAAGGAGGGGCTGATTGCGCTCTATCAGCGCAATATGGCGATGTCGGCGACCGTCGCTTATCCCGACCTGCCGCCGGTTCCCGATGCACTGCTCTATCGCAAGAGCAGCGTCGTCTGCCTCGAGCCGGTGCGCTGGGATCCGCGCAGCGGCAGCGACGCCAAGGGGCAGGCAGGCTTTCGCATGATCGCCGACTGCCGCACGGGTGCCGAAGGGCCAGGCGTCTTGGTCGATGTCGGCATTACCGACGATTTTACGCCGCCCAAATGGAGCGGTGGAACGGTGGCGGGGACGATCGTCCCGGGGCCAGAACAGCCGACGCTGATCGAGCGGATGACGGGTAAGGCCGCGCCCGCGCGCGCGATGCTGATCGCCGACAAGCCGCTTCCGGGGCTGCGCGCCAGCGCGGTTCCCTCCGCAGCCGACACGCCGAACAACCACCTCGCCTATGCCGGGCAATGGTTCCTGTTCGCGCTCGCGGCGCTCGTTATCTACGCTCTCGCTGTCCGCCGCCGCTTGCGGCCATGACCTGTCGCCGCTAGGCGCATTTCGTCATGGATTATATCAGCACCCGCGGCTCCGCGCCGACCCTCGACTTTCGTGCCGCAACGCTTGCCGGACTGGCGAACGACGGTGGCCTCTATGTGCCGGCGCATTGGCCGAAAATGACGGCGGACGAGATCCGCGCACTGGCGGGGCTCGACTATGTCGAAACCGCGGTGCGGGTGATGACGCCCTTCGTCGCGGGCGCGCTGAACGAGGATGAGCTGCGCGAGCTGTGCAAGGCCGCCTATGGACGCTTCGGGCACGACGCGGTGACCCCGCTGGTCCAGCTCGATCACCGCCACTGGCTGCTCGAACTCTTCCATGGCCCGACACTGGCGTTCAAGGATGTCGCGCTGCAATTGCTCGGCCAGCTGTTTGAGAAATTCCTGAGCGGCGGTGAGACTGACATCACGATCGTCGGCGCAACGTCGGGCGACACCGGATCGGCGGCGATCGAGGCGGTCGCGGGCCGCGAGCATATCCGCATCTTCATGCTCCACCCCGAAGGCCGGGTCAGCGACGTCCAGCGGCGCCAGATGACGACGGTGCTGGCGCCCAACGTCTATAATATCGCGATCGACGGCAGCTTCGATGATGCACAGGCGATGGTGAAGCGGCTGTTCGGCGATGCCGAAGCCCGCGATCAACTGACGCTCTCCGCCGTGAACAGCATCAACTGGGCGCGGCTGATGGCGCAGGTCGTCTATTATTTCTACGCCGCCGTGCGGCTGGGCGGACCCGACCGCAAGGTCGCGTTCAGCGTCCCCACGGGCAATTTCGGCGATGTGTTCGCGGGCTATGTCGCGGCGCAAATGGGGCTGCCGATTGCGCGGCTGGTCGTCGCGACCAACGTCAACGACATCCTCCACCGTGCGCTGACCAGCGGCGACTATAGCGCCGGAACGGTCACCGCGACCGCGACGCCGAGCATGGATATTCAGGTCAGCAGCAATTTCGAACGCCTGCTGTTCGACCTCGCCGGCCGCGATGGCGCGGCAATCACCAGCATGATGGGTGAATTTGATGCGAAGCGTGCGATGACGATCCCCGGCGATATGCTCGCGGGTTCGCGCGGGCTGTTCTCCAGCGCCAGCATCGACGGCGACGCGATGGCGCTCGCGCTGCGCTGGGCGCAGGAACATGGCGGCCAGATTATCGATCCGCACACCGCTGTTGGTCTCGCGGCGGCGCGCACGCTCGACATTGAGGCCGACGTACCGATCGTCACGCTCGCAACCGCGCACCCGGCAAAGTTCCGTGAAGCGGTCGAGCGCGCGACCGGGGTGCGGCCGCCGTTGCCCGCGCGGCTTGGCAATTTGTTCGAGCGCGAAGAACGCTACGAGCGCCTGCCCGGCGACTATGACGCGGTGAAGGCCCATATCTTGGCGACGGTTGCCCGTGGCTGAGCTTCAGCCCATCCAGACGCTGATCGGTGAGGCGTGGGACGATTATGGGCTGGTCGACAGCGGCGGCGGGCGCAAGCTCGAACGCTATGGCCGTTTCCGTTTCATCCGCCCTGAACCGCAGGCTATGTGGGCGCCCGCGCTGCCCGCGGCCGACTGGGACGCCGCTGATGGCGAATTTATTCCCGCCTCCGACGATGATGGCGGCGGCCGCTGGTATTATAACAAGCCGGTGCCGACCGAGGGCTGGCCGCTCGGCTGGCGCGAGACGCGCTTCACCGCGAGTTGCACGCCTTTTCGCCATTTGGGCTTCTTCCCCGACATGGCGCCGGTGTGGGACTGGCTGCGCGAACGCATCGCCGACAAGCCCGATCCGGCGTTTCTGAACCTGTTCGGCTATACCGGCGTCGGCAGTCAGGCGCTCGCCGCCGCAGGGGCGTCGGTGACCCATGTCGATGCGTCGAAAAAGTCGGTTTCGCAGGCGCGCGAAAATGCAGCGCTGGCGGGGCATGACGACAAGCCGATCCGCTGGATCGTCGACGATGCGGGCAAGTTCACCGCGCGCGAAGTGCGCCGGGAAAAACGCTATGATGCGATCCTGCTCGATCCGCCCAAATTCGGTCGTGGTCCCGACGGTGAGCGCTGGCAGCTTGAGGAAGGGCTGGCGCCCTTGCTCGCCGATTGCCGGAAACTGCTCGACGCCGACAGCCGGGCTTTGTTTCTGACCGTCTATGCGGTGCGCATGTCGGCGTTGGCGATCGGAGAGTTGCTGAACCAGCTGTTCGCTGATTTGCCGGGCACGATTGAATGCGGTGAGTTGGCGGTGCGCGAGGAGGCGAGGGGGCTGTTACTGCCGACCGCGATTTTCGCGCGCTGGAGCCGTTGATCCTTCGCTAGCGAAAAGCGACATACCAGCCCCCCGTCAGGGGGCGGATACAGCCTCAGCGCCCATTGCTGGAATTTCGCCCCGACACCGGCATAGAATTGGCCGCCATTGTGATAGATGGCGCGCGGCCGCGACATCGGTCCCGAATATTGCTCGATCGCCGTCGGTCTCGAGCCCCAATGGCTCTATCGCTGTCCGCTCGGTCGATGCGGTTGGTTCGGGGCCGTTCGGCTAAAGCCGGGCGGGCTTGGCGGTCGATATTTCCGATGATGTCAGGCGCGCATGCAGGGGGCCGTGTGACCATCTGGGTGCCGCTGCGCTGCTTTGGGGGGGGAGGCGGGTGCCGACTTGCTGGGCGTAGGGGGCACCCAGATGGTCGACAAGGGGCTGGCGGTGACCTTGCTGCATACGAATGTCGAAGCCGTTGGCGATAATCTGTCTTGCCCGCCCGCAGTAAAGTGATCAGACCCCAAAATGGGACGGCGTAAGCCGATCATTGGGGAGAGAGAAATGGCACTTGCGCCAGAGATTGCGCCCAGCGGCGATGCGGCTGTTGGAAAAGGCGGCGGGACGCATATCGATGCGCCCGAGCTGCGCCTGTTCGTTATGGGGCTGTTCTTCATCTTTGGCGGGATCACGTCGCTCAACGACGTGATTATTCCGAAGCTGAAGGAGCTCTTCACGCTCAATTATACCCAGGCGATGCTGGTACAATTCTGCTTTTTCACCGCCTATCTGGTGATCGGTATTCCGGGCGCGAAGCTGGTCAAGAAAATCGGCTATATGCGCGGTGCGGTCGCGGGATTGCTGACGATGATGGTCGGCTGCCTGCTCTTCATACCGGCCTCGCAATATGCGGTTTATGGCCTGTTCCTGTTTGCGCTTTTCGTGCTGGCGAGCGGCGTGGTGATCGTCCAGGTCGTATCCAACCCGCTGATTTCCATGCTTGGAAAGCCCGAGACGGCGCACAGCCGCCTGACCTTTGCGCAGGCGTTTAACTCGCTGGGCACCACCATTTTCCCGATCGTCGGCTCGGTCCTGATCCTCGGCAGCCTTGCGACGCTCAGCGCCGACCAGCTTTCGGGCGCCGAACTCGATGCCTATCGCACCGCTGAAAGCCAGGCGATCGTTCATGGCTATTTGGGCATTGCCGTGGCGCTGGCGGTGGTTGCCAGCGCGGTGTGGCTGTTTCGCAATCGCCTGCAGGGTGAGCGGCACGAAGCAAGCGCCGGGCTCGCCGGCCTTGATTTGCTGAAGCGTCCTCGCTTTGGTTTCGGTGCCCTGTGCATCTTCCTTTATGTCGGTGCGGAAGTGTCGATCGGGTCACTGGTCGTCAGCTATCTGATGCAGCCGGGCGTGATGGCGCTTCCCGAGCAGGCGGCGGGCAAGCTGATCGGCATCTATTGGGGCGGGGCCATGATCGGCCGTTTCATCGGTTCGGGCCTGATGCGTCTGGTCAGCCCCGGCAAGCTCCTTGCCTTCGTCGCGGTCGGAGCGATCAGCCTGATTTTGATCTCGACCAATACGGTTGGTGTCGTTTCGGGTTATAGCTTGCTTGCAATCGGCCTGATGAATTCGATCATGTTCCCGACGATCTTCAGCCTTGCGTCCGAAAAGCTCGGCAGCCGTGCTGCCGACGGGTCGGGGATTATCAATGTCGCCATCTTTGGCGGTGCTGTGGTGCCGCTTGCAACCGGTGCGATCGCCGATCTCACCGGGAGCCTCGCGACAGCGCTATTGCTCCCGGCTCTCTGCTATGCGGTCATCGCCGGGTTCGGCTTCTACGCCCGGCGTCCGGCTGCCTGAACGCTCAAAGGGATAGTCGCGGGCGATCATTCTTGCATGAACGATCGCCCGCGGCCTTCCGCCCCCTCGCGGGAAGCTTGATAATTTAAGACCCTAGGCCGGAGTGGCCAGCTCGATGCGGTTCCGGCCGCCTTCCTTCGCGCGATAGAGCGCGTCGTCGGCGGCTTTCAGCGCGGCACGGACCTCGCCATAGCCAAAGACGTCCGCAACCCCGCCCGAGAAGGTGACCTGGCCAAATGGCTCGTCGGTCTTGCGGTTGATCAGCCTCCGCTCGGCGAGGCTGTCGCGCGCCTCGTCGAGCCGTTGTGCGGCGTCGGCCGGCGGCAGGCCGCGGAACAGCATGACGAATTCCTCGCCGCCATGACGTGCGACGTGGCAATGATCGTCGGATATTTTCGCCAGCGTGTCGGCGATCAGCTTGATCACCCGGTCGCCGGCCTCATGTCCGTGAAGGTCGTTGATCTTTTTAAATTCGTCGATGTCGCAGAAAGCGACGCTCAGCGCCTCGCACTCCGACTTCGCTTCGGCATAATGATGTTCGAGCAGGATTTCGAACGCGCGGCGGTTGGGCAGGCCGGTCAGATAGTCGATTTCGGCGTCGCGCTTGGCGCGGGCGAGGCTACGGCGCAGCGCCTTCGCCTCGTTTTCGCTTCTGCGCATATCATTTTCGGCCTTGCGCGTCCGTTCGAGCATCGCGCGGGCGAGCCCGGCGAGGTTGGTAACAAGCTGGCCGGTTTGCTGGACCTGTTCAAGGTCGACGACATGCTGTTCGAGTTCGGATCCGTAATCATGAGCAACCGTGCGGGCCGCTTTGGTGTGGGTGGAAAATGTTTCGAGATTGCTTTCGAGCCGCGCGATCAATCGGTCGAGATCCGCCTGATCGGGCATCCGTCCATCGCTGGCCGCGAGTTCCTCCAGCCAGCTCTGGGTGATGGGCTCTCCCGACTGCGCGCGCATGGCGATCTTTCGCGCGAGCTGGGGATTGGCGCCGGAAAAGGCGGCATGCGCCAGCGACAGGTTGGCGGGCGACACGTCCAGATCATGGTCGATCAGAAAGGACGCGATCGCCTGCGCCAACGCGCGCCGGGTCTGACGCGGGTCGGGTGGCGGTTCGTCCGTCGGGGCACCGCTTCGTGGGTTTCGAAGCCCCAGCCAATCCAGGAGCCGCCCTACCGGCTCGCGAGATGTTGCATTTGTGGTCATGCGCCCATTAACGGGCGCCAGGGCGCGGGATTAAGCGATGCTAGCGGGCGACGTCGGCGGCGGTGAATGAAACGCTTTCGACCATGGGACGCGTGAAGGGAGCGAAATCGCCTTGCAGCCCGTGCTTGAGCGCCGCCAGCGCCAGTCCGCGTTGCACTGCTGCACCCAAGGTTTCGGTGGTCAAAAGGCCGTGGATCACGCCTGCCGCAAAGGCGTCGCCAGTTCCGATGCGGTCGGTGATTGGCGTGATATCGGCCGTTTCGGTCTGTGCATGGTCGTCGCGGCGATCGATGCGCGCGACGATCTGATGTTTCGTCGGCTCGACGATATGCCGTGCGGTCGACGCGACGGTTTCGAGTTTCGGAAAGGCGTCGAGGAGTGCCAGCGCGGCATCGCGGCGTCGGTCGGGACCATCGCCCGAAAATTCGCGGCCGAGCAGCAACGTGGCGTCGCGGTGGTTACCGAACAGCACATCGGCTTCGGCGACGATTGGGCGAAGGGTCGCTGCGGGGTCGCTGTTCCAGCGGCTCCACAGGCGGCCGCGCCAATTGCCGTCGAACGATATGCGGATGCCCGCTGCGCGCGCGGCGCGCACCGCCGCCAGCGTCGCTTCGGCACTTTGCGGTCCGAGCGCGGGGGTCACGCCGGAGACATGGAGCCAATCGACCCCGGCGAGCAATTCGTCCCAGCGCCAGTCATCGGCCTTCGCCGCGGCAAAGGCCGAATCGGCGCGGTCATAGACGACTTCCGCGGGGCGCATCGTGCCGCCGGGTAGGTAATAATATAGGCCCATGCGTCCCGCCGGACGCAGCATATGCGCGGCATCGACACCGTGACGGCGCAGTTCGCTGACCGCTGCGTCGCCAATCGGTCCGTCGGGAAGCGCGCCGAGCATCCGCACCGGATGGCCGAGAGTGGAAAGGGCGACCGCGACATTGGTTTCGGCGCCGCCAACATAGGTGTCGAGGCGCGGCGATTGCAGCGGAAATTCGCCGACGGGGACGGCCAGACGCAGGACGGTTTCGCCGAAGCAGGCGATGGTTTTGGTGGGCGAGGTCATCTTGGGTATCCAGTGTCTGGAATGGTGGTGCAGGCGATGCGGATTGCGGTGCCGAATTGCGCGGTAGCGGTCTGTCCCGCCGCGATCGGATGGACGCCGGTGATCGCTCCGGCGGAGATCCATTGCCCCGGCTCGAGCGTGATCACGCCGTCGTGGTGAAGGTTGACGAGAAAGCGTAGCGAGCCAAGCGGACCATCGAGCACGCCTGACGGCCGTCCTGTCCCCACATGTACGCCGTCGATCTCGGTCGAAACCTCGATCTCGTCGAAGTCCGCAAGGTCGATCTGCGGGCCGAGGAGCAGGCCATTGTTGATGCCGACGTCGGCGATGGTTCCGAAGGGGCTGTAGTCGAAAACGTCAGGGGCGGGCGAACTCGCAACCTCGAACCCTGCACGCACCTCTTCAACATAGGTCAGCGCTTCGTCGTCGCTGTCGATCCGGTGATCGGGGACGCTACGCAGACGAAGCATCACCTCGATCTCTATCGCGCTGGCGCCGCCGACAAAGATGCGCGCTTCGCCAGGATTTTCGCCATCGAGATCGGCGCAGTGCAACACGGGGCCTGCGAGCCGCGTCGCGCCGAGCGAGGCGACGAGGGGCGGCGGTACGCGCCCGAGCTTCCAGCCAAGCACTGGCCGGCCGAGCGCGACGCGAAGTTTGTGCTGGGCGGCATAGGCGTCGGCGAGGGTGGCGGGGACGGGGGCAGGGAAAGCCGGCAATGCCTGACCCGACAGACGGGCCTCAAGAAGCGCAGCGACAATGTCCTGCGCGTTGGGTGACGCGCTCATCCGAAAAAATCTCCGAACATCAGGCGATTTTGGCGCTGAGCAGATAACGTTCGCGGCTTTCGGCGGCCCGGCGGCGCAAATCGACCAGCGCGCGTTCTTCGGTTTCGTCGAGCATCGATTCGATCAACCGGTTAAAATGCTTCCGCATGGCCAGTCGCGCGCCGGCACCGTCGCGGTTGCGCAATGCCTCGACGACATCGGCATGTTCGGCCTGACGCATGCTGCCATCCTTCTGGCACACCATTGCATGGCTGTGCTGCACCTCGGGTAATTCCAGCCGCATCCGCCACAGGCTTTCGATCACATGGATGATCGCCTTGTTGTTCGAGGCCGCGGCGATCGTCATGTGAAATTCACGATCGATTACGTTGATTTCTTCCTCGCTGGCATTCGTGTCGGCCATCGCTTCCAGCAAGGCTTCGAGCTTTTCGAGGGTTTCGGCCGAGATGGTCGGCGCGGCGAGTGCGGCGGCTTCGGCCTCGAACAGCGAGCGCGCTTCGGTGAGCTCGAACGCGCTGACCGAGGGGAGGAGGGCATTGTCGCCCGGAAGATGCGCCTGAACATAGGCGCCCGCGCCCGTGCGGATATGGATCCAGCCTGTCGCTTGCAGCGCAATTTCGGCCTCACGGATCGTGACGCGGCTGACCTCGAACCGTTCCGAAAGTTCGCGCTCGCCGGGCAACCGGGTTCCCGGCGGATAGGTTCCGTCGAGAATCAGGCGCCGGATCGTGTCGGCGACATCCTCAAAAAGGCGGCGTTCGGCCATGGTTTAGTCATCTCCCCATTTATCTGCTTGGGAGTCCATACAATCAGGTATGACAAGTTTGAAGCCCATGACGAAGGGGAAATTCATATTCCCTCTGGCGCCGGGCATGCGCCGGCGGAAAGCAGTTTCCGGCCGCAGAGAAAGGCAATGGCTCTTTTCATCATCGCGGATCTCTGCTCGGGCGGAAATTTGCCGTGACCGCCTCCTATCGCGATGAACAGGTCGGACGGCACTCCCAGCGCATCGAGCCGCTGTTTCAGGTCGATCGATTGCGTGACGGGCACGATTGGATCGGCATCGCCATGGGCGATGAAGATCGGCGGACTATCGGGGGCGAGATGGGTAATCGGCGACATTTTGCGCGCCATGGCGTTGGCGTCTGACCCGCCGCCGATCCAGTTTGCGATCGTCGGGGACCGTGCGTCGGTGACGGTTCCGCCCCCCGTCAGGTCGGCGGGGCCATAAAAGTCGAGGATCGCCGCTGCCTTAGGCGCGGCCTTGCAGGCGTCGAGGTCGATATCATTGTCGGTGGAGAGCAATCCCGCCATCAGCGCCAGATGGCCGCCCGCCGAGGTGCCCGAGACGATGATCCGGCTGGTGTCGAAGCCATATTCTGCTGCGTTCGCGCTAACCCAGTGAAGCGCGCAGCGCGCGTCCTGCACCGCGGCGGGGGCAGGCGCTTCACCGGCGAGGCGATATTGGACGGTTACCACCGACATTCCGGCGGCGAGATAGGGGCGAAAGCCCGTCCAGCTTTCGGGCCGCGCGCCGCGGGCCCAGCCGCCGCCGTGAAAATGGATCAGGACGGGGGTGGGAGCTTTCGCGGCAGCGGAGTGGACATAGACGTCGAGGTGCAACGCTTTGCCGCCTGTCGTCAGATAGGGAATGTCTTTGGCGATCCGCACCGGTCCCGCCTCGTCCGAGGCGGCGGCGGGCGATGCTGTTGCCAGCAAAGCCGCCGCCACGATCGGGCCAAGGACGGATACTTGCATCGCGCGCCTAGATCCGCGCCCGGATGCCGATGAAATATTTCGCGCCATAATAATGATATTGGCGGCTGCTTCCATAGATCGGCATATAGGTCGACTTCGGTTCGTTGAAGAGGTTGAGCGCTTCGAAGCGGAGCGACACGCCCTTCATCAGGTCGAGCGAAGCCCGGAAATCGACGGTTTCGCTCGGCCCGACATAGCGCAACTGGCTGTTGCCGCCGACGAAGTCCTGGAAATATTTCGAGCGATAATTGTAGATCGCCTGCAGCGACACCGGGCCGATTTCATAATAGGCCTGCGCCGACAGCACATGCTTCGAATAGCCTGAGATATTGGCGGGCGGAATGAGCCCCGGCGATACCGTATCGGTTTCTGGATCATATTGGTCGCCAAGCCGGATGTCCTGGGTCTCGAAATTGGAGTCGGCGTAATTGTAGCTGACCTTCGCGCCGAGGCCGTCGAGGGGCTTGGGCAGGAAGCTGAAACGCGTCGCCGCGGTCAGCTCAAGGCCATAGATGCGCGACTTGTCGGGACTGTTGCGTGTCTGCGCCACCGGAACGGTGATCTGTTCGCCGTCGATCGTGAAGGTTTCGTCATAGACGACCGGCTGGAAACCGCCGCTGAACTGCTTGTAATAGACCGTCGCCGACAGCAGGCTGTCCTTGTTCGGATACCATTCGATCGCGGCATCGGCGTTCCACGACATCAGCGGCTTCAGGCGCGGGCTGCCGTTGGACATGATGTCGCCGATTGCTTCCTCGATCGTGTCGTAACCGAGACTATCGTCCCGAGGCGTGATCCGGCGACCGGCACCGAGCGCGCTCGGGTTCGGGCGCGACATCGCGCGATAACCCGCGAGGCGGAACTGGGTGTCGGGGGCGACTTCGAAAATCGCGTTGATGCTTGGCAGGATACGCGTGCTGCTGCTCTTGATCGTCACCGTGTCGAACTCACCCGTGGGGGCGAGGTTGATCTTGCTGGGATCGTCGTCATTCGGCACCACGGTGAGGCCGCTGCGCAGGCCATTGGAAACAACGCGCGTGTTGACGACGCGGACACCGAAGTTGCCGCGTACCGGCACATTGCCCAGATCGGCGTCATATTCGGCCATCACGTAGCCGGCAAGGGTGCGTTCGGTGACGTCCCGGTTGGCGTCAGAACGCGTGTCGGCGAGGTTGCCCGGGTCTTCGGTACCCATATATTCGCGGAACAGGCAGTCGACGTCGAAGGTCGCCCAGCTGTTGATGCCATTGCCCTTTGCGGCCGACAGATAATCGGTCTGCGGAAAGGCCTGGCGGCACAGATTGTTGATGCGCTTGTCCTCAGCCATCGCCGGGTTGAAATTGAAGTCGCCGTTGCGGACGTCATAATCGCGGTAGGTCAGCTGTGACCAGCGAGCACCGGCCGATATGTTGCTGAAGAAACCGTCCATTTCATAGGCGGCGTCGAAGCGGCCTGCGAAAATTTCGTTATGGCGGCGGACTTCGTCGCGGCGGAAGCGGGCATCGTCCCAGAAGAGATCATGATTGTTGAGGTCGAAGCGCGGATCGATGGTAATCGTCGGGACGAAGCTGCCCGGCTGGATTTCATAGGTATAGGGGATGCGCATGTTGTTGAACACGGTGCGCACGCCGTTGACGTCCATCGGGTCGGTGCGCAGGCGAACGTTGCGCTCGACCTCGGAACGGATGGTGCGCGAATAGCTGCCATCGGCCGTCAGCTTCAGGCGATCGTTCGGCTTCCATTCGATCGACAGGCCGCCACCGAGATATTCTTCCGAACGCGACAGTTCGGACCCGTTGGATTCGAGAGCGCTCAAGCCGTTCAGCCGCTGGACAATGCCATTTTCGTCATATTCGACGTTGGTCAGGCCATTGCGGCCCTCCGACAGATTGAGGTCGCGGCGGCTCTCGACATAGGTGCGGTCCGAATATTGGACGTCGAGGTTGATGTTGAACTGGTCCGACGGACGCCACTGGATCGACCCGAACACCGCGTCGCGCTTGTCGGTCTCGCTGATCTGACGGAAGGTATAGGCGTTGGGGACGAGGAAGAAGGGGGCCTTGCCATAATCCTCGCGCTTAAGCTCGGTGCAATTGCCGGTCGCGACATTGTCGGCGCGGCACGCGACCCAGGTGCTGCTCCCCGCATAGGTTTCTTCGGGATTGTTGGTGTCGTTGCGCTGCATGCCGATCGCTATGCCGATCGTGTCGTTCGCGAACTGATCGACATAGCTCAGCGTCCCGCGCCAGCCCACGCCGCCCGATCCACCGACGATGCGGTCGCCATAGGGGTTGTACTGCGCCTTGATCTCACCCTGCAGACGGCGCTTGCCGAAGTCGAGCGGGCGAAGCGTGCCGATCTCGATCGTCCCGGCGACGCCGCCTTCGACGAGGCTCGCCTGCTGTGTCTTATAGATTTTGATATTGTTCACCAGTTCCGACGGGAACTGGTTGAAATTGACCGAACGATCGCCGCTGCCGTTCGATGCGTCGCGGCCGTTGAAGGTGGCGTTTGAAAGGAAGGGCCCCAGACCGCGCAGCGCGATTTCGGACGCATCGCCCTTTTCGCGGTGGGTGGTCGCGCCGGTAATCGTCTGGATCGCCTGGCCGACCGAAAGCGCGGGAAGGTCGCCGATGTCGTCGGCCGACAGTGCGTCGACGATCGCGGTTTCCTGACGCTTGACGTTGATTGAGTCCTGGATCGTCGCGCGGATGCCGCTGACGACGATTTCGTCACCCTCGTCGCTCGGGGCGGCGATGTCGGCGGCTGCGCTGTCCTGCGCCACGGCGGGCATGGCGACGAGCAGGAGGGTCGATCCCGCGCCGGTCAGGAAGGCGGCGCGTAGCGCGCGGACGCGGGTCTTGTTCTCAGAATTCACTTCGGTCTCTCCCTGGTCAAACGAATCTGTTCTAACCAATTCACTTGAGCATCGTAACAAAATTGTCAACAATTGTGTATGTCAAATTGGACTAGCCAATGGCGTAGTCCAATTTGTCGATTAGCGGACCAGCTGGCTCCGAAGCCCCGGCGCGACGCGAGCGAGGCCCTGCGTCACCAGTCGTGCGGTCACTTCCGCGCCGATGTCGCCCACATGGGTGTAATCGAATTTGCGCGTGACCTGACCGCGTGCGCCATCGCCCTCGATCGGCGGCGGGGCAGGCGGGGCGGGGCGCGCGGGCAGCGTGGTTCCGGCGCGGGCAGCGGCCAGCTCCTCGGCGGTCGGCGCTTCCTGCGCGAGCTTCGTCGCCATTTCAGCGCCCATCTCCTGTACCTGTGCCGCGCTGAGCGCGTTGAGGTCGACGAGCGGAACATCGAGCGCCTTGGCGACGCCGCGCACCTGATCGGACCAGCTGGCAAGGCTGTTCTTGAGCTTGCCGTCCTTGAACTCGCGCCGCGTCAGCGGAGTGACGAGCACGGGGATCGCGCCCTTCGCGCGCACTTCTTCGACGAAGCGGCGCAAATTGGCGGGAAATTCGGTTGTCTCGTCGGTCCGGCGTTCGGGCTTGGTCGACTGGTCATTATGCCCGAACTGGATGAGCACATAGGTTTCGCGATAGCCCGGAACGCCCGCCTCCGCGAGGATGATGTCCCATCCGCCTTCCTGACGATAGCTGCGTGTGCTGCGTCCGCCGCGTCCTGTGTTCAGGCACGCAACCGACGATTTCACATGCTGTGCGCAAAAGGCACCGCCCCAGCCGCTGTGCGGCGCCATCGTCGAATCGCCGACCAAAATGACTTTATAGGGCAGAAGGGGCGGCGCATCGCTGCGCTCGCCCTCCTGTGCCTGCGCGCCGCTTGCGAGTGCAGCGGCCATGACCCCGGTAAGAAGCCTGCGCATAATCCTCTCCCTTAGATGCAATCAGGAAAAATACAGCCCGCCGTTCACGTCGAGGCAGACCCCGGCGAGGAAGCTGGCGGCCGGCGAGGCGAGATAGGCGATGGTTTCGGCAACCTCATCGGGATGGCCTTCGCGGCGCAGCGGGGTGTTGCCCGCTGTCGCGGCCCGGCCTTCGGGCTTCGAGAAGATGTCATGGAAGCTGGTGCCGATCAGGCCCGGGCAAACGGCGTTGACGCGGATACCCTGTGGCCCGAGTTCCTTCGCCATCGAACGGGTATAGGTCATCAGGGCGCCCTTGGCGGTTGCATAGATCGAGGCACCGGGGCCACCGCCGTCGCGGCCGGCCTGCGACGACACGTTGACCACCGACGAACCCTCGCCAAGGAACGGCTGCGCCGCCTGAAGGACGAGGAAGACCGATTTCAGGTTCAGTGTCATGACGTGGTCGAAGAAGGCTTCGTCCATTTCGCTGAGCGTCTTGCGCGCGACCATGCCGCCGGCAAGGTTGACGAGAATGTCGAGACGGCCGCTGAACGCCACGCCGACTTCTGCGAGCATCGTCTTGACCGCGGCGGTGTCGGTGACATCGGCCTGGATCAGAAAGGCGTCGCCGCCGGCGGCCTTGATCGTTGCCAGCGTTTCTTCGGCGGCTTCGCGGCCGCTGTTATAGTTGATGGCGACGCGCGCGCCGGCGCGGGCGAGGGCGATCGAGACCGAGCGGCCGATGTCGCGTCCGCCGCCGGTGACGAGTGCAGTTTTGCCCTGGAGAGTCATTCTGTTTTTTCCTTATTCTTGGGTGTTGGAGGGGTTGGTGGTGACCGGTTCGACGCGACCGCCGACCAGCCAGAAACAGAGGAAGGAGACCGGCACGATCGCCGCGCTGAGCGCGAAGATCGGGGCGTAGCTCGTCTTGGTGAGCACGGGGACGAGCCAGGTCGTGATCAGCGTCCCGGCGACCGCGGCGGTGCCGCTGATCCCCGCGAGGCTGCCGACCGCGCCGCCGCCGAAATAGTCGCTCGGCAGCGTCTGGATGTTGCCGATCGCCATCTGGAATCCGAACAGGATGCAAGCGATCAGCAGCACTGCGGTCAGCGGATCGCTGGCGCCCATGGTGAACAGCAGCGACGGCAGCATGATCGCACAGCCGATGGCGATGGTTAGCGTCCGCGCCTTGTGAACACCGCCGCCCGCGGTGATGATCCGTCCCGAAAGCCAGCCGCCGAACAGGCTGCCGATCATCGCGCCGACAAAGGGAACCCACGCGAACATGCCGATCTGCTTGACGTCGAAGCCAAAGGTTTCGGCGAGATAGATCGGCAGCCACGATACGAAGAGCCACCACACGGGATCGAGGAAGAAGCGCGACAGGATGACGCCCCAACTCTGGCGATAGCGCAGCAACTCGCCCAGCGGGATGCGGCGGCCCTCATCGCGGCCCGCCTCGGTGCGGCCCGTCAGGATATATTCGCGCTCTTCCTCGCTCAGTCCCGGATGCTTTTCGGGATCGGCCTTGTAGAACCAGAGCCACGGCAGCAGCCATAGGAAGCCAAAGATGCCGATGACCAGAAACGTCCCGCGCCAGCCGAAATAGACGAAAAGCAGAGCGACGAGCGGGGCCGAGACGATACCCCCCAGCGACGCGCCGGCGTTGAAGATGCCCTGTGCCAGCGCACGCTCGCGCGACGGGAACCACAGTGCATTGGCCTTGGTTGCACCGGGCCAGTTGCCCGCTTCGCTGATGCCGAGGGTTGCGCGCAGCACGGTGAGCAGCGGCAGTGAGCGGACGAGGGCATGTGCCGCGATCGACAGCGACCAGACGATGATCGAAAGAGCAAAGCCCATCCGCGTGCCAATGGCGTCGAAAATCCGCCCGAAGAGCGACTGGCCGAAGGCGTAGAAGATCATGAAGATCGTCACCAACAGCGCATAATCTTCCTTCGTGGCGCCGATGTCCTTCGACACTTCGGGCCACATCACGGCGAGCGCGTTACGGTCGATATAGTTGATGACGGTCGCGAGGCCGATCAGCCCGATGACGCACCAGCGGAAACGGCCCTTGATATTGCTCATTTCTTCGCTCCGGTTTTGGCGAGGTCGAAGCGGCCGACGGGGCCGGTCCATGCGAGGGCGCGGCCGTCGACCGTCACGCTATGCTTGATGCCCGCCGCAACATCGTCGGCGACCGCAACGGCGAAGCGCCGCCCGTCGACCAATGTGACGAGGATCAGGTCGGCGGCGCCTTCGCGGCGATGCTCGAGCGCGGTGACCCGCGCGCTGCTCGCGACAACCGCCTCGGACGAGGCGTCATATTCGCCATGCGGTTCGAGCAGGCTGACGAAAGTCGCGTCCGCAGCGCCGTCGAGGCGCTGGATCAGCGCGGGTTCGCGGCGCAGGTTGAACTCGGGGTCGTTCGCGCCGCTTTCGGCGACGATGAAGCGGGCGCCCGCGGGTGGGAGCATGTGATAGCTGTAGAAACGGCTGCCCTGCATCCACGTCAGCCGAGCCTTGCCCGCCTTCGTTCCTTCGCCGTCGACCCACAGATGCTGATAGCCGTTGGCTTTCCCCAGCACCGGCCGTTCGGCGAGGTTGCGGGTGAACGCGATGTCGTTGTCGATGATATGCCCCGAGAAATGGAGCGGCAAGTCGTAGCGATGCTTGGTGCCGCTCGACGCGCGAAGCAGATCGAGCGTCAACGGATTGGCGAGGCCGGGGACGTCGAGCAGCAACAGCGCGCGGCGAAAGCGCACGTCTTTATACGCCGTGCCGATCTCGGCGATCGAGTAACGCGTTGGGCCATCGAGCGCGGTTGCGAGCTGTTGCGTGGGATATTTTTCTCCTGTTTTCCAGTTGCCTGCGAAGTGACTCTGTTCATCGACAACAAGAGTGTTGTGCGCAACTGTCGCGCTCGCCCAACTGTCATTCTCGGGCAGATAGCGTCCGCCGCGTTTTGCCTCGACATTCAGGAAGCGCGCCGCGCCATAATCGGTGACCACTGCGCCGGTCTCGTCATAATAGAGCCAGCCGAGCCGATCGAAATGGCCGTGGCCCATGCCCTGAACGCTGTTCTTGGCGACGAGTAGCGGCCCCCTCGGATCGGGCTTGGTGCGCAGCAGGACGAGCGCGCCCTGCTCGCCGTCGGGGCCGTCGCCAAGCAGGCGCGAAGCGAAGGGCCAGGGCTTTGCCTTGCCCGCCGCGAGATCGGACGCCATCACTTGCCCGGCGGGCGTCAGCACCGAGCGGCCTTGCCAGTCAGCGATCGACAGGAATGCCGGATCCTTCGTCGCGGCATAGGCGATGGCAACCGCGTGATAGAGTTCTTCAGTGCGCAAGCTCTTGTCGGGCATCGCATCGTTGAGCGGCAGGAAATTGCCGTCATGCGTCACTTCGATCGCGGTGCGCACGGCCTTCAGGACGATCCCATCGCGATGTTCGAAAATTTTGCGGTCGGGATCATGGGCCGCAATCGCAGCTGCGAACACGACAAAAGGTTGCAGTGCATAGCGTTGATAATAGGGACCTTCGGCATAATAGCCGTCGGGCGAGAAAAGCAGGTCGAGCTGGCGCAGGAAGCCCGCCTTGCCGCTCTTGTCGAGACCGAGCAGCGCCTTGTCGACAAGGTCGCGGTCGCCGAGCAAATAGCCCGACAGGCCGACCCCGGCCGCGGCCCAGGTCGCGTGATTGTGAATGCGATTGATCACCTCGGGCGAGCCGTCGGACAGGAAGCGCGCCATCGGGCGGATCATATTGTCGTCGATGCGCGTACGGTCGGCGGCGGGCAGCGTATCGCGGATCGCGCCATAGCCCTGCGCGGCATTCACCAGGAACACGCTGTCGTTGAGACTTTGCCAGAACAGTCGGCCGGGCACCTGATTGGCGGCGGCGGGGTGGGGGCCGAGCTTCGGATAAAGGTCGGCATAAGCGAGCAGCAGGTCGCGGACATGATCGCGGTAGCGCACGTCTCCGGTCAAGCGGTACAACTGGCCGCCTTCGAAGATCGTGCGATAATTGCGCTTATGCTGTTCGTGGGTGACGCCGCCACCCGGATCCTTGGGGACGGGAACATGCACACCCGCACGGATCGATGCCTCGACACCGGACTTGGCGCGCGCAATTTCGGCCGCGAACAGGGGCGAATAGGCAGGCTGCGGTACGGTAGCGGATGTCTGCGCCGGGGCGGTCATCGACTGCGTCGCGGCGGCGGCCGCAAGCAAAAGGGCGAGGGTGCGGGTCACGGGCGGGCCTCCACTATATTGTCTGACAGTTTTGCGCGGACCGGCCCCTTATAGGCGAGTTCCTCGATCCGGGGCTCGGGGGTCGCGATGAAGCGGTTCTTGGTGATGCGCGTGTCGGGGGTGCCAACCGAGTGGATCAAGGTGACAGGCGCCGATCGGGTGAAGTCATTGCCGGTGATCGCCGTATGCTGAACGCCCGAGAGGCGCAGCGAAGCGTCATCGGCGCCGCTGTCGGTGACCTGCGATTCGGTCATCGCGAACCAGGGGCCAAAGGTGCTCTCGTCGCTGCCCTTGCGCAGCAGGTCGGCGACCATGCCGACGCGCGTGAAATGGCTGTCGGCGATTGTCAGCCGTTCGACCGGATACCAGCCTTTGGGTGTTTGCTCGGCGGTGCCGAGGACGACCGCGCCTGCCAAGTCGGTGAAGCGGCTGCCGGTAATGTCGATTGCGTCGGCGAAGGTGCCGGGCGCCATCGTGATGCCGTCGATCCGGGCTTTCGCGCCGGGACCACGCACCGTGACGCCATGCATTGCGATGCTGTAATTGGGGGCGACGTCGGCGCCGATGGCGACCAGTACGGCATCCGTCCGCGCGGCGCGGGCGTCGATCTCGACCCGTTCGAGCTTCAGACCGCCGCCCGCTTCGACCCGCGCGAGCCCGCCGGTGGCGAGCCGCAATATGGGGTTGGCGCCCTTTTGGCCGGCGATGGTCAGGCGGTGGCGGATCGCGATCGGCGCCAAGACGTCATAAGCGCCGGATGCCAGCGCCAGCGTGTCGCCGGGCCGCGAAGTAGTGACCGCTTCCGCCAGCGAAGCCGCAGCGGTGAGGGGAATGGTGCGGCCCGCGCCGAAAGCGGCTTCGGCCGCAGCCGAGCGGTACCAGGACACACCTGCTTCCTCGCGCTTGACCGGCACCAGATCGCGCGGCGCGCCGACATTCGCCAGCGTGGGGTCGGTCGGATAGAGCAGGCCGTTCGGCGCGCGAACGAGCGCAACGTCGCGCTGTTCGACGCCGCTGGTCAGCAACGGCTTGGCGACCTTCGCCTCGACATTGCCCGCCAGCGCGATGCCGGCGATATCGCCGTCGACGCGAAACGGGTCGCTGCCGTTCGCGCCTGCGATCAGATTGTGGCTGAAGCGGCTGTCGATCGGCGGCGCCGAGCGTTCGGCGTCGGCGCCCGCAGCAAAGGTGATACGCGCGCTACCGACGATTGAATTGTGTTCGATCACCGCGCCTGAAACCTGATGATAGCGGTTGATCACTGAATTAGGAACGCCGTTCATCACGCTGATTGCGCTCTTTAAATCCTTACCAGCGAGGCCCTCGAAATAATTGTCGCGGACGGTCTGGTCGCGGTTGATGATGCGGACGCCGCCGCTGTCGGGAACATTGTTGCCGAAGAAGATGTTGCGCTCGACGCGATTGCCGTTGCCGTGGCGCAGCACAAAGGCACCCTGTGACGACAGCACCAGATTTTCTCGCAAGATGTTGCCGCCTGACTTCACCGAGACGATCTCGACCTCGCCGCTGGTGCGGTCGAAGATATTGCGTTCGACGATCGTGTTCGATGCCGAGAGCGATTCCTCGCTGGTGCCGATGCGGATCGTTTCGCCTCCGTTCGAGCCAAGCGGTGGGCGCGGGCCGAAATAATTATGATCGATGCGATGGCGGTTATCGAGCGGCTGGCCGGCGCGGCGGATGACTGCGAGGGTAACGCCCGCGTTGGTCTTGCCCTCGAAATGCGAATGATCGACGCGGTTTCCGGTGCCATAGAGCGCGACCCACATATCCTCGGCGCGGCGGTCGGTCTTGCTGTAACCGTCGATCACCACTTCGGTGATGCGCGAATCTTGCGCGAACGACCTGGAATCGCGGCGGAAGGAAATGACCTCGCTTGTCGGGCTGAAGCCGTCGCGGAAGATCAGGCCCGATACGACCAGATGACGTCCGCTGAGGCGCAGGTTCGACTGGCCGGTCAGGACAACCTTACCCTTGGTCTGTGCGGTGAGGGTGATCGGTTTGTCGGTGCGGCCTTCGCCAGAGAGGACGGCCTGAAAGTCGCGCCATTCGCCATCGGCGAGAAGGATCGAGTCGCCCGCCTTTGCGGCTTTGACCGCCGCCTTGAACTGGGTCTGGTCGGCGACCAATATATCGCGGGCGAGCGCCGGGTGCGCTGCCGCGGCCGTGATCGCCAATGTTAAAGCCGTCCGCAGCAGCATGTCGTTCCTTCCCGGGGAATGTCTTATGCGGCATTGGACTATACAAGTGGTATGACGATTTCAAGCATCTTTGACAGGCGATAAATCAAACCAATTTGCGGTGCAGCCGCACGCGCGAACGCGTTGGCGCGAATGGCCGACGTGAATGGGGTGATAGAAATGGATGGACCCAAGGCGCCGGGGCATTAGCCCCGGTCACAAGATCAGCAGCTTAGCGCCGCTTCGAACAGGCCCTGGAACCGAGCCATGCACTCGTCAGGGTTGGCGACATCGTTGATGTCATCGACCATCATGATGGTACGCAGGACGCCGACGCCCATCAGTATGGCGAGCAGCATATTGGCGCGAAGCGCGCCGTGATCGCCGCCGATCAATTCGGTGAGCGGGCCGAGTATGTCGAGATGGACGAGGTCGCGGATGATTTCGCCAGCCTTCGGAGAGGAGGCCGATCGCAGCATGATGATGAACATCTCCATTCGTTCCTGCAGATCGTCACCCTCGTCTTCCGCCATGAGCCGGGCGAGATAGGCGGGAAGTTCGGCGCGGCTTTGCGGTTCGCGGAACACATTGGGCCGGGCGTCGTTGGAAACGACCTCGCGGAACAGGCTTTCCTTGCCGCCGAAGTAACGACTGATCAGTGCGACATCGACTCGGGCGTCGCCGGCAATGTCGCGCAACCCGACATTGTCATAACTTTCGCGTAGAAAGCGTTGATGCGCCGCGGCTAAGATGGCCGCCCGGGTCGCGACAGAATCGCGTTTTTTTATCGTTGTGTTACTCTCCATGCCGTAGCCCTTATACGCGTTGAAATTTAAATCAACAGCTATTGACTTGCGAAGGAGCCCACACTAATCGCCGCAACCCGGCATCGGGCAGCTCCCTCCCCCCTCCCAGCTGCCCGGTGTCGGACCGCCCAGACAAGAAAAGATCCAAAGCCATGATGAAGCGCCAAGCTCTCGCGCCCCTGATGTTCCTTTCGCTCATGCTCGCCGGCTGTTCCGGCAGCGACGATGCGCAGGGCGGCCCGCCGGCCCTGCCGGTGACGGTCGCCAAGCCGTTGGTGAAGGAAGTGACCGAATGGGACGATTATGTTGGCCGCTTCGAAGCGGTCGACAGCGTCGAAGTGCGGCCGCGCGCGTCGGGCTATCTTCAGCGTTCGCATTTCACCGACGGCCAATATGTCCGCGCCGGGCAATTGCTGTTCACCATTGATGCGCGCCCGTCGCAGGCCGCGCTCGATCAGGCCCGCGCTCAGCTGGCGCGTTCGCAGGCGACGCTTGCCAATGCACGCACCGAACTCGCGCGTTCCGAAACGCTCGCCAAGTCGCAGGCTGCGAGCCAGGAAGAAGTCGAATCACGCCGCGCTGCGGTTCGCACGGGCGAGGCGGATGTCGCCGCTGCCCGCGCCGCGATCCGCGGGTCCGAACTCAATGTCGGCTTCACCCGTGTCACCGCGCCGATTTCCGGCCGCGTGTCGCAGCGCCTCGTCGATCCGGGCAACTCGGTCACCGCCGACCAGACGGTGCTGACGACGATCGTTTCGACCAATCCGCTCCATTTCACCTTCCAGGGTTCGGAGGCGAGCCTGCTCGACTATGAACGCCAGGGTGACGAGCTGGAAGGTTCGCCAGTCCGTATTCGCCTGCAGGGCGAAACCGACTATACGCGCAACGGCCGCATCGATTTCGTCGACAATGCGCTGAGCAGCGGGTCGGGGACGATTGCGGTGCGCGCCATAGTCCAGAATCCCGATGGCAAGCTGCGTCCGGGCCTGTTCGGTCAGCTCCAGCTTGCGGCATCGGCTCCGCGTCCGGCAATGATGCTGCCCGATACCGCAATCGTCACCGATGGTGCCCGCCGCGTCGTCTATGTCATCGGCAAGAAGGACGTCGTTCAGGCGCGACCCGTTCAACTCGGCCCCGTCGTTGGCGGCCTGCGCGTCATCCGTTCGGGGATCACCGAACAGGATCGGGTCATCGTGAACGGCCTCCAGCGCGCGAGGCCGGGCCAGCCCGCGAAGGTTGAGGCCGGAACGATCGCCGCCGACGGCAAGGTGCTGACGCCGAAGGGCGCTGCCCCCGCCGGCAAGCCCAAGGGTGACGCGAAGTGAATTTCAGTCGTTTTTTCGTCGATCGGCCGATCTTTGCGGCCGTCATCGCGATCTTCATCACGCTGATCGGCGCCTTCGCCTATCCGCTGCTTCCGCTCGCCCAATATCCGGAGATCGCGCCGCCGACGATCAGCATTAATGCCGCTTATCCGGGCGCTTCGTCCGAAACGATCGCCGAAACGGTCGCCGCGACGTTGGAGCAAGAGATTAACGGCGTCGAGAATATGCTCTATCTGCAGAGCAGCTCGACACAGGGTGCGGCACAGATAACGGTTACTTTCCAGCCCGGCACCGATCTCGATGCCGCGCAGGTTCTGGTGCAGAATCGCGTTGCGCTGGCCGAGCCGCGCTTGCCTGAACAGGTGCGCCAGATTGGTGTGCAGGTGAACAAGCAGGAAAGCGGCTTCCTGATGATCGTCGCGCTGACGTCGAGCGACCCGGCGGTCGATACCGACTATGTCGGCAACTATGCCAATTCGACGCTGCGCGACCGGTTGCTCCGCCTCGAAGGCGTCGGCGGCGTGCAGATTTTCGGCGGCGGCAATTATTCGATGCGCGTGTGGATCGACCCTGACAAGGCCGCCGCGCGCAACATGACTGCGCCCGAAATCATCGCGGCGCTGCAAAGCCAGAACGTACAGGTCGCCGGCGGTTCGGTCGGCGCCCCACCCTATGGCAAGGGCAATCCCGCCTTTGAGCTTCCCGTTGAAGTTCTCGGCCGCCTTGTCACGCCCGAGCAATTCTCGAACGTCGTGATCAAGACCGACACCCAAAATGGTGCCATCACCCGGCTGAAGGACGTCGCGCGGGTCGAGCTTGGCAGCCAGGATTATGGCGTGCGCGGCGTATTCGATGGCCGCGAAGGCGTCGGCATGGCGGTGATTCAGCAGCCGGGTGCCAACTCGCTGAACGCTGCCAATCTGGTGCTGGAGGAAATCAAGAAGGCCTCGGACGACTTCCCCCCGGGTCTCGAATATTCGATTCCGTTCAACCCGACCGAATATGTCCAGGCATCGGTGACCGCGGTGCAGGAAACGCTGGTCGAGGCGATCTTCCTCGTCGTCCTCGTCGTCCTCGTTTTCCTTCAGACATGGCGCGCCGCGATCATTCCGATCGTCGCGATTCCGGTCGCACTGGTCGGCACTTTCGCGGTGCAGCTTGCACTCGGTTATTCGATCAATTCACTGTCGCTGTTCGCGCTGGTACTCGCGGTCGGGATCGTCGTCGATGACGCGATCGTGGTCGTCGAGGCGGTTGAAAAGCATATGCGCGACGGGCTGAGCCCGCGCGAAGCCGCGCATAGGACGATGGGCGAAGTGTCGGGCGCCTTGGTCGCGATCAGCCTCGTGCTCGTTGCGGTGTTCGTGCCGACCGCTTTCGTCCCCGGTATCCCCGGCATCTTTTATCAGCAGTTTGCGGTGACCATTGCGGCGGCGACCCTATTCTCGTTGCTCACGTCACTGACGCTGTCGCCGGCGATGGCGGCGCTGTTCCTGAAGCCGCACGAAACCGGCCATCGTGAAGAGCCGAAGAACCCGATCATGCGCTTTGGCCGCCGCGCGGCAGACAAGTTCAACACCGGCTTCGATAATCTGGCCGACCGCTATGGCCGCACCACGGCGACGCTGGTGCGCAAGACGGGGATGATGCTGATCATCTATGCGGTGCTGCTTGCCTTTACCGGCTGGCGTCTGACCGACACGCCGACGGGCTTCATTCCCGATCAGGATCAGGGCGTGCTGATCGGCGTCGTCCAGCTTCCGCCGGGGGCGTCGCTCGACCGGACCAGCGAAGTGCTGAAACGCGCGCAACAGGTTGTGGCCGGCATTGAAGGCGTCGACAGCATTTCGACCTTTGCGGGCCTCGATGGATCGAGTTTCTCGACCGCGTCGAACGCCGGCACGATGTTCATACGCCTGACCGACTGGGGCGAGCGCGGGAAAGAGCGGAGCGCCGTGGCGCTGTCGCAGCAGCTTTCGGGCGCCATGGCGGCCGCGTTGCCCGAAACCAATGCCTTTGTCATTGCGCCCCCTGCGGTGCCGGGGCTTGGCACCGGTAACGGCTTCACCATGATGCTTCAGGCAACCGGTGGCGGTAGCTATCGCGAGCTGGAGCAGGTGACCGGTGCGATGATGGGCGCTGCCCAGGAAGAGCCCGACGTCACGCAGGTCTTCTCGCTGTTCAATACCGGAAGCCCGCGCATCTTTGCCGATGTCGATCGTGACAAGGCGTTGATGCTGGGCGTTGATCCGGGGCAGGTTTACTCCGCGCTCGGTACCTATCTGGCCTCGACCTATGTCAACGACTTCAACTTCCTCGGTCGCACCTTCCGCGTGACCGCACAGGCAGAGCCGACGTCGCGCAGCAAGATCGAGGATGTCGGACGGTTGCAGGTCCGCTCGACCTCGGGCGAGATGGTGCCACTGGCTTCCGTCGCAACCTTCCGCGACGATAGCGGCCCGACGCGTGTCGTTCGCTACAATATGTTCCCCGCAGTCGAATTGCAGGGAGCGGCGGCGCCGGGGGTATCGTCGGGGGCGGCTCTGGTCGCGATGGAGCAATTGGCCGCCAAGACGCT
Source organism: Sphingopyxis witflariensis (assembly GCF_002205635.1). Lineage (GTDB taxonomy): Bacteria > Pseudomonadota > Alphaproteobacteria > Sphingomonadales > Sphingomonadaceae > Sphingopyxis > Sphingopyxis witflariensis. The sequence continues at coordinate 57,989 of NZ_NISJ01000002.1, read as the reverse complement.
GCCGTCGGGCTTTACCTATGAGTGGACCGGCCTTGCCTATCAGGAAAAGGCGGCGGGCAGCGGCGCGGTGCTGATCTTCCTGCTTGCGGTGGTGTTCGTCTTCCTCGTGCTTGCGGCGCAATATGAATCGCTGCCGCTGCCGCTCGCGGTGATCCTGATCGTGCCCATGTGTATTTTGGCGGCGATGCTTGGGGTCAATTTGCGCGGGATGGACAATAATATCCTGGTGCAGGTTGGTCTGGTCGTGCTCATCGCGCTCGCGGCGAAGAATGCGATCCTTATCATCGAGTTCGCCAAGCAGGCCGAGGAACAGGACGGGATGAACGTGCTCGATGCGGCGGTCCATGCCGCGCGGTCGCGCCTCCGCCCGATCCTGATGACCAGCTTTGCCTTCATCTTCGGTGTCATCCCGCTCGCGATCGCGACCGGGCCGGGGCAGGAGATGCGGCAGGCGCTGGGCACTTCGGTGACCTTCGGCATGCTGGGGGTGACGGTGTTCGGCCTGATCTTCACGCCTGTCTTCTATGTCGTCTGCCGTGGACTCGGCGATCGCATGGCGCGCCGCGGCGCGAACAAAACAAAGAATGCGGACGAAACGCCGCTGGAGGCTCCATAATGACCCGCACATTGTTGCTCACGGCCGTCGGCGCGCTCGCGCTGACCGGCTGTACGGTCGGTCCGGCCTATGTGTCGCCGACCCCTGCGGCGCCGTCGCAGGCGCCCTTCCTCGAAACCGGCAAGTCGCCCGCCTTCACCGGCGAACAGCCGCCGGGTGAATGGTGGAGCCTGTTCGCCGATCCAACGCTCGACGCGCTGGTCGAACAGGCGCTGGTCGCCAACACCGACCTGCGCGTTGCCGCGGCGAATCTCGCACAAGCGCGTGCAGTGCTGAACGAGTCGCGTGCCGGACGCCTGCCGACGACCAGTATCAGTTCCGGCGGTACCTATGCACGCCAGCCGAGCCCGCTCGGGACCGGTGCGGTCGAGGGTGAAAGCTACAACGTCGGGCTCGACGTCGGTTATCAGATCGATCTGTTCGGCCGGGTCGGCAGCGCGATCCGCGCCGCCCGGGCCGATGCCGACGCGGTGCAGGCGGCGTTCGACCTCACCCGTATCACCGTCGCCGCCGAAACGACGCGCGCTTATACCGACGTCTGTTCGTTCAATCGCCAGGTCGCGGTAGCTGAAGAGACGCTGCGTATTCAGGAGCGCACTTTCGACCTGACGCGCCGCCTCTATGAGGGCGGCCGCGCGACCCGGCTCGAAACCGGACAGGCGGGCGCGCTGCTCGAACAGACGCGCGCGACGATCCCGACGCTCACCGCCCAGCGCTCGGCGGCGCTCTACCGCCTCGCGGTGCTCACCGGGAAACCCCCGGCGGAAGCGCCGCAAGTGGTGCTGCAATGCCAGACGGCCCCCGAACTGGGCCGTCCGGTTCCCGTCGGCGACGGCGGATCGTTGCTCGCGCGGCGTCCCGATATTCGCCGTGCCGAACGCCAGCTCGCCGCCGCCGCGGCGCGGGTCAATGTCGCGACCGCTGATCTTTACCCGAGTATCAGCCTGGGCGGGTCGATCGGATCGGCGGCCGACTCGATCTCGGGGCTCGGCAAGTCTGACGGCTTCCGCTTCTCGCTCGGGCCGCTGATCTCGTGGAATTTCCCCAACATGGCGGTCGCGCGTGCGCGACTCGGTCAGGCGGAAGCGGGCGCCGATGCGGCGCTGGCGACCTTCGACGGCGCATGGCTTGGCGCGCTCGAGGAAACCGAGAGTGCGCTCGCGCGCTATGCGGGCGAACTCGACCGGCTCGCGGCGTTGCGCCGCGCGGCGGACGAAGCGGGCGAGGCGGCGCGGATCGCGCGGCTGCGCTATGAAGCGGGGCGCGAGAATTTCCAGGTTGTGCTCGACGCCGAACGGACGCTCGCGGGCATCCAGGCAAGCATCGCGCAGTCGGAGCAGCAGCGCGGAACCTATCTCGTGTCGCTGTTCCTCGCGCTCGGCGGCGGCTGGCAGGAAGCTCCTGCCGCAGGCTGAGCGATTATTTCAGGCGTAAAGGCAGGCCCGCGGCGATGAAGCTGACTTCGTTCGCCGCGGCCGCCACCGCCTGATTGACGCGGCCGGCCTCGTCGCGAAAGCGGCGGGCGAGGGCATTGTCGGGGACGATCCCCAGTCCGACCTCATTGGCGACGAGGATCACGGGTCCTCGTGCGTCGCCCATTGCGGCGATCAGCTCGTCGGTCGCCGCGACGATATCGCGTTCGGCGTGCATCAAATTCGATACCCATAGGGTCAGGCAGTCGATCAGCAACAATTTGCCGGGCGCCGCACGCGCACGGATCGCCTCGTCGAGCGCTAACGGCGCCTCGACCGTATCCCAGCGTGGTCCGCGATCGGCGCGATGATGCGCGATACGCTCTGCCATCTCGTCATCGAACGCCTCGCCGGTGGCGATGAAGATCAGATCGCCGTCAAAGGCTTCGGCGAGCGTTTGCGCATAACGGCTCTTGCCCGAGCGCGCGCCGCCGAGGATCAGGTGCGACGTCATCGGCCCGCACCCTGCGCAATTTCGAGCATCCGGTCGATATCGGCATGGCGTTCGAGTTCGGCCGCGATGTCGTCGAGCGCGGCATCGACCGCCGCGCAATAATCTGCGCCGCTCGCAACCTGACCGAAGCGTTCGAGCAGCGCGCGCCGTATGTCTGCGCTGGCGAAGAGGCCGTGCAAATAGCTACCCATCACCCGGCCGTCGCCGCTGATTGCGCCTTCGCTGCGCCCGTCGATCGTCGCGAACGATCGCGCGGTGTCGGGGCCATCGGTCTTGCCCATGTGCATTTCATACCCCTCCACCGCCGCGCCAAGGGCAGTGCCCCGGACATGTCGCAGCGTCTTGGCCGGCGACAGGGTCGTCGCGACGTCGAGCAACCCGAGCCCTTCGGCGATCGTCATCGCGCCCTCGATCCCGTCCGGGTCGGCGACGCTGCGACCGAGCATCTGATATCCCCCGCACAGCCCGAGGATCAACCCGCCGCGCCGATAGTGCGCGTGGATGTCGATATCCCACCCTTCGCTGCGCAGCGCCGCGAGGTCGGCGATCGTCGCCTTCGATCCGGGCAGGATGACCAGCGCGGCCTCAGCCGGGATAGGCTGTCCCGGCGGCACCATCACGAGCCGAACGGCGGGCTCGAGCTTCAGCGGATCAAGGTCGTCGAAGTTCGAAATGCGCGGCAGGATCGGGCAGGCGATGGTGATGCGCCCGTCGTCGGCCTTGGCATGCCGTTCGAGAATCACCGCATCCTCGCTCGGCAGATGTTTCGCAGCAGTGAGCCAAGGCACGACACCGAAACCCTCCCATCCTGCGCGCCGTTCAATCTCGCGATAGCCATCCTCGAACAGGGCCGGGTCGCCGCGGAATTTGTTGATCAGGAAACCGCGGATCATCGCTGCATCCTCGGCATCGATTACCGCGCGGGTGCCAACGACCGAGGCGATCACGCCGCCGCGGTCGATATCGCCGATCAGGATGACGGGGACATTGGCGGCGCGTGCGAAGCCCATATTGGCGATGTCGCCCGCGCGCAGGTTGATCTCTGCGGGCGATCCAGCGCCTTCGATGACGACGATATCGCACTGCGCACGAAGGCGGTCATAGCTTTGCATGACCTCGGCGATCAGCGCGCCGCGCGCTTCGCGAAAATTGCCCGACCCCAGTGTTCCGCGCACTTTGCCATGGACGATCAGCTGCGAGGTGCGGTCGGCCTGCGGCTTCAGCAGCACCGGGTTCATGTCGCTATGCGGTTGGGCGCGGCAGGCGATCGCTTGCAAAGCCTGCGCGCGCCCGATTTCGCCGCCGTCGATCGTCACCGCGGCATTGTTCGACATATTCTGCGGCTTGAACGGGCGCACGCTCAGGCCGCGATTGACGAGCGCGCGGCACAGTCCGGCGACGAGTACCGACTTGCCGACGTCGGACCCGGTTCCCTGCAGCATCAGCGCAGCCATGTCGCGCCTCCGGCGATCAACCACAAGAGCAGGCAGGCGCCCAGATAGATGCGCAGCGCGCGGTCGATATCGTCGGCACCGGCTTGCGCGCGGCCATCGCCGATCCAGGGTTTGTCGTGCATCGCGCCATCATAAGCGATCGGGCCCGCGAGGCGAACGCCCAAAGCGCCTGCCATCGCGGCTTCGGGCCAGCCCGCGTTGGGGGAGGCGTGCTTGCGGGCATCGCGCCACAAACTCCGCCATCCGCCGCGCCCGGCGAGGCAGATCAGCAGGCCCGACAGGCGCGCCGGAAAGAAATTGGCGGCATCGTCGATACGCGCCGCCGCCCAGCCGAAAGCGCGCCAGCGCTCCTCGCGGTGGCCGATCAGGCTGTCGGCGGTGTTGATCGCCTTATACGCCCATATGCCGGGAAGGCCGAACAGGAGCAGCCAGAACAAGGGCGCGGCAACGCCATCGCAAGAGCTTTCGGCGAGGCTTTCGATCGCGGCGCGCGCGACCCCGGCTTCGTCGAGCGCCGCCGTATCACGGCCAACGATCGCGCCGACAGCGGTGCGCGCGGCGGGAAGGTCGCCGCTATCGAGTGCCTGACCCACGATCCGGACATGATCGTACAGGCTGCGCTGCGCGAGGGCGGGCCAAGCGAGAATGGCGACGAACAGCCACCCATAGGGGAGGGCGATGAGCCACGACTGGATGGCCCAGCCGCTGCACGCGACAAGCAGGATGAGCAGGAGGATGGTGAGGATGCCGAATGCGCGGCGGGCGGCGAAACTGGTTTCCGGACGGTTCCACCGCGCCTCGCATCCGTCGATGATGCGCGCGAACAGCCCGACCGGATGGCCGATGCGGCGATAGAGCGACTGTGGCCAGCCGAACGCCGCGTCGATGGCGAGCGCTGCCAGCGCGATGGGCTCAGCCATGGGCGAGTGCCGCCGCGAGACGTGCCGCCGTGGCATCGCCGGAGGGGAGGCCGATACGCAGCCATTGCGGTTTGTCGGCAAAGGGGCGGGTGAGGATTGCGGCGCCGGCAAGACGTTCGAACAGCGACTGGGCATCGTCCACCTCGATCAGGCGAAACAGCGGACATTCGCCGATCGGCTGGTGACCTGCGCCCGCGAGTATCGCGTCGAGCGCAGCGGCTTGTTCGGGCAGACGGTGGCGGGTCGCGGCGATCCACGCCTCATCCTGATAGGCGGCAGTCCCGATCTCCACCGCCGCGGCGGACAGCGGCCACGCGCCGAGCAGGCGGCGCAGCGGATCGAGGATCGAGGGCGGCCCAAGGACGAAACCGAGCCTGACCCCGGCGAGGCCAAAGAATTTTCCGAACGAGCGGAAGATGACGAGGTTGCGGGTATCGCTGACCAGTCCGGCGAGGCTGATCGTCGGTTCGGGGTCGGCAAAGGCTTCGTCGATGAGCAACCAGCTTTCGGGCGTGCGCCGGTCGAGAATGTCGTGCAGCACGTCGGCCTCGATCACGCCGCCGTCGGGGTTGTTGGGGTTGGCGAGGATGAGCGTGCCGTCATGATGTTCGCTGCCCGCCCGGTCGATCGCGGCTGCATCTGCGATCATCTCGCCATGGGTGCGATAGCTGGGGGCCATATATCGCGCTTCGCCGCCGATCAGTGAACCCGTCAGGCGCAGGCCGATTTCGGTGCCAGGAACGGCGCAGACATGTTCGGGGGCGACGCCAAAGAAGCGCGCCGCGACCTCTTCCAGACGGCGAAGCGCGTCAGTGTCTGGCAGGCGCTGCCAATCGATCGCGATATCATCGGCGCCGGGCCAGGGATCGGGGTTCATGCCGGTCGACAGGTCGAGCCAGTCGGCGCCGCCGAAATGGCGTTTCGCGGCTTCGACGCCGCCACCATGCCACATCCATGGATTGGTCATGCCAGATGGACCGCGACTAGCGCCGCCGCGAGAAGCAGGCTTTCGCTGATTTCAATGCCCGCGCCGTGACCGTCGCCCGAAATGCCGCCGAGCTTGCGCTTCAGCCAGAGGCCCCAGCCTGCGAGGGCGAGCGGTGTGACGAGCAGCGAGGGCGATGCAAGGGCGGCGGCAATCAGCGCGGCGGTCCAGACCGCGAAATCGACCGGCCGCACCACTCCGCGAAAGCGCGACCCCAGCCCCGAATGAAGGTCGGGCAACCAGCGCGACCAGACGAGCGGTCCGATACGCGCCGCAAAAGGGATCAGCGCGATGGCGGCAAAGGCCTGTGCATCGATCAGCGCGTGGAGCAGCACCAGCTTGGCGACCAGCTGCATCGCAATCACGACGACTGCGAAGCTGCCGACATGCGGGTCGGACAGCACCGCCAGCATGCGTTCGCGATCCTTGTGCGCCGCGCCGCTGGCATCGGCGACATCGCCCAATCCATCGAGGTGCAGCGCGCCGGTGACGGCGACCCACAGCAGCAGAGCCGCAAGTGCGCCAGTCCAGGCATCAAGATGCGCCCCGGCCCAGCCTCCCGCCGATACAAGGCCGCCGACGACCAGGCCGACCGCCGGGAACCAGCGCATCGACGCCGCGAACTCGGCGCCCGACACGCTCAGGCGGGGGGTCGGCAGCCGGGTCAGGAACTGGATCGCGACGATCAGGCCCTTCATGAAGTGAGGCCGATAATCTGCGCGTTCGGCTTTTCACCGGGCCAGACTTGCAGCGTCAGCCGCGCGGCATAGGGCAGGTCGAACGCCCAGAGCTGGCGTTGGTCGAAGCCGCACAGCGCGTGCAGCGCCGCGCGCATCGCGCCGCCGTGCGTGACGACCAATGTGGTTTGCGGCACCATATCCGCCAGCGCCGCCGATACGCGGGCGACCAGCGACGACCAGCGCTCGCCGCCCGGCGGTGGGTTGGCATCGGGATCGTCCCAGAAGGCGCCGAGCGTCCCCTGATCGACCGCGCCGCTCGCTTTGCCGTCCCAGTCGCCGAAATCCAGCTCGCGCCAGCGCGGGTCGACGGTAAGCGGCAGGCCGAGCGCGTCGCTGATTGCGGCGCCCGCCTTGCTCGCGCGCTGGAGGTCGGAGGAGATAAGCTGTTCGACGCCAAGGCCCGCTGTTTGCGCGACGCAGGCAGCGATACCCGCTGCGGTCGGGGCTCCGTCGGTGCGGCCCATCATCAGGCCGGGCTGTTCGAGCGCGCCATGGCGCAGCAGATGGAGCGTGAAGCCGCTCACAGCGACGCCGAAACCTCGGCCTCGGCAAAGGTCGCCATCTGGTCGTGCGCCGCGAGCGCAGCGCGGATCACGCCGGTTGCGACCGCCGCGCCGCTGCCTTCGCCAAGCCGCATGCCAAGCGAGAGAAGGGGAGACAGGCCGAGCTTTTCCAGCAGCCCCGCATGGCCGGGTTCGGCCGAGCAATGGCCTGCGATGCAATGGTCGGTGATTGCGGGATTGTCGGCGGCGAGCGGCGCGACCGCCGAGCAACTGATGAATCCGTCGAGGACGACCGGGATGCCCAGCTGCCGCGCGCGGATGACGGCGCCCGCAATCGCTGCAGTCTCGCGCCCGCCTACGCGGCTTAGGGTTTCGAAAGCCGATGCCGGTGCGTCGGCGTGGAAGGCAAGCGCGCGCGCGATAACGTCAGTTTTGCGCGCAATGCCATCACGATCGACCCCGGTGCCGGGGCCGACCCATGATGCGCCGCCGCCGCCAAAGCTGCGCGCGCAAAGCGCGGCGGCTGCGGTCGAATTGCCGATCCCCATCTCGCCGACCGCGATCAGGTCGAGATCATCGGTGACCGCATCGGCTCCGGCGTTGAGCGCATCGAGGCATTCGCCTTCGCTCATCGCCGGTGCGACGGTGAAATCGGCGGTCGGCCGGTCGAGGTCGAGCGCGACGATCTTGAGTTCCAACCCCGACGCGCCTGCCAGCGCGTTGATTGCCGCTCCGCCGCTTTCGAAATTCGCGACCATCTGCACCGTGACGCTGGCCGGAAAGGCGCTGACGCCGTGGATCGTCACGCCATGATTGCCCGCAAAAATGGCCGCACGCGCGCGTTCGATCTGTGGCCGCGCCTCGCCCTGCCAGCCCGCGAAGAAGACCGCAATCTCCTCCAGCCGCCCCAGCGACCCCGCCGGCTTGGTCAACACCGCCTGCCGCTCACGCGCGGCATCTTCAGCCTGCGGGTCGGGCCGACGTAAATCGGCGAGGGCGGTTTCGAAAGCAGCGACGGACGCAAAAATTGTCATTCGGCAACAAATCCCGGTGGTGGTGTGCGGGTAATGAAATGGCCTTTGACAGCTTCGGGCCACAGCGAAAAGGGCACGCGGCCATGCTCGCTCGCCGCATAATGGACGGCATAGTCCATTATGGCGCGTGCGTCGTCGTCATTGCCGTCGAAGCGCCCCAAAACATAGCCGACTTTGTCGGGCGCGCGCAGATGGATGGTGCAATAATCCTGACATGCGAACAGGCAGGCCATTTCCTGCACCGCGACCCCGGCGTAGCGCGGATCGCTGGCCTTCACGCGATGCAAGGCCGCGACAAGGCGCGCGCCGCCGCGAACGCCGTCCGCATCGTCGCGCGCCTCTTTGCTGTAGCGGCAGGTGTTGCAGGCCACCACCGCGGGTCCGGGATCGACCGGGGTCAGCATGTCATGCGGCGGCCGTCGCCGGTCGCGGCGGCGCGGGAACGCCAACCGCGACGAGCGCGCGATAGAGGCCGTACAGCCCGATCAGGATCGCGCCGTTGCGCAGGAATTGCTCGACCAGCAGATCGGGCGCCATTGCGGTGTGGAGCCCGCCAAGGACGAGCGCCCAGAGCAGGATGATCCCCTTGAACGCGGTGAAACCCGCCGCATAAGCGGTCGCCATGCGCGCCGCCGTCGACTTATAGTTGAGCGCGCGGAGCACCGCATAGCCCGCGAGCGCAGAGCCGACCGCGGCCGTCCCGAGCCCGACACCCCAAGCGAGAGTGCTCCCGTCGCGGGGATAGCCGAGCAGCAGAAACCCCACCGCCTGGCTCGCCGCCCATGCGAGTAGCATCAGCGCGATGCCGTCGCGGCGGCGCATATGCACCGCCGCGAGTGCCGCAAGCGCCGGGAAAGGGGTCGCGCAGGCGAGCGCCAGCGTCGTCACTGTGCTCGCCGCAGTGAGCAGCGATACCCACAGCGCCGACGCGCCCCGGTTAGACAGCGCGGCCATCAGAACCGCCCCCGGATGCCGGCATAGATGCTGCGGCCGAGCGACCCGTAGCGAAACGCCGTCATATATTCCTCGTCGAAGATATTTTCGGCGCGGGCGAACAGCTTGACGCTCTCCGACAGCGCATATTCTGCGCGCAGGTCGACGAGCGTATAATCGTCGAGCCGGGTTGAATTGGTCACATTGTCGAAGCTTTTCCCCGACCAGCGCACTGCGGCGCCCAAGCCGAGGCCGAAGTTGAAGTCATAGCTGACCGAAGCATTGGCGGTATCGCGCGGGCGGCGCGGCAGCCATTTGCCGAAGTTGGTGCCGGTTGAGCGATCCTCGGAGACGATCCAGCTGTAATTGCCGTCGAGGGTCAGCCCGCCGAGGGTCAGCGTCGCGGTTGCTTCGATCCCATGCGCTTCGCTGCGCGCGACGTTCGAATAATAGCCGAAGCGCGGTGTGGTCGTGCCGGGAACGAAGCACATCGGGTTGGGTGGAGGGGCCGCAGGGTCGGTAGAGGGCGCTGGGCAGCCATTGTAAATGATCTGGTTTGTCGTTTTGCGGTCGAACCAGGTCGCCCCGACGATCAGCTTGCGGTCGAAGAGATGCTGTTCGATGCCTGCTTCCCAGCCGTGTGCGGCTTCGGGGTCGAGGGCGACATTCCCATATTCGCTGAACTGCTGGTAAAGCGATGGGGCCTTGAATCCTTCGCCATAGCTCACGCGTAGCACTGTTCCGGTCGGCAACCGCCACACGCCGCCCGCCGCGAACAAGGTCTGGCCCCCATAGCGATCATGATCGTCGTAGCGAACGCCGCCGTTGAGGGTCAGACCGTCGATCGGCTGGACGCTGAGCTGGCCATAGACGCTGGTGAGTTCGGCCTTGCCGATCGCGAAGGGCGGCAGTGGGGTCGCAAGCGAGGCGGAAGGCGAGCGGCTCTTGAAGCTGGAGCGTTCATTTTCGACCCCGAAGATCGCCGAAATGCCGTCGCTGACCGCGAAGCTGCCCTGATATTCCCAGCGCTTGTTGCGGCCCTCGGCGTCGAAGCTTTGCTGCCGGGCGCGGGTCGGGTTGAAATTGTCGCGGTTGGTATCGGTGTAGGCATAGGCGAAGCGGTTGCGGAAGCGCCCGTCGGCGAGGGCGATGTTGAGCCCCGCATAGCCGACGAATTCCTTGTTCAGCCCATAGTCGGCGCTGTCGGCGTTGAAGCCATCGAATTCGACCCGTCCGCTCGCATAATAGCCGCGCACATCGACGCTGATATTCTGGGCGAGTTCGAGTTCGGCGCGGCCCGAAACATTGCGGTTGCGATAGCCGTCGCGCTCCTTGCCGCCGAACGCCGCTGCATGCGATGAAATGCCGTCGGTGGTGAAGGTCTGGCCGCCGAGGCGCCAGCTCAAGGGACCGGTGCGACCGCCGATTGCGGCACGCGCGCTGACGGTGTCGCGCGATCCGGCTTCGATGTCGAAGCTGCCTTCGAGCGATTTTTGCGGGGTGGCGGTTACAATATTGACCACGCCGCCGATCGCCTGACTGCCCCACAGGATCGATTGCGGCCCGCGCAGCACTTCGATCCGGGCAATATCACCGACGAGCAGGTTGGTGAAATTGAAGCCGCCGCCGGTCGACGACGGATCGTTGAGCTTCACCCCGTCGATCACCACCACTGAATGTTCGGGCTCGGCACCGCGGATGCGCAGCGAGGTCGAGGTGCCGTAGCCGCCATTGCGCGAGATGCTGATCCCCGGCGTACGGAGCAGCAGTTCGGTGACGCCAATATCCTGCGAGCGGTCGATCGCGGTCTTGTCGAGCGCGGTGATCGAGGCGGGAATTTCGTCGAGCGTCAGCGGCGCGCGGGTCGCAGTGACGATGATGCTGTCGGCGTCCGCCGCAACGGCATGCGATATTGGCATCTGCTGGGCGAACGAGGTGGACGATGCCGCGATAGCGGCAAAGGAAACGGAAAAACGGCAAATTGACTTGAACATAATAACCCCATCGACAGGGCGTTGCGCACGCGCGGGGTCGATGCGGTTGCCATGGGCGCGCGACATCGGCCCGCGTGAACACGCGGCCAGACTTGTCGTCGCTCGGGTTTACCCCCGTCCGCCCGGCACACCCTGTCCGCGCGAAAGACGACGGCGACGGGCAGGTCTCCTGGCTTGCGGGTCGACGCCGGTTCGGACCGCCTTCTCAGGATCGTCGAAGATCCCAATGGCATATGGCCCGATGACTCACCGCTCACAGTTGCAGGGGCAGCCGGGGTTTTGTCCCCGTTCCCTTTCAATCCCCTTTCGGGGAACCTGTCGCTGGCGGCGCGTTACATCGAATATTGCGTGCGGGTCAATTGCTGCGTTGCAATAAGATCGCGGCCATCAAATCAGGCGGCCTTCATCCAGACAACCAATGCAAAGCGCGCGTCGGTCGTCGGAAGGGTGCGATGCGGGGTGAAGCGGTCGAGAAACAATGCGCTTCCCGCCGGGCAGGACGGCTGGATACGCGGCAGGCCGATGAGCCGCTCTTCGGCAATTTTATAGCCGTGCGGCGTCAGTTCGGCCATCGGCATGGCGCGGCGTCCGGGAATGACTTCCAGGCCGCCGCGGTCGGGCCCCGCGTCGCTCAGCGGAATCCAGGCGGTGACCCACACTTTGCCGCACGCGGTCCCGTCGTCGCGCGCAACGTCCGAATGCCAGGCATGGCGATGCTCGGGAAAGCTCGCGATGCTCGCGCGGACGCGGACGACCGTTCCCGACAGGCACCGCCCACCGAGGCGGGTCGCGGCCTCGACCAATCGTGGGTCGTTGACGATTTCCTGCAAGCGGGGGCCGCGATGCGCGTCGGTGCAGATTGCGACGCGCAGCAGATTGGCCTGGCTGCGGTCGGTTTCGAAAATGCGATCGAGCCGGCTCGCGAGCGGCGCGTCGGGACAGCTGCGCTCAAAGGGCAGATACATGGCGCACGAAAGCCGGTTGATATGCTCGGCGATATCGGCCTGCGCCGCCCGGATCAGCTCGGGATCGAACAGGGGGAGGGCGGCATAGCCCTGTTCGGCATATTGCGCCTCGGGGGTCAAGGCCTTGCGCGCCCGAAGGTGGTGACGGTGGGCCAGTCGCCGCCGCTCTCGACGCGCGCCTCGATGCCGTAGACGGTGCGGAGCAGGTCGGGGGTCAGTACCTCGTGCGGGGTGCCGTCGGCGACGATTCGGCCATCGTCGATCAGCAGCAACCGGTCGCAATAGCGCGCCGCCATCGTCAGGTCGTGGAGCACCGCGATCACCAACGCCCCGGCATCGGCCTCGGCGCGCATCAGCTCCATCACATCGATCTGGTGACCGGGATCGAGGCTGGCAAGCGGCTCATCGGCGATCAGCCCGGGCGCCTCGACCGCCAGCGCGCGGGCGAAGAGGACGCGCGCGCGCTCGCCGCCCGACAATTCGGTCGCGATCCGCGTGCGCAGACCCTGTACATCGGCGCGAAGCATTGCGCGCTCGATCGCGGCGCCGTCGGCGTCCGAAATCTTCGACATCGGGGCGAGGTGGGGCAGGCGGCCCAAACCGACGAGGCGTTCGACGGTCAGCGGCCAATGCAGGGTCTGCCCCTGCGGCAGATAGGCGATGCGCCGTGCGAGGTCGCCGCGCGGCATTGCGGCAACTGCATCGCCGTCGATCGATATGCGGCCGGTCGCGGGGACGAGCGCGAGCATCGCGCGCGCCAGCGTCGACTTGCCCGCGCCATTGGGGCCGACAATTCCGGTCAGCGTTCCGGGCGCGAAGGCGGCATCGACGCCCTGCACGACGCTGCGGCGACCAAGCTGGACGCCAACATGTTCGAGGATCAGCATCACCACAGCCTTTTCTCCCGCATCAGGTGGATCAGGAAGACGGGAACCCCAAGGAAGGCGGTGACGACACCGAGTTTCAGCTCGTTCGTCGTCGGGATGATCCGTACGCCAAGGTCGGCGAGCGTCAGCAGCGCGGCGCCGCCGATTGCCGAGGGCAGCAGGATAGCCGAAGGGCTGCGGTCGGTCAGGGGGCGGATGAGGTGCGGGACGATCAGCCCGATGAAGCCGATCGATCCCGATACAGCGACAGCGCCCCCGACCCCGATTGCGGTGCCGATCAGCAGGCGCAGGCGCGTGGCGCGAAGGTTGACTCCCATCGCCTGCGCGGCATCCTCGCCCAGCGTCAGCGCATCGAGCGCGCGGGCGTTCCACAGCAACAGCGCGCTGCCGATCACGATACAGGGCAGGGCAATCCAGAAATGCTGGAACGACCGGTTTTCGAGGCTGCCGAGCAGCCAGGTCATGATCTCCATCGCGGCAAAGGGGTTCGGCGACATGTTGAGCGCGAGGCTGGTTCCCGCGACCGCGAGCGTGCCGACCGCGATCCCGGCGAGGATCAAGGTCAGCGGGCTTTCAGACCGGCCCGAGAGCGCGAAGAGCAAGGCGAGTGAGAGCAGCGCGCCGCCGATCGCGAGAACCGGCAGCATGGCCGGATGCAGTTCGGCGATCCCGAAGTAAATCGCGCCGACCGCGCCGAGTGCGGCGGCGTTCGAGGTGCCGAGCACCGAGGGCTCGGCTAGCGGGTTGCGCAAATAGCCCTGCAGGCCTGCCCCTGCGAGCCCGAGCATCGCGCCGACAACGAGCGCGAGCAGGGTGCGCGGCAGGCGCAGGTCAAAGAGGATGATCGTCGCGACCTCGTCGTCGCCACCCGTCGCGGCGGCGATCAGCCGGGCGACCGACAGGTCGACGGCGCCGAACAGCAGCGACGCGACCGCGGCGATCAGCGTCAGCGCTGCGAGCATTGCGATCAGTGTCCAGCGGGGCGGGGCGAAGCGCGTCATGAGCCTGTCCTGTCGATGCGTGCGATTTGGGCGGCCATGCTGCGCGCAGCCCGCGTGTAGGCGGGGCTGCCGCACACGGTCCACGCCTGCGGCACGCTGATGCGCGGGATGTCCTTGAGTGCGGGATGGTGCAGCATTTCGCTCCCCTGATCGGTGACGTCGTCGGTCGCGCTTTCGACGATCAGGAAATCGGGCTGTGCCGCGACCATTTCCTCGAGGCTGAGCTGTGACAGCGGCGGCTTGCCGAGCTTGCCCGCCAGATTGACGAGGCCGGCGCGCGTCATCAGCTCGTCGATCAGCGTTTCCGTTCCGGTCATATAGCCGCGCCGCTGATAATAGGCCGCGACCCGCCCGCGTCCGGGTTTCGGAAGACCGGCAAGCTCGCCCTCCATCCGCGTGACGAGTGCTTCGCCGCGCGCGGGGTGGCCGACGGCCGCCGCTGTCTGGCGGATCGAGGCATAGATCTGGTCGAGCCGGTCGGCGGTTTCGAGGTCGAGCAGCGGATAGGTTTTGCGCGGCAGGGCGGCGAGCGCCGCGCTGCGGCTGGCGGGCATTCCGACGATCAGATCGGGACCGATCGCCAGTATCTGCTCGGCGGAATCGCTCATCATCAGCAGTCCGCGCGCCGCCGCGGCTTCGCCCGACATGGTGGGATCGGTGGCATTGTGCGTCAGTCCGGCGATCTGCCTCCGGTCAGCGAGGGCAAGGACGAGCTGGTCGGCGCACAGATTGATCGAGACGATGCGTTTCGGAACCGCGGGCGCCTTCGCCACCGGCCGCACTGTCGCTGCCCACAGCGCACCCGCGCCGCCGAGCAGCAGCGCCGCGGCCAGCAGGCTGGCGCGCATTGTCAAAATTCGATCCCCGCCTGCGCTTTGACATTCTGCTCGCGAAAGGGGTGTTTGACTTGCGTCATTTCGGTGACGAGGTCGGCGGCATCGATCAGCGACTGCGGCGCGTTGCGGCCGGTGATGATGACATGCGTCATTTCGGGCTTGGCGGCGAGCGCCTCCAGCACCTCGTCGGTGGGCAGATAGTCGTAGCGCAGCACAATGTTGAGCTCGTCGGCGATGACCATCTTGTACGACGGATCGGCGATCATCCGCTTGACCTCGTCCCACGCGGTGCGTGCGACCGCGATGTCGCGGGCGCGGTCTTGTGTGTCCCAGGTGAAGCCTTCGCCCATCGGCTTGAATTCGATCAGGTCGGGGAAGCGATCGAACACGGCTTTTTCGCCGGTCGCCATCGCGCCTTTCACAAACTGGACGACGCCGACCTTCATGTCATGGCCGATTGCGCGCACCGCCATGCCGAGCGCCGCCGACGTCTTGCCCTTGCCGGGGCCGGTGTGGACAATGATCAGGCCTTTTTCGACCGTCTTGGCCGCGACCTTTTTCGCCTGCGCGGCCTGAATTTTCTTCATCTTCGCATTATGTTCGGCGTCGGTGCGCGTCTTCATGCGATTTCTCCCGTCGGTGCGCGACGGCCCAGCGCGAAAGCCGGGCCGTCGCGATGCATCAGAAGCTCAGGCGGACGCCGCCATAAGCGGCGCGGCCAGCCGCGACGAAGCTGAAGACTTCCTCATAATCCTCGCCCAGCAGATTCTCGATCCGGCCGAATAGCGAGAAATTGTCCGAAATCTTGTAGTCGGCGCCAAGATTGACGAGGACATAGTCCTTCATCTCCACGGTCACAGGAGCATAGGTCGTGTCGGTATAGGCGACGTCGGTCGTCCGGCCGTTGTAGCGGATGGTCAGCGTGCCGGCGAAGCGCTGGTCGGCGCTCGAGACCGTCGTGTTGAAGCTGGCGATATGCTTGGGGCGACGCACTTCGGCGACGCCATTTTCCTTCGACTTGAGCCAGGTGTAAGCGAGGTCGAAGCGGAGCTGGGGGATTGGCTGGGCGCTGACGAACGCCTCGATCCCGTGCTGTTTGCTGTCGGTAGTGCGGTTCGCTGGGCTCGCGGGGAATCCTTGGGTGAAAATCTCGTCCGTCAGCTTTGCGTCGAAGTAAGTTGCACCGATCGTCGCCCAATCACCGGCTCCAAAGCTCTGCTCAAGGCCTGCTTCCCAGCCCTCCGACTTTTCGGGCTTCAGGTTCGGGTTGCCGATATATTTGCCATCCATATAGCCATATAGTTCGAAAAAGCCGGGGTTCTTGACCCCCGTGCCATA
Organism: Sphingopyxis witflariensis; assembly: GCF_002205635.1. GTDB lineage: Bacteria > Pseudomonadota > Alphaproteobacteria > Sphingomonadales > Sphingomonadaceae > Sphingopyxis > Sphingopyxis witflariensis. The sequence goes on along the minus strand of NZ_NISJ01000002.1, from coordinate 41,857 downwards.
GGCGGCGCGGACGCGGGTGCCAGTCGGCAGGCGATAGCTGCCCTGAACGCGCCAGGTCGTTGCATCGTCGAAGCGGTTGTTGTCGTCGTGGCGGACCGAGGCGCCGAGCGAGATGTCGCCCGCGGTCAGCTCATATTGGCCAACCAGTCCCAGATTGTCGGCCTGTTTTTCACCCTGAAAAGCGCCGAGAGTTAGCGTCCGGAACGTCTCGCGCTCGACATCGACCGCACCGGTTAACCGGTGCGTGATGGCGTCGGTGCCGAAGCTGAAGCTTGAGGTGAAGCTGCCCTTATAGCGCCGCCCCTTATTGCCATAGTCGAAGCCGAAGGGGCTGTAGCCTTTGCGTGTCGTATCGGCGAATTGACCCGAAAGCGTGTTGATCCAGCGGCCGTCGAGCGCGCTGAACTGCGCCGAGAGAAGGCCGTAAAAACCCTCGCTGGTATAAAAGACGCCGGGGCTGTCGACCGTGTAGCCGAACAGCGGACTCGCCGTATTAAATTCGCTGTTGTTCGTGTCGGCGTTGACATGATTGTAGCGGAGCACGGCGGAGAGCTTGAACGCTTCGCTCGGCGACCAGTTCAGCTTGGCGCTGGCGCCGATTGTGTCGGACCCGACATCGCGGGTGCCGCCGCGGGCGGTGGCATAACCGTCGGTCCCATAATAGCTGCCCGTGACGGCATAATCGAAATTGCCGCTCGCACCCGCCGCGCGTGCGGCGCCGCTGATCGTGCCGAACGAACCGCCCTCGATCCGCGCGCTATATCCCGGGGCTTCGCGGCCCGACAGGGTGATATAGTTGATCACGCCGCCGATCGCGTCCGAACCATAAAGCGACGACTGCTGGCCGCGCAGCACTTCGATGCGCGCAGCGGGGTTGGCGGCCATCGTTCCGAAATCAAATTCGCCCTGATAGGGATCGGCGGCTTCGATGCCGTCGATCAGGACGAGGACATGGTTGCTCTCGCTGCCGCGCACGCGGATCTGCGTCTGGCCGCCGATTCCGCCGATGCGGGTGATCGCGACGCCGGGTACGTCGCGCAGGACGTCCGAAATGATGCGCGTCTGGCGCTGTAACAGCGCGTCGGTGTCGATCACGGTGACGGAGGCGCCGAGTTCGCTCGCGCGGACGCCTTCGCCCGACCGCGATGCGGTGACGATGATCTCGTCGCCGGGCTTGGCGGCGTTCGCGCTGTCGGTGGATTGGGCAAAAGCGGGCGTCGCCGCCGTCAGTGCCAGTAAGGAAATGGTGGTCGTAAATTTCAACATGGGAGTCCCCGCACGCCGGCAACGAGGGCGGGAGCCTGCCGATGCGCTTTGGGGGCGATCGACCAGTGCATGGGCTGCGGGCGGGCGCAATGCGCCCACGTCCCCTGCACCGAAGCGGCTCCAGCCGCTTGGTCGTCGCTCGACGGAAATCTCCGTGCCGTGGCCTTTCCCTGGGCCCAGGCATTGAGCGACCCACGCCGGCAGGTCTCCTGGCTCGCGGGTCAGGGCTTGATGCACGCCTTCCCAGGTTGCCCCAGTGGCTGTCCCGGACCTTAAAGGATCGGGACGGTGCATCGCGCTCACCGCTTACAGTTGCAGGGACAGCCGCGGAATCGAGAACTCTTTTGGAAAGAGCCTTCTCACCGCGTTCCCATATTAAGCCCTTTCGGGCACCGGCGCGATCATGTGGGGGCGAAAGCCCTCACGGCGCTGCCCATAGCGCAGCGGGGTTTTTGCGCAAGCCCCCGGCCGTGGGTGGCCGGGGGAGGCGGGGGGCGATCAGAGCGCCGAACCGCCCAGCTTGTAGGTCAGCTGCATGAAGACGCTGCGGCCGATGCTGTCGAACCAGCTGGTGTTATAATAGGGATAGCCCGACCAGGTCGGATCCTTCACCGGGTTGGTGTCGAACAGGTTCCTGATCGTGAGCGACCCGCGCATATGATCGGTGAAATCATATTGCAGCGAAGCGTTGAACAGCGTGCTCGCCTTGATGAAGGCATCTTCATCATAGTTGGGCAGCTTGCCGAGGCGCGTGCCCGATACCGTCAGTTGCAGGCCGTCGGCTGCCCAACTGATGCTGCCGTTCGACTTGTCGCGCGGCAGGTAATAGCTGCTATCAGCGGCAAGTTTGTTGATGTTCGGATCGCCCGGATATTGCTGGAAACTATGTTTCAGGACATGGCTGTGGCTGAGCGATAGGGTGAAGTCGCCAAAGCTGGTCGGCAAAGTTCCGCGAAAGGCGACATCGATGCCGCTGGTCTTTTCGCGCGCAATGTTGATTGGGTTGATGCGGATTGATTCGAGCCGCCCGTCGCGTGCGCCGCCGTCGAAACGCTGGACGCGCGCCAGCGCATCAACGCAGGTCGGGGAGTTCCGATCGACCGTCGCGCCGCTTTCAGTCGTGCCGATCGTGCAATCTGCCTCGGTGCGGACAAGTTCGCGTGCTCTCAGATCATCGACTTGATTGTCCAGAGTCACACGGAAATAGTCGACCGAGACATGTAGGCGACTGGACGGTGAGAAAACGGCACCCGCGGTCAGCGAGCGTCCCGTTTCAGGCTTCAAATCACGATTGCCGTTGCGGTTGAGTACCACGCCTTCGCCCGAGCGCTCGCAATCCTCGATTTCGACGCCGGGTTCGTTCTGGCGGCAATAGAGATAATCGTCGACGCTACCTTCGACATTGCCGGGGCCGGTGAAGACATAGTGAAGGTCGGGTGCGCGGAAGGCCGTGCCATAGGCCGCGCGAAACAGCAGGCTGTTGAGTGGTCGCACTTCCAGTCCGCCATTATAGGTGAATTTCCCGACATCACGTCCAGCGAAGCTGAAACGGTCATAACGCGCCGCGCCGGTCACTGTGACGAAATCAAGCACCGGCACGCGAACTTCGCCGCCGAGCGCGGCATGGCTCCGCTTGCCTTGGCCGTCGCTGTCCTTCCAGCTGAAATAATAATCGGTCAACGCTAGCGGATCGGGATGGAGATTATACCCCTGTTTCCCATATTCGGCGACCACCGCGATCCCCACCGGCCCGGCGGGAAGCTGCAGCAACTCGCCGTTGCTCAGCGTTGCCTGCAGGTTGCTGGTCCAGCTGACGGGTTTGTAGACCGTGTCGGCGGAGATGCTGTCATATTCGGCACGGGTCAGCGGGCGATAAAGCCGCGCCGGATCGGCGTTATAAATCGGATAGTTGCTATCGGGGTCGATTCCCATCTGCTCGCCGAGGAACAGCGCCTGAGCCTTGCTGTTGATGATCTGCGGCCAGCGGACGATCGATTTGTAGCGGCTGTAATTGAACGACAGTTCGTAATTCCAACTATCGGCAAAATTCCCGCGAACGCCCGGCGTGATGCTGTAGGTCGTCTGCTTGCTGCGCTGCATTTCGAAGCCACCGGTCTCTTCCGGTGTGAACTGGCGCCCCCAATCTTCCACTTGCCCGGTGAAAGAGTTGAAGAAATTATTGTCCGCGCTGCTCGACGATTGTTCGAAGGCCCAGCTTGTCACGTCGTACATCAGCTTGACCTTGCTGATCCCGAACTGGAAATCGGTGAACAGCTTGGCATTGTCGGAGAGTTCGTAGGACATGGTGCCAAAGCTGTTAAAGCCTTTGCGACCCGAAATGATCGTGCCGTAGGCGATCGATTCCTTGCTGCCGCAGAAATCGCCATAGCGCGGCCGGTTATACAGCTTGACCGAACCGAAGTTGAGATTTGACAGCGCGTCGCAGGCCCCCGCAGGCGGTGCGATATAGTCTACATTTTCGTCGGCCCGGACGAAGGTACGCCGCGCGACCGTGTTTACCGGATTGTCGTCGGTGCTGTCCTGGATGTTGCGCTGGAACGCCCAAAGTGGTCTCTGGTCGAGATATTCTACGCCCCCCGAGATGCTAAAACGGTCGGTCGACCAGCCGCCGGTCGCGGTAACACGGTGCGACATGCCGCCGCCATGCTCGGTCCGGCCGTGGCGATAGTCGAGCGTGATTCCGTCCAGCTTTTCCTTCATCTTGAAGTTGACGACGCCCGCGATGGCGTCGGAGCCATAAATGGCCGATGCGGCGCCGCTCAAAATCTCGACCTTCTCGATCAGGCTGACCGGGATGTTCGAAATGTCGGTGAAGTTGCTGCGGCCGATATAGGGCAGCGGGAAATCGGCGATGCGTCGGCCGTTGATCAGAACCAGCGTGTGGTTGGGACCAAGTCCGCGCAGATCGACCTGCTGCGCGCCGGGGGTGAAGTCGGAGCTGCTGCCCGATTGCGGGCTTTGTGTTTCGCCGCTGTTCTGGGTCATCGCCGCCAGCAGCTCGGGAACGCTGGTATAGCCATTGGCGCGGATCGTGTCGGCATCGATCGTCGTGACGGGCGAGGGGCCCTGGTCGCGGATTGTCGGGATGCGCGATCCGGTGACGATGATTTCATCGCCTGTCGCCGCATCGCTCGCGGCTTCCTGCGCCCAAGCCGGTGCGATTATTGCGGGCAGGCAGACGCCCAGCCCCAGCATAATGCGCAACGAGTGTTGACCCAGACCCTTCATGACATGCCCCTTTTGCTGCTTGTGGCGCGACTCAAGCCGCGCCGACCCAATCCCTGTTTCATCCTGCCTTCACCAGAAACCGTCGATAATTTCAATCAATATGACATTATGTGAAATCATATTGTCTTTGACTGTGTATATTATGTAACATCCTGCGGTCAGTCTATCGGGTCGGGAGAATGGAATGTTGCGGATGATGATGCGGGCGGTGGTGGTGCCATTGCTCGCCGCACTCGGCCTTGCGCTCATACCTGCCGGGGCCAAGGAGGCCAAAGCGAAGCCCTACGAGCATTATGTATTCGGAAAGCTCGATACCCCGACCCCCGGCCCGGTATCGGGCGGCCTGCTGTTGATGGGCGGCGGCGACCGCAATATCGATTCGATGAAGTGGTTCTTCGGCAAAGCCGGAAACGGCCATATCGTCGTGATCAGTGCGTCCTATGGCAAAGAGATCGGTCAGGAATTCTACAAGGATATCGGCGGCATCCAGTCGACCGAAATCTTCGTCTTTCACAGCCGTGCCCAGGCCGCGAACAAGAAAATTCTTGAACGCCTCCGTAAAGCCGACGGCATTTTTATCGCGGGCGGCGATCAAGCGCGCTACGTCCGATACTGGCGTGGGACACCGGTGGCCGACATTCTCAACGCGCATGTCGCGGCGGGCAAGCCGCTCGCGGGCACGAGCGCGGGCCTCGCAGTGCAGGGCGAGAAGCTGTACGGCGCGATGGACGATGGCAGCATCACCAGTCCCGAAGCGCTCGCCGAGCCGTTCGGCCCCGCCAATACGATCGAAGGCGACTTCCTGCATTTCGCGCTGCTCAAGGGCATCGTCACCGACACGCATTTCAAGGAACGCGACCGGCTCGGCCGCCTGTTCGCTTTCGTCGCCAAGGCGCAGGCCGGGCGCCCCGCCGACCAGCCCGCGATGATTGGCCTTGGGGTCGATGAAAGCGCGGCGCTGGCGGTCGAGCCCGACGGCCGGGCGCGCATCTATGCCACCGAACCCGACGGCTATGCCTGGGTGGTCGACGGATCGGGCCTGCGCGATCTGTCACAGCGCGGCCCGCTCGACGCGCCGCGCGTCAAGGTGACCGGGGTAGGCCCCGGTTCTGTTCTTCACCTTCCTTCGGGACAAGTCGATGCCCCGGTTTTCGTGCGCAATTATGCCGCGCGTGCGGGCGAGATCGTCGAGGTTCCGCGCTGGTCGCTCGCGATCCATGGTGGAGCCGGGGTGATCGAGCGCGGCTCGCTGCCGCCCGAGAAGGAAAAAGCGTATCGCGCCGGGCTCGACGAAGCGCTTCGTGCGGGCGCGGCAGTGCTCGACAAGGGCGGGGCCTCGCTCGATGCCGTCGCCGCGGCGGTCCGCGTGCTCGAGGATAATCTGCTGTTCAACGCGGGGCGCGGCGCGGTGTTTACCGCCGAGGGCAAGAATGAACTCGACGCCGCGATCATGGACGGCAAGACGCAGAAGGCCGGCGCCGTTGCCGGGGTCACCCGCACCCGCCATCCAGTCGACCTTGCGCGCGCGGTGATGGACAAAAGCCCGCATGTCATGCTGGCGGGCCCGGGTGCCGACCGTTTCTCGGTCGAACGCGGGCTCGAACAGGTCGATCCGGCCTGGTTCCGCACCGAGGAACGCTGGCAGGGCCTGCTCCGCTGGCGCGAGAAGCAGTTGGGGGCGGTCGATCCGACGCATTTGTTCGGCACCGTCGGCGCGGTGGCGATCGACGCCGACGGCAATCTTGCCGCCGCGACGTCGACCGGCGGGATGACCGGCAAGCGCTGGGGCCGCGTTGGTGATTCGCCGATCATCGGCGCGGGCACCTATGCCAAGAACGGTCAGTGCGCGGTGTCGGCGACCGGATCGGGCGAATATTTCATCCGTGAAAGCGCGGCGCGGCAGGTCTGTGACCGGGTGGGGTGGAAGGGCGAGAGCCTCGCCGATGCGGCGCAGGCGACGATCATGGCGGTCGGCGCAATCGGTGGCGACGGCGGGCTGATCGCGATGGGCCCCGACGGGCGGCCAGCCTTTGCGATCAACGATCTGGGCATGTATCGCGGCCGGATGAGCGCCGGGGGGAAAGCCCAGACCGCGATCTTCGCCGACGAAAAGTGGGCCGACTGATGCCGCAGTCGGGCGTCACCCTCGACGATGTGGACGACCGCCTGCTGACGCTGTTGCGCGACGATGCGCGGCAGACGATTGCCCAGCTTGCCAAGGAGCTCGGCATTTCGCGCGGGCAGATTTATGCGCGCCTCGCGCGGCTCGAGGAGGCGCATGTCGTTGCGGGCTATACCGTCCGTCTCGGCAGCGCGTTCGCGGCGAGCCGGGTGCGCGCCCATATGATGATCAAGACATTGCCGCGCTATCACCGCGAGGTCGAACAGGCGCTGGCGCAGTTTTCGCTGGTCCAGGCGATTCATGCGATCAGCGGCGAATATGACATCATTGCGATGCTCGAGACCGAGGACGGCGCACAACTCAACGAATTGATCGACGAGATCGGCTTGCTCGATGGGGTAGAGCGCACCACGACGTCGGTGATATTGGCGACGAAGGTCGAACGCTAGCCTCGTCGTTTTCATCGCTTGACCCTGTAGCTGCTACAGAGTGCATAAGCTGACCCGACTCGAATGCGATCGACAGGGATTTTCGATGCTTGGCCGTTTTGACATGGATGCGGGAGAGGCGATGCGATTGTCGTCCGATGCTGCGCATGTTAGGTGGCGGCCGATGTCGGCTTTTCTCGTCCGCCTGGTTCTCGCTTTCTCGCTGCTGTTCGGCAGTGTGGCGGTTCCTGCGCTTGCGAAGGCCGAACCGGGCCATCATGCGCTGGAAATGATCGACCTCGATTGCAGCCTGACCGAAGCGGACGACATCGGGAACGAAACCGCGCCCGATGCCACGCCTCCGCTGCATATCGATCATCACCATTGTTCGGCCTGCATCGAACTCGACGGCCCCGCCCAGACGCACGATGTGCCCGTTTTCAGCGGCCTTTTCTTCCGCGAGCGGGCCTCGGTCCTCACCTCGCGCGCGACCGCGCCGCCGACTCAGCCTCCTTCAGCCTGATCCTTGCTTCGCGCGGGCCCTCGCCCGTGTCGTCACGCATTGATCAGGAGCATTTATGTTGAAATCATTGGGCCCCCTGCTGCTGGCAGGGGCACTGACCATGACGGGGAGTCCGGCGTATGCGGAGCCCGTTACGCTGGCCGACGCGCTGACGCGCGGGCAGCATGTGTCGCCGCGGATTGCGAAGGCGCGCGCCGAAGTGAAGGCCGCCGAAGGACGCGCTTTGCAGACGGGCGTCCGGCCGAACCCCGAATTGTCCGTCGACGTTGAAAATTTCAGCGGCACCGGACCCTATCGCAGCTTTGGCCAGACCGAGACGAGTGTCGCGGTGTCGCAGCAGTTCGAACTCGGCGGCAAACGCCGGGCGCGAAAGGCGGTTGCCGCGGCCGAGCGTGACTATGCCGAACTCGCGCTGCGGCGCGCGGAGGCGGACCTCGCCTATGACATCGGGATCGCGCACGCCGAATTGCGGGCGGCCGACGATCATATGGTCCTGGCGCAAGGCGTTCTCACGCGCGCGGCCGAACTGGCGCGGATCGCCGAAACACTCGTCGACGTCGGTCGCGATCCGCCGCTGACCAAATTGCGCGCCGATGCGTTGCTTGCCGAGGCGAATGCGGAACGGCTGCGGGTCACTGGGCAATGGCTGTCGGCGCGTCAGCGGCTGGCGCTGCTGATCGGCAGCGACGACCCGGAACTGTCGGCGGTGGCGCAGGATGTGCCGACGCCGCCCACGCTGGCGGCCGATGTGCAAAGCCTCGACGAAAGGCTGGCCTCGGTCGAGCGCGACGTGGCGTCGGCGCGCATCCGGCTGGCGCAGGCGGAAGGCATCCCCGACGTGACCGCATCGGGTGGTGTGCGCAATTTTCGCGAGGGCGGCGAGACGGCGGTTATGATGGGCTTCTCGATCCCTTTGCCGCTCAGCAATCGCAACCGCGGCAATATCGCGGCGGCGCGCGCCGGTGGCGAGGCGGCCGAAGCGCAGCTCGCGCAGACGCGGCTCGACACGCGCTTCTCGCGCCGCGATGCCGAACTGATGCTGACCGCCGCAAGCGAGCGGCTGTCGGCGCTGTCGGGCGCGGGGCTGTGGCAGGCGAGTGAGGCCGCGCGCATCGCCGAGATTGGTTATCAGCAGGGCAAGTTCACGCTGGTCGAACTGATCGATGCGCAAGAGGCGCTGACCGGCGCCAACCTCAAACTCATCGAAGCGCAGCTCGACCGCGCCCGCGCGCTCGCCGCGCTGGGCCGCGCCAACGCGCAATAGGGATAGTGATCATGAACATCATGGAAAACCGGAATTATCTGCTCGCCGCCGTCGCGGCCGGCGCGATTATCATGGGCGGCGGTGGCATATTGCTTGGCCGCTCGATGGCGGTGCAGCCTGTCGCCTCTCCCGCCGCTGCGCCAGCCGAAACCGAAGAAGAAGGACATGTTGAAGGCCAGATCCTGATGGATGCGGCGCGCGTCAAGGGCGCCGGCATCATGACCGAAACCGTCCAGGCGGGCGGTCTGGGATCGGAAATATTGGCGCAGGCTATCGTGGCGGCGACACCCGATGGCGAAGCGATTCTCACCGCGCGCGCCGACGGAGCGATCACCCGCATCCATCGCCGCCTTGGCGATGCAGTCGGGGCTGGGGAAGCCGTCGCGGTGATCGAAAGCCGCGACGCGGCGGCGATTGCGTCGGAACGCAGTTCTGCGACCGCCCGGCTGGTGCTTGCGCGATCGGCCTATGCGCGCGAGAAGAAGCTCTTCGACGCGCGCATCACTGCCAAACAGGATCTGGAAGCCGCCGCCGCGGCGCTCGCCGAGGCAGAGGCCGAAGCGCGCCGTTCGCAATCCGCAGCGGCGGCCGCCAAGCTGTCGGGCGACGGCCGCACCCTCGCGGTAACCAGCCTGATTTCGGGGCGGATCACCAAATCGGATGCCAGGTTGGGCGCCTATGTCACTGCGGGGACTGAATTGTTCCGCGTGTCCGATCCTCGGCGGATTCAGGTCGAAGCATCGGTTCCGGCGGTCGATACCCGCCGTATCCAGCCCGGCGATACTGCGATGATCGAGCTGCCCGGCGGTGAGACGGTGAGCGCGGTGGTGCGTTCGGCAACCCCCAGCCTCGATCCCGAAAGCAAGACTGCGACGATCGTCCTCGTACCGGGCAGCATCGCCGGGCTAACCCCCGGGCAGGGGCTGCGCGCGCGGATCAAGCCGCGCGGAGGTGCCACGTCCGGCCCGATCGCACTACCCGACGAAGCAGTGCAGTCGGTCGAGGGGCGCGATGTGGTGTTCGTAAAGACCGCGAAGGGATTTCAGGCGGTTCCGGTGGTCACCGGCAATCGCGGCGGCGGACGGATCGAGATCGTCGACGGCGTCAAGCCCGGCACGGTGATCGCGACGCGCGGTGCCTTCATGCTCAAGGCCGAACTCGGCAAGGGCGAGGCGGAGCATTGAGATGATCGAAAAACTCCTCGATGCGTCGATACGCTTTCGCTGGGCGGTGGTTCTCCTCACCCTCATCATTTCGGCCTACGGATTGACGCAGCTTCTGAAGCTGCCGATCGATGCCGTTCCCGACATCACCAACAAACAGGTCCAGATCAACACCGTCGAGCCCAATCTGGGGCCGCTCGACATCGAACGGCTCGTCACCTTTCCGATCGAAACCGCGATGGCGGGGATACCTGGCCTGCAAAGCTCGCGCTCGATCTCCCGCAACGGCTTCAGCCAGGTCACGGTGATCTTCGAAGATCATTCCGACCTCTATTTCGCGCGCCAGCAGGTGGCCGAGCGGCTTGCACAGGCCAAGGGCACTCTGCCTGAGGGCGCTGAACCGCAAATGGGTCCGGTATCGACCGGGCTTGGCGAAGTGCTAATGTATACGGTCGATTTTGACCGAAGCGGGGGCAAGGCGAAGCTTGCGGGCAAGCCGGGGTTCCAGCCTGATGGTTCGTATATGACCCCCTCGGGCGAGATGTTGACCGATGAGGTCGCGAAGCTCGGCTATTTGCGCACGGTGCAGGACTGGGTGATCCGCCCGCAATTGCGTTCGGTTTCGGGTGTCGCCGGGATCGATTCGATTGGGGGCTATGAAAAGCAGTTCGTCGTTCAGCCCGACGCGACGAAGCTGGCGAGCTACGGCATCAGCTTCTCCGAACTCGCCGAAGCACTCGAACGCGCCAATATCTCGGTCGGCGCCCATTTCGTCGAGCGCGGGGGCGAGGCCTTCCTCGTGCGCGCGGATGGCCGCATCCGAACCCTCGACGAGATTGGCCGCGCGACCGTGGCGAGCCGCGGCGGGGTGCCGGTGCTGGTGCGTGATGTCGCGACGGTCGTGATCGGTGGCGAACTGCGCACCGGGTCGGCGTCGGAAAATGGCAAGGAACTGGTCATCGGCACCGTGCTGATGCTCGCTGATGGCAACAGCCGGCTTGTTGCGTCGGCGGCGGCCGAGCGACTGAAAGAGGTCGCGCGATCAATGCCGGCGGGGATTGTGGTGAAACCGGTCCTCGACCGGTCGGAACTGGTCGATGCGACCATCGGCACCGTCGAGAAAAATCTGGCCGAGGGCGCCTTGCTGGTGGCAGCGGTGTTGTTCTGGCTGCTCGGCAATTTCCGCGCCGCAGTGATCGCAACTTTGGTTATCCCGATTTCCTTCCTCATCATGGGAACGGGGATGAACATCACCGGCACGTCAGGTAATTTGATGAGCCTCGGCGCGCTCGATTTCGGGCTGATCGTCGACGGGTCGATCATCATCATCGAAAACTGCCTGCGGCGTCTCGCCGAGCGGCAGCATCATGAAGGACGTTTGCTCACGCTGTCCGAGCGGCTGCACGAGGTGTTCGAAGCCTCGCGCGAGATGATCAAACCGACGATCTATGGTCAGGCGATCATCTTCCTCGTCTTCGTGCCGCTGCTGACCTTCACCGGGGTCGAGGGCAAAACCTTCTCGCCGATGGCGATCACGGTCCTGCTTGCACTGGGCGGCGCGTTCATCGCCTCGCTCACCTTCGTGCCCGCGATGGTGGCGCTGCTCATCCGCGGCAAGGTCGCCGAAAAGGAAGTGAAGGCGATCGCGTGGGTCAAGCGCCGCTATGCGCCGCTGCTCGAACGCGTCATTGCGCGTCCCTGGCCGTGGATCGGCGCGGGCAGCGGCACCTTCGCCGCTGCGGTGCTGGCGTTCGGCATGCTCGGCAGCGAGTTCATCCCGGTGCTCGGCGAAGGCAATCTGGCGATGCAGGCGCTGCGCATTCCCTCGACTTCGCTTGCGACGTCGCAGGCGATGCAGCTTCAGGTCGAAAAGGCGGTGGCACAGCTGCCCGAGGTCGCCTTCATCTATTCGAAGACCGGGACGGCGGAGGTCGCGAGCGACCCGATGCCCCCCAATGCATCGGATACCTTCATCATCCTGAAGCCGCGCGATGCCTGGCCCGACGGGGTGCGAACGAAGGATGACGTGATCGCGCGGGTCGAAAAGCAGCTCGAACCGCTGGTCGGCAATGCCTTTGAAATCAGCCAGCCGATCCAGCTACGCTTCAACGAGCTGATCGCCGGGGTGCGCGGCGATATTGCGATCAAGCTGTACGGCGACGATCTCGATGAAATGGGCCGCGCGGCGCAGCAAGTCGCGGCGATCCTGAACACCGTGCCGGGCGCCGCCGACGTCAAGGTCGAACAGACCGCGGGCTTCCCGGTGCTCGACGTCCAGTTCGATCGCGACGCCATCGCGCGTTACGGCCTGACCTTGCAGGATGTCAGCGATACCGTCGCGGCGGCGCTCGGCGGGCGTGAGGCGGGCATCGTCTTCGAGGGCGACCGGCGATATGATATCGTCGTCCGGCTCGATGGCGCGACGCGCGATGACCTTGATGCGGTCGGGGCGCTTCCGGTTCTGCTTCCCGGCGAAGGCGGTGCGCGCGCATCGGTGCCGCTCAGCGAACTCGCCAAATTCCACTTCTCCGAAGGGCTGAATCAGGTCAGCCGCGAAAATGGCAAGCGCCGCGTCGTGGTGCAGGCAAATGTTCGCGGCAATGATCTCGGCTCGTTCGTCGCCGAAGCGCAGGAGAAGGTGAAGGCACAGCTGAAACTGCCGTCGGGCAGCTTCATCGAATGGGGTGGGCAGTTCGAAAATCTGCAAGCCGCTTCGGCGCGCCTGTCGGTCGTCATCCCGTTGATCTTTGCCGCAATTTTCGGAATATTGTTCATGGCGCTGGGGGGCGTAAGACAGGCGATTGCGGTCTATTCGGCGATCCCGCTGGCGCTCGCTGGCGGGGTGTTTGCACTGCTGCTGACCGGGCTGCCCTTTTCGGTATCGGCAGCGGTCGGCTTCATCGTGCTGTCGGGTGTCACCGTGCTCAACGGGCTGGTTGTGATGACGAGCATCAATCAGCGCATCGATGAGGGCAAGCCCGTCGATGTCGCGATTGGCGAGGGGATCATGGAGCGCGTCCGCGCGGTCCTGATGACCGGGATCGTCCCGGCGATCGGCTTCGTGCCCATGGCGCTCGCCACCGGGACGGGGGCAGAGGTGCAAAAGCCGCTGGCGATCGTCGTGATCGGCGGGCTAATCACCTCGACCCTGCTGACGCTGTTCGTGCTTCCCGCGATCAGCCACTTGCTGTTGCGCGGGCGATATCGGAAGCATGTCGCCGGCGATTACAGCGATGTCACCACGCTTGGCGGCCCAGCCGTCCCGAGCGAGGGTAGCTAGGAGAAGCGATGTGAGCGACACCCACTCTCATGCCGATCATGCCGGAGACGGTGGGGGTGGTCATGTCGGTCACAACCATGGCGCGGGGGCGAGCAGCAACAGGCTTGCTCTCGCGCTGGGGCTGACATCCACCTTTCTGGTGGCCGAACTTGTGGGGGCCTATGTCTTCGACAGCCTCGCGCTGTTGTCCGACGCGGCGCATATGTTCACCGATTCCGCTGCGCTCGCCATTGCCCTGGCCGCGGTGCGGATCGGGCAGCGTCCGCCCGATGACCAGCGCACCTTCGGCTATCGCCGGTTCGAGATACTCGCGGCGGCGTTCAACGCGATCCTGCTGTTCGCGGTCGCGGGCTATGTGACGATCGAGGGCATCGGGCGCTTCTTTGACCCGCGACCGGTCGAATCGCTGGGGATGCTGGCGGTCGCGTCACTGGGGCTGATCGTCAATCTGATCGCGATGCGTATCCTCGCGGGCGGGCGCGAGAGCAGCCTCAACATCAAAGGTGCCTATCTGGAAGTTTGGGCCGACATGCTCGGTTCGCTCGGGGTGATCGGCGCCGCGGTCGCCATTTATCTGACCGGATATTTCTGGATCGATCCGATTGTCGCGATCGCGATCGGGCTGTGGGTGTTGCCGCGGACCTGGGTGCTGCTGCGCGACACCACCCATATCCTGTTGCAGGGCGTTCCGCGTGGCTTCGACCTCAAGGGCATTCGCGCGGCGATGGAGGAAGTCGCGGGGGTCGATGACGTCCATGACCTGCACCTGTGGTCGGTCGCCGGCGACGACGCCAGTCTGACCGCGCATGTCGCGCTCACTGCGGACGGGGATGCTGAGACGGTCCGCCGCGCGGTGATCGAGATGCTGGGGTCGCGCTTCGACATTCGCCACGCGACGATCCAGACCGAGGCCGAATCCTGTGAGGGGGAAGGGATCATGCACCCCTGAAGTGACGGGCCGCTAGAGCATGATGACATTGTTTTGACTTGTCATTGCGAGGAGCGAAGCGACGCGGCAATCCAGAGTTCGCGTACACCGCTCTGGATTGCTTCCCCCGGCTTTCGCCGGGGTCGCAATGACGAGGCAAAAGCTAGCCAGCCGTTGCGGGCTCCGGGTCCATCACCGTGGTGATATGAGCGCCATTTTCCAGCGTGCGATGCACCGGGCATTTCGCCGCGACATCGAGCAGACGGGCGCGCTGCTCGTCGGTCAGCGCGTCGCCGCGGATCGTTACCGTCTTGGTGAAGATATCGACCTTTCCGGGGCGTCCCTCGACTTCGCCCTTGCGGTGCGAGACTTCGGTTGCGACATGATCGAGGGGCCATTTCTGTTGTCGCGCGAACCAGCGGACCGTCATCGTGCTGCACTCGCCGAGCGCCGACGCGAGCAGTTGATAGGGTGACGGGCCCAGATCCTTGCCACCCATATCGGCGGGTTCGTCGCCGGTCAGGCTGTGGCGCCCGGTGGTGATGCGAACGGCGAAATCGCTCTCGCCGGTTTCGGTGACGGTCGCGCTGACGATGTCGGTCATATTTTTCTCTCCTCCCGTCAGGATTTGGTGGATGGTGGCGGCCCATCGGGCAGCGGGATAAATTCATCATGGTCGGCATCGGGCAGCTTCATCCGGCCCGCTTTCCAATCCTCGGCCGCCTGCGCCAGCCGGTCCTGCGACGAGGACACGAAGTTCCAATAGAGGAAGCGCTCGCCGATCGGCTCGCCGCCCAGCAGCATCACCGTCGCTTGCTCAGTGGCACGCAGTTTCGACGCGCCCTTGCCGAGCACCAGCATCTTGCCTGCCTCATAACGCGCGCCATCAAACTCGACCGCACCCGTCGCAACATAAAGCGCGCGTTCCGAAAAATCGGAAGGGATCTCGGCGACCGCGCCCGGCACCATCTCCAGATGGGCATAGAAAAGCGGCGAATGGGTTCGCGCCGCGGCGGTCAGGCCATAGGCGCTTCCCGCGATCAGATGCCCCTCAACCCCCGCATCGCTCCAGTGCGGCAGGTCGGCGCCTGCGTGGTGCGAAAAGGAGGGGGCTTCTTCCTCGTCGGCGGTCGGCAGCGCGACCCATGCCTGGATGCCGTGGAGATGATCGCCCGTCGCGCGCGCCTTTTCGAACCGCTCGCTATGGGTGATCCCGCTTCCGGCGGTCATCCAGTTAACCTCCTGCGGCCGGATCGCCTGCTGCGATCCGACGCTGTCGCGGTGCATGATCTCACCCGAGAAGAGATAGGTGACGGTCGACAGGCCAATGTGTGGATGCGGCCGGACATCGAGGTCGCGTCCGGCGCCCGCCGCGACGTCGAGCGGCCCCATATGGTCGAAGAAAACAAAGGGGCCCACCATGCGCCGCTTGGCGAAGGGCAGCACCCGGCCGACCTCGAGCCCGCCGCCAAGGCTGCGTCGCCGCTGTTCGATCACCATTTCGATCATATCTTGTCTCCTCCGTCGGCGGTTAGCCGTCGACAATGTCCGAATATTCGGGATGCGCGGCATAGAAACGCGCCATGAAACTGCATTTGAGAACGGCCTTGCGCCCGCTGGCGCGGATCGCGTCGAACACCCCCCTGGCGAGAATTGATCCGATCCCCTGGCCCGAAAATTCATAGGGCACTTCGGTGTGGGTCAGCACGACCCGGCCATCCTCGATCCGGTAATAAGCGCCGGCGACCTGATCATCGTCCAGCGTCAACTCGAAACGCCGCTGGTCCGCATTGTCGATGATCTGGCCGTCCATGCAATCAAACCTTCCGTGGCCGCCGCGCGAATCCCGTCCGCATCCGGTAAGGGATGCGGACGGAGTATCTATCATTCGGTCTTGTCGTATGAGAACTGAATTCCAGCAGTGCCGCCGGTTTCGATGAACAGGTTCATGAAGGCCGGAACGGTCTCGCTGCGCTTCCAGTCGCGCTGGAGTTCGCAGAACAGTTGAGGCACCGAAATCATCTTGCCGCCCGCCTGCTCGATGCGGCGGAGCGCGGCATCGTGCGCGGCGAGCGAGGTGCCGCCCACGGCATCGACCGGGACATACACCTCATATCCTTCGGCAAGCGCGTCGAGCGCCGGGAAGGTCAGGCAGGCTTCGGTCCAAAGCGCGGTCATGATCAGCTTTTTGCGGCCGGTAGCTTCAACTGCCTTCTTGAATTCGACATCCTCCCAGCTGTTGATCGTCGTGCGGTCATAGGTGGGATAATTGCCAAGCACTTTGCGGACCTGCGGCACCGGTGGCTTGTTGAGGCCGGTTTCGACATTCACCGTCGAATGGACGATCGGCAGGTCATAGGCGACCGCCGCACGCGCGCAGCCGGCGATATTGTTGAGCAGCAACTGCCGGTCCATCGAAGCGATCGAGTTCACCTGAACGGGTTGGTAATCGATGATGATGAAGGCGGAATTCTGCGGGGTCAGCAGATGGTCGGCCTTGGGGTCGCGGATGGGTTCGCTGGACATGTCGGTATTCCTTTCGTCGAGTGCGGGCGGCTGCCCGGAAAGTTGAACCCGGCTCCCCGGGAGGACGGGGGAAGGGGGGAGCCGGGTTCGCGTCAGGCTGCGGCTTGCGCAAACCTGCCGTTATTGAAGTCGTCGATCGCCTGGCGGATCTCGGACTCTGTGTTCATGACGAACGGGCCGTGGCCAAAGATCGGCTCGTCGATCGGCTCGCCGGTCAACACCAGCAGCGTCGCTTCGCCGTCGGCATGGATGGCAACGTCGCCGCCTTCGCGGCTCAGCAGGATCATCTCGGCTTCGCCCGCCGCTTCGCTGCCGCCCACCGTGACATGGCCGCCCAGCACGACCAGCATTGCGGTGTGGCCTTCGGGCAGGTCGAGCGTGAGGCCGGCGTCGGCTTTCAACCGGACGTCCCAGACGTTGATCGGGGTAAAGGTCTTTGCGGGACCCTTCGCACCGAGCAATTTGCCCGCGATGACCCGCGCCGTGCCCGCACCCTGCGGCAGGTCGACGTGCGGAATATCGGCCGCGACGATGCCCTGATAACCCCCGGACGCCATCTTGTCCTTTGCGGGCAGGTTGACCCACAGCTGCACCATCTTGAACGGCCCGCCGGTCTTGCCGAAGGCTGGTGAATGATATTCCTCGTGCAGGATACCGCCGGCGGCGGTCATCCACTGGACGTCACCGGGGCCGATGATGCCGCCATTGCCCGCCGAATCCTTATGCTCGACCTCGCCGTCATAGACGATCGTCACGGTTTCGAAGCCGCGATGCGGATGCTGGCCGACGCCGCGGCGATCGGTGGTCGGCGCAAAATAATGCGGCCCCGCATAGTCGAGCAGCAGGAAGGGGCTGATGTGCTCGCCCAGCATATTGTAGGAAAAGAGCGAGCGGACGGGGAAGCCGTCGCCCACCCAGTGGCCACGGTCGTTGCCATAGCGGCCCAAAATGGTCTTGCTCATAGCGTGTCTCCATATGCGACGGACGAAAGCGTCTCATCGCTGTTGGGGCCGATATAAATGAGAGACGCCGGGTGCAGAAGATTGCGATATCCGACACAGCGTCCTATCGTTGGAACGATGCAGGACCTCAACGACCTTTATTATTTCGTCCAGGTTGTTGACCATGGCGGCTTTTCGGCCGCGGCGCGCGCGCTGGGGTTGCAGAAATCGAAACTCAGTCGGCGTATCCTCGCGCTTGAGGAGCGGCTCGGCGTCCGCCTGCTCAATCGCTCGTCGCGCCATTTTTCGGTGACCGAGATCGGCCATGATTTCTATCAACGATGCCTAGCGGTGCTGGTTG
Organism: Sphingopyxis witflariensis; assembly: GCF_002205635.1. Classification (GTDB taxonomy): domain Bacteria; phylum Pseudomonadota; class Alphaproteobacteria; order Sphingomonadales; family Sphingomonadaceae; genus Sphingopyxis; species Sphingopyxis witflariensis. Next base: position 23,806 of record NZ_NISJ01000002.1, on the reverse strand, counting down.
AGGCCGAGGCTGCCGAACAGCTGGTCGCCGAACGCCGTGCCGAACCGCGCGGTGTCATTCGCATCAGTTGCCCCGTCGCGCTGCTCAACTTTCAGTTCGGGGCGCTCTTCGCGCGTTTCATGGCCGAAAATCCGGCGATCGAACTCCACCTCGAGGGCACAAATCGCCGCGTCGATATCGTCGCCGAAGGCTTCGACATCGCGATTCGGGTGCGCTTTCCGCCGCTCGAATCGAGCCAGCTTGTGATGCGCCGCCTCGACGACAGTACCCAGTGCCTCGTCGCCAGCCCGGAGCTGGTCGCGGGGTCGCTCGGCTTTCCCGCGGATATCAAGGGGCTCCCCAGCCTCGACCTCGGGCCGCCGCACCGCGACCATTTATGGCAGCTGGAGAATGCCGACGGCGCGACCGCGATGATCCGCCATCATCCACGCCTGATTACCGACGATATGGCCGCGCTGCGTGAAGCCGCGATCGGCGGCGTCGGGGTGGTGCAATTGCCGACGATGATGATCTGGCAGGATATTGACGCCGGGCGACTCGTCCATGTGCTGCCCGACTGGCGTCCGCCGGCGGGGATCATCCACGCGGTCTTTCCGTCGCGGCGCGGGCTGCTGCCGTCGGTGCGCGCGCTGCTCGACTTTCTCGCGGGCGAATGCGCGGTGCAGCGCGACCGAGCGGCGTTGGCGATGCAATAGCCTCTAAACGGCGCACGAGAATGGACAGCTGAGACCGGCGCGTCCAAAGACATGCGATGGTTGAGTATTTTGAAATCTATAAATTTGTCGTCCAAAGTGTCGGAGATCGGACGGGGGCATCCGATTCACTTCTTCACGTCCACGCCGGGATGGCGGTGATGTTTCTGGCACGTCTGGTCACTCGGCGATCCTTGGCGACATGGACGCCGTTTCTCGCCGTGCTGGCCGCGGCTTTGGCAAAGGAAATCGTCGACCGGGCGGCCCATGGTGCGTGGCGGATGCCCGACACGATGTTCGACATCATCAACACGATCTTCTGGCCCTTTGTGTTGATGGTCGGGCTGCGCTGGAGGCGCGCGCGCTCGTGAACGGTGGGGCCCTTGAAGAGCGCTGGCGGGCAGAGGCCTGCGAAACGGTGACCATGGTTATGCCATAGCGCATGTTGTTCCCGTCTTATCGAATTGCGCCCAATGTTCTCCCGGCTTTGCCTTTAGTGCCCCGGCGAATTACACAGGTCCAATAATCTGGATCGGAGATTTGGCAGCATGGCAAAGATCGTCTTTGGGATGAACCAGTCGCTGGACGGCTATGTCGACCATGATAAATTTGCGCCCGATCCCGCGCTTTTCGGCTACTGGACAGAGCGCCCTGTCGGGAGGAAATTCGGTCCAGTCGGTGACCCATTCGAGCATTTTGCGCAGGAATGCGGTCGTGCCGAAAGCGTCGGGTAGCGCGATCAGAAAATTGCCGCCATCAGTGTGATGCTATTCGTCGAGTATGCGATAGGGAGCGCGGCATCGTCCTCAGCAAGCGCGGCGATGACCATCGGCAGTTCGTGCGCATTGGTGCCGATTGCTTCGAGGTTGATGTCCCTCCCTGGGCGTACAAAGTGCTGAGCGACGGAGGTTCGATCGAACTACCGGGTCGGCGGGCAGCGAGCCGTCCGGGTATTGCACCGCCACCCACCGGAAAACGGCGCCAGGTGATATGGGTTCGCATAGACGTTGGGGGCGGTCAGATAGTCGGTTGAGATGATCTGCGCCCCGCTTTCCATCGCCGCGTCTCTGCGGCTGCCGTCATTCTTGCGGGCATCGGCTGTGTCGATGTCGGCGCGGGTCCGGACCAGATAGCCCTTCTGGACGGCGCTGCGGATTTCTGCGTTGCGTGTCAGGGCATTGTCGAACAGCATGAAGGCTGTGTGGGCTATGCCGGGCTTGCCCTGCACAAAGGCCATCCGCCCCTGCAGTGACGGCCGCCCGTCGAGATACGGGGTGAAGGCAGGAAGATTCATACCCGGCACAAGGTACAGGAACAGGAACTTGCCCCGCGCCTCCGCGACCGTTGGCCAACGCCTGGCGAGCGCCGCAGCCTCCAGCGTCGGCATGTCACCGCGAAGATCGTCAGGAGTGAAGACCCTGTCGCGTCCCAATATGCTGCGGATGCTGTCGTCGATCTCGTCGAACGCAGCCTTGTCGAAGGGCGGGACCGTGGTTGCGCCGGGAATGGCCCGTTCGAGGCCCGACATTTTGGGCTCCAGCAATATGAAGACCGGGCTGTGGTCCGGTTCCGAATCAGACCATTGCTTCAACAATGTCAGGCACGAGCGCAGGGTTGGGCACTGGCTGCGGAAATCGAGGTCGGCGACGTGAAACACCTTCATGCCGGGTTTTGCCAACTCTTCGCGGTAGATCGGCGCCAGATCGGTGACCCCCTGTTCGCGCAGCTGTCGATAGGGCAGCGGATCGGCATAAATGCCGCCTTTGGGGTCGGGCTGCAGATCGATTTCCAGACTGCGTACGCCGCTGCGGAGCTGCGCCTGAAGCGGCATTTGCACATAGTCCAGCGTCTGGGCCATGTCGGTCAGCCCGCCCGGATGCTCGTCCTGCATCGCGGCGGCTTGGGCTGGCGACATCATCTTGACCATGGATTGCATCAGGGCGGTCAGGCGCGGGGCCATCAAGGCCATGACGCGGGGGTCGGCCGGCAGGGCATAGCTGTTGTGAGTGCCGACGACCTGGATCTGGTTGATTTGCAATGAGTCCGCAGGGGCCGCGGTTGTTCCGCTACCCTGCGCCGCTGCGCTGCTCGCGAGGAGTGCCCCCACCGCCAGCCCGCCAATGATATTCTTGTGCATCGACTGTCTCCGGTCCGGCAATCAGAAGCTGACGTTGACGAAGGCGCCAACGGTACGCCGCGCGTTGGGCGAGGTGTAGTGAAGCAGGCCGAGCGCCCCATAGACTTGCCAGCCGGTCGAGAAATATTTGTCGAACAGATTGCGGCCATAGACACCGAACTCGATGTTTTTGTCCGGAAGCGAGAAGGTCAAGCGGCCGTTGACAAGACCATAGCCAGGCACGTTGGAATAGTCGGGCTGACCCACGACGGTCCAATATTCGCTGCGATAGGCATAGTCGGCGTGGGCGCGCACGCCAAAGCCCGATCCGAACTCGGTTTCATAGTCGATCGCCGCAGTGCCCGCCCATTTGGGTGAGTTGGTCAGGCGCGTGTCGGTATAGTCGGTGGTGGCGTTGTAGACATAGTCGGTGAATTTGGCGTCGGTGTAGGTGAGCGCGCCCGACAGGGTGAGGCCGCGCACTGGCTGCACCGCGACATTGCCTTCGACACCTTGCGTGCGCAGGCCGCCGGCGTTGCCGATGACGGTCGCATTGAGGAAACCGCCCGCGCCATCTGGAATTTTGGTCAGGATGGTTGCCTGGAAATCCTTGAAGTCCGAACGGAAGATGTCGACATTGACGCGCAGGCGACGGTCGAACCACTCGGACTTGATGCCTGCTTCCCATGCTTTCACCGTCTCGTCGCGATAGGGCGCATATTTGTTGCCGACGAAGGCGATGCCCGCCGGTTTGTAGCCGGTCGAATAGCTCGCATAGAGCATCACATTGTTGGTGATCTGATATTGCGGCGCGATGCGGTACGAGAAATTGTCGCCCGACACCTTGCCATAGTTGATCGCCGGCGCGGCGCTCGATCCGACGAAGCTCGGAGTATAGCCCGCGACCCGCACCGGATCGACGGTGATGAAGTCCAGCCGCTGCGAAACATTGTCATGGGTATAGCGGCCGCCCAGCGTCAGGCTGAGCTGCGGGGTGAAGTTGAATTTGATCTGGCCGAATGCCGCCATCGTCTCGTTCTGGGCGTCGAAAAGCGAGGCATTGGCATCGACGCCGATTGCGCCGGTCAGCGCAACGAGTGTCGGGCGCGGTACGCCATTGGCATCATAGAGCGGCGCGCCCAGTGTCGCCCATTGCAGCTGGGTCTGACGCGCCTTGAGGTTGTTGTAAAAGCCGCCGAGCAGCCATTCGACGAAGCCGCCGGTCGGCGAAGCGAGGTGAATTTCCTGGCTGACCTTGTCGGTGTCGAGATAGCCGAGGTTGAAGGGAATGTACGCATATTGGTCGACCGGCGTCAGATTGGCGGGGGTCGAATTGTCATAGCGGGTGCGGCGATAGGCACTGATCGACGTCAGGTCGAGATCGCCGAGCTTTGCGTTGACGCGCAGCGACGTGCCCCATTCCTCGGTGGTGATCTCGCCGAACGAAGAGTCGGCGGTGTCGGCACTCTTCGGCCCGGGGAACACTCCTAGCGAGTTGAGGATCGCGGTAACATTGGCGGGCTGGCCCGACACCGGCGTGCGGACGCTGCTGTCCCAATGATAGGCATAGTCGCCCGACAGGGTCAGGTTGAAGCTGTCCGACGGCTCCAGATAGAGCTTTGCCCGCCCGCCATATTCATGCTGCGACCCGACCTTGCGGTTCAGCGTCACATTGCGGCCGTAACCGTCGAACGCCTGGTCGAAACCCGACACGCGCAGCGCGGCAATCGAGCCAAGCGGAATATTCACCGTGGCGTTGAGAATGCGTTCGTCATGCTCGCCGAAGCTGGCGCTGGCACGCACCGACGTCTCGCCGATGCGGGGCTTCCCCGTCGTCACCGCGATGACGCCCGATGTCGCATTCTTGCCGAACAACGTGCCTTGTGGTCCCATCAGGACGTCGACGCGCTCGATGTCGACCAGACCGGTCAGGCCGTTGGCGCGCTGGCCGTCCATGACGACGTCGTCGACGACGACGCTGACCGATTTGGCGTTGGAAAAGTCGAAGGAGGTGCTGCCGACCCCGCGGATCTGGAATGCCGCGCCCTGGGTCGGGTCATATTGCACGCCCGGCATGGTATATTGGAGGTCGGTGATCGAGGTGTAGCCGGTCTTTGCCAGCGTTTCGCCGCTGATCGACTGGATCGCGAGCGGAACTTTCTGGCTGCTTTCGGCGCGCCGTTCGGCGGTGACGACAATTTCTGACAGTCCATCCGCTTCGGCAGCTGCGTCCTGTGCATGGGCGGCACTTGCGAACAAGGGGCTGACCCCGGCCATCAGCATCGCCGAAACCAGGCGAAAACTGCGCTTATTTCTATTTCCCGACATGGTGTTTGCTCCGTCCCGTTGAACCGTTGGGAGGCGCACTAGTCGTCGTCGATGACGGATTTAAGACGATGGTTCGGTAATTTTATCCTGAATTATTTGAATTAAAAAACATGTGTACGGTTTTTGAGGAGGGTCTTTACGGCCTCTGCGGCGGGCAGGGGCGTCTCTCCTGCGGCCAGCATGCGCAGGCCGTTGCCCATCAGGGCCATGACGATGGCCTGAACGCGCGGGCGATCGGAATGGGGAGGGATGCCCAGTCCTTCCGCGATCTGAATGTGGACATTTTCGGCCCTGCGCCGCCGCATATCGATCGCAAAGGGAAGGAAGGCCGGATTCCAGATGGCCGTGAGCGCGCTTTCATGTGTGAGGCGAATGACTTCGCCCCCGCCGGGCACAGTCCCGCCCGCCGCCTCTATGTTCGCGCGCATTCGCCGATAAATCGCCTCAACCCCCGCAAACAGGATATCGCGCTGGGTGGGATAATGATGCGCGATGCTGGATGCCGCCGTCGTGGATGCTTCGGCGATGACGCGGTGCGAGAGGGCGCCGACGCCCTGTGCGATGACGACGTCGGCGATATGCTCGGCGATCATGGCCTTCGCCCCTTCGGTTATGCTCGCGGCCTTGTCGAGCGCGGCGGCGGCCGGGGCGGCCAGCCTCTCCACCAGCAACATGTGCCAGTTGCTCCAGTCCTTATTGGCCAATTCCGCGTCGTCCCGAAGCAGGCCGCGCACGGTCGATTGCCGCAATAGCCGGTAATCGGCGTTCGCCGACAGCAGCAGGGAAAAGGGTTGTTCGTCGATGCAGTAGCTGGCGATTCGCCTGGCCGTGATTGCACCGCCGGGCGTGGTGGCGAGCAGGTCGCGCCAGAAGGTTTCGCCGGCGTCGAACAGCGCCGCCACTTTGGGCAGCGATTGCGGGTCCCGGCTCGCCAAAAGGGCGAGCTCGCACCCGACGATCGCCGAGGTTCTGCGTTCGCCCAGATCCAGCCATTCGCAGATCAGATCGGGCAGGATGCCCGCCGCGACCGGCGCGATCCCGTCCAAGCGAGCAAGCCAGTCCTGTGCGAACGCGGCCACGATCTCGATTTCCCGATCCACGATCGCCGTGACCAGCGCGGCGCGATCGCCGATCCGATAGCTGATCGATCCGACCGAGACGCCGGCATGCTCCGCGACTGTGCGCAGACTCATCCCGGCGAGGCCGCGCTGTGCGATGACGGCACGGGCGGCGTCCAAAATGGCTGCATTGCCTTCCGCTGTCCGCGCGGCGTTTCGATCGGCTTGGCTGGTCATGGCCTCCTGCATATCGTCCGGTGCCGAACAGTCCAGCGGGGTCGGGCGGTTTGGTGCGCTATTGTCGCAGGCTTGTCATGCGCTCGCACTAGGGGCCCGGACCGTGACCCCAAACCGGCTTCTCCCCATCGCCTTTGGCATGACGCATGCCGGCAAGAGCCTGTTGTGGGCGGGCACCGATGCTTTCAGCTTCTTCATTCTCATCAAGATCGTCCAGATTCCGCCGGTCGCGGCCGGAACCCTATTCGTCCTGTCCTCATTCTGGAATGCCATGATCGACGCGCTTTGGGGAAATGGCATCGAACGCGTCGGGACAATCCGGAAGGCCCTACCGGGTCTGTGCGGCCTTGCTGGCATGCTCGCCTGTTTTTCTTTCGCGCTTTTGCCCTGGTTGCCAACAGGGTCCATGCTTGCGACCGTCGTTGCGCTCTTTCTGTTCAGAACGGCGTTTTCGCTGCTGGATGTTCCGCACAACGCCACCGCAGCGGCGCTCGCCCATGTCCATGGCCACCTGATCGTCGCACGTTGGCGGTCGACCCTGAGCGCGGTGACGGCGCTCGCAATCGCGACCGCCGCTCTCCCCGTGGTCGGCGCAGCGTCCGCGTCGCCGCGTACAGCGCAGATCATGTTCATGACGGTCGCCGCCGTGGCCTTCCTGTTGCTGGTACCGCTTCCCTGGCTGGTACGCACGACCCGCCTTATGGTCGTTGCTCGGCCGCGCGTTCGCGAAACCGTTCCCGCCGTGTTTTCGCCCGGCGGCTTTGTGCTCTTCTGCTTTGCGCAGATGCTGGGCTTCGCCGCACTGGCGTCGGTGGGCAAGGCGATTTTGCACGCGGACGCCCTGAACGAGCGGCTATTCGGCTATGCCCTGCTGCTGATTGCACTGGCGCGCCTCGCGGCGATCGGCCTCTGGGCCCCCCTCGCAGCGAAGATCGGCTCGGCGCGGGCGCTGGGCTTCGCCTATGTGGCAAGCGCTGCCGCCGCTCTTTGCCTTCCGGCGGCGATCGGCCAGGGTCCGGTCAGCATGATGATCGTCCTCGCCTTGCTGGGCCTGTCTTTCGGCGGAGTGGGCCTCCTTGCATGGTCATCCTTCTCCGAACTGCTCGCCCTAATGCGCACGGGAGAAGACCCGGCAGTCGCCGCCCGGGCCTATGGGTGGTTTACCTCAACGTCGAAGATCGGCCTCGGCTTTTCCGGCGTGCTGACCGGTGTGTGGTTGAGCCAGGTCCGGGGCGTGGGTACGCAGTCGCTTTGGTCTCTTGTCGTTCCCGTTGCGGCGCTATGCCTTGCAAGCGCGCTTATGATGTGGCTCGGCCTGGTCAACGGGCGCAGGCAGCTCGAAAAGCGCTGGTCTGAACAGCAATAAAAAAGGCCAGCTTCGGCGCATAAATCGGACAATCGATACTGCGTTGGGGAGGTAAGGCTATCGGGCGCATCACGACAGCACCCGGCTGTTTCCGGGTTGCTGCAAAGAAGGGCTTTTAGAATTATTCAGCTGGAAACAGACGGTCCGCCATCCGCCAGATATGGTCAACCAATGAGCTACCAATCGGATGCCCGTTTTGGGTTTTCCTTACTCGCTGACACGCTTCACGCATCTGAATCCGATGTGGCCAGTTGAACTGTCCACCGTCTCCGGATGTCGGGCAGCGGGGCGATAGCGCTGGCAATAATTTGCGGCGCACAAATATGACCCCCCCTTCAAAACTTTGCGGCCGATACGAATGTCGGGCTGATCGGGATCATAGCTGCGCCTGAGAGGGCCGCCACGCGGATTGTCCATCGTGCAGCAGGATTTCCTGCCCTTTGCCGCCGCGGCGGAAGGTTCTGACCACCAGTCCTGCGTCCATTCCCAGACATTGCCGATCATGTCGTACAGGCCGAAACCGTTGGCGGGAAAACTGCCGACCGGGGAGGTCCCCTCCCAGCCGTCGAGGCACTGATTGGCGAAAGGGAACAGGCCCTGCCAATAGTTGGCGAGCATCATTCCGTCCGGCGCGAGTTCGTCACCCCACGCATATTCGGCACCATCGCGGCCGCCGCGCGCCGCATATTCCCATTCCGCCTCGGTGGGGAGCGCCTTGCCGGCCCAGTCGGCATAGGCTTTGGCATCGGCATAGGCGATGTGGACGACCGGATGATCTTCCAGCCCCTCTATCGCGCTTTGCGGGCCAGCCGGGTGGCGCCAGTCGGCGCCGAATTCGAACCGCCACCAATTGCCGGGATTGTCGAGATCGACGGGGCGATCCGCTTTCTGGAAAACGAGCGATCCGGGGCGATCCATGCCGGGCAACATTCCGGGGTAATGCTTCGGGTCGGGTGCTATCTCTGCGACCGTGACATAGCCGGTCGCGTTGACGAAGCGTTCGAACTCGCGGTTGGTGACGGCGGTGGTATCGATCCAGAAAGGATCGACCCGCACGGTGCGGAGCGGCGCTTCCTCGGGATAGAAATGCTTCGATCCCATGGTGAACACACCGCCCGGAACGAAGCGCATGTCGCGCGGTGAGGCGGCGGAAACGATCGTCTCGGTCACCTGCGTCATCTCCCTCATGTTTGCGCTTTCGCCGCGACCGGACAAGCGCATCTTCGCATTTTGCCTGCGCGGCCTCGAAGGCGGTTTGATTTGCATCCGCTGCCGTCTATCGTGATCGCCGGTAGCCCAACGGGCAAGACAACGGGAGGGTTTTTGAAGCGGTCTGTCACGATCATCGATATCGCCAAGCGCGCGGGCGTATCGTTCAAGACCGTTTCCCGGGTGCTGAATGGAGCGCCCACGGTGGCGGAGGCGCTTCGGCACAAGGTCGAAGAGGCGATGCGCGAGCTCGACTATAAACCCAACCGCGCGGCGCGCCTGCTGCGCGGAGGAAAGGCCCATTCGCTGGGGCTGGTCATTGGATCGAGCGCCCGGTTCGTCAGCTCGCCCGAACCCGACCGGCGCCTGCCAAGCTATGCTGCAGACGTGATATTGGGGCTGTTGCAGGCGTGTCACCCGGCCGAATATCATCTGGTGATCGAAAGTGTCGCGCCGGACGACGCGGACGGGCCGGCAGCGCTGGAGCGGTTCCTCGACCTCGTCCGGCTCGACGGCGTCATCCTTGTTCCGTCCTTGTGCGATACCCGGTGGGTTCTCGACCTCCTCGAAAGCCGGGGTATGCCCTTCGCCCGAATCAACCCGGGGCTCGACCTCGATCGGGCGCTCTGTCTGATCATCGACAACCGAAGTGCCGCGCGCGAAGTGGGCGAAGCGATTCTGGCCCATGGCCACCGCCGGATCGGATTTATCGACGGCCCCTTCGCACATGCCGCGCAGCGCGAACGCAAAACCGGCTTGCTCGACGCCGTGTCGAAGGTGCCAGGTGCGCATGTCGAAGTGCGTCAGGGCAATTTCCTGTTCGCGTCGGGACTGGAGAAGGGAAGGGAGCTTCTCGAACTGGACGATCGTCCAACCGCCATTTTCGCGGCGAATGATGAAATGGCGGCGGGCGTTCTGGCCGCAGCGATCGATGCCGGCATCGATGTACCCCGCCAGCTGTCGCTGGTGGGTTTCGGCGGGCTCGCCATCGCAGAACACACCTGGCCGCGCATCACGACCGTTAGCCAGCCGACGACCGAGATCGCGCGGATCGCTGGCCAGAAGCTCATCGCGCAGGGTGGGCATACGGACGACGGCTGGCCTCAGCTGATCACTGTTCCCTATGAATTGACGATGCGGCAGTCGCTCGCTTCGGTGTCCCGCCCTTAGGCGGAACGCCTTCAACCATTGAATGGCCAATCTTGACGTGCGCATTGCGTCTCGCTACCTGATCGAGACAACGTTGTCTCGAATCGCAACCAGGGTTCGAATTCCAGTGCCGATGCGCGGGACGACCGTCGAAAATATCTGGGGGAGGATCAGAATGAATTATCGTCACAAAGCGCTTTGGCTGTGCACCGCCGCGATCGCGATGTCGGTGCCTGCTGTCGTTCAGGCGCAGGATGAAGCAGCCGTTGCGGCGAACGAAGCCGGGAGCGATGAAATCATCGTGACGGCGCAAAAGCGCGAACAGAATTTGCAGAAGGTTCCGGTTTCTATCTCGGTGCTCTCGGCGTCCGCGCTGTCGGACAATCGGGTCAACGGCCTGGAACAATTGTCACAGGTCTCGCCTTCGATCGGCTTCACCAACAGCGCCAACACGCGCGGGCAGGGGCTTTCGATCCGCGGTATCGGCACGCTCAATTTCTCCGATGGCGTCGAGCCGTCGGTATCGACCGTGATCGATGGCGTCGTCATCGGCCGTTCGGCGGCGTCCTTCTTCGATTTCAACGATATCCAGCGTATCGAGGTGCTCCGCGGGCCGCAGGGAACGCTGTTCGGTAAGAACTCTTCGGCGGGGGCGCTGAACGTCGTCACCGAAAAGCCGAGCCTGTATGACTCGAGCCTCGAAGCGTCGGCGAGCTATGGCACCTTCAACGATGTCCGGCTGAAAGGCACGGGGTCGCTCGTTCTCGACGAAGGGCGTGCGGCGCTTCGCCTGTCGGGGTTCCGTTCGACCGCGGACGGCATCATCACCAACACCTTCAACGGCAAAAAGCTCAACAATGCCGACAGCTGGGGCGTGCGCGGCAAGTTCCTCTTCGAACCGAGTGATGCCACCTCAATTTATGTGATCGGCGACTATGGTGAGAGCAACCGCGACTGCTGTGTCTCCACCGTGCGTTCGGTCCTGCCGACGACGACCTACTATAACGGCCAGACGCGCGCTGCGCTGTTGTCGGCACAGCATCTGGGGCCGCTCAACCGAGAAGTGACGATCGACGGAGAGCCTTTCAACCGTCAGAAAACTGGCGGTGCGTCGGTCGAGATCAACACCGAACTCGGCGGGCAGACGATTACATCGATTACGGCCTACCGCGAATTCCGGGTATTCGACAATAATGACGCCGACGGCGTGTCGCTACCCGTCGCCAGCGTCAACAATGCGCGCCAGAAGCAGCAGCAGTTCACACAGGAATTGCGCCTGACGTCGCCATCGGGCGAGCCGATCGAATATGTCGTCGGCCTGTTCTATTTCTGGCAGGATGTGGTCAGCCAGACACAGGTTAAGGGCAATCTGGTCGTGAACCTGCCGGCGGGGCAATATCTGGGCAATCAGGTCGATCGCGATATCACCACCAAGAATGTCGCCGCGTTTGGCCAGTTGACCGCGCACCCGACCGACAAGCTGTCTCTGATCGGTGGTTTCCGCCTGACGTCAGACCAGTCCGTGGCGCATTTCAACCGGACGATCCTGCCGGGCGCTCTCGCGGTGATGCCGAGCCTTGGCGGGCCAGTCTATATGTCGCCGACGCTGAAGGCCACGGACACCGATTTCAGCTATAAGCTGGGCGCGCAATATCAATTCTCGCCCGACATCATGGCGTACTTCACCTACACGCGCGGATATAAGGGACCCGCGCTTAACCTGCTGAACAACCTGACCGCAGCGACTGTCAATTCCGGGCTCGCGGTGCTGAAACCCGAAATTGCGCAAAACTGGGAGGGCGGACTCCGCACGACCCTTTTCGACCGGATGCTGACGCTCAACGTCACGGGTTTCTATGAAACCTTCACCGATTTCCAGGCGCAGACCTATAGTGCGGCGTTGACGTCGTTTCAGCTTACCAACGCGGGCAAGCTGATTACCCAGGGTGTCGAGGTTGAAGCGATCCTGCGGCCTGTCGATGGCCTGACGCTGACCGGCAATCTGGCCTTTACCGATACCGAGGTGCGCGGACTGGTCCTCAGTTGCTACCCGGGACAGACGGCGGCGCAGGGCTGTCAGACCGGTAATAGGCAGGATGTGTCCGGTGAAGCACTGACCAATGCGCCGAAATGGGCCTATTCGATCAACGCCAACTATGGTGCCGACATAGGAAATAATCTGCGGGGAAGCGCCAATCTGGCGTACACTTACCGCTCGCAAGTGTTCTTCAGCTATCGCGATCCGAAGACCATCCAGCCGGGCTATGGGCTGCTCAACGGCCGCGTTTCGCTCGAAACGCAGGACGGGCGCTATCGCGTATCGGTGTTCGGCAAGAATCTGACGAACAAGCATTTCGCCAGCTTCATCGGTACCGGCCTGCTCGACACCTCGGCTACTGGTGCGGGTTACACCCAGCTTTTGACCCCCGATGCCTTCCGTACCTTCGGTGTCGAGGGCGCGGTCCGCTTCTAGTTGTTATCACAGCGGGGGCGCCAGTGGATTGGTGACCCCCGCGGCCATATGGAGCGCCTGATCCATGCAGATTTCCCGTCGCGGCTTTGTCGCCACGCTTCTCGCTACCACGACCCTCTACAGCGGTGCGGGGGCACGGTCTTTGGGGCATGGCGGGCCGCGGCCCAACATCATCACCATCGTCCTCGATGACGTCGGCTATTCCGACCTCGGTTGCTTCGGCGCCGAGATTCGTACCCCGGCGATCGACAGTCTGGCGACGGCTGGCCTGCGTTACGTACATTTCGATACCAAGTCAGTCTGCGCCTCGACCCGAGCGTCGATGCTCACGGGGCGCAACAGCCACACAATCAATATGCCCGACGTGCCCGACATTGCTGCGGTGATGGGAAAAGACCCCAATATAGCGCGCCTGTTCCGTATGCCCGGCAATGCGCAGAATATGGCGCAGGTGCTGCAAAAGCAGGGCTATGCCACTTGGGCGGTCGGCAAATGGCATATGATCCCGATGGACGAACTGGGCCCGGATGCCGGGCGCGGCAACTGGCCGTTGCAGCGCGGCTTCGACTATTTCTATGGATTTCCTCGGGGTTGGACCGATCAGTATCGCCCCGAACTGGTCGAGAATGACGGCTATCTCAAGCGCGACTTTCCCGCCGATTATCATCTCTCCGTCGATCTCGCCGATAAGGCAATCAGCCTGATCGACGACCATGTCGCCGCGAAGGGCGACAAGCCTTTCTTCATGAACCTGGGCTTTGGCACGGCGCATTCGCCGATCCAGGTCGCGCGCAAATATTCGGCGCCCTATGATGCCATCTATGAAAAAGGCTGGGACGCGGTCCGCGAGGAACGCTTTACCCGCATGAAGCGGATGGGCCTGATCCCGGCAAATACCCGAATGCCGCCGCGCGAGGCGCGCGACCGGGCGTGGGACGATCTGTCCGACGATGAGAAAGCCGTCTTCGCTCGCTATATGGCGGTGTACGCGGGCTTTATCGAGCATTGCGACGAACAGATCGGCCGATTGCTCGATGCGCTGCGAAAAAAGGCGCTGTTCGAAAATACCATCATCATCCTGATCTCGGACAATGGTGCGGCTTCCGAAGCGGGGCAGGAGGGCTTTTTCGACGGTCTCTATCGTGCAAACAATATCCCGATCGCGGAACAGCGCGCGCGGATCGACGAATTGGGCACGGCCAAGACGCAGGCGGAATATCCGCGGCCTTGGGCGATGGTCGGCGATACGCCGCTGCGGCGATACAAGCTCTGGCCCTATTCGGGCGGCACCCGCACGCCGATGATCTTTCACTGGCCGCGCCATGTAACCGACCCGGGCGCCATCCGGCGGCAATTCGTCGATGTCATCGACATCGCGCCGACCCTGCTCGAGGCGGCCGATACGCGCTTCGATTCCGTAGTCGACGGGGTAATGCAAATCCCTGTCGCGGGACGCTCTTTTCTCTCGTCGGTGCGGAGCAGGAAAGCGCCCGGACGGCAGGTCCAATATTTCGAGCTGCGCGGTAATCGGGCGATCACCAGCGGTCGCTGGCGGGCGGTCGCCATTCACGATTGCGACCAGCCCTATGCCAATGATCGCTGGGAGCTGTTCGACCTCGAAAGCGACTTTGCTGAAAGCACCGATCTTGCCGCCAGATATCCGGCGAAGGTCAAGGAATTGAAGGCGCTTTGGGACGATCAATGGGCTCGATATGGGACCGGCGAACTGGCGCAGCCGACGGCGCTGACGTGCCGCTATTCGGACATGTTTGACCGCCGTCCGGTGGGTTAGCCGGTTGCCGACCGGCAGAGACAAATCAAAAATACAGGGGAGCGGGACGATGCGAGGCCTATATGCGACGACAGCGCTGGCGATGTTTTTTGGGGCAACGACAATGACGGCTTCTGCTCAGGATAAAGCGGCTCCAGCCCGCGTCGAAGCGGCAGCGGACGACTGGGCGGCAAAAATCGAAGCGCAGATGACCGATGACGAGCGTTTTTCGATACTCCACGGCTTCATGCCGATTCCGCTTGGCCCTTATGCCAACCCCGAACTGCAGGCGAAATGGCCGAAGGATGTGATCCCGGGGGCCGGCTATGTCGCCGGCGTGCCACGCCTCGGTATCCCGTCGCAGCGTGCGACCGATGCCAGTCTGGGCGTGACCAACCCCTTTGGCGTTCGCAAGGGCGACACGGCGACGGCTTTGCCTGCCGGTCTTGCGATCGGCGCGACCTTCAATCCCGAACTGGCGTTTGCGGGCGCGCATCTGGTCGCCAGCGAAGCGCGCGCCAAGGGCTTCAATGTCCTGCTTGGCGGCGGCATCAACCTTGTCCGCGATCCGCGCAATGGACGTAACTTCGAATATATTTCGGAAGATCCGCTCCTCTCTGGGGTCATGGGCGCCGAGGCGGTCCGGGGCGCACAATCGGCGGGCGTCGTGTCGACGGTAAAGCATTTCTCGCTCAACTCGAACGAAACCAACCGCCACACCTGGAATGCCGAGATCGACGACGCCCCGCATCGCGAAAGCGATCTGCTTGCCTTTCAGATCGCGATCGAGCGCGGCCGGCCGGGGTCGGTCATGTGCGCTTATAATCTCGTCAACGGCGAGAAGGCGTGCGGTAACGATCATCTGATCAACACGGTGCTCAAGCGCGACTGGCGCTACAAGGGCTGGGTGATGTCCGACTGGGGCGCGGTGTCGGGGGCCGATTTCGCAATTAAGGGCCTCGACCAGCAGGCGGGCGAGCAGCTCGACAAGCAGGTGTGGTTCGACGCGCCGCTGAAGGCCAAGCTCGCCGACGGCAGCCTGTCACGCGAACGCCTGTCCGACATGGTCCGGCGCATCCTGCGCTCGATGAAGGCAAGCGGCCTCGTCGATGCCGCACCGGCGCCCGCGGTAGACATGGCGGCGCATGCACAAATCGCGCGGCAGGTCGCGCAGCAGGGCATCGTGTTGCTCAAGAATGACGGCAATGCCCTGCCGCTCGCCGCCAATGTCGCGTCGGTCGCAGTGATCGGCCGCAACGCGCATGTTGGCGTCCTCTCGGGCGGCGGATCGTCGCAGGGCCTGCCGCCGCGCGGCTGGGCGGCATCGGTGCCGGTCGGTGGCGGCGAGGGATCGATCGGTGCCTGGCGGGTCGAGCGCTGGTTCGCGGGCGCTCCACTGACGGCGCTGAAGGAGGCTCTGCCCAAGGCGCATATCGGCTTCGATCCCGGACTTTATTCGCAGGACGCCGCGGCACTGGCGGCACGCTCCGACGTCGCGATCGTCTTCGTCAGCAAATATGAGGCCGAAGGGTTCGATTCCCCCGATCTCTCGCTTCCCGGCAATCAGGATGCGATTATCGAGGCGACGGTGGCGGCCAATCCCAATACCATCGTGGTTCTCGAAACCGGCAATCCCGTCGCCATGCCCTGGCTCGCCAAGGTGAAGGCCGTCGTCGCAGCCTGGTATCCGGGGCAGGAGGGGGCAGCGGCCATTGCCGATGTGCTGACCGGCAAGGTCAATCCGTCGGGCCGGTTGCCCGTCAGCTTTCCGGCCACGACGGAAACGCTGCCGCGTCCCACCATCCCCAGCTATGGCACACCCGAACACACGCATGTCACCGTGCGAATGACCGAAGGCTCGGATGTCGGCTATCGCTGGAATGCGCGGCAGGGGATCAAGGCGCTCTTCCCATTTGGGCATGGCCTTTCCTATACAGGCTTCGCCGCGCAGGGCCTCAAGACGGACGGCGCAAAGGCAAGCCTGACCGTGCGCAATACCGGAGAGCGGGCGGGAGCAACGGTCGCCCAGCTTTATCTCGTTTCGCAGGGCGGCAAGCCGACGCGGCGACTGGTCGGCTTCCAGCGCGTCGAACTGGCACCGGGAACCGAAAGGACGATCGAGATGACGATCGACCCGCGCCTGCTCGCCGACTGGAACGGTGCTGGCTGGACGATCGCGAAAGGCGATTATCGCTTTGCGTTGGGAGAAAGCGCCGAGGTGCTTTCCACGCCGGTCACGGTGTCTCTGAAAGGCCGCATCTGGCAGGACTAGGCCGAAATTCCGAACCCGGTGATGACCGGACGGATGCCCTTCGAGGGCTGACGGGCGACCATTGAAGTAAGGTGACGCCCGAATATCTGCCGCGAAAGGGCGCGCGCGGCAGATATTCGGCTATGCACAGGCGAGGCTGCCAACCTGTCGTATCGCCGGTTTCAGCCCCAGCCGCCGCCCAATGCCTTGAACAAATCGATCCGCGCGGACCCTAGCTGCTGCTGCGATGTCGCCAGCGTGGCGCGGGCTTCGATGAGCGATTGCTGCGCGATGACGGTATCGAGCAGCGACACCGATCCGGCCCGATAGCGGGCCTGCGCGAGGCCGTAGCTGGTCTGCGCCCGGTCACGGGCTTCGGTCAGCGCGGCATGGCGTTGTTGTCCGGCATCATATCGGGCCAGCGCCTGTTCGACTTCCTTAAGTGCGCCGATCACCTTGCCGTCGAACGTGGCGAGCGATGCCTCGCCCTGCGCCTCTGCCTGTTTGACCCGCGACCGGGCGACGGCGACGTTGGGGAAGCTCCACGACAACAGCGGACCCAAGGAAAAGCCGAAGCTGTCGCTACCCTTCGTGTCATCGTCGCGCAGGAAATTACCGTTCGCGCCCAACTGGATGCGCGGATAAAGATCCGCCGTTGCGACGCCGATCCGGGCGGTGTCGGCGGCCAGACGGCGTTCGGCCTCGCGCAGATCGGGGCGCCGGCGCAGCAGTGCGTTGCCGTCGCCAATCGGGAGGGTAGCGATCGGCGCCGGGATGTCGGTGCAATTCTGTGCTTCGATCGGCACGTCACCCGGCTGGCCGCCGAGCAAGGCCGCCAGTTCCAGCAACGCGACGCGGCGCAGGCCATCGAGTTCCGGGATGGCGGCACGCGCGGTGGCGACCGCACCCGCCGCGCGTTCGACCTCCAGCCGCCCGACTGACCCGGCCTGTTGCTGGGCGGTGACGATGCGCAGGCTGTCCTCGGTCGTTGCAAGCGATGTACGGGCGATCATTGCCGATGCGCCAAAGGTGCAGGCGTCGCCATAGGCGCGCGCGGTTTCGGCGGCGACGGTCACACGCACGGCGTCGCGAACGGCTTCGACCGCCTCCGCATCCGCGCGCGCGGCACCGATCGCACGGACGACACGGCCGAACAGATCGACTTCCCACGACAGGGCGAGCCCGCCGCTGTGCGTCCATTGCTCGTTGCCCGCGGGCTGCGGGGAACCACCCGTGGCGCTGCCATAGCTGGTGCCGCCGCTGAGGCCCGTGGACGGGAGCCGCCCGGCGCGCGTTTCGCCCAGCACGGCCTGCGCCTTTGCAAGATTGGCACTCGCAACGCGCAGATCGGTGTTGGCGGCGAGTGCGCGCTCGACCAGCCCGTCGAGGACAGGGTCGTCATAGAGCCGCCACCAATGATCGGGCAGCGCGGCCGTGCCGTCTACGCCATGTGCTTCGGTTATATACGCGCCCGCCGATTTCACCTCGATCTGCGGCGGTTCATAATGAGGACCGACGGCGCAGCCGGCGGTGGTCAGGGAGAGGAGGAGGATGAGCTTACGCATATGCGATCTCCGCTTGCGCCAGTTCGGCTTCGCGCGCGCTGTGCGACGTCGCGCGATGGTCCCTGGCGATCAGGCTGTAGACGGTGGGAAGGACGAAGAGGGTGAACAGGGTGCCGATGAGCATCCCCATCACGACGACGATGCCGATGGCGAAGCGGCTGGATGCCCCGGCTCCGTTGGCGAAGAGCAGCGGGACGAGGCCCGCGACCATCGCCGCGGTGGTCATCAGCACCGGCCGCATCCGCACCGCCGCCGACTTGCGGATCGCGGCGATCCGGTCGAGCCCTTCGTGTTTCTGGATCTGATTGGCGAAGGACACCATCAGGATGCCATGTTTGGAAATCAGGCCGATCAGCGTCACGAGCCCGATCTGGGTATAGATGTTGAGCGTCGCATAGCCCAGCCACAGCGGCACCAGCGCCCCGCATATCGCCAGCGGCACGGTGACGAGGATCACCAGCGGATCGCGGAAACTTTCAAACTGGGCCGCAAGCACGAGGAAGATCACGATCAGCGCAAAGCCGAACGATATCGTCAATCGGTCGCCTTCGGTCACATATTGGCGGCTGTCCGAAAGCCAGTCGACGCTGGTTCCGGCGGGTAGCGGCTGGCCCTTCAGGAAATCAACCGCCTGTCCCATCGTCACGCCGGGGGCGAGGATCGCTGAAAGCGTCGCCGAATTCATCTGGTTGAACTGCGACAGGCGATTGGCCTCGGGGCGCATCTCGACCTTCGTGACCGTCGACAGCGGTACCAGCGCACCCGATGCGGTCTTGATATGATATTGACCGAGATTGTCGGGCGTCAGCCGCTGCGCCGCCGGAACCTGTGCGATGACGTCGTAGGAGCGGTCGTGCCAGTTGAAGCGGTTGACGTAATTCTCGCCGACCATCGTCGCCAGCGTGTCGGCGACGGCTTCCATCGTGATCCCCATTTCGCCGGCCTTGGCGCGATCGATGCTGATCCGCGCTTCGGGGCTGTCGAAGGCGAGGTCGCTGTCGACGAAGGCGAACAGGCCGCTTTTCCACGCGGCACCCTTCACCTTTTCCAGCGCGGCATAGAGTGTGGTGAAATCGTCCGATGACCGGATGACCATTTGCACCGGCAGGCCGCCGCTCGAGGCGGGAAGGGCGGGGGCCTGGAAGGCGGCGGCATAGACGCCGGTGACACCCGAACCCTTGGCGTTCAATTCGCCTTGGATCGCATCGGCGCCACGCTCGCGTTCGTCCCATTCCTTCAGGATGACGCCGCCAAAGCCGTTGTTCAGGCCGTCGGTGCCATTGTCGAACCAGCTGCTCACATATTCGGGAAGCCCGCGGAACATTTGTTCGACCTCATGGGCATAGCGGGTCGTATAATCGACATTGGCATATTGCGGCGCTTTCGTCTGAACGAAGACATAGCCCTGGTCTTCCTGCGGCGCGAGTTCGCGCTGGGCACCGGTGAACAGGATGATGATTGCCCCCATCACTACCGCGCCGACCAGCAGCACGGCAGGCCGCGCGGCCAGCGTTGCACCGAGCAGACGGCCATAGTTCTGCGTCGCACGCTGCATATTATGCTCAATCGCACGCGACAGCTTGCCCTCGTTCATCTGGCTGTTGAGCAGCAGGCTGCTCATCATCGGCGACAGAGTCAGCGCGACAACCCCCGACACGACGACCGATCCGGCGAGGGTGAAGGCAAATTCGCGGAACAACGCGCCGGTCAGTCCGCCCATCAGGCCGATCGGCGCGTAAACCGCCGCGAGCGTTAGCGTCATGCCGATGACTGGCCCGACAATCTCTCGTGCACCGAGCAATGCGGCGCGAACCGGCGACAGGCCTTCCTCGATATGGCGGTGGATATTCTCCACTACGACGATCGCGTCATCGACGACCAGTCCGATCGCCAGCACCATAGCGAGCAGCGTCAGCAGGTTCAGCGAAAAGCCGAAAGCCAGCATCAGCGCGGCGGTGCCGACCAGCGACAGCGGGATCGTCACCACCGGAATCAGCACCGCGCGCAGCGAGCCGAGGAACAGGAAGATGACGACGACGACGATCACGATTGCCTCGACCAGCGTATGGCTGACCTCGTCGATCGAGGCATTGACGAAATGCGCGACGTCGAACTGGCTGACCACTTCGACGCTTGGGGGAGCGACCCTCTGCATGTCCGGGATCAGCGCCTTGACCGCCCGGACGATCTCGAGCGGGTTGCCGTCGGGCGTGGGGGTGATGGCGATGGAGACAGCGCGCCGGCCCGAACTCATTGCGTTGCTGTCGTAATTTTGCCCGCCAATCTCGACGGTCGCGACGTCGCCCAGCTTGACGATGCCGCCGTCGACGCGCTTCACCACCATCTGGCGAAAGGCGTCGAGGTCGCGCAGGTCGGTACCGGCGGTGATGTTGATCGCGGTGTCGGTGCCTTTCAGACGCCCCGGGGCCGACTGGACGTTGTTCGCTCGCAGCGCCGCGGCGATATCTCCCGCCGACAGGCCGCGCGCGGCGAGGCGCACGGGATCGATCCACACGCGCATTGCCAGCGTCTGCCCGCCGCTGATCTCTGCCGATGCGACCCCCGGAACTGCGGTGATCAGCGGCTGCGCGATACGCGCGGCGAAGTCGGTGATCTGCGGGACGGGCAGGGTGTCGCTGACGAAGGCGATATATTGCACGGCCGACGCCCCATCGGTCATCTTGGTGATCACCGGATCATTGGCCCCGGCTGGCAGGCGATATTTGACCTGCTGTACCTTGGCCAATATTTCGGTCATCGCACGGTCGGCGTCGGCGTTCAGCACCAGCTTGGCCTTCACCTGGCTTTTGCCGAGGGTCGAGGTGGAGGTGAGATAGTCGATGCCGTTGGCGGTCGCGATCGCCTGTGCGATCGGGGTGGTGACAAAGCCCTGCATCACGTCCTGCGTGGCGCCGGGATAACCGGTGTCGACGACGATGGTGGCGCTTTCCATATTCGGATATTCGCGCACGGGCAGCGAAAAGAGCGCCGCGCCGCCGACGAGCAGAATCAACAGGCTGACGACCACCGCCAGAATCGGGCGGCGGATGAAAATGTCGGTGAAAGCCATCTCAGCGTGCTCCCTTGCGCGCGGGCGCCAGCGTGACCGGCGCGCCGGGCTGGACGCGAAGCTGGCCACTGGTCACCACGACATCGCCGGCCTTGAGGCCGCGGGTCACGACCACCTTGTCGCCAAAGCGGCGGCCGGTCGTGACGGGCACGATCTCGGCGGTGCCGCTGCGGCCGCCCTTGCTCATCTTTACGCGGGTGATGCTGTCGCCCGACGCCGATGTCTGGATCGCGGTGGCGGGGACGACGAGCGCGCCGGCGATCGGCGGCAGCGCAAGTCGCGCGGTCACATACATTCCGGGGCGCAGCGCAAGACCCGGATTGGGCAAGGTCGCCTGCACCATGACATTGCGCGTATCCTTGCCGACTTGCGGCTCGATGGCTGTAACACGCGCCGTAAAGCGCCGGTCGGGCCAGGCGTCCGACAGGATTTCAACGGTCGCGCCGGGTGTCAGTCGCGAGAAATCCTGCTGCGGCACGGCGAAGTCGACATAGAGGCTGTCGAGCGCGGTCAGTGTCGCGACCGGATCTCCGGGGTTGAGATATTGGCCCAGATTGACCTGCCGCACGCCGAGCGTTCCGGCAAAGGGTGCGCGCAGCTGCTTCTGCACGATCCGCGCGTCGATCTGCTGAATCACAGCCTGCGCCTGCGCCTGCTCGGCGCGGCGCTGTTCGAGCAATTCGCGCGGTTCCGCGCCCGAGGGTTCCAGTTCGCGCGAGCGTGCGAGTTGTAGCCCGGAAAAATCGGCCTTGGCCTTTGCTGCCGCGCGATCCGCGCGTTCGGGTGCGTCAAACAGCTGCACGAGCAATTGTCCAGCGCCGACCTGTGCGCCCGCGGCAAACCGGATCGCGGTCACCCGCCCCGCCACTTCGGGAGCCAGCACGACTTCGCGAACGGCGCGGAGCGAGCCGATCGCCTCCAGCGCAGCCGGCACGTCGGTCGGGGTGACGACGGCCGTTGCCACTGGAACCGGCGGCATCTGGCCCGGTCCATTTTCGGCGGTCCGCGCCGATCGCCAGGCATAAAGGCCGCCGATCAGCAGGATGAGGCTTGCTCCTACCAGCAAGATCGGACGCCAGTGAAGCGATCGGGGGGGCGGAGATTCGGGAGAATATTCGAAAGTCGACATGAGAGCCTCTCAGAAACCGACAGATGGTCGATCATGTTGGGACGATTGGTTGTGCGAAAACTTGGCAAGAGGGGCGCGTCCCCGATGGGAAAGCGGCTACGCAATCTTGGGGGGCTGATTGCTATTGCGTCCCCGGCAGATGGCGAACCGGAGTACGGTCCTGGCCGCGCCGGTGAGCGCGCTCATTGCCGCATGGAATGGTCGACGATGTGTTGGTGGCACAGGCCGTAGGGGCATGCGATCGCACGGCTCTCCCGGCCTGTGCCTGGAGGCCGGGAGAGCCCGGTTTTTCTTCGTATCTGTACAAGCGATGCTCCCATATTCGAATCGGGGAGCGCTTCTATAGAACCTCAACCCAAGTTGAGATAAAGCGAGAAATTCAGTGGTGGACGGAGCTTGGCGGAACATGGTCGCGCTGCAGCGGGTGGTTTCGCAAAAGCCATGACAGACCTCGTTCCGCTATCGGCCAGATTGCGCGTGACAGCCGATTTCCATGGTTATTCCGCGTCTTGCGCTTCCTGCGGCCGGAAACAAGCTGTGTTCGCCGCCGATTTCGCTGCTAGCATGCCGGTCGTTGACCGAAACAGGATATGGATGTTCGATGCTTTTTGTGGCTCTTTTTCTGACCGCTGCCGATCTCCCCGCCTTTGACCAGGTCGCCATATTGCAGCGCTGTGCCGAGGAACATGGCAGCAATGTGGATGGCCAATTTGGTTGCCTGAAGGAAGAGATGGAGGATCATCACCAGTTTCGGCTGCTATGGACCCACGATCGGCCGGAAAACCGGGCAGGTTACCGTCAATGCCTCGCCAGACACTGGGAAGAAGGCGAGCAACCGGATTGGGGAATGGCCAATTTCTGCGCGGAGCGAGCCACCAATCCTCAAGCGGAAGCATTGGAATCCGGTGGAGCATTCAATGTGAAAGCGGCAGCGGCCTTTTGCGTGCATGAGGGGAAGGAGCGAATGGTCTCTCCCGATGGCAGCAGGCGCGAAATCGAAAATGCGGAATGTCTGTCCGACCAGGCCGCCGGGCACCGTGGCTTTCGCCTGATGCGCGCGCAGATCGGGAAAGAGGCATCCGGCCTTGATGCCCCGGCGCTCGATTATTGCTATCAGAACTGGATAAAGGACAAGGCTGACGAGGGCGGTAGCGATTGGAACATGGCCAATTTTTGTGCGCATCAACAATATAGCGCGCGCTTGCTTCTGAATGAGCTGAAGTCCGGCCAATAGGGCCTTGTGCTAGGCCGTGTTGACAAAAGGGATTCCCAAACCCGCCTTGTTCTGATTCAAGACTGCTTTTTGAGGGGCAGTCATGGGTCGCGGGGATTTGTCGGACGCGGAGTGGGATCTGATCGGGCCGCTACTGCCGCCTGAGCGCGGTCGCTGGG
>NZ_NISJ01000029.1 GCF_002205635.1 Sphingopyxis witflariensis | reverse complement strand
TTCGGCAAACTCAAACAGCAACGACGCATCGCAACCCGCTATGACAAAACCCTGCTCTCGTTCGAGAGCTTCCTCAACCTCGCCGCTACGCGCCTATGGCTGAAGTCTTTTGTCAACACGGCCTAGACCCGTAGTCGGGGAGTTGGAAAACCGCGTTTAGTCGGTTCCTATGACCTTTAGCCCGGAAGCCTGTTGTATACGTCACAGGCTCCCCGACCATGTGGTCAAGGATGGCGGCACCGTCACGGCCGGCGCCGAACCGCTAAACGTGGGGTTTCCACACCCCAGGCCGCCGCGTAGCGGCCCGGCCTCGTCATAGAATAATGTGTAGTATTTGACCACCACCTCGCGCGAGCCGGGCGTCAGCCAGGCGAGCGCGCTTGCGGCCGCGCGGACCTTGGGACGCGCGGCCGCTGCCGATCCAGCACAGCGGATCGGCGCGAAAGCGGCGAAGCCGCAGGGCCGAACCTTCGGCCCTGCGGTGAAATGGTCAGGCTGCTTTGAGGCGCTGCATCCCTTCCGCCAGCGTCCAAAGCGCCCGGTTGAGCGTCACGTTTTGGTCAATGCCGTTGATGGCACGGGTCTGGCTGCGGCGGATGCGGCCCTCGGCGCTACGCTTACGCCCCTGCAACCCGCCGCGCACGACATTCTCCTGAATGACGTTGAAAGTGGTCCAGAGGCTGCGGTCCACATCCTCGCGGCGGCGCGGCTCGATGATCTGCTCGGGGCGAACCGGGCTTTCATCGTCGCCATAGCGGGCGACAAGGCTGACCTCGCCAAGCAAGCGCTGCTCGTCCGGCGAAAGCTGGATCGCCTTCATCGACTCGCTGGCGTCGATCAGCCGGGGGAAGTCCTCGGCGACGGTGAACACGCCTTCGATAATGTCATGCTCGATATTGCCCTTGTGCGGCACGCGGACTTCCTCGAACCGCTCGCCTGCGATCATGCTGTTCGTGCAGACAAACCGCAGCATCCCGGCGAACATCTGATAGGCGCTCGTCCCGTCGTGGCTGTTGACGATGATGACTTCGGCCGCCTCCGGTTTGCCGATGCCGTCGTCACGGCGAAGGCGCAGCATATGCTTGGCGTGCCCGTGGCGGCTGCCGTCACGAGGCACCGACTGGACCGCGAAGAACGGCGACCAGCCTTCCCGGCGCAGCCCCTCCACGATGTCGATCGTCGGGACATAGACATAGCGATCCGAACGGCTGTCGTGCGCCTCGCGGGCGAAGATGGACGGGACGTGGCGATACAGCGCCTCGTTGTCGAGCGGCTCCCGGCCGCTGATCTGATGGGCGTTGCGGCCGAACCGGGTGGCAAGTTGGTAGTGCATTTTGGCCTCCTTTGGGCTTGGGTTTCCGCGCAGCGGAGCGCCGCGCTGAAACCCTGCCCGTCGGCGAGACCGGGGGTGCAAACGGAAAGCGGCTTCGCGGGGAACCGGCTGCACGGAACGCGCTCGCGCGTGAAGGAAGCTGGGCGGAAGCCGCTTGAAGTGCGCCAGGGGCAGAGCCCCAAGCACCGCGCCGCCCTTAGCCGCATAGAAGATAACGCGCGATGGGCCGCTTTACGCGATCCATCACATCATTGGTGGAAACCGCTTTGCGGGTTCTATCTACTGGATCGAACAAACAGCGTGAGTTCGGCGCTGGGATCTTCGGCCGACACATAAGGGGTGCCGAGCGCCGTGAAACCGAGTTTGGGCAACATCCGTCTCATGGCTTCGGATTTCGTCGTCGCGTATAGTCCCTTTCCAGCCGCCGCATGGATCGCCGCCGCGACGAGCGCATGACCGCGCCCTTGCCGTTCGTAGGCATGATGGACATGGACCCACCCCAATTCGAACGGGTAGGCAGGGGCTTGACCCTCGACCTTAGCTTTACGGAAGACCTTTGGCGGATAGGTAACATTCGGCGTCTTGACTGCTGCGGTTCCGACCAATGACGCTCCCTCGCGCATTATGACAATGGCGACAGCCCGATCGACCAGATCGGGCAACGTGGCAGCATTCACTTCTCCCGCCTGTATGACGAACGCGATGAACTCATCCCTTGCGGCGACAGTCATATCCGCTGGTTTTACCGAGATCGCGTGCATCAAGACCTTCCCCTGTTCCGCCCGAGATGGAAGGCCGGTCGTCCAATAGCAAGCATAGGTCGAAAGCCGGCAAGACCGGCAGCGCCGTGATGCCCCGGCCAGTGGGCCGGGGCATTAGATGGTCAGCGCGACCAGATGAGCGCGTATTCGCCCGCGGTGTCCGTTTCGGACAACGTGGCGTAGATCGGAGCCGGGAAGCTCGGATCGTCCAGCTTGACCGAGATATAGTCGCGGCCTTCGCGGCTGGTCTTCTTCCAGGCGGCGCCGATGTCCATGTTGCCGGACTGGATGCGGAAGTCGGGGGACTTCTCGCCTTCCTTCTCGACCGGGCGAAGGGTCGCCTTGGTGTTGAGGGTGAGCGTCTTGATAACCCCGGTGAACTCGCCCTTGCTGTGGGCGGTGAAGGTGCCGATCGTAGCCATGTCGTATCTCGTGCGCCAAGAGTGGTGGGTAGGATCCACCACGCGCGATTATTGTCTCTGCGGGGTGAAAGGCCCCGTCCTCCACGTGCCGCAACACGGGGAGCGAAGTGGATGGGTGAGGTGAACCGGGTG
>NZ_NISJ01000028.1 GCF_002205635.1 Sphingopyxis witflariensis | reverse complement strand
GGTCGGGCTCCGCCCTCCCTACGCCGCGCGCAGCGCAAAGGCGCGTGTCCGATCAACCTTGCGCCATCGTGAAAGGGGGTCCCTTTTGCGCGCCGATAGGGGGTCCCGTTTGCACGCCGATTGACACGCTTATGCAAAACATGCAGATTTTTACCGCACGCGCTATGCGCCGCACTGTGTCAGGTCGGACAGCATCTCCGCGCAACCGGGCGGCAAGGCATATTATGCTTTTCGCATCCGGGAGGAAACAACCACGAACCTGACGGCCGAGCAGATCCATGCCATCGGCCTGCGCGAACTCGCACGCATCCACGCCGATATGGAAAAGGTCGCTAAAGACGCGGGTTTTGCTTCAAGGGCTGCTTATTTTCGGGAGCTCAAATCCAATCCCGTATATTTTGCAAAAACTCCCGAAGATTTAATGAGCGCGACGGCGCGGGTTGCCAAGCAGATCGACGGGATGATGCCGAAATATTTCGGGCGGCTGCCGCGTCTTTCTTATGGGCTTCGTGAAATTCCCAGCGAGATCGCCGAAGGGACCACCACGGCCTTTTACGGCCCCGGCGCGCCGGAAACCGGGATTTCGGGGACATATTACGTCAATGTTTCCAAGCTCGACCAGCGCCCGCTTTGGGAAATACCCGCGCTGAGCCTTCACGAATCTGTCCCCGGCCACCACCATCAGATCGCGTTGCAGCAGGAACTCGAAATCCCGCCGTTCCGACGGAACTTCGCCTTCTTCACGGCCTTCGTCGAAGGCTGGGGTCTCTACGCTGAAAGCCTCGGGTCCGAAATGGGCCTCTATGATACGCCGGCAAAAAAGATGGGTCAGCTTTCATACCAGAGCTGGCGAGCGGCTCGGCTCGTCGTTGACACGGGCATCCACGCCAAGGGCTGGAGCAAGGCGCGCGCGGTCGCCTTCATGCGTGAGAACACGGGACTCTCCGACGCAAATATTGACGCTGAGGTGAACCGTTACATTAGCTGGCCGGGCCAGGCACTGGCGTATAAATTGGGGGAAATTCGTATCCTTGAGCTGCGAACGAAAGCGCAATCGGAACTCGGCGATAAGTTTGATCTTCGGGCATTTCACGATGCGCTTCTGGCTCAAGGTCCAGTGCCGCTCGACACGTTAGGCAGGCAAATCGACGCGTGGATAGTTAGTTGGAAGTAGCCGACACCGATTTACTCGTTCCCGAGGCGACCGAAATTTGATTACTGCGGTCCCGTCTCATGGAGACTGCACTGAATAAGAGGCTACACGCCTTGATGTTTCCGCGTTGCTTTCGTTTGAGAACGGCCCTTCGCTGCGGCAGTTGCGATCGCCGCAGCCAGGAGCCTTGTGCCAATGTCTGCTTTCGGCCGCCAAAAGCTAGGAACAGACCGTCTCAAATCGGCCAGAACTCCCGATAACGCGCGCTCAATGGTGATGATGACGGCGGCGCTGCTGTCTAGCGACAAAGTCGAAAAGGTCGAGGAAAAGGTCTGGTTGTTGCTCAACCGCGCGTCGCGCGCCGGCGATCCCGAGGTCACGCGCCTGGTGGACCACCGGCAGACCATGCTCACGCAAGACAAACGATCGCTCTCCACTGCCCGCAGTGCGCAAACGCATGCGCTGCCTGCAATGCTATTATGCCAAGCGGAAGCGGACGCTTGCGACGTTGGAGCTGGTGGACGTCGATCACACCCGCCAGCTGCCGATGCCCGATATCATCGAATGGAAGCGCCAGCTCCGGCGGCGGCGCTAAAGGCCGCTCAGTCCGAGAGGCTTTCGTCTTCGATCGCCGCGGTGATCATACGGTCCCAGATCTCGGCGTCGCCCACCGCAAGCATGCGGCCGCTCGGCTCGCGCAGGGTGCGCAGCACGGCAAGCGCCACCGGCGCATAGTCGGGCCACAGGTCGTCGACCGCGGGTCCCGCCGACCCCATGTCGCCTTCGGCGTTGCGGCTCAGCGCATGCCCGGCCAGCACCCGGGCGACGCGCTCGACGGGCGCGGTCTTGGCAGCATCATAATCGGCAGTCATGGCGTGTCTCCTTCGCATCGCGAACGCGCGTCCGGCTGGCCGGTTGCCGATTGACAGGCTGCGCGGCCGCAGCATGATCGCATGCGTGTGCAATCTCTACACCAACAAGAGCACGGTCCAGGAGATGGCGAACCTGTTCGGGACGCCCGCGACCTACGGCTTCAACGCGCCCGCCGACGTCTATCCGCAATATCCCGGCATCGTCTTGCGCGAAGATCAGGGGCAACGCATCCTGCAGCAGATGACCTGGGGCTTCCCCCGCCACTCGACCAACAAGCGCACCGGCAAGCCGAACAAGCCCACCGCAACCAACAATGCCCGCGACGACAAACTGTGGACGATCTGGCGCCAGTGGTTCACCGACCCCGCCCAGCGCTGCCTCATCCCGTTCACGTCGTTCGCCGAGGCCGAGGGCGAGCCCGGCAAGATGACCCGCACCTGGATCCGCGTCGCCGACCAGCCGCTTGCGGCCTGGGCGGGCCTGTGGCGCCCGACCGATGAATGGGGCGACGCCTATACCGGCGTCATGGTCGATGCGACGAAGGAGCTTTGGGACATCCACGACCGGATGCCGGTCATCCTGCACGCCGACGCGTATGACGCCTGGCTTCGCGCCGACGCCGAGGAGGCGATGCAGCTCGTGACCCAATATCCTGCCAGCCAGCTCGTCGCCGAGCGCACCGATGATCCGTGGTTCGCACGGAAGGCGAAACAAGCGGACGATAGGACGCTGATCTGATGCTCCGTCTGTGGCCCGACCCACGCGATAGCGAACCTGAAAGCCTGTTGTGGCTATGGTCGATCCTGTTTTCTCTGGCGGTCATTGCAACCGCGACAATCTGGACCCGCATTGTCAGCTAGCGAGCCGTGCAGTCGCATTGGGCCAAATCGAACAGCGTGATTATTGGTCAGCAATGCGCCTCATCCCAGTCATAGCCCGCCGTGCACCAGCTGCGTAAAAGCTTCCATTGGGGCGTGTCAGAACATCACGGCAGGAACACGCCAAATTAAGGCATTTGGCGACAAAGCGATTTGCACAAAAAGCCGTCATACCTCCACTCCCCAGACGGCGGCAGTGTCGGGTTGAAATTTGCCAAAGGACAGCTCAAAAACGCCCGATCAGAAGGTTCTACGACTAGTCTCACTCCTAGTGACCGGCCCCCACCGAGTGGTCCGCGTGGACTGTTAGTGCATTGACGCCTCCATCGCCAGTGTTGGCCGTAGGTGGAGCGAAGCGGAACCGGAGGGCGACACTGGCGATGGAACGGCCTCTGGCGCCGGTGGCCGATACCCGAGCGAGCTGTGCGGCCGGACTGTGTTGTAATGTCGCCGCCAAGCCTCGATCAGGATCCGGGCCTCGGCGAGCGAGTAGAAGATCTCGCCATTGAGCAATTCATCGCGCAGCGACCCGTTGAAGCTCTCGCAGTATCCATTCTCCCATGGCGATCCGGGGGCGATGTAGAGCGTCTTCACGCCGACCTTCGCCAGCCATTCCTGCACCGCCGTCGCGATAAATTCC
>NZ_NISJ01000027.1 GCF_002205635.1 Sphingopyxis witflariensis | reverse complement strand
GTTCGCGGACCATCCTCACCGCCTCAAGCTTGAACTCGCGGCTGAACTTCCTTCTTTGCATTGTGGACCTCCGATAGGTGGAAACACCCTATCTCGGTGTCCACCAAACCGGCAGCAGGCCACTTCGACCTTATCGTAAAGATCGGTGTGGTTCGCTCCTCGGACGATCATCAGTTCCTTGGGTTCGGCGGCCGCAGCGTATGCCGTCTCGCTGAAATAGCGCGAATGGGCGTTCTCGCCGTGCACGAACAGGATCGGCCGCGGCGAGATTTCCTTGATGTAGCTCAGGATCGGCATGTTCATGAACGACAGCGGGGTGGTGATCGTCCACGAGCCGTTCGAGTTGACCGACCTTGCGTGGAAGCCGCGCGGCGTCTTGTAATAGTCGTGATAGTCTACAAGAAACTGCGCCTCGCCGCCCTTCAGTTCATTCATGGGCGGGCCATAACCAGGCATCCCCTTTTCAGCATCCTCCCAGCGTTGGCGGCTGAGCTGCTCCAAGTTCTCCGTGCGCTGCTCGAGCGTCACGCTGTCGTTGTAGCCCTTCGACATGACGCGGGTCATGTCGTACATCGTGCTGACCGCTACTGCCTTGACCCGCTTGTCGACCGCAACGGCGTTGAGCGCCATACCGCCCCAGCCGCAAATGCCGATAATTCCGAGCCGCTCGCGATCGACCGAAGCGCGCGTGCCGAGATAGTCGATCGCCGCACTGAAGTCCTCGGTGTTGATGTCGGGCGAGGCCACGTTGCGCGGCGCACCGCCGCTTTCGCCCGTGTATGAGGGATCGAAGGCCAGGGTAACAAAGCCGCGCTCAGCCATTGTTTGGGCATAGAGGCCGGAGGACTGCTCTTTCACCGCGCCGAACGGACCACCGACGGCGATCGCGGGCAGAAGGCGGTCACCGCGGTTCTTCGGCAGATAGAGATCGCCGACGAGGGTGATGCCGTAACGATTGGTGAAGGTGACCTTCTGGTGATCGACCTTGTCGCTCTTGGGGAAAACTTTGTCCCAGGTCTGGGTGAGTTGCATAGGTGCTCCATTGGGTTGGCTCGGTTCAGTTTGCGCCAGCGCTGGCTGGACGATGGCGAACGAAAGCGCAGAGATCGCCAGCAGGCCGCCTCGCATCAGGTTTCGGCGCGCCAGCACCGGGCGATTGATCTGGGAAAGTTTCATGCGTTTTCTCCGGTTTCAGGAAGCCGCAGTGGCGGCGTCGGATTGAGCAGCCCGATCGATTGCAGCCTGCGAAGACCGCGCGGCGAGGACCGCGACGAGCGAGGATGACATGAGCAGCGCTGCGCTGGCGAGGAAGGTGGCCTGGTAACCCCAGGCGTCGAACAACATTCCGCCGAATGCGGCGCCAAGGGTGATCGCCAGTTGGACCACTGCGACCATGAGCCCGCCGCCGGCCTCGGCTTCGTCAGGCAAAGCTCTGCTCACCCAAGTCCACCAGGCGACGGGGGCAGCCGTGCCGATCAAGCCCCACATCATAAGCAGGATGGCGACGCCAAGGGCGGAAGCGCCAGCTACAACTAGCCCGCCGGCGATCGCGGCCATCGCGAGCGGCATCGAAATCAGCAGTCCGTACAGCGAGTGCTTGAGCGCGATCCCGATGGCATAAGTTCCGGCGAGCCCTGCAACACCGAGGCCAAGCAGCATCAGCGACAAGGTGGTCACGTCGACCGCGGTGACCGTCTCCAGAAACGGCCGCAGGTAGGTGAAGAGCGCGAACTGGCCCATGAAAAAGAGTGCGGCCGCGAGCATGCCGAGCGGCACTGGCGGTCGACGAAGCACCTTGAACGCCGCGACGCCGCTCGCCCGCTCGCGGCTCGGCATGTTCGGAAGGGTCAAGAACTGCCAGGCGAGCGCTACCGCCGCGAGGGGCACAACGCAGAAGAAAGCGCCGCGCCAGCCGATATATTGACCCAGATAACTGCCCAATGGCGCCGCGATGGTCGTCGCCAGCGCATTGCCGCCGTTGAGCAAGGCGAGCGCGCGCGCGACGCTATCCTCCGATACCAGCCGCATAACGGTTGCGGTCGACATCGACCAGAAACCGCCAATCACCACGCCAAGCAGCGCGCGGCCGACCATGAAAATCGGGTAGTTAGGCGCGAATGCGACGATCGTGCCGGAAACAATCATCACGCCTGTAAGGACCAGCAGCAGGCTACGTCGATCGATGCCTTTGGTGACCGACGCGATGAACAGGCTCGTAATCACCGCAAATATACCGGAAACCGCAATGGCCTGTCCTGCTTGGCCTTCGCTCACATACAGGCCCGAGGCGATCGGCGTCAGCAGACTGACAGGCATAAACTCCGATGCGATCAACGTCGACACGCACAGGGTCAGCGCGAACACCGCCGTCCAGCCGCCCGCTGCTGAGGGCCTGGACGCGGGTTCTTGTGCTTGGGCCGGGGAGAGGGTCGTTTCCATGCCCCTCATCTAAACCATCTACATCATGCGGATTACCCGCTATGATCTGCATACGGCTGTGAGCAGGATTCAACGATGCATCGCGAAACCATGTCCGATCTTGTCGCCTTTCTGGCAGTGGCGCGCGAGCGCAGCTTCACCCGAGCGGCCGCCAAACTGGGTGTTTCCCCGTCTGCCCTAAGCCATACCATCCGCAAGCTGGAAGAACGGCTCGGCGTACGCCTGCTCACGCGCACCAGCCGAAGCGTCTCGACCACCGAGCCGGGCGAGCGGCTGCTGGAACGTGTCGGTCCGCGCTTCGACGAAGTCGCTGATGAACTCGCTGCGCTCACCGAACTGCGCGATAAGCCCGCGGGGACATTGCGCATCACGACCGGCGACCAGCCGGCCGAGAGCATCCTGTTGCCCGCTCTAGCGAAGTTGCTGCCACTCTATCCGGACCTCATCGTCGATTTGACGGTCGATAATGGTTTTGTGGACATCGTTGCCGAGCGCTTCGACGCCGGCGTTCGGCTCGGTGAAACGCTCGCCCAGGACATGGTCGCGGTACGCATCGGTCCCAACATGCAAATGGCTATCGCCGGGTCACCGGGATATTTGGCGACCCATGGATCACCGCAGACGGCCGACGACCTCGCCACTCACAACTGCATCAATCTGCGGCACCAGGCCAAAGGGGGTATTTCGATCTGGGATTTGGAGAAGGACGGCCGCGCCGTGAACGTGCGCGTCGAGGGTCAGCTGGTCGTGAATGACATTGCCATCGTCCGCCAAGCCGCAATCGATGGTCTCGGCTTATGCTACCTGCCTCGCGACTATCTGCAAACCCACATCGACGCAGGCGAACTCGCGCCCGTGTTGGAAGATTGGTGCCCACCGTTCCCCGGCTATCACCTTTACTACCCAAGCCGCCGCCAGCAATCGCCCGCTCTGGCGGCGTTCGTCGCCGCCGTGCGATATCGAAGCTGAGAAAGCTTAGGGTCACATTAGCGACTGATAGTGCACCGCTGTTTCGAGCTTCTACCGAAGGCCGACTTCTCAACGGTATCGGTCGGTTGGAGACCGTGCAGGTTCTGGCTGAAACAAGCGAACGCTGACGTCGGATCACACACCGGGCATCTTTTGGCGTTGCCGTACAATTATCGGTCGGTACGCGACGCTATCCGCGCCATGCGACCCAGGAGAGCTCTTCCTTTCAGGAAAACAGAGATCTTCATCTGACGCCCGCACGGTTTCGATCGGGCGGGCGTCTTTTTAGCGATGCGCTCGATATCAGCTCGAACCATTCGGTTTACTGAAATGGCCGGTGCACGAACCGCTGCGCGGATTGGCGCTAGCCTCGATGTAAAGTCGTCCAGTGAGCGCCGCGCCTGATTGAACGTGGGCTGCCGCAGGCAGACCCTTTCGACTCCTTCAACCTAAGGAGT
>NZ_NISJ01000026.1 GCF_002205635.1 Sphingopyxis witflariensis | reverse complement strand
GCCGGGCGCTTCTGCCCGGCCCAGAAAACGGGGTCCCATGGCCGCAGAATCGATCCGGATCGAAGCACGCCATCGCAGTGCGCGCATGTTGCGTACCGCAATGGGCGGGGCGATTGCCGAATGGCTTGCCGATCCACAAGTCATCGAGATCATGCTCAATCCCGACGGCCGGCTCTGGGTCGATCGGCTGGAGCAGGGGGTCACCGAAAGCGGCGAGATATTGAGCGCCGCCGATGGCGAGCGCATCATCCGGCTCGTTGCGCACCATGTCGGTGCCGAGGTTCATGGTGCTGCGCCGCGCGTCTCCGCGGAGCTGCCCGATGGCGGCGAACGTTTCGAAGGCCTGCTTCCTCCCATTGTGTCGGCACCGACCTTCGCGATCCGCAAGCCCGCCGTCGCGGTGTTCACACTGGACGATTATATCGCTGCGGACATCATGTCGGCGGCGCAGGCCGCGATCCTTCGCGCCGCTGTCGCCGACCGGCTGAATATTCTCGTCGCGGGCGGGACCGGAACCGGCAAGACCACGCTCGCCAATGCACTGCTCGCGGAAATTGCCGGGAGCAGCGATCGCATCGTGTTGATCGAAGACACGCGCGAACTCCAATGCGCAGCCCCCAATCTCGTCGCGATGCGCACCAAGGAGGGGGTGGTTTCGCTCTCCGAGCTTGTCCGTTCGTCGTTGCGGCTTCGCCCCGACCGTATCCCGATCGGCGAGGTGCGAGGGCCCGAAGCGCTCGATCTTCTCAAGGCCTGGGGCACCGGGCATCCGGGCGGCATCGGCACCATCCACGCCGGAAGTGCGCTCGGGGCGCTTCGCCGCATGGAGCAATTGATCCAGGAGGCGGTGGTCACCGTCCCGCGCGCGCTGCTCGCCGAGACGATCGATCTCATTGTCATCCTCGTTCGCGACGGCACGGGCCGCCGGCTGTCCGAACTCGCGCGCATCGACGGGCTCGATCCCGCGACCGGCGAATATCGTCTCATTCCCTCTGTTCCCGCAGGAGACCCGTCATGAAATTCATGCCTCCCAGCCGTGCCCTATGGAGCGCCGCGGCGCTCACCATGGCCTTCGCTCTCGCGGCACCCGCCCATGCCGGCGGCTCGTCAATGCCCTGGGAGGCACCACTCCAGTCGATCCTCGAAAGCATTGAAGGCCCGGTCGCCAAGATCGTCGCGGTGATCATCATCATCGTGACCGGGCTCAGCCTGGCCTTCGGCGATACGTCGGGCGGGTTCCGCCGGCTCGTCCAGATCGTCTTCGGCCTGTCGATCGCCTTCGCCGCCTCGAGCTTCTTCCTCTCCTTCTTTTCCTTCGGCGGCGGAGCGCTCGTCTGATGGGCCGGGAAGGGGAGGTGCCGGGCTTTTTCGCGCCGGTGCACCGCGCCCTCGCCGAACCGATCCTGCTCGGCGGCGCACCGCGCAGCCTCGCGATCGTCAACGGTACGCTCGCCGGCGCGATCGGCCTGGGCCTCCGGCTCTGGCTTGCCGGCCTCGCGATCTGGGCGATCGGCCACGCCCTCTCGGTCTGGGCCGCGCGCCGCGATCCGCAGTTCGTCGACGTCGCCCGCCGCCACCTCAAATATTCTGTCTGGATGCGCCCATGATGAACCTCTTTGAATATCGCTCCAAATCCGCGTCGCTCGCCGATTACCTGCCTTGGGCCGCGCTCGTGTCCGAGGGCGTAGTGCTGAACAAGGACGGGTCGTTCCAGCGTAGCGCGCGTTTCCGCGGCCCCGACCTCGACAGCGCGACGCCCGCCGAATTGGTTGCGGTGACCGCGCGGCTGAACAATGCGCTGCGGCGTCTGGGTTCGGGATGGGCGGTGTTCGTCGAGGCGCAGCGCGTACCCGCACATTCCTATCCCGTGTCGGATTTTCCCGATGCGGTGTCCGAGCTGGTCGATGTTGAGCGCCGCGAGCAGTTCCGCGAGGAAGGCGCGCATTTCGAGAGCTTATATTATCTGACCTTGCTGTGGATGCCCCCCGCCGAGGAGGCCGCGCGCGCCGAGGCCTGGCTCTATGAAGGCCGCTCAAAGACCGGCGTCGATCCGAAAGAATTGCTGAAAAGCTTTATCGACCGGACGGGACGCATGCTCCATCTCGTCGAGGGCTTCATGCCCGAGGCCGAGTGGCTGGATGACGGCGACACGCTGTCCTATCTCCACAGCTGCATCTCGACCAAGGTCCAGCGCGTCCGGGTTCCGGAGACGCCGGCCTATCTCGACGCGCTGCTCGCCGACGAACCGCTCGTGGGCGGGCTTGAACCGCGCCTCGGCGACCATCATCTGCGCACCCTCACCATCACCGGTTTTCCGAGCGTCACCTTTCCCGGCCTCCTCGACGAACTCAACCGCCAGGCCTTCGCCTATCGCTGGTCGTCCCGAGCGATCATGCTCGACAAGACCGATGCCACCAGGCTGCTGACCAGGATCCGGCGCCAGTGGTTCGCCAAGCGCAAGTCGATCGCGGCGATCCTCAAGGAAGTGATGACCAACGAGGCATCGGTGCTGCTGGACACCGACGCATCGAACAAGGCCGCCGACGCCGATATGGCGCTCCAGGAACTGGGCGCCGACGAAGCGGGAATCGCCTATGTGACGGCGACCATCACCGTATGGGACCGCGATCCGGCCCTCGCGGCCGAGAAGCTGCGGCTCGTCGAGAAGATCGTTCAGAGTCGCGATTTCACCTGCACGGTCGAAGGCGTGAATGCCCTCGAGGCCTGGTTCGGGAGCCTCCCCGGCCATGTTTATGCCAATGTCCGCCAGCCCCCGGTCTCCACGCTCAATCTCGCCCACCTCATACCCTTATCAGCGGTGTGGGCGGGGGCGGAACGGGACGAGCATTTCGGTGATAGCCCCCTGCTTTACGGCAGGACCGAAGGCTCGACCCCGTTCCGCCTAACTCTTCATGTCGGCGATGTCGGCCATTGCCTCATCGTCGGCCCGACGGGGGCCGGCAAGTCGGTGCTGCTGGCGCTCATGGCGCTCCAGTTCCGGCGCTATGAAGGCAGCCAGATTTTCGCCTTCGACTATGGCGGGTCGATCCGCGCCGCGACGATCGCGATGGGCGGCGACTGGCAGGATCTTGGCGGCGCGCTTCATGACGAAGCGAGCGGCAATGCCGTCGCCTTGCAGCCGCTTGCGCGCATCGACGAAGCCGGCGAGCGGGCCTGGGCCGCCGAATG
The DNA here is from genome assembly GCF_002205635.1 of Sphingopyxis witflariensis. Taxonomy (GTDB): domain Bacteria; phylum Pseudomonadota; class Alphaproteobacteria; order Sphingomonadales; family Sphingomonadaceae; genus Sphingopyxis; species Sphingopyxis witflariensis. The sequence continues at coordinate 2,043 of NZ_NISJ01000026.1, read as the reverse complement.
GCTCGCCGCGCTCCTCACCGGCGAAGGTGTGACGATCGATCCGGCGGCGAAGGACCATCTCTGGTCGGCGCTGACGTCTCTCGCGACCGCACCGGTGGCCGAGCGCACGCTCACCGGTCTTGCCGTCCTGCTGCAATCGCAGGACCTCAAACAGGCGTTGGCGCCCTATCTCGTCGGCGGACCCTGGGGACGCATCCTCGACGCCGAAGCCGAACATCTCGGGCACGCCCGGGTGCAGGTGCTCGAGACCGAAGGCCTTGTCGGTGCGGCCGCGGCGCCCGCCGTGCTCGCCTATCTCTTCCACCGCATCGGCCAGCGGCTCGACGGGTCTCCGACCCTCATCATCATCGATGAGGGCTGGCTCATTCTCGACAGCCCGGCCTTTGCGGCGCAGCTGCGTGAATGGCTGAAGACGCTCCGCAAGAAGAATGCGAGCGTGATCTTCGCGACCCAGAGCCTTGCCGATATCGAAGGCTCCAGCATCGCACCGGCGATCATCGAAAGTTGCCCGACACGGATATTCCTGCCGAACGAGCGCGCCGCCGAGCCGCAGATCGCGCGAGTCTATGAACGCTTCGGCCTCAATGATCGCCAGATCGAGATATTGAGCCGGGCCACGCCGAAGCGCGATTATTATTGCCAGTCGCGGCGCGGCAACCGGCTGTTCGAGCTCGGCCTCGGCGAGATCGCGCTCGCCTTCACAGCGGCCTCCTCGAAGACCGACCAGATCAAGATCGGTGAGCTTGTCGAAGCGTACGGCGACGCCGACTTCGCCGAATTCTGGCTCCGCCACCGCGGCCTCACCTGGGCCGCTGATCTTCTCGCGAACCACGAAATTCCCGACCAGCTGAAGGAGTGATGTGATGAATAATTGGAAGAGCCATGTTCTGCTTGCGGCGCTGATTTCCGGATCGGCCCTGGCGATGGGCGGGGCAACCGTCCCGGCGGCGGCGCAGATCGGCGGCATCGTTCATGATCCGCGCAACTATGCCCAGAATATCCTGACCGCGGCGCGGACGCTCGAGCAGATTAACAACCAGATCGCCATGCTGCAGAATCAGGCGACGTCGCTCATGAATGAGGCGCGCAATCTTCAGGCGCTGCCGGTCTCGATGCTGCAGGACCTGCAAGGGCAGGTCGACCGGACCCGCCAGCTGCTCGGCGAGGCGCAGCGCGTGGCCTTCGACGTCGGTGAGATCCAGCAGGCGTTCGACAGCCGCTACAAGGGCGGTGCGATCGCCGCGCCGCACGCCGCGATGGTCGCCAATGCCGAGGCGCGCTGGAACGACAGCGTCGGCGCCTTTCAGGACGCGATGAAGGTCCAGGCCGGCATCGTCACCAATATGGGCGCGACCCGGCAGCAGGTCGGCATCCTCGTCGGCGCCAGCCAGTCGTCGACGGGCGCGTTGCAGGCCGCGCAGGCCGGCAACCAGCTGCTCGCGCTGCAGACGCAGCAGCTCACCGATCTGGCCGCCGTGATGGCGGCGCAGGGCCGCGCGCAAATGCTCGAGGCGGCGCGGCGGGCTGCGGCCGAAGCCGAAGGCCGCGAGCGCTTTCGCCGCTTCCGGAAAGCCGACTGAAATGGACCGGGCGGGCAAGATCACGGGGATCGCCATTCTCGGCGGCCTCGCCCTGACGCTGGCGCTGATCGCCGCGGTCGGCCCGCCCGAACCCGGAGCGTCCGCTCCTGCGATCGCGCGGGAGGAGGTACTTCCCGCACCACCGCCGATCCTTCGCCGGTGTCGCACGATCACCCAAACCGATCCGGACTGCGAAGCGGCGTGGGAGGCGAAGCGGCAACATTTCTTCGGCAAGAAAGGGGACGCGCGATGAATGATACCGGCGTGATCGACCAATTTCTGTCGGTCTTCTCGACCTATATCGACAGCGGTTTCGGGCTGCTCGGCGGCGAGGTAGGCTTCCTGTCATCGACGCTCATCGTCATCGATGTGACGATCGCCGCGCTCTTCTGGGCCTGGGGCGCCGACGAGGATGTGCTGCAGCGGCTTGTCAAGAAGACGCTCTACATTGGCGTCTTTGCCT
>NZ_NISJ01000025.1 GCF_002205635.1 Sphingopyxis witflariensis | reverse complement strand
AGTAGCGGCCCGATCAGATCCCACTCCGCGTCCGACAAATCCCCGCGACCCATGACTGCCCCTCAAAAAGCAGTCTTGAATCAGAACAAGGCGGGTTTGGGAATCCCTTTTGTCAACACGGCCTAGGAGCTGTTTGCGGGGGCGCACCGCAAACCAGCAGCTCGCGTGAGATTGGTCGGCCGGTGCGGATTCTGCTTGCAACTATGTCCAATCGGCGGATCGAAATTGATCCGCGACGATCCTATTGGTTAACGCGGTCGAATACTCGGGGGCATCATGGGCGCATGTAGATTCGACGACCGCGCGCCCGCTTGCGCGCAGCTCACCAGCTACGACGAATGCCATCTCGCGGCCTACCTGCGATTGCTCGATGCCGAGGAGGATGGCGCCGATTGGCGTGACGCTGCCGCCGCCATCTTCAACATTGACGTAGCGGCGGAACCTGATCGCGCCCAGACGATGCACGCGACCCATCTTGCCCGCGCGCGTTGGATGACAGAGATCGGATACGCGCACCTGCTTGGCTGCCAACATCGGCTAAACCGTTAAGATTTAACTCCAATTCGGAAGTGTTCTCGCTGCCCTCGCTGCACGGTTGTGCGCGGTCTTTGCGCTATCCTAGCTAGGACAACCGGAAGATGTTGCGCTCCTAAAATCCGCGCCAAGCGCGGTTGGGAGGATGCAATGCCGACGCCGCCAGGGCGTCGCCAGCGGCGCGCCGGCGGACTGCCCGACGCCCTCGGGCGCGCCGAAATTGCCGCCGAGTTTCTCCGTCGAAACCGCACATACCGCGCCGAACACACGCAGATGCAGGAGCGCATCGCGAGCGGCGCCGTCGCGCAGAGTGCCGCCGAGACGGCCTTCGCGCGGCGATGGGGGTTGTCCTTTCGCCACGGCGCCGGATGACCTCGCAGAGCCGGTCCCCTGGCGCCCGGAACTGACCGCCGTCACGGTCATCCTCGACGCAGCACCGGAAGGATTTGACAGCGCTTCGCCGGTCGATCCGCGCGCGCTCGGCGCGCTGCTCGCCGACCTGGCCGGCATCGACGGACGCCATGTCATCGTCGCCGACGCGGCGGGCGAGCATCGGCTGTGGCTGCGCGATCCGCAGCCCGGCCAGCCGCTCGCTGCCGTCATTCCGCTCGACAAGGATTTTGTCACCCGCATCGCCAGCTTGCTGCGTTTCCATCGCCGCTTGCTCGGCCGCGCGGCCGGGCCGCTGCCGCGCGGCTGGCCGCTAACCGCCTATCGGCTCGCCCGGCTTGACCTGATGCTCCGCGCGCTCGACCTGCGCGATGGGGGCGCGACCTATCGCGAGATCGCGGTCGCGCTCGGACGGGACGAAGCGGCGCGGCTGTCCGCGAGCGATTGGAAGATGTCCGCCGCGCGTTCGATTGTGGTCCGGCTGGTCCGCGACGGCATCGCCATGATGAACGGCAACTACCGCAAGCTGCTCCGCATCCGCTGATTCGCTCCCCCGCCGCCGCACCCGTGGGGGTGGTCACATCGGTGCGGCCGCACATCTTCATACCCCACCCGGCCGCCTCCCTTCTGACAATTACGCCTCCTGCCGCCACCGCCCGCAGGAGCCGTCACTTGTCCGATACGCCTACCAACCTGCCGCCCCGCTTCCTGCGCACGCCGGAAGCCGCGCGCTTCCTCGGCCTCTCGGGGCGGACCCTGGAGAAGCACCGCTATTTCGGCACCGGCCCGGCTTACCGCCGGATCGGCGGCCGCGTCGTCTATTCGGTCGATGACCTGCGCGCTTGGGCCGACATCGGCATCAAGCATTCGACCTCCGATCCGGGGCAGGACGACCTCATGCCGCGCGCGGATTCGGCCATCGCGCGGAGCCGGCGATGACCGTCCCGCCGTCCCCCATGCGCTACCGGCAGCCGCCCACCGACGCCATGACCCGCGTTGAGCTGACGTGGATCGAGAAGCGGATTGAGCACTGGATCAGGTTCGGCCGGGTCGCGGTGGACGAGATCGTCGATCGCCGCCGCCGCATCGTCCGCTTCCGTCCCGGCGCGATCTTTGCGTTCGTCCGATGGGCGGCGAACGACTACGGCACGGTCAGCTCGCGCATCGACATCGTGCGCGCGGTCGGCGCGAACGAGCCGTTCACGACGCTCCCGTTCGTGCGGCCGGGCGGCGACATCCTGCTCAAGATCGAAGGCTGGCCCAAGGTCAGCCAAGTGCTCGCCGCGATCGACGCGACCGAGGCGGCCGGCGTCGATCCGTGCGACGCCGCGCCGGATCATTGGCGGCACGTCCACAACCGCATCGCCGCCGGACAACAGCCGCGCCCCTACACGCAGGAGCGTCATCGCGCCTGGCTTAAGCGCCGGGAGATCGAAGGATGACGCGCCGTGGATGGGGCATTGCGACAGCATCCGCCGCGTCGCTGTTCGCCGCGTCGTTCCTCGCCGTGGCGGTGTTCGACCCGCTCCCGCGCGTCGTCTGGAACGCCAGCGCCAGCGCGCCGATCGGGTTCTACCGGATCGAGCCGCTGCCCGATCCGCCGCACGGTGCATTGGTCGCCGTGAAGCCGCCACCGGCGCTGGCGCACTGGCTGGCGGAGCGCGGCTATCTCGGCGAGCGCGTGCCGCTGTTGAAGCATGTCGCGGCGCGGCCGGGGCAGATCGTGTGCCGCATCGACGCGGTGGTAAGCGTGGATGGGCGGCCCGTCGTCGTCGCCCGGCAGCGTGACGGCCGGGGCCGTCCGCTACCTGCCTGGCAAGGCTGCCGGACGCTGCGCGCCGGCGAGCTGCTGATGCTCAACCCCGACCACGCCGACAGCATGGACGGCCGCTATTTCGGGCCGCTGCCGGCCTCGACCGTGCTCGGCCGCGCCATCCCGATCCTCACCCGCGACACGCCCGACGCGCCGCTCATTTGGCGCTGACCCGCTTCCTCGCCTGCCAACCCAAAGGAGATTCCCATGCAGATCGGCAGCTTCTTCCGCACCGCCAACGGCTATGAAGGCATCATCGAGACGGCGACGCTCGACATCCGTATCTCGATCGTTCCGGCCGAGCAGAGCGACGCCGACAAGGCGCCGGACTGGCGCGTCCACCGCGGCGACGGCGGCGAAGGCCCGGAGATCGGCGCAGGCTGGAACGAGACCGGCGAACGCGCCGGGGATTACGTCTCGCTGCGCATCGACGACCCCGCTTTCGCGCAGCCGCTTCGCGCCGCGCTGTTCCAGAGCACCGCCGACAAGTCGGCATGGTCGCTGCGCTGGAACCGCCAGCCGAAGTCGCGCGAGCAGGACTGATCCGGTGCGCTTCCCCATCATCCCTTTGTTCGCGGGAAAGCCGTCTCATCCCTTCGTCCCGCTCGGTCGCAGGCCGGCCGGCGCGCGCAGCGAAGGTCAAGGGCGGCCAAAGGCCGGCGCACCGCGCGCACCCTTGACCGCGGCGAGCACGCTGGCAGGCTGGCGGCGGAGCGGAATCGGATCGGCGCTGATGCTTGCCGTGGTCCTGCTGTCCGGCGGCGGCGCGCCTGCCCCGGTGATGGCGCAGGATATGCCGGCCGCGCGATCGGCGGCCGTCCATCCCTCTGCCGCCCATGTCGCCGACGCCTCGCGGCGGTTCGGCATCCCCGAGGCATGGATATGGGCGGTGATGCGCGTCGAGAGCGGCGGCAATGCCCGCGCCGTGTCGCGCGCCGGGGCGATGGGCTTGATGCAGATCATGCCCGCGACCTGGGCGGGCTTACGCACCCGCTACGGCCTCGGCCCCGATCCGTTCGACGTGCGCGACAACATCATGGCGGGCGCGGCCTATCTGCGCGAGATGCACGACCGCTACGGCAACGCCAGTGCGATGCTGGCGGCCTATAATGCGGGACCGGGCCGCTACGACGACTTCGTGTCGCGCGGCCGTCCGCTGCCTGCCGAGACGGTCGGCTATCTCGCCCAGCTCGCGCCGATCACTGGCGGATCGGGCGCTGTGGAGGTGGCGGTAAGCGTGCCGCCTGATCCGTTCGCCTGGCGTCGCGCCGCGCTGTTTGTCCGCACGGGGAGCGACGCGTCAGATGCAGTTGCCGTGCAGTCCGGCAGCGGCGAAACCGCGCCGGAAACGCTCTCGGGCAGCGTAGAATCTGACGGCGGTCGCACGACCGATCCGTCGCCGAATGTAGCGCGCGACACGCTGTTCGTGTCCCGCGCCCGCGCGGGCCGACCGCAATGATCGGCCTGTCGCTCCCTTCATCCGTCCGAAGCAGCAAAGTGGCTGGGGAGGAGGAAAACGGCAGGGACAGACGAGGGCAAGATATAAGGCGCACCCCGTTTCGCCGAAAAGCCGAGGCTTTTCCGTGGCTTCACGCGGGGGCGTCGGTCGGCGAGCGTGCCGCTCGGAAGAGAAAAGCCAGAAAAATCAACGCCTCGAATGGCACCATCGGCCATTTTCGGCGGAAAGCGCTCCAGCTGTGAGCGAAGACAGCGACTTCCGCGTCCGGCCCGGCAAGGCCAAGCGCAGCAAGCCGCAAGGGCGCAACGCGCGGGGCCTGGTGGCCGAGGTGTTGCGTGTCGCCGCGATTCACAGCGGTGGCCAACGCGGCGGCGTTGGCCCGCGCCGTGGCGGACAGTCGAGCTTCGGGCGGGGACGCACGGCCTTCGCTCGTAGCCGTCTGTTCGGATCGAGCCGGCGGGTGCTGGTCAAGGCTCTGCCCGTCACGCACCGCAGCCGCACCGGCCGGCGCATGGCGCCGCTGTCCGCGCACGTCGCCTATTTGAAGCGCGAGGGTGTCACCCGCGATGGTTCGCCGACGCGGATGTTCGACGCGGCGGGGGACAATGCCGACGATCGCTCTTTCACCGATCGGTGCAAGGATGACCGGCACCATTTCCGCATCATCGTCTCGCCCGAGGACGCGGCCGAGCTGACCGATCTGCGCGAATACACTCGCGACCTCGTGCGCCAGATGGCGACGGACCTGGGGACGCGCCTCGATTGGGTGGCGGTGGATCACTGGAACACCGACAATCCGCACGTCCACCTGATCGTCCGCGGCGTGACCGATCAGGGCGCCGATCTCGTCATGGCGCGCGACTACATCAGCCACAATTTGCGCTCGAACGCCGAGGAGCTGGCACAGGCCGAACTCGGGCCGAAGCCCGAGCATGAAGTCCAGCGTGCGCTAGACCACGAGGTAAAAGCCGAGCGTTGGACCCGCCTCGACTCCGAGATTGGCCGCGCGGCCGACGAGCTGGGCGCCATTGACCTGCGCCCCGAGTGACCGGCCCCCACCGAGTGGTCCGGGTGGATTGTTAGTGCATTGACGCCTCCCTCGCCAGTGTTGGCCGTAGGTGGAGCGAAGCGGAACCGGAGGGCAACACTGGCGAGGGAACGGCCTCCGGC
>NZ_NISJ01000024.1 GCF_002205635.1 Sphingopyxis witflariensis | reverse complement strand
CACAACCTCCGCTTCACGCAGCTTGCCAATAATCTCTTCCGGGCGATGCTTCTTGCTCGGCATTCATAATCTCCTTCGTAATCCAAAATATCATCAATTTTGGACCACTCAGAAGGGGGCAGATCATGGCGGCGGCAACGACCACCCACAGCCAGCAATACCCAAGCGGGCATGGTCTACTGCACCGACGTCGCTGCCCCCGGATCAAGTCCGGGGTGACGAGGGGTGATGGGTCGCCTTTGGGTGGAAAGCCCCTGCCCTTTTGCCTCCATCCCCGTTTCTTGCCATTCCCGCGCAAGCGGGAACCCAGAGCGTGCGTCAGCTGACGCAATATCCTCCCTGTCGCGCAGCGATGGGGAGGGGGACCGCCGCGAAGCGGTGGTGGAGGGGCCGCGACGCCAGCGCCAAAGCCCCTCCGTCAGCCGCCTGCGGCGACTGCCACCTCCCCATGCCTGCGGCACAGGGAGGATCATGTCCGCAAGCGGTCGTTGACAGTCATTCGTCAGCGAAGAGGTTCGATCACAGCATCGCGACCAGCCGTTCGATCTCCACCGCCGCCAACCCGGCGGCACGCACCAGATTGGCGTGGAAATCATCGCCGCTGTCGCCGTTTGCCTCGTCGGTCACCGCCTTGATCGCGGCCCACGGCTTGCCCAGCCGCGCCGCGACCTGTGCGACCGCGCCGACCTCCATATCGACCAAAGTCGCGCCGAGATGGCTGGCCAGATCGGCGGCAGAATCGGGGCAGGCCACGAAGCTGTCGCCGCTGGCGATGCGCGCGTGCGGCAGGTTCAGGCCGGGGTCGGGCATGGCGGTGAAATGCGCCTCGCCCGGCTCGCCGATCGGCCATTCGCCCGCGCGATAGCGGCGGAAGCGGCCGGGCTGGGCGGCGCCATAGTCATGTTGCACCGCCTCGGCGATCCAGTACGCACCCGGCGCGGCGCCGAGTGCGCCGCAGGTTCCGGTCATCAGCAGCATGTCGGCGTCGGCGCCGAGCATGCCCGCACAGAGGGCGGCGTTGACCTTGCCGAGGCCGCAGGTGGCGATGGTGAGATTGTGGCCGTGGATGATGAGGCGGCGGGCGGCGAAGGGGCCGGTGTCGCGGGCGACGGTGGCGGCGAAGAGCGCGTCGGCTTCTTCGGGGAGGGCGGCGAGGATGAGGATGTTGGCCATGGGGCTCATCTACGCCTCTCTCCGTTCGTGTCGAGCGAAGTCGAGACACCCGTCAGAGTGGCGCTTCGCCGAAGGCCATCTCGACTTCGCTCGATGCGAACGGGTGGTTGGGGTCGCTATCGACGATCCGCCATGTCTCCAGCGGCCCCTGCCTTCGCAGGGGCGACGGGATGGTCGCGACGCGCTTGCCAACCGCCCCGCACCCCGCCATCGCTTTCAAATGCTTTCCCGTATCTTCCCCGACCGTTTCGTCCCCGTGCTGCTCGCGACGATCCTGCTCGCGAGCCTGCTCCCGGTGCGCGGCGCCGCGGTGCCGATCGCGCAGGGGCTGTCGACCGCCGCGATCGTCTTTCTCTTCTTCCTCAACGGCGTGCGCCTGCCGCGCGACGAGGTGCTGCACGGCATCCGCAACTGGAAGTTACAGGGGGGCGCGCTGACCTTCTGTTTCGGCGCGATGGCGCTGCTCGGGCTGGCGGCGCAAGCGGCGACCGCGTCCTTGTTGCCCGCGACGCTCGCGCTCGGCTTTCTCTTTCTCGGCATTCTTCCCTCGACCGTCCAGTCGGCGACCGCGGCGAGCAGCCTGGCCGGCGGCAATGTCGCCGCGAGCGTGGTCGCGGCGGCGTTGCTCAACCTCAGCGGGGTGATTGTCTCGCCGCTGCTCTTCGCGGCGCTCGCAGGCAGCGCGGGCGAGATCAGCGGTGCGGGGGCGCTGCGCATCGTCGCGATCCTGCTGCTGCCCTTCATCGCCGGGCAGTTCGCGCAGCGCTGGCTGCGCCCGTGGGTGCTCGCCCATCGCGGCCTTGCGACCTTCATGGATCGCAGCGCGATCGCGATCGCCGTCTATGTCGCCTTTTCGGCGGCGGTGGTCGCGGGCATCTGGGACCTGCTTGATGGGCGCGAGATTGGGATTGTGATGGGTGCCGTTGCGTTGCTCCTCGCGCTGTCCTTCGGCGGGGCGTGGCTGTTCGGCGCGCTGCTGCGGCTCAAGCGTCCCGACCGCATCACCCTGCTCTTTTCGGGCGCGCAGAAAAGCATCGCGGTCGGCGCGCCGCTCGCGGCCACGCTGTTTCCCCCTGCAGTGGCCGGCATGGTGCTGGTCCCGATCCTCGTCTATCATATGGCGCAGCTGATCCTGTCGGCGTGGATCGCACCGGTGTTGAATCGGTCAGCGCGGGTGTAGTGCTTGAACAACACAGACCCACATGCCATATAGGGTACGGCATCGGGGTGGAAGGAAGACGAATGAGCGAAGCAATTGCAACCGCAACGGTGACCGACGAATTGAAGCTGACCCCGCCCGATCCGGTGCCGGTGGTCTCACCCGAAAAGGCCGCCGGGCTTGTCCCGCTGTCGGGCGAGCAGAAATCGAAGCTGGAAGAACGCGTCGATGGCTTCATCGACGATCTGGTCGCGCAGGATGTCAATTCGCCTGCATTTGGCCAGAAAGTCGACCAGATCACCAATATGGGCCGCAAGGAAATGCTGGAGGCGGCGAACCAGTCGAACCGTTTCCTCGACCGCCCGATCAAGGCGATGGACCGCGACACCGACATTGGCCAGAATCTGATCGAACTGCGCAACACCGTCGAGCGTCTAGATCCGTCGGCGAATGGCAAGTTCCTCACCAAGCGCGGCTTTTTCGACAAGCTTCTGGGCAACAAGGTCGGCAATTATTTCGCGCAATATCGCAGCGCGCAGACGCATATCGGCGGCATCCTGACCGCGCTTGCCAATGGCAAGGACGAGCTGTTGATGGACAATGCCGCCATCGACGTCGAACGCCGCAAGCTGTGGGAAGCGATGGGCAAGCTCGAACAGATGGTTCACATCGCCGGAACGCTCGACGCCAAGCTCGAAGCCAAGGCAAACGAGCTCGACGGTATCGATCCCGCCAAGGCGAAGGTGCTGCGCGAAAATGCGCTCTTCTATGCGCGCCAGCGGACGCAGGACCTGCTCACGCAAATGGCCGTGACGGTACAGGGCTATCTCGCGCTCGACCTCGTGAAAAAGAATAATGTCGAGCTGGTGAAGGGGGTCGAACGCGCCTCGACCACCACCGTCGGCGCACTCAAGACCGCAATCACCGTCGCGCAGGCGATGACCAACCAGAAGCTCGTGCTCGAACAGATCACCGCGCTCAACACCACGACCGCGAACATCATCGACGGCACGTCGAAGATGCTGAAGGATAATACCGCGCGCATCCACGAGCAGGCGGCGTCGAGCACGATCCCGATGGAAACGCTCCAGCGCGCGTTCCAGAATATCTATGACACGATGGACGCGATCGACACCTTCAAGCTGAAGGCGCTCGACAGCATGAAGACGACCGTCAACACGCTGGAGGGTGAGGTCGCGAAGTCGAAGGGCTATATCGCGCGCGCCGAGGGCGCGTCACAGGCGCAGGCGAGCGTCGGCGGCGCCGACAGCCCGCTCGCGTCGCTCGAAGCCTGAGGCGCGTCATGACGATGAGCGAAGTCGACAAGATCCGGATTTCGGCCGCATCGGCGATCGAACGGTCACGCGAACGCCGCCGCCCGATCGGAACGAAAAGCGTCGCGCTGCGCCGCCAACATGCCTTCAAGAAGCTCGGCCGGATCCTCGTCGCGGGCGGGGTGGTGCTCGTCGGCGCCGCGCTGTTCGGGACGCTGATCCAGCCGCTCGGTTTCCTCGGCCTGCTCGCACTGATCGTGCTGTTGGTTGGAGTTGGAGTGCTGTTCGGCAAATGGCCACCCTTCCCCGAACCGCGCCAGGCCGATCTGCCCAAGACCGACCTGAAGCAACTCGCGGGGCGCACGGAAATCTGGCTCGAAGCGCAGCGCCCGATGCTGCCCGCGCCCGCCAAGACGCTGGTCGACGGCATCGGGGTCCAACTTGACCTGCTCGCGCCGCAACTCCAGACGCTCGACGCGGCGAGCCCGGCGGCGGCGAATATCCGCAAGCTGGTGGGCGAGGATCTGCCCGAACTGGTCGCGGGCTATCAGCGCATCCCGGCGGGACTCCGCAAGGAAGCGCATGCCGGGCGCACCCCCGACGAAACGCTCGTCGGCGGGCTCAAAATGCTCGAGAGCGAGATTGGCAATGCGGCGCGCAGCCTCGCCGCGGGCGATCTCGACAAGCTCGCGACGCGCGAACGCTATCTCCAGCTCAAATATCAGGGGCTGGAGAGCGAGGACGCGCCGGGCGGCTAGAGCTCTCTCGCCGCCCATCCAATGGGCGCTCCGCACGAGCGCGCGGACCTGGATAGGGACGAACGCGTCGATCCGCTTGGCGCCGCCCTTCGCCCATGCGCTGGCGGTCGCGTGCGATCAGCAACACCTCGACATCGGCCTGTTCAGCGCCGCGAAACAGCAAGGGCGGGACCATTCCCTTGCCCATAGCGATCGGTTAAGCCCCTGCTGATATTCTGGAAACAGCTCCCGCCGCGACGATGCCGCAGGCGGCATCTCGAACAGGTTGAGCGGTGATCGGCATGCAGCGGCGAACCATATTGATCCTGGCCGCATGCCTCGCAATCTGCGCGGGCATCGCCCCGCTCGTTGCCATCGCCTATCTATCCCAGACGCGCGCGACGCAAGCCGAGCAGCAGCATCTGGCCGAATATGCACAGTGGACGCTAAAGCGCGCAAATATTACGCTGACCGAGGCAGAGGATGCCTTGCGGCAGTTGAAGGGCGCGCACGGCTGCACGCCCGCACATATCGTCCGGATGCGACGGCTGACGATCGATGCCCGATCGGTTGACGAGATCGGCCATTATCAGGGCGGACGATTGACATGCACGAGTTGGGGACAGGTTCAGGCTGTGGTTCCTGAGAGCGCCCCCCATGAGCGGCTGGCCAATGGGCTGGGCCTCTATTTGCACGTCAAACCCCGGATCACCCGGGGGAGCGAAATGCTGGTGCTTAGTGACGGGGCGCATAATGTGCTAATCCAGCCGCAGCGCATGGATGTGCTGCTCGACAGCCATATCACCGTCGGCGTCGCGACCGGGCAGGGACGGCTTGTCGCCTTGTCGGGAAAGGCCGATCCGCGCCTCGTCGAACGGCTGACCCGGACGGCGGAGAGCGGGACGGACGAGCATCACCTGTTCGCCGTCGCCAGAACGCCCAACTTCATAGCCTTTGCGATCAGCGACCAGTCGGCGGTTCAGGATCATCTGGGCAACGAATTGCGACTACTCATTCCTGTCGGGCTGTTCGTGTCGGCCATTCTGATCGGGGTGGTCGCCTGGGTTTCGCGCGACCGACTCTCGCCGCAAAAGGAGCTGGCGCGCGCAATCCGGCGGCGCGAATTCGTCGTCCACTATCAGCCGATCATCGAACTTTCGACCGACTTGTGCGTCGGCGCCGAGGCGCTGATCCGGTGGTGCGGGCCCGACGGCAAATGGATCGCCCCCGACAGCTTCCTGTCGCTCGCCGAAGAAACCGGGCTCGTCGCCGGCATCACCGACCTGCTGATCGAACATGTCGTCGAGGATCTGACGCAGATGCTGACCGCCGAACGATCGGTGCATATCGCGATCAACATCGCCGCCAGCGACATGGAAAGCGGGCGTTTCCTGCCGGTTCTGAAAGCTGCGCTGGCGCGATCGGGCGTCGCGCCGTCGCAAATCTGGCTGGAGGCAACCGAACGCGGCTTCATGGATGCCGAGGCTGCGCGCCGGACGATCGAGGCGGCGCGCGCGGAGGGGCATATGGTCGCGGTCGATGATTTCGGTACCGGCTATTCCAGCCTTTCGCTGCTTGAAACCCTGCCGCTCGATGCGCTCAAGATCGACCGGAGCTTCGTCGCGGCGATCGGCAAGAATACCGCGACCAGCATCGTGACGCCGCACATCATCGACATGGCGCACAGCCTGAAATTCAACATCGTCGCCGAAGGCGTCGAGACGGCCGAACAGGAAGATTATCTGCGCAAGGCCGGGGTCCAATTCGTCCAGGGCTGGCTCTACGCCAAGGCGCTGCCGGCGGATGCGTTCGTCGCCTATTATCGCAAGCGCAACGGCGGCAAAATCTCACCCTTCCTGAAGCTCCCGCCATAGCGCGAGCGGAGCATGACTCCGACCGCGCCGCGCCGGCCAGCAGCGCATGCGCAGGCCTGCGGCCCCCTTGAGATTATAGCCCTCGCCGAAATCGGTAAGTGCGGTGTCACCCGCGGCCTCGGTGGAGAGGGTGGAACGGCCGCCACCCCAGTTGTAGCTACCGCCAACGCCGAGTTCGCCGGTCAGGCGCTGACCGCGGTTGCCGAGGTAAGGGAAAGCACGGGACGCCCCGCGCCATATTAACGCGCGGTCACGCGCACCGGCCCCGAACGCTCTTCGACGACGCGGCGCACATCATCGCGCAGCCCCAGCCAAAAGGCAATTTCGGCGACGATGAACAGCGGCCCGACGGCGAGCCCCATCACATCATCGACGAACGCCGGTTTGCGGCCCTCATAATAATGGCCGACGAACTGGATGATCCATCCGATCACGAACAGCCCAAGTCCCCACCCCAGCCAGACGGCGGTCGATTCTGCGGCGAGCGCCTGTCCGGCCAGCACGCTCAGCGCAAGCAGCCCTGTCATCACGGCGCCGAAACGCAGGTCGAGTCGCAAATAGAAAAGTGCGCCCGCGGCCGCGACCAGAACGGCCGGCGACAATGGCCAGCCGAACAGGATCAAAGAAGGGCGCGACAATAATATGGCAACCGCGACAACGATCATGGGAATCCCGATCACATGAGTGATGATATTGCGGGAATCACGGTGATAGGCGGCATATTGGGAAAGATGGTCCGCGAGCGACTTCATCGATATTCTCCTCCTTCGCTGTTCATATCATCACCGCAGCGTCTGAACAGATTGTTTTTCAACTGTCATCAAAGCAGTCATTTCGGAGAGGAGGAGGATTTACTTGCCCTGCTGTACCGGACAGCATGGAATCGGATGCGCCCACAGCGCCCGAGCCAACTAAATTCGCGTGCGGTGCATGATCAGTCATCAGAGGTGGAGTGGCTGGATACCCCGCGACTTGTATAAATTTCAATGCCGACTGGTACCAAATCATCCTATAGACGATTGATAATAGGTTCATTTTCTCCCCGAATTTGACACCATCAATACCTATATGATCCCATCGAACCCACGATATTATGTGGGAACAAGTGTGGGAATAATTTCCTTGATCGAGAACCTGATGGGACAACTGACCGCTAAATTCATCCAAAATGCCAAAGCCGGTCGTCACGGCGACGGAAATGGTCTTTACCTTCTCGTGAAGATGGGTGCCGCACGAATTTCGATCGTCGTTCCGCGACTGGGCCGCCGAACAAAAGCCCGACATACCTGATCCGGTAGCCGAGGCAGCGCTCTCCCACACGGTGCCGGACGCGGTCGTCAAAGCCTATAAGCGCACAAAGTTCTTCGAGATGCGTCGCACCCTTCTCGATTGCTGGAGCGACATTATATTGGAGTCAGCTTCTACAGCAGAATGAAATCCAAGCCGATTAGCTGTGCGAAAATCGTCGATTTGTGGCCGCGAGCGGACTGGCGGCTTTAGAGGGCAAAACTGAAGCAGCGCACTTCGAAGCGCCACAGTTCTGATAATGCGGTGGTATACGAACGTTCGGCCGACATCGGGCCACCGGGCGCTTCGCGGCAATGCCAATCGCATCCGGCTCCTCGATGATCGAACCTTCGCATGCGGCCCGGAGGCCTGTGTCTCCGCCTCTGGTGACGATCGCTAACGCGAGCTTGAGGCCTTGCGCAGAATGCTTTGAAGGTTTCCGCCCGACTCTATAAAGGCACTGGCTTGGTTGCTTCCATCGCCTCGCGCTCGGCTTCCGCGCCCAGCCGTTCGTATAAAGGCAGATCGCCAGGATTTTGAATTACAATGAATTATCGCCATTCCTTCCATGCTGGCAATAGCGCCGATGTCGTAAAGCACAGCCTGCTGATCGCCCTCGTGCGGGCCTTGCAGCAAAAACCGGGCGCGCTGACCCTGATCGACACCCATGCCGGTTGCGGGCTGTACGACCTTGGCGGCCAGGAGGCGAGGCGCACCGGCGAGGCCACACAAGGCGTGCGGCGGGCCTTCGCCGACCCGAACCCCTTGCTGGACGACTACCGCGCCGCCGTACAGGCGGCGAATGCCGGCGCAGAGCCTCGCTTCTACCCCGGATCGCCGCGAGTTCTGGCGCAGCTTCTGCGTTCGCAGGATTTTCTGATCCTGAACGAGAAACATCCCGAAGACGCCTGTGCCCTGCGCGGCGCGATGCGCGACACATCCGCCGCCGTGCATCAGCGCGACGCCTACGAGCTTTGGCTGGCGATGCTGCCGCCCCGCACCGCGCGCGGCGTGGTGGTGGTCGACCCGCCGTACGAGCAGACTGATGAACGCGCACGTATCACCGCTACCCTCGCGGCCGCGCACCGCAAATGGGCGCACGGCGTGACGGTGGTCTGGTATCCGCTGAAAGACCGCGCCACGCATGTGCGGTGGAAGGCGAAGTTACGCAACCTCGGTATCCCGAAATTTCTGGTGGTGGAGCATTGGTTGTACGATCGCGATCAGCCCGACATCTATAACGGCGCGGGCCTTTTTATCGTCAACCCGCCCTACGCCTTCACGCAGGCGCTGCAGCCTCTGCTGGACGCCCTGCGCGCCGCGCTGGCGCCGGAGGGGCATAGGGGAGAGATCACAACCGATTGGTTGGGCGATTAAAATAAACCCTCATCTTCCTCTTCTCCCAAAGAAGGAATTGCCGCGCTTCGGCTTGTAAACAAATTTGGTCACGCTGAATTGAAAGCACGGTTTTCGCGCTGGATGCCAGTGCTCCAGACGATTGCGCTTAGTCGCCGTCGGCATCAACCATGAAAACCGTCGGCTTGCCGCGAGAAGCCGGGTCCCATCCTGCCGACAATGCCGCTCGCACCCCTCGCGAGGCTATCGCGTCGTTAATATGCGAACGCCCTTTCGGCAAACCTTTCAACAGGCGCTTTGGCGTCGGAAATTCCAGCACGGCTTCGCGTGGCATGTCTCTCTGGCGCAAGGCGACCCTCATGCCCCTCCAGCCTTCGGAAGTGGACAGTTGGGGCTCGCTCAGGAGTTCCCAGTCATATTTGACACCATCGATTTGGACGGTGCCGCCGCGGCCGTGCATATGAAGCATAGGATGCCCTTAGCATGTTAGGCGCGCCGCTCCAGTCGCTTCACATCAAAATCGGCCACCGGAACGTTTAGCGGCCAAGACAGCCGCTCCGCGGCGACGATATCTACCGGATGTGGACAGCCTCTCAAATCAGATCCAAAAAAGCCAGCTGACCGGCCCCCACCGAGTGGTCCGGGTGGATTGTTAGTGCATTGACGCCTCCCTCGCCAGTGTTGGCCGTAGGTGGAGCGAAGCGGAACCGGAGGGCAACACTGGCGAGGGAACGGCCTCCGGCGC
>NZ_NISJ01000023.1 GCF_002205635.1 Sphingopyxis witflariensis | reverse complement strand
GCACAACCTCCGCTTCACGCAGCTTGCCAATAATCTCTTCCGGGCGATGCTTCTTGCTCGGCATTCATAATCTCCTTCGTAATCCAAAATATCATCAATTTTGGACCACTCAGAAGGGGGCAGATCAACCGGCCCGGGCTCACGCCGCATTATGTCGATCGCCGCCGCCCCCTCTTCGGCCGCAAGACAGCGTTCCTCGATCTGTGTGGTCGAGAAGTAGATCTTGAAGCGGTCGCGCAGGAGCGCGTTCACGTCTCGCAGGACGCGCTCCGCCTCTGCCATGTCGCGCACGCAGACGTGGCTCGCGAAGACATTGACCCCCGAGGTCAGGCTCCATGCATGAACGTGGTGGATGTCGGTGACGCCTTCCACGCCACGAATGGCGGCGATGGCAGCATTGAGGTCCAGATCTTCAGGCGTGCCTTGCAGGAGGATGTGGAGCGCGTCCCTGGTAATCCCCCATGAGGCCCACAGAAGCACCACTCCGAACGCCATTCCAAGCAGCGGGTCGATCGCCAGGAACCCGGTGAAGCGGATCACCAAGGCCGATACGATGATCAGGAAGCTGCCGACGAAGGTCTGGAGAATGTGCCAGAAGGCCCCGCGGAGATTCAAGTTGCCCTTCTGACGTTCGTAGAGCAGCCAAAGTGCGACCAGTTCCGTGGCGATGCCCCCTGCGGCAGCGATCAACATGGGCGTCGTCGGCAGATCGATCGGCTCCATCAGCCGCATCGCGCCCATCCAGAAGACAAAGAGGGCCATGATCGCGAGGAACAGGCCATTGAAGAGGGCGCCCAGTATCTCCGCGCGGACATAGCCGAATGTCCGGGCGGGGCTGGATTTGCGCTCCCCGAGCCGAGTCGCGACCAGGGCGATGAGGATACCGCCGACCGCCGAAAAAGTGTGGAAAGCGTCGGAGGTGACCGCGACGGAGCCCGTCCAGAGACCGATCCCCAGCTCGATCACGAAGTACACGCCGGTGAGCCAGCCGGAAATAACCAGCGCGCGTTTGTCGGTAGTCGCAGGCATGTGCCCCGAATGACCGGAACCATCGCTCCTGGACCCGCTGCGCTCACCGTCGGTCATGACTCTGCACCCTCATTCATTTGTGCTGCAGAACGCATACAGGCCCGGTGCACTTATGATCGCGAGGCGGGCCCGTGCGGATCACCGCACAATCCTTTTACGCGCCCGTCCGCCGAAGCCCTCAGACAAATGGGGCTTTATGCGTCACCGCGAAGCCGGCCTTCTCGATGGCCTGCTTGAGATGCTGTACATCGGCCGTCGAGCTTACCGAAACGGTCTTGCTCGCCAAATCGACGTTGCGAAAGAACAGGGGTTGACCCTGGACTATGGTCCGAGCCGCAAGAGCGGTGAGGCCCCCGACGCCCGCGAGGGATGCCGCCAACAATCGCGTATCTAGGAAGGGAGCGGGGCTGCACGGAAGGAAAGACAATGCATCAGATCGACTCCGAGATGAAGGCGTGCATGGACGCCTGCCACGAATGCCGCATTACCTGCCTTCACATGGCAATGAATCACTGCCTCGAGGCGGGGGGACGGCACGCCGAGCCTCAGCATATGAAGCTGATGCTGGATTGTGCTCAGATTTGCAGTGTTGCGATCGACTTCATGGCGCGCAAGTCAGAGCACCACGCCCATATCTGCCGCGAGTGCGCCGAGATTTGCCGGGCGTGCGCGGCGAGCTGCGAACAGCTCGACGGTATGGAGGATTGCGTCGCTGCGTGCCGGCGGTGCGCCGATGCCTGCGACAGGGTGGCGGCCTAACAAGCAGCGTGCGGGCGGCGGTCGCTGCCCGCACCAACCTCACATCGCCGAGGCCGGCGGTTCGAGCGTTCCTAGCCACGCCACCAATCCTAGGATCGTGACGACGCAGGCAGTCTCGACCGCCAAGCTGGCGCGTAGCGCGCCGAGCGCGCCGCGATGGTCGTCCGCCGCGATCGACGCCTCGAACGCTGGCGTCAGCCGGAAGCGGTTGAGCGAGGCCAGCCCCAGCATGGCGACGAACAGCGCCAGCTTGGCGAGCAGCAGCCGGCCGTAGATCGTCGTGCCCAGCGATCCGAGATTGCCGATCCCGACCAGCAGCCAGCCATTGACGAGCCCGGTGACGACGATCGTGCCCACCACGAGCGTGCCGATCGTGCCGAACCCGTGCAGCGCGCGGTGCGTCAGGCCGAGATGCGCGGCATCGACCCGCGCGGCCGGTCGCGAGACGAGGAGGATCAGCCCGAGCAGGGCGCCGACCCACACGCCGGCAGCGATCAGGTGGAGAATGTCGGCGATGAGGTGGAGCCACCCCGTTGCGCCTTCATCCATCGCGCCGTGCCCCGTCCATGCGAGCGACGCCAGCGCGACGCCGGAGGCTAGCGCGACGAATGCCAGCCAGGGTCCGCGGCCCGCTGCGAACATGGCCGCGATCGCCGCAAGAAAGAGCGCGGCCATGCGCACCATCCATGCCGTGCCGACGGCAGACTCGGTGAGCAGCGTTCCGATCGTCGCTTGATCGATTGGCCAGAGCGGCGTCCCGGCCATCGCGGACGCCATCAGCGCGAGCGAGCAGAGCGAGAGCAGCAGGGCGAGGCCGCCGCTGACGACCAACCAGGGGCGCAGCGCGACCGCGCTGTCGCGCTCGCCAGCTCGGAGCCCGTAGAGGCTGAACGCCGACAGGCCGAACAGGCCCGTCAGCACCCCGTAGAGCGCGAAGCGGACGCCGATCAGCGGCCAGTCGGCCTCCACCTTACTTCACCGTGAAGGCGTAGTTCCCGACGATCCGGTGCGTGTCGGCCGAGACGACGTGCCAGGCGAGGCTGTAGCGCCCCGCGCCGAGCGGCGCCCTGGGGCGAACGATCAGCGTGCGGCCGTCGGCGGCCACCGCCGAGGTGGCCGCGACCTTTATCGGTGCATGATTCATGCCTTTCATGCCGGTCATCATCAGGTCTGCCCCGGAGAGTTTCGGCATCAGCCTCTCACTGAAATGGAGTTCGAGGCGGGCGGGCTTCGCCACAACCGCGTTGGGAGCGGGGCTGGCAGAGACCAGCTTGGGGTGCGCTTCAGCCACGCCTGCGAACAGGACCAAGGCAGCGGCGGCGGGAAGGAGGGACAAGCGACGCATAGTGGTGTCTCCGGAACATGGAACCCACCTTCAATACGTGGCGCGGCCAACTATCCCTCACCACCTCGCATGAGGGGCGATGGGCAGTTTCGCGTAACCTATGTAAGAGAGTGGAGTGACCGGCATGGAGAACATCGACGAAGCGCTGCGCAGGCTCGCCCTCGCCCCGGTGCCAGCGGGGCTTGAGGACCGCGTGCTCGCCCGGATCGCGGCGCAGCCGGCCGCGCGCACCGGCTTAGGATTGGGAGCGCTTACTATCACGGGTGCACTCGTCATGGGCATGATCGGGGCCGGAGTTCCGGGGCGGCCGGCTGCCGCCATGTCGCCCCTTGCGCCGCTTGGGCTTCAATCTCCGTTCGCACCCTCGACCTTGCTGGCGGGCGTGCCGTGAGGACCAACGTCCGCATGATCCTATGCGTGGTCGCCTGCCTCGTCGCAGCCGTCGCGGGTGTTTTCATCGGCCGCTCACTTTTCCCCGCACCGGCCCAGCCTGGCGCTGAGCTGCACGACGTCCTTCACCACAGACTGAAACTCGACACCGTCCAGGAGGCGAAGCTTGAAGCCTTGGAGGCGCGCTTCGCGGTGCAGCGCCGCGCGCTTGAGCTTGAGTTGAGGGCCGACAACGCGCGGCTTGCCGACGCGATCCAGGCCGAGCACGGCAACGGCCCGCGCGTCGCCGCGGCGGTCGACCGGAGCCATGCTTCGATGGGCGAGTTGCAAAAGGCGACGCTGGCGCACATCTTCGCCATGCGGCAGCTTCTTCGTCCCAATCAGACCGCGCAGTTCGATCAGGCGGTGGTGAAGGCGCTCACCGACGATCAGCGGTGAGCCTCGACTGGACGGCGCTTTCCGATGGCGAGCTTGCTGCGCTTAGCATCGCGGGCCGGCAGGCAGCCTTCGCCGAGATCCTGCGCCGCCACGGGCAGGCCGTGTTTCGCTTGATCCGCGGCTATATCGGTGATGCCGACGAAGCATTGGACCTGGCACAGGACACGTTCGTCGCCGCGCATCAGGCGCTCCGCCGCTACGACGCGGCGCGCCCCATGCGGACATGGCTTTCGGCGATCGCCCTGAACAAGTGTCGGGACTGGGGGAGGAAGCGGACGGTGCGCCGCGTTCTGTCGTTCGCCAGGCCGATCGACGCCCGGGCGGAGGCTGTGCCCGAAGACAGCGTGGGGATCGAGGCCGCCGCGGCCGATCGCGAGGAGCTCGACCGCGTGACGCGCGCGATCGCCGAGCTGCCGGCGGCGTTGAAGGAGTCCTTGATCCTTCGCACCATCGAGGGCTTGAGCCAGGCCGAGACGGCGGCCTTGTTGTCGATCAGCGAGAAAGCGGTCGAGACCCGCCTCTATCGCGCGCGCGCGAAGCTCCTCGAAAAATTGAATGGAGGGTGAGGGATAGAGCCGGCGTCCCCGTATCATTCCGAACGGACCTTTGCATTCGACAGGATCAGGAACCAATGAGCCGCACTCTCGACCGTCGCCAACTCTTGCGCGGGGCCGCCGTCGCCGGTGGAGGGCTGGCCTTTTCGGCCTATATTCCCGCCTGGGCGCAGCCCGTCTCGGGCGGCATCGTCAAGCCGCTCCCCACGCTCAGCGGCACCGACATCGCGCTCACCATCAACAGCTTCACGCTGCCGGTCGACGGCAAGCCGACGCCGGCGATCGGGGTCAACGGCACCGTGCCCGCACCGCTTCTGCGCTTGAAGGAGGGGCAGAAGGTCCGCCTTGCCGTTTCCAACGCGCTCGACGTCGAGAGTTCGATCCACTGGCACGGCTTGTTGGTGCCCTTCCCGATGGACGGGGTGCCGGGGATCAGCTTTCCCGGCATCAAGGCCAAGTCCAGCTTCCTCTACGAGTTCCCGATCATCCAGTCGGGCACCTACTGGTATCACAGCCATTCGGGCGCGCAGGAGCAAGAGGGCCTTTACGGTCCGATCGTGATCGACCCGGCAGGCCCCGATCCCGTCGCCTACGACCGCGAGCATGTGATCGTGCTGGCCGACCATAGCCCGCTGCGCGGGGAGACCATTTTCCGCAAATTGAAGCAGGAGGCGGGCTACTTCAACTACCAGCGTCAGACCCTGGCGGGGCTCCTGGCCGGCCGCGACCAGACGCTCAAAGAGCGGCTCGAATGGGGCAAGATGCGGATGGATCCGACCGATCTGTCCGACGTGACGGGCTCGACCTACACCTACATCATCAACGGCTTCGGCCCGATCGACAACTGGACCGCGCTGTTTACCCCCGGCGAGCGGGTGCGGCTGCGCTTCATCAACGCCGCTGCTCAGACGAATTTCAACGTCCGCATCCCGGGCCTGCCGATGACCGTCGTGCAGGCGGACGGGCAGAACGTCCAGCCGGTGACGACCGACGAGTTCCAGATCGCGGTTGCCGAGACCTACGACGTGATCGTGACGCCCGAGGATCGCGCTTACACGCTTGTCGGCGAGGCGATCGACCGCTCGGGCTTGGCGCGGGCCACGCTCGCACCGCGCGCCGGCATGAGCGCGCCCGTGCCTCCACTCCGTCCGCGCCCGATCACCACCATGAAGGACATGGGGATGGGTGACATGGGCGGCATGGACATGAAGAATCCGACCGCGACACGCGGAGCCGACCCGACCGCTGAGCAGAACCGCTCGGCGGGGCTCGCCCAGGCGACCGGGTGGACCGGCGCCGCGGCAGCGATGACCGCGCCCGCGAGCGGCGGCAGCGGCATGGCAGCGATGCCCGACATGGCCGCCCAGGGGGGCGCCGCATCGCCAGGCATGGCGATGGGCAGCGGCATGGCGGGCATGGACCACAGCCAAATGCCCGGAATGGACCACAGCCAGGTGGCTGGCATGTCGGGGCACGGCTCAGGCGACATGGGCGGCATGGATATGTCGATGCGCAACCCGAAGAATGCACCGGGCGTGAAGATGGGACCCGGCGTGCAGACTATCTCGCCGATGCCGACCGACCGCACCGGCGAACGCCCGCAGGGGCTCGAGACTGTCGATCACCGTGTCCTCACCTATCGCGACCTTATGGCGCTCACCCCCAATCCGGACGTGCGGGCGCCGAGCCGATCACTCGACATCCATCTGACCGGCAACATGGAGCGCTATATGTGGTCGTTCGACGGAGTGAAGCTGAGCGACCCTGCCGACCCGATCCCGTTCCGCAACGGCGAACGGGTGCGGGTAAACCTCATCAACGACACGATGATGCCCCACCCGATCCACCTTCACGGGCATTTCTTCGAGCTGGTGACGGGCCACGGCGACCACGCGCCCCGCAAGCATACGGTCAATGTCGCGCCGGGAGGCAAGGTGACGTTCGACGTCACCGCCGACGCGCCCGGCGATTGGGCGTTCCACTGCCACAACCTGTTCCACATGACCGCGGGCATGATGCGCGTCGTGACGGTCAGGCCGCTTGAAGGAGAGGCGGCATGACGCGCGCGCGTTCGGCGCTCGCCGCCAGTGCCCTGCTCGCCTTCGCCGCCCCGGCGGTTGCGCAGGATCATTCGATGCACAACATGCCCGGCATGACGATGCCCGCGCCGGCGGCGAAGAATAAGCCGGCAGCCAAGCCCGCTGCGAAGCCCAAGGACGGAGCGAGGACGGCGGAGCCGAAAGCCGCACCGGCAAAAGCTGCTCCCGCGAAGGACGCTCCGGCGTCGATGGAGGGCATGGACCACGGGGCGATGCAGGGGATGGATCATTCGGCTATGCCCGGCATGGACCATTCGGCGATGCCGGGGATGACTACGCCTGCCCAGGGTCAGCAGGGCGCGCAGCCGATGCCAGGGATGCAGATGCCCGCCGACGAGCACAGCGGCCACGACATGCCAGGCATGTCGATGGAAGGCGTGGCGCAGACCGGGACAGCCCTTCCCCCCGGGAACGCACCGGCGCCGCCGATCCCGACCGATCACGCCGCCGACCGCGTGTTCGGACCGCAGGAGATGATGGATGCCCGGCACCATCTCGCCCAGCACGGCGGCCAGACCTTCTACCAGGTCCTGCTCAACGTCGCCGAATACCAGATCCACAGCGGCCGCGACGGCTACAGGTGGGACGGCGAGGCTTGGTATGGTGGCGACATCAACCGCCTTTGGCTGAAGAGCGAGGGTGAGGGTGAGTTTCGCCGAGGGCTCGACAGCGCGGAGGTGCAGGCGCTCTACAGCCACGCGATCGACCCCTATTTCAACCTTCAGGGCGGCGTCCGCCAAGACTTCGGCCGCGGGCCGAAACGAACCTACGCGACGGTCGGGATAGAAGGTCTGGCGCCGGGGTTTTTCGAGGTGGAAGGCGCTCTGTTCCTGTCCAACAAGGGAGACGTGCTCGGGCGCGTCGAGGGCTATTACGATCAGCGCATCACCCAGCGTCTGATCCTTCAACCCCGGGCCGAGTTTAATCTTTCGGCGCAGGATGTGCCCGAGACTGACACCGGCTCCGGTCTGGTCGATGTGGAGGTGGGGCTGAGGCTCCGTTACGACGTTGCCCGCGAATTCGCGCCCTATGTCGGCGTCTCTTACCTGCGAAAGACGGGCGACACCGCCCGTTTCGCGCGCGCCGCCGGCGAGGACGTTCACGCCACCAGCTTCGTGATCGGCGTGAGAACCTGGTTCTGAACAGCAACGGGAGAAGACCATGAAGATGTTGAGTTTCGTCGCCGCGGCGGCCTTGCTGGCTACGCCCGCGCTCGCCCAGCAAGGCGGGATGCCGGGGATGGAGCATGGCAACATGCCCGGCATGGACCATGACGACATGATGAAGAAGATGATGGCCGGCAACCCCTACGGCCACGCCGAAATGGACATGCATCAGAAGATGATGGCCGCCAAGCAGGGCGACGCGGCCGAGATGTGGACCCGTAAGATGATCGAACATCACCGCGGCGCCGTTGCCATGTCGCGAGTCGCGCTGCGCGAAGCCAAGGACCCCGAGACGCGCCGTATGGCCCAGATGACGATCACCAAACAGGAGCGCGAGATCGCCGAGTTGCAGGGCTGGCTCGGGAAGAAGGGAAAGCGCGCGCAGTAGCCCCGCCCCACTTATTCCGAGGGCGGCGGCCCCCCTTTTCAGGAGGCAGACATGAGAACATCCATTCGAGGCGCTTTGTCGGCGCTCTTGCTGCTGGTCCCGGCGTCGGCCCTGGCCGCGGCCGATATCGCGATGTACCGCGATCCGGGGTGCGGGTGCTGTGAGAAATGGGCGGCCCAGGTGCGGCAGCAGTTCGACCGCAAGGTGCGGATCATCGACGACCCCAACCGCGCCGCTCTCCAGCGCCAGGTCGGCGTGCCGGCCAATCTGAGCTCGTGCCACACCGCCATCATCGATGGCATGGCATTCGAGGGGCATGTCCCCATCGCCGACATGAAGCGCGTGCTCGCGCAGCACCCGAAGGGCGTCCGCGGGCTGGCAGTTGCGGGAATGCCGATCGGCTCCCCCGGCATGGAGGTCGCAGGCGTGAAGCCCCAGCCCTACAACGTCATCGCGTTCGGCCCAGGTGGGCGACGTCTCTACGCGCATCACCGGTGAGCACGACCAGACCGGCAAGTGCGGCCGCAATTCGAACAATGAGGTGGCGAGCCTTCGACTTTCGAGCCGGGCTCCAAAGAAAAGGGTTGACCTTGGACTATGGTCCAAGCCGCAAGAGTGGTGCCGGAGGTAGGTCATGACCGGCATCACTATCGGCGCATTCGCGAAAGCGGTAGGAGTCCGGACAGACACGATCCGCTATTATGAGCGGGACGGGCTTCTCCCTCCCCCGGCACGCACGGCCGCAGGTTATCGACTGTATGATGATTCCGACCTCGAGCGCGTCCGTTTCATCCGAAAGGCGCAGGGGCTCGGTTTCACGCTGAGCGAGATCGCGGCGCTACTGGCGCTGCGCGCGTCGGACACCGCCCGCGCCGCCGATGTTCTCGACGTCACCGAACGCAAGATCGCGGAATCTATCGCGCGGATCAGCGAACTAAGCCGCATCAGCGCTGCGCTCAAGCAGCTCGCCGAGCAATGTCCGGTAGAGGCTCCGGTGACGGACTGCCCGATCTTAGCGCACCTCGCCAACACCAGCACCGCGCCGAGCAAGGTCTAGTCGTGAGCACCGCCTTCCCGACGATTTTCAAGACAACAGAACGGGCGCGGCCCGCACGGGAGAATGCCGGGGCAATCATCTGAACAGAGGAAGGACATGACAATGAAGCGACTTCTCATAGCAGCCACACTCCCGATCATCGGGCTGGCGGGATGCGCCACCACGCGCGAGGCGACCGCCGAGCAGCGCGCGAGCTGCGAGCGCATGGAACAGGATATGGGGCTCCGCACCACCCACGATCACGCCGCGATGAAGGGGATGGGAATGAACCCGATGAACCTCAGTCACGAGCGCTGCCAGCAGATCCTGGCCCAACCCCAATAGACGAATGGCTACCGTTCGCCGGGCTTTCCGAGAGCCCGGCGAATAGTGGCCTGACGAAGGACAGAGACATGAGCAATCGAACGACACCTTTATGGAAATCCGCCCTAGTGCCGACTGCGGCGATCCTTGCCGGATTGAGTGTTTCCGCCTGCGGGGGAGCCGACACCAGCACTGCAAACACCGCCGCGGCCGATAATGTCGCGCTGCCGATCGACGAGAGCGCGGCGCGCGACGATGCTGGCGTGGCGGCCGAAATGCACAACCAGATGTCGGGCCAGGCCGGCAACCAGACGGACGCCGCCGCAATGCCGATGGGCGACGACCAGATGGGTGCTGGCGGCATGGGCAACGGTCAGATGGGCGGGATGATGGACGACATGCCGATGGGCGGCGGGAACATGGCCGCGAGCAAGGGCGGCATGGGCGATCACCACATGGGCATGAGCGGCAACATGAGCGGCGGGAACATGAACAAGTCGGGGACAGCGAAGCCAGCGCCGATGCCCAAGGACAAGCCGATGCCGATGCAGGACGATATGTAGGTAGCGGGTCGGCTCGATTGGGCGATCCCTCACATGACGCGTTTCAAGAGACCGATTTGGATGGCGGGCAGCGCTGTTGCTTTAGTCGCTGCTTGCCTGGGATGGACGGCGCGTGCGCAAGCCCCCAGCGAGCACGCAGGTCACCACCCCGCCGGCGTCGCCGACGTAGCGGCTCCCCCCAGCCCTGCGTCGGCGGCGCCGCGCTCAATCTCCGCGTCGGCTTCCTCGACGGCCTCGGCGGGCGCGGACGAGCACGCAAGTCATCATCCAGGCGGTTCGCCCGCCCCTGACTCAGCCGCCCTAGCAGGAGCGGGCATGGCGGGGATGGCGGGCAGCTCCGCGGGTTCAGCCCCAGGAGGGCAAGCCTCTTCGATGATGGCGATGATGCGCAACTGTTGCGGCCAGGGCGCTCGTACTCCGCTGTTCGCGGCGTTGATGCGGCTGCCGGGAATGCCGGCCGAGCAGCGTCAGCAAGTCGCCGCTCAGGCCCATGACCGGCTGAATCAGGGGCTCGCGCTTCTTAGCCAGGGCGCACGCGATGCCCGCCGCGCCTCGACCCCGCAGGCGATGAGCGAGGCGGGCGAACGCGCCCGTGACGGGCTTTCCCTGTTCGACAGCGGAGCGGCCGCCCACGCGGCGCTTTCCGGCCAGGGCAACCCTCAGATTGTCGCGCTCAACTGGTTTCGTGACGAACTCAGCCTGCCCAATCAATCCGGCCAGCACGGCGGGAGCCTGTTCGGGCTGACGCCGCAACACCTGCTGTTGATGACGATGCTGGTCCTTGTGTCCGGCGGTCTGCTCCTCCTGCAACTTCTCCGGCTTCGTCGGGTGCGCGAGTTGATGAGCGCGGGCATCCCGGCCGTCGCGGGCGCCGCGTCGGCGCGAGTATCCTCCCCTCCTTCCGCGGCGCCCGCTCCGCCACCTCTACAGCCCACCCCGACCCCCGGGACGGTGACGTCGGGCCTTCCTCTGAGCAATTCGGCAGCACCGGGCGGCACAGCGCTGAGACGTCCGAGAACCTGGGCCGGCGAGCTTCGGGTTGCGCAGATCATCCGCGAGACGCCCACGATCGAGACGTTTCGCCTTGTCGAGCCATCGGCCGACCGCCTCCCGTTCGACTTCCTGCCCGGCCAATTCTTGCAGGTCGAGGTAGAGCCCGAAGCCGGAAAGCCAGTGCGGCGGTCATATACGATCGCCTCCTCCCCGACGCAGCGCGCTTATGTCGAGCTGACCGTCAAGCGGGAGGAGCAAGGCGTCGTTTCGCGCTACCTGCACGACAACGTGAAGGTTGGCGACCGGATCAAGATGTCGGGCCCATTCGGCACCTTTACCTTCACCGGGTCCGATGCGGAAAGCATCGTGCTGATCGCCGGCGGCGTCGGGATCACGCCGATGATGTCGGTGCTTCGCTACCTCACCGACACCGCTTGGCCGGGCGAGATCTTCTTCGTTTACGGCGCGCGATCGACCGACGAGTTCGTTTTTCGCTGGGAGCTCGAGCAGCTCGAGCGCCGCCATGAGAGGCTGCACGTCTTCGCGACGATGCAGCGGACGCCCGGAACCGTGTGGCTTGGTCCCGAAGGGCTGCTTACCAAGGAGATGCTGCAGGCGGCCGTGCCCGACATCGTGCATCGCCGGGTCCATCTTTGTGGCCCGCCGCCGATGATGACGGCGGTGAAGCGGCTGCTGACCGAGCTCGGCGTTCCGGAAGCGCAAATCCATAGCGAGGCCTTTGGTCCGGCTTCGCTCCCGCTCGATGACGCGCCGGAGGCCGTGGCCAGCGCGGAGCCGGCGACCGTCGCGAGCTCCGCCGGAACGGTTCCATCCGCCGCTCCACCATCGCCGCCGCAGCAGGCTCAGATCGCCCCTACCACCCTGACCTTTTCCATTTCTGGCGTGTCGGCAGCCTTGCCAGCCGATCAGACGGTGCTCGAAGCGGCGGAGGGAGCGGGCGTGGAGATCCCGTTCGTCTGCCGGATCGGAGAGTGTGGGGTCTGCGTCACGCATTTGCTTCAGGGTGAGGTGACGATGGCCGTCGAAACCGGCCTCGACCCCGCCGACAAAGCCCAGGGGTATGTGCTCGCCTGCCAAGCCAAAGGCACTGGCGTCCCCCTCGTGGTAGAGGCTTGATGCGCGAGCGCGGCGGTATCGTCGTCGGCGCGCTCGTCGTCGTCCTCACCCTTTTCCCGCTCGGCTTCTTCCTTCACTCTTCTCCGCGCTTTCCGGGGAGCCTGGCCGGCAGCCTGATCGGCATCGCTGCCGCGCTGCTGATGCTTGTGCCGCTCACTTATGTCGCGGTGAAGCGCATCCCCTTCATCAACAGGCGCGCCAAGCCCCATGTCGAGACGCGAACCCTGCTCTCGCTGCACATCTACGCCGGGGTCGTGGCGCCGATCCTTGGGCTGATTCATGCCGCGCACAAGTTCAACAGCCCGCTCGGCGTCTCGCTCACCGGGATCATGCTCGTCCTCGTCATCAGCGGGTTTTTCGGCCGCTATCTACTCACACAGCTCGCCAGAGCGTTGCGCGGGCGCCAGTCCGAACTGGCGGCCTTGAAGCTTTCCTTCCTCAATATCCAGCCCCCGCCTGTCGCCGAGGGGGCGTCGGCAGACTCGCGCGGGTTGCTCGCCAGAGCCCTCTTCCAGAAGGATGAGGTGCCCGCGGCGGCAGGGTCCGAGCGCGACGCAGAATCGCTCGCCGGTGCCGTCGCCGACGTCGAATACGCCGTCCGCGCTGAGGGTGCCGTCCAAAGCCTGTTCGGCCAGTGGCGCAAGGTTCATGTCACCCTGGCGGTGATCCTCTACACGCTGCTCGCGCTCCATATCTGGGCGGGCCTCTATTACGGCTTGCGCTGGCTTTGAAGCGGTCAACGATCCTCTTTGTCGTGTTCGCGGCCGCGGCGCTGCTGGTCGGCGTGGTCGTGCCTTACCTTGTGCATCGGTCCGGCAGCAGCGCCGTTCCCGGATGGGAAGGGCTGGTCGATCCCGGCCCCATCTCGAAAGCGCACCAGTTCATCGCCGGGAGCTGCGTATCCTGCCATACGCCACACGTCGGGGTGGACCCGCAGAAATGCATCGCCTGCCACGCCACCACGTCGTTCGGCGACAAGCAATCAACCCGCTTCCACGTGGATGCGAAGCGATGTGCGAGCTGCCATGTCGAGCATGACGGAGGCGTCAGCCTATCGCGGATGGACCACGACGCGCTCACCCTGGCGAAGTTCTGGAAAGTGCCCGCCCATGCCGCCTTCCGTGCCACTGCTAAGGGGCCGCCGCTAAAGGCTGGGGGAATGCCGCTCCCAACTCACCCCACCATCAATGGCGACCTAGCCCGGCTCGACTGCGCGAGCTGCCATTCCAACCGCGATCCTCACCAAGGGCTCTTCGGCTCTCAGTGCAGTAGCTGCCACGCGCTGACGACATGGCGGATCTCCGAGTTTCGCCACCCGGCGACGCGCTCGACTGAGTGCTCGCAATGTCATCTGCCGCCGCCAAGCCACAACATGATGCACTTCGAGATGGTCTCCCAGCGCGTCGCCGGCAAACGTGCGCGGGTCGAGCAGTGCTACGCCTGCCACACGACGGACGCCTGGAACAACATCAAAGGGGTTGGTTGGTATGTTCACCATTGATGCCACTGGCGATGGCCTCGCCGAACTCGTGAGACAGTGCTCGATCCCGTGATCTGCCCCCTTCTGAGTGGTCCAAAATTGATGATATTTTGGATTACGAAGGAGATTATGAATGCCGAGCAAGAAGCATCGCCCGGAAGAGATTATTGGCAAGCTGCGTGAAGCGGAGGTTGTGC
>NZ_NISJ01000022.1 GCF_002205635.1 Sphingopyxis witflariensis | reverse complement strand
CCCGCGTTCGCGGACCATCCTCACCGCCTCAAGCTTGAACTCGCGGCTGAACTTCCTTCTTTGCATTGTGGACCTCCGATAGGTGGAAACACCCTATCTCGGTGTCCACCAAACCGGCAGCAGGCCAGTTCGTCAATGGCGACGGGAGCCAGGCCAAAAGCTGAAAGTGCTGGTGTTGTGGCGTTACAACCTGCTCGACCCATTCCACGGTCGGCCACCCGTATTCCCCAATATCGAGGTTGCAGGGATGTCTTTTCATAGGTCCAAGGGACTCGAGGCTGACTACACGATCCTACTTGATATCAGCGAAGGCGATTATGGCGTTCCCAGTCGGATCGAAGATGACGAGTTGCTCAATCTCGTCATCCCGCGCCCAGAATCGTTTGCCTACGCGGAAGAGCGCCGCCTTTTCTATGTCGCGCTCACCCGCGCCAGCAGAGGGACATTCATCCTCTGCAACAAGCGCAAGCCTTCCCGCTACATTCGCGAACTTTGCGACATTGCCGGAGATGACGTCCGTTTCGAAACTATCGATGGAAAGGAGTTAAACCAGTGTCCCAGTTGCCTGGTAGGAGAGGTCGTTGAGCGCAAAGGACGGAATGACACTATCTTCTATGGCTGCAACCAGTTTCCCGATTGTCACCACACTCAGCGGGAAAATCCGTCGTTGGCGATAGTCGTATAACCCTTTGCTTCGCAGCAGGCCGCACGGAAGTTGCTTGGCTTAGGCGGCCCCTGCTCATGACGCTCAATAT
Organism: Sphingopyxis witflariensis; assembly: GCF_002205635.1. GTDB lineage: Bacteria > Pseudomonadota > Alphaproteobacteria > Sphingomonadales > Sphingomonadaceae > Sphingopyxis > Sphingopyxis witflariensis. The sequence goes on along the minus strand of NZ_NISJ01000022.1, from coordinate 21,030 downwards.
TTTTTTCCAGTGATGCATGCAACCAGTCGGTAAAGCGCATGGAGCCCGCTGAGCCACAAAAGCTTCGCAAATCAATCAAAGCGATTAAGGCGGGAGCATGATCCTTGCCCTGCTGCTCGCCTCCATCATCCCGACTGGTCAATCCTTTGACTGCACGCCCACGGCCGTTTGGGATGGAGATGGTCCCATCTGGTGCGCCGAAGGACCGCGCATCCGCCTATCAGGCATCGCCGCACGCGAAATCGATGGCTCATGTCGCCCCGGTCATCCGTGTCCAGACGCCAACGCCGCGGCAGCGCGCGACCACTTGGCCAGACTGCTCGGCCGACCCAACGGAACATCGCCGACGGGGCATGTTAAGGTCACTGGGCCGACGATGCGTTGCCGCTCGGCCGGCGGTGCAGGCGGCAATCGCACCGCTGCCTTCTGCATCTCGCCCCGAGGCGGCGATCTGTCGTGCGCAATGGTGCGGGACGGCTACGCAGCTCGATGGGACCGATACTGGCGAGGCCATCGGTGCAACTGACCATGACCCCCGACGACCCGTGCGATGACGACAATGAAACGGCGAAGCCGGTCGGCTCTGGACATCGATGAGCGCCGACCAATTCCGGCAGTCGTCATAACCCCGAGAATCAGCGCACCATCTTCTTTTCCGGCGGCTACGTGTTCGTTTTTTTGGACTATGATCGACGCTGTGCTGGCAAGGCCCACAGCAGAAAGGCCCCGCTAGTGGAGCGAAGCCTTTCCGGTCTCATATGTGTATTGCAACCCATAGAGACGATCCCACCCCGCCGATCTTGGGTCGCAGGGACCGGCAGGCATTAGCCGATGATATGAAATGATTGGCGGGAGTCAATTGGGGATTAAAGCCCCGCCGTAGCGGCGACCGCATGAGAGATGGCCCCGCCTACTGCGGGACGGGCGCTTGCGAAGGAATCGGGACCCTATCTCGAATGCAGATACATTTATTTCTACATTTCCGTATTCTGGTAGCGTATCATCAATGTGGAAACAAAGGAGTGTCCGATGGATATTCTGGTAAAGAAGTGGGGCAATAGTGCGACAATCCGCATCCCCTCGGGACTGATGGTGGCGGCTGCGCTGAATGTCGGTCAGGAAGTCGAAGTTCGCGAAGAAGATGGCCGGCTCATCATCGAGCCTGTTTTGAAGCCTGTCTACACGCTCGACGAGCTGCTTGCGGGCATGAAACCGGAAACGTTCCACGAGATTATCGATTTTGGCCTCCCGGTCGGTAATGAGATGTTTTGATGGTCAGTCGCTATGTGCCCGACACTGGCGATATTGTGTGGCTGCAATTCGATCCCCAGGCAGGGCATGAGCAAGCCGGTCATCACCCTGCCTCGTCATCTCGCCTGCGGCCTACAACAAGACGCGCGGCATGATGATTTGCTGCCCGATGACGAGCCAGATCAAAGGCTATCCACTCGAAGTTGTTGTATCCCAGGTGCCGCCCAGCGTCGCCCTGTCCGATCAGATCAAGAGCCTTGATTGGGAGGCGCGAGGGGCGAAGAAGAAGGGTGCCGTATCAAAGACTGTGATCGATGAGGTGCGCGCAAAGCTAAGCGCACTCTTGGGTTTTTAGTCGTTCCATCGCCAACGGCTCCGGCGGGTCATCAACCCCGTTTGCCGGAGAACCCTATTCCGTAAGGAGATCAAAAAATAATGGCTACCAAACACATTGATCATCCTCAGGCCGAAGGCGATCGGATCCCGGGGGGCGGACGCCAAGCGATCGAGGGCAACCCACTCACCCTCGACGAAATCAGCATGTTCGAAATGTTTGAGCGCGAGGGCTGGTCTCCCGATCGGCGGCGGGCCCATATCTTTGCATTCGCAGTCGCGACTAGCGACAAAACTGATATATGATTGAGTTTACTATCAAAAATGGCGTTTTCATTCGCGCTTATCGATGCCGTTGATGCCTATGCATAATGTCTAACCCTGCAATTATGTTAGACATGAAATTGGTATAGCTTGTTGAAATACGCTGAATTTTTGCAGCGGCGGAGGCCCGAGCCGGTGATCCAGAAGTGAGGATTTTCGAGGGTTTCGAACGTCTAACCACCCTCAATAATGCCACCTATTTCCAGCCACCCAGCTCATGCAGCACCCAGGTGGCCACGTCGTTCTGCCAGAGCCAGCTCGCCTCGCCAGCGCCTTGCGCCACACGCTCGCGTGCCCGCGTGTTCGTCGAACGAAGCGGAGCCCCGAAAGGTGAACACATGGTTTTCGCTGCGAAATCCGGCTGCCGGTGCATTTCGATCGATCGACCGCCGCGACCGAATCAAAAGCCGCAATGGCGTGACCGTGGATCACTGAAGGCGCATAGGAACACTACGAAGGCTGACTGTCAGATAGTGACAACCTACATCATGCCGCGAGCTCGAAGCTTTCGGCGCGCGCCAGCTGCCAGGCGCTGCCATAAAAGTCGCGATTGGACGCCCCAGCGAGCAACTCGCCCTCTTCGAGGAATATATGAAGCTGTGAGAAAAGCCGGATCTCAGTGAGGCTGACCCGGCGGACGAGATGATGCGGACCGAGGCGGCCCGGATGATCGAGCCCCGCCGCCGCGATCATTTCCGACAAGGCCTTGAGCGTGTTGCGGTGATAATTGAAAACCCGCGTCGCCTTGTCGGGGACGACCAGCGCGCGCTGCCGCGTCGGATCCTGGGTGGCGACACCCACTGGGCAGCGGTTGCTGTGGCACGACAGCGACTGGATGCAGCCGATGGCGAACATGAAGCCGCGCCCGGCATTGGTCCAGTCGGCGCCCAGCGCCATCGCGGTCGCAATGTCGAACGCGCTGACGATCTTGCCAGCGGCGCCGAGCTTGATCTTACCGCGAATCCCTGCCCCCACCAGCGTGTTGTGCACGAAGAGCAGGCTTTCGCGCATCGGCATGCCAAGATGGTCGGTAAATTCCAGCGGCGCGGCGCCCGTTCCCCCCTCGCCCCCGTCGACGACGATATAATCGGGAAGGATTCCCGTCAGAAGCATCGCCTTGACCATGCCCATGAACTCCCAGGGCTGGCCGACGCATAATTTGAACCCGACGGGCTTGCCGCCCGAAAGGCGGCGCAGTTCGGCAATGAAATGCACGAGTTCGATCGGCGTCGAAAACGCGCGGTGCCGTGCCGGGGAAATACAGTCCTCGCCCATCGGGATGCCCCGCGTCGCCGCGATTTCCGCCGTGACCTTCTCGGCGGGCAGGATGCCGCCCTTGCCCGGTTTGGCGCCCTGGCTGATCTTGATCTCGATCATCTTGATCTGCGGGTCGGCTGCCTGCTCGGCGAAGCGGACAGGGTCGAACCCACCGTCGGCGGTGCGGCAGCCGAAATAGCCGCTTCCGATTTCCCAGATCAGGTCGCCGCCATGCTCGCGATGATAGGGGCTGATCGAACCTTCGCCGGTGTCGTGGGCAAAGCCGCCCAGCCTGGCACCCTTGTTCAGCGCGCGGATCGCGTTCGCACTCAACGCGCCGAAGCTCATCGCCGAGATGTTGAAGATCGAGGCCAGATAGGGCTGAGTGCAATCATCACCGCCGATCGACACGCGAAACCCTGCCGGGTCGGCAACCGGAACCGGCTGCGTCGAATGGGCGATGAATTCATATCCATTGGCATAGACATCGACCAGCGTCCCGAAGGCACGGTCGCTGATCTCATTCTTCGCACGCGCATAGACGAGCGATCGCTGACTTCGCGAAAAGGGCGTCCGCTCGTGATCGCTTTCGATCAGATATTGACGGATCGCGGGGCGGATATCCTCGAAGAGCCAGCGAATGCGGCCGATGACCGGGTAGTTGCGCCGGACCGAATGGAGCGGCTGACACAGGTCATACAGGCCGATAACGGTCAGGGTGGCGCCGGTCAAAAACAGCAGAAACGCCCAGATTGCAGGCAATGCGAAGCCCGAGGCCAGCATCAGAGCGATGCTCGCGGCGAGCGGAATGAAGCGGGTGAAGCGCAAGATTAACTCCATCGGTGCGCGGAAGAGGCGCTGCAGGCATAAGGACATATGGACGGCGGAAAGCAAAGGAACCCCATGCTTTCCAACCGCGGCCACCCAAGGAACGCGCCTCTCTCCCCTTTGCGCGCCGGACCGCGACCACGGCAATCCGGCACGGAGGAAAGGGAAAAGATCAGATCGGGCTGAGCAGCGAACCAAATGTGATGAGCGCCAAAATGCCCACCGGGACGATCGTCACGAGCGAAGAAATATCCTCGCCCGTCATCGCAAAGCTCGTCCGCTTCGGCCGCGGTGCAAGCGCCGCCGCGGCAACGGGATCTTTGGCCTCACTCCGGACGCGGGGACGGCTGACGAAAACGCCGTCATGATGGGCGAACATAATTTGCGTAGACATATTCTCTTTCTTTCAAGGCGGCAGGTGCCGCCGGGGGGATGAAGTCGTGGTTAAGCGCATCCGCCATCACCGGACGGCGGAAAGACACGCGGCGGTTTCGGGCGATCAGCCGAGAAGCCACCAGAGCGCAGCGCTGGCCGCGATGATCGGAAGGATGAGCGACACGAACAGAAAGGCGATGGGCGCTTCGAGTTCGCGGCGATGATCGCGGTAGAAAGCCGCGAGCCTTTCGGACAATTGCTCGTCCGCGGTGATCACAGCCTTGTCGATCAGCGGCAACGCGGGAAAGGTCTCGATCAGACGCGCCAATTCCTGCTCATCGAGCCGGGGATAGCGGGCGAGCAGGATTTCGACATCGAGCGTCCTTTGCGAGCTGCCCCGCAAACGGGAATAAAGTTGGGCTGCCATTTTCGGATCTCCTTTGCGCAGCAACAACGCCCACACGGGCGCGGGCCCATGCGGCGTGAACGAGGGATTTTGCCCTGCATCGGAGGATGGAATGGTTCGCGGTCCTCAGCGGCCGCGCGTCATGACTCGGATGCCGTGCACCGGACGTCGCCTGGGTGGGCGCACGTCCGGCTAAGCACAGATCGTCAGACGCTCTGAATTTCGAAATTGAAAAAATATACTCATGGCTGCGAGGCAGAGATAGCGATCAGGATGATATTTTCAAGTCATCCTATAGAGAATAAATCACTCCCAACCTGTCATTCACTATTTTGAAAACCCTTCAACCTTCCATAAATCATCGAAAAACTTTCTTAGTTATAAATTAATCCATTTCACTTCTAAAAAAGCTCCATCTTTCCTTATAAACGCAATAATATTGCGCGCCGTACATATACATAAAAGGGCATCGCGGTGACGAAATCCCGCGTCTACCGAGGCGATGCCAACGCCATGCCAATCAAGGCACAGGACAAAATGAAAAGAAGGACAAAGGCCAGCATCAGCAAAAGCTGCCCAGCACATCCGATCGGACGAAAAGCGTCGTGGCGTATTTTGCCACCATTCATTGCTATCCGCGAACGCGCGGATGGCCCCTGGCGATTGCAGGTCATGTCTTGCTCCAGGGACCGACATGACAGACGGCCCGAACTGCGAAATCGAGGGAACACCCCGGGCGGCTAGCCCTGGAGCTAGCCGACCTACGCGATCGCGCCGCAAGAAAACAAAGTCACTCATGACGGACCAATCATGGCCCCTGTGCCGACAAAATCAACATGGGCTGGCCTGGATCCCCTTATCCCGCCCTTGGCCCCTAGCGGCAGCGGCACCGCCCCGGCGCGGAGACGCGATCGGTTTGACGGGACGCGATGAATTGCTGGGCGATCTCTCCGATTTGGCGCATTCGTACAATCACGCGAGGCCGATCGCAGGCATAGATCCTGCAACATGATCTTTCACCGGTCGGTTGCTGATTGCGACCCAGGGAACCGTCAGGTGGTGGGGGCGATATTCTGCAATGCAGACATCGTTGAGGGCGGCGCGAATTATCGCGCCGCCTTTTTACCTTTTCCGACGCCGAAGCTGGTCCGTCATTTTCGAACCGTCCTGCCCTGCTGTTGCAGATAGGCAATCACGTCGGCGCGCTGGCCTGGATCGGCGAGACGAAATCCCATCTTCGTCCCAGGCACCATCTGTTGCGGATTCTGCAAATACCGGTCGATTGCCTGTGGACTCCAGACGACCCGCGATGCGCGCATCGCGGGTGAGTAGCTATAGCCCGCCATCGATCCTGCCTTTCGGCCAACGACGCCGCGATGGGCGGGGCCAACCCGGTTGGCATCGAGCGAGTGACAGCTGCCACATCGCGCCTTGTAGAGCTGCGCCCCACGCACGGCATCGCCGGCGGGCGCAAGCGCAATGGCAGCGCCCGCCGGCAACAGAAGGAAAGCCGCCGCGATGACCGGTGCCCATTTCATGTGGCGATCCATTCTCATGCCAAGGATCAGCCGAACAGGAAGGCGGCGGACGGAATTGGTTCGCCAAGCGCCGCCGTAAGGAGCGACCAATGTGACGCCTCGTCGGCAGCGATCTTCGCGCACACCTGGGCAAGCTCCTTGCCGCCAAACGAGGGCATGACGCCGATATAGGCATTGGCAGCACCAAGCTCATGCGCCTGCGCAAGCTTCAGCACATCCGCCTGGTTCTTGATGGCTGCGATGCCGAGACTCTCGATATAGTCGGCGCGCGAATGCGCCTCGACCGGCGCGCCGCCAAGCTGCCTGATGGCTCCGGAAAGCGCATCGCGATGTCCCTTGTGATGTCCCTGAAAGATCACCGCGAGATCGAGCACGGGCTTTTGCAACAAACCGCTCTCGGCGCCGATCTGATACGCCTCGATCGCTTCATGTTCGAGCCCGAGCGCGACGTTCAATATATCGATGTCGCCCTGGCGCGCCGACACCCCATTCCCCTTCCCGGCCTCACGCGCGAGGGCCGGCATGTCGCCAAGTATGGCGATGGCGGCCACCGACAGGAGGCCGGTTCCAGCCGAGCGGATAAGGGTACGGCGCGATGCGATGATGTCGGTCACGAGATATTCCTCTCTTGTTGCCAGGCATCGCCCCCATGGCGATGCCCCTGTTGCCCGCATTGGATGCAGTCGGCGTCGTGAGGTTCCCGGCAGGCCCGGGAAAGTCTCGGGAACTTTTCGCCATGGCGATCATCGAATGCCTCAATCTTGCGATGGAGGACGAACAGAATGGAGTTTCAAACGGGCGTCGAGATGCGCGAACCGGATAGCAAGGAGGAGCTCAGCGATGCAGCGACGACTCTACGGCCCGGCCGCGCGGCGGTCGAAACCGCGGTGCGAACATTGATCGCCGCGGCCGGCGACAATCCGATGCGCGAGGGATTGGTGGAGACACCTGCGCGGGTAGCGCGTGCCTACGCCGAATGGTTCGCCGGATACCGCGTCGATCCCGCCGCCTATCTGCGCCGTGTCTTCGAGGAGGCCGAGGGTTATCAGGAGACCGTCCTGCTCCGTTCGATTCCGCTCGTTTCAACCTGTGAACATCATATGGCACCGATCGTCGGCAGGGCCCATGTCGCCTATCGTCCGTCGGGCAAGGTCGTCGGAATCTCGAAACTGTCGCGCCTCGTCGATGCCTTTGCCCGCAGGCTGCAGCTTCAGGAGCGCCTGACCCAGCAGATAGCGCAAACGCTATTCGACACGCTCGAGCCGCGCGGCGTTGCGGTCGTGATCGAGGCGTCGCACGGCTGCATGACGAGCCGCGGAGTCAATCAGCCAGGTGTGTCGATGGTCACCCAGGCCTGGCTCGGCGATTTCGCAAGCGATGCCGAGCTCCGGCGCGATTTCCTGTCGTCGATTATGGGGGTCTGACCGCTCGGGCGGCAAGGTCGCTTGTGGGTGACCTGCGGCGCTAGGGCGCCGCTGCCAGGCGTCGCATCACCGTCTCGGTGAGCCGCTCGCAGCGCTTGCCGAGGAAAGGAAAACTGCCACGGATGGCCTCGGACAAGGTCGCATCGAGCGATTGGCGTAGCAGCCGCCTCGCACGGTGAAGGCGCGTCTTGACCGTCTCGGGCGCGATAGCCAGCAATGCCGCGGTTTCCTCGACGCTATATTCCTGAATTTCGCGCAGGATGTAGACAAGCCGAAAGACGTCGGGCAGCGCTTCGATCGCGGTTTCGAGCAGCCGCCGCACTTCGGCGCGCGCCGCCTGCGAATCCGGGCTTTCGACCGGCTGTCCTCCCGGAAATCCGACAATCAGCGCTCCGCCATCGCCCGGTTGCCCGTCAAACCCATTGTCGTGGCGGGTACGCCGGCGGCGCAGCCGCCCCCTGCCCTCGTTGATCACGATGCGCGTCAACCAGGTCCGTAGACCGGAATCGCCACGGAAGTCCTTCATCGCAGCAAACGCACGCACGTAGCTTTCCTGCACGACGTCCTCGGCTTCGGCGTCGTCCGACATGATAGCCCGGGCGACGCGGTAGAGGCACTGGTTGTAGCGCTCCATCACCTGCCGGAACGCCAACCCGTCGCCCGCGTTGACGCGGCCGACGAGATCCTTGTCGGCGAGCCATTCGTCTCTCAATCGCGGTGCGGAATCTTGTACTGCCATTCGCCCGCCCTCCTCAACGGCGCTATTAGATGTGTGCAACCTTGAAAGGTTCCCGCTGCCCCAGCCCAGGGCACCGCCATCAATCACCCGCGTCGCGAAGAAACTCGCCCGTTTCGGGTACCTCGTAGATCGCAGCGTCGATCAGGCGAACCGACATTCCGCCCAGTGTTTCGATGCGCCGAGCACCCGGATATTCCCGATCACCGGCGGCTGTGCTTCGCCGATCATAATATTGACTTTCGACAAGAATGACCGTGTCGCCATCCTCATTCACGCATCTGATCCGCCGAAGTTCGCGATCCATTGTCACCATGCATTTACCAGAGCTTCCTGTCCTGGCACCCCAATAGCAGCCGGCCGGTGGGTTGCTGATGGCGCGGGCCTAGAGTCCCGCACAATGCGGCACCGTCGATATTCAACGACCACGAGGCATCCGTCATCGCCCAGGCAACGATGACGTGCCGGCTCTTCGATCCCGACTTCGCCGACACCACCCGGTTTGCCTGCGAAAAAATCGGGTTTGGAATGCATAGCACACACTTCGTCAGAGCGCCGACGGGGCCGGAGAATGGGTCAGCGTAAAAAGAAGCGAAAGGACGATACCAAAAGCGAGGATCATCACGCCCGATATGCGAAGCACATAGCGCAAGGGATCATCGTCCGTGAGCGGAGGTTGCTCGCCCGGACGATGCTGCTCGTCGCGCAATATCCCCCACCAACGCCGAACATGCTCCTGCCGAAATGCGAGATGAAAACCCAGCAGCACGAGAAGGAAGCCGATCAGATCGATGACAATGACGGTGGTCGGCAAAACAAAGCTCCTTCCTTTACTGGCTGGATGTAGCCAGCCGCAGCACGATCAACAGACCGCCAGTCCCGCCGCCAGATCTTCGACCAGATCCTTTTCAGCCTCGAGGCCGACCGACACGCGGAGCAGGCCCGCGCCAATTCCCGCCACATGGCGCGCCGCATCGCCCATGTCGGCGTGGGTCATCGTCGCGGGATGGACGATCAGGCTTTCGACCCCGCCCAGCGATTCGGCGAAGGTGAAGAGACGCAAGGCCGCGATCAGCCTTTTCACCGCATCGACGCCGCCCGCGAGTTCGAAGCTCAGCATCGCGCCGAAGCCCAGTTGCTGGCGCGCCGCAAGCGCATGATCAGGATGCGCAGCAAGCCCGGGATAATGAACCGCCGACACAGCCGGATGATGATCGAGCATCTGGGCGATGACCATCGCGCTGAGCTGCTGCTGGTGCATGCGGGGGAACAGCGTGCGCAAGCCGCGCAACGTCAGCCAGGCATCGAACGGCGACCCCGAACAGCCAACGACATTCGCCCAATGCGACAGACGTTCGGCCTTGCCGGCATCGGCAGCAATCACGGCGCCACCGATCACGTCGGAATGGCCGTTCAGATATTTGGTCGTCGAGTGAATGACATAATCGGCACCCAGCGCGATCGGCCGCTGCAGCGCGGGTGACAGAAAAGTATTGTCGACCGCAACCGCCGCCCCCGCGGCCTTCGCTTGCGCCGACAGGGCAGCGATATCGACGACGCGCAGCAACGGATTGCTCGGCGTTTCGATGAGCAGCAGGTCCGGTGAGCCCGCGAGCGCTGCACCGACCGCATCGCAGTCGCGCTGATCGACGAGCTGCAGCGACAGCTGGCCAAGCTGTTCACGCGCCTTGAGCAACCGCATGGTGCCGCCATAGCAATCGTGCGGGGCAATGACGCCCGCTCCGGCGGGAAGCTGCGACACGACCAGGTCGAGCGCGGCCATCCCGCTCGCCGTGACGACCGCACCGCCGCCGCCTTCAAGCCTGGCAAGCGCATCGGCGAGCAGGTCTCGGGTCGGATTGCCGGCGCGCCCATAATCATAGACGCGCGGCTGTTCGAAGCCCGCAAATTCATAGGTGCTCGACAGGTAGAGCGGCGGCGCGATCGCGCCAAAGGCGGCATCGCTGGCGACACCGTGCGCCGCCGCGATCGTTTCTGGCCGCAAGGGGCGGGTTTCGGTCATGCAGGTCTCGATCCTTTTCTTCGCCGGCCCGGTCGCGAGCCGTTCGCCCCGTGCACAGCGATGCCACGGGCCAAAATCTTCACTCCCTAGTGCGCGGCCCCCGCGGCTCCGACAAATGCATAATCTTGATGGCAGGCACGCCAAATTTTGTGGTCATAGCGGCCGCGTGACCTCCCGCAGCGCATCAGGAAGCCGGCCGGGTCTCGCCCAGAAAGGCGGCGGCGCTGTCAATATTGATCCGATGGCTCTCCGCCATGCGGCGAAGGTCGGCGTGGAGCGCGTCATCGCGCACGCGCCGCGTCAGATCGGCGAGCTTGCGCACCACCCAAGCCTGGCCATGATTAAGAAAGGCCAAGCGTTCGATCGGATCGGCGATGGCCATCGCCTTGCCATGAAAGGCTCCGCATTTGCGCGAGGCTGTGCCGCCCAGCCGTCGGATCTGGCGCGACAGCATCGCACACCAGCGCGCCTCATCGGCGCGAATAGCGCGCATCATCGCGGCATGATCGGGACCGGTGGCGTCACCGACGCTCTCCAGCGCGACGCGTGCGCCAGCGCGTTCGGCTTCGAGCAATATATTCAGCGCGGCCAGCAGCTCGTCGCGCCCCGCATAGCCCATATAGATATCGTCGGCTTCGGCGCCGTAGCAGACAGGCGAGGCCCGCTCGCCGCTCATGCGGCCGCCGCGCGCAGGCCACGGCGGATGCGCTCCATGACCCCCGCATCGGCCGTCGCGGAATGAACGACATAGGCCGAATAGGAAAATTCGGGACTGTCAGGCACGCGTGCGAGCCGCCCCTCGTCCAGATAGGAGCGAATGAACCCCTCACGAAAATAGCCGCTGCCGCCGGTCGCGAGAATATAGTCGAGAGCGAGCGGTCCATAGTCGATCGACACCACGGCATTCGGCTGGTCAGGGAAAGCGGCCCGGTAGCTGGCGGCAAAATTCGCACCCCAGTCGATCTGGACATGATCCTCCACCGCCAGCGGCTGACTGACCGGGGTCGTGCGCGCGAGGACCAGCTTCTCCTCGAACAGCAGTTCAGCAACGACGCCCGGCAAGCGCGGCGCGGCATAGATGACCGCAACGTCGAGCGACCCTTCCTGCACCCGGTCCATCAGCCTTTCGGACGTGTCGATCGCCGTGCTCACCGCAATGTCGGGGCATTCGCGCCGCATCCAGATCAGCCAATGGCGCAGCAGCGGACTCCACAGGCTGAGCTCGGCGCCGATCGTTACCACCGTGTCGCGGCCTGGCGGCAGCGCGACCGCCTGCCGCGCCCGGTCCCAGACCTGGACCATCGTCGTCGCGAAGCGCAGAAACTGCTCGCCGGCCGGCGTGAGCTTCGCGCCTGCCTTGTTGCGAATGAAGAGCGGGCGGTCGAGCTGCGTCTCGAGCCCGCGGATACGCGCGCTGACCGCCGTCTGCGTGAGGTTGAGATTGGCTGCCGCGCCAACAAAGCTGCCGCTTTTCACAATCTCCAGAAAAGTACGGGCAACACCGACGTCCATAGCAAAAATTTTCCGTTTAACTGGCAATAACATTCATTTGCTTGCTTGATGATAAGCGCGCGATGATGCGCTGGCAAGGAGCAGCCATGTCCACCGCGCATCTTTCCTCATTCTCGCTTCGCCCGTCATTGACGGTCATCGGGGCCGGCTCATTGGCGCTCATGACGATGGAGCGGGCCCTCGACCCGGTGCTCCTGTGGTTCGCGCCGCTCGCCATTCCCGCCGCGATCTGGCTGCAGGCGCGGCGCGAATGGGTCACAGCAATGCGAAACATTGGCGCCTTGATCGCACAGCAGAAGCCGGGCCCCGACCGCCCTGTGTGTCCCCCGCGCCCCCGGCGCGCGAAACGTCCTCTTGCCGCAGCCCAAACGAGCCGCCGCACATTGATCGTCCATTACAGAAAGGAAATGGGATGACGCTCCAGCTTGGACAGATCGCCCCCGATTTCGAACAGGACAGCACCCACGGGCGCATATCTTTTCACACATGGTTGGGGCCCAGTTGGGGCGTGCTCTTCAGTCACCCAAAGAATTTTACGCCGGTCTGCACCACCGAACTCGGTGAGGTCGCGCGGCTGCGGCCCGAGTGGGACCGGCGCGGCGTCAAACCGATCGGGCTATCGGTCGATCCGGTCGAGGCGCATCACAAATGGGAAGCCGATATCGAGGAGACACAGAAGGCCAAACCCGATTTTCCGATGATCGCCGATCCCGATGGCAGGGTTTCCGCGCTCTATGGCATGATCCATCCAGAGAGCGATCCGATCCTCACGGTGCGTTCGGTGTTCGTGATCGACCCGGCGAAAAAGATACGTCTGATCCTGACCTATCCGCCGAGTACCGGGCGCAATTTCCACGAAATTCTTCGCGCGATCGACAGCCTTCAACTGACCGATGCCCGCGGCGTTGCAACACCTGTCAACTGGTCGCCGGGCGATGCGGTGGTGATATCACCCAAAATGTCCGACGAAGAGGCCCACCGGCAATTCCCGCAGGGCTACCGCACGCTCAAGCCCTATTTGCGGCTCGTCGATCTGCAGAAACCCGATCCGTGAGACACGCCGAGGAAGAGCGCCCCGGAGACGCTGCTCGCCCGAAAGCGCGCTGCGTCATCGGGATGATAGCCGGCTTCGATCCGCTCCGATTTTTCCGAACGCCGGGCGACGACTTCCCTCCACCAATGAATGAAAGGACCTAATCATGATTATCACGATATATGACGGACAGGATCGTTGCTCCGCCTCGCCGAGAGGTGTTTTCCATTTCGAATGCGCGCCTCAGGTTGGCGAACTGATCGAATTCGAAGATGCCACGCTGACCGTCACGCGCGCATGGCACACGCCCGCGATGCAGCATCCGGGCGCCAAATATGCGATCCTGGTGGACAGCATCGGCGCCGAAAAGGTCACCTCGCCCCGCGAAACGAGCGGCGTCAAATATTGAGACCAATCGATGCGCCGTCGCCCTCGGCACATTGGCGGAAGCGCCGTAAACTTCGTCACGCCGCTCGCATTCCAGTCGTGACCTGACACGAACCCAACCGCACAAGCCTTGACGACGAGCCCGCCGGCGCGGCCAGACAGGCGTTCACATCGCCTCTCACCATGCCGCACCGGCGCCCCTCGTCATTCGCCCTTCGGCCCATCGCGTCAGGCGGCAAGCAATTCGTCGGCGGGTCCGAAAAACTCATAATGAATGCGATCGGGTGATACGCCGGCAAGCGACAGCGCCGACACCGACGCGCGCAGGAACGGGCGCGGGCCGCAGATATAATAATCGGCCTCGCCGACGGGCGTGTTCGCGAGCAGCCATTCCTCGGTGATCAGCCCGGCGCGGTCATAATCCTGCCCTTCCACTTCCCCAGCGAGCGGGGTCTGATGGAAATCGGTGACGCGGGCGGCGGGGCTGAGCGCGGCCAGCGCGCGAACATGAGCCCGCATCGCATGGGTCTCGCGATCATGGGTGCCGTGGATATAATGCACCGGCACGTCGCTGCCGCTTTCGATGATGGCCTCGAGCATCGCCACCATCGGGGTCAGACCGACGCCGCCCGACAACAGCACCACCGGACGCTCTGGACGGTCGGGCAGGAAGAATTCGCCCGCCGGCGCGGCGACCTTGAGCATCGTGCCGGGTTCGGCCTGATCGTGGAGCCAGCCCGATGCGAGCCCCTGCGGCTCGCGCTTCACCGAGATGCGATAGGTTTCGCCATTGGGGGCCGCCGAGATGGAATAGTTGCGCTTGACCGGCGGATGGCCCGGAATTTCGAACCAGAAGGTCAGATATTGCCCCGGTCGATAGGCCATGACGGGTCCGCCATCGGCGGGAGTGAGGATGAAGGATTTGATCACGCTGCTTTCGCGCACGACGTCGGTGATGCGAAAGTCGCGCCATCCGTTCCAGCCGCCGACAGCATCCTTCTGTTCGCCATAAATGCGTCCCTCACGCGCGATCAAGATGTTGGCGAGAAACCAATAGGCCTCGCCCCACGCCGCGAGAATCGCGTCGGTCGCCGCGTCGCCAAGCACCGTCTTGATCGCGCCCAGCAGCGCGTCGGCGACATGGGGGTAATGATCGGGCCGGATCTGCAGCCCGACATGCTTTTGCGTGATCCGCTCGACCGCCGGCGCCAGCGCGGCGAGATTGTCGATATTGCTCGCATAGGCCAGGATTGCCCCGGTCAGCGCCCGCGGCTGCGCTCCGGCGTCGCCATGGTTCGACTGGTTGAACAGGTCGCGGATTGCCGGATCCTGGAACAGGCGCGCATACATTTCATGGACGATATCGAGGCCGCGTGCCTCGAGTGCGGGGACGGTGGCTTTGACGAGCGCGATGGTCTCGTCGCTGAGCGGCTGCGACATGAAATACTCCTGAGAATGGGACGAAGGAACGCTTTGGGTGGGATTGATCAGCCGACGGGAGGCCGGTCGTAGAAATCGACCCGCATCGTCATCGGCACCACCGGGGTGACGAAATGGGGCTGGCCCGGCAGGATCGGTCCGGGACGATCGGGATCGAGCATGATCTCGGACGGCGGATCGAGATAGCTCAGCAAAAGCTGCCCCTCGATCACCCGGATCATCCCCCACACGCCCGCCTTGGTGTCGTGCCGGGCGCGAAGCGCGGCGGGCAGCGTGTCCTGATCAAAGACAGGCGTCGAACGATAGGGCGTCGGTGCGTTCATGTCCGAAGACCTCCCCTATGAGCGGACCGGCTCGAACATGCTTCGTCGATTTCGGTGTTCGCATTCACGACTCATGCTCCAAATCATGCATCTGTGATGCATCTATGCATGGCCGCAATAACATGCAAGATAAATACATCTTACGCGCACGAACCGCTTGCCGCGGTTGCAGGAACGACAATGAAGCTGACACTGTTCACCGATTATTCGATGCGGGCCTTGCTCCATCTAGGAGCGCATCCCGATCGCCTCTGCTCGATTGCCGAAGTGGCCGGGGCCTTCGGCATATCGCAAAATCACCTGATGAAGGTGGTCAACCAGCTCGCGCGCCAGGGCTATGTCGAAACGGTTCGCGGCCGGCTTGGCGGCATCAGGCTGGGCAGGCCTCCTGAGGAGATTAATATCGGCGCCCTCGTGCGCGATACCGAGGAAGGGTTCGACCTCGCCGACTGCGGTAGCTGCGTGATCGCTCCGGCATGCGGTCTCACCGGGGTGCTCGGGCAAGCGCTCGCCGCCTTTATGACGGTTCTCGACGGTTATACGCTTGCCGACCTTCTGGTGCAGCGCGGGGAGTTGAGGCAGCTGCTCACGGGCGAATTCAATCGGGAGCCTCTGCAGCCCGGTGAGCGATTGTAGCTCCGACAGTCAAATTACCGGCCTTTCCCGGCGATTGGGCGTCGTCTTAAAGGCCATGATCGACGCGGAGCTCGCCTCGCTCACACCAGAAAGACCCCGCCCGTGGAGCGGAGCCTTTCCGGCCTCATATGAGTTTCGCGACCCACAGAGGGTATCTCAACCTGATCGAGCCCGCCTTTACCCCCTTCAGCACATTAGGCGGCAGAGGCCTTCAGCAGCGGTGAAGCGAATGCTGGCTCACGCGCCGCAAGTCCACATGACTCGATACGCCCCCCAGGCCGGGCCAGTCGTCCCATGGATGATCATTTTTGAGGGTGTAGCCCACTCCTCTTCGCCCGTTTGAACGGTCTTGGCGCCCGGAATTGTCTCGATTGTGACGCCAAACGTCAAATCATCATCCCCACCCATGGGAAAACCACGCGTTAAGGCTTCATGCGCCTCAGAGTCATCTTCACCTATACTTAAAAAATATCTCTTTGCAGAATATCTGACAACGCCTTTCCCTGAACCAATGTCTGCATAATAGACCAATTTTCCATTTATTCTTGCTTCGCAATATATGCCAGAATCCAGAGTTTTTGTATCAGCTTGGAGGAGAAATTCCAATTTTTCGCCAACTTTAACAGGGGTCGCCATGGCGGATGAGGAAATACAAAATGTCGCTAATGGAATAATAAAATTTCTCATTGGTACCGTCCCCGGCCTTTTTGGAAAAAGGATAAGATCCCAGCGCAATCTCGGTCAGCGAAGGATCAGAAGAAGCCTTCAAACGGAACAGCTTTGCTGGTGCTGGCGGCATCGGGAGCCTTTACCTTGGCAACCGCGAGAAGCTTGGGCATCACGCTGGCAATGCTGGCAAACCCCTTGGCCTGTGTGCCAAGCAGCGAGCCGGCGGCCTTGAACTGACCGGCCCGGCGGACGAGTTCAGGGTTCCGGCTCACGCCGCTGATCATGGACGGAGCCTGCTCTGCCAACTTGGCGTTGCGGACAACACCCAAAGCCAGGTTGAAGACCGCCGCGCTGATCGCCGCCTTTTTCGCAGAATTTCCGGCATTATATTCGGCCTGAAGCTTGTCCGTGAAGTCCGATTGTTTGATGTCGTTAATGTCGGAATCAAGCAGAGCGGTATGCGCACCAAGCTCTTTTGGATCCTGTACTTTTTCGATCGCCTCGATCTGCATTTTGCGGCTCACCGCCTTGTCCTTCTCCGTCACGACACCCGCTAGCAGCGCCGCCGCGATCATCACATTCTTCGTCGATTGGACGGTTCCCGTCAGAAACGCATCGGCATCGTCCATCGAAATCGGCGCGCCGTCGTCACTGCTGGAAAGGCCAGCGGCTCCCTTGACCATCTTGCCGAGACCGCCGAACTGCGCCAACGCGGTCGCGGGGACCACCAGAACAATCGCGGCCATGGTGAGCCCGATCCTATTCATCATCATCATCATCCTTTTCATAGCATTCACAAAGGTGGCTTGAGTGTCACGACGGCGCGATCGGCGAGTGGCAATGCCTGCGCCATCACGTCTTGCAGCAGCATTGCGCGGGTGCTTGCGGGGTCGACGCCTGCTGGCAGAGCCGTCGGCGTCAACACCGCGCGCAGCCCCCCGCCGGACAATTTCGTTTCGTCCCGCATCAAGGTGTAGCCGACGGCCAGCGAATATTGCGGGCGGCCCTTGGCATCGTTCGACTCCGGCGCAACGCCGATGACCGGGATGAAGCAATAATCCGCGGGGTGGTCCTGCGCGGGCGCAAAGCTGTCCCAGTCGGCAAATTGATCGCGCAAAATCTGAAGCCGGTCAGCCAGCCCGGCCGAATGGACCGGGGCTGGAAAATGCGCCGCGAACCGGGCGCTTGCGGCCACACGCCAAAAGGCGATCGGCACCGGGCCACGATCGTCTACCCGGCCCACGCCGCACTGCTTCACGGGACGGCGGGCGATCAGCGGTGGCCCTGCGCTTTCGATCGCCACCACGTCACCGCTGCGCAAGCGCAAGGGCGCGATATCCGCATTGCTGGCCAGCATTCCGCCTTCGGCCTGGCCCTCAACCCTGATTTCGCCAACGGGTTCGAACACCGCCCCGGCGACGCCCGGCATGCGCCCGGCCTTGCGCAAAACCTTGAGCTGCGCTCCGATCGGCAGTGCGCCGCCCCGATCGGCGATCACCATCCGCCCGCCAGCTTCGGCAATCGGCAGGCTCAGGGGCTGCGGCTTGAACGCCCAAAGCTTGGCGGCCGCGTCGATCAACGCGTTGCGGATCACGGTATCGTGTCGCTGTTCTATCGAAAAGCGTATGCCGGCGGCCGCTTCGTCGACAATTTTGGCCTGACCGTGCGCGGTAAAGACAATCCGGCCCGATCGATCGATCAGCTCGACAAAGGCGTGCGCCTCATGCCGATCAATCGCCACGCCCGGGATATTACTGGGAAAGGTCGCCGAAGGCAGCAAAGTCACGCCGATACTGGCGACATAATCCGGCAGGCTGCGGCTGTCGGTGGAAAGCGCCTGCGCTTCGCCCAGCGCCATCGCCCGTAAACTGGAGAAACCCGGGTTGACTGGCATCGGTGCGAAGCCGCCGCTTGCCCCCACCGCATCTTCGAAAATGCTTGTCAGAAAGGGCTTGGCATATCCTTGCGGGACGTCGGCAAAGCTGGTGAGCAGGCTCGGCTTGGCGAGCATCGCGGCAGGCTGCACCGCCGTCCGCGCGAGTATCTGGCCCGTGCGATATTCGCCCAGAACCGGGCGGACAACGGCATAATCGGCGCCGGCATAGACGATATGGCCATCGTCCCCGATCGCGTCACCGATCCGCAAACCATGGCCACGGCCCCGATCGACAACCCAGCCGTTTTCAACCCTGCCGACCACTGTTGCGCTTTGGGCATAGGGCTTCCAATCCGCCGCAGCCTCGACGATCAGCGCCTGCATTGCTTGATCAAGCTTGGCCGGAAACTGCCGCGCGAGCTCCTGCTCTGCCGTTCCGGCGGCATAGGGTCCAGAAGCCAGCAGCGAATGCGTGCGGGTGAAGACGACCTCGCCGGTCGCGCCATTGCTGATGTCGAGCGCCAGCGTGATCGGCAGGAAACCGTCTGTCCGCACGCCCTTGTCCACCGTCCAAATGGTGGCACGGGTCAATCGGAGCGACGCGATCAGGCTGGACGCAAGCCGGGCACGCGGACTGACATCCGCCGGCAGGCTCTGCGCGAAGCGAGCCTCCACCCCTGGGAAATGCGCGGCCATCGCCTCGACGAAGCGTTGCCCGATGCGCTGGCGCTCCGCCTCCCCCAGCTGATTGCAAAGGGCCGGTGCGATCATCGCCGTATCCCCAAGGTCACCGGGCGGCGTGCAGGCGCTGTGGTCGAGGCCATAAAGCCCGCGCACAGCCCAAAGATGAGGAGCGGCGGTTGCGGCCACAGCTACGCCGGGTAGCGCCACGCCGGCGAGCAAGACGGCAAGCGCCGTCAGGGCTCTTGTCACTGTGCCGGCCCGCAAGCCGTCAGGCAAAGCAGGATGCTGCGCCCGTTGACCGTTGATTGCATGTTAGCGAATGCCGGTAGCCCGCGCAGCTTCTGGTACAGCGCGAACTGAAGCGGCGCCGTCCCAGCATAGCGCACGGTGAAGTGCATCTCGTTGCTCTTCTGCGACACGACACTCTGGCTTTCCACACCGGGGGTCGCCCGCAGGGCATCGTCAAGGTCGGCCTGCATCTTCATATCCAGCCCGGCCGCGCGCAGGACCAGCGTGTAGTCGGCCAGTTGCTGGGAATCATGGCCGACATTGGCCCTTGCAATATTCCGCCAGTGTTTCTGGACTGCGGGACCGATTTGTCCGGCCACTTTCTGCGCGAGCGTTTTGGCCAGCGCGGCCTCGCAATCGCCCGGCGTACGCCCCATCGCCGATGCACCCTCGGCCCCGGGCGCGATCAGCCGTGAATTGGATGTCGCGTATACGCGGGCATTCAATTGGCCGCTGCAGGTTTCATTGCCGGTTGCCGGATCGCGCCCGCCATATTCCACCGTCATCGTTCCGCCCATAAAAAAGGGGGCATCGCGCTGAGCGAGGGAGGCAAGGAAGGGCGTGAACCGTTCGCTTTTCGACAGCGTTTCGAAACGTGGCGGCTCACCCGCGAAAAAGCTGGACAGCGCCTGATCTGGATCAGCCATGGCAACGCCGTAGCGCCCAAGATCGCGGGTCAACGCGGCCAGCACGTGCCCCACCGGCGAATTTTGCGGCGGCCGCTGATAGACGATATGTTCGCGATACCGAACGTCGTCATGCACCTCTGCCTGGACGTTCGCTTTGCTGGCATAGGACGATGAATGCATTTCCGCTGTCGACGCGTTCGACGAATGTGCGCCCGCAGCACTCCCGCGATATCGGTCCGCCGCCGAGCCATTGCGGGTACTGACGCCGCTGGCCCCAGCCGCGTTGACGCGATAGCCGCTGGCACTGCGCGATGTGGAGCCCGACGCATCCTTGCTCGCGGCCGCCTCGACCGAACGATCGCTGAAGGAACCGCCGGTACGGCGATCATATTCGACGCTCACTTCTTGCGGAGTGGAAAAGTTGCGCGCCATGCCGCTGTTCTGATCGAGCATGACGAAAATCAGCTGATTATCGCCCATGGCCAGTTGCGACGAAGACAGGATGCCTTCGTTGTCCAGCAACTCGCGGAACCAGGCGGCATCAATATCCGTATCCAGCTCGACGATAAAGTTCTTCCCGTCGCTGCTGCTTTTCTGGTTGACGATCATGGCCTCGCTAATCTGCGACGCCATCGATGCAATCTGCGCCGGGGTGACATCGCCCAAACGATCTGCCCCGATTGCGATCTTGAGCATGTTTAGGATGGCATTCTGCCGGGCAGCGGTGCGCGCACTTGCCCGCACACTATCCAGATCCTTGCTTATCGGTGCACTACCGATCCCGCGTACCTGCTCGGCTCCAACCGGCGATGCCACCAGGGCGAGCGGCATCGCCAGCGCAATGAGGCGCTTCTTCATCGTCAACTCCTGAAATTAAAGGCTAGAAATCGCCGTCGATGACGACATCCCCGGCGCGGATATAATCGTGCCCTGTGGATCGGCGTGCAAAAAGGACCCCGTTAGCGGGGTGATCGGCGTCTAAAAGGGACCCCTCATTTCGATGGTTTAAGCAGCCGGCTGGATTTTCAGGCGGCGAGATCGGGATGTTGGTTTTGGAG
>NZ_NISJ01000021.1 GCF_002205635.1 Sphingopyxis witflariensis | reverse complement strand
GGGCCACCCACGGCCTCGGCCGTGCATGGAGAGCCGGATGCAGGGAAACTCGCACGTCCGGTTCGGCGAGAGGCGCGAAGAAACCGGCCACCGCGAGGTGGCACGGCGCTTCGCGCCTACTCTACCTGTCTGCTCGGGCCACGCTCATCGCGGCCTCGATGGCTCGGCGTCGGCCGGGGCACGATCGACCCCGCACCGCTTGCGGCCGGAACGCAGAGGAGGTTGGACGGCGGGCGGCTTTTTTGTTTCGCGATGCAAAGCCGAAGGCGGCGGAAAAAAGCCGAACGACGCCCTTGCGGGATGGCGATCGGCTTCGGTCAGACAAGCCATTGGGGAGGCCGCCGGGTGTTCGGCCCGGAAGGTAGGGAGTTTCTTATGACCGGCGATTATGCCGGCAACTCTGCCAACAGCCTTGCGCGATGTTCATCCTACGTTCCAAGGTGGTTTCCGATTCGACCAAAGGAGACCGCGGAGGTTCGCAAGGGGGAGAAGGAAAAGGTGGCGCAACTGTTTTCGCAGGATCAGCTCGAAGCCATTGCCGGCGCACTCGGCGACACGGATACGGGGCTCAAGGGGACCGAGATCGCGATGCTGTTTGCGACCTGTCAGATGACCGATCCAGGCGAGATGACCAAGCGGCACCGGATTTACAACGCCTTCGCCGCCAGCCAGAACGCCCGACAGGACCGCACGCGCATCCTCGGCTTCATCCGCCATGCGATGAGGCCGGCCCGCTACAGCCGCGAGCCGCATCGCTACGAGCCGATGCGCGCCAGTCTCAACCAGGCGCTCGCCTTCGCGGGCCTCGTGGTCAGCGAAGCCGGAAAGATCGAAACCGTCGAACAGGCGACGACGCTGCCGGAAGCACAGCGTCGCGCAAAAGAACTGCGCACCGATCTGGAGACGCGCGGCGTTCATCCCGATGTGCTGCGCTTCTGCCGCGCGGAACTGCTAGCCGACGACTATTTCCATGCGGTCCAGGAAGCGGTGAAAAGCGTCGCCGACAAGATGCGCGTCATGACGGGTTTGACCGACGATGGGGGAACGCTGGTGGACCGCGTGCTGGGCGGCGATCTGCCGATGCTGGCGATCAATCCGCGCGGCACGGCGAGCGAGCGTAGCGAGCAAAGCGGCTTCGCAAATCTGACCAAAGGCGTCTTCGGGATGTTCCGCAATCCGACCGCCCATGAAGCGCGCATCCACTGGCCAATGACCAAGACCGACGCCGAGGATCTTCTGACGCTCGTATCGCTCATCCATCGCCGGCTCGACGCCAGCCACATGCCCCCGCGCGCTTGATCGCATCACGGTGGTGGCGGATTGGCGGCGTAATCGTCGAGGGCTGCGACGATACGGTCGAGCAGGCTCGTGAATTTCGAGAAGTCGATCGTGTCCTTTTGCGGCTGCACGACCTTCTCGGCGAACCTAGCTTTCCCGTATTTTCCGGGTTCACCATGCTTCTTGTTAGGGTCGAACACTTTGCCGTCGATGACGGTCTTCAAAAGTGCAGGATCGAACGAGTCCTCAATGCAGCTTGTCCCTTTCGCGCCGATCTCCGGCGTTTTGATCAGATAGAGATTGGCGGCGAGCCGGTGGAACGGGTCCGTAGAAGTTCGCGAAATATTGGGAGCGCCGAAATTCTTGGCGACGCTGAATATGTCTTTGGCGCCATCGTCATTATCGATCAACACGATGATGGGGTTGGGCAAAGGCCGGTGCCGGTAGTGCTTGAGCGCGTCAGGATATTTCCGAATGAAGTGCAGGAGATCGCCCGCACCATTGCCGATCTGTAGGACGTCATGGACCGTGCTCGAAAAATTCATGAACTTGAGCGCGGGTTTGAACTTCCCCTTATCCATTGCGCCAAGCTGCGGATGGTACGCCGCGAGCTTCTCCATCGCAGCGCGCAGATAGACGGAGTCGGTCTTGCCTTCGGGGATGATGAGCGGTTTGGGTGCAACGACGAAATGTCGGTAGAACAGAAAGCGGATGTAGAGCTTCCGCGTTGCCGTCGCCTCTTTCTTCTTGTCGACAGAGGATCGCGTATCGACCTGATCGCGCACATGATAGACGTGGCCCAGCGTCCCTTGCAGCGGCGCAAGCGAGGTGGCCGGCTCCTGCACATCGGGATCGCCCGGCTTGCCGCCCGCCAGCGCGGCGGGGACCATGCGATAGTAGGTTCCGCTGTTGAACAGTGACCAGCACATCGCGCGCACCGTGCGGTAGTATTCCGGTCGGATATTTGGCTTCTCGTTGACGAGCAAACCGGTCGTGACCTGGCGTGACCCGCGATACTGCATCCGCGTCTTGGCCGGATTCACCTCGAAGCCAGCCTTGTCGATCTCCTTCAGCAGCGCTGCGCCCAGCGTCCAGTCATGCTCTGATCCCGGTATCGGGACGGCGACCTCTGCCGGGAGCGCCTTGGCGTTCGTGGAGAAGGTGATGTCGTCGGCATAGCGCGAGTAGGTGCATTTCTGCGCCTTGGCGAAGCGAACGAGCCGAATGTCCAGGAGGTGTCCGACGATATTGGAAATGACCGGCGAACAGGGGCTGCCTTGGGGAAGGACGTGGTCGTGGCAGGCAATCTGCGCGATGAGGGTCGCAACCTTGGGATCGAGACCGAAGCGCTTGTCCTTGATGAACATGCCGCGCACGCGACCGAAGTTGATCGACGGGAAGAAGTCCTTGAGATCGAGATTCAGCACATATCGCTGTCGCCTGTGGACAGCGGCGTTCGTCACGATGGACAGATGCTTGGCAAAGCCATGCGAGAGCGGCCGTCGTGGCGCGCCTGCCTTGTCGATGTCGGCCAGCGCCAGGTAGAGGACGTTGGCGAGCCGCCGTTGCAGGAGCTTGAGTTTGGGCGTGGGGGCGAGAATCGGCCTCGGATTCCCGTTGCGCTTGGGAATAGTGAACGCGGTGTATTTCTGCGCGTCGGGAAGATGATAAAGCAGATAAGCAAGCGCTGCGGGCTTGTAGCCCAGGATCGCTGCTAGGTCATCGAGCGACTTCGCCGCTTGCAGTTTCGCCAGACTTGACACCCCACCCCCTTAATAGGCGGCTTACAGGCACTCCTATGCGTTCGATCGGATCGTCCGCTCAGCCGTAAAGCTGCAATAAGGGTAGATGGAAGCATCACTGCCTAACATCGGTGTCTTATATCGCGATGCGCGATAACAACTCTGCCTGTAAGCCTGCGGCGGTTCTTGTCCAAATTACCCAAAACTTCAAGGGATGATCCGCGAGCCGGGCAGTGCCCGGCGAGCGCTGAAATCAAACGAAGCGACCGCGCTCGGCGAGGAGCGGTCGCGATTCTGGCAGGCGGTAAAGGAAGGCCGGGACCGCTGGCGCGGCCCCGGCCCGATGCCGCTATTCGGCGGCGACGGCGTAGGAGGCTTCGCCGTCCTCCGCTCCGGTATCGGGGGCCTCCGCTCCGGACGGCTGCTCCACGGTCTCGGCATCCTCGGCCTCGACGGGTGCGGGCTGCTCCGCCTCCGGCTCGGGGGTCCGCAGGATCGCGGGCAACCATCCGGTCCCGGCCAGAAGCTGCTCGGCGGCCTGCGCCATGTCCGGCTTCTTCATGTCCGCGATACGGCGGGCGGCGTCCTCCGACACGCCTTCGGCGACGGCCTCGACGATATGCGCCTTGGTGACGCGGCCAAGGTAGCTGTCCACGGTCGGCGTCCAGTCCTTCGCCACGTCCAGCGCCAGCGCGCTCGCCAGCCGGTCGGCGGTTTGCAGCGAGCGGGGCTTGCGGTCCCACGGCAGACGCAGGGCATTGACGGTGCGGGACGCACAATGCGCCAGCAGCGCCAGCCGCTTCTCGTCGTCCAGCCCGACGATGAAGCCCCACAGGTCGGCCACGTCACGCGGCATCCGCTCGGCCCACGCCTCGCGCGCCTCGTTCGCCTTGGCGGCAAGCGGCGTGTCCTCGATCCCGTCCGCGTGGCTGCCAAGCGGCGTCACGGTCGGACGAACCTCAAGGCAACCGGCCTCAGCGTAGCTGTAAAACAACTGCGCCGTGAGCGTGTGGATCAGGGCGATCAGCGCTAGATCGGGCCGCTCGCCAAGCGCCACGCGAAGGGCCAGCGTCCGATGGGCGGACAGGTCGCGGGTGAGGCTGTCGGAAATCGGCTTGCCCGGTTCCTCGTCCTCTTCCTCGATTTCCTGCACTTCCTCGTCGCCGTCCTCGGCTTGCTCGTCCTCCACGGCCTCCGGGTCGAAGGCTTCGCCTTCGTCCTCGGGCTGCGGATCGGCCAGCGCCTCGTCCTCGGGACGGACGAAACCGCGCTCGATCCTGACCGTGCCGTCATGGTGCAGCACCACGAACACGCCGCCATGCGCGATCACATTGGCGTCGTAGGCGTGACGCTTGGCCGAAATGGCGTCGATCTCGTCGGAAATCGCCTCCAGCTTCTCGGCCACGTCCTCGGGCATCTCGTCATAGGACGAATAGCCCTCGGCAAGCTCGTCATGCTCGGTGGACAGCGCTTCCAGCCGCGCCTCGTCCTCATCCGACAGGGCGATGGTCTGCGGATAGAAGCGCCGCATCCCGTGGGCGTGGGGATAGTCGATATGCGCCTCGGCCCATTTCCAGCCCTCGGCCTGCACGGCCCCGGCGATCTCGCGCAACTTCTCGGCGGCGAGCATGTCGAGCAAGCCCGCATCCTCGAAGAACCCGCCTCGATCCTCGCTGAACAGGTCACGGATGATATTGCCGCCCGCCTCGACATAGGCGTCGGCACCGACGAACACCGCGCGCCGGTCGGTCGCCGGAACATTGCTCGCGGTCATGTCGCGCCGGATGATCCACGGCTCGCGGTTGTGATGCAGCCCCTCGAACACCTGCTCCTGACGGGCATGGTCCTCGGTGATGGCGAAGGCCATAAGCTGGTCCAGCGTAAGTCCGTCCTCCCGATAGACCTGCAACAGCTTCGGGCTGACAGCCCCCAAGCGAAGCCGCTGCTTCACCGCGCCCGCCGACACGCCGAACCGCGCGCCGATCTCCTGCGCCCCCCAACCCTTGTCGTTGGAAAGCTCCGCGAACCGCTCGAACTGGTCGGCGGGGTGCATGGGCGTCCGGGTCACGTTCTCGTCCAGACTGATCTCGGCGGGATCGTTCAGCGTATCCAGCCAGCAGCGCACCGGCTCGGATTTCTTGATCTGCTTGCGCTTGGCGCGCAGCAGCATCGCCAGCCTGCGGCCCTCGCCAGCGGTAACGAGGTAATATCCGGTCGGCGTCCCGTCCTCCTTGGCTTCCGGCTCAATGACAAGGTTCTGGATCAGCCCCTTGTGCTGGATGGAAGCGGCCAGCGCCTCGATAGCGGCTTCCCCATGCGGCACCTTGCGGGCATTGCGCGGGGACTTCTTGAGCTTGGCGAGCGGCACGAAAATCTCGACGCCCGACACAGGCTCGGCGGCGACGGTTTCGGTAACAGCGTTCATCACACTTCTCCTTCAAACCGCACTCACCCCGGAATGGGGTGGGCGGCGAAGGAGCGGACCGGCAGGCCCGCCGGCGGAGCCGGGCAGCACCCGTAGGGCCGGAACGCAGAGGAGGTAAGCGCGCCTGCGCGCGTTGCGGACCGGCGCGGCGGGCCTAAAGGGAAGCGTCGCCCACCCCACCGACGGGGAGAGCTACAACAATGCGATCGGGCCGGTGTAGCCCTGGCCCGATCTCCATAGATGCTAAGAAGCGCAAATCCGTGGACACGGATTTACGTATCGGCGTGGAGACGCCGAGCGGGGCGTTGCGGGGTGTCCCCGCTTGAAGGGGTCTGGTGAGACTTCGGGCTCACCAGTAGGGGAAGACGTTCCCCCTTTTCAGTCCTCGCTGTCCTCGTGATAAGCGACGACATGATTGACAAGCCACTCGACCAGATCGGAGTCGCAGACCTCGAAGCCTTAGTGACCTACGGCCGGTCTGAAGGCCGCAGCTTGGACTTCAAGCTGATCTTTCCAGGCGCGGGCGAGAAGGCTGTGAAGGACTTCCTCGCCGACGTGAGCGCCTTCGCCAACACGGACGGCGGGGATATGGTCATCGGAGTGCGGGAAGACGGCAACGGTGTCGCGGCCGAGATCGTTGGTATCTCCGCCGCGACGTTGGATACCGATCTGCTGCGGATTGAGGATCAATTGCGAAACTGCATCGATCCGCGCATTCCGCAGTTCCGGGTGCAGACGATCACACTGGCGAGTGGGGCGGCCGTCCTCGTGATGCGCGTCGGCGCCAGCACCGTCGCCCCGCATCGCGTCACCTACAATAAGAGCAGCCGTTTCTACGGTCGGAATAGTCGGGGGAATTACGAGATAGGCACCGGCGAGCTGCGGCAGGCGTTCGCCGCCTCGGATGAGATGCCACGCAAGATTCGGGATCTCCATCATCGGGCCGTCGAGGCGACGACCGGGAAGGACATGCCGTGCCGCCTCGCCGAAGTCCCGGCCGCCGTTCTGACCGTCGCTCCCATGTCGGTTCTGCGCGAGGCGCGGGACATCCGCGTGACCCGCGAGACGGCGGTTCTGCCGCCGCGCGTCAGTGGCGGCATAGACATGGTGATCGGTCTGGACGGCTTGGTCGTCCACTCGCCGATCGACCAGGACAGCAATGCCGTGCGCACATGGTCGGTCAATCACCGGCGCGGCTATGTGGATTTCGCCTGGGCGATTGGACGGACCAAGGATGGCCAGAAGATCATCTGGCGGAAGTATTTTGATGAGCAGGTGATCGGGGCGGCGCGCAGCGCGGTCGCACGTCTGAGAAGTTTTGGCATCGAAGGCCTTGGGTCGCGATGGCGACGTTGACCGGCATACGAGACTACAGGGTTATCACCGGCGACGATTATTTCACGGATGCGGCATGGCAAGACCCGGCCTATCTGGGCGAGGTCGTTGATGACACGCTTGGTCCGGAGAGCTTGCAGCCCTTCATTGACGGATTCTGGCGCTTGTTCGGGATCGACGAGGCGCCCCGCTCCTAACGAGCCTAGCTTTGCTCAGCGAGCAGGCTTTTCAGATTCCGCATGATCGTGGCGGACATATCTGCTGGCGTCAGTCCGTGCAGACGCGCCAAGCCTTCCACAGCGATCCAGACATCGCTCGGCGTGGCAGGACGGGCGTCCGTCTGGGTGAACGGCCCATCTGTTTCCGTTAGAACGCGATCCAAGGGCAGCGCCTTGGTTATCGCCGTGCGCTTTTCATTAACGAGCATCTCCGCGTTCACCGAAAAATAGCAGCCGAGATCGACCGCTCTCTTGGCCTCTGCTGCGGTGCCGGTGAACCAATGGAGCACCACGCGCCCGCGCGGGGGCGGCATGTATTGCTCGATCATATCGAGCACGGCTTTGGTCGCGCGGACGCTATGCGTCGTGACGATCTTGTTTCCCGCCGCCGCGCAGAGCGACAGCACCCGAGCGAAAATCTTCTTCTGCGTCTCGAACGACTTGTAGAAGCGTGGGCCAGCGTCCAGCCCGACCTCGCCGACATAGCGCGTTCGCGGTAGCAATTCCTCCCATAGTCCGATCTCATGAGCGCGGTCGGCGACCAGTTGAGGATGCAGGCCGAGAGCCGCTCGGACATGACGGGTGGCAGACGCCAGTTCGTGATTGCGCGGCCAAGCCTTGGGCGTGGTGGTCACGGTGAGGGTGAACACGCCATCGCGCTCGCAACGCTCCACCGCGGCCGCGTGGTCGGGGTAGAGATCGAGGTGGCAATGAAAATCGACGAGACCCGATCGCATGGGGCCTCTTACGACGGTGCGGCGCGAACGCCAGTCAGCAAGCGCCCAACCTCCTCCAATCCGCGGCGATAGACTTCGGCCAAGTCATCGTGGCGGGAGGGATCATCATAGAGAGGCCCCGGCTTGTGGATGAGGGCCTTTGCGAGTTCCGGGCGCTTCGATAGCCGCGCGATCGCGATCTGGAAGGATCGGACCTGCTGACCTTCGGCCTGCCTGGTGTCCAATGTGGCAGCCTTCAGGTCGGGCACCCCGTAAACTGTCGCATCCTTGCCTCGCAGAGAGGCCCGCCGAATGAGACATGGCAGACAGTATCCGCAGTGTCCTTGTGGCTTCTTGGTCCAGCGCCCCTTCGTCGGCGATGAACACGATAGCGACAGAGGGGCGAGCTGCTTCAACAAGGCAGGATTGGCGCACTCGGCGACCATTTCCCCCTTGGTCTTGTGCCAATAGGGATTTTCGACCTCGCCTCCCACACCGAGCGCGCCGAGCAATTCGTTCCACCGAGCTATGTAGAAAGGATGCGTCGTTCGGGTGCTGAGCGCGCCGAGCCTAAGTCGATCGAGCGGCACATTGAGCGCGATCAAGCCGTTTTCCGGAACCTTGAGCACGAAGTCGCGGCCGAGCGCGGTCCCGGCGGCGACGCCCAGCGAGAAGAACAGGAAGGATCGGCCGCGCGTGGTGTCCTCCGACCCGACATCCTCGACCAGCCCGGTGTCAAAGCTCATCCACACCCGCAATCGATCGAAGGCGGATGCTTTATGGGCGGCTTTCAAACCATCGAAGCACTGCTCCTGCGACTTGCTCACCAGTCCTTCGCCGGCGTGGCTGACCAGAAGCGGCGTCTCGCCGGCGTTCAGGCTGTCGATCGCGCCGATCAAGCTGTCCAAACCGCCGGAGAACAGACTCACGCGATCGAACGGGGCGGGAATGAGAGTGGGCGCGGCAGGAGAAACCAGCTTCGCGTATCCCTTCGTCCGCTTGCGGAATCCAACACCCCATCTGTCGCCGGTCAGGAAGTTCAGGGCGCGGACCAGGATGGGCGCGGTGGCTGTCCATCGCACGGGATCGCTCACCGGGATGACCAGCCGAATCTCGCGCGTCCAGGCATCCTGCGATTCCGTCGAGCGGGAGATGCGGGTGTCCGCGGCATGAACATGGGCCGCGACTACGAGCATGTCCGCGCCGATCTCGCTCGGGGTCAGGTGCAGCGCCTTGAGATCGGCCAAGGCGCGGCCGATCCCATGATCGAGACGCTTGCCCGCCACCAACTGCAAGGTCGATGCGACCTCATCGCGCGCCTTGGGAACGCGGGTCTTATCGTCCTCGCCGAAACGGCCGATGATGACATGCCGCCTCATTTCGCTGCCTCCCCATCGCCCATCGTCTGCAACACGTCGAAGGCGGATTGATAGACGTTGGTCACGAAGCCCATCACCGCGTCAGGAGTCAGCGACTGTATGTTGACGCCCGCAGCGTTGATCGCGTCGCTGACACCGCGCTGGATGAAATCACGCAGTTGCGACTGAACCCTCTCGGCCGCGCGCGGGTCGGCAGGTAAGGTTACGACCTTGGTGCCGATGTCGTTGCAGATGCGCGCCTCGATCGCGTGCGTCGCGTATAGTTCGAAAACGGTCTGGATTTGACCGGGTGTCAGCGCGTCGATGTCGGTAATGCCCGCACCGGCGAGATCCGCGATGGTCTCGACGAAGGCGTCCCGCGCGATGCCCTCGTCGATCGACCCGCCTTCGGGGCAGATGTAATCTGCGAGTCCCGCGAACACTTCCTCGATCGGACGCCCGGCGAGGCTTTCGAGGTTGAGCGTTCGCAACGCTTCGCGCACGCCATTCGCGCTGGCGTCGTTGAGGAACCTGACCAGTCCGGCGCCCGCGCCCCGCGATGAGCCCATGCGCTGCGCGGCCTGGCGTGAGCCGCCCGCCGATTTGGACACATATTGCGAGACCGCGCGGCCGAGGCTCCTGCGGTCGCTTCCGCCCGAACTTGCGAAGCGCGTGAAATTGTTCCGGGCCGATGTGAACCGATCCGATGCCCCTGCCGGCGCGGTCGGCCGCGGCGCTGGTGCTGGAGGAACTGCTGGAGGCGATCCATCAGGTGACGGGGGTTGTGCCCCGTCGCCATCACCCGCGCCCGCACCGGCCCCGCCGTCACCGTCGCCCTGCAACCAACTCGGGATCAGCGGCGTGCCGCCACCTGCACCCCCATAAGCATTCGACGTTCCCATCAGCGCCCGCCTTTTCGAGTGCGAAGCGCGGCGCTGGCCGTCGTCTTCAGGAAGGAAGATTGGGACGTGGACCATCCCTGGAGTAGCTTCTCGAAGCGCGCCACGGCGTCAGAATCCTTGATGATTCCCTCCCAACCTGACGCGGGCCACGGTCCGCACCGATCGGCTGGCACGGCTTCGAGCAGGTCGAGAAGATTGGCTTGCAGTGTGGGATGGGCGCGAACCAGCACGGCGAGCCCATCAATGCCGGGCGGCGTCGTATCGAAGGCGTCGCCACCCATGACGCGCCCGCGCAACTCCTCGAAGACCTGCGCGGCCTCAGCCGGAACGAGCTGCTTGAGGTCGCCTTCGAACGCCTGGACAGCGAGTTTTGGGCCGAGCAGCTTCTCGACCACAGCGGCGAGACGGCCGAGGACGGAGGCCGCGCCGAAATAGTCCTTTCGATCCTTGGTCACGAACAGATAGGGGCGCAGATCGACTTCGGCCAAGACCGGTGTCAGCCGCGCCCAGGCCCGTATCGCGTCGGCCGCCTTCCATTCCGTCAGGATGGCGCTGTCCTTGGAGTCCGGCACAGCGGTCGGCTTGGTGTCATCAGTGGAACTGATCTTCGGCCCGGCCCGCTTCGCTTTGGGGGCTGGCTTTTCCTCCGACGCGCCGGCTTCAAGCGCCGCCAAATCTACGCAGCGTCCGTCCGGATCGCGGGCAGCGGCGCTGGCGATCTGGTCGAACAATCTGGAGAGGAACCGTTCGGCCAGCATGAGCTTCGCCAGGACGGGCAGCTTCACCTCATCTCCGAAACCGCGGGCGAGCGCGGTCTGATGGCGCAGCAGCAGAGTGTTCAGGAAGCGCTTGATCTGCCGCGGATTGCCCTGAGTCCCACTGGCCAGGATCGGACCGATCTGATCGCTCAAGGTAAGCGCGTTCTGGACCTGGCCGGCTTTGTCGCCCAAAGCGGTCTTGACCGTCTGCGCATCGAGCCCGGCCGTTTGCCAAGGGCGTTTGAGCAATTCACGCGCGACGGTGATGAGCGCCGAGTAAGCGGGATCGTCCTCGCCCAGCTCGGCGCCGATGAGCAACAGGGTGACGTAGATACGGGTTTCGGTCTCGCCCAAAGCCGGAATCCGGAACGGGATCTGGATCAGCTTTTCGAGATAGTTCCGTGCATAGTCGCGGGGACCGGTCGTGTCCGGCAGCTCGGGGAAATGTTTGCGCACCGAATATTCGATCATCGCCTCGTCGGCCGCGACGATAAACGCGGTGCGGGCGGTGAAGACGAACAGACGGACGGCTTCGAGCGTTTCTATCGCCGTGTCCGGCAGGCAGCGGTCGAGATCGTCGATGAGGACGATCAGTTGCTTGACGCCGGCCTGCTTGAGCAGATCGTCAAAAGCTTTCCGGAACGCCTCGATCTCTTCCGGCACATTCTTCGACTCGCCGGGTTTCAGCAGTCCCTGCACACCGTCGATGGCTTTGTCGTAGTTCTCCTGCGTGGCGAGTTTCGAGGGATCGGCGAAAATACCCTTCAAGTTGCCGACCACCGCGCCGACCTGATCGGCCGTGGGGATGCCGGTGAACGCGGTGAAAGCGAGACCGCCCCCGTGCCGCGCGATTTTGAGCCAGTCGATCCGCCGGAAGATGTCTTTCGCGGCCATGCCGGCCTGGGTGAGCAATGGGCGCTTTTCAATAAGCCCGGTGACGATGCCCTCGATCAACGCGATCTTGGCGTCTTCGAATCCCTGAAAGCGCCAGCCGTTGAATTTGATGCAGAGCACGTCCTCATCAGAACTGAGGCCGTTCTCGATCATTTCGAGGATGCTGGACTTTCCCGCACCCCAGTCACCGTGAACGCCGATCGTCACGGCGCGCTCGGGCTTTTCGCGCAGCAGCTCGATGATGGTCTTGGCGATCGCCTCATTGTTGAGGAGATCGACCTTTGTCTCATTGTCAGTGAGAATCATCCCGCCCCCGTTTTCTTCCCGCGACTCGCAGCGGTTGTAATAATGCAGCCCCGCACGCAACACTGCCGGAAGAAATGAGGTTTCGCCATATGTTCTGCCGGACATTGGGCAAGTCCAACGAGAAGCAACCACGCAACTTCCTTTGCTATCGGACTGATTGAGCGGAATGGTCTGCCCAGTCGGACGTGATCCCGCCGAAAAGCCCACCTTGACAAAGTAATGGTTTTTCCTTACATTCTGCGCCCTGTAGGAGGTTGCTATGCCCGCGTTGCTCGAAGAAATCAGCACCATCACCGCCAAGGGTCAGACGACGATTCCGAAGTCCGTCCGCCAGGCGCTCGGTGTCGATTACGGCGGCAAGATCGCCTTTCGCGTCGATGAGCATGGCGTGTCGGTGCATCGCGCCGACGCCGAGCATGACGATCCGGCGATCGACAGCTTTCTGTCGTTCCTGGCCGAGGACATTAAACGCCGGCCCGAGGCGCTGAGCGCGCTGTCCCCCGCGCTCGCCGAACGCATCGCGGCGCTGACCGAGGGCGTTAAGGTCGATCTCGATGCGCCGATCGACGGCGATGTCGATCTCTGATGATGGTCGTCAACGGGTGGCAGCTTATTGCCCACCCTCTGTTTCTCGATCAATTCGAGAAGCTGGGGGCGGCTGTCGCGCGCCTGCGGGAGAAAGACCCGCGCGGCTGGCACAAATCAGCCAATGCGAAATTGCTGGCGGCGCTGCGCCAGCTCGTATTCGAGACCATTCCGCAAGATCCCACACGCCCGGAGTATCGGCAGGGTGGCACGCTGGGGGACGACCGCAAGCACTGGTTCCGGGCGAAGTTCGGCGGCGGCCGGTTCCGACTGTTCTTCCGCTACAGCACCAGTGCGAAGGTCATCGTCTTCGCCTGGGTGAACGACGAGACCACGTTACGCACCTATGGATCGAAGTCGGACGCCTATGCGGTGTTCCGCAAGATGCTCGACAAGGGCAATCCGCCCGACGATTGGACGGCGTTGCTGACTGCTGCGAACGAGTCGGAAGCGCGGGAGCGTCTGGAGGCAGCTTCGCCCGACCCGCCGTGAACCCCTATCTGCGCTACGCCCGGCCGGATCATTTGCACCCTGCGCGGTCGCGCGCCAACGTGGGCGGATGGCCCTGCCACGCAAACGTCGTCCCCGCCGCGCGCCCTGCGGCTGGTCGGAAGGTCTCGAAGACCTGCACGACTATATGCGCGCGCCGCCGCAGCGAGCCGCGTCCCGCGGGCGCGTCATCAAGGATAGCGGGCCGATCGTTGTCACGGACGACTGGCCCGAGCGGGTTCCGATCGGCGACGCAGAGCTGCGCGCGATCGAAGGCCATTTGCGCAAGGAGCTGGACGACCTGTTCGGACCCTTGCCGTGAGATAAGGAGGACCATGCCATGACCGACGCCGCCCTTCGCGTCGAGGAGACCCCGCCGGTCATGGCGACGGCCCGCGCCGCGCTCTATCTGCGCGTCTCCACCGGCCGGCAGGCCGAGAGCGACCTGTCGATTCCCGACCAGCGCCGCCAGATCGAAGGCTATTGCCTGTCGCGCGGCTGGGAAGTCGCGGCCGAGTTCGTCGAGCCGGGCAACACCGCGACCGATGATCGTCGCCCCGCTTTCCAGGCGATGATCGACGCCGCGATGGTCAAGCCGCCGACGTTCAACGTCATCCTCGTCCACAGCTTCTCGCGGTTCTTCCGCGACCAGTTCCAGTTCGAGTTCTACGTCCGCAAGCTGGCGAAGAACGGCGTGAAGCTCGTCTCGATCACTCAAGACCTGGGCGACGATCCGATGAGCATCATGATGCGCCAGATCATGACGCTGTTCGACGAGTATCAGTCGAAGGAGAACGGCAAGCACACGCTGCGCGCGATGAAGGAGAATGCCCGGCAAGGCTTCTGGAACGGCGCCCGCGCGCCGATCGGCTACCGCGTGGTCGCGGCCGGCGAGCGCGGCGCGAAGATCAAGAAGAAGCTGGAAATCGACCCGATCCAGGCCGAGACGGTGCGGCGCATCTACCGCATGGCGCTGAACGGCGTCGATAACAGGGGGCCAATGGGACTCAAGTCCATCGCCACTTGGCTCAACGAGAACAACATCCGCACCCGCGACGGCGGACGCTGGGGCTTGGGCGCGGTGCATCAAGTTCTCACTCGCACGACCTACATCGGCCAACACCGCTTCAACACCCGCGACCACAAGACGAGGACGCCCAAGCCCGAGGCCGAGCACGCCGTCATGGAAGTGCCCGCGATCGTCTCAGAA
This sequence comes from Sphingopyxis witflariensis, assembly GCF_002205635.1. Classification (GTDB taxonomy): domain Bacteria; phylum Pseudomonadota; class Alphaproteobacteria; order Sphingomonadales; family Sphingomonadaceae; genus Sphingopyxis; species Sphingopyxis witflariensis. The sequence continues at coordinate 7,780 of NZ_NISJ01000021.1, read as the reverse complement.
GCGGAGTTCGAGGCGGTCCAGCGCTCGCTCAAGGCGCGCAGCCCGAAGATGATGGCGCCGATGGCGGTGGGCGGCCCGACGCTGCTCACCGGCATCTGCTTCTGCGCGTGCTGCGGCGGCGCGATGACGCTGCGCACCGGCACCAGCAGCGTGGGGCGCGAGTATCGCTATTACACCTGCTCGACGAAGGCGCGGCAGGGCGCTATCGGCTGCCCCGGCATCACCGTGCCGATGGACCAGCTCAACAAGGCCGTAGTCGATCACCTCGAAGCGCGGCTGCTTGACCCGGCGCGGCTCGAAGTTCTGATGGATCAGATCCTAGAACGCCGCGACGAGTGGGTGAACCAGCGCCGCGAGCATGTGGCTGATCTTGAGCGGCGGGCGACCGAGGCGGAAGCGAAGCTCAAGCGGCTTTACGACGCGATCGAGAATGGCGTTATCGACGTAAGCGACCCGTCGCTCAAGGATCGCATCGCCGAGCTGACCGCGACGCGGGACCAGGCCAAGGTCGATGCCGAGCGCGCCGTGGCGCATATCGTAAGGATCGGCCCCGCGATCACGCCGGAAAGCCTGCGCGCCTTTGCGGTCGCCCTACGCAAGAAGCTGCGGAACGGCGACGGCACGTTCGCCCGCGATCAGGTGCGGGCGGTCGCACAGCGTGTGGAAGTCGTGAGCCGGAAAGAGGTTCGGATTCGCGGCCTGCGCAGCGAGTTGCTCCGAACGCTAACCGCCGCCTCTGGCGTAGAGGCGGCGGTGCTAGGCGTTCGTGCCTTTGAACCGAAATGGCGCGCCCGGCAGGATTCGAACCTGCGACCACCCGCTTAGAAGGCGGGTGCTCTATCCAGCTGAGCTACGGGCGCGCGGCACGCTGTGCGTCGCGGCGAATAGCGCGGTTTGCGCTGGCCGCAAAGCGGGTTAAGCAACCATTGATGTCCGAATCCGCCCTGCCCCCGGCCCAGCCTGCCGCCGTCAATGCCGCAAGCGTCCGGCATTTTCGCTATTACGACCTCGTGATGGCCGCCTTTGTAGCGATTTTGCTGCTGTCGAACATTATCGGCGCATCAAAGCCAAGCTACATCCCGATGCCCGATGGCAGCCAGTGGGCCTTTGGCGCGGGAGTGATGTTTTTCCCGATCAGCTACATCATCGGCGACGTGCTGACCGAAGTTTACGGCTATGCGCGCGCGCGGCGGGTTATCTGGACCGGCTTTGCGGCGCTCGCCTTCATGGCCTTCATGGCGTGGGTGGTCGTGGCACTGCCGCCCGCCGACGGATGGCCGGGCCAATCCTCGTATGAATTCGTTTTCGGCAACAGCTGGCGCATCGTGATCGCGTCGATGTGCGCTTTTTGGGCCGGCGAATTCGCCAACTCCTATGTGCTGGCGCGGATGAAGCTGTGGACCGGCGGCCGCTTCCTGTGGATGCGCACGATCGGGTCGACGATCGTCGGTCAGGGGCTGGACAGCCTGATCTTCTACCCGCTCGCATTTTACGGGCTTGCCGGCTGGCCGCCCGAGCAGTTGATGCAGGTCGTGCTGTCGCAGTGGCTGATCAAGACTGTGTGGGAGGCGGTGCTGACCCCCGTCACCTATGTCGTGGTCGGGACGCTGAAACGGCGCGAAGGTGTCGACGTGTTCGACGAGGGCACTGACTTCAATCCCTTCGGCGCCAAGGTTTAATCCAATGACATTGATCGAGCTCGCCGCGCTGTTCGAGGAACGCAAATCCTGGCTCGTCACCACCGACGACCTCAGCAAGGACGCGCTGCATATCTATTTCGGGCTGGCGCTGTTCGTCACCGTGCGATTGATCTGGCGTCGGCGCGGCGGGTGGCTGGTCGCGTGGCTCGCGGTTCTCGCCATGGCGTGCGGCGGCGAGTTTCTCGACATGACCGCCGAAGCAAACCGCGCGGCGATTCAGCCCGACGCCGCGCATTGGCACGACATATGGAACACACTGTTCTGGCCAACGGTCCTGCTGATCGTCGGGCGCTGGCTGCAACCGGCAGCGCGAGCGGATGCGCCCGCGCCGAACGCACTATCAGGCGAGAACGCCGAGCGCGGCCTCGAACAGGCGTAGCCCATCGGTGCCGCCGTGCGCGCGGTCGATCGCGCGTTCGGGGTGCGGCATCATGCCCAGCACATTGCCGGCATCGTTGAGCACGCCCGCGATATCACGCGCCGAGCCGTTGACGCTGTCGGCGTACCGGAATGCAACGCGTCCCTCACCCTCGATGCGGTCGAGCGTGTCCTTGTCGGCGAAATAATTGCCATCATGATGCGCGACCGGGATGTTGAGCGTCTCATCGGCACCATAGGATGCAGTGAACATCGACTGGCTGTTCGCGACGGTCAGCGGCACGGTGCGGCAGACGAAGTTCAATCCGGCGTTGCGCATCAGCGCGCCGGGCAGCAACTGCGCCTCGGTCAGCACCTGAAAGCCGTTGCACACGCCGAGCAGCGGCACGCCGCGGCCTGCGGCATCGGCAACAGCGCGCAGGATCGGCGAACGCGCGGCCATCGCGCCAGAGCGCAGATAGTCTCCATAGGAGAAGCCACCGGGCAGCGCGATGAAGTCGGTGCCATCGGGCAGCTCGGTATCGCGGTGCCATACCATCGCGGGGGCGCGGCCGGTGACGGTTTCGAGCGCGACCGCCATGTCGCGGTCGCAGTTGGAGCCGGGAAAGACGATGACCGCGGTCTTCATGAATATGCTCCTTCGCGCCTCAGGCGCGTTCGATCCGGTAATTTTCGATGACGGTGTTGGCGAGCAGCTTGGCGCACATCGCGTCGAGATCGGCATCCGATACGCTGTCGGCAACTTCGAGTTCGATAAAGCGCCCGGCGCGTACGTCATCGACCCCGGCAAAGCCCAGACCTTCCAATGCGTGATGGATCGCCTTGCCCTGCGGGTCGAGCACGCCGGGCTTGAGCGTCACATAGACCTGAACTTTCATGGGGCGAACCTTTGCGGATGGGAGCTGTTGAGGATGGGCGCGCCTATGCCCGCGAATCGCGCCGGGGGCAAGGGGGCGGGCAAGGTCAAGTGGCGCGAAATTGCGCTTCTCAGGACTGCGAACCAGTCGCAACTTTCCTGTTGCGAATCCCTCGCACTATCCCTACATCAGTCTTGTTGAGAAGGATTCGCATATGGTCGTCTGTGTCTGCAACGCAATAAAGGAAAGCCAGCTGCGCGATGTCGCGCGGAGTGGCCAATTGCGGTGCGCCAAGGCCGCCTATGCGCAATTGGGTCGCAAACCCAAGTGCGGACAATGCCTGTCATTCGCTCGCAATATCATCATGGACGCCGCCGCGACCGCCTGATTTTTCTTGAAAATCCGCCATTTTTGACCTTGGCCTGCAGGGGCCCAGGGGCATATAATGCCGCCATTCCAATTCCCAAAAAATGAATGGCAGGACGAAAATGAAGGGCGACGAAAAAGTCATCGATTTCCTGAACGAGGCGCTCAAGAATGAGCTGACCGCGATCAACCAATATTGGCTGCATTATCGCATGCTCGACAATTGGGGCGTCGCACGGCTCGCCAAGTTCGAGCGCGAAGAATCGATCGACGAAATGAAGCATGCCGATCAGCTGGCCGATCGCATCCTCTTCCTGGGCGGTCTGCCCAATTTCCAGATGCTCGGACGCCTGCGCGTCGGCGAAACCGTCGAAGAAGTGCTGAAGGCCGACCTCGCGCTCGAGGAAGAAGCGATCCCGCTGCTCAAGGACGCAATGGCGCATTGCGAAACTGTGCGCGATTATGTCAGCCGCGACCTGTTCGGGCATATCCTGGAGAGCGAAGAACATCATGTCGACGAGCTGGAAAAGCAGTTCGAGATGATCGAACGCATGGGAATCGAGAATTATATCCAGCTTCAGTCGAAGCCCGCCGGCGACGATTGACCCCTTTGGTCTGCGCCATTGCCGCGCAGATGGGAACGGCGACATTCTAAACCGGCTGACTTTCAGCTGCGGATGAAGCCATCGCGCCACGGCTTGCCTGCCATCAGGGCAATGCCGCCGGTATCGAGAATATGCGCAGGGCGCTGGGTGCCTTCATGCACCATCGCCCTGCGCGCACTCGATGCCCAAACTCTCGCCAAGCCATTCAATTAACAGCATTACAATATTTCCGGGCCATGACGCGCCGATGCTTCGGGGTCTCATTCCGTCAATTTGGGCAGCGGCGCTGCTGATGCTTGCACTGCTCGCGCCTGCGCGCGCAGTCGCTGCCGGGATGCCGGCACCTGGCGAAATCCGCAGCAGCTGCTGGGCGGCTCAAAAACTTGCGGAAGGCCCGTCAGTCGCGGCTCCCCCAGTCCACCGCTGGCATTGCGCCGACCGGAATTATTCGCTCGATGGCGAGCGGCTTTTTCTTCGCTTTGATATCGGGGCCGACGACGCGCGCCCATATTATTTCCTTTCGAGGAGTGCGGCCCTCCAGGCGGTCCACCTGTTCGCGATCGATTCGGATGGTTCGGTCCGCCGCGCGTCCTTCCCGGCGGCGGCCCTGCTCAACGCCCGATCCGGCGGGTATTTCAAGGCGCCCTTGCCCGAAATCAAACGCACCACCCGGCAGATCGTGGTCGCAATCGACCAACCAAGCCATCACATGACCCTGGAGCACGCGCGCCTCACCTCATCCGACAAGTCGGAAAGACCGCAGCGCGTCCGTATCCTGATTTTGCTGGCGGTGCTGTGCGGCATGGTTGCAATGCCGATTGTCTTCAACGCGGCCTTCTACCGCATTCTGCGCGAGCCCTTCGTCCTCTGGCATTCCGCGCTGGCCTTTTCGCTGGTCATGACCATCATGCTGTCATCGGGCTTGGCAGCGGAGCTGTTCGGTCTGCCGGCCATGACGCTGAGCTGGATGGCGACGCTGGTTTTCGGGCTGACCATCGCATCCGGCATGATGTTCACCTACAGCTTTATCGAAGCGGATCGCCTCCACCCACTGCTACGCCGCGCGCTGCCTTGGTGCGCGGCCTGGGCCATCGCATCCAGCCTGCTTCATGCCGCCTTTCCATTCGTTGCCCGTCCGGTGCAGTCGAGCATCTACACGGCGGCCTTCACGCCAGTGATCGCAATTTTCATCTGGTCGATGATCGACGCGTTGCGGCGCGGAAGTCGCGCCGCCAAGTTCCAGGCCATCGGATATGCGCCGATGATCCTCGTCGGACTGATCCGCCTGGTCACGGGCATATTCCCTTCGTTTCAAAGCAATGACGCCATGCCCCTCTTCTACCTCGGCTGTGCCTGGGAGGTATTGTTCACAACGATGGGGGTGGCCGATCGCTTCATGGCGATCAGGCATCAGCGCGACCGGGCGCGAACCGAGGCGGAATTGCTCGAACGCCTGGCGGAAACCGACACGCTCACCGGGCTGTTCAACCGGCGGGCGATCGAAACGCATTTCGATCTCTACCGGTCCGAGGGCTTCGACACGCTGGCCATACTCGACCTCGACCATTTCAAAAGGATCAACGACACCTGCGGCCACGGAGTCGGGGATAGGGTATTAAGGGCGGCGGCCCAGGCGCTTCGGCACGACCGGAACATGCGCGCCTTTCGTATCGGCGGCGAGGAGTTCGTGCTTTTGCTGCGCGGTGACGACGCTGAGGCTCGCGCCGAACAGGCACGGCGGGGAATTTCCGCAATCGTCGCCCATGCCGTTCCAGGCCTTGCCGGCCCTGTCACCGCCAGTATGGGCGTCACCCGTTTTTCGATGAACGACGCGGCCGACGATGCGTTCACGGCGCCCTATGAGCGCGCCGACAAGCTGTTGTACGAAGCCAAGCTTGCGGGCCGTAACCGTACGAAGACGGATATCGGAAACAAGCGATCTCCAGACAAGGCGACTCCATGCCTGTTCAATGCGGAATCGCCCTTTCACGGGCAAGGGCAATTGGCGCGGCACTGAAAGCGGGGTTGTGCCATCGGCCAAACGCCGATTCCGGCCGTGCATCGCGCCACATGGGCCATAGCGCCGGTGTTTCGATCATGGTGATGCTGATGGAACGACAGAAAACAGACAGTTTTCGGAGGCGCTTTCGAGCGCTTCTTTTTTCGCTTGCACTTGCGACTAATTCTCAATAGCACAGTCGAGCAGTCCCCTCCTGCCGGCTGCTGCCCCGTGCGGCAGCCGGCATCTTTTTAACAAAGCGGGCGCGGGATTGCCGCAAACCAGACCGGCCCGAAAGCGGGATACAGGGGGATAGAAGATGCAGAGCAGCGACCTGATCCGCCAATTCACCGAGCAACCGCTGATCCAAGAATTGTCGGCCGACGCCGCGCAGGCGGTGCTCGCGCTGCGTTACTGCATCCTCTGCCGCCGCAACGAACGCGACCCGATGCCCGAACTCGAACGCCGCTGGGGCAATATCCTGGCGGCACGGCGATATCGCCTGGTGGTCGAAGCGATCGGTCATGTCTGGCCCGACCCTTTCGCCGTCGCCCCGCCCTGTTGCCCGCGCATCAGCTTCGACGAAGCGCTTCTCGCCGCGATGGTCGGCGCCGCAGCGGCGCGCAACCGCGCCCAGTTCGACTGGCTGACCGCCGAGATGCTGGGCAGCGACGCGCGCGAGATGCTATTCGTCGCACTGGAAAATTTCATCCGCGCCCGGGCACCGGGTCGGGTCTAGCGAGGGTGATGGGGCGTCGGCTTTGGGGTGGAGAAGCGCCATTGCCTTCTTTCGTCATCCCGGGTTGGATCCCGGTTCGGGTCGGCGCAAGGACCGTGTAATCATTCCAAAGTTCAGCAAAGTTCAGCCCTATGCATCGCCCGTTCTGGACCTTACGGCGTGCTGGACGGACCCGGCGCGTCGCGTCTTGGCTGCACCCGACCGTTCGGGTAGCGACCGCCTTTATCCAACAATTCAAAGAGCCGGGATGGAGGCTGGCACAGCCGGATTATGTAGGACAGCGTTTTTTTCGAGCGGCAGATGCCGGCTTTGGGGTGGTTTGCGGACTGGCGGCTTTTGGCCGTTGTTCAGCAGAAGCTGCCCACACCAATCATCGAGCTTCGCCGCAGTCCGGCCTCCGCAATTTTGCACTTAGCGGCCCGTTCAATGGGAGGATAATACCGCCCCCCTCATGCAGCTTTGTATGCCTCGTTTCTGAAGACGACGTCGCTGACCATTTCCGCTCCGAGGAACTCAATCAGCATGTTGGAATTTGCAAGATCCTCGCTCTTCAACGCTCCAATCGCCTGGCCGACAACGACCTCCCAAGGTTTCTTGCACTCAAGTATCGCACAAATGAGCTGACGGATTTTTTTGATTTTTGTATGCCGCAATCGATCGCCTGATCGGGCAAGCTGCTCAATGGACGCTCTGTCTGGATGCTCTTGGTGTTCCCCTGCCCACTGTGCCGCAGCAAATTGGAATTCATCCCAAGTCGTACCCATCGAAACAAGACAAGGATCGGTGAGAAGTGCATTCTCGATTGCGTAACATTGTAGCCGGTATCGCTTGATAGGGGGGCGATGCTCGATTGGCTGATCAACAACACCGTCGCCATCGCGGAGAGAAAAAGCGACCGGATTATCATAAAGCGTCTTCAGCAGTTCGACGCAGAAGTTCTCTAGTTCACCCTGTTGATTCACACTGCCGGCCAGCACAGGAAATACCTTAATCCGACCCTGCGACGATCTAGGCCGTGTTGACAAAAGACTTCAGCCATAGGCGCGTAGCGGCGAGGTTGAGGAAGCTCTCGAACGAGAGCAGGGTTTTGTCATAGCGGGTTGCGATGCGTCGTTGCTGTTTGAGTTTGCCGAACA
>NZ_NISJ01000020.1 GCF_002205635.1 Sphingopyxis witflariensis | reverse complement strand
GCACAACCTCCGCTTCACGCAGCTTGCCAATAATCTCTTCCGGGCGATGCTTCTTGCTCGGCATTCATAATCTCCTTCGTAATCCAAAATATCATCAATTTTGGACCACTCAGAAGGGGGCAGATCAGCTCGACGCGTCGGCGCCCATGCGCCTACTGTTGTGTCGCCATTTGGCGAGGAAATCACACGAACGGAAAATCTCTGGTGGGGTCGTCCCGCCACGTTGCGTCTTAACCCACGAGGGCGGGTCTTTCAGGCCGAATCAAGTGCCCGTCCTCACTTCAAAGGAGTGGCTGTCTGCCATGAAAGCGAAACTGTCCTTCCTGCCCTCCCTTGCGAGGATCTGTCTCGCGGCCACGACCGGCGCGGCTCTTCTTGCTATTTCAGCCGGCTCCGCCGCCCAGGCGCCCGCGAATAATCCGGTCCAGCCCAATGATCGCCGCCCGTTCCTCGCGCCCGGTGCGCGGACGAGCGACGATCCGGTGCGTATCCCGCGCAAGCCCGTTGCCGAGACGGGGCCCGAACTCGTCATTCGCGGCGGACGCCTGTTCGATGCGGTCAGCGGGGGCGTCCGTCCGGCGACCGTCGTCATTCAGGGCAACCGCATCAAGGCGGTGCTGCCGCCCGATGCGACCGGATGGGGCGCCGACGCGCGGATCATCGACGCCGCTGGCAAGACCGTGATGCCGGGGCTGATCGACATGCACACCCATGTCACCTATCCCGACCGCGCGACGCCGATCGACGAACAGGCAAGCGAGGGCGGCGGGACGCTGCGCGGCCAGCGCAACCTGCGCTATTTTCTCGAATCGGGCTTTACGTCGGTGCGCGACCTCAACGGGGTTAGCAACGCGCCTTTCCTTTTGAGCGAATGGAGCGCGGCGGGCATGATTCCGGCGCCGCGCGTCTTTGCGGCGGGCTGGATCATCACCGGCACCGGGGGGCACGCCACCGAGCGCCCGGTCAGCCCGAGCCATGGTCCCGACTATGCCAAGGAAGTCGATGGACCCGACGCGTGGCGGGGCATGGTGCGCAAGGCTTTCAAGGAAGGCGCCAGCGTCATCAAGATTGCGAGCCATTTCGCGCCTGACGAGGTTCGCGCGGCGATTGAGGAAGCGCATCTCCTTGGGCTCAAGGTCACTTGCGACTGCGAAACCATCTATACCGAGATGGCGGTCGATGCGGGCATCGACATGATCGAGCATCCGCTGCCGCGCTCGGACGCAGCGATCGCCAAGATGGCGAAGAAGAAGATCGCCGCAGTACCGACGTTGCAAGTGTACCAAAATCTGCTCGATCGCGCCGGCGGCTTTTATGGCTCGACCTCGCGCCGCTTCACGATGACGAGCCAGGGCAATTTCGACGAGTTCAAGAAGATGAAGGCGGCGGGCATCGTCATGGGCATCGGCACCGATACGATCGGCGACGCCAGCCTGATGGTGCCCAACAGCTATATCGCCGAACTTAAATGGTTCGTGCGCGGCGGCTATACGGTCACCGACGCGCTCAAGGCGGGGACGATCGTCAATGCCCGGCTCCTCGACATGGGCGACGAACTTGGCAGTATCGAACCCGGCAAGCTCGCCGACATCATCATCGTCGACGGGCGCCCCGACGAGAATCTCGACGACCTCGCGCGCGTCGAACATGTCATCAAGGACGGGAAATGGCTGATCGAGGGTGGCGCGCTCGTCACCCCGCGCCATGTTTCGCAGCCGCTCGTCAAGCCGTCGCCTCCGGCGGACGTGAAGTGACGCGCGGCTCCCTCGCGCGATCGTCGGCCGCGACCACCATCACCAGAAAAAGGGCCTCGCCTGTGAAAAAACTGGCTTTCGCCGCCGCCTTCGCGTGGCTGATGACGACGAGCGCCGCGATCGCGGGACCGGTCCCGACTCCGAAAGAGGTCCTCGGTCACGACATGGGCGAGGACCGCTATGTCGCGAGCTACAGCGAAACCGCGACCTATTGGAAGCGTCTCGCCGAACTCAGCGACCGGATCAGGCTTGTCGACATCGGCCCGACGGTCGAGAAAAGGCGGCAGCTGATGGCGATCGTCTCCTCGCCCGAAAATCTCGCGCTGCTCGACAAATATAAGGATATTTCGGAGCGGCTCGGCCGCGCCGAAGGACTGACCGACGATCAGGCACGCGCGCTCGCTGCCGAAGGCAAGGCCGTGATCTGGGTCGACGGCGGTATTCATGCCAGCGAGACGTTGACCCATTCGGCGATCATCCAGCAGGTCTATGATCTGGTGAACAGCGATGATGCCGAGGCGAAGCGGATCCGCGACAATGTCATCATTCTCTTCGTCGCCAACAACCCCGACGGTCAGGAACTGGTCGCCAACTGGTATATGCGGATCAAGGATCCGGCGAAGCGCGAGGCGGGGTTCGATAGCCTGCCCAAGCTTTATCACGCCTATGTCGGCCACGATAACAACCGCGACTTCTACATGGCCGAAATGCCGGAGACGCAGAATATTACGCGGGTGCTGTTCCGCGACTGGCGCCCGCAGGTCGTGCTCAACCAGCACCAGACCGGCCCCGCAGGCACCGTCGTCTTCATTCCGCCGTTCCGCGACCCCTTTAATTTCAACTTCGACCCGCTTGTGATGACGAGCCTTGAGGAAGTCGGTGCGGCGATGCAGTCGCGGCTTCTTTCCGAAGGCAAGCGCGGCGGTACGTCGCGCGAGGGCGCGCATTACGACACTTGGTACAATGGCAATCTTCGCTCGATCTCCTATTTCCACAATGCGATCGGGATACTGACCGAGACGATCGGCAAGCCGGTACCGATCGATATCGAGCTGGTCCCCGAACGTCAGCTCCCCGGAAACAACCAGCCCGCACCGATCGCGCCGCAAAAATGGCATATCGGCCAGTCGCTGGAATATAGCATGACGATCAACCGCGCGGTGCTGAGTTACGCCGCCGCGAACCGCGAGAAGCTGCTCTTCAACATCTACCGCATGGGCGCAAACAGCATCGCGCGCGGCAGCGAGGATAGCTGGACGATGACCCCGACGCGGATCGCCGAGATGCACGCTGCCTCGGCGGCGACGGGCGCCAAGCCGGTCGCGACGCGAACGCGCGGCAGCAGTTCGATCGATCCGCGCTTTTATGCCGAGGTGATGAAGAATCCGGCGAACCGCGACGCGCGCGCCTATGTGATCGATCCCGGCCAGCGCGACTATCCGACCGCGGTTCGCTTCCTAAACGCATTGATCAAGCTTGGGGTCGACGTCGATCGCGCCGCTGCGCCCTTCGCCGCGAACGGGAAGGAATATCCTGCGGGCACCTATTTCGTGCGCACCGCGCAGGCTTATCGCCCGCACATCCTCGATATGTTCGAAGCACAGGATTATCCCGAGAATTTCGAATATCCCGGCGGCCCGCCGATCCCGCCCGCCGATGCGACGGGCTACACCCCCGCTTTCCAGATGGGGGTCGGGTTCGAGCGTGTCCTCGACGCGATTGACGTCCCGTCAACGCGCGTCGGCACCATCCTTGCCAACCACCCGGGCCGGATCGTCGGCGAGGGCAAGGCGGGCTATCTCATCGGTCATGGCGCCAACAACAGTTTCATCCTTTCGAACCGCCTTCTGAAAGCGGGCGAGCCCCTTTTCTGGCTGTCCGAACCGGTTTCTGTTGCGGGCGGGACCGCCGAACCGGGCGCACTCTGGGTGCCTGCGAGCCCCACGGCGAAGCGCATCGTTGAGGCCGGAGCCGCTGAACTCGGCCTCGATGTCGAACGTGCGGCGGCGGTGCCCGCGAGTAACCGAACCGCCATGAAGCGGCCGCGGATCGCGCTCGTCGACGTCTATGGCGGGTTGATGCCGACCGGCTGGATGCGCTGGATCTTCGATCAGCATGAATTTCCTTTCACCATCGTCCATCCGCAGCAGCTCGACGCCGGCAGGCTGCGCAAGGATTTCGACGTCGTGATTTTGCCACACGCCGCCTTCCAGCTGCAGGCTGCGCGCGCCAGCGGCGACGGCATGTTCCGCGGTCGTGGCGACGACAAACAGCCGAAGCCAGAGGAAATTCCCGCTGAATATCGCGCTTGGCTAGGGTCGGTGACGGCGGAAAAATCCATCCCGGCGCTCAAGGCCTTCGTCGATCAGGGCGGTTCGCTGATCGCCATGGGCGGCTCGGCGCAGGCGATCGCGCAGGCGATGGATCTGCCCGTTGAGGATGCGGTTGCCGAGACGGTCGGCGGCAAGACCGCGCGTCCGCCGCGCACCAAATTCTATGTCCCGGGCGCGCTGCTCGAAGCCTCCGTCAACCGGGCGGTGCCGCTTACCTATGGCATGCCTGCACAGGTTGACCTCTTCTTCGATGACAGCCCGGTGTGGAAACTCAAGCCGGGCGCAACGGGCGTCGAGGTCCCGGTACGTTTTGCCGGTGTACCCCGATTGCGCAGCGGCTGGGCGCACGGTCAGGAGCGGCTCGACGGTGCGGCGGCGATCGTCGAGGTTGACCGCGGCAAGGGCCGGGTTGTCCTGTTCGGTCCCGAGGTCGCGCTGCGCGCGCAGACCCACGGTGCCTTCAAGCTGTTGTTCAATGCCATCTATCTGGGTGCGGGCCATGACGGGCGCTGAGGCTGGAACGGAGGCCGACGGCGGGCGTCGCCGGGACGTCGCACTCGCCGCTGCGACGGCGCAGTTGCTTGCCGTGCCGAAGGGCGCGGCGGCAGTGCGTGCCTTCTTCGATCCCGCAACCTCGACGATCAGCTATGTCGTCCACGATCCCGCCACGATGCGCGGCGCGGTGATCGACAGCGTACTCGATTATGACGCGGCGGCAGGACGGACTTCGACCGCGTCGGCCGAGGCGATCGCCGAACATGTGCGCGCCGCGGGCATTTCGATCGACTGGCTGCTCGAGACGCACGCGCATGCCGATCATCTTTCGGCGGCGCCCTGGCTCCAGAAGAGGTTCGGCGGTGCGATAGCGATCGGCGAACATATTCGCGCCGTGCAGGCGGTGTTTGGCGACATCTTCAACGCCGGAACCGACTTCCGGCGTGACGGATCGGATTTCGACCGCCTCTGGTCGGACGGCGACCGCTTCGCGATCGGCGAACTGCCGGTGACCGTGCTCCATGTTCCGGGGCATACGCCAGCCTGCGTCGCCTATGCGATCGGCGACGTCGTTTTCGTCGGCGACACGATGTTCATGCCCGATTACGGCTCGGCGCGTGCCGACTTCCCGGGCGGCGATGCGCAGACCCTTTTCCGGTCGCTGCGCCGCATCCTCGAACTCCCCGGCGCGACGCCGCTTTTCCTCTGTCACGACTATCTGACCGCCGAGCGGCGCGAGCATTGTTGGGAAACGAGCGTTGCCGAGCAGCGCGCGGCCAATGTTCACGCGCGCGATGGAATTTCCGAGGAGGAGTTTGTCGCGCGTCGGCGCGCGCGCGACGCCGGGCTCGCGATGCCGCAGCTGCTGCTGCCGTCGGTGCAGGTCAATATGCGCGCGGGGCGCCTGCCGCCCGCCGAGGACAATGGCGTCGTCTATCTCAAGATACCGATCGATCGGCTGTGAGCGCCGGCGCCCTTCCACGAACGGAGATATTATGACGATCAGGACGTTAACCCCGGCACTGCGTGTATCACCGCAGATCGACCCGGCGGACGTCGCCGGGCTCGCCGCGTCGGGCTTTCGTTCGATCATCTGCAATCGTCCCGATGACGAAGAGGGCGGTCAGCCTTCGGCAGCGATGGTTGCGGCGGCTGCCGAGGCGCATGGCCTTCGTTTTCGTCACGTTCCGGTCGTGCCCGGCGCAATGGGGGAGGGCGATGCTGCCGCGATGGCGCGCGCTCTCGCCGAACTGCCGGGCCCGGTGCTTGCTTACTGCCGCTCGGGCGCGCGCTCGGAACAGCTTGCGGCGATGGCGGCGGCGCGTGGCGAGGGTGGCGGCACCGCATGTTACGACATTCTCGTGATCGGTGGTGGCAGCGCCGGGATAGCGACCGCCGCGAGCATTTTGCGTCGTCGCCCGGACGTGTCGCTGGCGATCGTCGAGCCAAGCGAGGACCATTATTACCAGCCGGGTTGGACGATGGTCGGCGGGGGCGTCTTCGCGGCCGAGGTCACCCGGCGCGGCGAGGCGGGATTAATCCCTGCGGGCGCCGAGTGGATCCGGGGCGCCGCTGCGTCCTTCGACCCTGCGAACGACCGGGTGACGCTCGTTGACGGGCGGGTGATCGGCTATGGCGCCCTGATCGTCTGCCCGGGGCTCAAGCTCGACTGGGATGCGATTCCGGGCCTTGGCGCGACGCTCGGCTCGAACGGCGTCACCTCCAACTATCGCTATGATCTCGCGCCTTACACCGACCGGCTCGTGCGCCGCTTCCGCGGTGGCCGCGCGCTGTTCACCCAGCCGCCCATGCCGATCAAATGTGCCGGCGCGCCGCAAAAGGCGATGTATCTCTCGTGCCATCGGTGGGAACGCGCGGGCCTACTCGGCCAGGCCGATGTCCAGTTCCACAATGCCGCGCCCGCTTTGTTCGGGGTCGCTGCCTATGTTCCGGCGCTCGAGTCCTATATCGCGCGCTACGGCATCGACCTGCAGCTTGAATCGCGCCTTGTGTCGATCGACGGCACCGCGAAGGTCGCGCTGTTCGAGCAGAAACGCGGCGATATGGTCCGCCGCGTCGAGGAACGCTTCGATATGATCCATGTCGTACCGCCGCAGGTCGCGCCCGATTTTATCGCGGCAAGCCCGCTTGCCGCACCCTCGGGCTTCATCGCGGTCGACGAGGCGACCTTGCGCCACCCCCTGCATGTCAATGTCTTCGCGCTCGGCGACGTTGCCGCGACCACCAATGCAAAGACTGCGGCAGCGGCGCGCAAGCAGGCGCCCGTTGCCGCGCTGAACGCGCTTGCCGCGCTCGATGGCGCGGCGCCCGTGGCGGCCTACAACGGCTATGGCAGCTGCCCGCTCACCGTCGAGGCAGGCAAGATCATACTCGCCGAATTCGGCTATGGCGGCAAATTGCTGCCGACCTTCCCCAAATGGCTGATCGAGGGTACGCGGCCATCGCGCCTTTCCTGGCTGCTCAAGGAAAAGATCCTGCCGCCGCTCTACTGGCATGGCATGCTGCGCGGCCGCGAGTGGCTGGCGGCGCCTGAGCCATTGGGCAAGGGGGGGTGACGCTCGATACCGTCCAATATCTGCTCGGCGCGCTGTCGGGAGGGATTGTTGGCTTCACGCTCGGGCTTGTCGGCGGCGGCGGGTCTATCCTCGCGGTCCCGCTGATGGTCTATCTGGTCGGGGTTGCCAGCCCGCATGTCGCGATCGGGACCAGCGCGCTCGCGGTCGCCGCCAACGCCGCGTCGGGGCTGGCCCAGCACGCGCGCGCCGGGACGGTTAAATGGCGCTGCGGTTTCTTATATGCGGGGAGCGGCATCTTCGGAGCGCTCGCCGGGTCGACGCTTGGCAAGGCGATCGACGGCGAGAAGCTGCTTTTTCTGTTCGCGTTGCTGATGCTGGTTGTCGGTACACTGATGTTGCGCGGGCGGAATAATCCCGGGATCGAAGGCGCTGCCTGCAATCGCCACAACGCTCCGACGGTGCTCGGCTATGGGCTTGGGACGGGCGGATTTTCCGGGTTTTTCGGCATTGGCGGCGGTTTTCTGATTGTGCCGGGGCTCATCGCATCGACAAGGATGCCGATCCTCAATGCGGTCGGGACAAGCCTGGTCGCGGTGACCGCCTTTGGGCTCACCACGGCGCTGAGCTATGCGGTGTCCGGGCTGGTCGACTGGATGCTGGCCGGCATATTCATAGCCGGCGGTTTAGGCGGCGGAGTTATCGGGACACAGTTCGCCAGGCGTCTTTCGGGGGCAGGAAATCTGACGACCATTTTCGCCTGCCTGATCTTCGCGGTGGCGGCCTATATGATCTGGAAAAGCTTCGCGGCAGGCTGACGGCGCTTGTCGCTTTCGAAGCGATGTCAACGAGAGGGACCCCGGTGCCGCTCGACGCCGTAATCGATCCTGATCCTTACCCAACTGCCCACCAGCGGTCGTCCGCCGACGCGCGGAGGCCGTACCTGGAACGCCCATGCTGCGGCAAGCACGGCGCGATTGATCTGCGACCCGTTCGGATATTCGTCGAGCCCGACGCAATCCTCGACACGATAATCCGGGGCTGTGCGGCAGGCAATCAGTCCCCAGCCGGGCCCGCTGGCGGTGGACAAATAGCCGCGCAGTTCGTCGTCTCTCGGCTCGCGATACCAGGCCGCCGCATAAAGCGGTTCGCCATTGGGGGCCGTTCCCACCCGTTCCGTATCGCGGGAGGCGGAGGAGCGGCTTCTGTCCGGTGGTCCATATACTTGCCCGCCAGAGGGGCGAACGGCGACCCGGGGCGGCTCCGGCGACGGTGGCCGTTCGCTTGGCGTCGGGATTGTCGGCGGGGGTAGCTGTTCAGCGGCCTGCGGAGGCAGCGGTTCCTGGGGTGCTGGCTGTGGCGGTACGGGCTGCTCTTTGGCCTGCTCGCGTTCCGCGCTGCTCGGTTTGGGTGCTTCCTCCGAAATCTCGGTGGCCTCGAGGCTCACCACGCTGACGCGCTCCTCCTTATGGTCAGGCTGACTTTCAAAGCCAAAGGTGAGCAGCAGGAGGAGCAGGAGTCCCGGGATCAGGACGGCCAGGCTTATGGCAAGCGTGCGGCGCCCCGCCCCGATGCTGAGCTGTTCGACATAGGGAGTGGCTGGAACAGGGCTCAGCTGAAGCAATCTTTGGTGGCGGCGTCCGCTGGCCAAGGTGCCCGGGGCTACATATGCGATGGATAGTTGGGCGCCAGAGCTTTGACAAGTGCGTGCGCCGATTGATGCAAGAAAGCCGAGGGTCATCGTTTCGCTGCGACCAGCGCGCATGGGCGGTGCCGCAGGCGGTCGTCCGCAACCCTGGTCGCCCGGTCCCGGACTGCCGAGTGGCGATGATGGCGCCGCCATCGCGCGCCGACAGGTCGACCATGCCGCAAGGGGCAACATCAAATTCCCATTGGGGTGTTCGATGCAGGGAAAGGCCAGGAAGACTATGGCAATACGGCTCGAAACCGGCACGGCTTCTTCGCAATGACATTTTTTATTTGATATCAATGTCAATTAGAGAAATATTGTGTGCAGGGGAAACGTCCCCGCCAGCGGTTGAAGGGCCTTTCATATTGCCTTCCGTGCATGGTCACGAACGCGCAATTTGATCGGCTCCGTCAACGCGACGGATTGTTTTCCCAACTCGCTTCTCCGCCGGGGCCGGTGCTAGAACGGCTGCGGTGCTCCACTGATGGGCGCACGGTCTCGTGCGCCCATATTTTTGATGGGCGAGGGACTTCCCACCGGCGGTGTGCCTCGGCTCAGGATATGGCGGGAGGAATCCCGGCCGGGAGCAGGAACAGCGGCAGGATGCGGGCGATCAGGTCACGCATCGCATCATCCTTCTGGCCCAGCATCTCGCGCACATAGGGACCGATCATCGCGTCGCCGAATGCGGTCACCGCCATCATCAGCACCGCCACGCGAACGCGTTCGGGGGCATTCTCATCGGTCGACTGGCCGACGATCGCCTCGACGAGCGATTGCACCGCATTGCGGACGGGTTCGAGATGCTCGACGTCGCCTGACAGGATGATCCATGCCGCGAGGGGCCCCGCGCCGCCCTTGTCAAACGCGTCGAATACCATATCGGCCACAGCGCGCGGCGCGGCGGCGTCGGTCTTGAGCAGTTCGACGACATGATCGAGCGCGACGGTCAGGTCGTTGATCATCGACCCCATTAAAGCCGACTGCAGGCTTGCCGCCGACCCGAAGTGATGCAGGACATTGGCATGCGACATGCCGATCTCGTCGCCGATATTCGACAAGGTGACCGCCGAAGGGCCACCTTTCAGCAAAAGTCCCCGTGCCGCCGCCAGACCTTCCTCGCGCACTTCGGGGCCCAGACGCTTGCGCCGCTTGATGCGCGGTTGCGCTTGATTGTCCATTGTCTCTATTCCTTGTCGCGGCTCCACCCCTGAGCCGTTTGGCGGGCTTTAGCGCAAAGCGCGCAAGAATCATAATGTAACTGTATATCAAAATGAGCGCCGGAATGTTTTGAAAAGCCATGAAAATCACGGCTTGCACCCTTTGCGATGCATCAATATATACATTGATGTTAATGTAATTGATTCGCTGTGAGGTATGCCATGTCCCATTCTCTCCCTACGCCCCACGACCTCAGGATCGAAAAACGCGACCTGAAGTTCGGACGCGAAATGCCGCCGCCGCGCTGGTGGCACGGCGGCGATCCCGGCCGCACCGCCTTTTTCAACGCATTGTCCTCGACCTTTCCGGTGGGGGAGAAGTTTTTCATGACGGCGGTGCGCCATTATCGTGATGGCGCGCCGCAGCCGCTGCGCAGCCAGATCGACGATTTCCTCTATCAGGAATCGATGCACACGCGCGAACATGTGGTGTTCAACCGCCAGGCGGAGGATGCCGGTTTCGACATTGCGCCGCTCGAGGAGCGCGCCCGCCGCACCATCGCCTGGGCCAAGCGGCGTTCGCCGATCCAGCAGCTCGCGGCGACCTGTGCGCTCGAACATTTCACCGCGACGCTGGCGCATGACCTGCTGGCCGACCCGCGCCAGCTTGAAAACGCCACGGAAGAGACCGCGCGGTTGTGGCAATGGCATGCGATCGAGGAAATCGAGCATAAGGCGGTGGCATATGACACCTATCTGCACGCGACGCGTGACATGCTGCCGCTGCGCCGCTGGCTCAAGCGCAGTACCGTGATGTTCGTCACCTCGATCCGCTTCCACTATGTTCTGTTCCGCGGCATCGCGGACTTGCTGCGGCAGGACGGGCGCAACGACCTCGCGACCTGGCGCGGCTTGATAGCCTATCTTTACGGTCGTTCGGGCTTGATGCGTCCGCTGTTCAGGGAAATGTTCGCCTATATGCGGCCCGGTTTCCATCCATGGGACGCCGACGACCGGCCCTTGCTGGCCAAGGCGCTCGCCGCGTTCGATGTTGCGGCGCCGCGGAGTCAGGCAGCATGAGCCGGTTTGTCATGGCCATCGCCGCCGCAGGCCTGTTCGCCATGCCCGCAACTGCTTCTGCCGCCGATATCACCGGTATCTGGGCGACGGGAACCGAGGGTGGCCGCGTGCAAATCTATCGTTGCGGCGCCGCGCTATGCGGCAAGATCGTCGGCGCCAGCCGGCTGCGTGGCAACCCCGATCTGCGCGACGAGCGCAATTCCGACACCAAGCTGCGCACGCGAAAAATCAAGGGGCTGGTGGTGTTGAGAGGCTTCACCGGTGGCCCGCGCGAGTGGAAGGGCGGCCCGGTCTATGATCCCGAAACGGGCGACGGGGCGCCGACCGGTCATTTGAAACTGCTCGCCGCGGGCAAGCTGGAGCTCAAGGGTTGCGTTGCGGTGTTTTGCCGCACCAAGGTCTGGACGAAGGTCAGCTAGGCGCTGCCGGGCGGGGCGAGGCGGGGCTTAGTCTCCGCCCCGCCGGGCGGCCTAAAGCGGCGTCGGGTCCAGCCCGAATTGTGCGAAGGTGAAGGCGTGGCGTTCGTCGGAGGGCAGGGCGGCAAAGGCCGTCATCTGCCCGCCTTCGAAGCGAAAATGCCATGTCTGCTCGATCTTCGGCGCCGGTGCGGCAAAGCTCGCAGGGTCGAACAGCGCGACATTGGCGCGGTGGGCGGGATCGCGCACCGAGGCATAGCGGATCGCCTGCGCCGCGATCGCGCGCGCCCGGCCGGCGAAATCCTGACACGCATCATATCCCTGCGGTGCCATCCAGTGCGCCGCATGATCGGACAGTGGCGGCAGGGTGAGGTCGATCAATTGCGCGATCTGGACCGGCACGCTGATCGCCGAATGTTCGACGACGGCCGACGGCGGCTGGAAGCCCGGCGACCGCGAGAAAAAGAGCAGACGCCAATAAGCGGTTTCGGCGACCGCGACCGCAACCTGTTCCGAAGCATAGAAAATGCCCGGCCGCTCGCCTGCCCGGCGAAACCGCGACGCCTTCATATGGCCATAGCGAAAGGGTGTCGCGAGCAGATAGTGCAGGCCGCGCGCCGCGGGCGGCAGCATCGGCTTCACCTCCTCGACCAACTGTTCGAGGATCGCCTGGTCGACGGTGCCGCTGGCGAGGCGATTGGTCGAGATGCGGTGCTGTGCCTCGACGAGCCGCCACAGCTTTGCGCGATAGGGGCGGAAATGCTCCGGGCCCGGAACGGGCGCCGGATCAGACCTGGGCGCGATAGTCATCGACATAATCCGTCACGTCGCAAAGGCCGCGAATGCTGCGGATAAGGTCGATCGGACGCGCGTCCAGGTCGAGGTTCGCGGTCTTGAGCCACGATATCGCGGCGCGATCGTCGCTTCCCATCAGGGCATCGAGGCTGCGGAACAGGCGGATCAGATATTGGCCAAGCTCGAACGCCTTGCCCGACCGGTCGAGCTGGAAGCCGCCCGAGCGGAGCCGCGACGCGGTTGCGGGCGACAGGCCCAATATCGCGCCGAGCTGTTCGTTGGTCAGTTGCCAGCAACCGGCGACGCGTACCACGGCCTCCGAAAGGACGCGGTTCTGATTGGTTTCGGGAGCAAATTGCGCGGTAGCCATGATCATTCCTTTGAATGAAAATATCACATATCATTCATAAGAACGATCTTGCCCTTTTGCAAGGGGAGGCGGTTCGTCGCGAAATGACCTGCTCGCCCGGAAAAGCGCCATTTCGCTCTGAAATAATCATTCGTCCCCCACTGGCGCCTTTGGGCCCGACTGGTTACATGGGCCGCCACCAAACGAATCGCGTGTGCCGCCCCGAACGCCCGGGGCAGGCGCCGCCCGCACCAGAAAGTGGCCCATATGGAAATCATCACCGGTTTGACCTTCGACGACGTGCTGTTGGTGCCCGGTCCGTCGGACATGCTGCCGTCGGAAGCCAATCTGTCGACCCAGCTGACCAGCGAAATCAACCTCAACATCCCGATCCTGTCGTCGGCGATGGACACGGTGACCGAGGCCGATATGGCGATTTTGATGGCGCAGATCGGCGGCATCGGCGTCCTCCACCGCAATCTGACGGTCGAGGAACAGGTCGCCGCAGTGCGTCAGGTCAAGCGTTTCGAAAGCGGGATGATCGTCAATCCGATCACCATCACCCCCGACGCGCCCTTGTCCTACGCCACCGCGTTGATGGACCAGCACAGGATTTCGGGCATTCCCGTGGTCGAAACCGGTGGCAAGCTGGTCGGCATATTGACCAATCGCGATGTGCGCTTTGCCGCCAACCCCGACCAGCCGGTGCGCGAGCTGATGACCGCCGAGAATCTCGCGACCGTCCGCCCCGGCGTCGGGCAGGACGAGGCGCGCAAATTGCTGCACCAGCGCCGCATCGAAAAACTGCTCGTCGTCGACGATGATTATCGCTGCATCGGTCTGATCACCGTCAAGGACATGGAAAAGGCCGTCAACTTCCCCGACGCGACCAAGGATGGCAGCGGCCGCCTGCGCGTTGCCGCGGCGACCAACACCGGCGATACGGGCGTCGAACGCGCCGAGGCGCTGCTCGATGCCGAATGTGACCTGATCGTCGTCGATACCGCGCACGGCCACAGCAAGATGGTCGCGCAGACGGTCGAGCGGATCAAGAAATTGTCGAACCGCGTTCAGATCCTCGCGGGCAATGTCGCCACCGGCGATGCGACCAAGGCGTTGATCGACGCGGGCGCCGACGGGATCAAGGTCGGCATCGGCCCCGGATCGATCTGCACCACGCGCATCGTTGCGGGCGTCGGCGTGCCGCAACTCACCGCGATCCTCGGCAGTGTCGAAGCCGCCGCCAAGCTGAACATCCCGGTCATCGCCGACGGCGGGCTGCGGACCTCTGGCGATATCGCCAAGGCGCTGGCAGCTGGCGCGTCGAGCGTCATGGTCGGATCGCTGCTCGCCGGCACCGCCGAGGCGCCGGGCGAAACCTTCCTGTTCCAGGGCCGCACCTATAAAAGCTATCGCGGTATGGGGAGCGTCGGCGCGATGGCGCGCGGCTCGGCCGACCGCTATTTCCAGCAGGACATCAAGGATCAGATGAAGCTGGTTCCCGAAGGGATCGAAGGCCAGGTGCCGTTCAAGGGACCGGCTAAGGATGTCATCCACCAGCTCGTCGGCGGCGTGAAAGCCGCAATGGGCTATACCGGCAGCCGCACCCTCAAGGATTTCCAGGAGCGCGCCAAATTCGTTCGCATCACCAACGCGGGCCTGCGCGAAAGCCATGTCCACGACGTCGCGATCACCCGCGAAGCGCCCAATTATCCGGTTGGTTGATGGCCTTCGTCCTTGCGAGGAGCGCAGCGACGAAGCCATCTCCAGCTATCGTAGCGCAACTCCGATGGCCGGAGGTTGCTTCGCTACACTCGCAATGACGAAGAGAAAGAAACCAAAGCTATGACCCCCGCTGCGCGCGTTCAGACCGCGATCGAAATTCTCGACACCATCGCCGCCTCGGCGCGCGAGGGCGGTCCGCCCGCCGACGCGATCGTTGCAGAGGCGATGCGGGCACGCCGCTATGCGGGGTCGAAGGATCGCCGCGCGATCCGCGGCCTCGTCTATGATGCCATTCGCGCGATACGCTTGGCCCCCAAATCTGGCCGGGCCGCGATGCTGACGCTGGCCGCTGCCGACCCCGAAATCGCCGCGCTGTTCGATGGCTCGCCTTATGGTCCGGCACCGATTGTCGGGAATGAGCCCCGCGCCGAACGCGGCCTTGTGGCGCCGCATTTGATGGCGATGTTCGATCCGCTGATCGGCGCCGACGAAACTGCGGTGATGCTCGCGCGCGCACCGCTCGATTTGCGCGCCAACCGCCTGCTCAGCGACCGCGATACGGTCGCCGGGTTGTTCGCCGACGCGCAGCCGATCGCGGGGCTTGCCGATGGCGTGCGCTTGCCGCCCGAAACCGCGGCGGTGCAGGACGCGGCCTATTCCATCGGATTGTTCGAGGTTCAGGACGCGGCGAGCCAGCATGCCGCGCTCGCGCTCGACGCCGCGCCGCAGCACAATATCGTCGACCTGTGCGCCGGGGCAGGGGGCAAGACGCTCGCGATTGCGGCGGCGACCGGCGATCAGGCCGACATTCTCGCCGCCGACACCAACCGCGCGCGGCTTCAGCAACTCGCCCCGCGTGCGCATCGCGCCGGAGCGACCCGCATCAAGACCTTGCTGCTCAATCCGGGGCAAGAGGCGGCGATGCTCGCCGATCGTATGGGCAGCGCCGACCGCGTTATCGTCGATGCGCCATGCTCGGGCTCGGGCACCTGGCGGCGCAGCCCCGAACTGCGCTGGCGGTTGACCTCGGCGCGGCTTGAACGCCATGTTGCCGATCAGGCGAAACTGTTCGACCTCGGCGCCGAACTGGTGGCGCCGGGCGGCAAACTCCTCTATGCTGTCTGCTCGATCATTGCACGCGAGGGGCGGGCTCAGGTGGACGAATTTTTGACCCGGCATCCGGGCTGGACCGTCGACGACGGCATCCTTCCCGATGGGATTGGACGCCCTGCGGGCAGCGGATTTCTGCTGACTCCGGGGCATGATGGCTGCGACGGGTTTTTCCTCGCGCGGCTGACGGCGCCATGTTAGGCTTGGCCGAATGAAGCGATGGGAGAATGCGATGCGCGTCAGTTTTCTGGCCCTTGGGGCTGGTCTTATTCTCGCCAGCATGCCCACGGCTTCCGATGCGCAGCGCGCTGACAATGACATTCTCCCGCGTTCGGCCCTGCTTCAGAGTCAGGGGCTGAAGGCGCAGGAATCGGGTGATCTCAACGCGGCCATCGATTATTATGAATCGGCGCTCACCGCCGACCCGCGCAACCGGTCGGCGATCATCGCACTGGCGCAGGTCGCGCGTGCGCAGGGCCTGCCGGGCAAGGCGATCGGCCTGTATCGCGAGGCGCTGTTGCTCGAACCCAATGACCTTGTCGCGCTGACCGGGCAGGGCGAAGCGCTCGCCGACAAGGGCGCACTCGAACTGGCGCGCGAGAAGCTGGCCGAGGCGAAGCGCGTCTGCGCATCGCAATGCCCGCAGGTCGCCGCGCTGGAAAAGACGATTGCTTCGAGTTCGGAAAAGAAGGTCGTCGCGGCCGAAGCGCTGGTTCCCAAGACGGTCGTTACTACCGGGCAGAATTGATCCGGAATTAGCTTTCCTGACGGAAAAGATGTGGTGGACCGAGTCTGGCGCGACGAAGCATGTCTGCAACCGACCAATTGCAGACGTTCATTAAAAAAGTAATGATCGCCTTGTGACCACCGCTCATCCTTCCCTTATCGCCCTCGGTGTAGCGGCTTTGATGATGAGCGGATGCGACAATTCCGTCGAGCATAAGGTTGGCGACCAATCCTTAAGTTCGGCAGCAGGTGTCGATGGCGCCTCTACTTTCGATATTGCTCCCGCCGAACGTATCGCGCTTCAGCAGCAAGCACGCGCAGGCAATGGGGAGGCCGCGTATAGGCTTGCAGTTTTTTATGGGATGGCGGGAGGAGAATCTGGCCGTGCCGGCGACCCAAGAAATTCGCTGGAAGAAGAGAAGTGGCTGCGGCTTTCAGCAAAGGCCGGGTTCGAGCCCGGTAAGCATTCCTTGGCGGTGAAAATTGGGTCGAAGGATTGCGCTACCGCGCGACATATGATGGCCGAAATCGCGGCGACTAGTAGTGACTCTGAGCTTCGCGAAAATGCCCAGCATTGGCTGGAGGACGACGCCCTTTGCAAATGACAGCAAACGACCAATTGAGAACAATCCAGATCATAGTTATCCTCACCATATGACGGATAATCACTCATTCCTGCCTGCTTCGATTGCCAATCCGGACAAGCGACAAGAGCTCATTCTGTATCTCAAAGACTTGGCGGCAGAAGACCCGGAAGAACTTTGGCGCAATGAGCGCGAACAAGGGCTGGTGTCAGACATCGATCAGATTTGTCATTTTTTCTTCGACGACAATGATTTTGACGAAGGCGCAGTCGGTTATAGTCTTTTGGATGTGAACGAAGTCGAGGCCATTGGTGAGGTGAAGGCCTTGCTGGACGCGATGCTTGTGGACCTACCCAAGGGAGATGACGCAGCATTCGTCAGCCATCACTTATGGCCACGCTTGCGTGCTAAGGCGCAAGAGGCACAATCCGCTTTTGAAGCGCGGAGCTAAACGTCCGCTTCCCACCCCAAAGCGGACGCAGGAAGCTCTGCTAAACCGCCGTGCTCTGCCGTTTGATCAGCCGCGCGGGCAGCACCCGCTGTTCGACCGGGCGGCCGTCGATGCGTGCGAGCAGCGCATCGACGAGCAGGGTTCCCGCGCCCTTCATGTCCTGCATCACCGTCGTCAGCGTCGGCGTGGTCTGGCTGGCGGCGGGGATATCGTCGAAGCCGACGATCGCGACATCCTGCGGCAACCGCAGCCCCGCTTCGGCCAGCGCGCGCATCGCGCCGATGGCGATCAGGTCGCTCGCGGCGAAAACTGCGTCGAAAGACCGGCCGCTTTCGATCAGCGACGTCGCGGCGGCATAGCCCGAATCCTCCGACGACACCGCATCGCGTTGCAGCGCCGGGTCGGGTTCGACACCCGCGGCGCGCATCGCGCGGCAAAGCCCGTCGTAGCGGTCCTGGAATTCGGGCGCATGGTCCGACGCGTCGCCGAGGAAGGCGATACGGCGGCGCCCGACCTCGACCAGATGCGCGCCCGCTTGCTCGCCCGCGCCGACATTGTCCGATCCGACGGTCAGCCCGATACCGTCTTCGGATACCGATCCCCAGCGCACGAACTTTGTCCCCATCTCGACAAGATGCTCTAGCTTGGTGAGGTAAAGCTGATAATCGCCATAGCCCAGCAGGATGATCCCGTCGGAGCGATGGCTGTCCTGATAGGTGACGTGCCAGTCATTGTGCATCTGCTGGAAACTGATCAGCAGGTCATAGCCGCGCCGCGCGCATTCGCGCGTGATCGACCCCAGCATCGACAGGAAGAAGGGGTTGATCATCGATTCGTCGGGGTTCGGATCCTCGAAGAAGAGCAGGGCGAGCGTGTGGGTGCGCTGCGAGCGCAGGCTCGATGCGTTCTTGTCGACGGTATAGTTGAGTTCCTGCGCGATACGCTGAATGTTGGCGCGGGTCGCGGCGCTGACCGATTTGCTGCCGCGCAGCGCGCGCGACACGGTCGGCTGCGAGACGCCCGCCAGATAGGCGATGTCGAAACTCGTGGGCTTGGCCGAGGGCTGGCGCCCCATGTCTCTCTCCCTGATGCCGCGGTCTTGTCGATGGCCGCCGCCTGCCCCGGAGACTAGCGATTGGTCCGGTCTATGCCAAGAATTTGCACAGGCCGGAGTCCCGCCGTTTTCGGCGCTCAAAGCGTTGTATTTCTGCGACAGGGCGCTGCTCCGCATATTATGCGTATACGTATACCCTATGGCGGCGCGGCGTGATTGGTTTCAATTGCGAGGCTCAAGATGGGAAAACCCATATGTTGGAGAGGAGCCTGACGGACGCGCCGCGTCCCCCTCCCGATGCATGGGTCAAGACCACCCGTCCGTGCCAGGGGAGCCACACATGATCTTGCCGAACAATCTCAACCGCGGTGTCAGCGCCATCGCGCTCGGCCTTGCCTTGACCTTCTTGCTGCCCGCAACCGCGATGGCGCAGGACGCGAGCACCGCACCCGTCGATGAAGCACCCGCCGAGGGCGAGATCGTCGTCAGCGGCATCCGCGGCGCGATCAACAATTCGGTTCAGGCCAAGAAGAACAACACCTCGATCGTCGAGGTCGTCTCGGCCGAAGACATCGGCAAGCTGCCCGACCTGTCGATCGCCGAATCGTTGTCGCGCCTGCCGGGCCTCGCGACGCAGCGCCTCGATGGCCGCGCCAATGTCGTGTCGATCCGCGGCCTCGCGCCCGACTTCACCACGACCCTGCTCAACGGCCGCGAACAGGTTTCGGCGAGCAACAACCGCGGCGTCGAGCTCGACCAATATCCGTCCGAACTGCTCAATGGCGCGATCGTCTACAAGACCCCCGACGCTTCGCTGATCGGGCAGGCAATCGGCGGCACGATCGACATGCGGACGGTGCGGCCGCTCGCCTATGGCAAGCGCACGATCGCGGCGGGCGCCCGTTTCGAGATCAACGATCTCGGTAAGCTCAACCCCGACATCTCGAACAAGGGCTACCGCGCCAACATCTCCTATATCGACCAGAATGCCGACGGCACGCTCGGCTGGGCGATCGGTTACGCGCGCATGCAGTCGCCGACCGCCGAGGAACGGTTCAACGCCTGGGGTTATCCCGAGGCGACCGACGGCACGAACACCGCTTTCGTCATCGGTGGCGCCAAGCCCTATGTGAAGTCGAACGAACTGAAGCGCGACGGCGTGATGGCGGTCGTCGAATGGGAACCCAGCGACAAGTTCCACACGACAATCGACGGCTATTGGTCGAAGTTCAAGGACGAACAGCGCCTGCGCGGGATCGAATTCCCGCTCTTCTGGGGCAATTCGACGCTGCAGCCCGGTTTCACCGTCGAAGACGGTCTGGTGACCAAGGGCGTCTGGACGGGCACCGAAGCCGTGATGCGCAACGACGTCGTCCATCGCGACTCGACGATCATCGCGGGCGGCTGGAACGCACAGTTCAAGCCCAACGAGAAACTGACGCTCGAACTCGACCTCGGCTATTCGCGGATCAAGAAGACCGAGGAAAATCTCGAAATCTATCTCGGCACCGGTCGCGGCCAGAACGTCGGCGCGCGCGAAACCGCGCTCGGCTTCGAAATGCGCCCGAACGGCGGGATCATGTTCGACCCCTCGCTCGACTATGCCGATCCCAATTTGTTCGTGATCACCGATCCGCAGGGCTGGAACAGCTGCGGCGGCGCGGTGCCCAACTGCCAGGACGGGTTCGTCAACACGCCGCGCGTCAAGGACCAGCTGAAATCGCTGCGCCTGCAAGCGACGCAGGAACTGGGCGGCGTGATCAGCAGCCTGCGCGTCGGCGCCAACTATTCCGACCGCAAGAAAAGTCTCGACGACCGCGGCTTCGTGCTGACGAGCAAAAATTATCCGGCGAACACTGCGGTGCCTACCGATTATCTCTATGATCCGGTGTCGCTCGACTTCATCGGCATCCCCGGCATGGTCGCGTTCGACAGCTGGCGTTTCTACAATGACGGAAATTATAATCTGACCGACGGTGCGGGCTTTGACCCGGCGCGCGTCTTCAACGATTATACGATCCGCGAAAAGGTGCTGACCGGCTTCGTCCAGGCGAATTTCAACGCCGATGCGGGCAGCACGCCGATCCGCGGAAACGTCGGCGTCCAGGTCATTCATTCGGACCAGACGGGCTCGAGCTTCTATGCGCAGGTCGTGGGCGGCGTGACCCAGTCGACGCCGGTGACCGACGGCGCCAAATATACCGACATCCTGCCGAGCATGAACTTGTCGATCGAGTTCGCCGACAACAGCTTCCTGCGCTTCGGCGCCGCGCGCGTGTTGGCGCGTGCGCGCATGGACCAGCTGAAGCCCGGCGGCGGCGTCAATTTTGATACATCGAAGCGCAACAACACAGACGTCAACGCGTCGCCCTGGTCGCTCGACCTCGGCAATGCGCGGCTGCGTCCGCTGATGGCCGACACGGTCGATGTCGGGCTCGAGAAATATTTCGGCCAGGGCGGCTATGTCTCGGTCGGCGGCTTCTACAAATATCTCGAAAATTACATCTATCGGCAGGTCAATCCGTTCGACTTTACCGACTTCGAGGTCCCCGACGGCGGGACGGTCGGCACGCGCGCCGGCCTCACCAAGCAGTGGCTGAACGGCAATGCCGGGCGCGTCTATGGCGCCGAGGCGTCCTTCTCGCTGCCCTTCGCGAACTTCACCCAGGCGCTCGACGGCTTCGGCGTGCTCGGCAGCGCCTCCTATACGAAGAGCCGCGTGCGCGAAGGCGGCGAGGACCCGATTTCGATGCCCGGCCTGTCGAAATGGGTCATCAACGGAACCGCCTATTTCGAAAAGGACGGCTTCCAGGTGCGCGCGTCGGGCCGCTACCGCTCGAAATTCCTTGCCGAAGTTTCGACGATCAGCCTCGCGCGGGACATGTTCATGGCGAAGAGCGAATTCGTCGTCGATGCGCAGGTCGGCTACACCTTCCAGAGCGGCGCGCTCGAAGGGCTGGGCATCCTGCTCCAGGCGTCGAACCTCACCAACGAGCCGTTCGTGACCTATTACAACAACGACCCGCGCCAGATCCGCGACTATCAGAATTATGGTCGCAACTTCATGGCCGGTATCACCTATAAGTTCTGACGGGATAAGCGGGCCGGGCGGCAAGTCCGGCCCGCTTGTCACGGATACGGACTGGCGAGAGGGAATGAACAGGGTGGGCGACAGTCGCATCACGAAGGTCGTCATCGTCGGCGGCGGAACCGCGGGCTGGATGGCCGCCGCGGCGCTGTCCCGCACGATGGACAATCTGTCGATCCGGCTGGTCGAGAGCGACGAGATCGGCACCGTCGGGGTCGGCGAGGCAACGATCCCGGCGATCCGCCTGGTCAACGCGCTGATCGGCATCGACGAGAATGAGTTCATTCGCGAAACGGGCGGGACGTTCAAGCTCGGCATCCAGTTCCACGACTGGGGCGGGATCGGCGACGTCTATATGCACGCCTTCGGGCAGATCGGACGCAGTCTCGGCATGCTGCCGTTCCAGCAATATTGGCTTCGCGGGCGGAGCGACGGTGTCGCGGGCCGGCTCGGCGATTATTCGCTGAACGAAACCGCGGCGCGCCAGAACCGCTTCGCGCGGCTGCCGCAGATCCCGAACACGAGCCTCGACGGCGTCGCTTACGCCTTTCATTTCGACGCAGCGCTCTATGCCGCCTATCTGCGCAAGATCGCCGAAGCCGCCGGGGTCGAGCGGACCGAAGGCAAGATTGCCAGCGTCCGGCGCAATGCTGAAACGGGTCATGTCGAAGCCGTCGTGCTGGAAAATAGCACGGTGATCGACGGCGAGCTCTTCATCGACTGCTCGGGCTTTCGCGCGCTGCTGATCGAGGAGGCGCTCGAAACGGGCTTCGAGGACTGGACACACTGGCTGCCCTGCGACCGCGCGATCGCAGTGCCGAGCGCAAATGCGGGGCCAGCGCGGCCCTATACGCAGGCGATCGCGCACAAGGCCGGCTGGCAGTGGCGCATTCCGCTCCAGCACCGGACCGGCAACGGCCATGTCTTTTGCAGCGATTTCATCAGCGAGGACGAGGCGACCGCGACCCTGCTCGCCAATATCGAGGGCCGCCCGCTCGCCGAGCCGCGGACGCTGCGTTTCCGGACCGGGATGCGGACGAAAGCGTGGAACGGCAATGTCGTCGCGCTGGGCCTCGCCTCGGGCTTCCTCGAACCGCTCGAATCGACCAGCATCCATCTGATCCAGAATGGCATCGCGAAGCTGCTCGCGCATTTTCCCGATCGCGATTTCGATGCCGCCAACATCGACGCCTATAATCGCCGCGTCCGCTTCGATTACGAACGCATCCGCGACTTCGTCATCCTCCACTATCACGCCAACCAGCGCACCGACTCGCCCTTCTGGATCCGCTGCCGCGAGATGGGCATTCCCGAAACGCTGGTGCGAAAGATCGAGCTGTTCAAAAGCCAGGGCCAGATCGTTCGCGAGGGCGACGAATTGTTCATCGAAATTGGCTGGTTCCAGGTGCTGACGGGGCAGAATATCATGCCCGATGGCTATCATCCGATGGCCGATCAGCTGACGCACGACGAACTGGCGGGCTTTTGCGCCGACATCGAAACGATCGTCGCGCGCACCGCATCGCATTTGCCTGGCCACGAAGACTTTATCGCGCAGCATTGCGCGGCAGGAGTGCCCGCATGAGCCTGTTGGCTTCGATTGTCGCGCTGACCCTCAGCGGAGCCGCGCCGGCCGCGGACTACCGCCAGCGCCCGCCCGAGGATGAAATCATCTATTTCGTGCTTCCCGACCGCTTCGAGAATGGCGATCCGAAGAATGACAAGGGCGGGCTGAAAGGCGACCGGCTCCAGACCGGCTATGACCCGACCGCCAAGGGTTTTTTCCATGGCGGCGACCTTGCGGGGCTCACCAGGCGGCTCGATTACATCCAGGGCATGGGGACGACCGCGATCTGGTTCGCGCCGATCTTCAAGAACAAGCCTGTGCAAGGGCCGAAGGGCGACGAGAGCGCCGGCTATCACGGATATTGGGTCACCGACTTCACGCAGGTCGACCCGCATTTCGGCACCAATGCCGAGTTCAAGGCATTCGTCGACGCCGCGCACAAGCGTGGGATGAAAGTCTATATGGACATCATCGCCAATCACACCGCCGATGTGATCACCTACAAGGAAGATGCGGCCGGAGGCTTCCGCTACCGCAGTCTCGCCGATTTTCCTTATTCGCGGCGCGGCGGGATAAGGGGCGCGTCAATCAATCCGGGCTTTTCCGGCGACCATGTCGCCGATCCCGAAAACTGGAAGAAACTGACCGACCCGGCTTTCGCCTACACGCCCGTCGTACCGAAGGGCGAGGAGCGGGTGAAGGTTCCCGCCTGGCTCAACGACCCGATCTATTATCACAACCGCGGCAACAGCGACTGGGTCGGCGAATCCGCACTATACGGCGATTTTTCCGGGCTCGACGACCTCGCGACCGAGAACCCGCGCGTCGTTCAGGGCTTTATCGACATCTATGGCCGCTGGATCGACGAATTCGGAATCGACGGGTTTCGCATCGACACGGCGAAGCATGTGAACCCCGAATTCTGGCAAGCCTTCGTGCCCGCGATGCTGGCGCGGGCGAAGGCGCGCGGCATTCCCAATTTCCACATCTTCGGCGAAGTCTATGTTGACGCGGTCGATCCGGGCGCGCTCGCCTGGTACACGCACGCGGCGGGCTTGCCCGCGGTGCTCGACTTCGGTTTCGCGCGCGCCGCGATCGATGCCGTGAGCGGCACGAAAGGAACCGGCGAGTTCGCGCGGCTGTTCGACGGTGACGCGCTCTACAAGGGTGGGGCAGGCGCCGCGCAAGAGCTGCCGACCTTCCTCGGCAATCATGACATGGGCCGCTTCGCGATGTTCGTGAAGGCCGCGAACCCTGCGGCGAGCGAGGCCGAACTGCTGCAGCGCGTGATGCTCGGCCACGCAATGCTGCTGACGCTGCGCGGGGTGCCGACGATCTATTATGGCGACGAGCAGGGGTTCGTGTCCGATGACAAGGATCAACTCGCGCGTGAGACCATGTTCGCGTCGAAGGTCGCGGCGTATAACGACAATGATCTGATCGGCAGCGCCGCGACGACCGCGACCGCCAATTTCGATCCCGCGCATCCGCTCTATCGCCATATCGCGACGCTGTCCGAAATCCGGCGCAAGACCCCGGCGCTGATACGCGGCGCGACAAAGGTTCGCGCCTTTGCCGAAAAGCCCGGATTGCTTGCGGTATCGCGCTTCGATCCCGACACCGGCCGCGAAGTGCTGCTCGCCTTCAACACGTCGGCGGCGCCGCTGTCGGCGAATATTGCCATCGATATGAAAAGCGCGGGCTTTACCGCGCTCCACGGTGACTGTCCGGCAAGCCCCGCCGCGCCGGGCAGCCTCCTTCTTTCCCTCCCCGCTTTCGGCACCATCATTTGCCAAGCCAGCTAATAAGCGAAGAACGCGCCACGATGACCCAGCCCCTCGTCCAGAATGCCAGCTTGCCCGCCGCCGCAGAGGTGCCGTGGTGGAAGGGCGCGGCGATCTACCAGATCTACCCGCGCAGCTTCGCCGATTCGAACGGCGACGGGATCGGAGACCTCGCCGGCATCACCGCGCGGCTCGATTATGTCGCCTCGCTCGGTGTCGACGCGATCTGGCTGTCGCCCTTCTACCCCTCGCCGATGGACGATTTCGGCTACGACATCGCCGATTATGAGGGCGTCGACCCGATCTTCGGCACGCTCGCCGATTTCGACGCGCTCGTCGCGCGCGCGCATGCGCTCGGGCTCAAGGTCACGACCGACCTCGTCTTCGCGCACACGTCGGATCAACATGCATGGTTCGCCGAAAGCCGCGCCAGCAAGGAAAATGACAAGGCCGACTGGTATGTCTGGGCCGATGCGAAGCCCGACGGGTCGCCGCCGACCAATTGGCAGTCGGTGTTCGGCGGCCCGGCGTGGACATGGGACGCGCGGCGCGGCCAATATTATATGCACAATTTCCTGGGCTCGCAGCCGCAGCTCAACGTCCACAATCCGGAGGTGCAGGACGCGCTGCTCGGCGTCGTGCGTTTCTGGCTCGACCGCGGCGTCGACGGCTTTCGCATCGATGCGATCAACTTCTCGATGCACGATCCCGAACTGCGCGACAACCCGCCCGCCCCGCCGTCGAACAAGGTCCGTACCCGGCCGTTCGATTTCCAGCAGAAAATCCATAACCAGTCGCATCCCGACATCCCGCTCTTCCTCGAACGCATCCGCGCGCTGACCGATCAATATCCGGGCAGCTTCACCGTCGCCGAGGTCGGCGGCGACGATGCGGTACGCGAGATGAAGCTGTTCACTGCGGGCGAAGGCCGCCTCAACAGCGCCTATGGCTTCGACTTCCTCTATGCCGACCGGCTGACGCCGCAACTGGTGCGCGAGGCGGCCGAACAATGGCCCGATGCGCCGGGGCTCGGCTGGCCGAGCTGGGCGTTCGAGAATCACGACGCGCCGCGCGCGGTGTCGCGCTGGACCCCCGAAGGCGTCGACCCGGCGGCCTATGCGCGGATGAAGATGGCGCTGCTCTGCGCGCTGCGCGGCAATATCATCCTCTACAATGGCGAAGAACTCGGGCTCGACCAGGTCGAGATCCCGTTCGAGCTGGTGAAGGACCCCGAGGCGCTCAAGAACTGGCCGCTGACGCTGTCGCGCGACGGTGCGCGCACCCCGCTGCCCTGGGTGGCGGGCGAAACGCATGCAGGTTTTTCAAGCGCCGATCCGTGGCTGCCGCTGGGCTCCGCGCACGGTGCGCTCGCGGTCGACCGGCAACAGGCCGATCCCGCTTCGCTGCTCAACCTCACGCGCCATCTGGTCGCGCAGCGCGCCGCGCACCCGGCGCTGCGGCTCGGCCGCGACGCGCGCTGGATCGCCGAGGGCGACCTGCTCGGTTTCGATCGGATCGCGGACGGCGAGCATATCCGCTGCCTCTTCAATCTCGGCGGCGCGACGATCGATATCGCTGACCATGGGAAGGGCGGCGCGCCCGTCGCTGCGCTCAACGGCGCCGATCCGGCGCATCTGCCGCCGTGCGGCGCTCTCTGGCTGAAACTCGAAGGAACAAATTGATGCGTAGCCTGTTCGCCGCCCTCCCGCTGCTCGCCATGGCAGCGGCGCCCGCCTTTGCGCAGGACGCACGGTCCGAGCAGACGGCATCGTCGCCGGACGGCGGCATCGTGCTGACTGTTTCGACCGACAATGACCAGCGGCCGACATGGTCGCTGTCGCGCAGGGGCAAGCTGCTGATCGCGCCGTCGAAGCTGGGTTTTATCCTCGCCGACCGCATCGGGCTGCAACGCGGTTTTGCGATCGAAAGCGTCGAGCGCGCCAGCGGCGACACGCGCTGGGAACAGCCATGGGGCGAGCGCCGCTTCGTGCGCGACCGGCACAATGAACTGCTCGTCCGCTTCCGCCAGAACGAGAGCTGGGGCGGCCATGCGATGAACGTCCGCTTCCGCCTGTTCGACGACGGCATCGGCTTCCGCTACGAACTGCCCGAGCAGGCGGGGCTCAAGACCGCGAAGATCGTCGACGAAATCACCGAATTCGACATCGCGCCCAAGGGCACCGCGTGGTGGATCACCGGTGGCGAGTGGAACCGCTACGAGCAAATCTACCAAAAAACGCCGATCGATGCGGTCGCGACCGCGCACACGCCGATCACGATGCGCCTCGACGACGGGACGCATCTGGCGTTCCACGAAGCGGCGCTCGTGGACTATGCCGGCATGTGGTTCAAGCGCGCCGAGGGACAGAAGTTCCGCGCCACGCTGTCGCCATCCTCGAAGGGCGCGCGCGTCGTGCGCGACCTGCCGTTCGCGACGCCATGGCGGACGATCCGGATCGCCGACAGCGCTGCGGGGCTGGTCGAAAGCGACCTCGAACTCAACCTCAACGAACCGAACAAGCTGGGCGACGTCAGCTGGTTCAAGCCGATGAAATATATCGGCATCTGGTGGGGGATGATCCGCGGCGACTGGAGCTGGGCCGAGGGCCCCAAGCATGGCGCAACGACCGAGCGGACGAAGCAATATATCGACTTCGCCGCGAAACACGGCTTCGGCGGCGTGCTCGTCGAGGGCTGGAACAAGGGCTGGAACGGCAATTGGTTCGGTCATGGCGACGAATTCAGCTTTACCGAGGCAACACCAGACTTCGACTTGAAGGCGGTCACCTACTATGCGCGCAAAAAGGGCGTCCAGCTGATCGGCCATCATGAAACCGGCGGCAATATTGCGGTCTATGAAGAGCAGCTCGACGACGCGATGAAGCTCTATGGGCAGCTCGGCGTCGGCACGGTCAAGACCGGCTATGTCGCCGATGCCGGCGGGATCATTGCGCCCGGCGCCACGCCCGGGACCACTGCGATGGAATGGCACGACGGCCAGCGCCAGGTGCAGCATCATCTAAAAGTCGTCGAAACCGCGGCGAAATATCACGTCGCGGTCAATCCGCACGAACCGATCAAGGATACGGGCCTCCGCCGCACCTATCCCAATTGGGTTGCGCGCGAAGGCGCGCGGGGCATGGAGTATAACGCCTGGGGGGCCTTCGCAAACGGCCCGGACCATGAGCCGACGCTCGTTTATACGCGGATGCTGTCGGGGCCGATGGACTTCACGCCGGGCGTGCTGAGCCTCGAGGGCGCGAACAAGGCGCCGCTCGCCTCGACGCTCGCAAAGCAGCTCGGGCTATATCTCGCCATCTATTCGCCGATCCAGATGGCCGCCGATTTCATCGAGAATCTGGAAGCGCATCCGCGTGAGCTGGAGTTCATAAAGCAGGTTCCGGCCGATTGGTCCGAAAGCCGCCTGATCGCGGGCGAGGTCGGCGATTATGCGATCTTCGCGCGCAAGGATCGCAGCAGCGCCGACTGGTATGTCGGCGGGGTCAACAATGCGACCGAACGCACGCTGACGCTGAGCTTCGATTTCCTCGAGCCGGGAAAAGCCTATACCGCAACGATCTATAAGGATGGCGATGGCGCCACCTATCTGACCGACACGCGGCACCGCATCGCCCATGAAACGATCCGGATGAAGAAGGGCAATAGCTACAAGCTTTGGCTCGCACCTGGCGGGGGGGCCGCGATGCGGCTTTCACCAGGCTGACGCAGCACCTCGCAGAGCCGCCGATACTCTAAATCTTCTAGTCGCGACCTACGTCTATCGGCCGAGGCGGTAGATTTGCGCCCCAGCGTCCGCTTCAATCACTATCCGTCCCGAAAGCAGACGGTCTTCAAACGTTGAGAGTTTCAGACGCCGCTAGGCGTCAGAAAGTCTTCGATGCCCGAACCGCGGGGAGCATGGACTGAGCTATGGGGAAAGCGGTTTTGCGCAGGTCGTGGTGCTGGCCGTTGCTGCCCAAAAT
>NZ_NISJ01000001.1 GCF_002205635.1 Sphingopyxis witflariensis | reverse complement strand
GCGCCGGAGGCCGTTCCCTCGCCAGTGTTGCCCTCCGGTTCCGCTTCGCTCCACCTACGGCCAACACTGGCGAGGGAGGCGTCAATGCACTAACAATCCACCCGGACCACTCGGTGGGGGCCGGTCAGCCGATGGGACATACTACGAAAAGATTGTCACGGCGTTGCTGCGCGACAGGCTGGACTGGCTCCCCGAAGGTTGCCCGGGCATCCTGCCGGCGCTTCGCCAGCTCGTGGAGCATGACGAGAATTGGTTCCACATGATGGTCGAGGTCAGCCGGATGGGGCTGACGAACCCGCGGCGGGAGCAGGCCGAATATCTCTCGTAAATTCGCATTTTGTCGGAATGGGGAATCGCCCGCTGTCGGAATGACATCGGGCGATTTCTCGTAAGTCTTTGAAAAATATGGTGGACGCACTAGGGCTCGAACCTAGGACCCGCTGATTAAGAGTCAGCTGCTCTACCAACTGAGCTATGCGTCCACCGCCGTTTCCGGCCTGCTTTGCAGCGAAGAGAGATGCTCTTTGCTGCGAAGAGAGCGGCCCGCTATCATGACCTTTCGGGGTTGGCAATGCCTGTCCCGAAGTTTTTTCTCAATGAAAGCGCCGCGTCCCCGTTTTGCTGTCATTTTCGATGGCAAGAATAATTCCGACGCACGTCATGATCGTCAGCATCGACGACCCGCCATAGGAAAAGAGGGGCAGGGGAATCCCCACCACCGGCGCCAGACCCATCACCATCATGAGGTTGATCGCGATATAAAAGAAGATCGTCATGGTCAGGCCGGTCGCGACGAGCTGGCCAAAACGGGTGCGCGCCTTGAGCGCGACGCGTGTCGACCAGCGCAGCAGCAGGAAGAAGCCGAACAGCAGTGCGAATCCGCCGATCAGTCCCCATTCCTCTGCCATGGTGGCGAAGATGAAGTCGGTATGCCCCTCGGGCAGATAATCGAGATGGCTTTGCGATCCGTTGAGGAAACCCTTGCCGCCGATCCCGCCCGAACCGATCGCGATCTTCGACTGGCTGATATGATAGCCGGCGCCGAGCGGGTCACTTTCGGGGTCGAGGAAGATCAGCACGCGCTTTTGCTGATAATCGTGGAGGAAGGAGAAAAGCACCGGCAGCGCCGCCGCGCCCGCCGCTGCCGCGCTACCGAACCACCAGAAGGGCAGGCCGGAGACGAACATCACGATCACACCGCTCGCGCAGATGGCCAGCGCAGTGCCGAGATCGGGTTGCAGCATGACGAGCGCGGCGGGAATACCGATGATCACCAGCGCAGGCCACAAAGCGGTCCAGCCCCGCGTCTCGCCCGGCGGCAATTGTGCATAGAAGCGCGCGAGTGCGAGAACGATCGCGACCTTCATCAACTCCGACGGCTGGAGGTTCATGAAGCCGAGGTTGAGCCAGCGCTGACTGCCTCCGCCGACGAAGCCGAGCAGTTCGACCGCGACGAGCAACACCGCGACCGCGATATAGCCCAGATAGGCGAAATCCTCAACGATGCGTAAGGGGAAACGACCGATGGCCAGCGCGAGCGTGAGAAAGACGAGAAAGCGCACGCCCTGCTGCAGCGCCCAGGGCGTAAAGCTGCCGCCGGCTGCCGAATAAAGGACGAGCAGGCCAAAGCCGGTGATCGCCGACAGCAATGCCATCAGCTTCCAGGGAAAGCGCTGGATGGCGGGTGGGACGGGGATCATGGCTGCGTCCCGGGGACGGGGCCCATCGACGCGCCCGCTTTCCACGCGGCATAGTCGCGGTCCATGCGTTCCTTGATCGTACCGCCCCAGCCGGCCTCGAAAGTCTCGAGCGCCGCCATCGCCTTTTCGCGGTCGAAGAGGAAGGTCATGAAATCCTTGGCGACCGGCGCCGCAGCGCGCGATCCGCCCATTCCATGCTCGATCACGACGGCAGTGGCGTAGCGCGGATTGACGACCGGCGCGAAGCCGATGAACAGGCCGTGGTCGCGAAATTTCCAGGTGCCGCTTTTCCCGTTGCCCGTGCCCAGCCCGCGGACCTGCGCGGTGCCGGTCTTGCCGGCCATCGTAATGCCGTCGAGCGGCAGGCGGCTGCGCACCGCAGTGCCCGCGCCATTGACCACCAGGTCCATCCCCTGACGCGCGACGGCCAGCGCTTCGGGTGAGAAGGGCAGCGGCTCATTCTTGAATTCGCGGTTGATCAGGCGCGGATAAAGCCGGCGGCCGGACGCGATGCGTGAGGCCATGACCGCCAGCTGGAGCGGGTTCACGCTGACATAGCCCTGGCCGATGACCGCGTTGAGCGAATCCGAAGCCGACCATGGCTGGTCGTATTTCTTCATCTTCCATGCGCTGTCGGGAATGGTGCCGAAGCGCTGGTTGCTGCCCGCGAGCTGAAACTCCTCGCCCAGCCCGAGCAGCTTGGCGGTCGGCGCCATTGCGTCATAGCCAAGCCGGTGCGCGAGCCAGTAGAAATAGCTGTTGCAGCTTTTCATGATCGCCGACGGCATGTCGAGGCTGCCGTGCGTGCCGAGGCAGCGGAAGAAGCGGCTGCCGAGCCGGTATCCGCCGACGCAGGTGTGACGCTCGCTGGGGTCGACGCCATGTTCGACCGCGGCAATCGCCGCCATCGGCTTCAACGTCGATCCGGGTGGATAGAGCCCGCGGGTCGCCTTGTTGATCAGCGGCTGGTGATCGTCGGCGCGCAGCCAGCTATATTCCGAGTTGCTGATCCCGTCCGAAAAGCTGTTGGGATCGAAGCTCGGCATCGAGACAAAGGACAGGATGTCGCCATTCTGACAATCGATCACGACCGCCGCCCCCGACTCGCGCCCCATGCGCCGTGCGACATATTCCTGCAGGTCGGCGTCGATCGTCAGATGGACGGTCTTGCCCTGCGTATCGGGCTTTACCCCCAGTTCGCGCACCACCTTGCCGCGCGCGGTCACCTCGACGCGCTTCGCACCGGGGTCGCCGCGCAGCATCGGCTGGAAATATTTCTCCAGCCCGTCCTTGCCGGTCTTGAAGCCGGGGGTGATGTAGAGCGGGTCCTTGACGGCCTGATATTCCTCGGCGGTCGGAGCGCCGACATAGCCGATCAGATGGCCGACCGCTGCGCCCGTTGGATAGTTGCGGGCAAAGCCGCGCTGCGGCGCGACCCCTGACAGGTCGGGCAGGCGGACGAGAATCGAGGCATAATCGCCTTCACTGACATCCTCCGCCACCGCCACTGGCTGAAACCCCGATGCGGCCTTGAGGTCGCGTTCGATGCGTTCCATCGTGTCGCCGTCAAGCCGCAGCAGCGTCTTCAATTGCCCCAGCACCAGATCCTTGCTGTGCAAGCGGTCGGGAATGAGGTCGATGCGCAGCGACACGCGGTTGTTTGCGAGCGCCTTGCCATTGCGGTCGACGATCCAGCCGCGACGCGGCGGGACCAGTGTCAAATTGACACGATTGCTTTCCGATTCAAGGACATAGCGGTCATTGTCGATGATCGAAATATAACCCATGCGCGCTGCCAGCGCGGCGCCGACGACCATTTGGCCGCCGCCGACCAGCAGCGTGCGGCGCGTGAAGGTGATTCCCCTCCAGGCTTCGGTAATGGGCGGGTGCTTGCGCTGCATGGGGCCTGAACTATCGGCGCTTCAAACGGAAATTGTCAAACTTGCCCGTCAGTCGCATGAACAGCGGCACCAGCAGCGCCGAAATGACGATCTGAGGCACGATCAGTCCCAACACGCGGCCCATCGGGGCATGCGGATGAGCGATCAGCGCGGCGAGCGACTGGATGATCGCGACGAGAAAAGCGGCGATCGCCCAGTCGTGGAAGAAACCGCGCCAATAGATGCGCTGTGAACTATAATCGATCGCGATGCTGGCGAGCGTCCACAGTCCCGCCGCGGTACCGAATGGCATGCCGCTGAACATATCGTCCCACAGTCCGAGCGGCAGGCCGATCCACACCGGCCACATTTCGGAACGCAGCAACTGCCAGCACAGGAAGAACAGCAGCCCGAGCGGCGGCAGCGCCGGCGAATTGGCGATCATCGGCAGCATCAGCGGCAGTGCCGAGGCGAACATCACGCTCGCGATCGGCACAACCCGCATCCGCACCAGCGAAGCGGGCTCGCCCAGCCGCGGGCCCTTTTTGCTCATCACGCTGCTCATGGCTTGCTCGGGGGCGGCGCAGGGGCGGGAGCTGGCGAGGCGTCGATATTGTCGGGGGTATAGGGACGCAGCACCGATACCGCGTCGACCTTGCCGGGATCGGCGAGCGGACGCGCGAGCGCGCCGTCGTCCTGACGGCGCGCGACGATCGCGACCGGGATATTGGGCGGATAGAGCCCGCCGGTGCCGGAGGTCAGCAATATGTCGCCCGGCTTGAACGGATTATTGGCGATGTTGAGGGTGCGAATATCAAGATCGCCGTTACCGCGGCCATAGGCGAGCGCGGGCAGGCCGTCGCGCGCGCGGCGGACGGGGACGATATTGTCGACATCGGTCAGCAACAGCACCTGCGAAACCGACGGTCCGCTGCTCAGCACCCGGCCGATCAGTCCGTCCGCGGCCCGCACCGGTTGTCCGGCCGCGACGCCCAGATTGCGGCCGATGCTGAGCAGCGCGATGCGCTTGCTGCTCGTCGAGGTCGAGGTGAGAAGATAGCCATTGGCGATCGCGGTCTTGTCGGTTTCCTGCAACTTGAGCAGCGCTTTGAGCTGGCGATTTTCTTCCTGCAGCGGGCTCGTTGCAACCAGCGCGCGCCGCGTGTCGGCGAGCTCGTTGCGCAGGCGACGGTTCTGCGAACCGGCGTTGACATAGGCGCCGACCCGATCGTCGATACCGGATATGGAACCCGTGACCGATCGTGTGATGCGCGCGATGGGCGCGGCGATTTCCTGGCTCGCCACCCGCAATTGGGCGAAGCCGATGGGATCAACGACCGACAGAACTGCCAGCAACAGCCCGGCCACTGCCCCGGTCACCGCAATGACATAGGCAACGAACAGGCTGTACTGGGCCTTTCGGGATTGTCCCGGACGTCGATGTGCCGGGCGTGCCATAGTTCAGATCAGTCCGTGATCAGGCCTGTTGAAGCACGCCGCGGAAAGCGGGGTCTTCCATCGCGCGGCCGGTGCCGATCGCGACGCAGGTCAGCGGGTCTTCGGCGACCGTCACCGGCAGGCCGGTCGCTTCCTTGAGCAACTCGTCCAGTTCGGCGATCAGCGCGCCGCCACCGGTCAGGACGATGCCCTGATCGACGATATCGGCGGCGAGTTCGGGCGCGGTGTTTTCCAGCGCGATACGGACACCCTCAACGATCGTGCCGATCGGTTCGGACAAGGCTTCGGCAATCTGTGCCTGATTGATCGAAATTTCCTTGGGAACGCCGTTCACAAGGTCGCGGCCCTTGATGTGGATCGTCAGCCCGACGCCGTCGGCGGGAATCCGCGCGATGCCGAAGTCTTTCTTGATCCGCTCGGCGGTGGCTTCGCCGATCAGCAGATTATGGTGTCGGCGGACATAGGAGACGATCGCTTCGTCCATCTTGTCGCCGCCTGCGCGGACCGAAGTGGTATAGGCAAGGCCGCGCAGCGACAGCACCGCGACTTCGGTGGTGCCGCCGCCGATGTCGACGACCATCGAGCCGATCGGTTCGGTGACGGGCATGTCGGCGCCGATCGCGGCTGCCATCGGTTCTTCGATCAGCCACACTTCGCTCGCGCCCGCGTTCGACGCGGCGTCGCGGATCGCGCGGCGCTCGACGCTGGTCGAACCGCTGGGCACGCAGATCACGATTTCGGGGCTGCGGAATGCGTTGGGCTTGCCGCCATGCACCTTGGTGATGAAGTGCTTGATCATCTGTTCGGCGACGTCGATGTCGGCGATCACGCCGTCACGCAGCGGGCGGATCGCCTCGATGCTGTCGGGGGTCTTGCCCATCATCAGCTTCGCGTCGTCGCCGACCGCCTTCACCCGCTTGATGCCGTTGATGGTTTCGACCGCGACGACCGAAGGTTCGTTCAGCACGATCCCCTTGCCGCGCACATAGACAACCGTATTGGCGGTGCCCAGATCGATGGCCATGTCTTGCGAATTGA
The DNA here is from genome assembly GCF_002205635.1 of Sphingopyxis witflariensis. GTDB lineage: Bacteria > Pseudomonadota > Alphaproteobacteria > Sphingomonadales > Sphingomonadaceae > Sphingopyxis > Sphingopyxis witflariensis. The sequence continues at coordinate 849,615 of NZ_NISJ01000001.1, read as the reverse complement.
ATTTGAACCAGCGGGAAAAGAAGGACATCGATACTGCTTCCTGTCATCGAAGCCGCACCCATGATGGGCGCGCCCCTGTCGTGATTATACCCGCGTGCCCGGCCGGGAACAGGACTAATCAGGGGGAGGTTCCGGCTCGTCCCTGAAGGGCTGGCTGGACAAAACGATCAGGCTGTGCGGGTGGGTCGCGATTTGCGTTCGACTGCGCTACGAGAGGCCCCATGTCAATACGTCGCCTACCTGAAAAGCTCGTAAATCGGATCGCAGCCGGTGAAGTGGTCGAAAGACCCGCCGCAGCGCTCAAAGAACTGGTTGAAAACGCTATCGATGCGGGTTCGACTCGCATTTCGGTGCGAATCGCCGAGGGCGGAATTTCGCGCCTCGAAGTCGAGGATGATGGCTGCGGAATGACCGCGGCCGACATGGCGCTCGCGCTCGAACGCCATGCGACGTCGAAGTTGCCCGACGATGCGATCGAGGATGTCACGACGCTGGGTTTTCGCGGTGAGGCATTGCCGTCGATCGCCAGTGTTGCGCGGCTGACGCTCGAAAGCCGGGGTGCGGGGGGCGACGGCTGGCGGCGCGTCGTCGACAATGGCGCGGTGGTGGTCGAAGGTCCGGCGGCGCTCGCCAAAGGGACGCGTGTGCTGGTCGAGGATTTGTTCGCGCGCGTGCCGGCGCGCCGCAAATTCCTGCGCAGCGGGCGCAGCGAATATGCCGCCTGCATGGATGTGGTTAAGCGCCTCGCGATGGCGCGCCCCGACATTGGTTTCACGGTCGAGCATGACGGGCGCCGTGTGCTCGATGTGCAGGGCGATCAGGACCGGCTGGCGCGCGTGGCCGCGCTGACCCACCGCGATCTGGCGGCCAACAGCATCGGCGTCGATCTCGATCGCGGCGACGTGCATCTGGGCGGGGTGATCAGCCTGCCGACCTACAATCGCGGTATTGCCGACCATCAATATCTGTTCGTCAACGGCCGCCCGGTGAAGGACCGGCTGCTCGTCGGCGCGCTGCGCGGCGCCTATGCCGATCTGCTCGCGCGCGACCGCCATCCGGTTGTCGCGCTGTTCCTTGATGTGCCGACCAGCGAAGTCGATGTGAACGTCCACCCGGCAAAGACCGAGGTGCGTTTTCGCGATCCGCAGCTGGTGCGCGGGATGATCGTCGGCGGCCTTCGCCGCGCGCTCGACGAACATGGCTTTCGCAGCGTCCAGCGCCCCGCCGAGGCGGCGCTCGCGGCGTGGCAGCAGGAACCCGTCGCGCCGCAACCGACGACGGGCTTTCTGTTCGGTCAGACACCGGCCGCACCGCCGCCCGCTGCCACTTATTCCTTTGGCAACAGTCATGCGCCGCAGGCCCACGATATCGCGCGCGTCTATGACCGGCTCACGCCCTTCGCCTCGGCCGCACCGATTGCGGGTCGCGCCGAAGTCGCCGCCGCGCCGGTCCCGCAAGCCGAAGCCCACCCGCTCGGTATCGCGCGCGGCCAGATTGCGCGCACCTATATCGTCGCCGAGGCCGAGGACGGCCTCGTCATCGTCGACCAGCACGCCGCGCACGAACGGTTGGTGCTCGAACAGCTACGCCGCGGGATGAGTGGGCAGGCGGTTCCTTCGCAGGGGCTGCTGCTCCCCGAGGTCGTTGAACTCGACGAGCCGGCATGCGACCGGCTCGAGGCCGCATCGTCTCAACTCGCCGCGCTCGGCGTCGAAATCGAACGCTTCGGCCCCGCTGCGGTGATGGTCCGCGCGACTCCGGCGATGCTCGGCAACATCGATTGCCAGAAATTGGTCACCGACATCGCCGACGACCTCGCGGGCTATGACGCCGCGCTCGGGCTTAGCGAAAAGCTGGAACTGGTCGCGGCCACCATGGCCTGCCACGGCTCGGTGCGCGCCGGACGGACGCTCAACGTCCCCGAAATGAACGCGCTCCTTCGCCAGATGGAAATCACCCCGCACAGTGGCCAGTGCAACCATGGGCGGCCGACGTGGGTGAAGTTGGCGATGGACGATGTCGAAAAACTGTTCGGAAGGAAATAGCGCCGCGCGCTAAGCCATTTTGATCCCGGCGACGCCATTCTCGACCACGCCCGTTGCGCGCCTCGACAGCGTGTTGACCGGGGTCGTCACCTTGTCGACGACCATGAAATGCGTCTGCCAGGCTTCGCGATTGACGTCGCAGACCAGATAGCCGCGCTGGTCATTGGCGAATTTGAGTTCGGGGTTCAGCGCCAGCCATTCGTCGGTGCCGTTCCGTTTATCGCTGCCATCGCCGCCGCTCGAAATCGAGGTGCCAACGAACTCGGCACCGACGATCTTGTCCTTGAGCGCCAGATCGCCGCAGAAATTCTGATGCTCGTCGCCGGTCAGCACGACGCAGTTTTTCAGCCCGCCCATGCGCGACAGCACCCGTTCGCGCGGCGCTTCATAACCCGCCCAGCTGTCGAGATTCAGCACTTTCTTCGGCTCGTCGGGCTTGCGGCGCCGGTCGAGCGACATCATCGTGATCTGCTGCGCCAGCGCGTTCCATGTCGCGCCGCCCTGACCCAGATTGCGGCCGAGCCAGTCTTCCTGCGCCTTGCCCAGCACCTGCGCCTGCTTGGCGTTCACCTCTGGGCACGCGGGCTTGAAACCGTCGCCGCACGGCTGGTCATCGCGATACTGCCGCGTGTCGAGCAGCTGCATCGCCATCAAATCGCCGTAGCGCAGCTCGCGATTGAGCGCGACCATCCCGCCGCGCGGCAGCAAGGCGCGGCGTACCGGCATATGCTCGTACCACGCCTGCATCGCCGCCTGTTTTTTCAACATGAAAACCTCGGGCGGCGCGGCGTCGGGGTCGTTGCCGTCGAGCCCCATTTTCCAATTGTCGATGTCGCCGACCCAGTCGTTGCGGATCTCATGATCGTCGAAGCTCGACAGGAAAGCGTGGACCGATCGCGCCGCCTGCAAATCAATGTCGCCGAGCTGCTGCGAATAGGCCGTTCGGAAGTCCTCCAGATCGACCAGCGCGCGGAACGCATGCTTGCGCACCGGGCGCGTCGGCAGCCCGGTGTTGAACAGATATTCCTCGCTATATTCGTAGATGAAGTCGCCATAATGATAGACGAAGGCAAGGTCTTCGCGCGCGAGATGGCGGTAGGCACCAAAGAAGCCCGCCTCGAAATGCTGGCACCCGGCGACCCCGAACTTCAGCGCATCGGCGCGCGCGCCGGGGGCGGGCAGGGTGCGTGCGCGGCCCCGCAGGCTGCGTTCGCCGCCCGCGGTGAAGCGGTAAAAATAGGGGCGGTCGGGTTGCAGCCCCGCAACCTCGACATGGACGCTATGCCCCAGTTCGGGGCGTGCCAGCGTCGTGCCCTTCGCCGCGATGGTACGAAAACCGCTGTCGCTCGCGACCTCCCATTCGACCGGGATATTGGTCAGCGGCATCCCGCCGTGCGGCGCCATCGGTTCGGGGGCGAGGCGGGTCCAGATGACGAAGCCGTCGCTCGCCGGATCGCCCGCCGCGACCCCCAGCTTGAATGGAAAGTCACGGAAAATGCCCTGCGCGCGGACAATCGCCGGAGCGGCCAGCCCGGCGATTGTCGCTCCGGCAAGGAAATGGCGGCGGTCATACATGGCTGGTTTCCCTCGGCGCGCGAATCATGCGACCCTCGATAGACCAGCCATGTGGGACTTCAATGACCGAAACTCTGGTCTGCTGGCGTCACACGAACATCCACAGCATCCAGACCGCCATGCCGACCATAGCGACATTTTCGGTCAGCGAGATGAAGCCGAGCGGCACCTTGCTGCTGCCGCCGACGCACGCGCATTTCAGCTCGCGCCTGTCGATATAGACCGCCTTGAACACCGAAGCGGCGCCGATGCCGCCGATGAACAGCGCAACAGGGATCGACAGCCAGGGCAGAGCGTGGGCGGTCATCAACACGCCCGCCAGGCCCTCGGCAAAGGGATAGATCAGCCCATAGGGAACCCAGCGTTTGGCAAGCAGGTCGTAATTCAGGAACATCGTCGCGAATTTGTCGATGTCCTGCAGTTTGAGCAGCGCGAGCACGATCATGCTGAACGAGATGAACCATTCGGCGGCGCGCAGGGTAAAGGCATCGCCAAACACCGAGTAGGAGGTAGCGAGCGCCATCAGCGCGGTCATCGCGAACAAGGCGATCACCGGGCGGTAGCTCGTCGCCTCGGGGGCGGCGACCTTCAGCCCGAAATGACGGCGCAGATCGTCATATCCGCCGATCCGGACGCCATCGATAAAGGTCTGCGGCGTCGTCTTGACGTCATGCTCGGCCTTAAACGCGTCGGTTTCCTCGCGCGTCGTCAGCCATTGGTCGTCGACCGTATAGCCCCTTCTTTCGAGAAGATATTTTGCCTTGAGGCCATAGGGGCAGGTGTGCCCCGGCATGACCATGCGATGGAGTGTTGCTTGCTTTGTCATGCACCCCATATAGCCTCCGTACCATAGTACGGAGTCAAGCGATGCAACTCACGATCGGAAAATTGGCGGCGGCGGGCGACGTCGGGGTCGAAACAATCCGCTATTATCAGCGCCGCGGGTTGATCGGCACCCCTGCGCGCAGCGGCGGTGACGGTTGGGGCGGCGGCATCCGCCGTTATGACGAGAATGATGTTCGGCGCCTGAAATTTATCCGTTCGGCGCAGGCTGCGGGATTCACTCTGGAAGAGATTGGCGAGCTGTTGGCGCTGGAGGCGAGCGACGACCGCGCCCGCGTCCGCGACCTTGCCCGCCAGCGCATCGAGGTGCTCGATGCGAAAATCGCGCAAATGACCGAAGCCCGCGCCGCGCTGGCGCGCCTCGCAACGCAATGCGCGGCGAGCGACAAGGGGCCGTGCCCGATCTTGGCCGCGTTCGAAACCTGACACATTGTAAATTGACTCGGAACGACGGCTAACGACCGGTGGTTGCCATACTCTATCCCTTCGTCATCCCCGCGAAAGCGGGGACCCAGAGCGTCCGTCAGCCAACCTATCCCTGGGTTCCCGCTTTCGCGGGAATGACGAAGTAAGAAAAGGGTATCCTCCGCTTCCCACCCCAAAGTCGCCATTTACTGGGGTTCCGGTCGCAATGACTGTGTTCGCCCCCCGGTGCCGCTCCATCCCCATAGCCAAAATGTGGCGGCCTTCACATAGGCCTTTCCTACATTATCCCGCTGTGACAGCCTGTCTCACAGCTCTTTCAACTTGGTATATAAAGCGGTCGGCCGGGGGTGCGGCCACCGCGGATTCTGTGCCGCGCGTTCAGCACGGCAAGGTTAAGTTCGCGGCCCGCACAAGGCTGACCTTCGCTGAACTTTGGGACATCGTGCGGTCCTCCCGGCGATCCGATTCCCGCTGAAATGACGAAGCCGGATCAGCTATGCAGGAAATGCATCACGTCGCCGTCGTGCACGACATAGGCCTTGCCTTCGGCGCGCAGCTTGCCCGCTTCGCGCGCCCGCGCTTCGCCGCCCAGTGCGACATAATCGTCATAGGCGATGGTTTCGGCGCGGATGAAGCCCTTCTGGAAATCGCTGTGGATTTCGCCCGCGGCTTCGGGGGCGGTGGCGCCGGTATGGACGGTCCAGGCGCGCGCTTCCTGTGGCCCGACGGTGAAGAAGGTGATCAGGTGGAGAAGCTCGTAACCGGCGCGGATGACGCGCGCGAGGCCGGTTTCGGTAAGGCCCATTTCGGACAGGAATTCCATCCGGTCGGCCATCTCCATCGTCACCAGCTCGCTCTCGATCGCGGCGGATACGACGACGGCCTGCGCCCCCTCGGCGGCGGCCTTGGCGAAAACCTTTTCCGAGAAAGCATTGCCATTGGCGGCGCTGCCCTCATCGACGTTGCAGACATAAAGGACGGGCTTCGAGGTCAGCAGCTGTGCGGTGCGCAGGACGCGCTCTTCCTCTTCGTCGCGCGGCTGGGTCAACCGCGCGGGCTTGCCTTCGCGCAGCAGTTCGAGCGCCTGGCCGAGCACCGAAGCGGCGATTTTCGATTCCTTGTCGCCCTGTGCGGCCTTTTTGACAAAGGCGGGAACGCGCTTTTCGAGGCTTTCGAGATCGGAAAGCAGCAGTTCGGTCTCGACCGTCTCGGCATCGGCGACCGGATCGACGCGATTTTCGACATGCTGGATGTCGTCATCCTCGAAACAACGCAGGACATGGACGATTGCATCGACTTCGCGGATGTTGCCGAGGAACTGGTTGCCCAGACCTTCGCCCTTCGACGCGCCGCGCACAAGGCCGGCGATGTCGACGAAGGCGAGCTGGGTCGCGATGATCTTCTTGCTGCCCGCGATTGCGGCCAGTTTCTCAAGCCGCGCGTCGGGGACGGCGACATTGCCGATATTGGGCTCGATCGTGCAGAAGGGATAATTCGCTGCCTGCGCCGCCGCCGTTTCGGTCAGCGCGTTGAACAGGGTGGACTTGCCGACATTGGGAAGCCCGACGATTCCGCATTTGAAACCCATGATTTTGTCTTTCGATTGTCGCTGGCGCCGCACGGACGCGCTATTTGCAGGCCCGCTAGCCGGTTCGCGCGCTTTTTGCCAGCCCAGACCGCGCAGCGTCGTTGCCGATCATTCATTATACGCAAGCTATCGCCCGACACCGGGGGAAAGAAGGGCGCGACACTATGCGATGGAAATATATGCTCTGGGCCGGGTTGGCGATCGCATCGACGACCGCTGCAACCGCGGCGCCGGGCGATTTTGAGGGTGATGTGCTGGACGAACTCAACGCGTTGCGCGCCGATCCACGCGGCTATGCCCGCGTCGTCGCTCAAACACGCGAGCGTTACGACGGCGACATTCTGCGCGGCCGATATGACGACGAGATTGACATTCAGACGCGCGAGGGCGTCGCCGCGCTCGACGAGGCCGTCGCCGCGCTGCGCGTGGCACGTCCGGTCGCGACGCTGAAGCATGGCGAGATACTCGCACGCGCGGCAGCCGATCATGTCGCGGCACAATCGCGCTCGGGCGAGGTCGGACACCGTTCGCGCGGTCGCGGCCCGGGCGAGCGCGTGGTTGCGCGCGGCGGCGGCCGTTATGTCGGCGAAGTGATCACCTATGGCCATAGTGACCCGGTCACGGTGATCGAACAATTGCTCGTCGACGATGGCGTTCCCGGGCGCGGCCACCGCTTTGCAGTGCTCGAAGCGCGCTATCGCTATGCCGGCGCCGCGTGCGGTCGGCATAGCGTTCACCGCACGATGTGCGTGATCATGCTCTCCGAAACCGCCGACGGATCGCCTCCGCCGCCGCCCAAGCGGCCCGCCGCCAGACCAAATTAAATGTTATTGGAAACGGCCAGCCCCGGGGGACGGAGGCCGGCCGTTTCGCGCGTCGCCGGACGAGCCCGGCGACGCAATCAGTTGCCGACCGGCTGATTGTCGATTCGCCGCACCACGACGGTCGACGAGCGCGGCTGCTGGCCCGCGACCGGCCAGTTGCCCGTCGGATGCTGGATGTTGACGAAGAAGGTCTTGAGGTCGGGCGTATAGGCCAGTCCGGTGATCTCGCAGCCTTTGGGGCCGACCAGAAAGCGTTTCGACAGCTTGCTCACCTGATCGACATAGAACATCGCATTATGCCCGAAGGCGCCGTCGATCGTCGTCCCTGCGACGCCTGAATTGCCCGGAACGCTGTGATCGGTCTGCACCCACAGACGGCCTTGCGGATCGATGCGCAGCCCGTCGGGGCTGGAGAAGGTGTCGCCGTTGATATTGCCGGTCAAATTGCTGCCGCCTGCGGCCAACGACTGGTCGCCCGCCATCAGGAAGACTTCCCAGCTGAACTTGGTCGCCAGCGGCGTGTCGGCGTCCTCGCGGAATTTGATGATGTGGCCATGCAGGTTGGTGACTCGGGGGTTCATCGGATCGGTGACACGGCGGCCGCTATTGTTGGTCAGCGTGACGAACACGGCCCTGTTGTCGGGCGCGACGGTCAGCCACTCGGGGCGATCCATCACTGTGCCGCCGGCAACGCGCGCCGCTGAGGCGCAGTTGATCAGCACATCGGCCTGATTGTTGAAGTTGACGATCGTCGGCGCGGGCGGGGTTGTGCTCTGGCTGACATTGCCGGGGTCCGATGCTCCGGCGGTCAGGCCGTTCTGACCGACGACCAGCGCCCGCCATTCGCCTGTCCCGTCGCCGTTGAAGCGCGCAACATACAGCGTGCCATAGTCGAGCAGGTCGGTGTTCGCTGCCCGGTTTGTTCCGCTGTAGGCGCGGTCGGGGACGAATTTATAGATGCAGCCGGGGGTCGAATCATCGCCCATATAAAATGCGACGCGGCGATCGCCATTGGCCATATAGGCCACATTCTCATGGTTGAAGCGGCCCATCGCGGTGCGCTTGGTCGGGACCGCCAGTTCGCGCAGCGGGTCGATTTCGACGACCCAGCCATAATCGGTCGCGGGCTGCGTCGGGTCGAAATAATTGTCGGTCGTTTCCTCGCAGGTCAGATAGGTGTCCCACGGGGTCCGGCCGCTCGCACAATTGTTCAGCATGCCCTTGATCGATCCCGACAACAGGCCTGCGGCGGGACCACCGGCGCGATAGCTGCTGTTGCCGGTATAGCGCCGGTTATAGGTCGAGTTCGCTTTGACCGCCCATTTTCCATCGGTGCCCTTGGCGATTTCGACAACGCCGATGCCGACCGCCGACAGCGCGAGCGCTTTCTGGTCGGCCGTTGCGGTGGCGGCATTATAGCTGCCCGCCATCAAAATGTTGAAATCGGGATATTCATAATTCATCGCAAGCAGGCCGCCATTATTGGCATCGACGCCGGGCAGGGCGAAATATTCCATCCCGTCATGATTGCCGCCGGCCCATTTCTCCGCAACCGCAGGGCTGGCGGGGAAGCTGCCCGCGTAAGGCGTGCCGGACTCAACCGAATCACCGGCCTTGAGCAGCACATCGACGCTGTAACCTGCGGGCACGGTGACGGTGTCATTCTGGTTCGCGGCGACTGCGGCAAAGCTGATCGCATAGCTCGGCGCGGGGGTTGGTGTCGGGGTGGGCGTCGGTGTCGGGGTGGGCGTAACGGTTACGGGCGGCTTGCCGTCGTCATCGCCGCATGCCGCGAGCGCGGCAACGGGAATCACCGACAGTCCGAACAGGCCATTGCGCAACAGCGTGCGGCGCGTCGGATTTTGGGCGACGATCGCCTCCAGGCTATCCGTGCCGCCAAGGTCGTCGGTGTCGCGGCGAAATGGTGCGCGCGCTTCGTCGGTAAGATGTGACATGCAGTACCCCTGTTTTTCGGTTGGGCCCCGGGACTGGATGTCCCGATGAGGTGGCCCCGATGGCAGGGGGAAGTGTCAGCGTGATTGCTTGAACATGTCAGAACGGGATGATTTTGGTGACAGTCGTGTGACCGGGGCAGCCGCGACAGCCGCTATCACGCCAGCCACCGCGCAAAAACGCGCACCGGCTGCAACTCCCAGCCAAGATGCTTGTAGAGTTCAGCCGCAGGATTTCCTTCGCGCAGCATCAATTCGACTTTCGGACAGCCGCGAAGCTTCAACCAGTCGCAGGCGTGATCGAGCAATTGCCGCGCAATCCCCTGTCCGCGACGATCCGGGGCAACCCCCAAATAATAAATCCACCCACGATGGCCGTCGAATCCCGTCATCGCCGTTCCGACAATGTCGGGTCCTTGTTCAGCGACGATGATGGTGGATGCCGAATGATTGAGTGCGCGTGCAAAATCCGCGCGGGGGTCGTTCCATGGGCGCGTCAGGTCGCAGGCCTGCCAGATTGCGATCACCGGGCCGGCGTCACTTTCTGTCGCCGCCCGCAAGCGGGTCATCCCTGCAACCGCAGCGCAAGGTCGCTCTGGAAGCGCACCTCGTCACCCTCGGCAAGCCACTTCGCTTCGGCCGCGATCGCGCCGAGCAGGTCGATCAGCGGCTCCATTTCGCTCTTGTGATAATTGCCCAGCACATGGCCGGTCACGCGGTCCTTGTGACCCGGATGGCCGATGCCGATACGCACGCGGCGGAAATCCTCACCGATATGCTGGATCATGCTGCGGATGCCATTATGGCCTGCCGCGCCGCCGCCCTGCTTGACCTTCACCTTCATCGGCACGAGGTCGAGCTCGTCATAGAATGCGGTGACGTCCTGCGACGTCAGCTTATAGAAATCCATCGCGGCGCGCACGCTGCGGCCGCTTTCGTTCATGAAGGTTCCGGGTTTCAGCAGCAGGATGCGCTGGTTGCCGATGCGGCCGTCCTGAATCCAGCCCTGAAATTTCTTCGCGGGCGCGGGGAAGCCGTAAACATCGGCGATGACGTCAGCGGCCATGAAGCCGACATTGTGACGGTGCATCGCATATTGGGGCCCGGGATTGCCGAGGCCGACCCATAGTTGCATGGCGTCGTCTTTCGCGGGGCCGCAAACGGATCGCCCCTCCCCGCAAAGGGGAAGGGGCGAGTCCAGTTTTGTTTAGGCGTCGCCTTCAGCAGCTTCGCCGTCCGCCGACGTATCGCCAGCGGTCGACTTCATTGCCGACGGAGCGACGATCGTCGCGATGGTGAAATCGCGATCGGTGATCGCGCTTTCGCTACCCTTGGGCAGCTTGACGTGGCTGATGTGGATCGAATCGCCGACTTCAAAGCCGGTGACGTCGATCGCGATGTCGTCGGGGATCTTGTCCGAATCGCAAATCAGTTCCAGCTCGTGACGAACGATATTCAGCACGCCGCCACGCTTCAGGCCCGGCGAGGCTTCTTCGTTTTCGAACACGACGGGCACCGACACATGGACCTTGGCATCCTTCGAGATGCGCAGGAAGTCGACGTGGATCGGGCGATCCTTGACGGGATGGAAAGCGACGTCCTTGGGCAGCGTGCGAACCTGCTTGCCGCCAACTTCGATCATGACGACCGAGTTCATGAAGTGACCCGTCATCAGCTGCTTCATCAGCAGCTTTTCTTCGACGTGGATCATCAGGGGTTCTTCTTTGCCGCCATAGACAACGGCGGGGACGCGGCCACTACGACGCAGTTCACGCGAGGCTCCCTTGCCTCCCCGATCACGCGTCTCGGCCGACAGCACCAGCTGGTCGCTCATCATTTTTCTCCGAGTATAGATTTCACAGTCCGCCACGCCTCCAGGGATGACCATGGACGGAAGCCGCGGCGCTTAGCGAGGAAGCGGCGAAAATGCAAGCGTCGGTGGTGAGTCCGCTTGCGAGATACGCCTAACGACCGGAAGGCGACCTGTCATTCCTCGTCACCCCGGACTCGATCCGGAGTCCAAGCGAGGTCGGCGTAAATGGACCTCGGATGAAGGCAGGATGACGAATTGCTGGTAACGACCAATAGCCGACCTGTTCACGTCCAAAGTAGTTTCCCGATTGCAGCCATCCAATGTGAGCTACAAGGCTGTAGCCGATTGCGATAATTCACATGAGGAGAAAGGCATTGTCTCGACCGACCCTTTGGCAACGGCTGACAGGCCAAGTACCGGTCAGTACAATTGAGCGAATAAATCGAGCAATAGATGTGAAATTACCACAAAGGCTCGTTCTCCATAACGGGGGAACGGAGCCGCTGGAAATCTTGGTCGAGATAATTCCCGATCGATACGTCCTTCAGCCGGGTGACGAAATGGTTATTGAGGCTGACCTCAACGATGCTCCATTTTCCATCACGCCCTACCATTTGGGCATGCAGATATATCCTGGCAACGCATTTGATCCACGGGTTACCATCAACGGTACGGTTGCCGAGTCCGATTGGAGCACGCCAACCCCCGACGCTGGTTAGATGAAATATATTGGCATGACCCGCATGCGGGTTTCGGCTCCCGCCCCGCATTATCACTCAGTCTGCTGCGCCGCTCCCCACCCCAACGCGGCCCCGACAAACCGGACCGCCATCAACCCATCACTGCACCCGCGTCACCTTAATTCCTTCTGCTTCTAACATCGCTGGTACGCCGTCGCTTCCAACCATATGCCCCGCGCCGACCGCCAGCATCACCGTTCCCGGCTGCGCCATCCGCTGCTTTATCCAAGCGGCCCAGCGCCGGTTGCGGTCGGTGATGATTGCCGCGCGCGCCGCTGGGACGACGTCGATATCCTCGTTGATCAGCTTCTCCAGCGCCGCGATGTCGCCGCGCGTCCATGCCGCCGTCAGGGCATCGACGTCCTGCACGGCCTTGTCGGCCTTGGCTGCCGCGCGCGTCAGCAGGACGCGCTGCGTCTGCGGATCGAGGGTTTCGAACAGCATCAGCTGTTCCCTGGCGGTTTCGAGCCCGCCAACCGGCTTGCCCGCCGCTTCGAATGTGGCGGTCAGGCCGGCTTCAACGCCTTTCGACGGCATGAGTTCGGCATTTTGTGCGACGCGCTGCCCCATCAGGACCATCACGGCCCAGTCGTCGAGCTTGTCGCCGCCAAAATCGCCGCCGCTCGCCTCCAGCGCGCGATAGCGGGCGAGGGCGTCGGCGGGCAGTCGTTTGTCCATCGCCAATGGCGCACTGCGCGGGGCCAGTGCCTGAAATATCGCGCCCGCGGCGACCAGTTCTTCAGGCGGCAATTCCAGCACCAGTTCATCGGCCGCCGCGATCGCGCCCGCAACCTTGCCGTCGTCCCAGTCGGTGCCGCGCGGCAGTGCGTGCATCGTACCGAGCATATAAATATATGTGTCGTCATCCTCGACCAGCCACATCGCGGGCCGCGCCTGCTGCCCGGGTTCGGCAGGGCCGCATGCGGCGAGCAGCAACGGCAAAAGGGCCGCCGCAATGCGGCGACCCCGATGCTGGAAAAGAAGCGCGCTGTTTCTCAATATGCGACCCGCGTCACGGTCAGGCCGCGCTGCTTCAGATAATCCTGGACGCTCTTCTCTCCCGCCAGATGGCCCGCACCGACCGCGACGAAGACGGTTCCCGGCTGGTCCATCCGCGCCTTCAGCGTATCGGCCCAGCGCTGATTGCGATCCCAAAGAAGGACCTTTGCGATTTCGGGCGTGTCTGCCATGCTTTCGTTCATCGTCACTGCCAGTGCTTCGGGCTCGCCCTTGCTCCACTGCATGACGAGCGTGTCGAGCATCGGTCCAGCCTTGTCGATATCCTTGACCACCGTGTTCAGATAGCCGACCTGCACTTCTTCGGGCAGGGTGTCGAGAAAGCCCAGCTGTTCGGTCAGGGTTTCAAAACCTGCGACGGGCTTGCCGCTATCCTTGGCAAAACGGGTCAGCAGCTTTTCGGCACCCTGTTCGGGGTCATAGCCGAGCTTGCCCAGCGGCAGCATCGATAGCGTGGCCGCCGCGAACCAGGGTTCGAACATGTCGAGTTGCGTCGGCTTCAGGCCAAGCCCTTCGAGTGCGGTCTGATAGGCCTTCAGTTGATCGGCATCGAGCCGCGACGACAGCGTTTTGCCGCTCGGGTCGACGGCGAGTTCCATCGTCGCTTTCGCCAGTACCGCTTGGTCCTCGGGCATCACCATTTCGAGCATCAGCTGGTCGGACTTGTCGAACGCATCCTTGACCGCCTCATCGAACCAGCTGAGGCCCGGCTTCAGCACATGGACGGTCCCGAACAAATAGATGGTCGTGTCGTCGTCCTTCATCACCCACAAGGCGGGGTCGGCATCGACCGTCGCGGCGGCAGCGGGAGCTGCGGCCTGGACCGGGCTCGCGGCGAAACCGGCAAAGGAAATGACTGCGCAGCTGGCGGCAAGGGTACGGAAAAACCTGTTCATGGGAGATGTCTTTCTTTTGCGGGAATGTTGCCCGGGATTGCAAAGAGGGAAGGGGGCAGGCGCCCGGTCAGCGAAATTTGAACCACAGCCAGACGATGACGTTGACGATCGTCGATCCGGCAAACAGCAGCATCGCATCGACCGGCGGAACCAGGTCGGCGCGGTGAAGAAGCCACCAGACAGGCGCTGCGAAGGCAAAGCCATACCATGCGGCGAGACCGGACCAGAGCAGTGCACGTTCCTCATGATCGTCGACCGCTCGGTGGAAGAGGGGGATGCCGATCGCCAAGCCGATCGCCCACAGAAGCGATGCGCCGATCGCAAAGCTGGCGGTCAGGGCGGGGTTGCCCAGAAAGAGAAACGCCGTGTCGGGGACGTCGGGGCTGACAGTACGGCTCCATATGCCGATGATCCCGCCGATCGCCACGGAAAAACCAACGGCTATCAGATAGCGCTTGCGGCGCAGCGACATCGGGCGTTTTGTGGTTTTGCCGGCGTCAGTCATGGTTTGATCCTTCAAAGCCATCGTCGAAAATCTCCTCGATCGGCATCTCGAACAGCCGCGCAAGTTTGAACGCGAGCGGGAGGGACGGGTCATATTTCCCCGTCTCGATCGCATTCACCGCCTGCCGCGATACGTCGAGCCGGTCGGCCAGTTCGGCCTGGCTCCAGTTCCGCATCGCACGCAGCACTTTCAGCTGGTTGTTCATCCCATGAGCCTTGGTCACTCGACCCTGACACTATGTCAGGTGTTATTGACTAAATGACATGAGTCGCTGACTGTGTCAACAACAGCTGACAAAATGTTCTGTGACCATGACATGGACCTGCATTGAAATCCGCTGTCCTCTTGACCCTAAGCCCCCGCTGCGCCAAGGCGGCGGCGATTGTTGCACCTGCGAAGGAATTGCGGCCGTGGCCGACGCCGAAGCGAAGAAAAGCCTCAGCTTTCAGGATATGATCCTGACGCTCCACGCCTATTGGGCCGCGCGCGGTTGCGCGATTCTTCAGCCTTATGACATGCGCGTCGGGGCAGGCACCTTTCACCCCTCGACGACGCTGCGCAGCCTCGGTCCCGAACCGTGGAATGTCGCCTATGTCCAGCCGAGCCGCCGCCCGACCGATGGCCGCTATGGCGAGAACCCGAACCGGCTCCAGCATTATTACCAATATCAGGTCATCCTGAAGCCGTCGCCGGCCGACCTTCAGGAACAGTATCTGGGCTCGCTGGCCGCGATCGGCATCGACCCGCTGCTCCACGATATCCGCTTCGTCGAGGATGACTGGGAATCGCCCACATTGGGGGCGTGGGGTCTCGGCTGGGAAGTCTGGTGCGACGGGATGGAAGTCACCCAGTTCACCTATTTTCAGCAAATGGGCGGCTTCGACTGCAAGCCTGTCGCGGGCGAGCTCACCTACGGGCTCGAACGCCTCGCCATGTATATCCAGAATGTCGACAATGTGTATGACCTGCGCTTCTCCGATCCCGTCGGCGACGTCGCGGGGCTGAGCTATGGCGACGTCTTCCTCGAGAATGAAAAGCAATTCTCGAAGTGGAATTTCGAGGTCGCCGACACCGACTCCTTGTTTGCGGGCTTCAAGGCCGCCGAGGCCGAATGCCAGCGCGCAATCGCCGCGAACGTCCCGCTCGCCGCCTATGATCAGGCGATCGAGGCGAGCCACCTTTTCAACCTGCTTCAGGCACGCGGCGTGATCAGCGTTCAGGAACGCGCCAATTACATGGCCCGCGTCCGCGATCTCGCGAAGGGCAGCTGCAAGGCGTGGATCGACAGCCAGTCCGAAAGCTGGACCGCAAAATATCCGGGGTGGACGCTGTGACCGATTTCCTTCTTGAACTGCGCTCGGAAGAAATCCCCGCCCGCATGCAGGCCGGCGCGCGCGCCGAACTCGAAAAACTGTTCCGCGCCCAAATGACCGCCGCGGGCATCGAGGCCGGCGATCTCACCATCTGGTCGACCCCGCGTCGCCTTGCGCTGATCGCCAAGGGGCTTCCCGAGGCAACCGCCGCCGTCAGCGAAGAACTCAAAGGCCCGCGCAGCAGCGCCCCGCCGCAGGCGCTTGAGGGCTTCCTCCGCAAGACCGGGCTGACGCAGGATCAGCTTCAGGACCGCGACGGCACATGGTTCGCCGTCATCGATAAGCCCGGCCGCGCGACCGCCGAAGTGCTTGCCGAGGCGATCCCCGCAATCGTCCGCGCCTTCGCCTGGCCCAAGTCGATGCGCTGGGGCAAGGACAGCGCGAGCAGCGAAAGCCAGCGCTGGGTCCGCCCGCTGTCGGGCATCGTCGCGATCTTCGGCGAAGAGCTGATCGCGTGTGAAGTTAGCGGGATTTCCGCCGGTTTCGCGACGCGCGGCCACCGTTTCCATTGCCCGGGCGAGATCACGATCGGCTCGGCTTCCGACTATGCCGAAAAGCTGCGCGCCTGCCACGTCATCGTCGACCATGAGGAACGCCAGTCGATCATCCGCGACGGCGCTGCGAAGGCCGCCGCCGACGCCGGGCTGACGCTCGTCGCCGACGAAGGTCTGGTGATCGAGAATGCCGGCCTCACCGAATGGCCGGTGCCGCTGCTCGGTCGCTTCGACGAAGCGTTCCTCGCGGTGCCGCCCGAGGTCATCCAGCTCACCGCGCGCGTGAACCAGAAATATTTCGTCGTGAACGACGCCGCGGGCAAGCTCGCCAACGGCTTCGTCTGCACCGCGAACATCGCCGCGATCGACGGCGGCGCCGAAATCGTCGCGGGCAACCAGAAGGTGCTGGCGGCGCGGCTTTCGGACGCGCGCTTCTTCTGGGAACAGGACCAGAAAAAGACCCTCGCGCAGCACGCCGAAAAGCTCGCGAACATCACCTTCCACGAAAAGCTGGGCACCGTCGCCGACAAGGTCGAGCGCGTCGCGAAGCTCGCGCGGTGGCTGGTCGAAGAAGGCATCGTCCATGACCGTTCCCCGGCGAAAGCCGGGGCCCATGACGACGGTGCCGATGGGCCCCGACTTTCGTCGGGGAACAAGGAAGAGCTGGCCGACCAGGCCGAACTCGCTGCGCGTCTGTGCAAGGCCGATCTCGTCACCGAAATGGTCGGCGAATTCCCCGAGCTGCAAGGCCTGATGGGCGGCTACTACGCCCGCGCCGAAGGCCTGCCCGAAGCCGTCGCTGCCGCGATCCGCGACCATTACAAACCGGTCGGGCAGGGCGATGACGTCCCAACCGCGCCGGTGACGGTGGCCGTGGCATTGGCGGATAAGCTGGACAGCGTTGCGCAGTTCTTTCTCGAGGAACTGACTCCCACAGGATCAAAAGATCCCTTTGCACTTCGTCGGTCGGCGCTAGCTACTATTCTTTTGATCGGCGAAAATGGCCTTAGGCTGAATTTACTCGATGTGATCCGAAAGGCGATGCTCCTTAGAGTGGCGGAAGATAAGACCGTCCAAAATTCCGCCAACGCTTTGCGTGTCGAATTGTTGGTCGGAGAGCTGTCGAGAAGCGACCGCGGCTTGGCGGCAGCGT
This sequence comes from Sphingopyxis witflariensis, assembly GCF_002205635.1. GTDB lineage: Bacteria > Pseudomonadota > Alphaproteobacteria > Sphingomonadales > Sphingomonadaceae > Sphingopyxis > Sphingopyxis witflariensis. The sequence goes on along the minus strand of NZ_NISJ01000001.1, from coordinate 832,371 downwards.
ATGATGCTGTTGGTGATGCCGAAAGGGACGCTGACAAACAGAGACTTGAGCAGCAAACCCAAGCTGTCTCGAATGCGGCGGGGGTTGTTCTCGACTTCTTCGCCGACCGCCTCAAGGTCCAGCAACGCGAAGCCGGCGTCCGTCACGACCTGATCGACGCGGTGTTCGCGCTCGGCGGCGAGGATGATCTCGTCCGTCTGCTCGACCGCGTGAAGGCGTTGCAAGCCTTCATGACGACTGACGACGGCGCGAACCTGCTCGCAGGTTACAAGCGCGCAGCGAATATCCTGAAGCAGGCGGAGCAAAGCAGTTCCCCGGCGAAAGCCGGGGCCCATGGCGGTCAAGAACCAGCGTCGGCGGATGCACGCTCTGGACCCCGGCTTTCGCCGGGGAGCATAACGGAGCATGACGCTATGCTGCTCGCCGCCCTCGACGCCGCCGAACCCGCCGCCTCAGCCGCCGTCGCCGAAGAACGCTTCACCGACGCCATGGCCGAACTCGCCAGTCTCCGCGCGCCGATCGACGCTTTCTTCGAATGCGTGATGGTCAACGATCCCGTTGAGGAAGTCCGCGCCTATCGCCTCGGCCTGCTCGCCCGATTTACCGGCGCGGTCCACGGCGTTGCCGATTTCTCGAAGATCGAGGGCTGACGCTACGGCTATCTGCCTCTCTTTATACCGCACGAAGTAAAACTGAATCGACGATAAGCCCTCTCCACCCTATTCCCCGCGCAACCTCCTCCCCGGGGCAACAGGAGCATGAAATGACGACGCCAGACGTTTCTATGATGGTGCATTTGTTCGGCGGCGACGCGACGACAGCCGAACGCTCGAAGGAATTGCTGGGCGGCAAGGGTTCGAACCTCGCCGAAATGGCCTCGATCGGCCTGCCGGTGCCTCCGGGCTTTACGATCACCACCGACGTCTGCACCGCCTATTATGCCAATGGCGAACAGTTTCCGGCGGGTCTGGTTGAACAGGTCACCGCGGGTATCGCGCATATCGAGGGCATCACCGGCAAGATTTTCGGCGACGCCGCCGATCCTTTGCTCGTCTCGGTCCGTTCCGGCGCGCGCGTGTCGATGCCGGGGATGATGGACACCGTCCTCAACCTCGGGCTCAACGACCGCACCGTCGTCGGCCTTGCCGAAGCATCGGGCGACGCGCGTTTCGCGTGGGACAGCTATCGCCGCTTTGTTCAGATGTACGCCGACGTCGTCATGGGCCTCGACCATGCCGAATTCGAAGAGGCGCTGGAAATCGCCAAGGAAGACCGAGGCTTCTACCTCGACACCGACATGTCGGCCGAGGATTGGCAGGCACTGGTCGCCGAATATCAGGCGATCGTCGAACGCGAAACCGGCGCGCCTTTCCCGCAGGAACCGAAGGATCAGCTGTGGGGCGCCGTCGGCGCCGTCTTCGCCAGCTGGGAAAGCGACCGTGCGAAAGTCTATCGCCGCCTGAACTCGATCCCCGCCGAATGGGGCACCGCAGTCAATGTGCAGGCTATGGTGTTCGGCAATATGGGCGACACCTCGGCCACCGGCGTCGCCTTCACCCGCGACCCCGCGACCGGCGAGCGCGCCTGGTACGGCGAATGGCTGATCAATGCACAGGGTGAGGACGTCGTCGCCGGCATCCGCACCCCGCAATATCTGACCAAGGCCGCGCGCGAAAGGGCGGGCGCCAAGCCGCTGTCGATGGAAGAGGCGATGCCCGAAACCTTCGTCGAATTGGGGCAGGTCTTCGACCGGCTCGAGGGCCATTATCGCGACATGCAGGACATTGAGTTCACGGTCGAGCGCGGCAAATTGTGGATGCTGCAAACCCGCTCGGGCAAGCGCACCGCAAAGGCGGCGCTGAAGATCGCGGTCGATATGGCGGCTGAAAAGCTGATCACAGAGGAAGAGGCCGTCGGCCGCGTCGATCCCGGCGCGCTCGACCAGCTGCTCCATCCGACGCTCGATCCCAAAGCGCCGCGCGACGTGCTGACCAAGGGGCTGCCCGCCAGCCCCGGCGCCGCATCGGGCAAGATCATGTTCGACGCCGACAGCGCCGAAAAAGCTGCGGCGATGGGCGAGGCGGTCATCCTCGTCCGCGTCGAAACGTCGCCGGAAGATATCCACGGCATGCACGCCGCCAAGGGCATCCTGACCGCGCGTGGTGGGATGACCAGCCACGCGGCGGTGGTCGCCCGCGGCATGGGTCGCCCCTGCGTCTCGGGCGCCGGCGGGTTGTCGATCGACGGCAATGCACGCGTTCTGCGCGTCGCCGGGCGTGAGCTTCGCGAAGGCGATATCCTGACCCTCGACGGCTCGACCGGCGAAGTGATGGCGGGCGAGGTTCCGACGCTGCTTCCCGAACTCGTCGGCGATTTTGGCACGCTGATGGTGTGGGCCGACAAGGTCCGCCGCATGAAGGTGCGCGCCAACGCCGAAACCCCGGCCGACGCACAGGTCGCGCGCGACTTCGGCGCAGAGGGTATCGGCCTTTGCCGTACCGAGCATATGTTCTTCGACGCGGCGCGCATCACCGCGGTGCGCGAGATGATCCTCGCCGAGAATGAAGATGGCCGCCGCGTCGCGCTTGCCAAGCTGCTCCCTGAACAGCGCGGCGACTTTGCCGGGATTTTCCGGGTGATGGCTGGGCTTCCCGTCACCATTCGCCTGCTCGACCCGCCGCTGCACGAATTCCTGCCGACGCGCGAAGAGGATTTCGCCGTCGTTGCCGAAGCTGCGGGCGTCGGGATCGAGGCATTGAAGGCACGTGCCAACGAACTGCACGAATTCAACCCGATGCTCGGCCATCGCGGCTGCCGCCTCGGTGTCACCTATCCTGAAATCTATGAGATGCAGGCACGCGCGATCTTCGAGGCGGCGTGCGACGTCGCTGCCGAAACCGGCGCCGCGCCGATCCCCGAGGTGATGATCCCGCTCGTCGCGACGCGCCGCGAGTTCGACCTGATGAAGGCGGTCGTCGACGCGCAGGCCAAGGCCGTGTTCGCCGAAAAGGGCCGCGAGATCGCCTATCTCGTCGGCACGATGATCGAACTGCCGCGCGCCGCTCTGATGGCGGGCGAGATTGCCGAAACGGCTGAGTTCTTCAGCTTTGGCACCAACGATCTGACGCAGACGACGATCGGGATCAGCCGCGACGACGCGGGCCGCTTCCTGACCCAATATGTCGACAAGGGCATCTTCCTGACTGACCCGTTTGTCAGCCTCGATGTCGAGGGGGTCGGCCAGTTGATCGAGATCGCCGCCGATCGCGGCCGCAAGACCCGCCCTGACGTCAAGCTCGGCATTTGCGGCGAGCATGGCGGCGACGCGCCGAGCATCCATTTCTGCGAAAAAACGGGTCTCGACTATGTCAGCGCCTCGCCTTACCGTGTGCCCATCGCACGTCTGGCAGCAGCACAGGCGGCGCTGAAGACGAGGTAGTTTTTCATTCCCGTCATCCCGGCAAAACGGGGTGACGGGAAATGGGCCGCTCACCTCGCGATAGAGGGGATGGGGCGCATGAAAAGCGGGCACCGCTATGCGATCACGCTGGTCGGCGGCTTGGCGGTGGGGCTCGGCGCCGCCTGGGCGATCACCGGCCGCGGCCTTTCGGACGGTCAGATCGCCAACGGGCCCTGGACCACCTCACTCGGCTACGGCACCAAGGCGACCGATGCGGTCACCCGCGCCGCCGTGGCGCGCGCCGGGCTGCTTGCGCTACCTGCCAAGGAAACCGTCTATTGGTCGGCAAAGAGCGACGCCGCGGGCGCACCGCTTGACGGCAATTGCCGCTACAGCCTGTCGGGCGCTCCGCTCGATGCGCGCTGGTGGAGCGTTACGCTCTATGACACGGCGGGCTATCTGGTCGCCAATGATACGAAAATCTGGTCGGTCAACGGCGCCAATGTTGCGCTCGACGCCAAGGACGAATGGCGCGTCACCATATCGCCCGACAAGCCTGCGGAGGGCGCGTGGCTCCCCGGCACCAAGGGGCAACTCTTTCACCTGACCTTGCGCATGTATAACCCCGGCGGGGGCTTTCGTGCCGATCCCGCCAAAGCCGTCCTCCCGCGCATTGTGAAGGAGGGCTGCTGAGATGCGCAGCTGGCTCGGACCTCTCCTGTTTGGCCTGATCGTCGCGGTCGCCGCGGCCTGTGCCGCGATCGCCGCCATTCCCTATGGCTTGATGAACGTCGCGATCGACCGCCTCGGGCAGGGCGGCATCAACCGCATGGCTTATGGCAATCTCGCCAATCCGGACCGCCAGCCCGTGGTGCGCCCCAGTCCCGACCTTGCCTATTCCAGCTGCCCCTATGATCTGTCGGCGGGGCCAGTGGCGATCGACGTGGCTCCGGTGCCGGGCCGCTACAGCTCGCTCAGCATCTTCGACGCGGCGACCGACGTCATTTTCGTCCGGAACGATGTCGAGGCGGCGGGCAAGCCCTATCGAATCATCGTCGCGCGCGAGGGGCAAGCGGTGCCCGCGGGTGTCGAAACTGTCCGCACGGACCATGATCGCGGTATCGCGCTCATTCGTCTTTTGCTGAAAGATCCGTCGGAAATTGGTCAGCTCGACGCGGCGCGGCGACAATCTTCCTGCGCGATGGTCACAAAGCTGAAATAGGGGGTTGCGCCCCTGCAACTCACCCCGTAAAGGCCCCTCACCACGCACCCGTAGCTCAGCTGGATAGAGCATCAGACTACGAATCTGAGGGTCGGGCGTTCGAATCGCTCCGGGTGCACCATTTTCCTTCACCATATGAAAAATGGCCAAAAGGCTGGCTTTTTAGCCTGCGCCGAGCTGTAGTCTCATGATGGAAAAGCCCTCAGCGGGGCAATTGCTTCCGCATGAAATACCGGCTTTCTCCTCGGGGATGGTTCGGAATTTCTCCGGCGATCTCGAAGCCCAGTTTCTCGTAAAAGGCGCGCGCCTGAAACGGGAATGTGTCGCGCCACATGCGCTCGCATCCCGCCTTTCATCGCCGCCGCGCTAGCCGCCCGGATTGCGCGCCGTGACGATCCACGCCGCACCATCGATCAGAACCGATGTCTCGCCGGGCCTTGCGGCAAAGGCTGTACGGACGGCGGCGGCGGCCCGCGCTCGTATATCGTCGGGCTGTCCCGCAAATGCGCGCGACAGGGGGCCGACGGCGAAGGCCAGTTCCAGCGCATCGTCGATCGCTTCGTCGCGCGTCGTTCCATGGCCATAGGGGATGATCGCGTCGAAGGGCGTGATTGCGATCTCGTCAAAACCGGCATCGGTCAATATCGCGGAAATGCGCGCCGGATCGGCGAAGGCAAAAGGGTCCGGCGCCATCGGATCGGCGGGAACGGGCGGCACGATGTCGCGGATCGCCGCCATCGGCAGACGGACCCAGTCATTGTCCTGCGCGCTGCGCCAACAGACGAAGGCCAGCCGTCCGCCGGACTTCAGGCCGTGCCGCATATGGGCAAAGGCGCCAGCGGGATCGTCGAAGAACATCACGCCGAACCGCGAAAAGAGCAGGTCGAATACGCCCTGCGGGAAGGGTGCGGTCGCTGCGTCGGCAAGCTGGAAGTCGACAGGCGTGTGATCCGGCGCATCCGCGCGTGCGCGCGCGATCAACTGCGGCGATATGTCGGCGCCCAGCACATGGCCGCCGGAACCGACGCGCTCCGCGAGGGCAAAGCTGGTCACGCCGGCACCGCAGCCGATATCGAGGATATGCTCGCCGGGTTCGACCGCGGCGGCTTTCATCGCCGCGTCGCCGAACGCCTCGAGCATCAGGTCGAGCCGCAACTGATGTGTGACCCAATTGTCACCGCTTTTCCCGTCCCAATCATGGTTTGGCGTTTTCTGGGTGATCGTCACGGTGCGGCCTCCTATCTTGTGCGAATGATTCGCAATTAGGCGCCCGTCGCCCAAAGAACAAGGCGGTGCATAGCTATAGCGTCTTGCATCGGGCCGGGCCATGCGACATCCCTTGGGCATAGGAATGCCGCGGATCGGCAAGGGAGATTTATGAGCGAAGCCATCGTCACGGTCGATATCGGCGGCACCCACGCGCGCTTTGCGATTGCGGAGATCGCGGGCGGCCGCGTGATCTCGCTCGGCGAAGCGACGACGTTGCACACCAGGGATCATGCGAGTTTCCAGCGGGCGTGGCAGGATTTCGAGCGCCAGCAGGGCGGAACGTTGCCGCGCGCCGTCGCGATCGCCATCGCCGGGCCGACGCGTGGCGAGATCATTCGCTTTACCAACAATCCGTGGATTATCCGACCGGCGCTGGTCGGCGAGAAGCTAAACGTCGATCGCCATGTGCTGGTCAATGACTTCGAGGCGGTCGGGCATGCCGTTGCGCAGGCCGACGAAAGCTATTTCCAGCGGCTGACCGGCCCCGACGAAGCGCTTCCCACCACCGGCACGATCACGATCATCGGTCCGGGAACAGGGCTGGGCGTTGCGCATATCTGGCGCGATGGTGCTGATTATCGCGTTCAGGCGACCGAGGGGGGCCATATCGACTTCGCGCCGCTCGACACGATCGAGGATGCGATCCTCGCCCGGCTGCGCAAACGGCACCGCCGCGTTTCGATCGAGCGTGTCGTGTCGGGGCCGGGCATCGTCGATATTTACGAGACGCTGGCCGGGCTCGAAGGGCGTGCGGTGACCCCGCTCGACGACAAGGCGATCTGGACCAATGCGCTTGGCGGTGAGGACAGCCTCGCCGCGGCGGCGGTCGATCGTTTCTGCCTGTCGCTGGGCAGCGTCGCGGGCGATCTCGCGCTGGCACAGGGCGCGAGCGGTGTGGTGATCGCCGGCGGGCTGGGGCTACGCATCCGCGACAGCCTGGTCGTGTCTGGTTTTCCCGAACGCTTCATCGAAAAGGGGAGGTTCGAGGGTTTCATGGCGGCGCTTCCGGTCAAGCTGATCACCCATCCGCAGCCGGGCCTGTTCGGCGCGGCGGCGGCGTTTGCACGTCAATATGCCTAAGATTCCGCTGGCGCTGCCGCGCTAAAACCGGCAGCTTGAGGCTATGTCAGAGCGCCCCGTTCTCGGTATCATCGCCTGCAACCGCATGGTCGGCACCGAGGTCGCGCAGGCGGTGGTCAATCGCTATGCGACCGCAGCGATGCGCCATGCGGATTGCGCGGCGCTGATTATCCCGTCGCTGCCCGACCTGATGCACGCGCGCGAAGTCGTCGGACGCCTCGATGGCGTGCTGCTGACGGGGACGCCGTCCAATGTCGCGCCCGCGCGCTATGGCGATACGGCCGCAGGCGAGGGGCCGTTCGATCCCGATCGCGACCGGATGATGATCGAGCTCGTGGAAGCGGTAATTGTGGCCCGGCGCCCCTTGTTCGGCATTTGCCGCGGCTTTCAGGAAATCAACGTCGCGCTCGGTGGAACGCTGCGCCGCGACACGTCGGCGAGCGAGACGTTGCTCCATCACCACGCGCCCGACGGCGTCGATTTCGACGCGATGTTCGACCATCGGCACAAGGTCGAACTGGTCAAAGGCGGGATTCTCGCTACGGCCTATGATGCGCCGTCGATCGAGGTGAATTCGGTCCATTATCAAGGCGTCGGAAAACTCGCCGACGGTCTGACCATCGAAGCGCAGGCGCCCGATGGCCTCGTCGAAGCCTATAGCGCGCGTCCCAACGGCGCGCCGCTGCTCGCGGTGCAATGGCATCCCGAATGGGCGACCGACGCCAATGAACAAAGCCAGACTTATTTCCGCCTGCTCGGGCAGGCTTTGCGGGGCGCCTTATGAACCGGCGCATCACCCGCTATAACCGCTATCTCGCGCGGCTCGGTTTCTCGCCCTGACTGAAGGCAGGCTCGTTTCTTCGCTCGATACGAACGGTCTTCAAAATTCAGGAGTTTTTCCATGCCCCGCAATCACGACATCGCCGAACTTCGCCGCCTCGACGTGGCGCACCACTTGCCCGCCCAAGCCGATTGGGCCGAAATCGAACAAATGGGCGGCAGCCGCATCATCACCCATGCCGAGGGCTGCTATATTCACGACGGCGACGGCCACCGCATCCTCGACGGCATGGCGGGCCTATGGTGCGTCAATGTCGGCTATGGCCGCGAGGAACTTGTCGACGCGGCGGCGGCGCAGATGCGCGAGCTGCCCTTTTACAACACCTTCTTCAAAACCGCGACGCCGCCTACAGTGACGCTTGCGGCGAAAATCTCCAGCCTCACCGGCAATCGCCTGCCGCACATCTTCTTCAACGCCTCGGGCAGCGAAGCCAACGATACGGTGTTCCGCATGGTGCGCCATTATTGGAAGCTGAAGGGTGAGCCCAAGCGCACTATCTTCATCAGCCGCTGGAACGCCTATCATGGCTCGACCGTCGCGGGCGTCTCGCTCGGCGGGATGAAGGCGATGCACGTTCAGGGTGACCTGCCGATCCCTGGCGTCGAACATGTTCGCCAGCCCTATGCCTATGGCGAAGGGCAGGGGATGACCGAGGAAGAGTTTTGTGACGCCTGCGTTCAGGCGATCGAGGACAGGATACTCGAAGTCGGCCCCGAAAATTGCGCCGCCTTCATCGGCGAGCCGGTGCAGGGTGCGGGCGGCGTCATCATCCCGCCCAAGGGCTATTGGCCAAAGGTCGAGGCGGTGGTCCGCAAATATGGCCTGCTGATGGTGTCGGACGAGGTGATCTGTGGTTTCGGCCGCACCGGCAAGATGTGGGGGCATGAAGCGATGGGCTTCACTCCCGACCTGATGCCGATGGCGAAGGGGCTGTCGTCGGGCTATCTCCCGATTTCGGCCACTGCGGTCGCGCCGCATGTCGTCGAAGTGCTGAAGACCGGTGGCGATTTCGTCCACGGCTTCACTTACTCGGGCCACCCCGTTTGTGCCGCGGTCGCGCTCAAAAATATTGAGATTATCGAACGTGAAGGGCTCGTCGAGCGCACCGGCAGCATCACCGGCCCGCATCTCGCCAAAGCGCTTGCGAGCCTGAACGACCATCCGCTCGTCGGCGAAACGCGCTCGATCGGCCTGCTCGGTGCGGTCGAGATCGTCGCCGACAAAAAAACACGCGCGCGTTTCGGCGGTGCCGAAGGGACAGCAGGACCGATGGCGCGCGACGCATGCATCGCCAGCGGCCTGATGGTGCGGGGCATCCGCGACAGCCTGGTGATGTGTCCGCCGCTCGTGATTTCGACCGAGCAGATTGACGATATGGTTGCCATCATCCGCAAATCGCTCGATGAGGTGCTGCCGAAATTGCGGGCATTGTAGAGCCTACTTCTCAACCCGTTTGTGCTGAGCCTGTCGAAGCACTGTTCTTCTTCGCTGCGTCGAAAGAAAGAACGGCTCTTCGACAAGCTCGGGGCGAGCGGGTAGGGGAGGCTCATCATTCTGGAAGAAAGCTCAAACCCCTATGCCTTCAGGTCTTTTTGCCCTGCTCGACGACATTGCGACGATCGCCAAGGTCGCGGCGGCGAGCATCGACGATATTGGCGCCGCCGCATCGAAGGCGGGGGTGAAGGCCGCCGGGGTGGTGGTCGACGATACCGCGGTGACTCCGCGCTACGTCACCGGTTTCAACCCCAACCGCGAACTGCCGATCATCTGGCGGATTACGAAGGGGTCGATCTTCAACAAGCTGGTGCTGATCCTGCCGGCGCTGCTGCTGCTGTCGACCTTCTTGCCCTGGGCGATCACACCGCTCTTGATGGTCGGCGGCGCCTATCTTTGCTTCGAGGGCGCTGAAAAGGTTTGGCACTCACTCCAAAAGGACAATGCCAGTCTCGTCGAAGAGGCCGAAATCGTCGCCGACAAGGACCATGAAGAGGCGATGGTGAAGGGTGCGGTGCGCACCGATTTCATCCTGTCCGGCGAAATCATGGTGATAGCGCTCAACGAAGTCATCGACGAACATTTCGCGATGCGCGCCGCGACGCTCGCTGTCGTGGCGGTTGCGATCACCATCGCCGTCTATGGCGTCGTCGGGCTGATTGTGAAGATGGACGATATCGGCCTGCATATGGCGAAGGAAGGCAATAGGGCGCGGCGCGCGATCGGGCGCGGGCTCGTTGATTTTATGCCCAAGCTGCTGGCGGCGCTCGCGCTGATCGGCACCGCGGCCATGCTGTGGGTCGGCGGCCAGATTTTCCTTCACGGCCTCGATGAATATCATATCGGCAATATCGGCCACGGCCTGCACGATTTCGCGCAATCCGTGACGGGGGGCTTGCCCGGTGCGGGCGTGCTGGAATGGCTGATCAATGCGGGCGGGGCGGGCGTATTCGGCCTGTTGCTCGGCGGGGTGATCGTCGCGGCGCTGCATCTGGTGCCGGGGAAGAAGGCGGCAGCCGCCCACTAAAACTCTCGTCATTGCGAGGAGCGTAGCGACGAAGCAATCTCCAGCTATCGACGACCAATTCCGTTGGCTGGAGATTGCTTCGCTTCGCTCGCAATGACGAGGTTGGCGCAATGACGATTTCGGGAATTACCCCAGCAACACCACCGGGCTATCCGCGCGCCAGTGCATGCTCACCTTGTCGTCCCAGGTGAAATCCTCCTGATCGTGGCGCGACAGGTTGGGGCGTGACACGCGGATGCGCGCGCCCGATTCCAGTTCGATCTCGAACAGGGTGATATCGCCGAGATAGCTCATGCCTTTGATCTTGCCGCGCGCGAAATTATATCCGTCGGGGGCATCCTGCGCCGCCGCCTTGACCGCTTTGCCTTCGCCCGGAACGTGGAGATAGATTTTCTCGGGGCGCAGCGCGATCCACACATCGGCGCCGTGCGGGCCGGTGACGCCATGGTTGAGATAGACTTTGCCCAGCCCCGGACAATCGACTGCGGCCTTGTCGGGATCGTCGAGGGTCAGCTTGCCCTCGAAGATATTCACCGACCCGACGAAATCGGCGACGAAGCGGTTGGCGGGATATTCGTAAAGGTCCGACGGGGTCGCGAGCTGGGCCACATCGCCCTTGTTGATGACGGCGATGCGGCACGCCATCGACAGCGCCTCGTCCTGATCATGGGTGACGGTGACGAAGGTGATCCCGACCTTTTCCTGCAATTCCGACAGCTCGAACTGCATCTGCGCGCGCAGCTTCGCGTCGAGCGCCGACAGCGGCTCGTCGAGCAGCAGCACTTTGGGCCGCATCACCAGGCTGCGCGCAAGCGCGACGCGCTGGCGCTGGCCGCCCGACATCTGATCGGGCATTCGCGTCTCGAAACCACCGAGCTTGACCAACTCGAGCGCCTCGGCAACGCGGTCCTTTGCCTCGCCGCCCTTCACCCCGGCGATTTTCAGGCCGTAAGCGACATTGTCGGCGACGCTCATATGCGGAAACACCGCATAGCTTTGGAACACCATGTTCACCGGCCGCTTGTTCGGCGGAATGCCCACCATATCCTGTCCGTCGATCAGGATTTTGCCTTCGGATGGCAGCTCGAATCCCGCGATCATCCGCAGCAGGGTCGTCTTGCCGCAGCCCGAGGGGCCGAGGAGGACGAAAAATTCTCCCGCCAGAATGTCGAGGCTGACATCGTCGACCGCGGTGACCTTGCCAAAGCGTTTGGAGACATTCTGGATCTGGATGATCGGGCGCGCGGTGTCGGTCATGGTCAATGGGTTTCCGCAATGGCCTTCACACCCTGAAATTTCAGTGCGGCGGCGGTCAGAATGACGGTCAGGATGATCAGGATGGTCGAGGCGGCGTTGACCTCGGGCGTGACCGAGAAACGGACCATCGAATAGACTTTTACCGGGAAGGTGATCGTGTCGGGACCGCTGGTGAAATAGGTAATAACGAAATCGTCGAGACTGAGCGTGAAGGACAGCAGCGCCCCGGCGACCAGCGCCGGCTTGATGTGCGGAATCAGTACGTCGCGGAATACCTGCCACTCATTCGCCCCCAAATCCTTCGCGGCTTCCTCTTGCTCGCGGTTGAAGGTCGCGAGGCGGGATCGCACGACCATGGTGACGAAGGGGAAGCAGAAGGTGATGTGTGCGATGGTGATCGCGCCAAGGTTGAGCGGCCAGATGAGGTCGGTCGGCCAGTCGATCGCCGAGAAGAACATCAGGAAAGCGACGCCGAGGCAGATTTCGGGGACGATGATCGGCAGTGAGATCGCGCCGTCGATCACGCCCTTGAACGGAAAGCGAAAGCGCCAGAGCATGACGGCCGCAACCGCACCGAGGACGAGGCTGGCGACCGTCGCGAGCGCCGCGATGGTCAGCGAATTGACGAGCGCCTCGACAAGCTGGTCGTTGCCGAACGCCTTTTCGTAATATTTGGTCGTGAAGCCGCGCCACACGACGTTGCGCTTGCTGTCGTTGAAGCTGAAGATCATCAGCACGAACAACGGGGCATAGAGAAACAGCATCACCGTGCCGACCCACAGGCGCATCCACAGCGTGCGGCTATATTCGAGCGGTGCGCGCGGGGTGCGGGCGAATAATGCCATCAGCCGACCTCCGGCACTTTTTTACGCATCGATTGCAGCGCGATCAGGATGAACATCGCATAGATGAGCAGAAAGGAGAGCGCAGCGCCGAAGGGCCAGTCATTCGCTTTTTTGAATTGACGCTCGATCACATTGGCGATCATCTGGCTGTCGGTGCCGCCCATCAGATCGGGAGTCAGATAGGCGCCGAGCGCCGGTATGAGCGTGATCATCACCCCGGCGATGATCCCCGGCGCGGCGAGCGGGACGACGATTCGCATTATGGTACGGAAATGCCCGGCACCAAGGTCGAGGCTCGCCTCGATCAGGCTGCGATCGAGCCGGTCGAGCGCGGCGTAGAGCGGCAACACCATGAAGGGCAGGTGGACGTAGACGAGCCCGAAAACGACCGCGAAATTGTTGAAGAGCAGTTGCACCGGCTCCCACGTCGGCAGCGGTTGCAGCCCGACCAATGTCTTGAGCCAGCTTGTCCCTTCCCACAAAGCGCCGAGCCCTTTGTTCGCATAACCCTGCGTGCCGAGCAGCATCATCAGCGCATAGGTGCGGATGAGCAAATTGGTCCAGAAGGGAAGCATTATGCCGAGCAGCAGCCATGGCCGCCACTTCTCGCTGGCGAAGGTGATCGCCATCGCTACCGGGAAGCCGATGATCAGGCAGATCAAGGTGACCAGCGCCGCGACCGCGAAGCTCTTGGCGAAGATGGTGAGGTAGAGCCATTCGGTCGCGCGCTTGTAATTGTCGAGCGTGCCCGAAATGGCGATGTCGGTCAGTCCACGGTTTTCGCCGAAACTATAGAGCCAGACGATGGCCATCGGGATGAGGAAAAAGACGATAACCCAAAACAATGTCGGGATCGAAACCGCAGCGAAGGTTCGCTTGCTTGCTTTCCAGTCCTGTTCGGCCACCCCCCGATGCCTCCCTCCTTCCGGTCGCTACGCCGCCCGGACGCGGGTGAAAGCCTCTTCGAACAGGCGCTGCAATTCGGGATTGAACTTCGCATATTCGCATTTCGCCAACACGTCGGCGGGCGGGAAGATCACCGGGTTGTTCTTGTAGCTGTCGGGCATCAGTGCCTTGGCAGCGGCGTTGGGGGTCGGGAAAAGGATCGTCTCGGTGATCTTTTTGTCGACCTCGGCATCGAGCATGTAATTGATGAAGGCATGGGCATTCTTCGGATGCGGTGCGCCTTTCGGGATGCACAGATTGTCCGAATTGAGCTGACTGCCCTCCTTGGGGACGATGAAGTCGATATCATCGTCCTCGGTCATCGCCTGTGCGATATCGCCATTATATTCCAGCACCAGGTCGACATCGCCCTTCAGCAACAGGTCCTGCCCGTCGTCGACGTGGAAATTCTTCACATTGGGTTTCTGCTTGATCATCATCGCCTCGATCGTCGCGATGTCGGCGGGGGTCAGCGCATTGACCGACTTGCCCAGATATTTGCCATAGAGGCGGAACATGTCGCCGGCTTCGGAAAGCCACGAGATGCGCCCGGCATATTCGGGGCTGTCGAAGAGGACCTTCCAGCTGTCGGGTTTGGTTTTTACCTTCGACTTGCGATAGCCGATCCCCAGCGACAGCCAAGTGTAGGGCATCGAAAATTTGCGGCCCTTGTCATAATCGACGTCGATGAAGGTCGGGTCGATATTCTTGAGGTTCGGGATTTGCGCATGGTCGAGCGTCTGGAGCATGTCGGCCAGCGCCATGCGTTCGACAAAATCATTCGACGGGACGATTACGTCGTAACCGGGGTTGCCGGCCTTGAATTTGGCGAACAGCACGTCGTTGCTGTCGAACAGGTCCATCTTGACCTCGACGCCGGTCGCGCCCTTGAAATCGTCGAGCGTCGTCTCGCCGATATAGGTGTCCCAATTGTAGAAGTTGAGCTTGGCCTCTTCGCCATTGGCGAGCTTCTTGCCCTCGCCCTTGCTGCAGGCGGCGAGGCCGCCAAAGCTGATCCCGATCGCCGCCACCCCCATGGCCTGAAGCAGCGAACGGCGGTTCCGGCCTTGCGCGAGCAGTTCGTTCAGATCCATGACGGTCTCCCTGATGGTGACGTCAAGCTGACTCAATAAAGGCGAGTTGGAAAGAGGTTATTTTGCACCGCAGCACGAATCTTTGTACTTTTCATGCGTTGCGCAGATACCAGTCATAATCAAGTGTCGGTACCACGCTGAAATAGCGGTCTTGTTCGACCCGCTTCACGATGCTGAACATATCGACAAACCGCTCCCCCAGATAATCGCGCATCAGTTTGGACGCGTGGAATCGATCGACGGCAGCAAACCAGTTCGAGGGTGGTTTGTCGTCACCGGAGGCATCGCGGTCATAGCCGTTGCCTACCACGGCCGGACCCGGGTCGATCGCGCTGGTCATGCCGTAGTGCATGCCCGAGAGCACCGCCGCGACCGCTAGATAGGGGTTGGCGTCGGCGCCGCAGGCGCGGTGCTCGACGTGGCGGCTCGGCGGCGGGCCGGCTGGGATGCGGAAGGATACGGTGCGATTGTTGACGCCCCAGGTCGGCGCGACGGGGGCATAGCTGTTCGCCTTGAAGCGGCGATAGCTGTTCGCATGCGGCGCGAAGAGCGCGAAGCCATCGCCGACGCTGCCGATCATCCCACCGATCGCGTGGCGCAGCGCGGGGGTGCCTTCGGGATCGTCGCTGGCGAAGATGTTCGCGCCGTCGCCGTCGTTGACCGACACATGGATGTGCATGCCGCTGCCCGCCTGTTCGGCGAAAGGCTTGGCCATGAAGGTCGCCTCGAGCCCATGTTGCTGGGCGATCGCTTTCACGAGCTTTTTGTACATGATCGCATCGTCGCAGGCGCGCAGAACGTCGGGTTTGTGGCGCAGCGTGAGTTCGAACTGGCCGGGGGCGAATTCCGAAATCGCGCTTTCGAGCGGCAGGTCCTGAACATCGGTCGCGGCGTAGAGCGCGTCGAAGAAGGGGCGGAAATCGTCGAGTTCGCGCAGGCCATAGACTTCGACATTGCGCGGGGTGTCGCGGCTGTAGCCGGGGCGGGCGGGGCGGATCGAGCCATCGCGGGCGCGGCGCGGGTCGACGAGGTAGAATTCGAGCTCGACCGCGAGCACCGGGGTCAGCCCCTCGGCGGTGAAACGGTCGATGACGCCGCCAAGGACATGGCGCGGGTCGAGGTCATGGGGGGTTCCGTCGAGTTCGTAAAAGCCGACGAGGAATTGCGCGGCGTGATCGCCGCCCCAGGGGGTGCGGACAAGGGTGCCGGGGATCGGCTTCATCGAGCGATCGGCATCGCCATCCTCCCAAACCAGGCCGGTTTCGATCGTATCTTGTCCGGTGATGTCGACGACCGTGATCGAACCGGGGAACATGCGGCCAGTTTCATAGACCGCGAGCACCTCATGCTGGCGCAGCCGCTTGCCGCGCGGGACGCCCCCAAAGTCGGTGTAGATCATCTCAATCGAATCGACGTCGGGATTGGTGTTGAAAAAGGCCTCGGCCTCCGAGCGCGGCGCGATCGCGCCCGATGACTTCGACATGCGAAATACTCCTGAAATTCGGGTCAACCGAGCCGATCGCGAAGCGCATACCAGAGCAGCCCCAGCGTAGCGAGGGGGCGTCTGAGCCATGGTCCGCCGGGAAAGGGGCGGGAGGGAAGGTTCGCGAAGATGTCGAAACGCTCGGCGGTGCCTGCCATCGCCTCGGCGATCAGTTCGCCCGCGAGCGTCGTTACCAGCGCGCCATGCCCCGAAAAGCCGTGCGCGAAAAAGACGTTCCCGCGCCGTCCGATATGCGGAAGCCGGTTCATCGTCACCGCGACGGCGCCGCCCCAGCCATAGTCGATCTTTGCATCTGCGATCTGCGGGAAAACTTGCATCATGAATGGCCGAACGAACGCCGCGATGTCGCGCGGCGGCGTCTGCGAATAGCGCTCGCCGCCGCCGAAGATCAGTCGCTTGTCGGCCGACAGGCGGAAATAGTTGAGCACGAAGCGGCTGTCGGCGACCGCTGTATCGCTGGGCAGCAGTGCGTCGGCGTTTTTGAGTGGTTCGGTCGCGATATTATAGTTCATGATCGGGACGGTGTAGCGGCCGAGATCAGGCTCGACATGGCCGATCCAACTGTCAGTCGCGTCGATCACATAGCGTGCGCCGATATGCGCTCGATCAGTGATTACACCGGGACCGCGCGGGTTTTCGGTAATCTTGTGAGCGCGCTGCCCTTCCAAGATGCTCACGCCCGCGGCCTCGGCGGCTTGTGCGAGGCCGATGGCATAATTGAGCGGATGAAAATGCCCGCCCTGTGGATCATGGATACCGCCATGATAGAGCGGCGTCGCGACGTGCGCTGTCATATCGCCTTTACCCACGACCTCGCTCTGATAGTCGAAGCGCGCCGCCAGATATTCCGCTTCGCGCCTCATCGCGTCGAAATCTTTGGGCGTCCAAGCCGCTTCCAGATGGCCGGCCTTGAGGTTGCAGTCGATGCCATGCCTCGCGATCCGTGCTTTCACACGATTGTCGCGCCAGCACAGGTCGAACAGCGTATCGGCGCGCTCGCGGCCGAATTCGGTTTCCAATTCGGATGCCGTCCAGCGCAGGCCGGGGATCAACTGTCCACCGTTCCGGCCGGACGCACCGAAGCCGATATGTTCGCGCTCGATGAGGATCACCGAGAAGCCGCGTTCAGCGCAGGCGAGCGCTGCGGACAGGCCGGTGAAGCCGCCGCCGATCACCGCAACGTCAAACGACAGGTCTTCACCCATTCTAAAAGCCGAGCGCCACTTATGCGCGGTCGCGGCGTAATAGCTGTTAGCGAGCGGATCGGTCATGGCGCTCGGCAGTCAGACCCGCATCAACAGATGTTCGCGTTCCCAGCTCGACACGACCGACTGGTAATTGAACAGTTCATAGTCCTTCACCGCGAAGAAGATTTCGAAGAAATCGTCGCCCAGCAGGTTGCGGACCTTCTTGCACGAGCTGAAGCGGTCGAGCGCAGCCTCCAACGTGCGGGGCAGGGTGCGCGCGCGATTGTAGGCGCTGCCGGTGATCGGCTTGGGCGGGACCATGCGGTCAACCATGCCAATGTAGCCGCATACCAGCGAGGCGGCGATGGCGAGATAGGGGTTGCTGTCGGCGCCGGGCAGGCGGTTTTCGACGCGACGGTTGTTCTTGTCGGCGATTGGGATGCGGAACCCGCAGGAGCGGTTGTCCTCGCCCCACTGGACATTGATCGGCGCGGCACTGTCGGGGCGCATGCGGCGGAAGCTGTTTACATTGGGTGCCCACATCGGTGAGATTTGCGGCATGAAGCGGATGAGGCCGGCAACATAGCTGCGGAACATCGCGCTATCGCGGCCGTTGGCGGTCGCGAACAAATTGCGCCCTGTGTCGGCATCGACGACCGATTGGTGGATGTGCATCGCGCTGCCCGGCTGGCCCGCCATCGGGTTGGCCATGAAGGTCGCATAGACGTTGTGCTGCTTGGCGACGTTGCGCACCGCGCGCTTGAACAGGAACACCTCGTCGGCGAGCCGCAGCGGGTCGCCGTGGATGAAGTTCACCTCGAGTTGCGCAGCGCCCATTTCGTGGATCATCGTGTCGATATCGAGCCCCATCAACTCGCAATCGTCATAGATATGATCGATGATATCCTCATATTCGTTCATCGCTTCCAGTCCGTAAGGCTGGCTCGCGCTCTCGCTGCGCCCGGACTCGCCGGTCGGCGGGGTGAGCGGGAAATCGGGGTCGGTGTTCTGCGACACGAGATAAAATTCGACTTCGGGCGCAATGATCGGGCGCCAACCCTTGTCGGCATATAGCGCGAGCACCTTTTTCAGGATTGTGCGTGGCGCGATATCTACTTCGCTGCCATCGCGGTTGAGGGCATCGGCGATGACGAAGGCGGTCGGCGATTTGAAACCCGGTGCGACGCAGATCGTGCTGGGGTCGGCGATCAAAATCTTGTCGGGATCCTTGTCCCAGATATCGTCGATATCCTCAGGATAATGGCCGTCGATCGTGCAGATGAAGACGCTGCCCGGAATGCGCAGCGACTTGTCCTTCACCGAGGACAGGAATTTTTTGGCCGGCAGCACCTTGCCGCGTTGGACCCCGTTGATGTCGGGGACGATGCATTCGACCTCGTCGATATTATGTTCGCTGATCCATTGTTCCAGATTGACTGACATGCGCCCCCGATTGGGCCGGGGATCCGGCCCTGTTGTGGATGAGGCAGCCTATCGTGAAGTGAAGGGGAGCGCCAGAGGGGCCGTGATTCGGCGATTTTCGCCATTGTCTATGCGGTGGTGGCCCGCCACTATGCGGTGTCCGACCGGTTGGGAGAGTATGTGGTGAAGGGTGACAATGATCCGCTGGCGTCCTTCTGGATGCCCTTTACCGCCAACCGTTCGTACAAGGCGAACCCGCGTCAGCTCGTGTCGGCGAGCGGGATGCATTATCAGAGCGGCGACGGGCGGACGATCCTTGATGGGACGTCAGGGCTTTGGTGCAGCAATGCTGGCCATTGCCGTCCGGAGATCACTGAGGCGATCGCCAAGGCGGCGGGCACGCTCGATTTCGCGCCGACGTTCCAGCTTGGCCATCCGCTGCCCTTCGAGCTTGCGCAGCGGCTCGCGGCGTTGATGCCCGAGGGGCTCGACCGGATATTCTTCACCAACAGCGGCTCCGAATCGGTTGATACCGCGCTGAAAATTGCGATCGCTGTCCAGCGCTCCAAGGGGCAGGGGACGCGCACCCGGTTGATCGGACGCGAGCGCGGCTATCATGGCACCGGCTTCGGCGGGATCAGCGTCGGCGGGATCGTTACCAATCGGCGGACCTTTGGCGGCGGACTACCGGGCGCCGACCATATGCGCCACACGCATGACATCGCGCGCAACGCCTTTTCGCGTGGCTTTCCGCAGTGTGGCGTCGAGCTTGCCGACGACCTTCAGCGCCTTGTCGACCTGCACGGCGCCGATACGATCGCGGCTGTAATCGTCGAGCCGATGGCGGGATCAACGGGCGTGCTAGTACCGCCTACCGGCTATCTCCAGCGGTTGCGCGTGATTTGCGACCGGCATGGCATCATCCTGATCTTCGATGAAGTAATCACCGCGTTCGGCCGGGTCGGCGGCGCGACCGCGGCGGGCCAATGGGGGGTGACGCCCGATATCATCACCATGGCGAAGGGGCTGACCAACGCGGCGGTGCCGATGGGCGCGGTCGCGGTGAAGCGCGAACTGCACGATGCGATGATCGAAAGCGTGCCCGGCGGGATCGAGCTGTTCCACGGCTATACATATTCGGGGCATCCGCTTGCCAGCGCGGCGGGCCTTGCGACGCTCGACCTTTACGCGCGCGATGGATTGTTCGAGCGTGCGAACGAACTTTCCGCTTATTGGGAGGATGCGGCACACAGCCTGAAGGGGCGGCGCCATGTCATCGACATTCGCACGATCGGGCTGGTCGCCGGGATCGAACTCAAGCCGCGCTCCGGCGCCCCGACCGCGCGCGCAATGGAGCTGTTCCACGCCTGTTTCGACAATGGCCTGCTCGTCCGCGCGACCGGCGACATCATCGCGCTGTCGCCGCCTTTGATCGTCGCAAAGGCTGAGATCGACGAGATGTTCGGGAAGCTTGGCAATCTGCTCGATACTATCGCGTAGGGCCCTCTGTCTCAAAGCGGGACGGCGTAGCGGTGGCCAAGTGCGCCAAAATTGGCTATGGGCATGGTCAGGCCACGAAGGCTTTTTCCCCTTAGTTACAGGCGTATCACAGTGTCTTTTGCTTTTCGTTCGTTCGCTCCGGTCGCCTTCATTGCGCTGTCGGCCGCGTCCTTGCCTGCGCTTGCGCAATCGGGTTCACCCATCATCGGTATCGATGCCCTGCGCGAATGGAACCTCGTTGTTCTGGGTAATCTCGATTCCTCTTCTGAGGTCGAGGGGCGCACCTTCGTCGGCGGAAATCTGACCGGCAATTCGTCCAACTATAATATCCGTCCGCTGCCCGCGTCGCCGAACGGGACCCCCGGGCTGATCGTTGTTGGCAACGTCAATGGCGGGCACAAGAATCTTAACAATGGGTCGGGCGCGATCGTCGGCGGCAACGTCAACAGCGGCTTCAACCTCAATGGTTCGGCGCAGACAGTGAAGGTCGGCGGCGATATCCGCAATACCAACGTCAATCAGAATACGGTCCTGTCGGGACTCGGCGCGAAGGACCCCGGCTTTACTGTCGGCCTGCAGCAGCAGAAGAGCCAGTTGAGCAGTAGCATGGCCAGTCTGTCTTTTGACATGGGCACGCTGACGTCAAACAGCAAGTTCGTCACGCAGGGCAATCGCGGCATTTTCAACGCCCAGCCCAATGCTGACGGGATGGCGGTGTTCAATATCACCGCCGCTGACCTCGACAAAATTGGCGAGATCCAGTTCAACCTCAACGGCGCGAAGACCGCGATCGTCAATGTCAGCGGTCAGAAGATCACGCTCAACGACAATTTCCTCGGCGGTACGAATAATCTGGGTGAGAATCTGATCTGGAATTTCCCTGATGCCGAAGAGTTGAAGCTGACAACTGCATGGGGCGGATCGGTTTTGGCACCGCACGCCGACGCGCAGACCGGAAACTATATCCAGGGCTCGGCGGTTTTCGGCAATCTGAAGCAGAATGGTGAGATGCACGTCGGCACCTATAATGGCGGCGATATTCGGCCGCCGGGCGGCGGTTCTTCCTCCGGTGGGGGTGGTTCGAGCTCGGGTGGGGCGACGCCGATTCCCGAGCCGGGGATGTTTGGCCTGTTTGCATTGGGTGTCGGCGGACTGATTTACGCGCGCCGTCGCCGCGCGAAGCGCGAGGGGTAAGGTGCCGCCTAGGCTCCGTCGGTGATCGGAAAGGTCACCGACACCCGCGTTCCCTTGCCCAATTCGCTTTCTATGTGGAGCTGCCCTTGGTGGCGCTCGCTGATATGCTTGACGATTGCGAGGCCCAGACCAGTGCCGCCCACCGAACGGCTGCGTGCCTCGTCGACGCGATAGAAACGTTCGGTCAGGCGGGGGATGTGATCGGGGGCGATGCCGTCTCCTTCGTCGCTGACCGACAGGCGCACGCGGTGGCCTTCGCGGACCAGTTCGACGGTCACCGGGGTGTCCGACCGGCCATATTTCATCGCGTTCGAAATGATATTATGTGCGAGTTGTCCCAGCTGTGCTTCGTCGCCCAGCATCGGGTAGAGGCCATCGTCCAGTTCGGGCGCGATGTCTTTGGCGCGCGGATGTTCGCTGTCGTGCAGCTGCCCGATCGTGTGCCGCACGATTGCTCCCAGATCGACGGGAGTCGTCGGTCGCCGGAAGCGGTCGGCCTCGACGCGCGAGATCGACAGCAAATCGAGGACGAGCTGTTGCATCCGCCCGGCCTCGCGCTCGATGATCGAGAGGAAACGGTGCCGGACGGGAGCGTCTGCCTCGGCATTCATGTCCTGTAGCGTTTCGACATAGCCCAATATCGCAGCGAGCGGGGTGCGCAGTTCGTGGCTGGCATTGGCGACGAAGTCGGAACGCATCCGGTCGGCGGCATCGATCACCGAGCGATCGGTCAGGAAGACGATCCGCTCGGTTCCGGACAATGCCGCGATCCGCATCGTCCAGCGCTGACCGGGGCGCGGATAGTCGATGAGGTCGATCGTCCGCATCGGCGCCGTCGCGTCGGCCTGCAACAGCGACCCGGTTGCGGCAGGATGACGGATCGCGGTGCGAATGTCGGCGCCGACGATATGTCGGCCGAGCAACTTGATTGCGGCGTCATTGGCGATGGTAACGATATTGTCTGCGGTGCCGAGCAGCGGTTCCTTTTCCTGGTCGGCCCAGCGCGCGAAATCGGGGTGGCGCAGCAGCGACAATTGCGCCGGTTCGGCCGGCGGATGGGTCGTTTCGCCGCTCGGCTCGGGTGGCACGGTAGGCAGGGCGGCATGGACGATCGAGGACGCGACTGCGCCGGCGACGGTCAATATGACGATCGTCAGGGTGTCGCCGCCGGCAAGCGCGGCAAAAATGGCCGCGACGGCGACCAACGTCAGCGCGATGACCAGGCTGGATAGACGATCGAACATCGCGTTCGGCCTCGCACGAAGCGCCCGTCGCCGCAAGGCAGTTTGCTGGGGTTAACGAGTGGTCGGCGAATGTCCCAACGCGGGATGACGCATGGTGGTGATGGTCTTTTGCTTTTCCTCGTTGCTTCATTAGGTTATGCGGCTTCCATGGAAAACAGCGACATCCCGGTCGGCAATGGTACAGAAAATGACGAAGCCATTCCCTCGCGCCGCGCAATGCTGGCGTTGGGCGCGGTTGGCGTGTCGGCGGCGCTGACGATCCGTCCTGCTTTTGCGCAGACGGCCGTGTCGGTGATGAACTGCCAGATTCCGGTTCCCGGCCCGACGGGCGCGGGGAAGTTTATCGATACCAATGGCAAACTTGTTCCGCCGGGGACCAAGGGCGCGTTTCCGGGCGCGTCGCGGCCATTTACTGGCGAGGAAGTGAAACGTGCGTTTCGCGGGCAGACACTGCCCGGCACCTCCTACAAGCAGTCGCAGGCCTATCTGCAGTATATACGGCGCTTGCAGGCGGGGCAGAGCGGCTTTACCTGTTTTGCATCGATCCAGATGCCGCGCTGATCATCGTTTCCTTTTCTGGTGATGATGGCGTCGACCGCATCGCAGACAAAGGACAATGTGTGAAACTAGCTTCACTGAAGCAGGGCCGCGACGGTCGGCTTGTTGTCGTTTCGGATGATCTTGCCTGGTGCGCCGACGCTACGCATATCAGCCCGACCTTACAGTCCGCGCTCGACAATTGGGCCTATGCCGCGCCGCGACTCGCCGCGCTTGCCGAGGATTTGAACCATGATGCGATTCCTAAGGATCGTTTCCATGAGCGTGACGCCGCATCGCCGCTGCCGCGCGCTTATCAATGGGCCGATGGCAGCGCCTATGTGAATCATGTCGCACTGGTGCGGCAGGCGCGTGGCGCCGATATGCCTGACAGTTTCTGGCACGATCCGCTGATGTATCAGGGCGGCAGCGATGCCTTTCTGGCACCGCGCGATCCGATCCCGCTCGCCGATCCCGCCTGGGGCTGTGACATGGAGGCCGAGGTCGTCGTCGTGACCGGCGATGTTCCCGCCGGTATTGATGCGGTTGCGGCGCGCGACCATATCCTGCTCGTCGGCTTGACCAACGACGTATCGCTGCGGGGGCTGATCCCGGGCGAACTGGCAAAGGGTTTCGGTTTCTTCCAGTCGAAGCCATCAAGCGCTATGTCGCCGGTGTTCGTCACCCCCGATGCGCTTGGCGACCGGTGGAAGGATGGCAAGCTGCACGGAGCCCTGTGCGTTGACCTCAACAGCGAGCCGCTGGGCCGCGCCGATGCGGGGGTCGATATGACGTTCGATTTCGGCGCGCTTGTCGCCCATGCAGCGAAGACGCGCAATTTGGGGGCGGGAACGATCATCGGGTCGGGCACGGTGTCGAACCGCGACGCGGATGGCGGTCCGGGCAAACCGATCAGCGAAGGCGGATTGGGTTATTGCTGCCTGGCTGAAGTTCGCACGGTCGAAACCATCCGGAACGGCGAGGCGAAAACGCCTTTCATGCAAAAGGGCGACCGCGTTCGCATCTGGATGGATGATGACCGCCACCACAGTATTTTCGGTGCGATCGAGCAGGAAGTCGAGTGACGTGCGGGCGGGCGGGCCAAGGCCCGCCCGCCGCGATCAACCCTTGCCGCCCGACATGGCGCCCGAGGACATCGCATCGCTGAGCGTGCAGGCCGCAGGGCCGAGGATGACGATGAACAGCACCGGCAGGATGAACAGGATCAGCGGCACCGTCATGATGGCGGGCAGGCGCGCGGCCTTTTCTTCGGCGCGCATCATGCGTTCGTTGCGGAATTCGGCAGATAGCACGCGCAGCGCCGAGGCAAGCGGCGTGCCGTATTTTTCGGTCTGGATCAGCGTCGTGACAACGCCCTTTACCGATTCCAGATTGACGCGATAGGCGAGGTTTTCAAACGCCTGTCGACGCTCGGTCAGAAAACCAAGTTCGATCGATGAGAGCGCGAATTCTTCGCCCAGTTCGGGATAGGCGCGGCCGAGTTCCTTGGCGACGCGGCTGAAGGCGGCATCGACGGTCAGGCCGGCCTCGGCGCAGATGACGAGCAGGTCGAGCGCATCGGGAAGGCCCTTGCGAATCGCGTCGGTGCGCTTGGTGCGCTTGTTCTCGACGAACAGGTCGGGCGCCTTATAGCCGAGGATGAGCGCCGCCATCGTTGCGCCCGAACGCTTGATGGGCGACAGGTCGGGCCACATTTCAACGCCATAAATCAGGAAGGCGACGGTGCAGCCAAACAGGATTGGCAGCACCATCCGGCCAAAAATCACGGCAACTGCCAGATCCTTTGACCGGATGCCGGCCTGTGCCAGCTTTTGCTGGACCTCCTTGATCTGGCTGTCCTGCAGCACCTGCAATCGGCCAAGGACAGTACGCATCTTGTCGGCGGTCTGATTCTTGCGGACCAGCTTGGCACGTCGCTTCGCGGTGGAAGCGGTGATCCCTGCCTTCAGCTGTTCGCGGCGTTCATTCAGCGCCTTGACCCGCTTGGTCATCGGGTTGCGGACGGTCAATGCGCCATAGATGGCGACCATCACGGCGAACACGCCGACCGCGGCCATCATGGTGCCTACCCAGATGATGTCGATGCCCATGATCGTCGGGCCGGCCTGGGTTCCCGTAAAGGCGGCGAAAAGGAGGCTGCTGTTCATGGCTTTGCTGCCTTCAGATTTCGAAGCTGATCATGCGCGACATGATGAACACGCCGATGCTCATCCATACCAGTCCCCCGGCGCCGGCGATCATCAGCCGCTCTTCGGAGAAGAAGCCGGCCAGATAAACCGGGTTCATCATCCACACCATGGCGAACACGAAGAAGGGAAGCGAGCCGACGATATAGGCCGACGCCTTGGCTTCCGATGACATGGCACGGATTTTCAGTTTCATCTGCGCGCGCTTGCGGAGGACGTCCGACAGATTGGCGAGCGTTTCGGCGAGGTTACCGCCTGTTTCGCGCTGGATCGCGATCGTGATGCAGAAAAACTGGAATTCCGGGGTGGCCAGCATGGCGGCCGTTTCCTGCAGCGCGGCTTCCATCGTGTTCCCGATACGGATGCGTTCGACGACGCCCTTGAATTCCTCGCCGACCGGGCCGGGCATTTCCTGGCTCACAACCTGAAAGGTTTCGGTGACCGGCAGACCCGATCGCAAACCGCGGACCAGCAGGTCGATCGCATCGGGAAAGCGGGTGTTGAAACGCGCGACGCGTTTTTTGATCAGCTGGCCGACGACCAAATGGGGCAGTCCAACCCCGGCGAGCAGGCCGAGCATGCCGGCCAGCATCACAGGCGCTCGCAACACCAGCAGCCCGCCGGTGACGAGGACGAACAGGCCCATCGCGCCGAACATATACTGGCTGACGGTCCAATTCTTGCCGGTTCGCCGCAGTCGCAATTCCATCAAATCACGGCGCGGCATCAGGCTGGAAATCTGGCTGTTGCCCGAGTTTCCGGCGGATTGGATGGTTTTGCGCATCTGGGCCGCAACGACGGCCTCGGTCGAAGCCGCGTGCCGGTCCTTGAGCATGGATAGTCGCCGTGCCTTGGCTTTGCCCACCGACGGCCCGCCGAGGAGGATCACGAGCAGCGAAAACGCCAGAAAGGCGACGCTGATGATAAGGATCACTGACAGGTTCATGGTCGCCATTTGTCCCGCTTGGGTTGAGCAAGGAGATCGCGGCCGGACGGTTCCGGCCGCAATATCAACCCTGTTTCACGCCTTTTTTCGCCATCATGCCGCCGATTCCGCCCAGCTTTCCGAGCAAGGTTCCGCCCGATTTGCGCTTGGCCGTGACCGGTGCCGCTTCGGCTTCGATATCGGCGCCGTCGAGGACGATCCGCATCAAATTGGTCCATAGCTGGCCCGACTTTGTGCCCTTGCAGATTTCGGCATAGGATTTGCCGAGCTTTGCCGCCTGACTGACCATTTTCGGGTCGAAGGGAATGACGATGTCGATCTGGCGCTCGATCGACGATTCAAATTCCTTGCGCGAAAGTTCGCCAATGCTGTTCTGGAATTTGTTCGCGACCAGCACGACGCGGGCGCCCGGTACATTCTGCTTGAACCAGGACAGAAGGCGGATCGTATCGCGCGCCGCCGCGAGCGTTACGTCGGTAACCAGCATGATCGTGCCCGCTTCCGATGCCAGATGGGGGAAGGGGATCAGCACCTGGCGCGGGATATCGACGATCGTCATTTCGAACGCGTTGCGCAATTCTTCCTCGAGCTGGAAGAAGGCCGAACCGTCGGTCATCACCGGTTGGTGGATTGGGGCTTCGGCGGACAACAGGCTGAGCTTGTCGGATGCCCGCACCATCGCGCGTTCAATGAACAGACCGTCGATACGGCTGGGGTTGTCGATCGCGTCGATCAGACCGCGGCCGGGTTCGAGGTCGAGCGTCAGCGCACCGGTCCCGAAATGGACGTCGAGATCGAGCAGCGCGGTTTGTCGACCCGCCTGCTCGCTCATCGCCCAGGCCAGCGATGTCGAGACGAGCGATGCTCCGACCCCGCCGCGTACGCCGACGACGGCCATCATATGGTGCGGTTTGTCGTCGTGCATATCGGCATGTTTCGGCGCCGTCAGCATCGCCTGCGCCATGGTGAGCGATTCGCGGACCTGGTCGAGCGACAGCGGCTTCAGCAGATAGTCC
Organism: Sphingopyxis witflariensis; assembly: GCF_002205635.1. Taxonomy (GTDB): domain Bacteria; phylum Pseudomonadota; class Alphaproteobacteria; order Sphingomonadales; family Sphingomonadaceae; genus Sphingopyxis; species Sphingopyxis witflariensis. The sequence goes on along the minus strand of NZ_NISJ01000001.1, from coordinate 805,140 downwards.
TGGATACCGCTCGACAGGAGGTCGCGGTACAGCCGGACGTCGTTGACTTGTCCCGCCGCGATGACGACGGTGCCGGGTTCGCAAACTTCGGCGAGGGCGTTGATATCGTTAATCGGATCACCCGATTCCGACATATCGACGAACAGGATGTTCGGGCTCGCCGAAACCGACAGCGACTGGACCGCATTGCGCAGCCCGCCCTTGTTACATTTTTCGGTCGGCCATCCCATGTCGGCAGCCGCTACGCGCATCAGCTCCAGCGTATCTTCGTCGCACACAAAGGCGTTAAACGGATCGCGCAGCCCCGCGGTTTTAAAAGGAGCGTTCACTTGCCGCCTCCATTGGTATCTTCGACCTTCAACTGGCTTGCCCCGGTCTGTGGCTTTTCCCGATAGGTTTTGATCGGCCGGGTCGCTGCGGTCGGATCGTAATTTTCGTTGTGTGCGCCCTTGATCAGGTCGTTGGCGTCGGCAACCATCGCCGCGAGATTGCTGTTCGCTGCGCAGCCAAAATTGGCGGAGGTCGCATTGGCGAGGTTGATCGACGATGAGCTGGACCAGTCGGGGCATCCAGGCACATGGGCTGATGCGCGAGTGATGATCACGCGCAAATGACCTGAGGGGACCGCCCCGGTGGTGACCGGGACGTCCCGGCTCAAAAGCAGGCCTCGCCGCTCAACCATCTGCCGAACCGTCGCTTGCGCCGCACTGGCGCCATAGATTGCGGGGTCCTCGATCGCGATACGGTCGCCATAGCGCGCGCCCATGGCATTGAGCCAGTCCTGCAGACGGGCTTGCTCGCTGGGTGCGAGGTCGCCGTCGCCCGCAGCAACATCGAATTGATAGGTGGCGTTGCGCACGATCGGTTGATGGACCGAATCCAGGCTACGATTGCTGGTGGCTGTGCCGTTGGCGCATCCGGCAAGCGAGGTTGCCAGCGCCAATATTGTCCAGGTTGCGATTTTGTTCATCACTTTGCTCCTCGAAACCAGCGCGTCATTTTTTGATGCTGAAACCCGGCGACACATCGGCGCCGCTGCGCAGTCGGTCGGCATCGCCAGGTGACGTGTCGAGCCGTGGCTTCGGCCGGTCGCCGCCAGTGATGCCGTCGCTTTCCTGGCTGCCCAGAAGTCGGTCAGCGTCGTTCGCAACCTGGAAGGCGTCGGTCGGCAGCTTGATGTCGTTCGCCGACACCGGCTGTACCAGATAGGGGGTAACCACGATCACCAGTTCGGTCTCGCCGCGACGGAAGCTGTCCGACTTGAACAACATGCCAAGGATGGGCACGTCGCCAAGGCCGGGGATTTTGTCGATGGCGCCGATCGAACGGTTGTTCATCAGGCCGGCGATCATGAAGCTTTCGCCCGATCCGAGTTCGACGGTGGTCTCGGCCCGACGAACGGTGAGCGCCGGGATCTGGTACCCCTGCATCTGGATCGCGCCTTCGGTCGATAGTTCCGACACTTCGGGGCGGACGCGCAGGCTGATGCGGCCGTTCGATAGAACTGTTGGTGTATAAGCGAGGCTGACGCCATATTGGCGATATTCGATCGTGGTGCCGGCGAAATTGCCGGGAATCGGGATCGGGAATTCGCCACCGGCCAGGAAGTCGGCGGTTTCGCCCGAAATTGCGGTCAAATTCGGCTGGGCGAGAGTGACGACCATTCCCGAGCGTTCGCCAATGTCGAGCGATGCGATCAGATCGAGCCCGAACAGGCGTCCAGCGCCAGCAAGGCTGTTTGTGCCCGAGGGGGTGAGGATATTGTAGGTGGTGCTGCCGTCGGCGTTGCGGGTAATCGTACCTGCTTGCCGACCGCGGACGATGTTGCCGAGGAAACCGTTGCCGAATGGCCCGTCGTTGTCGCTCGTCACCACATTGCCGCTGATTTCCTTGACAAGCGTGCGGTTCACTTCGGCGATGCGGACCTGCAGGTTCACCTGCAGCGGCGTGGCGGTGCGCAGGCGCGACAGGACCTTGGTCTGTTCGCCGACGAAGGCCTGGACAAGGCGCTCTGCCTCGGCTGCGTCGTCGGGCGACTGGACGGTTCCGGTCAGCAGGATAAAGCCGTTCATCGCATTCGAAGAAATGCTGGCATCCGGCATGGCGAGCGACAGCATTTGCTCGATCGTCTCGATATTGTTGCCGACCCGGGCAACGGTCGAATAGACGACCCGGCCGTTGGCGTCAGTGGCGTAGATACTGGTTTCGCCCGGCGCCTTGCCAAAGATGTAGAGCTGGCGGTTCGAGCGGATCTGCACGTCGGCCACTGCGTCATTCGCGACGAAGACGTCGCTCATCGATGCAGGAAGGCTGATCAGGCGACCGCGGCCCACCGACAATTCGATGCTGCTGCTGGCGTTCTGGACGGCCTGGGCCGAAGCGGGCCCCGAGGGGGCCCAGGCGAGTGTGGCCGCCATCAGGCCGATGGCCAAGGTGCGCGCGAGCGCGGCGGCCTTGAAATTGGCTTTGCTGTTCATCTTACTTGCCCCCCACCGGAACTTCGGTCACCTTTTCGCCGCGAGTCACGCGGACGACTGGTCCGCTGCGGACGACCGGCGCGGCGCTTCCGCTACTCGCCGGCTGTTGCACCAGCACTGGCCGGGTAAGCGGTCCCCGGCCGCTGATCGGTACCCAGAAGCGTGACACATCGCCGCCAGTGGTCGCCGACGAACGGCCAGCGGTCGGTCGGTCGGCCACTTGGGCCAGCATTTTCTTTTCGGCAGCGGTGCCGCCCTTTGCGGGTACGTTCACGTCACCCGAAGCGATCGCGGCGTCGAGGTCGCCGGTGCTTTCGGCCAGCGGTCGCAGCGCAAGCGACAATTTGCCCATATTCTGGCCGACCGCGATCCGCTCGGCGATCTCGGGAGTTGCTTCTAGGGTGACCGAGCTGAAGGTGTTCACCGGGGTCTTGCCGGTTTCATCCTCGGCATTGAAACGCTGGTCGGTGGCGAGCACGCGAACGTTGCGCACAATCGTTTCGGCGGTGAAGAGTTGGTCGTCGGGATAGGCGCTACCTTCCTTGACCTCGATTGTCTGCGACAGCACCACGTCAACCCGGTCGCCAGGAAAGACGAAGCCCGCGACGCCTTGCTCCTGCGAAACCTTGACGGTCACGGCGCGCATGCCGGCGCCGAGCGCCGCAGCGAGGAAGCCGCGATCATTGGGATGGACGAGCGCGCCTTGTGTCAGCGGCTGGCCAGCGGTGATCGGATGGCGCACGACGGTCCCGACCAGGGTCTGGGCGTCGGATTTGTCTTTCAGGAAGTAGGCGTTCTCGACCAGTTCCTTGGGCCAGGGTTGATAGCGGAAGCTGTCGGGGCCGATGATCGTGCCGACCGGCAGCGGCCGTGTCGCAACGAGGATCAGCGGACCAGTGATGTCGGGAGCGGCCGCGGCGCGAGCCTCCGGTGTCGATGCCCCACGCATTATCTGGTTGACCCCAAATGCAGCGCCGATGGCAATCACCAGCGCGCCGACGATCAGCATAATCTTTCGCGTATCCATGACGATTTTTCGCCTCCTGCACCAACCGGAAACGGCGGTGCTTGCCCTCAGTTCGAACCGATAGCCTGAAACTGGTTAAAATATTGTTGGTGAAGTGCCCAAAGCCCCGCAGCGGCGATCGCGACTCCATAGGGAACCTCGACCGGCTTGTCGGACGGGCGCATTTTGATGCGTACAAGCATGACCGCCGACAGGATGCCGCCCGCGACCGCCATGACGGTCAAGGTCGGCATGAACAGCGGCAGCGGAATCCACAGCATCACCGCGCCGATCATCTTCACGTCACCGCCCCCCATCGCGCCGACGGCGAACATGCCGACAAAGACGAGGAAGACGGCCAGCGCAGCGCCGAACTGGATCGGAACGTCGGGCCATGGCGCGAGCCCGCTCGCCAGCCAGAAAGGAATGGCGAACAGCGCAATTGCCGAATTAAGGCGGTTCGAGATGGTGCGCGAGCGAAGGTCACTGATCGCCGCGACGACCATCAATATTGCGAGCAATGCCACGAGGCACAACGTGATCGAGCCTTTGTCCATTGGCACAGCTCTAGCCAGCATGGCTTACCAAAGAGTAACCATGTTCGCTGGCCCGGCGGCTTGCATTCCTGTCGCCAGCCGATATGCGGCGGGGCATGACCGCTGCCGCTCCCTCCGCAACCGATGTTCTGATTGTCGGCGCCGGGATCGCCGGTGCCAGCCTGGCCGCTGCGCTGGCGCCTCACCGCCGCGTGATGTTGATCGAAGCCGAGGACATGCCCGGCTATCATGCGACCGGGCGATCGGCGGCATTCTGGCACGAAAGCTATGGCGGGGCGCAGGTTCAGCCGCTGTCGGCCGCGTCCTTTGCGATGCTATCCGATCCGCCGGCCGAATTTTCCAGCCGCGGCTTTTTGTTTCCGCGCACCGCGCTGACGATCGGACGCCACGAAGAGGCGGTGGCCGTCGACGCCTTTTGCACCGAATTTGCTGCGAAAGGTGTCGATGTGACGCGGATGGCGCGGGCCGAAATTGCACGCTTGATCCCCGGCGTCCGTCCCGACTGGAGCGAGGCCGCTTATGAGCCCGCGTGCAGCGACATCGATGTCGGCCGCCTTCACGCCGCCTATTTGCGTGCGGCGAAGCGTGGCGGCGCAGTGCTGGTGACGCGCGCGCCGCTGAAGGGCGCGCGGCGAGTGGGCGATGGCTGGGAGGTCGTGGCTGGCGGCGAAACGATCCGCGCGTCGCTGATCGTCAACGCGGCGGGGGCATGGGCCGATGGCGTGGCGGCGGTGTGCGGCGCCGCGCCGCTGGGCATCCAGCCCTATCGCCGGACCGTGTTGCAACTGCGCCTTGGCGTGCCCGTGCCCGCGGAACTGCCGCTGGTCGTCCATGTCGGCGGGCAATTCTACTTCAAGGGCGCAAGCGAGGGGCGCATCTGGCTGACCCCGCACGACGAAACCCCGTCCGATCCCTGCGATGCGGCGCCCGAAGAGATGGATGTCGCGCTGGCGATTGACCGCTTGCAGGCGGTGGTCGACTGGCCGATCGCCGCGGTCGAGCGAAAATGGGCGGGCCTGCGCAGCTTTGCGCCCGATCGCGCGCCGGTTTTCGGCCTAGATCCGCTGGTGCCCGGTTTCGTCTGGTGCGCGGGGCAGGGCGGCTTTGGTATCCAGACCGCGCCGGCGATCGCGGCACTGCTCGCCGCCGAACTGGGTGCCCCGACGCCGAAAGGCGCCATTGGCGAGGTCGATACGGCGCCTTACGCGCCGTTGCGTTTTGGCTGAGGCCGTTTAACGCTTCCGCATGGCGCGCATCACTTCGATTGCGGCGTCGCTCGCCAGCTGGTCGGCGATTTCATTGTCGCCGTGGCCGGCGTGGCCCTTGACCCACAGCCATTCGATCTTGTGCCGCTTTGCTTCGGTCACGAGCCGTTGCCACAGATCGGCGTTGGCGACAGGCTTTTTGGCTGCGGTTTTCCAGCCATTTTTCTGCCAGCCGAACACCCATTTGGTGATGCCATCGCGAACATAGACGCTGTCGGTCGATAGCTCGACATTGCAGCCGCGTTTGAGCGCCGCCAGCGCCTCGATCGCTGCCATCAACTCCATACGGTTGTTCGTCGTGTCGGGTTCGCCGCCGGATAGCTTCTTCACGACATCGCCCCAGCGCAGCACCGCGCCCCAGCCGCCGGGGCCGGGATTGCCCTTGCACGCGCCGTCGGTCGCGACGATCACGGTCTTTGCTTCGCCCTCGGTCATGCGATGGCGAACAGGCTGGCGGCGTCGGCCCCCTTATAACGGCGCAGGCGGTTGAGGAACGGCAGCGGGTCCTTGCGCGTGACGAGTGCGTCGGCGGGTGTGTGGACCCAGTCGTGCGCGCGGGTCAGCAGGAAGCGCAGCGATGCGCCGCGCGCGAGCAGGGGCAGGGCGGCGATTTCGGCGACGGACAGCGAGATTTCGCGGGCGTAGCCGCGCATCAGTGCCCGGGCGAGGTCGGCGTTGCAGGTGCTGCCATCGTCCGAAAAGGTCCAGGCGGCGTGCGTGATCGCGACGTCATAGGCACGGAAATCCGTCGCTGCGAAGTAGAAGTCGATCAGGCCGGTAACCTCGTCGCCGAGCATCAGCACATTGTCGGGAAACAGGTCGGCGTGGATGACATGCGCCGGCAGATCGGTGGGCCAATGGGCGCCGAGATAGTTCAACTCATCATCAACGATCGCTTGCAGGCCCGGCATCACCGCGTCGAGGTCGCCCGTCGCCTGGGCGACACTGAGCCAATAAGGGTGGCCCATGCTGTTTTCGCGTGCGCCGTTATAATTTTCGAGCGCGCGGTGCATGGTGCCGAGCGCGGCGCCCGTCGCTTCGGACTGACCGACGGTCGGATGGGTTAGCGAAATGCCCGAGAGAAACTGGATGATGCACGCCGCACGGCCCGAAATTTTCTGGATCGCGATCCCGTCGCGATCGCGGATCATTGCGGGGACCGGGCAGTCGCTGGCCGCGAGATGGGCGAGCAGGTCGACGAAAAAGGGCAGGTCGTCCTCTTGCACGCGCTTTTCATAGAGGGTCAGAATGAAGCGGCCGGCCGTGGTTTCGAGCAGGAAATTGCTGTTCTCGACCCCTTCGGCAATGCCCTTGCACGACAGGACGGTGCCCATGTCATAGCGGGCGACGAGCGCGGCGAGGTCGTCGGGATCGACGGCGGTGTAAACGGCCATGATAGGGGTCCTATTCCGTTTCCGGTTCGAGCCCGCGGGGCAGTTTGAACACCATATTCTCTTCGGCGGTCACGACGACATTCTCGACGATCGGCCGACAAGCCGCCACGGCGTCGATCACTTCACGGACGAGCGTTTCGGGCGCGCTCGCGCCTGCGGTGATGCCCAGCGTCGTGATACCGTGCAACCAGTTGGGATCGATATCGGTTCCGCGCTGGACCAGATGCGCGGGAATGCCGAGTCGTTCGGCGACCTCAACCAACCGCAGGCTGTTCGAACTATTGGGCGCGCCGATTACAATCACGCGGTCGCATTGGGTCGCGATCGCCTTCACCGCGTCCTGACGGTTCGAGGTCGCATAGCAAATATCCTCGCTGCGCGGTCCGGCGATGCTGGGGAAACGATGGCGGAGCGCCGTGACGATGTCGCGTGTATCATCGACCGACAGCGTGGTCTGGGTCAGGAAAGCCAGATTTTCGGCATTGGCGGGCGAGAGCGCGGCAACATCGTCGACCGATTCGACCAGCGTCATCGCGCCGTCGGGCAATTGGCCTAACGTGCCGATGACTTCGGGATGGCCGGCATGACCGATGAAGATGATGTGTCGCCCGGCATCATAATGGCGTTCGGCCATCCGGTGGACCTTCGATACCAGCGGGCAGGTGGCGTCGATAAAGTCGAGTCCGCGCGTTTCGGCCTTCGCCGGCACCGCTTTGGGCACGCCATGTGCGCTGAACACCACCGGAATATCGTCGGGGACCTGATCGAGCGATTCGACGAAAATCGCGCCTTGGGCCTTTAGCGATTCAACGACATAGCGATTGTGAACGATTTCATGCCGGACATAGACCGGCGCGCCGAAACGTTCGAGCGCGAGCTCGACGATACGGATTGCCCGATCGACCCCGGCGCAAAAGCCGCGCGGCGCGGCCACCAAAACCTTGAGTTCTGCCGTTTCATTGCCGGGAATGGGCGTCATAGGATGGGGTGCATTCATGTTGTGGGGGCTCTAGCGCAGCAGGGCATAAGCGGTAAAGCGGCTTCGTCCGAGTTGCGCCGCGTTCATCGCACCGATAAGAAGCGGCGCGCATGAAGCGGGATCAACTGTCCCGACGCAATCGCGCCTGTTTGGAAAGCCCGTTCATCATGATGCCCATTTCGTCTTCGCCTCGTAAGTTTCTGGCTGTGCTGTGCGGCACGGCGGCGATGGCGACGGCGGCTGGCTGCGCAAAGAGCAACGACATTGACCTGTCGTCGGGCGTAGGGATCAACTCGGTCCGCGATACTTGCCCTGCGGTGGCGGTACCGTTGCACACCGGCGACATCACTTTGTTCGACCCGGCGACCAGCCGCGATGCGCGCGCGATCGACGTCGTCGCGACGATCACCAATCTGACCCCGCAGTGCAACGACACCGGCGAAAAAGTCTATCAGATCGCGAACTTTGAAATCGTCGCCACACGGCGTGATGCAGGTCCGGCGCGCACGCTGACCTTACCCTATTTCTCCACCGTCGTTCAGGGCGGCACCGCCGTCGTCGCAAAGCGATTGGGCAATGTGACCGTCACTTTCCCCGAGGGGCAGGTGCGTGGCACGGGCCGCGGTCAGGCGTCGGCCTATGTCGACCGCGCCGCCGCGACGCTTCCCGCCGATATTCAGGAGCGCATCACCCGCAAGCGCAAGGCAGGCGATCAGGATGCTGCGGTCGATCCGCTGAGCATTCCCGAGGTCCGCGTTGCGGTTCAGCGCGCCAGTTTCGAACTGCTCGTCGGCTTTCAACTGACGCAGGATCAGCTGGAATATAACGTTCGACGATAGATTTTGCGGCGGCGCGCCGATGCGCCGTTCGCCCTAGCTTCGCCCTGCGGCGCCATTTCGGCGGCGCAGGGCTTTTCGCGTTGCCCAAGCTGCGGTAGGGCGCGCACCTGCATCCTCTTGATACCAGATAGGCTTTGCCCGTGACCCTGTTCAGCCGTTTTTCCGACCATATCGGCGCCGCACTCGATGCGCTCACTGTAAAAAATGCCCTGCCTGCCGGGCTCGATCGCGGCGCGATCAGCGTCGAGCCGCCGCGCGATCCTGCACATGGCGATGTCGCAACCAACGCCGCGATGGTGCTGGCCAAGCCTGCGGGCATGAACCCGCGCGCGCTCGCCGAACTGCTGGTCGCCGAACTGGGCGCGCTGGACGAAGTGACCGAGGCGAGCGTCGCCGGGCCGGGTTTCATCAACCTGCGGCTGATCGATGACAGCTGGCGCGACGAACTGGCGCTGATCCACGCAGAAACCCTGGAATATGGGCGTTCGACGATGGGGCAGGGACGGCGCGTCAATGTCGAATATGTCTCGGCGAACCCTACAGGGCCCATGCACGTGGGCCATTGCCGCGGCGCCGTTGTCGGCGATGCGCTGGCGACGCTGCTCGAATATGCCGGGCACGACGTCATCCGCGAATATTATGTCAATGACGCGGGCGCGCAGGTCGATGTCCTCGCGCGGTCGGTGCATATGCGCTATCGCGAGGCGCTGGGCGAGGATATCGGCGCGATCCCCGAGGGGCTGTATCCAGGCGACTATCTGAAGCCGGTCGCGGCGAAGCTGGCGAATGAATATGGCGACCGTTTCGTAGGCGCGCCCGACAGCGACTGGCTGGGGCTATTCCGCGCGGAGGCGATCAGCGCGATGATGGACATGATCCGTGCTGACCTCGCCAAACTGGGTATTCATCACAATCTCTTCTCGTCTGAGGCCGCGCTGCAAGCCGCGGGCAAGCCCGACGAGGCCGAAAAATGGCTGCGCGAGCAGGGGCTGGTCTATGACGGGGTGCTCGAAGCGCCGAAGGGCGAGACGCCCGATGATTGGGAACCTGTCGAGCTGCCGCTGTTCCGCTCGACGCAATTTGGCGACGATCAGGACCGGCCGATCAAGAAGTCTGACGGCAGCTGGACCTATTTCGGCGCCGACCTCGCCTATCATTATCAGAAGGCGCAGGATGCCGACGAACTGATCGACATTTGGGGCGCCGACCATGCCGGTACAGTGAAGCGGATCAAGGCGGCGGTCGCGGCGATGACCGGCGGGACGAAGAAGTTCGACGTCAAGCTGGTGCAGATGGTCCGCCTGCTCAAAAATGGCGAGCCGTTCAAAATGTCGAAGCGGGCGGGCAATTTCGTCACGCTTGCCGATGTCGTCGATGAGGTCGGCAAGGATGCGGTGCGCTTCACCATGCTGACCCGCAAGGCCGACGCGCAGATGGATTTCGACTTTGCCAAGGTGGTCGAGGCGTCGCGCGACAACCCGGTATTCTATGTCCAATATGCGCATGCGCGGATCGCGTCGCTGAAGCGCAAGCTGGTTGATGCAGGCATTGCGCCCTCTGCACCGGCGCCCGCGCGGCTTGACGTGCATGAACTGGCGATCGTCAAATTGCTCGCGCAATTCCCGCGGATCGTCGAATCGGCGGCCTCGGCGCGTGAGCCGCACCGGATCGCTTTCTATCTGGCGGAGGTCGCCGCCGGCTTCCACGCCTGGTGGAATATGGGCAATGACCGCCCCGAAGCGCGCGTCATCCTGGCCGACGATCCTGAATTGACTGCGACGCGCCTTTATTTGGCCGATGGAATCGGGCAGGTTATCCGCAACGGGCTGTACCTGATGGGGGTCGAGGCGCTCGAGGAGATGGTCTGATGGCCGACGACAGGGGGGACGCGGGGCTGGGACTCGAAGGCGAGGATCGCCTGCCCTGGCTGGAAGCGGCCGATGCTTATGAAAATGATGGCGAAGTTTCGCCCGTCCGCCTGCTCGTGCTGGTGCTCGGCGGCCTGTTGCTGATCGGCACAGTGCTGGGCAGCCTGTGGTGGATGCAGAATGGCGGTGCGCGTGGGCAGGGTGAACTGATCGTGGCGCAGGCCGGCGACTATAAGGTCGCGCCGAAACATGATGCATCCAGGACTTTCGAGGGCGAAGGCGATTCGAGCTTTGCCGCGAGCGAAGGCGCAGAGCCTGCTGGCAGGGTCGACCCGACCCGGATGCCCGAAGAACCTGCGGTGACCCCGCAGGAACGCGAGGATGCGGCGAAGGCGGCGAAGAAAGCCGCGGCGGACAAGGCCGCGGCAGCGAAGAATAAGGACAAGCCCGCCGTGGCGCCAGTCAAGGCCGCCGAGGTGGCGCCGAAGGTCGTGCCGACTGTTCCGGCGGCATCGGGATCGGCGATGATCCAACTCGGGGCATTCAGCAGCGAAGGCGCCGCGACCAAGGCGTGGACCAATTTGTCGAAGCGTTTTGCTTATCTTGCGGACCTCAACAAATCGGTTTCGCCAGCAAAGGTCGAAAGCGGGACGGTGTATCGCCTACGTGTTTCTACCGGCACGGCGGCCAACGCAGCGAATTTATGCGGGAAATTGCGCGTGGCGGGTGAAAATTGCGTCGTCGTTCGCTGAATCGGCCCGCTTGGCCGCAGAATCCGTTGGTGCGCTCCTGTGGCTGTGCCATGTTAGCAATTCAGGTTGCCGCATGAGGGGGTGCCAACCGATGGAGGTTGATGCACGATGATACCCGCCATTTTCGGCCTGTCGGGCCTGACGCTGACCGATGACGAGCGCGCCTTCTTTCGCGACAGCGATCCGGCAGGATATATCATCTTTGGCCGCAACATCGAGAATCGCGAGCAATTGCGGCGGTTGACCGACGATCTGCGCAGCCTCGACGGGCGCGACAATCTGCCGATCCTGATCGACCAGGAGGGTGGACGCGTCGCGCGGATGAAGTCGCCCGAATGGCCGTTGTTTCCCAGCGGTTCGGCGTTCGACGAACTCTATGAGCGCGCGCCCGCCAGCGCGATCGAGGCGGCGCGGCTCAACGCAATGGCGCTCGCGGCGATGCTGGCGGAGGTCGGCATCACCGTCGATTGCCTGCCGTTGCTCGATGTGCGCCAGCCCGGCGCGAGTGACGTGATTGGCGATCGCGCACTCGGTAGCGAGCCGATGCGCGTCGCGGCGCTGGGACGTGCGATCCTGAGCGGATTGCAGGCGGGCGGGGTGATCGGCATCGTCAAGCATATCCCGGGGCACGGCCGCGCCTTGCTCGATTCGCACAAGGAACTGCCGCGCGTCGCAGCGTCGGACCATGATCTGCAGACCGACCTCGCGCCGTTCGCGGCGCTGCGCGATGCGGCGATGGCGATGACGTGCCATGTCGTGTTCGATGTCTGGGATCCCGATCGTCCGGCCACACTGTCGCCGATCATCATCGACAGCGTGATCCGCCAGCGCATCGGCTTTCACGGCCTGTTGATGACCGACGATCTCGACATGAACGCCTTGTCGGGCAATGTTCCGTCGCGCGCGGCGGACGCGATCGCGGCGGGATGCGACATTGCGCTCAATTGCTGGGCGAAGATGGACGATATGATTGGCATCGCCAATGCGCTCGATCCGATCAGTACCATTTCGCAGGCGCGGCTCGAGGGGGCGATGGACCGTATCGCCGGGGCGCCCGATCCGCGCGAGTTCGCGGTGCTGGTCGATCAGCGCGACGCGCTGTTGGCTGCGGCGTAAGCGGGCCGGGGGGCGCGGTGGAGCTCGATTTCGGACCGACCCCGGCAGCCGAGCGCGAGGACGCGCTGCAGCTCAACTTCGAAAGCTGGGAGGGACCGCTCGACCTGCTGCTGACGCTTGCGCGTGGGCAGAAGGTCGATCTGCGGCAAATTTCGATCCTCGCGCTGGTCGAGCAATATCTCGACTTCATCAACGAAGCGCGCGCGCTGAAGCTGGAGGTTGCGGCCGATTATCTGGTGATGGCGGCGTGGCTCGCTTATCTCAAGTCGGCGCTGCTTTTGCCCAAGGATCCGCTGGAGGAGCCATCGCCCGACGAGCTGGCGCTGCGCCTGCAACTGCGGCTGCAGCGGCTGGCGGCGATGCGCGAGGCGGCGGCGCGGCTGCTCGCGCGCGATTGCGTCGGCCGCGACGTGTTTCTGCGATCGAAGCCGGAGGGGCTGCGCGATGTTAAGGTCCGGCGTTGGGACGCCAGCCTTTATGATTTGCTGGCGGCTTATGGACAGGTCAAATTGCGCACCGAACCTGTCGTGCATATGGTATCGCGGCGACCGGTGGTGACGCTCGACGCGGCGCTCCAGCATTTGCGGCGGTTGATCGGGGTGAAGCTCGACTGGGCCGAGCTGTCCGACTTTCTGCCTGCCGACTATGACGGCCCCCTGCGCCGCTCGGCGATTGCGTCGAGCTTTGTCGCGGCGCTGGAACTGGCGCGGCAAGGGAGGATCGCGCTGCGGCAGGAGGGCGCGTTCGAACCCCTATATCTGAAGGCAGCGGAAGCATGAATCCGATCGACGACCGCGAACGCGCGATTGAAGCGATGCTCTTTGCCAGCGACGCGCCGCTCGATGCGCGGCAGGTGGCAGGGCGGCTGGGCGACGAGATGACGCCGGGCGAGGTGCGCGCGATCATCCAGACGATTGCCGCGCGCCATGCCGGAAGCGGGATCGAACTGGTCGAGCGCGGCGGGAATTGGCATTTTCAGACCCCGGCCGACCTTGCCCATCTGCTGCGCCGCGAACGCGACGACCCACGCAAATTGTCGCGCGCGGCGTCGGAAGTGCTGGCGATTGTCGCCTATCACGAACCCGTCAGTCGCGCCGAGATCGAGGCGATCCGCGGCGTTCAGACGTCGAAGGGCACACTCGACGTGCTGATGGAGGCCGAATGGATCGCCCCCGCCGGACGCCGCGAGGTTCCAGGGCGTCCGCTGATTTACAAGACCACTGACGCGTTCCTGCAACATTTCGGCCTCACCAGCCGCAAGGACTTGCCGGGAATCGATGATCTGCGCGCAGCGGGGTTGCTCGACCCCGTCGATCTGGCATTTGAAGAGGCTATCGGCGAGCTTGATCTAGTAAAAGACGGCGAAGAGGCTTAGATGAAAAGCTCAAGGAGATTATAAGATGGGTAGCTTCAGCATTTGGCATTGGCTGGTTGTCGGCATTCTCGTCTTGCTGTTGTTCGGCAAGGGGCGCTTTTCCGACATGATGGGCGATGTCGCCAAGGGTATCAAAAGCTTCAAAAAAGGCATGTCGGAGGATGACGCTCCGGTACCGCCCAAGCATATCGAAGGCCAGCGTGCCCCCGATACCACCCCGATGTCGACGCCGACGGCCGAGCACGACAAGCTCTGATCTCGTCCGCCTGCGGGGATATTTTAAGCGATGTTCGATGTTGCGCCCACCGAGTTGATGCTCGTCGTGGTGGTGGCCTTGGTTGTCATCGGACCCAAGGACCTGCCCAAGGCGATGCGCTTTGTCGGCAAATGGATGGGCAAGGCGCGCGGTATGGCGCGTCATTTCCGTTCGGGGCTCGACACGATGATGCGCGAAGCTGAGCTGGAAGAGCTGGAAAAGCAGTGGCGCGAGCAGAATGACGCGATCATGCGCGAATTTCCGCGCGTCGATGATATCAACGCGCCGGTGAAGCCTGCGACCACCGACACGCCTGATACGCCGAGCGAGCCGTCGACCGAGGATGTCGATCAGGCGGCGGCGGCGACCAAGCCAGAAACGCACGCCGTGCCGCCCAAGGACGGGCCGCTGCCATGACCGCCGAGGCTCCCGTTGCGGCGGAGGAAGAAGGCGCTGGCGGCAAAATGCCGATGCTCGATCATCTGATCGAACTGCGCTCGCGATTGCTCAAGTCGTTGATCGCCATCGGTCTGGCGTTCGGTGTCTGCCTTTATTACGCGAAACCGATTTTCAGCGTCCTCGTCCAGCCGCTCGTGCGGGCGGGGCAGGGCAAGCTTATCTATACCCAATTGTTCGAGGCGTTTTTCGTCGAGATCAAGGTGGCGATGTTTGCGGCGATGATGATCGCCTTTCCCGTGATCGCAAACCAGCTTTGGAAATTCGTCGCCCCGGGGCTGTACCGCAAGGAAAAGCGGGCGTTGCTGCCCTTCATCCTCGCGACGCCCGTGCTGTTCACGACTGGCGCGAGCTTCGCCTATTTCATAACCATCCCGATCGCGTTGAAATTCCTGCTCGGCTATCAGGGCGATATGGGCGGCATCCAGCAGGAAGCGCTGCCCTCGGTCGGCAATTATCTGAGCTTCATCATGCAGTTCATCATGGCGTTCGGCATCGCCTTCCTGCTCCCGATCCTGTTGATGCTGCTCGAGCGTTCGGGGCTCGTTACGCGTGAGCAACTGGTGTCGGCGCGGCGCTATATGATCGTTGCCGCCTTTGCGATCGCTGCGGTGTTCACGCCGCCCGATATATTGAGCCAGCTGCTGCTGGCGATCCCGCTGGTGTTTCTGTACGAAATGTCGCTCTTCGCGATCTGGTTTACCCAGCGCCGACGCAAAACAGGCGCCGAAGAGGCGCCTGTCGATCCTCTCGAAGAGGCTTAGGGTAAGTGGGTCAGAACCCGGTCAATCGATAGCATCGCTACCCGCTTGACCGACCGACTCGATGTCGCGGCCTGCTCCCTTAACGGTATTGCAGCCAGCGACCAGAAAGCTTGCCATCAATGCCAGGATGATTGCGCGAAAACTCGTCATCATTCTTCACCTTGTTTGTCGTTGGAGGGCAAAATGGCCCGGCACGCTTTCGAGGGGGGGGAGGGAATGCGGGCCGGGCCAATGTTGCTGAGCAGCGCTGCGGGGGGGCGATGATCGCTGCTCAAGAGGGAAACGACCCAAGCGGCGGATAAGTTCCCAAAAAAAATCATCGCATTGAAATTTTTTTCGACTGTCCAAAAGCGCTGGAATCCAAACCGGATTCCAGCGGCTTGTCAGCCCATGCTGGTCAGGCCGCTCGCGACCGCGAGGCCCAGGAACGCCAAAAATCCCATGGAATCGGTCGTCATCGTGACGAAAATCGAACTGGCGACCGCCGGATCCTGATCGAGCCGGTCGAGCAGCAGTGGGATGGCAACCCCCGCGACACCGGCGACGAATATGTTCACCACCATCGCAGCCGCGATCACGGCGCCCAGCTGCGGGTTGGCGAACCACAACGCGGTGGCGGCTCCAGCGATCAGCGCGATTGTCGTGCCGTTCAGGATTGCGATCTTCATTTCGCGCCAGATGGCGCGCCAGCTGTTCGAATCGGTGAGCTGGTTCATCGCGAGCGCGCGGACGGTGACCGCCAGCGTCTGGGTCCCAGCATTGCCGCCGACCCCGGCGACGATCGGCATCAGCGCGGCAAGCGCGACCATCTGTTCGATCGCACCGCCGAAGAAGCCGACGATCGACGAGGCGACGAGCGCGGTGCCAAGGTTGGCGATCAGCCAGCGCACGCGCGCGCTGTAGGTTTCGCGGATCGGTTCGTTAATGTCGCCGTCGCCGGCGCCCGACAGGCGGAGAATGTCCTCGCCCGCCTCTTCCTGAATGATGTGGACGACGTCATCGACGGTAATCATGCCCACGAGGCGGCCCGCCCGGTCGATGACGGCGGCCGAGATCAGCGCATATTTCTGGAAGCGCAGCGCGACCTCTTCCTGGTCCATATCGACCGGGATCAAAGTCTGTTCGCGTTTCATGACGTCGCTGATCGCGATGTCGCGCGGGGTGCGCAATATCCAGCTGAGCTGGCAGGTGCCGACCGGGCGGTGCATCGGATCGACGACGTAGATTTCCCAGAAATCGCTGGTCAGTTCGGTGTCTTCGCGCAGCCGGTCGATGACGTCGCCGACGGTGACATGTTCGGGCACCGCGACGAGGTCGCGCTGCATCAGGCGGCCGGCGGATTCCTCGGGAAAAGAGAGCGCGTCCTCGATCGCGGCGCGATCTTCGGGCTCCATCGCGTCGAGCACCGCCTGCTGCTCGTCGGCCTCCATATCCTCGATGATCGCGACGGCGTCGTCGGTATCGAGTTCGGCGGCCAGCTCTGCAACCTGTGCGGGGTTGAGAAGATCAATGAGCTCTTCGCGCACATAATCGTTCATTTCCGCGAGCACGTCGGCGGAAAGCATGTCGCCGAGGACGGCGGCGAGCATCGGGCGCTCGTCAGTGCGCGCGAGTTCGAACAGATCGGCGATATCGGCAGGGTGGAGGCGGCCGATGCGTTCGCGTGCGGCTTCACCTTCGCCGGCTTCGGCAAGCTCGAGCACATCGCGGACAAATTCGGGTTTCAGCCGATCGTCCTCGTCGAGCTCATTTTCGGCTTCGCGTGCGGCGGCTTCGCGCTTGCTTTCGCGATCGTCGGTGAGCGGCAGATCGTCGGGGGGCAGGGAATCTTCGCGTTTGTCCATCGCGTTATCCTCCCTGTGAATGTGGCGCGGGTTGCCGGCGGGTCGAGCCTTCCCCTAGTGCCGCAGCCGCCCGATGGCAACGCCGCGCGGGCACGCCGGGCAATTTATGCGTGGCATTGGCGCCATCGCCCGCTATGGCACCGCCAAACTTTCGCATAGGAGCTTTCCATGACCGACCAGACCCTCACTCTTTCGCTGTCGACCGGCGATGTCGTCATCCGCCTGCGCCCCGATCTGGCGCCGAAGCATGTCGAGCGCATCACCCAGCTGGCCGCCGACGGCTTTTATGACGATGTCGTGTTCCACCGCGTGATCCCGGGTTTCATGGCGCAGGGCGGCGATCCGACGGGCACCGGCATGGGTGGCAGCCCGCTTCCCGATCTGCCCGCCGAATTCAGCAAGGAACCGCATGTCCGCGGCGTATGCTCGATGGCGCGTGCGCAGAACCCGAACAGCGCGAACAGCCAGTTCTTCATCTGCTTCGACGACGCGCGCTTCCTCGACAACCAGTACACCGTCTGGGGCGAAGTGATCGAAGGCATGGACGCCATCGACGCGCTGCCCAAGGGCGAGCCGCCGCGTGAGCCCGGCAAGATCGTCAAAGCGACGGTTGCCTGAAATTTATCCCTCTCCCATTGGGAGAGGGCTGCGAAGACTTGGCGCGAAGCGCCTAGGCGAAGCTGGGTGAGGGGATGTGACGGCGCGGTATCACGCCACGTCCGATCCCCTCACCCAAGTTCGGCTAGCCAGCGAGCTGGCAAGCCTGCCTATCCTTCTCCCAATGGGAGAAGGCTTGGGGATCACTCCCCGATAAACCCATTCAGTCGCTCGCAGGCGGCGATCCAGTCTTCCTTGAATTCCTGAACGACCTGTCCGGCGCCCATCGCCTCGTTCATCAGGCCGACGCCCTGACCGACCCAATAGGTCGCAAGCGCCTTGGCGCCTTCATGGCCGCCCTCCGACAATTTATCGATCTTGCGCAGCGCGGGTTCGCTGACCAGCGACTGGAGCGGCATCGGCAACGGTTTGGGCGCGCCTTCGACCTCCCACGCATCGGTCCACGGCGAACGCAGCTGGCGTGACGGCTTGCCGGTGCGGCTTTTCGACCGCACGGTGTCGCGTGACGAGGCCGCGAGCATTTTTTCCTTCACGATCGGGTTGGTTTCGGCCTCGGCGGTGGTCAGCCACACCGATCCGGTCCACGCGCCATGCGCGCCCATTGCCATCGCGGCTGCCATCTGGCGCCCGGTGACGATTCCGCCTGCGGCGAGGATCGGAGTGGTCGCGCCAACGGCTTCGACTGCGGCGGCGACTTCGGGGACCAGCACCATCGTCGCAACCTCGCCGCAATGGCCGCCGGCCTCGCCGCCCGCGACGACAAGGATATCGACCCCGGCGCGAACCTGCGTCAGCGCATGGTCACGCGTGCCGACAAGCGCGGCGACGGGAACCCCGTGGCGTTTGCCGAGGTCGAGCATCAGTTGCGGAGGCACGCCGAGCGCGTTGGCGATCAGGGCGATCGGGTGGCGAAAGGCGACTTCGAGCAGCTTGGCCGCGCCATCCGCGTGCATATTGTCGCCGAAGCTCTGCCGTCCTGCCATCGCTTCGGAAAGCCCTGCGGCATCGACGCCATGCTGTTCGAGCAGCCCGGCGGTGAATTTCCGATGCGCGTCGGGAACCTGAGCCGGTCCCGCGGGGCCGTCGCCCTTGCCGGCGAAGCTGTTGGGGACGATCAGATCGACGCCATAGGGGCGCCCGCCGATATGCTCGTCGATCCACGCCAGCTCTTCCTCGAGCCGTTCGGCGGGCAGCGAGGCGGCACCGAATACGCCCATGCCCCCGGCCTTTGACACCGCGACAACGACGTCGCGGCAGTGCGAAAAGGCGAGAAGCGGAAATTCGATGCCGAGCATCGCGCAGATCGGGGATTGCATGGGAACCTCTCCTTTTTGTTATTTAACCGCATGTCAGCGCCAGTTGACGTAAACGTCAAGTTGATTTGCGTCCGCCAGTCTTTATCGCGGGTTGCATGACAAATTTCACGCTCCCCGATTTCGACCTCGATGCCTTCGTTCGTGCGACTTTCGCCGAGGATTTGGGGGCGGGAGGCGACGTTACCTCGATGGCCGTCATTCCCGCCGACGCACGATTCGACGGTGTGATGGATAGCCGCGACGCGATCACCGTTGCGGGCCTCCCCATCGCTGAGCATTTCTTTCGCGCGCTCGCGCCCGACATGGATATGGAAATATTGGTCGAGGAGGGGACACAGGTTACCCCGGGAACCGACCTCATCCGCCTGTCGGGCAATGCGCGCGCGATGCTGACCGCCGAGCGGTCGGCGCTCAACACGGTGCAACATCTGTCGGGCATCGCGACGATGACACGGCAATATGTCGATGCGATTGCCGGGACGGGTGCGGTGCTGCTCGATACGCGCAAGACCATTCCGGGCCTGCGCGTCCTCGAAAAATATGCGACGCGAATGGGCGGCGCGACCAATCATCGCATGGGCCTGTGGGATGCGGCGATGATCAAGGACAATCATGTCGCGGTCGCCGGATCGGTCGAGGAGGCGGTGCGCCGCGCGGTCGATGCGGGGATTGCGAACATCATCGTCGAGGTCGACCGCGTCGATCAGGTCGCAGGCGCGCTGGGCGCGGGGGCGACGCATTTGTTGCTCGACAATATGGACCTTTCTGCCTTGCGCGAATCGGTTGCGATCGTCGGTGGCCGGGTTCCGGTCGAGGCGTCGGGTGGGGTGCGGCTCGACACGATCCGCGCGATTGCCGAAACCGGCGTCACTTATGTTTCGGTGGGACGCCTGACCCAGTCGGCGCCCGCCGCCGACATCGGGCTCGATTTTGCGCTGGCCTAGCTTCGCGATTCTCGGCCTGTTGCTCGCGCCGACGGCGGCCGAGGCGCAGGCATTGGCGTGCCAGATCCCTGACCGTATCCCGGTTCCGCGGGTCGAACAGCCGAGGCGTGGCGAACCGGTGCGCAAGCCCGAGACCGCAGGCTATCTGCTGAGCATGAGCTGGTCGCCGCAGCATTGTACCGATGTGCGCAACCCGAAGGACGCACGCAACCGCTTTCAATGTTCGGGCGAGAATGGTCGCTTTGGCTGGGTGCTGCATGGTCTGTGGCCGGAGGCGGCGACGCCGGGCTATCCGCAATGGTGCCGTCCTGCGAAAATCGTGCCGCAGCCGGTGCTGCGCAAACATCTGTGCATGACTCCGTCGGCGCAGCTGCTCCAGCACGAATGGGCGAAGCATGGAACGTGCATGAGCCCCAATCCCGCGGCCTATTTTCGTTCGGCCGAGATATTGTTCCGCGCGGTGCGCTTTCCCGACATGAAGGCTCTCGCCGCAAAGCCGCAGACCGCGGGGAGTATTCGCCGTGCCTTTGCCCGGGTCAATCCGGGGGTTTCCGAACCGATGATTGCGGTGGCGATCGACAGGCAGGGGTGGCTCGACGAGGTTCGGCTGTGCCTGGGACCGCGGATGCGGCCGCAGCGGTGCAAGCCGTTCCAGACCGGTGCGCGTGATAACCGGCCGGTGCGGGTGCGGCCGATGTCGGGGCGTTAGGAAGCATCGAGCGACGCGTCCCGCGACGAGACAGTCGCGCATTAACGCTCTTTTAACCTTACCGAGTGGTTAAGATGGTCATAGCCTGCGGGCCATGGACTCGGACGACCATATCGACATTCGCGGCCGTATTCGGGCGCATGGTGCCCGCCAGCTGACGATCGCGCGGCTGAGCGCGCCGACGGATTGGGAAGGCGAATTGCGCCGGGCGCTGGCGGCGCACCGCGAAGAGCGCGGCTTCTGGTCGCAGGGCGGCGACGCGCGCCTGTTCCTGCAGAGCTTCGCGATCTTCTTTACCGCGGCGATGATGTTCCTGATTTAATCGCAGGCTTTGTGAAGGCGCCAGGCGAGCAGAGCCGATACAAGACACATCACCGCGACCATCAGCAGCGTGTCGTCGATCGTCAGCCCAAGGCCGATCAATACGCTGAGCAGCAGCGTCGCGGCGACCATGAAACCCGAATTGACGATATTGTTCGCGGCGATCGTGCGCGCGGTCTGCGACTTGGCGACGGTGGTGGTGAGGAAGGCGTAGAGCGGCACGACGAACATGCCGCCTGCGATCGCAATGCCGAGCAGCGCAACAATGATGCGGTCGCCAGCGGTCAGCGACAGAAATTCAAGCCAGTTCATCAGCTTGCCGTCGGCGTGGACCCAGTTTTTCACCGACCACCAAAGGTCGAGAACGAACAGGCCCATGACGATCACCGATCCCGGCGAATAGCGCGCGGAAACCTTGCCCTTCAGCAACCGGTTGACGATGATCGAGCCGATCGCGACGCCGACCGAGAAAATGGCGGTGAACAGGGTCGCGACGGTGTTGTCGGCGCCGAGGGCGTTTTTGACGAGCGGCGGGAACTGCGCTGCGAGGATCGCGCCGATCGCCCAGAAAAAGCTGATCGAGACGATCGCGAGGAACAGCCGCGGAATATGCATCGTTGAATTGACGAGCCGCCACGACGAGCGAAAGACATTGTGGTCGATGACCAGCCCTTCGGCTTCTTTTTCGGGCGGCGCAGAAGGCACGAAACTGGCGGTCAGCCGGCCAATGACGGCGACGATGATGATGCCGGGAATAGCAATATGCGGGGGCGTCAGTCCGCCGACAATGGTGCCGCCGAGGATCGCAATATAGGTTCCCGCCTCGACCCAGCCGGTGCCCGCGAGAACTTCATCGTCCTGCAAATGCTGAGGCAGGATCGCATATTTGATCGGGCCGAAGAAGGTCGAGTGCGTCCCCATCGCGAATAGCGCGAGCAGCATCAGCGGCACATTGTGCAGCCAGATACCGATCGCGCCGACGACCATGATGCCGATTTCCGCCGTTTTGATGATGCGGATCATCTTCGTCTTGTCGGTGCTGTCGGCGAGTTGCCCGGCGAGCGCGGAAAAAAGGAAGAAGGGAAGGATGAACAGACCGCCCGCGAGCGCGTTGAACCAGGCTTCGGTTTCAGGGTCTTTATAGATGGTGAAGGTGACGAGGATTACCATCGCCATCTTGTAGAAATTGTCGTTGAAGGCGTTGAGAAATTGGGTTGTGAACAGAGGCAGGAACCGGCGTTGCTTCATCAGCGCAAAGGAACCGGTCATGCAAAGCCCATTCTGATCGTCCAACATATGCGCAACCGATGCCCGGTCGGGCAATTTGGTTGTCGCGCGGGGGGCTTATCGGTTAGGGGATGCAGGGTCAAAGCCCATTTTGATACAGCGGCGCCGTGCTGGCGGGGAACAGGGGTCATGCTCAGCTTACCGAACATCTTGACGCTGTCGCGGATATTGGCGGTGCCCATCTTGCTCTTCCTGCTGTGGCCGGGGGTGGTCGAAGGATCGCATCAGCCGAAGCCGATCGACTATGCGCTCGCCTTTGGCCTTTACTGCCTGATGGGCATTACCGATTATTTTGACGGTTATGTGGCGCGCTCGCGCGGTATCGTGTCACGGTTGGGCGCTTTCCTTGATCCGATCGCCGACAAGATCATGATCGCGGCGGTGATTTTGCTGCTCGTCTTCACCCGTGACATCACCGGTTATCATGTCATCGCGGCGCTGATGATCCTGTTGCGCGAGATCATTGTCTCGGGGCTGCGTGAATTTTTGGCGACATTGCAGGTATCCATGCCGGTCACCCAGCTTGCGAAATGGAAGACGACCTTTCAGCTTGTGGCTTTCGGCGCGCTGATTTTGGCGGGGGCGCTGCCCGAAATGATGTGGATCAAGACCGTCGGGCTTGCCTCTTTGTGGGGCGCCGCGGCGCTGACGCTGGTCACCGGATGGGACTATCTGCGCGTCGGCCTGAAGCATATGGACTGAGAGGCCGATGGCGCTGCGTCTCGCCTATTTCGCCTGGGTCCGCGAGCATATGGGTGTCGCGGAGGAAGATGCCGCACCGCCTGCCGAGGTCGCGACGGTAGCCGATCTGATCGGCTGGCTTGCGGCGCGCGATGAGCGGGGAGGGCAGGCATTTGCCGAGCCCGACCGTATTCGCGCGGCTATTGATGGTATGATGGCGGTGCCCGGCACGAAAATTGCGGGTGCGGGCGAGGTTGCGTTGTTCCCGCCGGTCACTGGCGGATGATCCGCGTCGCGGTTCAGAGCGGGGCGATCGACGTTCCCGCCGAAATCGACCTTCATGATGCGGGTGGGCATGGCGCGACCGCGAGTTTCATTGGCCGGGTGCGCGGCGACGATGGGCTTATCGAGCTGTTTCTTGAGCATCATCCCGTCATGACCGAAGCAAGCCTGGCCGATCTGGCGCATGTCGCGGCCGACCGCTGGCAATTGGCGGCGCTGACGCTGATCCACCGCGTTGGCGGGATGACGCCCGGCGAAACGATCGTCCTTATTCTGGCTAGCAGTCGGCACCGCGCCGAGGCGCTGGCGGCGTGCGAGTTTCTGATCGACCGGTTGAAGACCGACGTCATGCTTTGGAAGCGTGAGACTTTTTCCGATGGCCGGGTGCAATGGGTTGAGCCGCGCGAGGGCGATCATGCGCGTGCGGGGCGTTGGGACTGACTAATCCGTCATACCGGGCTTGACCCGGTACCCGCCTTTTCCTTCAAGACAGGCAGGCTCCGGATCAAGTCCGGGGTGACGAAGTGGGGTTCGTCAGCTGGCAATAGCGAGGTTTCTTAGCTCGCCTGATGCTTGCGGAAAATATCGGCAAGCATCTGAAACTCCTCGGCGCGCGGGCTGCCCTTGCGCCACACCAGCGCGATCGTTCGCCAGTCATGGTCCGAATCGAGCGGGCGCGTATCGATGTCGGTATGGTCGAGGATTCCGGCATCGATCGCCATTTGCGGTAGCATGGTGATGCCAAGGCCATTGTCGACCATCTGGACGAGCGTGTGCAGCGACGTCCCCATCATCCGCGCCCCGGCGCGGAGCTCAGGGCGGTTACACGCCGCGAGGACATGATCCTTCAGGCAATGGCCATCCTCGAGCATCAGCATTTGTGACGGGTCGAGTTGATCTGCACTGACCATCGCGGGCAGATTTTCGGACTGGTCGCCGGGGAAGGCGACAAACAGCGCATCGTCGAACAGCTTTTCGCTCTCCACATCGCCGCAGGCATAGGGGAGGGCGAGCAGTACGCAGTCGACGGTGCCATGATGCAGCGACTCGCACGCCTGCGCGCTCGGCTCCTCCCGTAGAAAGAGTTTCAGCGACGGGCGTTCCTTGCGCAGCCGTGGCAACAGGCTGGGCAGCAGGAAGGGGGCGATGGTCGGGATGACGCTCATGCGGAGTTCGCCGACCAGCGGCGCGGCGGCGGCGGCGGCCATCTCGGCGAGTTCCTCTGCCTCGCGCAGCACGCGGTGTGCCTTTGCGACGATGGCGTTGCCGAGCGCGGTGAAGCGCACGACGCGGCGGGTGCGTTCGACCAAAGTCTGTCCGAGCAAGGTTTCAAGTTCGCGGACCCCCGCCGACAGCGTCGACTGGGTGACGTTGCACGCATCGGCGGCGCGGCCGAAATGGCCATGTTCGTGCAGCGCGACCAGATATTGCATCTGTTTGAGCGAGGGCAGGTAGTTTTGCATTGATCGGATATAGCAATGACGACGCCAATTTTGAATGATCCTGTCGATTATTATTTGGCGCCGAAATGGCGAGGCTTGCTGTTGGCCTCCGGCGTGGCATGATAGTCTTGCGAAATATGGGGCGAGAGGGATGTTATGGCGGTTTCCCGTTTTCTGATCGGCGGCATTGCGAGCGCTTTGCTGCTCACCGGCGGGGTCTTCCTGTGGAAAGGGCATACGCAGATCGCGGAGGAAGAGGTTCTTCCCGAACCGCCGCCGGTGATGGCCGCGATTCCGGTTGCCGGAGCGGGCGCGCCGAAGCGTGGGCCGGCGCCGCCCGCGCTGCCTGCCGCGAAAGAGGCGTCGCGTGAAGAACGGCGCTTCAATCGCTTCGACCGCGATCGCAATGATCGGATCAGCCGCGTGGAGTTGATGTCGTCGCGGACTGCGGCGTTTCGCAAACTCGACAAGGACGGCAATAATCTGCTGACCTTCGAGGAATGGGCCGCGGCGACGGGGCAGCGCTTTGCCGGGGCCGATGGCGACAAGTCAGGCGATTTGACGCGCGCGGAGTTTGCGACGACGGCGCCGAAACCGGCGGTTAAGCCGAAGTGTAATTGCTGATCGGCTTCGTCATTGCGAGCGTAGCGAAGCAATTCAGAGCGGTTTAAGCCACCCTAGATTGCCGCGTCGCCTTTGGCTCCTCGCAATGACGATTGAGAGTTAGACGACGCCGCCGTCCGCCGTCTTCATCCACTCCGCCAGCGAGGCACCCGCGCGCGCGGTATAGCCCAGCTTGCGGTCCTTCTTGCGCACATCCTCGGCCAGCGGCGGGAAGAGGCCGAAGTTGACGTTCATCGGCTGGTAGCTCGCGGCGTCGGCGCCGCCGGTGATATGGCCGAGCAGCGCGCCGAGCGCGGTGTCGGCTGGCGGCGGCGACAAATTGCGTCCGCTGAGTTCAGCTACGGCAAAGCGCGCCGCGATCAGGCCGATGGCGGCGCTTTCGACATAGCCCTCGCACCCGGTGATCTGTCCGGCGAAGCGGATATGCGGCGCCGATTTGAGCCGCAGCTGCGCGTCGAGCAATTCGGGCGAACGGATGAAGCTGTTGCGGTGCAGCCCGCCGAGGCGCGCGAACTCGGCCTTTTCGAGGCCGGGGATGGTGCGGAACAGTTCGACCTGTGCGGCGTGCTTCAGCTTGGTCTGGAAACCGACCATGTTCCACAGCGTCCCGAGCGCATTATCCTGCCGCAGCTGGACGACCGCATAGGGCCAGCGCCCGGTGCGCGGATTGTCTAGCCCGACGCCCTTCATCGGGCCGAAGCGCAGGGTTTCGGGGCCGCGTTCGGCCATCACCTCGATCGGCATGCAGCCTTCGAAATAGGGGGTGTTGGTCTCCCATTCCTTGAATTCGGTCTTCTCGCCATCGACCAGCCCCTGAACGAAGGCGTGATATTGGTCCTTGTCCATCGGGCAGTTGATATAATCCTTGCCGTCGCCGATCGGCCCGACCTTGTCCCAGCGGCTCGCCATCCACGCGATGTCCATATCGACGCTGTCGCGGTAAACGATGGGGGCGATGGCATCAAAAAAGGCGAGTGCGTCCTTGCCGGTCGCGGCGCCGATGCTCGACGCGAGGCCCGCAGCGGTGAGCGGGCCGGTGGCGACGATCGTCAGCCCGTCGGTGGGAAGCGTGTCGATGCGTTCGCGGACGATGGTGATGTTGGGGTGTTCTGAAAGCGCGCGGGTCACGCCGCCCGAGAAAAGGTCGCGGTCGACCGCGAGCGCGGAGCCCGCGGGCACCTTGTGGAGATCGGCCTCGCGCATGATGATCGAGCCCAGCGACCGCATCTCGCGGTGAAGCAGGCCGACGGCATTGCTGTCGCCATCGTCGCTGCGAAAGCTGTTCGAGCAGACCATTTCGGCGAGCGTGTCGCCCTGATGCGCGGGGGTCATGTCGCCGCCGCCGCGCATTTCGGACAGGCGGACGCGATAGCCCGCCTCGGCGAGTTGCCATGCCGCTTCCGATCCGGCGAGGCCGCCGCCGATGATATGCACTTGATAGTCGGTCATTTGTCGTTTCCGTTGACATGCGCGCGATCCGCGGCGAGCAAAGGCATCGGCTCGCGGAGCACAGGGGATGGCAGCCTCTGGCATGTCGCGCGGGATAAGCAAAGGGGTGGGTGATGAACGGTGGGCTGAATTGGGATCGCGCGCGCTGGCTGTGGTTCGCGGCGCTGGCCGGCGGGATCAGCTATTTCTTCGCGGTGCGGCAAGGCCTGGACGGGTCGGCAATCCATTTGTGGAAGGCGACGGGCGTCGGCTTGCTGGCGGTGTGGGCGGCGGCAAATGCGCGCTGCACCGATGGCCGCTTGATCGCCGCGGTGATGGCGTTTGGCGCACTGGGCGACTGGGCACTCGATGCCATGGGGATGATCGAGGGCGCGGCGGCTTTCGCGGTGGGGCATTTGATCGCGATCTACCTCTATTTGCGCAATCGTCGGCCGCGTTTGACGCCATCGCAGAAGATATTAGCGGTGGCGCTGGTGCCGCTGGCGCTTGTCATCGTCTGGGGTATGGCGCGTGGCGCCGAGCCGTCGCTGGTGAAGGCCGCTATCGGCTATACCGCGATTGTCGCGGCGATGGCGGCGGCGGCGTGGATCAGCCGTTTTCCGCGCTATCGCGCCGGCATCGGTGCGATGCTGTTCCTTGCGAGCGACCTGTTCATTTTCGCAGGCGAAGGCGGGGCGCTGTCGAAGGGCGTCACCGGCTGGCTGGTCTGGCCGCTCTATTTCGGCGGGCAGGCGCTGATCGCTTGGGGTGTTGTCAGCACGCTGTCGCGCGAGGCCGAGGGTGGGGCGACCCTGCTTCGCCGATGACAGGGTAAACATAGGATGCTAATCATTTTGGCAGAGGCTTTCGGAGCGCGCTGTCATGATGAATTTCCCGGGTTTCGAAAGGCTTGCGGGCAAGCGGATATTGGTCGTTGGCGGCAGTTCGGGCATCGGGCTCGCCGTCGCGCAAAGCGCCGCACATTATGGGGCGCTGGTCACGCTGGCGGGCCGCGATGCTGACAAAGCGAACGCCGCTGCGGCGTCGTGCTGTGCGGGCGCGATTGGCGTGGCGCTTGAGATGACCGATGAGGATGCTGTTGCCGCCTTTTTTGCGGGCGGCGAGCCTTTCGATCATGTTGTCGTCACTGCGGCGCAGTTGCGGTCGGGAAAGGTCCGCGATCTGCCGGTCGAAACGGCGCGCGCGACCTTTGATTCCAAATTTTGGGGTTCGTATCTGATCGCCCGCTATGCGCGGATCGCCGACGATGGCTCGATCGTGCTGACGTCGGGCGCGGCGGCGCGGCGTCCGCGCGCGGGGCGGGGACCCGTGGTCGCAGCGAGTGCGGCGGTCGAGGTGCTGACCAAAGTGCTCGCGGCTGAATTCGCGCCGATCCGTGTCAATTGCATCGCGCCGGGGCTTGTCGATACGCCGATGCTACGTGCCGCGCGCGACCCGGCGAGCGCGCCACCGCCGCAACCCGTGGCGCGGGTTGCCGACCCGATGGAAATTGCATTTCAGATATTGGCGTGCCTGGTGAGCCCCTTCATGACCGGCACGGTGGTCGACATCGACGGGGGACTGTCGCTGACCTGAAAGCTCAGCCGTCCCAAGCCGCGATCGTCGTGCGGTGGAGCAGGCGGTCGTGGCCGTCATAGCCGCCGGTCGCGCGGTGGAGGACCGAGCGATTGTCCCACATGATGAGCATGTTCGGTTCCCATGCGTGGCTGTACCGGAACTCCTCGCGCCCCTGCCATTGCAGCAGCTCGTAAAGCAAAGGCAGCGCCTCTTCATCGGCCATGCCCTCGATCCCGATAATATAGCCGGCGCAGCCGAACAGGCCTTCGCGCCCGGTTTCGGGATGCTGGCGGAGGAAGGGGTGGGTTTGCGTTGCCAGCGCCGCTTCGCCTGATTTGATATCCATGCTGCGGCCCTTGTCGTTCGCGCCATACATGCCCGTGGGGGCATAGCCGCCGCGGGCGCTGTGGATCGCGTTGCGGCCCTCTATCTTTGCGCGCAATTCGGGCGGCATCGCGCCCAACGCAGCGTGCTGGTTCGAAAAATCGGTGTTGCCGCCAACGGGCGGGATGGTGATCCCGAACAGGCAGGTTCCGGCGGGCGGTCGCGCCTGAAAACTCCAGTCGCTGTGCCAGTTTTCGGCGAACAGCGGCGAGGTTTCGTCGGCGCGGCGCTTCACCGCGATGACGTGACTGCGGCCGGGGATAGGCGCGATAAATGGATCGTCGCCGAAGCCGCCGAAATAGCCGGTGAAACGCTCAAGATCGTCGTCGCTCATCGCCTGATCGGGAAAGGCGAGGACATGATGGTCGAGCCATGAGGCGCGGATTTCGGCGACGGTGGCGGGATCGAGCGGCTGGGTGAGGTCGACGCCGCTGGCGCGCGCGCCGCACGCCTGACCGCTGGGGGTGATGTGGATCGTCATGATGCGATGCTGCGCCGATCGGGGGATGGCGTCAATTGGGAGCGGTGGTTTTCGGACGCAAGGCGAGCTGTCATTTCTCGTCACGCCGGCTCAAGTGAATGCT
The DNA here is from genome assembly GCF_002205635.1 of Sphingopyxis witflariensis. Taxonomy (GTDB): domain Bacteria; phylum Pseudomonadota; class Alphaproteobacteria; order Sphingomonadales; family Sphingomonadaceae; genus Sphingopyxis; species Sphingopyxis witflariensis. The sequence goes on along the minus strand of NZ_NISJ01000001.1, from coordinate 775,994 downwards.
GCTAGTATTAATCGCGGACGCTTGATGCCGTGCCGAAAGACCTGAAACGGCAATTCGTTAAGAAGCCAAAGCTATGTTCAGGAAATTTAAGCCGATCACAGCAAGGTTGCCATGTTTATTGCCTATGACGACATTACACAGCGTATTCCGGAACCTCCTGAATGGTGGCTTCTGGGTGTACCGCGCTATTCTCAATTCCATCCACATGATGCCTCTGTTTACGGTTCGCAGGTCGCGTTGGTCCGCGCTCGTTGTCAGTTTTGTCATGCCATATTCGACGTTGCGGAATTTCCTGGCCATATCGACCTTCGTGACCAGTTGGCTTTATATGGTGATTTGTTCGTGGGTGATCCCCCCAGCCATAACGGGTGTATCGGAGAGGCTATGCAGTCCGAAACGCTTCAGGTTCTGGAGTTTTGGGTCAAAGAGTCTTTTGATTGGCAGAGGCTCAACAAGTTTGAGCGACTTTTGCCCGATGCAGAAGGATATGATGGTGGTTCAATATCAGTGATGTCGCGCGTGGCGGATGCTGGTCTGAGCGACGAGTTCGAAAGAAGCCATCGCCAGAAGGACGAGGCGGCGCTGAGAAAAATTCTATCAGACGCAGGCGTGGAAAATTTCACGCACATCGCGCGCCTCTTGCTTGCCATCGATAGAAGGAAGCAACTGCTACACTTGGCTGCCGAGCAGACGGCGTTTTCTTACTCTTCTGTGGCTGCGAAGTCTGCCGAGCTGCCACGAAGACGGAAGATGGAATGGATATGGCCTCTCATTTCGAGACGCTAAGCTCGTCAGCTATTCATCGGGCTTGGCATGAAAGTGTATAGGCAGCTTCCTGCGTCAAAGAAGACAAACCTTCTTAGCCTATTGTGTCAGAATTAATCCTGCGTCCGTCGCCGGACCGCCAGTAAGTCGGAGGGCGAAAAGGAATTGCGAAGCGTTAATCGCGCTTTTGCAGCCCAATTACCGCGTGGATCGGCAGTTCGGCGTAGAGGTGCGGGAAGAGCGCGCCGCCGCGTGCCTCTTCCCAGCGGATCGCGTCGCCGAGGAGGATCAGGTCCACCTCGGCGATCATGAGGCCGGTCTGGCCCGCGAAATGCCTGGCCAGCGTCGCGTCGAGCTGTTCGCCCGTCGACAGGTGGATATAGCCGTCGGCGATATCCACCGGTGCGCCGCGAAACACGCGTTCGCGCTCGAAATCGGCCCATTGTTGTGCAGTCAGCACCTTATAGGCCGTCGAGGCGGTCATTCGGCGGTACCGTCGGTTGCGGTTTCGGTTCCCGCTTCGGTCGCGGTGACTTCGGTTTCCGCGCCTTCGGTTTCGACGATTTCCGCCTCTTCCTCGTCGCTTTCCTCGATCAGCGCGGCCGACACGACATGTTCGTCCTTGGCGACGTCGAACAGGCGTACGCCCGCCGAACCGCGGCCGATGACGCGCATCGAATCGAGGCCCATGCGGATCAGTTTCGCCTGATCGGTGACGAGCATCAGCTGATGTGTCTTGGTAGCGGGGAAGCTCGCCACGACCGGCCCGTTACGGCCGATATTGTCGATGTTGGTGATCCCCTGACCACCGCGACCGGTGCGGCGATATTCATAGGCCGACGACAATTTGCCATAGCCGTTGGAGCAGATGGTCAGGATGAACTGTTCGCGCGCGGCGAGTTCGGCCATCCGCTCGCCATCGAGCGTCGGTTCGTTTTCATTTTCCTTCCACGGCGCAGCGCGCAGATAGGCCTCGCGCTCGTCGCCGGTGGTGCCGACGCGGTGGAGGATCGATAGCGAAATCACCTCGTCGCCATCGCTCAGCCGCATTCCGCGCACGCCGGTCGAATTGCGGCTCTGGAATTCGCGGACGTCGTCGCCGGCGAAGCGGATCGCCTTACCTTGGCGCGTCGCGAGCAGCACATCGTCGCTCTCGTCGAGCAGGGCGACGCCGATCAAGCGATCATCCTCATCCTCACCTTCGAACTTCATCGCGATTTTGCCGTTCGTCGGAACGTTGGTGAACGAATCCATGCTGTTACGACGCACGCTGCCCTTGGCGGTGGCGAACATGACGTGGAGCTTGCCCCATTCTGCCTCATCCTCGGGCAGCGGAAGGACGGTCGAGATCGTCTCATCCTTGCCGAGTGGCAGCAGGTTGACCATCGGGCGTCCGCGCGTAGCGGGGCCGCCTTCGGGCAGGCGCCATACTTTCATCCGGTACACTTTACCAAGGGTCGAGAAGAAGAGCACCGGGGTGTGCGTCGAGGTGACGAACAATTCGGTGACGACATCCTCGTCCTTCGTCGCCATGCCTGCGCGGCCCTTGCCGCCGCGGCGCTGGGCGCGGAAAGTGTCGAGCGGGGTGCGCTTGATATAGCCGTCGAGGGTGACGGTGACGACCATCTCCTCGCGCTCGATCAGATCCTCGTCGTCGATGCCGTCGGCGGCGGGGGCGAGGAGGGTGCGGCGCGGAGTGGCGAATTCGTCGCGCACCGCGATCAGTTCTTCGCGCATCACGGCGATCAGCTTGTTGCGGTCGGCGAGGATACTCAACAGCTCCTCAATCTCATCCGCCAGCTCTTTGAGTTCCTTACCGATATCGTCGCGGCCAAGGGCCGTAAGACGATGCAGGCGCAGGTCGAGGATGGCCTTCACCTGCGTTTCGGACAGGCGATAGGTGGCGCTGTCCTCCATCTCGCCCTCGATCGCTTCGACGAGGCGGATATAGGGAGCGATGTCGCCGACCGGCCACTCGCGCGTCAACAATGCGTCGCGCGCCGCAGCGGGCGATGAAGATCCACGGATGATGCGGACGACTTCGTCGAGGTTCGACACCGCGACGACAAGGCCGAGCAAGATGTGCGCGCGGTCGCGTGCCTTGGCGAGTTCGAACTTGCAGCGGCGGGTAATCACTTCCTCGCGGAAGGTGATGAACGCCTCGAGGATCGTCTTCAGCCCCATCATTTCGGGGCGGCCGCCGCGGATCGCCAGCATATTGGCGGGGAAGGACGACTGCGCCGGGGTGTGGCGCCACAATTGGTTGAGCACGACCTCGGCGGTCGCGTCCCGCTTCAACTCGACGACGACGCGGACACCCTCGCGATTCGATTCATCGCGGATGTCGGCGACGCCTTCGATCCGCTTGTCGCGCGCGGCTTCGGCGATTTTCTCGACCAGCCCCGATTTGCCGACCTGGAAGGGGATCGAGGTGAGCACGATCGACTGGCGGTCGTTGCGTCCTTCTTCGATGATATGCGTCGCGCGTACCATCACCGAACCGCGTCCGGTGGCATAGGCGTTGCGGGCGCCGCCCTGACCCAGCATCATCGCGCCGGTCGGGAAATCGGGGCCGGGGACGATTGCCATCAACTCGTCGAGGGTGATTTCGGGATTGTCGATCGTTGCGAGCGTCGCGTTGATCACTTCGCCGAGATTGTGCGGCGGGATGTTGGTCGCCATGCCGACCGCGATGCCGCCCGCGCCGTTGACCAGCAGGTTCGGGTAGCGTGCGGGGAGAACCTGCGGCTCCTGACGGCTGGCGTCATAGTTGGGCTGGAAGTCGACGGTGTCCTTGTCGAGATCGCCGAGCAGGGTCATCGCGACCTTGGCGAGGCGCGCTTCCGTGTAACGCATCGAGGCCGGCGGATCGGGGTCCATCGAGCCGAAATTGCCCTGACCGTCGATCAGCGGAGCACGCATCGACCAGTCTTGCGTCATGCGCGCGAGCGCGTCGTAGATCGAGCTGTCGCCGTGCGGGTGATAGTTACCCATGACGTCACCGACGATCTTCGCCGATTTCTTATATGGACGGCCGGGGACAAAGCCGCCTTCCTGCGCCGAATAGAGGATGCGGCGGTGGACGGGCTTCAAGCCGTCGCGCACGTCGGGCAGCGCGCGGCTGACGATCACGCTCATCGCGTAATCGAGGTAAGATGTCTTCATTTCGTCGACGATGTTGATCGACGAAATGCCGTCTTCCGACGGCGGCAAATTCACATTTTCTTCGGTCAAGACCCGGCCTTTTTTTTGTCTTTCGGGAGATGTTTTTTTCCTAGCCGATAGGGACCGCGAAGGCCAGCGATTCGCGCGATTTTTGGCCAGATTTTTCCTGTTCGGGGCGCGTCGGAAACCGCGCGCACCGGGGCGTGCAAATCGTGGCGCTTTTGGGCCGTCCTGCCGCAATTTCGCGGCTTGCCAATCGCCTCTTCGCCCCTAAAGGTCGGCGGCGATGACCGTTTTTTCGTCCGGTGCCCGCCGATGGCCCTGATCGCGCTGATCGGCGCCAGCGAAACGCTGCCCGATGGCAGCTTGCGCGCGCTCGTCACCGTGGCGGGGGAGACGCTGATCGAGCGGCAGGCGGCGCGGCTTGCGGACGTTGGCGTGACCCATATCGCGGTTGCGGTGGGCGCGGTTCCCGCGGAACTGCTCGCGACCTGTGACCGTATCCGAAGGCGCGGCATACGGGTGACGTCTGTGCGCGTCGCGGGCGACCTGATGAACATGGTCGAAAGCGACGACCGGATCATTTTGGTGGCCGACGGGCTGCGCGCTAGCGGCACGCATTATGCGGCCATTGCGCGGCCCGGGTCGCCCGCGATCCTCGTTACCGGCGACACGATGCTGACCCAGGGGTTCGAGCGGATCGACGCGACGCGGCGCTGGGGCGGGCTCGCCTGCATTTCGGACAAGATGGTCGCCGACCTTGCGGCGATGCCGGGCGAATGGGACATGATGCTGACGCTGCTGCGCCTTGCGGTACAGGCGGGTGCGCGGCGGCTTTATTGCGAGCCGGCCCTGTTCGAGCAAGGTGAGATTGCGATCGTTACCGACCGCCCGACCGCGGCGCTGATCGAGCAATCGAGCCTGCAACAGGTGGAATATGGCGGGATGGGGCTCGGTCGGTCGGCGATCATGATGCCGCTCATCCGGCTGGCCGGACCGTTGCTCGTGAAGTCTCCGAATACTGCGCGCTATCTGCCTTATATTACGGCATTCTTGTGGATCATTGTCGCGTTGCTCGCGGCGAGCGGGCTCGCGGCGGCCGGGGCGCTGATCGCCGTCTTTGGTGGCCTTGGCCTCGCGGGGATGCGCTTCCTCTCGGCATTTCGCGCCGAAAGCGCGGCGCAGGACCGCGCGCGCGCGGTGATCCGCACCTTTGCCTGGGGGCTACTCGCGATTTTCCCCTGGCTGCTGTCGCTCGCGGGGCCCGCACACAAGATGCCGCCCTTTTCGGAGGCCGCGCTCGCGCCGTGTCTGGCCGCAGCGATCCTTCTCGCGCGCTGGCTTTATGAAGATTCGGGAGAGAGAAGGCGTTTCCACTGGCTGCTTCCCGACGCCGATCAGGCGTGGATATTGCTCGCGCCCGCGCTGTTGTTCGGCTTTGCGCCGTTGATGTTCGCGATCCTGCCGTTGCTCGCGTTGCTGCAAATCCTGCTCTGGGTGCGCCTCGCACGGCGACCGGAATCCCGGTAAAACAAAGCGCTTCAAGGTTTAAGGCCTATTAACGTCATGCTGTTATTGGCGAATACGCATGGCTGAATTCTCCTCCTTGCCCGGCATCGACTTGCCGTCGCCGACGCTGTCGGCGCGTCTGCGCGAGCTTGCCGATTATCTGGCGGCGCCTGCGGCCGGGCGACTGACCGAGGAGCAACGCGCGCTTTCGCTGGGCATTGCAGGTCGGCTCATCACCGATGTTGCGGCACGGCTCGATTCGGCGATCGATACGGGGGCGCTGTGGCGCGACTGGCTGGCGGACGGGCTGCCCGGTCCCGAACGCTTCGCGGCGGCCTGTTTTGCGCGTGCCGAGGAACATCGCTGGCGCGAACAATCCGCGCAGCAGAACGGTCCGCCCGAGATGCTCCCCCGCGAACCCGCAGGGGCAAGCGACGAAGAACTGACCGTCCGCGAGCCATTGTCCGCAGCTGATCAGGCCTATTTGACGCTGCAAATCGCCGACCGCCGCCGTTTCGACGCGCTCGGTCACCCGGCACTGGGCATCGCCGACCTCGATCCCATGATATTTCGCGCGCTGCTTCACGACATTGCGGCGTGGCGCCTCGGCCAGATCAGCCAGGATCATCGCCGCGCTGCCGCGCTCGGCGAAGCGGTGCGCGCGGCGCTGGACCGCCACGCCGACGAGCGTGGCATCGATGCCGCTGCCAAGGCCTATCATGATATGCTCGCGGAGTGCGGTGCATTGTTCGACACGGCGGCGACGGCAATCGCGCGGCACGACTGGCCGGTGCTGATCGCGCTGGCTGCCGCCGCGTTGCACCGCAGCTATGGTGATATGACGCTGGCCTTGCTGACGGCGGATACCGCCGCCTTGCCGTCGCTGTTCGCGCCGTTGCGGCTCGACCGGATCGCGCTTGCGCCGCTCGAGGCGTCGCTTGCGATGCTTTCGGCGCGCGCTGTCGCGGGTCAAGGTGACGGAAAATGAGAAGCGAGCACATCATACACGGCCGCATCGACCGAGCGGGCCTGCTCATCAGCGCCGATGCGCCCTTGCTGCGCCTGCAGCAGCGCGCGGGCGCGGGGCTCGGCAAACCGCTGGCGCTGCCGCATCTGGCGCGGCTCGTCGCGCTGGCCCAGCGACTGCAGACCGACCTTAGTCGCCCGCTCCATGCGGCCGACGATCATAGCGATGTGCATGCTCTCGTCCGCATCATCCCCGATTCCGATGGCGCGAATGTCGAAATCAGCGATTGGCGCACGCGTCCGGTCGCTCAGCCGCTCATGCCGGCGCTGGCCGCGACGAGCGTGACGCCGCAAAGCTGGACGTGGGAATGCGATCAGCAATTGCGCATGGTCGCACTGCGTGCCGGAGCCGAGGCGCCGCCGATTCCCGAAGAGTGGGAAGGACAGTCGCTGTCCGAACTCTTCGAACTGCAGCCCGACGAGGATGGCCGTTTTCCGGTGCTGCGCGCTTTGGCGCGGCAGATAGGCTTTGATGGGCAGCGCGTGCGCGCCGATGGCCCTGCCGCCCGGGTTTCGATGGTGGTTTCGGGCGAGGCATTGTTCGATGCGACGGCGCGCTTCACTGGCTTTCGTGGTGTTGCGGAACCGACGGACGAGCCGGTGGAGGCCCATCCGCCCCAAGTGCTGGTTGATCCAGCGTTCGGCTCCTTGCCGCTGTCCGACCCGATTTTCGGGAGGCGGATCGATGGCGCGCTGCGCGGACCGCTCAGTCGCATCATCGCGACGGCTGAGACGATTTCGGGCCAGTTCGACGGCCCGATCCGCGCCGACTATGCGCGCTATGCGGGTGATATCGCGCATGCGGGGCGCCATTTGCTCGGTCTGGTCGACGATCTGGCCGATCTTCAGAATATAGAACGGCCCGGGTTCAAGGCGGCGCAGGATGAAATCGACCTCGGCGACCTTGCGCGCCGTGCGGTAGGTCTGCTCGGCATGAAGGCGGAGGAAAAGGGTATTCGCATCGATGCGCCGCGCACCGACGACCAGATGCCCGCGACCGGTGAATTTCGCCGCGTGCTGCAGGTCCTGCTCAACTTGCTGGGCAATGCGATCCGCTATTCGCCCGAAAATTCGATGATCTGGATCCGCGTCGACCGCGAGGGAGACCGGGCGATGGTGACCGTCGCCGATCAGGGACAAGGGATCGACCCGGAGCAACAGGCGGTCGTGTTCGAGAAATTCGAGCGGCTGGGCCGCACCGACAGCGGCGGATCTGGGCTCGGCCTCTATATCGCCCGCCGCCTGGCGCGTGCGATGGACGGCGACCTGACGGTGGACAGCGCGCCGGGGCAAGGCGCGCGCTTTACGCTGAGTTTGCCTGCACGGGCTATCTGAATCGAAACGGCGGCACAGTTGCCCGCGCCGCCGTTTGAGACTGTCTGAAATCGAAAGCTTAGCGCTTATCGACCGCCACATAGGGACGATGCGTCGGGCCGGTGTACAGCTGGCGCGGACGGCCGATCTTCTGCGCGGGGTCCGAAATCATTTCGTTCCACTGCGCGACCCAGCCGACGGTGCGGGCGAGGGCGAAGAGGGCGGTGAACATCGTCGTCGGGAAACCGATCGCCGACAGGATCACACCTGAATAGAAATCGACGTTCGGGAACAGCTTCTTCTCGACGAAATATGGATCGTTGAGCGCCATTTCTTCAAGCTGCAGCGCGACTTCGAATACAGGGTCGCTGACCTTCAGTGCGTCGAACACTTCGCGGACGGTCTTTTGCATCACCGTCGCGCGCGGATCGTAGTTTTTGTAAACGCGGTGGCCAAAGCCCATCAGGCGGAACGGATCATTCTTGTCCTTCGCGCGGGCGATATATTCGGGGATGCGGTCAGGGGTGCCGATTTCGCGCAGCATGTTGAGCGCGGCTTCGTTGGCGCCGCCATGCGCCGGGCCCCACAGGCAGGCAATGCCCGCCGCGATGCACGCGAAGGGATTGGCGCCCGACGAACCGGCAAGGCGGACGGTCGAGGTCGACGCATTCTGCTCATGATCGGCATGGAGGATGAAAATGCGGTCGAGCGCGCGTTCGACGACCGGATTGACCACATATTCCTCGGCGGGGACGCCGAAGGTCATGCGCAGGAAATTGCCGGTGTAGCTCAGCGAATTGTCGGGATAGACGAAGGGCTGGCCTACCGAATATTTATACGCCATCGCCGCGATCGTCGGCATTTTCGCGATCAGCCGGTGGCTGGCGATCATGCGCTGGCGCGGATCGTGGATTTCGGTCGAGTCGGGGTAAAAAGCGCTGAGCGCGCCGACAACGCCGCACATCACCGCCATCGGGTGCGCGTCGCGGCGGAACCCGCGATAGAAGGTCGCGAGCTGTTCGTGCAGCATCGTGTGGCGGGTGATGGTGTTTTCGAACGTATCCAGTTCGTCGGCGTTCGGCAGTTCGCCGTTCAGCAACAGATAGCAGGTTTCCATGAAGCTGGAATTTTCGGCGAGGTCGCCGATCGCATAGCCGCGGTGAAGCAACACGCCTTCGTCGCCGTCGATATAGGTTAGCTGCGATTCGCAGCTCGCCGTCGAGGTGAAGCCCGGGTCATAGGTGAAGGCACCGGTCTGGGCGTAGAATTTGCGGATATCCACGACATCCGGGCCGACCGTGCCGGACAGCACGGGGCTTTCGATATTCTTGTCGCCCAGAGTGATTTTCGCGGTCTGGTCGGTCATGGCTTTCCCCTTATTAATGGGCTGAGGCTGAGATCGGCTACGCCCCTGCCGGAAAATTGTGCGCTGCGTCAAGTCGCGCCAGGCTGGTATCGCGGCCAAGCAGCAGGAGTACGTCGAAAATTCCCGGCGATATGGTTCGTCCGGTCAGCGCGGCACGCAGCGGTTGGGCCAGTTTTCCGAGTCCTACGCCAGCAGCTTCGCTTTCTTCGCGAATGGCGGCCTCGACCGATTCCGGCGACCAGTCGGACAGCGCGCGCAGTCGGTCGGCGATCGACGACAGCATACCCGCCGGGGTGTCGGTGAGTACCGCCGCTGCCTTTTCGTCGAAGGTCAGCGGTTCGGGCAAGAACAGGAAGGTCGCACCGTCGGCGATTTCGTGGAGGGTCTTGGCGCGCGGTTTCAACGCTGCCATTGCCTTGGTCAGCAGCGTCTGATCGTCGGCGGTGAGGTCGCGGCTGATCAGTTTGGCCGTCATCGGCGCGACCAGCGCGGCAAGGCGCGCATCGTCCGCTTCGCGGAGATAATGGCCGTTCAGATTCTCGAGCTTCTTGAAATCGAAACGCGACGGCGAGCGGCCGACATGGCCGAGGTCGAACCATTCCACAGCCTGCGCGCGGCTGATGATCTCATCATCGCCATGTCCCCAGCCGAGGCGGAGGAGATAATTGTTCACCGCTTCCGGCAAATAGCCCATTTCGTCGCGATAGGCGTCGACGCCCAGCGCGCCGTGGCGCTTCGACAGCTTGGCGCCATCGGCGCCGTGGATCAGCGGGACATGGGCATAGACGGGTTCACGCCAGTTCATCGAACGCAGCAGCGCAACCTGACGGAAGGCGTTGTTCAGATGGTCATCGCCGCGGATCACATGCGTCACGCCCATATCATTATCGTCGACGACGACGCTGAGCATATAGGTCGGGGTGCGGTCGCTGCGCAGCAGGACGAAATCGTCGAGTTCGGCATTTTGGACGGTGACATCGCCCTGGACCCGGTCGCTGATCGTCACCGCGCCCTCCTGCGGTGCGCGCAGGCGTATGACGTGGGGGATGGCCGCGTCGCCGTCGTTACGGTCGCGCCAAGGGCTGCGAACGCGGAAGGGCAGGCGCTTTTCCTGCGCTTCGGCGCGCATCGCGGCGAGTTCATCCTGTGTCAGATAACAGCGATAGGCCTCGCCCTTGGCCAGCAATTCATCGGCGACGGCGGCATGGCGGTCGGCGCGCGCAAATTGAAATACGGTCTCGCCATCCCAGTCGAGGTCGAGCCAGCGCATTCCGTCGAGAATCGCGTCGATCGCGGCGTCGGTCGAGCGGGCGCGGTCGGTATCCTCGATGCGGAGCAGGAATTTGCCGCCGTGATGGCGCGCGAACAGCCAGTTGAACAGTGCGGTACGTGCACCGCCGATATGCAGGAATCCGGTCGGGGAGGGCGCAAAGCGCGTCACCACATCGGCGCCGGTCGCTTCGCCTGCAATTGCTTGATTTTCGGTTGCCACCACGTCCTCTTTCACTCACTCTGTCGCCCCCGGATACAGGTGCGGGGACGGGGGTCGGGGGAGCCCCTAGCATGGCGACAAGGCAGCTTCAAACGCCCATTGGTACGCGCTGGCTTGCGGGATGGCGCAGGCTGGCCGATGCGCTCGAGACGCGGCTGGAGGCGGAGCGCGAGCGGATCGGACTTTGGTTGCCCGTCGCGCTCGGCGCAGGCGTCGCTGCCTGGTTCATTCTTCCGGCTGAGGCGCATTGGATCGGGCTTCTGCTGCTGCTCGCTGCGGGGGTTCTGGGCGGGCTATTGATTGGTTGGCAAGGCCGGATCGGGCGAATGGTCGCGGTCGGCTGCGGCGTGATGGCGGCGGGCGTGTTGCTGATCTGGGCGCGGTCGCTGTGGGTTGCGGCGCCGGTACTCGCGCGGCCGATTACCACCGAATTTTCCGCGTCTGTCGAGCGCGTCGAGCCTTTGCCGGCGCGCGGGCAGGTGCGCTTTATCGTCCGAGCGCATTACCGGGCCGACCTGCCGCCGCGCATGCGGCTGACCGCTGACAGCGAACGGGCGGGCGATGTCATGCCCGGTGAGCATATTGGCGTTCGCGCCCGGTTGATGCCGCCGCCTGCGGCGAGCCTGCCCGGCGGCTATGATTTCGCCCAGCGCGCGTGGTTTGATCGCATCGGGGCCGTCGGCACGATCCTTGGGACGATCACGCGGGTTGAAGGGCGGGGGGCACGCACGCCGCCGCTGCGTGCGCGGCTCAGTGCGCATATTCACGGCCAGTTGGAAGGGTCGGCAGGAGGCATCGCCGCCGCGCTGGTCACCGGTGATCGCGGCGCGATCGCCGAGGCGGAAGAAGAGGCGATGCGGCGCAGCGGGCTTGCGCATCTTCTATCGATCAGCGGGCTGCATGTGACCGCGGTGGTGGGCTTTGCGATGCTGTTGACGATGCGGTTGCTGGCGCTCAACCGGCGGCTCGCGCTCGCGGGATATGTGCTGCCGCTCGCTGCGGCTGCCGGGGCGATTGCGGGCGGCGCCTATACTTTGCTCGCGGGGGCTGAGGTTCCGACTCTGCGCTCGTTCATCGCCGCGCTGCTCGTGCTTTTTGCCTTTCTGCTCGGGCGCGAAGCGTTGACCTTACGGCTTGTCGCGGCGGGCGCGCTGATTGTGCTGATCTGGCGCCCCGAATCGCTCGCGGGGCCAAGTTTTCAGCTGAGCTTTGCGGCGGTCACCGCGATCATCGCGCTTCATGAAAGCCGCCGGATGCGCGCCTTCCTTGAGCGTCGCAACGAATTCTGGATCATCCGGCTTGGGCGCGGCATAGTCGGATTGCTGATCACGGGCCTCGTAATCGAAGTTGCGCTGGCGCCGATCGCGCTGTTCCATTTCCACAAGGCGGGGCTTTACGGCGCGCTCGCCAATGTTGTGGCGATTCCACTGACGACCTTTGTCATCATGCCTGCCGAGGCGCTGGCTTTGTTGTTCGATAGCGTCGGGCTCGGCGCGCCCTTCTGGTGGGTGGCGGGGCAGGCGCTGGATCTGCTGCTCGCGCTTGCGCACATGGTTGCGGCGGCGCCGGGGGCGGTCGCCATGCTGCCGAGCTTTCCGGCCTGGGGCTTCGGATTAGCGATCTTCGGTGGGCTATGGCTGCTGTTGTGGCAGACGCGCTGGCGGCGGGCGGGCTTCGTGCCGCTCGCGATCGGGGTCGCTGCGCTGCTCGCGCAGCCGCGCCCCGATGTGCTCGTGACGAGCGATGGCCGCCATATCGCGGCCGCTGTACCGGCCGGCGGTTATGCGCTGCTTCGTGACCGCGCGGGTGATTATGTTCGTGACACGATGGCGGAAGCGGCGGGCCACGACGCGCCGCTGGCCGCGCTTTCCGATCTCGATCATGTCGAATGCAATGCCGATTTCTGTCGCTGGCAACAGGGCGAAGGGGTGACGCAGCGCGCCATCCTCGTCTCGCGCGGTCGTGATCGGATTGAGGGGGCCGATATGGCCGCGGCGTGCGCGGCCGCCGATGTTGTGATCAGCGACCGGTGGTTACCGCGCGAGTGCATCGCCCGCTGGCTGACGGTCGATCGCGACAGCCTGGCGACAAGTGGCGGGCTAGCCATTTATCTGGGCGACGATCCGCACGTCATTACCGCAATGCGCGCGGGCGACGACCATCCGTGGCGTCGCCCGCCGCAGGTCAGTGGTAACGACGAAGCAGTCCCGACAGGCGACCTTGTACAATGACGCGATCGGCGGCGTAGCGCTGCGGTTCATAGGCGCTGTTCGCGGGATCGAGCCGGATCATCTGGCCTTCGCGGCGGAAATATTTGAGCGTTGCGTCCTGACCATCGACCAGCGCGACGACGATATCGCCTTCGCGCGCGGTGCTGGCTTTCTGGATCAGCGCATAATCGCCGTCGAAGATGCCCGCCTCGACCATCGAGTCGCCCGATACTTCGAGCGCATAATGTTCGCCCGCGCCAAGCAGCGCGGCGGGGACCGCGAGATTATTGTGATCCTCAAACGCTTCGATCGGAACGCCGGCGGCGATCTTGCCGTGCAGCGGGACTTCGATGACGTCGTTCGCGGCGATGGGGCGTAGCGCGGGGGCAGGCTTGCGCAACGGCACAATATTGTCGCGATCATTGTGCACGGGCGCATTTGCCGCCCTGGCGGCGTCGGGCACCTTCAGCACTTCGAGCGCGCGGGCGCGGTTAGGGAGGCGACGGAGGAAGCCGCGCTCTTCCAAGGCGCTGATAAGTCGGTGAATTCCGGATTTGGACTTGAGGCCAAGTGCTTCCTTCATCTCCTCGAACGAGGGCGAAATGCCACTCGTGTCAAGCCGTTCCTGGATGAAGTGGAGCAGTTCATGCTGCTTCGCCGTCAACATCGTTCATTCTCCATGATGCCAAATACCGGACATAAGGAGAACGATAGTGGAACAGAGCGGAACTTGTCAAGCGATGGCGATATAATCGGCGATATCTCCGACGGCGCGTGGCTGAGCGCCGATTTCGCGGATGATCAGTGCGTTGGCGGCGATCAGCGGAAAAGTCTGGCCGCTGTCCTGCGTGACGAAGGGGGTCAGTCGCCCACCGACGAGTCGCGCGCGAAGATAATCGCGGCGGCTATCCCCGGCGGCGAGCGGTGCAGCAAGGGGCGCCTGATGGATCGGCGGCAGCGGAGCGCTTGCACCGGCGAGGTGGCGGACGAGCGGCAGGAGGAACAGCGTTGCGGTGACGAAAGCTGATGATGGGTTACCAGGCAGGCCGAGTAAAACCGCGTCGCCAACGGTGCCCGCGAGCAGCGGCTTGCCGGGCCGCATCGCGATCTTCCAGAAGTCGATCCGCCCGCCCGCGTCTTCTAGTGCGCCGCGGACATGATCGTGATCACCGACCGAGGCGCCCCCGACCGTAACGATGACGTCGTGGTGGCACGCCAGGTCCTTGAGAATGCTGGATAGAAGGTCGCGGTCGTCGCGGGCGTTGAGCGGCATGCTGATCCGGGCGGGTTCGGCGGCGAGCATCGCGGCGAGCATTACACCGTTGCTGTCGGGGATCTGGCCCGGGGCGAGCGGGTGTCCCGGCGGTACGAGTTCATCGCCCGTGGTCAGGATCGCAACGCGCGGCCGTCCGCCGACGTTTAGCGAACCCGCACCGCCCATCGCGGCGGCGGCGATGGCGCCGGGGGTCAGGCGTGTTCCGGCCTCGAGCAGCCGCGCTCCGCTGGCGAAATCGCCAGAGCGCGCGCGGACGTGGCGACGGCAGGTATCGGGGCCGTTCCGCGATAATGTCAGGATATTTCCGTCGGTTGTGGTATCTTCCTGAATGAGAATCGTGTCGGCGCCGTCGGGAAGTATCGCTCCGGTGAAGATGCGCATGGCTTCGCCCGCGCCGACCGCGCGCTGCGGCGTGGTTCCGGCGGCGATGTCGCCGACGATGGTCCATGGACCGGGCAGGTCCGCGAAGCGGATCGCATAGCCATCCATCGCCGATATGGGTGCGGCCGGCTGGTCGCGCTTTGCTCTCACATCTTCTGAAATATATCGGTCAAGCGCATAGGATAAGGCAATATTTTCTGACGTCAGTGGATCGCGCAGGGCCAAGAGCCGCGCCTGCGCTTCCTCAACGGGCAGCAGGTCGCTCACTCGGCGCGCCAGTCGCCCGATCGTCCGCCGCTCTTTTCGAGCAGGCGAATGTCACCGAGGATCATCGCGCGGTCGAGCGCCTTGGCCATGTCGTAAAGGGTGAGCAGCGCGACCGACGCTGCGGTCAGCGCCTCCATCTCGACCCCGGTGGGACCAGTGGTTGCGGCGGTCGCGCGGACCGCTATGCCGGTCGCTTCCCAGTCGAATTCGACGCCGACGTTGGAGAGCGCGATCGGGTGGCAGAGCGGGATGAGATCGGCGGTCCTCTTCGCCGCCATAATACCGGCGATACGTGCGGTTGAGAGGACGTCGCCCTTTGGCGCATTGCCGCTGCGGATCGCCTCCAGCGCGTCCGCGGACATGGTGATGCGCCCGCCCGCGACGGCGCGGCGCTGGGTGGATGCCTTTGCGCCGACATCGACCATCGATGCGGCGCCGCTTTCGTCGAGGTGAGTCGGTTTATCTGCCATGCGGACGGAGCGAAGCAATGTGCGGGAGTAAAGGCAAGGGGCGACGAGGGTAAAATCGGAGAGAAGCGTGGCGGTGCATGCGACCGGTTGTGGTCAGTTCCTCTGCGCGCCCTTTAGTTCAAGCCACTCACGGTCGCGTTCCGTGCCTCGGGAAGGCACGCCCAGGATGAGGAGGGTGGGCAACGTCTGCTTCCCGCCCCACAGGAGACGTTCCGGCGAAGTTTGCGATCGGTCGGCAGTTTACCGCTGAACCTGGCAGTTTGGAGACCGTCGGGTTCTGAGCACATACTCGGATAACGGACATAGTGCTCGGCGTCGGGGCCAACAAAAAAACGGACTCGCGCGGCCTTCTCTCGAGTCTGGTGCTGCGCCTGCTATTCGACGCCGACCAGATAACCCTGATTATCCGAGATCTGGAATGGATAGTGGTGATGACAGGCGGCTGGCGACCGGTCGGACTGGCATGTCTCAAGGCGAAAGCTGCGATCACGAATGCCATTTTGCTCAGGCAGTCATCACAACCTCAAATCTCTCGCATGCAATTTGAAGCTCGTCATGGACTTGATATTGGCTGCCTGCCAGCACCCGTTCATAATAAGCGCGATGCGCCGTTCGCCACCATCCTAGTGTAAGATCGCCTTCGCCCTCTTCGCGCGCGAAATCCTCGGTAACCTCGATGAATGTTTTGACGTCGATAGACTTGGTTTGAATTACGGCTTTCGCTTGGCCTTCCCAGTCGGTGACGATCGCGTAGTCATCGACCTTTGGCAATGCCACTCCAGTGATCTCGAGTTCGGCGAGAGAAGATGCAGTAGCGCGTTTACGGCCTGCGACGACAAGATTAGCACAGGTATTTGCATCCTCCTGATTGTCGCAGAAGTGAAATGCATCTGGCAAGTCAGCCGGTGCGGAGGGATTGAAAACGCGAAAACGCTGCCAAAGAAGGGGGACCGAAGGATGCATTCGCCCCTGTTATCAGTACCGTATGTAAAACTCAACAAACGGAAAGATCCCGCGATCGGAACCTTGGCGAAGTCTACGGAATACGCATATGGGCCGTTTCCGATCGTAGAACCGACGAAGTGACCAGTGTCCGCTTTCACCGATTTCCATCTAAGATTCGAAAGGCTGCGGGTGGCGGGTTGGAGGACCGTCCGCCTCTAGCGAGAAATCGTAAAAAGCAGACCGTGGCTCGCTGATCGGGCCGCACGGCTGCATCAGCTGGCCACAATCGCACGCAGAAAATGCGCTCCAGGGCTCGCGCTACCCCTCTAGCAGCGCCCTGGTTGCCGCCGTGACGTCGTGCTGGCGCATCAGGCTTTCGCCGACGAGGAAGGTTTTGACGCCGCTTTGCGCGAGGCGCTGGCAGTCGGCGTGGTTCGCGATGCCGCTTTCGCCGACAAGAAGCGTGCCGGGCGGGACCAGTTTCGCTAGCCGTTCGGTGACGCCCAGATCGGTTTCGAAGCTGCGCAGGTCGCGGTTGTTGACGCCGATCAGCCGCGACTGAAGCTGCGACAGCGCGCGGTCGAGCTCGGCCTCGTCATGGACTTCGACGAGGACGTCCATGCCGCGTTCGATTGCCGCGGCCTCGATGTCGCGCATCATGGCGTCTTCGAGCGCGGCGACGATGATCAGGATTGCGTCGGCGCCGATCGCGCGGGCTTCGGCGACCTGCCAGGGGTCGACCATGAAATCCTTGCGGAGGACCGGCAGGTTGCATGCGGCACGCGCGGCGATCAGAAAATCTTCATGGCCCTGAAACCAGGGTGCATCGGTGAGCACCGACAGGCAGGCGGCGCCGCCCGCGGCATAGGCGCGGGCGTGATCAGCAGGATCGAAATCTTCTCTTATCAAGCCCTTGGACGGTGAAGCCTTCTTGATCTCGGCGATCAGCGCGAAGCCGCCAGCGTCGATCTTGGCTTGCAAGGCAGCGGCGAAGCCGCGCACCGGGCCGGCGTCGATGGCATCGAGCTGTGCGAGCGAGCGCAGCGCGCGGCGTTCGGCGACCTCTTCAGATTTGGTGGCAAGAATTTTCGTTAACTTGTTCATTTATAGGCGATCCAGCAGTTGAGCAGCGCGTTGGCAAGACCCTTGTCGATGGCTTCGGCGGCTTCCTCAACCCCATCGATCATATTGTCGACGGTGCCTGCGACGACGAGCGCCTCGGCGGCATTATAGAGTACGGCGTCACGATAGGCCCCGGGCTCGCCCTGAAGCAACGCGCGGAGAGCCTTGGCATTATAGGCGGCGTCGCCGCCGCGAATGTCGGCGAGCGGGCGGGTGGGCAGGCCGGCGTCGGCGGCGTGGCTGCGCTGCATCCGAACGCCTTCGGGGGTTACTACCGCGACCTCGTTGCCGCCCGCGAGCGAGAGCTCGTCGAGGCCTTCGTCGCCCGAAATCACGCGGGAATGTTCGGTACCGAGCCGGTGCAGCGCCTCGGCATAGACGGCGACATAGGCGGGGCGTGCGATTCCGACGAGTTGGCGGGTGACGCGCGCCGGATTGGCGAGTGGACCCATCAGGTTGAAAATGGTGCGGCGGCCGAGAGCCTTGCGGATCGGCATGATGCGCTTCATCGCCGGATGATGATGCGCGGCGAAGAGGAAGCAGATGCCGAGGTGAGCGAGCTGGGCTTCCGCAAGCTGCGACGCGCGCTCCATGTCGAGGCCGAGAACTTCAAGCGTGTCGGCGGCGCCGGATTTCGAAGAAGCTGCGCGATTTCCGTGCTTTGCGACTGGAACTTCGCATGCTGCGACGACGATTGCGACGGCGGTCGAGACGTTAAGCGTGTGATGGCCGTCGCCGCCGGTGCCGCAGACGTCGATCGCGCCGGCGGGGGCGTTGATGGGGATCAGCCGGTCGCGCATCGCCTGCGCCGCAGCGGCGATTTCGACCATCGTTTCACCGCGATCGGACAGAGCGCTCAAAAATTCGGCGATATGCTCGCCGCTCGCGCCGCCGTCGAGCATCGTCGCGAAGGCTGCGGCGGCCTCGTCGTCGGCGAGCAGGGTCGACGGATCGGGAAAGGGGCCGAAACGGCTCATGCCGCTTTCCGTGCGCTGACCGGCAGTCCTGCAATGCGAAGAAAATTGGCGAGCATCGCATGGCCATGTTCGGTGGCGATGCTTTCGGGGTGGAACTGCACGCTGTGGATCGGGAGATCGACGTGGCGGAAGCCCATCACCGCGCCGTCGTCGCTGGTCGCATTGATCGCGAGGCTGGCGGGAATGTCGACGACTTCGAGGCTGTGATAGCGCGTCGCAGTGAGCGGCGAGGGGAGGTCGGTGAAGAGCCCGGTGCCGTCGTGACAGACGGGTGAGGTCTTGCCGTGCATCAGATGACCGCGCTGGACGGTGCCGCCGAAATGCTGGCCGATCGCCTGATGGCCGAGGCAGACGCCGAGCAACGGGCGTCGGGCTTCGGCGCAGGCGGCGACGAGATCGAGGCTGATTCCGGCCTCGTTCGGCGTGCACGGGCCGGGCGAGATGAGCATCGCGTCGGCGCCGGTCGCGAGCGCTTCTGCGGCGGTCAGCGCATCGTTGCGCTCGACGCGCACTTCGGCCCCCAGCTCGATCAGATAGTGAACGAGGTTGAAGGTGAAGCTGTCGTAATTGTCGATGACGAGGATCATGGCGTCCTACTGCCCATAACCGGGGGTGACGGCAAGCCGCACCGCTTCGCGCGCCGCGGCGAAGAGGGCGCCGGCTTTCGCCTCGCACTCGCGCTGTTCATAGGCGGCTTCGCTGTCGGCGACGATGCCGGCGCCGGCCTGAACATGCATTTCGCCGTCCTTGACGATCGCGGTGCGCAGCACGATGCAGCTGTCCATATTGCCGTCGGGGGCGAAATAGCCGACCCCGCCAGCGTAAGCGCCGCGCGCGTCGGCTTCGAGCTCGGCGATGATCTGGCAAGCGCGGACCTTGGGCGCGCCGCTGACGGTGCCTGCCGGGAAGCCCGCGAACAAGGCGTCGATCGCGTCCTTGTCGGGGGCGATGCGGCCGATGACGTTCGAGACGATGTGCATGACATGGCTGTAAAATTCGACCGTATAGCTGTCGGTCACGGTCACGGTTCCGCCCATTGCCGCGCGGCCGACGTCGTTGCGGCCGAGGTCGAGCAGCATCAGATGTTCGGCGCGTTCTTTGGGGTCGGCGAGCAGCGATTCGCGGTTCTGAACATCCTCGGCGCTCGTCTTGCCGCGTGGGCGTGTACCGGCGATCGGGCGGATGGTGATTTCGCCATCGCGTACCCGGACGAGAATTTCGGGCGACGAGCCGATGAGCGCAAAGCCGGGCAGGTCGAGGAAATAGAGGAAGGGCGAGGGGTTGATCCGCCGCAGCGCGCGATAGAGATCGAATGGCGGCAGGTCGAAAGGGGTCGAGAAACGCTGCGACAACACGACCTGAAAGATGTCGCCTGCGGCGATATATTCCTTCGCCGTCGCCACCATCTCGGTGAAGCGTTCGGGCGTGGTTGCCGGGTTAGCTGTGATGTCCGCGGGCAGCGCCTCAGTCGTCGCGCGCTCGGCATGGGCGCTGACGCGCGAAAGCCGTGCGGCGATATCCTCGAGCCGGTCCTGCGCCGCGTCGATCATCCGGTCGATGGGCGCATTGGCGTCGGGCCAGATCGGCGCGATAAGGAACAGCTCGTCGGCGAGGCGATCGAAGACGAGGATCGTCGTCGGGCGGACGAAGACCATGTCGGGCAGGCCAAGCCCCGCGCCCGGCGCGCGCGGGATGCGCTCGACGAGGCCGATGGTTTCATAGGCGAAGAAGCCGACGAGGGTTGCTAGCGCCTTGGGCAGGCCCTCGGGCACGTCGAAGCGACATTCGGCGACGAGATCGCGCAGCGCCTGAAGCGCCGGAGCGGCGACGGGCGCAAAGGCGTCGCGGTCGCGGCGCCAGTCGCGGTTGATCCGCGCGGCGTCGCCGGTGACTTCGAACATCAGATCGGGGTCGAGCCCGATCAGGCTGTAGCGCCCGCGGGTTTCGCCGCTTTCGACCGATTCGAGTACCCAGTCGCCCCGGCCCGGTTCGATCAGCTTGAGCGCCGCCGAAACCGGGGTTTCAATGTCGGCGATCAGCCGCTGCCACACGACCGCGCCGCGCCCCTGCGCCAGCGCCTCAAGCGCTGCAGCTCTGCCCTCCAGTGTCACGGCCCGCCCTATTCGGCCGCTTGCGTGGCGCCGGTGAGTTCGCGGCGCAGCTGTTCGACCAGATCCTTGTTGATCTTCACATTTGCGCGGCGCTTTGCTTCCGCAGCGAGTTGATCAACCAGCTCGCTGCCAAAGGCCGATGCGAGCGGGCGGGCGATGGCGGCAACACGTCCGGGCTCGATGCTTTTGGGATCGGGGCGCCGCACTTCGTCGAGCGCGATCACCATCCAGCCGCGATTGCCGGGGATTTCCAGCGTCTTCACGCTGCCCTGCGCCATCGAGAAGAGAAGGGCGAGTTCGGGCGGGACGGGCTGGCCATTCTGACCCAGTTCGGCGCGGGTGCCGCCGATCGGCTGGACGCCGCCAATGTTCGGGCCCGCGGTACGCACGGCGTCGGCGAGGCTCTTGCCGCTTTCGACCGTTTTTACGATGGCGCGCGCCTTGTCGCGAGCGACCTTCTGCCCCTCGGCAAAGCGCCATTCGGCAAGGAGATTGGGACGGATCTGGGCGAAGGGCGGCGGCGCCGCCGCGACGATCGACTTGACCGAATAGACCGCGAATTTTTCATTCTCGACCAGCGTTGCAAGATGGCCGTCGCCTTCGCCATCAGACTGGAACGCCTGGGCGACCATCGGGGCGAGTTCGGGGGGCAGGGCAAAGCCGGGCTGGCCCGGTGCCTGGCCGTTGGCCAGCAGCGCGGGCGTTTCGGAGAGCGTGAGCTTGCGGTCGGCCGCGACCTCCTGGATCGAGGCGCCGCCGTTCACTGCATCCTGAAGCGCGTTATAATAGTCGACGATCGCCTCGTTCGCCTTGTTCTTGGCGAGCTCGGTACGGATTTCCTCGCTGGCATCGGCCAAGCTGCGCGCTGGCTTGGGGGTCACATTCTCGACCCGCGCGATTGCCCATCCGAGGCCGGTCTGCGTCGGCCCGAGCACGTCGCCGCTCTTGGCGGCAAAGGCGGCCTTGGCGACCGCGGCGCTGGTCGTTGCGGCATAGGATGACTGGGTCAGGTCGCCGGTGGTTGCAGCGGACAGGCCCGCAGCCTGCGCGGCGGTGGTGAGCGGGGTTCCGGCCCGGACCTTGGTCGCGATCGCATTGGCGGTCGCCTGATCGGGGGCGATAACCTGAGCAAAACGGCGCGTCTCGCTGGCCGCGAACTGGGCGGCATTGTCCTTATAGACTTTGGCGATTTCGGCGTCGGTGACAGCGGGGACGGGAACCGCGGCGCGATCGAAGAGCGCATATTGGATCACGCGGCGTTCGGGGACGGTGAACTGGGCCGTATGCTGCGACAGATATTTCTTCAGCACCGCATCTCCCGGATCGGCGGCGGGGGCGAAGGGGCTGGCGGGGATGAAGGTCGCCTGACCACGGCGCTGTTCCATCAGCAGCGCGGCATAGGGCTGAGCGATCGCCGGTGAGATTGCGGGCATCGTGCCCACGGGGCTGGCGAGCTGTTCGGCCAGCAATTGCTGGCGGATGTCGCGGCGTAGCTGTGCCTCGCTGATGCCGTTCTGGCGCAGGAAGGTTTCGAAGCGCGTCTGGTCGAATTTCCCGGACACGCCGGCAAAGACAGGCAAGTCGGCGATGCGGCCGTCGATCAACCGCTTGCTGACGCCAAAGCCGAGATCGCTGGCGAACTGGTCGAAGGCGGCGCCCTCGACAAGCTGGTCCAGCACCTGATCGAGTCCACCCGATTCGACGAACGCCGCCATAGTCAGTGTGGGCTGTTGCTGCCGTGCCTGATCATAGGCCTGTTTCACCCGGTCGCGCAGCTCGCCGACCCCGATGTCGGTGTTGCCCACCCTCGCCGCATTGGCGCCGCCGACGCCGCCAAAATTGGCGTTGCCGGTTACGTCGCCGAGCGCGAAAGCCAGGCCGACGAGGACGACGAAGCCGAGAGCAAGGACCTTACCGATCGTGGATCCGAAGAGGCGGCGAATGGCGGTGATCATGGAGCGGGCATTCTTTCGCGAAGGCGCTCGTCAAAGCGCGGTTGCGCGATGCTTTAGAGTCTGTCCCGGCGAAATGGAAGTATCGTGATGGCGGGAGTGCGCACCTGACTTGCCACTTCGCCCCGCGCGCCGCTAGGGCGGGGGCATTGATATCGCGAACAGGAGAAGCAGGATAATGGCACGGCGCAAATATGTGGTCGGCAACTGGAAGATGAACGGCCTGGCGGATTCGATCGGCGAAGCGCAGGCGATCTTCGCCGCGGCAAGGGATCATGCAGCGGTCGATGTCGCGCTGTGTCCGCCCTTCACGCTGATCGGTGCCATGGCCGCAGCGGTGCCGGGCGCGGCGGTTGGCGGGCAGGATTGCCACAGCGCCACCTCAGGCGCCTTCACCGGTTCGGTTGCGGCGCCGATGCTCGCCGATGCGGGTGCGACGTTGGTGATCGTCGGGCATAGCGAACGGCGTGAAGGTTGCGGCGAAAGCGACGCCGACGTGCAGGCCAAGGCCATTGCGGCGCTCGGCGCCGGTCTTTCGGTCATCCTATGCGTTGGCGAACCGCGCGAGGTGCGCGAATCGGGCGATGCGATAGCATATGTGCTGGCGCAGGTTGCGGGCTCGTTGCCCGGCGATTTCGATGCAGCGCGGCTGGCGATTGCTTATGAACCGATCTGGGCGATCGGTACCGGGCTGGTTCCGACAGTCGGTGACGTCGCGGCGATGCATGGGGCGATCCGCGCCAAGCTGACCGAACAGGCGGGCGCGACGGCGGCGGGCGATATGCGGATTCTTTATGGTGGCTCGGTCAATGGAGAGAATGCAGCCGAATTGCTGGATGCGGGCGATGTCGATGGTGCGCTGGTTGGCGGAGCGAGCCTGACGGCAGCCAAGTTCTTGCCGATCGTGGCGGCGGCCGCGGCATTGGGTTGAGCGTATAAGCGTAGCCCCCGCCTTCGCGGGGGCTACGCTTATACGAGGCAGATCCGCGCACGCTGTGGGTTGAAGCGAAGCGGCTTCGTCTCTATGTGCGCGGCGGGCATGGTCCGTGTGAGGCCGTGCAAGTTCGGGAAATTTCGATGTCCAATCTGTTCACCTTTGTGCTCGTCGTTCAGGCCCTTGTTGCGGCCGTGATGATCGGCGCCATTCTGATGCAAAAGTCGGAAGGTGGCGGTCTGGGGGTCGGCGGCAGCCCTGCGGGCCTGCTTTCGGCGCGCGGTGCGGCGGATTTCATGACCCGGGCAACGACAATCCTGGCGACGCTGTTCGTCGGTCTGTCGATCCTTCTCGCGGCAATGGCTTCGGTCGGCCGTGGCGGATCGAGCATCGATACCTCGCTGTCGAAAACCGCGCAGCAGAGCGGCGGCGCAGCGGCAGGCCCGTCGTCGCTGACCGGCCCGGCGCAGGGCGCTCCGGGCGCAGCGCCCGCCACTCCGGCCACCGATGATCCGCTGGCGGCCGCTGTGGCAGCGGCTGCGGCTCCCGAGGCTCCGGCACAGGGCGCACCGGCCAAGAAATAATCCGGCGGCTTCGGCCTCCCAACTTCACCCGCAAGGCGGCGGAATTTATTTCCGCCGCAAGCGATTCGACGGCTTGCGCCGTCCCCCTCCTGTTGAGTAAGTCTTTCCTCCCATGGCGCGGTTCATTTTTATCACCGGCGGCGTGGTCTCCTCCCTTGGCAAAGGTTTGATGGCGGCTAGCCTCGCGGCTCTGTTGCAGGCGCGAGGTTATCGCGTCCGCATTCGGAAGTTCGATCCCTATCTGAACGTCGATCCGGGCACGATGTCGCCCTATCAGCACGGCGAAGTCTATGTGACCGACGATGGGGCCGAAACCGACCTCGATCTGGGCCATTATGAACGCTTTACCGGCGTTGCGGCGCGGCAGAGCGACAATGTCACCTCGGGCCGCATCTATCAGCAGATCATCACCAAGGAACGCCGCGGCGACTATCTGGGCGCGACGGTTCAGGTCGTCCCGCACGTCACCGACGCGATCAAGGCCTTTGCGCGCACCGATATCGACGATCTCGATTTCGTGCTGTGCGAGATTGGCGGCACCGTCGGCGATATCGAATCACTGCCGTTCATCGAAGCGATCCGCCAACTGCGGAACGAAGAGGGGCGCGACAAGACGCTTTCGGTCCA
Organism: Sphingopyxis witflariensis; assembly: GCF_002205635.1. Lineage (GTDB taxonomy): Bacteria > Pseudomonadota > Alphaproteobacteria > Sphingomonadales > Sphingomonadaceae > Sphingopyxis > Sphingopyxis witflariensis. The sequence goes on along the minus strand of NZ_NISJ01000001.1, from coordinate 751,501 downwards.
TGTGACGCTGGTCCCCTATATTGCGGCCGCCGGCGAGCTGAAGACCAAGCCGACGCAACACAGCGTACGCGAACTGGCGTCGCTGGGCGTTCAGCCCGAAATTTTGCTGTGCCGCTGCGAAAAGCCGCTGCCCGACAGCGAGCGTGCGAAAATCGCGCAATTCTGCAACGTCCGCAAGGAAGCCGTGATTCCCGCGCTCGACGCCGACAGCATTTATTCGGTGCCGGTCCAATATCATGGCGAAGGTCTCGATACCGAGGTGTTGCGGCATTTCGGCATCCATGACGCGCCCGACCCGGATCTGACGCGCTGGTACGACATCATGGATCGCAAACAGCATCCCGAGGGTGAAGTCACGATCGGCGTCGTCGGCAAATATGTGTCGCTGCCCGATGCCTATAAGTCGCTCAACGAGGCATTGGTCCATGGCGGGCTGGCGCACCGGGTGAAGGTCAATATCCGTTGGCTCGATGCCGAAATTTTTGAGCAGGCCGACGAGCTCGCCGCGAATCTGGAACCGATGCACGGTATTCTCGTGCCCGGCGGGTTCGGCGAGCGCGGGTCGGAGGGCAAGATTGCCAGCGTGCGCTTTGCGCGCGAACGCGGTGTGCCTTTCTTTGGCATCTGCCTTGGCATGCAAATGGCGTGCATCGAGGGTGCGCGGAACACCAGCGGGATCGAAAAGGCGTCGAGCACCGAATTCGGCCCGACCGACGAGCCGATCGTCGGTCTGATCACCGAATGGATGAGCGCCGAGGGCCTGCAACAGCGCGGCGCCAACACCGATATGGGCGGCACGATGCGGCTGGGCGCCTATGAAGCCAAGCTGTCGCCGAACAGCCATGTCGCCGCCATCTATGGCGCGAACGAGATCAGCGAGCGCCACCGCCACCGCTATGAGGTCAACGGCGCTTATCGCGAGAGCCTTGAAAAGGGTGGGCTGGTCTTTTCGGGCATGTCACCCGATGGCATGCTGCCGGAAATCGTTGAGCGGCCGGACCATCCGTGGTTTATCGGGGTGCAGTTCCATCCGGAACTCAAGTCGAAGCCTTTCGATCCGCACCCCTTGTTTGCCGGGTTCATCGAAGCGGCGGTGAAGCAGAGCCGCCTCGTCTGAGGCGGGGCGACAGGGAAGGACAGGGGCATGGATCACGCGAAACTCGCCGCATTGCAGGGCCCCGACAGCATTTTTTCCGGTCTGAGCCTTCAGGATTGGGCCGACCTTGCGGGTCGCGCGGTCCAGGTCAATTTCATCAAGGGCAAGGAATTGCTCAGCCAGGGTGAGGCGGGCGACAGCATGCTCATCCTGACCGAGGGCAGCGCGCGCGTGTCGATGTTGAGCCCGCATGGGCGCGAGATTGTGCTGGCCTATGCCGAACCCGGCGCGGTGCTGGGCGAGATTGCGCTGCTCGACGGCGGCGAGCGTACCGCATCGGTCGTGGCGACCAGCGCGGGCGTTGCGCTCCAGCTCGGCCGCAATGCGCTGCGCGATTTCGCCGCGAGCCATCCCGATTTCGCCTGGTCGCTGATGCAGCAGCTCGCGCGGCGGCTGCGCACCGCCGACCAGACGATCGAAAGCGACCGCGCCTATGCGTCGGGTCCGCGGCTTGCCCGCTATCTTAAGCGGCTGATCCGGCAGGACGTCGAGGCGACGCACCGTGTCGAGCTGAGCCAGACCGAGCTTGGAAATTTCGCGGGGATGAGCCGCGAGCATATCAACCGCCAGCTGAGGAGCTGGGAGGAATCGGGGGTCATCTCGCTCGAACAGGGGCGGGTGCGCGTGCTTGATACCGATATGCTTGAGGATATCAGCGAATCCGAGGGGTAATTACTTCCACACCACCGATCGTGTGTATGTTGACGCAATTGGATTGCCGCCGCAGTCCATTGCCGGGAGGAAATCCGCTTGCTGTGTCATCTGCCTACAGGCTGCTTCATCGAGGATGGGGTGGCCGCTGGATGTGATGACAAGGCAAGTCTCGGGCTTGCCTTCAGATGAAATGTGTAACTTCAGCACCGTTGTGCCATTTGCTTGGGAAGATATCGAGCCGGGACGCTGCATTCGCCACGCCTGGGGATTGATTGGCGTCACGGATTTGGTTTGGCCGATCAGCATCAGAAAGTTTGTACAGCTTTTTTCGAAAGCCGTTGATCGTTTCTTGCCTGATGGCGGTAAACAAGAAGTGAAATGACCTTGGCTATTCGCGCGGAACGTCGTGCCTAGGGGTAAACCCGAAACGAGCATCGCGTCTGGCATTGAACAGGATGGAGATTGAGCGCCCACTCCTACGGTGCAGAATAAAGCGATCAACAATGTGGCAACCTTCATGGTGCATGAGCTATCTGTCGACATTGATGTGGTCAACCTGACATGTACGGAAGGCATCATCGGCAGTTATATATTGTTGTGTAATCTAGGGGCTTTGAGCGAATGGCTGCTTTGCGCGCGATGGCGCGAACGGAGTTACGGATTGCGCGCACCCTGAATCACAACGCCCGGGCCTCTTGCGAGACCCGGGCGCCTGTGACGAACTTCGCCATCCCCCTTTTGTGCAGGTCAGGCGAATGACCATGCACTCCCTGAAACCGGGCCTTTCGCCGCGTGATCCAGAAGCGAAGGGGCTAGGACGCCGGTGGGGGTTTGTCACCCTTCCGCAAGCGTCGGCTTGTCCTTTTGCGGAGGGCTGTGGCCATTGGGCAACAGGTTTTGCGAGCTGTTCGCAATAAAGTCCGGTAGGGCGGCCCCATTGCCAGCACTGCCCTGGCTCCCTAAAGCAGCGACATGACCGCAATGCGCATCGCGCCCCAAAGGCCGCCCGCTCCATGATCCTGCGTCCCTATGAGCGCACCATCTTCAAACGCTATATGCTTCCGCAGCGCGGCGAAGGGTTCATCTTCGTCGCCGCGGCGTTCAGCTTTATCGCGGTGACGCTGGGCGTTGCGGCGCTGGTGATCGTGATGAGCGTGATGAACGGGGTGCGCGCCGACCTGTTCGACAAGATCGTCGGGTTGAACGGCCATGCGGTGGTGCAGGGTTTCGGCGGCAGGCTCGACGACTGGCAAGGCGTGCTGAAGCAGGCGAAGGCGACCCCGGATGTGGTGTCGGCGACGCCGTTGATCGAACAGCCATTGCTCACGACATTCAATGGCCGCGTCGAAGGGATTTTGGTGCGCGGAATGACCGTGGCCGACATTCGCAAGAATGAAACGCTTGGCGGCAAGGTGTTGCAGGGCAGCCTCGACACGCTGACCTCCCTTTCGGGCAATGTCGCGATCGGCAGCGAACTGGCGCGCAATATTGGTGCGAGCGTCGGGTCGAACATTACGATCATCAATCCGGCGGGGCGGTCGACCCCGTTCGGCACGGTGCCGCGCGAGATTAGTTACCGCGTATCGGCGGTTTTCGAGATTGGCGTCTATGATTTCGACAAGGCCTATGTCGTCATGCCGATGGAGGATGCGCAGTTGCTGTTGCTCACCGGCGACCAGATCGGGATGATCGAGGTCAAGGTCACTGATCCTGACAAGGTGGGCGAGATATTGAAACCGCTGGCCGAAAAAGTGGCGGCGCAGGCGGTGATTTCAGACTGGAGATCGATGAACGCCAGTCTGTTCGAGGCGCTGTCGATCGAGCGCGTCGCGATGTTCGTCATATTGTCGCTGATCGTCCTCGTCGCGGCGTTCAACATCGTGTCGTCGCTGATCATGCTGGTGCGCGCCAAGACGCGCGACATGGCAATCCTGCGCACGATGGGCGCGCCGCGCGATTCGGTTATGCGCATCTTCATGGCGATTGGGTTGTCGATCGGCGTCGCGGGCACAATGATGGGCATGGTTTTCGGTTTTGGCTTGCTCTACTTCCGGCAAGGCGTGTTGCGCGGGGTCGAATTTTTGACCGGTCAGCCCTTATGGGACCCGTCGATCCGTTTCCTCACTGAACTGCCGTCGAAGCCCGATCCTTTCGAAATCACCGGGATCGCGGTGATGGCAGTCGTCTTCAGTTTCCTCGCGACGCTTTATCCCGCGCTGAAAGCGGCGAATACCGATCCGGTGCAGGTGCTGCGTTATGAGTGACCAGATTCTCGAACTTCGCGCGCTGAAGCGCAGCTTCACGCAGGCCGATGTGACGATCGAGGTGCTGCGCGGGGTCGATGCGCATCTGAAGCGCGGCGAGATTGTCGCGCTGCTCGGACCGTCTGGGTCGGGCAAGTCGACGATGTTGCAGGCCGTGGGGCTGCTTGAGGGCGGGTTTCAGGGCCAAATCCTGATCGACGGCCATGACGTCACCCAATATGATCAGGGCGAGCGGACCAAGACACGGCGCGAGAAGATCGGCTTCGTCTATCAGTTCCATCACCTGCTCCCCGATTTCAACGCGATCGAGAATGTCGTGCTGCCGCAGTTGATCCGCGGCGCGGGGCAGGCCGAGGCCGAAGAGCGCGCTGCCGATTTGCTCGGGCGGCTGGGGCTGGCCGAGCGATTGCATCACAAGCCGAGCAAGCTGTCGGGCGGCGAGCAACAGCGCGTCGCGGTGGCGCGCGCGCTGGCGAACCGGCCGATGCTGGTGCTCGCCGACGAGCCGACGGGCAATCTCGACGAGGCGACCGCCGATCGCGTATTCGACCAGTTCGTCAGCCTCGTGCGCGATCATGGTTCGGCGGCGCTGGTCGCGACGCATAATGAACGGCTTGCGGCGCGAATGGACCGCGTGCTGCGCTTGCACGACGGGCGTATCGAGGCGTAGGCTGCGCCCAACAGTGGAGGGGACATTTTATGGCACTTTACGATCTTTCGGCACCGCTACCCGGCGGCGGGCAGCAATCGATGGCGGATTATCGCGGCAAGGTGCTGCTGATCGTCAACACCGCGTCGAAATGCGGCTTCACCCCGCAATATGAGGGGCTGGAGGAATTGTACCGCGATTATAAGGATCGCGGGCTCGAGATATTGGCCTTTCCGTGCAACCAGTTTGGCGCGCAGGAGCCGGGTAATGCCGCCGAAATCGCGAACTTCTGTTCGCTGACCTATGACGTCAGCTTTCCGGTGATGGCGAAGATTGACGTCAACGGCAGCGATGCCGATCCGATCTTCAAGCACCTGAAGGGCGAGAAGACCGGGCTGCTCGGCAGCGGGATCAAGTGGAATTTTACCAAGTTTCTGGTCGATCGCGACGGCAAGGTCGTGTCGCGGCATGCGCCGACGACCAAGCCCGAGCAATTGCGCAAAGAGATTGAGGAATTGTTGGGGTAAGCTGTCGTCATTGCGAGGAGCGCAGCGACGAAGCAATCTCCAGCCGTCTGCGCAGCGTGAGGGTGATAGCTGGAGATTGCTTCGCTTCGCTCGCAATGACGATTCTGTGAATTACGGCCATGGTCGAATCGCAATGGTGGCGCTAGCGTCATCCGATGGCCTACAGCCCCTTTGTCCCCCTTCGCGTCTTTTCCAGTTTCACCATGCTGGAGGGGGCGATCGAACCGAAAGCGGTTGCGAAAGCGGCGCGCGATAGGGGGTTTCCGGCGATCGCGGTCTGCGACCGCAACGGGCTTTACGGCGCGATGGCCTTTGGCGACGCATGCAAGGCGGCGGGCATCCAGCCGATCGTCGGCACATTGCTCAGCGTCGCGCGGCCCGGACAGCGGCTGGCGAACGGCGCGCCGCTGATCGACTGGCTGGCGCTCTATGCGCAGGACGAGGACGGTTATAATAATCTATGCGCGCTGGTGTCCGCGGCGCATCTGGATCGGCCGATCGAGCAGGATCCGCATGTCACCCTGTCGCATATGGCGGGGAAGACCGATGGGCTGATCTGTCTGACCGGCGGCGGCGAGGGCGCGCTGGCGCGGTTGCTCGCTGGCGAACAGGCGACCGCGGCGAATGATTATGTCGAGCAGTTGGAGGCTTTGTTCGCCGACCGGCTCTATATCGAATTATCGCGGCGCGGTGACGCGGCCGAGATTGCGGCCGAAAAGGCGCTGATCGACCTCGCCTATGCGCGCGCGCTACCGATCGTCGCGACCAATCCCGCAAGCTTCGTCGAACCGCAATTCCACGCGGCGCACGACGCGATGCTGTGCATCGCGCAATCGGCCTATGTCGAAAGCGTCGATCGCCGCGTCAGCAGCCCCGAAGCCTGGCTGAAGCCGGCCGAGGCGATGGAGGATGCGTTTTCGGACCTGCCCGAGGCGATGCGCAACACGCTGGTCGTCGCGCAGCGCTGCGCCTTCATGGCGCCGAAGCGCGCTCCGATTTTGCCAAGCCTTGCCGGTGACCGCGAGGGCGAGGCGATGCAGTTGGCGCAGGATGCGCGCGCGGGGCTGGACGCGCGGCTTGCGCATGTTGAGGATCTGAGCGACGAACAGCGGCAGGCCTATGACGAACGGCTCGATTTCGAGGTCGGCGTGATCGTCCAGATGGGCTTTCCGGGCTACTTCCTGATCGTTGCCGACTTCATAAAATGGGCGAAGAATCACGATATTCCGGTGGGTCCGGGGCGTGGTTCGGGCGCGGGCAGCGTCGTCGCCTGGGCGCTGACGATCACCGACCTCGATCCGCTCAAGCTCGGCCTGCTGTTCGAACGCTTCCTCAACCCCGAACGCGTGTCGATGCCCGACTTCGACATCGATTTCTGCGAAACGCGGCGCGGCGAAGTGATCCGCTATGTGCAGGAAAAATATGGCCGCGATACCGTCGCGCAGATCATCACCTTCGGAAAGCTGAAGGCGCGCGCGGTATTGAAGGACACCGGGCGCGTGCTTCAGATGAGCTATGGTCAAGTCGACCGGCTCGCGAAGCTGGTGCCAAACCATCCGACCGACCCGTGGACACTGGATCGCGCGCTCAACGGCGTTGCCGAGCTGATGGCCGAATATAAGCAGGATGACGGGGTGCGCCGCCTGTTCGATATGGCGAAGCAGCTCGAAGGCTTGCCGCGTCACAGTTCGACCCACGCGGCGGGCGTGGTGATCGGCGATCGCCCGCTCGACCAGCTTGTCCCGCTGTATCGCGATCCGCGTTCGGACATGCCGGTGACGCAGTTCGACATGAAATATGTCGAGAGCGCGGGGCTGGTGAAATTCGACTTTCTGGGGCTCAAGACGCTGTCGGTGCTCCGCGAAACGCGCCGCTTGCTCGCACTGCGCGGGATCGACGTGGACCTAGATACGCTCGCGTGGGACGATGTGGGGGTTTACGAACTGCTCCAGCGCGGCGAGACCGTCGGGGTGTTCCAGCTGGAATCTGAAGGGATGCGGCGGACGCTGTCGGCGGTGAAGCCGACCAATTTCGGCGATATCATCGCGCTCGTCGCGCTCTATCGCCCGGGGCCTATGGACAATATTCCGCTCTTCGGCGCGCGCAAGAACGGCCGCGAGCCAATCGCCTATCCGCACCCGCTGCTCGAGGGCATCCTCGCCGAAACCTATGGCATTTTCGTTTATCAGGAACAGGTGATGCAGGCGGCGCAGATCCTCGCCGGCTACAGCCTTGGCGGCGCAGATTTGCTACGCCGCGCGATGGGCAAGAAGGTCCAGGCCGAGATGGACGCGCAGCGCGAGACCTTTGTGAAGGGCTGCGGCGAGCATAATCAGATCAGCCCCAAGGCCGCGAACGAACTGTTCGATTTGATCGACAAGTTCGCGGGCTATGGCTTCAACAAAAGCCACGCGGCCGCCTATGCCTTGCTGTCGTACCAGACCGCGTGGCTGAAGGCGCATTATCCGCACGAATTTTTCGCGGCGTCGATGTCGTTCGACAGCCATCAGACCGACAAGCTCTCAATCTTCATCGACGATATGCGCCGTCTGGGGATTGCGGTCGCGCCGCCGTCGATCAACGAGAGCGAGGCTGATTTTTCGGTTGGCCAGGCCGGCGAGGACCTTGTGGTGCGTTTCGCGCTCGGCGCGCTCAAGGGCGTTGGCGAGAAAGCAATGGAAGCGCTGGTCGCCGAACGCAATGCCAAGGGCGATTTCAAAAGCCTCGACGATTTTGCCAATCGCATCGATCCCAGGCAGCTTAATCGGCGGCAGATCGAGGCGTTGGCGGGCGCAGGCGCTTTCGACGGGATCGAACCCGACCGCCCGCGCGCCTTTTCGGGGGCTGAAAGCCTGCTTGCCTGCGCCAACTCCTCGGCACGCGAACGCTCGACGGGGCAGGGCGGGCTGTTCGGCGGCGATGTCGATGTTGCGCCGGTGCTGCAATTGCCCGCCGCCGAGCCATGGACGCTCGCCGAACGGATGACGCGCGAGAAGGACGCGTTCGGCTTTTACTTTTCGTCGCATCCGGTCGAGCAATATGAGGCGATCGTCGCGGCGCGCGGCGCGCGCAGCTATGGCGAGATTTGTACCAGCGTCGAAATGACGCCGGGAACGCGCATCCCGATGACGATGGCGGCGATGGTTGAAAGCGCGCGCCCGCGCGTGTCGCAGCGCGGCAATCGCTTCCTCAACCTGACTCTGTCGGATCGCAGCGGGCAGTTTCAGTCGAGCTGTTTCGACGAGACGGCGGGCAAGACGCTCGAAATGCTGGCGGTCGATGGCGGCTGCGCGATCCTCGCGGTCGAACTCGATTTGCTGGAGGGCGAGGAAACCCCGCGCGTCACCGTCCGCGGGGCGCAGCCGTTGGCTGAAATTGCCGCGACGGCATTGCTGGAACTTCGCTGCCGCGTCGAACTGCCGGGTGCGATTGACGATATGGTACGCCTGCTCGAACGGCGCGATGATGCGCGCGGGCGGGTGTTCATCATCACCGGCGATCCGGTCACCGAAGAGGATATCGTTCTGGACCTTGGGCGCGGCTTTGCGCTTGGTCCTGATGCAGTCTCGCGGCTCGAAATGGTTGCGGGCATCACCGAAGTCGGCCTGTCGCTGTCGACGCCGCGCGAATTCCGGGTCCGCTGATCCGGTTGACGCTTGCGTTAAGTGCAATCCTCGCCTTATTCCTCGGTGCTTGGGACGATAAAGAGGAAAGCGATAATGTCGGGAATGCAAGGCCAGCCGCTGCTCGTGACGAGCCTGATCGATCATGCGGCGCGCGAGCATAAGGACCGCGAGATTGTGTCGCGCTGGGCCGATGGCAGCCAGACGCGCACGACGTGGAGCGAGATCGGGCATGACGCCCGCCGTTTTGCCGCCGCGCTGACCCGGCTGGGGATGGTGAAAGGCGACCGCATCGCGACGCTGGCGATGAATCATGCCCATCATCTGGTCAGCTGGTACGGCAGCGCTGGAATGGGCGGAATCCTCCACACGGTGAACCCGCGCCTGTTCGACGAGCAGCTTGTCTATATCGTCAACCATGCCGAAGATCGCGTGCTGTTCCTTGACGCCGCTTTCCTGCCGATTATCGAGCGGCTGCGCGATCAACTGCCGACGGTCGAGCATTTCGTTCTGTTCGACGCCCCGGCGCGTGAGGGCTATTTGTCGTACCGCGACCTGATGGATGCTGAGGATGGCAGCTTTGAATGGGTGGAGCTCGACGAACGCGATCCGGTGGGGCTTTGCTATACGAGCGGGACGACGGGCAATCCCAAGGGCGTGCTGTACGAGCATCGCTCGAACGTCATCCATGCGATCACCGAAATCCAGCCCGACGTGTTCGGCATGTCGAACCGCAGTGTTATCCTGCCGATCGTTCCGATGTTCCACGCCAACAGCTGGGGCGTGCCCTTCGCCGCCGCGACGGTTGGCGCCAAGCTGGTCTTTTCGGCGACCAACGAAGCGCAGGTGCTGTGTGATCTGATGCAGCAGGAAGATGTCACCCACAGCGCCGGTGTCCCCACCGTCTGGATCGCGATGTTCGCGCATATGGACGCGACGGGTATCGACTATGGTAAGCTGGAACGCGTCATCATTGGCGGATCGGCGGCGCCGCGCGCGATGATCGAGCGCTTCATGAAGGCTGGGATCGCCGTCGGCCACGCATGGGGGATGACCGAAACCAGCCCGATCGGCACGATGGGCAAGCGGCCGTGGAATTGGGATGCCCTGAGTTTCGACGAGCAGGTCGATATCGTCAGCCGTCAAGGCTGCCCGCCCTATGGCGTCGAGCTGCGCATCGTCGATGATGAAGATAATGTCCTGCCTCGCGATGGCGTGACGAGCGGGCAGTTGCAGTGCCGCGGGCCGTGGATCATCCAGCGCTATTTCCGGGCCGACGCCGATGCGACCGACGCCGACAATTGGTTCGATACCGGCGACGTCGCGGTGCTGCATCCCGACGGAGTCATGCAGATCACCGACCGTGCCAAGGATGTGATCAAATCGGGCGGCGAATGGATCAGCTCGATCGAGCTGGAAAATGCTGCGGTTGGCGCGCCGGGGGTGCAGGAAGCCGCAGCGGTTGGCGTCTATCACCCCAAATGGGACGAACGGCCGGTGCTGCTGATCGTCCGCAAGCCGGGCATCGATGTCAGCGAGATGGCGATCATCGACTACCTGAAGGACAAGGTCGCGAAATGGTGGCTGCCCGACGAGGTCATATTCGTCGACGAACTGCCGCACACCGCGACCGGCAAGCTTTTGAAGCGTCAGTTGCGCGACGAATATAAGGATTATCAGCTGAAGTCTTTGACGGAGGCGTAGCAAGCCATTCCATATGCGGTTCGCCCTGAGCTTGTCGAAGGGCTGTTCTTTTCTTGCGGCGTCAAAGAGAAGGGCGGTGCTTCGACAGGCTCAGCACGAACGGACTGAGTGTTGCGTCAGAACAGCTCCATCTGGCCGTCGCGTTCGGGCGGTCGGAACAGGTCGCTGCGGATCGGCGGGAAGCTGCGATCCATACCATGCTCGCGCGCCGCGCGTTTGACGCGGGTGCGGATCAGTTGCGGCCACACGCCGTGGCCTTTCATCCGCGAGAAGAAATTCGGGTCATTGTCACGGCCGCCCCTTATGTCCTGGACCATGTGCATCACCTTGTCGGCGCGGTCGGGGCAGTGGGCGGCGAGCCAGGCGCGGAAGAGCGGAGCGACCTCGTGCGGCAGGCGCATCAAGATATAGGAGGCACGGATCGCGCCGGCTTCTGCGGCGGCGGTCATGATCGCCTCAATCTCATGATCGGTGATCGCCGGGATGATCGGTGAGATATTGACCTGTGTCGGCACCCCGGCGTCGATTAGCGCGCGGATCGCGGCGAGGCGGCGGCGCGGGTGCGGGGCGCGGGGTTCGAGCGTGCGCGCCACGGCGGGATCGAGGGTGGTGATCGAGATAGCGACGCCGACCAGATTATCGCGCGCCATATCGGCGAGCAGGTCGATATCGTGCAAAATCCGGTCGGATTTTGTGGTGATGATCAGCGGATGGCGCGTCTCGGCGAGTACCTCGATTACCGACCGGGTTATACCCCACTCGCGTTCGATCGGCTGATATCCGTCGGTATTGGTGCCGATCGCGAGCGGGGCAGCGGTATAGCCGCGTTTGGCGAGTTCGGTGCGCAGCAGCTTGGCGGCATCGGGCTTGGCGAATAATTTGCTCTCAAAATCGAGCCCCGGCGACAGGTCATGGAAGGCGTGGGTCGGTCGCGCGAAGCAATAGATGCAGCCATGCTCGCAACCGCGATACGGATTAATCGAGCGGTCGAAGCCGATGTCGGGGGATTGGTTGCGCGAGATGATCGTTTTGGGGCGTTCGATCGTGACCGTGGTGCGCAGCGGGGTTGCAGCGCCGTCGATTTCCTCGGCTGCGTCGATCCAGTCGCCGTCGAGGACGCGCTCGGCCGATCCGGTGCGGGTAGGGCGCAGGTTCGTCGGTGCGCCGCGGCCGGTAATTGGGGGCAGGGGCTTGGTTGGTTCCACCGGCGAATGATATCGCGCCAAAGAGAACAAATAAAGAACATAATCGTCGCCCCGCGAAGGTGAGGGTCGCTGGAGAAGTAGTACAAGGCCGATGGCGGCCCCCCGCCTTTGCGGGGGCGGCCGTCAGGACTCCATCAACCGCGGCATCAGCTCGACGAAATTGCAGGGCCGGTGTCGGCTGTCGAGCTGGGTTGCCAAAATGCCATTCCATGCGTCCTTGACCGCGCCGGTCGAGCCGGGGAGCGCGAAGACATAGGTGCCGCGCGCGACGACGGCGCAGGCGCGCGACTGGATCGTCGAGGTGCCGATCGTCTGATAGCTGAGCCAGCGGAACAATTCGCCGAACCCCGGAATATCCTTGCCGTCGAGGCGGTGCAGCGCCTCGGGAGTCACGTCGCGGCCGGTGAGGCCGGTGCCGCCAGTGGTGATGACGACATCGACTTGCGGGTCATCGACCCAGTTGTGAAGGCGCGAGACGATCAGGTCGGCCTCATCGCGGATGATCGCGCGCGCGGCGAGAATATGGCCGGCATCGGTCAGCAAGGCCTCGAGCGTGTCGCCCGACTTGTCCTCGGCGGCGCTGCGACTGTCCGAAATCGTCAATATGGCGATGCGGACGGGCTTGAACGCACGACTCTCGTCAATCGGCATTCGAGAGACCGCCGGCGTAAGACAGGCGCGTCCGGTCCTTGCCGTCGGGGAAGCGCGGCCATTTGCCCTGCGCGAGCGCGGCGCGGCTGACCGAGGGTTTGCCTTGCTGCGCTTCGTACATCCAGTAGTTGCGCAGCACGATGCCGACATAGCCGCGCGTTTCCCAATAGGGGATTGATTCCATATAGAGCAGCGGGTCGCCGCCGTCGCGGATCTCGGTCTGCCAGCGCGCGACCGGGGCGGGGCCGGCGTTATAGGCGGCGATCACCTTGGGCAGCAGGCCGCCGGTCGCGGATTCGCGGCTGAGATATTGCAGATAGCTTTGGCCGAAATCCATATTGACCGCGGGAATGCGCAGATCGCCGGTGCCGCTCTCGCCGCGCCAGCGCGCGACGTCGCGCGCGGTGCCGGGGCGGACCTGCATCAGGCCGAAAGCGCCGGCGGGGCTGACCACCGTGCGCTGGAAGCGCGATTCCTGAAGCGTGTGGGCAAAGACCAGCGCCGGATCGACTTTCCACCCGCCATTGGGTTCCCATTTGGGCTGCGGATAACGGGTCTGTGCGCCGAGCTTGCGGCCCTGCGGGGTGTTGTGCGCGAGATAAAGCTGGGTTTCGGGCAGGCTGAGCGCGCCTGCCATCGCGATCAGTTGCGCATGCTGGTCGCCCCTGCCGATCCGTGCCTGATGGCGCAGCAAGGCGTCGGCATATTTATCCTCGCCGATTTCGGCGAAGGCCATCGCGGCGCGAACGTTGGGCAGATCTTCGAGCGCGCGCCAGGCGCGGCGGTCGGCGCGGACATTCTCTCGCTGGCTGACAGCTTCCTGCCCGAGCGTTTCGGCGGCGAGCAGGCCATAGAAGGTTTCCTCATTGGCCGCGGCGGCGCGCAGGCGCGGCTGGACCGATGCGGGCTGTCCGGCGGCGGTCGCGGCGCGTGCGGCCCAATAATAGGCGGCGGCGCGCATTTCGCTGTCGCCGGCCTCCTTGGCGACGCGGTCAAAGGCGACGAGCGCGGTGCGATAATCATGCAGCCGCCACGATGCGAGGCCCTGCACCCATGCGCCCTGCGTTGCCCAGGCGCTGCGCCCCTCGGTGCAGGCGAGCGCGAGGCGCAGCGCATTATTGTCGTCATTCTCGATATAATAGGACCATGCAATCTTTTGCCGCCATTCGTCGCGCGAATCGGGGGTCAAGCGATCGATGACGTTGTTGAGCAGCGCTTCGGCGCCCGCCGGGTCGTCATTCTTGATGCGATCGGGAATCGAACTTGCGAGGCTCGCTGCGAAGGGGTCGCCGCTGACCGAGTCCGCACCTATCCGTCGCGGCGCGCTTCCCGCCCAGTCCAGCCGCATCTGCGTGGGAAAGCTCGGCAGGTCGGTTGCGCCGCGCTTGGCAGCGAGGCGTCCGAGCTGTTCGGCCTGCGGCAATTGCGGCGAGCGCGAGAGGATCGGCATGATGTCGGCGACTTCGGCGCGCGGGCTGTTCGCTGCGGTCAGCAGTTCGGCGCGCAGGAAGTCGCTCAACGGTCCGTTATCGGCGCCGTCAAGCAAGGCTTTGGCGTCGGCCCAGCGCTGGCCGCGGATTGCCGTGACGACCTGCGTATAAAGCTGTTTCTGCTTTGACGAGAGAATGTCGGGCACCGTCTGCGGTGCCGCCGAAAGGTCGCGATCGCCTGCATCGTTTGCCATCGCGGGAACCGCAGCGATCGCCGCGGCGGCGATGGCGCAGGAAAAAAGGGTGCTTGTCGTTTTCATCATCTGTCAACGTCCCTGGTTGAGCAGTTTAAGGCTATCCCAGGCGGCGGCTTTCTGGGCCGGCCGGGCCAGCAGCATCGCGGGGTGCGCGACTGCCACCGCCTCCATCTTGCCGCCATCTTGGTTAATATTGAGTAACCTTCCGCGCGCATCGGCGAGCGGCAGCGCCGCCGCCATGCGGACGATATCGCTGCCGATCAGCAGCAGGCGGCCGGGCCGCGCGAGGCGCAGATGGTGCCAGAGCAGCCGGTCGAGTTCGGCCATATCTTCTTCGGCGCAGCGCCCACCGGGAGGGCGCGTGACCGCGAGGCTGGCGACGTAGCAATCGGCGCGGATCGTACCGATTGCGCGGAGCATCGCGTCGAGCAAGGCGCCGGTCGCCCCGCTGAACAGCGTTGCTTCGCGCTGGTCGTCAATTTCGGGCCAGGCGGTGAGCAACATCAGCTGGGCTTCGGGCTGGCCCACGGGAAGGACGCGACGCGCGTCCCACTGGCTGCCCGGCACATCGGGATGTTCGGCGAGCCAGCGCTGAAAATCATCCCATTCGGCCGGAATCTCGATCGGTCCCTTTGCAACGGGGGCTTCGACAATTTCCTGGCGTTGCAGCGCGGCGGGAAGCGGCGGGGGTGGTTCGGCCTCGATCGCGCGTCTTGAGGTTGGTTTCGGCTGCTCGGCCGCGACATCATTTGCTGCGGGCAAGTCCAGCCAGCCCGTCGGCGTCTCGCCAACCAGCATGTCGACGCCCGCCAGCGACCACCAGTCGCAATAGCTTTCCGCCAATAAGGCTGATTTTTGCCCACCCATGATTTTGTTCAAACAGGCTGTTGACGGATACGTCAATTGGCGGGCATCGCAATTCGTGACAGAATGAGCGCCGCTTACGATGAATGTCGGCGCCGGGATGGCAGAAAGGGTGAGTCTGGTGAGCGAACGGGAATCTATGCCTTATGACGTGGTTATCGTCGGGGCAGGTCCGGCGGGGCTTTCGGCGGCAATTCGGCTCAAGCAATTGGCGAATGAAGCGGGTAGTGAATTGTCGGTTTGTGTCCTTGAAAAAGGATCCGAAGTCGGCGCGCATATCCTTTCGGGCGCGGTCATCGACCCCAAGTCGCTCGACGAACTGATCCCCGAGTGGCGGGGCCAGGGCTGTCCGCTCGCCGAAGTGCCAGTGAACGACAACCAGCATTGGGTGCTGACCAAGACCAAAAAATTCGGTCTTCCCGAATTTATCTCGCCGGGCTTCATGCACAATAAGGGCACCTATACGGGCAGCCTTGGCAATTTGTGCCGCTGGCTCGCCGAGCAGGCCGAAGGACTGGGCGTCGAAATCTTTCCCGGCTTCGCTGCCGCCGAAATCCTCTACAATGAGGATGGCTCGGTCAAGGGCGTCGCGACGGGCGACATGGGCATCGCGCGCGACGGCAGCCACAAGGGCGATTATGCGCCCGGCCTCGAACTCCACGCGAAATATACCTTCTTCGGCGAAGGCGTGCGCGGGCATCTGACCAAGATGATCAAGCCGCAATTTGGCCTCGACGCCGATTGCGAACCACAGGTTTACGGCCTTGGCATCAAGGAATTGTGGGATATCAAGCCCGAAAATCACGCCGAGGGCCGCGTGATCCACACGCAGGGCTGGCCGCTCGATGGCAATTCGAATGGCGGCGGTTTCCTTTATCACCAGGCGAACGGGCAGGTCGCGCTCGGTTTCGTGACCTGGCTCAACTATCGCAACCCGCACACCTCGCCTTTTCAGGAAATGCAGAAGTGGAAGACGCACCCTGAGATCGCGAAGATCCTCAAGGGCGGCAAGCGCGTTTCCTATGGCGCGCGCGCGATCAGTGACGGTGGCTATCAGTCGGTGCCGAAGCTGGCCTTCCCGGGCGGCGCGCTGATTGGTGACAGCGCCGGTTTCCTGAACGTGCCGCGCATCAAGGGCACCCACACCGCGATGAAGACGGGCATGATGGCGGCCGAAGCCGCCTTTGCCGCCGTCGCCGCCGGACGGGGCAGCGACACGCTGGGCGCCTATCAGGACGCCTATGACGACAGCTGGGTGAAGAAGGAACTGAGCGTCGTCCGCAACGTCCTGCCCCTGGTCGAGAAATATGGTGATCTGGCGGGGACGCTCCTGTCGGGAATCACCATGTGGCTTGAAACGCTGAAGATCAAAGTCCCCTTCACGATGAAGCATCATCCTGACAATACGACGCTGTACCGCGCCGATATGATGCCCAAGCCGGACTATCCGAAGCCCGATGGCGTGCTGACTTTTGACCGTCTGTCGTCGGTGTTCCTGTCGAACACCAACCATGAGGAGGATCAGCCGGTCCATCTTCAGCTCAAAGACCCGACGATCCCGGTCGAATATAATCTGCCGCTCTATGACGAGCCCGCGCAGCGTTATTGCCCGGCCGGCGTCTATGAGATCGTTGGTGAGGCCGAGGGCGATCCGAAGTTTGTGATCAACGCGCAGAATTGCGTGCATTGCAAGACGTGCGACATCAAGGACCCGACCCAGAATATCAACTGGGTCACTCCCGAAGGCGGCGGAGGCCCAAATTACCCCAATATGTAAGTCCGCATCCGTGCTGCTGCTGGCAGGAAGCGTCCTCGCGCTTTCGTCGCCGGCGCAGGCCGCCGACCAAAGCGGAGCGGCGTTGCATGCGCTGGTCAAGGCGCGCCTTGCCGAGGAGGCGGGGCAGCCTGTGGCGGCGTTGTCCGCGCTGACGGCCCTCGCCAGTGCGGCGCCCAGGCTTCCCGGTGTACGTGGACAGATGCTGGAGCAAGCGATCGCTGCCGGCGATCTGCCGGCCGCGCGCAGCGCAGCGCTGCAATTGTGGCAGGCCGGAGATCGGCGGTTCGATGCGCAACTGGTGCTGCTGGTCGATGCGATGCACCGCTCCGACTGGAAAGCCGCGCGCGAATATATTGGCGGTCGCGCCGACAAGACCGGCGGTGACGTCATGTCGCGATTGATCCAGCCGGCAATCAATGCCTGGATCGACCTTGGATTGCGTGAAAAGGCGCCTGAGCGGTATTTGCTGATCGCGAATGCCCGAGGGCGGCCCGAACCGGCGATGGCGCTTGAAGCGGCGATCGTCCAGCTGGTGACCAAACGCCCGGCTGAAGCGGTTGCGCTGACCGACGACATCATCCTGACCGACCGCACGAGCCAACTCACCGCGCTGCGGCTCGCGGCGACGCTAGACAAGGCGGGCGAAGCGGATGCCGCGAAACGGCTGCGCGGGCGGATCGCCCTGGCGTCGGGAGAGCGCGAAGATCCGTCGCTGTTGCTGCCCGATCAAGCCGTCGTGACGCCGCGTGAGGGCGCCGCGCATTGGCTCGGCATGCTCGCCGACGGCTTTGCCCGGATACCCAATGGTGGCCCCAAGATACCGATGCTGTTCGCGCATGCCGCCTATTGGCTGAACGACCGGGACTGGACGGCGCGCAGTGCGCTGGTTGAAGCGCTGGACCGTGACGGACAGGCTCCCGCTGCGGCCGCTCTGCTTGCAAGCAAAGGCGCGGCCTTGCCGCCGGTGCTTCAGATGCGCCGGGCCGAATTGATGGCCGACGCCGGCGATATGACCGGTGCGGCAAAGCTCGCCGAAGCGGCGGTGGCGGGGGATGCCCCGGCGCGGAGCCTGCTGGTTCGTTTTGCCGATATTGCGCGAAGATCGGACGATAAGGCCGCGGCTGCGCGCGCTTATGCCCAGATCGAGGCGACGCTGGGCGAGGGAGACGGGGAACAGGCGCTGCGCGGCACTCTGCTCATCGCCCGCGCGGAGTTGTTGCTCCAGTCCGGTGATTGGGACGCGGCACAGCCGTTGATCGAAAAAGCCGTAGCCTTGCGACCGAATGATGCGTCGGTGCTCAATTTTGCGGGCTATTCGGCGATTGAGAGACGCAAAGACGTCAAACAATCACTCGCGCGGATCGAGACGGCGTGGAACGCGGAGCCGCAAAGCCCGAGTATCACGGATTCGCTCGGATGGGCCTATTTCCTCACCGGCCGCGCCGACGAGGCAGTGCCTTTGCTCGAAAAGGCGCAGAGCGGCGAGCCCGACAATGCGGTGATCGTCGAGCATCTGGGCGATGCCTATTGGCATGTCGGACGGAAGTTTCAGGCGCGCTATACTTGGCGCGCCGCGACGCTGCTCGCCGAGGAGGATATGGCGGCGCGGCTGGAAGCGAAATTGCGCGACGGGCTGACGCCCGAGACAATGGCGCCGTGAGTCTGGGATGACCGAGGCGATGAACGAAACCGGCTGGGCGAAGATTAACCTCGCGCTCCATGTTCGCGCGCGGCGGCCCGATGGCTATCATGAGATCGAGACGCTGTTCGCCTTCGTCGATGGCGGCGATGAACTGCGCGCCGAGATTGCGGACGCCGACAGCCTGGTGATCGACGGCGAATTTGCGGGTGCATTGAGTGCCGGGGGCGACAATCTGGTGTCGCAAGTGCTGACGTTGCTGCGCGAGCGCTACGGCGCCGATCGGGTGCCGCGATTGGCAGTGTCGCTGACCAAGAAACTGCCCGTCGCGGCGGGGATTGGCGGCGGGTCGGCCGATGCCGCGGCGATGGCGCGGCTGGTGCGGCGGTATTTCCTGCCCGAGATTGGCGATGCGGCGCTCGCGCGGCTCGTCGGCCCGTTGGGCGCGGATATTGCGGCCTGTATTGCCAGCGCGACCTGCCTTGGCGTTGGCGTGGGCGCGGAGTTGAGCCCGGTGCCCGAACTTGCGTTGGCGGGGACGCCGGTGCTGCTCGTCAATCCGCGCGAGGCGGTGGCGACGGGGCCGATCTTCGCAGCTTGGGACGGCGTCGATCGCGGGCCTTTGTTCACTGGCGCTGACCTGCGCGCGCAATTGTTCGCGGCGCGCAATGACTTGCAGCGGCCAGCGATCGCGGGCTGTCCGGCGATCACCGATGTGCTGACTGCGCTGGGCGAGTTGCGGCCATGGCTGGCGCGCATGTCGGGGTCGGGCGCGACCTGCTTTGCGCTGTTCGACGCGGCGGGCGAGTGCGATATGGCAGCGCAGCGACTCGCCGCGAGTCACCCGCAATGGTGGCAGATGACGGGAGTATTGCGATGAGTGAGGCGTGGCGCCAACTGGGCGAAGCGCGCACGGGCGGCATTCTGCTGATCGCCGACCATGCGTCTGCGCATGTTCCCGATGACATTGATCTGGGTATCGACCCTGCGCTGCTCGCCAATCATATTGCGATCGATATCGGTGTTGCCGAGGTGGCGGCCTTGCTGGTCGAAAGCGGGACGGTCGATGCCGCGATTTTGGGTGGCGTGTCGCGGCTCGTCACCGACTGCAACCGCGATGAGGATGCGCCGGGGGTGCTCCCGATCGCCAGCGATGGCCATGCGGTTCCGGGCAACGCACTCGACGATGCGGGGCGTGAAGCAAGGCTCGCGCGCTTTTTCCGGCCCTATCATGCGCATATCGCCGCGACGGTCGCGGCGCATCGCCCGGCGATGATCCTGTCGCTGCACAGTTTCACGCCGGCGCTCGCGGCGCATCCCGATCAGGCGCGGCCGTGGCACGTCGGGGTTCTCTACAATGAGGACGAACGGCTTGCGCCCGCGGCTATCGCGGCGCTGGAGGCCGAAGGACTGACTGTCGGCGATCAGCAGCCCTATTCGGGCAAATTGCTCAACGCGACGATGAACCGCCACGCCGAGGCGAACCATATCCCCTATGTCGGGATCGAGATGCGGCAGGATCTGGTCGGCGATGCTGCGGGCCAGCGGCTGTTCGCTGAGCGCCTTGGCCGCATGTGCAAGAATGTGGCGTTGAACATCGGGCAATAGGCGTGTAGACGCGCCCTCAATCGCAATTTCATGAAATAATATTTCTCGGAGCTTTCCCCATGCCTACTTATCGTTCGCGCACCACCACTCACGGCCGCAATATGGCGGGCGCGCGCGGCCTGTGGCGGGCGACGGGGATGAAGGACAGCGACTTCGGCAAGCCGATCATCGCGGTCGTCAACAGCTTCACGCAATTTGTGCCCGGTCACGTTCATCTAAAGGACCTCGGCCAGATGGTCGCGCGTGAGATTGAGGCGGTGGGCGGGGTTGCCAAGGAATTCAACACGATCGCGGTCGATGACGGGATCGCCATGGGGCATGACGGGATGCTCTATTCGCTGCCGTCGCGCGATCTGATCGCCGATTCGGTCGAATATATGGTCAATGCGCATTGCGCCGACGCGATGGTGTGCATTTCCAACTGCGACAAAATCACCCCGGGCATGCTGATGGCGGCGCTGCGGATCAATATCCCGGTCGTCTTCGTGTCGGGCGGGCCGATGGAGGCGGGCAAAATCATCCTGAAGGGCAAGGAAGTCGCGCTCGATCTGGTCGATGCGATGGTCGCCGCCGCCGACGAGAAATATACCGACGAGGAAGTCGACGAAATCGAACGCGCGGCGTGCCCGACCTGCGGCTCCTGCTCGGGGATGTTCACCGCCAATTCGATGAACTGCCTGACCGAGGCGCTGGGGCTGTCATTGCCGGGCAATGGCTCGACGCTGGCGACGCACGCCGATCGCAAGGAATTGTTCCTGCGCGCAGGCCGCATCGCGGTCGAAATGTGCAAGCGCTATTATGAGCAGGACGATGAAAGCGTCCTGCCGCGCAATATCGCGACCTTCGAGGCGTTCGAGAATGCGATGAGCCTCGACATTGCGATGGGCGGGTCGACCAACACCGTGCTCCACCTGCTTGCCGCGGCGTTCGAGGGCGGGGTCGATTTCACCATGGCCGACATCGACCGGCTGTCGCGCCGCGTGCCGTGCCTGTCGAAGGTTGCCCCGGCGAAGAGCGACGTCCATATGGAGGACGTCCACCGCGCCGGCGGGATCATGGCGATCCTCGGTCAGCTCGAACGTGCAGGCCTGCTCCACGCGCATCTGCCGACGGTGCACAGCGCGACGCTGGGCGATGCGCTCAACAAATGGGATATCTCGCGGACCAACGATCCCGATGTGCAGAAATTCTTTATGGCGGCGCCGGGCGGGGTGCCGACGCAGGTCGCGTTCAGCCAGGATCGGCGCTGGGATGCGCTCGACCTCGATCGCGAGGCGGGTGTGATCCGGTCGGCCGAGCATGCCTTTAGCCAAGACGGCGGGTTGGCGGTGTTGTCGGGCAATATCGCGCTCGACGGCTGCATCGTGAAGACCGCAGGAGTCGACGAGAGCATCCTGAAATTCACGGGCCCTGCCAAGGTCTATGAAAGCCAGGACGCGTCAGTCGCCGCCATCTTGACCGGGCAGGTCGAAGCGGGCGACGTCGTCGTGATCCGCTATGAGGGACCGAAGGGCGGGCCTGGGATGCAGGAAATGCTCTATCCGACGAGCTACCTCAAATCGAAGGGCCTTGGCGCCGCGTGCGCACTGGTCACGGACGGTCGCTTTTCGGGCGGTACGTCGGGGCTGTCGATCGGCCATGCTTCGCCCGAAGCGGCCGAGGGCGGTGCGATCGGGCTGGTCGAGAATGGCGACATGATCGAGATCGATATTCCGAAGCGCACGATCAATTTGCTGGTTGCCGATAGCGTCCTCGCCGAACGCCGCGCTGCTATGGAAGCGAAAGGCGATGCGGCCTGGAAGCCCGAAAAGGCGCGCCCCCGCAAGGTTTCGGTAGCACTTCAGGCCTATGCCGCGATGACGACGAGCGCCGCGCGCGGCGCGGTGCGCGACCTGTCGCAGCTGAAATAGGGGCCGGGCAAGGAATGACGCGATCGGGAAATGCCGGAGTCCGGGGCGCGGTCCTGCTGGCGTTGCTATTGGCCGGGTGCGGCGAAGCGCAAAAGCCCGACACGCCGGTTGCCGCCAATGCGAAGTCCGCGAGCGCGGCAGCCAGCGATGGCCGCATTGCCTGCGCGCTTGAGGGCGCGAAGACCTATGATCGAAGCTGCACAATCGAGGAAATGGCGAGCGCCGACGGAGATGTGCTGGTCGTCGGGCGTGGCGATGTCGGTTTTCGCCGCTTGCTGATTGCCGCCGACGGACGTGGGCTGGTGTCGGCCGACGGCGCCGAACCGGCGAAGGTGACGATCGTCGGCGACGGGTTGATCGAGGTCGCCGTTGCGGGTGATCGCTATCGCCTGCCTGCGAATACTGGCCGCGCGAAGTAGCCACTTTCTGGCGGCGGTGCTGGCGCGTCGCTAAAACACGAAATTTCACGCGAGGTATAAGGAAATCCGTCGCCCCCGCGAAGGCGGGGCCGCTGGCGGTTTACGCCTTCAGCGCAGAATTATGCCGACATCGGCCCCCGCCTTGGCGGGGCGACGATAGAGATTCGCGCAGAGGCGCAGCGCAGAGTAGTTGGTTCATTGCCTCTGCGTTCTCTGCGCCTCTGCGCGAATTTTTCCTTGGGTCGTTCCTCGCAATGGCGATGCTTGTTGGTGACTGTTCAGGCCCGCGTGCTAGATTGACAGCATGTCCGTTCCCGCCAACGTCCCGATCCTGACCAGCGAAGCGATGCGCGCCGCCGAGGCTGCGTGTGCGGCGTCGGGGGTGTCGCTTTCCGAACTGATGGACCGTGCCGGCGCGGCGATTGCCGATATCGCGTGGCGGATGGCGGCGGGGTCGCCGATCCTCATCCTCTGCGGACCGGGAAACAATGGCGGTGACGGCTATGTCGCCGCGCGGTTGCTGGCTGAGCGCGGGGCGGAGGTTCGCGTTGCGGCGCTGGCTGATCCGGCGACCGAGCTTGCCCGTGCGGCGCGCGCGTTGTGGACCGGGGCGGTCGAGCCGCTTGATCGCGATCTGGCTCCGGCGGCGCTGATCGTCGACGCGCTGTTCGGCGTCGGCCTGTCGCGGCCATTGCCCTATGAACTTATCGAGAATTTACAAAGCCTTGCCGGGCGGCGTGTGCTGGCGGTCGATGTTCCGAGCGGGGTCGCTAGCGATGGTGTGCGGGACTGGTCGCCGCCGCTGCCCGCCGATGTCACCGTGGCACTTGGGGCGCTCAAGCCTGCGCATGTCCTGCTGCCGACCGCACCGCATTGCGGCCAGGTTCTCCTGGCACGTATCGGTATCGATGCGGGCGGGACGATGCGAACGCTGCCATCTGTTTCGTCGACCAAGCCCGACGTTGCCGCGCACAAGTTCAGCCGCGGTATGGTGCTGGTTCGCGCGGGGCCGATGCCGGGAGCGGCGGGATTGGCCTCGGCGGCAGCGCTGCGTGCTGGCGCCGGTTATGTCGTACTCAGCGGCAGCGACCATGCGCCTTTTTCGGCGATCATTGCCGAGGATGGGGCCGGCTATGCCGACCGGCTGGGCGATGCGCGCATCGGCGCGGTGATTGTGGGGCCGGGATATCCGGTGAGCGATGCGCTCGACGATGACGTCATGGCGGCGCTCGATGCGGGCAAGCCGCTTGTGCTCGACGCGGCGGCGATTGCCGCCGCACTGCCGCGTCTGCACCAACTGGACGGTGCGGTTCCCGCGATCCTGACACCGCACGAAGGCGAGTTTGCGCGCGCCTTTCCGGGGCTTTCGGGCAGCAAGATCGATCGTGCGCTGGCCGCCGCTGCGTTCGCGCAGGCTGTCGTCGTCTATAAGGGCGCCGACACGATCATCGCCGCGCCCGATGGCCGCGTCGTCGCGGCCTGGCCGGGGAGTCCGTGGTTGGCGACCGCGGGGACGGGCGATGTCCTCGCGGGCGCATGCGGCGCTATGCTGGCGCGCGGCGGCGATGCCTTTGATGCAGCGGTCGCTGCGGTGGGCTGGCATATCGCAAGGGCGGCGCGTATAGGCCCCGGCCTTGTCGCCGATGATCTGGTCGCCGACGATTTGGTTAGGGAATGTAATGACTGAAGCAGCGCTGATCGAGCGCATTGCCGCGCGCGGCGATGGCGTGACGGCCGATGGCCGCCATGTTGCGGGCGGAGTCCCCGGCGATCGCATCGGCGATGATGGCGCGCTGATTCCCGGACCCAACCGTGCTGCGCCCGTCTGCCGCCACTTCGGAAAATGCGGGGGCTGTCAGTTGCAGCATGTCGCCGAACAGGCGCTTGCCGATTTCGTCCATGATCGCGTCGCGGGCGGGCTCGCGGGGCAGGACATGCCCAGCGACATGGTGCTGCCCGCGCTGCTGTCGCCGCCGCAAAGCCGCCGCCGCGCCGTGCTGACCGCGCTGAAGATGGGCAAGCAGATTACGATCGGTTTCAACGCCGCGCAGACCAACCAGATTGTCGACATGCGCGAATGTCCGCTGTTGCTGCCCGAACTCTTTGCGCTGATCGCGCCGCTGCGCACGCTGCTGGCGGTGATCGCGCCGCAGAAGCGCCCGGTGAAGGTCAAGCTGCAGATGCTCGATCAGGGCGTCGAGGTGATTTTGGAGGGCGTGAAGGCCGAGGGGCTTGATGCCGCGATGGGGCTGCAGGATTTTGCCGGTGGGCATAAGCTGGCGCGCCTCGCGATCGATCAGGGCGACGGGCTGGAAACCGTTTGGCAGCCCGAGCCGCCGACGATGCGCTTCGGCGACATATTGGTCGAAGTGCCAGCCTTCGCCTTCCTGCAGCCCACCGCGGCGGGGCAGGCGGCGCTTGTCGATACCGTTCGTCGCGCGATCGGCGATGCTCCGGCGGTTGCCGACCTGTTCGCTGGCGTCGGCACCTTTGCGCTGTCGGTGCAGGCGGGGCGCAAAGTCTATGCCGCCGAGGGCGCGCGTGACGCCGTCGCGGCGCTGACGGCCGCCGCCAATCGCGCCCGCGCGTTGGTCGCCACCGAGCATCGCGACCTGTTCCGCCGTCCGCTCATCCCCGCCGAGCTCGATCGCTTCGGCGCAGTCATCATCGATCCCCCGCGCGCGGGGGCCGAGGAACAGGTGGCGCAGTTGGCAGCATCGGCGACGCCGGTAATTGCCTATGTCAGCTGCAACCCCGCGAGTTTCGCCCGCGACGCGAAGATTTTGATCGAGGGTGGCTACACGCTCGACTGGGTGCAGCCGGTGGGGCAGTTTCGTTGGTCGACGCATGTCGAACTGGCGGCGCGGTTTTCGAAATAGACCGTCGCCCCATCCCGCTTGCGGGAGGGGAAGCGAGACTTGCGAACTTGTTCGCTAGTCGCAGCGGGGTGGGCATCGCAACGGCAGACGCTCGCTTCGCTCGCGCCCACCCCTGACCCCTCCTGCAAGCGGGGGGATATGTTTAGTGCACCACGAACCCGATGAAAGCATGCACGCACAGCGCGAGCAGCGCGAGGCTGGCGAGGGCGAAAACACCGAAGCGCCACATCACGCGGTTGACCGTCACCTGGATCAGGCTGTGGAGGATACGCAAGCCGACATAGGCCCAGGCAAGCTGCGCATTCAATCCGCCGCCCATACCGCCGATCGCGAGCGCCAGCGCGACGGCGTAGAAGACCGTCGGCTGCTCCATCAGATGATTGTAGTTATGCGCCTTCCACTGGACTTCGGCGGGCAGCAGGTCGTCGAGCCCCTTTCCGGTACCGCCGACCATGGTTTTGGCGTCAATCTTCGCGCGCTGCATCGCCGGAATGCGGGTTGCGTACATCCACAGCCACATCACCATCGACCACAGCGCGAGCGTGGCGACGGGGCCTAGAATTGCGTTGGTTTCCATGATCGTTTCCTTCAGCCCAAAGTGGCGATGACGGCCAGCAGCGACAGCGCGATCAGGCACAGGCTCGACAGCGTGAACAGGGCGAGGCGCACCGGGATGCGGTTCACCGTCGCCTGCCACAGGCTGTGGGCGATGCGCAGCACGACATAGGCCCAGGCAAGGCCGCGGGTCAGGTCGGTGCTGCCGCCCGACAGGTGCAGGAAGATGAGCACCGCATAAAAGAGCGTCGGCTGTTCGAGCAGGTGGGTGTAATTATGCGATTTCCAGTTGGCGATCGGGGGCAAAATGCCCTCGAGATTGGCGCCGCGGCCACCCGGCGGCGCGGCTTTCAGGTCGATCCCGGTTTTCGCCAGCGCCGAAAAGCGCGACACAAGGACCCAGCCGAGCATGACGAGCGTCCACAGAACGAGCACCGCGCCGGGTGCTAATAGACTGGCAGGCATAGTGATTTCCCCCTCTTTTGATTATGCGCGATGCTAGGGCGCGCGGCCCAATATGCAACGGTCGATGTTCAGGCCTTGCTGCCCGCAATTTCGGCGCGGATCGGCGCGCCGTCGCCATCGACGCGCGGCGCGAAACCGAGGTCGCGGGGCGGGGCGGCGCTATATTTGACCGGTGGCTGCATTTCGTCATAGGCGCCAACGTCAGGATGGGCGCGGCGGCGGAAAAAGCCCGTCGCGGCGAGGTGCGGGTCGCCCTTGATATCCTGCAAATCGCGCACCGCCATCGCGGGGATGTCGTTCGCCGCGAACAGTTCCAGCCATTCGGCGGTGGTTCGCGCCGGGGTCTTGCGCGCGATCTCGCTGTAGATGATCGGCATATGCTGCCTTGCGGCTTTTGCCGCCTCAAACTCTGCGGTTTCGAGCAGGTCTGCGCTGCCGAGCAGCGCCATCAGCCGCGCGGTCGAGTCGGGGGTGTAGGGGACGATCGCGAGATAGCCGTCAGCGGTGGGGAAGGGCTGACGCGTCGCGTCGAGCTGGCGCGGATAGCCTGCGGGGCCGATCGGCGGATCGAGCGTCGCGTCGCACAGATGTTCGGTGAGCATGAACGAGGCGAAACATTCGAACATCGGTACCTCGACCTCCTGCCCCTCGCCGGTGCGCAATTTGTGGACGAGTGCCGCGAGGATCGCCTGCGCGCCATAATGGCCCGCGACTTTGTCGGCGATCAGCGACGGCAGATAACGCGGGCGCGGATCGCCATCGACGCGCGGCAGCAGGCTGGTGGTGCCCGTCGCGGCCTGAATGACGTCGTCATAGGCCTGCAGGTCGGCGTAGGGGCCGTCCTGCCCGAAACCGGTGCCATGGACATAGATGATGTCGGGCTTGATCGCCTGACAACCCGCATAGTCGAAGCCGAGCCGAGCGATCGCGCGCCCACGGACATTGTGGAAAAAGACATCGGCGGTCGCGATCAGGTCGCGCAGTACCGCCGCATCCTCCGGGTTTTTGAGGTCGAGTGCGATCGAGCGCTTGCCACGATTCACCGTGAGGTGGATCGACCCCATTGTCGGGTCGGGAATCCCGTTGCCGAGATAGCGCGAGACATCGCCGAGACCGGGGGCTTCGACCTTGATGATTTCGGCGCCGAGGTCGGCGAGCATTTGGGTTGCGTAGGGGCCGAAGATCACCGTCGTCAGGTCGATGATGCGGATACCGGACAATATCGTCATGCGCGCGTTGCTCGTGGAGCAAAGTCCGTCAGGCCCATATTGCGTCTCTCCTGTTTCTATTTCGCAATATGGTTGCAGAAGAAAACCCAAGAGGCAATCGGTGAGGGCCTTTTAATGTGGTGCTGCCGCTGTCCTGCGATGCGCCGCGACGCACGATATCACGCTGGCGCTGATCAGGAGAAAGGCCGAGGCCTCGAGGATCGTCGGCCCGCGCTGTTCCCAGATAAAGCCATAGATAAGTGCGAAGAGTGTCTCGAACAGGATCATCTGGCCGACGAGGGTGAGCGGCAGCAGGCGGCTCATCTTGTTCCACAACGCGTTGCCGGCGATCGATGCGAACAAGGCAACGCCGATCGACACCGCAGCGAATTGGGCCCAATCGAGCCCGCCATGCGTGCGGGTGCCGATGATCAGCGCAACCGGGATCAGCAGCGCGCTCTGCATCCCGGTGACGATCCCGGTGAGCAGGTTCCAGTCATGCCCCGAAACTCCGTCGAGCCGCGCAAGCCAGCGGGCGTTGCCCACGGCAAATGCGGTCCAGGAAATCAGCGCGCCGATTGCGCACAGCAGCCCGATGATCGGGGCGAAGCTGGCGCTGGCGGCGAGGGTGACGATCGCCTGCCACCCGATGCACAGCGCGCCGGCGGCGCAGAGCAGCAGCGAGGGGGTCAGTTTCGCGAGCGGGACGGCGCTATGGTCGCGGCTACCGATGATCGTCACTGCCACCGGCAGAAAGGCGATGACGAGTGAGGTCATCGCGATGCCACCCATCTGCACTGCGCTGGAGAGGAGGATGTAATAGATGGTGTTGCCCGCGAGTGCGAGCCAGCCAAGCGCCAGCCATTCGCGGCGGCCGAGCCTTGCGGTCAATGCCCGCCAGCGCGGCGCGATGAGCAGCGCCGAGACCGCGCCATAGGCGATGTAGCGGCCGATCGTCAGTTCGAGCGGGCTGAACGCGCGCGCCAGTTCGGGCGCGAGGAACACAAGGCCCCATAGCGCGCCCGCGCCGGCCCCGCAGATGATGCCGATCAGCGTCGATTCGCGGTCTCTCACCATCTTTTCACCTATGCTCCATCCCCAATGAAGCGGGGCATATCATCGTGGCGGCGATTAATGCGCTCTTGATTGAAGCCCGAAATGCAACAAATACTCGGTGGGCCATGTCCAAGCCCGTCGACAATCCTGCGCGCAAGATCGATTCGTTCGATCGCGCGATCCTTCGTATCCTGCAAAAGGACAATAAGACGCCGCAGCGCCAGATCGCCGAGGCGGTGAATCTGTCGGCGGCGGCGGTGCAGCGGCGCATCGCCGCGATGGAGAGCGCGGGGGTGATTTTGCGCAATGTCGCACTCATCGATCCCTATGCCATCCCGCTGACGATCACATCCGTCGTCGAGGTGCGGCTGCACGATGAACGGGTTGCGACGGTCGATGCCGCGAAAGCGCTGTTCCGGGAAACCCCCGAGGTGCAGCAATGCTATTATGTCACCGGCGGGATCAGCTTTGTCCTCGTCATCGTGACCTCGGACGTGCGCGCCTATGAAGCGCTGACCCGCCGCCTGTTCGCCGAAAACGACTATATCGAAAGCTATCGCTCGCTGATCGCACTCGACCGGGTGAAGGCCGATACGAGCATTATCATCCCCTGATACGGGTTATTGCGCGGGAACGGGTTCGGCGCCGTCGGTTCCGGCTTCAGCATAGGTCGCGGAAATCTGGCGATAGGATTTCGACCGGAGCGCCGCGATTGTGACAATGATGCCGAGCAGGCCGGTGATCGTGAAGACAAGCGCGATGCCGCGTTCGGGGCCGCGCCCGTACCAGTCGCCGATCGCATCGGCGCCCGCGCCATCGGTCATCAGCGGCACGAAGACGAACTGGGCGAGCGGGGCGATGAGAAAGGCGGTGAGCGGCGACGCCGCCTGCTCGATCGACTGGGCGAAGCCAAAGACGCGGCCCTGCCGCTCGAACGGCACGACCTTTTGCAACGCCGTCTGTTCGGCGGCTTCGGCATAGGGGCCGACGAAGAGCCATATAAAGCAACCGATCGCCAGCAGCGGGATCGACGATTGGATGGTGAAAACGGCAGCGACCGCCCATTCGATCAAACAGACGAAGAGCAAGGTGCGTATCGGATTGGCGCCCAGCCCCGTGCGCGCGATCATCGCGCCGCTGAGGATGAAGGCGCAGGAGACGAAGGCCCAGAGCAGCCCCCATTGCTCGACTGCCATCAGCGACAGGCCATAAGCGTCCATCAGCGCCATAAACACGCCGCCGAGCAGATTGTTGAATGAAGAAAAGAGGATCAGCGCAAACAGCCCCGAAATGCCGGTGACGAGGCGAAAGGTGCCGACGAGGTCAATGCGGTGCGGCGCGTCATGTTCGCCTGAACTCCGTGGCTTGTCGATCGGAACGAACAGCAGATGGAGCGCGACGCAGAGCGCGAAGATCATCGCAAAGCCCAGCGTCGCGACCATCCCGCCCCATGCAACCAGAAAACCGCTGATTGCCGAGGTGGTGAGAAAACCGATGCCTGACACCATGCCGACCAGCCCGTTCGCCTTGTCGCGCCGATCCTCGGGAACGAGGATCGTGACCAATGTGGGCAGCGCGATCATGCAGATATTGCCGACGATGACCCCGGCCATGGTGAGCAGGATGAACAGCCACAGCGTGACGCTGGGCACCTTTGCGGCGCGAATATCGGCATCGAGCGCATAGGCGCCGAGCGCCGCAGCATAGAAGATCACCGACATCAGGCTGGAGGCGATCATCATGTTGCGCTTGCGATGATGGTCGACAAGGCTGCCGAACCAGATGCCGAGCATCGCGGTGATCACCAGATAAATACCCGCGATCAGCCCCGTCGCGAACACCGACCGCGTTTCAAGAAAAATCCAGAAGGTCAGCGCAAACCACACCGTGAAATTGGCGATATTGGCGACCAGATTATTGACGAGAAGGTGGTGGAAGGGCTTCATTACACGCAATCTTTATGGCGCAATCCGATGCCGCCCTGTCGAAACGCTAGCATGGCGGGGCGGGATGGAGAAGATGCGCGCGTCTGGCCGACCACGATGGAGGCTTGTGGAGTGCGCCGATCGCTGATCTGGTTTCATTGCCCCCCGGAAGATGGCAGCCGTGCAAGCATTGCGACCAATTTGGCCTGACTGGCTGCGCCGGTCTTCCGGAAAATCCCCTTCAGGAGGAAGCGGACGGCGTTCAGGCTGACGGCGCGCTGGGCGGCATAATCCTGCAAACTATGTCCGGCGGCGAGGCCGACGGCCAGTCGCGCCTCGGCGGGGGTCAGGGCGAACCATTGCGCAACCCGGTCGATCTCGACCACGGGCGTTTCGCCGGGCGCGCTCCCGATAGTGACGATCAGCGATGCGCCCGCGCTGAACCCGCCGATCTGCTGCGCCGATTGCTGCGTTATGCGGGCGACGAGTACCGGACATTCTGCTCCTGACGCGGCGAGTGCCTGAAAAGCGAGTCCCGCCGGATTGGGACTTTTGACGAGATCGATCAGCTTTTTCTGGCTGGCGGGATGGGCGAAGGCGAAGCGATCCTGCGCGAGGCGGATGAAGCCAGCCTCTTCATAGCCAGCGGCGCGGCTGTTGGCGGAGAGGATGTTCAACTGATCGTCGAGACTGAAAATTGCGAAGGGCGCAAAATCGGTCGCGGCGCGCGCAGCACCGGCGGCGAGTTCGAGCGTCGCGACGCGGTCGCTGATCCGCATCGCGCGCTGGATATGCGGAGCAAGGACGCGAAGACCGCGCTTGAGCGTCTCGACATCGCGGTCGCCCGGGCCCGGCAGCATCAACCCCAGCCGTTCGTTTCCGCGCCGATCGAGCATCACGCAGACCATCCGATCGATTCCCCAGGGCGCCAGGAAATTTCGGAAAAAAGCCGATTCCGAAAATTCCTCGCGGGTCATGATGTCATTGCTGTCGACGACGCTGCCATTGCCGTATCGCATGAGTTTTCGCGACCAGGGGTGGTTTCCGGCATAAACCGCCGAATAAATCTCCTGCACGCCGGCTGCGAGCCCGGAGGCCGCGACAAAACGCGCTTGGGGTGGGGCGGTGCTTTCCCACAGAATGAAGGCAGCTTCCCAACTCAACGGACAGAGCGCGCCGGTTATGCGCGCGAGCGTTTCGTTCCAGCATTCGGGGTGGAGCACCGAATCGTAAATGCGCCCGATCAGCGCGTTGAGCACTTCCCATTCAGCGGGTTCATTGTGACCCCGCGCAAGGGTCGGAGCATGATCAATCGACACGCGCATCCCCCCGTTGAGATGATTGGTCGCGACGAAATTTGGTACCAATCGTATCAGTATACAAAGGCACAACGCGGAAAGCGTATAAAAAGTTCATTCCGCTACCCAAGTGGGTAGCGAAACTGCGCTTCAAATGGGTCATTGATCGGATGCGACCCGAGGGCAGGATGGTCCAAAAGGCCATCCTGTTTCTTTTAGGCCCGTCGGTTTTTGATCGGCGGGCTTCCTTTTGGGCCACTCCCGGCTAAATCGCCCCGATCACCGTCGCGAGCGCGCGCAGGCGTTCGTCGTTGCGGCGGTAGAAGGTCCATTGCTTGATGCGCTTGGTGGTGACGAGGTCGCTGGTCTGCAGGACGCGCATATGTTCGCTGAGGGTCGAGGCGTTGATGCCGAGTTTTTCGGCGATCAATTGCCCGCACACGCCATCGTCGACCAGATCGCCGTCGACCTGCGGCCGGAAATGGGCGCGGGGATCTTTCAGCCAGGCGAGGATTTGCAGGCGGCGCTCATTTCCCAGTGCGCGGAACAGGTCGGCATCAGTCATGTCGGTAATTTGCCAATCAACGAACTGTGTGTCAACTGTCGGGGCGAATCAAACGGAGTGTGCCCCATGTCCCTGTTGCCCTTTTCGACCGTCGATGTGTTCACCCAAACCCGCTTTGGCGGCAATCCGCTCGCGGTCGTGATCGGCGGCGAGGGATTGTCCGAGGCGAGGATGCAGGCGGTGGCGGCCGAGTTCAACCTGAGCGAGACGACCTTCGTTCTTCCGCCGGCCGATCCCGCGCATACGGCGCGGGTGCGTATCTTCAACCGCAGTGAGGAAATGGCGTTTGCGGGGCATCCGATGGTGGGGACAGCCTATGTACTGGCGGCGGCCGATCCCGGTTTGACCACCGCCACGTTTGAGATTCCTGCGGGGATCGTAGAGATCGCGATTGCGCGCAATGTTGACGGCGCGCCCGTCGGCGCAACGGTCGAGGCGCCGCAGCCGCTCAGCGTTGGCGAGACGGTCGCGCCCGAGGTCGTTGCGAGCATGTTGCGGCTCGCCCCCGAGGATATTGTCGTGACTTTGCACCGGCCGATTGTCGCGTCAGTCGGCAACCCCTATGTCATCGCCGAGTTGAGCGACGCGGCACTGGCGCGCTGCGTCCCCGATCTGGCGGCGTTCCGCGACACACTCGCGGCGCACCCGCAGTTCGGGACGCGGCTATCGGTGCATGTCTATTGCAAGCACGGTCGCACGCTGCGCGCGCGCATGTTCGCGCCGTTGGCGGGGACATGGGAAGATCCGGCGACGGGCAGCGCGAATGCGCCGCTCGCCGGGCTGCTCCTGTCGCTCGAGCCCGACACTGAAGAAGCGCGGTTCGAAATCCATCAAGGCGTGGAGATGGGCCGGCCGAGCCTGCTCGACGTTACCGCCCGCCGGACGCCCGACGGTATTCGGGCGACACTGCGCGGGACATGCGTTCCGGTGATGCGGGGAGAGATCGATTGCGGGTGAATTGTCCGGGAGGGAGCTAAACTGACCAGGCCGACCCGTTCGTGTCGAGCGAAGTCGAGACACCCATCGATCCAACTCCAAACCCGACGGGCATCTCGACTTTGCTCGATGCAAACGGGGAAGTGAGATGATCATAATGGAAAAGGGGCTGGTCGCATCGCTGCGCCAGCCCCTTTTTGTCTTTTTATACCGGGCCGTTCAGAACAGCTTGGTCACCGTCGCGCTGCGGCGTTCCTGTTCGACTTCGCCGGTGTAAAGGCTCGCCATCGGCTCGTCGCTGACGACGTGGATTTCCTCTGCGCCAAAGCCGTTGAACTTGGTCCGCATCGCGCAACCATAGGCACCAAGCATGCCGATTTCGATAAAATCGCCCGCCTTGATGTCTGCCGGCAGGAAGAAGGGCCCTGCCATATGGTCGAGGTCGTCGCAGGTCGGGCCATAGAAGCTGAATGCGACCATGTCGGCCTCGCTGCGCACGTCGCGCTGCAAATTGACCGGAAAGCGCCAGTTCACATGCGCGGCGTCGAAAAGCGCCCCATAAGCGCCGTCGTTGATATACAGCTCGTCGCCACGGCGCTTTTCGACGCGCACGACCAGCGAGCTATATTCCGCCGACAGCGCGCGGCCAGGTTCGCACCACAGTTCGGCCGAGTAACTGATCGGTAGGCTTTCGAAGCTGCGGTGGATCGTGTCGAAATAGGCGCCGAGCGGCGGAGGCTCCATACCGGGATAGGACGACGGAAAGCCGCCACCGACATCGATGATGTCGACGGTGACCGACGCCGCGACGATCGCTGCGCGGACGCGCTCCATCGCCTGGGCATAGGCATGCGGGGTCATCGCCTGGCTGCCGACATGGAAGCAGATGCCGAGTGCATCGGCCGCCTGACGGGTCGCCATCAACAGTTCGGCGACCTCATCGGCCTCGGCGCCGAACTTGGCGGCGAGGCTGAGCTTCGAATGGTCGGACGAAACGCGCAGGCGCACGAGCAGGTTCAGGTCGGCCGCGCCTTCGGTCGCGCGGACGATCTTTTCGAGTTCGTCGAGCGTGTCGAGCGAGAAGGTGCGCACGCCATGCTTCCAATAGGCTTCGGAAATCGCTTCCTCGGCCTTCACCGGATGCATGAAGCAAAGCACCGCCTGCGGCAGGGTGCGCGCGACGAGCCGCACCTCGGCAATCGAGGCGACGTCATAATGCGTAACGCCCGAATCCCACAGCACGCGCAGCAGGTCGGGCGATGGGTTCGCCTTGACCGCGTACAGGGTCGTGCCGGGAAACCGGTCGATGAAGAAACGCGCTGCGCGCCGCGCGGCGTGCGGGCGGACAAGCGTAACAGGTTCGACCGGCGAAAGTGCCTGAATCAGCCCGTGGGCGCTATGATGCTGGTGCAACTCAAGGGACCCCCAAAAATAAGTTTAAACATCCGAGGCTGCCTTGCGGTTATTGGAAGTCCCCCTGGGGCAGCGGAGGCGCATATATGGTGGGGGGTCCCCCCTGTAAAGACCCTATGCTTGCATCCGGTCGCGGATGAGACACTTTATGTCGCCGACGGGACGCGATAATAAGCTATTCCGGGCCTTTCGCGCCATGCGGAGGGCGCCGCCAAGGAGAAATCAATGGTATCTCGCGCCGACGTCAATCATGATTTCACCGACGCGGAGCTCGCCGAACTGGCGGTTTATGGCGTGGTCGAGTCGCATGCGGCAGGGGATCTGCTCGTCGCCGAAGGGACAATGGCGCCCGACTGCATCGTCACCCTGTCGGGGCAGACCGACATTTTTGCGTCGACCGACGAAGGACGAAAGCGCGTGGGCTGGATGGAGCGCGGGCAATTTGCCGGCGATTTGTCGGTGCTGACCGGCCAGCGGCACCTGTCGCGGGTCGAGATGGGGGCCGATGGCGAGATATTGCGGATCGCCCACGCCGACTTCCAGCGGCTGATCGCCGCCAATTCGCATTATTCGGACATTTTCGTTCGCGTCCTGTCGGCGCGGCGCGAGTTCAGCAATCAACGTGGCTTTGCTGTGGTGATCGTGATCGGTGCGGCGATGGATCGGAGTGTCTATGCGCTGCGCGACCTGCTGGCGAAGCATGGCGTCGCACATCGCTGGTTCGATCCGGTCGAAGGGCCGGTTGCGGCGCATCTGATGGCGGAGCGTGGGCTGACCGAAGACCAGTTGCCGGTGGTGATCCTGGGCGCGGCCGATGTGCTGGCTCAGCCGACCCCTGAACAGCTGGCGGCGGGGCTCGGGCTCGACCTGCTCCCCGATGGCGCGACCGCCGACGTCATCGTCGTCGGTAGCGGTCCGGGCGGGCTCGCGGCGGCGGTCTATGCGGCGTCGGAGGGACTGACGGTGATCGCGATCGATGCGCTGGCGCCGGGCGGGCAGGCGGGGACTTCGTCAAAGATCGAAAATTATCTGGGCTTTCCGACTGGCATTTCGGGCAATGAGCTGGCGCGGCGTGCGACGGTGCAGGCGCAGAAGTTCGGCGCGCGGATCGTCGCGCCGGTGCGCGGGGCGGCGATAGACCGCGACGGCGACGCCTATTGCCTGAGCCTCGCCGACGGACGCAGGCTGCGCTCGCGCGCGGTGGTGATCGCGAGCGGGGCGCAATATCAGCGGCTGCCGATCGACGGCATCGAACATTATGAAGGCCGCGGCATTTTTTATGGCGCCACCCCGATGGAGGCGCAGCTGTGCGGCAATGCCGAGGTCACCGTCGTCGGCGCGGGCAATTCGGCGGGGCAGGGGGCGATCTATCTCGCCAATGCCGCGCGCAGGGTCCATGTCGTTTTCCGGCGCTCCAGCCTGCGCGAGACCATGTCCGAATATCTGGTCAAGCGACTGGAAGAGCATCCGAATATCGAGCTGCATGCGTCAACTGACGTTGTTGGCCTGCACGGCGAGGATCGGCTCGATGGCATCACCTATCGCTGCCGCGAGAGCGGCGCAGAGAGTGGTTGCGGTTGCAGCTTCCTGTTCCTCTTTCTCGGTGCGAGCCCCAACACCGGTTGGCTGCCCAAGGAAATGGTGTGCGACGAGCGCGGCTTCGTGAAGACCGGCGTCGACATCGCGCCGCTGGAGCTGGTCAAGGCGGGCTGGTCGCTCGACCGCATGCCCAGCCGGTACGAGACAAGCTGGCCGCGCATCTATGCCATCGGCGACGTGCGCAAGGGATCGGTGAAGCGCGTTGCGTCATCGGTCGGCGAGGGATCGGTGGTGGTCAGCGATATCCATCAGGCGCTGGCTGAGGTCGCGGCACAATGATCCTCCCTGTGCCGCAGGCATGGGGAGGTGGCAGCGCGGAGCGCTGACGGAGGGGCCAATGGCGCAACGTCCCGATCTCCACCACGGCCTGCGGCGGCGGTCCCCCTCCCCATTGCTGCGCAACAGGGAGGATCCTTTCACCCCAACCGCGTCTTGAAATCCTCATAACCGAATTCGCGGACCAGCTTCAGTTCGTCGCTCGCGCTGTCCCACAGCCAGATCGACGGCAGGGGCACTCCGTTGAAGGTGTTGGTTTTGACCATCGAGTAATGCGCCTGGTCGAGGAAGGCGAAGCGCTGGCCGATGCGGGCGCCGCCGGGCAGGCGGTAATCGCCGATCACATCACCCGCGAGGCAGGAGGGGCCGCCAAGTCGGGTTGGGGCGCCATCGGCGGCCTCACCCAGCATGGCGGGGCGATAGGGGGCCTCGATCACGTCGGGCATGTGGCAGGTCGCCGAAATATCGGTGATGCCGATCGGCATGCCATTGTCGAACAGGTCGAGCACCTCGCCGATGAGTATTCCGGCGTCGAGAGCGATCGCTTCGCCGGGTTCGATCATCACGTCGCAATTGGTTTCGGCGCGGACCTGCTTGAGGAAGGCAATCAGATCATCGACCTGATAATCGGCGCGGGTGACATGATGGCCGCCGCCAAAGTTGATCCATTTGAGTTGGCCGAAGAAGGGGCGCAGCATCGGATGGACCGCAGCCCAGGTGCGGGCGAGCGGCGGGAAATCCTGTTCGCACAGGCTGTGCATATGGATGCCGTCGATGCCCTCCATATGTTCGGGCAGCAGCTGGCTGACCGGGAAGCCCAAGCGGCTGCACGGCGCGGCGGGGTCATATTTCGCGACCTCGCCCTCGCTATGCTGCGGGTTGATGCGCAGGCCGATGTCGAAGGTCTCACCTGCGGCGCGCAGTTCGTCGAGCAGCGGACGGAAACGCGCGATCTGGCCGGGGGAGTTGAAGATGAGGTGATCGGACAGGCGGGCGATCTCGGGAAGGTCTGCTTCCTTGTAGCCCGCACAATAGGTGGCAACCTCACCGCCATATTCCTCGCGGCCGAGCTTCGCTTCGTAAAGGCCCGAAGCGCAGACGCCGTCGAGATATTCGGTCACGGTCGGCCCGAGCGACCACATCGAAAAAGCCTTGAGCGCAGCAAGCACGCGCGCGCCTGACGCGTCGCCGATGTGGCGCAGCACCGACAGGTTCGCGCGGACCTTCGCCGCATCAACGACAAAGGCTGGCGAGGGGACGCGGGTGAGGTCGAAACGGGCGAAGGCTCCGGGATCACCGGCACGGGTTTCCATGGTCGAAGTTTCCTATGAGACCGAAATCGGCCCCTTGAAGATGAAAAAGGCCCCGGCGGCAATCAGCGCAAAGCCGACGAGGTGGTTCAATGTCAGTTTCTCGCCGAGCCAGAAGACCGCGAAGCCCGCAAAGATGAGGAGCGTGATGACCTCTTGCAAGGTTTTGAGTTCGGCGGCGCTGTAAACGCCATAGCCGATGCGGTTCGCGGGAACGGCAAGGCAATATTCGAAGAAGGCGATACCCCATGCGATCAGGATCGCGAGCCACATCGGCCGCGACATATCGCCGAGGTGGCCATACCAAGCGAAGGTCATGAAGATATTCGAAATGATGAGCAGCCCGATCGGGGCAAGATATGCGGTCATCGATTGTCTTTCCCGGCGGTCGGTATCTCTCCGCTAGCGGCTTTTACTGGCGGTGCCTATCGACGCGCAAGTGACCGCGGCATGGTGCGGCGTTTCAGCCGGCTGAGCGCGGGTGGGGTGATGCCGATATAGGCGGCGAGGTCGGCCTGGCTGACCGTGTCGGCGATATCGCCCAGTGCATCGAGTGCCGCGCGGTAGCGGGCTTCGGCGGACAGGCAGAGCAGTTCATATTCGCGCTGCTCCTTGCGGCGGGCATAGGCGGACAGAAAGCCGATGACGGCGTTCGCAAGCGCGGGGTCGGCTTGCGCGGCACGTTCGAGCAGCACGAAGGGCAGGCTGATCGTCGCCGAGGGGGCGAGGGCGACAAGGCTGAATGTGCAGGAACCATCGCCGTCCATTGCGACCATACTGCCGATGACGGCACTCTGGGGCACGAAGGATTTGATATGCTCGCGGCCGTCGGGCCGCACATAATAGGCCTTGAGCAGGCCCGAGCTGATCAGGAAAAGCCGGGGGTCACGGTCGCCCTGACGGAATAAATGTCG
The DNA here is from genome assembly GCF_002205635.1 of Sphingopyxis witflariensis. Taxonomy (GTDB): domain Bacteria; phylum Pseudomonadota; class Alphaproteobacteria; order Sphingomonadales; family Sphingomonadaceae; genus Sphingopyxis; species Sphingopyxis witflariensis. The sequence continues at coordinate 712,765 of NZ_NISJ01000001.1, read as the reverse complement.
CCCCTCGGCGATGTCCATCCGTTTGCCATGCCGATCGATAAAGGACTGTAATCCGGTCAAATTGCCCTCGGGTAATTACGGGACGCGCCGCTGCGCCCACATCCTCTGCTTCCGATTCGATCCATGATGAAGGCTGCCATGAAACTGACCGACCGCCATATTGTGCTGACCGGAGCCACTTCCGGCATCGGCCGCGAAATTGCAACCATGCTTGCGCCTGCCAACCGGCTGACGATGGTCGGACGGCGCCACCCGCCGGTGCTGGAACCCACCGCTGCCGGGCCGCATCGCTTCATCGAAGCTGACCTCGCCGATCCCGAGGCGGTGCGTATCGCCGCGGTGGTACTCGCGGCAGACGGCACACCGGTCGATGGGCTGATCAATTGCGCGGCGGTGCAGTTCACGCCTCGGCTTGTCGATCCCGATTTCGATCCCTCGGGGGTCGCGCGAGAGGTTGCGATCAACTTCGTCGGCCCGGTGCTGCTGATCGCAGGGCTGCTAGAGGCAATGGAGAGGGCCGACGCGCCCTTCATTCTCAACGTTAATTCGGGGCTGGGCCTCGTACCCAAGGCGCGGTCGGCGGTTTATTGCGCGAGCAAGGCCGCGCTCGACAGTTTCTCGCGGAGCTTGCGCGGGCAGCTCGCAGATACGCAGATTCAGGTGATGCAGGCTTTCCTGCCGGTCGTTGACACGCCGATGACCGAGGGGCGCGGCGGCGACAAAATGTCGGCGGCTTCGGCGGCGCGGGCTATATTGCGTGGTATCGAGCGCGAGGTTGCCGACAATGATATCGGCAAGGTTTCGCTGCTCCGGATGTTGCGGCGTCTTTCGCCCAGGCTCGCTGCGCGCGTGATGCAGGGGCATGGCCAGTGAAGAGCCTGATCAAGATGATGGCCGGGCTTGCCGCCATCTTCGCCTCGACCTTCGTCATCGCCCGCATGCTGGGCATTCTCACCGTCGATAATGTGCGAAGCTGGCTCGATGCCGCGAGCGACCTGTCGGGCCCGGCGGTGGCGGCGGTTGTGGTCGCGCTGCTGTTCCTCGACCTGTTCGTGGCGGTGCCGACGTTAACCGTGATGATCCTTGGCGGATATTTTCTCGGCTTCCTGCCGGGGCTCGCTGCCGCGCTCGCGGGTTCGTGCCTAGCCGCCGTGGTCGGCTATGGTCTTGGCGCGCGGTTCGGCGTCCGGATCATCAAACGCATCGTGAAGGACCCCGCCGAGCGGGCGCGGATAGAGGAGGCCTTTGGTCGGCACGGCACGGCGATGATCCTGTTCGCGCGCGCGGCGCCGATCCTGCCCGAAGTGACGTCGTGCATGGCGGGCGCGACCGGCATGCCGTTCGCGAAATTCGCCTTCTTCTATCTGTTGGCGACGCTGCCCTATGCGGCGATCGCGGTCTGGGCCGGGTCGATCAGTTCGCTCGATGATCCGTTACCGGCCATCTACGCCGTCGTCGGCCTCTATGCGCTGTTCTGGGCAGGCGGCTATGCCTACCGGCGCCGGAACGCCCTGAGGGCGCCCGGCGCGGGATAAGTCGTCAGAAGGTCAGCGGGCCATCGAGTTCCTTCACCTGCCAGGGCAGGCCATGCTTGTTCAGCATGTCCATGAAGGGATCGGGGTCCATCTGTTCCATGTTGAATACGCCATCACCGTTCCATGTGCCCGTGACCATCATCGCGGCGCCGATCATCGCGGGGACGCCGGTGGTGTAGCTGACCGCCTGATTTCCGGTTTCGGCATAGGCGTCCTCATGGTCGCAGATGTTGTAGAGATAGAGCGTCTTTTCCTTGCCGTCCTTGCCAAGGCCGGTGGCGATGACGCCGATGTTGGTCTTGCCCTTGGTCGTCTCACCCAGGCTCGAAGGCTCGGGGAGCACGGCCTTGAGGAACTGCAACGGCACAATCTCACGGCCTTCATACATGACGGGGTCTATCCGCGTCATGCCGACATTCTGCAGAACATTGAGGTGGGTGATATAGGCCTCGCCGAAGGTCATCCAGAAACGGATGCGCTGGATTTCGGGCAGGTGCGTCTTCAGGCTTTCGATCTCCTCATGATACATGAGGTACATCGTCTTCGGCCCGACGGCTTCGAAATCGAACTGCTGCTTCACCGACATCGGCGGGGTTTCGACCCAGTCGCCATTTTCCCAGTGGCGTGCAACTGCGGTCACTTCGCGGATGTTGATCTCGGGATTGAAGTTGGTCGCGAAATGCTGGCCATGATCGCCGCCGTTGCAGTCGAGAATGTCGAGCGTGTCGATGCGGTCGAAATGATGCTTGCGGAGCCAGGTGGTGAACACGCTCGTCACGCCGGGGTCGAAGCCAGAGCCCAGCAGCGCCATCAGGCCGGCATCCTTGAAGCGGTCCTGATACGCCCACTGCCAATGATATTCGAACTTCGCCTCGTCGCGCGGTTCGTAATTGGCGGTGTCCATATAATGCGCGCCGGTCGACAGGCACGCCTCCATGATCGTGAGATCCTGATAGGGAAGCGCGAGGTTGACGACATGCGTCGCACCGATTTCGCGGATCAGCGCTGCGGTAGCTTCGATATTGTCGGCATCGACCTCGGCGGTCTTGATCGTGACGCCGGTGCGGGTCTTGACCGAATCCGCGATCGCGTCGCATTTGAACTTGCGACGGCTGGCCAGCGTGATGTCGGGGAAGATGTCGGCGTTCATTGCCATCTTGTGGACCGCGACCGAACCGACGCCGCCTGCGCCGATCACCAGAACCTTGCTCATGAAAAATCTCCTGTGCGGACCTTTGCCGCCTTGTCTTGTATGAACGGCCCTATAGGACGAAGCCATGACACAGCAAAGCCCCGATCCCCTTCTCAATCCCCATCGCGCGCCCAGGCTGGCCGGTGTCGAACGCGCGGCGGCGAAAGTCGCTGCATTGCTACCGCAGACACCGCTGTTGCCGCTGGAGGTCGATGGACAGACGATCTGGTGCAAGGCCGAGTGTCTGCAACCCGTCGGCGCGTTCAAGATTCGCGGCGCGTGGCACCGGCTGACCGACCTGACCCCCGAACAGGCGGCGGCGGGGGTGGTCGGCGTGTCGAGCGGCAATCATGCGCAGGGTGTCGCGTGGGCGGCGAAGCGGCTGGGTATTTCCGCGACGATCGTGATGCCGAGCAACGCGCCGAAGATGAAGCTCGCGGCGACGCGCGCGCTGGGGGCGGAGGTCGTGCTGTACGACCGCCTGACCGAATCGCGCGATGCTGTCGCGGCGGCGCTGCTCGAGGAAAGCGGCGGGACGCTTGTCCACGCTTATGGCGATCCGTGGATCATCGAGGGGCAGGGGAGCATGGGGATCGAGGCGCGCGTGCAGATGAAGGCGCGCGGTGTCATTGGCCCCGATCGTATCGTCGCCGGTTGCGGTGGCGGGGGTCTGTCGGCGGGGCTCGCGCTCGCATGCCCCGATGCGGAGGTTTTTGCGGTCGAGCCCGAGGGCTGGGACGATGTGACGCGCAGTCTGGTCGCGGGCGAAATATTGTCGGTCGAGGATCTGGCCTGGCCGACCGAATGCGACGCGCTCCAGACGCCTCAGACCTGGCCGATCAACTTCGCGGTATTGCAGGCACGCGGCGTGCGCGGTGTCGTTGTGACGCGCGAAGAGGTGCGTCATGCGATGCGCGTGGCGTTCGAGAAATTGCATCTGGTGGTCGAGCCCGGCGGTGCGGCGGCGCTCGCAGCGGTGCTGGCGGGGAAGGTCGCGGTCAGCGACGCGACGTTGGTCACGCTGTCGGGCGGCAATGTTGACCCGGCGCTCTATGCGGAAATTTTGGCGGGATAGGTCGCGGATACTTATTCGCCGCGGTGCGTTTGGACGGGGAAGGAGAAGCATGATGAAAGCGAGCATGATCCTGATGGGGGCCGCCGCGATGGCGCTGCTGACCGGGTGCGAAAAGGCTGAAGCGCCGGCGCCCGTCGACACGACGATGACCGAGGTTCCGATCGAGACGGTTCCGTCCGAAACACCGCCTGCCGAAGACGCCGCAACCGCGCCGCACCGCTTTGCGAACTGGGCGGGAAAATGGACGGGGCCGGAGGGCATGTATGTCACCATCACAGCCGCCGAGCCGGGCAAATATAAGCTGGAAATGCAGTCGGACCTCGACACCAAGGGGACGTACGACGGCAGCGACAGCGAGCATGGCATCCAGTTTGCGCGCGGCACCGAAAAATTGTCGCTCACGCGTGCGAGCGGCGATGAAACCGGCCTCAAATATCTGGCGGACAAGAAAGAGTGCCTGAAGGTCAAGGACGGCGAGGGTTATTGTCGCGATTGATAGACCAACCCGTTTTCTCTTGCGTCATTCCCGCGAAAGCGGGAATCCAGCGGATATAGTAAAAGCTGGATTCCCGCCTTCGCGGGAATGACGAGGGGGTGGGATGAGCGAAATTATGGCGGCCGGTAAGGCCGATCATGCGGCAGTAATCGAAACGCTGGCGCAGGCGTTCCAGACCGACCCTGCCTTGTCGTGGATCTTGCCCGACGCCGCCCACCGCGCTCGTGCGCTACGCAGCCTGTTCCGAACGCTTGTCCCCGCCGACGCCCGTGCCGGCGTTGCGCTCCGCGCCACTGGCGATGAAGCCGGCGCTCTCTGGCGTGCGCCAGGCCAAGCGCATGGCGGAACACTCGAATTCCTGCGCACCGTCGTCCCGCTCGTCGCAACCTTCGGCACAGCTCTGCCGCGCGGGCTCAAGGCGCAGGCGGGCATCGACGCGCATCGGCCCAAGGGGCGCTTCTGGTATCTCCACTATGTCGGCGTTCGCCCCGAACATCAGGGCAAGGGCCATGGCGGCCGGATCATCCGCGCGCAGACCGCTATTGCCGACGCCGAGGGGCTGCCGTGTTGGCTGGAAACCGCGACGCCGGAAAATGTGCCGCTTTACGAGCGGCTGGGCTTTGTCACGCAGGTTGAATGGGACGTGCCGGGCGGCCCGCATTTCTGGGGGATGATGCGGCCAAGCGCATCATCTTAGATCAGCAAGCTGAGTAGCGAACCCGCCGCGAGACCGACCGCGATCGCGAGTAGTGCCAAGGCTGCGAGTCTCAGCCAGCGATATTTGGGCAGCCGCTATCAAGCTTTCCGACCAGGAAAAAGTCGACGACGGCCTGAACAGCAACCGAGAGGATTTCGCCGATCAGTCCTCGAACCCGACGAACCGCACCGCGTCGTCGACGCTCTTGCGGTTCGACACCACCGCATTGGCCGGAAACTCTTCGTCGGGCCAACCCATCGCGACGCAGATCATGATCACCTGATCGTCAGGGATATGCGCATGTTCGCGCACGACGGGGCTTTGCATGATGCCCTGGCTGTTGATGACGCAGCCGAGCCCGCGCGACCAGGCGGCGTTGACCAGCGCATTGGTGACCGCACCGCAGTCGAAGGGCGCGATGTCGCTGCCGAGCAAAATGCGGTCATAGGTCACGACGATGCTGACCGGCGCATCGAACTGACGAAAACCGCGCAAGACCCAGTCCTGCCGCGCGTCCTTGTCCTCGCGTTCGATGCCCATCGCGCCGAACAATTGCTTGGCGATTTCGATCTGGCGGGCGCGATGGTCGTCGGCAATGCCATCGAAGCGACGAAATTCGCGGCTGTCGGGCTTTCCGCCGAGGATGCCTTCGGTGTTGCCGGCGCGGATCGCTTCGAGCGGCGCGCCGGTGACGACCGAGAAATTCCAGCACTGGTTGTTGAAGGACGAAGGCGCGCGCATCGCGACCCCGATCACTTCGGCGACGAGCGCCTTGGGCACGGGCTTGTCGAGGAAGCCGCGGATCGAGCGGCGTCCGACGACGATTTCGTCAAATGTCTTCATCGTCACCGTCACCGTCACTTTGGGCCGACTGAAGTTCGGCGAGGGCGATCCATTCCGGATCGTCAAACACTTGGAAGTCGATCGGATAAGCGTCTTTGTCGGCAAGGACGCGATTGAAATTGTCCATGAACTCGGACGTGTCGGGCGTATAGAATCGCCATTCGCGAACGCCGTTTTCGGTCAGAACGGCGACCCCGGAGCCCCAATATTTTTCGTGGTCGGCCGCTTCCAGAACCGCATCCTCGAACTCGGTCATCCGTTCGAGCGTATCGTCGTCGGGCAAAGCGCCCGCATTTGCATCGGCATATTGCCAACGGATGATGACTAAGTTTGAATAGAGCGCCCGGTCTGCGCTCGACGGCATCCCGCTTCGATAGCGCGACAAGGAGGGGCCATGTAGACCCATCCCTCTCGCTATGGCCCAATCATCCGTCGGGAAAATGCCGGAATCGCTCACGCGGCTTTCTTGAGTTCCAGATCCAGCCGGCCCCAGATTTCGGTCAGCGCCACGGTCAGCTCGCGCATCATCGCTTCGTCATGCGCGGGTCCCGGGGTGAAGCGCAGGCGTTCGGTGCCGCGCGGCACGGTCGGGAAATTGATCGGCTGAACATAGACGCCATATTCGGCGAGCAAAATGTCGCTGATCTTCTTGGCGCGCACCGGATCGCCGACCATCAGCGGGACGATGTGGGTGGTCGAATCCATCACCGGCAGGCCCGCGTCGCGGAAGCTCTGCTTGAGATAGGCCGCCGCCGCCTGCTGCGCGTCACGCTCGACGCTCGAGGCCTTGAGGTGGCGGACGCTGGCGAGGACGCCTGCAACGAGCACCGGCGACAGGCTGGTCGTGAAGATGAAGCCGGGCGCATAGCTGCGGATCACATCGATGATATTCTTGTCGGCGGCGATATAGCCGCCCATCACGCCGAAGGCTTTGCCCAGCGTGCCCTCGATGATCGTGATGCGGTGCGCCGCTTCGTCGCGGTCGCTGATGCCGCCGCCGCGCGGACCGTACATGCCGACGGCATGGACTTCGTCGCAATAGGTCAGCGCATTATATTTTTCGGCAAGGTCGCAGATCGCGTGGATCGGGCCCACGTCGCCGTCCATCGAATAAACGCTTTCGAACGCGATCAGCTTGGCGGCGTCGGGATCGTCGGCGGCCAGCAATTCCTCGAGATGCGCGAGGTCATTGTGGCGCCACACGCGCTTTTCGCAGCCCGAATTGCGGATGCCCGCGATCATTGAGGCGTGGTTGAGTTCATCCGAATAGATGATGCAGTTCGGCAGCAGCTTGCCGAGCGTACCGAGCGTCGCTTCGTTCGAGATATAGCCCGAGGTGAAGAGAAGCGCGCCGTCCTTGCCGTGCAGGTCGGCAAGCTCATGCTCGAGGTCGATGTGATAATGGGTGTTGCCGCCGATATTGCGGGTGCCGCCCGAACCGGCGCCGACATCGTGCAGCGCCTCTTCCATCGCTTCGACGACCTTGGGGTGCTGGCCCATCGCAAGATAGTCGTTCGAGCACCAGACGGTGATCGGCTTGGGGCCATTGTGCCCGGCGAAGCACCGTGCGTTGGGGAACGAACCCCGGTTGCGCAAAATGTCGATGAAGACGCGATAGCGTCCTTCTTCGTGCAGCCGGTCGATCGCGCGAGCGAAGATATCGTTATAGTTCAAGGTCAGCCCCGCCTGGTCTGTTGCCGGCGTCGCCCGTCTGGTGACTGCCGATGCGGGAGCCAATAACCCCGAAACTGGCCGAAATCCAGTGCGAACGATTCGCAACTCAATGGTTCGATGACTGTGATCGATCGCACGGCATTGTTGACCCGTGCGACGTATCGTGAAACGGAAATCGAGGTTTATGAAGGAGTTGCCCAATATGCGTTTGTTCACGGTTGCGATCTTGTCTGTTGCAGCGCTCGGGACGGGAGTTTCGGCCACGAAACCGGCCCCGACCCCAGCACCGTTCAACGGCGCGTGGATGATCTGCGAGGACTATCAGGGGTCGCGCATTTGCGACTATAACCTGCTCGCCCAGCGCGGTGACCGGGTCTGCGGCATCCAGAGCTATTTCGCGACCAATAGCGAGTATCGGCAGAGGTTCGTCGCAACCGCGAAGGCCAATGTGGCACGCATCGACAAGATCTGCGGCGACCCGGGGTCGGAGACCGACACCTATTGCGCGGGTGAGGCGCCGTCCGGCGCCGAGAAAGTCGGCTGGGGCACGTCCGACGAAACCTTGCTGGTGTGCGGCGGCCGCCTACACGGCGCTTCGGATGGCGACGCGCCGAGTTGCGCGAAGGTGAACCCGCAGGCCGGGCTGCCCAAGGTCCGCAGTCTGGGCGATCAAGCGCCGGAAGCGGCCGAGCGGGCGTGGCTAGCGTCGTGCGTCGGCGGCGCCGAATAGGCCCCTTCAGATCAGCTCGATACGGTCGATGCCGTAAGGCGCCAGCGTCGCGAGCGGTGGCGGCGGGCGGTCGTCGCTGCGCGTGAACACCGCGATGCCGGGCGTTGCGGTGGCGGGCCAGGCCTGGCCCTCAGTTAGCGCTGCGGTCCGGCGCGCAATGCCCTCGGCGCCGTCGATCAGGCGGACATGGGGGCCGGCAGCGGCCTGCAGCTCGTCCAGTAGCAGCGGGAAATGGGTGCAGGCGAGGACGATGACGTCCATTGCCTCGCCCCCCGGCTGGTCGCGAAGCCCGGCGATGGCGCGGGCCACGACGGCCGGGTCGATCATCCCGCCATTGAGCTTCGCCTCGGCGCCGGTGACGAGCCCGGGGCTGCCGTGGCGTAGAACCGTCTTGCCGACCGCGAACTTCGCACTGAGATCATCGACATAGGGCTGGCGCACCGTCGCCTCGGTGCCCAGCACGCCAATGACGCCGCTTTTGGTCAGCTCGGCGGCGGGCTTGATCGCGGGGACGGTACCGACGATCGGCAGGTCGAGCGCAGCGCGGATATGGGTGAGCGCGATCGTCGAGGCGGTGTTGCACGCGACGACGACGAGGCGCGGCTGATAGCGTTCGACGAGCCGCCCGAGCAGCGCCGGAACGCGCGCCGCCAGTTCGGCCTCGCTCTTCTCCCCATAAGGCAGTCCGGCATAGTCGGCGGCATAGACGATCGGCGCAGCCGGCAGCAGCGCGCGGGTCGGCGCGAGGACGCTCAGCCCGCCAAGGCCGCTGTCGAAAAAGAGGATTGGGGCGTCGGGGGATGGGGAGTGCATGGGTGTCGCGTAGCAGGCGGTGAAGTGGCGCTCAATCGTCAGTTCGCTAACATAGCTCGCAATGACGGTGGCAAGGTTGGATGACCGTCGCATACATGGGTTCTTGTCCATTCTGGCGCCCAACATCATCGAATCCGTTGCCTGCGCCGTTCAAAATCGGCACACTGGCGGCGAACGAGTGGGGAATGACATGACGATATATTTGCTGATCGCCGCGGGCTACTTCCTCGGCTCCATTCCCTTTGGCGTCCTGATTACCCGCGCTTTTGGGGCGGGCGACCTCCGCCAGATCGGTTCGGGTAACATCGGTGCGACCAATGTGCTGCGCACCGGGCGTAAAGGGCTGGCGGCGACGACCCTGATCCTTGACGGCGCCAAGGGTGCGGTCGCGGTGCTGCTCGCGCGCCATTTTGTCCCCGAACTCGGCGACGATGGCGCCATGATCGCGGGCGCGGCCGCAATGATCGGTCATTGCTATCCCGTCTGGCTGCGCTTCAAGGGTGGAAAGGGGGTCGCGACCTTGCTCGGCCTTTCGCTCGCGCTTGCCTGGCCGATCGGGCTGGTCTTTGCGGCAGTGTGGCTCGCCATTGTGCTGCTGCTGCGTATTTCGTCGCTCGGCGGGATGCTCGGCGCGGTCGCGGCGCCGGTCGCGGCGCTGGCGTTCGGCCATCCGACCTATGCGGTGGGTCTCGCCGGGCTTGCGGTTATCGTGCTGTGGCGGCACCGCGAGAATATCGCCCGGCTGCGCGCCGGGACCGAGCCGCGCGTCGGCGACAAGAAGGACGCCGAATGACCCACGCCGAGCGGCTGGCGCGGCTGCGGCTGATCCGCACGCCGCACGTCGGCCCGGTAAGTTGGCATCAGTTGATGATGCGCTTCGGCTCGGGCGAAGCGGCGCTTGAGGCGCTGCCCCATCTCGTGCTGCGCGGTGGCGCGGGGAAAGCGCGCATTGCTCCGGCCGAGGTTGCGCTGCGTGAGCTTGATCGCGTCGCGGAACTCGGTGCGCGGCATATATTCAGCGACGAGACGGACTATTCGCTGCTGCTCCGCGAAGTCGAAGGCGCCCCGCCGGTCATCATCGTTCGCGGTGACACCGCGATGTTGCAGCGCCCGTGCGTCGCGATCGTCGGGGCACGCAACGCGTCGGCAGCCGCGTGCCGCTTCGCGCGTCAGCTTGCCGTCGACCTCTCCGCGCGCGATGTCACCGTGGTGAGCGGACTGGCGCGCGGTGTCGATACCGCCGCGCATGTCGGCGCACTCGGCGGCGCGACCGCGGCGGTGATCGCGAGCGGGATCGATATCGCCTTTCCGCCTGAAAATGTCCAGCTTCAGGAAAAAATTGCGGTCGACCAGTTGCTGATCGCCGAACAGCCGCCGGGCACCGAACCGCTCGCGCGCCATTTCCCGTCGCGCAACCGCATCATTGCGGGGCTGGCGCAGGGGACGGTGGTGATCGAGGCAGCACCCAAATCGGGGTCGCTGATCACCGCGCGCCGGGCTGGCGATTATGGGCGCGAGGTGATGGCGGTGCCGGGGTCGCCGCTCGACCCGCGCGCGCAGGGCTGTAACCTTCTGATCCGTGAGGGCGCGACGCTGATCCAGAATGTTGATGATGTGCTGGAAGCCATTGGGCCGATCGACGCGCGGATGCTGCGCGAACCGGCGCGGCCCTATGCGGTGACAGCCACGCAGGGTGAGGCGGGTGAGGGCGACCGGCGTGCAATCGCCGAACTGCTCGGCCCGACCCCGGTTGCGATCGACGAACTGGTGCGCCAGTCGGGGCAGCCCGCCGCAGCGGTGCAACTCGTGCTGCTCGAGCTCGAGCTGGCGGGGCGTATCGAGCGGCACGCCGGGGCGCGAATTTCGCTGATGTGACCTGGCGCACTGCGCCGAAACGTCTCGCAATCTAGCCGTTCATCGCGGTTCAGCCACGGTTCACCGGCCGGACCGCAATTTAATGATATTGTGTTACATGGCGGGAGTTTGATGATGCGCAGCCGATTGCTGACGAGCGTGACGATGATGGCGATACTGGCGTCGGCGTCCGCGCCGATCCCGCTCGCCCAAGCCCGGACAGTCGCGGGGAAGCAGGGTTTCTGCCGCACCGCCGACCCGCTGCCGCGCCTGGGCGCCGAGGTCGAGCAAAATCGGCAGCAGACGGGCTATGGCGTTGGCGGAAAGCACCGGGAGAAGGTCGCGATGACATCGCCCCCGCCGCCGCCTGCTCCGCCGCCACCTCCGCCACCGTCGGCCTATATCGACAGCGCTTCCCCGGTGGTCAGCGAATCCCGCGCGTCGGCCAGCGCAGACGAAGCGAGCAGTGCCGAACCGGCGCCCGTCGCCGGTTCCTCGGGCGATTATCGGACGAGCCCGCCGATCGTGCCGCCGCGCCCCTGGCCGCGGCCGCAACCGCAGCCGCAGGCGGGGATTTTGACCGCGGGTGAGCATGACGATCTGCTGAACCCCGAACTTTACGCCGCCTATGTCAATCGCAGCGATCTGGGGCAGGATATTCGCGCCCTGCCTCGCGTCGACACGATGCGCGTCGTCACGGTGAAGGTGAACGACCGTAACGGCCAGCCGGTTCCTTTTGCCGATGTCGTCGTGACCTGTTCGGACGGCAACAGCATCACCATGGCGACGCAGGCCGACGGTAGCGCGGTCTTCTTCCCCGGCCTCGACCGGCTGAGCGAGCGGATCAGCGTGTCGGCGAAAAAGGCCGGGCGCGCGATCGCCGATGCGCGGCCCGTGCTGGTCGCCAATGCGCCGGGCGGGCAGTCGGTCGGGTTGACCACGAACCAGATGGCAACCAAGGCGACCAAGCTCGACCTGATGCTGGTGATCGACACCACCGGCAGCATGGGCGACGAGATCAGCTTTTTGCAGGCCGAACTTCGCTCGATCATCGGCGCGATCACCGCGAAGCACCGCGATCTCGATATCCGCATTGGCTTCGTCTTTTACCGCGACATCGGCGACGAATATGTCACGCGCAGCTTCGCCTTCGACCGCGACATCGGCAAAGCGCAGGGGATGCTGGCGCGGCAATCGGCGAACGGTGGCGGCGACTATCCCGAAGCGATGGATCAGGCGCTGATCCGTGCGGTGGGGCAGGAATGGCGCCCCGATGCGGTCAAGTCGCTGCTGCTCGTCGCCGATGCGCCGCCGCACAATGACAAATTCGGGCAGACCTGGGCGGCGGCCGAAGCCGCGCGCGCCAAGCGCATCCACATCACCCCGGTCGCCGCTTCTGGTGTCGCTGACGAGGCCGAATATGCGATGCGCGCGATGGCAGCGGCAACCCAGTCGCGATACTTGTTCCTGACCGACGACAGCGGGGTGGGCAATCCGCATGCACCGCCGGCGATCGACTGCTATCTCGTCACTCGCCTCGACGCGCTCGTCCGCCGCGTGGTCGACAGCCAGATCAGCGGCCGCCGCATCGAGCCCGAGGATCAGGAGGTGATCCGCAGCGTCGGCAACTATGACGCTGGCAAATGCGTCCTGCCTGCCGACTTCAAATGGCAAAGCTGATCGGGAAAAATCCAGCTTGACGGAATCAAGCTATCCCCGCCACCCTCGCGCGTACATGTGAGAGCCGGTAACGGGGATAGTTTTGAATGCAATTGGTAATCGTTGAATCGCCGGCCAAGGCGAAGACAATCGAGAAATATCTGGGCCGCGATTTCAAGGTGTTGGCGTCCTATGGTCACGTCCGCGATCTGCCGCCGAAGGACGGTTCGGTCGATCCCGACGACGGCTTTGCGATGCAGTGGCTGCTGTATCCCGACAAAGCGAAGCGGATGAAGGAAATCCAGGACGCCGCGAAAACCGCCGACCGTCTGATTCTCGCGACCGACCCTGATCGCGAGGGTGAGGCGATCAGCTGGCATGTGCAGGAATTGCTGCGCAGCAAAAAGGCGCTGCCGGGCGAGGTCGATCGCGTCACGTTTAACGCGATCACCAAGGATGCGGTGCTGACCGCGATGGCGAATCCGCGCGCGCTCGACGACGATCTGATCGACGCCTATCGTGCCCGTCGCGCGCTCGATTATCTGGTCGGTTTCACCCTGTCGCCGGTGCTGTGGCGCAAGCTGCCCGGCGCCAAATCGGCGGGGCGTGTCCAGTCGGTGACGCTGCGCATGATCGTCGAGCGCGAGCGCGAGATCGAGGCCTTTGTTGCGCAGCAATATTGGTCGATCACCGGCCTGTTCGAAATGTCCGGCACGCCGTTCAAGGCGCGCCTCGCGCGCTGGCGCGGCGACAAGATCGAGCGGCTCACGATCACCAATGAAGCCGATGCGCGCGCCGCCGAAGCCGATGTGAAGGCGGGCCATTTCACCGTCGATCTGGTCGAGACCAAGCCGCTTACCCGCAACCCGCCGCCGCCGTTCACGACCTCGACCCTGCAACAGGAAGCCGCGCGCAAGCTCGGTTTCTCGGCCAGCCACACGATGCGGATCGCGCAGGGCCTCTACGAAGACGGCGCGATCACCTATATGCGTACCGACGGCGTTCAGATGGACGGCAGCGCGATCAGCGCGGCGCGCAAGGCGATCGCGAACCGCTATGACGGCGGTTACGTCCCCGACCAGCCGCGCCAGTATCAGACCAAGGCGAAGAACGCACAGGAAGCCCACGAAGCGATCCGCCCGACCGACTTTTCGAAAGACAAGGCCGGCAGCGGCGATCATGGGCGGCTGTACGAACTGATCTGGAAGCGCGCGATGGCGAGCCAGATGGCGTCGGCGCGGCTTGAACGCACCAGCATCGATCTGACCGACGGCACGGGCAAGACGATGATGCGCGCCACCGGACAGGTTATCAAATTCCCGGGCTTCCTCGCGCTCTATGACGAAAGCCGCGACGACAGCGCGGACGACGACGATGCGCGCCTGCTGCCCGCAATGGCGAAGGGCGACGCGCCTGCAAAGACCGGGGTCGAGGTCGAAAAGCACGAGACCCAGCCGCCGCCGCGTTATTCGGAAGCGAGTCTCGTCAAGAAGATGGAAGAGCTCGGCATCGGGCGCCCGTCAACCTATGCCTCGATCCTCCAGGTGCTCAAGGACCGCGCCTATGTGACGGTCGAGAAGAACCGCTTCATGCCCGAAGAGAGCGGACGCCTGCTGACCGCTTTCCTCGAACGCTTCTTCGAACGTTATGTCCAATATGATTTCACCGCCGGGCTCGAGGAAGAACTCGACGACGTGTCGGGCGGCCGCGCGCAATGGCAGGCGGTGCTCGAACGTTTCTGGCGCGATTTCAAGCCGCGCACCGGCGAGGTGATGGAGCAAAAACCGTCGGAGATCACCGCGGAACTCGACATATTCCTCGGCCCCTATCTCTTCCCCGACAAGGGCGATGGCAGCGATCCGCGCATCTGCCCCAATTGCGGCACCGGCAAGCTGGCGCTGCGCGGCGGCAAGTTCGGCCCGTTCATCGCGTGCAGCAACTATCCCGACTGCAAATATACGCGGAAATTCGCGCAGCCGGGCGGCAGCGACGGCGCCGACACCGGCCCCGAAACGATGGGCACTGATCCCGAAAGCGGGCTGGAAGTGACGAAGCGCAGCGGGCGCTTTGGTCCCTATATCCAGCTCGGCGACGGCAAGGAGGCGAAGCGTTCGTCGATCCCCAAGGATATTCCGGCCGAGGATTTTGACCTCGACTATGCGCTGCGGCTGCTCAGCCTGCCGCGTGAGGTGGGAACGCATCCCGAAAGCGGCAATGTCATCATGGCGGGGCTGGGGCGCTATGGCCCCTATCTGCTCCACGACGGCAAATATGCGAAGCTGACCGGCACTGCCGAAATCTTTGAGATTGGCATGAACGCTGCGGTGGTCCGTATCGCCGAAGCGGCAGCAGGCGGCGGTCGCGGCCGCGCGAAGGTCGAGCCTTTGAAGACCTTTGGCGCGCATCCGACCAGCGGCGGCGACATGAAGCTGATGGCCGGGCGTTTCGGGCCCTATGTGACCGACGGCACGACCAACGCGACGCTGCCCAAGTCGATGGAGCCCGACGCGCTGACCGAAGAGGAAGCTATCGCGCTGATCGACGCGCGCGCCGCCAAGGGGCCAGCAAAGGGCAAGAAGAAGGCGCCCGCGAAAAAGGCGGCACCGAAAAAGGCCGCAGCCAAGAAAGCGCCTGCGAAAAAAGCGCCTGCGAAAAAGGCCCCGGCCAAGAAGAAGGCCGCTGCGGAGGAAGACGCCGCGGAATAACCACGCTCGCAATCAGCGCTTTCGCGGCGGCATAGCCATGATAGGGTGGCGCATCGGGAGAAAGTCCATGCGCCACCTGATTGCCACCCTGTCCGTCAGCCTGTCGGTCCTTGCGTCGCCGGTGGGAGCGCAGCAGGCGGGCGCGCTGATATCGGCCGAACCGATGCGCGATACCCCGGCGGGAATGCAGGCGTGGCAGGTGCGCTACTGGACGACCAATCAGGACGGCGTGCGGCAGGAAGTCACCGGCGCGGTCGTCGCGCCGCGCGAAGCGGTGCCGACACGCCCGCGCCGCGTGATCGCTTGGGCACATGGAACGTCAGGCGTGGTCGAAAAATGCGGGCTATCGACGCATCCGCTTTTCTTTCAGGCGACGCCCGGTCTCGAACAGGCGATCCGCGAGGGCTATGTCGTCGTCGCTCCCGACTATCCGGGGCTCGGCACGTCGATGCCGCACCCCTATCTGGTCGGCGGCGACACCGCGAACTCTGTGCTCGACGCAGTGCGCGCGGCGCGCGCGATCCCCGGTGCGGCGGCCGGCGGTCAGTTCGCCGTCTGGGGGGAATCCCAGGGCGGGCATGCCGCGTTGTGGACCGCGATTTCGGCGCGATCCTATGCCCCCGACCTGACCCTCGTCGGAACCGCCGCTGCGGCGCCGCCGACCGATCTCGCCGAAAATATGCGCAGGGCGAGCGAGCCCAATATCCGCGCGATGATGATGGCCTTCACGCTATACAGCTGGTCCGAACGTTTCGGCTATTCGCTGGGCGGGGTGGTGAACCGGGCGAACCAGGGCGTCGTCAAGCGGCTGGCGCAGAATAATTGCATCACCATCGGCAGCACACCCAAGCTCGGCACGATTCTGGGCATTGTGTCGGTGCGGGGCGCGTTGCGGAACAAGGATATGGGGCGGATCGAACCTTGGGCAGCGACGATGCGCGCCAACAGCGTCGATCCGGCGAGCGTGCCGGGGCCACTGCTGATCGCGCAGAGCATCGAGGACCCGCTCGTCGCATCGGCGGTAACGCGGAGTTTCGCGAAGAAGATGTGCAAGCGCCGCAGCGCGGTGCGCTGGATCGAACTTCCCGGTGGCGACCATGCCCACACCGCGCGAGATAGTGCTGTGGAGACACTGGCATGGATCAGCGCGCGGTTCGAAGGGCAGACGCCGCCGGATGACTGTCGGACGATCGGTTAAAGCATTCGTCCAGGGCGGCGCGATAGGTTCGGCCAACCCAATTCTGTCGTTCGACGATATGGATTTTTGATCCTGTGAGGCAGTTTGTTCTACTGCGCAAACGGATCGTGATTTGACGACTACCCTTTAGTCGGACAACGGCGCGAGCATCCAGCGCTTTGCTGCCAATCCACTCGATACGGACAATCTTTCCAGTGATGACGCTGTCGGTTCCCGATGTAGAAAATAGCCCAAATCCGACGACGAAACCAATAGTCACCGCGATGACGCAGAGCGCTTTCCAGTTCGCGATGCCGCTCCGAATCCGGTCGCTTTTAGTTAGCAGGGGATCTCGCGCTATCCCGTTCTCAATCGACCCAATCAAGCCCCATGTCGCGGTACACGCCGCGGTCCTCGTCCCAATTCGCCTTGACCTTCACATGCAGGAACAGATGTACCTTACGGCCCAGCAGTTCGGCGAGCTCGGCGCGCGATTTGCTGCCGATTTCCTTGATCCGCTCGCCCTTGTGGCCAAGGATGATCGCGCGCTGATTATCGCGGGCGACAAGGATCTGCTGATGAATTTCGGCGCTGCCGTCGGGGCGCGTCGTGAATTTCTCGGTCTCGACGGTCGACTGGTACGGCAGTTCCTCGTGGAGCTGGCGATAAAGCTGCTCGCGGGTGATTTCGGCGGCGAGTATCCGTTCGGGGGCGTCGCTGACCTCATCCTCGGGGAAGTGCCAATGGCCTTCGGGCATCAGTGCCGCGAGCGTCGCCTTGAGTTCGGGAATCCCGTCGCCGGTGCTGGCCGAGACGAAGAAGGTTTCGTCGAACTTCACCCGCTCGTTGAGCGTGGTCGCGGTCGTCAGCAGCTTGTCTTTGCGGGTCAGATCGACCTTGTTGAGGACAAGGAACTTCTTCTCCGGCCGCCCCTCGACCCCCTGCAGCACGCGTTCGGCGCGCTCGCCGAGCTTCGCCGCCGCGTCGATCATCACAAGGATTGCTTCGGCCTGATCGAGGCTGTTCCACGCTGTGGCGACCATCGCGCGGTCGAGCCGGCGCGTCGGGGCAAAAATGCCCGGGGTGTCGATGAGGATGATCTGGGTCTCGCCGTCCATCGCGACGCCCATCAACCGGGTGCGCGTCGTCTGTGCCTTGGGGCTGACGATCGCGACCTTCTGGCCGACGAGGGCGTTGACGATGGTCGATTTGCCCGCATTGGGCGCGCCGACAACGGCGACAAATCCGCAGCGGTGGGTCATTCACTTTGTCCTTCAAGTTCCGCAAGAAGCGCGGCTGCGGCGGCTTTTTCAGCCGCCTGTTTACTGGTGCCTTCGGCTTCGGCGCGGGCGAGCTTGCCGACGCTGACCGCGACGCGAAAACGCGGCGAATGGTCGGGCCCTTCGCGCGCGACAATTTCATATTCGGGCGGGCGGCGTTTGCGCGCCAGCGCCCATTCCTGCAACGCCGCCTTCGGATGCTTCGGCGCCACTTGCTGTCCCTCGATCATATCACCCCAATGGGCAAGAATGAAGGCGTGTGCGGCGTCGGCGCCCTGATCGAGATAAAGCGCGCCGATCAGCGCCTCGATCGCGTCGGCAGCGATATTGTCGCTATAGCGTCCGCCATCGCTTCGCGCCTGCGCACCAAAGCGGACGAGCGCGGTCAGGTTGAGCCGCTGGGCGATCGAGGCGCAGGTCGCGCCCGATGCGAGGACATGCAGCCGCGACGACATCTCGCCCTCGCTGGCGCGCGGAAAGCGCGTGTAAAGTTCGGATGCGATCACGAGCCCCAGGACCCGGTCGCCCAAAAACTCCAGTCGCTGATAGTCGGCGCGCCCGGTGCTGCCGTGCGTCAGCGCCAGATCATAGAGCGCCAGATTATCCGGGGTGCAGCCGATGATCTCGGCGAGCGCCCCGGCATTGAGTGGGTCGCTCAAAAGCCTTCCCCGATGCGGCTCCAGCGCGCGGCGGTGAACCAGCTGATCGGGTTGAACCAGCTTGCCGACCCATCGGTCGAGAACATGCCCACCAGCGCATGGCCGACCAGATTTTCCTCGGGAACGATACCGATGCCGCCGCCCTCGACCGCCGGGAAACGGCTGTCGGCGCTGCGGTCGCGGTTGTCCCCCATCAGGAACAAATGGCCCTCGGGAACGACGACGAGCGGGGTGTTGTCCTCGGCAATCGTCGTGATGTCGAGGATGGCATAGCTTTTGCCGCTCGGCATCGTCTCGCGATATTGTTTATATCGGCACTGGCGCTGGCCGCTCTCGCTGACCTCTTCAAACTCCATCGAGTAACAGGGCAGGGTGCCCGTCATCTGCGAAGCTTCGATCATGTTCGGCGTCACCGGAATGACGAAATCTTGCATCGCTTCGCGCTTCAGCGGCGCGCCGTTCAACCAGACGATGCCGTCCTTCACCTGCACGCTGTCGCCGCCGACGCCGATGACGCGCTTGATATAATCATTGTCGGCAACGGGCGGCGCCTTGAACACGACAACGTCGCCGCGGTCGGGCGTGCGCGCGAAAACCCGGCCCGGGATCAGCGGGACGCTGAACGGCAGGCTGTGCTTCGAATAGCCATAGGCCATTTTGTTGACGAGCAGATAGTCGCCGATCAAAAGCCGTGGCTGCATCGATTCCGACGGAATGTTGAAGGGCGACAGGAAAAAACTGCGGAAAACCAGCACCGCAATCGCCAGCAGGACGAGGAAGCGGGCGGTGTCGACGGCCTCTTCCTTGGCCGAAACCGGTGTCGGGTTCGGCGCAGAGGGTGTAGGGTCGGATGCGGGCGGCGTCGAGGCGGCAAGACTGGCGTCGTTCATGGCCGGGCATTGGCGATGAATAGGTCTGCGCGTCAAGCAAATATCGGCGGACGACACTGGCGCACGGATGGCGGCGGGCCTATGAAATTGCCCTTAATCTGGATCCCGTTCGAAGCAGGCGGGGCAATTTGGGAAGCGATTTGATGATGAAAGCCGATCACGCATGGCAGGCCCTCTCCGACTGGCAGCCGCAGCCGCTGACCGAGCTTGTCGCCGCCGATCCCGAAGCGCGGCTTCAGATGCTTGTACGCAACGTCGCCGACATTCGCTTCGATTTCGCCAAGACGCATCTCGACGGTGCAGCGATCGCGATCCTGTCGGGCCTTGCCGAAGCGCAGGATTTCCACGGACGCCGCAAGACGCTGTTTTCGGGCGGCATCGCCAACCCGACCGAGGACCGCGCTGCCGAGCATAGCGCCGAACGCGGCGACGGCGCGCCCGAGTCCGTCCACCGCGCGCAGATGTTGCACCAGCGGATGCGGATGCTGGTCGATGCGATCGAGGCGGGGGCATTCGGAGAAATCCGCCATTTGCTCCACATTGGTATCGGCGGATCGGCGCTTGGTCCCGATCTGCTGATCGACGCGCTCGGCCGCCACGGTTCGCGCATCGATGTCGCGGTGGTGTCGAACGTCGATGGTGCGGCACTTGACGAGGCGCTCGCCAAATTCGACCCCGCGCACACTTTGGTTGCGGTCGCGTCGAAGACCTTCACCACCACCGAAACCCTGCTCAACGCCGCCTCGGCGCTGCAATGGCTGGAAGAAGGCGGCGTCGACGACCCGATCGGCCGCGTTATCGCGGTGACCGCGATGCCCGAACGCGCGATCGAGTGGGGTATCGATGAAACGCGTATCCTGCCGTTCAGCGAAACTGTTGGTGGGCGCTATTCGCTCTGGTCATCGATCGGTTTTCCCGCCGCGCTCGCGCTCGGCTGGGATGCGTTCGCCGACATGCTCGAGGGCGCGGCCGAAATGGACCGACATTTCCGCCTTGCCGACGGGGCCGACAATGTCTGTTTGCTCGCGGCCTTCGTCGATCAAATCTATGCCAATCGGCTGGGCTGTCAGACGCGTGCGGTGTTCGCTTATGATGAGCGATTGCGCCTGCTTCCCGACTATCTGCAACAGCTGGAGATGGAATCGAACGGCAAGGCGGTGACGCTCGATGGCCAGCCGCTCGGCCGCCACAGCGCGCCGATCACATGGGGCGGGGTCGGTACCGATGCCCAGCATGCGGTGTTCCAGCTGCTCCATCAGGGAACGCATCTGATCCCCGTCGAATTTGTTGTCGCGCGCGAGCCCGATCATCTGCTCGACGAGGCGCACCACGAAACCCTCGTCGCCAATTGCATCGCGCAGGGTGCGGCGCTTATGACCGGACGCGCGAGCGAGGATGGCGCGCGCAACTATCCCGGCAACCGGCCATCGACGACGATCCTGCTAAATCAGGTCACCCCGCGCAGCCTGGGCGCGCTGATCGCCTTTTACGAGCATCGCGTGTTTGCGAGCGCGGTGTTGCTGGGCATCAACCCGTTCGACCAGTTCGGGGTCGAACTGGGCAAGGAAATGGCGAAGGGGCTTGCCGAGGGTACGGTCGAATTCGACCCCGCGACGCAGGCACTGATGGCGGCGGCCCTGGGCGAGTAGGCCGCGTTCGTCACTCTGACCGCAAATTTCGATTGGCAAGTTGGGTGCGCATAACCACATAGGCCGCTGATCCGAAACCTGTCCCATCGGAAAAGCAGAGGCCTCATCATGAGCAAATTCGACTTCGACCTGTTTGTCATCGGCGCCGGGTCGGGCGGGGTTCGCGCCTCGCGCGTCGCCGCGTCGCACGGCGCGCGCGTCGCTGTTGCCGAAGAACATCGCGTCGGCGGCACCTGCGTCATTCGCGGCTGCGTGCCCAAGAAACTGCTCGTCTACGGCGCCCATTTCGCTGAGGATCTGAAGGACGCGCGCCATTTCGGGTGGGACGTTCCTGACTGCAAATTCGACTGGGACCGGCTCCGCGACAATGTTCTCGCTGAAGTCACCCGGCTCGAGGGGCTCTATGGCCAGACGCTCGACAATCACAAGGTCACGCTGTTCAAGACGCGCGCGACGGTCGTCGGACCACAAAAGGTGCGGCTCGCCGATGGGCAGGAACTGACCGCCGAGCGCATCCTGATCGCGACCGGCGGCTGGCCCTTCGTCCCCGAATTTCCGGGCAGCGAACATGCGATCACTTCGAACGAGGTGTTTCACCTCGACAAGCTGCCAAAGCGCATTGTCATCGCCGGCGGCGGCTATATCGCTAATGAATTCGCGGGTATCTTCAACGAATTCGGCAGCAAGGTGACGATCGTCAACCGCGGCGACACGATACTGCGCGGCTATGACGAACAGATCCGTGACCGCTTGCTCCAGATTTCGATGACCAAGGGCATCGAATTCCGCTTCAACGCGCCGTTCGAGAAGATCGAGAAGAAGGAAAACGGGACGTTCACCGTCCACCTGGGCGGCTGCGATCCGATCGAGGCCGACACGATCCTCGTCGCGGCGGGCCGCGTGCCCAACGTCAAGGGGCTGGGGCTTGAAGAGGCCGGGGTCGAACTCGACGATCAGGGTGCGATCAAGGTTGATGAGACCAACCAGTCGTCGGTGCCCAGCATCTATGCCGTCGGCGACGTCACCAACCGTATCCAGCTGACACCGGTGGCGATCCGCGAGGGACAGGCCTTTGCCGACAGCGTCTTCGGCGGCAAGCCGACCGTGGTCGATTATGCCAATGTTCCGAGCGCGGTGTTCAGCCACCCGCCGATCGGCGCCGTGGGCATGACCGAGGCTGAGGCACGCAACAAGCTGGGGTCGATCCGCACCTACACCAGCGATTTTCGCGCGATGAAGAATGTCCTCGCCGGGCGCAACGAACGCGCATTGTATAAGATGATCGTCAACGCCGCGACCGATCAGGTCGTCGGGCTCCACATGATCGGCCCCGACGCGCCGGAGATTTTGCAGGCGGCCGCGGTCGCGGTGAAAGCGGGGCTGACCAAGGCCGATTTCGACGCCACTGTCGCGCTGCATCCGAGCATGGCCGAGGAACTGGTGTTGCTGAAATGACGGCGGAGAGGAGCTTCCCGCCCGAAGAACGCGCGATATTGCTGACGGTGAAGGGCGTTGGCCCGACGGTCGTGGGGCGGCTCGAGGAAATCGGCATTGCTTCGCTGGCCGATCTCGCGACGCGCGACGCCGACGATATCTGCACGCGCGTCAGCCTGCTGCTCGGCGCAAGCTGCTGGCGCAACAGCCCGCAGTCGCGCGCTGCGATAGCGGGGGCCATCGCCGGCGCGAAGGCCGGAGGGGAGGGCGGCTGAACCCTCTGCTTTCGCCGGGGTGCGCCGCCTGCTAGTCTCTCCTCCGAAAACCGGCAGGAGACGTCGCATGACGGGCACGGCATTGGTTACCGGAGGCAGCGGCTATATCGCAGGCTTCCTGATCCGACAGTTGATCGAAAACGGCTGGACCGTCCATACGACGGTGCGCAATCTGAAGCGCGAGCCCGAGGTGCGCGGCTGGCTGAAGGTCGACAACGACCGATTGCAATTTTTCGCTGCCGATCTGGAGCATGACGCGGGCTGGGCCGAAGCGATCGCGGGTTGCACCCATGTCGCGCATGTTGCTTCACCCTTTCCGATGAACGTCCCCAAAGACGCCGACGAACTGGTCGTTCCCGCGCGCGAGGGCGCCTTGCGGGCCCTGCGCTTTGCGCGCGCGGCGGGGATCAGGCGTTTCGTCCTGACCTCGTCGATGGCGGCGATCGCCTATGGCCATGGCAAGGGCGCGCGGATGAACACAGAGGCCGACTGGACCAACCTCGATGATCCGGACGTCATGCCCTATGTCCGTTCGAAAACCGTCGCCGAGCGCGCCGCGCGCGACTGGGTGGCGGCCGAGGGCGGCGACATGGAATTTGCCTCCGTCAATCCGGCGGCGGTGTTCGGGCCTTTGATGTCGGACGATCTGTCGACCTCGATCGAATTTGTGAAGCAATTGCTCGAGGGTAAGGTGCCGATGTGCCCCGACGTCGGTTTCGGGATCATAGATGTCCGCGATGTCGCCGACCTCCATTATCGCGCGTTGACCGCGCCTGGCGTCCGCGACGAGCGTTATGTCTGCTCGGGCCCATTCCTGAAGATGATCGACGTCGCCGATATATTGCGCGCGAATTTGGGGGCGCAGGCGCGCAAGGTACCCGCGAAGAAAATGCCCGACTGGCTGCTCAAACTGTTCGCGCTGGTTCGGCCAGAACTGAAACAGCTTGTCACCGAACTCGGCAATATCCGCGGCGGTGACAGCCGTCATGCGATGAAGACGCTCGGCTGGACAATGCGCCCGCCCGAAGAGGCGATCCTCGCGACGGCCCATAGTCTGATCGAGCGAGGGATTGTGAAGCTGTAAAATCCCCCTCCCGCAGGCGGGAGAGGCAGCGAGACTTGCGAACTTGTTCGCCAGTCGCAGCGGGGTGGGCCAACGCACCGTCGCTGCCCACCCCCGACCCCTCCCGCTTGCGGGAGGGGAGCAGCTCAGGCAATCGTCGGAATAATCCCGCCCTCGGCGCGGATCGCGGCGCCATTTGTCACCGCCGCCAGCGGGCTCGCGAGATAGGTCACCAAAGCCCCGATCTCGTCGGCCTCGATCAGGCGGCGGATCAGCGACAGCGGGCGCAATTCGTCGAAAAACGCCTTCTCACGTTCGGCTTCGGAAGCGTCGGGGTTCGACACCACCGAGCGGATGAAATCGGCAATGCCCTCCGATCGAGTCGGGCCCGGCAGCACGCTGTTGACGGTGACGCCCGTGCCCTTGGTCTGTTCGGCAAGCCCGCGCGCGATGGTCAGCTGGGCCGTTTTTGTCATACCGTAATGGATCATCTCGGCGGGCGGCAGCAGGCCGCTTTCGCTCGCGATGAAGATCACGCGGCCCCAGTTGTTTTCGAGCATCTTCGGGAAATAATGCCGCGACAGGCGTGCCCCGCTCACAACATTGACCTCGAAGATATTGTGCCAGTCGGCGTCGCTGATCTCGGCGAAGGGTTTGGCTTCGTAGATGCCGAGATTGTTGACGAGGATATCGACTGCGGGAACTGCGGCGATCAGCGCTTCGGCGCCCTCGGCTGTGGCGGGATCGGCGAGGACGGCGCGAATCGTGCCGACCTGCGCCAATTCGGCCGCCGCAGCGTCTAGCTTGTCCTGATTGCGCCCGGTGATGACGACATCGACGCCTTCCTCGGCGAGGCGTTTCGCGATCGCGAAGCCGATGCCGGCGGTCGATCCGGTGACGAGGGCGGTCTTGCCATTGAGTTTCAGGTCCATGGGCGGCTTCCTTCCTTGGTATGATTTGATGAAGCGAAGATAGCGCCGCACGCCATTGTTGATTAGGATGCGCTTCATCATTTCAGTGGTGATTTCTAATCAGGAATGGCGATGGACAATCGGTTCGGTGATATCGAGACGTTTCTGGCGGTGGCGAACGGCGGTAGCCTCGCGGCCGCGGCGAAGGCGCTGCGTCTTACGCCTTCGGCCGTGAGCCGCAGCATCGCCCGGCTCGAGGCGCGGCTTGGCGTGACGCTGATGCGCCGAACGACCCGGTCACTCGCGCTGACCGCTGAGGGACTCGCTTATCGCGACCGGATGAGCGTGCTGCTTGCCGAATTGGAGAGTGTCGAGAACGGGCTCGGTCGCGCACAACAGGGGCCACGCGGGCTGCTGCGCATCAACGCCTCGCCGTCGATCGGGACGATGGGGCTGCTACCGATGCTGCCGCTTTTCATCGCGCGCTATCCCGACGTCACGATCGATCTCGCGCTGTCCGACGCCATCGTCGATCTGGTCGAGGAACGCGCCGACATCGCGATCCGCATCGGTCCGCTGCGTGACACGCGGCTCCGCGCAAAGAAGCTGGGGCATAGTCGGATGATGCTTGTTGCCAGCCCCGACTATCTTGCACGCCGCGGCACGCCAAAGGAGCCCGACGATCTCGACGCGCACGACTGCTTGCGCTTCAGCTTCCGCCGCTCGGTCGACAGCTGGCCGTTCCGCGTCGATGGAAAGATCGTCCATCGACCGGTGCAGGGCAGCTTCTTCGGCAATTCAGGCGAGGTCGTCCGCCTGATGGCGGTCGCGGGCGGCGGGATTGCGCGGCACGGGCGCTTTCATGTCGCACAGGATCTGGCGGCGGGGCGGTTGGTCGAGGTTTTGCCCGATCACAATCCCGGCGACGGCGAGGACATCCACGCGCTCTACGCACCCGAAGACCGCGCGGCGGCACGCATCCGCGCCTTTCTCGATTTCCTCGACGAGGAACTGGTGATCGACGGCTAGCCGATCCGGTACGGCACGACGTCGCGCCGGTCAGGATCGACCAAAATCGGGCGATCGCTCGGCGGAAAGGCGCGCTGGTCGCAATCGTCGCGCGGGCAGATGCGACATGATGGCCCGATCCGCGTCGATGCCTGCGGTGCAGCGACATCGACCCCATCGGCATAGATGAACTCGCCCGCATATTGTGCCTCGCACCCCAGCGCGACGGCGTAGCGGCGCGGGCTGCGCGCATAGCTGCCCGAGGGTTTCACCAGCCCCTTCGCCATCGACACATAGCGCAGGCCGTCGGGGGTCTCGGCGAGCTGGAACAAAATGCGGTCGGGGATTGCTGCTGCCTCATGCACCACCCACAAGGGGCAGGCGCCGCCAAAGCGCGCGAATTGCAGACGCGTCGCGCTGTGCCTTTTGGTGATATTGCCCGCCATGTCGACGCGGCAGAAAAACATCGGGATGCCGCGCGCGCCGGGGCGCTGGAGGGTCGAGAGGCGGTGGCAGGCCTGTTCGAAGCTGACCCCATATTCGAGCCGCAGGCGGTCGATGTCGTGGCGCACCGCGCGCGCGCTGGCACGAAACGGGGCGTAGGGCATCAGCACTGCGCCTGCGGCATAATTGGCGAGTCCGACGTGGAGCAATTGCCGCGCAGCCGCGGTGCGCAGCGGCGACGCCTCGACCACTGCGGCAATCTCGCGCGCCAGCGCCAGCGCGGCGAGCTGGTGCGCGAGCTGAAAGCGCCGGGTCTCGGCGGGCTGCGACGGGTCGATCACCAGATGGCGCATCGTTGCGTCAAATTCGCGCAACGTCTGCGTCTGTTGATAGACAATCGAAATGCCGAGCGCGTCGCGGAGCCGCCGTTCGATCGTCTCGATCGCAGGCGAGGAATCTCTTCCGCGCAATTGCCCCGCCAGCGCTTCGGCGGCGCGGTCGAGCCGATCGACATAATTGCCCGCGTCGTGAAACCAGTCGCGCACCTCTTCCCACGGCAGGCGGCTGCCCTCGGCGGTGCCGCCGGTCAGCGCCTCGTCGATGATCTGGAGCCGCTGCCCCGCGCGCCGATAGGCGGCGTGGAGCGCGACGAACTGGTCGGCGAGTTGCGGTTGCTGCAGCGCCGCGCGCTCGAGCTGTTCGGGCGTCAGCGGTGCGGTAGCGAACAGCGGATCGGCGGCAGCCTCGCGCAGCGCGCCTTGACGGCGGTCGTCGGCGTCGGTGGTGACTTCTTCCCATTCGAGCGGGAACAGCCGTTGCAGCCGATCGAGCAGCGCGGGGGTCAATGGCCGGTCGTCATGCTCGATCTGGCTGAGATAGGAGGTCGAAATGCCCAGCGTGTCGGCAAACTCGGCCTGTTTGATCGCGCGTTCGGTGCGGAGCGCCTTGAGACGGCTTCCGGCAAAGATGCGTTGTCGGGACACGCTGATCCTCCTTCACGGGGAAGAATAGTTTGCAAACTATCACTTTGCAACTTTGCAAATTCACATTTGCGCCGGGGTCGCAAAGGGGGCAGGGGATTATATCCGAATTTGATGGAGAAGCCCGAGTGTCCGCCAATATCGCCGAAATGGAACGCCGCCGTGCCGCCGCCGCGCTGGGTGGCGGGCAAAAGCGCATCGACGCACAGCACAGCAAGGGCAAGCTGACCGCGCGCGAGCGGCTTGACGTGCTGCTCGACGAAGGCTCGTTCGAAGAGCTCGACACCTATGTCGAGCATAATTGCACCGATTTCGGCATGCAGGATCAGATCGTTCCCGGCGACGGCGTCGTCACTGGCAGCGGCACGATTAACGGCCGCCTCGTCTATGTTTTCAGCCAGGACTTCACCGTCTTCGGCGGCTCGCTTTCGGAGCGCCATGCCGAAAAGATCATGAAGGTCATGGACAATGCGCTGAAGGTCGGCGCGCCGGTCATCGGCCTGAACGATAGTGGCGGCGCGCGCATTCAGGAGGGCGTCGCATCGCTCGGCGGCTATGCCGAAGTGTTCCAGCGCAACGTGCTCGCGTCGGGCGTCGTGCCGCAGATCAGCCTCATCATGGGTCCTTGCGCGGGCGGCGCGGTCTATTCGCCCGCGATGACCGACTTCATCTTCATGGTGAAGGACAGCAGCTATATGTTCGTCACCGGCCCCGATGTGGTGAAGACGGTGACCAACGAAGTCGTCACGCAGGAAGAGCTTGGCGGCGCGATCACTCACACGACCAAAAGCTCGGTCGCCGATCTGGCGTTCGAAAATGACATTGAGGCGCTGCTCGCGGCGCGCGATTTCTTCGATTATCTGCCGGAGAATAACCGCAGCGGCGTTCCGGTGCGCCCGACCAACGATCCGTGGGACCGCGCCGATCCTAGCCTCGACACGCTGATCCCGCCGTCGGCGAACCAGCCCTATGACATGCACGAGTTGATCCGGAAGACCGTCGACGAAGGCGATTTCTTCGAGGTGCAGCCGGCGCATGCCGCAAACATCATTTGCGGTTTCGGGCGCATCGAGGGGCGCACGATCGGCATCGTCGCGAACCAGCCGCTGGTGCTCGCGGGCGTGCTCGATATCAACTCGTCGAAGAAGGCGGCGCGCTTCGTGCGTTTCTGCGACGCGTTCGAAATCCCGATCATCACCTTCGTCGATGTTCCGGGCTTCCTGCCCGGCACCGCGCAGGAATATAATGGCATCATCAAGCATGGCGCGAAATTGCTCTTCGCCTATGCCGAGGCGACGGTGCCCAAGATCACGGTGATCACGCGCAAAGCCTATGGCGGCGCCTATGACGTGATGGCGTCAAAGCATCTGCGCGGCGATTTGAACTATGCCTGGCCGACCGCCGAGATCGCGGTGATGGGCGCGAAGGGCGCGGTGGAAATCATCTTCCGCAGCGACATCGGCGATCCCGCGAAGATTGCCGAGCGCACCAAGGAATATGAAGACCGCTTTGCCAACCCGTTCGTCGCGGCATCGCGCGGCTATATCGACGAGGTCATCCACCCGCACAACACGCGCAAGCGGATCGCGCTGGGGCTGCGCAAGCTGCGCAACAAGAGCATCGAGAATCCTTGGAAGAAGCATGACAATATTCCGCTGTGAGGTCTGGATATGGGTGCGAAGTGTAGAATAGGGCTGGGCGCTGCTGATCCCAATCAGACGGTGAAATTGTTCGCTGTCTATAACACTTCTCATAACTCGCTGTATGTGCTTGCTCCCGATCTTAAGGCAGCGATGTCGATCGCGCACAGTGCGAATCACATCCACGGGGTTTTTGACCGAAAGGATCGAACTTACCCTCACGGTCAGGAAGTCCGAGCGCCGTTCGGCGAGCAGATGGCGGCATCTTGGGGGCTCGTCGAACTTGCAATTGAGCGCCGCCTTCAAGGGACAGTCCATTTCGATGGAGCCGAAGTATGGGTAGGAAAAGAGGTCATCAAGGAATGAAGCTGGGTCGTCTCAACCATATCGGCGTTGCTACGCCGTCGGTCGCCATGTGACGAATGGCACATCCAATTGGTCAGGCTGGATGCAAAGGCAGGGGACGGCTAGGTTAAGCCGCCATGTCCTTGATTCCGAAAGAGGTTTGAAGATGCGTAAATTCCTTCTTGGTGCCCTGCTTGCTCCCGCCCTCCTGGCTTCGCAGGCGGCGTCGGCGTTCGATCCCGATACGCCCGTCGGCGAGCCGGTGCCGGCCTTTCCGATCACGCTCGGCAGCGAGGAAAGTGAAACGATCGGCGTCGCGTTCCGGGCTGCCTTCGGTCTCGCCAAGGGCGCCGAAGCGACCGCGACGCGCGAGGTAGACGGGCGAACCTATCAGTTCCGTCCCGCCGCGATCCATCTGTTGCCCAACAATGTCGGCGTGCTGCTGAGCCTCGGCAGCCTCGACGATGCGGGCCACAGCGACGGCGGGATCAACGCGATCCACTATCTGCAGGGCGGCCCATCGGGCTGGCAGCGCAAGGGTGAATGGCTGAACCTCGGCGCGGTAGGCACCGTCGGCAATGCCGCGACAAGCTGGGCCTTCAGCGACGCGATCGGGAAAAACCCCTATCTGATCACCGCCGGCGGCGGGGTGTGGCAGGGCTGCGCGATCAGCACCGCGACGTTGACCGAATTGGCGCCGGACGGGCCGGTCAACCGCGCGGGCTTCACCGACGGAA
This sequence comes from Sphingopyxis witflariensis, assembly GCF_002205635.1. Classification (GTDB taxonomy): domain Bacteria; phylum Pseudomonadota; class Alphaproteobacteria; order Sphingomonadales; family Sphingomonadaceae; genus Sphingopyxis; species Sphingopyxis witflariensis. Next base: position 683,000 of record NZ_NISJ01000001.1, on the reverse strand, counting down.
TGAGTTCGGGTGCAGGGATCGGCCAGAAAGAAGAACAATATGACGGGAAGATCGCCGCCGCGGTTCCCGACAAAAGCTTCACCGTCGCCTACACCGGTACACGGGCTTTCAAGCAGCAATATCTACTGAAGAACGGCAAATATGAACTGGTCGGCAAGGACCAGATTCCGGGTTGCTGAGGAGAATATGATGAAACTGGGTCGCCTCAACCATATCGGCGTCGCAACGCCGTCGATCGCCGACAGCATCGTCTTTTACCGCGATGTGATGGGGGCGACCCGGATTCACGAGCCGTTCGACCTGCCCGAGCAGGGGGTGAAGGTGTGCTTCGTCGACACCCCCGGCGCCGACGGCGCGCTCAACGGCACGCAGATCGAGCTGGTCGAACCGCTGCCCGGCAACACCTCGATCGCGGGGTTCCTCGAGAAGAACCCGGCGGGCGGGCAGCATCATATGTGCTACGAAGTCCCCGACATTCACGCCGCCAAGGCCGAGTTTGAAGCGCTGGGCAAGCGCGTCCTCGGCGAGCCGCGCATCGGGGCGCACGGGACGCTGATTTTCTTCGTCCACCCGCGCGACATGGGCGGGGTGCTGACCGAGATTATGGAAACGCCGAAGGGCGGGCATTGAGCCTTCCACCCCCTCTCCCATCGGGAGAGGGTTGCGCAGCCTTGGTCCGACGGACCTAGGCGAAGCTGGGTGAGGGGATGGAACTATCGAGAGGGCGCCGCCCTCACCAACTCCGGCTAGGCGGCAAAGCCGCCAAGCCTTCATATCCTCTCCCGGTGGGAGAGGAAGGGATTGCAATATGACCGACAAACCGACCATCGACCAATGGGCCGCCGCCGCGACCAAGGAAGTGAAGGGCAAGGACCTCACCTGGCACACCGCCGAGGGGATCGACGTCAAGCCGCTCTATACGGCGGAGGATGTCACGACCGATCCCGGCCTGCCCGGTTTCGCGCCCTTCACGCGCGGTGTCCGCGCGTCGATGTATGCTGGTCGCCCATGGACGATCCGGCAATATGCGGGCTTCTCGACCGCCGAGGAATCGAACGCCTTCTATCGCCGCAACCTCGCCGCGGGGCAAAAGGGGCTGTCGGTCGCCTTCGACCTCGCGACCCATCGCGGCTATGACAGCGACCATCCGCGCGTCACCGGCGACGTCGGCAAGGCCGGGGTCGCGATCGACAGCGTCGAAGATATGAAGATCCTCTTCGACGGCATTCCGCTCGACCAGATGTCGGTGTCGATGACGATGAACGGCGCGGTGATCCCGATCCTCGCCTTCTTCATCGTTGCAGGCGAGGAGCAGGGCGTCGATCGCAAATTGCTCGACGGCACGATCCAGAACGACATTCTCAAAGAGTTCATGGTCCGCAACACCTATATCTACCCGCCTGAGCCGAGCATGCGGATTATCAGCGACATCTTCGGCTATACGTCGCGCGAGATGCCGAAATTCAACAGCATCTCGATCAGCGGCTATCATATGCAGGAAGCCGGCGCGACGCAGGTGCAAGAACTGGCCTTCACCATCGCCGACGGCATGGAATATGTGAAATATGGCGTCGCCTCGGGCCTCGACATCGACAAATTCGCCGGGCGGCTGAGCTTCTTTTTCGCGATCGGCATGAATTTCTTCATGGAGATCGCCAAGCTGCGCGCGGCGCGCGTGCTGTGGCATCGCGCGATGACGACGCTCGGCGCGCAGGACGAGCGGTCGAAAATGCTGCGCACGCATTGCCAGACGTCGGGCGTCTCGCTCACCGAGCAGGACCCCTACAACAACGTCATGCGCACGACGATCGAGGCGATGGCGGCGATGCTCGGCGGCACTCAGTCGCTGCACACCAACGCGCTGGATGAGGCGATCGCGCTACCGACCGACTTCTCGGCGCGTATCGCGCGCAACACCCAGATCGTCATTCAGGAAGAGACGGGGATGACCAAGGTCGTCGATCCCCTCGGCGGCAGCTATTATGTCGAGGCGCTGACCCAGCAGCTCGTCGATGCGGCGCAGGAAATCATCGACCGCGTCCAGTCCGAAGGCGGCATGGCGAAAGCCGTCGCGGCAGGCTGGCCCAAGGCGATGATCGAAACCGCCGCCGCCGCCCGCCAGGCGCGCGTCGATCGCGGCGACGATGTGATCGTCGGGGTGAACAAATATCGCCTGAAGGACGAGGATCTCCTCGAAACCCTCGACATCGATAACGCCAAGGTGCGCGAAGGCCAGATCGCGCGCATCAACAAGACCAAGGCGAACCGCGACGAAGCCGCGTGTCAGGCGGCCCTGAAGGCGCTGCGCGACGGCGCGGCGGGCGAGTCGAGCATCGAGAACAACCTGCTCGCACTCGCGGTCGAAGCTGCCCGCGCCCGCGCGACGCTCGGCGAAATCAGCTCGGCGATGGAGGAAAGTTTCGATCGCTATGGCACTCAGCCGACCCCGGTGAAGGGAGTCTATGGCGCGCCCTATGAAGGCGATGCCCGCTGGCAGCAGGTGCTCGACGGCGTCGCGGCGGTCGAACGCCGTATGGGGCGCAAACCCAAATTGCTTGTCGCGAAAATGGGGCAGGACGGCCACGATCGCGGCGCCAATGTCATCGCCTCGGCGTTCGGCGACATGGGTTTTGACGTCGTATCGGGGCCCTTGTTCCAGACCCCCGGTGAAACCGTCGTGCTCGCATTGGAAAGCGGCGTCGATGTCGTCGGCGCGTCGAGCCTCGCGGCGGGTCACAAGACGCTGATCCCCGAATTGATCGGCAAGCTGAAGGAAGCGGGCCGGGGCGACATCAAGGTGATCGCTGGCGGGGTTATACCGCCGCAGGACTATCAATATCTGCGCGACGCCGGGGTGCAGGGCATCTATGGACCCGGCAGCAATGTCGTCGAATGTGCCGCCGATGTGCTGAGGCTGCTTGGGCATAATATGCCGCCGCTTGATGCGGACCAAGCCGCCTGAACCTTATCCTGTGATGGAGATGTTGAAGCCGTGACCCACAAACCCGAAACGATGGCGGTCCATGCCGGAACCGCGCCCGACCCGACGACCAAGGCGCGGATCACGCCCATCTATCAGACCGCATCCTATGTCTTCGACGATGTCGAACATGCCTCGCGGCTGTTCAACCTCCAGGAATTCGGGAACATCTACACGCGGATCATGAACCCGACCAACGGCGCGCTCGAAGGCAAGATTGCCGCGCTCGAGGGCGGCGTCGGCGCGCTCGCCGTGGCATCGGGCCATGCTGCGCAGTTCCTCGCGTTTCACACGCTGATGGAGCCGGGCTGCGAGATTGTCGCGGCGAAGAAGCTTTATGGCGGATCGCTCAACCAGCTCGGCCACAGCTTCCGCAAAATGGCGTGGAATACACATTTCGTCGACGCCGATAATGCCGACAATGTCGCCGCCGCGATCAATGACAAGACCCGCGCGGTGTTCATCGAAAGCCTCGCCAACCCCGGCGGCGTGGTCCAGGACATCGAAGCGATCGCCAAGGTCGCGCATGATGCCGGCGTGCCGCTGATCGTCGACAACACGATGGCAACCCCGATGCTGTGCCGCCCGATCGAGCATGGCGCCGACATTGTGGTCCACTCAACGACCAAATTTCTCAACGGGCATGGCAATGCCATTGGCGGGGTGATCATCGACGCGGGCAGTTTCGACTGGGCGAAGGGCGGCAAATATCCGACGCTCAGCGAACCCAATGCCTCCTATCACGGGCTGAAGTTCACCGAGGCGTTCGGCAATCTCGCCTTCATCCTCGCGACGCGGACCCTCGGCCTGCGAGATCTCGGCCCGGCGCTCGCGCCGATGAATGCCTTTCTCGCGCTCACCGGCATGGAAACGCTGGCGCTGCGCATGGACCGGCATTGCAGCAATGCGGTCGAACTCGCCAAATGGCTGAAGGCGCATCCGAAGATCGGCTGGGTGTCCTATGCGGGCCTCCCCGACAGTCCGTACAACGAACTCGCGCAGAAATATCTGGGCGGCCGCGGCGGTTCGGTGTTCACCTTCGGCCTCAAGGGCGGATATGACGCCGGGGTCAAGCTCGTCTCGTCGGTCGAGCTGTTCAGCCACCTCGCCAATCTGGGCGACACCCGCTCGCTGATCATCCACCCCGCATCGACCACCCACAGCCAGTTGTCGGAAGACGAACTGGTGCAGGCGGGCGCTGGCCCCGATGTCGTGCGCGTGTCGGTGGGCATCGAAAATATCGAAGACATCATCGCCGACCTCGCTCAGGCGCTGGAGAAAATCGCATGACCCAAGACATCACCCGCACCGACTGGACGCGCGAGGAAATCGCCGCGCTGTTCGACCTGCCGTTCGACGAACTGATGTGGGAGGCGCAGGGCGTCCACCGCCGTCATCATGCGCGTGGCGAGGTGCAACTTTGCACGCTGCTCAGCATCAAGACCGGCGGCTGCGTCGAGGATTGCGGCTATTGCTCGCAGTCCAAGAGCGCCGACAGCGGCCTCAAGGCAACCAAGCTGATGGACGTCCGCGCGGTGTTGCAGGCGGCGGCGCAGGCGAAGGATTCGGGATCGCAGCGTTTCTGCATGGGCGCCGCATGGCGCAACCCCAAGGAGCGCGACATGCCCGCGATCGTCGAGATGATCGAGGGCGTGCGCCAGATGGGCATGGAAACCTGCATGACGCTGGGGATGCTCAGCAAGGAACAGGCGCAGACGCTCGCGGTCGCCGGCCTCGACTATTATAACCATAATATCGACACCAGCCCCGAAAATTACGGCAATGTCATCACGACGCGGACCTTTCAGGAACGCCTCGACACGTTGGAAGAAGTGCGCAGCGCGGGCATCAATGTGTGCAGCGGCGGCATTCTCGGCATGGGCGAAAACCGCGCCGACCGCGTCGGTTTCATCCATGCGCTCGCGACGTTGCCGGAGCATCCGGGCAGCGTGCCGATCAATGCACTGGTCCCGGTGAAGGGCACCGTGCTCGGCGACATGCTGGCGGACACCCCGCTCGCCGCGATCGACGATATCGAATTCGTCCGCACCGTCGCCGTCGCGCGCGTCACCATGCCGATGAGCATGATCCGCCTGTCGGCGGGCCGCGAGAGCATGTCGGATGCGACGCAGGCGCTCTGCTTTATGGCGGGCGCGAACAGCATCTTCACCGGCGACAAGCTGCTGACGACCGCCAATGCCGGCGACAGCAAGGATGCCGCCCTGTTCGCGAAACTCGGCCTCAAGCCGATGGAGGGCGAAGAGCCGATGCGGATGGAAGCCGCTGAATGAGGAACACCCGAGCTTACGGGGTTGGCATAGCAATCGCTGCCTTCTTGATCGCTCCGGACGCGATCGCCTGTATCCCTACGTCTATAGAAAAGATGCGTAAGTTCAGCGACGTGATCGCCGAGGGTACGTTCGTGATCGATTCCCGCGAGCGAGGCGAGGGTCATATTGTAGCTGCCCGAACATTGAAGGGCATGCGCAAGAAGACATATCATGTTCGTTGGGATCCGAATATTTTGCCTGAGGAACTTCCTGACTGTGGAGTGGAAATACCTGCCTCGGGATCATTCGAGAGCTTTAGCCTGAGAAAGCAACAGGGCGCTACATATCGACTTACGGGTCGATGGCAGCCCGTCAGGAAGGAACGCTAATGTTCACTAAAGCTCCGATCGGCAAGCGGCGCGAAATCGCCTGCAGCGTCGTCAAGCCGACACGCGGCAGCGATATCGTAAAGGTCGTTTTTTGTCAGAGTGACGCCGAGTGACACGAAAGCCGCTCCTCGCCCTGCTGATCTCGCTGCTCCTGCTGCCCGCCTCCTGCGCGCTCGGCGTGGTGGCGGGCGATATGCAGGGTGTGCGGCTGGGCAGGGCGCCCGGCGAGGGCGGCCCGCTGTGGGTTGAAAATCTGCTGTGGATCGGTGCGCTCGCGCTGATCCTCTATTGGGCGCGGCAGATCAGCCGCCTGTATCGCAAACCTGCCGCAGAGCCGGCACCGACGGAGACGACCGAATGATCATCGCACCCTTGCTGCTCTTGTCCGCGATGGCCGCCGAGCCCGCGGTCGATTGCGACAATGCCATGGCCCAGTTTGAACTGAACGCCTGCGCCTATCAGGAATATGAGCGCGCCGACGCCGCGCTCAACGCGCAGTGGAAACTGACGGCCGCCGCGATGAAGGCGCAGGACCGCGAGTTCGACCGGACCCAGGACAACCGCCCCGGCTATTACGACACGCTCCTCGCCGCACAGCGCGCCTGGATCACCTATCGCGACAAGCATTGCGCCAGCGAAGGCTACACGATGCGTGGCGGGTCGGCCGAACCGATGATGATCAGCGGCTGCATGCGGACGCTCACCGAACAACGCACCAAAGACTTAAAAGCCCTCATCGAGGAATATTGAGACGATGTTTAAGAAAATCCTGATTGCCAACCGCGGTGAAATCGCCTGCCGCGTCATCAAGACCGCGCGCCGCATGGGCATTGCGACCGTCGCCGTCTATTCGGACGCCGATGCGCGTGCGCCCTTCGTCCAGATGGCCGACGAGGCGGTGCATATTGGCGCCTCGCCTGCGTCCGAATCCTATCTGATCGCCGACAAGATCATTGCGGCGTGCAAGCAGACCGGCGCCGATGCGGTGCATCCGGGCTATGGATTCCTGTCCGAACGCACCAGCTTCGCCGAGGCGCTGGCCAAGGAAGGCATCGCCTTCGTCGGCCCGCCGGTGAACGCGATCGCCGCGATGGGTGACAAGATTGAATCGAAGAAGCTCGCGCTGGAAGCCGGGGTCAATGTCGTCCCGGGCTTCGTCGGCGAGATCGACGATACCGAACATGCCGTCCGCATCGCGAACGAGATCGGCTATCCGGTGATGATGAAGGCATCGGCGGGCGGTGGCGGCAAAGGCATGCGCCTCGCCTATGACGAAAAGGACGTCCGCGAAGGCTTTGAGGCGACCAAGCGCGAAGGGCTCAACAGCTTCGGCGACGATCGCGTCTTCATCGAGAAATTCATCCTCAACCCGCGCCACATCGAGATCCAGATCCTCGGCGATCAGCATGGCAATATCCTCTATCTGAACGAGCGCGAATGTTCGATCCAGCGCCGCCACCAGAAGGTGGTCGAGGAAGCCCCGTCGCCGTTCGTGACCGAAAAGATGCGCAAGGCGATGGGCGAACAGTGCGTCGCACTCGCGCGCGCCGTCGGCTATTATAGCGCGGGCACGGTCGAACTGATCGTCAGCGGCGCCGACCCGACGGGCGAGAGCTTCTACTTCCTCGAAATGAACACCCGGCTTCAGGTCGAGCATCCGGTGACCGAGGCGATCACCGGCATCGATCTCGTTGAACAGATGATCCGCGTCGCCGCGGGCGAAAAGCTCGAACTGACGCAGGATGATATCAAGATCGACGGCTGGGCGATTGAAAACCGCGTCTATGCCGAGGATCCCTATCGCGGCTTCCTGCCCTCGACGGGCCGTCTCGTGCGTTATCGCACCCCCGTTCCCGCATGGGCAGGCGACGAGCGCGGCGAGGACGGCGTGCGCGTTGACGCGGGTGTCGAGGAAGGCGGCGAAGTGTCGATCTTCTACGACCCGATGATCGCCAAGCTGATCACCTGGGGCAAGACCCGTGACGAAGCCGCTGACCTGCAGGTCGCGGCGCTCGACCGCTTCGAGCTCGAAGGGCTCGGCCATAATATCGATTTCCTGTCGGCAATCATGCAGCATCCGCGTTTCCGCGCGGGCGAGCTGACGACCGGCTTCATCGCCGAAGAATATCCCGAAGGCTTTTCGGGCGCCGAAGTTGCAGAAGATGTAGTCCGCGCGCTCGCGGCCATCGCAGGCTTCATGGCCAGCGCCGAGGCCGACCGTGCCCGCCGCACCGACGGCCAGCTCGGCGACCGGCTCGAACCGCCCGCCAAATGGCAGGTCAGCGTCGGCGGCGCGGCGCACAAGGTCAAGATCGGCCACAAGCATATCAAGGTCGACGGCGACAAGGTCGATATCGCGCTCGAATATACCCCCGGCGACCGGCTCGTGGTTGCCGAGATTGACGGCGATGAACTCGCGGTCAAGGTTGCGAAGACGCGCGCCGGCTGGCGGATGACGACGCGCGGACGCATCCATAATGTCCAGGTCCTGCCCTGGCACATCGCGCCCTTGTCGGCGCACATGATCGAAAAAATCCCGCCCGATCTCTCGCGCTTCCTGATCTGCCCGATGCCGGGTCTGCTCGTCGCGCTGCACGTCGGCGAAGGCGACAAGGTCGAGGCCGGCCAGCCGCTTGCGACGGTCGAGGCGATGAAGATGGAAAATATCCTCCGCGCCGAAAAGACCGGCACGGTGAAGACCATCAATGCCGCACAGGGCGACAGCCTCGCGGTCGACGCGGTCATTTTGGAGATGGAATAACCGCCTTCTTCTCGTCATTGCGAGGAGCGAAGTGACGAAGCAATCCAGAGTGGCGTAAACCAGATCTGGATTGCTTCGCTGCGCTCGCAATGACGGAGTTTGATAGATGCACCTGAACCATAACGCCGACGCTCCCGTGGCCGACGCAATTACCTTCGACGACTTCCTGAAGGTCGATATCCGCATCGGCACGATCTTGAACGCCGAGCCTTTCCCCGAGGCGCGTAAGCCCGCGTATAAGCTGCTGATCGATTTTGGCCCGGCAATCGGTACGAAGAAGAGCAGCGCGCAGATCGTCGATCGTTACGCGATCGGGGAACTGCCGGGGCGGCAGGTCGCTGCAGTGGTCAACTTCCCGCCGCGCCAGATCGGAAAATTTATGTCCGAAGTGCTGACGCTGGGTTTCGCCGACGAGGCAGGCGCGGTGATCCTTTTCGCGCCCGACCGGGCGGTGCCGAACGGATCGCGGCTCTTCTGATCTGATCGTCATTGCGACCCCGGCGAAAGCCGGGGAGAAGCAATCTAGGGCGGGTTAAGCCACTCTGGATTGCTTCGCTGCGCTCGCAATGACATGTTGATTTCAGAAAACAGAGGAAGAACGACATGATCCGGCGAGCGACCGCCTTTGCGGCGGCAATCTTTGCAATACTGCTGCCGCTATCGGCCGCCGCCGAAGCCGATCTGAACCGCGAATATGAAGTCCATCTCACCCGTAACCTGGTCTACGGCCGCGCGCTGATCCAGGTATCACAGGAACGCCCCCGGACCCGCGACCTGCTCGTCGACGTCTACCGCCCCGTCGCCGACGGCAAGCTGCTCGCGAACCGCCCCGCCGTCATCATGGCCTTTGGCGGCGCCTTCCACCGCGGCAACAAGGGCGAGGAGCGCTATACCGAGGATGGCGCGCAGGACAGTTCGATGGCCGATTATTGCCGCCGCTTCGCGCGCGACGGCTATGTCTGTTTCGCGATCGACTATCGCCTGACGCCTGAGGATCCCGCTGTGGCAAAGCCGGTCGACGAAAAAAGGCTGGTGTCGAAGGCGCTCAACCTGTCACCCACCGCGACGGCGCGGATCGAGGTCGTGCGCCAGCGGATGGGACTGCCGCCGCTCGACGACCGGACGCGCGAGCAATATTGGCACGCGATCCTCGCCGCCGCCGAGGATATGGCGATGGCTACCGATTATGTCCGGGGAAATGCCGGAAAATATGGCGTCGACGCCGACCGGATCGCCTTGGGCGGCTTTTCGTCGGGAGCGATCACCGCGCTCAACACCGCTTATGGCATTGGCGTCCCGGTCAAGGCAGTCTTCGCGCTGTCGGGCGGCCTCAGCGGCTATAATCTGTTCGAAACCGTTCGGCCGAACATGCCTCCCGCGCTGCTCTTCGTCGCGCAGAATGATCTCGACGGCATCCAGTCGGGCACGCGTTTCGCGATCAAGGCGCTGACGGCCAAGGGCATCGCGGTCGAAACAGCATGGGTGCCGGGTTTCGGCCATTTCTATCCGATGGGCGCGGTCAGCCTTGGGCCTGAGGTCAGCCGCTTGCCGGTCGAAACACGGATATTGGCGTTTCTGGACGCCCATATCGGTGACAAGAAGGTCGATCCCACCCCGGGCAATTGACCGGTAGCAATCGGCGACCGACCGGCTAGGCTGCGCACCGGGAAAATGGGGGAGAGATGATATGAGCTTGCCGGTAACCGCCTTTGTCGCCGCGATTTGCGCGCTGTTGTTGTTGTTCACCGCGATCGATACTGTGCGCCAGCGCCTGCGGCTCCGGGTCGCCTTTGGCGACGGCGGCGACGACCGGCTCATCAGCGCGGTCCGTAGCCACGCCAACCTCGCCGAACATGCGCCGATCGTCATCATTTTGATTGGGCTGCTTGAGACCGTCGAGGCGAACCATATGGCGCTGATGGCGATCGGTGCGATCTTCCTGATCGGCCGTGTCGCGCACATCATCGGCCTTTATGCCCCGATCAGCGGCAAGCCCCCGGTGCCGCGCCAGATCGGCGTCATCGCGACGTGGGCGAGTTTGTTGCTGCTAAGTGGATGGACGCTGTGGATGTTGGCGACAATCAATCTCTAAGAAGCTCCGTCACCCCGGACTTGATCCGGGGTCCATGCGGTCATGGATGCCGGATCAAGTCCGGCATGACGAAGAGGATTGGGCTCAATCGACCAGCGCCACCGCCCGGATCCACCCCGCGCTCGCCCGCTCGATCTTCACCGGAAAGCAGCTCAGTGTCCAGCCGGTCGGGGGCAGCGCGGCCAGATTGGTCAGCTTCTCGATCTGGTAATAGGGCCTGATTCGCCCCGCCTTATGGCCTTCCCAGATGATCGACGGATCGCGCGTTTCGGCCCAGCGGCGGGCGGTATGACTGAACGGCGCATCCCAGCTCCACGCATCGGTCCCGACGACCTTCACGCCGCGTTCCGTCAGGTACAGCGTCGCCTCGGCGCCCATGCCACAGCCCTGATCGGTGAAATTGTCGGTGCCATAGAGTGCGCCCGACTGGACGAGAATAATGTCGAACGGCTGGAGATCATGCCCGATCCGGGCCAGCTCGGCTTCGACCTCGGCGGCGCTCACGACATGCCCCGCCGCGCGGTCCGAAAAATCGAGCTTCACTCCGGGGCGAAAGAACAGGTCAAGTGGGGCTTCGTCTATGCTCGGCGCGGGCGTCGCGCCATCGTCGGTCGTCGAGTGAAAATGCCACGGCGCGTCCATATGCGTGCCATTGTGGGTGCTGAGCGTCAGGCTCTCGACCGCCCAGCCTTCGCCGTCGGGCAAATCCTGCTTCGTCAGCCCGGGGAAAAACATCGCAATCTGTTCCCACGTATTTTCGTGGGTCATATAGGTGATCTGCGGGCGCATCACCGGCGGGTCGGAAATGACATCGTTGGTGATCGGGATCGAAAGGTCGATGAACTGCATCATCGCAGTCTGCCATCATTGGCCGCCCTCGCCAAGAAGACTTGCGCGCCGCCGCTTGCCCGGTAGAGATGCGGCAAAGCTCCGTACAGAGGGGCAGGGGAGAGTCTATGACCGACAGCGCCGCCTTCGCCACCCATGGCGCGGATTATCAGCCGACCGCGAAGGATATTCGTATGGTCATCGCCGCCTCATCGGCGGGTACCGTATTCGAATGGTATGATTTCTTCATCTATGGAACGCTGGCGGCGATCATCGGCAAGGCCTTTTTTCCCAGCGACAATGCGACGCTGGAAGTGTTGCTCGTCTGGGCGGGCTTTGCCGTCGGCTTCGGCTTCCGGCCTCTCGGGGCAGTGCTGTTCGGCTTTCTCGGCGACCGGCTGGGGCGCAAATATACGTTCCTCGTCACCGTCACGCTGATGGGCATCGCGACCGCCGGGGTCGGCATGATCCCCTCGGCGGCCTCGATCGGGATCGCGGCGCCGATCATCGTCATCGGCCTGCGCATCCTGCAAGGGCTCGCGCTTGGCGGCGAATATGGCGGCGCAGCGATTTATGTCGCCGAACATTCGCCGCCCGGAAAGCGCGGATTCTATACCAGCTTTATCCAGGCGAGCGTTGTCGGCGGTTTCGTGCTCAGCCTGATCGTCGTCTTGGGCTGCAAGGCGCTGATGTCCGACGCTGTGTGGGAAAGCTGGGGCTGGCGCGTGCCCTTCCTGCTGTCGCTGATCCTGCTCGCCATCTCGCTGTGGATGCGGCTGAAGCTCTCCGAAAGCCCGGTGTTTCAGGCGATGAAGGCGCAGGGCGAACTCGCCAAAAACCCGCTCAAGGAAAGCTTCACTTACCCCGGCAACCCACGCCGCCTCTTCATCGCGCTGTTCGGGATCGCCGCCGGGCTGACCGTCATCTGGTACACCGCAATGTTCTCAGGCCTCTCGTTCCTGAAAGGGCCGATGAAGCTCGACGATACCGCGGCTGAGGTCATCGTCGGCATCGCCGCTGCGGTCGGCATGGGCTTTTTCCTGTGGGCCGGGCATCTGTCGGACCGCATCGGGCGCAAGAAGCCCATCGTCTGGGGCTATGCCGCGACGCTGGTGCTGCTCTTCCCGCTCTTCTGGTTGATGGGCAGCGTCGGCAACCCTGCGCTGACCGCCGCCGCCGAGAAGGCCCCGGTAACGGTCACGGGATCACAATGCAGTTTCGATCCCTTTGCGCAGAAACAGACGACCGCATGCGGCAAGACACTCGGCGAACTGACCAAGCTCGGCGTACCGTACAATATCGTCACCACGGCCAGCAGCTTCGACAGCGTCAAGGTCATGATCGGCAATCGCGAGGTTGCGGGCGAAGACCCCGCCATACTCAAGCCCGCGCTCGAGGCGATGGGCTATAATTTCGAAAAGCAGGTTCCCGGGGCTTTGGGTATCGCGGCCATCCTCGTCGCGCTGCTCGGCCTCTGCGCGCTGTCGGGCTTCACCTATGGTCCGGTCGCGGCGCTCCTGTCCGAAATGTTCCCGCCGCACGTCCGCTATTCGTCGCTGTCGATCCCGTACCATCTCGGCACCGGTTATTTCGGCGGCTTCCTGCCTTTGATTGCGAGTTTCATCGTCGCCAAGACCGGCGATGCCTATTCGGGGCTCTGGTACACATGGGGCGTCGTTCTGGTGGCCTTCCTCGTTACCGCCTTCATGCTCAAGGACCCGGTTGAGGGGCAGTGGGACAAGGCGCCAAAGGGCTGAACAGCCCATTGGCGCTGCCGCCAAACCGGTTTAGTGGCGGAGGCATGATCGCCATCCCGTCGCCGCTCCGGCTCCGCCTCGATTCCGCCGCCCTCGTTGCCAACTGGCGCTGGCTTGCCGCGCAGAGCGGCGCGGCGGCATGCGGCGCGGCGATCAAGGCCAATGGCTATGGCCTCGGCGCGCGCGCGGTGATGGAGCATCTGGCCAAGGCCGGGTGCCGCGATTTCTTCGTTGCGACATGGGGCGAGGCGGCGGCGTTGATGCCGCTTCCTGCCGGTACTTCGCTGTCGGTGCTGCATGGCGTCGGTGCGGACGACATGGTCGCGGCGCGCAGCTTGCCCGTCCGTCCCGTCCTGAATAGCGTCGAACAAGTCGTGCGCTGGCGCGAAGCGGGGGAAGGGCGACCGTGCGACGTCATGGTCGACACCGGCATGAACCGGCTGGGGCTGCGCGTCGACGAGGCATTGGGCGGGGCGCTCGACGGGCTGTCAATCGAAACCCTGCATAGCCATCTTGCCTCCGCCGACGAGGATAGCGCACAAAATGCGCAGCAGCTTGAGGCCTTTCGCACAGTCCGCCAACATGTATCTGCGCGCCGCTACAGCCTCGCCAACAGCGCCGGTATCTGCCTTGGCGCCGACTATGCGTTCGATCTGACGCGTCCCGGCATCGCCCTTTACGGTGGAATTCCGCTTCCCGAAGCTGCCGGACACATCAGCCAGGTCGTTTTCCCCGAAGCCCGCCTGTTGCAAATTCGCAGCGTGCCCGCAGGCGAGGCCGTCGGCTATGGCGCGACCTGGACAGCGCCCGCCGACAGCCGCGTCGCGGTCGTCAACATGGGTTATGCCGACGGCTATCTGCGCTGCCACGCCGGGTCGGGCGGCGCGACATGGAACGGCAAGCCGCTGCCGCTGATCGGCCGTGTCTCGATGGATATGATCGCTTTCGACGCCAGCACCGCCGCCGGGCTGAACGAAGGCGACTGGCTGGCTATCGATTATGACCTGCCAACCGTCTCGCAATCGAGCGGCCTGTCACAATATGAACTGCTGACCGGGCTCGGGGCGCGTTTCGACCGCACTTGGGTCTAGCGCGCTGCCGATCCCGGATCAGAAGCTGGCGCTGGCGCCCAGCCGGAAATAACGCCCCATTACCCCGCTGAAATAGGTGATCGTTCCGCCCGTCGCCGGATAGGGATAGGGCGGCTGCTTGTCGAAGACGTTATCGACCGTCAGGCGAAGGCCGAAACGCTCGCCGACGCGAACGCTGGCGCCCATGTTGACGAACAACACGCTGGGCAGGTCGCCGAGGCCATCGGGATAGAAGTTCGGCGCCGCCTGCGGGTCGATCTTGGCCTTTCCGGTATAGTTCAGCTGCGTGAACAGGCCGAAACTGGCGTTGCGATAATCGAGCGTCAGCACGCCCTGATGCTTTGAATAGCCGATCGCGCCATCCTGCTTCGTCCGCGCCGAAGCCGCATCGGCGCGGGTGCTGAGCTCATCGAGATACTGATAGGACAGGTTAAGCCCGACCGAACCCGACGTACCAAAGGCGGGGACGCGATAATCGAGCGCCGCCAGATAGCCTTTGTACCGCTGGTCGGCGAGGTTCAGATATTGCACCTCCACGAAGCTGAGCTGGTCGTCGGGGCCGCGCGTGAAGCGCGCGCAATCGGGCGCATTGGCAAAATCGGACGAGTCATAGCAGTTGGCGACGATGCTGCTCGCCCCGCCATTGGTGATCGCGTCTTTCAGGTGGATGTCGACATAATCGACGCTCGCGCGCAGCCGGGGGGCAAAGCGCGGCTCCACGACGATACCGACAGTCCAGCTGTCGGCCTTTTCGTTGCGCAGCGTGGGATTCCCCTCGATTGCCTGCAGGAAGGTGCGGCTGTTCGACAGCGAGGCGAAGTTGGCTGGAAGGCCCGCCGCAGCGCAATTGGCCTGGCGCGTTGCCGGATCGGGGCCATTGCCGCGATTGACCGCGTCACACGGATCGCTCCCAAAGCCGAAATAGCTGCTCGACGGGTTGAACAGCTCGGTGATTGCGGGCGCGCGGATCGCGCGGGTGAAATTGCCGCGGACCACGACGTCGGGGACCAATCCCAGGCGGCCGCCGAGCGTCCACGTCCAGTCGCCACCGGCGATCGAATGATCGACATAACGGACCGCGCCCTTCACCTCGAGCAGGTCGATCGGCGCGCCGTTAGACGAAGAGATGATCGGCGCAAGGAATTCGGCCGAAAATTCGTTCGTATTATATTTGCCATAGACGGGCAGCACAGGGGTGCCGCGGCCATAGCTGATGCGGTCGTTCGCCGGGTCGCCGTCGCCATTGCTGTCGGTCAGCGGATCGGGATCGGCGGCGCCATGGAAAAAGGCGCCGGGGTCGAAATCCTGCGATTCGGCGCGATGCTCATAACCCAGCGCGACAGAGAAATCGCCGCCGGCCAGCTGGAACAGCGGACCGGTGAGCGACGCGGTGAACTGCTTCTGCTTGTTGAGCGAGACCGGGGTGGCGATCGCGGTGACATAGTCGAGCGCCGCCTGTGAATTGCGGCCCGTGCCGAACAGGTTGATCGGGGTACACTGGCTGTTCGGCGTCGTGATCGGCGAATTGATCACGCCCGGACGGCAGATGATGTTGCCATTGCCGTCATCGATCGCGTCGACCGCATTCAGGAAATTCTGCTGCACCAGCTCGCGCGACACGCTTTTGGTTTTCGAGCGGCCGTAATTGCCCGCGACTTCCCAATTCCACTGACCCGCGAACAGGTCGAACTGGCCGTCGAAACCGGCAACAAAGCGCATCACCTCGACCTCACCCGTCGATTTGCCGGTTGTCAGGTCGCTGTTCGCGCGGGCCAGGTAGAAATAGTCCTGCGGAAAGCCGCCCTGATTCTGGTCGGACATCCAGTTGGCGTTGATCGAGTTAACGATCGCGGCGCGCGCCGCATCCGACAGGAAAGGATTGTCGATGCTGACCAGAATATTGCCGTCGGGCGATCCGGCGGGGCCGGCAAGGCCGGTGTTGAACACGGGCTGGGTGCGCAGGTTTCGTCCCTTGCTGTTCGAATACCAGGCTTCGCCGAAGAAGCGGATCGAGTCGGACAGCTCATAGTCGGCCGTGGCGACGCCGCTGTAGCGGCGGGTCGAGGCGAGAAGGTTCGTTGCTGGCACCGCGCTGAAGCCGTTTCCGCCCGCAAAATCGACCCCGAACGATCCGGGCGCGCCAACATATTGGCCGAACTCGATCGGCGTCAGATTGCCATTGGCATCGAAACGCAGCTGGTTGCCATTGCCATCGGTCACACCGAAATTGGGACCGACGAAGCCGAAGGAGGCAAGTTGCTGTTCGGGGCTGAGCGGGATGCCGTCGCCGACGATCGGAATACCCGCTTCGGACACCGCAGGCAGGCGGCGGTCGGCGTAAAGCTGTTGCAGAAAGGGCGATGCGGGATCGCTGGCGTTGCCGAAGAACAGGTCGCGTGCGAACAGCGACCGATCGGACCCGGTCAGTCCCTCGGCCTTATTATATTCGGCGGCGAGTGTGATATTGCCGCGACCGTCGCCGAAATTTTGCCCGACGAGCGCGCTGATGCGGTAGTTGGCGGCATCGCCGCGGCTCGACAATCCATATTGGCCATCGACCTCAAAGCCCTGAAAGTCGCGTTTCAGGATGATATTGACCGTGCCGGCGATGGCGTCGGCACCATAGATGGGCGCGCCGCCGACTGCGATCGTTTCGACCCGGTCGACCAGCGTGACCGGAATGATGTTCAGATCGACCTGGCTGCCCGCGCCGGTCGGGCCAAAGATCGACGCGGTGTTCGACGATACGACACGGCGGCCGCCAACCAGCGTCAATGTGCGCTGCGATCCGAGGCCGAGGAAATTGACGAAGCTTTGCCCCTGCGACAGCGGCGACTGCGCACCGACGGGGGACGCGCCGGGCACGCCGAATGCCGGCTGGTCGTTCAGCACCTGGCCCAGCGTTTCAAAGCCGCGCGCCTCGATCTCCGCCGCGCCGATGACGATCGCGGGCTCGACGGTTTCGAAACGCGGGCGTGCGATGCGCGACCCGGTGACGATGATCGTTTCGCCATCGCATGCCGATCCATCGTCGCATGCGGCGATGCTATCTTGTGCTGAAGCGACAGGGCTGGCGGCGATGGCCACGGCGAGGGTTGCAGCACTCAGCAAGAGGCGCGGCTTGTTCATTCGATACTCCAAGGACTGTCGTTCACATAAAATGTGCGGGGGGGACGCTTGGTTTACGACCAAAACACCAACAAAGGGTGAAGCGGCGGCGCAGCACCCATGTTGCGGCGCATCATATTTTGGTGCTAGTGTAACGACTGCACAATCAGGGAGGCTCGGCACGGCGAAATCGCCCTTGCATGAGCGACTAAGGAGCGCAGGTCACAATGGCGAAGTCCAAGGCGGTCGGAGACGATGGTGTCGTCACGATCAAGAAATACGCCAACCGGCGCCTCTATGATACCGAACGCAGCTGCTACATCACGCTCGATGATCTGGGCGCGATGGTCCGTGATGGCCGCGAATTCCGCGTCGTCGATGCCAAGAGCGGTGAGGATATCACGCATAATGTGCTGACCCAGATCATCATGGACACCGAAACGCGCGGTGAGACCTTGTTGCCCGTGCCGTTCCTGCGCCACCTGATCGGCATGTATGGCGACAAGATGCAATCGATGGTGCCGCAATATCTGGAAGCCTCGATGACGGCTTTCCGCAAGAATCAGCAGGATGTGCGCTCGGCCCTCGAAGGCGCGCTTGGCTCCAACCCGCTCGCCGAACTGACGCGGCGCAATATGGAAATGTTCCAGCAGGCGGCAGGCGCTCTCATCCCTGGTGCTGGCAAAGGCAAGGATGCCGAAATCGCAGCGCTCAAGGCCGAAGTCGCCGAACTCAAGGCCGAACTCGCCAAGAAATAATATGGGGCCATTATGGCCCTCAACGACAGCAAACGGAAAATTCATGGTCAAACATGCGCTCAGCGTAACCCGGCAGGCCGATTTCGCGGCCTGGTATCAGGATGTCATTGCCGAAGCCGACCTCGCCGAGGAATCGGGTGTGCGCGGCTGCATGGTCATCAAGCCGTGGGGTTATGGCATCTGGGAACGCATCCAGAAGGTGATGGACGCCGCGATCAAGGATGCTGGCGTCCAGAATTGCTATTTCCCGCTGTTCATCCCCTTGAGCTTCTTTGAGAAGGAAGCCGACCATGTCGATGGTTTCGCCAAGGAAATGGCGGTCGTCACCCACCATCGCCTGATCCAGGACGGCAAGGGCAAGCTGATCCCGGATCCCGAAGCGAAGCTCGAGGAACCGCTGATCGTCCGTCCGACGTCCGAAACCGTGATTGGTTCGGCGATGAGCCGCTGGGTGCAAAGCTGGCGCGACCTGCCGCTGAAGGTCAATCAATGGGCCAATGTCGTGCGCTGGGAAATGCGCACACGCATGTTCCTGCGCACCAGCGAATTCCTGTGGCAGGAAGGCCATACCGCACACGCCGACCGCGCCGATGCGATGGTCGAGACGCTGCGTGCGCTCGAAATGTACCGCAATTTTGCCGAGACGGCGCTGGCGATGCCCGTCGTCGCGGGCGAAAAGCCCGAGCATGAACGCTTTCCCGGCGCGGTCGCGACCTATTCGATCGAGGCGATGATGCAGGACGGCAAGGCGCTGCAGGCCGGTACCTCGCATTATCTCGGCACTGGTTTCGCCGAGGCGGCGAATATTCGCTATCAGGACAAGGACGGCGGCCACAGCCTGTGCCACACCACCAGCTGGGGCACTTCAACCCGCATGATCGGCGGTGTCATCATGACCCACGGTGATGATGATGGCCTCCGCTGCCCGCCGCGCATCGCGCCGCACCAGATCGTCATCGTGCCGATGCTGCGCGACAATGAAGAGGATCAGGCGATCCTCGATTATTGCGCGGCGCTACAGGCCGATTTGAAGGCGCTCGACGCCTTTCGCGAACCCGTTCGTGTCCATCTCGACGCGGGAGCGAACAAGGCGCAGACCAAGCGCTGGGGCTGGGTCAAAAAGGGCGCGCCGATCATTCTCGAAATCGGCCCGCGCGACGTCGCCGGCGGCAATGTCGCAGTGATCCGCCGCGACCGGCTCTATAAGGACGATGGCAAGCTCAACACGGCATTTGTGTCGAAGGGCGATTTCGTCGCCGCCGCGGTCGCGACGCTCGGCGAGATTCAGGATAATCTCTTCACTGAAGCCAAGGCCCGCCTCGACAGCAATATCCGCCGCGATGTCACCGATCTGAAGGCGCATTTCGCCGGCGACGATAAATTCGTCGGCTGGGTCGAGGTGCAATGGTCGCGTCCGACCGGCGCCGTCCTTGAAGGGATCGTCGAGCAGCTCAAAGCGTTGAAGCTCACGATGCGCAACACCCCGCTCGACGCCGCGCCCACCGATGGCGCCTGCTTCTTCACCGGCGAGCCCGCGACCGAGCGCGTGCTTGTCGGACGGACCTATTAATTGGCGAAAGCACAAAAACCCGCCGGCTTGCCGACGCCGGACCAAATTCTTCGTTTCATCGAAACGAGCCAGGACGCCGTCGGCAAGCGCGAAATCGCGAAGCATTTCGGGCTCCACGGCGCTGACAAGATCGCGCTGAAGGCGCTGCTCAAGGATATGACCGACGAAGGCCTCGTCGATCTGGCCGCGGGCAGGGCGTTCCACAAGCATGGCGGCTTGCCGCGGGTGACCGTGCTGCGCGTCGCGTCGATCGACGGCAGCACCGTCTGGGCGGTTCCCGACCGCTGGGAAGCCGCGACCCCGCCGCCGCAGGTCCGGGTCATGGAAAAGGGCCGCAAAGGTGCGCTTGGCGTTGGCGACCGTATTCTGGCGCGTACTGAGGAGCGCGGTGCGGGCCATATCGCGCACCCGATGAAGAAATTGCAGGCGGGCGGCGAAACGATCATCGGCGTGCTCGTCGAGGATATGGGGCCGGGCGGAAAACCGATCCTGTGGTTGCGCCCCGCCGACAAGCGCGCGCGCTATGATTTTGCCGTCGCCGACAAGGGCGATGCCAATGTCGGCGATCTCGTCCGCGCCGAACTGACCGGGCGCGGCCCGGCAATCAAGGCCAAGGTGATCGACCGCATCGGCGATCCCTTCGCGCCGCGTTCGCTCAGCATGATCGCGATTGCGAAGCATGAAATCCCGCATGTTTTCGGCGCCGAAACCATTGCAGAGGCCGAAATCGCGGCGAAGCTGCCGCTCAGCCCCGACGGCCGCGAAGATTTGCGCAATCTGCCGATCCTCGCGATCGATCCCGTCGATGCGCGCGACCATGACGATGCCGTCTGGGCGATCCCCGACGAGGATGCGACCAATAAGGGCGGCTGGCGCGCGATCGTCGCGATCGCCGATGTCAGCTATTATGTGCGGCCCGATGGTGCGCTCGACCGCGAGGCGCGGCGCCGCGGTAACAGCGTCTATTTCCCCGATCAGGTCGTGCCGATGCTACCCGAAACGCTGTCGGCGGGCATGTGTTCGCTGAAAGCGGGACAGGACCGC
Source organism: Sphingopyxis witflariensis (assembly GCF_002205635.1). Classification (GTDB taxonomy): domain Bacteria; phylum Pseudomonadota; class Alphaproteobacteria; order Sphingomonadales; family Sphingomonadaceae; genus Sphingopyxis; species Sphingopyxis witflariensis. The sequence continues at coordinate 662,352 of NZ_NISJ01000001.1, read as the reverse complement.
GCCGCGATGGCGTGCCATCTTGTCATCGACAAGCATGGCAAGGTGACGTCGTGGCGCTTCACCCGCGCGCTCGTCCGGCTGCACGCGAACATTGCCTATGAGCGCGCGCAGGCGGCGTATGACGCCGATACGCCCGATGAAGGCTGGGACGCCGACGTCCTGCCCGCGCTCAAAAATCTCTGGGGATGCTGGAAATTGCTCGCCAAGGCGCGTGACGCGCGCGCGCCGCTCAGCCTCGACCTCCCCGAACGGCAAGTCATCCTCGACGAACAGGGCGGCATCGCCGAAATCCGCGTTCGCGAGCGGCTCGATGCGATGCGGCTGATCGAGGATTATATGATCGCGGCGAACGTCGCGGCCGCGAAGGCGCTCGAGGCGAAGAAGTCGCCGGTCATGTACCGCATCCACGAGCCGCCGAGCCGCGAAAAGCTCGTCAGCCTGAAAGATTATCTCGAAACCTTCGAACAAAGCTTCGCACTCGGACAGGTCATAACCCCCGCGGTGTTCAACCGTCTGATCGATGGTTTTTCCGAAGACGACCGGCTGCCCGAAATCATGCAGGCGATCCTGCGCAGCCAGACGCAGGCCTATTATGGCCCCGCCAATGCGGGCCATTTCGGCCTCGCGCTCGGCAGCTACGCGCATTTCACCTCGCCGATCCGCCGCTACGCCGATCTGGTCGTCCACCGCGCGCTCGTCGACAGCTACAAGCTCGAAGTGCCCGGCAAGCCCAAAGGATTGCCCGAACGCACCGGGCTCGGCGAGGCCGATGCCAAGGGGCTATCACGCATCGGCGAGGCGATCAGCGCGCTCGAACGCCGTGCGATGGAGGCCGAACGCGAGACCGTCGACCGCTATGTCGCGGCCTATCTGTCGACCAAAAAGGGTGAAATCGTCCCCGCGCGGATCACCGGGGTTCAGCCTTTCGGCTTCTTTGCAACGGTTGACGGGCTCGGCGGCGACGGGCTGGTGCCGGTGTCGACACTGGGCAATGAACGCTTCTTCTATGACGAAGCGGCGCGCAGCCTCGACAGCGAGCGTGGCCGCGTCAGCTATACGGTCGGCCAGCGGCTCGACCTGCGGCTGATGGACGCCAATCCGATCAGCGGCGCACTGCGCTTCGAACTCCCCGACGCGCCCGAAGGCGGCTTCCGAAATCGCCCGCCGCGCCGCGACGGGACGAAGGACAAGGCGGGCAAGCACATTGTCGGAAAACGCGGGCGGCCCGCGAATATCAAGCATAAGGGCAAGCGGCGCTAACCTCCGCCATTGCGAGCGGAGCGAAGCAATCTCCAGCTATCGGCCTTATGCAAGGTTGATAGCTGGAGATTGCCGCGTCCCCCGGATCAAGTTCGGGGTCCTCGCAATGACGCAGTTTATGGCTTTCCCGCCAACCGCTGCAACAAAGCCGCACTCTCGGCATCCGCCGGAAAAAAGGCCTCGATCGCCAACTCCGACAGCGTGATATCGACCGGCGTCCCGAAAATCGTCACCGTCGATACAAAGGAAATCCGCCCCGCGACCGTGTCGAGGATCAGTGGCACCGCGATGCTGCTGACATGGCCACCGCGATTGTCATTCGCCTCGACCGCATAGCCTGTCAGTTCCTCGCGCAATGCAACCAGCCCGGCATCGGCGCTCGCCTCGATCTGTAAATCCAGTCGGTGCAATATATGATCGCGCCATTCGCCATAATTGACGATCTGCGGCGCCAGCCCGTCGGGATGCAGCGCGATGCGCAGCACATTGACCGGCGGGACGAGCAGGGCAGGGGCGACCTGTTCGATCAGGATCGCGATCGCCGCATTCGCCGCGACCATATTCCAGTGCCGGTCGACCGCGAGCGCCGGATAGGGTTCATGCCCCTTCAGCACATGCTCGACGATCGCCTGCATCGCCGCCATGTCGGGGCTGTCGAGCGGTCGCTCTTGATAGTCGGGGGCATAGCCAGCGGCGAGCAACAGCGCGTTGCGCGCACGGTGCGGGACGCCAAGCCGGTCGGCGATGCGCCCAAGCATCTGCGGGCTCGGCTTCGACCGGCCCGTCTCGATAAAACTCAGGTGCCGGGTCGAAATCTCGGTCTCCAACGCAAGGTCCATCTGGCTCATCCGCCGCCGTGACCGCCAATCGCGCAATTGTTCGCCGAGCGGGGTGACCTGCATCGCTTCTCTCCTTCTGGTCCCCGGCTACCGAAGCGGCCGCCGCATTTCCATTACCTCCCGCGTAATCGACTGGCGCCATTTTTTCAGGGAAACAGGGCGGGCATTCGAAAGGAGAAACATCATGTCCATCCAGTCTTTGAAATCCATCCTCATTCTCGACGCTTTCACCTGCGCCGCAATTTTCCTGCTCAGCCTGATCGCTGCGGCGCCCATTGCAGGGCTGCTCGGGCTTCCAATCATCGTGGTCACGCTCGCAGGGTGGATTTGTCTGGCCAGTGCAGCGCTGATGGCCATCGTGGCGACGCAGAAACCTCCGAGCGCCGCGCTGACCAAATTGATCGTGGTCGGCAATCTCGGCTGGATCGCTGCAAGCCTCGCCGTTCTCGCCGCCTTTGCGGGTCAGATGACCGGCCTCGGCATCGCGCTAGTGATCGCACAGGCGCTCGCGGTCCTCGTTTTCGCGGTCCTCGAAACCAGGGGCGCCGCAACGGTCGGCCGCGCGGCCCTCGTCAGCTAAGCTCGTCGAGCCGGGCGATATCGATACCGCCGGGCACCAGCATTACCGGGCAGTTCAGCCTTCCGGCATCCTGCCCGGTGAAGTGCGCCACCAGCGGTCCGGGGGCGCCGCTCGCCGCCGTCGCGAGCACCAGCGCCGCAATTTCCTCATTCGCGTCGATCACCTCGCGCACCACCTCGGCGGGCTTGCCCGATTTGACCATGATCTGCGGCGTGACATTGGCTTCCTGCGCGACGGCTTCAGCCGCTGCCGCCACCAGTTCCTCGGCATGTTCGCGCGCTTCGGCTTCGATCGTCGCTTGAACGCCGCCGAATGCGACGAAATCCTGTGGTGGCACGATCGCCAGCACCATCACCCCGCCGCCGGTCCGCGCCGCGCGCCGCGCAGCAAAGCGCAGCGCCAATGTCGCCTCCGGACTGTCGTCGATTACCACCAGATATGTCCGCATCGCCCCGACCCCTCGTTGTTTTGCTGGCGGTCAGAGTGCGTCACATTCGTATGAAAGGCAAGTTTGCCCGGATAGACCTTGACCAAAGCAATGCTTATGACGAGGAACAATCCGTAGCGGCAGGCATCGCCTGCAAGACTCCGAGGGACAGAATCTTACCATGCCGATCGAACTCAAAATGCCCGCCCTTTCGCCAACCATGGAAGAGGGAACCCTCGCCAAATGGCTGGTCAAAGAGGGCGACACCGTCCAGTCGGGCGACCTGCTCGCCGAAATCGAAACCGACAAGGCGACGATGGAATATGAAGCGATCGATGACGGCGTGATCGCGCAGATTTTGATTCCCGCAGGCACCGACAATGTGAAGGTCGGCACCGTGATCGCGGTGATCACGGGTGAGGGCGAGGATGCGGGCACCGCCAAGGCTGCTCCGGCACCTGCTGCGAAGGCCGAGGCTGCGCCTGCCGCTCCTGCGCCCACGCCGGCACCCGCCGCCGCTCCCGCGCCAGCTCCCGCCGCAGCGCCAGCGGCGCTGGCCGCATCAGGCGACAGGATCAAGGCGAGCCCACTCGCCAAGCGCCTCGCCGCCAGCCAGGGCATCGACCTGTCGACGCTGACCGGCACCGGCCCCGGCGGTCGCATCGTCAAGGCCGACCTCGAAGGCGCGCCCACCGCCGCTCCCGCCGCGACGGCAAGCGCTTCCCCGGCCGCGCCCGCTGCTTCGGCGCCCATCATGACCAGCGAAGCCATCCCCGATTTCGGTATCCCGCACGAGGACACAAAACTGTCGGGCATGCGCAAGACGATCGCGCGCCGCCTGACCGAGTCGATGCAGCAATCGCCGCACATCTACCTGACCGTCGACATCCGCCTCGACGCGCTGCTTAAGCTGCGCGGCGAGCTCAACGCCAGTCTTGAAAGCCGCGGCGTCAAGCTCAGCGTCAACGACATGCTGATCAAGGCGCTCGCGGTCGCGCTCGAACGCGTCCCCGCGTGCAACGTCAGCTTCGGCGGCGATGTGATGCGCCAGTACAGCCGCGCCGACATCTCGGTCGCGGTCAGCATCCCGGGCGGCCTGATCACCCCGATCATCACCGACGCCGGCGGCAAGTCGATGTCGAAAATCTCGACCGAAATGGGCGAACTCGCGGCGAAAGCCAAGGAAGGCAAGCTCCAGCCCGCTGAATATCAGGGCGGCACCGCCAGCATCTCGAACATGGGCATGATGGGGATCAAGCAATTCACCGCGGTGATCAACCCGCCGCAGGGCATGATCATGGCGATCGGCGCGGGCGAGAAGCGCCCCTATGTCGTCGACGACGCGCTCGCGATTGCGACGGTGATGTCGGCGACCGGCAGCTTCGACCACCGCGCGATCGACGGGGCGGACGGCGCGCTGTTAATGAAGACCTTCAAGGAGCTGGTAGAAAATCCGCTGGGACTGGTGGCGTAACATGGCTGACACCAACTACGACCTCATCGTCCTCGGCTCCGGCCCCGGCGGCTATGTTGCCGCAATCCGCGCGGCGCAGCTCGGCCTGAAAACCGCGATCGTCGAACGCGAACTGCTCGGCGGTATCTGCCTCAACTGGGGCTGCATCCCGACCAAGGCGCTGCTGCGCTCGGCCGAAATCTATCATTATATGCAGAACGCCGGGGCCTATGGCCTGAAGGCCGCCGAGATCAGCGCCGACATCGATGCGGTGGTCAAGCGCAGCCGCGGCGTCGCGAAGCAGCTCAATCAGGGCGTCACGCACCTGATGAAGAAGCACAAGATCACCGTCCATATGGGCGAGGGCAAGCTGACCGCGCCGGGCAAGCTGGAAGTGAAGGGCGAAAAGGGAACCGAAACCCTCACTGCCAAGAACATCATTGTCGCGACCGGCGCGCGTGCCCGCGACCTGCCGTTCGCGCCCGCCGACGGCAAGCGCATCTGGACCTATCGCCACGCGCTCGTCCCCCCTGAAATGCCGAAGAAGTTGCTCGTCATCGGATCGGGCGCGATCGGGATCGAATTTGCGAGCTTCTACAAGGATATGGGCGCCGAAGTGACCGTGGTCGAAATGCTCGACCGCGTCGTTCCGGTCGAGGATGCCGACATCTCGGCCTTCCTCGAAAAATCGCTCAAGAAACAGGGCATGACGATCCTCACCGGTGCCGGGGTCGAGGAACTGAAGGCGACCGCAACCGGCGTCTCGGCGAAGATCAAGACGAAGGACGGCAAGACCGAAACGTCGGAATTCAGTCACGCAATCGTCGCGATCGGCATCGTTCCGAACACCGAGAATATCGGCCTCGAAGCGCTCGGCGTGAAAACGACCAAGGGCCATATCGACACCGATGCGATGTGCCGCACCAACGTCCCCGGCCTGTGGGCGATCGGCGACGTCACCGCGCCGCCGTGGCTCGCGCACAAGGCGATGCACGAATCGGTGATCGCGGTCGAGGCGATCGCGGGCAATCATCCGCATGCGATGGACGTCCGCAATATTCCGGGCTGTACCTATTGCCGCCCGCAGATTGCCAGCGTCGGCCTGACCGAAGCGAAGGCGAAGGAACTCGGCTATGAGGTGAAGGCCGGAACCTTCCCCTTCATGGGCAACGGCAAGGCGATCGCGCTGGGCGAGGCCGAGGGCTTCACCAAGACCGTCTTCGACGCCAAGACAGGCGAACTGCTCGGCGCGCATATGATCGGCGCCGAGGTCACCGAACTGATCCAGGGCTATACGATCGGCAAGACAGCCGAACTGGTCGAGGATGATTTCATCGGCACCGTCTTCCCGCATCCGACGCTCAGCGAGACGATGCACGAGGGCGTGCTGGCGGCATTCGGGCGTCCGCTGCATATTTGACCATGGCGTCGGTTTCCGAGCTTTATGTCCGGCGCGATTGGGGGTTCGTGAAGTTCGCGTACGTGCCCGCGATCTTCCTTTTGCTGGGCCTGAAGTTCCTGATCCCCGCTCTTGCGGTCGTCAAAATCAAGTTCGCTTTGCCCTGTTGCTGCGGCATTTGTGCCTATCTTGAGCGCTGGAGCGAACATGTCGAGGAGTGGCGCGAGCGGAAACCCATTCTTCAGGCGACCGAGGGCGGGCTCATCCACGAAGATGGAGGCCCGCCAATACCAATTGCCTGGCATCAAGTTCGCTCGGTGCGCCTCGTGCGGCGTATCGCGCCTTGGCGTACCGGTGGGCACAGCGAGTGGAGTCCGCCCTATTGGCTTGCGATCGGCTATGAAAACGACAAGGGCTGCGGTCAGATTACGGCTTGGCCGCGTGAAATTGTGGGAGGCCTTTTCTCGTTGCGGCGTTTCGCTCGCACGCTGAAACTCCATCTTGAGAAGACGCGGGCGGCGCGGATTCAGATCGGAAGATGAGTATGGTACGTCCTTCCCTGACCATCGCAGCGGTTTTGATACTGCTCGTCATTCTGCTCGGCCTCGCGGTCGGCGCAGGCTGGACGCAAGCGGTCGACCTCCAGATTTCGCAAACCCTCGCGCTGCGCACCGGCGAAAGCGGCCCCGCCTTCATCGCCTTCATGCAATGGGCGAGCTGGATCGGCGGGGGCGCACCGCGCTGGATCATCGTCGTCCTGCTTTGCGGCCTCGTCTGGCACTGGTGCGGGCCGCGCTGCGCTGTCGCGCTGGGCGGCGCTTCGCTGCTCTCGAACCTCGCCTCCAGTCTGATGAAGCTCGGCTTCGGCCGCGCCCGCCCCGACGTCATCAACCATCTCGACCATGTATCGAGCGCATCCTACCCCAGCGGCCATGCGACGAGCGCCGCGGTCGTCTATCTGCTCCTCGCCTGGCTTGCCCCGCCGCGATGGCGCGCCGCCGCCTGGACGCTCGCGGCGACGATGATCATCCTCAACGGCTTCTCACGCATCATGCTGGGCGTCCATTGGGCGAGCGACATCGTCGGCGGCACGATGCTCGGCATCGCCTTTGCGCTGCTCGGGGTGTGGTGGGTTCGGCGCGGCCGGGCCTGACCTTCTTTTCCGCTGTCCTACACCCGCCCTTTTTGCCATCAATCGGATGGACAGCAATAAGGGGCAGGGCAGATATGCAATCGCGAATGAAGTTGGGCAGTTTTCTGCGGGGAATCGCTTTTGGCGGAACCGCTCTTTTCGCCGTTTCAACCATGCCCGCACGGGCGCAGGACGGAACTGGCCAGACCGTCATCACCGCCGCGCGCTATATCGACGTGCTGACCGGAAAGACGGTCGATTATCCTGCGATCTTCGTCGGCGCCGACGGCCGCATCACCAGCATCGCCGACGCGCGCACCGTGCGCTGGGGCGCCGGGGTCAAGCATATCGACCTGGGTGAGAAGACCTTGCTTCCCGGCCTGATCGACATGCACGTTCATCTCGACGGTCCCGCCGATATTGGCGGTTATCGCGGGCTCGAATTTACCGATAGTTTCTGGGGCATGACCGCGGTCAAAAATGCCAACGACATGCTCGGCGCGGGCTTCACCACCGTCCGCAACGTGGGGTCGGACAACCGCAACGACATCGGACTCAAACAGGCGATCGATGCCGGTTACGCGACCGGCCCGCGCATCGTTCCCGCGGGCTATGCGCTCGGCGCGACCGGGGGGCATTGCGACAGCACGTTCCTGCCACCCAGTCTTGAGAAAAAGGACGGCAAGGAAGAGGGGATCGGCGATACCACCGACGAACTGCGCTATCAGGTCCGCCGCCAGCGCAAATATGGCGCCGAGGTGATCAAGGTCTGCGCGACCGGCGGCGTCTTCTCGCGCAACACCGAACCGGGGCAGTTGCAGGTGTCCGAAAAGGAACTCGCGGCGATCGCCGACGAAGCGCATCAATGGGGCCTGCGCGTCGCCGCCCACGCCCATGGCGCAGCGGGCATCCGCGCCGCGATCGCCGCGGGGATCGATACGATCGAACATGTCAGCCTCGTCGATGACGAGGGAATCCGCATGGCGCTCGCGCGCAAGCAGCCGGTCTGGTTCTCGATGGATATCTACAACACCGAATATACGCAGGCTGAGGGCGCGAAGAATGGCGTGCTCGAGGATAATCTGCGCAAGGACCGCGAGATTGCGCAGATCCAGCGCGACAATTTCCGCAAGGCGGTGAAGGCCGGAGTCCGCATGGTCTTCGGCTCCGACGCCGGGGTGATGCCGCATGGTCAGGTTGGCGGCCAGTTCCGCGTCATGGTCGAATATGGAATGACACCCTTGCAGGCGATCCAGGCCGCGACGCGCAACGCCGCCGAGGCGATGGGCCGCGAGAAAGACGTCGGGGCGATTGCGGTTGGCCGCTATGCCGATATCGTCGCGGTCGATGGCGACCCGCTGAACGACGTGCGTCAGCTTGAAAGCGTCTATGCGGTGGTCAAGGGCGGTGCATTGGTGAGGGGACAATAATCGTCATTGCGAGGAGCGAAGCGACGAAGCAATCTCCAGCTACCGTCACCAAATTGTGCCCGCTGGAGATTGCTTCGCTTCGCTCGCAATGACCGCGGTCAGTAGACCACCAGCTTATCCACCAGTGCCTCGTGCATCTCCGGCGTGAAGTTCAGCACCGCCTCGGCATAAGTCGCCACATCGCCATGGTCGCGGCGCACTGTCGCCAGTGCCGCATCGAGGAAGATCGGGTTGACCGACATCAGCGTGCGGATCGCATCGTCGTGAATTTCTGCACCATAGCGTGCGCGAATGGCGTTGCCGCCCTGTGCGATGCGCTCCTCAATCTTGCCCGCCGTGTTGGTGAGCAGATAATCGTGCATCAGATCATCTTCGTGGACGCCGAGCAGGCGGTGGACGACCGCGACGGCGAAACCGGTGCGATCCTTGCCCGCAACACAATGCACAAGGCTCGGCGCATCATATTCGGCCAGCGCCGAAAGATAGAGGCGCAGCGTGTTCACCAGCGCAGGGCGATAGGGCATGCCGGCATAGACATCGACCATCCGCGAGCGCGCGGTGTCATTGTCGATCGTGCCGCCAGCGGCCTGCAAATGCGGGGCGAGGCCCGCGGTATTGCCGTCGGCGAACAGCACCCGCGCCGAAAAATTCTCCGACCGCTTGCACGGATGGAGCGCGCGTTCGTCATCACCACGCAGGTCAACGACGGTTTCGATCCCCAGCGTGTCGACCGTGTCCAGATCGTCAGAGGTCGCTTCCTGATGATGGGCCGACCGCCACAATATGCCGCTGCGCAGTCGCCCGCCGCCTTCGACGGCATAGCCGCCATAGTCGCGGAAATTGTGAATGCCGGACAGGGGCAGGACACGTTCGGCAATCATCGTCATTCTCCCGTAAACACCGGCGCGCGCTTTTCGATAAAGGCGTCGATCGCCTCGCGGTTGTCGGCGGTTTCGTGCACGATAGCCTGATAGGCGGCACTGAGTTCGAGGATGTCGCTCATCCGGCTGTGCTGCGCCTCGCGCAGCAATCGCTTGGTCAGTCTTAGCGCACGAGGGGGGTTGCACACAATGCGTTCGGCAATCGCGACGGCACGGTCCAGTAACTCCTCGTCAGGGACGACGTCGGTGACGAGGCCATATTCCTTCGCCTGCTGTGCATCGAAGCGGTCGCCGGTCAGGAACAATTCGGCAGCACGCGGATAGCCAACGATTTTCTGAAGCAGCCAGGCGCCGCCGTCGCCCGGGACGATCCCGACCTTGACGAAGCTGCACGCGAATTTGGCGCTCTCGGCTGCAATGCGAATGTCGCAGGTGCAGGCAAGGTCGGCGCCCAGCCCGATAGCATGGCCATTGATCGCGGCGATCATCGGGATTTCGCAATCCATCAGCGCGCGGATCACCGCCTGCACGCCGCGGCGATAATTGGACCGGGTCGAATCGGGCTGGTCGAGCACGCCGATTCCGGTGCGGTCTTTCATGCCCTTCAGATTGCCGCCGGCGCTGAATGCCTTGCCGCTGCCGGTCAGGATGATCGCGCTGATGCTGCGATCGCGGCCGATCTCCTGCATCGTATCGATGATGTCGTCGCAATCCTCGTGGGTGCCGATCGCATTCATGCTGTCGGGCTTGATCATCGTCAGGATTGCGATCTTGCCCCGCCGCTCGACACTCAAAAATTCGCCCATGTTCAAATTCCCTTTGCTGCTCCCGAAAAGCTATTGCATGGCTGTCGGGACATGCAAGACTTTGCACTCTATCCTTTTGATCCGCCCGGCGACATTCTCGCACTGCGCACCGATTTGCGGGCATGGCTCGCGATAAATCAGCCGGAAGGCGATATCGTCGAACGCGCCAATTGCTGGGCAAGCTTCGACACCGGTTTCAGTCGCGCACTCGGCGCTGCCGGTTACATCGGCATGACACTTCCGGCGCGTTATGGCGGCGGCGATCGCCATCCGCTCGAACGTTATGTGGTGATTGAGGAATTGCTCGCGGCGGGCGCTCCCGTCGGCGCGCACTGGATCGCCGACCGCCAGACGGGCCCCCTGATCCTGCGCTATGGCAGCGAGGAACAGCGCCAGCGCTACCTGCCCGGAATCGCGCGCGGCGAACTATATGCCTGCATCGGCCTGTCTGAACCCGGTGCGGGGTCAGACCTTGCTGCCGTTCGCACCACCGCCCGCGAAACCGCCGAGGGCTGGCGCATCAGCGGCCAGAAAATCTGGACCACCGGCGCGCATCTGTCGCACGTCATGCTCGCGCTGGTGCGGACCGAGGAAGGCAGCGAACGCAACGCGGGATTGAGCCAGTTTCTCGTCGACCTCGACACGCCCGGCATCACCATTCGCCCGATCATCGACATGGCGGGCAACCATGATTTCAACGAGGTCTTCTTCGACGATGCTCTCGTCCCCCACGGCGCGCTGGTCGGCGAGCGCGGGCAGGGGTGGAAACAGGTCACCGCCGAACTCGGCCTCGAACGCTCGGGCCCCGAACGCTATTTGTCGAGCCACGCACTGTTCGCCGCGCTGATCGATGCTGCGGGGGCCGATCCCGACCCTGCGGTCGCAGCGCTGATCGGCGAGCTGGCCGCCGAAATGTGGACGCTGCGCCAACTGTCGATGTCGACCGCGGCGAAACTCGCAGCTGGGGAGGATCCGATGGTCGAGGCGTCGGTGGTCAAGGAACTCGGCAACAGCTTCGAACAGGATATGCCGCGCCGGATTCAGGCGGTGGTGACAAGCGGCTGGGAAGATCCCGACGATCTGGCGCGCCTGCTCCGCGCGCTGCTGATCGCATCGCCCAGCTTCTCGCTGCGCGGTGGTACCCGCGAAGTGATCCGCGGGATCATCGCACGCGGATTGGGACTGCGATGAGCACGGCGCGCGATATGCTGTGCGATACCGCCAGCGCGGTATTCGCCGAGGCCGCAACCGCCGGGATCGCTCCGGTCGAGGCGGCGGGCTTTGCCTTGCTGCTCGTGCCCGAGGCCGACGGCGGTTTCGGCGGCGACTGGGGTGACCTCAATGCCGTGCTGAAGATTGCGGGCGTCATGGCGCCCGACCTGCCAGTTGCGGAACATATATTGTCGGGATTAGGTGAGATGTCGCCCGCGCTCCATGCCGCCGCGACCGTCAGCCTGATGGCGGGCGCGATGGAGCAGGCACTGGCGCTGTCGGTCGAACATGTGAACACCCGCCAGCAATTCGGCCGTCCGCTCGGCAAGTTTCAGGCGGTGCAGCAATCGCTCGCGGTGATGGCGTGCGAAGTGCGTGCGGTCGATGCGGCGGCTGGGGCGATGGCGGCCCGGCTCGATGCGGCGGGATTTACTGACGCTGATTTCGAAATCGCGGCGGCCAAACTGCGTGCCAACCGCGCTGTCGGCGTCGTCACCGCCATCGCGCATCAGGTTCACGGCGCGATCGGTTTCACGCAAGAATATGACCTCAACCGCGTGACTATCCCGCTGATGCGGTGGCGTGGGGCGCACGGCAATGACGCGCATTGGGCCGGGATATTGGGCCGGCAGGTTGCGAGCCTCGGCGGGCGCGGTCTTTGGGAAACGCTGACCGCGCGCGCCGTTTAGAGGCAAAAAACATCGTCATTGCGAGCATAGAGAAGCAATCCAGCGTGGCGTAAACCGCTCTGGATTGCTTCTCTATGCTCGCAATGACGAGCTAATTATTTCACCGCACCGCCCGACTTGAGCGCCGCAATCTTGTCCGCGTCATAACCCAGATCCGCCAACACAGCCTCGCTATCACCGCCAACCTGCGGCGCAGGCCGCGGGGTGTCGTTCACCGTCGCCGAATAGCGCGGTGCCGGTGCCGGGTGGATCGCACCGCCAACCGTGATGAAGGTTTCGCGCTCGACATTGTGCGGATGCTTCGGCGCTTCGCTGAGTGACAGCACCGGCGCGAAGCAAACGTCGGTCATTTCCATCAACTCGCACCATTCGTCGCGCGTTTTGGTCGCGAACAGCGCGGCGACCTTGTCCTTCTTTGCGGGCCAATTTTCCTGATCGTCCTGCACGTCAAAGTCGGGATCGGTATCGAGCCCCGTCTTCGCGCGCAGCAGCGCGTAAAATTGCGGCTCGATCGATCCGATCGAGATGAACTTGCCGTCGCTGCAGGTGTAGGTGTCATAGTAAGGCGCACCGCCGTCGAGCCGGTTGACGCCCGCCTCGTCCTTCAACGCCCCGGCGCTGTGGAACCACCAGCTCATGCCAGCGAGCAGCGCCGAACCGTCGGTCATCGCGCAGTCGATCACCTGACCTTCGCCGGTCTTCGCGGCGTGGAGCAGCGCGCTCGACATGCCGAACGCCAGCATCATGCCGCCGCCGCCGAAATCGCCGACATAATTGACCGGCGGAACGGGCTTGCCGCCGCGCACGCCGATGCCGTGGAGGACGCCCGACAGAGAGATATAGTTGATGTCGTGGCCAGCCGCCTGCGCATAGGGACCGAACTGGCCCCAGCCGGTCATGCGGCCGTAAACGAGCTTGGGATTGTCGCCGAGCAGCACATCGGGGCCCAGGCCCAGCCGCTCCATTACACCGGGGCGATAGCCCTCGATAATCCCGTCGGCGGTCTTGCACAGGTCGCGCGCGATCTGCACCGCCTCGGGGTTCTTCATGTCGAGCGAGATCGAGGTGCGGTTGCGCGACAGCGGATCGCGCGGGTCCATGAAGCCGCCGGGCCGGTCGATGCGGATGACTTCGGCGCCATGGTCTGCGAGCATCATGCTGCAAAAGGGACCCGGGCCGATACCCGCAAATTCGATGATCCTGATACCCGTCAGCGGTCCGGACATGTGGCTCTCCCATAAAAACATGCGGCCCCGGGCACCGCCCGATCCGCAAAGTCGTCACAATCATGCGGCTGGTCCGGGAACTCCCGGACCAGCCAGAACATATTTACAGCCGTTCGATGATGATCGCGGGTGCCATGCCACCCGCCGCGCACATCGTGACCAGACCATAACGGCCGCCCGAGCGCTCGAGTTCGTCGAGCGCAGTGCCGATCAGGATCGAACCGGTGGCGCCGATCGGATGGCCGAGCGCCATCGATCCGCCGTTGATGTTCACCTTTTCGCGGTCGAGGTCGAGGTCGCGGATGAACTTTTCGGCGACAACCGAAAAGGCCTCGTTGATTTCCCAGACGTCGATGTCGTCCTTGGTCAGCCCGGCCTTTTCGAGAACCTTGTTCGCGGCCGGAACCGGCGCGTTGAGCATCAGCGTCGGATCGTCACCGATATTGGCATAGGCAACGACACGGCCGCGCGGCTTCAGGCCATGCTTGTCGGCATATTCTTTCGACGTCAGCAGGATCGCGGCGGCGCCATCGACGACGCCCGACGAGTTACCGGCATGGTGGAAATGCTGGATTTCCAGGTCGGGATAGCGGCGGTTAACCTGCTTGCGGAAGGTGAAACCGCCGCCGAGGTCGAAATCGGCAAGGCCGGTGAAGCTGGGCTTGAGCGCAGCAAGGCCTTCGGCGGTGGTTTCGGGACGCGGGAACTCTTCGCGGTCGAGCGCGACGGTGCCGTCGGTATTGAGGACCGGCACCAACGACTTGTCGAAACGGCCTTCCTTGATCGCGCGGTCCGCGCGCTGTTGGCTGACCAGCGCCAGCGCGTCGAGCGCCTCACGGCTGATGCCTTCGATCGTCGCGATCGCGTCGCCGCACACGCCCTGATGCGACTGCGGGTGCAGTTCGTCGAGCGCTTCGTGGCCCGATCCCATCAGGCGCGGCGGCAGGCCGGCATTGGCCTGCTCAGCGGCGAAAGCTGTGGTGTAGCTCATCATCTCGGTCCCGCCGGCGATGACGCAATCTTCCATGCCCGACATCACCGATGCCGCTGCAAAGTTCACCGAGCTGATCCCGCCGCCGCAGAAACGGTCGAGCGTCGTGCCGCTGGCCTTGGTGTCATAACCGGCCGACAGCGCCGCCATGCGGCCGAGGTCGCCGCCCTGCTTGCCATTCTGGCTCGACGTCGACCAGACGATGTCATCGACCGTTGCGGTGTCGAGATTGTTGCGATCGCGGATCGCGGCGAGGACGGTCGCGGCGAGGTGCTGCGGGTGGAGATGCGACAGCGCGCCCTTGCCGGGCTTGCCGATCCCGCGCGGGGTGCGGACGGCGTCGATGATATAAGCTTCAGCCATGAGGAAATTCCTTTCAGTGGGGAGAGATTAACGAGGGGCCATTCTGATCGCACCGTCCAAACGGACTGCTTGACCATTGAAATAGGTGTTGCGAACCATCTCCATCGCGAGGCTCGCATATTCCTCGGCCTTGCCGAGCCGCTTGGGGAAGGGGACGGATGCCTCCAGGCTTTCCTTCACCTTCGGGTTCATATTGTTGAGCAGCGGTGTGCCGAACACGCCGGGCATGATGGCGTTGACGCGGATGCCAAGATCCATCAGGTCGCGCGCCATCGGCAAGACAAGACCGTTCACGCCCGCCTTGGCCGAACCGTAGATGACCTGGCCGATTTGTCCGTCCTGGGCCGCGACCGAGGCGGTCAGCACGATCGCGCCGCGCTCGCCGTCTTCCATTTCGGGAAGCGCCGCCATGCCTTCGGCCGAGATCGACGCGACGCGGTAGCTGGAGGTCAATATGCCCTCCACGCCGAAAGCATAATCCTCGGTCGGGGTGCGGCGGAAGGTTCGCGTTTCCTTGTCATAGGCGAGTGTCTTGCCACGGCGTGAGGTCATCGCGCAGTGGACGCAAATGCGTTCCTGTCCATGCGCCGCACGCGCCTTCGCATAGCCGTCGAGCACCGATTGTTCGTGGGTGATATCGACGCGGCAGAAAATGCCGCCGATCGATGCCGCGACTTCTTCGCCCAGCGCTTCGTTGATGTCGAAAATCGCAACCTTGACGCCCGCGGCGGCGAGCGCCTCGGCGGTCGCGCGGCCGAGGCCCGATGCCCCGCCGGTCACAACGGCTGCGGTCGATGTATCGAATTTCACTATATTGCCTCCTCAGACCGGGATTTCGTTGAACGGGACGCCCTTGTCGGGGCGGTGATCCTGCGGCAGGCCGAGCACCTTCTCCGCAATGGTGTTGAGCAAGGTCTCGTCCGAACCGCCTGCGATGCGGCCCGTCGGCGCGTTGATCCAGCTCGACGTCCAGTCCTCGCGCTGCGACGCATGCTCGTCGAACGCAAAACCATCGCTGCCACGCAGATCGATCGCGAGTTCGGACAGTTTCTGTCGCGAGCGCACCGCAACCAGCTTGTTCAGCGAACCTTCGGCGCCCGGGATCATGCCCGCTTCCATCATCAGCCGCGCACGCACGTTGATCGAATCGAGGCCCGCACGCATTGCATGGTTGCGCGCTATCTGCTGGCGGATACGGCCATCCTCAATTGCGGGTTTGCCGTTGATCTCAATCTCTTTCGCCAATTCGACGAACAGGTCGAGGTGCGGGCCAAAGCCCGCGCTGTCGGTCGCGACATAGCGTTCGATCATCAAGGTCGCGATCGCGACCGCAAAGCCGCCGCCGACCGGCGACATGCGATGATCGTCGCCGATCTTCACATCGTCGAAAAACACCTCGTTGACGTGGCTGTCGCCGCCCGCGAGCTTGATCTGGCGCACGGTGACCCCGGGTGCCTTCATGTCGACCCAGAAATAAGTGAGCCCCTTGTGCTTGGGTACATTGGGGTCGGTGCGGACGACGATGACGCCATAGTCGCTATAATGCGCCCAGCTGGTCCACACTTTCTGGCCGTTGATCTTCCAGCCATTGCCGTCGGCTTCCGCCTTGGTGCGCAGGCCGGCGAGGTCCGACCCCGCCGCAGGCTCGGAAAACAGCTGGCACCAGATTTCCTCACCCTTCAGCGCCTTCAGGACACGTTCCTTGACGAACGCCTTGTCGCCGCCGAACTGCATCAGGATCGGCACCGGCATGCCCAGTGAGATGCCGAAATAGAAGTTCGGGAAACCGTGCTTCATCTCTTCGGCGTCGAAGCTGATCTTTTCGAGATGGCCCAGCCCCTGGCCGCCATATTCGACGGGCCAGTTGATTCCGGCATAGCCGGCATCGAACTTCGCCTTCTGATAACGGCGGCCGAGCGCGAGGTCATCTGCTTCGGACAGCCCCTGACGCGCGTCGCGGCCAAAGTCGGGTACCATCGTTTCGAGCCAGGCTGCTGCCTTGGCGCGATAGGTTTCAAGATCGCTCATGCCGCTTCTCCTGCCAGCCGGTCGACCATAACATCTTCCCAGAACAGGCTGTTGCCTTGCTCGATCGCGAGACTGCGCGAGCGGCGCATGTGGAGGTGAAGCCCGATCTCCCACGTCACGCCGATGCCGCCATGGATCTGGACGCAATCGCGCGCCGCCGTGTCATAGGCCTCGGTCGCCGACAGCCGTGCAGCGGCCGCAGCGGTGATGAAGTCATCTTGGCCTTCCCGCGATGCCGCATGGATGCAATTCGCGCGCGCCAGCTCGACCAGCCCGTAAAGCTCGGCAATCCGGTGCTTGACCGACTGGAACGCACCGATGACCTGCCCAAAGGCGCGGCGGGTGATCGCATAATCGCGCGCAATCTCCATCAGCGCCTCGGCGCCGCCGGTCTGTTCGTGCGCGGTGATCACTGCCTGCAATGCAAGGATATGTAGCGCGGCGTCGCGCGCTGATCCGCCTGCAGTCAGTGCTTCGGCGGGTGTCTCCTTGAAATGGAGGTCGGCAACGCAACGGCTGTTGTCGAAGCTCGGGACGATGCGGCGTTCGGCATTTGTCAGGTCCGCGATGGCCAGCACCGGACCATCGGCGCCCATGGCAAGCACGACCGCAACATTGGCTGCACCAGCGGCCGATACGCCGGTCAGCGTGCCGTCGAGGCGATCGCCCACAAAGGTGATGCCGGGTTTCACTGGCAACGCATCCGCGCCCGATGCGAAGGCGACAGCCCCGATCGTGTCGCCGCCGGCAAGGCCCGGCAGCCAGCGCGCTTTCTGCGCGTCGCTGCCATAAAGCTCGATCGCCTTGGCGGCGCCGAAGCTGGAGGTCAGGAAGGGCGCGCCGCTGAGTGTGCGCCCAGCCTGATGAGCAATGAGTCCCAGCTCGATCAGGCCAAGGTCGAGTCCTCCATAGGCTTCGGGAAGGGCGAGGGCGGTCCAGCCCTGTTCCTTCGCCATCGTCCAGAAGCCTTCATGAAAGCGGCCAGTGACCTCCAACAGCGGCAACAGATCGTCCTTGCGCATCCGCGCTTCGAGCGCGCGCCGCGATTCGGTCGCGATCGCCTGTTGTCCCTCGTCGTAAAGGATGCTCATCGCGGCATTTTCCTCTCCCAAAACTGTCGCCCGCCAGTGAACCGGACGTTGACGTAAACGTCAAGTTCTTTGACGCCACGGTCCCTGCCGGGCAACTGGCGCTCGTGTCAGGCGCGCCCAGCCTTCCAGTCGCGCTTGATCTTTTTTGCGAGGCTCCATTTGTGAACCTCGGTCGGGCCGTCATAGATGCGGAAGGCGCGAACCTCGCGGAACACCTGTTCGACGATCGTCTTGTCGGTGACCCCGGTGCCGCCCATCACCTGGACGCAGCGATCGGCGATCCGCATCAAGGCTTCGGACACCGCGACCTTCGCCATGGAGCTTTCAACCGTGCCGAGCGATCCGGTGTCGAGCACCGACGCGCACCAGTCGATCATCAATTCGGCCTGCTTCAGGTCGATCATATTCTCGGCGAGCATGAAGCCAACGCCTTCATGATCGATCAGAGCCTTGCCGAACGCCTCGCGGCGGTTGGCATAGTCGGTCGCAATCTCGTGCGCCCGGATACACGCGCCCAGCCAGCGCATGCAGTGCGACAGGCGGGCAGGCGAAAGGCGGACCTGCGCATAACGAAAGCCTTCGCCTGCCTCGCCCAGCATCTGGTCGGCGGGAATGCGCAAATTGTCGATGGTCAGCGTCGCATGGCCGCCGGGCATCGAGCTGTCGATCGTGTTGGGCACATCGTCGATGCGGATCGCGGGGTCGGGCAGGTCGACGAGAAACATGCACGCGCCCTGTTCGGACTTCGCCATCACAATGCCGACGCGTGCGCCCAATGCGCCGGTGATGAAGGTCTTGCGGCCGTTCACGACCCAATGATTGCCGTCGAGGTGGCATGTCGTTTTCATCATTGACGGGTCGGACCCGGCGCCGCCCTCTTCGGCGGGCTCGGTCATGAAGAAGGCCGAACGGACATGGCCTTCGACCATCGGCTTCAGGAAGCGCTCCTTGAGTTCCGGGCTCCCTTCCTTACCGAGCAAATACATATTGCCCTCATCCGGCGCCATCGTGTTGCAGGCGAGCGGGCCGAGCGGCGACAGGCCGCTCTTGATCAGCACCACTGCGGTTTCGCGCTGGTTGAGGTGATCGCCATCGCCCAGGATGTGCGGGGTCAGCACTCCGGCAGCGCGGGCATGCTCGCGCATTTCCATCACCAGTTCGTCGGTCGGCGCGCCATGATGGTCGCGGCGCGGATCTTTTTCATAGGGAACGACGGTTTCGCGGACGAAGGTTTCGACCTTGGCGGCGATCGCAAGTGCGCGGTCGGAAATCGTCATGCCGCCATCCTCGCGCCGCTCTGGTTGGTCTGGGGGGAGGCTGTTTTGCGGCGACCTGAGATCACGGACGATTCCTTTTTTCGTTGAACTTGTCTTGCCAATCAACCGGACGTTGACGTAAGCGTCAAGTTAAATCGAGCCCGAAGGCTTTAATGCCGTAGGGTCAGCATCGACAGGGAAGGACGTTTCATGGCTTTCAAGACGCGCATCACCGAAATGTTGGGTATCGAACATCCGATCGTGCAGGGCGGGATGCAGAGCGTCGGCTATGCCGAACTCGCGAGCGCGGTATCGAACGCTGGCGGCCTTGGCATCATCACCGCATTGACCCAGCCGACCCCCGAGGCGCTGCGCGAGGAAATCGAAAAATGCCGGTCGATGACCGACAAGCCGTTCGGCGTAAACATGACCGTCTTCCCGACAATCAACGCCCCCGATTACAAGGCCTATGCGCAGGCAATCATCGACGGTGGCATCAAGATTGTCGAAACCGCAGGCACCCCGGCAGTGCGTGAAATTTGGGAAATGCTGAAGCCGCACGGCGTCAAAATCCTCCACAAATGCACCGCGGTCCGCCACGCGCTGTCGGCCGAGCGCGCCGGCTGCGACATCATCTCGATCGACGGTTTCGAATGTGCGGGCCATCCGGGCGAGGATGATATCCCCGGCCTGATCCTGATCCCGGCGGCCGCCGACAAGGTCAAGATCCCGATGCTCGCCTCGGGCGGCTTCGGCGACGGCCGCGGCCTCGTCGCCGCACTCAGCCTCGGTGCCGAGGGCATCAACATGGGCACGCGTTTCTGCGCGACGGTCGAGGCGCCGATCCACGACAATGTGAAACAGGCCTATGTCGATAATGACGAACGCGGCAGTTTCCTGATTTTCCGCAGCCTCAAGAACACCGCCCGCGTCGGCAAGAGCGAAGTCAGCGAAGAAGTGGTGCGCCGCCTCGCAGTGCCCGACGCGACCTTCGCCGACGTCGCCGAACTGGTGAATGGCAAGGCAGGCCGTGAACTGCTCGAAACCGGTGACCTCACCAAGGGCGTGTTCTGGGCCGGGATGGTGCAAGGACTGATCCACGACATCCCGACCTGTCAGCAGTTGATCGACCGGATCGTCGCCGAAGCCGACGCGATCGTTGACCAGCGCCTTGCAGGCTTCCGCGCCTAAGCGCGGTGGCGCCGCACGCTTTGCGGGTTATTGTTTGCGGGTTATTGATTGAAGGCTGACGCAGCGCGTTAGCATTCGATCAATAACTCGATCTCTGGGCCTTCACATATCGAGCGTGTCGCGGAGCGGAAAACGCCGGGGATGCGTGCCTCCCTCCAAAGCATCGCCGCGCAATCAAAGCGACGCGTTTCGGGGGCTACCGGAACCGTGTCGGCGGTCACGCAGCCATAGACGTGGGTGTCGATCGATATTGTCTGAACGGGCAGTGGATCAACCATCGCCCGGGTCCGGTTTAGAGCCTCGTTCACCGAGAGCTTTTTAGCCATTGCGCTGCGCCAGTGCGGCAAGGTCGGCGGAATGGTTGATATTCTCGATCTCAGGATATCCGCCGATGGCAGTCGCGCCGACATGCGCCGCCCATCGTCGCACCGCGCGCGGCATGCCGTTGGCGAGATAGGCGATCAGGGCAGGGGCCAGATCGGTCGGCCAGCAGCCGATGATCGGACAGGATTCGGCGTAACAGGCCTCTTCTGAGCTGGCGAGTTCAGCGAGCAGCGCGGGCGGGATGTGCGGCGTGTCGCAGGGGACCGACAAAAGGTGCGAAAACCCGCGATTGGCGGCAATGGACAAGGCGCCGGCAAGCCCGCCGAGAGGGCCTAGGCCCGCCTCGGGCAGATCGGCAACGACCAGATGTTTCGGATGCTCGTGGCCGGAGACGAGCAACAGCTCGGCATAGGGCTCCAGCGCCGCGAGCGACCAGTCGATGAGCCGCCGCCCGCGATAAAGCGCCATGGCCTTGTCTTCACCGAAGCGTCGCGCCTGCCCACCCGCCAGCACCACCCCTGCCGCTCGTCTAATCACGGCTGCACAGCAAGAAATGCGTCGGGTCGCGCCAGGACGCGGAGCTGGAGCCCGGCCTCGCGTGCCCGATCGATCGCCAGCGCGGTCGGCGCCGAAATTGTGACCAGCATCGGGCAATCGGCAAGCGCTGCCTTCTCGACCAGCTCATAGGAACAGCGCGAGGTGAGCAGCGCAAAGCCGCCATCCCAATCCAGCCCCGCGCGGCGCATCGCGCCGATCAGCTTGTCGAACGCATTGTGGCGGCCGACATCCTCGCGGACGAGGCGGATGCTGCCGTCGGCCGCGACCAGCGCTGCGGCATGGACCGCACCAGTGCGAGCGTTGAGATGCTGATGGGCGCCGAGTGCACCCAGCGAATGAAATATCGCCGCTTCGTTTGCCACGCTTTCCGCGCTCACGCGCGGCAGCGGCCGCATTGCTTGTGCGATATTCTCGATCCCGCAGAGGCCGCACGACGAGTCCGAGGCGCGGTGACGGACGCGATCGAGCAGTCCGCGCGCCTGTTCGGCGGGCAGGGTGGCGCGCGCGACGATCCCGCCCTCGGCGGGGTGGAGTGCGACGGCGACGGTCGAATCGCTTCGTTGCTGCAGCCGCTCGGCGAGCAGAAATCCCGCGATCAGATCCTCCAGATCGGCCGGGGTCGCCATCAGCACTGCATAGCCGATGCCGTTGAACTCGAGCGCGATCGGTACTTCCTCGGCGAGCTCGCGCGCGACGGTTTCGCTCGCACCATCTTGTGCGATGCGCAACAGCGGGGTTGGTACTGCGGTCAAGGCTGGGCGATCCGCGCGATCGCCGCCGCCGCGATCGGCAACAGGGCGCCCGGGCGCTCGGCGGCGAGCTGCCCGATCCGGGCACGCATTGCGGGATCCCAGAAGCTACGGATATGATCGGCGACCATCACCTCGGCCCTCTCGCGCCCCTCGCTCGCCATGTTACGGGCAATCTGGTTCGCCATATAGATGAGCCGGTCGCCCGTTGACATCACGCCGTCTTCGTCATGCGCTATCGTCATTATTCGGCCGCTTCGACAGGAAGAATGCGGCGGCTTTGCCGCGCATGGTCTGCATAATCTTCCTGCCAGTCCGAGGGGCCGTTGGAGAGGCCAACCTGCACCGCGGTCACCTTATATTCGGGACAATTGGTGGCCCAGTCCGAATAGTCGGTGGTGATGACATTCGCCTGTGTGTCGGGGTGGTGGAAGGTCGTATAGACGACCCCCGGCGCGACGCGTTCGGTGATCAGCGCGCGCAGCGTCGTCTCGCCGGCGCGGCTGCGCAGACTAACCCAGTCACCTTCCTTGACGCCGCGATTCTCCGCGTCGTTCGGATGGATTTCCAGCCGGTCCTCAGGGTGCCAGGCGGTGTTCGCGGTGCGCCGCGTCTGCGCGCCGACGTTGTAGTGGCTGAGGATGCGGCCGGTGGTGAGCAGCAGCGGAAAGCGCGGCCCGGTCTTTTCGTCGGTCGGGACATAGTCGGTGACGACGAACTTGCCCTTGCCGCGCACGAAGCCGTCGATGTGCATCGTCGGTGTACCGTCGGGGGCGGCGTCATTGGCAGGCCATTGCAGCGAGCCTTCGGCGTCGAGCCGGTCGTAATGGACCCCTGTGAACGTTGGGGTCAGCGCGGCAATCTCGTCCATGATTTCGGACGGATGGGCATAGTCCCAACCGAGCCCCAGCGCATTGGCAACGAGCTGGACGATTTCCCAGTCGGCATGTCCATTGAGCGGGGCCATCACCTTGCGCACGCGCTGGATGCGGCGTTCGGCGTTGGTGAAGGTGCCGTCCTTTTCGAGGAAGGTCGAGCCCGGCAGGAAGACATGCGCGTAATTGGCGGTTTCGTTAAGGAACAGGTCCTGCACGACGACGCACTCCATCGCTGCAAGCCCCGCCGCGACATGGCGCGTATTGGGATCGGACTGGAGGATATCCTCACCCTGAATGAAGAGGCCCTTGAACGTCCCGTCGGTCGCGGCGTCGAGCATGTTGGGGATACGCAGCCCCGGTTCATGGTCGAGCTTTACGCCCCACGCGCTTTCGAACATCGCGCGCGCACCATCGTCGGAGACATGGCGATAGCCCGAAAATTCGTGCGGAAAGCTGCCCATGTCGCACGCGCCCTGGACATTATTCTGGCCGCGCAGCGGGTTCACGCCGACGCCCTCGCGTCCGATATTGCCGGTTGCCATAGCCAGATTGGCGATCGCCATCACGGTCGACGATCCCTGACTATGTTCGGTGACGCCGAGGCCATAATAGATCGCGGCATTCCCGCCGGTGGCATAGAGACGCGCGGCGGCGCGGACATCGGCCGGACGGACGCCGGTCAGCGGTTCGATCGCCTCGGGTGAGCGCGCGGCCTCCGACACGAAATCGGCCCAGTCCTGAAACTCGTCCCAGTCGCACCGCTCGCGAATGAAGGCCTCGTCATAGAGCTTCTCGGTCACCACGACATGCGCCATCGCGGTCAGCAAGGCGACATTGGTGCCGGGGCGCAGCGGCAGATGATGTTCGGCCTCGACGTGCGGAGACTTCACCAGATCGATCTGGCGTGGATCGATCACGATCAGCTTCGCCCCCTGCCGCAGCCTTTTCTTCATCCGGCTGCCGAAGACGGGGTGCGCATCGGTCGGGTTGGCGCCGATGACGAGGATGACGTCGGCGTGCATCACGCTATCGAAATCCTGCGTCCCGGCCGAAGTGCCGAAAGTCGTCTTCAACCCATAGCCGGTCGGTGAGTGACAAACGCGCGCGCAGGTATCGACATTGTTGTTGCCAAATCCTTGCCGAATCATCTTCTGGACGAGGAAGGTCTCCTCGTTGGTGCAGCGTGAGGAGGTGATGCCGCCAACCGAAAGGCGGCCATATTGTGCCTGAATACGGCGAAACTCGTTGGCAGTGTAAGCGATGGCCTCGTCCCAGCTCACCTCGCGCCACGGCTCGGTCACGCTCGCGCGGATCATGGGGTTCAGGATGCGGTCCTGATGCTGGGCATAGCCCCAGGCGAAGCGGCCCTTGACGCAGCTGTGGCCGCGGTTCGCCTTGCCGTCTTTCCATGGCACCATGCGGACCAGTTCTTCGCCGCGCATCTCGGCGCGGAAGGTGCAGCCGACGCCGCAATAGGCGCAGGTGGTGACGACCGCGCGGTCAGGGGTGCCAGTCTCGACCACCTTCTTCTCGATCAGGCTCGCGGTCGGGCAGGCTTGCACGCACGCGCCGCACGAGACGCATTCGGACGAAAGAAAGGCATCGTTCTGCGAAGCGGCAATCTTGGATCCGAAGCCCATGCCCTCGATCGTGAGCGCATATGTGCCCTGCACTTCGTCGCATGCGCGGACGCAGCGCGAGCAGACGATGCATTTCGACGGATCGAAATCGAAATAGGGGTTCGACTGATCCTTCGGCTGACCCATGTTGGTCGCGCCGTCATAGCCGTAGCGCACGTCGCGAAGCCCCACGGCGCCCGCCTGATCCTGCAATTCGCAATCGCCATTGGCGGCGCAGGTCAGGCAGTCGAGTGGGTGGTCGGAGATATAAAGCTCCATCACCCCGCGGCGCAGCTGTTTCAGCCGGTCGGTCTGGGTGTGCACCGTCATGCCTTCGGCAATCGGCGTCGTGCAGCTGGCGGGATAGCCCGCGCGCCCTTCGACCTCGACGAGGCAGAGGCGGCACGAACCGAAGCTCTCCAGATTGTCGCTCGCGCACAGCTTCGGGATCGCAGTGCCGGTCAGCGACGCCGCGCGCATGATCGACGTGCCCTCTGGCAGGGTGACGCTTTCGCCGTCGATCGTCAGCGTGATGTTGCGTCCCGTTGCGATGGCGGGCGGGGTGCCATGGTCGGTTTCGCGGGTGAAGCCCATGTCCTTACTCCGCTGCTTCGGTGACCGGCGCGGCGGCGCCGAAATCTTCAGGAAAATGATCGAGTGCGCTCAATACAGGATAGGGTGTGAACCCGCCCAGAGCACAAAGCGATCCATATTTCATCGTATCGCAAAGGTCGCGCAGAAGCGTGGTTTGCGCTTCGAGGCTGACGTCGATCCGGTCGGGTGCGCGTGAATAGAGCGCCTTACCGAGCGTGCCGTCATTTGTGGCGGCGCGAGCGGGTTCGGTTTCGCGCGCAGCAATAATCCGGTCGACGATCTCGACCCCGCGCGTCGATCCGATCCGGCACGGCGTGCATTTGCCGCAGCTTTCGACCGCGCAAAATTCCATCGCGAAGCGCGCCATATGCGCCATGTCGACGCTGTCGTCGAAGATGGTGATCCCGGCATGGCCGATCAGCCCGCCAGCTGCCGTGAAGGCTTCATAATCGAAGGGCAGATCGAACTTCGACGGCGGGAAATAGGCGCCCAATGGCCCGCCGACCTGTACCGCGCGTACCGGACGACCGCTCGCCGTGCCGCCGCCAATGTCGTTCACCAGTTCGCCGAGCGTGATCCCGAACCCAACCTCGAACAATCCGCCATGCCTCACATCGCCCGCCAGCTGGACGGGCATCGTCCCGCGCGAACGGCCGAAACCGACCTTCGCATAAGCATCCGCCCCTTCAGCGAGGATGAAGGGCACGGCGGCGAGGCTGAGCACATTGTTGATCACCGTCGGCTTGCCGAACAGCCCGGCGAGCGCTGGGAGGGGCGGCTTGGCGCGGACCTGCCCGCGCTTGCCCTCGATGCTGTCGAGCAACGCGGTTTCCTCGCCGCAGACATAGGCGCCGGCGCCAGCGCGCACTTCGAGCGTGAAGGGCGCGATCCGGTCCGCCGACAGCGCGATCGCGTCGCGCATCGTCTGGATCGCGAACGGATATTCGCTGCGGATATAGATATAGCCGTGGGTGGCCCCTACCGCGTGTGCGGCGATCGCCATGCCCTCGATCAGGCAAAAGGGATCGCCTTCCATCAGCATGCGGTCGGCAAAGGTTCCGCTGTCGCCTTCATCAGCGTTGCAGACAATATATTTGGTGCCGCCGGGCGCATCGAGCACCGTCTGCCACTTGATCCCGGTCGGGAAACCCGCGCCGCCGCGCCCTCGCAGACCGCTGGCCTTGAGCGTATCGACGACGGCCTGGGGTTCGGCGGCGCGCGCGATATCAAGGCCGGTCCAGCCGCCATGCGCGGCGTAATCGGCGAGGCTCAGCGGATCGACGATCCCGCAGCGGGCAAAGGTGAAGCGTTGCTGGGCGGCAAAGAAGGGGAGGGCCGCGACGTCGCCCAGCCGGTTCGGGTGGTTGCCGCCCAATATCCGCGCTGCGTCGTCGGGCGTCACCGGACCATAGCCAATACGGCCGCCCTCTGTTTCGACCTCAACCAGCGGTTCGATCGAAAACAGCCCGCGCGATCCGGTCCGCACAACCTCGCAGCCCGCGTCGGCAAAGGCGTGCGCGACCGCATCGGCGCCCAGCGCGACCGATGCCATGTCGCGACTGATGAAGACGCGAGTCATGCTGCTATCTCAATGGCGATGCGGTCGAGCGCCGCCGCATCGATCCGCGCGACCGGGCGACCGTCGACCATCGCATTGGGGCCGATCGCGCAAAGGCCGAGGCAATAGACGGGCTCCAGTGTCACTTGCCCGTCGCGGCGCGTCTCACCCATCGCGACCCCCAGTCGTTCAGCAGCGATGGCTTCGATCGCCGCGCCGCCGCGCGCCTGACAGCTTTCCGCGCGGCAGAGCTTCACGATATGGCGCCCCGCTGGCTGGCGGCGATAGTCGTGGTAGAAGGTCAGCACACCGTGGATATCGGCGCGGCTCAGGTTCAGCGCCGCCGCGATCGCCGGAACGAGTGCGTCATCGATATATCCTATCGCATCCTGCACATTGTGCAGCAGTGGCAACAACCGATCCCGCCCGGCACCTTCGCGGCCGACCCAGGCGTCGATCAACGCCTTTGCTTCATCCGATCCCATGAACGCCATCCTTTGCCGAAGAATGGCAGTGGCGCTCAACCATCCGCAGGTCAAATCGATCTGTTCGATGCTTGATAGATATTGCCTATCAATCGACGCGATAGCCTTCGGGCAGGCGCAAGTCGCGTGCGACGCCGAGTACGCTTTGCGCGAGCGGGCTCATCGGGGCGCGGTCGGACACGATCACACCAACCCGGTTTGCATCGCCCGTCTCGGGGAGAGGGGTGATCCGGGCCCAGTCGAGCCCCTGCAGCAGAAGCGCGTGATTGTCGGGCATGATCGAGCAGAGTTGCCCTTGCCGCACGATCGCGAGCAGCGCGATATAGCTATCGGCGGTGACGATTGGTCGCAGCGCAAGCCCGAGCGCTGCGAGCCGCGCGTCGAGGATGCGGCGGTTCTGCATACCCTGGTGCAGCAGGCACATCGGCAGCGCCGCGAGCTCGTGCCAATCGGGCCGCTCGGGCACCGCGATCCCGTCCTTCGCGCTCACCAGTCGGCTGCGTTCGCTGTAGAGCGGAACCGCCAGCGCATGGGCGGGCGGCTCGAAATCGAGATAGGTGATACCGGCGTCGAGTTCGAACGCCGCAAGTTCACGCTCGATCTGGCGCGACGTGAGGGCGCGGAGCTGAACATTCAGATCCGGGAAACGCGCACGGATTGCTTCGACCAGAAAACCCGTCGCGGGCATCGACGCCGGGATCGCGCCGAGCCGGAGTTCGCCCTTGAGCGGGCCGTGCGCGGTGCCCGCGACCTGTTCGAGCGCGTCGGCGGCGGCTACCAATTGCCGCGCCCACGGCAGGATGGCTTCGCCTTCCGGCGTCAATCCGGCATATTTCCTGTCGCGTGCGATCAGCCGTTTGCCGAGTTGCGCCTCCAGGGTCGCAATCCCCGCCGAGAGCGTCGGCTGCGAAACATGGCAGCTCGCTGCCGCCCGACCGAAATGCTTTTCGCGGTGCAGCGCGAGAAAATATTCTACGAGCCGAGTTTGCACGATATTTCTCCCTCAGCGCCGGTTCGTTGTGGGCATAGAGGCGCGGGAGGCCGACGTCTATCTGGCCGCAGCAGTGCGGCGGGCTGCTGGCGAGGCGCTGGCCATTCGGCTCACGATCGCACGATTCGACTCCGCAGAAGCAAGGCCCGGATATGGTGTCGGCCCGAACAATGTTTGTTCAGGCCGACGAAGATGGTTGCGGAAGCGCATTATTTGCCGAGAGTGGCGACCGTGACAATCCCCGATGCGCCGGATGTGCCGCCGATTGCCAAACTGCCCGTATTGATCGTCGCGCTATCGAACAGGGTCAGCGTACCGGAACCGCCATTACCAACATTGAAGTCAGTGCTTGTCCAGCGTGTCGTCGCGCCGGACACATTGGCTGCGCCTTGCTGGTCGACACTGAGTCCCAGGACGGTCGAGCCGCTGGTCATCGTCGCACCGTTCCTCAGGGTCAAGAGAGGTTCGATGGCGCTGCCGTTGCCGGCATTGCTGCTGATATTGATCGTCCCGGCCACGCCCGCCGTGCCGTCCAGCACCGGATCATTTCCCTGCTCGGTGATCCGGACATTGTCGATCGAGGTGGGCGCGGTTCCGCCCCAGTTCGTGCCATCGCCCCAATCCACGGTCGTGCCATTCCAGTTCAGATTGGCCGCAAGGGCAGGGTTGACGGCCAGAGCCGCCGAAACGGCAATCAGGCTGGCGGATCGATAGATATGGCTGATCATTTAACGTCCCTATATTTGCAGTGAGGTGGAGGGGGTGGTGCGGAATCCGGCCCGGTCACAACGCCGGGTTCCGTATCGGTGGAGCCAGGACGGTTTGAGCGCCATGTCCGCATCTTGGGGACCGTTGGCCGCCACGACGTCGTCGATGGACTTGTGTTCGCGAGTTTGCGGCGCGTTGGTCATCCGCCGATACGTGCCGTGCATGCCGTTAAGTGCCTGCAACGAAATGGGGCGGATCAGTGCGCGGAGATATGCGTTGGGCGCGCAGTCTTCGGGTCCGATGAAGCTGTCGGCCAGCTTCATCCGCTCGCTAGCGCCGCGATCCGGTGCCCCGCCGTTTTGCAGTTCGATGATATGCATGCTTCGCCCCCAGAACGATCGGCTATCATTAATCGGTCGGACGGTCAATAAACTATGCCCAGTATGAAAGAGGAGCGATGATTGTCGTCTGAATACTGATTCTGGTGGAAGGAAGGTGACCGGGCATCATGCGGCCAGTTTTAACGCCGCATTTCCTGCGGTGATCGCCGTGCCATCAATAAGGGCGCGCGGCGGAGAACGAAGCTGTCTGCTGAGGCACAACGAAACGGCCGCGACCTCGCCGTTATCAACAGACGTTTAGGCCTTATTCAGAGCGTGACGGGTGCGAGCCCAATCGGGGAGGGCGCCGGGTTCGGCTTCTGGGTGGGGTCCGAAGATGAGCGTGCGAACGACACTTGTCTTCGAGGGCGAACTCCTGATCCGGTTCAGGCAGGGCGATCCCTTGACCCAGAAGTAGCACATTCGCGGTTCCCTGTTGTCGCTAGGCTCCTGGCAATTCCGCAAGCTGCGCCGGCGTCACGACGAGTTCATCGCGATCCTTACGCTCGGAATAGCGATCGACGAGCTGGTCGGCATGGCCCCGCGTCAGCACCGTGAAGCGCACGAGCTCCTCGGCGACATCGACGATGCGATCATAATAGCTGGATGACAGCATGCGGCCAGCCTCGTCGAACTCGGCATAGGCCTTGGCGACGCTCGACTGATTGGGGATGGTGATCATCCGCATCCAGCGGCCGAGGATGCGCAGCGTGTTCACGCTGTTGAACGATTGCGATCCCGCTGACACCTGCATAACCGCAAGCGTGCGGCCTTGCGTGGGGCGAAGGCCCTTATAGGCGAGCGGCAGATGATCGATCTGCGCTTTCATGATTCCGGTGATCTGGCCATGCCGCTCGGGGCTGCACCAGACCTGGCCCTCCGACCAGAGCGAATGCTGGCGCAGTTCCTCGACCGCCGGATGGTCATCGTCGGCGATCAAGTCGGGAAGGGGCAGGTCGGACGGATCGAAGATGCGCGTCTCGCAGCCGAAGAGCTGTAGCAGCCGCGCCGCCTCCTCGACGACGAGCCGCGAATAGGAGCGTTCGCGTAAGGACCCGTAAAGCAGGAGGATACGCGGCGCCGGATCGAGCGGGCCAAGACCGAGCGCTGGCTGCGACCGGATATATTCGGGATTCAGCGCTGGAAGATGGTTCGGGTCGGCGAGCGTGCGCAAGCGGGAGAAGGTCGTGGCGGACATGATGTTCAATCTTTCGCGGGAGTAGTGGCTGGAAACCAGCGGCGGCCAAGCCATAAGGCGACGCTGACCAGCAGAATCAGCACCGGCACCTCGACAAGCGGACCGATGACGGCAGCGAAGGCGACGGGGGACGCAAGTCCGAAAGCGGCAATCGCGACGGCGATCGCCAGCTCGAAATTATTGCCCGCCGCGGTGAAGGCGACGGCGGTCGTGCGCGGATAATCGGCTTCGATCAGCTTGCCCATCCAGAAGCTGATTACAAACTGGACGACAAAATAGATGGTAAGCGGGATCGCGATCCGAACGACATCGCCTGGAATCGTGACGATCTCGCTCCCCTTCAGGCTGAACATCGCGACGATCGTGAAGAGCAAGGCGGCCAGCGTTATCGGCGCGATTGTTGGCAGGAAGCGCGTCTCGTACCATTCGTTGCCCTTGGCACCGGCGAGCCATTTGCGGGTGAGGAAACCAGCGAGGAACGGGATGCCGAGATAGATCAGCACCGCCTCGGCAACGGTCCAGAAGCTAACGTCGATGACGCTGCTCTCGAGCCCGAAGAGGGGCGGCAGCACAGTCAGAAAGAACCAGGCATAGACGCTGAAGAACAGGATCTGGAAGATCGAGTTGAACGCGACGAGCGCGGCGACATATTGATTGTCGCCCTTTGCAAGCTGGTTCCAGACGATCACCATCGCGATGCAGCGCGCGAGGCCGATGAGGATCAGGCCCGTCATATATTCGGGCCTGTCCGAGAGGAAAATCACCGCGAGCGCGAACATCAGCACCGGCCCTATGATCCAGTTCTGGATCAGCGAGATAGCGAGAACGCGCTTGTCCTCGAAGACTCGTGGGAGTTCCTCGTAGCGAACGCGCGCGAGCGGCGGGTACATCATCAGGATCAGGCCGATCGCGATCGGGATGTTGGTCGACCCCCAAGAGAGGCTGTCGATTGCGGCGGGAAGTCCTGCGAAGGTCGAGCCGAGCAACACGCCCAGCACCATTGCGAGGAAGATCCACAGGGTCAGATAGCGGTCAAGAAACGAAAGGCGCTCCGGCTTCGGTTGCGTCATCGAATCTCTCCTCAGGCGCCAAGACGATTGCCGGCGTCATCGATCACCTGTTCGCCGTCTTCCTTGGCGAAGGCGCTGCGCTGCGGCGCTGGAAGGAGGTCGAGCACCTCTTCCGAAGGACGGCAGAGCCTTACGCCGAGCGGAGAGACGACGAGCGGGCGGTTGATAAGGATCGGATGCGCCATCATCGCGTCGATGAGTGCGGCGTCGTCGAGGCTGGGATCGCCGAGGCCAAGATCGGCATAGGGCGTTCCCTTTTCGCGGAGGAGGTCGCGCGGGGTGATGCCGGCGCGTTCGATCAGCTGTTCGAGCAAATGTCGTGCCGGTGGTGTCTTCAGATACTCGACGACATGGGGTTCGATACCGGCGTTGCGGATCATCGCGAGCGCGTTGCGGGACGTTCCGCAATCGGGATTATGATAGATGATAATGTCGATCATGGTTGGCCTCTCGTCAGCAGCAGGCGAGTTCGGCGAGCAGTGGCTCGCACAGCTCCGGCCGCCCTTGGCAACAGTCTTTGGCGAGGAAGAGCATCAGGCCCTTGAGCGCGTCGATCTCGGCGCGCTGGATGAACTGGCGTCCGCGCTTTTCAGATTTCACCAGTCCTGCTTTGGCAAGAACCGCAAGGTGGGTGGAAAATGTGCTCTGCGTCAGCCCTGAGGCTTCGACGAGCTGGCCGGTCGACAGCCCATTCGGTTCATGTTGAACCAGCAGGCGGAAGGCCTCGAGGCGTGTGGGGTGTGCCAGCGCGGCAAGCGCGGACAGAGCGTTATCGATGATCATCCATCGGAACTATCCGATGGGTGGATGTGCGTCAATACCTATCGGAAAAATGCGATGCGTTGAGTTGATTGCGGCTGTTCTCGTTTGCCTTCCCGCCAAAAGTGCCCAACTGCAGTTGGCCAAAGATATGAACTGAAGCGGGAATGAGGTTCTAGCGGGCGCTCGTCGTCGTCCCTCGACGGCGGATTACACCTTCGACACTGCGCAGGTTGCTGCCGGCATCGCTGATCAGGTCAAGCAGGCTTTTTTGGCCCGTCATGCCTTTCCCCCGTCGATCACCCCCAGCTTAGGCCTTGCTTCCTGGGCATCCAGATCGCGCGCAGCCAGGCGCAGCGAATGTGCGAACCCATCCCAATCCTTATTGTACGGATCGTCGCGCGCGCCCTCACGCTCGACAGCGCGTGCCGCTTCAACCAGATCGTCGGGCTCAACGACACGCATCTGAAGCAAGGCGTGCGCCAAGAGATAGAGCGCGCTCTGGGCAGGGGCGTTGTCGTCTGACATGGGCGAGCGGGTATCGGCGCGGGGACGACAATGCATCAGTCTCCGGCTTCGCGCACGGTCCTGACCATATGTCTATTTTGCAGGGTTTCGGTAAAATATGCGCCGCTCAATATCGGCAAAAAAAATGGCAGAAAATATATGGTGAGCCCTGCTGGGTTCGAACCAGCGACCTACTGATTAAAAGTCAGTTGCTCTACCGACTGAGCTAAGGGCCCCAACGCGGTTCCGACAACGGTCGGTGCGCGAAGTGAGCGGTCGCCCTAGAGCGATGATGCGCTTTGGTCAACCGGCTTGGAACGCGTAATTTGCGTTGCGAGTTGGCGGATCGTGCGGGCGGTGACCGGATGACGCCAATTCGGCGCGATCGTCGTCAACGGGTCGAGGACGAAGCGCCGTTCGGTCATGGCCGGATGCGGAATCGTGAGCGTCGCATCGGCCCATGTGCCGCCCGACCACAACAGGATATCAAGGTCGAGCGTGCGGGCGCTCCAGCGCTGGCCGGTTCGTCGCCCGAAGGTTGATTCGATCGCCTGCAGCCGGTCCAGCATTTCGGGCGGGCTGAGCGGTGAGGCGACGAGCGCCACCGCATTCGCATATCGGCGCCGCGACGGACCGATCGGGGCGCTCGCGATGATCGGGCTTGCGTCAATCGGTTCAATGTCTTCGCTTTCGAGCGCGCTCAGCGCAGCCATCAACACCTGTCGCGGATCGCCATGAAGGACATGGCGGCGATTGGAACCGAGGCCGATCGCGTAAAGCGGCAGAGGAAGGACGGGGGAGGGCGTTGCGTCGCGCATGCCGCAGCGCCTATCGCAGCATGATGGAGATTGGTAGCCCCTTGCCCGGCACCGAACCGCCGCGCGATTGCGCGCGCTGCCCGCGACTCGTCCAGCTGCGCGCCGAGTGCCGGGCTGCGCATCCCGATTGGTGGAACGCGCCGGTCCATGCCTTTGGCGATCCGGAAGCATGGCTGCCTTTGCGGGCCTTGCACCCGGAAAACATGGTGCGAACTGCACGGGGCGCCCCTTTACGGGCGACTATGCCGGCGACCTGCTGTTCACAACGCTCGCCGAATTTGGGCTCAGCAGCGGATATTATGATGCCCGGATCGACGATGGGTTGGCGCTTGTCGGTGCAATCATCGTCAACAGCGTCAAATGCCTGCCGCCGCAGAACAAGCCGACACCGCAGGAGATTGCTGCCTGTCGGCCCTTCTTCGAGGCGCAACTCGCGGCGTTACCGAAGGTGCGGGTAATCATCGCCCTTGGCCGCATCGCGCACGACGCCGCACTACGCGCTGCTGGCGAGCGACTTGCTGGGCACCCCTTCGCGCACGGCGCGGCGCATGCGCTGTCCGACGGGCGGTATCTGGTCGATAGCTATCATTGCTCGCGCTACAACACGAACACCGGGCGACTGACGCCCGCGATGTTCGCTAATGTCTTTCGCACCGCGCTGGCGCTGAAGGATCAGACCAGCGGCCCGAACTCCTCGATCAATCCGCGGTAAAGTACGCGCTTGAACGGGACGATCAATTTCTCGATCTCGTCCAGCTCCGACCAACGCCAGGCGCGAAATTCCTGATGCTTGGTGTGAATATTGATGTCGCTGTCCTGCCCCATGAAACGCATCAGGAACCAGTATTGGCGCTGGCCGCGATATTTTCCGCCCCACATCTTGCCAATCAGTTCGTCGGGCAGGTCATAGAAATATTCTTCGCGGCTGCGCGCGATGATTTCGACCAGTCCGCCGTGGACGCCGGTTTCCTCGCCCAATTCGCGGATCGCCGCCATTTCGGCATCTTCACCGGGATCGATCCCGCCCTGCGGCATCTGCCAGGCCTCGCTCGACGTATCGAAGCGCTGGCCGACGAAGATGCGGCCCTCGCGGTTCGCCAGCATCACCCCGGCACAGGGGCGATAGGGAAGGGCGCTATGGTCGGTCATGCGCTGGCTTCGGCGACGATCGCCTTGAGCGTAGTCAACGCGCCGCGGATATCGGCCTGCGCACTGGGGATCGCCTGTGCCAGGTTGATATAGCCGTGGATGCTGCCTTTCGCCTCGCGATAGGTCGTCGGCACGCCAGCCTCGATCAGTTTTGCGGCATAGGCGCGCCCCTGATCGCGCAGCGGGTCGAGTCCGGCGGTGACGAGCAAGGTCGGCGGCAGCCCTTCGGCGGGGAAATCGATCGGCGACGCGCGATAGTCGGTCGGATCGGGAGCATATTGGTCGCCGAACCAGGTCATGCTGCCCTCGGTCAGCAGATGGCCTTCGCCGAAATCGCGATAGCTTTGCCATTCATTGTGCGTCGTGACTGCGGGATAGATGGGGTGGATCGCGATCACCGGCTTCGACGCTGGCCTGTCCCGCAGCGTCAATGCGGTGGCGATGGTCAGATTGCCGCCGGCGCTTTCGCCCGACAGGACCAGCCCGGTGCACGGGATATTGTCGGCGACCCAGCGTGTTGCGGCTTCGCAATCCTCGGGTGCGGCGGGGAAGGGGTGCTCGGGGGCAAGGCGATAATCGACGGCGACCACCGGCATGTCGAGCAGGCGCGCCGCCTCGGCACAATAGGGATCATGGGTGTTCAGATCGCCGATCACCCAGCCGCCGCCATGATAGAAGACCATGACCGGCCCGGGCTCGCGGGTCGGGCGATTGTCATAGATGCGGATCGGAATATCGCCCGCGGGGCCGGGGATCGTGCGGTCCTCGACCTGCGCGATCTCGCCGCGCGGAACATCGGCCATCTGGCCCATCACGCGGAACATTTCGCGCGCCGCTTCGGGCGGCAGTTCCTCCATCTTCGGGCCGTCCTGTGCGTTCAGGAAAGCCAGAAAACCCGCGACATCGGGGCGGGTATAATGGGTCGTGCCGTCGGTCATCCTGCTGATCCCTCGCTCTATGTTGGGATGCAGCTATTCGGCATCGGCGGTGAATATTCAATGGCGAATTGAAACCGACCGCGCGCTTGCGCTTTGCGGCGCACAATTTTTTCTGAATTGCGGCTTGGCGCAGAGGGGCCTAGGCCCATATCACAGGTCGGCAAATATTAAGGCAGAAAAGACAATGGCGACAGCGGTAGAGGACCGGGCAACGACATCCCCGTCCCCCCTTTCCGACGCAGTGGTGGTGCGATTTGCTGGAGACTCCGGCGACGGGATGCAGCTGACCGGCGGTCAGTTCACGCTTTCGTCGGCGCTGGCAGGCAATGACTTTGCGACCTTCCCCGATTTTCCAGCGGAAATCCGCGCGCCGCAGGGCACATTGTTCGGCGTCTCCGCCTTTCAGATCAATTTCGGATCCTCGGCGATCGACACTGCGGGCGATGCGCCCGACGTGCTCGTCGCGATGAACCCGGCGGCGCTCAAGACCAATGTACCCCAGCTCAAACAGGGCGGCTTGATCATCGCCGATGAGGGCGAGTTCAACGACCGCAACCTCGCCAAGGCAAAGTATGAGTCGAACCCGCTTGAGGACGGCAGCCTTGCGAAGTGGCAGCTGCTCAAGCTCAACATCAGTCAGCTGACGATGGATGCCGTGAAGCCCTTTGGGCTCGGCAACAAGGAAGCGCTGCGCTGCAAGAATATGTGGACGCTGGGGCTTGCGCTCTGGATGTTCGACCGCGACCGCCAGCCGCTCGTCGACTGGCTCAATGCGAAGTTCGCGAAGGCGCCCGATCTCGCCGCCGCCAACATCGCGGCGCTCAACGCGGGTCACGCTTATGGCGAGACCGCTGAGCTGGCGGGGCCGCTCAAGCAGCATCATGTCGATCCGGCTCCCGTTGCGCCGGGGCTTTACCGCACGCTGACGGGCGCCGAGGGCATTGCGCTCGGCCTCGTCGCTGGCGCGCAATTGGCAAAGCTCCCGATGTTCTTCGGCGGCTATCCGATCACGCCTGCATCGGCGATCCTCCATCACCTGTCGCGGCTCAAGGAATATGACGTCACGACCTTCCAGGCCGAGGATGAAATTGCCGCCATCTGCTCTGCGATCGGCGCCAGCTATGGCGGTTCGCTCGGGGTTACCAGCTCGTCTGGGCCCGGCATCGCGCTGAAGGGCGAGGCGATGGGCCTTGCGATCATGACCGAGCTGCCGCTGATCATCGTCAATTCGCAGCGCGGCGGCCCTTCGACCGGCCTGCCGACCAAGACAGAGCAGTCGGATCTTTATCAGGCAGTCTATGGCCGTAACGGCGACGCACCGATGCCCGTGGTCTCGGCGCGTTCGCCGGGCGACGCGTTCGAATGCGCGATCGAGGCGGTGCGCATCGCGGTGCAATATATGACCCCGGTGATGTTGCTGACCGACGGCTATATCGCCAACGCCGCCGAACCGTGGGCGGTGCCCGACCTCACCACCTATGAGGATTTCCCGGTCGAATTTTTGACCGAAGTGCCCGAGGGCGGGTTCAAACCCTATGGCCGAGACGAAAATCTCAAGCGCCCGTGGGTCAAGCCCGGCACGCCCGGCCTGCTCCACCGCATCGGCGGGATCGAGAAGGAACTCGACACCGGGCACATCAACTATGCGCCCGAAAATCATCAGGCGATGACCGATATCCGCAAGAACAAGATCGACGGCATCAAGGTTCCCGACCAGATCGTCGAACTCGGCGCCGAGGGCGGCAAGCTCGCGGTCGTCGGCTGGGGCTCGACCTTTGGCCCGATCCATCAGGCGGTGCGCCGCAAGCGCGCCGAAGGCGCCGACGTCAGCCATATCCATATCCGCCATATCTGGCCGCTGCCCGCCAATCTGGGCGAGCTGCTCAAGAGCTATGACACGGTGATCGTGCCCGAAATGAATACGGGACAGCTGAAGACCGTGCTGCGCGACCAATATCTGGTCGATGCCAAGCCGGTGAACAAGGTGTCGGGCCAGCCCTTCACCATCGCGGAAATCGAAGCCGCCATCGACGGAGCGCTCTGAGATGAACGAGATGACCACCATCGCCAAGACGACGACGCTCAAGGATTGGGAAACTGATCAGGAAGTGCGCTGGTGCCCCGGTTGCGGCGACTATGCGATCCTGAAGGCGGTGCAGCGCACCATGCCCGAAATCGGCACCGCGCCCGAAAACACCGTGTTCATCAGCGGCATCGGCTGCTCGTCGCGTTTCCCCTATTATATGGAAACCTATGGCTTCCACACGATCCACGGCCGCGCGCCGGCCTTCGCGACGGGGCTGAAGCTCGCCAATCCGAACCTCGACATCTGGATCGTCACAGGCGATGGCGACGGGCTGTCGATCGGCGGCAATCACACGATGCACCTGATCCGCCGCAATCTCGATTGCCAGATCATGCTGTTCAACAACGAGATCTATGGTCTTACAAAGGGGCAATATTCTCCGACCAGCCGTGTCGGCACGACCAGTCCTTCGACCCCTTATGGCTCGGTTGATCGCCCGGCACAACCGGCGGCCTTCGCGCTCGGCGCAGGTGCGCGCTTCGTCGCACGCGGTTTCGATGTGTCGAAGGAACTGCCGAACGTGCTGAAAGCGGCACACGCCCATAAAGGCGCGGCATTTATCGAGATTTTTCAAAACTGTATCGTCTATAACAAGGACGTGTTCGAGGATTTTGCGGCTCCCAAGGGTGCCGAAGACCGCCAGCTTTGGCTGAAAAGCGACGAGCCGATGCTGTTTGCCAAGGGTACCAAGGGCATTGCACTCGATGTCGACGCGTTGAACCTGAAGGTCGTCGATGTTGTCGATGGCGACTGGCAGGCCGCGGGCGTGATCGTCCATGACGTCACCAACCGAAGCGTTGCGCATATGCTCGTCGAAATGCGCTTCGGCGAATTCCCGATGGCGCTCGGTGTGCTCTATGACGACCCGCGCCCAACCTTTGAGGCCGATGTTTGGCGTCAGAACAAGGCGGCGGCCGAGGGCAAGACTGCCGACCTTCAGAGCCTGCTCAAAAAGGGACAGACCTGGACAGTGACCGAAGGCGGCCCGGAACTCTGACACCTTGCACCGCGCCGACGGGTCGGGTCTATAGGTTCCTATGGACAATCTGACCCACAGTCTCGTCGGCGCGGTTCTTGGGCAAATGGGGCTCAAGAAAAAAACCGGCCTCGCGATGCCGACGCTGATCATTGCGGCGAACCTGCCCGATATCGATGCGAGCTGTGCCATCTATGGTATTGAATCGCTGTCGATGCGGCGCGGAATTACCCACGGGCCGATCGCGCTGCTGTTGCTGCCGATCCTGCTGTGGGCGGCGATGATCGCCTTCGACTGCTGGCAGGCGCGTCGCGGCAAGCGGCCTGCCGGGCGGCTGCCGATCGACAAAAGCTGGCTGCTCGCGCTCGCCTATATCGGCTGCCTCAGCCATCCGGCGCTCGACTGGCTCAACAATTACGGCGTTCGCTTGCTCGAGCCCTTTTCGTCGCAATGGTTTTATGGCGATACGCTGTTCATCATCGATCTGTGGATATGGATCGCGCTCGCGCTGTCGATCGGGCTGTCTCTGCGCCGCGAACGGCGCGGGGTGGCGAACTGGCAGCGACCGGCGTGGGTCGGCTTCACCGCCGTCTGCGCCTATATTTTCGCCAACGGCCTGATCACCGGTGCGGCCGAGAAAATGGCGGCTTCGGCGCTGGAGGGCAGCGGGCAGAGCGATGCGCTGGTCGTCGCGAGCCCGCCGCCGCTGACCTTCTGGAAGCGCGATATTTTCTGGCGGACGGCCGATCATTATGGGAGCGGCAGTTTCGTCCCTGGCGCCGGCGGGCAACTCGATATCACCGGCGAACCCATTGGCATGGATGATCCGCGCCTCGCGACGTGGGTGAAGGGCGATCCGGCGGCACGCGCCTTCCTGTTCTGGGCGCGGATGCCCGTCGCCCGGTCCGATGGCGACGCAATCCTGATCCGCGATCAGCGTTATATGCACCCGCTGGCGCAGAGCCGCTTCGAGGTCCGGTTGACCGCACCCGATACGGCGAGCCACCCCGAATGACCGGGTTGCGGTGACGTCTTGAAGGCGCACGACAAGCGATTGTCAGGACGCCGCGTTTGGGGCAGGAAGGGGCAATGAACACGCATGTCAGCCCCAGCCGCGGCAGGCAATTGTTACGCGCAGATCGGGCCTATCGTTCAGGCGGCATGCTGGCGCGGTTGATCGCGCTGGCTCCGGCAAGCGTCTTCCATCGCATGCTCGACCGGATTGATGCCGGGCTAGGTCAGGGCACGATCGAGACGCAACTGCCCGACGGCAGCGTCCGCCTGCTCGGCGGGCGCGGCAAGGGGCCGGTTGCGGTCGTCCATCTCCACCATTGGGCGTCCCTCGCGCGACTCGCCTTGTCGGGTTCGGTCGGCTGGTATCGTGCGTGGGAGAAGGGCGAATGGTCCTCGTCCGATCCGGTGCCACTGTTCGACCTGTTCATGCGTAACGGCGAAACATTGGGCGATGTCGGTCGCGCGCATGGGCCATCGCGCTGGATCAACAAGATGATCCACGGCTTGCATCGTAACGACCGGCGTGGGGCGCGGCGAAACATTCATGCCCATTATGATTTGGGCAATGATTTCTATCGCTTGTGGCTCGATTCAGCGATGAATTATTCGAGCGCGCTGTTCACCGATCCAGCCCAATCGCTGGAAGAAGCGCAGGCGGCAAAGGTTGATGCTATCCTCGACCGGCTCGACCTCCGGTCGGGCAGCCGGTTGCTCGAGATCGGGTGTGGCTGGGGCGCTCTCGCGGAGCGCGCGGTTGAGCGGCACGATGTCATCTACACCGGCATCACTCTCTCCCCGTCGCAGGCCGAAATCGCGGATGCGCGCCTGCAAGCGATCGACCTGTCGGGACGTTCGGGGATCGAAATTTGTGACTATCGCGACGCGCAGGGCCCTTATGACGCCATCTCCAGCGTCGAAATGGTCGAGGCGGTGGGGCAGGTCTATTGGCCGACCTATCTGGATGCCATCGCCCGATTGCTGCGTCCCGGCGGCAAGGCCGCGATCCAGTATATATTGATCAATGACGCGCTGTTCGAGCGCTATGCGGCGAGCAGCGACTTCATTCAGGCCTATATTTTTCCGGGCGGCTGCTTGATTTCGGAAAGCCGCTTTCGCGCGCTTGCCGAAGCGCGCGGGCTGGCGTGGCGCGACGTGCGCCGCTTTGGCGGCGATTATGCCGAAACGCTGCGGCAATGGCGCGACCGCTTCGACGCGGTAGTTGCGGCGGACAAGCTTCCTGCCGGGTTCGACGACCGTTTCGTGCGGCTGTGGCGTTATTATCTGCAATATTGCGAAGGCGGGTTTCGCGGCGGCGGCATCGACGTCGCACAGGTCACTTTGGAAAAAACGGCATAGAATTGGGAGAGAGATACATGCGAAGATATTTGGCGGCGGCGCTGCTGTGTGCAGCGACGGCGGGATGCAGTGCGCCCGCGCCGACCCAGACGACCGAAAATCTGCCAAAGGATCAAAATGTGCTGTTTTGGAGCCAGGACCAACGCGACGCTGCTTTCCGCTCGATGGAAAAAGTCCCCAAGGTCGTGGTCAATACGATCCGCGCGGGCAATTCGGTCTTTCCGCTCCCCGAAGGCAAGCCGATCGACCTTGGCATCGACGTGGACGCCCATATGGCAAAGCAGCGCAACGCCGGGCTGGTCATCGTTCAGGACGGCAAGATCCGGCTGGAAAAATATGCGCTCGGTTTCGGGCCCGCTGATCGCTGGACCAGCTTCTCGGTTGCGAAAAGCTTCACTTCGACCCTCGTCGGCGCGGCGGTGAAGGATGGCTATATCAAGAGCCTCGACGACAAGGTGACCGTCTATATCCCGGGTCTGAAGGGCTCCGCCTATGATGATGTCAGCGTCGAGCAATTGCTGACGATGACGTCGGGGGTCAAATGGAACGAGGACTACACCGATCCGAAATCGGACGTCGCGCTGTTCAACCTGCAAAAGCCGGTGGCAGGCGAAGACATAACCGTCAGCTATATGAAGACCTTGCCGCGCGAAGCACCCGCAGGATCGAAATGGGTCTACAAGACCGGCGAAACCAATTTGATCGGTGTTCTCGTGTCGAGCGCGACGGGCAAGAGCCTGTCGGACTATCTGTCCGAAAAGGTCTGGCGACCCTATGGGATGGAGCAGGACGCGGTGTGGATGCTCGGCGCGACGGGGCATGAAATCAGCGGCTGCTGCGTATCGGCGAGTCTCAAGGATTATGCGCGCTTCGGTCAGTTCATCCTCGGCGGCGGCGTTGCCGGCGGCAAGTCGGTCCTGCCCGACGGCTGGCTGGCCGCGGCGACGACCAAGCAGGCCGGGATCGACATCCCCGGTCGCGGATATGGCTATCAATGGTGGACCAACGACGATGGCAGCTTTGCCGCGCAGGGCATTTTTGGGCAGGGCATCTTCATCGATCCCAAGCGCAAGCTGGTGATCGCATCGAACGGAAACTGGCCGACCGCGACGGATCCCGAAGGCGTCGGCACCGCGCGCGAGGCCTTTTACAAGACCGTGCAGGCCGCGGTGGACAAGGAAGCGAAATAAGGCGTCGCCCCCGCGAAGGCGGGGGCCGCCAATTAGGTCTCGTCATTGCGAGCCGTAGCGAAGCAATCTCCAGCGTCCGTTCAAGCATGACGATGGCTGGAGATTGCCGTATCGCTATGCTCCTCGCAAGACGCGCTTCTATTCCGCGATGGCCGTCGCGCGCTGCGCCAGCCAGGCTGCGGTCAGCGGAATAAGAGTGCCGAGTGCCATGATCCACCAGGCATCGGAAAAGTCGGTCGCGGTATAAATCGCCGCACCGATCACGGAGCCTGCAACGACCCAGCCAGCGCCGGTCCCGCCCGATGCGCGCATGGCCAGCCATCCGCCTGCAAATGCACCGATGAACCAGCCAATGAACAGTGCGATCGTCGATCCGAGCGGGATCAGTATTTCACCCGTTGCGACGTCATATTCGGCGGGCGCAAATTCGCTGCCGACATATTGGGCGAGCCAGATCAGCCCGAAAGCAACGAAAATGCCAGCCACGGCGGCAACCGCCGGGCGCACGATATTGTTGGTCATTCCAAAGCCTTTGCAACCCATATTCAGCGGATCGCGTAGCACAGGAAAGCAAAAATCGCGTTAAGCTTGTTCCATCACCTTGGGCAGGACGTGAAAGGCGGTGCTGTCAAAGCCATCGACCATCAGCTGGGCGACAAATTCGCCGACCGCCGCCGGCTCCTTGATGCTCTGTGCATCTTCACCGGGATAGGCGCGCGCGCGCATCTGCGTGCGCGTACCGCCGGGATCGAGGATCGCGGTGCGCACGGTCGAGATATTCCGCATTTCGGCGCCATAGCTCGTCACCAGCGTCTCGAACGCCGCCTTCGACGCCGCATAGGCGCCCCAATAGGCGCGCGGTTCGCGGGCGAGGCTGCTGGACAGTGCGAGCAGGCGGCCCTTCTCGGAGCGGCGGAGCAGCGGGTCGAAATTGGCGATCAGTGCCTGCTGCGCGATCAAGTTCAGCGTCAGCAGTTTGTTGAATTCCTTGCCGTCGATCGCGGCGACGGGAGTTAGCGTTCCCAGCATCGCGGCGTTGAGCACGAGCATGTCGAGCTTTTGCCAGCGTTCGGCCATCGCGCTGGCAAGGCGGGCGACGCTGTCGCCGTCGGTCAGGTCGAGCGGGGCGATCGTCGCGCTGCCACCGCGTTCGTGGATGCGGTCTTCGAGTGCCTCGAGGCCGCCCGCGGTGCGTGCGGTGATGACAACATGTGCACCGCGTGCAGCGAGCGATTCGGCGATCGCCTCGCCGATGCCACGGCTCGCCCCGGTGACGAGCGCAACCTGGCCCGCCAATTCTTCAGTCACATTGGTCATTGTGTCAGACAACCCGTTCGGCAAGCATCGAAAATTGGTCTTCGAGACTATGCTCGTCGAAATCGGTCAACGTGGTCGGATAGTCGCCGGTGAAGCAGGCGTCGCAATATTGCGGGCCATCATCGTTGCGCTTGACCTCGCCGAGTGCGCGATAGAGCCCGTCGATCGTGACGAACGCCAGACTGTCCGCGTTGATGAAATTCGCCATCTGGTCGACTGTCATCTGCGCCGCGAGCAGCTTGGCGCGCTCGGGCGTGTCGACACCATAGAAGCAGCTGTGCTGCGTTGGCGGGCTGGCGATGCGCATATGCACCTCGGCCGCACCGGCATCGCGCATCATCTGGACGATTTTCAGGCTGGTTGTGCCGCGCACGATCGAATCGTCGATCAGCACGATGCGCTTGCCGGCAATCAGCGCCTTATTGGCATTATGCTTCAGTTTGACGCCCAGATGGCGGACCTTGTCACCTGGCTGGATGAAGGTGCGTCCGACATAGTGCGAACGAATGATGCCAAGTTCGAAGGGAATGCCCGATTCCTGCGCATAGCCGAGCGCCGCGGGGGTGCCCGAATCGGGGACAGGAATGATCAGGTCGGCTTCGACCGGATTTTCGCGCGCCAGTTCGGCGCCGATCGCCTTGCGCACCGAATAGACGCTCGTGCCATCGACGATCGAATCGGGGCGCGAGAAATAGACATACTCGAAAATGCACGGGCGCGCGGGGCGCTCGGCGAACGGACGGTGCGAGGTCAGTTCGCCGTCGCGGACGATGACCAGTTCGCCGGGTTCGACCGAGCGGAGGAATTCGGCGCCGACGACGTCGAGCGCAACACTTTCCGATGCAAAGATAAAGGCATCGCCAAGCTTGCCGATGACCAGCGGGCGGATGCCCAACGGATCGCGGCAGCCGATCATGCCCTCGGCGGTCAGGCAGACCAGCGAATAGGCGCCCTCGACCTGCTTCAGCGCGTCGATGAAGCGATCGAGCAAAGTGCGATATTTCGACGTCGCGACGAGGTGAATGATCACCTCGGTATCGCTGGTCGATTGAAAAATCGAACCGCGGCGGACGAGCACCTTCTTCAGCGCCGTCGCATTGGAAATATTGCCGTTATGCGCGATCGCGAAGCCGCCGGTGGCGAGGTCGGCGTACAGCGGCTGGACGTTGCGCAGCGCGGTTTCGCCGGTCGTCGAATAGCGGACATGTCCGATCGACGAGGCGCCCTCGAGTTGACGCATGATGTCGTCGCGGTCGAA
Organism: Sphingopyxis witflariensis; assembly: GCF_002205635.1. Classification (GTDB taxonomy): domain Bacteria; phylum Pseudomonadota; class Alphaproteobacteria; order Sphingomonadales; family Sphingomonadaceae; genus Sphingopyxis; species Sphingopyxis witflariensis. The sequence continues at coordinate 617,618 of NZ_NISJ01000001.1, read as the reverse complement.
ATTGCCCGCGACATGCCCCATTGCGCGATGGGTGTGGAAATCCTTGCCGTCAAAGGCGGTAACGCCCGCGGCCTCCTGACCACGATGTTGCAGGGCATGAAGCCCCAGTGCCACGACGGCGGCGGCGCTATCGGCGCCATGAATACCAAAGACGCCACACTCTTCGCGGAGTTTGTCGTCATCGAAAGGATGAGTGGTGAGCATGTCAGTCCAGCAGCTAGGGGGGGCAGTGACTGGGGCGCATATAGGGACGGTAATCGCAAATGTCGCCCCCCATATTCCCCCTTCTTTTCGCAGGGCGATCAACCAGTGGGTGACAGGGGCTTTCTTCCTGCTCTAAAGCGCGGATTATGGATGATCAACGCGACCGCACCGACCTGTTTTCTCCGCGTTTCGACGCCTCCGGGCTGGTGACCGCGATCGTTACCGATGCCGATACCGGCGTGTTGCTGATGGTCGCACATATGAACGCCGAAGCGATCGCGCTGACCCAGCAAACGGGACAGGCGCATTTCTGGTCGCGGTCGCGCGCGGCCATGTGGCGCAAGGGCGAAACCTCGGGCAACGGGCTCACGATGGTCGAGATGCGCGTCGATTGCGATCAGGATGCTCTCTTGCTGCGTGTGACGCCTGCAGGCCCAGCCTGCCACACTGGGCGCAGATCGTGCTTCTATCGCCGGGTCGAAGCCGACGGCCGCTTGGCCTTCCTGGATGATGATGCGCAAGGCTAGCGCCGCGCTGATCTTCGCGACGCTGCTGCTCGCGGCATGCGGACGCCCGGCGCCCGATGCGAGCGACAAAGCGGTCGACGCCGCCAATCCGCTGGAAGTTGCGGCGCGCGAACGCGGCATCGTCCATTCCGGCGCGCCGGAGCCGACCGGCGTCTTCGAACGCGCCCACGACCTTGGTCGCGACGCGATGTGTGTCGTGCTCGATGGCGCGGGGCAGTGGCGCTTTGCCCTGACCGCGGCCTATGGCCCCGGCCTGTCGTGCCGCGCACGAGGGGAGGCCACTCGCGACGGCGATAATTGGCGACTGCACTTTGCCGATGCCCCCGGCTGTGAGGCTGTCGTGCACGAGGAAGAGGATGAGTTGCGACTGCCCGGCAGTCTGCCGGCTGCGTGTGCGACATTGTGTCCGCAGCACGCCTCGCTCGCCGGTCTGCGGCTGCCGCGCGCCAGTTGGTCCGAAGCCGATGCAAGAGACTTGCGGATCATTGATGGACAGGGCAATATTGATCGGCCCTGCGGCGGCTGAACCGCGCGTTTTTCTCATGTTCCTTACCCTTGACGTTCACGTCAACGGAAACTAGTCTTTGCGGCATGACGGACGACTACGGCCACGCCCATATCGACACGCCCGATCATCTGGGCCGCGAGCATTTCAGCATAACCGACCTGTCGTCCGAGTTCGGCGTGACCGCTCGTGCGCTGCGTTTCTATGAGGATGAAGGGCTGATCAGCCCGTCGCGCAAGGGATTGTCGCGCATCTATTCGAAACGCGACCGCGCGCGGCTCGCGTGGATCTTGCGCGCCAAGCGGACGGGTTTCAGCCTCGCCGACATTCGCGAGATGATCGACCTTTACGACGTTGGCGACGGCCGCAAGCTGCAGCGTCAGGTGACGGTCGAAAAATGCCAGCAACGTATTGGCTTGCTGCGCCGCCAGCGCGACGATATTGACAGTGCTGTAGATGAGCTGTCACGCTTCATCGACATGGTGAAGAAAGTCGACGCTGGTCACAAGGCCGGCTGAGCCTCCCCAGGCGAGCAACACCTTCAACCTTTTGCTTTCCAGAAAGATGCCCCATGCCCGCTTATCGCGCACCGGTTCAAGACACGCTGTTCCAACTCAATGAAGTGCTGGGGATCGAGCGTTACGCCAATCTTCCCGGCTTCGCCAACGCGACCCCCGATATGATCGAGGCGGTGATGACCGAAGCCGGCAAATTCTGCGAAGAAGTCCTCTTTCCGATCAACCAGTCGGGCGACCTCGAAGGTTGCACCCGCCACGACGACGGTTCGGTCACGACGCCCAAGGGCTTCAAGGAAGCCTATAAGGCCTATTGCGAGGCCGGTTGGGGCCTGCTGACCTCGCCGGAGGAATTCGGCGGCCAGGGTCTGCCGCATGTAATCGGATTTCCCGTCGAGGAGTTTCGCAACGCCGCCAACCAGGCTTTCGCCATGTATCCCGGCCTGTCGCAGGGCGCGACCGCCGCGATTCTGGTCAAGGCCTCGGACGAGTTGAAGGCCATCTATGTGCCCAAGATGGTGTCGGGCGAATGGACTGGTACGATGAACCTGACCGAGCCGCATTGCGGAACCGACCTCGGCCTCATCCGCACCCGTGCTGTCCCGAATGGTGACGGCAGCTATGCGGTCACCGGCACCAAAATCTTCATTTCGTCGGGCGAGCATGACCTCACCGAAAATATCATCCACCTCGTCCTCGCAAAGACCCCCGACGCGCCGGACAGCGTCAAGGGCATCTCGCTGTTCATTGTCCCCAAGTTCCTCGTCAACGAAGACGGATCGCCGGGCGATCGCAACACGCTGTCGTGCGGCTCGATCGAACATAAGATGGGAATTCACGCCAATTCGACCTGCGTCATGAACTATGACGGGGCGAAGGGCTGGATGGTCGGCGACGAGAATAAGGGCCTCGCCGCCATGTTCATCATGATGAATGCCGCGCGCCTTGGCGTCGGTATCCAGGGGCTCGCGCAGGCCGATATCGCGTTCCAGAACGCCGTCGCCTATGCGAAGGATCGCCGTCAGGGCCGCGCCCTCACTGGGCCGCAGGACCCGCAGGAAAAGGCCGATCCGCTGTTCGTGCATCCCGATGTGCGCCGCATGCTGATGGACGGCAAGGCGACGGTCGAGGGGCTGCGCGCACTCTGCGTCTGGGGCGCCTTGCAGGTCGACCTCGCGCATGTCGCCGAGACCGAGGAAGAACGCCAGCGCGCCGACGATCTCGTCAGCCTGTTGACCCCGGTGATCAAGGGCTATGGCACCGACAAGGGCTATGACGTCGCGACCAACGCCCAGCAGGTGTTCGGCGGCCACGGCTACATCGAAGAATCGGGCATGAGCCAATATGTCCGCGATGCCCGCATCACGATGATTTACGAAGGCGCGAACGGTGTCCAGGCGATGGACCTTGTCGGCCGCAAGCTCGCCCAAAACGGCGGCCGCGCGGTGCAGACGCTGTTTGCGATCATCGACGAAGAATGTGCAGCGGCCAAGGACAAGCCGGGCTTCGCCGATTTCGCCGCCAGCCTCGAAAAGGCCAATGGCGAACTCAAGGCCGCGACGATGTGGTTCATGCAGAATGGCATGGCGAACCCCAATAATGTAGGCGCCGGCGCGCATCATTATATGCACATCATGGGCATCGTAGCGCTCGGCCTGATGTGGCTCCGCATGATTGAAGCCGCGCAAAAGGCGCTCGACGAAGGCCGCGGCGACAAATCATTCCTCGAAGCGAAGCTGGTCACCGCGCGCCATTTCGCCGAGCGCTTCATGCCCGACGCCGGTTCGCTGCGCCGCAAGATCGAAGCGGGCAGCGAGACGATGATGGCGCTGACGCCCGAGCAGTTCCACGCCGCCTGACGTCCGCCCGTGCAACCATCGCCGCCGCCACGCGTGGCGGTGGCTATGAGCGCGCATGAAAGTCCCGGTGAGCTGACCCCGATCGTCGTAGAAGGGCGCAATTGCTGGCGCATCGCGCGTGCCGACAAGGCGCGGATGATCGTCGATGCCGCCGATTATTATGCGCTGCTCGAACGATTGATGGAGGGAGCGAAGGAACGCATTCTCCTCATTGGCTGGGATTTTGATCCGCGTATCGCCCTGAAACCCGACGATAGGGGCGAGGGCGAGCCGCTGGGCGACTTCCTGTTGCGACTGGCGCACCGCCAGCCCGGGCGCGACATCGATATTCTTCGCTGGAATTTCGGCGGGCTCAAGCATTTCGCGGTGCCGCGCATCCTCGCGATGATCCTGCGCTGGAAAATCACCCGCGCGATCAGTTTTCGCCTCGACAGCGCGCATCCGCTGGGGTGCAGCCATCATCAGAAGGTCGCGGTGTTTGACGATCATCTCGCGGTATGCGGCGGCATTGATGTCGGTGCGGCGCGCTGGGACACGCGCGATCACCGCGACGGCGACCCACGCCGGACGCTCCCGAACGGCAAGCCCTATATGCCCTGGCATGATTCGACGATGATCCTCGCGGGGCCGGTCGGCAATGCGCTCGCAGACCTCGGAAACGAACGCTGGAAGCGCGCGACGAAAAAGCCGCTACGCGACGTGAAGGGAGATGGCGAAAATTGGCCCGATGATCTGGAGCCCGATTTCCATGGCGTCGATGTCGCCATTTCACGCACCCGCGCCCAATATCAGGACAGCGGCGAAATCCGTGAGATCGAGCAGCTCTATCTTGACATGATCGCCGCGGCGCAGCGCTTTATCTATTTCGAAAATCAATATTTCACCTGCGGCAAGATCGCCGCAGCGATCGCCGAACGGTTGAACGAGGATGATCCGCCCGAATTCGTCATGGTGATGCCGCAAACCGCCGACGGCTGGCTCGAGCAAATGGCGATGGACGCGGCGCGGGTGCAACTGGTGCGCGAAATCGTCAAGGCGCGTCGCGGCGACCGGCTGCGCGTCTATTTTCCGCGAACCAAGGGCGGGGAGGCCATCTACGTTCACGCCAAAACCGCGATCGTCGACGACCGGATGATTCGCATCGGATCGTCGAACATGAACAACCGATCGATGGGGCTCGACAGCGAATGCGACGTGACGATCGACGCCGCGCTATCCGTCAATCGCGGCGTCGAACCGACGATCACACGGCTGCGCGAAACCTTGATTGCCGAACATCTGGACGTCGAGCCTGGGGATGTCGCGCGGGAGTTTGCGCACACCGGCTCGCTGATCGGAACGATCGAGGCGCTGCGCGGCGAGGGACGCTCGCTGGAACTGCTCGATCTCGTCAGCCCGGGGCCGCTCGACGAATATATCGCCGACAATGAACTGCTCGACCCGACAAGTCCCGACGCGATGTTCGAGGGCTTTGCCGAGCGCGGATTAAAGAAAAGCTGGCATCGCGGTCGCGATTGGATGCGGCGGCATCGGCCGTTCGCGCACAAATCAGCCTAAAACCCCGTTCGCATCGAGCGAAGTCGAGATGCCCCTCGGGCAAACGCCATGACGATGGGTGTCTCGACTTCGCTCGACACGAACGGGAATGGAGCCGGGCTAGGGACCGAGTCCTAATCCGCGAGCGACAGCAAATGCTGCGCCTGTTTCAGGTGCGGCGCATCGACCATCTTGCCATCGACCTGCAACACCCCGACGCCGGGATTGGCGGCAAAGGCATCGACAATCGCCTGCGCCCGCGCAACCTCTTCGGCCGCAGGCGTGAAGGCCGCGTTGATCGGTTCGACCTGCGAGGGGTGAATCGCCATCATGCCGGTAAAACCGTCGCGCCGCGCCCGCGCGGCGTAGGCGGCAAGCCCCGCCTCATCCTTGATCGCCGGGAAAACGGTATCGATCGCGGCAACACCCGCGCCATGCGCCGCGAACAGCGTGAGCGCGCGCGCGACCTCATAGGGCTGGGTATAGCTGCCGTCGGGATTGCGGCTGGTTGAAGCACCAATCGCTGCGGGTAGATCTTCGGCGCCCCAGGTCAGCCCGAGCAGGCGATCCTTCATCTCGCGATAGCTGCCGAGGGTGAAGATCGCCGACGGCGTTTCGGTCGCGATCGGCAGGATAGCGGGCAGCGACGCATCGGCCGCACTCTCGCTGCGCAGGATGAGGTCGAGTTGCGCAATGCTCGCCGCGCCTTCGGCCTTGGGCAGCATGATCGCGTCGGGTCGGCCACCGATGACCGCCGCAATATCGGCCGCCGCCATATGCCCATCGAGCGGGTTTATCCGCACCAGCGTCACAACCTCGCGGTCGCCCGCCAGATAGTCGGCGACCGCATGGCGTGCGGTATCTTTGTTCGCGGGCGACACCGAATCTTCGAGGTCAAGGATGATCGCATCGGCGCCCGACGCTGCAGCCTTGGCAAAGCGCTCGGGCCGGTCGCCGGGGACGAAAAGCAGGGATCGAAGGCGCATCAGGCGGCTTTCTTTTTGAGCAGCGCAGACCGTTCGCACTGGCAGACGATCTCGCCGCGCTGGTTGAGGCAGCGGTGAAGAAAAGTCACGATACCCGCATTCGGCCGCGATTTCGATTCTTTGAGACCGACGACCTCGGTTTCCGCACGAAGCGTGTCGCCAATGAACACCGGCTTGGGCATCACCAGCTTGTCGTAGCCGAGGTTGGCGACCAGCGTGCCCAGGGTCGTGTCGCCGACCGACAGCCCGACCATCAGGCTGAAAGTGAAGGTGCCGTTGACGAGAATCTGACCGAATTCCGACGCCTTCGCCGCCTCGGCATCGAGGTGCAAGGGCTGCGGATTGTGCGTCATCACCGTGAACAGCAGATTGTCGGTCTCGGTCACCGTGCGCCGGATATCATGCTCCAGCATGTCGCCGATGGTCCATTCGTCGAAAAAGCGGCCTGCCATTTATCTAACTCCAATACGCGTCATGCTGAACTTGTTTCAGCATCCATGGTCAGATGCTGAAACCTTAGGCCATGAACCCTGAAACAAGTTCAGGGTGACGAAAAGGCAGAGATTATTCTTCCTTTTCAATCCGCACCAGCAAGGCCTCGACCTGCACCTGTGCCCCCGCGGCAACATTGAGCTCCGCCACCACCCCGTCGAACGGCGCGGTCAGGCTATGCTCCATCTTCATCGCCTCAAGCGTCAGCAATTTCTGCCCCTTGGTCACCGTATCGCCCGCCGCAACCTCGACAGCGATGACCTTGCCGGGCATCGGCGAAAGGATAGCGCCGTCGCCTGCGGCCCCGCCCGCGTTTCCTTCGGCACGCCAGGGCGACAATTGCCACACGGCGCCCTTTTCAGCGACGAGCATCGCCGGGGCGAGCTCTTCCGCACCGGGGCCATGCAAATCAACCTCAACGCGCTTGCCGTCGAGTAGGAAGGGTGCCGAACGCACATCGGGGGCGTTGAGGCGGAAACCGGCTTGCAACGAGCGCGGGACCAGCGCCATTGCCGCATTGGTCAGCGCCTGCGCCGACGGCATCGGCTCGGCGGTCATCGCGTCGCCATCACGGCCGATCAGGCCGGTGTCGACGGTCCCCGCGACGAAATCGGGATGCTCCAGCGCGTTGATCAGGAAGGCCGAATTGGTCTTCACCGGCCAGACCGCACTATCCTCCAGCATTTCGGACAGCGTCAGCCGCGCCTCTTCGCGATCCGCGCCATAGGCGATCAGCTTGGCGACCATCGGGTCATAAAAGGGCGAAACCGCGCCGCCTTCATAAACGCCGGTGTCGATCCGCCCGCCGTCGGCCTCGGACAACTGGAACAGTTCGAGCGTGCCGATGCTCGGGAGGAAGCCCTTCGCGGGATCCTCCGCATAAAGCCGCGCTTCCATCGCCCAGCCGTCGATGCTGAGGCCGTCCTGCGCCAGCGGCAACGGCTCACCCGACGCAACGCGCAGCTGCCATTCGACCAGATCGACCCCGGTGATTTCCTCGGTCACAGGATGCTCGACCTGCAGCCGCGTGTTCATTTCCATGAACCAGATGCGATCGGCGCGCAGGCCCTCGCTGGCATCTGCGATGAATTCGATCGTGCCGGCGCCGACATAATCGACAGCCTGCGCAGCGCGCACCGCAGCGGCGCACAGCGCCTCGCGCGTCACTTCGTCCATGCCGGGGGCAGGGGCTTCCTCGATCACCTTCTGGTGACGGCGTTGCAGCGAGCAATCGCGCTCGAACAGATGGACGACATTGCCATGGGTATCGCCGAACACCTGCACCTCGATATGGCGCGGGGTCAGGATATATTTCTCGATCAGCACATGATCGTTGCCGAACGAGGCCGCGGCCTCGCGCTGGCATGAGGCGAGGGCCTCGATGAAATCGCCCGGTGCATCGACCTTGCGCATCCCCTTACCGCCGCCGCCGGCGACCGCCTTGATCAGCACTGGATAGCCGATCTCGCTCGCCCGTTCGGCGAGGAAGGCGGGGTCCTGATTCTCGCCCATATAGCCCGGCGTCACGGGGACGCCCGCATCGGTCATCAGCTTCTTTGCGGCGTCCTTCAAACCCATCGCGGTGATCGAGGAGGGCTTGGGCCCGACCCACACGAGGCCCGCATCGATTACCGCCTGCGCGAACTCGGCATTTTCGGAGAGGAAGCCGTACCCCGGATGGATCGCCTCGGCGCCGGTTGCCTTCGCGGCCGCGATGATCTTGTCACCGATCAGATAGGATTCGCGCGCCGGCGACGGCCCGATATGCACCGCCTCGTCGGCTTGCTGCACATGCAGCGCCCTGGCGTCGGCATCCGAATAGACCGCGACAGTACGAATGCCCATCTCGCGCGCTGTGCGGATGATACGGCAGGCGATTTCGCCGCGATTGGCGATGAGGAGCGAGGTTATTTGTTTTGTCATATGTCTAAAAACTTCTTCCCTGCTTCGGTCAAAAGCATGCCACCGTTTTTTCCAACCCCGGAAACGAGGCCGTATTTCTCAAGTTCATGAAGGGCCAACTCACCGGCCACCATATCGAAGTGCCAGATTGCAGGCTCTCCGAGTTCGTCCGACACGTCGGTGTACTGCAGGCACATTTTCCCCAGGGCGTAGAGCAAGTCTCTTTCTGGCTGAGACAGATTTTGAAGGTTTGAACTCACAATCCTTTACCCCTCACATCCTGAACACGCCGAAGCCTCGATCCTCGATCGGCGCATTCAGCGTTGCGGAAAAGGCCAGCCCGAGCACGTCGCGCGTCTGCGCGGGGTCGATGATGCCATCGTCCCACAGGCGCGCGGTGGCGTGGTATGGATTGCCCTCATCCTCATACTTCTGGCGGATCGGCGCCTTGAAGGCTTCGGCCTCTTCGGGCGTCCATTTGTCGGCGTCGCGGTGGACGGTGGCCAGCACCGATGCCGCCTGCTCGCCGCCCATCACGCTGATCCGCGCATTGGGCCAGGTGAACAGGAAGCGCGGTGAATAGGCGCGCCCGCACATGCCATAATTGCCCGCACCAAAGCTGCCGCCGATCAGTACCGTGATCTTCGGCACCGTCGCGGTCGCGACTGCGGTGACGAGCTTCGCGCCATGCTTGGCGATCCCCTCGGCTTCATATTTGCCGCCGACCATGAAGCCGCTGATATTCTGGAGGAAGAGCAGGGGGATGCGCCGCTGCTGCGCCAGTTCGATGAAATGCGCGCCCTTGACCGCAGATTCGCTGAACAACACGCCATTGTTCGCGAGGATCGCGACGGGGATGCCCCAGATATGCGCGAAGCCGCAGACAAGCGTGCTGCCGTAATTGGCCTTGAACTCATGAAACTCGCTGCCGTCGACGATCCGCGCGATCACTTCGTGGACGTCGTAGGGCGCGCGAACGTCGTCGGGGATGACGCCATACAATTCCTCGCCGGCATATTTGGGCGGGCGGGGGTCTTTCAGTGCAACCTCGAACCCCGTGTCGGCGCCCAAATGGCTGACGATGTCGCGCACGATGGTCAAGGCATGCTCGTCATTCTCGGCGAGATGATCGACCACGCCCGATTTCTTCGCGTGCAAATCGCCGCCGCCTAAATCCTCGGCGCTGATTTCCTCGCCTGTCGCGGCTTTCACCAGCGGCGGGCCAGCGAGGAAGATCGTGCCCTGATTGCGCACGATCACCGTCTCGTCGCTCATTGCCGGAACATAAGCGCCGCCCGCGGTGCAACTGCCCATCACGCAGGCAATCTGCGGGATGCGCCGCGCCGACATATTCGCCTGATTGAAGAAGATACGGCCGAAATGGTCGCGGTCGGGAAACACCTGATCCTGATGCGGCAGGTTGGCGCCGCCGCTGTCGACGAGGTAGATGCAGGGCAGGCGGTTCTCCAGCGCAATCTCCTGCGCGCGAAGATGCTTTTTCACCGTCATTGGGTAGTACGTGCCGCCCTTCACCGTCGCATCGTTACAGACGATCATGCACTGGCGCCCCGACACCTGCCCGATACCGCAGATCAGCCCCGCGCCCGGAATTTCACCGCCGTAAAGGTCGTTCGCGGCAAGCTGGCCGATCTCCAGAAACGGCGAACCCGGATCGAGCAGCCGCTCGACGCGCTCGCGCGGCAGCAATTTGCCGCGGCTCGTATGCCGCTCGCGCGACTTTTCATTGCCGCCGAGCGCCGCTTCGGCGACCTTCGCCCACAACGCGTCTTTCAGCGCACGATTATGCGCGACGCGCACATGCGACGCCGGATCTTCGGGATTATATTGGGTCGGCAGGACCGGAGCGGACATTATTTTGTCTCCACAGGGATGGTATAGTGAACTTGAGCGCCGGGCCCGAGCGGCAGATCGAAACCGACCCACGCGACCGTCATCGCGATGCCCATCGCCATGAAACACAGCGCATAGGGCAGCATGAGCGCGAGGAGCGAGCCGACCCCCATCGAACGATCCCAGCGCTGGCTGAAAGCCAGGATCAGCGGAAAATAGCTCATCAGCGGGGTCATGATATTGGTGTAGCTGTCACCCATGCGATAGGCGGCGGTGGTCATTTCGGGGCTGATGCCGAGCAGCATGAACATCGGCACCACAACGGGCGATAATGCGCTCCACTTCGCCGACGCCGACCCGATGAACAGGTCGAGGAAGGAGGAGAGCAACAGGACGCTCACGAGCAGCAGCGCCGCCGGCAGCGCCATTTCGGCAAGCGCCTCGGCGCCGTTGATCGCGATGATCGGGCCGATCCGCGACCAGTTGAACATCGCGACGAAATGCGCGGCGAAGAAGACGAAGACCAGATAGGGCGCCATCGTCCGCACGCCGTGCTGCATCATCTCCATCACATCGGCGGCCGATTTGATCGCCCCCGCTGCGCGGCCAAAGGCGGTGCCGGTGAACAGGAAGAGCATGAAGAAGCCCGCGATCAGCGACGCATAAAGCGGCTGCAGCCGCGCCGTCCCCTCGGCCTCTTCATTGATGAAAGGTGTATAGCCCGGCCACAGCGCCAGCGCGGCAAAGGCGGCGACGATCAACAGCGCGACCAGCCCGGCACGGCGCAGCCCCTTGCGTTCGTCCGCCGTCAGCTCTGCCTTGTCGAGGTCGGCGCGCAATTCGGCGTCGACGACCCCGTTCCATGTCCCCAGCCGCGGTTCGACGATGCGGTCGGTGACAAACCATATGATCGGGGTGAACAGGATCACGATCCCGAGGATGAAATACCAGTTGCCCAGCGGGTTCATCGTCCAGCCGGGCTCGACGATCCGGGCCGCCTCCTGCGTAAAGCCGAACAGCAGCACGTCGATCTGTCCGGGCATTATATTGCCGGCATAGCCGCCAGACACCGCAGCAAAGGCGGCGGCGAGCCCGGCGAGCGGGTGTCGCCCGACGATTGCAAAGGTGATCGCTGCGAGCGGGATGAAAACGACATAGGCGGCGTCCGACGCATGGTGCGACACCATGCCGATGATCGCGACGATCGGGGTCAGCAGCGACTTGCGCGCATTGCGCAGCGAACCGCGGATCAGCGCCGAGAACAGCCCCGACCGTTCGGCAACCGCGGCGCCCATCATGATCGTCAGTACGAGACCAAGCGGCGCGAAGCTCGCGAACGTCCGCGGCATTTCGGTGAACAGCCGCGCGATATTCTCTTCGGAAAAGAGGTTCGAAGCGCGATAGGTCAGCACGCCATTGGCAAGCTCGGCATGCTCGGGCGCTTTTTCGCCGGGGTAGGACAGCGACGCCGACCAGCCCATCGCCTCGCCCAGCGCCGAGACGAGCATCAGCACGACGATCAGATAGATGAAGATGATCGTCGGGTCGGGCAGCAGATTGCCCGCGCGCTCGACGAAACCAAGGAAACCGCGCTCGCGGTCGGGCCGGGGCACCGCGCCGCTCATGCATGCATCTCCCGGCGCATCGGGTTGATCTTTAGGGGTTGAAAATGGGCACGCATGACGAAATTCCTTCTGTTCATGCGCGGAATTAGCGGGACGTTGGTCGAAGGGAAAGCGCTGCCCGCCGAAGAAACCGGTTGGGATTGAAACCAAATCGGCAGGGGCCTATTCATCCGCCATCCCCAAATCAGCGAGGCCTTTGACCCATGAAGAATCCTGTTTACGCCATATTGCTGTCCACCGCCGCGATCGTCGCGGGCCCCGTCGCCTGCACCAGCGCCGACAAGGAAGCGACCTACACCGTCGGCACCGAACTCGGCATCAGCAAGGCCGCGATGGATACGAGTGTGAAGCCGGGCGACGATTTCTACGCCTATGCGAACGGCAGCTGGCAGAAGACTACCGAAATTCCCGCCGACCGCTCCTCGACCGGATCCTTCTACACGGCCTTCCTCAAAACCGAGAAGCGCACCCGCGAACTGGTCGATGCGATCGTCAAGGGTGACGCCAAGCCCGACACCGACGAGGGCCGCATCGCGGCTTTCTATAAAGCTTATACCGACACCAAGGCGATCGACGCCGCGGGTCTGAAGCCCGTTGCCTCCGATCTCGCGCGCTTCGCTGCGATCACCGACAAGGCGTCGCTGTCGAAGGCTTTGGGCGAGCAGGTCCGCGCCGACGTCGATCCGCTGAACGCCACCGACTATAACACCGAAAATCTGTTTGGCATCTTCGTGACGCAGGGGCTGGCGACGCCCGGCGAGGTCATCCCCTATATGCTTCAGGGCGGTCTCGGCCTTCCCGAACGCGAATATTATCTGTCGGCCGATCCCAAGATGGCGAGCATCCGCACCGCCTATCAGGCATATATCGTCAAGCTGCTGACCGCTGCGGGCATCGCCGACGCCGATACCAAGGCGAAGCGCATCTATGATCTGGAAGTCCAGATCGCCAAGGCACACGCCTCGCGCGAACAGAGCGAGGATTTCGCCCAGTCGGCGGGCGTCTGGACGAAGGCAGACTTCGCGAACAAGGCGCCCGGAATGGACTGGAGCGCCTTCTTCGGCGCCGCGAAGCTCGATGGTGCGGCGAAGTTCGGCGCCTATCACGCGGGCGCGATCACCGGCCTGTCGGCGCTGGTGGCGTCGCAGCCGCTCGATGCGTGGAAGGACTGGCTGGCGTTCCACCAGATCAACACCCACACCGACGTGCTGCCGACGGCGCTCGATAATGCGCATTTCGCGTTTTACGGCACGACGCTTTCGGGCACACCGCAGCAACGCAGCCGCGACAAGCGCGCGCTCGACGCGCTGAATACCTATCTCGGCGACTCGGTCGGCCGTGTTTACGCTGACAAATATTTCCCGGCGTCGGCGAAGGCCGAGGTCGGCGACATGGTCACCGGCATCAAAGCGGCCTTTGCCAAGCGCGTCGAGACGATCGACTGGATGGCCCCCGAAACCAAAAAGGAAGCGATCAAGAAGGTCGAAACGATCGCCGTCGGCGTCGGATACCCCGACACTTGGCGCGACTATGGCAGCTACACGGTCAGCGCCGCCAATGCCTACGCCAATACCGTCGCGGGCGAGCAGGCCGAATATACCCATCAACTCGCCAAGATCGGCAAGCCGATGGACAAGAAGGAATGGTGGATGGTCCCGCAGACCGTCAATGCCGTGAACCTGCCGGTTCAGAATGCGCTGAACTTCCCCGCCGCGATCCTTCAGGTGCCCTTCTTCAACGCCAAGGCCGATCCGGCCTATAATTACGGCGCGATTGGTGCGGTGATCGGGCACGAGATCAGCCACAGCTTCGACAACAATGGCGCGGCCTTCGATTCCACCGGCGCGCTGCGCAACTGGTGGACGACTGCCGACCTCAAGAAGTTCGACGAAGCAGGCGCCGCGCTGGCTGCCCAGTACGACACCTACAAGCCGTTCCCCGACCTCGCGGTCAACGGCAAGCTGACGCTGGGTGAGAATATCGCCGACGTCGCAGGGCTGCAGGCCGCCTATGACGCCTACCGTGCCTCGCTCAAGGGCAAGGAAGCACCCGTGATCGACGGCTTCACCGGCGACCAGCGCTTCTTCATCGCCTATGCGCAGACCTGGGCGACCAAGATGCGCGACGAGGCGCTGCGCCAGCGCGTCGCGACCGATGGCCACGCGCCCGGCAACTATCGCGCGCTCACCGTCCGCAACCTCGACGCCTGGTACAAGGCGTTCGACGTCAAGGAAGGCGACAAGCTCTATCTCGCGCCCGACAAGCGCGTCCGCGTCTGGGGTTGATTTCCGCCCGCTCGTCATTGCGAGGAGCGGAGCGACGAAGCAATCTCCAGCCATCGGCCCAAGACCGAGTTTGCAGGCTGGAGATTGCTTCGCTTCGCGCGCAATGACGTTTTTCATTGAGCGTCCGCTATTCATCAGGCGCCCGTTCGGCACCCGGCCTCTTGCGGATCAAATGACTGTAAACGCCGACCAGATTGATTCCGAGCAGCGCGACATTTTGCCAGCCGATGCCTTCGCTGTCGGGCTGCAGGAAGCCCCACGCGATCAACGCAAGGCTGCTCGTCACGAAAATGACAAACGCCCAGCCATTCCATCGCTCGCCAAGGTTCAGCGAAACGAGCAGCGCAGCAAGCGTCGCCGCCGCCGCGCCATAATATTGCAGAGCGTCGAGCAGGCCGTCGCTCATACGGTGGCGCCCAATATGGCAAACACCCCCGAAGCGGTGAGGACCGGCCAGCCGATGTGACGGCCACGCGTATAGATGGCGTCAAACAATCCGACCGCGGTCCATGCGCAACCGGTGAGCAAAATCAGCCCGCGCGGAGTGCCCGGCCACGCGACCACCGCCGCCGACACCAGCATCAACACCGACATGGCGTACCAGGCAAAACGAAACACTTTGCGCGCCAGATCGACGCCCATAATGCCCTGATCAAGCTTCATCAGCGGCTGGATCAGCCGCTTTTCACCCAGAAATCCGTGGACGGCGGCCGTCGTCACCATGAAGGCGGACGACAGCCACAGCCAGATCATGCACCCGCGCCGATCAGTTCGCGGCCGATCAACAT
Organism: Sphingopyxis witflariensis; assembly: GCF_002205635.1. Lineage (GTDB taxonomy): Bacteria > Pseudomonadota > Alphaproteobacteria > Sphingomonadales > Sphingomonadaceae > Sphingopyxis > Sphingopyxis witflariensis. Next base: position 602,543 of record NZ_NISJ01000001.1, on the reverse strand, counting down.
GCGGCGGATTTCATTGGTCCCCGCGCCGATGTCGAGCAGCTTGGCGTCGCGCCAGTAACGCTCGACCGGCCAATCCTTGGTATAGCCCGCGCCGCCGAGCGCCTGAATTGCTTCACCCGCGACCTTCACCGCGCTCTCGCTGGCGAGCAATATGCAGCCCGCGGCGTCGAAGCGCGTCGTCTGACCCGCATCGCATGCTTTGGCGACATTATAGACATAGGAACGCGCCGACTGGAGCGCGACATACATGTCGGCGACCTTCGCCTGCATCAGCTGGAACGATCCGATCGGCTTGCCGAACTGCTTGCGGTCGCGCACGTAGGGAATGACGGTATCGAGGCACGCCTGCATGATCCCGAGCTGAAGCCCCGCGAGCACGACGCGCTCATAATCGAGCCCCGACATCAGCACGCCAACGCCGCCATTCTGCGGCCCGATCACCTGTTCTTCGCTGACTTCGCAATCGGCGAAGACCAGCTCGGCGGTCGGCGATCCGCGCATCCCGACCTTGTCGATCTTCTGCCCGATGCTGAACCCCGGCATGTCCTTTTCGATCAGGAACGCCGTAATCCCGCGCGATCCCGCTTCGGGGCTCGTCTTGGCATAGACGACCAAAGTGTCGGCGCAGGTCGCATTGGTGATCCAGAACTTCGTGCCGTTGAGGAGGTAGCCATTGGCCGTCTTCTCGGCCTTCAGCTTCATCGAAACCACGTCGCTGCCCGCGCCCGCTTCGGACATCGCAAGGCTGCCGACATGTTCGCCCGAGATCAGCTTGGGCAGATATTTCGCTTTCTGATCGGCGTTGCCCCAGCGGCGGATCTGATTGACGCACAGGTTCGAATGCGCGCCATAGGACAGGCCGATGGCGCCGCTCGCGCGGCTCACTTCCTCGACCGCGATGACATGCTCGAGATAGCCGAGCCCAAGCCCACCCCATTCTTCTTCGACCGTAATGCCGTGCAGGCCAAGCTCGCCCATCTGCGTCCACAATTCGTCGCGCGGGAACCAGTCGTCGGCATCGGCCTTGGCGGCGAGCGGCGCGATTTGTTCGTCGGCGAAGCGGGCGGTTGTGTCGCGGATCATGTCGGCGGTTTCGCCGAGAGCGAAGTCGAAATCGGGGGTGGCGCGCATGGGAAACCTATCGATCGAGGGCAGGACAGGGCGCGATACTGCATCAAAAATCCATCATATGGAAATTGAAACGATTGGAGATTTAGCATAAGTGAAATTTATGATTAAGCGCGCCCACATCCGCCAGTTCCTCGCCGTCGTCGATGCCGGTAGCTTCACGCAAGCGGCACTTCGCATCCGCGTCACCCAACCCGCGCTGTCGAGCGGGATCGCCGAGCTGGAAAAGCTCGTCGGCACGCCGCTCTTCATCCGCAACCGCCGGCAGATAAGGCTCACCGAAGCGGGCGGCCGCTTCCTGCCCATCGCCCGCGATCTGGAACGCGGCTTTCGCGCCGCCGATGGCTTCGGCCGCGACGGTGAGAACCGGGCGAGCGAACTCAAGCTCGGCATTATCCGTTCGGTGTCGGGCGAGCTGCTCCATGCCATCGTCGCGGCGCTGCGACCGGGCTTCACGATCGAGCTCGTTGAAAACGGCGATTCCGAATTGCGCGCGGCGATCGGCAGCGGCCGCATCAACATCGCCTTGCTGCCGCTGCGGGCGGGCGAGGGCGGCGGGCATATCCTGTCGCTCTATGAAGAGCCGCTGACGATGTTCGTCGCCGCCGATCATCCACTGGCGGGCCGGATCGAGGTCGCGCCCGAAGAACTGGCGGCCGAAACGATGATCGCGCGCCGTTCGTGCGAATATCTCGACGCGACAAGCCGCTTCTTCACCCGCCACGGCGTGCGCCCGCGCTTTGCGCTGCGCAGCGACAGCGACGACCGCTGCCTCGCCATGGTCGCTGCAGGTATCGGCATTACGACTGCACCCGTTTCGCTGGCGATCGATGGTATCGTCCCGTTGAAGGTCATCGGCTATGATTTCCGGCGCGAACTGGGGCTGGTCGTCGATCCGGGATGGGCGGCACTTCCCGAAGTTGAGCCTCGATTGGCCCACGCGGTCGAAACGATCAAAAGCATCGCGGCCGAATGGCGCGAAACAAAAGTCGAAATCTTCGCATGACACCCCGCGCTGCAAGTCTGGCTTGCATGGACAAAAGCCCATACAGTTTGCCTGGCGCGATGGCGCACGGCTAGGGCGGGGACATGATCGATACGCTGACCCACCTCGACCGGCTGGAAGCCGAGAGCATCCATATCATGCGCGAAGTGATGGCCGACGCCGCCAATCCCGTGATGCTGTACAGCGTCGGCAAGGATAGCGCCGTGATGCTGCACCTGGCCCGCAAGGCTTTCTATCCGTCACCGCCGCCATTCCCGCTGCTCCACGTCGACACGACTTGGAAGTTTCAGGCGATGTACGAGCTGCGCGACCGCATGGCAGCCGAGAGCGGGATGGAATTGCTCGTCTATCAGAACCCCGAGGCGAAGGAGCGCGGGATCAATCCCTTCGACCATGGCCCGCTCCACACCGACATGTGGAAGACCGAGGGGCTGAAGCAGGCGCTCGACAAATATGGCTTCGACGTCGCCTTTGGCGGCGCGCGGCGCGACGAGGAAAAGAGCCGCGCGAAAGAGCGTATCTTCTCCTTCCGCACCGCCTCGCACGGTTGGGACCCGAAACGCCAGCGGCCCGAGCTATGGAACCTCTACAACGCTCGGAAAGCGAAGGGCGAGAGCATCCGCGTCTTCCCGATCAGCAATTGGACCGAGCTCGACATCTGGCAATATATTGCGCGCGAGAATATCCCCATCGTCCCACTCTATTTCGCCGCCCCGCGCCCGACGGTCGAGCGCGACGGCCTGCTTCTGATGGTCGATGACGACCGCTTCCCGCTGCTGCCGGGCGAAACCCCGGTGGAACGCTCGATCCGTTTCCGCACGCTCGGCTGCTACCCGCTCACCGGCGCGGTCGAGAGCGAAGCGACGACGCTGTCTGAAGTGATCCAGGAAATGCTGCTGACCACCACCAGCGAGCGGCAGGGCCGCGCGATCGACAAGGATGCCGGCGACGGATCGATGGAGAAGAAGAAGCAGGAGGGTTACTTCTGATGACCGATCCGATTTACGTCACCGACGCACTCATCGCCGAGGATATCGACGCCTATCTCGCCCAGCATCAGCAGAAATCTTTGCTCCGCTTCATCACCTGCGGTTCGGTGGACGACGGCAAGTCGACGCTGATCGGGCGGCTTCTCTACGACAGCAAGATGATCTTCGAGGATCAGCTCACCGCGCTCGAGGCCGACAGCAAGCGCGTCGGCACGCAGGGCGGCGAGATCGACTTCGCGCTCCTCGTCGACGGCCTCGCTGCCGAGCGCGAGCAGGGGATCACGATCGACGTCGCCTACCGCTTTTTCACGACCGAAAAGCGCAAGTTCATCGTCGCCGACACGCCGGGGCATGAACAATATACGCGCAACATGGTCACCGGCGCCTCGACCGCCGACCTTGCGGTCATCCTGATCGACGCGCGCAAGGGCGTGCTCACGCAGACGCGCCGGCACAGCTTTCTCGCGCACCTCATCGGCATCAAGCATATCGTGCTCGCGGTGAACAAGATGGACCTCGTGGGTTACGACAAGGCCGTCTTTGAACGCATCGTCCTGTCGTACCGCGCCTTCGCGACCGAAATCGGCATTACCCATTTCACCCCGATCCCGATCTCGGGGTTCAAGGGCGACAATATCACCGCGCTGTCGGACAATACGCCCTGGTTCAAGGGCCCGGCGCTGATCGAGCATCTCGAAAATGTCGAAGTCGCGGTCAGCGACGATGAAGCCAAACCGTTCCGCTTGCCGGTCCAGTGGGTCAACCGTCCCAACCTCGATTTCCGTGGCTTCTCGGGCCAGATCGCCAGCGGGATCGTGAAGCCCGGCGATGCGGTACGTATCCTGCCCAGCGGCAAGACGACGACGGTCAGCCGCATCGTCACCCAGGACGGCGATCTCGACGAAGCCGTCGCCGGCCAGTCAATCACGCTGACGCTGGCCGATGAGGTCGATTGCTCGCGCGGCGACGTCATCGCCATCGCCGACACGCCGCCCGAGGCCGCCGACCAGTTTGAGGCGACGCTCGTCTGGATGGCCGACGAGGCGATGATCGCGGGCCGCGCCTATTGGCTCAAGCTCGCGACGCAGAGCGTTTCGGCGACGATCCAGCCGCCGAAATATGAGATCAACGTCAACACGCTTGACCATCTCGCGGCGAAGACGCTCGAACTCAATGGCATTGGCGTCGTCGAACTCAGCACCGACAAGCCGATCGTGTTCGAGGCCTATGGCGATAATCGCACGCTCGGCGGCTTCATCCTGATCGACAAGCTCACCAATGCGACCGTTGCCGCGGGAATGCTGCACTTCAGCCTCCGCCGCGCGCAAAATGTCCATTGGCAGGCGACCGACATCAGCCGCGACATGCGCGCGAACCTGAAAAACCAGCGGCCCGCGCTGCTTTGGTTCACCGGCCTCTCGGGCTCGGGCAAGTCGACGATCGCCAACCTCGTCGAAAAGCGGCTGCATCGGATGAATCTGCACAGCTTCCTGCTCGACGGCGACAATGTTCGCCACGGCCTCAACCGCGACCTCGGCTTTACCGAAGCCGACCGGATCGAGAACATCCGCCGCGTCGGTGAGGTGGCAAAGCTGATGACCGATGCCGGGCTGATCGTGATCACCGCCTTCATCTCGCCCTTCCGCGTCGAACGCGATATGGTGCGGGCGATGCTCCCTGAAAGCGAATTTATCGAGGTCTTCATCGACACGCCGCTGGCGGAGGCCGAGAAGCGCGACGTGAAGGGCCTCTACAAAAAGGCGCGCGCGGGACAGCTCAAGAATTTCACCGGAATCGACAGCCCCTATGAGGCGCCCGAGAGTCCCGAAATTCGCATCGACACAACGGTAATGACCCCCGATCAGGCCGCCGACCTGATCATCGACCGGCTGCTCGGCTGATATGGCCGAGAGTGACGAGCAGCTCGCCGAACGGCTCGCCACGGCGGCGGGCCAAATCCTGCTGGCCTTGCAGGCGAAAGGTGATCTCGCAGGGAAGGCGCTGGGGCAGGCGGGCGACGAAGCCGCCAACGCGATGCTGTGCCGCGAACTGCGCGCCGCGCGCCCGGACGATGCCATTCTGTCCGAAGAGGAAAAGGACAGCGCGGCGCGGCTCGCGCACAGCCGCGTGTGGATCGTCGATCCGCTCGACGGCACCCGCGAATATGGCGAAGGCCGCAGCGACTGGGCGGTGCATGTTGCGCTCGCGGTCGATGGCGTCGCCAGCGTCGGCGCAGTCGCGCTGCCCGGCCTCGGCATCACGCTGACTTCGGGCGCGCCCACGCCCCTCGCCCCGGCGAACAGGCCGCTCAAAATGCTGGTCAGCCGCACCCGCCCCGCGGCCGAGGCGGTCCATGTCGCCGAACGCATGGGTGCGGAACTGCTCGCGATGGGCTCAGCGGGCGCCAAGGCGATGGCGGTCGTACGCGGTGAGGCCGATATCTATCTTCACACCGGCGGCCAGTATGAATGGGACAATTGCGCTCCCGCTGCGGTCGCCGCTGCTGCGGGTCTGCACGTCAGCCGCGTCGACGGCTCGCCGATCCGCTATAACAACGCCAATCCATATCTGCCCGATCTGCTGATCTGCCGGACAGAACTCGCGGACGAAGCGCTCCGGCTCGCGGCTGAATTTTCGCCCGCCTGAGCGGCGAGCCATTGCCAGCGCCGCCCGTGCGCCTTAACCCGTTGCATCGAGAAACCGAAAACGGGAGAAGCGCGATGACCGACCTGCCTGATACCAACCTGACCATGCTGACACTCGCCAAGCCAGAGGGCGAGCTGGAAGTGTCGCTTGAGCGCCGCCCGATGCCGACGCCTCAGCCGCACGAAGTGCTGGTCAAGATCCTCGCCACCCCGATCAACCCGTCCGACCTCGGCCTGCTCTTCGGCGCCGCCGACATGACGACCGCGCGCGCCTCGACCCGCGACGGCTTGCCCGTCATCACCGCCGACATTCCCGCGCCGGCGATGCGCGCGATGGGCGGCCGCATCGGCGATGCGCTTGCAATCGGCAACGAAGGCTGCGGCACCGTCGTCGCGGCGGGATCATCGCCCGAGGCACAGGCGCTGCTCGGCAAGACCGTGGCGCTGATCGGCGGCGAAATCTATGCCGAGTATCGCTGCCTGCCCGCGCAAATGTGCATGCTGCTGCCTGACGGCACCGATCCGAAGGACGGCGCCTCCTGCTTCGTCAATCCGCTCACCAGCCTCGCCTTCACCGAAACGATGAAGAATGAAGGCCATAGCGCGATCGTCCACACTGCTGCCGCGTCGAACCTAGGACAGATGCTCGTAAAAATTTGCGCCAAGGATGGTATCCCGCTCGTCAACATCGTGCGAAGCGACGCGCAGGTCGAGATACTCAAGGGTCTCGGCGCCAAATATATCGTCAACAGCAGCGCCGATGATTTCATGGACCGGCTGATCGATGCGATCGCCGAAACCGGCGCGACGATCGGCTTCGATGCGACCGGCGGCGGCAAGCTGGCGGGGCAGGTGCTGACGGCGATGGAGGCCGCGGCGGTGAAGCGCATGACGACCTACAGCCGCTATGGTTCGGACACCTTCAAACAAGTCTATATCTATGGCGCGCTCGACCTGTCACCGACGATCTTCTCGGCGCGCAGCTTCGGCCTGACCTGGTCGCTGTCGGGCTTCCTTCTCACACCTTTCCTGCAAAAGGCCGGAATGGAAACCAATATGCGGCTCCGCAAGCGCGTCATCGACGAACTGACGACGACCTTCAAAAGTCACTACAGCCACGAAATCTCGCTGACCGACGCGCTGTCGCTCGACGTGGCGCAGGCCTATAATGCGAAGCGGACCGGCGAGAAATATCTGATCAAGCCGCACGGCTGAGGAAAAACCGGTCAAGGAAAGAACGTCGCCCCCGCGAAGGTGGGGGCGACGTTCGCCAGAGCGAAAAAGCGCTGTCCTACATTATGCAGCTATGCTTCATCCTGAAGGATGAGAGTTCGAGCCATTCGTCCCCCTCTCTTCGTCATTGCGAGGAGCCGAAGGCGACGCGGCAATCTCCAGCTATCGGCCTTGCGCAAGACCGATAGCTGGAGATTGCGTCGCTGCGTTCGCAATGATGGATGCGATGGAGCCTTAAAGCGACAAAACCGACAATTCGGACGCAAACGTCCGTCGCTTTTGTCGCTTTATCGAAGCCCAACCGCTATTTCAGAATGAAGTTACGCAGTTTTCCGTCACTTTCCGCGAAGGTACCATCATGGCATCGGGCTGTTCGGAGGGAAGTCATACCACCCCGCACCGACGCGCATCGCCGACCAAGTCGCGCATCGCGCAAAACGCGATTCTCGAATGAAGTTACGCGGAATTCCGCCGTTTCTCAAATCAGCGTTTCATGCACTGGCGCTCATCGTCGCGCTTATACTCGCTGCAATTCCACAGCGCCTTTTCAAACCCCGCCTTGTCGTCACGCAGATACGAGAAGCTCATCGCCGCGCGCTGCATGTCGTTCATCGCGTCGCTGTCGGGCTTCAGCACCGGGTTGGTCCAGCCCATGAACTTGCAAAAGGGCTTGTCGCCGCACAGCCGCAGCGCGGTGGTCACAAAGCTCTCGGGCGCAGCTTTGCGGTCGAGCTGGATATAGATGGTGTCGCGTCCCGCCGCTTCGCCCGCGCCAGCGACGACGCGCGCTTCGCCGACCGCAGCATTGGCATCGACGCCCGCAAGCTCGGTCGGCAGCCCCAGTGCCTCTGCATGCAACGGCGACAGCCCCGCCATCTTGGCAACCGGCCCGTCGCTGCCCGAAACCGCTCCGCGAAACGCGCCGGGCGTGCCCCAATACCCCGGCCAACGGAAGAACAGATGCGTCTCGACAATCGCGATCTTTTCCAACGTATCGCTCCAATAGGGGCGGACCCAGTCGGTATGATAATGGGTGGCGAGCCCGACGGTCGGGTCGGTCTTCCCGGCCAGCATCTGGTCGGCCGTCATTTGTGCGCGGGTCCAGGCTGCGTCGGAGTAGCGGCGATTGAGCGCGCCATCGCAGGTGAAGGTGAACTGGCATCCGGTCGTGCGCTCGGAACCCTGAAATACCACGCCGCAGATCGACTTGGGAAAAGCGGGGTGCCGCGCGCGGTTGATCACGACCTGACCGACCGACAATTGTCCGCGCGTATCGTCGCCGGCTTCGTAAATCATCGCGGCCGCCAAACAATCGCGTGCGCGCGCACGGCTGTCGCCATTGCCGGCATAGCTAAAGGGTCGCGCGCCGACAAAGCCCTTGAGGATCAGCGGGATACGCGCATTGGCGGCGCGCGCATCATCCTCGGCAATCGGGGCCAGTTCCATTGGCAGCACCTCTGGAACGACGTCGGCGGGCGGCGCAACCGGGTGCGGTCGCGTCCCGTAACGATCGGGTCCGGTCGGATTACTGAGGTAGAGCACCACCGCAACGACCGCGACGGCCAGCAGGGCAAACGTCCAGCCGGTCCAGTCGCGCCACAGGGGCAACGCCGCTTGATCGCCATTGGGGCGTCTCACGGGGTCTCAGATCTCCGGAAGGAAATCGGGGACCGACAGATAGCGTTCGCCGGTGTCATAGTTGAAACCGAGAACACGACTACCCGCGGGCAGTTCGGCAAGCTTCTGCGCGATCGCGGCGAGCGTGGCGCCCGACGAAATTCCCACGAGCATGCCTTCCTCGGTCGCGGCGCGGCGCGCAAAATCCTTCGCATCGGCCGCGTCGACCTTGATCACGCCGTCGAGCAGGTCGGTGTGCAGGTTGCGCGGAATGAAGCCCGCGCCAATGCCCTGGATCGGGTGCGGAGCAGGCTGGCCGCCCGAGATCACCGGCGATGCGAGCGGTTCGACCGCGAATATCTTCAGATTGGGCCAATGCTGCTTCAGAAACTGCGCCGTGCCGGTGATATGGCCGCCGGTGCCGACACCGGTGATCAGCGCGTCGATCGGGGTGTCCTTAAAATCGGCAAGGATTTCGGGGCCGGTCGTACGAAAATGCACTTCGACATTGGCTTCATTTTCGAACTGCTGTGGCATCCACGCGCCGGGGGTCGTCTCGACCAGTTCGATCGCGCGCTCGATCGCCCCCTTCATGCCCTTTTCGCGCGGCGTCAGGTCGAAGGTCGCGCCATAGGCGAGCATCAACCGGCGACGCTCGACCGACATGCTTTCGGGCATGACGAGGACAAGCTTATAGCCTTTGACCGCGGCGGCCATCGCCAGGCCGATGCCGGTGTTCCCCGACGTCGGCTCGACGATGGTACCGCCGGGCTGGAGGCTGCCGTCTTTTTCGGCAGCCTCGATCATCGCAAGGCCGATCCGATCCTTGATCGAACCACCGGGATTGCTGCGCTCCGACTTCACCCAGACTTCGGCGTCGGGGAACAGCCGGGCGACACGAATGTGCGGCGTGTTTCCGATGGTTTCGAGGATCGAATTGGCTTTCATGGTCTGTGCGCGCTTTCTTTATATTCGAACCGGGGGTCGCGCCGGGCGAAGCGATTGGGCCAGTCTCCGGCGCGGAGCCACTGCGCTTCGTCCGCCAGGGCGGGTGTGGGAGCAGGTTGTAACGATGCCAGCAGATACTGTCCATAAGGCCAGTCGCCTATGCCCGAGTCGGCGTTGATATGGCCGAACGGTCCGGCGTTGACGAAACGCGCGTCCCATTGCCGCGACAGGCGCCAGACATGCGCTGTTTTGGCATAGCTGTCATTGTCGCTCGCGACGACGATGGTCGGCGTTCGTGAGGTGAAGGAAGGTACATCGGCAAAGCTCGCGACCCGGGGAACGTGGCGAAGCTGCGACAGGTCGGGAGGCGCAACGAGCAGCGCGCCGGCGACGCGCGATCGGGCAAAACCGCCGGCGGTGGAAAACCAGTGCGCGAAGGCGTGGCAGCCCAGGCTGTGCGCCGCGATTAGTACGGGTTCGCTCTCGGCGTCGATCGCGGCCGAAATCTGGCGGACCCATTCATCCTTGTCTGGTTCGTGCCACTGGCCAAGCTCGACTCGTTCGCAGGCGAAGAACTTATGTTCCCACAGGCTTTGCCAATGGGTCGGACCGCTGTTGTTCAGGCCCGGAATCGTCAGGATTTTGTGGCGTATAGTTGTATCATGCATGGCGGTTGCTCCATCGTAGAGAGTGAACGGGGAGCCGCGGTGACGGGTGCCATCTGAATAATTCAACTAATTAGATCGACAATCATTTTGTGGCGAATAGACGGGGCTTTGCGACGAGTTGATCTGGCCGGTACGGCCCGCCGCGAAAACGCGTCAATCGGTCTGTTTGAACTGCGGTTCGAATGTGCGGGCACGCCGCAACTCGGGGAACAACCACGCCCACAGCGCGGTAACGCCGATCGCCGCCGCGCCGCCGACGACGACCGCGCCGACCGGTCCCATCACCGCGGCCATCGAACCCGCGCGCATCTCACCCAGCTCGTTCGACGCCGAAATGGCAAGCCCCGACACCGCGCTGACCCGTCCACGCATATGGTCGGGGGTGTTGAGCTGGATCAGCGTGCTGCGCACAAAGACCGAGAACATATCGGCCGCGCCCATTACGACGAGCAGTGCCAGCGACAGCAGGAGGTTCGTCGACAGGCCAAACGCCACGGTCCCGGCGCCGAATGCCGCCACGGCCCAGAGCATTTTTACGCCGACATTGCGTTCGATCGGATGGATCGCAAGGCCGACTCCGACCGCTACCGATCCCAGCGCGACCGCTGCACGCATAAATCCCACGGCGTCGGGCCCGGTATGAAAAATGTCGCGGGCGAAAACGGGGAACAATGCCGTCGCGCCCGAAAGGATCACGGCGAACAGGTCGAGCGTGATCGTGCCGAGCAGGAAGCGTTCACGCCAGGTGAACTGCAGTCCGTCGGCCATTTCGCGCAACGGGTGACGGCGTACTTCGGAGGGCGGCGGCAGGACCGGGCGGACGCGGCTGATCGTGAAGGCCGAGATGGCGAGCAACAGCACGGCGAAGACATAGACCGACGCAGAATGCGCGGCAAAGATAAGCCCGCCGGCAGCGGGGCCGATGACCGACGCCGATTGCCACGCGATGCTGCTCATCGCGATGGCGCGCGGCAGGACTGTGGGGGGGACAATGTTCGGCGCGATTGCGCTCATCGCCGGGCCGGAGAAAACACGTGCAACGCCGTGCAGCGCCGCAAGGCCGAACAGCAGGGGAAGGGTCAGCCCGTCGGTCCAGGTGAACCAGCCGAGCGTCGCCGCGATACAAAGGTCGACGAGGTTCGAGAAGATCGCGACACTGCGCCGTTCGAACCGGTCGGCAGCCCATCCCGCCACGGGCGTCAGCACCGCTAGCGGAACGAACTGGAAGAGGCCGAGCAAGCCCAACTGGAACGAGGCTTCGTGGACCGACATGCCATAGTCGGTCCGCGCGGTGTCATAGAGCTGGACGCCGATGACCACGACCATCGCCATCGTCGCCATCACTGCAGTGAAGCGCGCGAGCCAGAAATAGCGATAGTCGACAAAGCTGAGCGGGGAAGGGGGCTTGGCGGAGGCCGCGGGTGTCGCGGGCTCGGCGGGAGGAGGGATCGTCGCCATCGCGCCTTGCCCTATACGGCTTTTCGGTGCTGTCCAGAGGCCACGCTGTCACCGTTCGTCGATTTGCAGGTGTTATTGATGAGTTCGAGTGGCAGAAGGCCGGGCAAGGATTACAGGGAGATCACCGGATGAAACGCAAATTTTCTCGCTTTGGTGGCGCCGCGATGGCTGCGACGCTGCTCGTTCTGACCGCGTGCAACGCTTCGGATAATAAATCCTCGTCGGCGGCAAGCGCCGAGAACTGGACCCAGTTTCGCGACAATTTCCTCGCCGGCTATTTCCCGCTCAATCCGAATTTCGCGGTCTATCAGGGCAAGCATGAGTTTGACGGGAAGCTTCCCGACTGGTCGCCCGAAGGAATGGAGAAGCAGGCGGCGTTTCTCGAAAGGACGATCGCCGATGCGAAGGCCTTCGACGGCAAGATGACCGATGCCGAAAAGTTCGAGCGCGATTATCTGATCCATGTTGCACAGGGACAGCTGTTCTTCCTTCGCGACACCGACTTTGCGCAGAAAAATCCGGCCTTTTACGTCGGCGCGCTTGACCCCAATGTCTATGTCACGCGGCCTTACGCCGATGCGACGACGCGGATGAAGGCCTTCATCGCCTATGCCGAAAAAGTCCCGGTGGCGGCAGCGCAGATCAAGGCGAATTTGAAGCTGCCGCTGCCCGCGACCTTCGTCAAATTCGGCACTGCGGGCTTTGGCGGCTTCGCGGACTATTATACCGGCGACGCCAAGGCTGCCTTTGCTGAGGTCAAGGATCCGGCGCTGCAAAAACAGTTCGACGAGGCCGCTGCCAGGGCCGGCGCCGCGATGACCGACCTTGCCAAATATGTTGGCTCGCAGTCCGGTACGACCGACGGCTACGCCCTCGGCGCTGACAAGTTCGCCAAGATGATCCTGACCAACGAAGGCGTCGACACCCCGATCGATGAGCTTGAGCGGATCGGGCAGGCGGACCTCAAGCGCAATCAGGACGCGCTGAAGGTCGCGTGCGCCACCTATGCGGCGGGCATGGCGCTTGGCGACTGCATGAAGAAGATGAACGCCGACAAGCCCGCCGACGGCCCGGTCGCCGAGGCACGGCGCCAGTTGCCGACGCTTCGCGCCTTCCTCGTCGAAAAGGATCTGGTGTCGATCCCCGGGACTGAACAGGCGCAGGTCGAGGAATCTCCACCGTATAACCGCCAGAACAGCGCCTATATCGACATTCCGGGGCCGTATGAGAAAGGCCTGCCGTCGGTCTATTATATCTCGCCCGCCGACCCGAGTTGGGATGCCAAGACCCAGGCCGATTTCATACCCGGCAAGAAGGACCTGCTCTTCACCTCGGCGCACGAGGTCTGGCCCGGCCATTTCCTGAATTTCCTCCATTCGAACCGCGCGGAAAGCATCTTCGGCAAGCTGTTCGTCGGCTATGCCTTTGCCGAGGGCTGGGCGCATTACACCGAAGAAATGATGTGGGAAGCCGGGCTGAACGAGGGCGACGCCGAAACCCATATCGGCCAGCTATCGAACGCGTTGCTCCGCAATTGCCGTTACCTTTCGGCGATCGGCCTGCACACGAAGGGCATGACCGTCGCGGACTCGGAAAAGCTGTTTAAGGAGCAATGCTATCAGGATGAAGGCAATGCGCGGCAGCAGGCGGCGCGCGGCACCTATGATCCGCTCTACCTCAATTACACGATGGGCAAACTGATGATCCGCAAGTTGCGCGAGGATTGGACGAAGGGTGACCGCACGAAGTGGAAAGCGTTCCACGACGAATTCCTGTCGTATGGCGGGCCGCCGATCCCGATGGTCCGCGCCGCGATGATGAAGGAGGATGCGCCCAAGGCGGCCTTCTGATTGGGTGATCGGCGCGACCGGGCTAGCGGAAACGGCTAGCCCGGTCGCGCCGATCAGGCAGAAGGTGTGCGCAGCCGCGCGACGAAGAAGCCGTCGAGTCCGCCCGCATCAGCAAGCGTTCCGGGAAGCGTGCGGACGAAACCACTCGCGTCCGGTGTGACCGCATCGGGAAGCTCATCGGCCCGCGCCGGATCTATGCTCCAGGCGCTGTTCCGGTTGAGAAAAGCTGCCACTTGGTCCTCCCCCTCGGCCTGCTCAAGCGAGCAGGTTGCATAAACCAATGCTCCGCCAGGCTTGACCCAGCGGGCCGCGCGGTCGAGTAACTCGGTCTGCAACACGGCCATTTCGGCGATCTGAGCCGGCTCAATCCGGTGCAACACATCGGGATGGCGGCGGAAGATACCCGTCGCCGTGCACGGCGCGTCGAGCAGGACGGCATCCACCTGTTCTTCAGGTTCCCATGACCGGATATCACCTTGGGCGATATCGGCGGCTAGCCCGGTCCGGTTGAGATTTTCCTGTAGCCGCCCAAGCCGCTTGGCGCTGGAATCAACCGCAGTGACACGCCAGCCAGCCGCCGCGAGTTGCAACGTCTTGCCGCCGGGGGCCGCGCACAGGTCGAGGACATGGCGCCCATCGCCCGTCCCGAGCAAGCGTGCAGGCAGGCTGGCCGCCAGATCCTGAACCCACCAGCCGCCTTCACGAAAACCGGGCATCGCTTCGACCGCCTGGCCGCGCGGCAGGCGGCGATGGAGCGGCGCGAGCGTTACCGCGTCGGGCCATTCCTCCGCGCCCGGTTCGGCCGCAAAGCTGAGATCGATCGGCGGCGCCGCGCTCCAGGCGGCTGCGGCATCATCGGCCATCTCGGGACTCCATTCTTCGGCCCAACGCTCGGCGGTGCCCAAGGGCAGGCTTGCCCGTTCAGGCAGTTCCCATGCGTCCTGCTGTGCGCGCGACAAAATGGCGTGAACCAGCCGCCGTGGCCCGCTCGCGAGGAGCGGCAATGCCGTCGCAACGACAGCGTGCGGTGGGCTTTTCAGGACGAGCAACTGAGCGAGGGCGATCCGCAGGACCGCGCGCGATTTCACGTCGTCGGGCAGGATTTGCGCCGTCGCACTATCGATCAGCGCGTCGATATCGGCCATCCAGCGCAGCGTTTCCGACACGATCGCCACGGCAAAAGCGCGGTCGTTGGGCTGGAGACCTTGCGTCGCGGCGTGCATCGCAACGTCGAGCGGATCGCCGCGGCGGAGAATCGCATCGAGCAGGCGCAGCGCAGCGCGGCGTGTCGCCGTACCCGGCGGGTCGATTTCGGTCGCGGGGCGCCTTTTATTCGGTCGGCGATCGGTCATGGGTGATGTTCCAACGGTTGGCGTGGCGCGCGCAGGAGTCTATGGCTAACCCATGACCCGAACAAGCGAAGAAGAGAGCGTCGGCGGCACCCCGCGGGCTGCCAAGCGTCCAACGCATGTGAAACCGCCTATCGGCTGGGTCAACGACCCTGTCCCGGCGCCTGAGCCGATCCATGAGGACAAGGCCGAGGACCAACCCGGCGGCCGCAATCCGGTGCGCTATGGTGATTGGGAGCTCAAGGGGCTGGCGATCGACTTCTGACACACCGCGCCAACAAAGCGCCGCGGCCAGACACGTTCCGAACGAACAAGCGCTTTGCCGCCACTCGAATGGAGATGTCGGACACATACTGCCCGACCATATCATCAAATGGCTATCGCCTCGAAACGCACCCGGCTGATTTTACCAGCGAGGCCGCGTTTCGGGCGGTAGTCATGACGTTTCGTCCTGTCAGACGATCGGTGCTTCGGTGACCAGCGGCATTTTACCGCTCTTCACCTGTTCGGCAAAGATTTCGCGCATCAGCTGCAACGAGAAGAGGTGCGCGAAGATCAGCGGGAGCATGCCGTTCTGCATCATCTTGCGCAGCACGTCCCCGCGCAGTTCGCGCAGCTTGTTCTCGTCGACCATCTGGAAGCCGCGATAGATATAGGGCTTGTCGGCGCCTTCAGGCTGAATCGCGACTTCGCCGTCCATCAGCAGGTCAGCCTTTTTCAGCTCTTCGACGAACATACTGGTACGCTGACCGGCTTCTTCGAAATTCTGGCAAAACTGCAAGACTGCGTTGGTGGCTTCCGACGGCTTTCCGTCGGCGAACAAGGCATCGCCTTCGTCAAATTTGCCGACCGCATTTGCCGTCGGATCGAAGCAAAGCGACAATTCTTCTGAATCGGGGCGCAGGCGCGCGAGAAGGAAGGGGTAACGACGGATATAGGCCGGGACATATACCGGATTGACCAGCTTTCCTTCGGCATCGACGAACGTATTAATGCCTTCATTGAGGCCCATCAGTGCCAGCGGAACCGGGTTGTCGCCTGCCGAAAATACGATCGGGTAAAAGCGCGACGCGGCGACGAGTTCGTCGCTGGTCAGCGGCACTGCATGCTGATCGATCAGGAAATCGGCGCGATCAAGAGCGCGCGCATGAAAATCGGCATGGTCGACGCTCGAAAGCGGAACGAGGTCCTTGTAGAAAAGCGGCAGATTGGCATTGGCGGGCGCAGTGGCCATGATCGAACTCCAAAACAGGACCCCCTGATGGGGCAGGACGAAAGGGCAATGGGGCGCCTTATTGGGCTAAGCGCCACGACGCAAGTGGCCGATCGCTCTGCGGCTGAACGGTCAGGCTATTAATTTGCCTGGATTGAACAGGCGCTTGGGGTCCAAGCCGTTTTTGACGCCGTACAGGGCTGCCAATCGCGCCGGGCTGTCCAGTTCGGCCAGTATGTCGCGTTTCATCTGGCCAATGCCATGTTCAGCGGAAATGGAGCCGCCAAGCTCGATAACATGGGTGTAGACCAACCTGCTGGCGGCCTGACCATGCGCAGCGAGCCACGCAGCGCCATCGCTGTCGATGGGTGGCTGGACATGATGGTGGACGTTCCCGTCGCCCAGATGTCCGAAGGACAGCGCGCGAACACCCGGAAACGTGTCGGCAAGGCGCTTTGCATTGTCAGCGATGAAGCTTGGCATCAGGTCAACGGGGACGCTGATGTCGTGCTGGATAGCCGGACCTTCGGCGCGCTCGGCTTCCGATATGGAATCGCGCAGTCGCCAGAAATCTTCGCTCTCACGGTCGCTCTTGGCGATCGCGGCGTCGCCTATCAATTGGGCGTCCAATGCTGCCGCAAGCTCGGCCTGCAAGGCCGTGTCCAGTGTATCTCCATTATCGCCGGCCAATTCTACCAACGCATACCACGGGTGGTGGTCCCCCAGCGGTGCGCGTGTTTGCGGAACGTGGCGCAGAACCGCATCTAGGCAGGTGTGCGGAACGATCTCGAATCCTTCTAGCTCGCGGCCGATCGCGCCATCGAGCTGACGAAGCAGCAGTAGAGCATCGTCGGGAGATTTGAGGCCGATCCAAGCGGTTCGCCGTGCAGCAGCAGCTGGCACAAGCCGCAGGCAAGCTGCTGTTATAATTCCCAAGGTCCCTTCCGCTCCACACAGCAGGTGCCTTAAGTCATAGCCGCGATTGTCCTTCTTGAGAGGAGCAAGTCCGTGGAAAACGCTTCCGTCGGGCAGGACGGCCTCGATCCCTGCGACCAGCGCACGCATTGTTCCGTGGCGAAGCACCTGTGTGCCGCCTGCGTTCGTTGAAACGAGCCCGCCGATTGTCGCCGATCCCTTACCGCCGAGCGTCAGCGGAAAGCGCAGGCCCTGCGCGAGCGCGGCTTCGTGGAAATGCTCCAGGATGACTCCGGCCTCGACTACTGCAAACCCGGAGTCGCGGCCGATGCTGCGAATCTTGTTCATCCGACGCATGCTCAGCAAAAATTGGGTCCCCGATACATCGGGTGTCGCGCCCCCGACCATGCCGCTGTTACCGCCTTGCGGCACGATCGCCGCGCCTGCTTCGGCGCATAGGCGGACGATGGCGGACACTTCGTCGGTCGAAGCCGGTGACAGCATCGCTGCCGCGGCACCATGATACTTCCCGCGCCAGTCGGTCAGCCAAGGAGCCATCGTATCGGCGTCATCTGTAAAGCCTTTTGGCCCCAGCAGCGCCTCTAGCGCGCTGAGCAATTCGGGTGACGGCGCGCGCGTCATACCGATCGGGACCGAAAAATTCGGGCGGGATTTGCGGGCAGGGGTCGACAGCAATTCATTTGATGTTCAATCATGCTCCTTAAAGAGGGCGATGGACGAATAGCATCTATTCGTCCAGTCGGCATGATGCGGGAGCAACGGGTGAGCTGGATATTGCGCCAAGATAGCGAAGGGACGAGCGCAGAGCCGTGTTGACCGCTGCTGCCTTGTTGATCGCGGCGGCCGCACCGTCTGCGGATACCGAATTGCCGATTGCGCCGCCAGAGTCGCTGACCGGGATCGTTCCGCCAATGTCGGCGCCGCCCGCTTCGCCCTATTGGCAGGTGGTGATCGAACAGCAGCTCATCATTCGCGTGCCCGCGCAGCGTTCGCCGCTCAACAATTTTGCAGCAAGGCCGGCTCCCCAGTTGCGGCTGCGCGAACAGCCTGTTGAGTGGAAAGAAAAAAAGGGCCCCAAATGCGTCGCGATGCGTAATATTATGGGGATGCAGGCAGCTCAAGGTGACAGCATAGATTTGATTACGCGCCAGAAACAGCGACTGCGCGCCCAGCTCAACCGCGGTTGCCGTGCGCTCGATTTCTATGCTGGCTTTTATATGCAAGGCAACAAGGATGGCCAGCTTTGCGAGGGGCGCGACGAGATTCATGCGCGCACCGGCGCGAAGTGCGAGGTCAACAAATTCCGCCTGATGGTGCCGGTCCCCCGCGACGACGACTGAAGCTGGCGGCCGTTCAAGGCGTTTCGTCGCCTTTTCTTGACTTTTCATTGCGCTTTCCCCATTGGCGGCCACAGCACGCGCTGGCGTGGGACGCGGTGCTGGCCCCTTTTTTCCGGACATGATGACCCTATGAAATTTGCCGACATCGGCCTTTCCGACGAACTTCTGCGCGCCGTCACCGAGGCGGGCTATGACGAACCGACGCCAATTCAGGCTGGAGCAATCCCTTCTGTTCTGATGATGCGCGACATGATCGGCATCGCCCAGACGGGTACGGGTAAGACCGCATCCTTCGTTTTGCCGATGATCGACATATTGGCGCATGGGCGCGCTCGCGCCCGCATGCCGCGGTCGCTGATCCTCGAACCAACACGCGAATTGGCCGCTCAAGTCGCGGAAAACTTCGAAAAATATGGCAAGTATCACAAGCTGTCGATGGCGCTGCTGATCGGTGGAGTCCAGATGGGGGATCAGGTCAAGGCGCTGGAAAAGGGCGTCGATGTTCTGATTGCGACTCCGGGCCGCTTGATGGATCTGTTCGAGCGGGGCAAAATTCTGCTGACCGGTTGCAACCTGCTCGTCATCGACGAGGCCGACCGGATGCTCGACATGGGCTTCATTCCCGACATCGAGAATATCTGCACCAAGTTGCCCGCGAATCGGCAGACCTTGCTGTTCTCGGCGACGATGCCGCCGCCGATCAAGAAGCTCGCCGACAAGTTCCTGTCGAACCCCAAGACGATTGAGGTTGCGCGCCCGGCGAGCCGGAACGAGAATATCGAGCAGTTTCTTGTCAAGACGTCGGAACGCAGCAAGCGCGACACGCTCCGTAGCCTGATTGAAACCGAAAAGGTCGGAACGGCGATTATCTTCTGCAACCGCAAGACTACCGTGCGTGAATTGGCGAAGTCGTTGCAGCGCGCTGGCTATCAGGCGGGAGAGATTCAGGGCGATATGGACCAGTCGAGCCGCACCGCCGAACTCGACCGATTCAAGAACGGCACGATCAATATATTGGTGGCGTCTGACGTTGCCGCACGCGGACTCGACGTCAAAGGCGTTAGCCATGTGTTCAATTTCGACGCGCCCTGGCACCCCGATGATTATGTCCACCGCATCGGCCGCACCGGTCGCGCGGGCGCCCAAGGCCGTGCCTTCACACTGGTGACGCCGTCGGATGGCGAGGCGGTCGACAATATCCAGAAGCTGACCGGCTATACGATTCCGGTTCATGAGACGGGCATGGCGAAGGCCGAAGCGGCTCATTCGGATGCCCCCGAAGAAGAGCGGGCGCCGCGGCGTGCCGCGCGTTCGGATCGCGGGGGCCGTGGTCGCGGCGCGGCCAAGCCGGTGCGTGAGACTGTCGCCGAAGCGACGCCGGCAAAGGCCAAGAAGACCGACGACCGCCAAAAGTCCGCTGCACCTGCGCGTCGCAACGATCAGGATGGCCCCGATGATGGCTGGAATGGCCCGATGCCGAGCTTCCTGTCGGTTGGGTTCGGTAGCTAAACGGCAGAATGCTGGTCAGAGCCTGACCAGCATCTTCCCGATATTACCGCCGGAAAATAGGCCCAGGAAGGCGCGGGGCGTCGCTTCAAGCCCGTCGTGCACCGTTTCCCGGATCGTCACAGCGCCGCTCGTGATCAATCCGCCCATATCGGCATAAAATTCCTCCATGCAGTCGAAGAACTGGTCGGTGTAGATAAAGCCTTCCATGCGGATGCGCGCCGGTATGGTGCGGACCAGATATTTCATTTCTTGCACCTTGGCGTCGTTATAGACGTCGATCATCCCGCAAATGGCAAAGCGTGCGAAATCATTGCCGACAGCAAAGGCGGCGTCGAGATGTTCTCCGCCAACATTGTCGAAATAGACGTCGATGCCGGGCTTTCCCAAGGATTTCAGCGCCTGCGCGAGCGCGGGCAGAACCGGCCCGGCCTTGTAGTCGATCACGGCGTCGGCGCCCAATTCCTCAACCCAGGCGCATTTTTCCGCGCCGCCGGCGGAACCGATAACCGTCATTTCGCGCGCTTTGGCGAGCTGGACGACTGCCGATCCTACAGCGCCGGCAGCGGCGGAAACGAACACCGTGTCGCCGGGTCTGGCCGCAGCGACGCGGAGCAGCCCGATCCACGCCGTTCCACCGGTGAGCCCCATATTGTGGAGGAAGGTTTGCGGCGTCATGCCTGCGCTGAGCAGTTCGGCGGGGAGCTTGTTGGGCATCATGTCGAGCCCGATAACTCCGCCGTCACGCCAGCCGCCCATGTGGACGATCAGGTCGCCGGGGGAGAAGCCGTCGATCCGACTTTCAAGGATTTCACCGATCGCGCCGCCGGTCATCGGCTGATCGAGCTGGAAGCAGGCGGCGTAGCTGCTCGCGTCGTTCATTCGGCCGCGCATATAGGGATCGACCGATAGCCAGAGATTGCGGACGCGGATCTGGTCGTTTTCGAGCGGCTGGTCAGGGAGCTCGCGCAATGCGAAATTGTCGATCGTCGGCAGCCCCTGCGGACGCCGGATCAGATGCCATGCCTTGGCCATAGAAACCCCCCGTTTCCTTTTTCCAGACCCGTGACGTCCGGCCATGCTCAGAAAAGCCGTTGCCACTGTCAAGCCGTGTCGATAAACCGACCTCCGGTCGCGGGGCCGTAGCTCAGATGGGAGAGCGCTGCAATCGCACTGCAGAGGTCAGGGGTTCGATTCCCCTCGGCTCCACCAGCGACCTTCTGGCCCCGATAACGGCTTGATACCGACGGAAATCAAAGGTTTTTTACAGGCGGCTGTTACATCTGTAACAGGACGACTAACATGTGCACCTATCTCGCCAAGCGCGGCTCAGTTTATTATTTTCGCCGCGTCATCCCTGCCGAACTTCGATTTGCCTTTGGCGGGAAGCGAGAGTTCATGGAGTCGCTCGGGACCAAGGACCGTGCTGAGGCCAAGAGGCTCATTCCAGCCCGAACAAGCGCGTCTGAGCGCGATCTGGAAAAAGCGCAGGCTCGGCTGGTTCCGTCGCAGAATGCCACTGTGTCGCCTTCTCTGGCCATCTCTGAGCGTGCTGCTCGCCGAGAGCGAGAGCATCTGGAATGGCTCGAAGAAAATACAGCATTCCAAGAGCAAATCGACGATGAGCGAGAAGAGTTGGCGGAGGCGTTGGAACCGGCATCATCCGCGATGAAGGCGAGACTGGAAGCTCCGCTAACCCATCCCCGGCTTTATGGTCAGGCTGCAGGTGCGGGCGGTTCGGTCGGGCGCTGACCACGAAAGCGACGCCACAGGACGACGACGAGGCCGATCAGCAGTGCCCAGGGCAAAATGGCCGCCGCCGCGACCAGAAGGATCGACAGCAAGGTACCGCCGCTGCCGAGCAGGGTGTTCCAGGCGTTGCTGAACGGGTTTTGATGGCCGATACCCGGCAGCCCGCCGGTGCCGACATAGTTGAACACGACGCTCGTCGAGGCGATCCGCGCTTCGCCGGCGCGGCGCTCGCCGCGATCGGTGCCGAGTTGCTTGCCAAGTTCGCCAATCTGTTTCTGAAGTTCGGCACGCTCCCCCTTGTCGAGCCCGCCTTGTTTGAGGCGCGCTTCGAGCCGGGCGATTTCGGCGGTGGCGCCAGCGCTGCGCTGCTGCGATGTCTCTATTTTGCTCCCGACATCTTCGCCATTCACCATCGCGTCGGCCAGAACGCCTTCGGCCTTTTCGACGCTGGCGAGGGCGTCGGCGCCGAATTTGCGGGCGATGCCCGGGTCGAGCTTGAACTGGGTCTGCGCCTCGACCTCATTTTCGCGGACCATCTGGTAACGGACATCGACGATGCGGCAGCGGGCGGTGCCGAGCGTTTCGCAGGCTTCGGCATGCTCGCCCTGAACCTTCGCGATGCGGTCGTCGTCGAGGCGGAAGGCATAGCTGTAATCGAAGGCGACACCGGGCGCCGCACTCAGTCCTACGTCGGGGACGGCGGCGGTTTCAGCAGTGGGGGAGGAGATGTCGGAGGAGGAGGTTTCGTCGGCCTGCTTTTCCGAACAGCCGACCAGGGCGAGCGCCATCGCGCCCGCTAAGAGCTTCATTTTCATTGATGATTCTCCCAAAACGCGACTCGTTGGCCGCATGTGAGGACATATCACAACTTATATGGTAGACAATAGACTTCAGGCGATGGTGATGAAGCTGTCGAGGACGCGCTTCGACCCCGCCTGTTCGAATTCGACCTCCAGCTTGTTGCCGTCGATGTCGTTGATCACCCCGTAACCGAACTTCTCGTGGAACACGCGCATCCCGATCGCGAGGTCGGCGCGTGCCTTGGCGCCGACCGACGCGGCGCGGCCGCCTTCGGTGGGAGCGGGCGCGCGTGTGACGGTCGTGGATTTGACCGCCGCGCGCTGCCATGCCGGACCGCGCGTCGCGGTGCGGGTCGCGTTACGCTCGGCGACATGCGCGAAGGGATCGCCCTGCGCCGACCAGTTGGCGCGCCACATGCTGGCGCCGCCGCCGAAGCTATTCTCGCTGTCGACATGTTCGGGCGGGATTTCGCCGATGAAGCGGCTGGGGATGCTGCTCATCCACTGGCCGTAGATGCGGCGGTTCGCGGCGTGATAGATGGTCGCGCGCTGGCGGGCGCGGGTGATCGCGACATAGGCGAGGCGGCGCTCTTCCTCGAGGCCGCCGACTTCGTCCATCGAGCGCTGCGACGGGAAGACGCCATCTTCCCAGCCGGCGAGGAAGACATGATCGAATTCCAGCCCCTTGGCGGCGTGGATCGTCATGATCGTGACGGTTTCGGTCGTGTCGTTCTGGTCGCGGTCCATGACGAGGCTGACATGCTCGAGGAATTCCTCGAGCGTTTCATATTCCTCCATCGCGCGGACGAGTTCGGAGAGGTTTTCGAGACGCCCCGCGGCCTCGACGCTGCGGTCGGCCTGGAGCATCGCGGTGTAGCCCGACTCGTCGAGGATGAGCTGGGTCAGTTCGGGGTGCGAAAGCTGGCTCGCCTTGCTCTGCCACCCGCGCACCTGCGCGACGAAGTTCGCGAGCTGGCGCCGCGCCTGCGGGGTCAGTTCGTCGGTTTCGATGAGCCGCGCGGCGGCGTGGAGCAGCGACGCCTGTTCGTGGCGCGCATATTGGTGGATGCGCTGGAGCGCCTTGTCGCCGAGGCCGCGTTTGGGCGTGTTGACGATGCGTTCGAAGGCGAGATCGTCGGCGGCCGACTGGACAAGGCGCAGATAGGCGAGGGCATCGCGGATTTCGGCGCGTTCGTAGAAGCGGAAGCCGCCGACGATACGGTATGGCATGCCGATGGAGATGAAGCGATCTTCGAACTCGCGTGTCTGGAACTGTGCGCGGACGAGGATGGCGGCGCGGTCGAGCGAGATGCGCTGGCGCTGGAGGCTTTCAAGCTCTTCGCCTACGCGACGGGCTTCTTCGGGCCCGTCCCACACGCCGACGACGCGCAATTTGTCGCCGGGTTCGAGGTCGGTCCACAGCGTCTTGCCGAGACGGCCGCTGTTCTGGGCGATCAGAGCCGAGGCGGCAGCGAGGATCTGCGGGGTCGAGCGATAATTTTGTTCGAGGCGGATGACGGTCGCGCCGGGGAAATCCTTTTCGAAGCGCAGGATATTCGCAACCTCGGCGCCGCGCCACGAATAGATCGACTGGTCATCATCGCCGACGCAGCAGATATTCTTGCGCTGCTGCGCAAGCAGGCGCAGCCAGAGATACTGGCTGGCGTTGGTGTCCTGATATTCGTCGACGAGGATATATTTGAACCGCTCCTGATATTGTTCGAGCACATCGCGGTGGTTTTTGAGGATCACCAGCATGTGGAGCAGCAAGTCGCCGAAATCACAGGCGTTGAGCGTCTTCAGCCGCGCCTGATAGAGGGCGTAGAAATGCTGGCCCTTGCCGTCGGCATAGGCTTCCTTGTCACCGGCATCGAGGTCGGCGGGGACGAGGCCGCGGTTCTTCCATTTGTCGATCAGCCCGGCGAGCTGGCGTGCGGGCCAGCGCTTCTCGTCGAGCCCCTCGGCCTGGATCAGCTGTTTGAGGACGCGCAGCTGGTCGTCGGTGTCGAGGATGGTGAAATTGCTTTGCAGCCCGACAAGTTCGGCGTGGCGGCGCAGCATCTTGGCGCAAATGCTGTGGAAGGTGCCGAGCCAGGGCATGCCTTCGACCACGTCGCCGACCATGCGGCCGATGCGTTCGCGCATCTCGCGCGCCGCCTTGTTGGTAAAGGTGACCGCGAGGATTTCGGACGGCCAGGCGCGGCGCGTCGCCATGATATGCGCGAGCCGCGCGGTGAGCGCCGCGGTTTTGCCGGTGCCGGCGCCCGCGAGCATCAGCACCGGGCCTTCGGTCGTGAGCACCGCCTGCCGCTGCGGACCGTTGAGGCCTTGCAGATAGGGCGGGTCCGAGGGACCGGGCGGGGGCAGGTCGGGCGGCATATCGGGCGGGGGGGCGGGGAGGCTGTTCACGCGCGAACGATTAGGGAACAGCGGCGGGGCTGTCCAGTGGGGTGAGGCGGGTGGTGTGGGGCCATCACCGACAAACGGTGATCTCCAGATTTGGTCATTCCCATGCTTCTCCTTTGTCATCCCCGCGAAAGCGGGGACCCATTTGCGCCGGCGAGGTACAGCGCTGCCGCGCTGGATTTTTCTTGATCTGGATCCCCGCCTGCGCGGGGATGACGAGGTTTGAGGGCGAGCATTGGGGCCTGATCCGCCCTGTGCCGGAGGCGTGGGGAGGGGGACCGTCGCCGCAGGCGATGGTGGAGGGGCCGCTGCGGTGGCGCTAGTAGCCCCTCCGTCAGCGCTTCGCGCTGCCACCTCCCCATCGCTGCGCGACAGGGAGGATCTTTATGTCAGCTTCCCACCCAAAGCGGACCTTTCCGCTTCGTCATCCCGGACTTGATCCGGGAGGTGCAAAAGCAATTCATCCTCTGGCAGCGCCGGTGAAGGTCTGATCGGTCGAGCTTGGAGCGCCAACTGGTGAGACATGTCCGGCTTGTGCGCGGACAAAGAAGCGGGACCCCGGGTCGAGGCCGGGGTGACGAGCGAGGTTGGCGACGTGATGACGCGAAGGCGGTGCGGCGCGTATTCCGCTTGATGGGGCGGGACGGGGCGTTCAAAGCGGCGGCATAACCAAACAGGGAAGAGGCACCGCCCATGGATCTGGCACCCTATCGCGCGCATCGCCGCGTCTTGACCGCGAGCCTTGTCGGCACCGCGGTCGAATTTTACGATTTCTATATTTATGGCACCGCGGCGGCGCTGGTGTTCGGGCCGTTGTTCTTTCCGGCGGAATCTGCATCGGCGCAGCTGATGTATAGTTTCATGACCTTTGGCCTCGCTTTCTTTGCGCGGCCCGTCGGGGCGATCGTGTTCGGCCATTATGGCGACCGCATCGGGCGGAAGTCGACGCTTGTCGCCTCGCTGATGCTGATGGGGGCGTCGACGTTGCTGATCGCGTTCCTGCCGACCTATGCGATGGTCGGGTGGGTCGCGCCGTTGCTGCTGTGCATCCTGCGGTTCGGGCAAGGGTTCGGGCTGGGCGGAGAATGGGGCGGGGCGGCGTTGCTTGCGGTCGAAAATGCCCCGCCGGGATGGCGCGCGCGCTTCGGGATGGCGCCGCAGTTGGGCGCGCCGGTCGGGTTTATCGCCGCGAACGGATTGTTCCTGATCCTCGGGCTCTGCCTCAGCGACGCCGATTTCGCGGCGTGGGGGTGGCGTATCCCGTTCCTGTTGTCGGCGGTGCTCGTCGGGCTGGGGCTGTGGATCAGGCTGAAGATCGGCGAGACGCCCGCTTTTGCCGAGGCGATGGAGAAAGGACCGCCGGCGGGGGTTCCGATCGCCGAATTGCTGCGCAACCATGTGCTTGCCACGCTGGCGGGGACCTTTGCGGTCGTTGCCTGTTTTGCGATCTTCTATCTCGCGACGTCCTTTGCGCTGGCGCATGGGACGACCGCACTCGGCTATCCCAAGGAGCAGTTTTTGCTGATCCAGCTTGGCGCGATCCTGTTCATGGCGGTCGGGATTATCGTCGCGGGCTATGCCAGCGATGCGTGGAGCGCGCAGCGGGTGCTGACCTGGGGGTGCGGCGCGACGGTGTTGATCGGCTTATTGTTCGGGCCGTCGCTGGCGTCGGGATCGTGGTGGATCGTCGGGCTGGGGCTGTCGAGCGCACTGTTCGTGATGGGGCTGGTTTATGGGCCGCTGGGCGTGTGGCTGACCGATTTGTTCCCGGTGCGCGTGCGCTATACCGGGGCGTCGATGGCGTTCAACCTTGGCGGAATATTGGGCGGCGCGATGGCGCCGATCATCGCGCAGGCGCTCAGCGATTGGGGCGGGACCGCGGTGGTCGGGCTGTATCTGGCGCTCGCCGGGGTGCTGAGCTGGATCGGGCTGACGATGGTGCGGCGGCGGGCGGCCAGAGCCTAGCCACTTTTCATTGTCATCTCCGCGAAAGCGGGGACCCAGTGAGGCCTTGCGCTGCCCAGTCTGGGTCCCCGCTTTCGCGGGGATGACAAAGTTTGAGACATGTGGGCTATTCGACCCGCAGCAGCGTCAGCTTGGCCTTGCCGACCTTGCGTTCGGCGTCGATCGCGAAGCCCGCGACGTCGATGACCTCATCATGCGCGGTTTCGACCGAGAGCCAGCTGTCGGGGCCGATCCAGCCGAGGCGGTTCAGCTTGTCGAGCGCGACGCTCGCCGCGCCGGTGCCATAGGGCGGATCGAGCATCAGCAGGTCGTAAGTGCGTTTCGCCGGGCCGAGCGCGAGCACCGAGGTGGCCCGGATGTCGGCGCGCGGTGTCGCCTCGAGCGAGCCCAGATTCTTGCGCAAAATGTCGAGCGCGTCGCGGTCCTGTTCGGCGAACAGGCATTGCGCGGCGCCGCGCGACAGCGCCTCGATCCCGAGCGCGCCCGAGCCGGCGAACAGGTCGGCGACGACCAGCCCTTCGAAGCTGCCGAGGCGGCTGGTGAGCATCGAGAACAAGGTCTCACGCGTGCGGTCGGCGGTGGGGCGCGTCGTGTCGCCCTTGGGCGCGACCAGCCTGCGGCCGCGCCATTCGCCCGAAATAACCCGCATCGCCATCAGCCGAGATGCCGGCGGAATTTGAACAATTCGTCGCGCGGCACGACATCGACCGCGCCCATCGGCAGGCCGTCGAGTTCGAACACGCCGTAGCGGGTGCGGATCAGGCGGCTGACCTGAAGCCCGAAATGTTCGAGCACCTTGCGGACTTCGCGGTTCTTGCCCTCGGTCAGCGTCATTTCGACCCATTGGTTGCGCCCGGTGCGGCGTTCGAGGTTGGCGTCGATCTTGCCGTAGGTGACTCCTTCGATGGTGATCCCCATCGCGAGTTCCTCGAGCTGCGTCTGGCTAATGTCGCCGAAGGCGCGGGCGCGATAGGTGCGCTCGACCCCGCTGGCGGGAAGTTCGAGCTGGCGCTTGAACTCGCCGTCGTTGGTCATCAGCAGCAGCCCCTCGGTATTATAGTCGAGGCGGCCGACGGGCATCAGACGCGGCAGGCCCTTGGGCAGAAGATCATAGATCGTCTTGCGGCCCTTGGGATCGCGCGCGGCGGTGATGCAGCCGGCGGGCTTGTGGAAGCGGTAGAGGCGCGTCGAGACGGGCTTGGCGACGGGTTCGCCGTCGACGGTCAGCCCTTCGAGCGAGGTGAGCAGCGGCGCGGGGTGGACGATGAGCTGGCCGTTGAGCGCGATGCGGCCTTCCTCAACCATGCGTTCGACGTCGCGGCGCGAGCCGACCCCGGCGCGGGCGAGCAGCTTGGCGATACGCTGCGGACCTTCCTCTTCGCGTTCGCCCTCATCGGGCTTCGGTTTGCGCGCGGACGAGTCGGCGCGAGCGGCGCGGCGGCCACGGGGGGCGTCGCGCGGAGCGTCGCGATCGGGGGCGGAACGGGGAGGGCGACGGGTCGTCATGGGAACGGATGCGGCTTTCTTGTCGTTATTGGCCACGATACTGTGGCTTTACGATCACGCTCATAGCCGGAAAGTGGTCGCTTCGTCGATGGCAAGCAGAAGCAATCTTGCAGGACGGCCCGGAGCGCGGCATGGGGCCGTTAAAGGGAGTACATAATGCTCTTCGCGTCCCGCCCGTCGTGCATCAAGCGGCTGCTGATCATTGAAGATGATCCGCTGGTCGCGTTCGACAATGAGCGGACGCTGAAACATGGCGGATATGACGTCGTCGCGACGGTCGATTCGGGCGAGGCGGCGGTCGGCATATTGGCTGGCGAGCAACTCGACGCCATCGTCCTCGACCTTCAGCTTGCGGGACATATGAGCGGGCGCGACGTTGCGCGGCTGGCGCGCGATCGCGGTATCGCGGTATTGCTGGTCACCGGCAGCTGTCCCGATGATGCGGGCGATATTGCGCTTGCCTGCCTGAACAAACCGCACAGCGCCTCGGCGCTTCTGGGCGCGGTGCATGCGATCGAGACGATGCTGTGCAAGAACAAGCCGGCGCGCAAGGTGAGCGGGCTCCAGACCTATTGGCAGCCCAAGGCCGCCTGAGCCGCGACGAGATGATGGCGCAGGCCGTCCGGTCGCCATTTCCCCGCTTCCAATTTGTCCCCAAGGCTTTAGGCCCATAATTCGGAACAATCGCATCCGCAAAGCGGCTGCGCAGGGGGCGACGCTATGTCAGTTGATCTGAGTCGGTTTATCATTTTCGTGGCGATCCTGGGCGGGTTGGTGATCGTCGCGCTGTCGGTTCCGGCGTTCCGCCCCTATTTGCGCAAAAACCCGATGATCACCTTTCTGCTCGGCATATCGAGCGGCTTTCCACTGACGTTGTTGATCGCGACGATGACCTTCTGGCTCGCCAAGGTGGGGATTGATACGGCGACGATCGGCTTCGCGGTCGCGCTGGGCATTCCCTATACGCTGAAGTTCCTGTGGGCGCCGCTGGTCGACAAGCTGCCGCTGCCGTTTCTGACCAAGGCGTTCGGCCAAAGGCGCGGCTGGCTGTTCTTCATTCAGGCGTTGCTGTTCGTCGCGATCTGGCAGCTGGGCGCGAGCAATCCGCAGCCCGGCGACATCGGCCTGTTTGCCGTCTGGGCGCTGATTACGGCCTTTTTGTCCGCGACGCAGGACATCGTCATTGACGCCTATCGCATCGAAATCCTCGAAGAGGATGAGTTTGCCCACGGCACCGCGACCAACCAGTTCGGATATCGCACGGGTAATCTGATCGCGGGTGCCGGCACGATCTATTTTGCGTCGAACGAAGGGCTGGGGCTCGGCTGGGCGACCGCCTATGGCCTGACCGCCTTTTGCATCGTTCCGGCTATCATCGGCGCGCTGTGGGCGGGGCCGGGGAAATTCGTCGACCGGTTCGAGCATGCCGGGGGCATGAAGGCGGGCCAATGGCTGACCGAGGCGGTCGTCAACCCGTTCCGCGAGTTCCTGACGCGGCACGGCGCATTCCTGATCCTTGGTTTCGTCCTCGTCTATAAGGTCGGCGACGCGATGGGACAGACGATGCTGGGGCCGATGATCGTCGATCTGGGTTTTCCTGACCTCGACTATATTTCGGCGAACAAGCTGTGGGGTTTTGGCGCCCTGATCGTCGGGTCGGCGCTGGGCGCACCTTTTCTGCTGTGGCTCGGCATGGGGCGCGCGCTGCTGATTTCGGGCCTGATGATGATGTTTTCGAACGTCATGTTCATGATCCTGGCGGCCACCGGCAACAGTTACTGGATGCTGGTCGCGGCGATCGTGACCGAGAATATGACGAGCGGGATCGGCCTGACGGTCTTCGCCACCTATCTCTCCGGCCTGTCGAACATCGCCTATACCGCAACCCAGTTCGCGCTGCTGTCGTCCTTTGCCGGGGTCGGGCGGACCTTCATGGCCGGGCCTGCCGGGATCGTTGCCGAGAAGCTCGGCTGGGTGGGTTTCTGGGGCTTCACGGTCGCCGCGGCGATCCCGGGCATGCTGCTGCTGTGGATGCTGTGGCACAAGGGCTATGTCGTCGAGGGCGTCCGCCAGACCAAAGTGGTTGATGCGCAGGAACTCAAGCAGCCGGTCGGCGCGTGGCGGATTGTCGGTTTCGGGGCGATCGTTGCGGGCCTCGTCGGGGTGCTGCTGTATCAGCAGCTCGACCTTGGCACCCATATTCTCGCCGTGTCGCTTACCGCTTTTGTCGTCGGCATGTTGCTGGCGTGGAAAGGCAAGGCACCGAAGACGGCGCAGGATAATCGGGCGGGAGTTTGATTCTCCCTGTCGCGAAGCGATGGGGAAGGGGACCGCCGCGAAGCGGTGGTGAAGGGGGCGCAACGGTGCGTCATAGCCCCTCCGTCAGCGCTTCGCGCTGCCACCTCCCCATGCCGGCGGCACAGGGAGGATTTTAAGCCGGAAATTCCTCGTTGAGTTCGAGCGCCTGGCCGACGAGGTAGAGCGAGCCGCCGATCAATATGTTGCGCGCCGGGCTGTCGGTCGAGAGCGCGCGAATGGCGGACGGCAGGTCGTCCTGCGCCGATACATGCGCGATTCCGGCGTCGCGGGCGATCTGGGTGAGGTCGGCGGGGGCGTGGTGTTCGTGACCGGGGATCGGGACGGCTACGAGCTTGCCGATGTGCGGCGCGAGCAGTGCGAGGAAACCCGCGGCGTCCTTGTTGGCAAGCATGCCGAGGATGAGGTCGATCGGCTCGCGGCGGGCGAGGGTCTGGCCGATGAGGGCGGCGAGTTGGTGCGCGGCGTCGAGATTATGGCCGCCGTCGACCCAGATATTATGGCTATCGGGCATGCGCGTCGTGAGCGGGCCGCTGCACAGCAATTGCATGCGTCCCGGCCAGAAGGCGTCGGCGACACCGCGCGCAATGGCAGCGTCGCTTGGGCGCGGTTCGGCGAGGTGGAGCATCGCGATTGCGAGCCCGGCGTTGCGCGTCTGGTGCGCGCCGGTCATGCGCGGGCGCAGCGTTTCGGCGACATCGCCGAGGTTTGAGGTCCAGCGGAAACCGTCGGTTTCGAGTTCGACCGACCAGTCGGTGCCTTCGGAAAAGAGCGTGGTGCCAGCCTCGGCGGCGCGCTGGGCTATGATCTGAGTCAGCGGTGCGGGATAAGCAAGGGTTGCGACACGCGCGCTTGGCTTGATGATCCCGGCCTTTTCCCAAGCGATGCGGACGGCGGGGTCGTCCGGGGTTCCAGCCTCGGGCGCCAACAGGAAAGCCTCATGGTCGATGCCGAGCGAGGCGATGCCACAGACTGCGGGGGCGGGGATGATGTTGGTCGCGTCGAGGCGGCCGCCGAGGCCGACTTCGATGATGACATCGTCTGCGGGCGTGCGCGCGAAAGCGAGCAAGGCGGCGGCGGTGGTGACTTCGAAGAAGCTCGCTTGCAGGTCTTCAGATGCGTTCAGCACTTCTTCGAGCAGCGCGGCGAGGAGCGCGTCGTCGATCAGCGTTCCGGCGAGGCGGATGCGCTCGTTGAAGCGGACGAGATGCGGGCTGGTGTAGCTGTGGACCGTGCGGCCGTCGGCTTCGAGGATTGCGCGAAGATAGGCGCAGGTCGAGCCTTTGCCGTTGGTGCCCGCGACGTGAAAGGTGCGTGGGAGCTGATTTTGCGGATTGCCGAGGCGGTTGCAGATTTCGGCGATGCGTTCGAGGCCGAGGATGTCACGGCCCGGCGAGAGCGCGGCGAGGCGATCAAGCTGGGTCTGGACCGCGGGGTCGGTGCTGTGGGCGTGGTCGGGCATTTATATCGAGCCTTGATCGTGAAGTTGTCGTCAGCCTCCCTCGTTTTCGTCATGCCGGACTTAATCCGGCATCCATTTGCCGCACAGGCTGCATGGACCCCGGATCAAGTCCGGGGTGACGAGAATAGAGAGCTGGCGCTTCGTTGCGACGTTGGTCAGGCGGCCTTTTCGGGCGCGAGATAGCCGATCAGGCGGCCCAATGTTTCGGGCAGATCCTTGCGCGCGACGACCATGTCGATCATTCCGTGATCGAGCAGATATTCGGCACGCTGGAAGCCTTCGGGCAGCTTTTCGCGGATCGTATTTTCGATCACGCGCTGGCCCGCGAAGCCGATCAGCGCCTTGGGTTCGCTGATCTGCACGTCGCCGAGCATCGCATAGCTGGCGGTGACGCCGCCCGTGGTCGGATCGGTGAGCAGCACGATATAAGGCAGGCCTGCGCGGCGCAGACGCGCGAGCGCGACGGTGGCGCGCGGCATCTGCATCAGCGACAGCGTGCCTTCCTGCATCCGTGCGCCGCCGGCGGCGGTGATCGCGATATAGGGGGTGCCGCGCTTGATTGCCTGTTCGACGCCGGCGACAAAGGCTTCGCCCACGGCGACCCCCATCGATCCGCCCATGAAGGCGAAGTCCTGAACGCCGATGACGACGGGCTGGCCCGAGATGCGGCCGAAACCATTCTGATAAGCGTCGCGGTCGCCGGTCGCGGTGCGCGCGGCCTTGATGCGGTCGACATATTTTTTGGTGTCGCGGAATTTCAGCGGATCTTCGGGCGCGGCGGGCGCCGGGATCAGTTCGTGGATGCCGCCGTCGAACAGCTGCGCGAAGCGCTCGGTCGCGCCGATGCGGTCATGATGTTCGCAGCGCGGACAGACGTTGAGATTATCTTCCCATTCCTTGACGAACACCATCTGCTGGCACTGGCGGCATTTGTGCCAGAGATTGTCGGCGGTATCGCGCTTGGCGGCGAAGGGCAGGGCGTTGCGAACGCGGTCGAGCCAGCTCATGCGGCGATCTCCTTTGCGCCGTGGATAGCATCGGCGAGCGAACGGGTGAAGGCTTCGACATGGGCCGGGGCGTCGGCGCCATGCTTTGCGATGATTTCGACCAGCGCCGATCCGACGACGACGCCGTCGGCGACCTTGGCGATTTCGGCGGCCTGTTCAGGGGTGCGGACGCCGAAGCCGACCGCGACGGGGAGGTCGGTGGTGGCCTTGAGGCGCGCGACGGCTTCGTCGATGCTCGCCTGTGCAGCCTGTTGCAGCCCGGTGATCCCGGCGACCGAGACATAATAGAGGAAGCCGCCCGCGCCTTCGAGCACGGCGGGAAGCCGCGCGGCATCGGTGGTCGGGGTGGCGAGGCGGATCAGGTCGACCCCGGCGGCGCGGAGCGCGGGGCCGAGTTCGGGGTCTTCCTCTGCAGGGATGTCGACGCAGATGACGCCGTCGATGCCAGCTTTTTTACATTCGGCGGCGAACCAGTCGCCGCCGCGGATCGTCATCGGATTGGCATAGCCCATCAGGACGAGCGGGACGTCCGTGTGACGCGAGCGGAAGGCGGCGGCGATTGCGAAGATGTCGGCGGTTCTGGTGCCCGCGGCCATGCTGCGCAAATTCGCGGCCTGAATTGCGGGGCCGTCGGCCATCGGATCGGTGAAGGGCATGCCCAGCTCGATCACGTCGGCGCCGCCCGCGACGAGCGCGTCGAGGATCGCGCCGGTGTCGGCGGGGGTCGGATCACCCGCGGTGATGAAGGCGACGAGCGCGGGGTGCGGCTTGCCGAAGGCGGTGGTGAAGCGGGTCATTTTGGCTTCCGATATGCTGTCATGATGATGCTGAGAACGACGGTCCAGACGGCAGCTTTGATACCGAGATTCGTCCAATCCGACCGGTCATTGGGCAATTCCGAAAAGAGCAAACTCCCGGCTAGGTAGAGCAATATGTAACCAGGAAAGAACAACAGAGCGTATCGCGCTGCCTCTCTGGGGCGGATTCTCATTCTAAAGCTCCACCCCCAGCGCATCCGCCACAGTGAAGATGTCCTTGTCGCCGCGTCCCGACAGGTTGACGATGATGATCTTGTCCTTGTCCATCGTCGGCGCGATGCGTTCGGCGGCGGCGATCGCGTGCGCGCTTTCGAGCGCCGGGATGATGCCTTCGAGCTTGCACAGGCGCTGGAAGCTGGCGAGCGCTTCGGTGTCGGTGACGGGGACATAGCGGGCGCGGCCGATGTCGTGGAGCCAGCTATGTTCGGGGCCGATGCCCGGATAATCGAGGCCGGCCGAGATGCTGTGCGCCTCGGTAATCTGGCCGTCTTCGTCCTGGAGCAGATAGGTTTTGTTGCCGTGGAGGATGCCCGGCTTGCCGCCCGCGAGGCTGGCGGCATGTTTGCCCTCAAGGCCTTCGCCCGCGGCTTCGACCCCGACGATCTCGACGCTTTCGTCATCGAGGAAGGGGTGGAAGAGGCCGATCGCGTTCGATCCGCCACCGACGGGGGCGATGAGCATGTCGGGCAGGCGGCCCTCGGCCTCGAGGATCTGTTCGCGCGCTTCGGTGCCGATCACCGACTGGAAGTCGCGGACGAGCTCGGGATAGGGGTGCGGGCCGGCGACGGTGCCGATGATGTAGAAGGTATCGTGGACGTTTGCGACCCAGTGGCGCAGCGCCTCGTTCATCGCGTCCTTGAGCGTCTTGGCGCCCGATTCGACCGCGACGACTTCGGCGCCGAGCAATTTCATGCGGAACACATTGGGTTGCTGCCGCGCGACATCGACTGCGCCCATGAAGATGGTGCAGGGCAGACCGAAGAGCGCGGCGACGGTCGCGGTGGCGACGCCATGCTGACCGGCGCCGGTTTCGGCGATGATCTTTTGCTTGCCCATCCGCTTGGCGAGCAGGATCTGGCCGATGCAATTGTTGATCTTGTGCGCGCCGGTGTGGTTGAGATCCTCGCGCTTCAGATAGATTTTCGCGCCGCCGAGATCCTCGGTCAGCCGCTCGGCGAACCATAGTGGGCTGGGGCGGCCGACATAATGTTTGAGCAGATAGTCGAACTCGGCCTTGAACTCCGGGTCGATCTGCGCCGCGCGATAATGGCGTTCGAGGTCGAGGATCAGCGGCATCAGCGTTTCGGCGACATAGCGCCCGCCGAAGTCACCGAAATGGCCGCGCGCGTCTGGCTGGCTGCGAAGGCTGTTGGGCAAGTCTGTCATAGCCCGGCCGCTTTAAGGAAAGCGGCGATCTTGTCCACATCCTTGACGCCCGGCGCGCTTTCGACGCCCGACGAGACGTCGACCAGCGGCGCGCCGGTTTCGGCGATCGCCTGCGCGACATTGTCGGGGGTGAGGCCGCCGGCGACGCCCCAGTCCATGCTGTGCCGGTGGTTTTTGAGCAGCGACCAGTCGAAGCGGGTGCCGGTGCCGCCGGGCAGCGCCTGTGCGGGCGCGTCGAACAGGATGCGGTCGGCGATACCGCGATATTGTTCGATCCGGTCGAGCGTCCCGGCATCCTTGAGGCCGACAGCTTTCCATATTTCGGCAGGGACGAGGCGCTTGACCGTTGCCAGCCATTCCGGTGTTTCAGTGCCGTGAAACTGGATGATGTCGGGGCGGATCGCCGCGAGCGCGTCGCTCGTTTCCTTTTGCGACGCGTTGACGAGCAGGAGCGCGACCTTGGCGCGTCCGGCGGCGCGCTGACGCAGCGCGGCGGCGGTCTTGAGGTCAACGTGGCGCGGGCTGGGCGCATAATGGACCAGGCCGATGTGTGTCGCACCGAGATCGATAGCGGCATCGATGGTTTCGGGCGTCGACAGCCCGCAGATTTTGACGAATGGGGACATGATCTGAACTCTGGTCCTGTTTCCTGATCCGTTCGCATCGAGCGCAGTCGAGATGCCCATCGCTGGTGCACGCACTCTGGGTGTCTCGACTGCGCTCGACACGAACGGGGGTAGAGATCGCCCTATGGGCGTTAAAGCGTCGCTTCGATGGCGCGCGCAGCCAGATCGGGATCGGGCGACTGGCTGATCGGGCGGCCGACGACGAGGATCGAGGCGCCGTCGCCCATCGCCTGTGCAGGCGTGACGATGCGTTTCTGGTCGCCCGCCTTGCCATCCGCCGGACGCACGCCGGGGACGACGAAAAAGCCGCCCGGCCAGACCTTGCGCGCCGCCTTCACTTCCTGACCCGAGCAGACGATGCCGTCGAGGCCCGACTGGCGGGCGAGGGCTGCGAGGCGCACGACCTGGTCATGCGGGGTTCCGCCGACCCCGATGTCATCGAGATCGGGGGCGTCGAGGCTGGTCAGCACGGTCACCGCGACGACCTTGGTGTTCAGGCCCGCCACCGCCTTTGCCTCTTCCATCATTGCGCGGCCGCCTGCGGCGTGAACGGTGAGGATCGCGGGTTCGAGCGGGCGCAGCGCCTGCACCGCCTTGGCGACGGTGTTCGGAATATCGTGGAGCTTGAGGTCGAGGAAGATCGGCAGGCCGATCTTCGCCATTTCATGGACGCCATGATGGCCGTTGGCGCAGAAAAATTCGAGCCCGAGCTTCAGCCCGCCGACATGGTGCCGCACCTTTTGCGCCAGCGCCAGCGCGCTATCGAGCTGCGGGGTGTCGATGGCGAGATAAAGCGGCGAACTCATGGTGTCTCCAGAGGTAAGGTGGGGCTGTCGTTGGCGGGGGTTGCCGCGGGCGCGGCGATGGGCGGCGCGGGTTCGGCAGCGCGGTTCGCCATGGCGCGAAGGTCGGCGAGCTGGCGCTCGCTGGCGTCGAGGCGGCGTTTCATTGTCCAGCGCGCGGTGCGCAGTGCGATCCACATCGGCACGGCGCCGATCAGGAAGGCGCCGAGGATCAGGACCGGCAATTTGGTGTCGAGCACCTCGCCGGGCCAGATGGTGACGGTGACCGGCAGCCAGTTCGCCATCGCGAAAATAACGAGGATGGCGGTCAGCAAGACCCAGATGATCGTTCGCAGGATTCCCACTTTGGCTTGCTCCCTCAATCGGCCCGGTTCCGCTACCTATGCGACTTTGGCGCGGGTTTCCAGTCCCGCAGCGTTCGATCCTCCCTGTGCCGAAGGCATGGGGAGGTGGCAGCGGCCCCAGCCGCTGACGGAGGAGCTTTGGCGCCGGCCCCTCCACCACTCGCTTTGCGAGCGGTCCCCCTCCCCATCGCTTCGCGACAGGGAGGATTTGGGTTTAGCCGAACACGCGGTCGAAGATCGTGTCGACATGCTTCATATGATAGCCGAGGTCGAACAGGTCGGTGAGCTGTTCAGCCGAGAGTTTGGCGGTCACGTCGGCATCGGCCTTGAGCAGTTCGAGCAGCGAAAGCTGGCCGTCACTGTCCCACACCTTCATCGCGTTGCGCTGAACGAGGACATAGCTTTCCTCGCGGCTCGCGCCCGCTTGCGTCAGCGCGAGGAGAACGCGCTGCGAGTGGACGAGGCCGCCCATGCGGTCGAGATTCTTCTGCATCCGTTCGGGATAGACGAGCAGCTTGTCGATCACGCCGGTGAGGCGGCCGAGCGCGAAGTCGAGGGTGATCGTTGCGTCGGGGCCGATGAAACGTTCGACCGACGAATGGCTGATGTCGCGTTCGTGCCAGAGCGCGACATTTTCGAGCGCCGGGACGACGGCGCTGCGCACCATGCGCGCAAGGCCGGTGAGGTTTTCGGTAAGGATCGGGTTGCGCTTGTGCGGCATCGCCGATGAACCCTTTTGGCCGGGCGAGAAATATTCCTCGGCCTCCAGCACTTCGGTGCGCTGCAAATGGCGGACTTCGGTCGCGAGGCGTTCGATCGAGCCGGCGATGACGCCCAGCGTCGCGAAGAACATCGCGTGGCGGTCGCGCGGGATGACCTGCGTCGAGACAGGCTCGATCGCAAGGCCGAGCTTGGCGGCGACATGCGCTTCGACGCGCGGGTCGATGTTGGCGAAAGTGCCGACGGCGCCCGAGATGGCGCAGGTCGCAATGTCGGCGCGCGCGGCGATGAGCCGCGTCTTGCAGCGTTCGAACTCGGCATAGGCCTGCGCGAGCTTGAGCCCGAAGGTGACGGGTTCGGCGTGGATGCCGTGGCTGCGCCCGATCGTCGGCGTCATTTTATGTTCATAGGCGCGGCGCTTGATCGCTTCGAGGAGCGCGTCGAGGTCGGCGAGCAGGAGGTCGGCGGCCTGCGCGAGTTGTACCGCGAGGCAGGTGTCGAGCACGTCGCTGCTGGTCATACCCTGATGCATGAAGCGCGCTTCTTCGCCGACATTTTCGGCGACCCAGGTCAGGAAGGCGATGACGTCATGCTTGGTGACAGCCTCGATCGCGTCGATCGCGGCGACGTCGATGACGGGGTTGGTGGCCCACCAATCCCACAGCGCCTTTGCGGCGGATTTGGGGACGGTGCCAAGCTCCGCGAGCGCGTCGGTCGCATGCGCCTCGATCTCGAACCAGATACGAAAGCGATTCTCGGCCGACCAGATAGCGGTCATGTCCGGCCGTGCGTAACGCGGAACCATTGATTTTCCTTCCTTTTATGACGTTTTATCGCGGAAACTGCGCGGAACCGCGATGGGCCGCCCCGTAGCAGGGACGGGGCGTTTCTCCAAATCCTGCGACATCGCAACCTTCGTCGGACACCGGTGGTTGCCCCCATGTCCCTTTCGAAAAGGTGGTGGGTCGCAACCAACTCTGCCGCCGCTACAGGAGAAGATGAGTGATTAAACAGATGCTTTTGATCGGCGCGGCCGCCGTGAGTTTCCCGGCATTGGCACAGACGGCGGAACCGACCGGCGATCAGCCGACGACGTCGCAGCCCGCACCGACCGATGCACCCGCGCCTGCACCGGACGGCACCCCCGCACCCACCGACACGCCCCCGGCCGCTGAGCCGGTCCCCCCGACCGCCGAGCCTGCACCGGCCCCCGAACCCGACACGGAATCGGAGCCCGATGCCGAGCCCAAGGCGATGATGCAGGAGTAAGATGATGTTGAAACAGATGCTTTTGATCGGTGCCGCCGCCATGAGCTTTCCGGCTGTGGCTCAAGCGGCGCCTCCCGCCAGCGATCCGACGGCGCCGCCGCCGGCTTCGGAGCCTGCACCGGCCCCTGACGCCTCGACACAGCCCGCGCCCGCATCGGGCCAGCCGGCTCCGTCGGGAACCGCAGCAACGCCTACTCAGGTGGCACAAATCGTCGATCAGGAATTTCCGACCTATGACGCCGATTCAACCGGCGATCTGAATGAGGCGGAATTTGGTGCTTGGATGAAGAAGCTACGCGCGGCCACGGATCCGTCGGTCGATCCCGAATCGGCTGATGTGAAAACGTGGATCGGGCAGGCCTTTGCCGCCGCCGATGGCGACAAGTCCAAGAGCGTCAGCAAGACCGAATTGACCGGCTTCCTGTCGCGCGGCGCCTAAACAACGCCCCTTGTGGGAGGATGCGGCCGTCGGAGTGATCCGGCGGCCGTATTGCTGTGTGCGGTCGATGGATGAGGCATCCTGCTCCCTTTCGCCCTTTCCCGTCTCGGGAATGACGAAAGGAAAGGGCGAAAAATGACGGGAGACAGAAAATATGCGGCGTGCCGACCGAACAGGCCGGGCAATCGCCGCCCGCTCACTTTGGCTGAACGACGGTGACGATCGACAATTTGCGTTCGTGGCCGTCGCGATCGGGCCATAATATGTCCTGCCCCTCGCGCATGCCGATCAATCCGGCACCGATGGGAGTCATGATCGAAATGCGCCCCGCCGAGATATCGGCATCGCCGGGATAAACGAGTGCAACGGTGCGTGAACCGCCATTGGCGTCGTCGACGAAGGCGACGGTCGAACCCATGGTGACGACGTCGGCGGGAATTTTAGCGGCAACATAGATTTTGGCGCGGCCGATTTCCTCGAGCAGCAGGTCGCTGACCTGCGGCGTGCGCTCCTGACGCGCAATGGCCAATTCGGTGAGGGTGTCGGCTTCGGAGTCGATCATATGGATGGGCGGCCGCTTGGCCGCATTACGCTTTGTCATGGATATAGCTTTCCGGGTGGGCGGGCGCACGGATGGGCGGCCCTGCCTGCAAATATATGGAGATTTCGCCCCGGGCTCGGGGCGAGACGCACCGGAACCCGGGGCTAAATGCCCGCGAGAAGTTGACCCGCGTGGAGGTTGATCCGGAAAAGGCTCGGTCGAATCTGCATGGCGCGAAGATGGTGCGTCCGGGGCAGCAAGTCAAACGATGTGACGGTGGGGTGTTGAGATTGCTTGGATATGCATGAGCAACGCCACCCACATCGTCACCCCGGACTTGATGCCGGGCCGGCCTGTCCTGAAGGAAAAAGGCGGGTCCGGGTCAAGCCCGGCATGACGAAGGAGAGGAGATTTACGGCCTAAAGCAGTCCCATCGCGCGAAAGCTTCGGTGATCCGCGCCGCCGATGATGATATGGTCATGCAGCGCAATGCCGAGTTTCGCCGCGGCTTCGGCGATGTCGCGAGTGATGGCGATATCTTGCCGACTGGGTTCGGGGCTACCGCTCGGGTGGTTATGCACCAGGATGATCGCCGACGCGCCGAGTTCGAGCGCGCGTTTGATAACCTCCCTGACATAGATCGCCGACTGGTCGATCGACCCTTCGCTGGCCAGCTCGTCGCGGATCAGCATGTTACGGGCATTGAGATAAAGGACGCGGACACGTTCGACGTCGATCGGTCCCATGTCGGCGCGCAGCCAGTCGAGCAGCGCGTCCCAGCTGGAGAGCAAGGGCTTGTCGCGAAATTCGCCCTTGAGCATCCTGAGGCCTGCGGCCTGGACGATTTTCAGCGCCGCGATCGCGGTTTCGCCCATGCCATCGACGCGGCGCAGCGATTCGGGATCGGCAGCGATCAACTGCGCCAGCGAACCAAATTCACGCAGCAGCGCCTTGGCGAGCGGCTTGGTGTCGCGGCGCGGGATGGCGAGGGCGAGCAGATATTCGACCAGCTCATAATCGGCCAGCCCATCAGCGTCATCGAGCAGACGGGTGCGTAGCCGCGCGCGGTGCCCCTGATGATCCGGTACGTCCCCCATGGAAGGAGGAATAACCGCCTTGTGACCCACACTCAACGGGCATAGGAAAGGATGATGGCAATCCGGAGCAATTTCTTGCAGCGAAACGAGATTTCCTGCGTTGCTGCCCTGAATGCCATGTGGGCCGGAGGACGATATAACTACGCCATGACGTCATCGTCCGTTCCCCTTTTCCCCGGCGCGCAGGCTGTCGCGGCCATCATATGATCGATACGCAAGAAGCGCCGAAGCCCCGGTGGCGACATAGAAGCATCCTGTTCAAGAAGCGCTGGCTGACCGCCGGTGCGGTAGGCGTGCTCGTCGCGGTGGCATGGCTGGCGCGCGAGCCGATCGCCGATAGGTTCATTCGCGATCAGCTTGAGAGCCGCAGCGTTCCTGCGCGCTATACGATCGATGACATTGGTTTTCGCAGCGAACGGCTGTCGAACATTGTCATTGGCGACCCGGCGCACCCCGACCTGACCGCAAAATCGGTGGTCGTCACGCTCGGTTATGGCTGGTCGGGCCCTTATATTTCGGGGATCAAGGCTGAAGGCGTCCGGCTTTATGGCCGTTTCGCCGATGGGCGGCTGTCCTTTGGTTCGCTCGACAAGTTTCGCGACCCGACGAGCAAAGACCCCTTTGCCTTGCCCGACCTTGCCGTGGCGCTGCGAGATGCGCGGGCGCGGGTCGAGACGCCGTGGGGCAATATCGGCGCCGCGCTGAACGGTGGCGGCAATTTACGCACCGACTTTACTGGCAAGCTCGCGCTCGTCGCGCCGCATATCGCCGCGGCGGGTTGCCGCGGGGAGGGTGTCAGCTTTTATGGCACGGTGCTGGTGCGCGACGTGCGGCCGCAGCTGGTCGGGCCGCTGCGCGGGGCGAGCCTAGCCTGCGCCGATGATGATGTCCGCGCGAGCGCGCCGCAGATCGCGCTCGACCTGTCCCTGTCGGAAGACTTGCAAAGCTGGAAGGGAACGGCCGATGCGAGCATTGCGCGGCTGGTCGCCGGGCCGGTGCGGGCCGATCACCTGGGGGTGCTGGCGCGCTTCGACGGGACCGCGGTGCAAACCAG
Organism: Sphingopyxis witflariensis; assembly: GCF_002205635.1. Lineage (GTDB taxonomy): Bacteria > Pseudomonadota > Alphaproteobacteria > Sphingomonadales > Sphingomonadaceae > Sphingopyxis > Sphingopyxis witflariensis. The sequence goes on along the minus strand of NZ_NISJ01000001.1, from coordinate 560,346 downwards.
GCTGGCGATCGATGCCGATATGGCGCGGCTGCGCGGCGCCGATTTCGCGGCCGAAACGCTCAGTCTCGACGCCAGGGGCCTTGTCGGCAGCGGCGCCCCGCGGCTTGATGGCCGGATCAGCTTTGCCCGCGCGAGCGGCAGCGATGCTGTTCGGCGCTCGATTGCGGAGGGCGCCCGCGGCCTTGGCGAAACGCCGGTCGGACCGCTGGCTGCAAAGGCCAGTCTTGCGCTCAGCCGGGTATTGGCGGACGCGAGCGGGAGCGCCGAATTCGCGCTGCTCGGCGAAGGGCCGTCGGCGCGGATCGACCTGATCGCGCCGAAACTGACGAGCGCGAGCGGCGCGCATTTCACCGGCAGCGCCGACAGCCGCGTCGGCTATCTTTATGGCGCGGCGCAGCCCGCCGTGCTGGCGTCGGGCCGCTGGAGCTTTGGCGGCGGCGACCTTCCCACCGGCACGATGCGCCTCGACCGGAGTGCCGACGGGTCGGTCACGGGGCTGGCGAGCCTCGAGCCCTATAGTGCCGTGGGTTCGCGCCTGACTTTGGAGCCGGTGCGCTTTTCGGGCGACCGCAACGGCCTTTTGCGCTTTGCAACCTCTGCCGACCTGTCGGGGCCGCTCGCCGGTGGACGCGTCGAGCGGCTGCGTGTGCCGCTGAACGGCTTTCTGGCACCCACGGGCGCGCTGGCGTTGAACGGCGGGTGCAGCCGGGTCGCGGCCGAGCGGGTCGAAGTTGCGGGGTTCCGGCTGGCATCGACCGCGATCGACCTGTGTAGCCGCCCGGGCGCGCCTTTGTTCAGCGCCGGGCCGGGCGGGCTGCGCGGCGATATTCGGATTCCCGGGCTCAAGCTGCGCGGGAATAGCGGGGCTTCACCCTTCGCTTTCGATAGCGGTCCGGCGCAAATCGACCTCGCTGCGATGCGCTGGTCGCTGGCGCGCGCCGACATCCGTCTGGGGGAAGGGGAGAGCGTGACGCGCTTCGCCGCCGACAGGCTGACGGGCCACGGGACGGCGCAAGGGATGGCGGGCGACCTCGTCGGCGCGCGCGGCAAGATTGGCGCGGTACCGCTGAACATGAGCGAGATTGGCGGGCAATGGCGCTGGGCGGGCGGGGCGCTGTCGCTCGATGGCGGGTTGCTGCTGACCGACGCCGCGCCCGACCCGCGCTTCTTCCCGCTGGTCAGCAAGAACGCGCAACTGCGCTTCGCAGACGGGGTGATCGACGCGACCGCGGGATTCAGCGAGCAAAAGACCGGGACCAAGGTCCTCGACACGGTGATCCGTCACCGGCTGGACGATGCAACGGGCTTTGCCGATCTGGCGGTGAGGGAATTGCGCTTTGGCGATGCGTTCCAGCCCGACAAGCTGACCAGCCTGGCGCTCGGTGTCGTCGCCAATGTGCAAGGTGCGGTGGTCGGCGATGGCCGTATCGACTGGACTGCCGACGGGGTTACGAGCCGCGGCACCTTTGCCACCGCCGACACCAGCCTTGCCGCAGCTTTCGGTCCGGTGACCGGGCTGACGACGACGCTGACCTTTGACGATCTGATCAATTTGCGCACCGCGCCGGGGCAGATCGCGCGGATCAAGGAGATTAATCCGGGCATCCCGGTGGTCGACGGAACGATCGAATATCGTCTGCTCGGCGACAATAAGGTCCGGGTCGAGGGGGGCAGCTGGCCCTTTGCGGGCGGCCAGTTGCTGCTTCACCCGGCGACGCTCGATTTTAACGCGACCGAGCCGCGGCGGCTGTCGTTCGACATCGTCGGGGTCGATGCCGCGGTGTTCCTGCAGAGCTTCGGGTTCGAGAATATCAATGCGACGGGCGTATTCGACGGGACGCTGCCGGTCGAGTTCGATGGGCTGGGCGGACGAATCGTCGGTGGGCGAATCGATTCGCGCGGCAGCGGGGGCACGCTCGCCTATGTCGGCGAATTGTCGAACCGCAATCTGGGCGCGATCGCCAATTTTGCCTTTGGTGCGCTGCGGAGCCTGAAATATGATGATTTGTCGATCATCATGAACGGCGACCTCGACGGCGAAATGATCACCGATATCCGCTTTGGCGGCGTGGGGCAGGGCGAGGGCGCGACGCGCAATTTCCTGACCAATCAGGTCGCGAAGCTGCCCTTGGTGTTCAACATCAAGATCACCGCGCCTTTCCGCCAGCTGCTGACGTCGGCAAAGGGATTTTACGACCCGACGATCTTTATCGAACAGAATCTACCGGCCTTGATGCGCGCGCAGGAAGAGGCCGAAGCCGCCAAAAAGGGTGCAGCCGCACCCGTTCAGCCCCCAGAAAGCGAGCCCATGCGATGAAGATGACCAACGAACAGGCAAGGAGGCAGGCCATCGGTGCAAAATGTCTGGCAATCGTGACGGGAGCGGCGGCGCTGGCTGGCTGCGTCCAGATCGAAACGCCCGACAAGCCGATTGAAATCAACCTGAACATCAACATCAAGCAAGAAATCGTGTACAGGCTGGATGGCGATGCCAAGAAGCTGATCGAGCAGAATAGCGAGATATTCTGACAGGGAATGGAATGGATATGCGTTTGAAACATTGGAAACCCACTGGCCTGGCGCTGGCCGCGATTGTCACCACCGCTGCGGTTGCCTTCGCGGTGCCCTCGGCCATGGCGCAGCGCGATCCGGCCTATGCCGCGGCGCGCGCAGACGGGCAGATCGGCGAGCAGCCCGACGGCTATCTGGGCTTCGCAAGCAGCCCGACCCCGGCGATCCGGGCGCTGGTCCAGGATCTGAATATCAAGCGCAAGGCCGCCTATACCGAGCGCGCGCAGGCGACCGGCAGCACGGTCGAGCAATTCGCCTTTACCAGCGGATGCAATCTGATCGCCCAGACCAAGCCGGGCGAAAAATATCAGGCGCCCGACGGCAGCTGGAAGACCCGCGACGGCAGTCCGCCGGTGCGGGATTCGCGCTGCCCGTAAAAACCCAGGTTTCCAAGGGGGGCCTGCGGGCCCTTTCATGCCGCCGCGCCCCTAAACGCGGCGGCATTTTTGCGCGCTGCAGCAAAGACATTGTTGCAGGCATTGACTTAATGGGGCGTCATTCCTAAACGGACCGCGCCTTAGGGGTCTCCCGAGTTTTCGGGCCTTTTTTTGTAGGCAGAATCGAAGGCTTTCGGCTCTGTTTAAGGAGGATGGCAGAAGATGACGGGGAACGGCAGCGATCCGGAACCAACTTCGGAGGATTCGCGCCTGGTCTCGCTCGAAGAGCGATTGGACCGGGCCGAAGCCGCAGAAGCGAAACGGACCGCGGTGAACGCCGGACCGGAATCCGATGCCAATTATCGGCTCGGAAATCGGGTTCTGGCGGAACTGTTGGGCGGTATGATCGGGGGCGGGCTGTTCGGCTGGCTGATCGATCGCATCGTCGGCACGTCGCCCTGGGGTTTGTTGGGGATGTTGTTCCTGGGCATTATCGTTGCCTTTCGGAACATCATCCGCATCTCTTCGACGCCCCGTAAGTAACGGGGACGCAAGTAATTTTTGGACGGGGCGGCCGATAAAGCCGTTCCGCAATGCGCGTGGAGTGAATAGTGGCGGCGGAATCCGGCAAAATCGACCCGATGCACCAGTTCGAGGTGACGCCGCTTGGCGGCGGCTTCAACCTGGGCGGGCACGAAATCCTGTTCACGAACAGTGCGCTGTGGATGGTTGTTGCGGCCATCGCACTTGGCATCTTCATGTGGGGCGGCATGCGCCGTCAGCTCGTTCCGGGTCGCTGGCAGGCCGCGGTCGAAGGCTTCACGGGCTTCATCTCGAGCATGATGATGCAGAATATCGGGACCGAAGGGCGCAAATATACGCCTTATGTCTTCTCGCTGTTCATGTTCATCCTGTTCTGCAACCTGCTCGGCATGTTGCCGCTGGGCGTGCTGGGTCTTCACCCCTTCACCGTCACCAGCCACATCGCGATCACCGGCGTTCTTGCGCTGATCAGCTTCGCGATCGTTCTGGTCGTCGGTTTCTGGCGCCACAAGCTCCACTTCTTCTCGCTCTTCGTACCGCACGGCACGCCGCTGCCGATGATCCCGATCATCGCGCCGATCGAGTTCGTGTCGTTCATGGTTCGCCCGTTCAGCCTCGGCCTGCGTCTTTTCGTCGCGATGACCGCCGGCCACGTTCTGCTGAAAGTGCTCTCGGGCTTCGTGATCAACGGCTTCAACGCCGAGACGCTTTGGCTCGGTTCGATCGTGTCGGTTTTGAGCTTCATCCTGATGATCGGGATCAGCGCGCTTGAGCTGCTGGTCGCCGGCATCCAGGCCTATGTTTTCGCCCTGTTGACCTCGCTGTATATCAACGACGCGGTCAATCTTCACTAAGTTCGTTTTCTTTCAAACGTTTACACCAAGGAGTAGTTACAATGGACGCAGAAGCAGCAAAGCTGATCGGTGCTGGTCTCGCCGCAATCGGTGCCGGCATGGCCGCCATCGGCGTGGGCAATGTTTTCGGTAGCTTCCTCGAAAGCGCATTGCGCAACCCCGCCGCCGCTGACGGCCAGCAGGGTCGCCTGTTCATCGGCTTCGCCGCTGCCGAACTTCTCGGCCTGCTGGCGTTCGTCGTTGCGATGATCCTGCTCTTCGTCGTCTGAATTCAGACGATTTGGGTGGTGCCGGTCCTTTCGGGGACCGGCTTCGCCTTTGCAGGTTTTTCAAGAATTTAGGGTCCGTCTTTCATGCCCCAGATAGCCCAGCTAACCGCTGACAATTGGTATCTTGCCTCGCAGCTCTTCTGGCTGCTGGTCGTCTTCGCCGGGATTTACCTGGTGATCGGCCGCGGCATGCTGCCCAAAATCGAAGCGACGGTGGACGCCCGCGACCGTAAGGTTGCAGACGATCTGGCGGCGGCCAAAGCGGCGCACGCCGCCGCCGATGCCATTGAAGAAAGCTACCGCCAGCAGAGCGACGCAAGCCGCGCCGCTGCGCAGAAAGCGGTCGCCGAAGCCAAGGACAAGGCCGCAAAGGACGCCGAAAAGCGTCTGGCGAAGGTCGACGCCGAACTGTCGGACAAGCTGACTGCGGCCGAAGCCGATGTGGCTTCTGCCCGCAAGTCGGCGATGGCCGAAATCGAATCGGTTGCTGCCGAAGCAGCGGGTGACCTGGTCGCCAAGCTGGCGGGCGTGAAAGTCGGCGCGGCGGATGCCAAGGCGGCGGTAAAGGCGGTGCTCCATGGCTAATTTCGCAATCATCCTCTCGGAAGCAGCGGGCGAAGTCCATGCCGATCCGACCGCATTCGGTATGGACGCAACGGTCTGGGTCTCGATCGCGATGCTCGCTTTCCTCGGCATCCTGGTCTGGAAGGGCGTTCCGAAAATGATCGGCGCCTCGCTCGACAAGAAGATCGCCGAGATTTCGAAGCAGCTGAACGAAGCCGAACAGCTCCGCCTCGACGCCGAATCGCTGAAGGCGGAATATGAGGCGAAGCTCGCCGCTGCCGCCCGCGAAGCCGACGAGATGCGCGCCCGCGCCGAAGCCGAAGCCGAGACGCTGGTCGCCAAGGCCAAGGCCGACGCCACCGCGCTGATCGGACGCCGCAAGCAGATGGCCGAAGACCGCATTGCTGCGGCCGAAGCCACCGCGCTGACCGAAGTGCGCATGGCTACGGCGAAAGCCGCGACCGCTGCTGCCGCTGCGCTGATTGCCGACAAGCATGATGCGTCGTCGGACAAGGCGCTGATCGATCAGGCGATTGCCTCGGTTGCCAAGGGCTAAGGCCTTTCGCGACAGTGCCGGAGTACAGAGCGCCCGCGGATTTCCGCGGGCGTTTTGCTGTGTGGGTGGCGATTGATGTCAGCCATTGAGTCTTCCAAATCCGTTCGCATCGAGGGAAGTCGAGATGCCCGTCGGCACAGAGCATGGGTGAGAGGTGTCTCGACTTTGCTCGACACAAACGGGGAAGAGAGAGAAAGAGTTTGTCGGAAAAGCTGTTCCCCGGCGAAAGCCGGGGCCCAGAGTGTCATAAGGCGATGTTTGCCCTGTAGTTCACTGGGCCCCGGCTTTCGCCGGGGAACAGGAGAGGTGGTTGATCCGGTTGCGGGAGTACAGTTGGATTTGCTATCATCCTTCAAATGAACAGGTTGTTGCTCTTGGCCGCCGCGAGTGGGTTATTGCTCGCCGCCAGCGAGTCCAATCAGGCGGGGGCTCGAGAGGTCATTGCCGGAGGGGCTATCCCACCGGACATCCTTCAGGCCTATGAGGAGGCATCCAAGCGAACAATCTACGTTTGCCCGAGGGACAGTGTCAGGAAGATGGATGAAAAGTTCCTGAAACTGAGGGCAGAAATAAAACGGAGATTTCAGTCGGATTTTGATGGGGCTCAGGACGGCGGAATCTCCCTCCCAACGATCTGCCATTCCCCAAAGTCATATCCCGACTTCTCAGTAAGGGTGAAGAACTATCAACGGGCGGTGCGACATCTCGAAGAAGCTCTTGGAAGCCATTAAGAGGCCTGCTTGCTACCCCGTTGTTCACGCCCATATATCGTCACCCCGGACTTGATCCGGGGTCCCGCTTCTTCTCACGCGAGCAAATCGAACATGTCCTGCCAATCAGGGTTGCCGCGCTCGATCAGGTCGAACTTCCATTGGCGCTGCCAGCGTTTGAGGCGCTTTTAGAAGTCTAGTTGCAGCGGATCATATCCTCGCCACGCTCCGCCCAGACCAGACGGGTTAGTCCGTAGCGCGCGCAGAAGTCGGAGCCGCCGCCTGAGAGGTGTTGATGGATGCGTGCGGCGAGATGGGAAGTCACGCCGACATACATTGTGCCGCGATAGCGATCGGCCATGATGTAGACCCAACCGCCCTGCCGTTCGCGTTCCATTGTTTGAGGATCGGAAAAGCGGGACCCCGGGTCAAGCCCGGGGTGACGAGGGTTGGGGGAGGCTGCTCTGCACCGGTCTCTCAATATTTAATCATGATCCGCCGCGCGAGTGCCGGTGAAATGCTGTGCATCAGTTGCAGCATCTTGGTCTGGCCGACATTGACCTCGGCCTTGCCCGCCTTGATCCCGCGGACGATTTCGGCGGCGCAGTCCGAGGCCGACATCATCTTACCGCCGCGTCCGGCGGTCAGGCTGGTTGCGACGAGTGGGGGTAGCGCCTCCATCACCTTCACGCCGCTGTCCTTGAGCTGATAGCGCAGCGCTTGGGTGAAGCTGCGCAGCCCCGCCTTGGTCGCGCAATAGATCGGGCCGCCGCCGCGCGGGGCGATGGCGAGGCCTGAGGTGACGTTGACGATCGTCGCTTCGGGCTGCGCCATCAGTTGGGGCAGCAGGCGGGTCGCGAGCGCGATCGGGGCATAGAGGTTGGTGTCGATACAGCGCGCCGCGTCGGGCAGGGTGGATGGATCGCCGGGCGCATATTCGCTGCCGACCCCGGCATTGTTGACGAGCAGCGCGAGCGGCTTGCCCACGACGCCGGTCACCACCGCGTCGATTCCCGCTTCCTGCGACAAATCGCCAGCGATGGTGCCGAAGCCGAGCGCGGCCATCGCCCGCAACCGTTCGGCCGAGCGTCCGGTGACGATGACCTCGACGCCGCCCGCCTGTAGCTGCAACGCGATCTCGCGCCCGATCCCGTCGCTGCCGCCGGTGACCAGCGCGAGCTTTCCACGAACATCCATAAGACCCCCTCCCATGTTGTTTTACCTTCGACACTATGGCGACGCGCGGCGGCTTCGCCTACATGCAAAATCATGGCCCGCCCCAATGCTCCCGACCGATTCAATGAGGATAAGGCGACCTATGTCATGCGCGGTGGCGACGGGGAGGGCGACAAGCCCGATCTGGAGCGCGGCGCCGAGGCGATCCGCAGCGTCGTGCGCAAATTGCCCGCGCGTCCGGGGGTTTACCGGATGCTCGATGCGCGCGGGGACGTGCTCTATGTCGGCAAGGCACGGGCGCTCAAAAACCGCGTGACCAACTACACGCAGGTTGCGAAACTGCCGTCGCGACTGCAGCGGATGGTATCGCAGACGCGCGCGATGGAGATCATCACGACGACGAGCGAGGCCGAGGCGCTGTTGCTCGAGGCGCAGCTGATCAAGCGCTATCGTCCGCCGTATAATGTCCTGCTGCGCGACGACAAAAGCTTTCCCTTCATCCTGCTGCGCACCGATCATGATTTCCCGCGGGTGCAAAAGCATCGCGGGGCGCGGCGCGCGAAGGGGCGCTATTATGGGCCGTTTGCGAGCGCGGGGTCGGTGGCGCAGACGCTCAACGCACTGCAGAAGACCTTTTTGCTGCGCAGTTGCACCGACAGCTTCTTTTCGAACCGGTCGCGGCCGTGCCTGCTCTATCAGATAAAGCGGTGCAGCGCGCCATGCGTCGACCGGATTTCGAAGGAAGATTATGCCGGGCTGGTGAGCGACGCGCAGGACTTCCTCGAAGGGCGCTCGACCGCAGTGCAGAAGCGGCTGGGCGATGCGATGACCAGGGCCGCCGAGGCGATGGATTATGAGCAGGCGGCGGTCATCCGCGACCGGCTGAAGTCGCTGACCTTCATCCAGGGCAGCCAGTCGGTGCACGCCGACGGGCTCGGTGATGCCGATGTCTTCGCGCTCGCGGCGAAGGGCGGGCAACTGTGCGTCGCGGGCTTCTTCATCCGCGGCGGGCAGAATTGGGGGCATCGCAGCTTCTTCCCTGTGCATATTTCGGGGGTGCCCGAGGCCGAGGTGATGGCGAGCTTCCTGATGCAATTTTACGAGGGCGTGCCGCCGCCGAAGCTGATCCTCGTCGACCGCGAGCCCGAAGAATGTGCCTTGCTGTCCGAGGCGCTGGGCGCGCTGGCCGAGCGCAAGGTCGAGATCAGCGTGCCGCAGCGCGGGCATCGCCGCCGTCTGCTCGAACAGGCGGTGCGCAATGCCGGTGAGGAGCTCGACCGGCGGCTGGCGGAGAGCAGTTCGCAGGCGAAGCTGGGGCGCGAGTTGGCCGATCTGTTCGACCTCGAGAATCCGCCGCAGCGGATCGAGATATACGACAACAGCCATATCCAGGGCACCAATGCACTGGGCGCGATGGTTGTCGCGGGGCCCGAGGGCTGGATCAAGGGCGCGTATCGCAAATTCAACATCAAGCGCGCCGAGACGATGCCCGGCGACGATTTCGCGATGATGCGCGAGGTGTTCCAGCGCCGCTTTGCGCGCGCGATCGAGGAAGACCCCGAGCGCACCAAGGGCGAGTGGCCGGATCTGGTGCTGATCGACGGCGGCAAGGGACAGGTGTCGGCGGTGTCGGAGGTGTTCGCCGAGCTGGGGATCGACGATCTGCCCTATGTCGGGGTTGCCAAGGGCCCCGACCGCAACGCCGGGCGCGAGACTTTCTATTATCCCGACGGGCGCGAATTCACGCTGCCGCCGAACAATGCGGTGCTGTTCTACATCCAGCGGCTGCGCGACGAGGCGCATCGCTTTGCGATTGGCGCGCATCGTCAGAAGCGGGCGAAGGCGATGGGATCGTCGCCGCTCGACGAGGTTCCGGGGATCGGGCCGGCGCGCAAGAAGGCGCTGCTGATGCATTTCGGCACCGGGCGGGCGGTGCGCAACGCGAGCCTCGAGGATATGCAGAAGGCCCCCGGGGTCAGCGCGGCGGTCGCGCAGGCGGTTTATGATTTTTATCATCCGGAGGGGTAGGGGATCATGCTTAGCCTCTCTCCGTTTGTGCTGAGCTTGTCGAAGCACCGTCCTTCTCTTCGACGTCGCTGAAAGGAAGAACGGCCCCCTTCGGCGAAGCTCAGGACAGGCTTCGACAAGCTCAGGGCGAACGGAAATTTTGTTTCTGGGAAAGGACGAAAATGGATTTCGCAACCATGATGCCGCTGGCGGGGACGTTGGGGGTGACGATTGACGAGGGCAGCAAGGAGCGCGTCGCAGGCCGCATGCCGGTGCGCGCCGATATCTGTACCGCAGGGAATATCGTCCATGGCGGCGCGATCATGGCTTTTGCCGACTGCCTCGGCGCGGTCGGGGCGTTTCTGACCTTGCCCGAGGGGGCGAGCAACACGACGACGATCGAGAGCAAGACCAATTTCCTGGGCGCCGGGCCGGTCGGGTCGGTGCTGATCGGCGAGGCGACCCCGGTGAAGATCGGCAAGCGCGTGTCGGTGTGGCAGACGCGCATCCGTACCGAGGATGGCGCCGAGGTTGCGCTGGTTACGCAGACGCAGCTGGTGCTTTGGCCAGCCTGACCGCCCCCGCCATCGTCTGCGCGGTTCGCATGCACGGTGAGCATGGCGCGATATTGCGCGCGCTGACCGAAGAGGCGGGGCTGGTCGCGGGCTATGTGCGCGGCGGGCGGTCGCGGCGGCTGCGGCCGATTTTGATGGCGGGCAATCTGATCGCGCTCGAACTGCGCGCGCGGACCGAGGAGCAGCTGGCGGGAGCGACCGCCGAATTGTTGACGAGCCGGGCGCCCTTGCTCGCCGAGCCGCTGCCGGCGGCGGCGATCGACTGGGTGACCAGCCTGACCGCAGCGACCCTGCCCGAAAGCCAGCCCTATCCGTCGCTGTTTCGCACGCTGTCGGCGCTGCTCGATGCGATCGAGGCGGCGGCTGCGGCGCGGCAATGGGCGGCGGCACTGGCGCGTTATGAGCTGCTGTTGCTTGCCGAGCTGGGGTTTGGACTCGACCTGGATGAATGTGTCGTCACGGGTGCGCGCGTCGATCTGGGGTTTGTCAGCCCGAAGTCGGGCGGGGCGGTGAGCGTCGGCGCGGCGGTGGGCTATGAGGAGCGGTTGCTGCGGCTGCCGCCCTTCCTGCGCGGGGTCGATGGCGATCCGTCGCTGGGCGATGCACTTGATGGGTTGGCGATTACGGGTCATTTTCTGGACCGCAGCTTGCTCGATGGGCGGGCGCGGGATTTGCTGGCGGTTCGGGCGCGGTTGGTGGATCGGTTGAACAGGGCGGTTGCGTGACTCGCCGCCGCTGCCTAAGCGGCTCGCAAGATATGAAAGGGCGAAGCGTTGAAAATCCTGTTGCTGGCCGGAGACGGCATCGGTCCCGAAATCATGGTCGAGGCCGAGAAGGTGCTGGCGGTGCTCGCGCTGCCCGTGACGCTCGATCGCGCATTGGTCGGCGGGGCCGCCTATGCCGCGACCGGTCATCCGCTGCCCCCCGAAACGCTCGACAAGGCCAAGGCCGCCGATGCGATCCTGTTCGGTGCGGTCGGCGATCCGCGGTTCGACAATGTCGAGCGCCATCTGCGCCCTGAGCAAGCAATTCTGGGGCTGCGCGCCGCGCTCGGGCTGTTCGCCAATCTGCGTCCCGCCAAGATGTTCGCCGGGCTGGAAGACGCCTCGGCACTGCGGCCCGAAGTCGCGTCGGCGATCGACCTGCTGATCGTTCGCGAACTCAATGGCGACGTCTATTTCGGCGAGAAGGGCACGCGCACAACCGCCGATGGTCAGCGCGAAGGCTATGACGTCATGGCCTATAGCGAGAGCGAAGTGCGCCGGATCGCGCATGTCGCCTTCCGCGCGGCGCAGGGGCGCAACAAGCGGCTTTGCTCGGTCGACAAGGCGAATGTGCTCGAAACGTCGCAGCTGTGGCGCGACGTGGTGATCGAGGTTGCGGCCGAATATCCCGATGTGACGCTGACCCATATGTATGTCGACAATGCTGCGATGCAGCTGGTGCGCAATCCGGGACAGTTCGACGTCGTGGTCACCGGAAACCTGTTCGGCGATATCCTGTCCGATCAGGCGTCGATGTGCGTCGGGTCGATCGGCCTGCTCGCGTCGGCCTCGCTGAGCGAAGGCAAGCAGGGTCTGTACGAACCGATCCACGGCAGCGCACCCGATATCGCGGGCAAGGGCGTCGCCAATCCGCTGGCGATGATCCTGTCGCTGGCGATGTTGCTGCGCCATTCGGGCGGCGACGAGGCGAGCGCGGCGCGGATCGAGACGGCGGTCGCCAAGGTGCTGGCCGACGGTTGCCGCGGCGCCGATCTGGGGGGCGATATGGGAACGACAGCATTGGGCGATGCAGTGGTTTCGGCCCTGAACAATCAAACACACGGATAAGACGATGAAAAAGACAACGGGTTTCGATCGCGAAACAACGCGCAAATGGCACCCCGCAACGCAGGCGGTGCGCGGCGGGACGTGGCGCAGCGAGCATGGCGAGACGTCGGAAGCGCTCTTCCTGACCTCCGGCTACACCTATGAAAGTGCCGAGGAAGTCGCGGCGCGTTTTGCCGGCGAAGAAACCGGCATGACCTATTCGCGCCTGCAGAACCCGACCGTCGCGATGCTCGAGGAGCGCATTGCACTGATGGAAGGCGCCGAGGCGTGCCGCACGCAGGCGACGGGCATGGCGGCGATGACGACCGCCTTGCTCTGTCAGCTGTCGGCGGGCGACCATATCGTCGCGGCGAAGGCGGCCTTCGGCTCGTGCCGTTGGCTGGTTGACCACCTCTGCCCGCGTTTCGGGATCGAAACGACGGTCATCGACGGCCGCGACAATGACGCGTGGGAAAAGGCGATCAAGCCCAACACCAAGGTCTTCTTCTTCGAAACCCCCGCCAACCCGACGATGGACATCGTCGACATGAAGCATGTCTGCGGGCTGGCGAAGGCGCATGGCATCACCAGCGTCGTCGACAACGCCTTCGCGACCGCAATGCTTCAGCGGCCGATGGATTTTGGTGCCGACGTCGTGGCCTATTCGGCGACCAAGCTGATGGACGGGCAGGGGCGCGTCCTAGCCGGTGCCGTCTGCGGGACCGAGAAGTTCATCAACGAGGTGCTGTTGCCGTTCCAGCGCAACACCGGGCCGAACCTGTCGCCGTTCAACGCATGGGTGGTGCACAAGGGGCTCGAGACGCTCGACCTGCGCGCGCGGCGTCAGTCGGAAAATGCGCTGGCGGTCGGCAAGGCGATCGAGGGGCGCGTCGCACGGATGCTGCACCCCGGGCTGGCCAGCCACCCGCAACATAATCTGGCGATGAGCCAGATGGAGGCGTGCGGGCCGATCTTTTCCTTCATCCTCGACGGCGGGCGCGAGCAGGCGATGCGCTTTCTCAACGGGCTCGAACTCGTCGATATCAGTAACAATATCGGCGACTCGCGGAGCCTGTGCTGCCACCCGGCATCGACGACCCATTATGGCGTCAGCGCCGAAGCGCGCGCCGACATGGGGGTGGTCGAAGGGATGCTGCGGATCAATATCGGGCTCGAGGATCCACGCGACGTCATCGTCGATCTTGACCAGGCATTGACCAGGGTCGGTCTTTAGGGGATTCAGGTGCGATGATGATCGACTCCTTCTTTCCCTTTGCGGCGACCACGGGGTCGATCACGGTTCGCGTGTCGGTCAGCTATTTGCCCGAACAATCGCATCCAGCGCTCGGGCGCTGGTTCTGGGCCTATCATGTGCGGGTCGAAAATCACGGCGAAGTCGCGGTGCAATTGATCAGCCGCCATTGGCGGATCAGCGACGGGCGCGGACAAATTAGCGAGGTCGAGGGTGAGGGCGTCGTCGGCGAACAGCCGCTGATTGGCCCCGGCGGCGCGTTCGATTATGTATCGGGTTGCCCGCTCCCGACCCCCGAAGGGTCGATGGTCGGCAGCTATGCCATGGAAATGGGTGATGGTTCGGAAATGCTAGTCGCGATCCCGCACTTCCCGCTTATCGCGCCGGCGACCGCGTCGTGAAGCGGACCCATCTGCCGCTCAACGCGCTGCGCGTGTTCGATGCCGCGGCCCGGCACCTGAGCTTCACGCGCGCCGCCGACGAACTGGCGGTGACGCCTGCCGCCGTGGGGCAACAAATACGCGCGCTGGAAGATATGCTGGGCGTCGTGCTGTTCCGCCGCACCCCCAAGGGGCTGGAGCTGACCGGCGAGGCCAATGCCGGGCTCGACGCGCTGCGTCAGGGCTTTTTGCAGTTCGAGGAATCGGTGCGCGCGATGCAGGCGGGGCAATCGTCACAATCGCTGACGATCGCCGCGCCGCGTGACCTGACTGCCAAATGGCTGGCGCCGAAGCTGGCGCGCTATAGCCAGCAGGCGCCCGATGTGCGCTTCACGTTGGTGTCGGCCGATGGCGGGATCGATTTCACCGAAGCCAACCTCGACATTGCGATTTTCTGGTCCGATGGCGCGGGCGAGCATGAGGGCGTGGCGCTGGCCGACGCCTTGATGGTCACCGTTGCGGGACCGGGCGGCGGCAGCGAGACGCGGATCGCCTGGCCGGGGTGCCCGGTCGCCGAGGGCGAACCCGCGCTGCGTCTGGGCGATGCCGGGCTGGCGATCGATGCCGCGGCGAACGGGCTGGGGCAGGCAAATGTTCCGGCGATGCTCGCCGAGGCCGATATTACGGCGGGACGCGTGCGGCAGGTCGGTGACGCGTTTGCGGTGAAACGCGGTTACTGGCTGGTCGCGCCGACGCCGCAGTGGCGGCAGGCGAAGGTCAAGGCGCTGGTTTCTGCGCTGACGGCGGACTGAATCCCGTAATTTTTTCGTGTCATTGCCAGCGTAGCGAAGCAATCTCCGGCGCGCCTCGCGCATGACCGATGACTGGAGATTGCTTCGCTACGCTGGCAATGACGAATTTGGGCGCTATTTCGCGGCGAGCGCGAGCAGGCGGGTTACGCGGCCGATCAGGTCTTCGGTTCCGACATTGGCTTTGGGGTTGTTCCAACTCGCGGTGACGACGAACCATTTGCCGTCGCGTTTGCGCTGACCGAGCAGGCTCATCGACAGCACACCATTTTCTGACCCGCCTTTATAGCCGAGATAGGTCCAATCGGCCGCAGCAGCGGGGCCCACGCCATTGTTGATCGCCATCGCCGCCATCGCGGGTTCGGAGCCGCGCGCCCGCAGGTCGGCCATCGCGCGCGCGATATCGTTCGGGCTGGCAAACCATTCGAGGCTGTCGATGGAGCGCGGGCCGTTGGTGAAGCTGATCCCGTCCACGTTGGATAGAATGAGGCGGTTCCGGTTGGCGTCGATCAACCTGCGCTGCGCGCTATCGTCGCCCGCAACGAAGGCGGCGCGTTCGGCGGTGAAATTATTGCCCTTGAGCGCGAACGCCTCGACCGTCGTGAGCAGCGGGATGTTGCGCGAGGGATCGCTGTGCCCGGCGCGGCGCATCCGCGCCTCGATCGCGTCGCGGCCGAGCAGGTGGATCAGCGTGTCGGTCGCACCATTGTCGCTGACCGAGGTCATCCAGTTGGCGAGGGTTTGCAGCGTGACCGGCGTGTCTTTTGGCCAGTTTCCGGTGGCGGTCGACGAGAAGCTGAGGTGCGAGAGCGGGACGACATCGCTCCAATTGCGCCGCCCTGCCGCGACCTGCGCTGCGAGTTCGTTCAGGACATAGAGTTTGAAGGTCGAACCGACGGCGAATTGCGTATCGGCGTTGGCGGCGGCGAGGCGGCGGATCGTGGTACCGTCGAGTTCGGCGACGAGGAAGCCGGTGCGACCGGGCAGGGCGGCCAGTTCGGCCGCGACTGCGGCGAAGCTGTCGTGGGTCATCGTAAAGCGGGTGAGTTGGAGGCCGATCGCGCGTCCCTCGGCATCGACGTCGAGGGAGAAGGTCGCTACGCCTTTTTCGAAGCGGAGCTGGACGGTGCCCGCGCGGCCGTTGGTCGAGGTGGCGTCATCAACGGCAAGCGGACGGCCATATTGTGCGATCAGGCTGGTTGTTATCGCCTGGAACTGCGCCTCGGGGATCGCCGCCTGGAACGACGGGGCGAAAAAGTCGGCGAAGGCGGTGCGGCCTTCGAAAAGGTCGAGGAGTTCGGCCGCGCGATGGTCGAAGCCGGTGGTCAGGGCCGGCGCGGCAGAGTCTGGCGATTGTGCAAAAACCGATGAGGCAGGAAGAGTCGCGGCAAGCAATAGGCTGCCAAGCAAGGAATGGAGAACCGCCTTCATCGCCCTACATTATCCGTTCACCCTGAGCTTGTCGAAGGGGCGTTCTGTTCTTCTGCGCCGTCGAAGGAAGAATGGTGCTTCGACAAGCTCAGCACAAACGGAGTGGGATGAAAGGGAAGTGTTCTGCCCGCATCAGGCGTCGATCGCGGCCTCGTCGAGCGTCGCGGCATTGGCCTGGATGAACTGGAAACGGTGTTCGGGGTGTTTGCCCATCAGCCGGTCGACCAGATCCTTGACCAGATGCCGTTCCTCATATTCCTGCGGCAGCGTGACGCGCAGCATCGAGCGCGTCGCCGGGTCCATCGTGGTTTCCTTGAGCTGGTTGGGGTTCATCTCGCCCAGCCCCTTGAAGCGGCCGACATCGACCTTTTTGTTCTTGAACTGTTTGGCTTCGATTTCAGCGCGATGCGCGTCGTCGCGGGCATAGGTTGTCACATTGCCCGAGGTCAGTCGATAGAGCGGCGGCTGCGCCAGATAAACATGCCCCTTGCGAACGATATCGGGCATTTCCTGGAAGAAGAAGGTCATGAGGAGCGTCGCGATATGCGCGCCGTCGACGTCGGCGTCGGTCATGATGACAATTTTTTCGTAGCGCAGCCGGTCGGCGTCGCAATCCTTGCGCATCCCGCAGCCCAAAGCGAGCGCGAGGTCGGCGATTTCCTGGTTGGCGCGGATCTTGTCGTTGCTGGCGCTCGCGACGTTCAAAATCTTGCCCCGGATCGGCAGGATCGCCTGCGTCTTGCGGTTGCGCGCTTGCTTCGCGCTGCCGCCGGCGCTGTCGCCTTCAACGATAAACAATTCCGTACCTTCGGGGCCGTCATTGGCGCAGTCTGTGAGCTTGCCGGGGAGGCGCAGCTTGCGGCCGCTGGTCGCAGTCTTGCGCTTGACCTCGCGTTCGGCCTTGCGCTTGAGCCGCTCGTCCATGCGGTCGAGGACGAGGCCGAGCAGCGCGCGGCCGCGGTCCATATTGTCCGAGAGGAAATGGTCGAAATGGTCGCGCACCGCATTTTCGGTGAGGCGCGCGGCCTCGGGGCTCGACAGCCGGTCCTTGGTCTGGCTCTGAAACTGCGGATCGCGGATGAAGACCGACAGCATCATCTCGCCGCCGTTGAACACATCCTCGGGGGTGATCTGCGCGGCCTTTTTCTGGCCGATCAGCTCGCCAAAGCCGCGCAATCCCTTGGTCAGCGCGGCGCGCAGGCCCGCCTCGTGGGTGCCGCCTGCGGGGGTCGGAATGGTGTTGCAATACCAGCTATACGAGCCGTCGGACCAAAGCGGCCAGGCGATCGCCCATTCGGCGCGGCCCTGATCGCCCGGGAAATCCTGACGCCCGACGAAGGGCTCGGCGGTCGCACATTCGCGAGTGCCGATCTGTTCCTTCAGATGGTCGGCGAGGCCGCCGGGGAACTGGAACACCGCCTCGGTCGGGGTGTCGTCGCCGATCAGCTCGGCGGCGCATTTCCAGCGGATTTCGACACCCGCGAACAAATAGGCCTTTGACCGGGCCATGCGATAGAGGCGCTGCGGCTTGAACCGGCCATGGTCACCGAAGATTTCGGGGTCGGGGATGAAGGAGACGCTGGTGCCGCGGCGGTTGGGTGTGGGGCCCAGTTCCTCGAGCCCGCCCTGCGGGGCACCTTGGGAAAAACGCTGGCGATAGAGTAGCTTGTTGCGCGCAACTTCGATCACGGTTTCGATCGACAGCGCGTTGACGACGCTGACGCCGACGCCGTGGAGGCCGCCCGAGGTCGCATAGGCCTTGCCCTCGAACTTGCCGCCCGAGTGGAGCATGGTCATGATCACTTCGAGCGCCGATTTGCCCGGAAATTTGGGATGCGGATCGACCGGCATGCCGCGACCATTATCGATGACGGTCAGGCGATTGCCAACGTCGAGGATGACCTCGATGCGGCTGGCGTGGCCCGCGACGGCTTCGTCCATGCTGTTGTCGATCACCTCGGCGGCGAGGTGGTGTAGCGCGCGTTCGTCGGTGCCGCCAATATACATGCCGGGGCGCCGACGGACCGGTTCCAGCCCTTCGAGCACCTCGATCTGCGAGGCGTTATAGCTTTCGGTGATGGGCGCGTTGCCGTCGAACAAATCGTGACTCATGCACCAGCTATAGGGGGCGGGAAAGGTCGCTGGCAAGCGTGGTTTCAGACTGGATTGCGCGTCTCGAGCCAAGCTCGGTTCATCGCATTTATGCCATAGCGAGGAACTTTGAAATGGCGGGGCGGGTTTCTACGCTGGCTGCAAAGCCCTAAAAAAAGTGGAGAATAAAAATGAAACTCGCCTCTCTCCTTGCCGCTTCGGCGGCAACCATGCTGGCTGCGCCGGCGATGGCCCAAGACGGACATGACCGCTCGCAGGATTTCAACGGACCCTATATCGCAATCGGCGGTGGCGGCACGTTGCAGGGCAGCGACCGCGGCGAAACGCTGATCTTCGATACCAACCGCGACGGCACCTATGGCGACCCGGTCAACACCGCCGGGGGCACCGATGCCTTTGCGCCCGGATTCTGCAACGGCGCCGCGACCAGCACTGCCAATGTCGGATGCCGCAATGACAAGGACGGCCCGGAATATTTCGCACGCGCCGGCTATGACAAGCGGATGGGCAATTTCGTCCTTGGCGCCGTGATCGAAGGCGGACGCAGCGAAGCGCGCGACAGCGTCAGCGGCTTTTCGACCACCCCGGCGAGCTACACGATGAGCCGTGAGGCCGACTGGCAGGCCAGCGCGCGCCTGCGTGCCGGTTACACGCCGGGCGGCGGCGCACTTTTCTATGTCACCGGTGGTCCGGCCTATGCGCGGCTCAACAACAAGTTCACCACGACCAACACCGTGAACAGCTTCACCGACAACGGCAAAACCAACGGCTGGGGCTATGCCGCAGGCGGCGGCGCCGAAATCATGGTGACGCAGAAAGTGTCGATAGGGCTCGAATATCTCTACACCGACGTCAAGGACGATGATTATGTCGTCAATGTCGGCGCCGGAACCGCGAACCCCGCGACCAACCCGTTCCTGCTGAACGGTGGCGGGACAGATATTCAGCGCAGCGGCGCCAATATGCGCACGCACAGCGTGCGCGGGACGATCGGCTTCCGATTCTGAATATCCCGTGAGGGAAAAGGGGAGGCGCCGGACCCGAAAGGTCCGGCGCCTTTTCCTTGTCAGCGGTGCTTGTTCATCGTCCGGGCGGTAGCGCGAAAATCGCGAAATTGCCGTTGGCACTCCCGACCAGTCGGTCGTGCTGAAACAGGCGCGCGTCGATATTGGCGATCCGCTTGCCCTGATGCAGGACGATCGCGTCGCAGGTCAGCAGGCCTTCGCTGACGCCGACATGATAGTTGAACTTGATCTCGAGCGTTGCGCAGACCAGCCCGCTGGCCAGCACACTCATCAGCGCCCCGCCCATCGTGGTATCGGCGAGCGAATAGGCGACGCCGCCATGCGCAACCCCGTTCGGGTTGAAATGGCGCGCTTCCTCAATGTCGATCGCCATGCGGCAACGTCCGTCGCCGCGCTCGATCATTTGAAGACCGAGCGCGCGCGCGAACTCAAAATCCTGCCCGAAGGGCCTCACCGAACGCGCGGGCCACCAAAGGGCGGCGGCGGGGGCGGACGGCGCGTGCCGCGCGGCAGTTGCGCCTGATAGGCGCGGCCGCAATGCTCGACGCAATAAGGGAAGCCGGGGTTCACCGCAACGCCGCAGAAGTGAAAGTCGGGCTCGCCCGGATGCCCCATCGGCCAGCGGCAGATCCGGTCGTTAAGGTCGAGCAGGCTCGTCTTGCTGGCCATTTCCGGGCTTGGCTTCGCGGGCACCATGCGGCGCGGCGGCGCGGGCGGAATCGGCGCCTGCTGATCGCCGGGCCCCTGACGGATGAAACCGCCGGGGCCGATCGAAACGATGCGCGGGGTGTCAGGACGCGGCGGTGCGGCATCGGCAGGTGCCGCGTCGTCCGAAGGCGCATCGGTGGCAGGACGCGGCGCAGGCGCCATCGTCGGCGCGACCGGGCGCGGTGCGACCGAAGCGGCAGCGCGCGGCGCGGGCGGCGGCGAGGCCGGTTTCGGCGTCGCGGGCGCGGCCTTGACCGCAGGCTTTGCTTTTTCGGCCGCCTTGACGGGGGAGGGGCGCGATTTCAACCCGAGGCGATGTGCCTTGCCGATCACCGCGTTGCGGCTCACGCCGCCGAGTTCGTCGGCGATCTGGCTGGCGGTCAGGCCTTTTTCCCACATGGTGCGCAGGCTTTCGATGCGCTCATCGGTCCATGACATGTTCAATTCCTTATCATTTCACGCCGCAGGCGGTCATTATAATCCCCAGGGCGACCCCATTGCGGGTCGGCGCCGTCACTGCCCAGCTTGCGGTAATATCGGGGAGGCGATAGGCGAGAACGCTATGAACGACCAGCCCCAAATTTCGAACCCCGACTCCGGCGATTTCGCCGGGACCCCGCGCTTTGCGGAACCCGGCGTCCCGCATATCCGGACGCTGAACGTGCCGGGCATGCAGGCCCTATATGTCAAGGAGGTACGGCGCTTTTTCAAGGTCCAGCTGCAAACTATCTGGGCTCCCGCCATCACCACCCTCCTGTTCCTCGTCATTTTTACCGTCGCACTGGGCGGAGCAGGGCGCACGGTGATCGGCGTGCCTTTCGCCGATTTCATCGCGCCGGGGCTGATCATGATGGCGATGCTGCAAAATAGTTTCGCCAATTCCAGCTTTTCACTGCTCGTCGGCAAGATCCAGGGGACGATTGTCGACTATCTGATGCCGCCGCTGGCAGTGGGTGAGTTGATGATCGCGCTCGTCGGCGCCGCGATCACGCGCGCGCTTCTGGTTGGTGCGGCGCTGTGGCTTGCGATGCTGCTGTGGCCCGGCGTGCATGTGATGCCCGCGCATCTGTGGGCGATCGCGGTGTTCGGCGTGCTGGGCGCGGCGATGCTGGGCTTTCTGGGCCTGATCACGTCAGTATGGGCCGAGAAATTCGATCATGCCGCGGCGGTGACCAATTTCATTGTCACCCCGCTCGCGCTGCTGTCGGGCACTTTCTATTCGGTCGACCGGCTGGCACCCTGGTTCCAGTCGATCGCGCACGGCAACCCGGTCTATTATGCGATCATGGGTTTTCGTTACGGCTTCATCGGCACGGTCGATTCGACGATCGCCAATCCGGTGGCGACCGCCGCGCTGGCGCTCGTCGCGGTCAATATCGCACTGGGCGTGGTGACCTATCGCCTGCTCGTGTCGGGCTGGAAGCTGAAGGCCTGATCCTTCTTGATCCTCCCTGTCGCACGATGGCGAGGATCAAGCCTAGTGGCGGTGGATGGCGCGGACGCGGTAGCGGCCGTCGCCCAATCCATCGAACATCACCTCGACCTGCGGATGGTCGATCGGCCCGCCGTCGGGATCGACGACCAGATTCTGCTGGCTGACATAAGCGATATAGGATGAATCGTCGTTTTCGGCGAGCAGGTGATAATAGGGCTGTTCCTTCGCCGGACGGATATCCTCCGGGATCGCCTCATACCATTCGTCGCTGTTCGCAAAAACGGGATCGACGTCGAATATGACGCCGCGAAAATCGAACATGCGATGCCGCACGATATCGCCCGGCGCGAAACGTGCGCGCTCGACCAGCGGCGCTGTGACGGCTTTCGGCGGGATCGGGTCCCCAAAATCGGTTGTGGGCTTTGCGTTCATGCGCTCAATTTATGGCTGTTTATATTTGTTTAAAGCCCGTTACACTCGGGCGTCCGGATGACAAGCCGAATCCGGCTGTGATGCAGATTACTGAGCTGTTGGCCGTCTGGGCTAGCCTGCCCTTGCGACCTCCACCCGATCCGGGTCGGGATCGGAACCGTCTTGAATGGCAACAAGGGAAGGGCATCTGATGAACGAAACTCCGTCGAGCAATCCTACTCCACCGGTTACCCCGGCATCCGGCGTTATCGAACGCGCCAAGAACATCCTTCTCAAACCGAAGGAAACATGGGCCGCGATCGATACCGAGCCGGCAACGGTGCAGTCGATCTATGTGCCCTATGTGGTGCTCCTCGCGGCCATTGGCCCGATCGCGCAGCTTATTGGCGGGCAGGTCTTTGGCTATGGCGCCTTCGGCGTGACCTTCCGTCCTTCTTTGGGGTCCGCGCTGACGTCGGCGGTCCTGTCTTATGGCCTGGCGCTGGCGACGATATTCGTCCTCGCGCTGATCATCGACGCGCTCGCGCCGAATTTCGGCGGCCAGAAGAATCAGGTTCAGGCATTGAAGGTTGCGGCTTATTCGGCGACCGCAGGGTGGCTCGCGGGTATTTTCGGGCTGATCCCCTCGCTGGCCATCCTCGGGATATTGGCCGGCCTCTACGGCCTTTATCTTCTCTATCTCGGGCTCCCGATCCTGATGAAGGTGCCGGAAGACAAGGCGGCGGGCTACACGATCGTCGTGGTCATCGCCGCAGTGGTGATTTTCCTGATCATCGGCGTGATCGTCGCCAGTCTGGCGGCACCCTCCGCGTTTATGTGAAGGGGCGGAGCCGTCCCGGAGTGATCCGGGACGGCGTACCGTCTATCCATCGGTCGAAAATGGAAAAACTGGAGGAGAGTGAGGGATTCGAACCCTCGGTACCGTTGCCGGCACTTCGCATTTCGAGTGCGACGCTTTCGACCACTCAGCCAACTCTCCTCGCTGAGGCTGACGCCCCTAGCGGGGGTCTGATGATGATGCAACCCTCTCGTCACAAAATCGCGATCCCCCGCAGAAATAAAGGGAAAGTTCAGGGCTTTTCAGCCTCCCACCAATAGGCGGGACGCTTGCGATTCCCGGTTTCTGCCTCGTTCATCGTCAGCGGATCATAGAGCCGCCCACCCAGCATCACGCGGTGGATCTGCTCGCTATTGCGGATGTTTGCGGTCGGATCGGCGTCGAGAATTAACAGGTCGGCAAGCTTGCCCGTCTCGAGCGAGCCTACGTCCTTCGCATAGCCGAGCGCAGTCGCGGGCATGATCGTCGCGGCGCGCAGCGCGTCGATATTGCTCCAGCCGCCGCGCACGAAGGACCAGATTTCCCAATGCGCGCCGACACCCGCCTGCTGGCCGTGCGCGCCGATCGAGACATTGCGGCCGACGGCAGCGATCTTGCCCGCTTCGCGCGCCGAATCATCGTCGACATAGTCGCCCTCGGGCGCGATCACGCGGCGCTTGTTGTTCGCGGTGAGTTCGGCAGGCGGGATATGGCGGGCGAGGATCGGCTGCTCCCAGACATTGGTGTGGGCGCGCCAAAAGGGGTCCCCTGCGGGGCCGCCATAGGTGACGACGAGGGTCGGGGTGTAATCCACCTTCGTCTGGCCCCAGAGCTGGACCAGATCCTTGTAGAAGATATCGAGCGGGATATTATGCTCGACCGTCGAATTGCCGTCCTGGATCAGCGTGACGTCCTGCGTGAAGAGCGAGCCGCCCTCGGGCACGACAGTCATCCCCTCGGCCTGCGCCGCCTTGACGACCATCTGGCGCTGTTCGCGGCGCGGCTGGTTGTAGTTTTTGACGCTGTGGGCGCCCTGCGCCTTCAAGCGGCGAACATGTGCGAGGGCGTCGTCATAGCCGTTGATTTCGGCATAGACCCCCGCCGCCTTGGCGCCATAGATGATCTCGCCGGTCGAAAAGATGCGCGGCGCGAGGATCAGCCCGGCGCGCTGCATTTCGGACGAGACGAAAATTTCCGACGCGCGCGACGACGGATTGTGGCTGGTCGTCGTTCCCATGGCGAGGTTGACGATTTCGGACCAGTTCTGCTGCGGCACCAGTTCGTCGTCGCCGTGGGGGCCGTGGGCATGAGCGTCGACGAAGCCGGGGATGATCGTCTTGCCGGTCGCGTCGATCGTCACCGTTCCGGCGGGGACGCTGATCGTGCCCGCGGGGCCGATCGCGGCGATGCGGTCGCCCTCGATCAGGATCGCGCCATTGTCGAGGATGCCGCCGTCGGCGCCTGCCATGGTGACGATCTTCGCGCCGGTGATCAGCACCGCGCCCTTATGCTTCGCCGCCGCCTGCGTCATCGACAGCGAGACGCCATCGGTGGGCGGGGTGAATTTGGGCGCCTTGTCATCGGTCGGGGCGGTCGCAAACAGGCTGGCTAGGTCGGCGCTGAACAGGGTCGGGCCGCTACTCCAGTGGAGGCGGTTGCCGCCATTCGACCAGTGAATATAGTCGGCGCCGCTGCCGCTGACGCAGGTGACGGGAAGCGCGCCGCTCTTGGTGCCGAGCGACACATCCTGACCACCGGGCATCAGGGGAGTGACATAGGCGTCGTAATTCTGGCGGAAGGCCAACGTGCGGCCGTCGGGCGAAATTTCATAGTCGCTGACCAGTTCGCCGCCAGCATGGACGCGCTTGTCCTGACCACCCAAATCGGTGCTGACGAGCTGGCTTTTGCCGTCGCCGGCAGTGACCATGAAGATACGGTCGTTCGACGCGCCGAATTGCGGCTTGGCGCCGTCGTCGCTGACACGCTCGGCGGTACCACCGGTTGCGGCGATGCGGTAAATGCCCGGATTTTCGCCCCAGCGTTCGGAGCGCAGGCTACCACCCTTGCGCCGTTCGAAGGCGATCGTCTTGCCGTCGGGCGAGAAGCGCGGTTCGGCATAATGGCCCGGAACCGCCGTGACCTTGCGCGAGGTGCCGCCACCGGCGCCCGCGACGTGAATTTCGCCGAGCCCGGCGTCGGTCCAGCGGATGAACACGACCGAACGCCCGTCGCGCGACCAGCTGGGCCAGAGCTCGAAGGCGTCATCCTTGGTCGATGTCAGACGCCGCGCGGTGCCACCGGTCGCGGGTTTGACCCACAGCTTTCCGAGCGTTTCAAATACGACGCTGCGCCCGTCGGGCGACACTTCGGCCCAGCGCGGCATTTGCGTCGTGAAGCTGTCGGGCGCGACCTCGACCGCGGGGTGGGTCGCGTCGATGATCACACGGTCGTCGTTGATGTTGAACGGGATGACCCGCGCGTCGCCGCCGGTGCCCGCGACGCGGCGGAGCTTGCCGCCGGCCCAGAAGAGGATCGCGCCGCTATCGGGGGTCCACGCCATATTGGGATAGACGCCGGTGACCGCCCAGGTTTCCTGCACATCCTGATCGAGCGCATCATAGACTTTGCGCTCGGCGCCCGAGGCGAGATCCTTGACGTAGAGTTTCGAATGCGCGCCCTCGCGGCGGACGAAGGCGAGGCGCTTGCCGTCGGGTGACGGCGTCGGACGCACCGCGCCGCCCGCGCCTGCGGCGATGGTCGTGACCTTGCCGTCGTTCAGATCATAGCGTTCGATGTGGAACAGGTCGGTGTTGCTGTCCTGCGCATATTCGAAGATCGGACCGGGCGTGACGTTGCGGGTGTAATAGACGCCCTTGCCGTCGGGGGTGACGACGGGCTCGCCGAGTTCCTTCTGGTGCTTCTCGTTCGGTTTCTTGACCAGCGGCACGCCCGCGCCGCCCGAGACATGGTACATCCACACCTCACCGGTGCCGAGCGAGCGCCCGGTGGTGAAATGCTTTTTGGCGACGATGAACTGACCGTCGGGGGCCCAGCTCGGCTGGTTGAGCAGGCGGAAATCCTCCTTGCTCAGTTGGCGCCGGTCGCTGCCGTCGCGGTTCATCAGCCAGATATTGTCGCCGCCGCCTGCGTCGGAAACGAAGGCGATGCGCTTGCCGTCGGGCGAGAAGCGCGGCTGATGTTCAAAGGCGAGCCCCGCGGCGATGCGCGTGGGTGTCCCGCCCTCGATCGGCATGGTGTAGATATCGCCGAGCAGGTCGAAGGCGATTGTCCGCCCGTCGGGGGCAACATCGACATTCATCCAGCTGCCTTCATCGACCGCGATCGGAACCTTGCGCGTCGTCAGGCCGGGGGGAGCGTTGACGTCCCATTTTTCGGGCTTGGTTTCCATCACCGTTGCGGTTTGCGCGAAGGCGGAGGTGGAACAGGCGAGTGCTGTCAGAAGGGCGAGTGCGGAGCGCGTCATGTTATTATCCCCGTTTGAAATATTGCTGTGACCATATGGCGCGCATGCGAACATGCAAGTGACAGGTTTCGACGAAGAACTGGCAGGGTCGACGGGTGGCTGCTAGCCCAAGGGACAAAAGGAACAGGGGAGAGCAAGGCGTGCCGCTGACGGGAATAAGAGTGCTGGATTTCGGCCGCTATATCGCAGGTCCTTATTGCGCCGCGCTGCTCGCCGACTATGGCGCCGACGTTATCCGCATCGAAGCGCCGGGCGGCAATGATGATCGATTTTCGGTCCCGGTGGCGGAAGATGGCTCGGGCGCGATGTTCATGCAGATGAACCGGGCGAAACGCGGCCTGACGCTGAAACCCGGTAGCCCGCAAGGGCGTGAGATCGTCCGCCGGCTGGTCGAAACCGCCGATGTCGTGGTCGCCAACCTGCCGCACGAAGCCATGGTCAAGCTGGGGCTCGACTATGACAGCCTGTCGGCGATCAATCCGCGCATCATCCTGGCAACGGCGTCGGCATTTGGCAGCGAAGGGCCGCTGGCGCAAAATGTCGGCTTCGATGCGGTCGGGCAGGCGATGTCGGGCGCGGTGCATCTGACCGGGACGGCCGACCAGCCGCATCGCGCACAAGTCAATTATGTCGATTTCGGCACCGCGCTGCACAGCGCCTTTGGCGTCATGGTCGCGCTGCGCGAACGCGAGGTGACGGGGAAGGGGCAATGCGTGTCGGGGTCGCTGCTCGGCACCGCGCTGACCATGACCAACGCGCTGACGATCGACCATGCGCTGAACGGCATCGAGCGGCGCCCGATCGGCAATCGCGCCTTCAGTTCGGGGCCAACCGACATTTTTCGCACCCGCGATGGCTGGATCGTCACACAGATCGTCGGCAATGCTATTTTTGCGCGTTGGGCCGAACTGGTCGAGCGTGCCGAACTGGTCGATGATCCGCTTTACGCGAGCGACATTTTGCGCGGCGACAATGGCGCGGAGTTGAGCGCGATCATGCAGCGCTGGTGCATCGAGCGGACGAGCGCCGAGGCGATCGCCGAAATGGGCGCCGCGCGCGTTCCCGCGGCACCGGTATTGCGCGCGGGTGAAGCGCTGGCGCAGCCGCAGGTCGCAGCGATGGGGCTGGTCGAACCGATATCCTATCCCGGCACCCCGGCGGAAATTCCCGTGATCCGCGCGCCGATTCAGCTTTCCGGCAGCGGCAAGGCCGAGCCACAACGCGCGCCGCAACTCGGCGAGCATAGCGACGCGATCCTGTCGGAACTGGGATATGACGCCGAAGCGATTTCGGCTTTGCGGGCGAATAGGATTATTTGAGTCCGCGAGGGTGGACGGCACGGCGATGGCCGGTTAAATACCGGTCAGTATAAAATTCAGCGCAGGAGCTCTCGATGACCGACAACAGCGAATATGTGCCGCCGAAGATCTGGACATGGGACAAGGAAAGCGGCGGACGCTTCGCGAATATCAATCGCCCGATCGCCGGGCCGACGCACGACAAGGAGCTACCGATCGGCAAGCATCCGCTCCAGCTCTATTCGCTCGGCACACCCAATGGGGTGAAGGTGACGGTGATGCTCGAGGAATTGCTCGCGGCGGGACATAGCGGCGCCGAATATGACGCCTGGCTGATCCGCATCAATGAGGGCGATCAGTTTTCGAGCGGCTATGTGGCCGCCAATCCGAACAGCAAGATCCCCGTCCTTGTCGATCGCAGCGGCCCCGAGCCGATCCGGGTGTTTGAATCGGGGGCGATTCTGATCCACCTCGCCGAGAAGTTCGGCGCATTTTTGCCCACCGACGTCGCCAAACGCGCCGAAACGCTGTCATGGCTGATGTGGCAGATGGGCAGCACGCCTTTCCTGGGCGGCGGCTTCGGCCATTTCTATGCCTATGCGCCGACCAAGCAGGAATATCCGATCGATCGTTATGCGATGGAGGTGAAGCGCCAGCTGGACGTACTCGACCGGCGTTTGGCGGAAAGCGAATATATCGCGGGCGCCGATTACACGATCGCCGATATGGCGATCTGGCCCTGGTATGGCGCACTCGCCAAGGGGCTGGTCTATGAGGCGGGCGAGTTTTTGCAGGTGCAGGATTACAAGCATGTCCAGCGCTGGACCGACCAGATTGCGGCGCGACCGGCGGTGAAGCGCGGGCGCATGGTCAATCGCGTAATGGGCGATCCGGCGAGCCAGCTCCATGAACGGCACGATGCGTCCGATTTCGAATTGCGGACGCAGGACAAGCTGGAAGTGGCTGAATAATATGAGCCGTTCGTGCTGAGCCTGTCGAAGCACTGTTCTTCTTCTGCGGCGCGGAAAGAAAGAACAGCTCTTCGACAGGCTCAGGGCAAACGGATGAGGGGGATGCGCATCAATCGCGCGTTTTTTTTAAAACCAGCTGCCGCGTTCGATTTCCTTGCTCCCAGCCGGAAGCGAGAAATATTGCCCGTCCTCGCCGATGATGATCGGGCCGTCGAAGCGCTTCTTCGCGTCACCGAGGAAGGCGGCGTTGAAATAGGATGACGGCAGCGGCGGCACGATATGGCTGAGGACCAGCATCTTGACGCCCGCAGCCTTTGCGCTGGCGGCGGCCTGCGCGGGGCTGGCATGATAGTCGAGAATGTCGTGCATGATTTCGGATGTCTGTTTGCGGCCGGCTTTGGCCAATCCGCGGACGAGTTCATCGACCATTGCCGGTTCCAGCGCCTCATGGACGAGCAGGTCGGCGCCCCTTGCGGCACTTTCGACCGACTTTGACGGCGCGGTATCGCCGCTGAGCACGATGCTGCGTCCCTTATAGTCGAAGCGATAACCGACCGCAGGATGGACCGGGCGATGGTCGACCGGAAAGGCGGTGACCTTCAGCCCGTCGGCTTCATAGATAACGACCGGTCTGTCGGGATCGCCAAACGCCATCGCGGTCGCACCCGCGGCCTCGGGCGGTGTGTTGACGATGCCGTGATGCGCGGTGCGATAGCCGTTGTCGGCGGCGTAAGCGGCGTTGAAGCCTGCAATCACTCCATCGACCCCCGTCGGGCCATAGACGGGAAGGGGGCTTTCATGGTTCGCCCCGGTCCAGCGCAGCAACATCATCGGCCCCATGCCGTCGATATGATCCGAGTGAAAATGGGTGAGGAACAGCGCGCGGATTTGCCCGTTGGGCAGCCCCATCAGCGAAATATTGCGCGCGCTGCCTTCGCCGGCATCGACGACAAACATCGACTTGCCTGCGATCACCACGGTGCAAGGCCCTGCGCGATTGCGGTTGGGCAGGGGCGATCCGGTGCCGCACAGCGCGAGATGGAGTCCGTCGGGCAGGCTAGCGAGCGGATCGCGGGCCAAGTTCCGCTCGACCCCGCGTTCGAACAGCCACGCCCCGATCGGCCTTTGGAACAGGAAGGCCGTTGCCCCCGCTATCCCGAGCAATAACAGTCCCCACAGCGCCGCGCGCTTGCCTTTGGTCATCGTCCATCCCCCCATGGTCTTTCGGTCATCATGGGCCGGGTGGGGGCGCTGGACAAGCCATGTGGTTGCGCGCATTCTGGACGGCAAGGAAAGAGTTGCAGCCCGCAACTTACCGTTTACGTAAAGGTGAGCGCTTATTATAAGGGCGCCATTGCCCAAGGGAGAATCGTCATGGACATGGAGTTCAGCCCCGAAGATCTGGCTTTCCAGCAGGAAGTCCGCCAGTTCATCGCCGAAAATTATCCGCCCGAACTGCGCGAAAGGCAGGACGAGGGCGAAGAAATGTCCAAGGAGGATTTCCTCTCCTGGCATCGCATCCTTCACAAAAAAGGCTGGGTCGCCCCCGCATGGCCCGTCGAATATGGCGGTACCGGCTGGACCCCGACGCAGCGGTTCATCTGGTCCGAGGAAACTGCACGCGCCGACTGCATCCGCTTGATGCCCTTTGGCCTCGCGATGGTCGGCCCGGTGATCTACACCTTCGGCACCCCCGAACAGAAAGCCCATTTCCTGCCGCGCATCCTGTCGGGCGAGGATTGGTGGTGTCAGGGCTATTCGGAACCCGGTTCGGGGTCCGACCTTGCTTCGCTGCGCACCACCGCAGTTCGCGACGGCGACGATTATATCGTCAACGGCCAGAAGACCTGGACGACGCTGGCGCAGCATGCCGACTGGGGCTTCTTCCTCGTCCGCACCGACAAGGATGCCAAGCAGCAGGAAGGCATTTCGTTCCTGCTGATCGACATGAAGTCGCCCGGCATCACCGTGCGCCCGATCATCACGCTGGGCGGCGAGCATGAAGTCAATGAAGTGTGGCTGGAGGACGTCCGCGTTCCGCAGTCGCAGCGCGTTTACGAAGAGAATAAGGGCTGGACCTGCGCCAAGTTCCTGCTCGCGCACGAACGCACCGGCATCGCCGGTGTCGCAGCGTCGAAGCGCGCGATCGAAAAGGTGAAGGACATCGCCCGCACCGAAGTCGACGGCGACAAGCCGCTGCTCGCCAACGCCTTTTTCAAGCGCAAGATCGCCGAGCTGGAAATTGACCTGACCGCGCTGGAATTCACCGAACTGCGCAGCCTTGCCGGTCCGAATGCCAACCGTGGTCCGGGGCCGGAATCGAGCCTGCTCAAGATCAAGGGTTCGGAAATCCAGCAGCGCCTAACCGAATTGGCGCTGGAAGCGGTCGGCCATTATGGCGCGCCTTACTTCCGCGGTTTCGGAGAAGGCGACAATCAGCACCCGATCGGGCCCGATTATGCCCATCGCGCCGCCCCGACCTATTTCAACACGCGCAAGACGACGATCTATGGCGGGTCAAACGAGATTCAGCGCAACATCATCGCGAAGATGGTTTTGGGTCTCTGACCCAGAACCACCCCGGACATGATCCGGGGTCTCGGGCGGCCGTGAGGACCGCGAGCGGAAATGGGCCCCGGCTTACGCTGGGGAACGATGAAGATCAGGAACGAAGATAATGGATTTCACCTACACCGAAACGCAGGACATGATCCGCGATACGCTGTCGCGCTTCCTGGCCGACACTTATGATTTCGAAACGCGGCAGAAGTTTACCGCCAGCGATGCGGGGCGCGACCCCGGCATCTGGCAGGCGCTGGCGCAGGAGCTTGGTATGCTCGGCGCGGCCTTTACCGAGGAACAAGGCGGTCTTGGCGGCGGCGCGCTTGAAAATGCGATCGTGATGGAAGAGTTGGGCAAGGTGCTCGGCATCGAGCCGTACCTTCCGACCGTCGTTATTGGCGGCGGCGCGCTCAAGGCCGTGGGCGGCGCGCAGGCCGACGCGATGATCCCCGAGATCATCGCCGGCAATGCGATCATCGCCTTTGCCTATGCCGAACCGCAGGGCCGCTATGACCTGGCGAACCTGCGCACCACCGCGAAGAAGGATGGCGCTGGCTATGTGCTGAACGGTCACAAGGGTGTGGTTTATGCCGCGCCGTGGGCGACGCACCTGCTCGTCACCGCACGCACCGGCGGCGGCCAGCGCGAGCGCGATGGCGTGTCGCTGTTCCTGATCGACGCCAATTTGCCCGGCGTCGTTCGCCGCGACTATCCGACGGTCGACGGTAGCCGCGCTTCGGAAATCTATTTCGAAAATGTGGCAGTTCCGGGCGACGCGCTGCTCGGCGGCGAAGGCACCGGACTGGCGCTGATCGAGCAGATCGTCGACGAAGCCACCATCGCGACCTGCGCCGAGGCAACCGGCGTGATGCAGAAACTGCATGAAGGCACGCTGGAATATACCCAGCAGCGCAAGCAGTTCGGCGTGCCGATCGCGAAATTCCAGGTACTCCAGCACCGCATGGTCGACATGTTCATGGAGGTCGAACAGGCGCGGTCGATGACGATCATGGGCGTGCTGAAGCTCGGCCTGCCTGCAAACGAACGCATGGCCGCGGTTTCGGCCGCCAAGGCGAAGGTCAGCCGCGGCGCAAACTTCGTCGGC
Source organism: Sphingopyxis witflariensis (assembly GCF_002205635.1). Lineage (GTDB taxonomy): Bacteria > Pseudomonadota > Alphaproteobacteria > Sphingomonadales > Sphingomonadaceae > Sphingopyxis > Sphingopyxis witflariensis. Next base: position 528,512 of record NZ_NISJ01000001.1, on the reverse strand, counting down.
CAGAATGCGGTCCAGACGCATGGCGGCATCGGCATCACGCAGGAATTGGCGATCGGCCATTATTTCAAGCGCGCGACGATGATCGAAGGCCAGTTCGGCAGCCATGATTATCATTTGGAGCGTTACGAGCGGCTGACGCTGGGCGAATGACGCATGATCCTCCCCGTCGCGCCGCGATGGGGAGGATTTAAAGCCTAGTAAGCGACATCGACCGCGATGCGGATCGTGCGCGGGCGCAGCGGCGTCATAAAGCCTTCATTGCCCTCGACGAATGGCGTGCCGAGCGAAAAGCGGTTGCCGCGGGAATCGAAGACATTGGTCAGCGTGAACGACAGGCCGCGGCGCGCATTGCCAACACGCATCGCGAGCCCGGTGTCGATATAGTCGCCCTGGCTTTCGCCCAGCACCGGGCCGATGCCGAGCCGCGACGGCCCGACATAATTGGCCCAGCCGTTCAGGCGCAAATCTTCCTCGCCGACCAGCGTCACATAATTGACCGACCCGCGCACCGCGTGGCTCGCGACATTGGGGATACGGCCAAGGCGGCCGGGTGTGGCCTGCGCGATCAGCGCGATCGCGGGCGCGAGCTTCTCGACCCGGCTATGGTTATAGACCGCGCCAAGTTCAAAGGTCAGCGCGGAGGTTGGCCGTACCGCAACCGCCCCCGATAGACTGGTGATGCGCCCGTCGCCAATGTTGGCGGTCGTCGGGAAACCATTGCCGTCGATAAAGTCGGCCTGGATATCGCGCCAATCGCTGTGCGATATCGACACGCTGGCGTCGAACGGCGTCTCGCCCCTTTGCCCGACGCGAATTCCGCCCTCCCACGTCCGCACCCGATCGTTGCGGAAACGCCGCACGAAATCGCGGTCGATCGCCAGCCCGCCGGGCCGGAAACCTTCCTGATAACGCGCATATAGGCGGACGTTGCGGAACGGCGCCGCAAGCAATGAAAAGGACGGCAAGAGATCGGTTTCGTTGCGATAGGCAGTCGTCGCACGGCCGGCCTCCACGATATCGAACGACACGCCTTCGGCGCTACCACCCAGTCGCGCGCGCGACAGGCGAAGCCCGCCCGATGCAATCAAATTGGGCAGCAGTTCGACCGTCGCTTCGGCATAGCCGGTGAATTCGGTGATCTGGTTGGTGACTCCGGGGAGGGTCGCGCGAAGGCCGCCATAGCCAAATGCACGCTTCTGCTGCGTCCGGTTGTCGACGAAACTCGCGCCGATCACCCAGCCGAGACCGTCGCGGTACGGGCGCGACAGCCGGTTTTCGCTGACGAACATGCGCGTCGCATTATGCTGATCGAGGACGCGGGGCACTTCTGCCATGGGCTGGACGTCGAGCGGCGCGAACAGGCGCGCGACATCGACGGCGCCCGCCGAGCCGATGCTGCCAGGCGGCGGTGGATTGCGCAGGCTGGCGTCGAAGCGTTCGAACAGGCGGTGGGTGATCCAGGCGTTGGATGACTGGAAATGCAGCCCGTCCCAATCCTTCATCAACACCAGCGTGCCCATTCCGTATCGCGCGGTGGCATTTTGCTCGACCATCGAGCGCAGGTTCAGCGGCGGCGCATCCTTGCTGACAAATTGCGCGTCGTCGGCGGTGATCGCCTGATAGACACCGCCCAGATCGACGGTCCAGTCATTGCCCGCGTCGAAGCGGAAGGTGCCGCGACCGCCGCGGACATGAACGCGATTAATGTCATTCTGGCCGCGCAGCGGATTGTCGATATAGCCGCCGTCGGTCAGCATATAGCCGACGAGGCGCAGTGCATGGCCATTGTCGCCGACCGGCAGGTTAGCGATCGTCGCAATGTCCCCGCCGGGATCGCCGTGCTGGGTCAGCGAGATGCCCGCGATCGCCTGAACCGACATCGCGCGCGGATCGGGCGCCTTGGGCGTCACGCGGATGATGCCACCGAGCGACCCCGCGCCATAGAGGGTGCCCTGCGGCCCTTCGAGGATTTCGACATTGTCGACGTCGTAGAGGCGCAGGTCGGGATCAGGCGCATTATAGCTGAGGCGGATGTCGCCCATATATTGGCCGACCGTCGCCTGCGTCGGACCGGTGAAGCTGGAATCGGCGATGCCGCGGATGAACAGCTTGTTGCGCCCCGATCCCAAATGGGTCGAGGAGACGGTGGCAACCCGCGACAGGATCGAATCCATCCCGCGCTCGCCGCCAAACGCCAAATCGCCGCCGTCCAGCATGGAGGCGACGCCCGCGAGGTGCGAGTAGGGAAGGTCGGTCTTGGAAGCGGTGACGATGATCTCGTCCTGCGGCCGGGCGATGGTGTCTCTCGCCGGTTCGCGCGCGCGCGGTTGCGGCGCCGGAGAAGGGGGCGAGGTCGAGCGCCGCGCAATCCGGGGTGGTCGGCGTTCGATCCGCCAGCTTGTCGCGCTTACGCGCACGGCGCGGGCGTCGGATCCTGCGAGCATGCGGCGGATCGCTTCCTCGACGCTCATCCGGCCACGTACCCGCTTGACATGCGCTTCCCACAATTTCGCATCGACGACGCTGATGCTGACCCCGGCCTGGCGGCTGAGGAGGGGCAGGGTGTTCGACAAATTTCCCTTGGGCACGTCGAACGCGCGCTCCTCGGCCGCCGCGGCCTGGACCGGAAGGCTCAGCATCACCGCTGCCACGACCAGGGGAAGGCGGCCGGTCATGCTCAGCGCGTCAGCACCCAGCCATCGCCACGCCGCGCCGCCTTGGTTCCCGACAATGCCGCGAGGTCGGCGACCGTCCGGCCCCGGTCTTCATCGACAATCAACGCGCCACGGAAGGACAGTTGGGCGGCTTCGGGGGCGATCGTCACGCTCATCCCCGCAGTACGTTTCAGATCCTCGGCGACGACAGCAAGCGGAGTGCCGTTGTACACGAGCAACCCGGACCGCCATCCGCCGACGCTCGCAATATCGACCGGCTGGGCAACCGGCGCCTTGGTGTCGCCATCGCGAGCTTCAATTCCCTGACCCGCAACGACGCGGACATTGTCGCGGTCGGGATTGTACAGCACGATGCCTTCGGACACTGCGACCGAGGTCTGGCGGCTGCGGCGAACGACGTTGAAGGCGGTGCCGAGATCGACGATCTTCGCTTCGCCGGCTTCGACGATGAACGGGTCGGTATCGCGGTGGACGACATGGAACATCGCTTCACCCGATTCCAGCCGGGCAAAGCGCGGGCGATCCTTGTCGAGTTCGATCACCGAGGCGCCGTTGATCTGGATCTTCGACCCATCGGCGAGGTTGATCGTGCGATGCTCACCAGCGGCGGTTTCGATCCGCTGCGTGTCGCCGAGCAGCCCCAGATTGGGCAAGACAACCGCGCCGACAAGCGCGGCTGCGATCGCGCCGCCAAACCAGGCCCGGCGCGAAGGGCGGCGGGGCGCGTCGGCGATGATCGTGACAGCGGGCTGCGCCGCCGGAGGCAGGGAATCAAGGTCGCGATCGAGACTGGCGATCCTGTCGTAAGTTTCGGAATGTTCGGGGGTCTCGGCCAACCAGTCGGCAAAGCCATCCCAATCAGCAAAAGCGGGATCGCGCTGGCGGATCAGCCAATCGATCGCATGCGCTTCGGCGGCAGTGCGTGCGTCACTATGCATCGAACTGCCTCCGCACTGCGGCCAGCGCCGCGTAGACCCTGCGCAAATCAGCCTCGACCGTGCTCAGACTGACGCCCATTTCAACTGCAATCTCGCGCTGTGCCAGCCCGTCGACGCGAAAGCGGCGGAAGATGCGGGCGGAGCGGTCGCCGGTCGCCGTGATCGCCTGTTCGACCTGCGCCAGTTGTTCGCGCGATATCAAAAGGGTTTCCACCGATGGTTTCTGTACCGCGGCGGCCTCGCCCCACGCGGCATCGCGCAATTCACGCTGGCGCGCCGAACGATAGCGGTCGAGCATCAGATTATTTGCGGCGCGCATGACATAGGGCAGCGGATCGGCGACCGGACCCGATGCGCGTTCGGTCAGGCGCATCCACAAATCCTGGAACAGATCCTCGGCCGCATCGCCCGCACCGCGCAGCTGCAAAAAGCGCACGATACGGTCGCGGTTGGCGAGCAACACACCTTCAATGCCTTGCGCGGCGTCGGTTCGATCTCTCGCCTCGGTCATCAATCGCTTGCTTTGGAACGCCATGTTTCGCGGATGAACGCCGCCCCGGCGCGCGCCGCACGTCCCCCTGATGCCGCCGTCATATAGCGTCACCACCGCGCCGCGCAACTGCGGTGCATTGGGGGAGAGGGTGGCGAGTGCGATCATCTCAATTTAGTCCATGAAGCCAAGGCAAGGGGGAAGCGAGATAGGAGGGGTGCTTCCCCCTTGCACAGGGCCGGCCGAGGGGGGCTTACAGGCCGACCCGCAGGCTCGCGCGGAAGGCCCAAGCCATATGGCTTTGCTGTTCTTCCGCGGAGATTTCGCCGCCGATCTGGAAGGCGGAGTTTCCGGCAGTGCCACGGAAACGACCGACCCAACCGCTCGTGCGATCATCAGGGGTGAGGGTGAAGGGATCGCCGTTCTTGAACGACGCGGTGGTGGCGCCCAGCATGCCGCTGACAATCTGGCGACGGCCGCCTTCGAGTTCGAAGCGCGTCCAGCCGTCATATTCGTCCGAGCCGCCGAACTCGAGACCGATAGCGACGGTGCCGGACACCGCCAACTCGTCGCTGTCGCGGCCGAGAACGGTCAGGTTCAGCGCGTCATTGCCGCCGGTTTCGGCATAGCCGTCTTCCTTCAGCTTGTAATAATCGACCGCCAGCGTCGGACGGATGGTGAAGCCCGCCGCCTTGGTATCATAAGCGACCGAGCCCGATGCCGAATAAAGCTTGGCATCCCATTTGCCGCGGATCGTTTCCTCGATATCGTCAGCCCCGGCTTCGGCGCTGAAAATGCGCGTTCCCTTGAGGCTGATCGGCGCAGCGGCGGCGCGGGCGCTGGCAATGAGGCCGCCCGAGCGGAGACGCCAGTGAAGTGCGCCTTCCCACTGGTTCGAGCTGACTTCGTTGGCGTTGGCTTTGTTGCCGTCCTTGCCGTTCAGATAGGCAACCGAGCCACCGAAATTACCGACATCGGTTTCAATTTCGGCGCCGAGCGAGATGCCCCAGCCGGTGACGTCATAACCCGCGGTGTCGCCGATGCTCTTCGACGTGCCCCAGATGGCCTGGTTCACCCAATAGCCCCACTTGCCTTCGTCCTGATACGGCGCGCTGGGATCCTGGAGGAAGCGCGACAGGGCGCGCGAGCCCGAGGTGACGGTTTCGAACACGCCGCCTTCATGCTCGGGCAGCATCTGGCCGAGCTGGTTGCGGAACTGGCCGCCATCGACGATGCCCAGGAACACGCCTTCGACCTTTTCATTGGCCGACAAGGCGTCAATCACGGCGTTGAACGCGCCCGCTTCCGAACGGTTGAGGCCGAGTTCGGTCACGCTCTTGCGCGACACGTCGACGATCAGCTGGGTCGCGTTCGAGGTCAGCGTGCCCTTGTAGAGGAAGGGCATCAACGTCGACGAGGCGGTCAGATTGTTCGCGCCGGTCAGCGACCCGGCGGTCATCACGACATGCCGGCCTTCGGCCTCGTCGATGCTGGTCAGCTTGAGCGCGAGTTTGGAGTCGGCACCAAAGCTGGCGTTACCCGTGACCTGCAGCGCGGTTCCCGCGGTACCGCCATCGAGCGTCACGCCGAGCACGCCCTTGTCGGTCACGGCCAGCGACGCGATGGTCGCCGCGCCCGTGACGTCAAAGGTGCCGCCGCTGACCGAAACGGCCAGACCCTGCGAATTGAGCAAGCGGCCCGAAAAGGCCGAGGTGCCCGCGATCGTCAGCTTGTCGGTGCCGCCGCCGAAATCTGCGGTGCCCGTGAACTTCGACGAGCCCGCAAGCGTCATTTCGTCATTGCCGCCACCGAAATTGGCTTTGCCGGCATAGGTCGCGTCGCCCGACAGGGCGAGCTTGTTGTTGCCGGCGCCGAAGAAGCTGTTTCCCTTCACCGAACCGTCGGCGATATCGAAGACATCGTTACCGCCGCCGAAGCGGACGTCGCCGACGATGCTCGGTGCGGTTACGCCCGTTGCGACCACGGTCTGCTTGACCGTCGCACCGCTCGTATTCGCGCTCAGGTCGATCGCGATATTGCGATCGGAAGTGGCGAGCGCGCCGGTGGCGCTGATCGTGCCGCTGTTTTCGACCAGGGCGACCTTGCCCGACAGATCGACGATGCCGCGCGCGGTCCCATTGTCGCCGCCGGTCTTGGCGGCAATTGTGCCGCTGTTGCGGATGAGCGGGACGTTGCCGCCCGCGTCGATCACGACTGCGGTCGCGATGGCGCCCGCAACATTGCCGCCCGTCGTCGCATCGATCCTGCCGGCATTGCGGAGTTCAGGGGTCGTTGCGCCGTTGCCGATGCGGATGCCGGTTGCCGCAGCGTCCTTTGATATCGCGCTGACTGCGCCGCCGATGCCGATGCCGCCCGCGATCGTCACATTGCCGCCGAGGCCACCGATCTGGATCGCATTGGCGTCCTTGCCGGCATAAAGGCCGTTGCCGAGAACCGAACCGTCGATGATCAAACCCAGCCCGGTGCCGGTGCCGGCAACCGCGCCGATGGTGACGTCGCGGCCTGCTGCGCCGATGCGGAGCGCGGGGGCCGAACCGAAGGAACTGACCGCAGCCGAACCTTCCTTGTCGTCGTCGATGCCGTCCTTGTCCTCATCCTTGTCGTCGGGCTTCGTGTCCTTCGGCGGGATGGCGAGGACGATACCGCCCGTGACATCGCCTTCGATCGACAGCGCCGGGCCGCCGATCAACAGATCGTCGGCGTCGAGCTTCGACGCGTCGGCGGGGGGCGTTGCATAGCGATAGCCGGTGGCGGTCAGCTTGCCCTGGACCACCAGCGCGCCGTTGATGTTGCCGGCGAGGCGTGCCGCAACGGCATCCTGCCCGACAGCGGTGATCGTACCGGCAAGGCGGACATTGCCGGTGACGTTTTGCAGACCGACGCCCAGAGCGCGGTCGCCCAACACCGAAATCGTGCCCTCATTGGTGAAGTTCCCGGTCAGCGGGCCGCCGAGGCGGATGCCAGCCGAATCATTGCCCTCGATCGTGATCGTTCCGCTGTTGACGACATTGCCGGTAAAGGCGCCGCCGGTGGCAATGCCGACACGGTTGTTGCCGACGGCATAGGGGCCGTCGAGATCGCCGTCATTGTCGATGTCGGTCGGGGCATAGGGTTCGTCGATGATGATCTTGCCAGTCGCGGCGTTGGTGATCCCGCCGACCGTTCCGGCATTGGCGAAAATGCCGGTCGCGCCGTTGACGTTGCCAATCTCGATCGTGCCTTCGTTCACCACCTTGTGGTTGCTGTCGATCGTGACCGCGGTGCCGCCGCCCGGCTTCACCGATCCTGCCGACGTGATCTTCACATCATCGGGCGCGCCCGCCTTGACCGTCGAGGTACGGACCGGCGTGGTGGTGGCGGTGGTGATCGTCGTTTCAGCGTGGACGGGCAACGAAGCGATGGTGGCGAGGCAGGTGGAGGCCAGCAAAATCTTGCGCATTGATTTCCTCTTGTGATTTCGGTCGGGAGTCCTCCCGGGACAAACACAAGACGGAACCAAGGCCGCCGGGCCTTGAAAATTATTTGCGCGTTCGAGATTGTGGCGGACAGGGTGGTTTTACTAAGTCAAACCCATGTAATTGAAATATAATTTCAAATTACGCCCGCGTAATTTCGGACCCACACGGTTCCACCGCGCATCTGAATTCATGATTCAGTCCGTGCAACTCTTCTGCCATTGTTCGATACCGTTGTCTAACGTTTTCTGTAATACTCCATTATGCGACGGGATGAATAGGATCCATTTCACGGCAGAAGAATTTCAAGTGTGAATAGAGTAAGCGCCGTCAATACGGCGATAACAGTCGCCCTTGGCAGGATCGGCGAAAGGAGACAACGGGGAGCCACTGGAGGGTTGAACAAAACGCGACCACTAACCATCTTTGCACGCATTGACGGCGCTGTGTTTGGGGCATCAACGGGCGCAGCAACGGGAGGCCACTATCAGCAGGGCGGACGATTTCAAGACGCTGTTCTCGAACATTGCGATCGACAACGAGGACACCATCGCATTGCGCTATGGTGAGGTCACGCGGGCCTGCAACCTCCAATTTCGCGATACTGACAGTCGCACGGCAAACAGCCTGCAAGTTGGCTCATACGTGTGGATCGGCGTGCAAAAAGGACCCCGTTAGCGGGGTGATCGGCGTCTAAAAGGGACCCCTCATTTCGATGGTTTAAGCAGCCGGCTGGATTTTCAGGCGGCGAGATCGGGATGTTGGTTTTGGAGACAGTGGTTCGGATCCGGCGCGAGTATGCTGGAGGCAAGGCGATCAAGGCGATCGCGCGGGATTTGCATGTGTCGCGGAAGGTGATCCGCAAGGCGATCCGGGCGCCGGAAGGCGCATTCGACTATCAGCGCAAGGTTCAGCCACTGCCTAGAATCGGGCCGTTCCAGGCTCGGCTCGATACGTTGCTGGAAGAGAACGAGCTGCGCGGCAGGCGCGAGCGGCTGCGGATGACGCGGATCCATGATCTGCTGGTGCGCGAAGGCTTTGAGGGTTCTTACGATGCCGTGCGGCGCTACGCGGCGCGATGGAAGATCGAACGGCGCAAGGATGCCGGCGACGGCGTCACGGCCTTCATCCCGCTAATGTTCAGGCCAGGAGAGGCTTACCAGTTCGACTGGAGCCATGAGGATGTGGAGATCGCCGGGGCGCCGATGCGGGTGAAGGTCGCGCATATGCGTCTGTGCGCGTCACGCGGGGTCTATGTCCGGGCTTATCCTCGCGAGAGCCAGGAGATGCTGTTCGACGCGCATGCGCGTGGTTTTGCCTTCTTCGGCGGGGTGCCAGGGCGCGGCATCTACGATAATATGAAGACGGCGGTGACGAGCGTGTTCACCGGCAAGGAACGGGTCTTCAACCGGCGGTTCCTGATCATGACCGACCATTATATGGTCGAGCCGACCGCCTGCTCGCCTGCGGCGGGATGGGAGAAGGGTCAGGTCGAGAACCAGGTGCAGACGATCCGGGGGCGCTTCTTCCAGCCCCGGTTGCGGTTCGCCAGCCTCGAAGAGCTTAATGGCTGGCTGGAGGCCGAGTGTCGGCGCTGGGCGGAACGTCAGGCCCATCCCGAACAGGGCGAGCTGACCGTGGCGCAGGTGCTGGAGATCGAACGATCGGCACTGCAACCGATGCTGGGGCCGTTCGACGGCTTCAATGAGAGCGAGCATGCCGTGACCGGCACCTGCCTGATCAGCTTTGACCGCAACCGCTACTCGGTCCTCTCGACGGTGGCGCGGCGGACGGTGCAGGTCCGGGCCTATGCCGACCGCATTGTCGTGCGCTGCGGCGAGGAGGTTGTCGCCGAGCACCCTCGCTACTTCGGGCGCAACCGCACGATCTATGACCCCTGGCATTATCTGCCGGTGCTGGCCCGCAAGCCCGGAGCGCTGCGGAACGGCGCGCCCTTCCAGGACTGGGATCTGCCGCCGGCGCTGGCGCGCCTGCGCCGCAAGCTTGGCCATGGCGACGATGCCGACCGCCGGTTCGTCCGTGTGCTGTCGGCCGTGCTGACCGATGGCCTGGAGCCGGTCGAAGCGGCCGTGCGCGAGGCACTGGCGACCGGCACGGCGAGCGATGATCTGATCCTCAACATTCTGGCGCGGCGCCGGGAACCGCCGCGACCGCTCACCATCATCACCTCCGAGGACAGCGCCTTACGCCATCCGCCGATCGCCGACTGCGCCCGTTACGACCAGCTGAGGACCTTCGATGCAGCGGCATGACATGATCGAGGCGATGCGCGGGCTTGGGCTCAAGGGCATGGCGGGCGCGTTCGACGATGCGGTCACCACCGGCCTTCAGCGCCAGCGCACCACGATGGAGATACTGACCGACCTTCTGCGGGCGGAAGCAACACATCGCCATGCCGCTTCGATCCGATACCGGATGGCGGCCGCCCGGCTGCCGGTTGTGAAGGACATCGACGCGTTCCGGTTCGAGGGCACGCCGATCAATGAAGGGCTGGTGCGTTCGCTGCACAGTGGCGCGTTCCTGCCCGCACAGCGCAATATCGTCCTGGTCGGCGGCACGGGCACCGGCAAGACCCACCTGGCCATCGCCATCGCCGCCAATGTCGTTCGCTCGGGTGCGCGAGGCCGCTACTTCAACACCGTCGATCTGGTGACCCGCCTCGAAGAGGAGGCCAGGATCGGCAAGAGCGGCGCTCTCGCCGCCCAGCTATCCCGCCTCGACCTGATCGTGCTCGACGAACTGGGATATCTGCCGTTCGCCCGCTCGGGCGGCCAGTTGCTGTTCCACCTGATCAGCAAGCTCTACGAGCAGACCAGCGTCATCATCACCACCAACCTCGCGTTCGGCGAATGGCCCACCGTGTTCGGCGATCCCAAGATGACCACCGCGCTCCTTGATCGCGTCACCCACCATTGCGACATCGTCGAGACCGGCAATGACAGCTGGCGCTTCAAAAACCGCAGCTGATCGCCCCCGCCGACCTCCGATTAAAAGATGCTTTGCGCTGCGCGCGCCTCCGGTCGGGCTCCGCCCTCCCTACGCCGCGCGCAGCGCAAAGGCGCGTGTCCGATCAACCTTGCGCCATCGTGAAAGGGGGTCCCTTTTGCGCGCCGATAGGGGGTCCCGTTTGCACGCCGATTGACACCTATCTCGATGCCAAGTTCATCGATTTCCCCGGCGCACCCTGTCCTTTCACCAATCCGACCTGCGTGCCTGCGAGCAACAATGCCGCAGGCCAGCCGCTACCGCGTTCGCCCAAATGGAGCGGGACGCTGTTCGCCGATATTGCAGTGCCGATCAGCGGCGCCGTCGACTTCATTGCGAATGGCGGGATGACCTATCGCAGCACCGCCTTCCTCGAGGAAAGCTTCAACCCCGCTGCAGCACAGGACAGCTTCGCCAAGTTCGACCTGCGGCTGGGCGTCCGGGCGTCTAACAAGCGTTGGGAACTGGCGGTCGTCGGCAAGAATCTGACCAACGAGCTGACCGCCGGCCACGCCTTCAACACGCCGCTGGCCGCAGGGGTAATTTCCAAATTCGTACAGCCTCCCCGAACCATCGCAGTGCAGGCGAAGTTTCAGTACTGAAGCCATTTTGGAAGGCGAAAGGCGGCCGCTTGCTGCATTGCGTGATTGGCGCATCTCTATAACCAAGGCGTGCTTCCACCTTTTTGATCCAAAAGTTGCCGGTCTGCACTCGTCGAGAGTTTCAGACGCCGCTAGGCGTCAGAAAGTCGACGATGCCCGAACCGCGAGCTGCATAGACTGAGCTATGGGGAAAGCTGTTTTGCGCGAGGTACGGGGTAGCCAAGATCTGTCCAATAGCAGCCGGACATGAGAGCGGACCGGCTGCTTTTATGTCGCGAGAGCGGACGTCTGAACTGAGACAGGCTGATTTTGGGCGTCTGGCATCTGCTTTTTCGGCAGGGCGAGCGCAAGCGTGTCTGCTTCCGGACGCAGGGCTGCGCCGGGGAGTCGAAAAGATCTGCCTATGGCGGCTGACCTTCAATCAGGAGCGGCGCTCGCTGGACGGCTTTATATCGATGGCTGAGCCAATCCGCGATAGCGGTCGTCTAATCGCCCCACTGTCCAGCTTCACCGAACCATAATTGTTGCCGTAGGCATATCGGCTCCCGATGAATGTCGGGGGACACATAGATCTGCCGAAGGGCATCAAAAATGATCGATATCGCAACTATATGTTTTGCGTGATGAAGCCGTGTCGACAATTGCAGGAAATATTCGCTTTTATCGCCGTGCGCGATATCGAGAGGCAGGCGGGAAGCCGTTGACGATGTCGCGATACTGAACGACGGCTGTGACGACGTCCTCTATGGCCTCGATCCGGCTGCCGCGCTGATCAGATCAGGGACTTCAACCGGTCGATTCCCGTCGCTTCCCGAACGATTCGGGCCGCTAGCGCATTACCGTTCGCGGCATTGGTGAAGACGACGATCGCTCGCCCGCTCTGGGCATCACCGACACCCAGGGTTTTGAAGATCCCGTAATTGCTGCCGCTGTGCTGGTACAGCAGGCCTGCAGAGGATTGTTCGAGTTCCCAACCCAACCCCCGCGAAATGTCGCGCCCGCGTACATCGAGCTGGGGGGTTAGCATCGCCTGCCGGGCCGCGTCGCTAATCTCCCACGCCGCCCGCTTTGGCCGGTCCATCATGAGCAGCATGAACTTCGCATAGTCGGACGCGGTCATCAGGAGCCCTCCCGCCGAATTGACCAGAAGGTCGTGTGTCGATGGCGGCGTCTTTGGATCGGTCTCTTGCATCGCCTTGACAGAATCTTCGTAGGTCCAGGACGCGATCGGCTTGCGCCACCGCGAAGCGACCCGAAGTAGCCGGTCGCCGAGCTCGCGTGTGGGCTGGAGAGGAAGTTTCTGCTCGCCTTCGGGAGGTTCAGAATGGCCGAAGACCACCGACCTTGCGATCTCCTCGTCCCATCCGAAGCTGCTGTGAGACATTCCGGCCGGGTCGAACAGCTTCGCCTGCATCACGCTGCCAAGGCCCATTCCCATGATCTGCTCGATGACCAGCTGCAGCCAGATGAATGCTTCGCCGGAATAGGTGTAGCTCGATCCAGGCGCGCTGCTCGTGACGAGCGGCTCGGAAACCCAGTTAGGGAGGCCGGTCGAATGGCCCAGTACATGCCGGGCCGTGATAAGCTCGAGATTCGGGTCACTACCCAAATTCGCTGGCCGACGATACGCGACCAGTGGCTTGTCGAGGTCGAGGCGCTTCTCGTCGACCAGCCGCATCACGACATAGGCGAATACCGGCTTGGTCATCGACGCGGCTTCGAACAAACTATCCTCTCGCACCGGGTCGCGGGTGAGAATGTTTTTCACGCCGAAGCCCTCGCTCCAGGCGAGCTCCCCGCGGTCCACGACCGCGATGGCGGCGCCGGGTACTCCGGCGATCCGCATGAGGCGCGGAAGGTCCCGAACCAGTTCCTCGGACGGGATCCAGGCGACATTGCCGTCCGGGCATTGGTCCCCCGTACCGGCGCGGGCGGAAGCCGGGCCGCCAGCGATCAGCGCCGCGGATCCGACCAGTAAAGCCCGCCGCCCGAGCATCGTTTTGGAAATGCTCATCTGTGTTAGCCCTTAAACCAGTGCATCAGGAGAGTCGCCCGCTTCGTCTGCCGCTGCGAATCCAAGTTCTGATTTGCGGCCGCTTGAGGATCTCGACGCTCCGTTCCTGCTCATGTTTCACAGCCTGGCGACATCGCAGTTTCCAATTGCCTCCTTTTGGGAGGTCATGTCTGCCGCGAACGCATTCCGTGTAATGCGCCTCCGGGATAGGCGAGCCAAGTGAGGCGTGGCTGATCGTTACGGATGGCGAAGGAGGGCCGTACCGGGCCCTCCTTCCTTTTCCTTCACCCGCCCCGTGTCAGTTCAGCTTGAACCGTACGCCCATGCGGAATGTGCGGCCCAGCAGATCCGAATAGGTGCTTTGCGCGGCCAAGCCGGTTTCGGGCAGTAGCATCGGATGAGCATCGAACAAATTGGTCACATTGAAGAAGAATTCCGCCTCCGAATCGCTTTTGACGCGGACTTTCTGGGTCAGGTTGAGATCGATATAGAACAGTCCCTTGACATGGTTGTCGTCATAGGTCGGGAACTGGCTGGTCGAGGTCGGGCACCCGGTCGTGCATTCGATGGCGTTGGCCAGATACTTGCCTGCGCTTACGCCGCGACCGGTGACGGTGCCCGAGAAAGTCGGGGTCTCGTAATTGACGCTGCCACGGAAGATCCATTTTGGTGTGGCTGACGCCGAAGCGAATATCGCCGCGCCGACGGTGTTGACGGGCACGGTTCCGGCGATACCTGTATCCGAGATATTCTCGATATAGCGCGTCGCATTGCCTCGCAGCGTGATGCTGCTTTCACCGCCGACCGGCATGCGATAGGCCGCGTCGAAATCGATGCCGCGCACCAGCTTGCTGACGTAATTGAAGGGCTCGGTCTTGATCAGCAGATAAGGAACGCGCGGAGGGCCTGGCTGAGCGCGCGTCGGATCTTCAGTGATGTTGTCGCAGAATTCCTGCCGTCCCTCGACGCACCGATTGATCGTTTCCTGTGCGCTGATCGCCTCGATTGCGCCTTTCAGGTCGATGTGGAAATAATCCACCGATGCGGTGAACCCGGGCAGGAAGCTGGGCGTGAAGACGCCGCCGATGTTCCAGGAATCGGCCTTTTCGGGCCGCAGGTCCGGATTGCCAACCGTCTGACCGGAATAAGGAAAATTCTGTGGCTCGGTTGCCGCCAGGGCGGTTGTGAATCGGGGGTTGCGTACCGAATCGCTGTTGGCGGTGCTGCCGTACAACTCGTTCAGATTGGGAGCGCGAATGTCACGCGACCGGGTTACGCGGAACCGGATATCGTCGATCGGTGACCAGGTCGCACCCAGTTTCCAGGTGGTGACATAGCCGGACGTCGAATAGTCGGTCGCGCGGACTGCCCCATTGAACTCGAGCCCGAAGCCCAGCGGCACGACGGTTTCGAGATAAGCCTCCTTCACATTATATTTGCCGCGGAAGGGAAGATAGTTGCCCACCGACCAGCGGTTCGGGGACGTGGCACCGATGATTGGCTGGAACTCGGTCGGTACGCTGCCCCGGATTTTTTCCTCGCGATATTCGGCGCCGATCGCGATGCTGACGTCGCCCGCCCAAGTCGCGAACGGCGTCATCGACAGATTGGCGCCGGTGACGAACTGTTCCATCACCTGCTTGCGATATGGATCGCCGAGTACATAATCGATCGCTTTCGGATCGGCGACGCCGATGCCCAGGCGATTGAGCGGCACGCAGTTCGGATCGTTGTTCGTGGCGTCCGCGTCGACATTGATCAGGCACTGGATCGAGCCGGCCGCATAGCCGCCCGTGTTACCGGCCGGCGCAAATGCGGCATTGGTGGCCTGCGCCATGCGCGCGACGTGCATGATGTTGCGAAGCTGCTCGCGCAGGTCAGACCGGCCATATTGACCAAAGACGTCCCAGCGCGCCGGTTTGCCGAACGCCTCGAACTCACCCTCGGCGCCGATGACGTAACGCTGCACTTCGCGCTTGTTGTTGATCCCGCGGAACGGCAGGTCTGCCGCCGTGGTGGTAATGCTCACGCTGTTTACGCCCGCGAGCCGCGCCGCGCCCAGCGTCTGCAGTGCGAAGGCGTTGCAGGTGATCGGGACCGGAGTGGTCGTACAACCTACCGTGTTGAGTGTGGCCGAGCCCAGGTTGGGGCCGGCGTTGAAGAAGACTTCCTGACGATTATACGAACCCTCCGCGAAGATCTCGACCTCGTCGGAAATTTCGTAGCTCAGGCGGCCATAGGCACCCCAACGATCGTCTTTCGGGCTGAGGCCGATACGGCGACCCGAATCATTCACGCGCCAATCGCCGCCGACCGTGCGCGTCACTGCGGCACTGCCGCCCAGCGCCGGCGAGTTGAAGGAGCCATAGTTGAACGGAATAACCTGACCGTTCTGGCCGAAATAGAGGCCGCGCAGCGCATTCGCGTTGCCGGCCGAACCGGTGATGAAGCCGCCTGGCGCCTGGTTGGTCTGGCCAGCCTGACTGCGGTAGGTGATGAACTGGGGCAGGCCGTTGCCCGCTACATAGGCCGGGTTTGCAAAGGCCAGATAGCCCCGGTGGTTCCACGGCCGATCGTTCGGATCGATTTCGTAAATGCCGTCCTGGTGCGCGATCTCGGCGTTGAAGGTCGCATGGCCGCGGCCGTCGGCGAAGGACATGCCGCCCGTGATGCTGCCCGAATAGTTGAAGCCATCGCCCTTGTCGGTGAGGCCGATGTCGCCCGTGATGCGTAGCCCCTCCATCTTCTTGTTGAGGACGAAGTTGACCACGCCGGTAACGGCGTCCGAGCCATAGGCCGACGACGCGCCGCCGGTGACGACCTCGACGCGATCGACCAGCGCCTGCGGGATCGTGTTGATATCGACCCAGCCAAAGATCGTCGAACCGACCGAACGGCGACCATCGACCAGCACCAGCACGCGGCCTTCGCCCAGGTTGCGCAGGTTGAGCGCATTGATGCCCGCCGAACCGTTGGAGATGTTAAGGCGCGAGTTGCCTGGCTTGGTCGATCCGGCGAGCTGCGGCAGCTGGTTGACGAAGTCGGCGATATTGTTCGACGGCGACGTGTTCTGAATGTCTTTCTGCGTCAGCACGACCAGCGGGGTCGGTGCCTGGAAACCGTCGCGGATGACGCGCGTGCCGGTGACGACGATCTGGTCGGTGGGTGCCGCTTCGGGCGTGGGGGCTACCTCCTGCGCCAGTGCGGGCGCCGCCTGCACCAGAGCCAGTGCGGTCATCGCCGCGCCAATGTGGCTCTTGCGGCCCAGCGGCCCGCGAACTCGTCCAGTATCATGCATGTTAACAGTCCCCTTTTTGCCCAAGGGCTGCCCGCACGCCGCCTGTCGCGTGCCCCGGCTTTGATGAGCCGGGCTGGCTAGCCCCATTTCTGTCCTACCTGGTCGTTCGGCGGTGATTGAGCCCCGCCTTTTTGTGTTTTTTGTTGCTCGTCGTGTCGGTCCAGCCATCGCCACATTTGCGGCGTGTGGACAGCCGGTTCCATGACAGAGAGGTTACAGGGTGGTTGCGGCCGGTCAACAGCTTCGGCGATAACTGGACGATATGGACATATAGCCCGAAGGAATGGGGTCCCACATGACCGGAGGCCGCCGATGCGGATAGCTTGCAGTTATAGGCGGCAACCTGCTTGCTATGGGTTTGTGGGGTCGTCCTGCGATAGGCTGGGCTTTCGTCATCTTTGTTCCTGTTCGGGGAGGCCTTTTTGATCCAGCGCCGCGCGTTTCTCTTGGCTTCGGTTGCGCTCGCCGCGATGCCGGGAAGTCTTTTGGCGAAACCCCGTGGCCACGGGGGCAGCGCCAAGCCGCGCACCGTCCATCTGACCGGCGCGCGTGCGCCCGTCGAGGTGATAGAGGATGAATTGGGCGTGCCGCACGTCCGCGCCGCCTCACTGCACGATGCTTTTTTCGGGCAGGGCTATCTGGTCGCGCGCGATCGGCTGTTTCAGATCGACATGGAACAACGCCGCGACATGGGGCGGATGGCCGAAGCCTTTGGTCCGCGCTTCGTCGCTGCCGACCGCGCGGCGCGGCTTTTCCTCTATCGCGGCGATATCGAGGCCGAGCTGGCGGCGCTGCCCCCCGACGTGCTCGAATGCGCGCAGGGCTATGTCGCCGGGGTGAACGCCCGGATCGACGAACTTGCGGCCGATCCGGCGCAGTTGCCGCTGGAATATGGCCTGTTGGGGATTAGCCCGCTGCGCTGGGACATCCGCAATCTGGTGCGGGGCCGTGGCATCGGCATGGGCGACGCCGACGACGAGGTGCGCCGGGCGCAGCTTCACGCGCGCGGCCTGCTCGATGCCGATCAGTTGATGGCGCCGCTGCGTCCCGCCTGGTCTTTCACCGTGCCCGAGGGGCTCGACACTGCGGCGGTGACCGACGCCGACCTTGGCATATTGGACTCGTCCGCCCGGCCATTGCCTTTTGACTCGATTCAGGAAGCGCAGTTAGATCCCCAACAGCGCTGGACCGATCGCTTCGCGCTGGGCAGCAACGCATGGACGATTGCGCCCTCACGCAGCGCGACGGGGCGGCCGATCCTCGCCAATGATCCGCACCTCGGCATTGGCGGCGCCGGCCCGCGCCATATGGTCCATCTGACCGCGCCGGGGCTCGATGTCATCGGAGCGGGCGCGCCGGGGCTGCCCGGGATCATGCAGGGCCACACCGATCGCTTCGCCTTCGGTCGTACCAATTTTCACATCGATCAGACCGACCTGTTCATCCTGCGCACCAAAAAAGACGATGCCAATCAATATTGGCATAAGGGCAAGTGGAAGGTGTTCGAGACCTTCGAAGATGAGATTGCGGTCAAGGGTGCGCCGCCCGAACGCGTGACGCTGCGCTATGCCGCGGGTCGCCCGATCGTGTCGCAGGATGCCGCGCGCGACCGTGCGGTCGCCTTTGCCACCGTCAGCATGCTCCCCGGCGCCAACCAGCGCTTTGCGATCATCGCAATCAATTTGGCCAAGGACTGGGCCTCGCTGCAACAGGCGTTCAAGCTGCACGTGTCGCCGACCAATCTCCATTATGCCGACATCGACGGCAACACCGGCTGGCAGACGATCGGCTTCACCCCGCGTCGGCCGAAGCATGACGGCCTGTTTCCCGCGCCCGGCGACGGCGATTTCGACTGGACAGGCATTCTGCCGGTTCAGGATATGCCCCACGTCTATAACCCGCGCGAAGGCTGGTTCGCGTCGGCGAACCAGATGAACTTGCCGGCGGGATATCCGTATCACGAGCGGATCATCAGCTTCGGCTGGAGCGACCCCTTCCGCTATGACCGCATCGCCGAGGTGCTGCGCGCCCAGCCGAAGCACCGGATCGAGGATAGCATCGCGCTTCAGCACGACGTCCAGTCGCTTCCCGCAAGGGCGCTGCTCAAGCTGTTGCCCGCTGCGCCCTCGGCCGATGCGGCGCAGGCGACGGCGCTGCTCCGGCGTTGGGATTGCGGTATCGAGGCCGACAGTGCGGCGGCGCTGCTTTATGAAATGGTGATGCCGGCGCTATCATCAGGCTTCTACGAACGGGTCGTGCCGGCGGCGGCGCGTGACCTGATCCCGTCGGTGAACCTATCCGAAATGCTGCGCATCCTCGCGTCGTCCGACAAGCGGCTGGGCGGCGACCCCGCCGCGGCGCGCGATGCGCTGATCGACCGCGCGCTGGCGGCCGGATGGAAAAGGGCGGTCGAGCTGGGCGGAACCGATCCGGCGCGCTGGCAGTGGGGCGACCTGCACCGCGTGACGATCGCGCATCCGCTGTCGTCGATCCCGGCAATCGCGGCGGCCTTTCCCAAAATCGAGGGCGGCCGGTCCGGCGGCGACGGGACGACCCCGATGGCGCGCGGCTTCAACGCCAAACGCGGCTTCAACGTGTCGCATGGCGCGAGCTATTTGTTCGTCGCCGACGTCGGTGCGTGGGATAACAGCCGCTTCCTGCTGCTGCCCGGCCAGTCGGCCGATCCCCGCTCGCCGCGCTATCGCGACTTTTATCCGCTCTGGCTGGCGGGTGCGATGCAGCCGCTCTGGTTCAGCAAGGCCGCGGTCGAGCGGCACGCCGCCGCGCGGCTGATCCTCACGCCAACGCTATAACGCCTCGGCGATGATGACCAACGCACGGTCGACTGCGGCGGTCGCCTGATCGTCGGTGCCGTCGGGCATGTCGTTGGCGAGCACCGAAAAGACGAGCGTCCGTCCGCTGCGGGTGACGAGATAGCCCGACAAGGCGCGCGAGGCGTTGAGCGATCCGGTCTTGGCGAACAGCTTGCCCTCCAGCGAGGTTCCCTTGAAGCGGCGCTGCAACGTCCCGTCGTGTCCGGCGATCGGCAGCGTGTCGCGCCACGCCGCCCCCCATGGTTGACGCGCGATCCAACTCAGCAGCCGGACAGCGGCGCGCGGGGTGATGCGATTATAAGTCGACATGCCCGACCCGTCCGAAAAGCTGTAGCTGGTTTCGGGCAACCCGACCTGCGTCATAACCTGTCGCATCACCGCCTGACCGTCGGCGATCGAGCCGTTACCCGACTGCCGAGCAACGCGCCGCAGCATCAGTTCGGAATGGAGATTCTGGCTCTCCTTGTTGATCCGCACCATATCTTCGGCCAGCGGCGGCACGGGCAGTTCGGCGAGCATCGCCTGTTCGACCTGCGCAATCCCCGGCGGGCTCTTGCGGTCCGCCGCATCATAGGTGGGGGCCAGCGGCTGATGGCGTGCCAGGACATCGCCGTCCACCCGCACCCCGCGCGCGCGCAGCAGGTCGCGAAAGCGCCACGCGGCGTAATGCGCCGGATCGTCGATGCCGAAACGGAGCGTGACCGGCGCGGCCTCTGCGCCGATTGTCCCGGTGAGGCGGAGTGTGCGGCTGCCCGGCGCGCGGACGGCAGCGATCGCCTCGGCCTTGCCCGGCACGGTCGTCACCTGATTATCGATGTCAAAATAGCCGACCGCCACGCTCGCGGCGGCACCGACCACGCCGGGGGCGACCTTTGTCACCATTTCATTGTCGTCCAGCGTCAGCGCCGATGTGCCGGTACCATAGCGCGACTGGATATTGTTCCAACTCATCCCCGGGCTCCAGCGCTCGTTGGGAAACCAGCTATCGTCGCCGGTGACATGGCGAATATGGCGCGTCTTCGCCGCGACCGCATCGGCTAGCGTCTGCAGGCAGGCGACGGCGCAATCGTCGGCGCTCGACAGGCTCGCATCGCCGCGGCCGTGCAGGACGACGTCGAACACGCCGTCGGCGCCCGCTTCAAGCCGTACGCCCGTGCCCTTCGCGGTCCGCTCGAGCAGCGGCAATTGCGCATAGGCGATCGCGGTCGTGAACATCTTGGTGTTCGAGGCGGGGATGAAGCGCTGATCGGGCGCAACCGACACCAAAGTTTCGCCGTCGAGCGTCGCGACCAGCATGCCGTAGCGCGCGCCCTCCGGTCCATTGGCAAGCTGTTGCTCGACCGCCGCCAGAACGGGGCCTGCCCCGGCATCGGGCAAGGGCGTCCGGGCACTGGCAGGGGCGAGCGAAAGGCTCAACGCGAGGGCCAGCGCACAGGCGTGGGTTTTCATCGATGCCGTCATAGTGTCTCCGTGGTGTCCCATGCTTTGATAACCCGTTCGCCCACCGCCGGGCGGAGGGTGGCGATGCCGCTGTCGGCGTGGCGGGTCGGGTGGACCCGGTTGGTTAGGAAGGCCCAGCCGAGACCGCGATCGAAATCGATCCACAGGCCGGTGCCGGTGAAGCCGGTATGCCCGATGGTGTCGGCCGAACAGGCGTCGCCGCCATGCCAACCGGAAAAAGCGCGTTCCCAGCCGCAGGTCCGATGCCGTTCGTGCGCGGTGCGAGCTTCGGCCAGCATCGCGGGCGACAGTATCGATCCGTCCAGCATCGCGCGGGCGAAACCCAATACCCCGTCGATCGTGCCGAAAAGCCCGGCGTGACCCGGCGCACCGCCGAGCGCGAAGGCATTTTCGTCGTGCACCTCGCCCTTCATCACGCGCCCGCGCCAGCTGCAATTTTCGGTCGCGACCGCCGGACCGGGCGGTGGGCCAAAACTCAGTCCGTCGCCCAGCGGCCACGCCGAGAGCGCCGCCCCGGTGATGCGCTCGATTGCGATGCCCAGAAGGATGAAGTTGATGTCCGAATAGACCGGCGGGCCGGGACGCCATTCGCGCTGCAGGACAAAGGCGCGCAGCCGCGCCGGATCGTCGCCATAGGTATAGATGGGCTCGACCGCGGGCAGGAAGGTGCGGTGCATCAAACAGTCGCGGAAGGTCAGCCGGCGCTCGGCGGCGCCCGCGACATCATATTGGCGCAGGTCGGGGATCGCGTCGGTCAGCGGCCGGTCAAGGTCGATCCGCCCCTGTTCGGCGAGCGTCAGGATCATCGTCGTGGTCGCGATTACCTTGCTGAGCGATGCAAGGTCGAACCAGTGATCGCGCGTCAGCGTCTCGCACTCGGGAACGAGCGCGGCCATTCCGGCGAGACGCACCGCGCTCTCGCCGCCGGCATTCACCACTCCCAGCGTCGCGCCCGGAATGCGGCCGCTCCGGGTCGCTTCCAGCGCCGGCGCGAACCCCTGTTCGCAAATCGCCTCGATCGTCATATCGGGGAGCGTCCTTTTACGCGCGCGATCACGGGTAACAGAAAGATTGCCGCAAGACTCAGCGCGCCCGAGAGCAGGAAGAAGCCGTCATAGCCGATCTGCGTTTGCATCGTCCCCGACGCGCCTGCGAGCAGACGCGGGAGCAGGAAAGCAAAGCCCGAGAGGAAGGCATATTGTGCGCCCGGATAGTTGGGGCTCACCAGCATCGAGAGATAGACGACGAACGCCGCACCGGCAAAGCCATTGCCGAACTGGTCGATCGCCACCGATGTGTAGAGGATGAAGGCCGACGGCTCGCTGTGCCACAGCCAGATATAAATCCAGTTGCCCGCTGCCGCGGTCACCGCGCCGATCGCGAGCGTCCAGACGAGCGACAGCCGCGTCGACAGCCAACCGCCCAGCGCGACCCCCGCCATGCTCGCCGACAGCGCGACGACGCCGTCGGCGACGCCGATCTGCTCGAGGCTATAGCCCGCCTCGTTCCACAGCGGATGCGAGAGGGTCAGGGTGAGTACATCGCCCATGCGATAGAGTGAGACAAAGGCCAGCACCGCCAGCACCGCATAGCCATAGCGCCAGAACAGCTCGACATAGGGCGCGGCGAAGGCGGACATCCGCGCTGTTGCGCCAGCGGGCAGGCGGCGGATGCGCGGTAGCGCGATCGCCAGCGCCGCGAAGGGCAGCAGCGCCACTGCCAGAACGACGGGTGTCACATTGGTCTTGGCCGAAAAGCCCGCGCCCTGCACTGCGGACAACAACCCCCAGCCGACCAAGGTGGTGACGAGCGCGACCGCGAGAAGGATGATCAGGCTGGCGAAAATCCCCGCGATCAGCGCACGCGCGCGGCCCTTTGTCTCTTCGCGTTCGGGCCGCATCGCGGCGAGGATAGGGAAGGGGGCAAAGGCCGCGACCGCGATGGCCAGATAGGCCCAGGTCCAGTCGGCCCAGGCCGCGACCAGCACCGCGCCGCTGCCCGCCGCGACCATCGCGCTGCGATAGCCCCACAAATTAGCGGCAACGATCGGCCCTTGTTCGGCCTGCGTCGGCGCCAGTTCGATGCGCCAGCCGTCGGCGGCGACCTCCAGCGTCGTCGTCCAGAAGGCAAGCAGGATCGCGAACAAGGCGGTCAGCGGCAGGCTCTGGTCGCTCGCGGTAAAGGCCATCGCGACCATCGATAGAAAGATGCCGAGCTGCGAGAGCATGATCCATCCGCGCCGCCGGCCCCAGAAGCGCGAGAAACCCGGTACATCATAGCGATCGAGCAGCGGCGCCCACGCGAATTTGAAGGTCGGCAGCAGCGCGATCCACGCGAAGAAGCCGATGATCACAATATCGACGTCATGCCGGGCGAGGCGCAGCGTCAGCACGGCATTAAACATGTAAAAGGGCAGCCCCGCTGAAAAGCCGAGCAGCAGATAGAGACCGAGCAGGCGCCGCGCCGATGAACGGGCCGGAGGTGCCCGTGTGATGGCGTTCGCTTCGATCGCGACTGCGGTCATGCGTTGGCCTTCAGGCCATCCGCTTCTGGTTCGTTTTCCGGCTCGATCGCCTTTTCCCAGCGCGCGACGACGGTCGTGACCGTCAAATTGGCGCTGGCGCTCGCCACGGTGCGGGTCATGTCGAGTAACCGGTCGAAGGGCAGGATGAAGCCGACCACCAATGCTGTCTGCTCGGGGGAAATGCCAACCGACGACAGGACGGCGGCGAGCATGAACAGCGAGGCCGACGGGATCGGCGCGGTCCCGAACGCGGCAAGCGATCCGGTCAGCAGGATGATCGCCAGCATCGACAGGTCGGGATGAATGCCGATCGCCTGAAGCGCGAAGATGCTGAGCAGCCCCACATACATCGCCGTGCCATCCTTGCCGATGCTCGCGCCGATTGGCAGCACGGTTGACGCGACGCCAGGGGCGATGCGCAGATCCTCCAGTGCGATGCGCAGCGCGACGGGCAGGGTGGCGGCCGAGGATGCGGTCGAAAAGGCCACCGCCAGCGCGTCGATGATCGTCCGGTAGAAACGGCGGACCGGCTGCCGCGCGACGAAGGCGATCAGTGGCAGATGGACGAGCAGGATCTGCAGGATCACCCCCGCCGCGACGCCGACCGCCAGCCAGCCGACATGGGTAAAGACGGCGACGCCGTTGTCGGCGACCGCTTTGGCGATCAGCGCCAGCACGCCGAAGGGCGTCATTTCCATGACGATCCGCACCAGATGGAACAGCGCCTGTCCGGCCGATTGCAGCAGCGTTGCCATCGGGCGTCCTTCGTCGCCCGCCAGGATGACGCCGAAACCGAACAGGATGGCAAAGAAGATGATTGCCAGCATGTCGCCGTCGACCAGCGACTGGACGATGTTGACGGGTATGATGCCGACCAGCTGGTCGTGCAGCGACTTGGCCTCACCCAGCGCGTGGGGGACGGCGGTGCCGAGCGCCGCGCCGGTTCCCGGCTCCAGCAACAGGCCGACGCCCATGCCGATCGATACCGCGCAGACGGTGGTGGCTGCGAACAGCCCGACCGTGCGGCCGCCCACCGAGCCCAGCTTGCGCGGGTCGGCGAGGGCGGTAACCCCCGATGCGATGCTGATGAACACGATGGGGACGACCAGCATCCGGATCAGCCGCACGAACAATTCGCCGACAATCGCGATCGACGATGTTGCTGCGGGCCAGGCCAGCCCCAGCAGCACGCCGATCAACATGCCGCCCAGTACTCTCTGCCACAGGGGCACCGCGAACCAGCGGCGAAGGAATCCGGTCATTGCCCCTTATGCTCCGATCGTATCAAGATCCGCCCCAGAAGCCGGACCGTGGCGGCGACAACATGCCGTTCGCCCCGCTGACGCCGCCCTTGCGATCCTTGGCGAGCCAGAGCGGTCCGTCAAGGTCGGTAAAGCTGCTATCGACGGCAAGCGCCCACGCCGGCGCGATCGACAGCGACGAACAGATCATACATCCCGTCATGACATCCAGCCCGCGCTGCCGCGCCGCGCGTGCGAGGTCGAGCGCTGCGGTCAGTCCGCCCGCCTTGTCGAGCTTGATATTCACCACCCGATAGCCGTCGGGCAGGGCGTCGAGGTCCGCTGCGACATGGATCGATTCGTCTGCCGCGACCGGGATGGCGGACCGGAAACCGGCGAGGTCGCCGTCGGCATCGGCCGGCAGCGGCTGTTCGAGCAGGTCGACGCGCAAATCGATCATCAGGCCTTGCAGGTCGCGCACTTCGTCGATCGTCCAGCTTTCATTGGGATCGACGATCATCCGCGGAGCAGGCGCTGCGGCGCGAACGGCGCGGAGGAGCGTGGCGGGATCGCCTCGGTCAACCTTGACCTTCAGCAGCGGCACGTCGGCGAGCATCGCGGCGGCGCGCGCCATGCGTTCGGGGGTGTCGAGGCTGATCGTCATCGCGGTCGCGATCGGGCGGAGCGGTTGCTCCAGATCGAGCGCCGCCGCGATGTCGCTGCCCGCCAGCCGCAGTTCCAGATCCCACAGCGCGCAATCGATCGCGTTGCGCGCGGCGCCCGCGGGCATCATCCGGAGCAGCTCCTGCCGCCCCAGCCCCTGTTCGATCGCGCCGCGCACCGCCTCGATTGCCCTGATTGTGCTTTCGACGCTCTCTCCATAGCGGGGATAGGGCACACATTCGCCGCGCCCGGTGACGCCTTCCCAGGTGATGGCGACGGTCACGACTTCGGCAGCGGTCTTGACCCCGCGCGCGATGCGAAAAGGGGCGTGCAGAGGAAATGTCTCGCCGGCGACGGTCAGGGTGCGGTGCATCATCAGCGGGTCAGGCCGGTTCGTCGTGCAATAACTGGTCGACTATCGCCTCCACCCCAAAGCGATATGGATCGCTGGTCGGCAGGCCCAGCGCGGCTTCAGTCTTGGCGCACAGCGCGATCGCCTCGTCCTCGGGCATGGCCGAGGTGTTGAGGGCGATTCCTACCACCCGCACGTCGGCATTGGTCAGCCGCGCGGCGCGCAGATTGGCTTCCAGGCATTCGGCGAGGTCGGGCAGCGCATAATGCGGCAGGCCGCGCATGTGCGGGCGCACAGGGTCGTGGCACAGGACGAGCGCATCGGGCTGCGCGCCGTGGAGCAGGCCCATCGAGACCCCGGCAAAGGAGGGGTGATAGAGCGAGCCTTGACCTTCGATCAGGTCCCAGCCGCCATCGGTACGCGCGGGCGAAATCTGTTCGATTGCGCCCGAGATGAAATCGGCGACCACGGCGTCGAGCGGAACGCCGTCGCCCGCGACCAATATGCCCGTCTGCCCAGTCGCGCGGAAATCGGCCGCCACGCCGCGCTTTTCGAGCGCGCTGGCGAGGCACAGCGTCGTATACATCTTGCCGACCGAACAGTCGGTGCCGACGGTTAGCAGCCGCTTGCCCGCGCGCCGCTTGCCATTGCCGACGGGAATGTCGGGCCGCGGATCGCGCACATCGTGCAGCGCGCGGCCGAGGCGTGCTGCGGCTTCGGTAAGGCGGGGCACGGCGTTCAGCCGCTGGTGCAGGCCCGATGCGATATCGAGCCCCGCTTCCATCGCGGCCAGCGCATCGACGATCAAATCTTCGCCCAGCTTTCCGCCCGCATTGGCGATGCCCAGCACCAGCGTTCGCGCGCCAGCCGCGCGCGCTGCGGCGAAATCCATGCGGGGGAGGCCCAGAGTCAGCCCGCAATCATCGTGGCGATATTCGCCGACAGAGATGTCGGGCCGGAACACGGCAAGCCCGCGCGAGGTCTTGATGTCGGCGGCGTCGTTGCTGTGGCCGAGATAGAGAAGATAGGGCGTTTCGATCATGGATCAGGGAAACCTGCGTGATGGTGAGAAGCGGCAACTCTATCCCTACCCTTGGCGCCGCCCCAATATCTAGCGCCACATCGCCTATAGCCTGATGCTATAGCCCCTCGATCACCGTCGAGAGCATGGTGAGGAAATCCGACGCCGTTCGCGATGGCGGCCGATTTTGCAGATAGACTGCATTGATGTCGAAGGTGATCGCGGGCTGCAACGGCCGACTAGCGAGGCCTGGGGGCAATGCGGCGTGGGCCGTGAAATTATCGACGATCGCCATGCCGACCCCGGCGCCAACCAGCGCGGCCGCCACATAATAGGTCCGCGCCGACACCACCTCGTCGAGAACGACCTCGAGGCGATTGAGTTCGCTCGACAGCATTCGCCCGATCGGGCCGCCCTGGATCGGGCTGATGAACTTGTGCCCGCACAGCTCGTCAAGGCGCAACCGCGGCGGTGCGGCGGGCATATCCTCTTCGCGATAGATGACCACCAACTCGCCTTCTCCGATCACCTGATGCGCGACCGGGGCCGATAGTGGTACCTCGAAGCTGATCGCGATGTCGGTTTCGCGTTCATAGAGTTTGCGCACCATTTCATCATGATGCAGCGTCTGGAGATCGAACATGATGTCCTCATGCCCTTCGAGAAACCGGGCCACCGCCTCGGGAATCGCACCCAAACCCAGCGAGGGAAGCGCCGAAATGCGTAACAGCCCGCCGCGCCCATGACGCATATTCTGACAAGCCTGCCTCAGCGATCGCACCCGGTCCTGAATGTCGGATACCTCGGCGAACAAAGTATGCGCGTCCTGCGTCGGAATCAGCCGCCCTTTCGACCGTTCGAACAAGGGCAGGCCAATCGAGCGTTCGGCATGGCGCAACACCTTGGTTACCGAGGGCTGCGACACGTTGAGCGACCGCGCCGCGGCGCTGACCGTACCGTGCAGGAACACCGCGTGGAATATCTCGATCTGGCGCAGGTTCATCTCTTGGGCCCCAAAGCTGCGATCATCGGGCGTTCGGTCCACCCTCTTTTTGGCTGAAATTTATGTCGATTTTGACCTATATGCCATTGGGTTATAGGTGGTGCAACAACGCTCTCTGGACGCAGAGCGCGCATTGGGGACATCCTCGTCGCATCATTCTCCGGAAGGATCATGCCGTTGCTGCCTGCCTCGCTTTCCCTTCATCGGACGATCGCTTCGCTTACCACCGTCGCTGCGCTGCTCTGTGTAGCGGCGGCGCGGGCGGACGAGCCGGTCGATATCCTCATCCGCGGCGGGATGATCTATGACGGCGGCACGGGCGAAGCTTTCGTCGGCGATGTCGCGATCCGCGGCGACCGGATCGTCTATGTGGGACGCCCCGGTCATTATTCGGCAGGCCGGGTCATCGACGCAAAGGGCATGATCGTCGCGCCCGGCTTCATCGATCCGCACACCCACGCCGACAGCTTCATCCGCTCGCCCGACAAAGCGGTGCGCGTCAACGCGGCCTGGCTCAATCAAGGTGTGACCACCGTGATGATCGGCGTGGATGGTTCGGGCACACCTGACGTGGCGGAGGATGCGGGCAAGCTGGCGGCGTCGGGCATCGGCACCAATATCGTGTCGTTCGTGGGTTTCGGTCCCGTCCGCCAGCGGGTGCTCGGCCACGATGCTCGCGCGCCGAATGCGGCGGAGCTTGGCCAGATGAAAGCGCTGGTGGCCCAAGGTATGTGCGAGGGCGCCGTGGGTTTTTCCGCCGGACTTTTCTATCCACCACAAAGCTTTGCTAAGACCGATGAAGTCATCGCCGTAGCGCGGGAGGCGGCGATCCGCGGTGGCCTTTACGACACGCATCAGCGCGATGAATCAAGCTATAGCATCGGCCTGATTGGATCGGTGAAGGAGGCCATCGACATCGGCCGGCAGGCTGGAATACCGGTCCATTTCGCCCATCTGAAAGCGCTGGGCGTCGATGTCCATGGACAGGCCAGCGCCGTAATCGCCGTGATCGACGCGGCGCGCAAGGCGGGCGTGGATGTGACCGCCGATCAATATCCCTGGCTTGCGTCCGGGTCGAATCTCGACGCCTCGCTGCTGCCGCGTTGGTCGGTCGATGGCGGTAGCGCGGCGTTGCTGAAGCGGCTCGACGATCCTGCTGGGCTGGCGCGGATTCGTGGCGAAATGCAGGAAAATCTTCGTCGACGTGGTGACGCTGGGGCACTGTTGCTGATCGCCGAGGGTTTTCCATGGACCGGGAAAACGCTGGAGCAAGTGGCAACGGAGTGGAAAATGGATTCGCGCGACGCGGCGCTTCGCATCATCCGCCAGAGTGTCGAGGCGAAGGATCGGGGAGAGAGGGGCGGGGGCGCCGCCATCGCCTCCTTCAACATGAAGCAGGCGGATGTCGATCTGCTGATGCAGCAGTCGTGGATGGTGACATCGTCCGACGGGTCGGACGGCCACCCCCGCATGTTCGCAACCTTTCCCGAAAAATATGTCCGCTATGTTCGCGACCGGAAAATCATCAGTCTGCCGACCTTCATCCGCCAGTCTACAGGGCTGACCGCGGATATCTACAAGCTCGATCGGCGCGGCTATCTTCGTCAGGGCTATTTCGCCGACGTGGTCGTTATCGATCCTGCCCAATATGCACCGCGCGCCGACTATGTGCGCCCGCGCGAACTGAGCGTCGGTGTACGCAAGCTGTTCGTTAACGGTCAACTGGCGGTCGATGACAGTCGAACGACCGGCGTAGCAGCGGGTCAGGCGTTGCTGCGGCCTCCCCCGACCGGCTGCTCCCAAGGGCATGGCTGAAGGAAGCGAATTCGACGCCTCATTTTGAGGAGTCCTCGCCGCCCGGGGGATTTTTATCAATCCGCAAATAGCAGAACCGGCGTTTCGACGAGCTTCTTGAGCGCCTGGACATAGCTTGCGGCATCCCATCCATCGACGACGCGGTGGTCGCAGCTGATCGACAGGTTCATCAACTTGGCGCGCCGGATTTCGTCGCCGTCGAACACCGGGCGTTCGACGATCTTGTTCGGACCGATGATCGCCACTTCAGGACGATTGATCACCGGCGTTGTCGCAATCCCGCCGAGCGGGCCGAGCGAGGTGATCGTCAGTGTCGAACCCGACAGCTCATCGACCTTCGCCTTGCCGGTGCGCGCGGCTTCGGCAAGACGCGTGATCTCGCTGGCCAACTGCCACACATTCTTGTCCTGCGCGTCGCGGATCACCGGGACCATCAGCCCTGCATCGGTCTGCGTCGCCATACCAAGATGCACCGCGCCGTAACGGGTCACGATGCCCGCCTCATCATCATAGCGCGCGTTGATCATCGGAAATTGCGGAATGGTGCGGCAGATCGCGACGATCAGGAAGGGCAGCATCGTCAGTTTCGGGCGGCCGCCGCGATTGGCGTTGAGGTCAGCGCGCATCTCTTCAAGCGCGGTGACATCCATTTCGTCCACATAGGTGAAGTGCGGAATCGCACGCTTCGACGCCGCCATATTCTCGGCGATCTTGCGGCGCATGCCGATGACCTTGATCGGCTCGTCGGCGCGCGCGCGCGATGCTCCCGGCGCATGATAGCCTTGCCCGCCGCTGTAGCGCAGGAAGGCGTCGAGGTCGGCATGGCGGATGCGGTCACCCTCAGCGTGGACCTGGCCAAGGTCGACACCCAGATCCCTGGCGCGCGCGCGAACCGCGGGCGATGCGAGGACGGGCTTGCCAAGATCGACCGGTGCGGAAACAGAGGCCGGCGCCGGGGGAGAGATCGGCGCCGGCTTGGGCGCCGGTGCAGCAAGTTGCACAGGCGCCATAACTTCAACGACAGGGATTTCCGCGACCTTGGCGGACGGCACCTCGACCGGCACCTCCTCAACCGCATCGTCGCTGTCGGTCTCGATCACCGCGAGGGTCGAGCCGATCGGGATCAGATCACCGACCTCGCCCGCGAGCTCAACGACGATCCCTGATACCGGCGATTCCATTTCAACCGTCGCCTTGTCTGTCATCATATCGGCGAGTTGCGCGTCTTCCTCGACGCGCTCGCCGATCTTGACGTGCCAGGCGACGATTTCGGCCTCGGCGATGCCTTCGCCAATGTCGGGAAGACGGAATGAATAGCGGGCCATGTCAGGCTTCCCCAGTGACGCGCCGCAGCGCCTTGATGAGCCGCGCGGGCCCCGGAAAATAATCCCATTCGAACGCATGCGGATAGGGGGTATCCCAGCCGCAAACGCGCTCGACCGGAGCTTCGAGATGATAGAAGCAGCGTTCCTGCACCAGCGCCGACAATTCGCCGCCAAAGCCGCCGAAGCGCGAGGCTTCGTGCAAAATAACGCAGCGCCCCGTCTTTTGCACGGAGGCGACGATCGCGTCGATGTCGAGGGGGACGATCGAGCGCAGGTCGATCAGTTCAGCATCGATGCCGCATTCCTCGATCGCCGACAGTGCGACATGGACCATCGTGCCATAGGCGAGCACGGTCGCCGCCTCGCCCTCGCGCACCGTCGCTGCCTTGCCGAGCGGGATCCGATACAGCCCCTCGGGCACTTCGGCGGCGGGATGTCCGTGCCAGCCCGGTACCTGCTGGTCGGGGCGTCCGTCGAACGGGCCGTTATAAAGCCGTTTGGGCTCGAGGAAAATCACCGGATCATCATCCTCGATCGCCGCGATCAGCAATCCCTTGGCGTCATAGGGCGTTGACGGGATCACTGTCTTGAGCCCGGTTATATGCGCGAAAATTGCCTCGGGCGACTGGCTGTGCGTCTGGCCACCGAAGATGCCGCCGCCATAGGGCGAACGCACCGTAATCGGGGCTGTAAATTCCCCAGACGAACGATAGCGCAGCCGTGCGGCTTCCGACACGAGCTGGTCGTATGCGGGTAGGATATAGTCTGCGAACTGGATTTCGGGGACCGGGCGCAGGCCATAGGCGCCCATGCCAATCGCGGTCGCAATGATACCGCTTTCGGCGATCGGTGCATCGAAACAGCGCTGAAGGCCGAAGCGCTCCTGCAATCCGGCGGTGACGCGGAACACGCCGCCGAAATAGCCGACATCCTCGCCGAAAATGAGGACGTCGGCGTCGTCAGCGAGCTTGTCGGCCAGTGCCGAATTAAGCGCCTGGATCATCGTCATGGATGGCATGGTATTAAAGTCCCAGCTCTGTTCGTTGTTCGTCGATGCGCCAGTCGGCGTCCTTGAAGACACATTCGAACATTTCGCCGACCGGCGGCTTGGACGCGCCCAATGTGCCGACGGCTTCGGCCGCCTTGACCGCAGCCTTCACCTCATCGTCGAGCTGTTTTGTCAGCGCTGCATGCCGTTCTTCGTCCCACACTCCGATCGCGATGAGATGGGCTTTGAGCCGGTCGACCGGGTCGCCGAGTGGCCAGTGATCGGCCTCGTCCTTCGGGCGATATTGGGTGGGGTCGTCGCTCGTCGAATGGCCTGCGACGCGATAGGTCACGAATTCGATGAGGGTCGAGCCGAGGTTCGCGCGCGCGCGTTCGGCCGCCCATTGCGTTGCCGCCCAGACCGCGAGGAAATCATTGCCATCGACTCGGAGCCCCGGGATGCCATAGGCGAGCGCCTTGGCGGCAAAGGTTGCTGTTTCGGCGCCCGCGATGCCGGTGAAGCTGGAGATCGCCCACTGGTTGTTTGTCACACACAGGATGACCGGCGCACGATAGACCGCGGCGAAGGTCAGTGCCTCGTGGAAATCGCCTTCGGCGGTTGTGCCGTCGCCGACCATGCCGAGCGCGATCCCCTCGTCGCCGCGATAGGCCGACGCCATCGCCCAGCCGACGGCATGACCAAAGCGACTGCCAAGATTGCCCGACAGCGAATAGAAACCATAGTCGCGCGCCGAATAGAGGATCGGTAGCTGGCGCCCGGCGAGCGGGTCGGCGGCGTTGGAGAAAATCTGGTTCACCAGCGCGTCGAGCGGATAGTCACGCGCCATCAGCCAGCCGAGCATGCGATAGGTCGGGAAGCACATATCGTTGCGGCCGAGAGCCATACTCTGTGCGACCGCGATCGCCTCTTCGCCGGTACATTTCATGTAGAAGCTGGTTTTGCCCTGCCGGTGTGCGCGAAACAGCCGGTCGTCAAAAATACGTGTGCGCAGCATCGCCGCGAGGCCCGCTATCAGTTGCTCGGCATCAAGCCCGGGTGCCCACGGCCCCACGGCATGGCCATCGTCGTCCAGCACTCGGATCAGCGTATAGGGCAGGTGCCGGACATCGGCCTCGACGGTGTCGATATCGGGACGCGCAACCGCGCCCGCTTCGGCTAAAGCGAGATTGCCAAAATGCGCCGCCTCACCCGGACGAGCGACCGGCTCAGGAATATGCAGGCGAAGCGGCAGCCGGTTCGGCCGAAGGACAGGAGCGTTTGACACAGCGTATTTGTACCGCGAACGCATTGAAATGGGATTGCGTTGTTTGCTCGGAATCGTCGATTTATGGTAATCTGATTGCGTGGAATGCAATTTTATTGCAATGCAATTCCAACTTAACGATCAAGGTGAGCGAATGGATTTCAAGATTGATGCATTCGACCGAAAGATCCTGCGCTGCCTGCAGGATGAGCCGCAGCTGTCGATGGTCGAGGTCGCCGAGCGCGTCGGCCTGTCGCATACGCCGTGCTGGCGCCGGGTGCGCCGTATGGAAGAAGCGGGCCTGATTCTCGGCCGTTCATTCATGCTCGACGCGGTGGGGCTCGGCTATCCGGTGAATGTCTTTGCCCAGATCAAGATCCGCAATCATGAAGAGCCGGTGCTCGAGGCCTTTGAAGCGGCGGTGCGTGGCCATGCTGAAATCGTCGAATGCTTCTCGATGAGTGGTGAGAGTGATTATGTGTTGCGCGTGCTGGCGCGCAGCATCGAGGATTATGAACAATTTCTGCGCAAGACGCTTTTGCATCTGCCCGGCGTCGGCGCGATCAACTCGAGTTTTGCGCTGAAGCCGGTCAAAGTCACCACCGCCATTCCTGTTTGAATCAGGCTCTGTGTCGCGCCCAGGCGATCGAGAAAGTGGACTTTATTCATCCAGCGCGTAATTTTCTTTTTCAAAAGCTGCGATTTTGCAAGCTGTCGCGCTTGATAGATAGGATAGATGAGCAAATATGTGCTAAATGGGAAAGAGGATTGAAAGGACACCGATGCCATCTACCAGTCACCTAAGCTCACCCGGTCGCGATCGACGGCCCGCCGTCGACGGAAATCCGGGAATTTTTCTGAGAGAGCTTCGGAACGAGAAGGGGTGGACGCTCGCCGAAGTTAGCGAGCGTACGCGGATTCCCGTTTCAACCTTGTCAAAGATTGAAACTGGCAAAATGTCCCTCAGCTATGAGAAGCTGCTGCGGCTCAGTCAGGGGCTCGACATCGATATCACGCAGTTGTTTTCGGCCGCCACATCTCAACCCGTCGCCACACATGCCGCGACGGGGCGGCGCAGCATCACCCCCCTCGGTGAAGGGCCTTCGATCGAAACCGCAACCTATAACTACACCTATCCTTCGGCCGACCTCCTTAACAAGCTTCTGAACCCCATGATTATCGAGGTAAAGGTGCGTTCGATTGAGGATTTCGGCGACCTGATGCGCCATTCGGGCGAAGAATATGTGATCGTTCTTGAGGGGGAGTGCGAGTTTCACAGCGATATTTACGCACCGTCGCGTCTCAAAACGGGCGATTCGGTCTATTTCGATGCTTCGATGGGGCATGGCTATGTTGCGGTCGGCGAGAGGCCATGCCGCATATTGTCCGTTTGTTCCGCGACCGACGCCGACCTGAAGTCGGCTCTCCATCCCGTCGATGGTGGGCAGCGCGCCTAGCACTGCGCGCGAAATATTCTGTACTGTGATCGCTGCGGGGGCGGCTGTCAGGCTCGCGAAGCCGTGCTTTGCTGCAGGGGTGCTCGCCCAGCCTGTCGTTTTCTGAAAAATGCATCGCGTTGTGGGGTGGTTCTCGCGCGCATCTGCCGGATCGACTGGATCGCAGTCGCCGTTGACAAATTTCAGCACAGCCTGTCTATATCAGAAATTGAAAATATTTCAGAATGAGAAATTTCTGCATGTGCGGTCGCGACTGACGGCTAAATCAGGAGGGAGAGGGTTATGCGGTTCCTAAAGTCATGCGGGTTGCTGGCCGCGGTGATGCTTTTCGGGGCTGTGGCGCCGCCGATGACCGAATCTGCGGCGCGTCCGCCCGCCGCTGCACCTTCGGTAGAACCGCGCGACATGCGCGTATCGCCTTCCGCTCCCGCGATGGTCAAAAGCGACGTCGACGCCTGGCTCGACGGCTATATGCCCTATGCCCTCAAACGCGGCGATGCTGCGGGCGCGGTCGTAGTCGTTGTTAAGGACGGAGCGGTGCTGACGCAGCGGGGGTTCGGCTATGCCGATGTCGCGGCGCGGCGGCCGGTGGATCCCGAGATGACGCTTTTTCGCCAGGCATCGGTTTCAAAGCTCTTCACTTGGACCGCAGTGATGCAGATGGTTGAACAGGGCAAGGTTGATCTCGATCGCGACGTAAACGCTTATCTTGATTTCAAAATTCCCGCATATGACGGCCGACCCATCACAATGCGCAATCTGATGACGCATACCGGGGGCTTCGATGAGGTGCAGCGGGCGCTCAATAGCTATGATCCCAATGGCGCGCCGCCGCTGGGCGACATGCTGAAACGCTCATTGCCGAAACGCATTTATGCACCGGGATCGACCCCAGCCTATTCCAACTATGGTACGGCGCTGGCTGCCTATGTCGTCGAGCGCGTGTCGGGCGTGCCGTTCGACACTTACGCCGAACAGCGCATCTTCGCGTCCGCCGGTATGGCGCGGTCGAGCTTTCGCCAGCCGCTCCCTGCGTCGCTGCGGCCGTTGATGGCCAGCGGATATAAGTTGGGATCGGGCAAGCCGGGTCGGTTTGAGATAAGTAACCTCGCTCCCGCGGGCGGCTTGACGACGTCGGGCGCCGACATGGGGCGCTTCATGCTGGCGCATCTGAACAATGGCGGCGCGTTGCTGAAGCCAGCGACCGCAGCGCAGATGCACGGCACCATATCGAGGGCGATTCCGGCGCTGAACGGCATGGCGCTGGGTTTCTACGAGCAGAATATCAATGGCCGCAAAGCCATTTCGCACGCCGGGGACAGCATTAACTTCCATAGCCAGCTCTGGCTTTTCCCCGAAGAAAAGGTCGGCATTTACATGTCGATGAACGCCGGGGGCACACAAAATGTGTCGGGCCCGATCCGCAGCTATTTGTTCGAAGCCTTTGCCGATCGCTATTTCCCGTTCGCGCAGCGCGACGGCCGGGTCGACGCCGCCACCGCGCGCGAGCATGCGCGGATGATGGTTGGCACCTATAACAAGACCCGCCGGATCGAAACGAGCTTCCTGAAGGCAATGGAGCTTTCCGGACAGGTCAAGGTCACGCTCGACCGCGATGGACGGATTCAATTCAGCGCGTCGTCGGGCATGGGTGGCCAGGCCCGCAAATGGGTCGAGATTGAGCCCTTTGTCTGGCGCGACGAGGGTAGCAAGGCGCGCCTCGCTGCCAAGGTCGAAAATGGCCGCGTCACCCGGATCGGCCTCGATTCCTCGTCGCCCTTCATGCTGTTCGAGCCGGTGCCATGGTATCTTTCTAGCGCCTGGCTCACGCCTGCCTTTTTGTTCAGTCTTGGCGTGCTGTTGCTCACCGCGATTGCATGGCCGGTCTCGGCATGGGCTCGGCGCCACTATGGCGTCAAGGCGACGCTCCCTCCCGCGGCGGTGAAAAGCTATCGCGTGACTCGTGGCCTGGCAGGACTCGCTGTCGCTGTGATGGCCGGATGGTTCCTGTTCGCCTCTGCGCTCTTGTCGGATTTCTCGTCGATGAGCGGTGAACTCGACTGGGCGCTGATCATGCTTTTGATCGCCACGCCGATTGTGTTCATGGGGCTGCTGGCCAGCGCCGCGTGGAATGTCTGGCACGTCTGGACGGGCAAGCGGGGCCGGTTCGCGAAATCCTGGAGCGTCGTGCTGCTGTTCTGTGCGGTTGTGCTTCTGTGGGTCGCCTTGGGTTTTCACCTGATCGCCTTTGACACCCACTTCTGATCCAGGGCCGGGCGCGCCGCATGCGCGCTCGGACGGTCCCATTGGATAAAGAATTTTTCAAATTTTCTTGATATTATCAAATTTTGAAAATAGACTTGAAACAGGACAACAGCGAAGAGGGGCGTGGGATCGTTGCCGCAGCGGCATTGCACCTAGGCCTCCTTCCGATTTTGGTGAGAGCCGTGAACATTCAAACATCCCTCGACACTGCCGCCGGTGCCCTGAGCCTGCCTCAGCCCTATTTGCTGTTTCTTGGCGATACGACCGAGAGCGGTTTTGCGAAAACGGCTTATGGGCTGCGCGATTGGGCTCCCGAAAAGTGCGTCGGCGAATACGCGCTGCCCGCCGCGAAGGTCAGCACCGGACTGAAGGTGCTGACGCCCGCCGAAGCAGCCGCAAAGGGCGCGCGTTCACTGTTGATCGGGGTCGCCAACAGCGGCGGCATTATTCCGGCAAGCTGGATCCCCGCGCTGGCTGAAGCGCTGGAGGCGGGGCTGGATATCGTCAGCGGTATGCACGTCCGTTTGTCCGATGTCCCCGGCCTTGCGGAATTGGCGGAACGGCTCGGGCGGCAGTTGATTGACGTACGCGATCCGCCGCGTAACCTGTTGATCGGCAATGGGCGTAAGCGTTCGGGCAAGCGGTTGCTGACCGTTGGAACCGATTGCGCACTGGGCAAGAAATATACCGCGCTCGCCATTTCGCGTGCCTTCGCCGACCGCGGGGTCGATGTCGATTTTCGTGCAAGTGGCCAGACCGGGATCATGATCGCCGGCGGTGGCATTCCGATGGACGCGGTGATCTCCGATTTTGAAGCGGGTGCGGCCGAGATGCTCAGTCCCGACGCCGATCCGGCGCATTGGGATATTGTCGAGGGGCAGGGGTCGCTGTTGCATCCCGCCTATGCCGCTGTGTCGCTTGGCCTGCTGCACGGCAGCCAGCCCGACGTGATCGTCGTCTGTCATCAGCCGGGCCGCGAGCAGATGCTGGGAACCCCTGGCTATGCGGTGCCGAGCATCGAGGAGGCGATCGACCTCAACCTGCGCCTCGGCGCGCGGACCAATGCAGCGATCCGTTGTGGCGGTGTCTCGTTCAACACCTCGCATCTCGGCGAGGAGGAAGCGATCGCGCTGATGGCGAGCGAAAGCGAGAGGCTGGGATTGCCGGTCGCTGACCCTATCCGCGGCGGTGAGGCTTTCGCCCGCTTGGTGGATAACTGCCTCGCATGAGCGGAATGGCCGCCCCGGCAGCGACAGCTGGATCCTCCTGGTTCCAGCGGTTCCTGCTGCCGGGTTTCGCCTTCAAGGCCGTTGTGATCGGTGGTGGCTATGCCACCGGACGCGAGCTTGCGGAATTTTTCCTGCCAAGCGGGCCGTGGGGCGGATTGGCGGCGATGCTGCTCGCGATGCTGCTGTGGAGCGTCATCTGCGCGGCGACCTTCGCCTTTGCGCGTGCAGTGGGGGCGTTCGATTATCGCAGCTTCTTCGAGAAATTATTGGGCCGCGGCTGGATCCTGTTCGAGATCGCCTATGTCCTGTTCGTCACGCTCATCCTTGCGGTGTTCGGCGCTGCCGCGGGCGAGATTGGCAGCGCGGTCTTTGGCCTGCCGTCGATCGCCGGAACCATCAGCCTCGCCGCGCTGATCGCACTATTCGCGACCTTCGGCAACAGCTCGGTCGAGGGCTTGTTCAAATATGTCTCCTTCCTGCTTTACGGCGTTTATGCGCTGTTCATGGTCTTGGCGCTGAGCAGCTTTGGCGACCTGATCGTAGCGCGCTTTGCCATCCCGACGCCGACCGACGGCTGGGCGCTGGGTGGCCTGACCTATGCCAGCTACAATGTTGTCGGCGCGGTGGTGATCCTGCCCGTCGTCCGCCACATGACCAGCCAGCGCGACGCGATCGTCTCGGGCCTGATCGCAGGCCCGCTCGCGATGGTGCCCGCAGTGCTGTTCTTCATCGCGATGATCGCCTTTTATCCCGGTATCATCAACGAGACGCTTCCGTCGGACTTCATGCTCCAAAAGCTGGAACTGCCGATCTTCCACCTGCTGTTCCAACTGATGATTTTTGCCGCGCTGCTCGAAAGCGGGGCGGGGTCGGTGCACGCAATCAACGAGCGTATTGATGCGGCGCTCAAGGCGCGGCGCGGGCAATCGCTGAGCAACCGGGCGCGCGGCGCGATCGCCGGCGCGCTATTGATCGGGTGCATGTTCATCGCCGACCGCTTCGGCCTCGTCGCGCTGATTGCCAGCGGATATCGCGCGCTCGCTTATATCTTCCTCGCGACCTATGTCGTGCCGCTGCTGACGCTCGGGCTCTACCGCCTGATCCGCAGCCATTTCGCCCACAAGAAACAGGCGCTTCAAAGCGCTGCTCAGGGAAACCCGTCATGATATTTTCCGTCAACCGCCGGCGCTTGGCCTGCCTGCTAGCCGCCGCAGCGCTCGCCCCAGGCCTCGCCTCCGCGACGCCGCCCGAAGGCATCGAAGCGCGGATCGAAGCGATCCGCACCGCAGCGGGCGTCCCCGGTATGTCGGTCGCGATCGTCGAGCAGGGCAAGGTCACGCTCGCCGAGGGGTTCGGCACGCGCAAGCTGGGCAGCAACGAAAAGGTCGACGCCGACACGATCTTCCCGACCGGATCGAGCGGCAAGGCGGTCACCTCAGCCGCGCTCGCGGTACTGGTCGATCAGGGCAAGATAAAATGGGACGACAAGGTGATCGATCACCTGCCGGGCTTTCAGATGTACGACCCGTGGGTGACGCGCGAAATGACGATTCGCGATTTGCTCGTCCATCGCAGCGGCCTCGGGCTGGGGGCGGGCGATCTGCTGTTCGTGCCGCGCACCAATCTTAGCCGCAGCGAGAGCGTTAAGCGCCTGCGCCATATCAAGCCCGCGACCAGCTTCCGCAGCGGCTATGCCTACGACAATGTGCTCTACATGGTCGCAGGCGAGTTGATCGAGGCGGTTTCCGGCCAGACATGGGAAGCCTTTACCCGCGAGCATATCATCAAGGCTGCCGGGATGCAGGAATCGACCAGCGACAGCGTGGAGCGCTTTGCTACCGCCAACCGGGCCTTTCCGCATGCGCGGATGAACGGCGGGCTGCGCGGCGCGGGCGATCAGGAACAGCTCGACGAACATGACGAGCTCGGCCGCAACGCCGCCCCCGCCGGAGGCATGGCGATGAGCGCGAGCGACCTTGCGCGTTGGCTGCAAATCCAGCTCGCGCAGGGCAAGCTGCCCGAGGGCGAAGGCCGGCTGTTCAGCGAAGCGGCGTCGCGTGAAATGTGGACACCGTCGGTGCTCATGCCGATCGCTCCGGTTCCCGAAGCGTTCCAGGCGACGCAGCCGAACTTCGACACTTATGCGCTCGGCTGGATGGTGCGCGACTATCAGGGGGTCAAGCTTGTGACCCACCGCGGCGCGGTGTTCGGATTTTTGACGATGGTCATGCTGATCCCCGAAAAACAGGTCGGATTTTCGATCACGATCAACTCGGAAGACGGCGAGGTCATCCACGGTCTCACCTATGAATTGCTCGATCATTATCTGGGCCGGCCCAAAGCGGGCTGGCCGGAAAAGTGGTCGGCGCGGGTCAAGGATCGGGTTGCTGAAGCGCAGCAAGCGCTGAAAGCGGTTCAGGCGAAGCCCGCGAAGACAGGTCCCTCGCTTCCGCGTGTGCGCTATGCCGGCAACTATAACGACCCCTGGTACGGCAATATCGTGGTGCGCGAGGACAAGGGGCGGTTGACGATCGATTTCCAGTCGACCCCGCGGATGCGCGGGACGCTGGAGCATTGGCAATATGACAGCTTCATCACGCGGTTCGAGGATAAGTCGATCGAGCCAGCCTATGTGACCTTCGGCCTCGACGCCGACGGCAAGGTCGAGCGGGTGACGATGAAGCCCGTCTCGCCGATCGCCGATTTTAGTTACGATTATCAAGATCTTCTGTTCACTCCGGCGAAGGACGCGAAATGACGAAGCTGACAGGTTGGCGGCGCGCCCGACGCTGGATCAAGCGCATCCTGCTGGGACTTCTCGCCCTGCTGATCCTCGTGCTCGTGGTGGGCATGATTTATGAAGCGCTGGGACGCCGAAATGCCCAGGCGAATTATCCACCGCGCGGGCAGATGGTCGATGTCGGCGGGCGCAAGATGCACATTGATTGCCGGGGTACCGGTTCGCCGACGGTGATTCTGGAATCTGGACTGGGCACCGGTGGAACGACCGACTGGACGCTGGTTCATGACGAGATTGCGGGCTTCACCCGTACCTGCGCCTATGACCGCGCGGGGATTATGTGGAGCGACCCCAAGGATACGCCTCAGCGCGCCTCGGCGGTGGCCGACGATCTTCATGCGTTGTTGAAGGGCGCGGGGATCAACGATCGGCTGATACTCGTCGGCCATTCGATTGGCGGCCCCTACACCCGCACTTATGTAGGCAAATATGGCGATCAGGTCGCCGGGCTGGTGATGGTCGATCCGTCGCACCCCGATCAGGTCGCGCGGCTCGGCAAAGTGGCAGGGATTGATGTCCATCCGAAGCGGGCGTCGACCATCATGTATGCGGCAACGGCGCTGTCGTGGACGGGCCTCACCCGCTTTATGTTCTCGCGCGGTGACAAGCCGAAGCTTCGGACCGCAGCCGAGACCAAAAGGCTCGGTGACGCGCTGGCGATATCGGCCGCCTATAGCAGCACATCGGTGACGGGTTCGCGTTCCGAACTCACAGGCTTCGATGACACGATGGCCGATGCGCGCGCGGTTCACAGCTTTGGCAACCGCCCGGTGATCGTGTTGACCGCGATGGCGCCGATCAAGCCCGAGCAACTCAAAGCAATGGGCCTGACGGTGGAAGATGGCGCGCGCTTCAAGCAGGAATGGAAGCAACTCCATACCGAGCAGGCCGCATTTTCGACCCGCGGGCGTCAGCAGACCGTGCCCGACGCCACCCATTATATCCAGGTCGATCGGCCTGAGGTGGTGATCGCCGCGGTGCGCGATGTCGTCGATACGGTGCGCGCTGACGCTCAGGCCGCCGCCAAGAAATAGCAGGAAATTTGGCGGTCCCCCGGCCGCCCACAGGGAGATGATAATATGAAGCACAAGATTCTCTTCGGCGCCTTGTCGATGCTGCTCGTCGCCAATGCCCCGGCGCCCGAATATGACATCGTCATTCGCGGTGGCCGCGTCCTCGACGGCGCGGGCAATCCGTGGGTCCGCGCCGATGTCGCAGTCAAGGACGGCAAAGTCGTTCGCATCGGACAAATCCCCGGGCACGGGACGAAGGAAATCGACGCCAAGGGCCGCTATGTGTCGCCGGGTTTCATCGACATGATGGATCAGTCCGGCCGCGTCCTGCTCAAGAGCGGCGCAGCCGAGAATAAGCTGCGAATGGGAGTGACGACCGTCATTGCTGGCGAAGGCGGGCCTCCGGCGGCGGCAGCCGAGATTCCGGCCTACTTCCAGACGCTGGAAAAGCAGGGCATTTCGGTCAATTATGGCACCTACTATTCCTCGACGCAGGCGCGGATGAAGGTGATGGGCGACGGCGCCGGATCTCCGACCCCGGCGCAGCTCGAGGAAATGGGGCGCGAGGTCAAGATCGCGATGGAGAATGGTGCGTTCGGCATTTCCAGCGCGCTCATTTACGCCCCGAGTAGCTTCCAGAAGACCTCCGACCTCGTCTCACTGGCCAAAGTCGCGGCGCAGTGTGACGGCTTTTACGCGACGCATATGCGTGACGAGAGCGAAGGGCTGGTCCAGGCGATCGAGGAAGCGATCGAGATCGGCGAAAAGGGCGGCGTGAAGGTCGAGATTTTTCACCTGAAGGCGGCCTTTGCCCCCGGCTGGGGCAAGCTGATGCCGCAGGCGGTGGCGACGATCAACGCGGCCCGCGCGCGCGGCGTCGATGTCGCGGCGGACCTTTATCCCTATACCGCCGGCGGAACCGGGCTCGAAATCATCGCGCCGAGCTGGGTGTGGGCCGACGGCCTGCAGAAAGGCATCGAGCGGCTGCGCGATCCCAAGGTGCGTGAGCGGATGAAGAAGGAAGTCGCCGCGGGATCGATGCCCGGCTGGTCGAACCTTGTTCATGCCTCGGGCGGCTTTGCCAATGTGCGGCTCGCCAATGGTTTCAGCAAGAAATATGAGCGCTTCCACGGCAAGAGCCTCGCGGAAATCGGCGCTACGCTGAACATCGACCCGGCGGATGCCGCGTGGGATATTGCGCTCGAAGGCCTGCCCAACCGTTCGGTCGCGCTCTATTTCATGATGAGCGAACAGGACATCGAAACCGCGCTGAAGCAGCCATGGGTCAGCATCGGCAGCGATGCCGCGGCGTCGGTCAATCTGGGAGAGGTCGACGCGCTCGGCCTGCCGCACCCGCGCGCTTATGGTACCTTTCCGCGCATCATCGCCGAATATGTGAAGCGCCGTCCGGTGCTGTCGCTGGAAGATGCCGTCCGTAAGATGACCGGTTGGCCGGCACAGCGCATGGGGCTCACCGATCGCGGGCTGATCCGCGACGGGATGCGCGCCGATATCGTGATCTTCGATCTCGACAAGCTCGACGACGGCGCGACATGGGAGAAGCCCACCGCGCTGCCGACCGGCATCGACACGGTGATCGTCAACGGCGTCGTGACGCTCGATGGCGGCAAGCATACCGGGGCCCGGGCGGGCGCCGTGCTGCGCCACGCATGTCGCGCCCAAAGCTGATCGACCATCAAAGGCGGTTCCCCATGATCCGGTATATTTCCAACATGAGCCTTGCCGGGCTCGCGCTTTCGGCGTCGATCCCGGCGCTCGCCGCCGCGCCGCCAATCGCAACGCCCTTTGATTTGGGTACGGCGGTTTCGGCGCAGGTCGCCTGCGCGAGCATCTTCGTCGCGGGGCGTGCTGAGGCCGATGTGCTGCGCGACGATGTTCAGGGGTTTGCGCCCTTCACGAAAACTATCGTTCTGGCGGTCGACCGTAATGCGCGCACCGTCACTGCATCGATGCCGGGCGCCGCGACGCGCACCGCGCTGTATCGTCCGGTTGTGGGTTGCACATTGCTGACCGGCGATGTGTCGACCGCCGTGCTCGATACGCAGGCGGCGCGGCTCAAGCCGACGCGGGGAAATGCCGCGAAGCCGTGGCCGATGGGCGATGCTCCGGTGCGGAGGCTTCAGGTGGCGGCGGAAGCGAAGCTCGACCGGGCCGCGCTCGACAAGGCGGTGAACGCGACCTTCGACGAACAGAATAAGGGCGGCTATCCTGACACGCGGGCGATCGTGGTGGTGCAGGGCGGGGCGATTGTCGCCGAACGCTATGCGCCGGGGTTCGACCGGAACACCGAATTGCTCGGCTGGTCGGCGAGCAAGAGCATCATGGGAACGCTGGTCGGCTTGCTTGTCGACGACGGCGTGCTTAAGCTCGACGATCCGGCTCCGGTTCCCGAGTGGCAGGGCGCGGGCGATCCGCGCGGAAAGATCACGCTGCGGCAGTTGCTGACGATGACGAGCGGGCTTAGCTTCAGCGAAAGCTATGTGCCCGGCAATGACTCGATCAAGATGCTGTTCGAGGCGGGCGACATGGGTGCTCTCGCGGCGGCGCAGCCGCTGAAGCATGAGCCCGGCACAAGCTGGAGCTATTCGTCGGGCACGACCAATATATTGTCGCGGATCGTGTTTCAGGCGACCGGCGGGACGCTGGAGGGTATGACGCGCTTTGCGCAGAAGCGGTTGTTCGAGCC
The DNA here is from genome assembly GCF_002205635.1 of Sphingopyxis witflariensis. Taxonomy (GTDB): domain Bacteria; phylum Pseudomonadota; class Alphaproteobacteria; order Sphingomonadales; family Sphingomonadaceae; genus Sphingopyxis; species Sphingopyxis witflariensis. Next base: position 484,051 of record NZ_NISJ01000001.1, on the reverse strand, counting down.
TACCGGTATGACCAGTGCCTTGATCGAACCCGACGAAGCGGGTGTGCAGGTCGGCAGTTCCTATGCCTATGCTACCGCGCGCGACTGGGCGCGTTATGGGCTGCTCCATCTCAACAAGGGCAGGGCCGGGGGCAAGCAATTGCTTTCCAAAGAATGGCTCGATTTCGCCGTGACGCCGACCCCGGCCGCCCCGCAGCCCTTCTATGGCGCGCAACTCTGGCTGAACGTCGCCGAAGCTGACGGCGAGCATAGGAAGCTCTTTCCGGACGTGCCTGCCGATGCCGTGATGGCGCGGGGACATAGTTTCCAGATTGTCGCGACCATCCCGTCGCAGGATGCGGTGATCGTCCGTCTCGGCTGGACGCCCGAGGGGCAGAAATTCGACTGGAATAAATATGTAGGACAGATCGCGGCGGCGCTGGCGCCGGCCGTACCTGCACCCTGAAGTGACCGATGAAGGACAGATTTTGATGACCTCGCATTCCCCCCTTTCGCTCGACCTTGCGGTCGAATCCTTCCCGTTCGCCAAGCCTTTTCGCATTTCGGGGCATGTTTTCACCGATGCAGCGCTCGTCGTCGTCACCTTGTCCGACGGTGAACATATCGGGCGCGGCGAAGCGTCGGGGGTTTATTATCTGAACGACGATGTCGCGACGATGTCGGCGGGGATCGAAAGCGTCCGCGATGCGGTCAGCGCCGGGATCACGCGGGCGGAATTGCAGAGCCTGCTGCCCGCCAATGGCGCGCGCAATGCGATCGACGCGGCCTTGTGGGAACTCGAGGCACGGCGCAGTGGCGTTCCGGTCTGGGAACTCGCGGGGCTTCCCGAACCTCGTCCGCTGCTGACGACATTCACCCTGGGCGCCGACGATCCCGATGTGATGGCACAAGGGGCGCTGGACTACGCGCAGGCACGCGCGCTCAAGCTGAAGCTTACCGGCGATCTTGAGGTAGATATTGCGCGTGTGCAGGCAGTACGCGCGGCGCGGCCTGAATGCTGGATGGGGGTCGACGCCAATCAGGGTTTTGAAATCGGTGACCTCGACCGGCTGGTCGCCGCGCTCGTCGCGGCCGATGTAAAGCTGCTAGAACAGCCGTTGGCGCGCGGGCGCGAGGCCGACCTCACCGGTTATCAATGCCCGATCCCGATCGCTGCCGATGAAAGCGTGCTGACGCTCGCCGACGTCGACGGGCTCGTCGGCCGCTTCGATGTCGTGAATATCAAGCTCGACAAGTGCGGCGGGCTGACCGAAGGTTTGGCGATGGCGCGGCGCGCGCGCGAACTCGGGCTTGGCGTGATGGTCGGCAATATGGTGAGCACCAGCCTTGCGATGGCGCCGGCGTTCATCCTGGGCCAGCTTTGCGATATCGTCGATCTCGACGGGCCGATCTTCTTGGCTGCTGATCGCGAACCGTCCATTGAATATACCGATGGCAACGCATGGTGCGGAGAAGCGATCTGGGGCCGCGCAGGCGCTTGATCGCCACGACGCGATGGGGGTGGATGATATGAAGAAGTTGATGTTCGGCGCTGTCGCGCTTGCCGCTTTCGTTCAGCCGCTCGCGGCGCAGGAAGCGGCCTCAACCACCACCTATATCCACGCCGGACGCCTGTTGGCCGATCCGGCGAGCGGTCGCGTCGAAACGAACAAAACGATTGTCGTCGAGGCGGGGAAGATCGCCGCAATTCGTGACGGCTTCGTTGGCGATGGCAAGATTGTCGACCTTCGCGACCAGTTTGTGATGCCGGGCTTCATCGACAGCCATGTCCATCTGACTTTCGAATCCAGTCCGACGAGCCGCCTCGACGCCGTAACTAAATCGACGGTCGATCAGGCGTTCGACGGGGTTGTCTTTGCCGGGCGAACGGTTCGTGCGGGGTTCACCACTGTAGTGGACTTGGGATCCGATCCGCAAGCGATCAACGCGCTGCGGGACGCCACCGCAACGGGCAAGGTCGTCGGGCCGCGGATTATCGCCGCCGGGGGCGTCGCGGCGCATGGCGGGCACGGCGATATCCACGGCTATCGACAGGAAATCCTCGACCTGTTCCGCGCGCCGACGCTCTGCTCGGGCGCCGATGATTGCGCGCGCGCGGTCCGGCTCGCGGTGCAGCAGGGCGCCGACGTCATCAAGACGGCCTCAACTGGCGGCGTGATGTCGAACACCGCGGCGGGGCTGGGCCAACAAATGACCGACGCCGAACTGGTCTCGATCGTCGATACCGCGCACCGGCTCGGCCGCAAGGTGGCGGCGCATGCGCATGGGACAGATGGGGTCAATGCCGCGCTGCGCGCTGGCGTCGATTCGGTTGAGCATGGCACTTATCTCGACGAGGAATCGATCCGGCTGTTCAAGGCGAAGGGAAGCTATCTGGTTCCCACGTTGCTCGCGGGTGATACCGTCGCGCGCCAAGCCGAAACCGCCGATTGGATGCCGGCCCCGGTTCGCGCGAAGGCGCGGACGGTCGGTCCGCTGATGATCGACGCGACCCGCCGCGCTCACCGTGCGGGGGTGCGTATCGCGTTCGGCACCGATTCTGCGGTGTCGGTACATGGCGAAAATGCGCGCGAATTTGCGCTGATGGTGAAGGCGGGGCTCACTCCGCTCGATGCAATTCGTGCGGCGACCGTCTGGGGCGCCGCCCACACCGGCCTCGAAAAGGAAGTTGGTACGCTTTCTGCTGGCAAGACGGCCGACATCGTTGCGGTGAAGGGCGATCCGCTGACGGATGTGAGCGTGCTCGAAGCCATGGGCTTCGTCATGGCGCGCGGCGTCGTGGTACGGGCGAACGCCGACTGAGGCGTCGCGAGCGACGGGACGTCGCTGGCGAGCACCTCCCTTTAAAGCACATTGACAATTTTCAATTTCGGCCATTATGTTTCATATTTGAAAATATGCTGAAATGCGATGTGGCGCGCTGAACTGGCGGACAGCCATAGCTGTGAAAATAGGGGAATTGGGATGCGAAAGTTCAAGCTGTTCGCGCTGTTGCCGTTGGCCTTGGTGGTCGGGACTGCGGCGTCGAAACCTGCGACTCCGCCTGTGCCCGTCGCGGCGCCGAGCGCGCCGTCCGTTGCACCTTCGGTTTTTCCGGCCCCGGCTACCCTGACGAAGCAAGACGTCGATACATGGCTTGATGGCATGATGCCCTTCGCGCTGCGGAGAGGTGATCTCGCCGGTGCCGTGATTGTCGTCGTCAAGGACGGGCAGGTGCTGACGCAGCGCGGCTTTGGCTATGCCGATGCGGCGAAGCGCACGCCGGTCGATCCCGCCCGTACGCTCTTCCGCCCCGGATCGGTGTCGAAGCTCTTCACCTGGACCGCGGTGATGCAGCAGGTCGAGGCCGGGAAGATAGACCTCGACGCCGACGTCAATACCTACCTCGATTTCAAGATCCCGCTGAAAGACGGTAAGCCTGCCACGATGCGCCAGCTGATGACGCATACGGCGGGGTTTGAAGAACATGGCAAGCTGACCATGTTCGACAATCCGAAATTCCAGATTCCACTGGGAGATCTGGTGAAGAGTGGCATTCCCAGCCGCATTTATGCTGCGGGCTCGACGCCGTCATATTCGAATTATGGCACCGCGCTGGCGGGTTATATCGTCGAGCGCGTATCGAAGATGTCGTTCGACGATTATGTCGAGCAGCGGATTTTCCAGCCGATCGGCATGGCGCAATCGACCTTCCGCCAGCCGCTTCCCAAGGCTTTCGCGCCGTGGATGGCGACCGGATATCGCCAGCTTTCGACCGGGCCGTACAAGTTTGAAATCGTCGGCCCGTCGCCGGCGGGCGGCCTGTCCTCGACCGGCGCCGATATAGGAAAGTTCATGATCGCGCACCTGGGTCAGGGTGCTGGCCTGATGAAGCCCGAAACTGCGCGGATGATGCACGACACGCCGCTGACCATCCTGCCGCCGCTCAACCGGATGGAGCTGGGTTTCTTTGAAACCAACATCAACGGTCGTCAGGTGATCGGGCATCTGGGCGACACCCAGGCATTCCACAGCGCGCTCCATCTGTTCATGAAAGAAAATGTCGGCATCTACATGTCGTTCAACGCGACAGGTGAGCAGGGCTCGGTCGGGCCGGTACGCCGCGTATTGTTTGAAGATTTCGCCGATCGCTATTTTCCCGGCAATGAAATGCCGGGCACCCGCGTCGATGCGAAGACGTCGGCCGAGCATGCGAAAATGCTTGTCGGCAACTGGCTCAACAGCCGCCGTGCAGAGACGAATTTCTATGCGCTCGCGTCGCTGCTCAGCCAGGTGAAGATCAGCGTCAATGCCAAGGGTGAACTGATCGTTCCGGCCGGACGCGACCTGAGCGGAAAACCCGCCATGTGGGTCGAGACTTCGCCCTTCGAGTGGCACAATGCCAATGGCCATGGGCGGCTTGCCGCGAAAGTCGTCGATGGCAAGGTCGTGCGCTGGAGCATCGACGGTATTTCGCCTTTCATGGTGTTCGACCGTGCGCCGGCGTCCAAGTCGTCGGCGTGGATCATGCCCGCGCTTTATGTCGGCCTTGGCGTCCTTCTGATTACCTTGCTTCAGTGGCCGGTGTCGGCTCTGATCCGCCGCCACTACAAGACGCCGCTCACGCTTTCGCGCCGTTCGCTTCGCGTTTATCGCGGCGTCCGCGTCGCTGGCGGACTGGTGGTTGCGCTGGTCGCCGCGTGGGCGATCAGCCTGTCGACGCTGAAGGCGCTGCCTTCCTATGATCCGTGGCTTTGGTTCCTCCAGATCGCCGGATTGATCATATTGGTCGGCGGCGTCGTGCTGGCTGCGCTCAACCTTCGGAACGTGCGTCAGGAGAAGCGCGGCTGGTTCCGCACGCTTTGGGCGACGCTCATCCTGCTCGCGATCCTGCTGACCCTCTATGTCGCATGGACCTTTGGCCTTATCGCAATGACGGTGAATTATTGATGTCACGTTTGAAACTGGGCGTCTCGGTCGAGACGCTCCGCCTTGCCGCACCCTTCCGCATTTCGGGCCATGTCTTTGATGGGCGCGATGCGGTCATCGTCACCCTCGACGATGGCACACACATCGGGCGGGGCGAGGCGACCGGCGTCTATTATATCGGCGATGATCTCGCCCATATGCTCGCGGCGCTGGATGGAGCCCGCGACGCAATCGAGGCCGGTCTTGCGCGCGCCGAGCTACGATCGATCCTGCCCGCGGGCGGGGCGCGCAATGCCGTCGATGCGGCGCTGTGGGAGCTGGAATCGAAACAGTCGGGCAAGCCGGTCTGGGCGCTCGCGGGGCTCGACGCGCCGCGGCCGCTGCGGACCACCTTCACGGTGGGGGCGGGCGAGCCTGCGAAGATGGCCGACGAAGCCACGGCCTATCGTCAGGCGCAGTCGATCAAGATCAAGCTTACCGGCGATCTCGACCTCGATGTCGCGCGAGTGAAGGCGATCCGTGCTGCGCGGCCCGATGTGTGGCTGGGCGTCGATGCCAATCAGGGCTTTGCGATCGGCGATCTCGACGGGCTCGTCGCGGCGATGGTTGCAGCGAATGTCTCGCTGATCGAACAGCCGCTGGCGCGCGGGTGTGAGGCCGATCTCGATGGCTATGATGCACCTATCCCGCTGGCCGCCGACGAAAGCGCGCTGACGCTGGACGATGTCGCGGGACTGAACGGGCGCTTCGACGTCTTCAACATCAAGCTCGACAAATGCGGCGGGCTGACCGAGGCGCTGATGATCGCCACCGCGTCGCGCGACGCCGGGCTGGACGTGATGGTCGGCTGCATGGTGTGCAGCAGCCTTGGCGCAGCGCCGGGCTTTGTCGTCGGCCAGCTTTGCGATCTTGTCGACCTCGACGGACCGACCTTCCTGAAACAGGACCGGACGCCGGGTGTCCTATATCGCGACGGCACAATCTGGTGCGATGAAGCGGTCTGGGGTGCGCGGGCGGTTGTCGCCGCATGACTAGCCAAGCGAGCGATCCCACCTGGTTTGGTCAGCCGCGCGGGCTGACCGTGCTGTTCCTGACCAATATGTGGGAGCAGTTCTCCTACTATGGGATGCGCGCGCTGCTGGTCTATTATATGACCAAAGAGCTGCTGATGACGCAGGGTCACAGCAGCTTTGTCTATGGCGCCTATACTGCCTGCGCCTATTTTACCCCGATCGTCGGCGGCGTGATCGCCGACCGCCTGCTCGGAAAGCGGCGCGCGGTCGTACTCGGCGCGACGATCATGGCGATCGGCCATTTCATGATGGCGTTCGAACCGCTCTTCTATTTCGCGCTCGCGACGATCGCGCTTGGCAACGGGCTTTTCCTCCCCAGCCTGCCCAGCCAGATCAACGACCTGTACAAGGCGGGCGATCCGCGGCGCGGATGGGCGTATAATGTCTATTATGTCGGCATCAACATCGGCGGTTTCCTCGCACCGCTGATCTGCGGCACCTTGGGCGAGCTTTACGGTTGGCACTATGGCTTTGGCGCTGCCGGGATCGGCATGTTCGCCGGATTGATCATCTATCTTTGGGGGCAGCGATACCTGCCGCCCGAACCGCCGCGCGTGCCGACCGCCGACATGCCGCCGATGCGCTGGGCCGATCATAAGGGCACTTTCATGGTGCTGCTCGCGGTCGCGCTGTCGGTCACCGTGTTCCGCGGCGCTTATGAGCAGGTCGGCAATACGGTTGCACTGTGGGCCGATACCGGGCTCGATCGCGGGCTGGGCGGTTTCACCATCCCGATGACCTGGTTCCAGTCGCTCAACCCGCTGCTCGTCATGTTGATGACGCCGCCGCTGCTCGCCTATTGGCACCGCCGCGCCGATGCGGGGAAAGACACGTCGCCAGCGCGCCGCATGGCGCTGGGCGCCGTCGTCGTCGCCTGCGCCTATATGCTGCTCGCCGCGGTCGAATGGGGCAGCGGCGACGCGAAGGCGCCGTGGCTGTGGTTCGCGATGTTCTTCGCCATCTTCACCTTTGGCGAACTGCTGGTTCTGCCGACGGGGCTGGGGCTGTTTGCCCGGCTCGCGCCGCCGCGGCTCGGCGCGACGACGGTTGCGGCCTGGTATCTGGCGATCTTTACCGGCAGCCTGTCGGCGGGACTTGTCGGGATGCTGTGGAGCTACGTCGATCATGCCTCCTTCTTTGCGATGCTCGGTTTGATTGCGCTGGCCGCTGCCTTGCTGCTGCGCTCGCTCGACGGCGCGGTGCGACGCGTCGATCCGACATGGGGCGCCAAGGGCGACTGACTGTGGCGTTGCGGCCCAGCGCTGCCGCGCTGGATTTTTGTTGCGCTGGGTTCCCGCTTTTGCGGTGATGACAAGGTTGGGGAACGATTCTCCCTGTGCGGGAGGATTGATCAGCGAATGGCGGTATTGCGGGGTTTTAATGCGGGTTCCGCCGCCGTGTCATTCGCCGTGACCGGCAGGCCGAAAAACGCGTGGCGTGCGGCTTCGCCCGCTTTGCGCAACTGGGCGGCGGCGCATGTGGCCTCCCACGCGGCTTCTTCGTCAGCATTGAAGGTGCGTTCATAATCGGGGTCGCGAAATTCGCCTTCCTCGATGCCGAGAAAACCCTCTGGCGGCAGGAAGTTGGTGCGCCATTCGTCGCTTTCGTCGTCGCGCCACATCGTCATCGCGGCGGCCTCTTCCTCGGGGGTCGGCGCTGCTTCATCCCCACACTCCTTCTCCTCTCAAAGAATGAAGTGTTGCGGCCACCCGTTGAACCCACCTCCAATTGCAGTCAGACCGCTTTTGGACGTCGAGGCCTAAATAGGGGACGTCCGACCTGCCCACCCCGCCGAGAGCGGGGCGACGTTCGGGCCCAGAAAGCAAACGATAGCTTCAGGGTGTTGGAGTTGGTGGCCCGTTGTAGCCGTCAGCCGCTGCAGGCGGACCGATGGATCAATCCGACAATTCTGAGGAAGCGATATTCTGGCCTGCGGCTCTTTGCTCCGATTGCGGCAACAGGGCTATCAGCGCTTCCCTTTCAGGGCGCCAAGCGAAACGCAGCGGCTCCATAATATAGGCCGTCACGGATGTTTCCGCCGGAATGCTCGCGCTGGTGCCGTGGATCAGAAATCCGCCAAGCGCCGAAACAAAGAGCATCGTCCCGACCGACAAGGCAGTCTGGCTTTTGCCTTCATCATAGGCGGTGCCGCTCAGCCGAACGGGACCATCGGGCATTTCGACGCTGACCAACCGGACTTCAAGCTTGCCCTTCTTGCCCACATGGCCGTTCCGCTGCGCCCGCGACACTTCTCCAATAACCAAGGTGCCGACTGGGACCACGACGGTGCCACGAAAACTCACGTCTTCTACAACCTTCAGGTGCACGCGGTCGCCGGGCTTGCTGACTTTCGTCGAAAGCGTCGTCGTCGTTTGCAACTTCAGCGGCGTCCCGATGGGAAGGTAATAGCGCTTCGTCAGCGCAAATGGCGGGCCATTGGCTGTCGATACCGGATAGACTGTTTGAGCGTGCGCGCTCCCGGCTGCCAGTAGCGCCATCGCGCTGCAGATCACTGCCCAACTTTTCATAACCTACCCCCCGCGTCGAGTCGCTTCAAAGGAAATAGGCTGTGAGGGTTAAGAAAGAGCGATCAGTAATCGATCGATGTTTTCTATATCGATATTTGCTATGCAGTCATTCCTCGATGCTCACCAGACACCGCGGCAGCTTCACGAAAAACTTCAGCATCCGCCCTTGCGTCAGCCGCTGGCGAAGAACCACGGCTCCCGACGCATCAACACCGTGCACCTGGAACACGCTCTTCGCGAGGTCCAAACCAATCGTCGTAACTGTCCCCATCGTGCCTCTCCTTCCGACTCATCCGCAGACCATTCTGCGGAAAGGGTGGAGAGCCGTCCACGTCATCAATTGCGGGCGTATGCTCAGTGGTACATGTTATTATTGACCGACATGCGAGAAGCTCCAATGGGTAGTTTAATTCGGAAACTCGGTACTAGGCAGTTTTGGAGGTCGGTCGCGCAAAGCCTCTTTCTGGTGCCGATCTCGACTGGTGGCCAGACGAGGAGTGGCCGGATTATGAGCGGTTATGAAGCGGAAAATATTGGCGCTGGGGGCGGCAATAGGCATTTTGATGGGCAGTGGCGCCCATGCCCAATTGGTGAAGAGCACGATCGTGTCTAGCAACGGCGTCACGGTCACAAAATACTCTGATGATTTTGCCCGGAGTTACGAATATTCCACACCGCGGGTGAGAACGGTGAGTGCGAAAGGCGCGATTGTCAGTGCGGGCGTCGCCAAAATTTGGGGCGGGGATGAAATCGGCCCAACCAATGTGCGGGGATTTTTGATCTATCGGGGCGACTGGAGGCACTTTGACCGCGCAGTGTTTCGGGGCGGTGGCGCGGTGAACTTCACCAACACAGACAAAGATGTTGGGTCTTGCCGCGGGGGGTGCTTGCTGAACGAATCCTTCACGATCTCGCTATCGCCCGCCGAAATAGCGGCTCACGCGGAGGACGGAAAGCTGCCGATCCAGATTAGCTCCCAATCAGGAGACACGGCGCTTCTAGAGATTCTTGTCGCTGATTTTGAAGCGATCAACGAAATAGCGAAATAGCGAAATAGCGAAATAGCCCTAGCTCTACCTCTCTTGTGACACGGACTCGTGGCCGGATGAGATTTGGGAAGAGTGACCAGGTCATGTTGCGCAGAATTGGATCGAACAATAATTATTTCTAAATTCTAAATTCACTGCATTAATTCTGCAATTTCGAATCCCGAAAATTACAATTATTCTGCTTATCATGCGCGGATTCTTGAATTTCCGTTATGAAAAAACTTGCTAAAAGGGATGACGAAATAGTTTTTATTTCTCGCAAAGAGTCATACTATCCCCCCGAGGCCGGGCGTTGGGCGTCTTTCTTTTTGGGAGTGCCTTAACGGGTAGGCCCTTTGCTCTCGATCCCCCACTTGCCCCGCCCTCACCCGGTGGGGCTTTTTGTACGCATTGCACTTCTCACCCCCTGCCGCTCGCTTCTGTCTTACCGAAACGACGAGATGCACCGATAAGAGATATGACCATGAGATCACTCTTCACCGCGCTGGCACTCCTTGCGCTAGCTCCCGCAGCCATGCCTCTATGCGGCACAGCGGCAGCTCAGTCCTGCTGCAAGGTCTGCAAGGCCGGGAAGGCTTGCGGGGACACATGCATTGCTCGCGAGAAGAAATGCTCGGCTGGACCGGGATGCGCTTGTGATGGATAGTGCGGGCGATTGAAGGCATCGGGGGATGCTAGAAGGAGGGGGCATGAAGCGAGCAGCGCTATTGATGATGGGGGCACTGTCCCCCTCGCAAGCCAGCGGCCAAACTGCTGCCGCACATAAGCTGGTAATTTTTCGAAGCGGCGGCGGGATCGCGGTCACGGACTATCCCAGCCTGAGAAACCGCGCGACTGGCCTTGGTTGCCTTGATTGAGCGCGAGAATGCCTCAAGAGGGCCCACGAAGCTTCCGGGCGGCGGGGTAATCGTTCCGAACCGCCTTGGCGCCGAAGCTTACTGCATACCTGGCTAAGCCCTGTCTCTCTCTCTTTCTTGTGACCGGGGGCGAATGACTGGAAACGACCGTACTGTTGAAAAGTCGGCCCCTGTAATTTTCTGTCGGTGCGATGAAGCTTTGGGTCAAATTTGTCGGCAACTATGAACCGATTCTGCTCGGAAGCGTCTGATTACGCACCTTTGTTTCAAGCCGTTTCCGAAGGCCGACTTTTTCAACAACATCCGCCAAAAGCCGCCCTTCACTATATAGTCGCTCCGGACCTGATCCGGGGTCCCGCTTGAAACCAGGCGCCTGTCGGTGCCTCGAAAAGCGGGATCCCGGGTCGACCCCGGGATGACGAAAGTGGAGGTCAGCTCCCTCCACCCCATTTCGGACATCCTCGCATCGTCATCCCGGAGGGTGATCCGCCACCGCTTCAACCAACCTTCGCCAGCTCTGCGATGCGGATCGCCCTGGACGCCAGCATCGGGTCGATGATCCGCTGGATGCGGTGCGCGCGCGGCGATTTGACTGTGATGTTGAACAGGCTGTTCGCGATCACATCGGCGATCTGAACGCCGTCGCTGCGGCGGCTGTCGGCGAGCGAGGCGTGGCCCCATTGGCCGAGGCCGGCCTGTATCTCCGCGCGCACTTGCGACAGGATTTTCGCGTCATAGCGGCCGTCGTCGATCACGACATCGGTGCATACACCGCCCGTCTCGGGCAGCCAGCGTCCGACCGCGAGGTTGAGCAGTGCGGCATAGAGCGCGAGATCGCTGGGCAGGGTGCCGCCGGGTTTATGCGCGAGCCTGTCGCGATCGGCGACCGCAACCCAGGCGCGGCCGCCCGCGCGGTCGAACAGCTCGAGCAGATAAGCGCGCTCGACGATGCTGATCCGGCTGCCCTTTAGCTCGCCGCGGAGGCCGGTGACGTCGCGGAAGCGTTCGTGGATCGCAGCCGCCGACTGCGGGGTGAGCATCACCGCCGAAAAGGTCATCGCGCCCGCGTTAAGTCCGCCCGATTCATCGCAATAAATTGTCATGTCGCGAGGTTGCTCCTTGTCCGCCGATCCTGTCTCGATCGGCAGTCGTTCTTGGCGCATCAGGCAGGGCAGGGGTAGCGTTTCTTCATCAAGCCATCGAATGCGACATAGACCGACACCGCCTTGCGGGTTGGGGCCGGATAGCTGCGCAGATGCGCGAGCCATTGGTCGGGGGTCAGCGATCCCGTTTCCGGGGGGCAACTTGTCGTCCTGAGGCCCGCGCGGCGCTGGGCATCGATCCGCGCCTTGTAACGCTTGCCCGCGGCGACGACTTCATTTTTGAGGCGGATGCCTTCGGGGGTTGCGATAGCGAGCGGGCCCAGTCGGCTGACCGAATCGGCGCGGAGCAGGAAGGCGGCGACGCTCATGTCGCCGGGGGCCATGCCGCACAGCATGGCGCCTGCCATCATGGCGGGCAGGGCGCGTTTCCCGATCGAGCCAAAACGAAGGGCGCTTGTTGGACAAGCGCCCTTCGACGGGTTCGGGCTTATCGTGATGGTCGCTTCCATCCTTGCAAGAACAGACTATGCGCCCTGCGGATTGGCGTCGCCGAACGGGCGCGGCTTCTTGCGCTTGATCTGCGGCAGCGACCCGGCGTGGCCGTGAACCGGCGTACCGCGCTTGTCGGCATCATCCTCGCGGCCGATGTCTTCGCCCTTGATCGCGCGCTTCGATTCCTCACCCGACAGCGTCTCATATTCGAGCAGGGCGCCGGCGAGCAGGTGGAGCTCGTCGAGGTGATCGGTCAGCACCTTGCGCGCAACATTCTCGCCCTCTTCGACGAGGCGGCGGACTTCGGCGTCGATCAGACGCGCGGTGTCTTCCGACATATTCTGCGCGCGTGACACGCTATGGCCGAGGAACACCTCGTCCTGATTGTCGCGATAGCGCAGCCAGCCGAGCTTTTCGGACATGCCATATTCCATGACCATCGAGCGTGCCATGTCGGTTGCCTGCTGAATGTCATTCGACGCGCCGGTGTTGAGCTCGTCGTTACCGTAGATCAGCTGTTCGGCGATGCGGCCGCCGAAGCAGAGCGCGAGGCGCGCCTTCATCTGCTTCATATTGGTCGAATATCGGTCGCGTTCGGGCAGGTTCCACGTCACGCCCAGCGCGCGGCCGCGCGGGATGATCGTAACCTTGTGGAGCGGATCGCAGCCGTCGACGTGCAGCGAGACGAGCGCGTGGCCAGCCTCGTGATAGGCGGTCGATTTCTTCTCGTCCTCGGTCATCACCATCGAACGCCGCTCGGCGCCCATCATGACCTTGTCCTTGGCTTCTTCGAACTCGTCGTTGGCGATCAGGCGCTTGCCCTTGCGTGCGGCGAGCAGTGCCGCTTCGTTGCAAAGATTGGCCAGATCGGCGCCCGAGAAGCCGGGGGTGCCGCGTGCGACTCGGCGGAGGTCAACGTCGGGAGCCAGCGGCTTTTTGCGCGTATGGACCTCGAGGATCTTCTGGCGGCCCTCGATATCGGGGCGCGGCACGACGACCTGACGGTCGAAGCGGCCCGGACGCAGAAGCGCGGGATCGAGTACGTCGGGGCGGTTGGTCGCAGCGACGATGATGATGCCTTCGTTCGCCTCGAAGCCGTCCATTTCGACGAGCAACTGGTTCAGCGTCTGCTCGCGCTCGTCATTGCCATTGCCGAGCCCGGCGCCGCGATGGCGGCCAACCGCGTCGATTTCGTCGATGAAGACGATGCAGGGCGCGTTGCGCTTGGCCTGTTCGAACATGTCGCGGACGCGGCTGGCACCGACGCCGACGAACATTTCGACGAAGTCCGAACCCGAAATGGTGAAGAAGGGAACGCCAGCCTCACCCGCGATCGCGCGGGCGAGCAAGGTCTTGCCGGTACCGGGCGAGCCGACGAGCAGCGCCCCCTTCGGAATCTGGCCGCCGAGCCGCGAGAATTTGGTGGGGTCGCGAAGGAATTCGACGATTTCTTCCAGCTCTTCGCGGGCTTCGTCGATGCCGGCGACATCGTCAAAGGTCACCTTGCCCTGCTTTTCGGTCAGCATTTTCGCACGCGACTTGCCGAAGCCCATCGCGCCCGAGCCATTGTTTTTCTGCACCTGGCGGAAAACGAAGAAGGCGATGCCGAGGATCAGTAGGAAGGGCAGAATCTGGATGAGCATATACATCCAGACGTTGCCGGTTTCGGTCGGCTTGCCGTCATATCTGACATTATTGTCGTTGAGCATCTTGAGCAGTTCGGGATCGCGCACGACGTTGGCGGTGAAAGGGCTGCCGTTCGACAGCGTGCCCGTCACCCGGTCGTCGGACAGAACGACGTCCTTGACGGCGCCTTCTTCGACCTTTTGCCGGAACTCGGAATAGGCAAGGGCACTCCCCGCTGGCTGTGCTGTGCCGCCGAACATCGAGGCGACGAGGAGCATGGCAAGCAAGATGCCACTCCAGATCATCACGCTCTTCATCCAGGGGTTGCCCTGCGGTTCCTTGTCGTCCTGCATGCGGAATCTTTCCAAAATGTCGCGTCTGTCGCGACCCTACCCACATAAGATAGGATAATCCGGTTAAATGACAATGAGCCAATCAGGCCTTTGTGCGGGCTTTCCTGCGCGGGGCGAGCGAAATGCGCCAAATCGTGCCCTGAAGGCCGCGCACCGCATCGATCAGCAGGGATCCGACCATCGCGCGACGTCCAGCGTGCATTGCGGAGATCACCCCGTCGAGCGAAGCGCCGCGCAGCGCCAGGTGCGGCGCATTGGCGCGGAGCCGCTGGGTGACAATGCGGCGGAAAATTTCGGGTGGATAGCCGTCGTCGCGGATGACCGCGATGTCGGACGCGTCGGGCCAGGAGGCGATCAGGCGTTCGACCGCCCAGTCGATTGCGTCGTCGGCCTCGCCCAGCCACCGCGCCGACCGCGTTGCTGCCTCGGGATCGATCACATTTTGCGATTGCAGTGCATGGCGCAGCCGCGCGCGGTCGAAGCGGTTGTCGCTGTTCGACGGATCGTCGACGAAGGGCAGGTCGTTTTCGAGCGCCAGCGCGACGAGGCTGTTGCGCCGCCAGTTGAGGAGAGGCCGGAGGAGGGTGCCATTGCGCGCGCGGATTGCGGCGAGGCCGCTGACCCCGCTGCTGCGGTTGAGGCGCATTACGATCGTCTCGAGCTGGTCGTCGGCGTGATGCGCGGTGACGATATGGTCGAGCGCGTTCGCATCGCGCCATTGATCGAGCAGGCGATAGCGTTCGGTGCGCGCCGCCGCCTGCAATGATCCCTTGATCGGTTCGGCGGGGCGCAAGGTTGAATGCGGGATATGCTCTCGGGCGCAAAAGCCCGCGACCATTCGCGCCTCTTCGTCCGAACCCTGACGCAGGCCATGATCGACCGTCGCCGCCCAGACTTGTCCGGGCAGCACCGACGCCATCAGCCAGAGCAGCGCCATGCTGTCGGGGCCGCCCGAAACGGCAACACCATAATGCAGTCGGTGCCAGTCGCGGCCGACCAGCGCCAGCAGATCGCCGGCGAGCCGATCGGCGGCGTCGCCGTCAGCAGCCAGCTTTTGTTTTGGCGGCAGCCGCATCGTCCCGGACATCCTTCGGGGCCTTGGCCCCATAGACTTCGTCGAGTTCGCGAAACGCCTTGCAGGCGTCGGCCTTGCGGCCGAGCTTGTCGAGCGCGACGCCCATATACATCAGGCTGTGCGGCGCGCGCGCGCCGCTGGGCCGATCCTTGTAATTATTGTAAAAGGCGACCGCGGCGAGGCTGGGTTTGCCTTCGTCGAGATAGGCCCGGCCAAGCAGATTCTGGGCGAAGCTCGCCCGGCTGTCCTTGGGCCATTTGGTCACGACCTGTTTGAGCTGGGTCTGCGCCTCGGGATAGAGCTTGGCCTCCCACAGGCGATAGCCGTAATTATAGGCGTCCTCGACCTCATTGCCGGTCGCAGGCACTTCGACTTTCTTGACCAGCGCCAGTCGCGCGGCATCGGGTGTCGATGCTGCGGCCGGTTTGGTCGGGGGCTTCTTTGCTGGCACGGCGGCGACGACCGTGGTTGCGGCGGGCGGCTTGACCGTCGGGGTCAGGCTAGCGGGAGTTTCGACAGCGGCCGCAGCCGCGGGATCGGCGAAGCGCTTGTCCATTTCGGTCTTATAGGCAGTGAACTGCTTTTCCAGTTCGCGCAGCCGGAAGGCATTTTGTTCGGTTTGGCCGGTCAGCGCCTGCAACTGGGATTCGAGTGCGTCGACGCGTGCGGTCAGTTCGATCACCGGTGTGTTGCTGCGGACGCCGCTGCTCGGTGCGCTCTCGGGCGCGATCTCGCCTTCGAAAAAGGTCGGGGCGCCGCCGGGAAACACCGAACGCTGGACCGCGCGCATTTCCTTTTCCAGCCGCTCGACCCTTTTGTCGATTCCGGCCTGCTGGGCCTGCGCGGTGGGCGCTGCCGACAGCGCGATCGTCGCGGCGCCCAGGAACATGATGTCACGCGTCTTCATTGGTCGATCGGTCCCCACAATTAACTATTCACTTCTGCACCCATAACGCCGCAACCGGCGGCTGCGCAAACCCAATTCGGCGCGCTTCCACTCCGGTCCGCCCAAATGACGGCCATTTGGGCTTGGGATCAGCGTTTCGGGAGCGGTGCCGCCGCCGGGGTCGAGCCGGGGGCGCCATTGCCCTCGGCCCGTGCAACCAGATCGGCGGGCTTCAGCGATACGCCCTTGACCAGCGTGTCGGCGGGACCGACCGCGCCGATATCGCGGCCGCCGACGGTGACCTTCAACGCCTGCGGTATGCTCGTGCGCAGTGTGAACTGTTCGATATAGGCGGGCGGAACCTCATAGGTTTCGCCGGCATCGAGCGTGCGCCAGTTTTCGGTCTTGCCGGTCGCGTCGTCGAAACCAATCCAGACTTCCGAAATGCCGGTCAGGACGACGGGGGCATTCGCAGCAATCGCGGCTTGCCCCGTGGCGGTTCCGGCCTTGGTGGCGGGGGCGGTAGCCGATGGCGCTTCTGACGCATCGGCATCGCGATTCTGTGCCGCAATCAGCGCCTCGTCGGGTTCTACCGACAGGAAGCGCCACACGCCATAGGCCGACACCAGGATCAGCGCGACGACGACCAGCGTCCAGGTCAGCCGGGCGGTCGGCAGGCGCGCCGGATCGGTCGGCTCATAGGCCTCGTACAGCGGACGCGCGCCATATTGATCCTCTTCGAGTTCGCGGCGAATCTCCGTGCCAATCTCGGCTTCGGGCAGATCGACGGCGCGGGCATAGGCACGCGCGAAACCCGTGACATAGGTCCGCCCGGGAAGCTCCGAAAATTCCGATTTTTCAATGGCCAGGAGGTGGCGCTGGGTGATCCGCGTGCGCGTTGCGATGTCAGCGAGCGACAGCCCCGCTGCCTCGCGCGCCAAGCGCAGCCGATCGCCGGTGCGCGTGATCGCCAGTTCGCCTTGGGGGGCGCCCTCTTCTTCTGCCATTACTGTCTCCGTGCCGGTCGGTTGCAACCCATGTCGACCGTGTCGCACCGTTCATCGCACTGACGGCGCGGCAAAGTCAAATGAAGTTCGGCGAAACGAACGGCTGGAAAGAGGCGGTTTCAGGGTTGATGGAAAATGCCGGATCGTCGGCTCGCCCGTGTGAAGAACTATCGGAACAGGCAACAATTCTGTTGAGGCGCTTACGTGGAGTGGAAATCGCAGATTGTTGTAATGGCACCTGGGCGCTTTGGGGTAGCGTGAGCCTCACTACATTCGCTGAGATGTGGCGCCGGGGGAAGCGAACGGATTGCTGATGGTGGCGCCCGGCTATGACAAACATGTTCCGCAAGCTGGCGCGCCAACTATGTTTTGAAGCCAAAGTTGGTGCGAGTGTTGCGAGCCCGATAACACCTCGCGAGAAGTAGCCGGTCGTAAAACAGGCGCTGCGGCAGATGTAACCAATTTGGTATCAATTATGGAGGCGAGATACAGTTCTTGTTAAGTAATTTCATCACATTATGTCGATCATGACAAATGCTCTTCTCTTGCCCAACTGGATTGTCACCGACGCCCTTATAGACGATGACGGTGTATATCAAATTGCCGCCTCTCCAAAGCATCCGCCCGTTTATTGTAGCAAATGCGACCGTCAAAGTGAGCTTTCGCCAATTGGGACAAAACCGCTAAAGTGCGTGGACGCGCCGGTCCATGGTCGGCAAACGTTCGTCACGATTACGCTGACCCGCTATCAATGCGGAACGTGCCGGGGCACATTTTGGGAGTCTGTCGGCGACTTCCATCCCAAGCGACGCATGGCGCATCGATGCGTAAGATACATCCAAAATAAATCGTTACTCATACCCAATACCCACGTTGCCGAAGAGGTTGGCGTGGACGAAAGTACCGTGCGCCGTATTTCCAATGAGCATGCTGATGCTTTGAATGCGCAACATAGGCGGGAGCTTCGGGCGCCTCGCTTGATGGGCATGGACGAAACCACGTTGGCTGGCTCCATGCGGGCGGTCTTCGTCAACCTCGAAGACGGTTGGCCGTTCGAATTGTTGGCCAACCATAAGAGCGCAACTATTGAAAACTTCCTTCTGAACCTACCAGGGTATAAGGATGTTGAGGTCGTCACAATGGATCTATTCGGCCCTTATCGGCAGATCGTAGAGGCCGTGATGCCGCAGGCCGCGATCGTTGCCGACAAATGGCACGTCACAAAGATGGCAAACGAGGCCATGACCCAGGCCCGGCTAAAATGCCAAAAAACGCTACAGGAAAACGAGAGGCTGGAGCTCGTGAGATGTCGCGGGTTATTCCAAGTGCGACACAAGAAGCTGTCTGCTGCGCAACAACTGAGCCTTGATGGCTGGCTGAGAAATTATGATGGTTTGCGGGAGCCGTACTGGATCAAAGAGGCATTCTTTAGCGTCTGGGATCATGCCAGCCGCGAGAGCGCAAGGGTGGCGCTCCATAATTGGCGCGCGTCGATCCCGGACGATCTGGAGGAACTGTTCAAGAAGGCTATAAACGCTAGCGTCGAATGGGAAAATGAAATCTTGAATTTCTTCAGTTATAACCGTCTTACGAACGCAGTGGTTGAAAGGCGGAACAAGGATTTCAAAGCAATCCAACGCCAGGGAAGCAACAACGATTTCGAAACAATCAGAAACCGCGCTCTATTCGGGAAGCCTGCGGGGCGGAAGAAGGCGGAATATCTCGCCAAGCTTAAGGCGTGGCGAGAAACCAACCCTACCTGCGTCACCTGTAGCCAGCCCTTCGATGAGGCCGCCGAGGAATCCGTCAAGAAGGCTGCAAGTCATCCGTTGACTCCGCGGTCATTTACCATCGGATATAAGGAATGCCACGCTTGCCTTCAGGCAGAGGAGGACTGGTGGAAATTTGGCTGGAAGGCCAATGCCGAAGAAATGAATATTCGATATCAGGCGATGCAGGCCGCCAAGGAAGCCGCGGAGTCAGAGGGGTCGTAATCGGTCATCTATAGCGGTGCCGTAAACGATTTTACCAGTATGGGAGGCTGTCCGTGGGTCCAGTCTGGAAGGCGTGATTCGACGCTTCCGAGCCTCAATATCCGCGGCATAGATTTGGCATAGGTGCTGATAGCACGGGGTCATGTGTATTCCACTATTCTCATGCTGCGCATTCAATTATATGGATTCTTTTATTGTTTTCCGCACGTACCGAACTGATTATAATCGGATTATAAAATAGTAATATCCGTAGTCGGGGCATAGCCTTTCTCAGCGACTCGATTTTGGTCGCAGCGTTAGGAAGGAAGAGTGCGATGAAAAATCTGCAGAGCAATGATGAACTGATCGAGCTCGGCGCGATTAGCGTCGAAACGCGCGGCATCAAGCCACTCGGCGAGCCTGACTTCCAAGACGGCGATCACTGGGGACTCAGTGGCGCCATAAGCGACGACGACTGACAGCGACCGGCGTGCCGTCCTATGGCGGCACGCCGACCGTTGCGAGTTTTCGCTCATGTTCATCCCGCTACGTCCTGGTCTTTATCACCGGCAACTCGGTGCCGACCATATTTTCTTTGACCTGCCGGCTGATCGCTATTTTCTGTTGCCTCCCAAATATGTTCGGACCTGGGAGCGCTATCTGACGGACAAGGCAAGCCATTCCGACCTCTCGCGGCTGCGAGATTGGAATCTGATCGCGCGCGGCAATGTTGAAGGCCGATCGACCGATCTCCCTCCTAGGACGCCCACATCCAGCCTTTTTGATACTTCCTTCGCCGGCGTATCCTTCGCTTCGGCAGCATGGACAATATGGGTTCAGCGCCGCGCGCGCGGCGATCTTCGACGGCGCGGAATTTACCGTATCGTGCAACAACTGGAAAGAGATGGGCTGGCCAGCCTCTCGTGCGACGATGGGGTTGCGAGCGATGTCACGGTCGCATTTCGTGCCGGTCGGCGCTATGTCTCCGCTGCGGACCAGTGCCTCGTGCGGGGCATTGCAATGAAGCGCATGCTTGCGCGCCGAGGCTGCAGCGCACTCCTTGTATTCGGCGTGACTATGCCTTTTTCAGCACATTGCTGGGTACAGGCGGGCGAGAGCGTCCTCACCGATCCGCTCGACGTAATATGCCGCTATCAACCAATATTTTCCGTCTGATGGCCGGGGGCTAATTAATCGAAATAGGCGCGCATGCCGGGAAACGGCCCGAGGGAAGCCGAATATATGGTCGACCTCCTGATTTCGCGGCGGGGGACGTTGCGCTCTGGTCGGACGAGCCGACGATCCTGATCGATGCGCAGACGATCGTGATCGGTCATCTGTTCAAGAAAGGGCGGCCCAGTGTGCGGGTACGAAAATGGACAGGAACGCGGGGGAGCGCGCTCGCGGCCAATAACGGACAATCACTGCTCGGCGATTATTGGGGCGGTTATGTCTTCGTCCACGTCGACGATGGCCGCACCGCTCATGTTTTACGTGATCCGTCGGGTCTGCTGCCTTGCTATGTCCGGCGAGGTCGTGACCGAGTGGTTCTTGCGGGCGACATTACGGATCTAGCTTCGCCCGGCCCGCGCCAAGTCAATTTCCATGAGATCGCGCGCATCCTCGCGTCGGGCGATGCGCGGGGCCGCATAACCTGCATCGTTGATGTCGAGGAACTGATCGCGGGAGAGTGCCTGACGGTCGAGAAGGAGGAGTTGCGTGTCGAGCAATGGTGGACACCTTGGGATCATGTTGCGCCCCGTCACCTCGATATCGAAGAGGCGGCAGCGCAACTTCGCGAGACGATCGCCGATTGCGTCGGCGCATGGGCGAGCTGCTTTTCCTCAATCCTGCTTGGATTGTCGGGTGGCCTTGATTCCTCAATCGTTGCAGCTGCTGCGACACCGCGGGCAGGGCGGCTGACCGCGCTGACGTTGGTTAGCCCCGGCTTCACGGGCGACGAGCGGCCGTATGCACGGGCTGCCGCAAATTCGCTCGGTATCAATCTGCGCGATGCCGGATTCGACCTTGCGGACATTGATGTTGGGCGAGCTGTCACGCCGCAGCATCCCTGGCCGATCTCACCGATTTTTAAGCAGGCCGTCGCAGCAATTCATCGTACGATGGAATTGGAATTGGCAGTCGATGCTCATTTTTCCGGCAATGGCGGCGACGGGATATTCTGCAGCATCCGTAGCGTTGTTCCGCTTCTCGACCGCTTCCTATCAGAAGGCCCACGTCTGCCCCTTGCAGCGACGATTCGCGACATGACAACATTGACCGGTGCGGACGTGCTGACCGTGCTCCGGCGCTCGTGGGCGCGTTACAGGCGCAGTGGCGGTTTGCACGAGCCGCGATTCAATGGATACGGGCTCGCTGTGGACCTGCTCCCAAAGATCTCAGCGCGCGGTTTTACCCATCCTTGGCTTGCTGCGCCCGTCGATGCCCTTCCCGGGAAGAGCGTTCACGTTGCTTTTCTCATGCGGGCGCAGAAAAGCATCGAGCTCTATCCGCGCCGCCGTGCGCCGCCGCACATCGCCCCATTGCAGTCGCAGCCGATCATCGAACTCTGTCTTTCGATTCCGACCTGGAATTGGATCGCAGACGGGAGCGACCGCGCCGTCGCGCGCAAAGCGTTCAGGGATCTGCTCCCTAAGCCAATCATCGATCGGACGCAGAAGGGTGGGCCAGGAGAATTCCATCTTTCAATTTACAGGTTGCAGCGAGAACACCTTCACGCGCTGTTGCGCGAAGGTGTTCTCGCTGCCAGCGGGATTATCGATACGAGCATTCTCGATGAACCAGAAGATCCGTCCTGGCGGGGCAATGCGCGCGAGCAGCGCATCCTTGCGCTTGCCGCTGCCGAGAGTTGGGCGCGCCGGTGGAGCTTCGCGTGAATTAGGGCGGCGGTTTTGCAGTGTCGCAGCGAGGCCTTCCTTCCTTCGCCATTCGGTCCCATGCGGCGATCCGCTCAGGGAAGGGGGCATCGGCGTCGCGCTTTCCGAGCAACCAATAGTCAAACCATGCGATATTCTCGCGCATCGCAAGGAGTCGGTTCGACGGAATGTGGAAGATATGTGTCTCGTCCGATGCCGGGCTTGCCCCAGGGTAGTATGTGAGCTGGGTCGGTACGTTGGCGGCACGCAGTGCTTCGAATAGCTCGGCTTGCATCGAGGCCGCAGCCGCGACCTGCTGTAAGACAGGCGCGCAGATTTTCTCAGCATTGAGCGATGGCGCGAAACGGAGATATTGTTCGAAATGCTCGCCGAACGGCGGACCTCCATAGACGGGATTATAGCCTGCCGGCCATCCGGCGTATCCAGAAGGTTCGAGAAATCCACCGTCGCCGCTCGATGCGGCGTGAAACGCCCGCGAATGGGTAATCGCAACATTGACCACCTGCGCGCCGCGGCTGTAACCGGCGATGCCGACACGCTGGGGATCGATTAGACCTTCAGCTGCAAGTTCATTGACGGCATCCTCCAAGGCATGGACGCTTTCGAGCCAGATCAGGCGCTGCATCGTCTTGGGATCGGGTGGGCCGCTCCCGCGCGACCAAGCGTTGTAGGCCGCGCGTAGGTCCGCCGATTGGCTAGGCGACGGGTCGTTGATCAGCATCACGACATAGCCACGCTCGGCAAACAGCTGCGCCGGATAATTCCACTGGTTTTCGGGGTCGGCAAAACGCTCGTCGGCGTCGAAGCCATGGGTGATGACGATCGCCGGATAGCGTGAACCCGGCCTATATCCTCGCGGATACATCACATAGCCCGAAACCTTGTAGCCGTCGCGATTGGTCCAACGGCGTGGCCGCGTGTCGAGAGGTGCAATTTCGTCATACCTCGCCGATACTGGCAACAGCGGGTCAATCTTGCCAGAGGCGAGATCAATGTGCACTAGCTTGGGCGGCGTCGCCATACCCTCCTCGACGCAGACAGCTTGCGTGATCCGGTCATCGAAGTCGCATTTAGTCAGACTTGCGGCGCCTGTGATTTCGCGAACCCCGCTTCGTTCGACGAGCAGGAGACCGTAGCGCGGATTCTCGATGCTTCGTGTTCCGACGACAGCGCGGTGACCATCGTTGCTCAATGCATAATTTGAATCGCTAATAGTGAACCCGAAGCGACCGTAGATGTGGCGCTGTCCATCGGGACGCATCTCTGCGAGTTCGAGCATGGTGCCGGTCCCACCCGTTGTCAGAATGCCGTTCCGCGGACCCCTGAGCATTGTCAGGGTCCGCGCGTTGCGCTCGTTTGACAGTGTGCGCATGGTTTGACGCTTGCGGTTCCATGCACGCGTCTCGAAAACACTTCCAAGAGTCCCATCGGGAGATTCGATTCGAAACAGGATCTCGTCGCCCTGCCAGATTACACGACCGCCTGCGTACATTGCCATGCGATCGCGCGTCGGACGAGTGATGACCTTCGCGACCGTGCCATCGGGGGCGCGTAGGAAAACCTCGATCTCGGCTTCGATCGACGACCGCTTGCGGTTAGCCAGCGTGCTGACCTCTTCGTCGAAGCGAATGTGCGGTGGACCGGCCTTTGCCTTGAGCCGCGAATACCACAGCCATTTTCCGTCGGGCGACCAGTCGTAGCCTAGGATGCCGACGCTGTGGGGCATGGCCCCGCCGCCCATAGACACGGAAAGATCGGCCTTGCCGACCGCGACCGGTTCCGGATTTGCGACCAACGGCTGGATGCCGCCATTCGCTCCTATCCGGTATAGTTGCTGCCCTTCACCAATGTCGAGGAGTGCGCTCCAGTCCTCGGTTCCCGGTATGCGCTTGAACGATTTTGCGATGCTCGCACTCGACAGATCATGTTGTGTGCCCGCACCGATGTCGACGATCCGGATTTGCGTACGTGTCCGTTTTGCCTCGCTGTCCGCGATCTCTGCTGCGTAGAGCGCGAAGCGCCCGTTCGCTGAGAGGGTAAGCTCGCTTACTTCGGGGGCGTGGAGGATATCGTCGAGCGTCCAGCTGCGCCCTTCGCTCTCCCCTGCCGTTGCGACAGGGGAGAGGGCCGCGGCGGCAAGGAACGCGGCGGCGGAGAGGCCGATTATAGTATGTTGTGTCATGGTCGGCGCCCTCACCAGTCACGGCTGATTGTGAGGGCTAGAAAGCGTCCGACCGCCGAATAATTGGTGGAATCGAAAGGCGTATCATCCGGTGCCGCTACGAGAATCTGATCGGGCTTAGAATTGAAGATATTGAGTGCGCTGATCGTCACGTCGGCGAGGCCGCGGAGCTTGATGCGACCCGTGAGGTCGAAGGTTGCGACCGGCGAAATCTCGATCGGCACCGGACGGCGCCGATCGGTTACTCCGCCGGTGAAGCTCGTAAAGGCGGCGAGCGTGAAATTTGCGCTATCGAGGGTCGCGCCACCGCGGGCGCGAAAATGCGGCGACCTGAAGATATTGCCCGCAAGGTTCGTTGTTGGAAGGCCGGGTAATAGACGCTGTTGGCTGTCGAGCCAAGTCGCGCCCGCGCTGAAGGAGAGCGTTCGGCCTTCGGTCAACGGCACGCGGTAGCGGATCGCGAGGTCGGCGCCTTGATAGCGCTGCTCGGCGATGTTGCGGTCGCGGCCGTCCAGTAAGGCGATAACATTCGACGGATCATAGGGGCCAGTCGTGCCGTTCCCGAGCGGTCCAGCGGCGCCGGCGATCGCAGCATTGAGTTGGGCGACCGTGGGATTGAAGGTCACGAGGCTTGCATATAGTGGATTCGTCAACGCCCCGAGCACCGAAGAGAGCGGCGGGGCGACGCGGTCGCGATAATCGATGTTGAAGAAACTGGTCACGATTTGGAGCCGCGGAGACGGCCGGAAGTTTGCGCTCAACGTCAAATTCTCTGCGCGCTCGGGGCCTACCTCCGGATTGGGGCCGCCGATGTAGAGAAAATTCGATCCAGCCCGGAACCGGTTGCCATAGCCAGTGACGGGATAGAGCACTGCCGCATATCCAGTATATTGCTGGATAAGCGTCGGCATTTTGAACGATCGGCCCCACGAGACGCCGAGGCTGAGTTCGGCGGCGGGCGCAAATACGAGACCGAGCTTGGGTGTGACAATGCTTCCCGAGTCGGAATAATCTTCCCAGCGCAATGCAGCGGTGAGCGAGGCGCGGTGAACGAAACCGAGGTTTTGCGCGGGACTCGCGAGCGGAACGAATAACTCGCCATAAGCGAACTTATTTTCGCGGGTGGGCGTGATGTTGCGGCCCGAGAATTCGGCATGGATACGGTTATGTCGCCAGCCGCCGCCAGCCGCCAGCCGGACCTCACCGGCGGGAAGCGCGAGCAGCGGACCCTCAACGCCCGCCTCGACCGCGATATTGCGATTGTCGAAAATCCGGATGAGTTTCCTCGTAGAGCCATTTGTGAAAATATCGGTGGTCCCCAACGTTTCGTCGGTGCCGTAGAAACCCGTGACCCGCGCGTTCCAGCGGGCGCCGAGTTCGACCTCAACCATCGGCGCGATGCCGAAGGTTTCGAATTTGTTGATAACGCGGGTCCCACTCGTCTCGATCGGTCGATCGGCGAGGAGGCCGCGCACCGAGGTCATGTCGCCGCGCTTGTAGATGAGGTCGGCTTTGATACCGATGCCGACCCCGAGTTGCTGGTGACCGCTCAATAGAACGCTGTGACGCTGGAGATCGGGATAAAAGGTAGAGGCCGGATTGCTGCTCGACGAATAGGTCCGATCGCCTGCACGTATCGCGCTGTTGTCGAAACGATCATATACGGCGATCAAGCCGCCCGTTGACCAGTTGGTGCCGGCGAGAAGCGTATATTGCTGCTGGAAATTACCGCCATCAGTCGAGCCGCCGAGGCGTGCGCTCGTCGTGATGCCGCGATAATCCTTGCGGAGAAGAATGTTCACCACGCCTGCGACCGCGTCGGCGCCGTAGATCGCCGATGCGCCATCGGCGACGATTTCGACGCGCTCAACTGCTGCAACCGGGATTGCGCTCACATCGATCACGCTATTGTTGCCGCTGTAAGCGAAGCGGTTGCCGTTGAGCAAAGTCAACGTCGCGTTGGGTCCGATGCCGCGAAGGTTGAAGGTCGAGGCCCCATTGACGTTTACATTCTCGTTCTGTGTCCCCTGTGCTGACCCAACACCGGGATTCTGCCCGCCCCCGAAATTCTGCGGAAGGCTGCGTGCTAGATCGCCAAGATCGGCAAAGCCGGCGTTCTTGATGTCATTGCTCGTCACGACAATGACTGGGGCAGCTGAGGGAGCACCTTCGATCCGAGTTCCCGTCACGACAATGGCTTCTTCTGGCACCTGGGCCAAAGTCGCATGGGCTTCGGATCGCCCCCGGATAATCACCGACTGGTTATCGAAGCGGGCCACGAGCCTCGTCCCTCGCAGCAGGTTTTCGATTGCCTCCCGCGCCGTGAATGAGCCGCGCAGCTGGGGCGCCGAAACCCCGTTTACGTCGTCCGCCGTTGCATAAAGCTGCCAGTTGGCAGTCGCTGCCACCGTTCGCAAAGTATCGCCGAGATCTTGCGCTGGAATATCGAAAGCATAGCGCTGGGTGTCCTGAGCGGCTGCCTCGACAGGCATGACCATGATGGTCGTGCTGGCCAAAAGCCCCAGGATCGTGTGCCTGTTTTGAATTGTCATAAAGCCTCCCCGAATTGCCTGCGCCGCGCGCAGTGCTTTCGGAAATGCTTCGGCA
Source organism: Sphingopyxis witflariensis (assembly GCF_002205635.1). Taxonomy (GTDB): domain Bacteria; phylum Pseudomonadota; class Alphaproteobacteria; order Sphingomonadales; family Sphingomonadaceae; genus Sphingopyxis; species Sphingopyxis witflariensis. The sequence goes on along the minus strand of NZ_NISJ01000001.1, from coordinate 457,435 downwards.
ATTTTTTGGAGGGCGACCTTAGGCGGCCCGAGAAATATTTTATTGGCTGCGGAGGTGAATGCCGTCTGCACGCCGATCAACCGTGAGGCCAAACAGTTCAACGATGCGGCTTACGAACATTTCGGTGTCGCTGATCTTGAAACGCCCAGACACCGTTCTGCTTGCAATGGTCGGATCGTCCACCGTGATCGGCATTTCAGAATAGCGACTGGCTTCCGAAAGGAGACTGTCCAAACGGATCGAGCCATGTTCCGCCCAGCCTGACGGCCATTCGCGTGACGAATTCGATCGGTCCCTCGCGCTTGAACGTATCTGTTTATCGTCGGCCCCATATTCGAGCGCCGCGCTTCTTCGCAGTGGGATAGGCCGCGTAGCGGGCGGCACGCGTGGTGAAGCCGAAGCTAGTTCGGCATTTCCGTTGATCAATTCTACAACGACCCTGCGGTCGTCGCGTAGGCTGATATCGACGACCGCTTCCTTCGTCGTCACAACACCTTCGCCCGCCGCTATTCGGAATTGGCGCGGATCTTTGATGACCTTTAACCGAGCTCGACCTTGCACCAATCGCAGATATCGCCCTTCAGAGAACATCGAGACTTCCACTTTGGTGTCGGTGTCCAGCGTCGCCGTCGATCCGTCATCAAGCACGAAACTGCGAATTTCGCCGCGTCCCGTTACAAGTGGTTCGGCGGCTCGGGCGGAGAGAACAGCGCCCGACCCGGGGAAGGGGCCGTCACTGGCGCTGATTGCGATGGCGAATACGATTACAGCCGCGGCTGCGGCACCAGCCATCAGCCAGCGCCTAGGCTGCCGTTCGACGGGTTTCTCGGCGGCCGAAGGAATGAGTTGTTTCGAACTCTTCAGGATTTCCGACCTGTCGATCACTCGCGAATAGCGGTCATAGGCTCGCTGATGATCGGGCGAGGCCGTCCGCCATTGGTCGAATTCCTCCTGAAGTGTTCTCGTTACCTCGCCGCGCATCCTGATGCTCCATGAAAGGGCGGCATCCTTCAGCAGAAGGTTGGTGCTTGGCTTCGCGCCATCATTCTCATTCATCGGTTGGGTCCACCACTTGTGCAATATGAGCCAGCGCTTTCATCATGTGATATTCCACGGTCGCGATACTGATTCCCAAGCGTTGATGAATCTCGCGATAGCTGAGTTCTTCGACACGGTGCATCAGAAAAACTCGCCGTGTCTTTTCACTTAGATCTGTAACGGCTCTCTCATATAGCCGGAGGAGATCAGCAGCTTCCATCTCGAGTTCCTGCTCCGGCGGGCTTGCGGCGTCATGTTCCTCCTGAAGCGGCAGCAGAATGACCTTGTTGCGCTTGCGGCTGATTGCGCGATTTATGAGCAAGTTTCGTGCGATGCGCTGGAGGAACGCCGCGGGATTGGCGAGACGATGGCGTTGCTCGCTTCCAGCAGCACGTAGGAAGACTTCCTGCATCAAATCGGGTGCTGCCTCTTGGCCAGCATGACGTCCAAGGTAGCGTAGCAAGACAGCGCCGTTGTTGCGGAAGGCGCTATCCAGGGCGGCATACCCGGCGTCCGCGGCACGCGGGCCGGTTGAAGTGGGAATGGGAGAATCCTGCCCGTCGACGTGGTCTGATGTTGAGGGCAGGGAGGAGCCCTTGGAACGGGCGCGCATGTATGGAGAAAAAGGCACAAGGATCGATCTGAAACAGCAATGCGAACAGGCCGGCCATCACCAGCCTGCATGTCGCTCATCGCTTCGCCGCCGTTCAATTGCTCGCGGCAATCTGGTCCGGGTTCGGCTGCCAGTCCTTTAGGGGACGAGCATTCATAATGCGTGATGGAACGTCCACGCAGTCGCCGCCATTTGCACACCGCGCATAGCAATCATGCCAATGGCTGTGACGTTTGACAAGCGAAACAACTCGCCAGAATGTACATTGGGATATAGTTTGGTCGATCAGACGATGAAGACATCGGTAATTTCACCAAATTTAGCTCCCGCATCATGAAGCCATGCCTGACGTCATCAGCCGAATAAACCCTGCCGCCTCGTCGCGGCGCCGATTATGATATCGCAAGATAAGACGTCGTAATATCAGACTCGACCCGACATTGGCGGCGGAGGCCATGAGATGCGCCAACTCCAAATCGAGATCTTGAAATAATAAAGGATCGCAACGACGGAATTGATGCAGACGGTCGTTAAGCGCCGAGATACTCGCGACGAGCGCGCCATTTTCCGATCTGCTCGCCAATTTCAGAAACAATTTGGGAACCTGATCTGGACAGGCATTGTCTGTCGACCCCACTGGTGAGCCTTGTGATGAAGAAGCGGTGGCGGCGAGAAGAAGGATGAGATTGAGCTCGAAGAGTTCGCGCAGTTCGGTTTCATTCATGCGCGGAACGTGAAACCCTTGCCCAGGTGCGAAAGAAACCATTCGTTCGCCGACCAGCCGATGAAGACTATCCCGGACCGGCGTGATGCTGGTCGACAGCATATCGGCAATTTTACTGGCCTCGAGACGAAAGCCCCACGGCCACGCGCCATCCATAAGGCGCTGCTTGATCGCATGATAGCTAGGCTCGAGAACGCGCGCGGAACACATCGGTTCGGCCGGGCATGATATCGACAAAATCGGCTAGCATCGCAAGGCTTTCCTGCGTTTGTGACCAAACTCGCTTCAGGCCGTAAAATTCTGCCGGGAGCGTGTCTGTCAAATATTTGCGTCGGACGAGGGCAATCGCGGCGATGCGTTTCGCCAGGATGGATCGTTGCCGTTCTGTCGCAATCGCCGTTGATGTCGCCAGGTTGCGAGGATCAGTACGGGCGGGACCAACCACGACCAGGCGACCTGCATGATCATATAGGCGGCCGGATGCATCAATAGATCGGAAGCGCGACTGGCGTGTGCCATCATCGGCAAAATATGAAGGGCGGCGGCGATCATCGGCCAAAAACGGTATGCGACCAATGCTAGGGTCAGTGTCGAGACGGCGCCGAACCCATCGATAACAAGATGACCAAAGTCGATCGAAGCGTAGCCAGGTGGAACGAAACGGTGGAGGATGGGATCGGATATAACCATCACGGTTGCGATTCCCGCCATCGCTCGCTCGGGTCCACCGCCACGCCAGGCGGCATAACCGAGGGCCACTGACAGAAACAGGAAGAATCCCGCGACGCGCATTCTTATCTTTTTTCATAGCTGTAGCTCCCGGTCAAATCAGATCAGGCTGCGGCGTGAAGAGGAAGAACCGCCGATTTTCGTTGCGGGCAATCTTCGTGGAGATCGTAACCTGCGGTTTCCCGGCCGATTGTGACCAATTCGCCATGAACGCGCAGCACATCGCCGCTAATATCGACGAGCGACATCTGCGCCTTGGTGAGGCGCTGGATCATCGCATGGCCTTTCGCCGCCGGCACACCCGCAGTATCGCGGCGGGCCGTTACGACGCTGGTAGTCAGCGATAAGAGGGCAATCATCGCGTCGTCGATGAGGGCTTCAGCGACAGGCACGTCCCGTTGCAAACGGGCTACGATGGGAGCGACTTCGATATGCATGGCTTCTCCTTTGTCGGAAGCGGCGTTCGCTCCGATCCTTTGGTTTCGACGAGGTTCGAATCAGCCGGAGATCAGCTGCGTAAGCGCTTGTGCAATTCCGAGCGCTGTGAGCGCGAAAATGGCCAAAGCAACAGCTACGATCGCAGTAATTATTATCACGTTCGAGGAACGGTGATCGTGCCTCCATAGATCCTTGAACGGCGAGTGTTTCCTTGATGTCTCACCCATTGTGGCCATTCGATTGCTTGGTGTACTGGCCGCGGGTTTGCTCCCGTTCGTATCGATGCTTGGCACCGTGGTCAGTGTTGGGGGAAGGTCTACCGGATCATATATCATCCGGTCATATATTGGCTTCAGCCGGGCATAGATTATCGCCGCTTCGTCCCGGTTTGGTGCTCCGAGAATATCGCGGGCAGCCCTGATGCGCTGATCGACCGTCACCTTTGCAATGTTGAGTGCACGGGCGATCTGCTTCGATGTCTTACGCTCGACGAGCAGATCGAGGCATGCACGCTGCTTGTCGGTCAACCGAGCCCAGCGTTTGGCATCTTCCAATGTTCGCAATCCCAAATCGTCCATAGCTCCGCCGCCGCCAGGATCCTTTATGACCAGATTTTCATTAGTAATTAGAAGTATTTCACGCCGGGGGACATGAGGTCGAGTCAATATTGCGGATTTGTTGCAGATGCGGCCAGAATGGTAGTTTTAGGTGGCGTGGGCAAATTGGTTGATGTTGCGCTGGCCGGTTGATTTAAGGCTGCCTTCTGGCGGCGGCTTCGAGCCGGGCAATAGAATGGCTATCCGCGCCGCCCTTGCCAGCCGAAACATAAGGCCCGTCATCCCCGATCGCGCCAAGCGCCGCGTGAAGATCGACCACGACCGCGAACTCTACAGGAAGCGCAACCAAATCGAGCGGTTCTTCGGTCGCCTGAAAATCAATCGGGCCGTCGCCGCACGTTACGACCAACTCGCCGAAGCTTCCTATCCATGGTCGACATCGCCGCCGGCAGATGCTTGCTCTAATTTGTCCATGCCGCCAAGTTCACACCAGAAAGGCTCCAACAATCGGAACCTTTCCGACCTTCTGTGTGCACCGGAGCCTCCCACCCCGCCGATCTTTGGATCGCAGAGGCCGGCTGACATAGGCAAGCAATATTAAATGATTTGCGGGGGCGTTGGGGGATGAAAGCGCAACTGAATAGGCGGCGGGTTTCGGCACGCCGCCCTTATTTAGCCCAGAAATTGGAACCGCGCTCCATATTAGTCCCATACATGTGTACCAGATCCTCAAATTCGAAGGCAGTCTGAACCGTCGTCAATGTCGAAGTGGGCTACCCTTCTCGCTTGTTCCGCTGCACCATGTACGCAATGACATGGCCGCCGATATGCACGCGCTTGTCGGCAGGCAATTTGTCCTGCTCGATCCGCTGGTGGCGACACGTTTCGACGAAATCGTCTGGGAAGCCGATAATTGGAAACTGCCCCGCAAGAGGCGGCTTGGTGTAGATGTTGTGCGCTAGGGGTTCGCTTTTGAAGCCGTTCGATGAACGATAGGCAAAGCCCACGAACCGATCCCAATCCCGGTCATAGCCGAACTGGTAGATAGTGCCGGTGCCGCTGCCGCGCTCATCATCCGACATGCCAGCCCAAATCGACTTAAGATCCTCCGGTGTATCAACATCGAGAAAACAAATACTGCCTGACGACGCTTCACGAAGAACGGTGAGCGCCCAGCGGTGGAAAAGAACTATTGAACCCGTCCAGCAGATTAGCCCATCCAAATGCGGGAGCGTCAGGACCTTCGAGGTAAACATCAACGCCTGATCTTCGTGGGTGACGAGTGAATCGGTCGCGAGGAAAATGCCGTCGTCGGTGATCGCAAAATTCAAAGCTGTCATTGGGGCTCCATTCTTCCTCGCGTCTGAACGCCGGAGGTAAATTTCGATTTCTCAGCAGTGGTTAGGGTGTGCCGCGACAGATCACGCGCGGGGCATTGGCTCGTCATCCGATGGAAGGTGTGACGCCAGCGGGACCCATGTTGCCCGCCACGCCTTGAAGGCGGATTCGTCGGCCGGCACATGTCCAGCATCTCGCAACTCGACGCCGCGGGCGTGAATGCGATCCTGTAGCGCGTTCTGCAATTCCTGCTCTTCGGTCATCCGTTGGAAAGTCTCGGAGGTGATGTTCGCCGGATCGGCGGCGATGAACTGCATCAGTTGCCCGTGTGCCCAGGCACGGTCGCGAAACTCGTCAAGCAGAGCTTTGTCCGCGGGGTCATCACTCGTGATTAGGTAGTCGATCCAACCCGTCATCCGACGAGCATAGTCCAGAATCCACCGCAACGCGACGACAGATACAACCATATCTGGATCAATTTCTTGCGCTCGCTACAGGCTTTATTAAGAGATTCCATAAAGATACTTACCATATGGCGATTGCTCTCTTTCTCCCCGACTGGATTGTTGCCGACGTCCACATTGACGACGATGGCGCCTGCCAGATTGCCGCCCATCCAGACGCGCCGTCGGTTTATTGCGACAAATGCGATCGCCGGAGCGAGCTTTCGCCTGTCGATCAGAAGGCGATCAGATGCGTCGATGCGCCGGTGCATGAAGAAGCCGCCGCGAAAGCAGAAAGGCATCCCTTTCGCCCGCGCTCCCTCACGATCGGTTAAAAGGAATGCCACGTGTGCGTGAAGGCAGAGGATGATTGGTACTCTGGCTGGAAGGATGATCCGCCGGAATGGATTGACCACTATAATGCGGTAATGCGTGCTCAGGAGGCTGCAAAGGCGGCGACCCTGGCGCCCGGCTAGACCACATGTTCGCCTGAGACTGGGCACGCCCGTCTCGTAATATGCAGAGGCGAGGTCGTACCGGGCTGGTCTGGCGCGATCTTCTGCATGGAGGCGAATGATGAGCCAGTGGGTGAAATATGTGGGCCTCGACGTCCACAAAGACACGATAGCTGTTGCGGTGGCGGAGGACGGCAAGCGCGCGGAGGTCCGCGAGCATGGCGAGATCGTCAATACCCCGGCAGCGCTGGCGAAGCTGCTTGGCAGACTTGGCGGGCCAGGCGCCGATCTGCACATTCGCTACGAAGCGGGCCCCTGCGGATACGATTGATCCGCGCCCGCCAAAAAATGCTTCTGCGGAGAGTTCGGGCGGCGACGACATCTGCAAGCCGAACCCAGTCCGAACATGTGACGGAAATGCTGATACCATCGCGCATCCCGCCTCAGAAGCGCACGTCAGCAAGCCGTTGGGTGTCCCCAAACGGTCTCTTTTGGCCGGTTAATCCGCTAATTTCCTGGACCATCGCACGATATTGTCCTGGCCAGCGCGAGCGCACGGTTCTGCCGAAGTGGAAGGAAGGGGAGTGTGTCGATTGCAGTTTTGCTAGTGTGAAAGAGGGACGAAATCAGCGGCTTGATCGTCCGCCCGTGATTTCGTCAATGTCGCGCCCGGTCGTGATCAAACGGCACCGGTAGCGGTCATTAACCCATAGTGGGTCCTCGCGCGCAACTGCTGGAATGCGCAATATGACTAAATTGACTATCAAGGAACGCCGCCTGCTTCGCAAGGCGGAGCAAGCGGTTCGGCTCATGGCGCCGCTTGATCGCGAAATATTCATCGGGTACCGCGTCGATGACGCCAGCTATAATGAACTCGCGCGTCGGCATGCCATCAGCGTTGAGGACGTTGAGGCGGCTCTTTGTCGGGGACTTGCAATTCTGGCCGATGTCATGGAGCCCGATCCGCCGCCATGGTGGCGGTTCTGGCGCCGCTGACGGCCTTCCCACTTGCCAAGTAGGAGCTGGCCATACAAGGTGGGCACGATCATGCGTACGGATCTCGATCATCTTCCCGCGAACAAGCAGCGCGAGTTGGAGCGTGTCGTCCAGATTATTTTCGAGGAATTCGAGGATGCGCTGGCGCTTGCCCAACAGCAGTGGAAGAAGAAAGGGCGCATTGAGAAGATCATTCTCTATGGCAGCTATGCGCGGGGCGGCTGGGTCGACGAGCCGCATACCGCAAAGGGGTATCTTTCCGACTTCGACTTGCTGATCATCGTCAACGACAAGCGCCTCACCGAGAAGGTCGATTATTGGCTCAAGCTCGATGACCGGCTGATCCGTGAGCTTGCCATAGACAAGACCTTGCATACGCCGGTGAACTTCATCGTCCACACGCTGCAGGAGGTGAACGACGGGCTCGCGCACGGACGCTATTTCTTCATGGACGTCGCCAAGGACGGTATCGCACTGCACCAGTTCGACGACAAGGAATTGCATACTCCGAAGCCGAAGACGCCGGAACAGGCGCTGGCTATGGCGAAGGAGTATTTCGCGGAATGGATGCCGAGCGCGGAGTATGCGCGAACCCTTGCAGGCTACAGCCTGAATGACGGCCAAAAAAACTATGCCGCCTTCAACTTACATCAGGCAACCGAACGGCTGTATCACTGCGTTCTTCTGGTCTGCACCTTTTACACGCCACACGTTCACAACCTTGGGTTCCTTCGTACCCAGGCTGAGCGCATCGATATGCGGCTGGTCGATGCCTGGCCGCGCGAGGCGCGGGTGGATCGCGCCCGCTTCGAAAAGCTCAAGGAAGCCTATGTGAAGGCACGCTATTCGAAACATTACCGCATCACCGAAGAAGAACTTCTGTGGCTCGGCGGCTGCGTCGAGGAACTCGGACGCGCGGTTCACGCCATTTGCTCGGAGCGCATCGCGGTGCTCGATGTGGAGGTCAGTCGCTCGTCATGATGTGACGACGATCAGCAGTCCTCGTGTTGCTTTTCCAACGCACCGCCAACCAATAATAGCCAGAAGCGAGCATTGTCAGCAGGGCTGCTGCTTTTTTTTTGCATACGCGCACCGGCGGGCTTGCTAGCCAACCGCACCTGTGTAAGGGCAACTGACATATCCGCACTTCAGCGTTGATTTGAAAGAGAAAAGAAAAAATGGCTACGGTGCTGGCGGAGGCAATCTTCGGCCATCTCGCGCGGCGTTCGGACGACGCCATCGTCACGATTTGCGCGGCCCGCGAAGGACAGGTCGATCAGGCATTGAGCGGAGCGTGGCTGCGCGAAGCGGCCTATGCGCGAGCCGCAGCGCTTGTCGCGTCTTTCGATCCCGCAGAGGGCCCGTTGGCATTGGCGATGCCATGCGGAGCAGATTTCGTGGTCACGCTGTTCGGGGCGCTGCATGCGGGCTTTACCGTGGTGCCGGTCGCGCTGCCGAGGCCCGGTGCGCAGACCGGCCGGTTCAACGGCATCATCGAAAGCTGCAAGCCGGTAGCGATCCTGTGCACGAGCGGCCTGACGGCGCGGTTGCAAGCTGCACGTCAGGGAGCCGAGAGCGAAGCGGCAATACCGGTGCTCGACCTGACGCAGCTGAAATCCGGCCGGGCCACCAGCCGCTTTCCTATTGCCTCGGCTCGCCCGGTCGTTCTGCAATATACTTCGGGATCGACACGCGCCCCGCGCGGCGTCGTGCTGCATGCCGAGAACATCCTAGATAACGCGGCGCTTGTCAGTGCGACCTGGGGCCAGGATTCGCGTTCGGTCGTGCTCAACTGGGCGCCGCATTTCCACGATATGGGTCTGATGGGGATCCTCTACCCGATCCTGTTCGGCGGCGTCACGCATCTGCTCGATCCGTTCCACATGGTCCAGCGCCCGCATCGTTGGCTCAGCCTGATCTCCGAAAAGAAAGCGACTATTAGCGGCGGGCCTGCCTTCGCCTTCGCGCATTGCCTTCAGAATGTGCGGGAAGAGCAGTGCGAAGGGCTCGATCTCTCAAGCTGGCAAACTGCATATTGCGGGGCTGAACCAGTGCCGACCGAGCTGCTGGAAGCGTTTCGCGAGCGCTTCGTTCCCTACGGCTTCAATCCTCGGGCGCTCTTCGCCACTTACGGCCTCGCGGAATTCACGCTGATGGCAGCGGGTACCAACACCGTTTCCGCCGATAAGGCCGTCAATGTTGTTCCCGATGGATGCGAGGGGGTCGAGCCTTGCACAATCTCCGAAGACGTTCGGGCTGACCTTCGCATCGTCGATCCGGATGCGCGCTGTCAGGTCGCCGACGGCACGGCAGGCGAAATCTGGATGCGCGGCCCCTCCGTGGCGCATGGCTATTTCAACGACGAGGCGGAAACCGAAGCAACCTTTGCGGCCGTCCTGCCCGATGAAGAGGGCAACTGGCTTCGCACCGGCGATATCGCGGTGCGCGAGAACGACAGACTGTACGTAATCGGTCGGCTCAAGGATCTGCTGCTCGCCAATGGCCGCAAGATTTCCGCGCCCGAGGTGGAATGGCTGGCGGCCGAGCAACAGCCCGAACTCAATGCCATGGCGGCGGCGGCGGTGATGCTCGACGGCATGACGACCGGAAAGGCGGCGCTGTTTATCGAGCTGCGGCGACGCGGCTCGAAGATCGAGGCTGACGAGGCCCGCAAGCGAATACGCCAGGCGGTGATGGGCGCATGGTCGATCGATCTCGTCGATATCCGCTTTTTCCGAACGGGCTCATTGCCTCGTACGTCGAGCGGCAAGATTCAGCGCAGGCTGGTGGCGAATGCAATCCGAAACGGCGAGATCGGCGGGGAATTGGTGTGAAGCCATTATCGGCGCCCGCTGCGCCCGAGAGGACCCTGGGCGCCCGCCCGAGCCGTGCGCGATTTGCTGTGGAGGATGCTGCCGACGCAGCGAAAGTCTTCCGCGACCGTGTTTGGGGCGTGTCGGATGTCCGCCCTTATCTCGAGAATCTGCAACGTCAGGGCAAGCTGGACTTCTCGTTTCTCATCGAGGCTGCGGGCAGTTCGCTGATCTATCAGTCCGGTCGCGAGCATCTCGCTACCCGCCGGGCGCTCGCGGGCCTGCTGAGCCCGGACGCGATCGCAAAGTGGCAACCCGTCATCGACGCCAACATCGAACGGTGTCTTGCCGAACTATCGACAAAAGATGGGCCCGATCTGGTCCGCGATTTCGCCGATCCCCTCTATGTCGGCTGCATACGCGACGTCTTTGGACTGTCGATTCCCGACGAGGCGGCGTTCTTGCGCCACATGTCTTCTGCACGCACCTTTACCGAGCCGCTTCTGCGTCTGCGCGAGATGATTGCCGTGCAGGAAGGCTATCGGTTCCTCGTTGACGCGGTGCCGGTTTCGGAAGGCGTTACGGACCCGGCGGACAATGACCCGTTGACCTTCGCAAGCGCGATCGCGAGGGCAAATTTGCCCGATGGCGTTGACGCGCGGATCCTGGTCGCGTCGCTGACCGTCGCCGCGCACACCGCCGCGCAATCGCTTTCCTTTGCTTTGTGGGGCCTGCTGCACAAAGACGCGACGGAGTGGCGGCAGGTGTCAGCCCCCGATTGGGCGGACCGGCGGCTCGAGGAAATTATCCGCGACTTCCCCTCGACCTTGCGTCTGTACCGCGTGGCGCAAGGAGAGACCGAGCTGGGCGGCGATGCGGTCGCCCCCGGCGATCTGGCGGTTCTCGACATACCGGCGATCAACCGCTCGCTGTGTCCGCACGCCGGAGCGGCGGCCGGCAAGCAATCGATGTCGTTCGGCGAGGGAACGCATAAATGCCCGGGCGCGGCGCTCGCACGATTGCTGCTGCGCCGGGCGATGCCGATGCTGGCGGAACGTTTCCCCGATCTGCGTCTGATCGAAGATTCGGTCCGGATCGAACGCACGCATATGATTCAGACGCCGGTTGCGCTCCCGTGCCGGCTTGCACCCGCCAGGCGGCGTTCCGCCCGACAGTGGGAAATCAGCGATCCGGTCGTGGCGCGCGCCATCGCGACCGACGATGTGCAATTCAGCCCGCCGGGGATGGAGGCGCATCTCGTCGCGCTCCAGAAGGGCAGTGGCCACGATCTGTCGACGGCGATACGGATTGCGCGCAACGCGCCATTCTTCCTTTCGGGCGAGCGCCACCGGCGCATCCGATTGCTGGCGTTCGAGGTGCTTGGCACGAACCGGCTGGCTCGCTGGGAGCCATGGATACAAGCGGCAGTGGAGCGGTGCCTTGATCGCCTCGCCGACGCGCCCGCCCCGGACCTTGTGCGCGATTTCTGCGAGCCGCTGTTCCGCGAAGTCTGTCAGCCTATATTGGGGATATATCCCCGCGATCCGGAAATGTTCGATCGCCTGGCGCCGTTGCTTCAGGAAGTGCTGGCGCCGCTCCGTTCGATGCGCGCGATCCTGAGAGTGCAGGGTTTCTTCGATGCGCTGCTCGCGCAATTCGACGAAGGAGCACTGGATGCGTTTTCCGGGCGTCCACCTTCTCTGCTCTCGCACCTCGCCGCGTACGGCGGGGACGATTTCGACGCGCTCGATCGCAAGGCGACGGCGCTGGTATTCTATGGCGCGAGCTTCAACAGTTCGCACACGCTGGCCAATGCGATCTTCTCACTGTCCGCAGCGCCGCCCGGCGCGCGCGCGCATCTGTGCGATCCCGCATGGATGGCCGCGCATCTGGATCGTGACATCGTGCCGGGAGCAGCCTCACCGCGTTTCATTTATCGTCTGGCCCGTTCGACGGGAGAGGTTGGCGGCTGCCCCTACGCGGCGGGCGACACGATGCAGCTTCAATTGGATGCGATTAACGAGAGCCTGGGCGCCGGCCATCTGGCGTTCGGCCACGGGCTGCATCGCTGCCCCGGAGCGACGCTTTCCCGCATATTGTTGCGGCGGGCGATCCCGGCGCTATTCAAGTGCTTTCCTGCGCTGACGTTGTCTCCGGGCGAACCTTCCTATGCGGAAAATTCGCAAACCATCATCCTGTCTGCAATGGCCTGTCGCCTGCGCTGATCTCCTGTCCTTTTAACAAATCGAGGCGAATATATGAGTGACCGTACGGCCGCTGGCGTAACCGAATTTCTGTGCCACCGCGTGAGTGAGCGCACCAAGGTGCCGGCCGAGCAGATCAATGATTCCACCAATCTCGTCGATATCGGCCTTGAATCGGTCGATGCGGTCCTGATCTGCGGCGAGATTGAGGATACCTATCAGATCGAGGTGGAGCCCTCGCTGATGTTCGAATTCCAGACGCTGGGCGAAGTGGCGACCGCGGTGATGGCGTCGCTCGAAGCACAATGACGACCTATTATCTCGGATTGTCGACTTCCGGGCACGATCCGGCTCTTGCACTGGTCGATGAGACGGGCACCATTCTGTTTGCGGAAGCCACCGAGCGATACTTGCAGGACAAGCGCGCCTGGGGCGCTGCGCCCGACCATGTCGGTCATCTCGAGCATGCGCTTGCGGCGATCGGTTTCGAGCCGTCCCGGGACAGGCTCATCCTCGCCTCGAGCTGGTCGCGGGTCAAGGCCGACCTTCCGGTCTCGGTGTCCAATGCGCTGCTTCCCGGCAGCGACGGATTGTGGCTGAGCGGCCTGCAGGCGCAGGCGCAAAGAGATGCGGGCGCATCGTTGCTGCGTCTTGGTCTTGCGTCCGAAATGCCGGAAGTGCGGCGCTTCGATCATCATTTGTGCCATGCGACCGCGGCCTGCCACAGCGCGCCGTTCGCCGATGGACTCTGCCTGATCATCGATGGCGAGGGTGAGGTGGGCGCTGCCAGCCTTTTCCGGCTGAGCGAAGGCCGGCTCAAACGGGTATGGCGTTCATGGGGCCCCGGCAGCCTGGGCACATTCTATGCCTGGCTGACTGGCGTCTGCGGCTTCGACTGGCGCGCTGGCGAAGAGTGGAAGGTGATGGGGCTTGCCGCCTTCGGCACGCCCGACCCGGCGCTTGTCGATGCGATCGAGACGATGGTGACCATCGTCGATGGCCGGCCCCAATTGCCGTCGCAGGATATCATCGACGCGGCGGTTGCCCGCGCCGCTCCGCACGGTCGCGGCCCCGCTGATCCTATCGAGCGCGCCGCCAATCTGGCCGCAAGCGGGCAGGCCGCGTTCGCGCGTCTCGCCGACCGGATCATAAAGGCGTGCTTGCCGCTGGGCGCGCAGAGTTTCGTGCTGAGCGGAGGGTGCGCGCTCAATTCCTCCTATAACGGCACCGTTCGCGAGCGCTTTTCGTTCGCCAACGTCCATGTTCCGAGTGCTCCGGCCGACGATGGGAACGCGATCGGCGCCGCCTTGCTCGCCTGGATGCAGGATCATCCTGACCGGCCTGTCCCGGTCGGCCGGATTTCGCCTTTTCTCGGGACGAAGGTCGATCGGCGCGTGGCAGCACGGGCGGCCGGAAATTGCGGATATGCGTCGGTCCGCGAGGACATCGGTCCAGACCTGCTCGCGCAGCGTCTGGCCGCGGGCAAGATCATCGGCGTGATGCGCGGGGCGGCTGAATTTGGGCCTCGCTCGCTCGGCAACCGTTCGATTCTGGCGGATCCCCGCTCGCCCGAGATGAAAGATCGGCTGAACCAGCGCGTGAAGGGCCGCGAACCGTACCGCCCCTTCGCCCCGATCGTACCGATGGATCGCGTGGGCGAGTGGTTCGACCGGGCACAGCCCGCGCCCTATATGTCGTTCACCTTGCCGTGGAAGGCGGCGCAGCAGTCACGCGTTCCGGCGGTCGTCCATGCCGATGGCACCGGAAGGCTGCAGACCGTCGATCCGCAGGCGGATCCGTGGATGAGCGAACTGCTCGGCGCGTTCGAGCGGGAGACCGGCGTGCCGATCATCCTCAACACCAGCTTCAACGTCATGGGCAAGCCGATCGTGCACAGCGTGCAGGATGCGATGGCCGTGCTGGCGACGACCGGCCTCGACGGCGTGCTCCTTGAAGACGTGCTCATTGAGAAAACGGCCTGACCCCAGGCATGGATAGTGGAGCGCGCCGATTAGTTTTGTGAATCCTATGTTCGTGCTCGCATGGCTCCCGCTCGTCGTGGGCGCGTTTCTGCTTGCCTGCCGCTATCGCCCCGGTGCGGCTCCGATCGTATTGGTGGCGGCGTCATTGCTATTCTGTGCGGGCAATGATCCGGTCGCACTGGCTTTCCTGATCTGCTCGATCCTCGGCAATTTCGCTTTGCATCTTGTTGTTCGCCGGACGGCTCCCGGATCCACCGCCAGAGCGATGCTCATCGGCGGCGGGATCGTTGCCAATCTTGCGCCGCTCGTGATGCTCAAGCTATCCCAAAACGGTCTTTCGGCCTTTGCCGCATTGCCGGATAGTGGCGGGATGCGATCCGCCATCCCGCTGGGGCTGGCCTTTTACACGCTACAGCAAATCACGTTTCTGGTCGATGCGTCGCGGCATGGTGCGGAGAGGCTCGGGCTGATCCGCTATGCATCCTGGATATCCTTCTTCGGGCAATTGCCCGCGGGTCCGATCGCCCCATACGCCCGGATGGCCCCGCAATTCGCCCAGCTGGGGGCCGCGCCTCCTGCATCAGACACCATCGCAAAGGGCGTCACCCTGATCCTGGCCGGTATCGTGAAGAAAATATGGCTGGCCGATCCGCTCGCCAGCATGGTCGATGCCCTATTCGCCGGCGCGGCCGCCGGGAGCGTGACCCCGTTGGAGGCCTGGGCCGCCGCCTGGGGATTCATGCTTCAGCTCTATTTCGATTTCTCCGCTTATTCGGACATCGCGATTGGGGTTGCCCTGTGCTTCGGCATCCTTCTGCCGATCAATTTCAATTCCCCACTCAAGGCCTCGACGCCGGGCCAATATGTGATGCGGTGGCACATCAGCCTTATGATGTTTGTTCGAGACTATGTTTTTCAGCCGATATTTCAGGTGGCGCGGAAGCTGCCGATAAGCCCGACCAGCCGACGCTACGGTATTGCCTGGGCGCTCGCCACCCTGTCTGCGTTTCTAGCCGTCAGCGCGTGGCATACGCTCGCCCTGCTGCCCTTCCTGCAAGCTTTTGGCCTGGCGCTTGTCATCATAGCGCTTCAGTTTCTAAGGTTACGTCGGCGAAGCGCATCGCGGCAGCTCTCGCGCTTTGAAGCGCGCGCGCGGGCGCTCGCGGGACACCTGTTGCTGCTCATGGCCGTATCGGCGGTCGCGCTGCTGTTGCGCGCGGATACGCACGAACAGCTTGTACGCATGCTTCCTGCACTCGTTGATTTCCGCGCGGCGGCGGCAATCGGCTCCGATCTGATTGCCTATCTGAACGCGTCTGGTCATTCCGTATCCCGCCCGCGATTGCTACCGCATGCCGACATTTCGTCAGTGAAAAGCCTGTTGTGGCTCGGTATGGCAACGGTCGTCACCTTCGCCTGCCCCAACACGATGCAGATATTCGGTATCGCCGGAGCCTCGCGCGAGCCAAAATGGATCCGCTGGCGCGCCACGGCATTTTGGGGCTGGATCGCCGGCGTCCTGCTCTTCATTGGCCTGCTTGGTATGACGCAGCCGTCGCAGGTGCAGGGGTTCATCTATGCCCGCTTCTGACGCGCTACCCTTCGGGGGTGCCAAACTTTTCTGGCGCGCACTGCTGGCCTGCGGGGCGCTGATATTGGCCATGTGCCTACTCAACGCGTCGATCGATCCCACCGGTCAGATCGGCCTGGCGAAAACGCATGCGCTCAATCGCACGATGACTCCGTCCGCCGTCTCTTTCATACGAAACAGCGGCAGTGTTACCGCCTATGGACGCGCGATCGCGACAACATCCGCCGACACATTCCTGATCGGCAGCTCCCGCGAAGCGCTTGGCTTCGATCTGTGCGACCGGCCGAACATGCTTGGCATTGCCGGGACCGGCTGGGGGATTCGGGAGTTTTCCCAAGTTCACACGAGAATCCTCGAGACGCGCACGACGCCAACCACGCTGCTAATTGAGCTTGGCGCTGTCAGCGATCGCGGAGGCGCAGGCGAGAGCCCCAATCTCTCTGCGGCTTACGCCGCACTGTCGCCGCGGACGACATGGTTGTCATTCCAGACCATGGCCGCCAATATTCGCAGAAGCGATGATACTGCCGTTCGCGAGGCGGAGTGCCGGCCACTTCCATCGGACTCTGTGGACTGGCCAGCCGCTGCCGGACGATTCGAATTGGGGTGGCGCATGTTTGACGCCAGTATGGCGTCCCGCCAACGTGGCCGCGCGATTTTGGAGCAGATGGTCGCCAGCGCCAATCGCATTTGCGCGAAAACCGGAATCAGACATACGATTGTCTATTTCTCTCTGCCGGGCACGCCAAACGTACCTCTGACGCAGCAGTTTGACGCCTCGCAGAGGGACGCTCAGCGGGATTCGGCGAAGATGTTTCAGCAACTATCCGGGCATGGAGCCTGCCGCTTTCGCTATTTTGATTTGCTAACGACGCCACCGGGATCGAGCGCCGAGCAGCAGCTTTGGCGCGATCGCGATCAATGGAGTGATTTCACGCACTTCTCGCCACAGTTGGGGGACCTTGCGTTAAAGGCAATCCTCCGGCCCACCCAAAACGAGAGATAGTGCGTTCTCCGTTTGCCGTAGGCCTCCATAACGCCGAGCGGCAGCTATTCCCATGGCGGCTATCATAGGCATCGGCTTGCAGTATCCCTGATAATCGCGAGGTGGCGGTAATGTGAAGTGACCGGCCCCCACCGAGTGGTCCGCGTGGATTGTTAGTGCATTGACGCCTCCATCGCCAGTGTCGGCCGTAGGTGGAGCGAAGCGGAACCGGAGGGCGACACTGGCGATGGAACGGCCTCCGGCGCCGGTGGTCGATATCCCAGCGAGCTGTGCGGCCGGACAGTGTTGTAATGCCGCCGCCAGGCCTCGATCAGGATCCGCGCCTCGGCGAGCGAGTAGAAGATCTCGCCGTTGAGCAGTTCATCGCGCAGCGACCCGTTGAAGCTTTCGCAATAGCCATTCTCCCACGGGCTGCCCGGTGTGATGTAGAGCGTCTTCACGCCGACCTTCGCCAGCCATTCTTGCACGGCGGTCGCGATAAACTCCGGGCCATTGTCCGACCGGATATGCGCCGGCGGCCCGCGCGTGACGAACAGCTCGGCCAAGGCCGCCAGCACATCGTCGCTCTTCAGCTTACGCGCCACCGGCAACGCCATGCACTCCCGGCTCGCCTCGTCGATGATCGACAGGATGCGGTATTTGCGGCCATCATGGGTGCGGCCCTCGACGAAGTCGTAGGACCAGACGTGCCCGGGATATTCGGGCCGCAGCCGGATGCACGATCCGTCGTTCAGCCAGAGCCGCCCGCGCTTCGGTTGCCTCTGCGGCACCTTCAGCCCCTCGCGGCGCCAGATGCGCTCGACCCGCTTGCGGTTCACATGCCACCCCGCATCGCGCAGCAACGCCGTCACCCGGCGATAGCCATAGCGACCATATTGCCGCGCCAGCGCAATGATGTCCTCGGTCAGAGCTGCTTCGTCGTCGGCCCCGCGTGGCACCTTGCGCTGTGTCGACCGATGCTGCCCGAGCACGCGGCACAGCCGCCGCTCGGACACCGGCATCATCGTTCTGATGTGATCGATACAGCGCCTTCGGCGCGTGGGGCTCAGAAGTTTCCCCGGGCGGCCTCCTGCAAGATCAGCTTGTCCAGCGTCAGGTCCGATATCGCACGACGAAGCCGCTGGTTCTCCTTCTCCAGGTCCTTCATCCGACGTGCCTGATCGGTCTTCAGGCCGCCATATTCCTTGCGCCACCGATAATAGGTCTGCTCGCTGACCGCGATCCGGCGACACGCTTCAGCCGTCGTGGCGCCCTGCGACAGCACAACCTCCGCTTCACGCAGCTTGCCGATAATCTCTTCCGGGCGATGCTTCTTGCTCGGCATTTCCATGTCTCCTTCGTCGTCCAAAATATCATCAATTTTGGACCACTCAGAAGGGGGCAGATCAGAAGTAACGCAGATTTAGCGCGTGAATCTCGTACAATTCCGCCAGTGGAAGGCGAGCCTTGCTCAGCATTATTTTGAGACGAACCTCTGCGGTCGTTTGACCAGCAGGGGACCATCAATGCCGAATACCGATTGCGAACCGATCGCCGCACTCAAAGTCGTAATGATCGGCCAACGATACAGCCTGGTGGTGGCCGGGAACTACTGTGTGTTGATTGCCGCTGAGAAGTGACCCGGGAAGGGCATAAATTTCCACTGAGAAGTGACCCATGTTGAACTCACCCCTGGCTGTCAATCGGCCCTTTAATCGCGGGTGTTTGTCAACCTCCAGCATGCGGAACCGTCAGGGTCATGGTCCTCTTCGAGGTCGGAGTGTGGATCGGCGTGCAAAAAGGGCTCTGACTCACTTTTGGTGCAAGTGCGTTGATAGTGGCGAGTTTCCCCGAAGGAGGGTATCGCCATGCATGGGAGAGGTTTTCGCGAAGCCATTGCGCCAACAGGATTGGTGATCGACACGGTCGAGTATGCCGCCGATCAGATACTGATCACTGGGCGATCCCGATTTCGAGTTTCGATCTGCCCGAACTGCTGCCGGCCATCTGCGCGTGTCCACAGTCGATATCACCGTACACTCGCCGATCTACCATCTCATGGCCGGCCGGTTCGGATTACTCTTGTCGCCCGGCGTTTTCGTTGCGCCACATCCCGCTGCACCACGCGTATCTTCGTTGAACGCTTTCCTCCGGATGTGACTGCAACATTTGCCCGGCGTACGACCCGCTTGGATTCTATCTTACATCACCTTGGGCTGGCGCTGGGTGGGCGTCCGGCTGCCAGCTTGGCGGCGCCGCCTGCTGATGCCGGTGAACTGATGGGGTGGAAGGGAAATGGAAGGCGCAGGTGGCCCTGTTGGAAGAATGAAAGACTTCTGAAGGAGGGCTGCCGCCCTGAGCTCGATGTTCGCGCTCCCAGCTATGAGAAGTTCAAATGCAATTTACGACAATTCCTGACCCGCTAAACCCGACCCATAGTCCGAATGACTTGCCCTACGACTGTCTGACCCCCGCCGATACCGATCGGCCGCAAGGGATGCTCCGCACCACAACGCTTCACGCTGTCTTGAAGGGCAGTACTCCGCTTCCAGCGGCCACGCGGGCAGACACCAAGGTCATGCACCATCTCGCAACGCTCATGCATAGTTCAAGCAGCCGTGGTCAGGGAATATCGGCCACTCTACTGCCCGGCTGTCTGTTTCTCAAAACGCCGGGCCTCATTGTCCATGCGACTGCAAGTCGGCCGCCGCTGTATCTTGCTGAGATGGAGGTCGTTGCTATCGCTACCGGGCATCCTGTTGTGCTCCTGCGGCGATCATTTGACGAAGCATCACCAGATTTAACGGTGGACGTAGCCTTGCCTAGCCCCGCCGACCTTATCTGGCTTCTCGATTACCGCCTGTTCCGCGGCTTGGCGGGCGACAGTTGGCTGGTGGCTCCAGGTGCTGGACCGTCGATCCGGTTGATGCGCCACGGGCTGTTTCTGTCGGATCAGGCGCCTTACGTCGACCACTGGGATTGCGATGCCGGACTCGACCGAGCGAGCGTGCATCTGGCTTCGCACCGTATCGGAGGCTGGTCATGGTGATGAAGAAGCTCCCAGCCCCCGGCGATCTAGATTTCGTACCGATCCCCGGAGGAGCCGATCCAAATCTCGTGTTCGGTGTCGTGCGCCGGCAGATCAAGGGTGGCCCGATCCAGACTGTCCCGGGCTCAGTGCTCAGGCGTCTTTGTCCAGGACGGAAGGTCGACGTCGCCGCGCCATGGGTGCCCAGCTGCTATCGCTGGGACGTGTTGTTGCCGTCGTTCGCGAACGACGAATTCCTCGATCCCAAGCGGCTCTCCGAAAAATATGAGGAGCAAGCGTGCAACAATCTCAAGGATCTGCTTGTGATGATCACGCTTCGCTTCCCCAATCCCGATCGGCTGCATCTTGCTTGGGAGGACGCCCGCGAGTTCGCTCTTGAACGATTGTGCCGCGAGCGCAACGTCGCCGTGATTGCGGCGATGCATCTGCCGGTCGAGGTAGGCTCGACCAATCCCCCGCATATTCATCTGATGTCACCGGCTCGCGAGCTTCAATGCTTCGGCTTTGGTCCCTTCGTGCGCCCTTTTTCGGCTGATGCGGGCAAGGCGATGATCGCGGCTGAATGGGCTGATTGGCAGAGGCGGCGTCGCAACAGCGACCCAGCCGATGGATAAATGAATTCGGCCCGGCAGGTTCTGCGGACGATAGGCCTGAGCGAACCCCCTCAAGGAAGAAGACTCAGCTTTTGGCTGGAACGAAGAGATGAAAGCAGCGGCTGCCCAGCCGGAGCCGCTGCGAAAATTGGATCGACGATGAAAAAATATATGAATGACAATGACCGGGCGCTGGAAGCTCAGACCTTGAGCTTAGCGCGTATGGTCGCTCACCTTGCGGATCTAGAGCTTTATACCACGCTCCCGATTCTTCCGCAGGAGTTTGCGCAATATCTGATCGCGCCTGAATCGCATATTATGATTGTGCCCGCGACCTTGGCCAATGGAAACGATCGCCGGAAGATCGAAAACGCGATGCGCATCACCCGTTGCGATGCGATCGTGGTCCGGATCCTTCCGCAGGCCGGCGGGGCGAGGAAAATCCTTTTCGAAATAGGGCGCGATGGCCTCGTCCCCGTTTGGTTCCCCGAATATACGTCTCGCGGTGTGGAAGGTGATCTCTTTTTCCAGCCTGCCATCGATCCGAACGGGCCGTTGTTCAAGCTCACCAAGAAAGGCCTGATGTCATCGAACGACTTTGCAGGAATTCGCTGGGATGGCTGGTGACCCCACCAGTTCCGCACTACTAAGTGCTGGCCTACGTGCCTTTTTTCTATTGGCTGAGGAATGGCAACTGAGTGAAGCCGAGCAGGCAATCCTGCTCGGTTCGCCAACCATCCCCGAACTGGAACGATGGCGGTGTGGCGAGACATTATCTGCCAGTGGCGAAACGTTGGAACGGATTTCGTATCTGCTCGGAATCTACAAAGCGATCCACACGCTGCTACCAGTTCCCGTGCGGGCGAACGAGTGGCTGCGGGCGGCCAATTCTGCTCCAGAGCTTGGCGGGCATAGTGCACTCGATTGGCTGCTCGGTGGCAACATTGCCGACCTCCGCAGCATACGCGCCTATCTTGATGCTCAGCTTCGATAAATTCTGAACCGGCAGTAAACGCGTGTTTCGAGAACTCGTTCGTCTCGTGAAGCACGAGGTCACTTGGCCAATATTGGCTGAGTGACCACCCAACCTCAAAGTACGTATTTGCTGAGGTCTGTATCGCCCACGACATCGGCGAGCTGCCGATCGACATAAGCGGCGTCGATTTCGAGGGTTGTCCCGCCCATATCCTCCGCGCCGAAGCTGATTTCTTCGACCAGCCGTTCCATCATCGTCTGCAATCGGCGCGCACCGATATTCTCGACCTTCTCATTCACCTCTGCGGCGAGCTTCGCGACGCGCGCGATGGCGTCGTCGGTGAAGGAGATGGTAACGCCTTCGGTCTGGATCAGCGCGACATATTGTTCGGGCAGGCCCGCCTTGGTCTCGCTGAGGATACGTACGAAATCGGCCTCGGTGAGTGCATTCAGCTCGACGCGGATTGGCAGGCGGCCCTGCAATTCGGGGAGCAGGTCGCTGGGCTTGGCAACATGGAAGGCGCCCGAGGCGATGAACAGGATATGGTCGGTTTTCATCGGACCATATTTGGTCGCGACCGTCGTGCCTTCGATCAGCGGCAAGAGGTCGCGCTGAACGCCCTCGCGGCTCACCGATCCGCCGCGCACATCGCTGACCGCGATCTTATCGATTTCATCGAGGAAGACGATGCCATTGGCCTCGGCATCGGCGAGCGCAACGCGCGCAACATCATCCTGGTCGAGGCGCTTGTCCTGCTCTTCCTCGATCAAGCGCGTCGCGGCTTCGATGACCTTCAGTTTGCGGCGCTTTTTGGGGGCGCCGCCCATCGCCTTGCCGAGCATGTCAGACAGGTTGATCATACCCATCTGCCCCGGCTGACCGGGTAGCTCGAATGGCATGCTGGGGGCGTCGGAAACTTCGATCTCGATTTCGCTGTCGTCGAGATGCCCATCGCGTATCCGCTGGCGAAAACTCTGGCGGGTTGCCTCGCTGGCGCCCTTGCCGGTGAGGGCATCGAGCAACCGTTCCATCGCGGCGTCTTCTGCGGCGGCACGCACCGCCTCGCGGCGGCGGTCCTTCTCCAGCCGCACGGCTTCCTCGACCAGATCGCGGGCGATTTGTTCGACGTCGCGGCCGACATAGCCGACCTCGGTGAACTTGGTCGCCTCGACCTTGATGAAGGGGGCGTTGGCGAGCTTGGCCAGACGTCGCGAAATCTCGGTCTTGCCGCAGCCCGTGGGGCCGATCATCAGGATATTCTTCGGCGTCACTTCGTCGCGCAGATCGGTCGACAGCTGCTGGCGGCGCCAACGGTTGCGCAGCGCGACGGCGACCGCGCGCTTGGCAGCGTCCTGGCCGATGATATGCGTGTCCAATGCGGCGACGATCGCCTTCGGGGTCAGATCTTTGTTCATGGAATTATGCCTGAATTTCGATGGTTTCTTGGGTGAACTGGTCGTTGGTGTAGACGCAGATGCGCGCGGCGACCTGCATCGCCTTTTTCACCAAGGCCTCGGCATCTTTTTCATAATCGACGAGCGCAGTCGCGGCGGAGAGCGCGAAATTGCCGCCCGAGCCGATCGCAGCGATCCCGCCCTCGGGTTCGAGCACATCGCCATTGCCGGTGATCACCAGCGTCACGTCCTTATCGGCGACGATCATCATCGCTTCGAGGTTGCGCAGATATTTGTCGGTGCGCCAATCCTTGGCGAGTTCGACCGCGGCGCGCAGTAACTGGCCATTGTGGCGTTCCAGCTTGGCCTCAAGCCGTTCGAACAGGGTGAAGGCGTCGGCGGTCGCGCCGGCGAAGCCGCCGATGACGCTGCCGTCGTGCAGGCGGCGGACCTTGCGAGCGTTGGGTTTCATCACCGTCTGGCCCATCGACACCTGACCGTCGCCGATGATGACGACCTTTTCAGGGGTGCGGGCGGAAAGGATGGTGGTTCCGTGCCAAGGCGCGGCACGTTGCGTGGATGTTTCGCTCATGAACGGCGATATGGGAGATCGTTCGGCGGCCCGCAAGGGCAGGGCGTTGTCGTTTCGATCAGGGTGCCCAGCAGAGCAGCGCGCGACCGCCCGGGGCGATGTCGATCAATGCGGGATCGACCAGCAGCACGGCTTCGCCAAAGCGGAGCCTTTCGCCCGCGACGCTGCAATCGGCTGACAGCGGAAGGAGGGTCAATTCGCCGTCGATGCCGGTCAAAATTTCCGGGTCGACAGGGCTGGTCAGGTGCAGGACGTGAAAATAGGGACCGCTCACAAGCTTGCGGTCGCGGGCGGGGTCTATGTGGCAATCGCGCGGATCGGCAACGGGTTCAGTCGATGCGACCTGCAGCCCCTCTTCGAGGTGCAGTTCGCGCGGCCGGCCATAGTCGTAGAGGCGGTAGGTGCGGTCGACATTCTGCTGGACTTCGACGATCGTCAGGCCGCCGCCGATCGCGTGGATGGTGCCGGCGGGATTATAGACGAAATCATTCGCGGCGGCGGGACGCCAGTCGACCATGTCGATGATCGATCCATCCAGCGCGGCACTGTGCACGGCTTCGCGCGTTGCTTTCTCGGTCAGGCCGACGCCCAATATGGCCCCCGGATCTGCCGCCATGACCAGCCAGCATTCGTCCTTGCCGCGCGCCAATCCGGCCGCGCGCGCGTCGTCGTCGTCGGGGTGGACCTGAATCGACAGCCGTTCGGAGGTGAAGAGAAATTTGATCATGAACGGTGCTGCATTGCCATCGGGATGCGTGAACCAGATTTCGCCGATCCGCTGGCCCGCAAAATCGCCGAATTCGTGCAGGATGTCTGTGCGGCCCCACGGTTTTTCAATGACAATCGTTTCCAAGCGTTGAAATGTCGCCGCGCTTTTCCGGAGGATTTGACGCGGTGGTACGCGCATTGCCAAATCAAGCCGCGCGATTGATGTGGCCGCGCCCGGCGGCGCTCGGCTGGCCGAGGCACAGCCTGCGGGTACCATAGACCATCTTGTCACCACGCTCTAGGAGCGCGGCGATATATCCACGCCCGAGAACGGTGGTTCTTTGTCCCATATCAATGGGCACGCGCGATAATCTCAGCTATCTGCCTGGCTGCTGTGCCGTCACCAAAGGGGTTATGGGCGCGGGCCATGGCAGTATAGGCATCCTCGTCATCCAAAAGGCTGAAAACTTCAGAAACAATACGCTGCTTATCGGTTCCAACAAGCCGCGCCGTGCCAGCTTTGATGCCTTCTGGCCGCTCGGTCGTCTCACGCATCACTAGGACCGGCTTGCCTAGTGCGGGTGCCTCTTCTTGGACGCCGCCGCTGTCGGTCAGGACAAGTGCGGACATAGTGAGCAAGCGGACGAAGTGCGGATAATCGAGTGGGTCGATCAGCGCAACATTGTCGAGGCTCTGCAGGATCGGTTCCATAATACAGCGCACTTGCGGATTGGGATGAACCGGGAAGACTACCGCGACATCGTCGCGAGATGCGATGGCGGCGACGGCTTCGGCTATCGCGGTCATCCCGTCGCCGAAATTCTCGCGCCGGTGCGATGTGACGGCAATGATGCGTTTTGCGGCAAAGCGTGCCGCAAGCTGATCTAGTCCGGCAGCAAGGGCGGGTTCGTCATCGATTCGTGCCTTGGTCGCCAACAGCGCATCGATCACCGTGTTGCCGGTGACGTGGATGCGATCGGCCGGTACATTTTCTGCGCGCAGCGCCGCTGCGGCGGTTTCGGTCGGCGCGAAATGTAGGTCGGCGACAGCGCCGGCGATCTTGCGGTTAACTTCTTCGGGCCAGGGGTGATAAATATTGCCGCTCCGTAGTCCCGCTTCGACATGACCGACCGGGATTTTCCGGAAATAGGCGGACAATGTTGCCGCCATCGTGGTCAGTGTGTCGCCATGGACCAGAACTCGATCGGGCTTTTCGGCGTCGAAGGTTTCGCCGAGGCCTGTCACCAGACGCGCGAGAAGCCCATCAAGTGACTGATTTTTTTGCATAACGTTGAGGTCCACATCGGGTGTGATTCGCGCAATATGGAGCACTTGGTCCAGTATCTCACGGTGCTGGGCGGTCACGCATACACGGACGTGGATGTTTTCTTGGTTTCTCAGCGCGTGGATTACGGGGAACATCTTAATCGCCTCAGGCCGCGTCCCGAAAACCGCCATCACTTTCATCGCAAACATCTCCATGTAACGGGCGCGCCCCGCTTGCGGACGCTCGATAACAAGCCGTTGCGGAACTGCCACTTAAATAAGTTGCGTCTGTGATAAAGCGTGGTGAAGGAACGTCGAGGCCGGACACGCGTTGTTGTCGATCCCGTGCCGCGCTGGTACCGGTCGCCAAAGGACAGCGGATTCGCGCTTTATGTCTCCATATACCTGCATTGCCGAAGGTTTTTCGACACCATGTTCTGGAAGTTTAGAAGCCAGTCCAAAGAACGCAAAATTCCCGTTGCTCATGCCATTCCGGTCGGGCGTAGAGTCTATGCGATCGGCGACATTCATGGCCGCGACGATCTGTTCTCGCAGATAATCGACATGATACGCACCGACAATTTATCTCGGTCGCAGGCGGAAACGACTCTAATCCTTCTGGGCGACCTCGTCGATCGCGGGCCTGCTTCGGCCGAGGTCGTCGAGCGCGCGCGTCTCCTGAAAAACGAATTCCCTGACACTCGACTGCTCATTGGAAATCATGAGGAGTGCTTTCTCGCCGCGCTGACGGGCAGTGTCCGTCGACTGCGCTATTTCATGCGTATTGGTGGCGACGCGACAGTGGAGAGCTATTGGAAGGATAGTGGCTGTCTGGCCAATGCCAGCTTCGAAGACGTCGCGGCGCGCCTGCCTACCCTGGTGCCGCAGTCCCACATCGACTTCCTCAACAGCGGCGAAGATTATATAGAGATTGGCGACTACGCCTTTGTCCACGCCGGCATCCGCCCTGGCGTGCCGTTTGAGCGGCAATCGCTAACCGATTTGCGTTGGATTCGAGACGAGTTTCTCGATGAAACGAGCGATCATGGCAAGATCATCGTTCATGGGCATAGCATCACAGCAGAGCCCGATGAGCAAGCTAATCGGATTGGAATCGATCTTGGTGCGTTTCAGAGTGGATGTCTTGCTGCGTTGGCGCTCGAAAATGACCAGCGCTGGTATTTGTTTGCGCGCGAAGCGCGATCATGAGAGGGCGCCTGTGCCAAGGGCCGGAACGTGTCAAGCGCCCGGCTCAGCTTTCCTTGTCATATTGCTTGTCACTGATGGTGCAAGCGTTTAAGCGCCGGCCAGCATGATTTCGGGCGGCTTGATCTGCCCTTGGCTTTTTGATCTAAGAGTTTGATGAGTAAAACATCTCAGTCGGTTGTCGCTTTTAGGTCGCAAGCCAGGTTTGCGGTTCGTGATCGTATGCCCGTCCTTTTTGTTGCATTCGTCGTTTTGCTCGGGGGTTCGTCTCGCAGCGATGTCGCGTCGCTTCCATTGTTGCGGGGCGGGGCGGTTCTGTTCGCTTGCTGGGCATTGGCCGGGATGTCTCGTGACGACTGGAAGTGTATTCGAACGCCGCTCGTTCTGTTGCTTCTCCTTGCAATCTGGACTGCTGTTCAACTCATCCCGCTGCCGCCTGGCACCTGGCAAGCTCTGCCGGGGCGCGGCACGGTTTTCGCGATCGATCAATTGTTGGGGCAGCCCGATGTGTGGCGCCCGATTTCCTTTGCTCCGTCAAAAACCTGGAACAGTCTCCTTGCGTTGACTGTTCCAATCGCGGCGCTGCTTGTAGCTGCGAGGATGAGCAGCGAAAGCCAGCGCGAGATGATGTTCGCTATCGTCGGCATCTCGACGTTCAGCGCCTTGCTCGGTCTGATCCAGATTCTGTCGGGTGTTGGAAGTGCGGCGTATTTTTATCGCATAACCGATCCCATTTCGATGGTCGGTTTGTTCGCAAACCGCAATCATCATGCCATCTTCCTCGCTATCGCTGTGCTCGTTGCCGCAACGCTGCTGCGCGACGAATTGATGCGCAAGCGGCAGCGCAAAATGGTGCAGGTGGGGCTAATCTTTTCAGCACTTTTTCTGACCGCTCTGACCGCGCTGATCGGTTCGCGCGCGGGATTCGCAGCTGGGGTCGCTGCATTTTGCCTTGGCTATGCGGTCGTGGGCTTGGCCTGGCGGGCCGGCCAAAGTGAGTTGCCAGCAAGCAAGCGGGGGCTCTCGGCGCCTCAAGCGTTCGCGACGCGTTGGGAAAATGCTATTCTCTTTGCTCCCCCGGTTCTGCTTGCGCTTGCTCTGGGCGCTACCCTCTGGCTTGGAAGCCGTGCGAGCGCCGTCGCGCGCTTCATGGGCGAGGGTGTTGCAGACGACCTGCGTGTTCGTGCCTGGCCAACCGTGCAATCGATGATTGACCTATATTGGCTGACGGGTAGCGGGTTCGGCTCTTTCGCTGAAATCTATAAGGTATATGAACCAGACCACTTGCTGCAGCCCAGCTATTTCAATCATGCGCATAATGACTGGACAGAGGCGGTGCTTACGGGCGGTTTGCCTTTTGTGCTGATCCTCTTTGGTGCATTCGTCTGGTTGGGTCGTGCCATCTTAGCAAGGGGACTTCGGAACCCGATCAAGGGGCATCGCGGTGACATGCGCCTGATGGTCATTGCGGTGACGATGCTGCTGGCGGCAGCGAGCGCGACGGACTATCCGCTGCGCGTGCCGTCGATGCAGGTGGTTGCGATCATGTTGCTGATGACAATTATTCCTGCTTCGCCCGTAAATAGGATCGGCCGGAAAACGAGCCGACGCAGCGATGATAGCGGCTTGCGAGCATAGTTGCAGCCTCTATAGCCGTCTCCATCTTCGGAACTCTGGATCAATCAAACCATGAAGCACTTTCGTCTAGCGCTCGCATTCAATGTTGTCTTGCTCGCTGGTTGCGCGAGTTCGCCGCCGCCGGTGGCCAGTGCGGTGGGCACGCCCATCACGTCGCTGACTGAGCTGCCACTCCCCGGTGCGGACGATGGAGTACGTGCAAGCCGTGTGGCATATATTGGCCCTTTCACCGAACTGCGCGTCGAGGTCTTCGGTGTTCCGGAAATGCAGCGCGATGTCATGACAGACGGGCAGGGCGGGTTTACCTTTCCGTTGGTCGGTGCACTCGATGCGGGCGGCAAGACCACCAACATGGTTTCAGAAGAAATTCGGAGTAGATTGGCTGGTCGCTATGTCCGTGATCCGCAGGTCACGGTGAACTTCAAATCGCCGACCAGTGCATATTCGATTCAATCGATGACCGTGGCGGTAGATGGGGAAGTGAAAAAGGCCGGTGCATATCCGGTCGTGGGTCGCGTCACCCTGATGCGTGCTGTTGCCCTTGCTGGTGGCACGAACGAATTTGCGAAGCTCGAAGACGTTGTTATCTTCCGTACCGTTGGCGGCAAGGAATATGTCGGCCTCTATAATCTGGAGGCGATCCGACGGGGCAATTATCCCGATCCTGAAGTTTTCCCGAACGATATTGTGATTGTTGGCGATTCCCCACAGCGGCGTCGATTCAACCAGCTGCTGCAGTCGGTTCCGGCGTTGCTGTCACCGATTATCCTCCTTGCGAGCGAGATGAGAAAATGAGTCCCATTGTGAACGGACGCGAAGCGATGTCCAGTAAGGATATGATCGCTCTGGAGAATGAGGAGGCTCGCTACGATTCCTCTCGGTTCGGACTTTCGATCCTCGAACAGATAATGTCGGTGATTCTTAATCATCGCTATTTGGCGCTGAGCATAATTGCGGGTTCGCTGGTTCTCGGCCTACTCTTGACCTTTATTGCCACACCGCAATACACTTCGACGGCACGTATCGAAATCTTGCCCGACGCTCCGGTTTCCACGTCGGTTGCAGGGGAGCGCGAACGAAGCCTGATCAACGAGGTGGCTTTCTATAACACGCAATATTC
The DNA here is from genome assembly GCF_002205635.1 of Sphingopyxis witflariensis. GTDB lineage: Bacteria > Pseudomonadota > Alphaproteobacteria > Sphingomonadales > Sphingomonadaceae > Sphingopyxis > Sphingopyxis witflariensis. The sequence continues at coordinate 427,987 of NZ_NISJ01000001.1, read as the reverse complement.
CCTGCTCGAATCCCGCTCGCTTGCCGAACGCGTCGTCCGCGCGGGCAATCTGACGGCGAATGAAGAATTTCTACGTCTGTTCAAGTTGGAGAATCCGGAAGGGGCATTGTCGAGCGCGCAACGAGAGAGCTTGACAACCAATGCTGCGATGGTTCTGCTCGATCGATTGACTGTGTCGCCGATGCGGGCGTCGAGCCTCATCGACGTTAGCTTTTCGACGCCATCGCCGGCGCTTTCGGCGAAACTCACCGACCTGTGGGTGACTCAGTTCGTTCAATCGAACATAGATCGCCGCTTCGCGGCGACGTCTGATGCGCGCAAATATCTTGAGGCGCGCCTTGATACGCTGCGACAGAATCTGGAAACATCCGAGCGCGGACTTATCAACTATGCGACGAGCCGAGGGATTGTCACCATTTCCTCGAAGGCCGATGCCAATGGGAATACACAATCGGAAACGCTGGTCGGAACCGACATCACGGAAATCAGTCGCGCATTGGGGCGCGCGCGTGAGCAACGTATCGCCACCGAAGCCGAATTGTCGAACACGCTGACGGGGGCCGGACAGGCGAACGCACAGACGATTGTCGGTTTGCGCCAGCGTCGCGCCGATCTTGAAGCCGAACTTGCTCGCCAGCGTGTTACTTTCGGGGATGATTATCCGACAGTGGTTTCGCTTCGTGCGCAGGTGGCCAATCTGGACCGCAGTCTATCGGCGGAAACCGGGCGCTCGAAGCAGGGCAACCAAGAGGCCTATAACGCCGCACTCAAGCGCGAGCGACAGTTGCAGACGGAGCTCGACCAGCTGACGGACAAATATAATGTTCAACAGCGCGATTCGATTCAGATGGCGATCCTTCAGCGTGAAGTGGATTCTAACCGGCAGCTTTATGATGGCTTGCTCCAGCGCTATAAAGAAATCGGTGCTGCGGGCGTTGGAACGAACAATATTTCAATCGTCGACAGGGCGAAGGTGGCGGGCTCGCCGTCGAGCCCCAATCTTCAGCTGAACCTTGTCTTGGCACTATTGCCCGGTCTAATTCTTGCGGTCGGTCTTGCGTTCTTCCTCGAACGGATGGACAGCTCTGTTCGCGATCCGCAGGAAGTGGGCGCGCGCTTCGGCTTGCCCCTGCTGGGTGCGATTCCGGAAAGCGTCGACAAGGATGTGGCCGACGCGATCGTCGACAAGAAATCGCCGATTTACGAAGCCTATTTCTCGGTCATGACTAACCTGACGTTCCTGACAGAACATGGAGCGCCACGGTCGATCATGTTGACGTCTTCCCGTCCAAAGGAAGGGAAGAGCAACTCATCGCTCAGCGTTGCCACAGTTTTGGCCGCGACCGGAAAATCGGTGGTCCTCGTCGATTCCGACATCCGAAACCCGTCCTTGAATCGCTATTTGGATATCCCGATGCAGCGCGGTTTGAGCCATTATCTGGCTGGTGACGACCACGTTGATGAAATGATCATGCCGCTAAAGAAATTCGGCTTCTCGATCATCACGGCCGGGAAGAAGCCGCCGAATCCTGCCGAACTTCTTGGCAACGACCGCCTCGCGCAGCTCATTGAAATCTTGCTGCGTCGTTACGATCATGTGCTGATCGACGCGCCACCTCTGCTTGGTCTCGCGGACGCTCCGCTCATTGCTCAACGTGTCGAAGGCGTGTTGTTCGTGATCGAAGCGAATGTGACGAAGGGGCGTGCTGTCTCTACGGCACTGACACGTTTGCGAATGTCGGGTGCTCGTCTGTTCGGTGCTATCGTGACCAAGGTTGGCGCCAAGAATCAAGTTTACGGCTACGGCTATGGCTATGGCTATGGCTATGGCAACGAAGCGACGAAGGACGGCAATTGAGCTCCTTAGCGTCAATCGCATATTTGGAAAAACCGTGAAAATCTACAACATAGCGCTATGGATAGTCGCAGTTATTCTGGCGATCGGCGTTGCCTTGTCCAGCTATGTTGTGGCGTATGAGGTTCGATCGCCGGAAAGGGCCTGCGCGATCCAGGTCCCTCCTTCCAGTGGAGCTTGCGCCAATCTTGCAGCCGCAACCTATGCCGCGCGCCGCCAGAAAAATGCCAAAGCGTTTGTTCTGAAGCTTGAGCGCGCGATGGCGCTGCAGGGCTATCGGGCGGAGCCGCTCTCGGCGAACGCGCTATCGACCCTGATTGCACCATTTCGAGAAAAGATGAGCGGTAAGGACCGGCAAGCCCTGCTCGAGCTTGCCGGCAAGGTGACGCGCCGCAATTCCCTTATCAATGCCGAATTGATCGAGTCGGCTGGCTACCGGGATGATAAGCAGGCGTTCTTCCAATGGCTGTCGCGGTCGATGCTTACTAACAATGAAGCCCGAAAATCCTATGTCGGGGTCATTGCTCAGGCGACGTCGATGCCCGGCGCGGTCGAGGCATTGACGCCGGTGATCGGCGCAGCCCCCAAATGGGCACCCGACTATTGGCGTGCTGTGGTCCTGCATCCTCAGAGCCTTGGAAATGCCGCAAAATTGCGCCTGGCTTTGGTTAAGCGACCCTGGCGCCAGACGACGATCGACGCGATGGATGAACGGCTTGTCCTCGGCCTCGTCCAATATGGGCAACTCGACGAAGCGTTCGCTCTGGCTGACAGCCTAGCGCCACTGACCTGGCGCGCTCGGGGGCAGACGAACCGGCTGATCAATGGGCGTTTCGCGGACCAGCCTCACTTTCCGCCGCTCGATTGGGAATTGGCCGCGATGGGCAACCTTGGCGCCACGATTGAGCCAGCAAGGAAGCGCCTCTTGATCTCTGCGATCGGTGGAGCGCAAGGCATGGCCGCCAGGCAGTTGGTCCGGCTTTCGCCGGGTGACTATACGCTGAACTGGGTTCTATCCAGTAATGCCGACAATTCATTGCGTTTCAGGATATTTTGTGCCGAGGCCGACGGGGCATCGTTACCCCCGGTGATCGTGCCGGCCGCAGCAGGGAAAAAGCAGGCGCCTGTGCGGATAGCGGGAGACGGGTGCAATTGGCGCTGGGTCTCGCTTGATATTTTTCTCCCTGATGACGCGGCGGGTATCGATGTCTATCTGAGTGACCTTTCTCTGGCGCCGACGGGATCTGCGACGGCGCAAGCTACGCGCTAATTCTGATCCGCATCAGCGGCCGAATGTAACACGGACGGAGGTGGGCATGCCGCAAAAGATTTTCATTACTGGGACTGCCGGTTTTATCGGCTTTCACCTCGCTCGTCTGCTGATCACGGAGGGGTATTCGGTTCACGGCTTCGACGGCATGACCGATTATTATGACGTCCGCCTGAAGCAGCGGCGGCATCAGACGTTGCTCGAGAACGCGTCCTTTGGCGCTACTGAGGGGATGCTCGAGGATCATGCACTTCTGGACAGGACGGTCGATTCCTTCGAGCCCGATGTCATCGTCCACCTCGCTGCACAGGCCGGCGTGCGTTACAGTATCGAAAATCCTCGCGCCTACATCGACAGTAATGTCGTCGGTACTTTTAATGTCATGGAGGCTGCACGGCGACTGGAGGTTCAGCACCTGCTGATGGCGTCGACCTCCTCCGTCTATGGCGCGAATGAGGAAATGCCGTTCACAGAAACCGAAAAGGCCGACACCCCGCTGACCATCTACGCCGCGACGAAGAAGGCGAATGAGGCGATGGCGCATTCCTATGCGCATCTTTGGAATCTGCCGACGACAATGTTCCGCTTTTTTACGGTTTATGGGCCGTGGGGGCGTCCCGACCTAGCGCTGTATAAATTCGTCGACGCCATTTTGGATAGGCGGCCGATCGACATCTATAACCATGGCGACATGTACCGCGACTTTACCTACGTGGGCGATTTGGTGCGCGGGATTCGATTGCTGATCGAGGCCGTGCCGCAGCGTCCGGCATCACCCGCTGATGTTGCCGATGGGGATTCGCTGAGTCCCGTCGCGCCGTTTCGTATCGTGAACATCGGCAACAACGATAAGGTCCGACTGCTCGACTTCATTGAGGCGATCGAAGCCGAGCTCGGGATGAAGGCGCAGCGCAATTATATGGACATGCAGCCCGGCGATGTCCCTGCGACGTGGGCGGATGCATCGCTTCTCGAACAGTTGACGGGCTACCGCCCCCAGACGAATTATCGTGACGGGATTCGCGATTTCGTCAGTTGGTATCGCGATTATGCAGGCAAGTGATGGAAAAATATGAATTGGCAGTTTAATAGAATTTCAGTGGTGGGGCTGGGCTATATTGGCCTGCCTACTGCGGCGATGTTCGCGTCACGGAAAATTCATGTGGTTGGAATCGACGTCAGCGAGCACGCTGTCGAAACGATCAACCAAGGCAAGGTTCATATTGTCGAGCCAGATCTTGATATCGCTGTCCATTCGGCAGTTAGCCAGGGCTATTTGCGGGCGACTACGACGCCGGAACCGGCGGACGCTTTCCTGATTGCGGTGCCGACACCATTCAAGGGCGATGATCACGACCCCGACCTATCCTATATCGAGGCCGCATGCCGGTCTATTGCGCCGGTTCTGGCGCCGGGCAATCTGGTGGTGTTGGAATCGACCTCGCCGGTCGGCACCACCGAAAAAATGTCGGCCTGGTTGGCCGAAGCGCGGCCTGACCTCAGTTTTCCGCACCGGTCCGGCGAGGCGTCGGACGTTCGCGTCGCGCATTGTCCTGAGCGGGTGCTGCCGGGCAAAGTGATGCAGGAACTCATTCAAAATGATCGCGTCATCGGTGGCATCACGCCAGCCTGTTCGGACGCGGCGCTGTCGCTTTACAGCTTGTTTGTGAAGGGCGAATGCGTTGTCACCGATGCGCGGACCGCTGAAATGGCCAAGCTCACGGAGAATGCTTTTCGCGATGTGAACATCGCATTCGCGAATGAATTGTCGCTGATCTGCGATCGACTGGATATCAACGTGTGGGAGTTGATCGCGCTGGCCAATCGCCATCCGCGCGTAAATATCCTGCAGCCGGGGCCTGGGGTTGGTGGTCACTGCATTGCTGTCGATCCCTGGTTCATCGTGTCGAGCGCGCCCGATGTGTCCCGCCTTATCCGTGCGACGCGTGAGGTGAACGACGGAAAACCGGACTGGGTGCTAGAGAAAGTCGACGCTGCCGTTGCACAGTGGAGCATGCGCAGCGGTGGTAGCGCGGGTGAAGTGACCGTCGCTTGCTACGGCCTCGCGTTCAAGCCTGATATCGATGATCTGCGCGAAAGCCCCGCCCTGTATATCGCCGAGCAGCTTCAAGAGCGGTTCGGCGAACGGCTTGTGGTGATCGAACCGAATATCGATGGCCTGCCGGTCAGCCTCGACCGTTGCCATTTCGGTTCGGCCGCCGACATCGCGGCCGACATCCATGTGTTGTTGGTCGATCATCGCGAATTTAAGGCGATGGCGGTGCCGAAGGGGCTGATCGTCGATACGCGCGGGGTCTGGACCGGCGTGAGGGGGGCAGCGTGATCAATACTGCAGAACAGGCCCGTATCGGAATCGTCGGGCTCGGCTATGTCGGCCTGCCGCTTGCTGTGGAGTTTGCAAAAGTCGGGCGGGTTGTCGGATTCGACATCAACAGCCAACGCATCGCTTCGCTGAGAGGTGGCTTTGATGAGACATTGGAAGTCGACGAGGCCGAACTGGCAGCCGCGACTAATCTCTATTTCACGACCGAGGCGACAGAGCTTGCCGACTGCAACTTTTATATCGTCACTGTTCCGACCCCGGTGGATTTGCAGAAACGACCCGACCTTACACCGCTTTTGAAGGCATCGGAGACGGTCGGCAAGCTGCTGAAGCGCGGCGATATCGTGGTCTATGAATCGACCGTTTATCCGGGTGCCACCGAAGAGGATTGCGTACCCATATTGGAGGCGCAGTCGAACCTCGTGTTCAATCGCGATTTCTTCGCGGGCTATAGCCCCGAACGGATCAATCCCGGCGACAAGACGCGCCGGCTGCCCGATATTCGCAAGATCACGTCGGGCTCGACGCCTGAGGTCGCCGAACTCGTCGATGCCGTCTATCGCCGCGTCATTACGGCGGGAACGCATTGTGCTGCATCGATCCGGGTGGCCGAAGCGGCAAAAGTTATCGAGAACACGCAGCGCGATCTGAATATCGCGCTGATCAATGAACTCGCGATGATTTTCAACCGTATGGGCATTGATACCCAGGCGGTGCTCGATGCCGCAGGCACGAAATGGAATTTTTTGCCGTTCCGACCCGGTCTGGTCGGTGGGCACTGCATCGGCGTTGATCCTTATTATCTGACGTACAAGGCGCAGGCGATCGGTTATCATCCCCAGATCATTCTGGCAGGACGCCGGCTGAACGACGGAATGGGCGCTTACGTCGTTGGACAAATGGTAAAGGCGATGATTGGTCGGTCGATCCAGGTTCGCGGTGCGCGCGTACTTGTGATGGGGCTCTCTTTCAAAGAAAATTGCCCCGACCTGCGCAATACGCGCGTCATTGACGTCGTGCGCGAACTCGAAGGTTATGGCATTGAGGCTGATGTCCACGATCCCTGGGTCGATGCTGGGGAAGCTGCGGCCGAATATGGCCTGATGCTCGTCCACGATCCGGCGAAAGGCACTTATGACGGTATCATCCTTGCGGTAGCGCACGAAGAATTTCGAGCTTTAGGTGGCGAGGCGTTGCGCGCGTTCGGCAAGCGCGATCACATTCTTTACGATCTCAAATATTTGCTTCCAGCGGAAGCAAGCGATCTGAGGCTGTGATCGACTGGGGTCCATGACTCGGGCCATTCAATCGGTAAAAAGCGACAGAGAGGGTATGGGTTTTGTGCGGCATTTTCGGCATCGTTGACCTGGGTGGCGGGCGCCCGATCGATGAGGGTCGATTCCGCGAAGGGCTGGAAAAACTTGCTCATCGTGGACCCGACGGGCGGCGGTCGCAGCGGGTCGTAGATGGGGTGATGTTCGGTCATGCCCGGCTGTCGATCATCGACCTGTCCGATGAAAGCAACCAGCCGTTCCAGATTTCCGACCGTTATTGGCTGACCTATAATGGCGAGATCTTCAATTATCTCGAACTCCGAGCCGAACTGGAGGCGCTCGGTGTCGCTTTTCAGACGAGCGGTGATACCGAGGTCCTGCTCCGGGCCTATATACAGTGGGGCGATGACTGTGTCAGTCGTTTCAACGGCATGTGGGCTTTTGCCATTTATGACTGCGTCGAGCGGACGATTTTCGCCTCGCGAGATCGGTTTGGTATCAAGCCGTTCAACTATGCCGTGCATGACGGTCAATTGCTGTTTGCGTCCGAAATCAAATCATTGCTCCACTATGCGCCGGCGTTGGCCGAGCCCGACTACGGCGTGATCGCCAATTATTGCCGCACATCGGTAGGTGCTCAGCACGAACAGAGCTGGTTCCGCGACGTCCGTCGGCTGCAACCGGGCCATAATCTGACGATCGACGCCAACGGCGCGCTGCGAATGTGGCGATATTGGGATTATCCGATCGGGCGGTGCAACCTCGGCTTCGACGAAGCCCGGCGTCAATATGGCGAATTATTCGAAGACGCGGTTCGTCTGCGGATGCGGAGCGATGTTCCGCTCGGCATTACCTTGTCGTCGGGGGTCGATTCCAATTCGATCGCGTCGGTCATGCAGGTCATCGACCCAGCACCGCACCACAGCTTTACCGCGCGGTTCGATGACGAGGAAGGGCTGGTTCAGGACGGCACTATCTATCAGGATAGCACGAGGAGGATAGATGAATCGATCGTTGCGTGCGAGACCGCCGAAAGGCTTGGTCTCGATGCCCATATAATAGACACTAATTATTCCGATTTCATCGGACGGCTTGGCCAGATCGTTTATCATCTCGAAAGCGGCAACAGCTCGCCCGCGGTGATCCCGCTGATGCAGCTGCTCCAGGAAGCACGCAAACGCTTGACCGTGGTGTTGGACGGGCAGGGAGCCGACGAACTACTAGCCGGCTATATCTCGGCGGTGGTGTGGCCCGCTGAACGCGACCTGATTGCATCGGGACGGCTGGGGAAGGCGTGGCGCGGCCTGCGGCAATATCTAAAAACCTATACGCTCCGCTCATTGATTTTTCTGGTCGCGAGGCAGGCAAGCAACGATCTGCCGTGGATTTTGCGCTTGCAACAGCGGCTACAGGGGTTCGACGTCATCTATGGGCCTCGATTACGCGAACATGCGCCTATGGCCGATTTCCCGACTTTGGAACCTGTCGCGGGAGAAGGAGCTCTCGCGCGGCGGCTGCGTGAACAGCATAGTGGCGGGCTCGTCAACTTGCTGCACTATGGCGACGCCATTTCGATGGCGAATAGCCTTGAGGCGCGCATGCCCTTCCTCGATCACCGGCTGGTGGAATTTGTCTGGCCTCTTCCCGGCGACTTCAAAGTCGAACTGGGCGTAGGCAAATATATTCATCGCCAGGCCATGCGTGGGCTGGTCGATGATGCGATCCTTGATGAAACGACCAAATATGGTTTTACCACCCCGATCGGACGACAGTTCCAAAAACCCTACACGCCCGGAACGGGTCCGCTGGACATCCTGCTCGGCGACCGGTGCCTTGCGCGGGGGCTGTTCGATGACGAAGGGCTGAAGGGGATGATCGAGGATCATCGGTCGGGCCGCAAGAATCATGGCACCTTATTATTCCGCCTGTTGAGCGTTGAGCTATGGTTCCGCATTTTCATCGATGGCGACATGAGTGTTGATCAACCGGTCGAGGTCGCAGCATGAACCCGCTGCTGCTAAGACCCTGACGGAGAAAACGCCATGCCGTCTCCCGTTTACCTGTGGTCGAAACTGTTCCGCAAGATCCGCGGTGCGGCCATTCGCGGTAGCGAAGTCCATACGACGTCAAAGGTCGAGCCGGGCTCTTCTTTCGTCGATAGCACAATGGGGCGTCACAGCTTTTGTGGCTATGATTGCGAAATCACGACGACCGACATCGGCCATTTTTGCTCGATCGCGAATTACGTCGTTATTGGCGGAGGTCGGCACCCGATCGAATGGGTCGGCACCTCGCCGGTTTTTTATGAGGGGCGCGACAGCGTCGTGAAGAAGCTCTCGATCTTCCCGCGTCCCGATCCGCAGCGCACAATGGTGGGTAGCGACGTCTGGATCGGCTACCGCGCGATCCTCATGCAGGGCATCACCATCGGCCATGGTGCGGTGATCGGCGCTGGTGCTGTGGTGACGCGGGATGTTCCGCCCTACGCGATCGTTGCGGGCTCCCCCGCACGTTTCATCCGCTACCGTTTCGATGAACCAGTCCGCGAGGCTCTACTTGCGAGCCGGTGGTGGGATCGGCCGGATGCGGTTCTGGAGCAATGTGCGGAGGACATCCGCGATCCCCAAAAATTCTTAGAGCGGCTTGAACAATGCGCATAGCTCATGTCTGCCTCGCGGCATTCTATATCGATGGCTTCGGTTACCAGGAAAATATCCTTCCGCGCATTCACCGAAAGATGGGGCACGATGTGATGATCGTCGCCTCGACCGAAACATATCTTGATCGGACGCAGCTAGGATACGTCGAACCGTCGAGTTACATCAACGAGGATGGCGTGCCTGTACATCGCTTGCCTTATGCTTCGTGGGTACCGAAGCTCCTTCAGGCCAAGGTTCGCGCCTATGAGGGCGTTGAAAAACTGCTTGAAGAGTTCAAGCCTGATCTCATCTTCGTCCATGACGTCCAGTTCTGGGATTTCCTGACCATCCGGAGCTATGTGCTTCGACGCCCGACGCCGGTCTATGCGGACTGCCATACCGACTATGTCAATAGCGCACGCGGCTTCGTCTCGCGCCACTTGCTACACGGGCTGTTTTATCGCGCCATCCTAAGGCGCGTATCGCCGATCGTGCAGCGTTTCCTGCCGACTCTGCCGGTTCGCGGAGATTTTCTGCACGAGGTTTACGGGGTCGACCGCGCGAAGATGGAATTGCTTCCGTTCGGGGCGGACGACACGCAGACCGAAGGGCTCGACCGTAGTCAGGTTCGACGCGAAGCGCGAGCCGGATGGGGAATTCCCGACGACGCACTGCTGTTCGTGACTGGCGGGAAGCTCGATCTTCGCAAGAATATCCATACGCTGATCGACCGCTTTTCGCGCGCCAAGCAGAGAGGAGAGATTGGTAACGCCCATCTTCTCGTTTTTGGTCAGGCGACACCTGAAGTCCAGGTCGAGCTCGACGGCATCGATATCCATGACGATGTGCATATGCTGGGCTGGACGCCGGCGAACGAAATCTATCGCATCTTCTGGGCGGGTGACCTCGCCCTGTTTCCGGGTACCCATTCGGTATTGTGGGAAGAGGCCATCGGGCATGGGCTCGGTACCATTTTCCATCATTGGCGGGGGATGGACCATCTGGATATCGGTGGAAATACACGGATCATCGACGATGCCAGCCCCGAGACGCTGGACCGGCTGCTGAGCGAATTGACAGCCGACGATGGAGCCGAGGTCAAGCGTCTGAGCGCTGTGGCTGCCCAAAAGGGTCCGCGCGTTTTCGCGTTCAGCGCCATCGCGTCCAAGGCTATTGAATAGGCATAGCTGACGCGCCTCCCGTCCAAAATGGCATCGTGGGCTTTACGAGCACGCCGTGCTGGAGTATGCGTTCAAATATGAACAAGGTCCATCTTCACGTCTCCATTTGCGTGGTTGAAGGGTTTCGGCGCGATAGCGAGGCGGCGGCATGACCAATCGCAGAAAAAACAGTCGTGACGAAGACGTCAACTTCCGTGCATTGCGAATCCTCGAATCCAATCCACAGATCAGTCAGCGGGAACTGGCAAAGGCGTTGGGCATCAGCTTGGGCGGGATCAACTATTGCCTAAATGCGCTCGTCGAAAAGGGGCATGTGAAGATAGCGAACTTTCGGTCTTCGCAGAACAAAATTGGCTATATTTATGAGTTGACGCCCGAGGGCATAGCGCATCGGGCCATACTCGCGTCGCGCTTCATAAAGCGGAAGATGGCTGAGTATGACGCATTGAAAGCCGAAATTGAAAGCCTCCAGGCAGACATGCACGCGAACGTGCCCGTTGAGGACGGTTGAGGCAGGTCAGATTTGTGCGGGATAGCGGCCATGCGAAGGGCGTCACCCAAAGAGAATAGCAAGATGGAAACGAGAGGATAGAAGAGTGGTGCACAGCAATATCGAGATCATTGGCGATGGCGAGGTCGTAATCGGTAAGGGCACGTCGATCGCTGCGGGCGTCAAGATCGTTTTTCATAAGCCGGCGCGCGTAGAGATCGGCGATTATTGCTCCATCGGGCCGGGTGTCAAGTTCATCGTGAGCGGTGGTGCGGTTAGCATCGGGGATTGGACGTCGCTGCACGATAATTGCCTCATCCTTTCGACTCAGGGCGTTACGATCGGCCAGCACGGCTGGTTCGGCCAAAACACCGTATTAGATGGTAGTGGGGGGCTGACGATCGGCAACGGCGTTCGCGTTGGCATGTATTCGCAAATCTGGTCGCACGTCGCGGCAGGCGAACGGATCGAGGGTTGCACCCTTTATGGCGAACGGCCCGTCGTGATCGAAGATGATGTCTGGTTGGTCGGTTCGTGCATTTGTGCTTCTGGCGTAACGATCGGTCGTCGCACCGTCGCGCTGATCGGATCGAACATCACCAGGTCCTGGCCCGCCGAAGTCGTGCTGGCCGGTTCGCCGGCCATGCAGAAGGAGGCATTGTCCTTCTACAAAACGGTTTCGGCCGAGGAGAAGTGGGAGATGCTGACCGGGTGGATGAGCGACCTCGAAGTCGAGCTGGGCATCGAGCAGTTGGATGGGGCAGCAGACGGAATTCTCGCTTATCGCTGGAAGGCGGCCGGGAAAGACGAGGCTATAGTCTTCGTCAGCGATAGCGCGCGCCAGCAGGCGGCTGCGGATCGCTTTGGCGACGCGACTATTTGCAACATCGACACGAAAAAATATCAGAAAATGTTCACTCCGATCGAGCAACGGGTTCTGAAGGCCTTGTCTAACAACAAGGTTCGTTTCCTTTCGGAATGACTCGTCTATCGCGACGCATCGTAGCGGCCCGGGCCATCGCATCCGGGCCGTGCGGAAGTTGGAAAGCTGATTCACTATGACCAGTTCGGTCTCGTCGCCTTTGCCCCTCGTCAAAGTCGCCATGCCGCCGCGGGAACGGCTTATGCCGGCTCTGGAAGAGGTGCTGTACAGCGGCATGATCGGGGAGGGTGAAGCCGTTTATGAATTCGAGCGCCGCTTTGGCGAACAATTCGGATTGCCGCGGGCACTTGCGACAAGCAGCGGGACCGGTGCGCTGCATGTGGCGCTGTTGCTCTCGGGCGCGGGGCCGGGGCGTGAGGTCATCACGACGTCGATGACCGCGGAGCCGACGAACACGGTCATCATGCAAACCGGGGCAACGCCCGTATTTGCCGACGTCGACCCCGATACGGGCAATCTATCACCGGCCGCCGTTCAGGCTGCGGTGACGGAGCGAACGGCTGCGATCTGCGTGGTGCACTATGCCGGCTACCCGGCGGATCTGGCTGCGCTGCGTGCGATCGCGGATCGGCATGAGATCGGCCTGATTGAGGATTGTGCGCATGCGCTCGGTGCGCGCTACGCCGGAAAGCCGATCGGGACCATCGGTGATTCCGCCATTTTTTCGCTTCAGGCGATCAAGCATATGACCACGGTCGATGGCGGTATTTTGGGTCTGCGCGACCCCGCGCAGACCTTGCTTGCGAAGCAGTTGCGCTGGTTCGGCCTGACAAAAGGAGTCCCCCGCACGGAGGTCGACATAAAGCGTCCGGGCTTCAAATATAATATGAGCAATGTCACGGCAACGATTGGCCTGCAACAACTGGATCATATCGACGGCCTGATCGCGCGCCACTGCAACAACGGCCGCTTTTTCGATCGCGAGCTTGCCGCAATCGCGGGCATTAAGCCGGCCGTTGTCCTAGCCGAAGCCAACCCGAGCTACTGGATATACACGTTGCTAGCCGATAATTCGGATGAGGTGGAGCAGTGCCTTGCGGCGATCGGTGTCAGCGCGTCAAAGCTGCATCGGCCGAACCATTTTCATTCTGCATTTGCGCCTTTTGCCGGACCGATGCCGGGGCTCGACAGCTTTTACCAGCGGCTGGTTCATATACCGTCTGGCTGGTGGGTCGGCGATGAAGATCGGCAACGGATCATCGATGCGCTGGCGAAGGGCTAGAGATGGCGATTCCCCTGTTCGATTGTCGCGTTGATGGAGCTGCGATTGCGGCAATGGCACCGGCGCTGGTATCCGGCCAGCTGGCGGCGGGGTCGCACGTGGGTGCGTTGGAAAGCGAGATGTCGGCCCGGCACGGAGGGGCGCCCGTCGTCGCGGTGAGCGATATGACGCAGGCGATCGAATTGGCGTTACGTCTGTCGGGTGTCGGCCCGGGTGACGAGGTGTTGACGCTGTCGTACAATTGTCTCTCATCGAACAGTGCGATCCGCCACATCGGTGCCACCGCCGTTTGGGTCGATATCGATACCGCGACGGCGACGATGGATGTCGATGACGCGAGGTCGAAGGTCACTGCAGCAACGCGTGCCCTCATTGTATATCATGTGGCAGGCTACCCCGCCGATACTGCGGCGCTGCGGAGGCTTTGCGATGAAGCAGGTCTGACCCTGATCGAAGATGCCAATAATGCATTGGGCGCGCGCTTGCCCGGTGGAGCGGGCGCAGGATCGATCGGCGATTTTGCGATCTTTTCCTTCTATGCCAACCGTCAAGTCAATGCGATCGAAGGGGCGGCGTTGTTGTGCCGCGACAAAGACGCCGCCGCAGCCGCGCGAAAGTTGCGGCGTTTCGGGATCGATCAGGGGCGTTTCCGTGATCCGCTAGGTGAAATCGATCCGCAGGCCGACATTTCAGAAATAGGCTTCGCGGCGACGCTGCCGAATGTCAACGCGGCATTGGCGCGGCACAATCTGGCGCAGCTGGACACGCGGCAGCGGGCCATTCGCGCGAATGTGGAAGCGATCACGCTTGCGCTCGCCGGGGTGCCGGGCGTCGCTGCTGTCCAACCGTTGAGCGGTGCCACTCCGGCCTTTTGGGCGATGTTGCTGCTTTGCGAAGCACGCGACGATATGCTCAAGGCTTTGAAAGAGCAGGGGGTCGGCTGTTCCAAGCTACATCAGCCCAATCATGTTTATTCCGGTTTCGCGAGCCGGGCTGGGGCGTTACCCGGTACCGAATGGTTTATGGACCGTGTTTTAGCGGTGCCTGTCGGCTGGTGGGTGGGGTCGGCAGAACGGCGGCGAATCGTTGACACAATATCTGGCGCGCGGCGGGCATGATTGCGCTAGGGGGCCAGCTTTGAAAAGCATCCCGTCGGGGCGCCCGATGATTGATTAATCGGTACGACGCTTCTGTGTAAACCAGCTTGATCTACGACTACGGAGTTTTCATGTTCAAAGATAAGACGTTGATGATTACCGGCGGAACGGGATCGTTCGGTAAGACGGTATTGGGCCGATTCCTCGCAACCGACGTCGCCCGGATCGTGATATTCAGCCGTGATGAAAAAAAGCAGGAAGATCTTCGAATCAAACTGCGCAGTAACAAAGTATCCTTTGTTCTGGGGGACGTGCGTGATTTCGATTCGATCGACAACGCGATGCAGGGCGTCGATTATGTGTTTCACGCGGCGGCGTTGAAGCAGGTTCCGTCCTGCGAATTCTACCCGATGGAGGCCGTCCGCACGAATATCGTCGGAACCGAAAATGTCGCGCGTGCAGCTATTAAGAATGGCGTTGAGCGCTTGGTTCTGCTCAGCACCGACAAGGCGGTTTATCCGATCAACGCCATGGGTATTTCCAAGGCGATGGCGGAAAAAATCTTGATCGCCCGCGCGCTTGCAACGCCCCCCGGAGGCCCGGTGATGTGCGCGACTCGCTATGGCAATGTCATGGCGTCGCGCGGATCGGTGATCCCGCTGTTTATCGAGAAAATTAAGGCCGGTAGGCCGCTGCGCGTGACGGACACGCGCATGACGCGCTTCATGATGTCGCTAGATGAATCGGTGGATCTTGTTCTCCACGCTTTCGCCAACGGCAATCAGGGCGATATCTTTGTCCAGAAAGCGCCGGCGTGCAGTCTCGAAAATCTGAGCGCCGCGTTGAAGACGTTGTTCCGGTCGGATGCGCCGATCGAGATCATGGGCACGCGTCACGGTGAGAAGCTATATGAAACGCTCGTATCGCGCGAGGAAATGGCAAAATCCGAGGACCTTGGCCGCTATTACCGGATTCCTGCCGATAATCGCGATCTCAACTACGAACTGTTCATCAGCGAAGGGAATGTCGAGGCCAATGTGGTCGATGACTATACATCACACAACACGCAGCAATTGTCAGTGGAGGAGACGATGGAACTGATGCGGTCGCTGTCCTATGTGCGCCAGGAGCTTGGTGAAGAGTGATTTTGAGCCGCACCGTGAAGGATTTTTCTATGGCGTCGCAGAATAGCGACATCCTGTTGTCCATCGCCATTCCGACGAAAAACCGTCAGCCCTATCTGATCAACCTGGTCGATGAACTGTTGCGGTCGGACCGGCGGGATTTTGAAATCATCCTGCAGGATAATTCCGATGACGATCAACTGGCTGCTTATGTTGCCGAGCTGAACGATACGCGCGTCCATTACGCCTATACCAACGGATGGATTTCGGTGGTCGACAATTGCGACGCGGCGGTTCGAGCCTGTTCAGGCGACTATGTGTGCATGCTTGGCGACGATGACGGAATTATGCTGGATGAGGCGCTGGACGAAATGGCGGCCGCTAAGAGAGAAGGGGCCGATGCTGTGATGGGCGCGGTTCTTCTTTATACATGGCCTGACATCACCCATCGCAGCATTAGTGGGCTCGGTGGAAAACTCTATCGGCGACGGATACTCACCGGTCGCGGCCGTGCCGATATCCTCGCCGACGCGCGCCGCGTCGTTGCTCGGAGCGGGGCGCTGGGACTCGAGGGATTGCCCTGTGTTTATCAGGGTTTTGTCAGTCGCGCAGTGCTCGCCGCCGTCGAAAATCGAACCGGAAGCTACTTTCCAGGCGCCAGCCCCGATATGGCGAATGCTATCGGGATCGCGGCTTTTGTTAAGCGGTGCCGTCATGTCGAACGCCCCTTGATCATTGCCGGCCACAGCCGAAGCAGCGGGGCGGGGCGAGGAACGATGCGCGAGCACCGCGGTTCGATTGCCGAGCAAAAGCATCTCCCTGCCGATACGGCGCAGACATGGTATTCGCAAATCCCCTTTTTCTGGTCGGGGCCTACTATCTACGCGCAGTCGCTGCGCAGCGCGATCAATCGGACGGGGGCGACAGCGCTCGGCGTGCCTGGCGATGCGTGTCTTTATAGCGCTTGTTTCATCTTCGAACGGTCTTACGCAAAGGATATTCGGGATGCGATGCGTCATACGCACGAGCGACCGGTGACGCTCGTTCCGCAGATGATCTATTATGCACTGGTCATCACCGCGAAACGCGCGGTGCAATTTCGGAACAATCTGCTGGTGCGCTTCTTCCCCGAGAGTGCTGCGATCGAAGCTGCATCCATTGCGGATGCGATCGGTGCGGTTCGCGCCAGATTGAATTGAGAGGGAAGCGTGATGGGAAAAATCCTGCTGGCCCTGCAATCACTGTTCCGCGAATTTATCATCGGATTGCCCGACGAATTCAGCAAGTTCCGTGTCAACTACTATAACCGTCACGGTTGCCGGATCGCCAAGAGGGCTTCTTTGTCGCCGAACATTAGAGTGCGTGGGTTGCTGGAGATGGGCGCGGGCAGCTCGATTGCTCAGAATGGCTCCATCGGCGGTTGGGACGCAGGGGTTTTCATCGGGCGGGACGTCATGATCGCGCCCAATGTGGTGATTGTCGCATTCGATCATGGCATTGCCAGTCTAGATATCCCGATGGTGCAACAGGCCAATGTCGAGGCGGCGGTCCATATTGAAGACGACGTCTGGATTGGTGCCAATGTCACCATCGGCAAGGGTGTCCGGGTCGGAAAAGGGTCTATCATCGGCGCGAACAGTTATGTGAATCGTGACATCCCTCCCTATTCTATTGTGGGAGGGGTTCCGGCTAAAGTTATCAAGAGCCGGATAGGAGATGAATAGAAATGTAATTGCAAATATTTTTGGTCGATTTTGGTCAGCTATTTCCAATTTTATATTTATACCACTCTATATATCCATCCTTGGAATTGACAATTATGGTGTGATTTCCTTCGCACTGATTGTTTCGGGGATGCTTATGGTTCTCGACCTAGGCCTCTCGGTGTCAATCATGCGCGAAATAGCGCGCAGGGATTTGTCAGCGCAGGAAAAGTTCCGCAGCTTTCGTGCGTTCGAAAAAATCTATGTTCTCGTGCTTTTTGTCTGCGGAGCCGCAGGGTTGCTGTTCGCGCGCCCCATCGCGGTGAGTTTTATCAATGAAACACCCATCGACCGTGAGTTGATCGCATTGTGCCTGAAAATCGTCGCCTGCGAAGCGGGGCTGCAGCTGCTTTTCCGCTATTACGTCAGCGCGATGATGGGGCTCGAGCGGCAAGTGGAAGCCAATATTTTCAATATTGCCTGGGGAGCGGCGCGTAACGGACTGGTTCTGCTTCCTCTGATGTTATGGCCGACACTTTCTGTTTTCTTTTTCTGTCAGTTGGTCGCCACCTTGCTGCTTCTGCTTGTCGCGCAATGGCGACTGAACCGCGTATTGGCGCCATGGCGACCGGCTCAGGTTCCGTTCGTCGATTGGGATACGCTGGCGCGAATACGCGGATTTGCGGCTGGCATCTTCCTTATCGCAATCGTCGCTTTGGTAAACACGCAGCTCGATCGTATAGTGCTTAGCCGCCTGCTCGATCTGGAATATCTTGGCTATTATAATATCGCTATCGCGTTGGGCACAGGTATGATCGCCATTGCCTCGCCATTTCAGGCCGCCATTCAGCCGCGCCTGACGGCGTGGTTTTCGGAAGGCAATGGCGACGGTGCGCGCGATCTCTATTTACGGACTGCAATGTTGGTCGCGGTGCTAGTTTTTCCTGTGATGGCAACGATCGCGGTTAATGCGGAAATGGTCGTGATGGGATGGACTGGAAATTCCAATGTGGCGAAAAATGCGGCCCCGTTTGTGCCGTGGGTAATCGCATCTTATTCGTTCCTGGCGATGTCTTCGCTAACGTACAGTGTGGCTCTAGCCAACGGCTATACGCGCTTTAACAACGTTCTCGGTCTCGCGTCTTTGTGTGTTTCAATACCTGGTTATTGGCTGGTCGTCGGTCACTTCGGAGCGGTGGGCGCTGCTGCGCTATTTTTCGCTATCCAGTTTTCGGTTTCGATGGCGTTCCACGCGCTCGTCGATCGCCGGTTTCTCAATTTTGGTATCGTGCGGACATATCTTCAATTGCTCTTGGTGCCGGCGGTCGCCGCCATTGCGATCGCCTTGGCATTTGAACGTTTCGCCGCTCCGTTGAGCTCGACCCGGTTAGGGATGTTTCTATTTCTTGGCTGTGCCTTGGCTCTCGCTCTTGCGGGTACGGGGCTTGTCGCAGTTGCGGCGTTCCGGATGCGGTGGCCATTCGGGGATTTGGAGGCCAATCACGGATGAGGCCGCGGAGACAATGGACTTGCGCGGACGCTGGCGGGCGGGTAGCGGCCGTGGGAGTGCAGGGCAGCGGCTTGCCATGTTGATGAGGCAATCGAAGCGCTGAAGAGTATGTCAAGCGATGCGTAAATTTTATATCCCCTCTATGGCTGTTTTGGCTTTTAGCTATCCGTTCACTACGGTGCTGCTGCTGGTGATTGGGGTGCCCGTCGAGGGGCTCGGCCTGTTCAACTACGCAATCAAGGGCCTGATTACTGCGGTTTTCGGCGTGGCGCTCCTTGCTGCCGCCTCCCAGAGGCGGTCCATCACGTCGACCGTGCTTCCACTGTTTTTGCTGTTTGGTCTGTTCGGGATCCGGCTGCTTTATGACGTGGTTGGGCTTGGTATCGTCCCTCCGCTAGCCAGCCCCAGTTATATTCTTCTCTATTTCTTCGGGCTAACAGTGCTTCCAGTGCTTTCGATCGCGATTGCGTTCGATGCGGACGACATGGAGGTCCTGCACAAATGGCTTTTTGGGATGCTTGTCCTCACAAATCTGGCGCTGTTCTATTACGTTGCTATCCAGGCGCAGGATCTGGCAACCGAAAATGCGCTTGCATATCGCTTTCAAGTAACCGGTCAGGATGATGCGACCTCGGTACTCAATCCTATTACGATCAGCCTGATGGGGGCCGTGCTCTTGCTTTTCGTTATTGGCCGTTTCGCAGTATTTTTCAGGATGACGCTGTTTTCTCAGGCGGTTCACCTCGGTATTTTCGCCGTAGGCCTCGCGAATATGCTGCTTGGTGGGTCGCGGGGCCCGGTCGTTGCGTTCGTTTTCGGACTGATGTTCGTCGCTGCGTCGGCTTTGAAAGTGAACTCCCGTGCGATCGGACAATTCAAAATCCGGCCACGCGTTTGGGTCTATCTCGGTCTAATGATTGTCGGCGGTGTCGCCTTTGCACTTTTTAGTGATTTGACGATTGCATCCTTCGACCGTTTCAGGACGATGTTCGACGGCAGCGGTTCGCGTATTATCGAAGAGCGCGACTATATCGCGGCGGCTGCGTGGGGTGACTTCAAGAAATCACCGATCATCGGGTACAGCTATATCACTATGAACGGCACGGCTTTAGCGCATAACGTGTTTCTGGAATCGTTCATGGCGCTTGGAGTCGTGGGTGGATCGGTTTATCTTTTCTGCCTTCTGATCATGCTGCGCGGCATATGGCACGGGGTCACGGGGCGGTTCGGACCGTATGGCTATTCGGTTGCTCTTGCCGGGGCGGCATTGATCGCACTTTCGATGACATCGGGGTCGATCGGACAATCACCAGAGATTTGGGTCATGGTGGCGTTAATCATGAGCATGGCGCAAACCCGTGCCATACCGCTCCGCACCGTCCATCATCGTGGCGGAAGTTTCCCGCTGCGTTCTCGGCCGGCCGTGCCGCATCCTGCCGCGATTTCTGCATCGCTTCTAAGGTAATACCATGAATCATCGCTCCTACCAAGTTTGCACGCGTTGCGTGATGGACACCAGCGATAGCCAAATCCGGTTCGACGAAGCTGGCGTGTGCGATCATTGCCATGCCTTCGACGATGATGTCGTACCGCATTGGCATCCCGATGAACGCGGTCGCGCCGAAGTGGAAAAGGTCGTGGCGACGATCAAGGAGGGCGGCAAGGGCAAGCAGTTCGATTCCATCCTCGGCATGTCGGGCGGGCTCGACAGCTCATATATGCTGCATTTGATGGTTACGGAATTCGGCTTGCGTCCGCTGGTCTTTCACGTCGACGGCGGGTGGAACAGTGACATCGCGGTCAGCAATATCCAGAACCTGGTCGGCGGGCTGGGGCTCGACCTCTACACCGAAGTGATCAACTGGGAAGAGATGCGCGATTTCCAGTTGGCGTTTTTCAAATCGGGTGTGTCGCACCTCGACATTCCGCAAGACCATGCTTTCATCGCCACGCTGTATCATTTCGCGAACAAGCATGGCGTTAAATGGATTCTCAACGGCGGGAATATCTCGACCGAATGTGTGCGCAATCCCAAAGATTGGCTCTATTATGGCACGGACATGCCGCAACTGCGCGATATTCATCGGCAGTTCGGAACCCGGCCGCTAAAGACCTATCCGACGAGCTCGATCCTTTTTCACAAATTCTATCTGCGCTACGCGCGCGGGGTGAGGGTGTTCAAGCCGCTCGATCTTCTGCCTTATACGAAGAAACTGGCGATCGAGACGTTGAGCCGCGAATATGGTTGGAAGGCCTATCCGCAGAAGCATTTCGAAAGCCGCTTCACCAAGTTTTTCGAAGCTTATTGGCTGCCGACGCGCTTTGGGTATGATACGCGGCGCATCCAGTTTTCTTCACTAATCCTCACCGGACAGATGGCGCGTGGGGAAGCGTTGGAGAAGCTGATCTCGCCTGCATATGACCCCGCTACGATCGACGATGATTTCGAATATATCGCGAGCAAATTGCGCATCGGCGTCGAAGAACTGCGGCGCTATCATGAGATGCCGAAAAAAAGCTATCGTGACTATAAGAACCAGGAATGGATGTTCGATCTGGGCGCTAAGGTGCTGAAAGCAATTGGTGCGGAAAAGGCGACAAAACGCTAGAAGGCGAGCATGATTGCGATTATCGACTATGGCTCGGGCAACGTCGGGGCCATCATGAACATTTTGCGTCAGCGCAAGATTCCGCATGTGCTGACGAGCGATCCGGCGACACTCGCAGACGCCGATCGCTTCATCCTGCCGGGCGTTGGCGCGTTCGACCCGACCATGGACATTTTGCAGCGTTCGGGCATCGTCGATGCGCTGGGCGAGGAAGTGCTGGGCAAAGGCAAGAAGGTCCTCGGCATATGCGTCGGCATGCATCTTCTCGCCGACGGCAGCGACGAAGGCAGCTTGCCCGGCTTAGGCTGGATTCCGGGTCGTGTTCGCAAGATCGACACGGGTCGAATCAACGCGAAGCCCAAATTGCCCCATATGGGCTGGAACAATGTTGCGATCGCGCCCGGCGCGAAGCTGTTCGATGGTGTCGATGAGGAGCTCGGCTTTTACTTTCTTCACAGCTATTATTTTGACGCCGCCGATCCCGCGCATATCCGGGCGCATGTTTCCTACGGCGCCGATCTTCCATGCGCGGTTGAACGCGACAATGTTTTTGGAATGCAGTTTCACCCGGAAAAAAGCCATTCGAACGGGGCGCGGGTTTTCGTAAATTTTGCGGACGCCGCATAATGTTGCGCTCGCGGATCATTCCCTGCCTGCTGATGCAGGACAGCGGCCTCGTGAAGACACGGCAGTTTGCTGATCCCAAATATGTAGGCGACCCAATAAATGCGGTCAAAATCTACAATGAAAAAGAGGTCGACGAACTGTCTATCTACGACATTGACGCGACCGTTCAGGGGCGTGGGCCCGATTTTGATCATCTGCGGAGCATCGCCGTCGAGAGCCGGATGCCACTTTGTTATGGCGGCGGTGTTCGTAGCGCTGCCGATGCCGTCCAATTGATCAAATTGGGGTTTGAAAAGGTCTCGATCAGTGCCGCTGCGCTGGAACGCCCCGCGCTGATCCGCGAACTCGCCGACGCGGTCGGGCGGCAAAGTGTGGTGGTGACACTCGATGTAAAAAAAACCGGCCTTCTGGGCCGACCTGGTATCTTCACGCATAATGGCAAGCGAGCTGCGAAGATGAAGCTCGCAGACTTCCTGCCGCTCGTTGAGGATCGGGGAGCGGGCGAAGTCGTCGTTAATCATATCGATCGCGATGGGATGATGCAGGGCTATGATCTTGACCTCGCACGGTCCGTCCGCGCTGCCGTCGACCTCCCTGCGACGATGCTTGGCGGCGCAGGAAACGTCGAGCATTTGCGCGAGCTTATCGACGCGATCGGGACATGCGGCGCGGCGGCTGGCAGTATGTTCGTCTTCAACGGCGTGTACCGCGCCGTCCTGATTTCCTATGCGCGCCCCTGATCTAAGGCGAAGTGCGTAATTCATCCCAATTCAAGGCAGACTATTGAAATGCAGCAAATCCTTCAGGATCTCGGTGGCGGCGAAACCATCCTCGTTACGGCCCCGGTACCGCAAGTCCGGCCAGGCCAGCTTCTGATCGATACGACAAAGACGCTGATCTCGACCGGAACCGAACGCATGCTTGTCGATTTCGGCAAGGCCGGAATGATTGCGAAGGCGCGCGCGCAGCCTGAAAAAGTGGCGCAGGTCCTGTCCAAGGTGAAAACCGACGGTCTTCTGACGACGATCGACGCCGTTCGCTCAAAATTGGGGCAGCCGATTCCGCTCGGGTACAGCAATGTCGGGGTCGTGCGTGCGGTGGGCGCCGGGGTCGATGGCTTTACAGTTGGCGACCGGGTCGTATCGAACGGACAGCACGCGGATGTAGTCAGTGTACCGCAAAACCTGTGCGCCAAAGTGCCCGACGGCGTCAGCGACGAGGCGGCCTGCTTCACCGTCGTTGCGAGCATCGGCCTGCAGGGTATCCGCCTCGCGCAACCGACGCTTGGCGAAGCCGTCGTCGTTACAGGTGTCGGGTTGATCGGCCTGCTGACGGTACAATTACTTCGCGCGCATGGCTGTCGCGTGCTGGCGATCGATTTCGATGCAGAGAAGCTGGCGCTTGCTCGCCGCTTCGGCGCTGAAACCTGTAATCCAGGCGCGGGTGAAGACCCGGTGGCGGCCGGCATGGCCTTCAGCAGCGGACAAGGTGTCGATGCCGTCATTATCACCGCATCGACCAAATCCAACGCCCCGGTAACACAGGCCGCGCAAATGAGCAGGAAGCGCGGCCGCATCATCCTGATCGGCGTGACAGGGCTGGAGCTCAACCGAGCCGATTTCTACGAGAAAGAACTGACCTTCCAGGTCAGCTGCTCCTATGGCCCCGGACGCTATGATCTTGCCTATGAGGAGCGCGGGCAGGACTATCCGTTGGGATACGTCCGCTGGACTGAACAGCGGAACTTCGTGGCCATCCTCGACATGATGGCATTGGGCCGTCTGACGATCGAAGGGCTGGTGTCGCACCGCGTTGCTTTCACCGAAGCCCCTGAGGCCTACAAGCTTCTGACGAGCGACAAGGGCGCGCTGGGCATCGTGCTCGACTATTCGCACGACGTCGAGTCGCGGCACCGGACGAGGGTCGACCTTGTGTCGGCTATCGACGCGCGCGTGCCGGACGCCGCGACACCCATTGTGGGTTTCATCGGCGCAGGCAACTATGCCTCGCGCGTTTTGATTCCGGCGTTTCGTAAGGCCGGTGCGACACTTCATACGATTGCGTCCGCGGGCGGGACGAGCGGTGTTCTTCATGGCAAGAGCGCGGGCTTCCGCCACGCATCGTCCAACAACGACGAACTACTCGCCGATCCGGCGATCAACACTGTCGTGATCGCCACGCGCCACGACAGCCACGCGCGTTTAACCATTGCCGCCCTGAATGCCGGAAAGCATGTTTTCGTCGAAAAGCCGTTGTGTCTGACGCGCGATGAACTAGCCGAGATCAAGGCGGCACATGCGACATCGGGCGCTAAGCTGATGGTGGGTTTCAACCGCCGTTTCTCGCCGCTGGTATCGAAAATGAAGACGCTCTTGGATCGCGTGGCCGAGCCCAAGGCTTTTGTCATGGTCATGAACGCAGGTTTCATTCCTGCTAGTCATTGGACGCAGGATCCCGCTCTGGGTGGGGGGCGCATTATCGGAGAGGCGTGCCATCACATCGACCTGATGCGATTCCTTGCCGGTTCGCCGATCGTCTCGATCGAGGCGCGGAGCATGGGAAGAAATACGTCCCAGCCGCTGACTGAGGACAAGGCCGTGATAACTATCAGTTTTGCCGACGGTTCCTTCGGCACGGTTCATTATCTTGCGAATGGCGGCAGTAGTTTTCCCAAAGAACGTATTGAGGTGTTTGCAGGAGGCCGGACGCTTCAGCTCGACAATTTCGTTGCGTTGCGCGGCTTTAGTTGGCCAGGTTTCCGAAAGGAAAAGCTATGGCGCCAGGACAAGGGGCAGGTCGATTGCGCGAGCGCTTTCCTTGCGGCGATATCCGAGGGGCGTGAAAGTCCGATCCCGAACGACCAGCTATTCGAGGTGGTCGAAGCGTCGATTGAGGCCGTCGAAAAGATTCGGTTGCAACCATAGAACATGGATCACCATCGGCGGATGGTAGCGTGATTCAGGGGATTTTTCAGTGAATATTGGTCGGCTGTTCCGAACCGTCCGGCATCTGCGCGCAACCCAAATCTGGCATCGGCTGCTTCAACGATTGCCGCGGAAAGGGTTGCGGATTGGGGCCCTTTCGCGGCCTGGCACGCCGATTTCGACGTTTGCGGTGCCCGCAACGCGCATGTCGTCGCTGATTGCACCCGGCCGCGCATGTTTCCTGAACCGCGAAGGGCCGATTGGCGATGATTGGGATCCTTCCGATTTCAGCAAATTATGGCGATACAATCTCCATTATTTCGATGATTTGAACGCGGTTGGAGCTAGCGATCGGGTTAAGTGGCATTCCGCCCTCATCGACCGGTGGATTGCATCCAATCCACCGACGGCCGGAACTGGGTGGGAACCTTATCCTACATCGCTTCGGATTGTGAACTGGATCAAGTGGCAATTGCGTGAAAATGCGTTGGACAAAGCTGCATTGGATAGCCTCGCATTGCAGACGCGCTGGCTGGCGAGCCGGATAGAATGGCATATCCTAGGCAATCATTTGTTCGCCAACGCCAAAGCACTGCTTTTCGCTGGGCTGATATTCAGCGGCGAGGAAGCCGCTGCGTGGCGGAAAATGGCGTGCTCGATTTTGTTGCGCGAATTGCGCGAACAATGTCTGACCGATGGGGCGCATTTCGAACTCAGTCCGATGTACCATCTTCTCTTTCTGGAGGACGTGCTGGACATCATGAACATTGTTGAAGCCGCTGCGCGGGCGGACCGAGGCAGCGATGTTGGTGCGATTGTCGATGCGATCGACGAACGGTTACCGGCTATGTTCTCGTGGGCGCGTACGATGGTCCATCCTGATGGCGAGATTTCCTTTTTCAACGATGCGGCGTTCGACATTGCGTCAACACTTGCCGGCCTGGTCGATTACGCCCTCCGATTGGGCCGTCCGGCGCCCGAAGAGCCTCCTTCTTCTCGTTTGCTGGCATCTTCGGGCTATGCGCGACTGGAACGCCATGACGCCGTGGTGATCGCCGACGTCGGCTGCGTCGGGCCGGATTACCTGCCTGGACATGCCCATGCCGATACGTTGAGCTTTGAAATGTCGCTTGCGGGACGGCGTCTTGTCGTAAACGGCGGGACATCGCTATACGAGTCTGGGGCGGAACGACTTCGCCAACGGGGGACGATTGCGCATTCGACGCTTGTTCTCGACGGCGAGAACTCTTCTGAGGTCTGGTCGAGCTTTCGCGTCGGACGCCGCGCCTATCCGCAGAATGTCGCGCTGGATATCGGTGACGTTGTGCATCTGCAGGCACAACATGACGGTTACCGCCATCTTCCGGGAGGCCCTATACATCAACGCACATGGTCGCTCGGGGCGTTATATCTCGACATCGCGGATCGCATTTCCGGGCAAGGATCCCATCAGGCGGAGCTTCATTTCCACCTTGGTGTCGGATTGCGCGCGCGCGCCAAGGATGCCTCGTGTGTGGAAATTCACTGCAGTGCAAGCGGAGTTTTTTTCGCTGAAATGAGCAGCCTGTCGGGTCTTGTACTTCGCGTTGAGGCGGACACGCACCACCCTCGCTTTGGCGCTTCGGAGCCGACGCAGGTGATCGTGATCGACTTTGACAGTGGAGATGTTGATGAACATCGGTTGCGCATAAGCTGGATTGGCGCGTGAACATTACCTTTCTGACATTTTACTATCCGCCTGACTTGAGCGCCGGCTCTTTCCGTGCGGCGGCGCTGGTTGAGGCGTTGTCCGGGCAATTGCGCGCGGAAGATCGGATCACGGTCATCACAACCAGCCCGAACCGGTATAAACAGGCATCTGTCGAAGCGCCCGATACCGAAATATACGGACCGGTGACCATCAAGCGGGTTCAACTTCCCCGGCATGACAGCGGGATGGTTGATCAGGCGAAGGCGTTCGCCCATTTTTCCTTACATGCGTTGAGGTTAGTCCGCGCCAACCGCCCAGATCTGGTTATCGGCACCTCATCGCGGCTGTTCACTGCGTCGCTCGCCGCAGCCGTCGCGACCCGCTATCGGGCGAAGTTGTATCTCGATATCCGGGATATATTTTCCGACACAATCGGTGACATATTTGGTGTCGGGGTCGGGCGTCTTGCTATGCCGCTGATTTCCGCGCTTGAAAGAGCCACCATTCGCCGCGCGGACGCGGTCAATCTTGTGTCACCGGGCTTTCTGGGTGTCTTTGAGGAGATGGCGCCGGGCAAGCTATTCCGGACGTTCACCAACGGCATCGACCCCGAATGGCTCAAACCTCTATCGGTTTCCGCAACGTCGTTCAGTCGGCCTGTAAATATCATCTTTGCGGGGAATATTGGGGAAGGGCAGGGACTGCACAAAATTCTTCCTATAGTAGCTAAGAAACTCGAGGCCGAGGCGCGCTTCACTATCGTTGGCGCAGGCGGGCGTCGGCGACAGCTGGAAATGGCCTTGCACGATGCCGGGGTGGTGAATGTCGAGCTGGTCGATCCGGTGCCGAGGTCCCGGTTGGCCGACTATTATATCGCGGCTGACCTACTGTTTCTCCACCTCAATGATTACCCTGCTTTCGAAAAGGTCATCCCGTCGAAGGTGTTCGAATATGCCGCGACGGGCAAACCGATTCTGGCCGGCATCGCCGGCTATGGCGCGCAATTTATTTCCGGCAATATCGTTGGGGCGGCGGTATTTCGCCCCTGTGACGCCAAGGCGATGGTCGATTGCATACGCCGGAGCATGAATGCGCCGGCAAGTTATGATCGCCGGACCTTCGTTCAGCGATTTAGCCGGAGTACGATCATGAAAGAAATGGCGGCGGACGTCCTGTCGCTTCGAGGCTGAATATCTGCCGCGAGTCAGGCGCGAACCTTGTCACCGCTGCCGCCGCCGACGAGCGTGCGAAGCAACAGCTTGATATCGCCGATCAGCGATTGGGTGTTGAGGTAGATTGCGTCTTGCTGTGCCAACCTAACCGGATTTGACATATCGATCCCGTTCACCTGAGCAAAACCACTAATTCCTGGCGTTATCGCATAGACGCCTCGATCCGATCGTTCGTGGATCAGCTCTTCCTGCTGAGGCAGGCAGGGGCGTGGGCCGATCAATGTCATTTCGTCCCGCAGGAGATTGACGATCTGGGGTAGCTCATCGAATTTGGAGGCTCGCAGGAATTTTCCGAGCGGAGTAACGCTCGCTGCAGTGACTTCATGCGTGGCGACCGATTTGGTATCCGCGCTCATCGTACGAAATTTGTAACAAGTGAAGTGGGCGCCGTCCTTGCCGACCCGCGTTTGAGCGAAGATGCCCGGACCTGCCGACGTGAGTTTTACTGCAAGCCAAACCAACGCGAGTAGCCACCAGAATAGCAACGTCACCGACAGGGCAAAAGCAATGTCTATCGCGCGCTTGGCCCATCGATAGAGGATGTGGGTTCTGGCAGGATGCGATGAAATCCTATCGGCGGCCGCGTTACTTTCAATTTCTGCAACGAGGTCGCCGGCAAGCTGGTCGAAGCTGACGCAAGGTTGCAGCGCCGGTGCGACATGCCAGAAAAGGGCCGCGATACCCGAGGGTACACCGTTAAGCGCAAAAACGCGTGAGGCGTAAATGTTGGAAACGCATAAGCCGTCAACTTGCCTCAGGACAGCGACTGCCTCGCGCTTGCTGACGCTATATGGATCTGTCTTCTCTGGGGCCAGCGTGTGGATGGTCGAAAGGTTGACAAATTTTCGGACACCGGACCTAGCGGCCGTCGATGCCAGATTGCTTGCGAATGTCACGTTGGCTGCCCTGAATGCCGCGATATCCTTCTTCCCGGCGTCATTGTTGAGTGTGGCAAGATGAATAACAACGTCGCATCGAGCGAGCTTTGTATCGAGACTGCTGTAATCCAGCTCATCATCACCCGCACCCTCGGTGTCGCCGGTTCTCGAAAAGGCCAGCGTCTTGTATCCCAATTGACGCAGCCGGGGAACGAGAGCTCTGCCGATTTTCCCGTTTGCACCAGTGACGCCCACGATAGTTGTTCTGATCATCTGGCGCCTATAGCTTTCGATCGGCCACGGTCAACGACGGACCCGTTCAAGCGCCAGCTTTGTCGCCTGCAATTTGCCGTGTCCATGTCAAATCCCGAGTATATTCCGGAACGAGACGGCACAATATCTCGATCACGATTTGAGTGTCCCCGTTATGAAGCGCAATATCCAGCGCCACCATTTCGCGTTCGAGCATGTCGCTAGGCCAGCAGCCCTCGCGGGCTCGCAGGATGCGAGGGTGGTTGGTCGACTCCGGGTTGTCGCCGATTAACAACTCCTCATAAAGCTTCTCGCCCGGGCGCAATCCGGTCTCGATGATCTCGATATCGCCATCTGGATGATCCGCGTCGCGGACACTCAGGCCCGACAGGCGGACCATGCTGCGCGCGAGGTCGATAATTTTAACCGGTTGACCCATGTCGAGTACGAATACTTCGCCCCCGCGCGCCATCGCCGTCGCCTGAATGACTAGTTGTGAGGCCTCTGGGATTGTCATGAAATAACGGGTGATGTCCTGGTGGGTGACGGTGACGGGGCCGCCGGAAGCAATCTGGGCCTTGAAGCGCGGGACGACCGAGCCACTTGATCCCAATACATTGCCAAAGCGCACCATGCTGAAAATCGTCGATGTCTTTGTCTGCTGCGCGCGCGCCTGCAGAATCAGTTCGCATACGCGTTTCGACGCGCCCATGACGTTGGTCGGGCGCACCGCCTTGTCAGTGCTTATCAGGGTAAAGTTGGCGACACCATTAGCCTCCGCAGCCTCGGCGCTGTAAAGAGTGCCCATGACATTGTTTCGCATACCGACGACTGGGTTGCTTTCGACCAGCGGGACATGTTTGTAAGCGGCGGCGTGAAACACGGTGTCCGGCTGATGGCGACCGTAGACGCGCATCATCGTCGCGCGATCCGAAACGTTGCAGAGCTCGAGGATCAGCGGCGTATTCGTTCCGAGTTCTAGGGCGATAGCTGACAGTTCCTGATCGATCGCATAAAGCGCAAATTCCGATTGATCGAGCAAGACAAGCCGTGCCGGGCGGCATTGAAGTATCTGCCGGCACAGTTCGCCTCCGATGGATCCACCCGCACCCGAAACCAGTACGGTCTTGCCAATGATCGTTTTGGACAGCAGCACCTCGTTCGGCACGACGGCTTCGCGTCCGAGCAGCTCTTCGATCTGGATTTCCCGAAGATCGTTTACGGTAATCGACCCCTCGATGATGTGGGTCAGGCTGGGCAGCGATCGCACGTAAACATTGGTTTCCTGAAGTGTTTCGATGATTTCGCGGCGGCGCATGCGCGATGCGCTTGGAAGGGCAAGCAGCACCTCGTCGACGTCGGTGGTTTCGAGCAGTTGGTGCAGTTTGTTCGAACCGAAGACAGGAATGCCATCGAGCCGTTGACCATCGAGGCGGATGTCATCGTCGATGAAGCCGACGAGATAGACCTGCCTCTCATGACGAAGCGATAGCGCCAGCTGCTGGCCCGCTCGGCCCGCGCCATAAACGAGTACTCGCCGGGCATCAGTCGAGATGAGATTGAGCAAGTCGAGAAGGGCAAAGCGGATGATGATGCGGCTCGAGGCGAGGAGCATCAGGAAAATGATCGGGTGAAGAATGGTCAACGTACGCGGAACCGCCGGAATGCGGTAAAAAACAAACGCGATTATGAGTGGTACCATCAGGGCTGCGCAGGCGGCGCCAAGTCCCGCAATCGTGCGTGCGCCAGAAAAACGGATCAATGACCGATAGACGCCCATCGACCAGGCGATAGGGTACCAGAAAATAAGCGCGACGGCGGCGAAGCTGATCACTGGGCGTGAAAAAAGATCCCATGTTCCCAGTCGCAGAGAATAGGCGATCCAAACCGCGAGGACGCAAAGCACGCCATCCATGGCAGCGGCCAAGAGCCGCCGCTCGTCGCGTGCACGCTGCACCAGGAAGCGCAGGATCTGATTCGGAAAACTGCGCCAGTTCCCATAGTCTTCGAATGCCATGTACTGCCTGTCGTTTCTCACGGCCCCGTCACATCGTCGAAGGCATGGAATGAAATGCGCCAACACGAATCGGGTTGCTCCAAAATCACTAATTAGACCAAACCGTCCATCTTGCCGTCTGTTGGGTGCATGGCAGAAACGACAGGAAATTCAACCAATCCGACGAGTTTCGTTTAGCGCAGACTGTTCGGTATGTGTTAGATTCGATGGTCCTATTCGCACAAATATGAGGTAAAAATTGAACGATAAGGAAAAATGGATCTGGAGTCGGCGTGCAGTTGTTGCCGGAATAGGGCTCGCAAGTATTCCGGTTGCAGCACGCGGTCAGGCCGCGTGCGGCGGCCCTGCTCCGGTCAGGGCCTCGGAATTTCCCGATCTGTCGGCGGCCGTGGCGCGGTGGGAAGTGGCGGGCGGAACGCTCCTGCTTGATCGTGATTTCGACATTTCCTCGCCGATCACGATCATCGCGCGGCGCGGTTTGCGCTACCATCTGATCACAGATGGGCCGCGGCTGTTGCGGTATGTGGGGCCGCGCCATCATTGGGCGCTTTGCATCTACTCGGAAGGCGAAACTCCATTCCGTATCGAGGGCAACTTGACGATCGACGGCACAAACCGCGTCGCGATGCCCTTTTTCGCTAGATTTGAGAATGTGTCGGGCGAACTGCGTCGTGATTTTCTGGTCAGGGGGCTGGCATGTCGGAACGCGAAAATTGTCAATGGCACTAGCGGTGTGGATGGAACTCCGGCCAATTCCTATGGCGCCTCCGGTATGCTGTTTTCGGGTGGGTTTGACCGACTTAGTTTGAGCAATGTTTCGGTGAAGGATGTGACGCGGGCGGCGGGTTCCGGCATTTCGGGGTCGAAGGGTTCGCTGGGCATTGGCGTAACGGGCAACCTTCAATCCACGAGTAGTGCACGTCATGTGACTATAGAGGATTTCGAGGTGTGCCGTATCGATAGTGAGGACAGTCCCTTGTCGCCCGAGCGCGTCGACATGGACGGAGTGCTCGTTTTCCAGACCGCAGAAGAGGGCGGGACACGGCCCATCATTCAGCGCGGAACAATCCGTGAAGCGGCTGGGCGATCCGTAAAAGTATTTGCACCTGGTGGTGGAGGGGTTACGCGGGAACTGAAAATCTTCCGATCGGTCTCTTCGCGCTATTACGGCTCGGTTGATATCAATCATCAGCATGGTGACGGCCTGATTACCGATATCGAGATAAGCTACGCCGGACGCGCACATGATTTGCCGACGACTTCTATTTCCATGAGTAGTGGTACCGGTCGCGCAAAGGGTTTCCCCTTTGGCGTGGGCGAGGTCCGCAACATTCGAATTCACGACTCAACCGGCCACCCTAAAGGGGCGCTGGTCGGTTTACAGTATAATGTCGTCGGCGATACCAGTCCCCGACGATATCTATTTTCACACATAGTGGACGATGGCGTCTCGCGGTCATTCTTCCTGCCGGGCGCATTGGGCACGCACGGACCTGCAACGATAATTATCGAAGATGTCGATGTAGGTTTGAGTGAATCGTTGTTCGCGTCGGAAGACCCGACGCAATTCTTGCGGATTCAAGCCCGGCGCTCACATCTCAGTCGCGGGCGCGAACTGCCCGTCAAGGTAAGCTATAGTGGGGGACCCGTTCCGCGAAATCTTGATGTTCGTGTCGATGCCGATGCGAGCGTTTCGGGGCTGATGACCGGCCCCCACCGAGTGGTCCGCGGGGATTGTTAGTGCATTGACGTCTCCATCGCCAGTGTTGGCCGTAGGTGGAGCGAAGCGGAACCGGAGGGCGACACTGGCGATGGAACGGCCTCTGGAGCCGGTGGTCGATATCCCAGGGAGCTGTGCGGCCGGACGGTGTTGTAATGTCGCCGCCACGCCTCGATCAGAATGCGGGCCTCGGCGAGCGAGTAGAAGATCTCGCCGTTGAGCAGTTCATCGCGCAGCGACCCGTTGAACGATTCACAATAACCATTCTCCCATGGCGATCCGGGGGCGATGTAGAGCGTCTTCACGCCGACCTTCGCCAGCCATTCTTGCACGGCGGTCGCGATAAACTCCGGCCCATTGTCAGACCTGATGTGCGCTGGCCGCCCGCGCGTAACGAACAGCTCGGCCAGGGCCGCAAGCACGTCGTCGCTCTTGAGCTTGCGCGCGACCGGCAACGCCATGCACTCCCGGCTCGCCTCGTCGATGATCGACAGGATCCGGTATTTGCGGCCATCGTGGGTGCGACCTTCGACGAAGTCGTAGGACCAGACATGCCCAGGATACTCGGGCCGAAGCCGGATGCATGATCCGTCGTTCAGCCAGAGCCGACCGCGCTTCGGCTGCCTTTGCGGCACCCTCAGCCCCTCGCGTCGCCAGATGCGCTCGACCCGCTTGCGGTTCACATGCCACCCCGCGTCGCGCAGCAACGCAGTCACCCGGCGATAGCCATAACGACCATATTGCCGCGCCAGCGCTATGATATCCTCGGTGAGAGCCGCTTCGTCATCTGCCCCGCGAGGCGCCTTGCGCTGTGTCGATCGGTATTGCCCGAGCACGCGGCAGAGCCGTCGCTCGGACACCGGCATCATCATTCTGATGTGGTCGATACAGCGCCTTCGGCGCGCGGGGCTCAGAAGTTTCCCCGAGCAGCTTCCTGCAGGATCAGCTTGTCCAGCGTCAGGTCAGAGATCGCACGACGAAGCCGCGCATTCTCCTTCTCCAGATCTTTCATCCGACGCGCCTGATCGGTCTTCAGGCCGCCATATTCCTTGCGCCACCGATAATAGGTCTGCTCGCTGACCGCGATCCGCCGACACGCCTCTGCGGTCGTCGCACCCTGCGCCAGAACAACCTCCGCTTCACGCAGCTTGCCGATAATCTCTTCCGGGCGATGCTTCTTGCTCGGCATTCATAATCTCCTTCGTAATCCAAAATATCATCAATTTTGGACCACTCAGAAGGGGGCAGATCATTGAGCGGGGCTTCCCCGCCTGGCGAAATTGCGTGCTGCACGTGCTGCAGTAGCCGTCATCGCGTGACGGAACTTCAAATGGCGGGCGGCCTGCTTTGATTGTCGGCCGCAATTAGGAGGCATAGGCGCGGGGAGTTCTGGACGGTGGGTTATTTCTCTGATTCCGTGTGGTTGGTTGTCATGCAAGCGTGAGAGACGGTGTGACAGGCGATTGGTCAGGAGCGTTTTGGATTTGCCGGGCGCGAGCGCATGGCTTGGTCGCTCGATAGGCTTGTGTCGCTTATCGATTGGAGTGCGATCGCGGTGCTTCTTGATCCGCTCTATCCGGCTGCCAAGTGCGAGCCTGCCTAGCCATCGCCGGCGATGTTCAAAGCACTGCTGTTGAGTACGACCTGTCGGATGTGAAGCTGGTGGAGGGCTAAGCGATCAGGCTTCTTTCTGCCGCATCTGCAGGTTTTTTGCGAACGAAGCGACGCCGAAGCGGACAGGCTTTTTGTGATTGTGTGCTTGTATTTATAGCGTCAACGCTCGACATAGCGCCTTATGGATTTCGCTTTCGATAACAGCTTCCTTTATGGTATGGAGGGCTTCTACGCCCCGGCCGAGGCGGTGAAGCCCTCAGCGCCTAAACTGCTGATCTTTAACCAAGCGCTTGCCGAACAGCTGGGCGTCGATACCTTGGGTGCGAGCGATGCACAGCTAGCGGCTCTCTTTTCGGGTAAGGAATTGCCGGACGGCGCCGCCCCGCTCGCCTGTGCCTATGCCGGACATCAGTTCGGCCATTTCTCACCGCAGCTTGGCGATGGCCGCGCGCTGCTACTAGGCGAAATTGTGGCGCCCGATGGTGCGCGGTTCGACCTGCAACTCAAGGGTTCGGGGCCGACACCGTTTTCGCGCAATGGTGATGGCAAAGCCGCGATCGGCCCGGTGCTGCGCGAATTTCTCGTGTCGGAAGCGATGGCGGCGATGGGCGTGCCGACCACGCGGGCGCTTGCTGCCGTCGCAACAGGCGACCGGGTGCAGCGCGCGCGCGCGCACCCCGGCGCGGTGCTGACTCGCGTCGCGAGCAGCCATATTCGGGTCGGGACATTCCAGTTTTTTGCCGCGCATTTTGGCGCGGATCATATCGTTCGGCTTTCGGACTACAGTATCAACCGCCATTTCCCGGACCTCGCCGACGCGCCGAACCGGCATCTCTCGCTGCTCGACCGCGTCATCGGCCTGCAGTGCGAGCTGATCGCACATTGGCTGGGCGTCGGCTTCATCCATGGCGTGATGAACACGGACAATGTCGCGATCAGCGGCGAGACGATCGATTATGGTCCCTGCGCCTTCATGGATCGCTTCGCCGTCGACACGGTGTTCAGTTCGATCGACGCCAATGGCCGCTATGCCTATGGCCGCCAGCCGCAGATATTGCACTGGAATATGGCGCGTTTTGCCGAGGCGCTGCTGCCGGCGATCCATGCGGTTGATCCGGCCGGGGTCGAGGAAGCGAAGGCGGTGGTCGAGGCAATTCCCGATCGGTTCCGCACGATCTGGCTTGACCGGATGCGCGCGAAACTGGGATTGGGCGCAGCAGGTGATCATGACGCTGACCTGATCGACAATCTGTTTGCTGAGCTTGAGCAGCATCGCGTCGATTTCACCTCCTTCTTTCGCGCGCTGGCGATGCTGTTGCGCGGCGATGGCGCCATGCTCCAAGGGCTGCTGCCGGAACCCGACGCGATGGCGCCGTGGATCGCCGATTGGTGGGCGCAACTGGAGCGCGAGGATATTCATCCGCGCGAGCGCGCCGATGCCATGGATGCCGTCAATCCACTCTATATCCCGCGCAACCACCAGGTCGAAGCGGCGCTGGCGACGGCGGAGGCGGGCGATCTTGCTGCGTGGACCACGCTGCTGGAAGTCGTCAGAAACCCGTTTGTCGAGCGCCCGGAGTGGGCCGAATATGCGCAGCCGGCGCCCGCAGAAGCCGCGCCCTACGCTACTTTTTGCGGAACCTGAGGTCCGCGATGCTCTCTTGGCCGTTGCTTCGCGCGGTTGGAGTTGAGCGATCGCGGCGGGGCTGTTAGGGAGCGCGCTTGCATGACAGAGGAAGATATCTAGTGCCGAACGCCGCGGTGAAAATTGCAATTGTCGGTACCGGCTATGTCGGTATTTCCAACGCCGTCCTGCTTGCGCAGCATAATCGCGTCGTCGCGCTGGACATCGACCATCGCAAGGTGGACCAGATTAACGCGCGCATTTCGCCGATCGCCGATCCCGAAATTGAGGAATATCTGGCGAACCACGAACTCGATCTCGTCGCGACGACGGACAATCAGACTGCCTATGATGGCGCCGATTTCGTGGTCGTGGCTACGCCGACCGATTATGATCCCGATACCAATTATTTCAACACCGGCTCGGTGGAATCGGTCATTGCCGATGCGCTGAAACTGGCGCCCGATGCGCTGATCATCGTTAAATCGACGGTTCCGGTGGGCTTCACCGAACGGATGCGCGCCGCGCATGGCACCGATGCGATCGTCTTTTCTCCCGAATTCCTGCGCGAGGGGCGTGCGCTATACGATAATTTGCACCCGTCGCGGATCATCATCGGCAACAGCCATCCGCGCGCCGGGGAATTTGCGCAGTTGCTGCTCGGCGCATCGCTGAAGCCCGAAACAACGGTCTTGCAGACGGGCAATACCGAGGCCGAGGCGATCAAGCTGTTCGCCAACACCTATCTTGCGATGCGCGTCGCCTTCTTCAACGAACTCGACACCTATGCCGCGATGCATGGCGCGGATTCGCGGCAAATCATCGAGGGCGTCAGTCTCGATCCGCGGATCGGGCAATTCTACAACAATCCGTCCTTCGGCTATGGCGGCTATTGCCTGCCCAAGGACACGAAGCAGATGTTGGCCAATTACAAGGATGTGCCGCAGAACCTGATCCAGGCAATCGTGTCGTCGAACACGACCCGCAAGGATTTCGTGGCATCGGAAGTCCTGAAGCGCGGCCCGCGCGTGGTGGGCATCCACCGTCTGGCCATGAAGGCCGGATCGGACAATTTTCGCGCGAGCAGCATTTTGGGGGTGATGAAGCGCATCAAGGCCAAGGGCGTCGAGGTCATCGTTTATGAACCGCTGATCGATGAGGATATGCTGTTCAATTCGCGCGTCGTTCGCGACCTTGCCGCTTTCAAAGCCGAGGCCGATGTGATCATCGCAAACCGGGTGACCGGGGAACTGGCCGATGTGGCGGACAAGGTATACAGCCGGGACCTGTTCGGCGTCGATTACTGAATCTGGGAACTTGACCGGGACCGACTCGTTCTTGAGAGTAAGCCACGGACCGGGCAGGGGATATTCGACGACATGAGGGTGTATCGGGATTTCATTGCCATCAGAACCGGATACGTCGCTATGGACAGGACACACCGCAATCGTCGGCGACAATTTCATGCATCGGCCTGAGTTTCTTCCAATATTAATGCGCTGCCGCGCTGTCAGGGGGCGTAGGCTCCTGACCGTGTCGGGTTCGCTGCTGTGCATCGGCTGGGCCGGCGCCGCCCTTGGCCAGGATGTTCAGCCGCCGAAGGTCGTGCCGACGCTGGAGCAGCCGGTACCGGACGATATTGCCGCACCAACCCCGCCGCCGCCCGAGGTGCAGCTTCCCGAGGTCGCGCCGATCATCGAGGACGAGGAGTTTCGCAAGGCGATCCCGCCGATCAGCGCCGAAGATGACGCCGAACTCGACCGTCCGCTCGAATCGATCGCCGACTTTGAAAAGCGTCAGGCGGCGGAAGCCATCAAGACGGACGGAACGACCGCTACCAACGCGACGGAAGCCGTTGTGGAAACCGGGCCGCCGTTGATCGACGGCGTACCGATCCCGGCGCTTGCCGATGGCGATGCGGTCGAAGCAATCGGTGACGCGCCGATTACCGACAGTGAACTCGCCGCGCCGCTGCCTCCGCTCGACAGCTTTGACGTCGAGCCGGTGCAATTCGCCGAGGCAGAGGATGATGAAGCGAACCGCAGCATTGCCTATCTGGTCAAGGTCAATGGGCTCGCGACGGCCGATGACAGCACCGACGCCAATCTAGCCAACCTGTTCGGCGAATTGTCGGCGCTCTATGACGGTGATGGCAAGGCCGACAACGCGGCGATGGTCCGTGCCCGGCTGGCAGCCGACGGCGATTTGATGCAGCGCATCCTGGCGTCGGAGGGCTATTATGACGCGCAGGTCGCGACGCGTGTCGATCGCGAGGCGCGCGCGGGCGGCGAACGCGGGCAGTCGCTCACCGCGGTCATCGATGTCACGCCGGGCGTGCGCTACACATTTTCCGACATCATTATCGACGCCAAGCCGACGGTTCCGCCGGCGCTGATCGCGGACAATTTCCCGCTGA
Organism: Sphingopyxis witflariensis; assembly: GCF_002205635.1. Taxonomy (GTDB): domain Bacteria; phylum Pseudomonadota; class Alphaproteobacteria; order Sphingomonadales; family Sphingomonadaceae; genus Sphingopyxis; species Sphingopyxis witflariensis. Next base: position 389,732 of record NZ_NISJ01000001.1, on the reverse strand, counting down.
GCATCGGCGAGCCGATCGTCGCCGAGCGCGTTCAGGGCGCCGAAGCTGCGATTGCGTTGAAGCTGCCCGAGGAGGGCTATCCCTTTGCCAAGGTCGGACAGCGTGACATCTTGCTCGACGGCGCGACGGGCGACGGCGTCTATACGCTGCCCGTCGATATCGGGACGCGTGCGCGCTTCGGCAGTATCGAGACAACGGGAAAGCTCGCCTTTGATGCCGAACATGTCGGCGTACTCGCGCGTTTCAAGCGCGGCGATCTATACGATAGCCGCAAGGTCGACGATCTGCGCCAGGCACTGGTCGCCACCGGCCTGTTCGCGACGGTTTCGGCCGAAGCGCAGCCCACGGGGGAAAGCGCCGGGGATGATACCCAATATGTGAATATGCTGGTCACTCAGCAAGCCGGGCCGCCGCGCACGATCGCCGCGAGCGCGGGCTATGGGACTGGCGAGGGGATTCGGCTCGAGGGCAGCTGGACCCGCCGCAATTTCCTGCCGCCCGAAGGCGCGCTGATCGGGCGCGGGCTGATCGGGACGAAGGAGCAGGGGCTGAGTGCGACCTTGCGCCGTTCTAATGCCGGGCGTCGCGACCGGACGCTCGAGTTGATCACAGACATTACGCGCAGCAATTATGACGCGTTCGAGGCGATCACAGGCCGCGTCGCGGCACGGGTCAGCTATGATTCGACGCCGATCTGGCAGAAAAAGCTGACCTATTCCTATGGCGTCGAACTGCTTGCGACCCGCGAAGATGATTATGATTTCAACCTCGGCGCGCGCAGCCGCGATTTCTATACGATATTGGGCGTGTCCGGGCAGGTCGGGATCGATCGCACCGACAGCCTGCTCGACCCGACCAAGGGGTTTCGTGTAACTGCGCTGGTTCAGCCCGAAGGGTCGCTGGCGGGAAGTTTCTCTCCCTATGCGCGCGGGCGGCTCGACGTCAGCGGCTATTATCCGGTGACCGACAGCATCGTGCTTGCCGGACGCGTTCGCGTGGGATCTATCTTTGGCGCGGCGCGCGAGCGGCTGGCGCCGTCGCGGCGCTTCTATGCCGGCGGCGGCGGATCGGTGCGCGGCTTTGGCTATCAGCAGCTTGGCCCCAAGGACCCCAATCTCGACCCGATCGGTGGGCGCAGCGTCAATGAGGCCGCTGTCGAGGCGCGCTATCGCTTCGGCAATTTCGGTGTTGTCGGCTTCGTCGATGCGGGGCAGGTTTATCGCGGTTCGACCCCCAATTTCTCTAACATGCGTTATGGGGCGGGGATCGGCGGGCGTTTCTATACCAATTTCGGTCCGATGCGGCTCGACCTTGCGACCCCAATCAACCGCCAGCCGGGTGAATCGCGGATCAGCGTCTATGTCTCGATCGGCCAGGCCTTCTGATGGCCGAGGACGCGCCTTTGGTCGCCGAGGAAGCGAAAGCGCCAGGGCGTTCGTGGCCATGGCGAATTCTGCGCGGGATCGGCATTGCGCTGCTCGGCCTCGTCCTGCTTGTCGCGCTGTTCCTCGTCGGGTTGAACAGCGACGCGGGGCGCCGGTTCGTCGTTACCCAGATCGAAAAATATGAATTCGAAAACGGGATGAAGATCGGCATCGGCCGGCTCGACGGGTCGCTTTTCGGGGCAATGGTCGTCCGAAATCTGACCCTCTCCGATACCAAGGGTGTGTTCGTCGCCTCGCCCGAGGTTCGCGTCGACTGGCGTCCCTTCGCCTATTTGTCGAACCATATCGATGTTCGCTCGGCGACCGCGCAGACGGTGACTATGCAGCGGATACCCGAATTCAAAGTGGTGCCCGACAACGGTGAGCCGCTGCTGCCAGATATCGACATCGACGTTCGCATGGTGCGCGTTGATCGCCTGATTTTCGAACCCGCTGTCGCCGGCGAACGCCAGGAAGCGCGCCTCAATGGCAAGATCGCGATCGCCGACCGCCGCGCGCAGGTGACCGCCAACGCTGAAACCATCGGCGCGAAAGCAAAGGGCGACAAGCTCGCCTTGTTGCTCGATGCGGTACCCGAAGCCAATCGCTTCAACGTGACGCTTGACCTTAATGCGCCGCAGGGCGGGGTACTCGCCGCGATGGGCGGGTTCAAGGAACCGCTGGTGGCCAAGCTTGAGGGGCGCGGCGACTGGAAGGTCTGGAACGGCAATCTGGTCGCCGATCTGGGCGCGGGCCCGCTGGCGCGTCTCGCACTGACCGGCCGCGACGGGACTTTCGCGGCCAAGGGGACGACGCAGGTTTCGCGCTTCTTCACCGGCCCGACTGCTGGACTGCTTGGCCCGCAGACCGATGTCGATCTCACTGCGAAGCTTGATGAGCGCAAAGCCGCCCTCGACGGACGGGTTTCGTCCGATGCGTTTCAGCTCGGGATCAGCGGCGGGGTCGATCTGGGCGCCAGCCGTTACGAGGACCTCCGGCTCGCCTTCAATCTGCTCCGCCCGTCGGCCGTCGCACCGGCAGTCCGCGCCAACGGCGTGCGCGCGACCGCGCGGCTCGATGGCGCTTTCGCACTCCCGACGGTTCAATATACCGCCGATGCCAATATGCTCGCGGTCAACGATATTGTCGTCGAGGCGATCAGCCTCGCGGGCAACGCGCGCGTCGATCCCGACAAGATCCTCATTCCGGTCGCAGGCCGCGTGGCGCGGATTCGCGGGCTCGATACGGTCGCGGGCGGGACGTTGACCGCGGTGCGGCTCGACGGTGAACTTGCCTATGCAAATGGCCGCATCCTCAGCGACAATATGCGGCTGCGCTCGCCGCGCATCGATGCCAAGGCCATATTGATCGCCGACATGAATCGCGGCTTCTATACCGGCGCGATCGACGGGCGGATCAACGATTATCGCATCGAAAGCGTGGGCATTTTCGACATCAACACCGATGTGAAGCTGGAAACGGCGCCGCGCGGCGGCTTTGCGATCGCGGGCAGGGTGCGCGCGCGTTCGACCAAATTGTTCAATTCGGGCGTGCGCGATTTTCTGGGCGGCAATGCTGTGGCGTCGAGCGATGTGCGATATGGCACCGACGGCATCATTCGCTTTAGCAATCTTCGGATGACGGCACCTTTGCTGCGCGTTACCAGCGGGCAGGGCAGCTATAACCCCGATGGTCGGGTGCAACTGAGCGCGCGCGCCAACTCGACCGAATATGGCCCGGTGGGTGTCGAGCTTGCGGGCACGATCACCGATCCGCGCGCGACGGTGACCGCGGCGCGTCCGGGGCTGGGCATCGGGCTCGCCAATCTGGTCGCACGGATCACTGGCGCGAAGAATGGCTATCGTCTCGCCGCGACCGGCGAGACCGACTATGGCCCGCTGTCGGCCGATGTCGTGCTACTCATGGCCTCCGGCCCTATGACGATCGATATCGAACGCGGCGACCTGTCGGGGATCGGTTTCAACGGACGGCTTGTGCGCAGCGACGCAGGGCCGTTCGTCGGCCAACTCAATGCATCGGGACAGGGGCTGGGCGGCCTCGTGCGGTTGAGCGCCGCAGGTCAATATCAGGCGGCGGCGATCAATATCCGCGCCAATAATGTCGTGCTGCCCGGCGCCGCACAGCTCGCACTGGGCGCGGCGGTCGTCGACGCCGATGTCACGCTTTACGATACGCCGCATGTGGTCGCCGACATCCAGATTGCCGACACCCGTATCCGCAACTTCGACATTGCGGTCGGACGGGTCAAGATCGACTATCGCGATGGCAGCGGCAAAGCGCAGGCGCTGGTCGAAGGAACGAGCGGCGTCCCCTTCCGCGTCGCGTTGAACGCCGATCTCAAGCCCGAATTGTGGCGCGCTTCGGTGCAGGGGCGCGCGACCGGGATCAATTTCCGCACAACCTCGCCGGCACGGATCATTCCCGGCAAGGACGGCTATGAGCTTTTGCCGACTGCGGTCAATCTGGGGCGCGGCAGCAATGCGCGGATCGCAGGGCGGTATGGCGATGGCGGGGTCATGCTGCAGAGTCGGCTCGAGCGCGTCAACATGGCAATCCTCAACGCGATATATCCCGACATGGGACTGGGCGGGCGCGCGACGGGCAGCCTCGATTTCGAACAGACGAGCAGCGAGGCCTTTCCGCGCGCCGATGCGCGGCTGACCGTCACCGATTTTACACGCACCACCGCGGCATCGGTGAGCCAGCCGGTCGACGTCAATTTCGTCGGCAAGCTGCTGAGCGACGGCGGTGAGGCGCGCGCAGTGATGCGGCGGCGCGGCACCGTGATCGGCCGGATGCAGGCGTCGCTGCGCCCGCTCGACGCCGGCGCCGGGGACTGGACGACGCGGCTTCAGGCGGCGCCGCTCGGTGGCGGTATTCGTTATAATGGCCCTGCCGACACGCTCTATTCCTTCTTTGGTCCCGCAGGTCAGCATGTGGCGGGGCCGATTGCCGTTGCCGCCGATTTCAGCTGCCGCCTGTCCAACCCGTGCCTGCAAGGGGTCGTGCGCGGCAAGGACATGACCTATGACAATCAGGCCTATGGCACGCGGCTGACCAAGATGGCGATCAACGGCCGCTTCGATGGTAGCCGGCTCGAGATTGACGAGTTGACCGCGACCGCGGGCGAGGGAAGCGTCAAGGCGAAGGGCTATATCAGCCTTGCGGCCGATCAGGGCTATCCGATGAACATCGCTGCGACCCTCGACAATGCCCGGCTGGCGCGCAGCGAGAATATCGCGGCGCGCGCGACGGGCAATCTGACACTGGAAAAGGTCGCGGGACAGGCGGCGCTATTGTCCGGTGACCTCCAGCTTCCCGAAACGCGCTATCGCATCGTACGCGCAACTGCCGCGACGGTGCCCGCGCTGACCGGAATCCGGCGCAAGGCGGCCACAGGCCGGACGCGTGTCAGCGGCGACGGCCTTGCTGCGGTCGGCGGCAGTCTGTTCGACCTCATCCGGCTCGATATTCGCCTGCGCGCCAAGGATGAAATCTATGTCTCGGGCATGGGTCTGGAATCCGAATGGCAGGCTGATATTAATCTACAGGGCACGACCGAGGCGCCGCGCGTCACCGGCGACATCGAACTGGTGCGCGGGACGCTGGGCTTTGCCGGCCGGTCGTTCAATCTGGAGGAAGGGCGGATCAACTTCCCGACCGGCGATGCCTATGATCCGGCGATCCGGCTGCTTGCGTCGGACACGATCGAGACTGTGACGGTGAACGTCAATGTCTCTGGCCGCGCGCAGAACCCGCAGATTACCTTCTCGAGCGTTCCGGGGCTACCGCAGGACGAGATCGTCTCGCGCATCCTGTTCGGCGATTCGATCACTGAGCTGTCGCCGATCCAGGCGGTGCAGCTCGCCGCGTCTCTCAACGCGCTGCGCGGAAGCGGCGGGTTGAGCCCGCTTGGCGCGCTGCAATCGGCGGCGGGGATCGATCGCCTGCGCATACTAGGCGCCGACGACACCGAGGGGCGCGGCACGGCGATCGCGGCGGGGCAGTATATCTCCAAGGATATTTATCTGGAGATCATCACCGACGGGAAGGGCTATACCGCGACGCAGCTGGAAATCAGCCTGACGCGCGCGCTGTCGATACTCAGCCAGGCGGGCGGATCGGGGCAGACGAACGTCAGCGTCCGCTATCGCAAGGATTATTGATGCGCCGCTTGGGTCTGCTGCTCGTTCCGCTTTTGCTCCTCTCCGCGTGCGAGAAAGAACCCGATTTCGACGAACGATACGACAAGACTGCAAAAGAGATTGAGGCGCGGGCGAAGGCGATGGACACCGATATCGCCAAATCCGAGGTTGGCGAGGTGAACGGGGCTGCCGCGGCACCGGAAGACTTGCCACCGCCAGCCAAGCCGTCTAACGCCGCCCCGTCATCTGGGGAGTAGCCAGCCGTCGTTCGCGACGGGCCATCGTGTCAACATACTCGGTCGAGAGGCCGTGGTGCGGTGGAAGCGGGAAACCGCTTGGGCGAGACCAATGGCATCGCACCTTTCGTCCAGGCCGGGCGGCGGGTAGCGATGACCGTTGGAATTCGCCGCCGCCCGGCCCCGGAGTATGTTCATGGAAGCCATTTTCACCTCGACCGCGGTCGTCGCCCTCGCCGAAATCGGCGACAAGACGCAATTGCTCGCGATTCTGCTCGCGACGCGGTTCAACCGGCCGGTGCCGATCATATTGGGCATATTGTTCGCGACGCTTGCCAACCATGCGCTAGCGGCGCTGCTCGGCGCGCAGGCTGCGGCTTTCCTCGACAGCCCGATCTTTCGCTATGCGATTGGCGCCTCGTTCATCGCGATGGCGGCGTGGACGCTTGTCCCCGACAAATTCGACGATGATGATGCGCCCAAGCCGCGGTTCGGCGCCTTTCTGACGACGCTAGTTGCCTTCTTCCTCGTCGAAATGGGCGACAAGACGCAGATCGCGACGATCGCGCTCGGCGCCCAATATCACAACGTCATTGCGGTCACGACGGGGACGACGCTGGGCATGATGATCGCCAATGTTCCGGCTATCTTCCTGGGTCATGAACTGCTGAAGCGCGTTGATCTCGCCAAGGTTCGCATGGTCGCGGCGACGCTGTTCCTGGTGATTGGCCTGTGGGTGTTGGCGCAGACCGCCGGCTGGTTCGGCTAAGCTCCTTCGAGCGGGCGCGGGGCTATGCCTTGGTGTTGCGCATGGCGCGCGCCCGTTCGAAGGTCCAGCTGGAGGCGCACATGGCGTCGAGCCCGCGGCTCGCCTCCCACGCCAGCTCGGCCTTGGCCTTGTCGGGACTGGCAAAGCAGCTTGCGACGTCCCCGGCGCGGCGGGGGGAAAGCCGATAGGGGACTTTGACCGCGTTCACCCGCTCGAAGGCGGCAACCATGTCGAGCACTGAATAGCCTTGCCCGGTTCCCAGGTTCCAGATCGACAGCGGCCGATCGAGTTTCGCAAGGGCACCCAGCGCGGCGGCATGGCCTGCCGCGAGATCGAGGATGTGGACATAGTCGCGAACCCCGGTGCCGTCGGGCGTGTCATAATCGGCGCCGAACACCGACAGTTCGGGCAGGCGCCCACCTGCGACGCGGCTGATATAAGGCATCAGGTTATTGGGAATGCCGTTTGGATCCTCGCCAATCATCCCGCTGTCATGCGCACCGACGGGGTTGAAATAGCGCAGGATGCCGATGCGCCATGCCGGGTCGGCGGCGGCGATGTCGGCGAGCATCTCTTCGATCATCAGCTTCGTCCGGCCGTAGGGATTGGTCGCCGAGGTCGGATGGTTTTCGTCGAGCGGCAGATATTGCGGCTGCCCATAGACAGTCGCGCTTGACGAGAAGACCAGTGTCTTGACCGCACAGTCGGCCATCGCCCCGACCAGCGCCAGCGTCCCGACGACATTATTGTCATAATAGCGGACCGGATCGGCGACCGATTCACCGACCGCCTTCAGCCCGGCGAAATGGACGACCGCTTCGACGCCATGATCGGTCATGGCCTGTCGAAGCCCGTCACCGTCGCGGATGTCGCCGACGACCAGCGGGAAAGACGCGCCGCTGATGCTTTCCACCCGTTCGATCACATCGGCCGAGCTGTTCGACAGATTGTCGAAGCAGACGAGCTCGTGGCCCAGTGCGGCCAGCGCCACGGCCGTGTGGCTGCCGATATATCCAGCGCCGCCTGTCAGTAGGATTTTCATCTTTTCCGCCCGTTTGAGGTGTATCGGTGCGGCTATACCACCCAGCGCGCGGGCAACGCAAAAATCTTGTAAAATCAGGCAGCCGGACCGGCGGATGTTGCGGCATGGTCCAACCGGTGGCAGGCTCCGTGGATGAACTATGCCTATCTCGCGCTGGCGATCCTCGCCGAGGTTGTTGCGACCTCGTGTCTCAAATGGTCCGAAGGTTTCACGAAGCTGTGGCCGTCGGTCGTGACCGTCGCCGGCTATGGTATCGCCTTTTATTTCCTGTCGCTGACGCTTCGGACCATCCCGACCGGGATCGCCTATGCGATCTGGTCGGGGGTCGGGGTCGTGTTGATCGTTGCGGTCGCCTGGCTGTTCCAAGGCCAGAAGCTCGACGCGCCGGCGATCGCGGGCATTGGGCTCATCGTTGCCGGTGTTGCGGTAATGAACCTGTTTTCAAAGGCTATGGTGCATTGATCGCTGCGGTCTCGTTCAAGAAGCCGCAGCCCGCCATCAGCCGTTCGACTTAGGCGTCACCCAGATATAGACCGGCGTAGCAAACTTGCCCGGTGCGGGTTTGCCGATGTCGATGCGCTCGGCGGAAACTTGTTCGCCGCTCTCGAGATGGAAGGTCACCCAGGGCTTCGGCATGCGCTCGAAGCTCAATTTCTGGATGGGCTGACCGGTGGTCGTGTTCATGATCGTGGCAGTGATACTCATCGCGCGTCGGTAGCGATGGAGGCGCTGATTCGTCCACCCCGAAGACGACAGTTTATGCTGGCGCGGCGGCCGGCATCTGGATCAGGTTGAGGAAGCTCATCGCGACTTCGCCGCGCTGGTTGGTGACGGTCATCTTCATTTCGATCGTCCCGCGATCGGGCTTTGATCGCGACCGGGTCACCGCGATGATTTCGCGGTGGATGCTCAGCGTGTCGCCGGGGCGCACGGCGGTCAGCCATTGCAGCGCATCGACCCGCAGCCCGAGCAACGGGGTCGCACCGAACGGCTGCTTTTCGACGAAATCGCGCATCACGAGCGAGGCGACATGCCAACCGCTCGCGATGATCCCGCCAAAGCGCCCTTCAGCGGAGGAGATGGGATCGAGATGCATGGGCTGCGGGTCAAATTCCGCCGCGAATTTGATGATCGCATCTTCGCTCACGAAAATCGGGCCACCGGTCCAGACGTCGCCGACGTGGAGATCCTCCAGATAGAGCGAGCGATTTTGCATATTGAGTTCCTGTCATTTGGTTTTGGACCGGCCCTTTTGTCGTGAGCGGCCGCGTGATCGCGCCGATCTAGGGACGCATTGCAGCGCAGGCAATCCGGCAGGGCGCGTTTCGGGGAGGCTCAGTCCTTCGACGACAACGCGGTCCGAAGTGACGATGACGGGGCAGGGGCGCCGCTGCGCTCGAGTTGGTCGAGCGTCGCGCGCGCCATAGCGCGATAGGCGGGCAAGAGTTCGGGACAATCGCGCTTGAGTGCGTCCAGATGGTTGCCGATGGTTTCGCCGTCGCCGCGCAGCAACGGGCCGGATAGCGCACCAAAGCCATGCTCCAGGCTGTTCTCGAGCGCCGCGCGGACCAGCGGAGCGACAAGCGCATGAGGATCGTCGACGCCCGCGCGCGTGAGAGCGTGCGCAGCCCCGCTGATCAGCGTGACGAGATGGTTCGCGGCGTGGCACAGCGCGGCATGATAGAGCGGACGGTGTTCCTCGCGGATTTCGACCGCGACGCCGCCCAGCAGGCGCACGACCTGCCTGGCCTGCGCGGTCGCATCCGCACTCGACCCGGTGATAGCAAAGCGCGCGCCAATCATGCGCGCGACTTCATTTTGCGGGTCGCCGGTAAAGGTCATGACGGGATGGATTGCCGCCGTCGCGGCGCCGGCTGCGTGCAGCGGATCGAGGATTTCTGCGCCGCTCCGGCCGCTGACATGAAAGATGAACGGGGCGGAGCCGGTCGGCGCAAATGCGGCGATTTCGGCAACGACAGGGGCGATCGCGTCATCGGATACGGCGATGGCGATAAGGTCGCTGGCCCGGACCAGCGCCTCGATCCGATCCGAGGCGACGGCGCTGCCGATTTGATCGACCGCAGTGCGCGCGCTGCCCGCGGACCGCGCCCAGAGCAGCGGCGACGCCGCCGAATGGGGCGCAAGCGCGAGAGCAAGGGCGCGGGCGACCCGGCCGGCGCCGATGACGCCGATCTGGCGATAGGTCGGGCTATCCGTCATGCTGCGCCTCTAGCGCGATCGGTGCTGTCCTGCCAGCGGCGACCGGTTCATCCGTCGCGGCGGTACACATAGCCAAGGCCGCGTTAAAGCGAAACGCGCCTGAATTCAGGATCCGCCGATCGAGAGGTCGCCTTTGATCTCGCCGGGGCGCAACGTGCTCACCAACTGGATGAAGCTGCGCCGCGCGATGATTTCCAGCATCGGCATTTGCGCGCGCCACGGCTTTTCATAGCCGGCGAACATCGTCATCCCTTCCATCGAGGCCGAAATGAACAGCGCCAATATCTTGCGCTCATCTTCGGGAAGCGCCGGGTTGATCTCGCCGATCAGTTCATTGAGCGACACGCGTGCGCGGTCGTAAAGTTCGTTCATCCGGTCGTATACAAAGGGGTCGTGGTTCGCCATCGCCCATAGCTCGGGGAAGAAGCGCGTCGTCTTTTTCGTCGTGATGTCCTCGAGGATCAGCATCACCAGATTTTCGAGTCGTGCCTCGGCGGTCGCACCGGCCTCATGGACGATCTCGTCGAATGATTCCTCATAGCTGCTGATCACTGCGTTGAGCAGTTCGCGGATCAGCTCTTCCTTCGACCGGAAATAATAGTTCAGGTTGCCGACGTTCATCCCCGACTCGGTGGCGATGCGGCGCAGCGTCAGCGCGGCCGATCCATGGTTCACCAACAGCGCCAGTGCCGAGCGCAAAATATGCTCAAAGCCGTCCTGGCCGCGGGCATAGCCCCCGGTGCGCGGGGTGATTTTCAAATCGGGAACAATGAAATTCGTCAAGTTTCTGTGGCCTTTCGGGGGCCTAGTTAACCGTCTCTCGCTCCTTGGACAAGTGACCTAATTTTTACGATTGACTAAATTTGGACAAGTGAACAATATTATCCCGAATCGGCCATCAGAGCCATCAACACCAGATCAGGGAGAGTGAGGATGCAGTGCATCGCACGTGGGGCGGCCTTTGCCCTTTTGATGGCATCGGCCAGCGTGTCAGCAGCAGCGGACTACCCGCAGCCGCTGGCCGAAGAGCCGGTGCCGTCAGTCGCCGAACTGCCTGCCGATTATCCCGACAGCTGGGTTTTGGTGCATGACCTGCATTTCAACAGCCTGCCCGACGGGCGCGCGGCGGTCGTCGACGTCGCTGCCGAAAACCATCATGTGCGCGGGCAGATACCGGTCGCGCAGTTCGGCAATATCCTGCCATCGACGACGCGCGGCGAAATCTATGTCGGCGAGACTTTCCTGTCGCGGCTGACCCGCGGCGAGCGCACCGACGTCATCACCATCTGGGATACGAAGACGCTGGCGCCGAAGGGGGAGATCATTCTTCCCGGCGCCAAACGCGGCCTTTTCGTCACTCTGCGCAACAGCCTGCAACTGACGAATGATGAAAAATGGGCGCTGGTGTTCAACTTCACCCCCGGATCGTCGGTGACGGTGGTTGATCTCGACGGGCGCAAAATCCTGTCCGACATCGAACTGCCGGGCTGTTCGCTGGTCTATCCGACCGGACCGCGGGGTTTCACGTCGCTCTGCGCTGACGGGACGATGACCAGCATCACTCTCGACGCAGCGGGCAAGGCGGGCGAAACCGTCACGAGCTCGGCGTTCAACAATATCGACGACGACCCGCTGTTCATGACCCCCGCGATGGTCGGGAAGACCGCCTGGTTCGCCAGTTTCAAGGGCGGTATTCGCGGGATCGATTTCTCAGGAACCGCTGCGCGCGATCTGGGCGCTTTTCAGATCCCCACCCAGCCCGGCGGCGAACCCGAATCGCGGCCGGGCGGGTGGCAGGTCATCTCCTCCGACCGTGCCGGACGGCTGTATGTGCTGATGAACCCCAAAGGCGGCGAAGGGTCGCACAAGGATGGCGGCACCGAGGCGTGGGTGATCGACCCGGCGACCCGGACCGTCGTCCGCCGCATTGCGCTCAAAAACCACAGCGTGTCGATCGAGGCGACCCAGCAGGCCGCGCCGCTGCTCGTCGCCTCGCGCCCCGACGGATCGCTCGACGTCTATGATGCGGCGAGCGGCGCTTTCGTTCGCACGATCGTCGACGTCGCGCATGACCCGATGACGATGACGGCGTCGCGCTGATGGCGATCATCACCTCCGCCCTGACCCTTTTCCTCGCCGCCGTGCTGGGCGTTGCGGCGGCGCACAAGCTCGCCGAGCGCGGCCGGTTGGCGCAGGCCACCGCCGGCCTGTTGCGGATCGATGCCGCAATCGCGATGCCGCTGACGATGGCCGCCGCGACGATCGAGGCGGCCGCCGCGCTCGCGCTGCTCTTTCCGGCGTCGCGTCCCGCCGGGGCCCTGCTCGCGGCGCTACTGTGGGCCGGATATGGCGCAGCGCTGTTCGCCGCTCGTCGCCGCGGCGATACCGCCATGGACTGCGGCTGCGACTTTGGCGCGCGGCCCAATGGCATCGGGCGCTTCGTCGTCGGACGTGCCTTCGCTTTGTCCGCCGCCGCGCTCGCGCTTCTTCTCTCTCCCGCCGGGGGCGGTGCAATCGACAGTCAGTCGATCTTCGCCGCCCTCGCTTTTCTCGCGCTGCTCTTTGCGGCGGGCGAGATTGCCCATCTTCCCATCAGGAGTGCCGCACGATGACCGGCTTTGTTTTCGCTTCGCAAATTTTGCTGTGGATCGCGGTTGCGGTGCTCGCCGTCCTCGTCGCGGCGCTCGCCCGGCAGGTCGGGGTGCTCCACGAACGTAGCGCCCCGGCGGGCGCCCTGACGCTGCACCAAAAGGTCAATGTCGGCGACACCGCGCCCGAAATGACGCTCGAAACGCTCGACGGGACGCAGGTCGTCATCGGCGGCAAGCGCCATCGGCGCGGGCAGCTGATCTTCTTCCTCTCGCCCGACTGCCCGGTCTGCAAGACCCTTCTGCCGGTGGTCCGCTCGGCACGCGGGGCGGAGCGCGGCTGGCTCGACGTGGTGTTGGCCAGCGACGGCGATGCCGCCGCGCATCGCCGGCTGGTGATGGCCGAGGGGCTGGCGGGTTTCGATTATGTCCTGTCCGAAGATCTGGGCCGCAAGCTGGGCGTGTCGAAGCTGCCCTATGCGGTGCTGATCGACGAAGAGGGGCGCATCGCCTCGCTCGGCCTCGTCAACAATCGCGAGCATCTGGAAAGCCTGTTCGAGGCCAAGGAACGCCGCGTCGCCTCCATTCAGGAATATCTCGCACGCGGCTGAGCCGCGCGGCCCGACAAGAAGGGGACATATATGTCGCGTCTGGACAAATTTTCCGAAACCGTCACGCGCCAGGTGGCACGCGCCACATCGCGGCGCAGCCTGCTGACGCTGATCGGCGGGGCGATCACCGGGGCGGCGACGCTTCCCGTGCTGCCGGTCGCCCGCGCCCAGACCCATGGGGGAGGGCATGGCGGCGGGAGCGGCGATCATATCGCGCCGCAAACCACCGGCAATCCGCAGGATCCGGGCGACCAGACCCAGTGCGATTATTGGCGTTATTGCGCGATCGACGGCTTTTTGTGCAGCTGCTGCGGCGGCACCGCGAGCACATGCCCGCCGGGGACCGAAATGTCGCCGATTACCTGGATCGGCACCTGTCAGAACCCCGCCGACAACCGGGCCTATATCATCAGTTACAATGACTGCTGCGGCAAATCCTCGTGCGGGCGCTGCCTGTGCAACCGCAATGAGCGCGACCGGCCGATGGTGCGTCCGCAGGCCAACAACGACATCAACTGGTGCCTCGGAACGTCGAGCGCGATCTATAATTGCTCGACCGCGGTGATCCTCGGTGTCGCGCTGGAGCAGAAATGATGCGGCGCGCCGCTACATTGTTGGCGCTGGCCGGGTTGGTTGCGGGCGCGCAGGTCGCGCGCGCCGATGACGGGGCCACGATCTACAAACGCTGCGCTGCCTGTCATCTCGCCGATGGCGCGGGTGTGCCGGGTGCCTTTCCGTCGTTGAAGGTCGATACCAAGGCGCTCGCCGCAACCCCCGCGGGACGCCGCTATCTGGCGCTCGCGGTGATCCGCGGGGTGTCGGGGCCGCTGACCGTCGGAGGAAAGGCCTATCGCGGAACCATGCCCGCGCAGGCGGGGCTCAATGATGCGCAGGTCGCGGCGGTGCTCAACCATGTGGTGAAAGGCTCGTCGGCGCGAGCGTTCACGCCGCGCGAAGTCGCGGGATACCGCGCCGGCGGATCGGCGCTCAACGGCGCGGCGGTCGCCCGCCTGCGGCCGGGCAGCGCCGCGAAATGAAGTGGCTGGCCGTCTCGGCGCTGATCGTGGCGACCGGAGCGGCGGTGACGGCGCCGGCCTTCGGCGGGGTGGAGGCGATGCCGGGCGTCGCCGATCCGCTGCGCGCACGGCAGAACTGGATATTGCAATGCCAGGGCTGTCACCGCGCCGATGCGACGGGAACGCCGCAGACGACGCCGACGATGGCGGGGGTAGTGGCGCAATTTCTGCACGTCCCCGGTGGGCGCGAATATCTGGGGGAGGTGCCGGGTGTCGCCACGGCCGCGTTGTCCGATGCCGCGCTGGCTGAGGTGCTGAACTGGTCGCTGATCCGCTTTGATCCGGGGCATGTGCCCGCTGACTTCACGCCCTACACGCCCGCCGAAATCGGACGTTTGCGAAAAAAACCTTTGCGGACCGAAGCGGCGACGGTGCGGGCGGATCTGCTCGCGCGCTTCGGCGCCACCAACGAAACAACCAAAAAAACAGGGGAGGATATCCAATGACCAAGATGACAGAGCGCCGTGCGGCGCGCTCCATGGCACTGCTGCTACTCGCCGGGGCGTCGGTTCCGGCGCTGGCGCAAGAAACGCCCCTCCCGCGATTGCGGATGGCACCGACATTGTCGTGACCGCGCAGAAACGAGCCGAACGCTTGCAGGACGTGCCGATCGCGGTCAGCGCGCTCGGCGGCGATGCGCTTGAACGCCAGCGGGTGACGCAGGCCGATGAGCTGGCGGGCAAGATCGTCAATCTGCAGCTCACCTCGACCGTCGGCGATAACACCCCGATTTTCGCCCTGCGGGGTGTGTCGATGTCCGACTATAGCCTCAATCAGGCGAGCCCGGTCGCAACCTATTATGACGAAGTTTACAAGGGTAACTTCGCCTTCCTCGGCGTCGCCATGTACGACCTCGAGCGCGTCGAGGTGCTGCGCGGACCGCAGGGAACGCTCTATGGCAAGAACACCACCGGCGGCGCGGTCAACCTGATCAGCCGGACGCCGGTGCTCGGCGACACCGAAGGCTATCTGAACCTCGGTTATGGCAACTATGGCCGGTACGAAGCCAATGGCGCGGTCAGCGTGCCCTTGGGCGAGACGCTCGCCGCGCGCGTCGCCTTTACCTTCGCGCGCGCTGACGGCTGGTTCAAGAACCAGCTGCCAGGCGAGCCCGATCTGGCCGGGGTGCGCGAATATGGAATTCGCGGGTCGCTGTTGTTCGAACCGTCGGACAGCGCGCGCTTTGTCCTGCGCGCCTCGACCAGTTACCAGAACCCGCGCAATTATGGCATTTACGCCCAGCCCGAGGCGATCAATCGTCCGGGGCTCGGTCGCCGCGAGATTGAGGCGAATGTCACCGAACGCCGCCGCGCGCGCACCTGGTCGGTGGCGCTGACCGGCACCGTCGATATCAGCGACAGCCTTGCGATCACCAGTGTTACCTCGTGGGACAAGGGGCGGCTGAGCTTTTACGAGGACACCGACGGCACCGCGAGCGAAACGCTTGAAATTCCTTACCTCGACCGTGCATCGCAATTTGCGCAGGATCTGCGCCTGACCAGCGATTTCGGCGGGCCGTTCAACTTCATCCTCGGCGCCTATTTCAACCGCGAGAAAGTCTATAACGAGACGACGTTTGAAATCGCCAAGGACGTCGATTCCGACGGACTGCCGGGCGTCACCGATGCCGATTGCGCAATCGGCTTTCCCCTGGGTTGCCTGTTCCGCAACAGCTTCGATCAGGTCAAGAAAAGCTATGCCGTCTATACCGACATGAGCTTTGAGTTGACCGATGCGCTGACGCTGCGCGGCGGTCTGCGCTACACGCGCGACAAGGGCACGCAGAGCGATTTCGAGGCCAATGCCTTTGGTCCGAACGAGGTGCTGGTGATGAACCTGATCCCGCTCTCGTCGCTCCATTACACCACCGAAAATCTGTCGGGGAAAATTGGCGCCGATTACAAGATCAACTCCGATGTGATGGTCTATGGCAATTACAGCCGCGGCTATCGCGCGCCGAGCTTCAACGCGCAGGCCTTTTTCGACCCGTCCGAACTGTCGGTGGCCAAGGCCGAAAAAATCGACGCCTTCGAACTCGGCGTGAAGAGCCAGTTCGCCGATCGGCGCATCACGCTGAACATGGCGGCGTTCCATTACAGCTATGCCAACCAGCAGTTCATCAACGTCGATCCCGCGACTGCGGCGCAAACATTGCTCAACATTCCGCGCTCGCGGATATTGGGCGGCGAGGCCGAGCTGACTGCGCGCGCCACCGACATGCTGACGCTGCGCGCCGGGGTCGGCATCCTCGACACGAAGATCAAGCGCGGCATGGTCAGCGGCGTTGATGTCAGCGGCAACCGCTTGTCGAACGCGCCCAAGCTCACCTTCACCGGTGGCTTCGATGCGACGGTGATGGACAATGATAGCGGCGAGATCAGCCTGCACGGCGACATTAATTATTCGTCGAACCAATATTTCGAAGTGCTCAACATCCCCCGGCTGCGGCAGAATAAATATGTCCTTCTGTCGGGGCATATCGACTGGGAATCGGGCGACGGGCGCTGGACGGCGTCGGTGTGGGGTAAGAACCTCACCAACAAATTCTACTTCACTTCACGCGTCGACCTGCTCGCCGGTTTCGGCTTCGACTATAATCATGTCGGAACGCCTCGGACGTACGGCGTGACCGTCGGCGTGAAATTCTGATCGGAGAGCGAAATGCCTGACTATAAAATGCTGATCGGCGGCAAGCTCGTCGATGGCGACAGCCAAATGGACGTCATCAACCCCGCGACCGAAGAGGTTTTCGCTACCGTCGCCCGCGCTTCCGAACGACAGGCCGACGAAGCGATTGCCGCTGCTGCCGCCGCCTTTTCATCATGGGCAGCAACCCCGATGGCCGAGCGGCGGACGAAGATCAGCGCGCTTGCCGACGCCATCGTCGCCAACAGCGATGCGCTCGCCCGCGCGCTGACGCAGGAACAGGGGAAGCCGCTCGCCGAGGCGCAGGGTGAAATCGCGTGGGCCGAGGGGTATTTGCGCCATTATGCGACGCTGGAGATCGCCGAGCGGACGATCCAGGATGATGAAAACGGGCTGATCCAGATCCGCCGCAAGCCGTTGGGCGTCGTCGCGGGGATCATCGCGTGGAATTTTCCGCTGCTCGTCGCCTGCTGGAAGATCGGGCCCGCAGTGCTTGCGGGCAACACGATCGTGCTGAAGCCCGCGCCGACAACTCCCGTCACCGCGCTGATGCTGGGCGAACTGTGCCAGACGATTTTCCCGGCGGGCGTGGTCAATATCATCGTCGATGCCAATGATCTGGGCGGCTACCTGACCGCCGATCCGCGCATCGCCAAAATCGGCTTCACCGGATCGACCGCGACGGGCAAAAAGATCATGGCGAGCGCCGCCGACGGACTGAAGCGGCTGACGCTGGAGCTGGGCGGAAACGACCCGGGGATTGTGCTCGACGACGTCGATGTCCGCGTTGCCGCGCAGGGTATTTTCAACGCGGCTTTCCTGAACTGCGGGCAGGTGTGCCTCGCGATCAAGCGCGCCTATGTTCACGACAGCATTTATGACGCGATGTGCGACGAACTCGCGCGATTGGCCGAGGCAGCGGTTGTCGACGACGGGCTGGCGCAGGGCGCGCAGATCGGGCCGATCCAGAACCGGGCGCAATATGAAAAGCTGCAGGGCTTCCTCGAACGCGCGCGTACCGACGGGACGATTATCGCGGGCGGCGAGCTGATCGATCGCGCGGGCTATTTCATGCGCCCGACGATTGTGCGCGACGTCACCGACGGCGACCAGATTGTCGACGAGGAACAGTTCGGCCCGATCCTGCCGGTGATCCGCTATTCGGACATTGACGATGTCGTCGCGCGCGCCAATGCTTCGCCTTACGGGCTGGGGGCATCGGTCTGGTCGAGCGATACCAACCGGGCGCTGGCGGTTGCAGAGCGGATTGAAAGCGGTTCGGTCTGGGTCAACCAGCATGTCGCGATCGGCCCGCATATTCCGATGGCCGGGGTCAAATCCTCCGGCCTCGGCGTTGAACAGGCGGAGGAAGGCTTGGCGGAATATACGCAATTGTCGGTGATCAATATGGCGCGTGGCGGATGAGCGAGACGTTCGTCTGGGATCCGCCGGCCCATTATAATTTCGCACGCGACACGATCGGGCGGCTCGCAGCCGAACGGCCGAATGCGCGCGCGATGCTGTGGACCGATGGATCGGGCGCGGTGATCGATCGCAGCTTTGCCGAACTGGCGGAACATTCGGCGCGCGCCGCCGCGGTACTCCGCGCGGCGGGGGTCGGGCGCGGCGATACGGTGCTGATCCTGCTGTCGCGCGAAATCGAATGGTGGGAATTGATGCTCGCCTGCCTGCGGCTCGGCGCGATCGCGTCGCCGGGGACGGTGCAGCTGACGCCAAAAGATATCGCCTATCGCCGGGCAGCGGCCGAGGCGCGCTGCATCGTCGCGGGCGCCGATGTCGCGCCGCGCGCCGATGAGGCGCTGGGCGATGCTGCGGTCACGCGCATCTATATCGGCGGTGCGCGCGCGGGTTGGACCGATTATTCGGCGGCGAAGGCCGACGCCGCTCCGCTCGACGAGATCGCCGACACCGCCTTCGACGATCCGGCGCTTTGCTATTTCACCAGCGGCACCACCGGCCAGCCCAAGATGACGATCCACGGCGCGGGCTATCCGCTGGCGCATGAGATTACGGGGCATTTCTGGCTCGACCTCGGCCCCGGCGACCTCCACTGGAATATGTCGGACACCGGCTGGGCGAAGGCGGCATGGAGCAGCCTGTTCGCGCCGTGGCTGATGGGCGCGGCGATTTTCGTCAACCATGCGCCGGGTTTCGATCCGGTTGCCGCGATGGACCTGCTCGAAGCCTATCCAGTGACAACCCTGTGCGCGCCGCCGACCGCCTATCGCATGTTCGTGCGGGCCGATCTGGAAGGCCGCACATTTCCGCATCTGCGCCACTGTGTCAGTGCGGGCGAGCCGCTGAACCCCGAGGTGATCGACCTGTGGAAGCGCGCGACCCGGCTCGATATCCACGATGGCTATGGTCAGACCGAAACCGTGCTGCTCTGCTGCAACCGTGCGGGGGCCGCGCGGCAGGGTGCGATGGGCCGTCCGGCGCCGGGCATCGATCTTGCGGTAATCGGCGATGCGGGCGAAATCCTGCCGCCCGACGAGGAAGGCGACATTGCGCTTCGCGTCGGCGAAGGGCTGCCGCCCGGCCTGTTTCTTGGCTATCGCGGCGACCCCGACCGCACCGCAAGCGTATACCGCGATGGCTGGTATCTGACCGGCGACCGCGCCACCGTCGATGCCGAGGGCTTTTTCTGGTTTGTCGGCCGCGCCGACGATGTCATCCTCTCATCGGGCTATCGCATCGGGCCGTTCGAGGTCGAAAGCGTGCTTTTCGAGCATGAAGCGGTTGCCGAAAGCGCGGTCGTTGCCAGCCCAGATCCGACCCGCGGCGAAGTGGTGAAGGCGTTCATCGTTTTGGCTGCCGGGCACAGCCCCTCCGACGAGCTGGCGAAGGCGCTTCAGGATCATGTGAAGGCCACCACCGCGCCGTATAAATATCCACGCCGCATCGAATTTGTCGACAGCCTGCCCAAGACGGTCAGCGGCAAGATAAGGCGCAAGGAATTGCGCGACGATGAGTTTAGGAAAGCCGACGCATGACCGACAGCTATGTTCGCGGCGACGATACGGCGCCGCTGATCGAGATGACGATCGGCGACCGCTTCGATCAGACGGTCGCGCGCTATCCCGATGGCGATGCACTGATCGTCCGCCATCAGAATATCCGGTGGAGCTGGAGTGATCTGCGCGTGCGCGTCGATGCTGTTGCGGCGGGACTGTTGCAGCGCGGGCTGAAACCTGGTGACCGCGTCGGCATCTGGGCGCCTAATTGCGCCGAATGGGTGATCGTCCAGTTCGCAACCGCGAAGGCGGGGCTGATCCTCGTCAACATCAACCCTGCCTATCGTGTCGCCGAACTCGACTATGCGCTGAACAAGGTCGGCTGCGCGGCGCTGATCCTCGCGCCCGCGCACAAAAGCAGCGATTATGTCGCGATGCTGGGCGAGATTGCGCCCGAGTTGAAGACTGCGACGCCGGGCGCGTTACAGGCAGCGCGACTGCCCGATCTGCGGCTCGTCGTCGTGCTGGGTGACGATGCTCATGCCGGCTGTCTGCCCTTCGCTGCACTGGCGAGCGACGATGTAGGTGTGCTCGCCGATATCGCGATCGAGCCTGGAATGCCGGTCAATATCCAGTTCACCAGCGGCACCACCGGCTTTCCCAAGGGGGCAACGCTGTCGCATCGCAACATATTGAACAACGGTGCCTTTGTCGGCGCGCGGATCGGGCTGAGCGCCGCCGACCGGCTGTGCATTCCGGTGCCGCTCTACCATTGTTTCGGGATGGTGATGGGCAACCTCGCCTGCGCCGTTCATGGCGCGACGATGGTCTATCCGTCCGAAGCCTTTGACCCGGGCGCGGTACTGGAGGCGGTCGAGGCCGAGCGCTGCACCGCGCTCTATGGCGTCCCGACGATGTTCATCGCTGCGCTGGGCCATCCCGATTTTGCGCGTTTCGACCTGTCGTCGTTGCGCACCGGGATCATGGCGGGGTCGCCGTGCCCGATGGCGGTTATGCGCGAAGTGATCGACCGCATGCATATGGATCAGGTCACGATCGCCTATGGCATGACCGAAACCAGCCCGGTGAGTTTCCAGAGCGCCACCGACGATCCGCTTGCCTTGCGCGTGTCGACCGTCGGGCGCGTCCAGCCGCACCTCGAGGTCAAACTGATCGATCTGGCGGGCGATGTCGTGGCGCGCGGCGAGACGGGCGAGCTGTGCACGCGCGGCTATTCGGTGATGCTCGGATACTGGGACGATGCCGAACGCACGGCGGATGCGATCGACGCCGACGGCTGGATGCACACCGGCGACCTCGCGGTCATCGACGAGGCGGGATATGGCCAGATCGTCGGGCGGATCAAGGATCTGGTGATCCGCGGCGGCGAGAATATCTATCCGCGCGAGGTCGAGGAGTTTCTGCTTACCCATCCGGGCATCGCCGACGTGCAGGGGGTCGGTATTCCCGACGAGAGATATGGCGAGGAATTGTGCGTCTGGATCATAGTTCGTCCCGGGGCGGCGCTCACCGAAACCGATGTGCGTGCGCATTGTCAGGGCCGCATCGCCCATTATAAAATCCCTCGCCACATCCGCTTCGTTGAGGAATTTCCGATGACCGTGACCGGCAAGGTCCAGAAATTCGCGATGCGTGAGCAGATGGTGAAGGAACTGGCCAGCTAGCGAAGTCGCGCGCGGGCTTTATCCGGCGAAATAGCGGAGCACTTCGGCCTTGAATTCCAGCGTCAGGCGTGAGGGCCGCGACACATTCGACACGGCGAACGCATATTGGTGCAGGATCGGTGGGGCGAAGGGGCGGGCGACGAGCGGTTTGTGGAGATAGGGTTTTACGAGCAGCGCGTTCAAAATCGCCATCCCATTGCCCCGTGCCGCGAGCGCGCAGGCCGAACCATGGGTGTGGGTTTCGATCGCGACGCTGGGCCGCAGGCCAAAGGAGGCGAAGGCGGCATCGACCTGCGTGCGCCAGTGGCGTCCGGCGCCCAGCAGGATCAGCGCGTGGTCGCCGATGTCGGCGGGCGTGATCGTCTCGAGCGCCGCGAGCGGATGGTCTTCGTGGAGCACGCACACCGATCCGCTCGACACCACCTGTTCGACTGCAAGATCGCTTTCGTCGGCGGGGAGCTTGACGAAGCCGCAATCGACATAACGCATCGCGATCATCGAGCGCGCGGTTTCGACGCTGCGCGAGTCAATACTGAACTCGACGCCGGGAAAGCGTTCGCGAAACTGGGAGACGATGTCGGGCAGGACGCCTTCGGCAAAGCTTGGAGGCGCGACGACGCGCACCGTTCCTGCCGAATAGCCGGCGATGTCGCGGACCATGCTGTTGAACCGGTCGAGGCTCGCGAGCGTCAGTTCGACCTCTTGAAGCAGCTTGATGCCGTCGGCGGTCGGCACGAGCTTGCCGCGGTCGCGGTAGAAGAGGTCGAAGCCGACATTGGCCTCCAGCTGCGCGATCAGCCGGCTGACTGCGGGCTGCGACAGCGACAATTGCTTTCCGGCGGCGGTCGCCGACCCGGTTCGCATGATTTCGGAAAAGACGCGCAGGGCGCGAAAGCTGACCTCCTTGTCGGCGATGGCGCCAACAGGGGCCAGCGGCTTGTGCATCTCAGACCGTCTCCGCCATAGCGATGATGGGCAGGAGGAGGCGCGAGCTTTGGCCCGGCCCGAAATGGACCCGATTTTCGGCGCGCTGTGGCGTTGCATCGGGCAAGCGCCAGTCGCTGTTGGGATTAATGTCGAAATGCGGGAAGTTGCTGCCGGCGATTTCGACCCGAATCCGATGCCCCGTTGCGAAGCGGTTGCTCATCGGGAAGGACGCGATTTGCACCTGATAGACCTTTCCGGCTTCCATCGCCTCGGGGGTCTCGAACGAATTTCGGAACCGCATCCGCAAAATGCCGTGCGCGATGTTGAGCGCATAGCCATCGGGATAATCCGCGCTTGGCGGATAAACATCAACGACTTTGATCGTGAAATCGGTATCGATCGCGCTGGAGCTGACGAAGAGGTCGGCGAGGACTTGTCCGGTTAGCTCGATAGTGTCCACCAGCGGTGCGGTTTCGAAGACCAGCACGTCGGGGCGATCAGCGAGCGCGCGAAAGGGCGGCTTCGAGCCGAAGAAATCGGGGCCCTCGCGCTGGTCGAACCCGCCGGCATCCATCACCGGAGCGCCCGATGCGATCGGGCCGCCGATCGTCGGGACGGGATTGTACGGATCGTGGATGAAGCTGCGGTGCCCCGCTGTCGCCGGCGCGCTGTCGGTCAGTCCGCCGTCGGCGTCCAGATAGAAGGGAGTTTCCTGCGTTTCGGGAAGCGGCCAGGCGGTCGCCGTGCGCCAGCGCCCGCCATGATCGAGGCGGCCGCTTGGCAGCTTTCGGCCCGAGCCGCCGCCCATGGTGAAGATATAGACGGGTTCGGGCAGCGGGTCGGGGGTGGCGTCGCGCTTCAAATGATGGTCGAACCAGCGGCGGCGCAGCCCGATATAGTCGCCAAACAGATGATCGAGTGTCGCGGCCGCGCCGAAATCGGCGTCGCCTGAGAAGGTCAGCGAGCGCTTGCCATGTGTCCAAGGGCCCATGATCAGCTTGACCGGGCCGCGTTTGCGCGCCGCGAGGCCGGTGAAATTCTCGATAGCGGTCAGCGCATAGGGGTCGTACCAGCTCGACATATGGACCATCGGCACGTCGGCGAATTCGTCGTACCAGCCGCGCGCATAGAGGCCGCGCTGCTTCCAGAAATCGGAGAAATTCTCCTCATTCCATTGTTCTAGGACGAAGCTTTCATATTCGGGAGCGGCGGCGACCGGCGAATGGCCGGGTGTCCACCGCTCGACGCCGATCCAGTCGCGGATATCAACCGCCGCGAGGGCTTCGCGTCGCGCCGGATCTTCCATCGTTGCGCGCGCGAGCCGGGCATGTTTCAGCGCCCAGGTCAGCTGTTTCAGCTCATAGGCGCCGCCCTGCCGGATGCCGCTATGATAGGCGCTGGAAAAGCCGCCGGAATCGAGGAACATTGCGGCGAGCCCCGGCGGGGCGAGGCTGGCGAGCGCCGCCTGAACATGCGCGCCATAGGACAGGCCCAGCGTCCCGATCCGGCCGTTGCACCAGTCTTGCGCGCGGATCCACGCGAGTGTGTCGGCGCCATCCTCGGCCTCCGACATATATTTGCGGAAAACGCCTTCCGATCCATAGCGGCCGCGGCAATCCTGCAGGACGAAGGCATAGCCGTCGGCAGCAAAGATGCGTGCGATCTCGGGCTTTGACAGCGGCTTGTCGTTCGCGATCGAAAAATCGGCGTGGTTGGTGCCCTGCTTGTCATAGGGGGTGCGCTCGAGCAGCACGGGCAGGGTGGCCGCGCCTTCGGGAAGATAGATATCGGTGGCGAGATGCACGCCGTCGCGCATCGGAACCATGACATTGGCGAGCAGCCGGATCGGCATCATCTGTGTCACCGCGTCGTCACGGCATAGGTCGCGGGCGCGCCCGGTCCGACAGGAATGTCGAAGCTGGTCCACAGGCCGATGAGGCAAAGCCCGGTCAGTCCGATCGCGATCGAGAAGGGCAGCATCATCGCGATCAGTGATCCGACCCCGAAATCCTGACGCCAGCGCTGGGCGAGCACGAGGACGAGGACGAAGTTCGATGCGACGGGGGTTACGATGTTGAAGATGGAATCCCCCATGCGATAGGCGGCGGTCGTCATTTCGGGCGACACGCCGAGCAGCATCAGCATCGGCACGACGATGGGCGCCATCGCGCTCCATTTCGCCGACGCCGACCCGATGACAAGATCGAAGACCGAGGACATCATCAGCAGCAGGATCAGCATCACCGGGGTCGCGAGCTGCTGCGCGCGGAGCCAGTCGGCGCCGTTGATCGCCATCACCGGGCCGAGGTTCGACCAGGCGAACATCGCGATGAAATGCGCGGCGAAAAAGGAAATGACGAGGAAAGGCGTCATCGTCGCCAGCCCCTCGGTCATCATCTTGACGACGTCGCGGTGCGAGCGGACCGAACCGACTGCGGCGCCATAGGCCCAGCTGCAGACGAGGAAGAGCAACATGAAGCCCGCGACGAGCGAGGCGTAAAAGGGTTCGAGCCGCGCGGGCCCCGCGGCATCCGAGTTGATGAGCGGCGTATAGCCGGGCCACAAAGTGAGGGCGGCGAAGAGCAGGACGATCACGAGCGCCGCAACGCCCGCGCGCCGCAAGCCCTTGGCTTCTCCATGCGCGTCGGTTGTTTCGGTGCGATCGGCATCGAACTGCGGGCTGGTCCACGCGCCGAGGCGCGGTTCGACGATGCGGTCGTTCACATACCAGGTGATGGGGATCAGCAGGATGCCCAGCGTCGCGGTGAACCACCAGTTGCCGAGCGGGTTGAGCATATGGTCGGGGACGAGCAGCTGGGTCGCCGATTTGGTGATACCCAGCATCAGCACGTCGAACTGGCCGGGAAGGAGATTGGCGGCAAAGGCGCCCGAAATCCCGGCATAGGCGATGGCGATGCCGGCGAGCGGATGGCGCCCGGCGGCGGCAAAGACGATCGCCGCAAGCGGAATCAGCACGACATAGGCGGCGTCGGCGGCCTGATGCGACAGGAGGCCGATCAGGAAGATTGCGGGGCTGAGCAGGCGGTTCGGCACATTGCGCATCGCGCGCGTCATCAGCGCCGAAAACAGCCCGGAGCGTTCGGCAACCGCCGCGCCCAGCATGACCACAAGGATCAGCCCGAGCGGCGGGAAATGCGCCATGGTGTCGGGCATGGCGGTCAGCAGCTTGCCGACATTATCCTCAGACAGCAGGCTTTTGGCGACCAGCGTCTCGCCCGTCATCGGATTGACGGCGCTCCATCCGAAAAGCGCGGCGGCAACCGACACCGCGACGAGCAGCGCGATCAGGCCGAGGAAAATGAAAACCGGGTCGGGAAGGGCATTGCCCAAGCGCTCCACCCGGTCGAGCCATTTACGTGTTTTGCTGTCCGCTGGCATCGTCGAGCCGCCCCGCTATCCTGATCCAGAGAGGATGCCGTGCCGGTCGCCCGTGGGCAACCGGCACGGCGATCCGGTTACATCTTCACCGAGAAGCTGGCGTAGAGGAAGCGGCCACGCGCATCATAGGTGTAGATGTCATAGTTGATCGGCGCGTTGGCGTAGGAAGCTGGCGGCGCCTTGTCGAACAGGTTGTTGACGCCGATGCTGAAGCGCGCCGCGCCATCGTTGATGTTGAAGCCGATTTCGACGTCGGTGTAGATGATGGAATCGGTCCGGGCGTCCTTGACCGCATTCACGGCATCGGTCGTCGGGCCGATATAGCGGCCGCGTAGCGTCGCGTCGGCCGTCTCGCCGGTCCAGCGCAGCGATGCCTGGCCCTTCCAGCGCGGATAAGTGGCGCGCGGGGTGTCACCGCGTCCCGCCCGTTCGTCGACGATCGGGTCGCCGCCGGCGGGGTTCGGCGCTGTCGTCTTGAACGAATTCAGATAGGACGCATCGACGACCGCTGCGAAGCGACCGATGCCGGTGCCAAATTCATAGCGCAGCGTCGCATCGACGCCGTCAGTCTCGATCGAGTTCAAATTCTGCGCGCCCTGTAGCAGTTCGAGGATCTCGCCGGTCCCGCTGTCGCGGCTGACGAGGTCGCAGAAGATGCCGCCGCGGACCGCGCAAAGCTGCATGATCTGGGTCGGGGTCTGCGATGCGATCGCGTCCTTGATCTTGATCTTGTAATAATCGACCGTCAGCGACAGGCCGCGCACCGCGCTGGGGGTGATTGAGACACCGGCGCTGAACGTGTCGGCGGTTTCGGGCTTCAGATTATTGTTGCCGCTGATGACGCCGGGGATCAGGCCGTTGAGGTTGTAATTGGCCTGATTATAACCGGTCGGAACGCCCGCGCAGCCGGGCAGGTTCGGGTTTGCCGAAGCGCCGCCGTTGCACGGATCATTGCCCTGGAAGCTCGTCTGGCGCGCGCCCTGATACAGCTCGAGGATCGACGGAGCGCGGAAACCCTGCGAATAGGTACCGCGGATCAGGATGTCGTTGATCGGGCGGTAGCCGAGGCCAGCCTTCAGCGTCGCCTTGTTACCGACGGTCGAATAGTCCGAATAACGGCCGGCGAGGCTGAGTTCGAGGCTTTCAGCGAAGGGCTGGTCGCGAAGAAGCGGAACGTTGAGTTCGGCATAGGCTTCGTGAAGGTCATAGCTGCCGACCGTTGCAGTGCGCGTCTGCGACGTGGTCGTCGTATATTGCGCGGCCAGGAACTGCGATGCCGAATTCACGAAGGCATCGGGGGCATCGAAGCCGCGGTTCTGGCGATATTCGTAACCGACCGCGAGTGCGACCGGCCCGGCGGGCAGCTCGAACAAATTGCCCGTCACGTTGAACGCGGCATTGTAGAGTTCGGTGCGGTTATATTCGCGCGTCGTATAGCGGATATAGGCCGCCTGCTGTTCGGTCATCGGGCCAAACAGGTTGATCGGCACGCAGCCTGCGGTAGCGGCGCAGATCGCCGGAGATCCCAAGCCGAGGAACAGATTGTCATAGTTGATGCCGTTTTCGGCCATGGTGTGGATGCTGTTCTTCGAATAGGATCCAAAGACATCCCAGCGCCATTCGCCGCCGCCGATCTGGAAGGTGCCATCGACGCCGACCGAGAAGCGGATCGTTTCGACATCCTGCGAATTGTTGCGGTTGCCGACGTCGCCCATCACCTTGCGGATGCGCCAGGCGCTGTTCGCGCCAAAGCCGAGGGCGTTGGCCCCGGGCACGCCATTGGCGGTGCCGAACGGGTTGAAGGCATGACTGTTTGGAATGGAGAAGCCGCGCACCGTGCCGGCGGTGCCGCCGATGTCGAGCAGGACGGGCGAGAAGAGCTGGCTCGACTTGCGGCGGTTGTACACGCCTTCGAGCTTGATCGTGACGTCGTCAGTCAGTTCATAGTCGAAACGGCCATAGAAGCCGTAGCGTTCCGACGGACCTGCCGAGTAAATGCCCTGCGCCTGCGTGTTGTAGAAATCGCCCGGCAGGGCGCCGACATGGAAGGCGTTGTCGGCCAGATTGCCTGCGCCAATGCTGGCCCCATTGTTGAGGATGATCGGATTGGACGAATTGCCAAAGCCGGCGGCGGTGCCGAAATAGCCGTTGCCGGCGAGGCCGGGCAGAATGAACAGGCCGTTGGGATTGGTGCCCACACTCGTTTGCGGTACCAGCGTCAGCCGCGTCAGATCGCGCGCGTCGGTGCGGATCGCGTTGGATTTGGCGTAGCTCGCCGACAGGATGAGCGACGCGCGGTCCCAAGTCTTGCCGCCGGTCAGCATCGCCGACGTTTCGGCGCCGTCGCCATAGCTGGTGATGCCGGCGCGGACCGAACCGCGCAGGCCATCGAACGGCTGCACCGTCTTGATGTTGACCACGCCCGCGATCGCATCGGCGCCATAAATGGCCGACGCGCCGTCCTTCAGCACTTCGATGCCGTCGATCATGCCCTGGGGCATGGTGTTCAGGTCGACAAAATCGCGGAAGCCGCGCTGGCCGACGCCGTCGACCCAGCGATGTCCGTCGACCAGCACAAGGACGCGGTTACCGCTGCCCTCGGCGCCGCCGAGATAGCGCAGGTTGATCGAACTGGCGCCATAGGAGGTGCCCTGCGTGCCGTTCGAGTTGAGGCTGACGCCCGCCGACGGCAGTTTCTGGAGCAGGTCGCCGATGGACGAGGAGCCCGACCGGCTGATGTCTTCGGAGGTCAGCGTCAGGATGGGGCCAACCGAGTCCGCATCCTTACGGCCGATGCGCGAACCGGTGACGATGATGTCGCCGCCGGTGTCGGCATCCGAAGCGGTCTCTTCTTCGGCGACCTGTGCATGGGCGAGAGCAGGCCAGGCGAGGGCGCTCAGGCTGATCCCGGCCGCAGCGGCCAGTCGGGCGAGATGGCACTGCCGTGCGAAGCGAGCGGATACAGCGGTCATATTTTCTTCCCCATTTACGATTCGGCTTTTGACCT
Organism: Sphingopyxis witflariensis; assembly: GCF_002205635.1. Taxonomy (GTDB): domain Bacteria; phylum Pseudomonadota; class Alphaproteobacteria; order Sphingomonadales; family Sphingomonadaceae; genus Sphingopyxis; species Sphingopyxis witflariensis. Next base: position 360,961 of record NZ_NISJ01000001.1, on the reverse strand, counting down.
AGTGCGAAGGCGAGGACAGGAAAATATTATGACGGCTGCATATGGGCCCATAACAAATTCGCATAAGCTTGCCGTGTTGAAAGCAGTCTGAGTATGGGATGGTTCAGAAAAAGGGGGAGAAGCATGGTTTATCCGCTCGCGCCGACGCGCCGACATCTGCTTGCCGCCGGGATCTCGATCGCCTTTCTGCCGGTTCCGGTGATGGCGCGAGGCCGCCCGCTCCGCATCAGTCTTTTGGGGCAGTCGCTGATCAAGAAAGATCTGCGGACGATCGGCTGGCGAGAATTGGACGCGTTCCGCAGCCTGCTCAAATCTAGCGACGTTATTTTTACCGACCTCGAAACGGTTATCGCGGGGCCGCTGGCCGGGCAGTCGACGCGCCCGGCGGACAGCGAAGTGCTCCATGTCGGCGACCCCGCCGTGATCGACTGTCTGCAGGCGATCGGCGTCAATATCGTCGCAACCTCGAACAATCATGCCTGGGATCTCGATAGCGGCGGAATCCTGTCGACCATCGATGCGCTCGATCAGCGCAAGCTTGCCTTTGCGGGCACCGGGCGCGATCTTGCCGGGGCGAGTGCGCCCGGATTCCTGAAGGGGAGGGCAAGCGTCGCACTGGTCGCTGCCGCCGCGGGCGCGATCCGCGAGGGAGCTGCCGCGACCGACAGTCGGGCCGGCGTCAACGAACTAAGGCGCGGGGCTGATGGTGCGTTGCAGCCGGCCGATGTCGAACGCTATCTCGCCGCGATCTGGCTGGCAGCGAAGAGCGGCGCGACTGTCATTGCCTATCTGCACAATCATTATTGGGAGCCGCGCAAGTCGGACACCCCCGCCTGGCAACGCGAGCTTGCCCGGCGCGCGGTCGATGCGGGGGCCGTTGCCTTTGCGGCGCATGGCGTCCCCGAAATGCAAGGCGTCGAATATTACCGCGGCTTTCCGCTTTTCCACGGGCTGGGATCTTTCGTCTTCCAGTCGGAAAAGGCGCCCGGCGCTTATGGTCCCGAGGCCTGGCAGTCGATCATCGCCGAACTGGAAGTCGGCAAGGGCAAGGTCGAGCGCGCGCGGATCATTCCCGTGCAACTCGATGCACGCGGCGTCGTGCATGACGGATCGCTGGTCAGGGGTAGTCCCAGCCTAGCGACCGGCGCCGGAGCACAACTGATCCTCGATCGCGTCGCGGTCCTGAGCGCCGCTTTGGGCGATGGCATCGCTTTTGGGAAGGCAACCGTATCGGGCCGCGATACCGGTCCTGTTTCGGCGATGATATCGGCGGACTAGATTTTGCGGCGTTCGATCGCGAAGACGGCAAGCGGCTTCATCAGCCTCTGCGGTGGTACGGACCCTTCTGCCGTGGCGATGCGGGCATCGATCCGGCTTTACAGGATGCGATCAGGTCAGGCCGGGCCTGAAGAGGATCGTCTGTGCCTCCGCCAATAATTGGGGATGCGACATGATTTGGTGTCGATGCCCGGTAAAGTCCAAGCCGCCCAAAGGCTTGGCCGTCAGTCGGATTCCCTTGAGAATCCGATATGCTGAATTGCTATAGAAAGCCGCAGCAATATTATTTTTCACATAGGCTTCGACCCCTCATTTTCAGTCTGGATCAGGTTGCGACCGCGCATGCGAGCCAGGTAGCGACCCGATATTTCATTCGCGAAGGGGGCGACGAGATGAGAAAAATTTGTGGCGGGAATCGGACGTTGCTGTTGCTGGGGGCGATGTCGGCGCTGACGGTGCCGGAACTGGCGCTGGCGCAGCAGGGGGCGGCTGCGACGGGCGGGCTCGAAGAAATTGTCGTGACGGCGCGCAAGCGCTCGGAGAATCTGCAAGCGGCGCCGCTGTCCGTAGCTGCGCTGAGCGGCGACACGCTGGAAAAGGCAGGGATCGACGAGTTTTCCGAGATCGCGGGCCGGATTCCCGGCTTCACGCTCAATCCCGACAATGTCTCCGAGCCCAATATCTTCCTGCGCGGCATCGGAACCGATATCGAAAGCGCCGCATCGAACGCGGCAATCGGTTTCTTCCTGAACGACGTCTATCTGCCGCGTGCGCAGGGCACTGCGATCGAATTATTCGATCTCGAGCGCGTGGAAATCGTCCGCGGGCCGCAGGGCACGCTCTATGGCAAGAATGTCGTCGGCGGTGCGATCAACTTCATCACGCGCAAACCGACCGACGAATTTCGTGCGGGCGTCGAGGCGGGGATCGGCAATTACGGCAGCTTCGATATCAAGGCCAATGTCGCTGGCGGCATCGGCGAAGGACTGTCGGGGAGCATCGCAGCGACCGCGCGCCGCCACGACGGCTATGCCTTCAACAGCTTTACCGGCAATGACGTCGAGGATCTGACCGCCTTTGGCATACTCGCGCAGCTGCGCTATCAGCCGAATGACAAGCTCGACATCTTGCTGACCGGCGATCTGACGCGCCGCCGCGCGCGCGGCAAATGGGTCGATATCCAGATTCCGTCGGATCATAATATCCCGTTCGTGAACCCCGATCGCCGCCGCGGCCCGAACAATATCGACGGCAAGCAGGACGCCGATCTGGGCGGCGTCCACCTGACCGCCAATCTGGATGTCGGCGTCGGCACGATCACTTCGATCACCGCCTATCGCGAAGGCAGTTTCAAGGCGGTCAACAACGATGCGGGCAGCTTCATCGACTTCACCCAGATGATCTATGGTCCCGGCGGCCGGATCGATTTCGGCGCGATCGATCGCGACGCGTTCAACGATGACTATTATGTCAACGACAAGGATGAGACGTCGAACAGCTTTTCGCAGGAGCTGCGTTTCCGTTCGGATTTTTCCGGCCCATTCAACCTGCTCGCGGGCCTCTATTACCAGCATGAGAAGGTCGAGCGCAGTGAGATCGCCGACTATATTTTTGTCGACTTCTTCGCGCAGGGCAAGGAAATCGCCGAGACGAAGCTGAAGAGCGACACTTGGGCGGCGTTCGTTGAGGGCAGTTTCGACATCACCGATACGCTGGGCGTCACCGCAGGCATCCGCTATACCAAGGACCGCAAGCGCTTCTCGGTCTATCGCGAGACGATTGGCGACTTCCTCGGTGCCGAATTCGAGGATGAGGACGGCAATTTTACCCGCGCTTTCTCTGCGACCAGCAAGAAGAGCTGGGATGCCTGGACGCCGAGCATCAACCTGCATTGGCAGCCGGCGAAGGACGTCTATCTCTACGCGCTCGTCTCCAAGGGCTATAAGTCGGGCGGCTGGAACGGCGAGAATGCGACCAATCCGGGCGAGGCGCGCGTCGCTTATGACCCCGAATTTGCGCTGAATTATGAGGTCGGGGCCAAGACGACCTGGCTCGACAACCGGCTGCGCTTCAACATCACCGGTTTCTGGACCGAATATAAGGATCTCCAGACCCAGCAATTCGTGATCTTCGACCCCAATCTGCCCGCCGACAATGTCATCTCCAACGCCGGGAAGGCGCGGGTCAAGGGCATTGAGATCGAGAGCATGGTCGTGCCCTTTGACGGGCTGACCCTGTTCGCCAACTACACCTATATGGATGCGAAGATCACCGGCGACCTGATCAGCACTGAGCTGCAATATGATCCCGACTGCTTCTGCTCGGTACCGGTGCCGACCAATCTCAAGGGCAATGTCCTGCGCCGTTCGCCCGAAAATTCGTTCAGTATCGGCGGTGACCTGACCGTGCCGCTCAGCAGCCGCTTCAACGGTTTCGTGCGCGCCGACTATAATTGGACCGACGATTTCTTCTTCGACAATGAAAACAGCCTGCGCACCGCGCAGGAGTCGGTGGGGGTTCTCAACGGTTCGATCGGTATCGCGACCGACGACGACAAATGGGAGTTCCGGGTCTGGGCCAAGAACCTGACCAACGAGCTTTATGAATCGGGCAAGTCCGATGTGATTGGTTCGGTCCTCGTCTCCTACAACCCGCCGCGTACTTACGGGGCGACGATCCGGTGGAAATATTGATCGGATAGTTGGGGGCGCGGCGATGCGTATCGGGTTGATCGGCTTCGGCTTCATCGGGGCCGAACTGTACCGGCGCTTCGCCGCGGATTCGGCGTCGGCGGAGGTCGTTTTCGTCCACAATCGGACCCCCGACCGGCTCGCCGCGATCCCGCCCGATATGGTTCTGGACGATCTGGCCGATGCGGCGCGCTGCGCCCCGGAACTGATCGTCGAAGCGGCGGCCCCCGATGTGACGCGCCGCCATGGCGAGGCGTTCCTCGCCTTTGCCGACTATATGCCACTGTCGCTCACCGCGCTGGCCGATGATGTGCTGCGCGACCGGTTGGAAGGCGCCGCGGCGCGGTCGGAGCGGTCGCTGCTGATCGCGCATGGCGCGCTCGTCGGCATGGATAGCCTGATCGAATGGCAGGGCATGTGGGACGAAGTGACAATCACCTTCCGCAAGCCGCCCGCGAGCCTTGGTCTCGGTGCAGGGCAGGGCGTGGGGGAGGAACTGTTGTTCGACGGCAGCGTCCGCGATGCGGCGCGGCGCTACCCCCACAATGTTAACGCGATGGTCGCCTGTGCGCTCGCGACGACCGGGCTCGATCGCTGCCGCGCGCGGCTGATCGCCGACCCGGCGATCGATCATCTCGAACTCGCCGTCGAGGCGAGCGGGCGCGACGGCTCGCGGCTTTCGATACGCCGCTGCCAGCCCGCGATGGGCGTGTCGGGCAGCGAAATGGCGGCCGCCGCCTATCGATCGGTGATGCGCGCCGGCGGCATATCCGAACCGATGGCCTTCGTGTGACGAGCGACCCCGGCACCGCACCAGCGGCGGCAACCCCCATACAGCAGACTGTCGACGGGCTGGCGTTCGGGAGGTTTCACGCGCGCGTGCTGGCACTCGTCGCAGCGGTCATTCTGCTCGACGGTTTCGACATCCAGCTGGCTGCCTTCGCCGCCCCCGCGATCCTCGCCGACTGGGGCATCGGTTCTGCGGCGCTGGCGCCGGTGATGGCGGCGTCGCTTGTCGGCATGGCGTTCGGGACCAGCATCGGCGGGCGGATCGGCGACCGTTTCGGGCGTCGGCCTGCGCTTATCGGCGCGGTGCTGTGGTTCGGCGCTGCGGCGATCCTCACCGCGCTCTGCACCGATGTGACGAGCTTTTCGATCCTGCGCTTTGTCACGGGGCTGGGGCTGGGCGCAGCGGTGCCCAATGCGACCGCGCTGATCGCCGAATGGATGCCGGTCCGGGCGCGCAACTATGCCGTCACCGTCATCTCGGTCGGCGTGCCGTGCGGCGGGATAATCGGCGCCGCGATCGCGTCGTGGCTGATCCCGGCCTATGGCTGGCCCGCGGCGTTCCTGCTCGGCGGCGCGCTCCCGCTGCTGCTGAGCATCGTGATGCTGTGGGGCTTGCCTGAATCGCCGATCCTGCTGGCGCGGCGCGGCGGCAGCGACGACCGGATCGCGGCGATGATCGCCGACGCCGGTGGATCGGCTCCGGGGCCGTTCGCCCCACCGCCTTCCATTGCGGATGGCGAGCATGTGTTCGGCCCGGCCTTGCGGCGGTCGACGATCGGAATGGGTATCGCCTTTTTCGCGGCCTTGATGGGGGTCTATGCACTGTTGAGCTGGGTGCCCGTTTTGCTCTCGGGCGCCGGCTTTCCGATGGACCGCGCGATCCGCGGCGCGATGATCCTCAATCTTTCCGGCGTCACCGCCTCGTTCGCGCTGACCTGGCTGATGCTGCGCATCGGTTCGCGGAAGACGCTCATCGGCACCGTCTGTGCCGGGGCCGCCGCGCTCGCGCTGTGGGCGACGCTTTTGCACATGCCCGGGGCCTCACCCGCCGTCATCCTGCTGGGCCTGGCATTGACCGGCGCGACGATCCTGTCGTTGCAGGTGTTGCTGCTCACCCTCTCGGCGCATGTCTTTCCGGTCGAATGTCGCGCTGCCGGGATCGGCTATTCGATCACCTTCGGCCGGTTGGGCGCGATATTGAGCGCGTTCGGCGCGGGGGTGTTGCTGGCGCAGCCGCACGGCAGGCTGCTATTCTTCGCGATGGTGGCGGCCGCGCTGGTCATATTGGCGATGGGGGCTATGCTGATCGACCGGCATCTGCCCGCGCGGCCGCGCTAGACCGAAGCCGCGCTCATCGCGGCGGCCACGGCTTTTCGGGCGCCTTGAACGACGGCCTGCCGAGCAGCGGCGAGGTCAGCGCATAGAAGCCGTGGTTGGTGAACGCCCACAGGATGTTCCGGTCATATTCGGCAAAGACGCCATAGGTCAGATTGCCCTGCGATTCCCCGCCGGTTTCGGCATCGGTCGGAAAGCGCGGGATGAAATAGCCGGAAATCTCGGGCTTGGTCGGATCCTTTACGTCGAAAATCTGCACCCCGGCATTGTAGAAAGCATAGGAGACGATGCCGTTGCGGAAGTGCCCCGGCTGCGTGAGATAGCCCGATCGCTTGGGCCCGAAGCTGCCGCGGCGCTGGCAGAAATCGGTGAAGGCGGCATCGGCAGGCGGCGTCGGCCGCGGGAACTTTGCCGCGATCGCCAGCTTGGCGGGATCGCGCGCGTCGATGACGAGAATATCCTTATAGGGTTCATAGCATTCGTCATTCATCGGATAGCCGTTGCTGAAGATATAGCCGGTTCGCTCATATTGGCTGAGGTCGACATTATCGAACTCGGTCCCGGCAAATTTGGGCACCTGGTTCACATGGCCGACGATTTTGATGTCGGCGGGGTTGCTGACATCGAGCGAATAGAGCCCGAGCCCGGCCATCGCGCCGAAGGCGATTTTGCCGCCTTCATCGGGGGCTTTGGTCATGAATGGCGGCATGCGCGATCCGAACCATGAGGTGCGATTGCCTGCGCGCGGATTCTGCAGATAGGCCGCGTCATGATCGGGGTCGCCGAGGATCTGGCCGGGGGCCGCGAACTGGCTGACAAAGGCGGGGTTGGCGGGATCGCTCATGTCCCACACCTGATATCCCGGCGTGTAGATATAATCTTCGAACTCGGTCAGCATGAAACGGTCGTCGGGCGCGGTCGACAGGAACATATATTTCCCGCCGCTCCACGCCGGAATGTCGAGCGCCCCCGATCCCTGCTGCTGACCATAGGGCGCATCGGGATGGCGATAATCGGTGGTCCGTTCGGCGATCAATTTCCACTGGTCGGGGGTCGGGCCGTCCATCGCATAGACGCGAAACCCCTTGAGCCCGTTCCACTTCTTGAGCGTCTTTACCCCGTCGGGCTCGCGATATTTTGCGTCCATCACGCCGTAGCGCGGCACCTCGAACGCCTGCACCATCACATATTTGCCGAGACCCTTGTGCCACTGGATATTGGCGGCGCCAAAACCGTCGCCCTTGGGATAGGGATTGACGGTGTCGCGCTTGCCATGCGCGACGACGCGGTGCCCGCGGCGATAGACGAGCCTTGCCTTTCGCGGGTCGGTGATATCGAAAATACCCAGACCCGACCGGTAGTAGACATACATATAGCGCTTGTTGCCGAAGTCAGCGATCGACTGCCATGTGTGTCCGGTCGACGGGATGAAGTCGTAAAAGGCCAGCACATCGACATTCTTCTTATAGCTTTTCTGGTCCCAATAGCTGAGTTGCCCAGGGAAGCCGGGCGCCTTTCGGACCAGCGGGGTGGATTTGGGGTGAACGAACTTCCCGCTTGCCGGGTCCATGCCATAATCCTTGCCCGGAACGGGGGCAGGGGGCTTGCGATCGTAAGTGAGGTTCCACCAGGCGCGGATGTCCGGGTCGGGAATCTCCTGTTCGGATGCGGTCAGCGAAGGTTGGGGGAGTGTGTTGCCCTCGGGTGGATCGCTGGCGAAGACGGGTGAGGCCGCCATGACGAGGGCAAGGACGCAGCCAAGACCTGAATATTTACGCTCGATATGCCGCATGCCAGCCTCCCCGAATTACAATCTTGGCAAGGCTTGTCGGCGGTGATGAGCGATTGATCCAATAGCGGATGACCGGGCCGTTATAATGGGTTGGAAATATCGTCGGTGATGGAATGGCTCATAAATGCGCATCGCGCGCGCGACGTGGGCTTCCTATTCGAATAGGGGCCTCACTCTTAACGGGGATGCTCGCGATGTCAGATATAACCAAATATGAATATCTGATAATCCAGAATCTATTATATCGATATATAAACGCCGGTAATGTCCAGACGGCAAATCAATCAGGCCGGCGCGACCGTTTTCCCTTACGAGGATAAGGCCCGCCTGGCCGCTGGGGAGTGGGACAATGGGATCAAGCAGGAATTTTCGCCGGGCGCTACTGGCAACCGTGGCGCTCTATGCCATGCCGGGGGCGGCATTGGCGCAATCGGCACCGGCCGATGCTGCCGGAGCCTCGTCGAGCGACGAGATTGTGGTGACCGCGCGCAAGCGCGAAGAAAGCCTGCAGGACGTGCCGATTTCGGTTCAGGCCTTCAGTAGCGCCGCTCTCGAACAGGCGGGAATCAAGGATTTTTCGGAAATCGCCTATCGCGTTCCGGGTCTCAAGCTGAGCGCCGAGCGTGCGGTCGATACCGAGCTTTTCATTCGCGGCATCGGATCGGACATTCAGGGCGCGGGCGCCGACGGCGCGGTCGGCATTTTCGTCGACGGCGCCTATATGTCGCGCGGAACCGGGTCGCTGCTCGATCTTTATGATCTCGAGCGCGTCGAGGTACTCAAGGGGCCACAGGCGCTGCGCTTTGGGAAAAGCGTTGTTGGCGGCCTCATCAACTATGTGACCAAAAAGCCGGGCGATGAATTTGAAGGGCGTTTCGAGGCAACCTATGGCAATTATGACAAGCTCGACGTCGCCGCTTCGGTTCGCGGGCCGGTGTCGGACACGCTGGGTCTCGGCCTGATCGTCAGCTCGCGGATGCACGACGGCTATGCGAAAAACACCCGTGGCGGCGATGAAGAGGATCAGAATACGCAATCGGTTCGCGGGCAGCTTCGCTGGCAGCCGAGCGCGACGCTCGATATCAACCTGTCGGCTGATTATACGCGGCATCGCGACGGTGCGCGCTGGGTCGACGTCATCGTGCCCGGTGACAGCCATGAAGTGACGTACAACAGCTTTTTCGCACCGCCGATCGCGAGCCTGCCAGGTTTTGTCCTGCCGAACCGCAACGCGCCGTTCCAAAGCGCGAAGCGCCGCGAGGGCGCGCATAATTTCACCGGCTATCAGAATTCGGACATGTATGGCGTCACCGGTTCGGTCGATTGGGAGGTGAGCGACAGTTTCAGCGTCGCGCTGCAGACCGCCTGGCGCGATTCCTCGCTGGCGGCGCGCGAGGATGGCGGGGGAATGTTCTTCGATTTCGCGATCGATCCGGCAACCAATGCGCCCGATATCACCCCGGCGATGCTCGCGGGGCTGGGTACCTATCTCGCCACCGTTCCCGACAGCTATTTCGACAGCGGCAAGGCGGAGGATGTGAAGCAATTTTCGCAGGAATTGCGCCTGCGCTGGGACAATGGCGGCGCGCTCCGGCTCGAAGGCGGCGTCTATTATCTGCGCGAGAAAATCCGCCGCGCCGAGGATGTGAACTTCCTGTTCGCCGATTTCCAGGCGATCACCGAATTCGCATTTGCCATGGAATATGGCGGGACGCCCGCGTCGCCTTTCCCGGGTTCCAACCATACGGTCACCACGTCGAACAACGACAATATCGGCATCTTTGGCGAGGTCAGCTATGACCTGTCCGATCAACTCACCTTCGATGCGGGGCTGCGCTATGCCTATGACCGCAAAAATTACTCGAACAACCGCTCGGGCGAATCTTTCGAAGGCGCGCCGGTCAACTTCACCGTGTCGGACAAGCGGAGCTGGGATGCCTGGCTGCCCAGCGCGACGCTGCGGTTCGAACCCAATGACGATGTGACGCTCTATGCGCGCTACGCAAAAGGCTACAAGCCCGGCGGGTGGACCGGCGAAGATGCGAACACCCCCGCAGAGGCGCTGGTGTCGTTCGAGCCCGAGACCGCCGACAGTTTCGAACTGGGTGCCAAGGTGGCGCTCGCCAACCGGCGCATCTTCATCAACGCGGCGGGCTATTACACGCTTTACGACAATCTCCAGACCAACCAGTTCCTGTCGCCCGGACCGGGGATGCCGCCCGACAATTTCGTGTTCAATGCCGAAAATGGCACCCGCGCCTACGGCCTCGAGCTCGATATCCAGGCGCGCATCACCGACACGTTCAGCGTTTCGGGCAACTATGCCTATTCGCGCTGCAACTTCACGGGCGAACTGATCATCGATGATGACGGGACCGACCTCGACGGCAACACCTGCCGCCGGACCCCCAAGCATGCGTTCGGGGTTTCCGCCAATCTCGACCAGCCGATCAGCGACAGCATCGTCCTGACGGCCGGCAGCGATTTCCAGTACACCGGCGCCAATTTCTACGACAATCCGAACACGCCGATCCTGAAATTCGATTCCGAGATTTTGCTCAATGCGCGGATTGGCGTGCGCGATACCGACAGCAAATGGGAACTGACGGCCTGGGCGAAAAACCTGACCAACGAGCTGAACTACACCAGCAAGCTCGACCTGTTCGGGACCATTTATGGCACATATATTCCGCCGCGAACCTATGGCGTGACGGCGCGGTTTCGCTTTTAAGGGCCGCGGCCTGCTGTGATCGAGAATAAGGGGATCGCCAATGAAACGCAGCTTCAGGTTCATGGCAGGCGGGGGCATTATTGCCGCCGCCCTGCTCCATGCGACGGCGCCGACCGCCGCGAGCAGCGGGGAGGGCGGGCATGATGCCGCGCCGATCAACGTCGTCGATCCATGGCTTAAGGCGTGGCAGGATTTAACCCCCGAAAACCCGCCAGCGCCGCCGGTGCCGGGGGTTGATTATGGCATCGACCCGGCAACCGGGGCTTTCCGACATCCCGTCGCGACGCCGCTGACCACGAGCGCGCCGTCCTTTCCGGGGCAGCTCGATCATTGGGACCAGAATAGCTACGCGAAGAATGTCGATGTCGTCGCTTTCTATCCCGCGGTCACCTCACCCTGGCACGCATGGGCCAGTGTCGTCGACTTTGACGGCAGGCGTTATCTTTATACCCACGACCGCGATTATCTGCGGATCATGGACGTCACCGATCCGCGCAAGGCGAAGATCGTCTGGTCGCAGGGCGGTGTGTGGAATGCCAAGGGCTCGAGCGAAGATTGGGACGCCTCGGAGGTCACCGACTATTTCGGCGGGGTCACCATCGCGTGGAACAAGAAGCTTCAGCGGAACGTCCTCATCGCTTCCTACGAGATCGGCCGCTTCGGGCTGATGGACGACAAAAGGCGCCAGCCCGACAAGGTCGAAGCGCAGCGGCACTATAATTCGCTCAAGGGCTTCAAGGTCTTCGTGATGAACGGCCCGACCCCCGACAAGTGGGATTTGATCGCGACGCGCACGACCGATATCCAGCATCCCGACGCGCCGATCGGACAGCAACAGGGCTCGGGCGCGCTCGACGGCGCGACCTGGTGGGGTGGCAAATATATGCTGCTGTCCGCCGCACCCGATGACAGCTACGGGCTGACCGAATATCCCGATTATCTCTATTCGCCCGGCTATCAGGTCTGGGACATGGAAGACCCCGCGAACCCGAAATTCGTCTCGCAGATCAGCGTGCCGGGGCAGCAGCTCGGCGACAAGGCCAGCGAGGCCACCTATCTCGCCAATCCGCGCGCGGGCAACCGGACGAGCTGGATGGGATCGCGCACCCCGATCGTGCTGACCAAGCCGGTCGAGGAGGGCGGAAAAATTGGTTTCGGCGGTATGGGCGGCCTTGGCTTCTATAGCTTCGACCTCAGCGATCCGGCCCAGCCGCGCACCCTGGGCCATCTCAGCGTCCCGCCAAGCTATGCCGGGACCGAGTTCGACAATATCGACGTCAGCCAATATGATCGCACCGGCTTCGTCTTCTCGAACGGCTATCCGATGAACGAGAATTGTTACGAGCCGTTCAAGGATATTTATTCGATCGACGTGCGCGATCCGGCCAATCCGCGGGTCGCGGCGAAATTCCCGCGCCCGACCCCGCCGCCCGGCGCGTCCTTCACCGATTTTTGCCAGCGTCGCGGCAGCTTCGGGCCGAAACGGTCGGGCGGGCTGGGGCAGCCCGAAGGCGGCCGACAGGGCCTTGCTGTCTATGCCTTCTACAATGCCGGCATCCAGATTTTCGACGTGAAAGATCCGGCGAAGCCGACGATCGCGGGCTATTTCGTCCCGCGCTTTCCGACCAAGGACGAACTGCCCGAATATACGTTCGGCAATTCGACCTTCGCGGTTTTCACTGAATATGACCGCAACATCATCTGGGCCTTTTCGGTCAACGGCGTCTACGCGCTGTCGTCCCCCTTGCTTGGTAAACCGCGCCTCACCGCGCCCACGAAGGTCTGGCCCGAGCGGCGCTAGGCCCATCCTGAAGGACTGAACATATGCACGAATGGAAGTTTGCGTTGGCGGGAGCGTTGCTCCTCGCCGGTTGCTCGGGCGCGCCCGCGAAAAAGGCGGCGGAAAAAGCGGCTGAACCTGCCGGGGCCAATATCCTTCATATCAGCTGGGGCGGGATCGCCGAAGCTGATCGCGATGAAGCGAAGCGGCATTGGTCGACCTGGGCGATTAATCTTGTCGACGGAGGTCCGGCCTATGGCTGGCTGTCGCCGAAGGACATCGCCTTTCCCCACACACTGAACTTTGAACTCGCGGGCAATGGCAAGGTGCGCGCGGTCGCGATCGATAGCCGGTTCGAGCCGGTGGTGCGCGAGGACGGGTCGATGTCGCAGACCGCCGAAGGGTCGCCGGTCCGGCGCTTCGCGCTGCTGGGATCGACCACCGGGCCCGAGGGGCCGTTCGAAACATTGGTGGAAGGCGAGGCAAAGGCCGACGCGCAGACGGTCGTGAATCTGCCCAAGGAAACCACCGCGCGCTGGCTACGGCTGCGCGTCGACAGCAATTGGGCGGGCAGCGGCGCAACCCGCCTGTCGGACCTTGCGGTTATCGGTGAACTCGAACAGCGCGGCGCGGCGGGTGTCGCCGAAGTCAGCGGCGTCTATGCCCATGAATATGGTCCGATCGCGTTGCGGCAAAAGGGCCAGGATGTCTGGGGCTGCTACAACAATGGCCTCGGCACGCTGCGTGGTACGATCTTTGGCCGGATCATGCGGCTCGCCTGGTTCTCGAAGGAAGAGGGCAGCATCGGTTCGGCGACGCTGGTCGCCGCGAACGGCAAGCTCTATGGTTTCTGGTATCAGCCGGAAGACAAAATGGGCAGCCCGTGGAACGCTACCCGCGAAAAGGGGCTAGAAGGCGCTGATGGCAAATGCCAGGCCGCTCTTTATCCGCCTGCCTGATCGAGAGGAAGTTATGATCGACCTTTTTTCCGTCGCCGCACCGACTGCTGAAATCGCCGGAAGCGCCCAGCGTTTTCCTATTCGGCGTATATTCTGCGTCGGCAAGAATTACGCCGATCATGCGCGCGAAATGGGCGGCGACCCCGAACGTGAGCCGCCCTTCTTTTTCTCGAAGCCTGCCGATGCGGTGGTTCCGGGAACGGCGGAAATTGTCATGCCGCCGCGCACCGCCAACCTGCATCACGAGATTGAGCTGGTCGTCGCGATCGGCAAGGGCGGCGCGAACATCGCCCTCGATGACGCGCAGGCAGCGGTGTTTGGTTATGCGGTAGGCAACGACCTGACCCGCCGTGACCTGCAGGCCGATGCCAAGGCGACCGCCCGTCCGTGGGACATGGCGAAGGGCTTCGATCGCAGCGCCATATTGTCGCCGATCCGGCCCGCAGCCGAAATCGGTCATCCGTCGGCCGCGCGCATCTGGCTGTCGATCAATGGCGCGATCCGTCAGGACGGTGACATCACCGACATGATCTGGCCGGTCGCCGATATCATCGCCGAATTGTCGACCTACGTCGAATTGCAGCCCGGCGACCTGATCTACACCGGCACCCCGGCGGGCGTCGGGCGCATTGTCGCGGGCGATCTCGTCGAGGGCGGTATCGAAGGGATCGGGGCGATCGCCAACCGTTTCGCCTGACGGTGTTCGATATAACTTCATAGCCATATCAAGTCGGACATTTGGTATTATTTGTTTATGACTGGCCGGCTTAGGCCAGTCGCGGCTGATGGCCTTTGATGAAGGATTCCTGGATGAAATCGACCAATGTTGCCCGCAATGTGATCGGGGCGCTTCGCGACATGGGGGTGCGCCATGTCTTCGGCGTGCCGAGCGGCGGCTGGGTCGATTATATGGAAGCGATCCGCACCACCGACGGCATCGACTTCGTGCTGGCGAGCCATGAAGGCGGTGCCGGGTTTATGGCCGATATTTGCGGGCGGCTGACCGGCGTGCCGGGCGTTTGTTTTGGCACATTTGGACCGGGTGCGACCAACCTCGCCACCGGGGTCGGCGGTGCGACGCTCGATCGCTCGCCGATGATCGCGCTGACCGACGAAATGCCCGCCGCCCTGCGCGGCCGGACGGTGCAGATGGGGATCGACCATCAGGCCTTGTTCGCGCCGCTGACCAAGGCGACGATGCGGATCGAGCCCGATACCGCCGTCGATACGCTGGCCGAAGCTGCGCGGATTGCGCTGTCTGGCCGCCCGGGCGCGGTGCATGTCGGCCTGCCGCAGGGGATGAGCGGTGTCGCGGTCGATGCCGTGCATATTGCGCCGGTCGCCGCCGATCCGATTCCGGCGCCTGCCGCCGCCGATCTCGACGCACTGGTTGCCGCCTTTGCCGCCGCCGAAAAGCCGGTCCTCGCGATCGGCCTGGGTGCCGTTCATGCGGGCGTACAAAATGAGATTCTGGCGCTTGCGGAGCGTTTCGGCCTGCCGGTGCTGTTGACCCCGATGGCGAAGGGCATGGTCGCGGAGATACACCCCAATTATGCGGGCGTGCTGTTCCATGCGCTTTCCGACCTCGTCGGACTGACCCATGCCGAAGCCGATCTGGTCGTCGCGGTCGGCTATGATCCGATCGAGTTCAACTTTGAGGGCTGGATGCGTGATGGCCTTGCGCTCGCTAACATTGATATCGTCGCCGCGGACATCGATCGCACTGTGCATCCGGTAGCGGCCGAGACCGTCGGCGCCATCGCTCCCGCCCTCGATGCGTTGCTCGCACTTCCCGCAGCGGCCAAGGGCTGGGATCTTGCGGCGCTGGCGGCGCGCAAGGCCGACATGTTCGCGCGGCTGGCCGGCAGCAACGGTCCCTTTGGCCCGCGCGCCGCGCTCGACGTACTGCGCGATGTGCTGCCGGACGACGGCATCATGACCTGCGACGTCGGCGCGCATACGCATCTGATCGGCCAGCATTGGCGCACCCCGGCACCGGGAACGCAGATCATGACCAACGGCTGGTCGGCGATGGGCTTTGGCCTTCCCGCCGCGATCGCCGCAAAGCTGTGTCGCCCTGACACGCCGGTCTGCTGCGTCCTCGGTGATGGCGGCTTTCTGATGACCGCAGGCGAACTGGCGACCGCGGTGCGCGAGAAGCTGCGCATGGTGATCGTCATCTTCACCGACAATGATCTCGCGCTGATCCGTATCAAGCAGGAAAAGAAATCGAACCCGATCTATGGCACGCCCGTGCGCGCCGAGGGGACGATCGGCGGGCCGTCGATCTTCGGCGTTCCGGTGACGGTCGCGCGCGACCCCGCCGAGTTCCGAGCCGCGTTGGAGGCGGGTTTTGCCGCCGACGGGCCGGTGATCGTGGAAGCGCTGCTCGACAGCCGCGAATATGACACGCTCGTGCTGCGCAAGGACAAGCCGTGATCCATGTCCCGTTCGACGCCGGCCGGTCGCTGTTGATCGGCGGGCGCTGGGAGGGCGCGGCCGCGACGATGGCGGTGACCAATCCCTTCTCGGGCGAAGCGCTGGGTGAGGTGGCGTGCGCCGATGCGTCCCATGTCGAACGCGCGGTTGCGAGTGGGCTGACAGGCGCCGCCGCGATGGCTGACCTGTCGACCGGGGAGCGTGCGCGTATCCTGCGTTGTGCCGCATCGGCGCTCGAAAGCGAGGCGGGCCGCTTCTCCGCCGCGATCACCGCGGAAACCGGTAAGCCGATCCGTTCCGCAACGCGTGAGGTCGCGCGCGCGGTGAACACGCTGCGGCTGTCGGCTGAAGAAGCCACGCGGCTGGCGGGCGAGACGATTGCTTTCGACAGCTTCCCGGGCGGCGAGGCGCGATCGGGCCATTATTTGCACGAACCGCTGGGGGTAATCGCGGCGATCACCCCGTTCAACGATCCGCTGAACCTGATCTGTCACAAGATCGGTCCCGCCTTTGCGGCGGGAAATGCCGTGGTGCTCAAGCCCGCCGAACAGGCGCCGCTCGTTGCGATCATGCTCGCGCGGCTGATGCTCGCGGCAGGGCTGCCCGATGGCGCGCTTAATCTTTTGACCGGGCACGGGCGCGATTTCGGCGATGCGCTCACCAGCCATCGCGACGTGGCGATGGTCAGCTTTACCGGCGGTGCGAATGTGGGGCAGGCGATTTGTCGCTCGGCGGGGATCAAGCGCGTCGCGATGGAATTGGGCGGCAATGGCCCGGTGATCGTGATGGACGATGCCGACATCGACAAGGCGGCAAAAGCTTGCGCGGCGGGTGCCTTCGGGGCGGCGGGACAGAATTGCATCGGGGTCCAGCGCATTTACGTCCATGACACCGTTCATGACGCTTTCCGCGATGCGATCGTCGCGGCGACCAATGCCTTGCGCGTTGGCGATCCGATGGACCCCGCGACTGATATCGGCCCGATGATCTGTCCGCAGCAGGCCGAGCGCATTGTCCACTGGACAGAGGAGGCGGTTGCACAGGGCGCGACGCTGCTGGCCGGCGGCGAACGCGCCGGCACACTGGTCCGGCCGACCTTGCTCGCCGATGTTCCCGAAGATGCGCGAGTCGCCTGTCATGAAGCCTTTGGCCCGGTGGTCAGCCTGTTTCGTTTCACCGATCTAGACGAAGCCATCGGCGCCGCCAATCGCGCCGACTACGCCATCCACGCCGCGATCTTCACCGAATCGCTCCGCCATGCACGACACGCCGCGCGGCGGCTGCGCGTTGCCGGGGTGATGATCAATGATTCGACCGATTACCGCCTCGACGCCATGCCTTTTGGCGGCGCCGGGCGGGGCAATATGGGGCGCGAGGGCGTGCGTTTTGCGATGCGCGAAATGTCCCAGACGAAGGTAGTATGTTTCCATGACGCGTGACGTGATCCGAATAGAGCTTCCCGAAACCCCCGACCGCGCCTGGTGCGAGGCGATGGACCGCGCCGACACGCTGGCCAGCCTGCGTGACCAGTTCGTACTGCCCGAAGGGATGATCTATCTCGACGGCAATTCGCTCGGCGCAATGCCCAAGGCAGCGAGCGCCCGCGCGCATGATGTGGTGACGCGCGAATGGGGCACCGACCTCATCAAGAGCTGGAACAGCGCCGGCTGGTTCGATCTGCCTGTGCGGCTCGGCGACAAGCTAGCGCCCCTCATCGGCGCCGGGGGGGGTGAGGTCATCGTCTGCGATTCGACCAGCCAGAATCTGTTCAAGGTCCTGTCGGCGGCGGTCGCGATGCGCCCCGATCGCAGCGTGCTGATCCTCGAAGGCAGCAATTTCCCGACCAACAATTATATCGCCGAAGGCGTCGCCGCGGCGACCGGTGGGCGCGTCACGGTGCGCTTGTGCGAAAAGGAAGAGATCGCCGACGCGATCGACGAAGACACGATCGCGGTCGCGATCACCCATGTCCATTACAAGAGCGGGCATGTCCACGACATGGCGGCGATCACCGAGCGCGCGCAGGCCGCGGGGGCGCTCGCGATCTGGGATCTGTGCCACAGCGCGGGCGCGATGCCGGTCGACCTGGGTGGCTGCAATGCCGATTTCGCGGTCGGTTGCACCTATAAATATCTGAACGGCGGTCCCGGCTCGCCCGCTTTCCTGTTTGCGGCGAAACGGCATCAGGGTGCGGCGCATCAGCCGGTGACCGGCTGGTGGGGGCATGCCGCGCCCTTCGCCTTCGAACCCGGCTATCGCCCGCAAGCGGGACTGCGCCAGTTCCTGATCGGCACCCAGCCCATTCTGTCGATGACGCTCGCCGAAATCGGACTCGATATTCACCTGTCGGCCGACATGACGGCTATCCGCGCCAAGTCGATGGCGCTGACCGATCTTTTCATCCACCTCGTCGAACAGCGCTGCGCCGGTCACGGTTTCACGCTGGCATCGCCGCGCGATGCCGCGGCGCGCGGCAGCCAGGTTTCCTTTGCGCACGCCGACGGCTATCCGATCATGCGCGCGCTGATTGCTGCCGGCGTGATCGGTGATTTTCGCGCGCCCGACACGGTTCGTTTCGGCTTCACCCCGCTCTATGTCGGCTATGCCGACGTCTGGGATGCGGTCGAACGGTTGGTGGCGATCATGGACGGCGAAATCTGGAAGCAACCCGAGCATCAGGCGCGCGAAGCGGTCACTTGAGCGAAGGGCGAGGGGGAATGGCGATGGACGAACAAGCCTATCTGGACCGCGAGGCGGGCCTCGAACGCGGGCTGACCAAGGCGCAGATCACGATGATTGGCCTCGGCGGCGCGATCGGCACCGGCCTGTTCATGGGGTCAGGAATCGCGATCGGCTATGCGGGGCCTGCCGTCCTCATCAGCTTTGGGATCGCGGCACTGATCGCGGTGATCATGGTGTTCAGCCTGTCCGAAATGGCGGTCGTCCACCCGACCGCCGGATCATTCGGCACCTATGCCGAAATCTATCTCGGTCCGATGATGGGTTTTATCGTCCGCTATACCTACTGGATCCAGCAGGTGTTGCTGATCGGCAGCGAGGCGGTCGCGGTCGGCATTTATATGAGCTGGTGGTATCCCGATACGCCGGTGTGGATGTGGGCTATCGGCAGCGCCGCGGTCGTCGTCTGGGTGAACACGCGCGCGGTGCATAATTTTGGGTCGGTCGAATATTGGCTGACCGTGATCAAGGTGTCGGCGATCATCGGCTTTATCATTGTTGGCCTCAGCCGGATTTTCGGCGTCGTTGGCGACCCGATTGGCCTTCACAATGTCACCGGTCTGGCCGGCGGCTTCCTGCCCAACGGCTTTTCGGGGGTCTGGATGGCGGTGTTGATGGCGCTATTCTCCTTCATGGGGCTGGAGTTCGTGGTCGGCACCGCGAGCGAGGCGAAGGATCCGAAGACCGCGATCCCCGCGGCGCTGCGCACGATGGCCGCGCGCCTCTTCATTTTCTACATCCTCGCGCTGTTCATCATCATTGCCTTCATGCCGTGGACCGAGACCGGGGCGAAGGTCGTCACCGAAAGCCCGTTCGTGAAAATGTTCGCAAGTGCTGGGATTCCCTATGCGGCGGGGATCATGAATTTCGTCGTCGCCACGGCGGCGCTGTCAGCGATGAACACCAGCATCTACCTCGGCTCGCGCATGCTCTTCTCGCTCGCGCGCGGTGGCTATGCGCCCCGGGCCCTTGGCGAACTTAATGCGCAAAAGGTGCCGATGCGGGCGACGATCGTTACCGGCGTCGGAATCCTTGCTGCTGCCTCGGTGTCGATCCTGACCCCGCTCGCCTATAATTATCTGTTCGGGATCGTGCTTTTTGGCGGGCTTTTGGTGTGGAGCACCATCCTTGTCAGCCACCTTCGCTTCCGCCGCCATCATCATGGCGCGGACCTGCCGGTGCGGATGCCCTTTTTCCCCTATGCCCAGATATTGGGGCTGGTGCTGCTCGCCGCGATCACGGTGACGATGGCGCTCGATACCGACTTTTGGCAGACGGCGGTGATCGCCGGGGTGCCGTGGCTGGTCGTTATCTCGATCGCCTATCTGGTCTGGCGCCGCGTTTCGCGCGGATCGACCGCCGCTTCCTGATCCTGCTCCATTTCAGCGCGGATCTCGGCCGCTATTTCATGGATCACCCCCATGAAATAGCGGACCGCCGCTGACATCTCGACATTCGCGTGGGTCGTTGCGCCGATGCGCGAGTTCGCGCCCTCCAGCGTGACCGGTAGCGCGACCAGTCCCGCCTGACCGATCCCCACCTGATGCGGCATCGCGGCGAGCATGTCGGTGCTCCGTAGCAGCGCATGGTTGGTCAGGATCGACACCGATTCGATGACGTCGCGCGGCGGCTCGAGTTCCTCGTGGCGAAACGCATGGTCGATCTGGCGGCGCAGCGACGTCTGGGTGGGGGGCATGATCCATGCCTGATCGACCAGATCGGCGAGCGTCAACTCCGCGCGCTGGGCCAGCGGATGATCTTCGCGCACCATGATCGACACGGTATCGAGATACAGCACTTCCTGCGCCAGGCCTTCGCGCTCGCGATATTCGGGCAGGCGCCCCAGCACGACATCGATATCGCCGGTACGGAGGGCAGGCATCAGGCGGTCGATCGTGCCTTCGGCCACCGTCACCGCGATCCCGGGGCGCTGTTCGCGCAGGCGTGCAAGCGCGCGCGGAAGCAGCGACGTCGATGCGGCGAGCAATGTCCCGACATGGACGCGGCCCGACAGTCCCTCTTCGAGCGACTGGAGCTCCTCGCCCGCATGACGCAGCTGGGTCAGGATCAGCTTGGCATGTTTGATCATCACCTTGCCGAAATCGGTCGGAGTCACCCCGCGCGACGACCGGTCGAACAGCTGGACGCCCAGCGCGTCTTCGAGTTCCTTGATGCTCTTGGTCGCGGCGGGCTGTGCGATGTTCAGCGCCTGCGATCCCTTCAGCACCGTGCCCTCGTCGGCGATCGCGGTGAGCAGGCGCAACTGGCGCAGCTTCAACCGGCCTAGCAGGAAGTTGTCGTGAAATTTTGGCATGATGCTCCCCCGTCCGCGTTGGGAGGGCTATAACCTTTTTATAATAGCGAGGGCAAGTCTCGGGATTATTGTTGATAGCTGACCCCGGTTACTCAACCTCATGGCCCACACGCCAAAAGCGGCTGTGGGCATGATGATTGAACAGGGGTGCGGCGAAAGTCATGACAATAGAGGCTTCACAGCAAATGGCTGTCATCGACATGCACAGCCATTTTTTCCCCGCGATGGACGCTGCGTATCGCGCACGGGCAGAGGCCGAAGGCCTGCCGTGGCTTCGCGAAGCGGGGGGCGGCAAGGGCTTCATCATGCAGGGGGCGAAGGAGTTTCGCCCCGTCGAGGATATCCTCTGGGATCCGGCGCGGCGTGTCGAGGCGCTCGATGAGCAGGGCATTGACCTGCAAATACTCTGCGCGACCCCGATCATGTTCGGTTACAACCGCCCGCCGGCGGACGCGCTCGACAGCGCCCAGCGTTTCAATGACGAAGCGCTCGCCTTTTGCGGATATGCCCCGCACCGGATGAAGGCGCTGGCGCAGGTGCCGTTGCAGGACATCGACATGTCGTGCGCCGAGGTCAGTCGTGCGATGGCGACCGGCCATCTGGGCGTCCAGATTGGCAATCATATGGGGCTGCGCAACCTCGACGACGAAGGCATTTTGACCTTCCTCACCCATTGCGCCGACGTTGGCGCCGCAGTGCTGATCCACCCCTGGGATATGATGGCGCGCGAGCGCATGCCCAAATATATGCTGCCTTGGCTGGTCGCGATGCCCGCGGAAACCCAGTTGTCGATCCTGTCGCTGATCCTGTCGGGAGCGTTCGAGCGCCTGCCGAAAAACCTGCGCATCTGCTTCGGTCATGGCGGCGGCAGCTTTGCCTTCTTGCTCGGTCGCGTTGAGAACGCCTGGAAGCATCGTGACATTGTGCGCGTCGATTGCCCGCATCCGCCTTCGACCTATGTCGATCGTTTCTTTGTCGATTCAGCGGTGTTCGATCCGCGCGCGCTCAGCCTGCTGATCGACGTGATGGGCGAGGATCGTGTCCTGCTCGGCTCCGACCATCCTTTCCCGCTGGGCGAGCAGGATATCGGCTCGCTCGTGCGTGGGCACGACGGCCTGTCGGGCGCGCAGAAGGCGAAAATCCTCAGCGGCAATGCGAAGGCGTTTCTGAACCTTTAGCCCAAGCCAACCACCGATCCTGAATCGTCATCCCGGCCTTCGCGAGGACACCGAAGTTATAACTCGCTGAAGGTAGCTGTTTGAACCTTCATGTTGACTGAAGAATTGCTAGTTTTTCGCCCCTTGTCGGACGTGGGGCCATGCTCAAAGAGCGTCCAAAAGCGGCTTCGGATTTTTCAGGGAGGTGCGCGTTTTAGAGGATGTTGAAAGCGTGGAGCACGAGCCAAAGCAGCGACAGCAAGGCGAGAGCACCCAGAAACCAGGCGTCTTTGCGCATCATTCCCCCATTTCCGACCCCATTGCGACAATTGCCGCTCTTGCTGCGACAATTCAAGCGTGATCGGGCCGGTTCGTCCACTGGCCTATGGGATTAAGCCATAAGGATTAGGTCGGCGCGCTTGACCGAAGCGAGGAGGGGTGCTGCTATCCCGGCAGGGGGACGCGGTGCGCATACTCATCGTCGAGGACAATGCCAGGATCGGCGCTTTGACCGCCGAAGGGCTTGGCGTGATGGGTTTCTGCTCTGACGTGGCGCCGACGCTGCTGGAAGCGGGAGAGCTGCTTTCCGCGACGAGTTATGACATTGTGGTGCTCGACCTTGGCATGCCTGACGGTGACGGGCGCGCGTGGCTGGTGGCCGCGCGGGCGCACGGGCTCGTCACTCCGGTGATCATGCTGACCGCGCGTTCGGCCCTCGGGGATCGTGTGGACGGTCTCGATGCGGGCGCCGATGATTATCTGATCAAGCCCTTCGCGATCGAAGAACTCGCGGCGCGGGTACGCGCGCTGCTTCGTCGGCCGGGGGCGCATTTGAGCGCGGTTCTGTCCATCGGGCAGATTGTTTTTGACACGATTGCGCGCGCCGGCACCTGCCGCGGCCAGCCGCTGCATCTCAGCCAGCGCGAAGCGGCGCTGTTGGAACTGATGATGATCCGGGCGGGGAGTGTGGTGAGCCGCGACCAGATCGAGGCGTCGCTCTATTCCTTTGACGACCCTGTGACCCCCAATGCGATCGAGGTGCTGGTCTCGCGGGTCAGGAAAAAGCTCGCGAACCTGGGCGTGCATGATCAGCTGGTGACGCTGCGCGGGGTCGGCTATCTGATGATTGAGCCCCGAGACTGATGGCGCGCGAACGGTCGATCATCGACGAACTGCGAACAGGCTTTGCCTGGATGGCCGTCGCGGGGAGTATCATACTCGCCGTCTTTCTTGTGGTCGATTTCGAACTGCTGCGGACCGATATCCGCGAAACTTACGGCCATATCGGAATCGCGCATGAGGTGATCGATCACGTCATTTTCCCGATCATCGTCTTGCTGGTTCCGCTGGCGGTGGCGACGCGGTGGCTGATCGGCCGGGCGCTTGAGCCACTGCATGAGGCGGCCGAGCGCATCCATCAGGCAACGGGCCGCGAACGTGGTTTCCGCGTGACGCTTGCGGACTTTCCGACCGAGGCTCTTTCTTTTGCGGACGCCGTCAATGCGCTGCTGTCGCGGCTCGATGATGCGGCGCGGCGTCAGGAAGGCTTCGCCGCCGATGTGGCGCATGAACTCAAGACCCCACTGGCGGTCGCGATGCTCGAACTCGGGAGGCTAAAGAGCGCTGAAGCTGATAGGGTTATCGATGACCTTGCGGCGATGAACCGCCTGATCGAGCAGTTGCTGGTGCTGGCTCAACTCGACGCTTATGCGGCGGCCCCCCAACCTTTCCGGCCTATCGATCTGAAAGATCCGGCGCTGGACGCCATCAAGCTCTGCGCCGTCAATGCCGCACAGAAGGGGGTCGCGCTGGCGTATCGGGAGGAGGGCGGATCGCCCGTCATGGGCCGCGTCGAAGCGGTGACCGCGGCGCTTCGCAATCTCGTCGACAACGCCGTCCGGGTGACCGCGACAGGCGGGGAAGTGGCCATCGTGCGCGGGCCGGGGGCCAAAATCCGGGTGATCGATGGTGGACCCGGCATCGACCGCGAAAGACTGCTGGCCTTGTCGGATCGCTTCCGGCGCGGCGAGCATGCCAGCTATGGCGGCGCCGGGCTCGGGCTGTCGATCGTCGCGCGGATCATGGAAGTCCATGGTGGAGCGATGGGCAGCCATCCCGGCGAGCCATCGATCGAGCTGGACTTCGAACCGGATGTAACGATTTGACACAAGTCCGATACCCGTCAGCTTTCTGTCAGCAAATTCCGCTACCTTGCGAAATGAAGGATCGGTGGGGCCGAGCTTTCCGACGGACTAGCTCAACAGATAAATAGAAAATGGGGAGCAGCTATCCGGCGTTCACAGCGGGTCGCAACCGTTGATGAACTTGGGGGAAATATTTTGTCCGCTGTATCGAGGGCACTGGTTTGGGATCGGCAACTTCTATGCCGAAGCGGTCTCGCTTCCATCATCCGGCGCGAATTTCAGAATGTCGAGGTTGCGATCG
Organism: Sphingopyxis witflariensis; assembly: GCF_002205635.1. Classification (GTDB taxonomy): domain Bacteria; phylum Pseudomonadota; class Alphaproteobacteria; order Sphingomonadales; family Sphingomonadaceae; genus Sphingopyxis; species Sphingopyxis witflariensis. Next base: position 336,513 of record NZ_NISJ01000001.1, on the reverse strand, counting down.
CAGAGGATGCCGATCAGGCTCTAGTCTGGCTGGCCGCGACCGGAGCGTTGGGGTTGCTGGTTCTCGACGGTGGGATCGACTTGGCCGCGGTTGCGCCGGGTGGCATTCGCGGATTGCGCCACCGCTATCCACAACTCTGCTTGGTAATTGTCGATTGGCGGCGCGACCGCGGCGCGATGCTCCGGGCGATCGACGAGGGTGCGCATGGCTTTATTCCGAAGGATATGGAGCAGGACGAAATGCTTCAGGCCTTCCGGCAGGTCATGGCCGGCCAGGTCTATGTTCCGCCCCTCGTCAGCTACGTCGATGTGGAAACACTGGACAAGGGCTCCGATCGCTCGCGCCTGGCCTCGATATCCAGCCTGACCGAACGACAGCGCGAAGTGCTGACGCATATGTCGATGGGCAAATCGAACAAGGAAATTGCCCGCTCGCTGCGTATCTCCGAAAGTACGGTAAAAGTCCATGTGGCCGCGGCATTCCGCCTGCTTGGCGTGCATAACCGGGTGGGCGCCGTCGCTGCGCTTCAGAGCCGCGGCGATGCGTCGGCTTCCATGCGCGACCAGCTAGTCAGTCGCGGTCAGCTCGGCGTTGACTTCAGAACGCGCGCGTTCGGCTGAAATTGCCAAAACAGATGTTTGCCGCGCTCGTTTGAGTGCGCAAAACGCGCGTGCTCAAAGCATGTCCAGAAGTACTAGACATTTCGACTGTGGTTATAGAGATGAAGACTCATGGAGTCCCATATCGGACTAGGCCGTGTTGACAAAAGGGATTCCCAAACCCGCCTTGTTCTGATTCAAGACTGCTTTTTGAGGGGCAGTCATGGGTCGCGGGGATTTGTCGGACGCGGAGTGGGATCTGATCGGGCCGCTACTGCCGCCTGAGCGCGGTCGCTGGGCGCGGCCGGCGGGCGATAACCGGCGCTTCCTCAATGGAATGCTTCACGTGCTGCGGGTCGGCTGCCCCTGGCGCGACATGCACGAGCGCTACGGCAAGTGGAACTCGGTCTATGTGCGCTTCCGTCGCTGGGCCGAACAGGGTGTCTGGGATGCCCTGCTGCAAACACTGGTCGATCTGGGTCTGACCGACGACTGGCAACACATGATCGACAGCACCAGCGTTCGCGGCCATGTCTCGGCAGCGGGCGGAAAAGGGGGGCTTGTGCGAACGCTCTTGGTCGATCACGCGGCGGCTTTACGAGCAAAATCCACGCCCGCTGCGACAATCAAGGACTGCCTGTCGGCTTCATCCTCACCGGCGGCGAGGCTTCCGATTACACCGCTGCCGAACCGCTGATGGCGATCCCCGCCGCCACGCCCAAGGCGCTGCTCGCGGACAAGGGTTATGATGGTGATCACTTCCGGGAAAGCCTGCTGACCCGGGGCATCCTGCCGATCATCCCGCCTCGCTCGAACCGCAAGGTGCCAGAGCATCCCGACTATCGCCGCTACAAGGACCGAAACCGCGTCGAGCGCATGTTCGGCAAACTCAAACAGCAACGACGCATCGCAACCCGCTATGACAAAACCCTGCTCTCGTTCGAGAGCTTCCTCAACCTCGCCGCTACGCGCCTATGGCTGAAGTCTTTTGTCAACACGGCCTAGTAACTAAAGCTCAGTCGACTCTTCCTCCCGTTTCAAATTAACTTGTTTTTAAGTCGTACGGGTGAGTCGATTCGATTCGCGATGTCCGACAATGCTGGCGGGGGGCCGCACCAGCGCAATGTTCAACCTTTCATCCGCATGTTTTTGCGGAGCGGTCCGTTGCGCCCTGCGTCACGGACAGACCGGAGACGTGACATGGTGCAGCTGACAAAACACGACCTGACTTTCATCCTCAGCCAGATCAAGATCGCGGAGGCGCACGCTGCAGGCGGCGACCTCGCCACGCTGGTCGCGGGCGATAACGGCAATGACGGGTTCGCGCAGGCGCATCTGCTGCCATACGGCCTGCGGACCGTTGACGGCAGTTACAATAATCTGCTGCCAGGACGCGAAAATTGGGGCGCGTCGGACCAGTCCTTCCCCGGAATCTTTACACCGCAATATATGAACGACGCCGATGGCGATCGCTATGATTTCAACCCCGCTCCTGACGGACCGGGCCTCGACGGCATCATGGGTACGGCCGACGACACGGGGGTGAGCTGGTACACCAATAATAGTTACGCCAACGCCGGTACCCGCACCGGGTCGCTCCCCGGCCCGGGCAGTGGCACCGTGATCGATGCCGACCCGCGCATCATCTCGAACTTGATCGTCGACCAGACGCTGAAGAATCCGGCCGCCATTGCCGCCGCGCTGACGCATGCCGGACTGTCAGGCCAGCCATTGATGACCGCGCTTGCCGAGATCGTCGCCGCCCGGGACGCGCTTGATGCCGCCATCGCAGCGGCCGAAGTGGCCGACGGCACGGTCAGTGGGCTCGCCGCTGCCGTCGCGGCCGCCCAGTCGGCGCTGACCGAGGCTCAGGGCATTGCTGCCACGATCGCGGCGCAGGCCGCGACGGACCAATCCGCCTTTGAGAACGCCGAGGCGGAGGTCGCTCCGGCTCAAGCGGTTCGCGACGCGAACCTCGCCGTTTATACCGCGCTTCTCGGCGACAACATTCCAAATGGTCAGCAACCCGAATTTGCCGCCGCCGAAGAGGCGTATAATATGGCCGAGGCTGCTTATCAGCTGACACTGAGTGCCGCTGACGCGCTTGAAGCCATTGCGACCACGTCTGCAGCCGCATCTGCCGCCGCCGCTGCGGCTGTTCTGACGGCGCAGGCCGCACTGACCGGAGCCGAGACTGCGTTGTCGGATGCGCAGGCGGTCGCCGCATCCGACGACGCTGCCAGCGCTGCGCTCGACGCGGCGCTGGCAGAACATGGCGTGGAAATGGACGGCAACACCGTCTATCTGCCCAACGTCTCACCGGACGAAGGGCTATCGTCGCCGTTCAACGGCTGGATGACGATCTTTGGACAATTCTTCGATCACGGCCTCGATCTGGTCGCGAAGGGCGGCAACGGCACGGTCTATGTGCCGCTGGCGGAGGATGATCCGCTCTATGTTCCCGGCGGCCAGAATTATATCCCGCTCACCCGCGTGTCGGTGAATCCCGGGGTCGACGGCGTCCTCGGCACCGCCGACGATGGTCCCGGACCCAAGAACCTGACCACCCCCTGGGTCGACCAGAACCAGACCTATTCCTCCTCCGCGTCGAAGCAGGTCTTCATGCGCGAATATATCCCGGGGCCGGACGGCAAGCCTGTTTCAAGCGGCCTGCTGCTGGAAGGCAGCAACGGGGGTCTCGCGACCTGGGCCGATATCAAGGCGCAGGCCCGCGCCATGCTGGGGATCGAGCTGACCGACCTCAATGTCGGCAACATCCCGCTGATCGCGACCGATCCTTATGGCAATTTCATCCCCGGCGCGAACGGCTATCCGCAGTTGGTCGCCGGCATGGGTGCCGATGGCCAGCTGGGCACCGCCGACGACGTTCTGCTTGAGGGCAATCCGGCCGCGCCTGTCAGCGCTCAGAACGTCGTGCTGACCGGCCATGCTTTCCTCGACGACATCGCGCATGCTGCTGCGCCAGTCGTTGTTGGCGGTGTGTTGCAGGCAGACGCTGACTCGGCGCTTGGCTATGCCAATGCTGATGGCTCGCCCGGACCGCAGGGTCCGCGCGGTCCGACGGCCTATGACAATGAGTTGCTCGACCGGCATTTTATCGCCGGTGATGGCCGCGCGAACGAGAATATCGCGCTGACGGCGGTCCATCAGGTGTTTCACGCCGAGCATAACCGCATCGTCGAGCACACCAAGGATGTGACGCTTGGGTCGATGGACCGCGCCTTCATCAACGAATGGCTGCTGACCGACCTGACCGATGCGCAGTTCGCGATGCTGACGAGCGGCAATCCGGCGGCGATCGCGACGCTCTCGGAAACGCTGGTGTGGGACGGAGAACGCCTGTTCCAGGTCGGCCGCTTCACCAACGAGATGGAGTATCAGCATCTGGTGTTCGAGGAATTCGGCCGCATGATGCAGCCGGATATCGATATCTTCCTGTTCGAGCCGTCGGCCGACATCAACCCCAGCATCGCCGCCGAATTTGCGCACGTCGTTTACCGTTTCGGGCACTCGATGCTGCGGCAGGATATCGCGGTCATCGAAATGGATGAGGACGGTAATCCGGTTCAGAACGACATTTCGTTGTTCGACGGCTTCCTGAATCCCGTCATGTATGACTCGCTTGGCTCGGCCGAAGAGGCGTCAGGCGCGATCATTCGCGGCATGAGCCGGCAGACGGGCAGCGAGATCGACGAATTCGTTACCGACGTGCTGCGCAACCAGCTGCTCGGTATCCCGCTCGATCTGGCGACGATCAACCTCGCCCGTGGCCGCGACGTCGGCATGCCCTCGCTGCAGACCGCGCGCGAGACATTCTATGATGCGACCGGCGACACGCTGCTGAAGCCCTATGAAAGCTGGGCCGATTTCGCGCTCAACCTTAAAAACCCGGCGTCCGTCATCAATTTCATCGCCGCCTATGGCACGCATGAATCGGTGCTCAATACGCCTGACGACCCGAAGACGGTCGAAGAATTGCGCGAAGCCGCGACGTTGCTCGTGCTCGGTGGGGCGGGAGCGCCGGCGGACCGGCTCGACTTCCTCAATGCCGAGGGCATCTATGCCAATGATGCGAAGCTCGGTGGGCTCAACGATATCGACTTCTGGATCGGCGGCCTCGCTGAAAAGAAGATGGCGTTCGGCGGCATGCTCGGCTCGACGTTCAGCTTCGTGTTCCAGATGACGATGGAAAATCTGCAGGACGCCGACCGTTTCTATTATCTGTCGCGCACCCAGGGGCTCAACCTGCTCAACGAGCTGGAAAACAACAGCTTCGCCGAACTGGTGATGCGCAACACCGATCTGGGCGACGATCATTCGACCGCACTGCCGGGCAACCTCTTCTCGGCGTTCGAGATGCCGCAGCTGGAAATGGACATCAGCAAGCAGCTGGGCGCCGATCCGGTGACCGACGACCCCTTCATCGGCAACTTCACCAGTTTGGTTGAACGCGTCGATGCCGACAATGACGGCGTCGCCGAATATCTCCGCATCAACAGCAACGAGCATTTCGTCGTTGGCGGCACCGAAAACGCCGACCATATCGTCGCGGGCGGCGGCGATGACGCCATCTGGGGCAAGGGCGGCAACGACCGGATCGAGGCGGGTTACGGCGTCGACAAGGTGTTCGGCGGCGAGGGTGACGACATCATCACCAACGCCGGCACCGACATCGGCGAGGCCGATTTCCTTCACGGCAATGAAGGCAACGACGTCATCCACGGCGGATCTGGCCTGTCGCTGCTGTTCGGCAACCAGGGCAGCGATTTCATCATCACCGGCCCCGACGGCAAGGAAGCCTTTGCTGGCACCGGCAATGACTTCGTGCTCGGCGGCACGGGTATCGACTTCCTGCTCGGTAACGAAGGCGACGATTGGCTGGAGGGCGGTCAACGCTTCGACACGCTGGCCGGCGAGAATTCGGAACTCTTCTTCAACTCGTCGATCATCGGCCATGATGTGCTGAACGGCGGCAGCGGCGATACCGATTATGACGCCGAATCCGGCGACGACATCATGTTCCAGAACAATGACGGCATTCAGCGCTCGAACGGGCAGGCCGGTTTCGACTGGGGCATCCACAAGGGTGATGTCACGGCGGCCAATTCGGACCTCGGAATCCCGATCTTCGAGACGCAGGAAGCCTTCATCCTGCGCGACCGCTTTGACCTGGTCGAAGGGCTGTCAGGCTGGAATCTCGACGACACGCTGACGGGGCGCAGCCGCAGCACCAATGCGCGCGGAGAGTTGCAGAACACAGCCGCGATCCCGGGGCCCAACTCCCCGCTCGATTCCTATTCGAATGACCTGCTGGCGAAGAATGTCGATCTGATCGACGGGCTGGGCGCGCTGGTCGCGCATCTTGGCGCGGGTATTCCGGTGACAAGGGTCGTCGACGGGCAGACCGTCCCCGTGCTCGACGAGAATGGCGTGCAGGAACGCATCATCTTCAGCACCTCGGAGGCTGGCGATATTCTGCTCGGCGGCGGCGGCAACGACACCATCAAGGGCCTAGCCGGCAACGACATCATCGACGGCGACCGCTGGCTTAACGTCCGCATCCTTGTCACTCCCAAGGAGGGCGACAGCTGGGCCGCGTTCAGCGTCGACAGCATGACCGAAATCGCCGCGCGCATGGTCGCCGGCGAGATTAATCCCAGCCAGCTGTCGATCGTTCGTGAACTTATCGATGGCGATCTGGCGAATATGAGCACGGACACCGCCGTCTACACCGACGTGCGGGCGAACTATACGATCACCCGCAATGCCGACGGCAGCTTCACGGTCGATCATACCGGCTTCACCGATCCTGGGGACGGCGAGGATGAGAATGGCGAGGATCTCCCCGAGGAGACGATCCAGAACCGACCGCTGTCCGACGGCACCGACCGGCTGTTCAATATTGAAAAGCTGCGGTTCACGGACGGAGAGGTTGATCTGAGAGGGCCGGCGCTTGCGCTGCAAACTCCCAGCGGGCAGTATCAGGACGAATTCACGTCGGCGAGCTTCGGCAATAGCGATGGGCCGACGAACTGGGTTCCGGACTGGATCGAAAGCGGCGATTCGGGCGGGGTAACGACCGGCCAGATCCGCATTGATGACGGTGGTGGCAACGGCAGCAACATATTGCGCTTCATTGGCGGCGGCGGTGCCGATGGCGCCCAGATCAGCCGGACTGTCGACTTGGCCGGCGCGGTGACCGCGACGTTGCGCTTCTCGGCAGACCCCGCCAGTCTGGAAACCGGCGAAAGCGTCATGGTGCAATTCGCTGCCGACGGCGTGAATTTCGTTACGCTGCGGACGATAACCGGCAATGGCCCCGACACCGATTATCAGCACAGCCTGACCGGACCCTTTACCGCCAACGCCGCGATCCGCTTTGTGGCCAGCGCGATGGACCAGACCAATGACGTGGTGACCATCGACGATGTCACGATCGACTTCACCATGCCGCCGGTGCGGGATTTTGAAACGACCTTTACCGAGAATAATGCCGAGGTTGCGATCGCGAGCGGCCCGGTCATCTTCGAGAGCGACGGCCAGCTCGTATCGGCGCGTATCGTGCTGACCAATGCGCAGGCCGACGACCAGTTCGTCATCCCGAATGATCTGCCGGGCAATATCAACAGCCAGGTGGACACATCCGTGCCCGGCCGCATCACCGTCATCCTGACTGGTGCGGAAACGATCGCCAACTATCGGGCGGCGATCCAGGCGGTCGAGTTCGAAAACACCTCCGAAAATCCGAACACGGTCGATCGCGTGGTCGAAGTGACCGTCAACGGCGGCTTCATGGACAGCAATGTTGCGACAACGACGATCAATGTCGTCGCGGTCGATGATGGCGTGAACGCGAACAGCGACAGCATCATCACGAACATCAGCGGGACGAGCATTGTCGTTCCCAAATGGGCGCTGCTGCTGAACGATGTCGATCCGGATAGTCCGATCAGCATAACCGCCGTGAGCGGTGCCAGCAGCCTGACGAGCATCGCGAACAACGCGACGTCGGTCAGCTTCATTGATCCGACCACGGGCGGGGCTGGTGGTTCGTTCACCTATACGGCGACCGGAGCGCCCGGCAACAGCGACAATGCCACCGTTAATGTCACCCGTGATACCGCGGGCACGATCGATGGCACCAACGCAGCGAACATCCTTATCGGTAGCGACGCTGCTAACATCTTCGACGCTGGCACCGGCGACGACATCGTCTTTGCCGGCGGCGGCGATGATACGATCCTGTGGAACGCCAATAGTGCGGCCGCGGCGAGCAACAACAACAGCGACGGCCGCGATTTCGTCGATGGCGGTGCGGGGACCGACGACACGTTCGTCGTCAACGGCAACACGGCGAATAACGTCGCCGAAACCTATCGCATCTATTCGCGTGCCGCGGCGAATGCGGCCGGGCTGACAGTGCGCAATCCCGACACCGAAATCGTGATCACGCGTGGCGGCACGACGAATGCCGCGATCATTGCCGAACTCGACAATATCGAGGAGATCATCGTCAACACCGACAATGGCAATGACACGGTCCAGGTGATCGGCGACTTCGCGCCGACCAGCCTCGCCGTGAACACCATCACGATCAATGGCGGCGCGGGCGACGATACGGTGGACATCAGCGCGCTCCAGTCGGCGCATCGCATTGTTTTCCGATCGAACGGCGGCAATGATGTGATCATCGGCGAGATGCGTGCGCAAGACCGCTTCGAACTGGCCGACGGAAAAACCATTGCCGACTATACGGCCACCGAAAATGACAATGGCAGTACGACGATTGCCACCGCGGGCCACAGCGTAACCTTCTTCGGCTCGTTGTCGAACGCCCAGTCGGCCCCGGGAGCGCATGACGACGACGATGATGATCATGAGGATGATCACGGCAACGACCATGACGATGACGACGCGGTTGTTACGCCGCCTTCCTATGACGACGCGCTGACCGGCACGGCGTCCCGCGATGTTCTGAAAGGCGGATCCGGCGACGATCTCGTGCAGGGACGCGGCGGTGACGACGTGGTGAGCGGTGGCTCGGGTGATGATCAACTCGACGGCGGTGACGGCGACGACACTCTGTCCGGCGGATCGGGAGATGACACGCTGCTGGGCGGTGCGGGCGACGATATGCTGTCGGGCGGTTCTGGCGATGACCGTATCGACGGCGGCGCTGGCGATGACATCATGACGGGTGGCAGCGGTGACGATGTTTTCGTCTTTGGCTCAGGCGATGATCAGGTCGCAGATTTTACGCTTGGCGACGACCTCATAGACCTCAGCGGCCTTGGCGTGACGGCGCAGAGTTTTGCGTCCCGCGTGGTTATCAGCCAGTCGGGGAGCGACACCCTCGTCCGCCTCGATGGACATGTGCTGCGCCTCGATGGCGTTTCAGCCGCCGACATGCAGAAGGCGTCGTTCGTCTTTGCGTCAGGAGGCAGCAACGCGGCGAATGATGGCGCGCTGCCGTTGGAGAGTGGGCCGTTGGGAAGTGGAACGACGCCGAATGTTTCGGCGCCGCAGCCGATCGACCCGGGCGGCGCGGGTTCGGCGTCCGGGCTGCCCGAGTTGGCCCATGATCGCTGGGCCGGAGCATCTCATTTCGACGTCACGCCATGGTGGGAATATTCGCGGTTCGAATCGAATGGCTACCGGGAGATGGTCAGTCATGAATGGGATTTCCGCTAAGTTTCCGTATTTCCCCCGGGGCATCCGGGTCGGCCTTGGCCGACCCGGATGCGACCGAAAACGAAAGTGTCAGGATCATGAAAATAGATCCCGCGATGCCGGACCCGATCAAGCAGGCATTTGCCGCCTGCCGTCAGCATTTTGTGGCTGCCGCAGTTTTCAGTGCGCTCGTCAACATCCTCTATCTCGCGCCTACGATCTATATGATGCAGGTCTATGATCGCGTCGTTCCGACCGGTGGCGTGCTGACGCTCTTCTGGATCACGGTCATTGTCGCCATCGCGATTGCGTGTCTGAGCGCGCTTGATGTGGTCCGGAACCGGTTGATGCTGCGCGCCTCCTTGCGGCTCAATCGCCAGCTCGCAACGCCGATCCTCGACCGTCTGCTCGCGCGCGCCAAGGGCAATGCCGATCCGGCGGCCGCGCAGGCGATGCGCGATTTCGACAGTTTCCGCGGCGCGGTCGCCAGCCCTTCGGCGATTGCCTTGTTCGATATTCCCTGGACACCGCTGTATTTTGCTGTTGCCTTCCTCATTCATCCGCTGCTCGGGATGATGATCCTCGGGGCGGGCATGGTTCTGCTTGGGCTTGCACTCCTCAATGAACGCGCGACCAAAAAGTCGGCGGCAGCGAGCCATAAGGCGATGGCGGCTGCTTATGCCGGGCAAGAGGCGATATTTGCCAAGGCTGAGATCGTCCGCGCGCTCGGCATGCGGCGGGCGCTCGTCGCGCGGCAGATCGGCGACCGCCGCGTCGGTCTCGAAGCCAGCGCGCGCACGCAGCTGACGGCGTCGCGCTACACTGGTCTCGTCAAATTCGCGCGTATGTTCATGCAATCGCTCTCGCTCGGTGTAGGGGCCTGGCTTGCTATCAAAGCCGAAATATCTGTGGGTGCAATCATTGCCGCCTCGGTGCTGCTCGCGCGTGCGCTTCAGCCAATTGAACAGATGGTGCAGGCTTGGCCGGCAATCGGGCAGGCACGGCAGGCGAAGGCGTCGATCGAGGCGCTGTTTCGTTCGACCGACGATCTCGTCGGCGACCGGGTCGCGCTACCGACTCCCGAGGGCTATGTTCAGCTGTCGAATATCCTTCTTCGCACAGCGGACAACAGCGCGCTGATCCTGCGAGGCGTATCGACCTGGCTGATCCCCGGTGAGGTGCTTGGGGTGATCGGCCCGTCGGGTGCCGGCAAGACGACGCTGGCGCGTATCGCGGCGGGAGCGATCCCTCCCGACAGCGGTGAAATCCGGATCGACGAGGCGCAATATGGCGACTGGGATGCTGAACGCCTTGCCGCGCATATCGGTTATCTGCCGCAGGAGCCGACGCTGCTGCCCGGCACCATTGGAGAGAATATTTCGCGCTTTGCGGCGGTGCGCGGCGAACATGCCGCGGACGTCGATGCTCAAGTCACGCGTGCCGCGATCGCTGCGGGTATTCACGACCTGATCCTTCACCTGCCCGGCGGCTATAACGCCCGGATCGGCGACGGCGGCCTGCTTCTTTCGGGCGGACAGGCCCAGCGCATTGCGCTCGCTCGCGCTCTTTACGGCGATCCCAAGCTGCTGATCCTCGACGAACCCAACGCGTCGCTCGACAGCCAGGGCGAAGAGGCGTTGAGCGAAGCTATTGCAAAGGCAAAGGCGCGCGATGCCGCGATCATGATCGTCACGCATCGGCAGTCGGCGCTCCGCTGCGCCGACCGGCTCGCGGTGATGAAGAATGGAATGATCGAGCATCAGGGCCCGCGCGAGGAGGTGCTCGAGTTGCTGCGGCACAGTGCAGCCATGGCGGCCGCGAATGTCGTGAAGATGAAGAGGAATGTGAAACCATGAATGCGACAGGCTTTGACGACGATCTGCATGGCGCTCCTCTTCCGATTGAGACCATTGATTCGCCGAAGCGTGAACTGCGCATGGGCATTTTGATCGCCGGGGCGTTTTTTGCCGGACTTCTCGGTTGGGCTGCGATTACGCCGCTGGATGCCGGGGCGCTTGCCCAAGGGTCGGTCTCGGTTTCGGGCAATCGGCAGGCTGTCCAGCATAAGGACGGCGGCATCGTCACCGCGCTTATGGTAGCGGAGGGGGGAGCGGTACGTCGCGGTGACATCCTGCTCAAAATCTCCGCTTCCGACGTGGTTGCCGCCGAGCGCGGTCTGACCGGTGAGATTGCCGCCTTGCTGGCGCAGCGCGCAAGACTGATTGCCGAGCGTGACGGCTCTTCGCACATAGCCGAACCGGCCGAATTTTCTTCCTATCTGGCCGGCGACCGCGTATTTTCCGATGAAGCGATGCGCGGCCAGCGCCTGCTTTTCGAAGCGCGGCAGCGAGCGAGCGGGACCGAGCGCGGAATGTTGGGCCAGCGGATCGCGCAGCATAATCAGCAGATCGGGGGCTATGGCGCCCAGATGGAATCGAACCGCATTCAGCAGCGATTGATCAATGAAGAACTGGCGGGGCTACGCACGCTTTCCGAGCGCGGTTTCGTCTCCACCAACCGGCTGCGCGCAATGGAGCGTAGCTCGGCGCAACTCGATGGCGACTTTGGCTCGCTGCGTTCCGACGTCGCGCGGCTTCACGAGGCGATCGGCGAATCCCGCCTACAGATGGTGTCCCTCGATCGCCGGATGCTCGAGGAGGTCGCGACCCAGCTTCGCGAGGTTCAGGTTCGGCTCGATGAATTGCAGCCACGCCTGTTCGCCACGCGCGAGCGGTTGACGCAATCGGTGGTGCGGGCCCCGTCAAGCGGTCGGGTCGTCGGGCTGAAGGTCTTTACGGTGGGCGGCGTCGTCGCGCCGGGTGAGATGTTGATGGAAATCGTGCCGCAGGACAAGGCGCTGGTCGTACTGGCAAAGGCGTCACCGAATGATGCCGACGACCTCTCGCCGGGAATGGCAACGCAAGTGCGCTTTTCGGGCATTCAGGAGCGCAGCCTTCCCATTCTGAAAGGGAAGATCAGCAAGGTTTCCGCCGACAGCTTTGAGGACAATCGCACGGGAATGGAATATTTCGAGATCGAAGTCCTGGTCCCGCCCGCCGAAATGAAAAAGATCGCGGTCTTGCGGGGGAACAGCAGCCTGCGCGCCGGGATGCCAGCCGAGATAATGGTGCCGCTGCGCCAGCGGACCGCGCTAGGATATCTGGTGGAGCCGCTTACGCAAACTCTTTGGAAGGCCGGCCGGGAACATTAGAGGCGAACCTCGCATATCGAATAGCATTGATCTTACTGTTCGATACGTCCGCGATGTTCCGCCGTCCCGGGGAAGAGTCTGCCCATATGTTGAAGTTGTCGGAAAGAGGAAACCTGACGCTGACACCTGTCAGAAACTCCGAATCCGCAACGCTGCAGCAACCTGTTCGCGTCCGCTCTCTGCATTCTTCGGTCAAATGCCGAAAATTCGCATTCGGTCGGAAGCCGTCGCTGTTGGTGCCCTCTGTGTTCTCGGGCACACCGACGCTATGACTCACTCTATGCAGCCATTTGAGTTACGGCCGCTCGCAGACTTGGGAGCATCACCCGCCATTCGTGCTTTTTGGGCGGCCCTCGTGCCCAATAATTTTGGCGATGGTAGAGGAAAAATCTCGCTGGTGGCTCTTGGGACGACAAGACGAAAATATCTCGGGAGAGGGAGGGAGGCTCACGACGAAGGGCGTCAAGTTCGAGCGGCGACGCCGCATGGCCGCGTGGGTGACCGAGCATGTCATTCTCCACGAACGCGCCGTGCGTTCCTGGCTGGCCCGCGCCCGCGCCTCGCAAGAGGATATCGACGAATTGATCCAGGAATCTTATTCGCGGCTGGCGGCGCTGGACAGCGTTGATCATATCGATCGCTCCGACGCCTATTTCTTTTCGATCGCCCGCAATCTCCTCATTCGCCGCTTGCGTAGGGCGCAGGTGGTTCCGATCGAGGCGATCGCCGAGATTGACGCCTATCGCGACGATATCCGCCCCTCGCCTGAACGCGAGGCGAGTAGCCGGCTCGACTATCGGCGTCTGCTGGCGCTGATCGACGCTTTGCCCGAGCGCCGTGGCCGGATCGTCCGGATGCGCAAGCTCGAAGGTTATTCGCAGCGCGAGATCGCGGCAGCACTTGGAATCAGCGAAAGCATTGTCGAAAATGAAATCTATCAGGGCGTCCAGGCGGTTCAGCGTGCCTGGCAGGACGGCGAGGCGGTGAGCGCTGCGCGCCTTGTTGCCTTCGAGAGCGGAGGAGGCGGCGCATCACCCAGCGGCGCGCCGGGGACATCGATGCCGAAGCCGCGCGCTATGTCGCGCGGATGGACAGCGACGCCTGGTCCGATGCAGACGAGGAGGAACTTGACGCCTGGTTGGCGCGCGATGCCCTGCATCCGGGGGCCCTGCTGCGCGCACAGACGGCGTGGATGACGCTCGATCGCCCGTTTGCCGCGCATGCCGCGTCGCGCGAGGTCGCCGCGCTTGTGCCCCGGTTCAGTCGCAGGGGGCTGCTAGCGGGCGGCGGCGCGGCGATCGCGGCGTCGATTGCCGGGGGCGTGCTGCTGTTGGGCGGGACCAGCTATGCGACCGCGGTGGGCGAAGTGCGGCGAGTGCCGCTGGACGACGGCTCGATCGTGGCGATCGATACCGCAAGCGCGATCGACGTTCGGCTGGACAAGGCGGACCGCCAGGTGCGCCTCGACCGTGGCGAAGCCTGGTTCCAGGTCTCCAAGGACTAGGACCGGCCGTTCGTCGTCGCTGCGGCGCGCGCGCGTTCGCGCGGTCGGCACCGCCTTCTCGGTGTGGCGCAGTGACGGCGGGGCGCATGTCCTGGTCACCGAAGGCGAGGTCGAGGTGTGGAGCGAGGGCGCCGAGGAGCATCGCGTCCGGTTGACGGCCGGATCGCGCGGCTTCATTGTCGGCAATGCCGCGATCGAGAAGGCGCCTGCTGCGCTATCGTCGATCGACCGCTCGCTCGCTCGCTCGCATGGCGCAACGGCAAGATCTATCTCGCGGGCGACCGCCTTGACGTCGCTGTCGCGGAATTCAACCGCTACAACCGGCGCCAACTCGTCGTTGGCGACGCCGCGATCGCGGGCGAGCGGCTCGACGGCGTGTTCCGGACCGACGATCCGGAGGGTTTCGCAAAGGCGGTCGAGGTCGGCCTGACGGTACCCGTCGATCTGTCCGACCCGGCGCAGATTCGCATCGGAAAGCCTGATAATTGAGGAGACCGGTGCGGCGCGGAAAAGGAAATCGCCAACTTGGGTCTCTTGCTGGTCAGGGGCGAAAAAACGCCTGACAGGGGAGAGACGATATGGGGAATGGAATCGGCCGCGGTGCACTTCTGGCATCGGTCGCGATCGTCTGGGTTGGGGCGGCAAGCCCGGCAGCGGCGCAGAGCAAGACGTTCGCGGTGCCCGCGCAGGCCGCCGCCAGCGGCATCGCCGAACTCGGCAGGCAGGCCGACATCCAGATAGTTGCCGCGCGGCGCTATACGCAGAACAAGCGGGCCAACGCCGTCCGCGGCGCGATGACGGTCGATCGCGCGCTGGTCGTCCTGCTCGACGGCACCGGGCTGGTTGCACGGCGCACAGACCTATTCGGTAGTTCCGGCATCGCCCGCCGCCCAGCCGCGCGAGGGAAATGCAGCTTCAATACCATGCGCGCGAGCGGGATGCTCAACGTGCCGATCACCGACACGCTGGGCATCCGCGTTGCGGGTGCGTGGACCAGTCGCGAAGGCTTCGACTACAATAGTTTCACGCAGCCGCGCGTCAACGGCCGCGACCTTTGGTCGACGCGCGCAACGCTGGCGTGGGAGCCGAGCGACCGGTTCCGCGCCAACGTCATCTGGCAGCATTTCATATCGCTGCATCTGGGGCAATCGACCGTGACCGCCCCCCAAAGTCGACGTCGAATCATCGCACGAGCTCGACAAAAATGCGCGACTGCGATACTTCCATTTCTGATCCCGCTAAACCACCGTTCGATTATTTGGTGCCCACGTTCCGCAAAATGTGGGGGAATATGTGGGGGAGAAATTTTGAGTCGGCGTCCTAAGTGTTGAAATTAAAAGCGAGAATTCTCTCGTTCGATGCAAGCCCTGCCACCAGGGGTTTTCCCCTTGAGCCCCTTGCGGCGCGAGAGGTGTTCGACCCGCTTGCGGTTCACATGCCACTCTGCATTGTGCAGTAAAGTCGTCACACGTCGATAGCCATCACGAGCATGTTGCCGAGTCAGCGCAATTATATCTTCGGTGAGTGCCGGTAAATCTTAGCGTTCGGCCAGCACGTCATAGTGGCGGCCGAAACCGAAGCGCGCGAAGCGGGTGAAGCCCGCGGCGCGCAGATGCGCCTCGATCGCGGCGGCGTCGGTCCAGCGACTGTCGATTTCATAGAAGATTGCGGCGATGCGGCCGAGGTGGGCCGAGGCGACAAGTGCTTCGACGACGGTTTCCTCATGCCCCTCGACATCGATCTTGATCACGAGCGGCAGCGTGCCGGTGAGCATATTGTCGACCTCGGCGATGCCGAGGATGCGGATTTCTTCGGTGCCCGCAGCGCCAGCTTCGCCCGAATCGCGCAGGCTGGCGGTGCCGCTGTGCGCGGCGTCGGTGGCGATCGTTGCGGTGCCCGATTGCAGCGAGACGGCGGCATGGATCGGCTGAATCTTTTCCGACAGCCCGTTGAGCGCGATATTGTCGCTGAGCAGCGCAAAGGTCGCCGCGACGGGTTCAAAGGCGATCGCCGACGCGCAATGGGGATTCTGCGCCGCGAGCAGGCTGTAGAGCCCCTGATTGGCGCCGATGTCGGCGAAGGTGAAGGGGATATCCTGCCGGGCAAGATAGTCCGACAATACGCGGCCATAGGTGGCGTAGCGGCAATATTGGAAGGTGCGGTCGGGCCAGTTTGCGCGCATCTTGACGCCATAGCGCGATGTCACGACCCCCTTCTCGTCAGACTGCTGAAAGGAGGAGGCGAGGCGCGCCGACCATTTGTGCAGCGTCTTCTTAACCCCATAGTCGAGGAAGGCGGCGAGGGGCGATGGCGCGGGCGGGCTGTAGGGCATGACGGTCATTTGCGGTCCAGATATTCGAGGATGGCCTTTGCCGCGCGTTCGGATGAGGGGCGGCTGTCGAGATTGAAGCTGTAGTTGACCAGTTCCTGCTGCCGTTCGCGCAGCGTGTCCGAGAGCAGCGGCGGCTCGGCGAGTTCGGCGGCGAGTTCGTCCATCGTTTCGACCACCGGCCCCGCGGTCCAATGGGTGAAGTCGCGATTGCCTTGCCACGCCAAGTGGCGCGGGTTGAGGAAGATGCACGGCCGCGGACGACGGATGAATTCATACACCTGGCTGCTCGCGTCGCCGAGATAGATGTCGGCGGCGTCGGTGTAGGTCATATCGAGGCTGGCCGGGCTGCCGATGTCGATCAGCATATGATCCTGCGGATATTGATCGGGGCGGGGCGGATTGTTCCAGCCAAGCGCGAAGGGCGACAGTGACGCGGTCACTCGCTTGGCGAACAGCATGATATGCGGCGCGAAGATCAGATTATAGCGGTCGCTGGCGGAAAACCAGTCGAGAATTTGCGGTCCCATGCGATACCAGGAGGACAGTGCGGGCGAGGGGTGCGGATTATAAACCACCGTCGGCCGGTCATTGTCGAACAGGCGGGGCGGTTCGCTGCGCGTGGTGACGTCGAATTTGGGATAGCCGGTGATCGCATAGCCGCCGGGGTTGAGAAGCCCCGCCTCGGCGAGTCGGTCGCGGATCTTCTCGCCCGACAGCAGGACAAGGTCGAACTGCCCGCTCGCCTTGTCGAACCCGATCGCGCGGTCGCCGGCGCCGTGGCGGGTATGGACGATCTTCAGCGATTGGAGGCCGAAGCGGGTCTTCAGCATCAGCGAAGTCTTCTCGGGCACGACAAGCGCGTCGAGATCACGAAACAGGTCGAGATTGCGCCCGAGCGACGAAATGGTGTCGGCGGGGATGGCCCGGCCCGTTGCACGGTGGATCGCACGCGCGAGGGTCGATGCCGGCTGGAGGCGGATGATGTCGGGCGCGGGGCCGTCAAAGGTCGCGGCGAGGCGGCGGACTTCGGCCTCGGTTCCCTCGGCGGTGAAGACGCTGACCCGTGCATCTGGCGCGAGCCGTCGCAGCTGAAACGCGATCGGCAGCGCATGCGCGACCTGATGCCCGCCATGATGGTTGAAGAGAAAGCCGATGTGCATGATGTCAGCGGGCGTCCTTGTCCCAGTCGAGGAGCGACCAGCCGCGCGCCGCCGCGATGGCGCGCAATTTGGACGACGGATTGACCGCAAAAGCCTCGTCGGCAAATTCGAACAAAGGCAGGTCGGAGGCGTGGTCGGAGTAAAAGCGGATATGCGCGGCGGTGCGGTCGATCCCGGCGCTGTCGAGGAATGCGCACAGCATCCTCAGCTTGTCGGCGCCATAGCAGTTGGTGCCGCCGAGTTCAGGGAGCAGTTGGTCATCGCGCCAGCTTGATGCGGTCGCAACGACGTCGTTGATCCCGAGCCGCTCTGCGATCGTAGCAGCATAGAAATGCGGCGCCGCGGTCGCGAGGATGGTACGGCGTCCCGTGGCCTGTTCGGCGGCGATCAGCGCGCGGCCTTCGGCATAGAGGCCATTTTCGAGCAAGCGGTCGGCAAAGCGGTCGGCGAGCGCCTGCGCATCGGCCTTCGGCAGCGCGCCGCCAATCATCAACCGGTGCATCAGCGGCTTCATCGTCCGGCGCGGGATCAGCTTCAGCGCATAGAGCAGCGCGGCGGGGATCAGCAGCGGTGCGAGCAGCAACCGCCACGGCGCACGGGTGCGCGCCGCGAACAGCAGGAAGGGGGTGTAGGTCGGCATGATCGTCAGCGTGCGGTCGAGGTCGAAGACCGACAGCGCGATGGGGCGCGACGCGGCGGCGGGTGCGGGCGCATCCGTCATCACTTGCCACTGTTCCATCATATCGTCTTTCATCGTGGCGCCCGCCGATCGCGGCATGTTCGCCGCGGCCGCACGATTATGAGTTTTTTGCCGTCGCCGCTAGAGCATCACCCACAAATATGATGGCATCCCCGCGCCCGTTCGTGCTGAGCTCGTCGAAGCACCGTCCTTCTTCTGCGGCGCTGAAAAACAGGGCGGCCCTTCGACAAGCTCAGGGTAAACGGATATTCCAGGTCATTTATGGACGCGCGGCGACGAACGTCATTTCGGCTGTGGTTTTTCGACCAGTTCGCGCTGGAGGAAGCCGTGGAGCATCGCGGCGCGTACCGCATCCTCGGCATGGTCCGCGCCGACCGAATGGCCGCCCTCCAGATATTCGTGATAATAGACGCTGTTGCCATATTCCTGCAGCCGCGCGGCAAATTTGCGTGCGTGGCCGGGGTGGACGCGGTCGTCCTTGGTCGACAGATAGAGGAAGATCGGCGGATATTTCACGCCCTTGCGGACATTTTGATAGGGCGAATATTTCGACATGAACGCCCAGTCGGCGGGATTGTCGGGATCGCCATATTCGGCGACCCATGATGCGCCCGCGAGCATCTTGTTATAGCGGCGCATATCCTTGAGCGGCGATCCCGAGATCACCGCGCCATAAAGATCGGGGCGCTGGGTCATCGCCGCGCCGACGAGGACGCCGCCGTTGGAGCGACCCGAAATTGCGATCCTGCCCTTGGCGCTCACCCCGGTCTTCACGATATCCTCTGCCACCGCATGAAGGTCGTCGAAGCTGTTCTGGCGTTTTTCGCGCAGCGCCGCCTGATGCCAGCCGGGGCCATATTCGCCACCGCCCCGGATGCCCGCGAGGACATAGGCGTTGCCGTCCTCGACCCAGAAGAGGCCCAATGGCCCGGCGCGATAGGGCTGGCCGGTGAGATATCCCGGGGTCTGCGCGGCGCGGAACCCGCCATAGGCGTGGACCAACGCGGGCACCCGACCCGTGCTGCCTTTTTCGCGGACGAGGAAATAGGGGACTTGCGTGCCGTCCTTCGATGTCGCGAAACGCTTTTCGACCTGCATGCCCTTGGCGTCGAAGGTCGCGGGCAGGCTCTGCACGCTCTGGGGCGCGCCGCTTTCGCCGACGGCATAGAGCGTCGGCGGCGTCAGCATCGTCTCGGCAGTCGCGAGGACAAGGTCGCGTTTGCCGACCGTGCCGGCGATCTGCACCGTCGCATTGGTGGCGAGCGGGACTTCCTTGCGGCTCCATGTGCCGGTCGCAGCGTCGCGGCGCAGCGCGAACAGCTTGCCCTCGACATCGTCGAGCGCCTTCACCCACAAAATATTGTCGCTCGCCGAGACACTCTCGATCGCCTGCGCCTTGGTGGGCTCCATCACCTTGACGATCGCGACCTTGCGGTCGGCGGACATGTCGGCGAGCGACAGGGAGACCAGCGAGCCTGCGCCGATCCCGGCATAATCCTTGTTGAGGAAGATGATCGCCTGTCCGCCCAGCACATCGCGGAAGTCGGCGGTGTCGGGAATGATCGTGCTGATGTAGCGCGAGCGATCGATGTTCGGGATTTTATAGTCAGTGGTGTAGAAGGTTTTGGCGCGGCTGATCACCGGCCAGCGCGTGTCGCCGTCCATTGCGGCAAAGACGCTCATCCCGACATCTTCGGCTTCGCCCTCGGCCACCGTTTCTGCGGCCGACAGGGGCGTGCCGCGCTTCCAGCGCTTGACGATGCGTGGATAACCCGACGCGGTCATGCTGCCTTCGCCATAATCGGTGGCGACGAGCAGCGTGTCGGCATTTTCCCATGTCACGCTGCTTTTTGCCTGCGGGACGGTGAAGCCGTCCTCCACGAAGCTTTTCGTCGTGCGGTCCCACTCGCGCACGATATCCGAATCGGTGCCACCGGGGCTCAGCGAGACAAGGCAGCGTGTATATTCGGGGGCGAGGCAGTCCGCGCCGTGCCAGACCCAGCTTTGCTTCTCAGTCTTGCCGAGCGCGTCGACGTCGATCAGCGTCGTCCATTCGGGCTTGCCGGCGAGCCAGGCATCGAGCGGGCTCTGCCGCCAAAGCCCGCGCGGGTTGGCGGCATCGCGCCAGACATTGGTGATGGTGTCGCCCATCACCGCATCGGGCATCGCGATCTGCCGGTCGTCGTCGAGGATTTGGCGCGCGCGCTTGCGGTCGGCTTCGAAACCCGGGCGATTGAGCAACAGCTTGTCGGCGGCCGCATTCTCCATTTTCACCCAGCCGAGCGCCTTTGCGCCTTCGATATCCTCCAGCCACAGCCAAGGGTCGTTGTCGTCCTGCGCGGCGACCGAAACGGCGGCGATCGAACAGCTAAGGGCAAGCGCGGCAAGGCTGGCGCGGATCATGTCATTCTCCAAAGGGGTGTCTCGGCGCTGTGCTAGCACCACCGGACACCCCAAGGAAAGCCACAGCCTATTGGTCGATGATGATCGTTCCCGGGTGATGCTTGTCGAGATGCTTCTTGATGATCTTCAGATTGCGGGTGTTCGACCGGAACATGAAGTCGAACGCATCGCCGACCAGCGGGATCGCGCCCAGCGCGGTATCGATACCCAGATTGCCCATCATGCGTATGATTTTCCATTTCGGCATGCCCAGGTTGCGCGCCTCCCAGATCAGATAGGCGCCCATCGCCGCGGTGATCAGGTCGCCGACCACGGGAACGAGCCCGACGATCGCGTCGAGACCGATTGGGCGATTGATGCCGGGGACAATGAAGCTGCGTTCGAGGATGATTTCCAGCATCTCGACGCGCTTGCGCAGCGCGGCGGGATCGTTCCGGTTCTGGATCAATGCGTCGAAAATGGCTTCGGGATTTGGGGACGAAGGGGCCATTCGGGTCCTTTCAGGTGCGGGCCAACGGGCGCGCTTGCCAATTAATTGGGTGCGGCGATCATGCGATTCAATGGGTGGATAGCACGGGGGTTGGCGCGCAGGCCGGTCAGTCGCTGCGCTGCGACCGACCAGCGGAGCGGCGTTGCGAGCGGAATGAAGGGCGCATAGCGCGCCAATATCGCTTCCGCCTCGCCGATCTGCTGCGCACGTTGCCCGGCGTCGACATTGCGGTTTGCGAGGTCGATCAGATTTTGCGCGTCGCGGTTGCACAGCGTGTCGCGCCGGCACGACAGGCGGCGCAGCGCCCAGATGGGGTCGTCGTTGGGCATCACCTCGTCGATCAGCTTGAGGTCGGCGGAGGACGTCATGCCGACGCGGGTGCTGGGGACGCCGATCGCCGACAGATCGGCGGCGACATAGGCGAACAATATGCGCCCGCCGGGTGAATCGGGAACCGCGATGCGCAACGGTTCGATCTCGCGACCTGCGTCGCGCCAGGCATCGACGACGCGCCGCGCCTGCGTCTGCCGCGATACCTCGTCATAATCGGCCCACGCGGGCTGGAGCGGGGCAGGGCCGCCGTCGCGGGTGAAAAGGGTAGGGCGCAATGTCACCTGCGACCGCCACTCGGTCAGGCCAAAGGCCTCGACCAGTCGCTCGCGCCGGATCGCGCGGACCAGCGCGTCACGGTTGCTGTCGGTGGCAAGAAAGCCCTCGGCGCGCACGAAGGCGAGCCCGAACAGCCCCGGGGCGGGATCGACGACCAACCGGTTGCGCCCGATGTTGGAGGCGGCGAAATAGGGCAGCGACGAAAAGCGGCCACCGAGCACGGCGTCGGCATATCCGTTCTTGAAGCGGGCGAGCGCCTTTGCGGCTGTTGCCCCGACGAGTTCGATCGACGCGGCTGGGTCGTTCGCTGCGGCTTCGGCGGCTTCCTGATCCTCGGCGAGCGGATCGGGAACGGGAGAGAGCAGCGCCGCGCGGCCGATCTTGCGCGGCCGCATCGGGCCCCATCCGCGCCCCTTGTTAACGATCGCCATCGATGGCTGTGCCAGCAATTCGAGGATCGCGGGTTGCGGCACCGACAGGCGGATTTCGATGACGCTATCGGTCATCGCGCGGATCGCCTCGACCTCCGGGAAGTCGTCTTTCAGAACGTGGCGGCTGGTGGTGGCGAGGTAGGAGCGCAGGATCGCCGCGACATCTTCGGCCATCACCTTGCGCCCGTCGGTCCATTTGGCCTCGCGGACGCGGAAAATATAGCTGCGCCCGTCGGCGGTGACCGTCCATCGTTCGGCAAGACCGGTGTCGATCTGTCCTTCGCCATCATATCTGACGAGGCCCTGCGACGTTGCATCGAGCAGCGCGGCATTGGCCGCCGACAATTCGCCGTTCATCGGGTTTGCCGAGGCACTCAGCTGGCCGATCGCCGCGACGCGGACCGGGCCGCGCTCGCCGAACAGGCCGCAACTGGTGACCGATAGCACAAGGCCCGCTGCCGCCGCCATTTGCATGGCGGTGCGCCGATATCTGCCTGTTGCCATCATGATGCGCTCAATGTCCTCCGCGTCGCGAATACCGATCATAGCCATCCGCAGCGAAACCGGAAGGGACGATAGCGTCGCGTCGCGCATAAGGGGGTGGTGCGGACGATGGGACTCGAACCCATACACCCAAAAGGATAGCAGATTTTAAGTCTGCTGCGTCTACCGGTTCCGCCACGTCCGCACACCAACGCCCGTCAAGCGGATGGCCGCGAAGAGGTCAAGCGGTGTTTGCGGGCTTCACCGCGCCGCGTCAGTCGGTTAGACCGTCGCGCATGGAAACAGTCCTCAGCATTTCCGGTCTCGGAAAAACCTATAAGAGCGGTCATCAGGCGCTTGTCGGCGTTGACCTCGATATCGCGAAGGGCGAGATTTTCGCGCTGCTCGGGCCCAATGGCGCCGGCAAGACGACGCTGATCAGCATTGTCTGCGGCATTGTGACGGCGAGCAGCGGCACGGTGACCGTCGCCGGGCATGATCACAGCCGTGATTATCGCGCCGCGCGGTCGATGATCGGGCTGGTGCCGCAGGAATTGCACACCGACTCGTTCGAAACCGTGATCGCGACGGTCAGCTTCTCGCGCGGGTTGTTCGGCAAGGCGCGTAACCCTGCCTTTATCGAGCAATTGCTGCGCGACCTGTCGCTGTGGGACAAGCGCGATTCGAAGATCATGGAATTGTCGGGGGGCATGAAGCGCCGCGTGATGATCGCCAAGGCGCTGAGCCATGAGCCCGAAATATTGTTCCTTGATGAGCCGACCGCGGGGGTCGATGTCGAGCTGCGCCGTGACATGTGGAACATGGTGCGCGGCCTTCGCGAGCGCGGGGTCACCATCATCCTGACCACTCATTATATTGAGGAGGCCGAGGAGATGGCCGATCGTGTTGGGGTGATCAGCAAGGGGCAGTTGATCCTGGTCGAGGAGAAGCATGCGCTGATCAAGAAACTGGGGCGCAAGACGCTGACGCTCAATCTGGCCGAGCCGCTTGACGCGATACCCGGCGAACTGGCCGACTGGAGGCTCGAACTGGCGGGGGAGGGGCATGAGCTGGTCTATGAATTCGACAGCCAGGCCGAGGCGACGGGGGTGCCCTCGCTGCTGCGGCGGATGAGCGACATCGGGATCGGGTTCAAGGATCTTCACACGAAGCAAAGTTCGCTCGAGGATATTTTCGTCGGGCTGGTGCATGAAACCAGTTCAAAACAAAATGGGGCGGAGCAGGCTGCATGATTTCGAATATCCGCGGGATCCGCGCAATCTATCTGTTCGAAATGGCGCGCTTTGGCCGGACCTTCTGGACCAGCCTGATGCTGCCCGTGATCACGACCGCGCTCTATTTTGTCGTCTTCGGATCGGCGATCGGAAGCCGCATGACCGAGGTCGGCAGCGTGCCCTATGGTGCGTTTATCGTTCCGGGGCTGATGATGTTAACGATGTTCACGGAAAGCATCAGCAACGCCAGTTTCGGCATTTATATGCCGAAATGGACGGGGACGATTTACGAAATGCTGTCGGCGCCGATGTCGCCGCTCGAACTGTTGATCGCCTATGTCGGGGCCGCCGCGACCAAATCGGTGATTATTGGCGCCATTATATTCGCGACTGCGCATCTGTTCGTCGACATTCAGGTCGCGCACCCGCTGTGGATGGCGGGTTTCATGATGTTAATGGCGATAACATTCTGCCTGTTCGGCTTCATCATCGGCATCTGGGCGCAGAGTTTCGAGCAATTGCAGGTGATCCCGCTGCTCGTCGTCTATCCACTGACCTTCCTGGGTGGCGCTTTCTACTCGCTCGACATGCTGCCCGCGGCGTGGCGGACGGTGACGCTGTTCAACCCCGTCGTCTATCTGATCAGCGGCTTCCGCTGGACCTTCTTTGGCGAGGGCGATGTCGGGATCGGCGTCAGCATGGGCGCGGTGGCGCTGTTCCTGACGCTGTGCCTGGGCGTGATCTTCTGGATGTTCCGGACGGGATATCGGCTCAAGAACTGAGGCTGCTGCAAAGCGGTCATGCCATTGTGACCCGGCGGAAGCCGGGAACGCAATCCCCCGCTATCGGCCCGGCGTCAGGTCGATAGCCGCGGATTGTCGCGTCGCCCCGGAGCAAGTCCGGGGTTCCTCGCAATGTCGGCTCTGAAAGCCGAAATTCAGTCGTTCAGACGCTCGCGCATTTCCTTGCCGGGCTTGAAATAGGGCACGGCCTTCGCCTGCACATCGACCGCCGCCCCCGTGCGCGGATTGCGCCCGGTACGCGACTCACGACTGCGGGTCGAGAACGCCCCAAAGCCGCGCAATTCGACACGCCCCCCGGCGGCGAGTTGCTCGACGATTGAATCAAAGAAGCTGTCGACGATCCGTTCGACCTCTTCCAAGCGCAAATCGCTGTTTTCACTTGCGATCTTCTGAACCAGTTCTGACCGGATCATATGCTTCCCCTGCTTTTCGCGCGCATCCTGCAAATGCTGGCTATCCGGACAATGCCGGCTTTTTTCGCGTGAGGACCCCTCCCACCGCGGAGGCGAGAGTATCACGATTCATTGTATGGTCAAAAATATATCACCCAATGATAAAGGCCCGCAGAGGGACACTCTGCGGGCCTTTATCAGGTGTTAGCCAGGCGAAAGGATTAGTCCTTCTTGCCTGCCTTCAGCGCTTCGCCGAGGATGTCGCCAAGCGACGCACCCGAGTCCGACGAGCCGTACTGAGCGACAGCCTGCTTCTCTTCGGCGATCTGCATCGCCTTGACCGAGAAGTTCGGCTTCTTCGAACGGTCGAAGCCGATGACCATCGCATCGAACTTCTGGCCGACCTGGTAACGCTCTGCGCGCTGCTCGTCGCGGTCGCGGCCAAGGTCGGCGCGCTTGATGAAGCCGGTGGCGCCATCGTCGCCAGCCTGAACTTCGAGGCCATTGTCGCGGACTTCGAGAACGGTGACGGTGACGACGTCGTTCTTCTTCACCGAGCCAGCAGCAGCGGTGCCGCCGCCAACGGCCGGAGCACCCTTTTCAAGCTGCTTGATGCCGAGGCTGATGCGTTCCTTCTCGACGTCAACGTCGAGAACGACGACCTGCACGGCCTCGCCCTTGCGGTGGAGGTGAAGTGCTTCTTCGCCCGAGATGCCCCAAGCGATGTCCGACATGTGAACCATGCCGTCGACGTCGCCCGGCAGGCCAACGAACAGACCGAATTCGGTCGCGTTCTTGACTTCGCCTTCGACGACCGAACCGACCGGATGGGTGTCGGCAAATGCGCCCCAGGGGTTCGACTGAGCCTGCTTGAGGCCCAGCGAGATGCGGCGCTTGTCGCTGTCGACTTCGAGGACGATGACGTCGACTTCCTGGCTGGTCGAAACGATCTTGCCGGGGTGGACGTTCTTCTTGACCCACGACATTTCGCTGACGTGGACCAGGCCTTCGATGCCGGGTTCCAGTTCGACGAACGCACCATAGTCGGTGATGTTCGTGACGGTGCCCGACAGCTTCGCGCCGACGGGATACTTGGCGGCGACGCCTTCCCACGGATCGCTTTCGAGCTGCTTCATGCCAAGGCTGATGCGCTGCGTGTCGCGGTTGATGCGGATGATCTGGACGCGGACGGTGTCACCGATGTTGATGACTTCGCTCGGGTGGTTGACGCGCTTGTAGCTCATGTCGGTGACATGGAGCAGGCCGTCGATGCCGCCGAGGTCAACGAACGCACCATAATCGGTGATGTTCTTGACGGCGCCCTCGATGATCTGACCTTCTTCCAGATTCTGGATCAGGCCCGAACGCTGTTCGGCGCGCGTTTCTTCGAGGATGGCGCGACGCGACACGACGATGTTGCCGCGACGACGATCCATCTTCAGGATCTGGAAAGGCTGCGGCAGGTCCATCAGCGGGCCAACGTCGCGCACGGGGCGGATATCGACCTGCGAACCCGGAAGGAACGCCACGGCGCCGCCGAGGTCGACGGTGAAGCCGCCCTTGACGCGGCCGAAGATGACGCCTTCGACCCGTGCTTCCTTGTTGAATTCTTCTTCCAGGCGGTCCCAGGCGGCTTCGCGGCGGGCGCGATCGCGGGACAGCATGGTTTCGCCATTGGCGTTTTCGACGCGGTCGACATAGACTTCGACTTCGTCACCGACGTTGATGTCGGCCTTCTGGCCCGGCATGGCGAATTCGCGAAGCGGCACGCGGCCTTCGCTCTTCAAACCAATGTCGATAACTGCCAGGTCGTTTTCGATCGCGGTAACGGTGCCCTTGACGACGCGGCCTTCAAAGCCGCCGTCAGCACCACCAAGCGATTCATCGAGCATCGCGGCGAAATCGTCGCGCGTCGGGAAAGCCGTAGTGGCCATAGAGTGTGTTCCTTACTTCATTTGTTCCGGCCAAGCGGTTGGTTCCGCTGGTCTTGTGGCCGATATGCCATGCCCGCCGGATGCGGAGCGCGGCATCCTTCGAACGTCTGTGCGGTCGGGCATGAGTAAAGCAAAAAGCGCGCGACGGGTGCGTCCCGTCACGCCCGGCGCTCGTTTGGAGCGGCGGTCTGTCCATGCCTCAACCGGTGAAAACACCCGTTGGACGCGGCGGCCTATAGTCCAATCGCCACCTGTGAGCAAAGAAAAAAGGGACGCCGCCCGGGCGCCCAAAGCGTCGGTATCAACGGCGCTGCGCGGTGCGTTCGGTGACGAAGGCGATCGCGGCAAGGATGGCGGCGTCCTGATCGAGATTCGTGTTGTCGAGCAGCATGGCATCGGCGGCGCGACGCAGCGGCGCGTCGGCGCGGCCGGTGTCGCGGGTATCGCGCGCATGAATGTCGGCAAGGACGGTCTCGTAAGTCACCTCGACGCCGCGGCCGAGCATTTCCGCATGGCGCCTGCGCGCACGTTCCTCCGGACTGGCGGTAACGAACAGCTTGGCATCGGCGTGCGGCGCGATGACAGTGCCGATATCGCGTCCGTCGAGCACGGCGCCGCCGGGCTGGTTTGCGAAATCGACCTGGCGCTGGAGCAACGCGGCGCGTACCTGCCGGTGGACCGATACGCGGCTGGCGAGGCTGCCCGTGCTTTCATAGCGCAGTGCAGGATCATCGAGCAGGCTGTCGGGAAAGTCGCAAGCGGCGAGGGCGTCGGCGGCGTTATCGGGATCGCCGTGATTGAGCTGCGTTTGATAGCCGACGGCGCGATAGAGCAGCCCGGTGTCGAGGACGGGCAGGCCGAAATGTTCGGCGATCGCTCGTGCGATGGTGCCCTTGCCCGATGCCGTTGGGCCGTCGACCGCGATGATCATATGAATTGATATCCGTCGAAGCGAACGCGCAGCAGATTGCCGTCGAGGTCGAATCCGATCTGGATCCAGCCCGGGTTTAGCGTCGCGCCGCATTCGACAGGGCCGACATTGCCCGACACACGGGCGGGGTCACAGGCGATTTCGACATCCGGAAGAAACCGCCGGACGTTGGCGACAACATCGGCCTGTTTGCGTGCCGTGCCGATGCCGAGCGCTTCGATAGGGCGTCCGGCGAACTCTTTTGCTTCGACTGTCTTGACGACAATGCGCAGGTCTTCGTCGCTGTCGCCCCATGCAAAATGCCGCACGCCGTTGCCGTCGCGCCATTCGCATCCGCTTGATGGATCGCAATTCTCCTCTTCCGTCGGCGCAAGCGCCCCGCGCGCTCCGGCCAAATAGCTGTCGATCGGAAGGGGGGAGAAGCTCGCATCCACGCGAAGCTGGTCGGGGCTGGGGCAATATTCGACATCGCCGTCGCACGACGCATCGACTTCGGGCGCGACCGGCCCCGGAGCGTGAGTGGTCGGGTCGAGCGCTCCCACGGAGTCTGCGGTCTTGGGCAGAGCTGCCGCCGGCTGGCCCAGAGCGAAGGCGGCGAATGAGGCGACCAGCAGGGTAAGGTGGGGCGTCTTCACTGCGCCAGTTCCGTGAGCAGAGCTTCGAAATTCGGAAAGCTTGTCGCCACCGGCGCGATATCGTCGATCGTCACCGGCGCCTTGCTGACGAGCCCGGCAATCGCGAAGCTCATGCAGATGCGGTGGTCGAGGTGTCCTTTGATCGTCGCGTCGCCGGCGAGCGGATCACCGCCGCTTCCATGGATGACCAGGCCGTCTTCGCTCTCTTCGACACGGACGCCGATTGCGGTGAGGCCGGTCGCCATCACTGCGATGCGGTCGCTTTCCTTGACGCGCAATTCGTCGAGGCCGGTGGTGACTGTGCGCCCTTCGGCGAGTGCCGCAGCGACGAACAGGATAGGGAATTCGTCGATCATGCTCGGTGCGACGGCAGGATCGACCGCGATGCCCTTCAAGGCGCTGTGGCGGACGCGGAGGTCAGCGACGGGTTCGCCGCCGACTTCGCGCGGATCGATCAGTTCGATGTTTCCGCCCATCTGGCGCAGCACATCGATCAGCCCGGCGCGGGTCGGGTTGAGCCCGACATTGGCGATGGTGATGTCGGAGCCGGGGACGAGCAGCGCCGCGACGATGAAGAAGGCGGCCGATGACGGGTCGCCGGGGACGGTGATCGTCTGCGGTTTCAGTTCGGCCTCGCCGACAATGCGAATGTGGCGCGTGCCGTCGGTATCGACCTCGACGGTCAGGTCGGCGCCGAAGCCGCGCAGCATCCGCTCGCTATGGTCGCGGGTCGGTACGGGTTCGATGACTTCGGTGATGCCCGGTGTGTTAAGGCCCGCGAGCAGGATCGCGCTCTTCACCTGCGCCGACGCGACGGGGAGGCGATAGGTGAGAGGGGTGGCAGGGGCGAGACCGCGTACCATCAGCGGCAGAGTCTTGGTCCCATTGGCGCCGGGCGAGGCGCTGATGTCGGCGCCCATCTGCGACAGCGGATCGATAACGCGGCCCATCGGGCGGCCCGACAGGCTGGCATCGCCGGTGAAGGTCGTGGTAATCGGGTGGGTGGCGACAAGGCCCATGAGCAGGCGGGTCGAGGTGCCGCTGTTCCCCATGTCGAGCGCTTCGCGCGGCTGGAGCAGTCCGCCGACCCCGACGCCATGGATGCGCCATTCGCCGTCGTCGCGGCGCTCGATCGTCGCACCCATCGCGCGCATCGCGGCAGCGGTGGCGAGCACATCATGTCCCTCGAGCAGTCCGGTGACGCGGCTTTCGCCGACTGCGAGCGCGGAGAGCATCAGCGCGCGATGCGAGATGCTTTTGTCGCCGGGAATGGCGATCTTGCCCTCCAGTGGAGTGGAGGCGGAAAAGCGGCGCGGGGTGGCTGGTTCATGGGTCATGGCGAGCGGCTTTTGACAGCGCCGCTACAATCTGGCAAGGCGCACGCCGATTTGACGGAAAGCTGGACAGCTACCGTCGTCTTCCGATATTTCTATCCTGTTTCCAGAAGGTTACGAGGCTTATATGGTAAAGGCTGAATGGGGCGCCAAGCGCAGCTGCCCGAAATGTGCCACCCGATTCTATGATTTGACCAAGGATGATCCGATTAGCTGCATCAGCTGCGGCTATAGCTGGATCCCGGAATCGGTGCTGAAATCGAAACAGCCGATGCCGTTCGAGGAAGCTGAAAAGCCCGGCAAGGTCGTCAAGGAAGAGGCGGTCGACGATGATCTGGATCTGGACGTCGATGTCGACGAGGACAGCGATTCGCCCGACAACGACGTCGACCTCGGCGGCGATGACGATCTGGGCGTCGCCACGACCGACGATGACAATGAGGTCGAGAGCTGATTTTTTCGCGAGGGGCCAAAAAAAGCATCGCATGATGCATTTGGCCCCTTGCATCGGCCGCCGGCACTGGTAAAGGCGGCCTCCCGATCGCAGCCACCCAGCAGCGATCGTTTGAAGATGTGGGGCCTTAGCTCAGCTGGGAGAGCGCCTGCATGGCATGCAGGAGGTCAGCGGTTCGATCCCGCTAGGCTCCACCACTTCTTCAAAGTCCGGCGCGGACGAACGCTTCTAAAGGCAGATGATCGACCGGCGGTTTGATCCCGCCAAGGCCCTGTGATTTCATCCCAATGGACTGGAAATTTGCAAAGGCGGCCATGCTTGTGCCGCCTTTTTGCTGCACGGTGCTTACTGCGCCGCTTCTTCGGTCTCGAACACCGGCTCCATCGTGATCGGGTCGGCCAGCGAGATGCGATCGAGGATCGACGCGGTGTCGTCGCGGACCTTCAGCATCAGACTGCGCATCCGGCATTCGGCTTCGGGCAGGCAGTTTTTGCAATGCTCGTGCGCGTTGCGCGCAGCGCACGGCACCAGCGCCAGCGAGCCGCGCGTCAGCCGGACAAGGTCGCCATAGCTGATGTCGATGGGCGGCAGCGCCAATTGATAGCCGCCGTCGCGCCCGCGCTGCGAAATGAGCAATCCTTCGCGCGCCATTTCCGACAATATCACGGTCAGAAATTTGGGCGGGATATTCTGCGCCTCCGCAATGTCCGCGAGTTGGACCTGCCCCTTGCCCCAATGATCGGCAAGATGCTGGAAAGCACGGATCGTATAGCGGGTCTTCTGCGAGAGCATGCAGGGTTACTGTGACATATTCAGCCTTAATTCAACCTGTCTGGATGAGATTATCGCGCATGGTTGATGAAAATCACAGCGGGTGGCATGGAGCGAGGATAAAAGGGGCGCGCACGACCTGTTAAGGGCAACCAGAAGGGTGAAGCGGATGATGCGTAAGATATTCGGTGCCCCGGCGATTCTCGCCGCGTGCATGCTGGCGGTTGCGCCAGCACAGGCGCAGTTCGGCGGGCTGTTGCGCAAGGTGACGTCGCCGACCCCGACGCCATCGCCCAGCACCGACAGCGACAATGGCGGCTGTCCCAAGGGCAAAAAGGGCAGCCGCGCCGGGCGCAATATATTGGGCGGCATATTGAACGATGCGATCGGCGACGCTGCGGGCCGGACGGGCTTTGGCAGCTATTTACCAAGCGCCGAGGTTGCCGGAACGCTGACCGACGCCATCGCCTGCCGCCTCGATCCCGCCGAGCAGGTGCAGGCTGCGGCGGCGACCGAAGAGGTTACGCGCGGCGAGGCGGTCGGTGCGACCGCAAACTGGACGAGCGAAACGCGCGAGAATGTCAGCGGATCGTCGACCGTCGTTGCCCGCAACGACGAGAGGGGTGGCCGGCGCTGCATGAGCGTCACCGATGTCGTGATCGTCGAGGGCGAGGAAACCACGGTGTCGAAACGCATGTGCAAGGGGCCGGGGGAAGCGCGTTATGTCATCGCGGCCTGACGGCCGGCGCCTGCTGCGCCCGGCTATGGCGCTCTTCGCCGGACTGGCGCTGCTCGGCGCGACGCCGATGGACCCGGTCAACAAGACCTGCCCGGCGAATCCCGGCTGGTCGCTGAACAAGACGATGCTGCTCACCCCGCGCAAGCAGGGCGATCGCAAGATATTGCTGGCCGAAGGGCGCATCGATGCGGGGCTGCCCGACCGGCTCAATGCCGCGCTGGCGGCCAATCCCGACGTCGAGGAAATCTGGGTGAGCTCGCCCGGCGGCGACGCGCGCGCGGGCAATGCCGCCGGCCGGATCATCCGCCAGCACCCGGGCATGGTGACGCGCATCCCCAAGAATTGGGTCTGCTTCAGCGCGTGCAATTTCGTCTTCATGGGCGGCCAGCTGCGGATCGTCGAACCCGGCGGCATCTTCATGGTCCACATGTTCACCCGCACTGGCGACCGCGGCACGATCGACATGAGCGTCGCGATGGGAACCGATGCGACGACCGAGTTGATCGGCGAGATCGAACAGGATGCCGCGCTCCTCGCCAGCGAGGATAATGATTTCCTGATCCGCATGGGGGTGTCGCGCAAGCTGCTGACCGACGTCATGTACCGGCAGAAGGCCGTCGCGGGGCAGGGCGACGACAAGTCGACCCGCCGCTGCCTGACCCAGGCCGAAGTGCTGCAGTATAATGTCGCGAACGCCTCCGCCGACTAGCGGCACACAAGGTTGCAAACAGAAACGAATGGCGTAGACTGGCCCAAATAACGGGAGAGCTGGCCATGAATGACATGACGCACGAACATGCCACGTTCCGATCGATGATCGACGGAACGCAGCAGGACTGGGACATTATCGCGCGCGAGCAGAAGGCGTTTGCGCCGAATAATGGCAAGCGCATCCTCGACCATCTGAAACTGCTCGGCGGGGATTATGGCGGCTTTCCGGTCGACCGGCTCGAACATTGTCTGCAAACCGCGACCCGCGCGCACCGCGACGGTCGCGACGAGGAATATGTCGTGATGGCGCTGCTCCACGACATTGGCGACACGCTGGGTGCGTTCAATCACCCCGATGTCGCCGCCGCGATTCTCAAGCCTTTTCTGTCAGAAGAAAATCTGTGGATCGTCCAGCATCACGGGATTTTTCAGGGCCATTATTTCTTCCACTATCTGGGCCTCGACCGCGACATGCGCGACCAGTTTCAGGACAGCCCGCATTATGCTGCCTGCGCGCATTTCTGCGAAGCCTATGACGCCCCGGCGTTCGACCCCGACTATGACAGCGAACCGCTGGAATTTTTCGAACCGATGGTGATGCGGGTCTGTTCCTATCCGCGCACGAGCATCTACAAAAAGGTGATGGTCGAAGAGGCGGCGGCGTAAAAAATGCCCCGGCAAACGCCGGGGCAGGTTCCTTAGGTAAGTGGTTGGACCCCGGCACTGGCCGGGGTTCGCGTGTCCGGGTTACTTGCCCTTGAACGCGGTCTTGCGCTTTTCGACGAAGGCCATGATACCTTCGACTGCATCGGCGCTGTTGCCGGCAATGAACTGACCTTTCGCTTCGGCGTCGAGCGTATCTGCATAGCTTTGCGACAGGCCGTCGCGCAGGATCTTGCGCATCGTCCCGAGCGAGACCGTCGGGCCGCTCGCAAGGCGCGTGGCCAGCGCCCGTGCTTCGGCCATCAGCGCATCATCCTCGACGCATTTATAGATCAGCCCCCAGTCGGCCGCCTGCTCGGCGCCGATCTTTTCGCCCAGCATCATCATCTGGGTGGCGCGCGGCAGGCCGATCAGGCGCGGCAGTAGCCACGACGAGCCGCCGTCGGGGACGAGCCCGATGTTGACGAAGGCCTGAAGGAAATAGGCGCTCTTGCCCGCGATGGTGAAATCGCCCGACAGGCCAAAGCTGCATCCGACGCCCGCCGCCGGACCGTTGACCGCGACGACGACGGGAATGTCGAGATTGGCGAGCGCGAGCAGCATCGGGTTATAATGGTTGCGCAGCGCCTTGCGGCTGTTCGCGCCGCC
Organism: Sphingopyxis witflariensis; assembly: GCF_002205635.1. Lineage (GTDB taxonomy): Bacteria > Pseudomonadota > Alphaproteobacteria > Sphingomonadales > Sphingomonadaceae > Sphingopyxis > Sphingopyxis witflariensis. The sequence continues at coordinate 302,650 of NZ_NISJ01000001.1, read as the reverse complement.
GCCGACGGCCGAGCTACGGTCGCCGCCAAGGTCGGCGCCCGAGCAGAAACCGCGCCCTTCGCCCGTGATCAGCAGCGCGCGCGCACCGAGGCCGGGCAGATGGTCGAGCGCGAGGCGAATATCGTCGGCCATCGCGGGCGGCATCGAATTCAGCCGTTCGGGGCGGTTGAGCGTGATCGTCGCGACATTGTCGGCGACCTCGAGCTTGATGGTGTCAAAGGTCGGGATGCTGGTCATGGGGAAGAAATCCTCTCGCGCTGGCGTTTCGGCTTTACCTTTACGTTCACGTAAAGTTGTGACCGATTTGGAAAGCGAGTGCAAGGGGGAAGGGGTTTCGGCGTGACTGGATTGTTGCGCGCGGCTGGTCGACGGGCATGGGGTAGAAAATCACCACAGTTTCGCAACCTCGTCACTCCCGATCAAGTCGGGGATAACGAAGGGGAAGGCCTGAATTGGCCTCCAAAAAAAAGCCGCCTTTTGGCGGGCAGGCCGCAAACAAAAAGGGGGCGGCGGTGTCATCGACACCGCCGCCCCCCGGGACTACCTGTATATAAGGTTTAGAAGTTCAACTTCACGCCACCCGAAACATAGCGCCCGATGACGTCGTAGTTCGGCGTGATGAAGGGCGTGAGCGGCGGATCGACGTCGAACAGATTGTTGACGTTGCCGAACAGGGTGAATTGCCCGGCCTTGAACTGCAGCCCCAGATCGACATAGGTGCGGCTGCCGTTTTGGTTGTTCGCGGGCGCCTTGGCCGGGGCCGGCGGCGGCACGCTGTAAAGGCCGCCATCGACGTAGCGAACGCGCACATTGGCGCCGAAGTCGGCATTGTCGAAGGCCACCGTTGCGCTGCCGCGCCATTTCGGGGTGGAGAAGGCGGTCTCGCCGCCGACGATGCCTGCGACATCGACCCCATCGACTTCCAGCTGGAAGACGTGATTGGCAAGCGCGCGGAACGTCAGGTTCCCGTTGCCGAGCGCCGTCCGGTACGATGCTTCGATGTCGAGGCCCTGCGTATTGTAATTGGCGAGGTTGCGAACCGTGTTCTGAATCAATTCGATGTCGCCGTTCGGCAGGCGCGTTATGATGCCACCGCAAGTCGGATCAGCCGAGTTTGCTGCGTGGCATCGCAGGAGCAAGGACTGTGCGGGCACCGTTGTGATGACATTGTCGATATTGATATCATAATAGTCGACCGACAGGCGGAAACCCGGAATATAATGGGGCGAATAGGAGCCACCCAAGGTCAGCGTGTGGGAAATTTCGGGGGTCAGATTCTTGTTGCCGCCCGTATAGACGGTAACATTGCTCTGAATCGCGCCGTTCCTGAAGGGATCCTGGACAGTTCCCTGACCAACCGAGCGACCGGTGAAATATTCGGCAATGCTGGGCGACCGAATGTCGCGCGAATAGACAGCGCGCAGCAACAGGTCGTTGACGAGACGCAGGGTGCCGCCAGTCTTCCACGACCAGATGCCACCGCTGGTGCTGTAGTCCGAATAGCGCGCCGCGCCGTTGACTTCGAGGCGCGCCACACCTTCGGCATTAATCAGCGGCACGTTCACTTCGGCAAAGGCTTCCTTGACGTTGAAGCCGCCATTGGTCCGCGACGAGTTCAGCGTGCCGAGCGCGTTCGCCAGCGAGAGCGGGTCGACATAATTGGTGACCTGTTCTTCCCAGCGGAGGTCGGTGCCGATGGCGATGTCGACGGGACCAGCCCAGGTTGCGAAGGGCTGACCCGACAGGCTGGCGCCCGCCGTGTCGAGCTTGATCGTGGCGATCAGATGCGATCCGCCAAAGGCCCATGCAGCGGCTTCGTCCGAGATGTTTCCGTTACCGAGGAGATTGATCGGCACGCAATTGGGATCATTGTTGGCCTGGTTGGCGTCGGCATTGATGCGGCAGGTCGGGGTATTGCCGACGAGCACCGAATCGACGCCATTGGCGAAGTTCGCCTTGATACGCTGGTTGTTGAGCCGGTTGCTGATCCGGACTTCGCCGTGATCATAATAGGCATTATATTTCCAGCCGTCACCGAAGCTGCCCTCGAGGCCGATCGCGCCCTCAAGATTGCGCCGGTTATAGTTGAGCTTCATCATCTTGTCGGGACCGACATCGTCGAGGAAGCGGCCGAGGAGGAACGGGCCGGTGATGCCCGCTGCTGCGAGCTGGTCGCGGTTTGCCTGCGTCAGGAAGGCGTTGTCGGGCATGATCGCGACGGCCGCCGATTCCGGGTAGAGGTTGTAGTTCCCCGTCATGCGGTGAAAGCTGAATTGCGCCCAGACCTTCAGCGAATCGGCCACATCAAAGCTGGCGCGAGCAAAGGTGTTGATGCGCTCATAGGGTGCGCTGACCGCGGTGTAATCGAAGGTGTTCTGGCCGCCGCCGCCGACCGTCGTCAGCCCTTTGGTGGCGCTGCCCAGCGGGAAGGGAACGATGTTCCCATCGCCGTTGAAGACGAAGCCATAGGGGGCGCCGAGGCCGTTGAGGATCGATCCGCCATTATAGACTTGCGTCGAATTGGGGTCTTTCGCGATGATCAGTCCCTCGGTCGGGTGGTCGAACAGCCCCGCTTCGAGGTTCGGACGGCCCTTGCGGCTGAGGATGCCCCGATCCTTCATATAGTCGCCAGCGATCATGAAATGGCCGCGACCGTCAGCGAAATCCGTGCCCCATGCGATATCGGCGCCATAGCGCGCGCCGTCGCCGCGCGACGACACGCCGGTCTGCGCCCCCATGCGCCAGCCGGTGAAATCATCGTCGAGGATGATGTTGACGACACCCGCAACGGCGCCCGAGCCCCAGGCCGCCGATGCGCCGCCGGTCACGACGTCGATCCGCTTGACGAGGCTCTTCGGCACAGTGTTGAGATCGTTGGAGCCCGTGAAGCGGTGCCCGCCCATCAGCGTGAGCGTGCGTACTGCACCAAGCCCGCGCATGTCGGGGGTCGAAACGCCGCTGTTGGTGCCGGCGGCCGTCGTCGTCGGCGTCGATGTGGGGCGGAACTGGGGAGTGTCGTTGAGGACCTGGGCGATGCTCGGGCGGTTGCCCAGCGCGAGCTCGGCCTCGCCAATCACGGTCGTCGGGGTCGGTGCGTCGAAACCCGAGCGCTGAATGCGCGACCCGGTCACGATGATTTCGTCGTTGGAAGTGGCCTCGGCGGCAGCGTCTGCCGACTGTGCATATGCCGGGCTCATGCCGACCAGCATGGAAAGTGCGGTGCCGGCGTACCAGCAGGATTGGTTGATCCTCATAATTATCCCCTTTGCCAATTGGACGGCAAAATTCTGCAGCCCGATGTTCGCTTGTATTCTTAGCCGCGAGGCCCTTGCGCCCTCGTGTTTGCGAATTTCTATAAAGTCGCAATATTTGGAAAAATCAACCCAGATTCTGACATAATTTTCAATTATAGAAAATTTTTGCATCCAGAAATGGGGCAATCCGGCTCGACAAGCCATGAATCACGATGTTTCACCACAATCCATGTTTGGGAAAATCGGGTTCGCCATGGCCCATATTTTGGAATTTCAACAGGTTTCAATTTTCGCTCATGCCATGCGACGTTGCGAGAGGCGGTGCCTGCGAACGGCGCTTGGGCTCAAGGACCTGTGCCCAACTGGTCCAGGCCCCACCGGGGGTGCGTGCATTGCGGGTTTTTGTTCGTCGGCGCTATTCGCGCTCGCCGCGCCGGATAATTTACGCCGAGCGAGCGGCGCGTCATGCAAAAGCAGCGCCTTGTGGAGGCAAACGGTGTCGGCCGCACTGCCGCGATAGTTCCTGGAAGAAGCCCGCGCCGGGGCGGCTACCCGCTTTGCGCGCTAGAGGTCGGCGATGTGATAGCTGTGCCTACGCCCGATCTCACCATATCGCCGGGGCGATTGGCGGCGGATGTGCGGAAGCCGCAGTCGAAACGATCAGCATATCAGCCTGTGACCGCGCGGCTCCGCCTTCGGTTCAGACCGGCATCCAGTTCATGCTCGACAAGCTGCACAACCGGACCCGTCGCCGGCCCCTATTCGTCGCCGACCAGCAAAATCTCGTCACTTGTGGAGGTGGTGCGATGCGCGATGCCCTGAAGCTCTATGGCTTTCACAAAGCCTTCGACATCGCCTGCTTCAAACACGCCGACGATCTGCCTGTCGGGAACTGCGCCGCCTTCGAAGACCAGTTTTCGGGTGGAATAGCGATTGACGTCTGCCACGGCCTTGGACAGCGGATCATGCATGAAAATCAGGCGCCCCTGGGTCCAGCTCGTTTCCTTGGACACGTCGACGCGGCGGAGCGTCCAGTCGAGATCCGATCCCACCACCAGCTGGCGGCCCGGCACCAGGTCGGCGCCGCCGTCCGAACCCGCGTTCGCGCCTTCGACCCGGACCTTGCCCTCGGTCAAAGTCACGACCATGTTTCCACGGTCCAGACTGACCTCGAACGCGGTCCCGATCGCGCGCACTTTTTTGCCGTCGGCATAGACGACGAACGGACGGTTCGGGTTATGCGCGACGCGGAAAAAGGCGCGCCCCTGGATCAGGTCCAGCCGGCGTTCCGCCGCGCTGTTACGAAGGCGCAATTCGGTTTCGGCATCGAGCGTCACCACCGACCCGTCGGGCAGCGTTATGCGGGTGCGTTGCCCGGTCCCGGTTCGGAAGGCCTGTTGCTGGGTGTCCACGGCATGATGGTCGGGCTGGAGGTCGAGGTAGGGAAGGGCTGTCCAGCCGAGCCCGACCACAAGCAGAAGCGATGCCGCGATGGATAAACCGCGCCGGTATCTCGCGAAGATACCAGCTTTCGCCATGCTCTGTTCCTGAACCGTGGGTAACCTCGGATCGCCCGCGACGGCCCGGCTGAGGTTCCATGCCCGATCGACCCGGCGATAGGCTTGGCGATGATCGTCGGACAGGTCGATCCAGGCGCGAAACTCATCTTCGTCGTCGAGAGTCATGTCACCCGACAGCCGAAGATTCAGCCAATGTACGGCCTGGGCGCGCGCCGCAGCCGACAGCTTTTCCGGATCGTCAGTCATGCGTCCACCTCCATCGCCTGCGCGATGTTCAGCAAGGCTCGCTGCATCAGTTCCTTCACAGAATCTTTCGTAATTCCCATATGTTGTGCGATTGCCTGATAAGTTAGATGTTCAAAACGGTGGAGCTGGAACGCTTCGCGTGCGCGGGGTGGGAGGTTTAATATGGCGTCGAGGACGCGCATATATTCCTGTCGCCCGATGGCTATGCGTTCGGGGGAAATCGGGTCGGCCAGCTCATAATGGTCCAGCCATTCGCCGGTAAGCAGCGTCGGCCGCGCCGCCTGTTTGCGATATTGGCTGATCAGCACATTACGCGCTGTCGCGAACAAATAGCCTTCGACATTTTCGATCGGCGCCCCCAGTTGCGCGGCCTGCAGCCGCACGAACACATCCTGCACCAGATCTTCGACATCGGCCTCCGGTACCCGGCGCCGAAAGAAGCTGCGCAGCCCCGGACCATAGGCCGACATCCATGCCGACAGGTCGCGGTCCGGTTGGGCTGCTGTCATGTACAGGCTGTGCCCTGCGGAGGCGGAGGCAGCCCTTTTTCTCGAAAGCCCAACGTCATTTCCCCACCATGATTAAGTCCGCGAAGGTCCACACGCCGATCGCGCCCGAAAGGGTAGACGCACGGCGAGCGGAACAGGGGGGAGTCTTTTTTTTGCGCTGCTGTGGTTTATTGCGTTTCTGGCTATCGTCCAGCGAATATATCCACATTGGACGGGATATTTTCAATCGATACCCCCCCCTTATTTCGAAATCTTGCGTCATCATTTCTGACGTCAATCAAGTGGGGTCAATAAACGGGGAATAACCCCGGTACAGGGACTTGGGAGGGTAAGCATGCGTCTGCGTTCACGCGGTTTGAATCATTTTTTCTTGAGCAGTGTTGCGATCGGTTGTCTGGCTTTGACGGGCGGTGGGGCGCTCGCGCGTGAAACGGTCACAAGTTATCGGATCCCGGCCCAGCCGCTGGCAAAGGCGCTCCGCGACTTCGGTGTTCAGAGCGGCATGACGATCATGGCCGATGGCGCAGTGGTCACCGGAAAGCGGACGAGCGGCTATAGCAAGCGCGCCGATCCGGAAACCGCGCTGCGTACCCTGCTTGAAGGAACCGGGCTCAGCTTCCGCCGCGAAGGCAGCATCTTCGTGGTCACGCCGTCGAAAGCGGCGCCGTCGCCCAGCCCGTCGCCGACCAGCGCAGCGGATCTTCCCAATGATTCCGAAATCGTGGTGACCGCACAGAAGAAGGAAGAGAAGATCAACGACGTGCCGATCGCGATGACGGCACTTTCGTCAGCTGCACTTGACGATCGCAAGATCGAGGGCGGGTCGGAATTGCTGCGTGCAGTACCGAACGTCAATTTCTCCAAGAGCAATTTCAGCATGTACAATTTCTCGATCCGCGGGATCGGGACCAAGGCGGTTTCGGCGTCAAGTGACCCTGCGGTGGCAGTGAGTTTCAATAATACGCCGTTGGTGCGCAATCGTCTGTTCGAGTCCGAATTTTTCGACATGCAACGGGTGGAAGTGCTGCGCGGACCGCAGGGCACGCTCTATGGCCGCAATGCGACTGGTGGGGTGGTCAACCTGATCCCGATGCTCCCCGAACCCGACTTTGGCTTGTTGGCGAAAGTGGAGGTCGGTAATTTCAAGACGATGCGCGTAAACGCGATGTTGAACGTACCAGTCACCGACACGTTGGGTATACGCGTGGCCGGCGCGCTGACCAGCCGCGACGGGTTCGATTACAATACATTCACCCAAAAGCGCGTCAATGGTCGTGAACTATGGTCGACGCGAGCGATTGCCGAATGGCAACCTAGCGATCGGTTCCGCGTGAACGCTATCTGGCAGCATTTTGAGGAGGATGACAATCGTTCGCGCACGGGCAAGAGTCTTTGTACGCGCGATCCCGGGCCTGCAAAAGTGGGCAATGTCACAATTGCCGATCCGCTGACGCGAGGGCGCATGAGTCAGGGTTGCCTTCCTGGCTCGCTCTATGATGATGCAGCTTATGGTGCACCTAACGGTAATGCGCTTTCCTACTACCTTGCTGCCAGCGGAATTTCTCTCGGGCTCAATCCGATTACCCGCCAACCCGTCACGATGATCAAACCCGGCGACCCGTTTAGCGAGGTAGTGCAGTCACGCAACTTGCGGGAGATTGCAACCAGCTACGATCCAGTTTTTCGCGCAAAGAACGATCTTTTCCAGGTCAATATGGAGTTTGAGCCCGCAGATGGGGTGAAATTTGTTTCCCAATCGGCATACGCTCGCGACAGGTACTATTCTTCACAGGATTACAATCGCTTTGTATCAAAGCAGGTATTCAATGATTCATCCCAGAATCTGAACGATATATTCAACCGCCCAATAGACACGGGCCGGTATCCCGGAGTGACGCCAGGTGGCATTTATTGTGACCCGCAGGTCGGATGCTCCGACCGCCTGTTGTCAATCGACATAAGCCGATCACGAAACCGCCAATGGTCTCAAGAATTGAGGCTGCAGTCCGATCTGGATGGACCAGTCAATTTTAACATCGGGGCAAACTACCTCGATTTCAAATCGAGAGATGATTATTATGTTTTCAATAATTTCTTCACTGCTATCGCTGATTATTTTTACAAGGGCATGCGAGGCGCCGGCGGTGAACTGACTACGAATCCCTGCCCACTCGGTTTTGAGGGTCGCGAGTGTATTTACACGGATCCTAATCCGATCGACAGCCTTGATAATCAAGGACATAACTATTTTCTTAGTCAAAATGGTGTCCGGATCAAATCCAAGGCGCTGTTTGGGGAATTGTACTGGAATATTTCTGACAATCTGAAATTGACGATTGGCAGTCGTTACACCAGCGACAAGAAAATTTCGACGCAGATACCGAGCCAGCTATTGCTCGCCGGGGGAACTGAAACAGCATTTCCCGGGCAACAGACAGGGGGGCGTGTTAATAGTGGCTATCCTGCGCTGGATGATATCAGCCAGAAATGGAGTAAATTTACCGGGAGATTCGTTATTGACTGGAAGCCATCCCTTGGCTTCACAGATGACACGCTGGTCTACTTTTCTGCATCTCGCGGCTATAAGGGCGGCGGAACCAACCCGCCCCGCGTGGATATCAACCCCGCGATCGTGCAGTATCAGCCGCTCGACACAACTTTCAAACCTGAATATGTCAACGCGTTGGAGGTTGGAACAAAGAATAGTTTTGCCGGAGGCCGGTTCACATTGAACGCAACGGCATTCTTTTATGACTATAAAGACTATCAGGTTTCACAAATTGTCGACCGTATCGCGTATAATGAAAATTTTGACGCGACAATTTGGGGGGTGGAACTGGAAACCGCTTGGCGCCCCTCCAGGGCGTTCCGCGTCGATGCCAATCTCGGCTATCTGCGGACGCGACTTGATGACGGTGAGCAGTCGATCGACGTGATGGACCGTACGCAAGGGAACCCCGATTGGGTGGTGCTGCGTCCATGGTTGCAAGCTCCTTCTAATTGCGTCGCGCCGCGCGTACTCGTTGAGCGCATTTTGGCCAGTACGCGCACCAACTTGCATCAGTTGGGGCTGACAGCCATGTGCCCCGGCAGCAATCGCATCGGCGACTTCAATCCTGCCACGTCCGGTGGCACGCCCTATCACGCCCTGTTCGGCTTCACTTACGATCCTCTTGCGCCCTACAATCCAGACAACATTGGCCTGAATATCAATCAGGGCGGCAGTGGCGCGCCGAATATGGGGCGAGGCTTCAATGCCGACTTGTCGGGCAATGAATTGCCCAATTCCCCGCGACTGACGTTCAACCTTGGCGCGCAATACACCCTTTTTATTAGCGGTGGGGATTGGGAGCTAACTCTTCGTGGGGACTATTATCGTCAATCGAAGAGCTATGCGAGAATCTATAACACCACTTATGATCGACTGAGGGCTTGGGACAACGCTAATCTGGCGCTGACTCTCAGCCGTCCCGACGATGCTCTGGCGTTTCAACTTTATGTGAAGAATCTCTTCAACGACGCCCCGATCACTGACGCCTTTACCAACGCTGATGATACCGGATTAAGTACGAATGTCTTCACGCTTGATCCACGTATTATCGGTTTCAGTGTTTCCAAGAAATTTTGAATTTTCTCGGTCGTTATCGGATGAATTAAGTAAAAGTTTTATAATATTGTATTGGAGATATGTCTTATGTACAAAAATAACTAATACAATCAATTGACAATAATGAAAATATATTCAATATTTTTATTGCATCGCGAATCGGCGACGCAATAGTGCGATTGATAATAACTCTTATTTGGGAGAATTTTCATGAAGAAGTTAGCAATTTTTGCGACCGCTGCGCTATCTTTGTTGAATGCGCATGCCGCCAGCGCCCAAACTTGGACGCCGGGGCCGGGCACAGCGCCTGTGTGGGTGTGGCAAGGGACTGTCACCGTTCAGAAGGGTGGTTCTCCGGCTTTCCCTTGCACATTGACCGTCGAGATCGTTAATCCTGGTACCGGTTCAGCTACCGTCACGCAGCAGCCTGCCATCACTCCCGGCAACACTGACGGGGTTGAATTTGATGCCGGCTTTTTTGCCTGCCCGGGGATCGTGCCCGTAACCCAGCCCTTTAACGTCGACTATAATAACGCGGGCGGGGCCGAAACCTTTACGATTCGTAACGTGTATGCGTTTACGCCCACCCCCGGCGACTGTGCGGGCGATATCACCGCTGCCTTCAATGACGACAATCCCCCGACGTCGGGCGATAACAGTCTCGACGTTAACGCAGTTATCCCTGAAGTCACTCCGGGTAGCGGCAATTGCACCATCATCGGCAATCTCCGCCTGATCACTCCGGGAGCGCCGGTGGACATCACCTAATCAACATCGTAGCCGTGCTCCCATGAGGGGTGCACAGGCTCCGGATTACGGGCGCGCAATTTGGGTGCGCCCGTTTTTCGGTCGGAGTTGTGCCATGGCTGATCGGGACGAGCCGGGTGATAGCGTACGGGCCTTGTCCTGATGGCAGTGTTGCCGTCAGGCGCTGGGACGCCGCCTGATGACGATGTCGAGCGCGCGAACACCGGCTGGATGAATGAGTAGGCACAAGTTTTTTGTTTGAATAAGAAATTAGATAGTTATGACTATATGAAATGATTCGACGGATTGGATTTATCCCATTTAGCGATACGGACGACTTTAGCCGCCGTCGGCGCGATCCAATCCGGGAGCGGGTCATTCTTTGGAGGTGCGGACAACTGCGAAATGCTGGCGCTTCCCGATGAGACTAATCCGTCTTGCTTTCGTTTCCTCCGTCGCGGTACCCTTAGGTGTCTACCCGGTTGCTAGTGCGCAGGAAAATGTCGGGGGTGTAAGTGCGATCGCGACTTCGCAAGCGAAGGCGTCGCCTGGCGATCCATCGTCCGATGCCGAAATTGTCGTCACCGCCGGTCGGCGGGGCGAAGCCAAGGTGGCGGCCGAAACCGAGTTCGGCGAAGAGGAAATCGCCAGTCATGGCGCGGACAGCATCCAGGAATTGCTGGGACGGCTTGCCCCCTTCATCAACGACGGCGGCGATGTGCCGGTCATCCTGATCAACGGCAAACCCGTGGGCTTCGATCGCTCGATTCTTTCCTATCCCGCCGAGGCGCTCGAGCGACTGGCTGTGCTGAAACCAGAGGCGGCTGCTCAGTATGGCGAGGCTGCACGCAAGCGCGTCGTCAATCTGGTTCTCAAAAAGAATTTTTCGATGCTGAACGTCGATGCGGGCGCGAATTTTGCGACCGCCGGCGGCCAATATGGCGGCAACCTGTCGGCCGGGCGCAGCGCGATCAGCGGCGATACACGCTGGAATGTCCAGGCGCGGATCAGTGGTGACACCGGACTTCGCAAAGATGCGCGAAATATCCCGCAGCCCGCGGGCCGCTTTGACAGCGTCGGCTTTGTTTCCGGCATCAATGGCGGGGAAATCGACCCAGCGTTGAGCCTGGCCGCCGGTGGGCTGGTGACGGTCGCGGGCATCCCGACGGGCGCGATGGCCGGGGGACCGGCGCTGGCGGATTTCGTCACAACCGCAGGCGAGCTTCATGGTGTCGACCCCCATGTCTATGAAACATTTCAGTCGTCCCGGCGCAACATGTCGATGAATGTCGGGGTGACCCGGCCCGTGGGGGATTTTAGCGTTTCACTGAACGTCAATGCGAACAAAAATGGGAGCGATGGATTGCGGGGCCTGCCCATGGCGTCCGTGGTCATCCCGACGGGAAGCCCATGGTCGCCCTTTGCCGAAGATGTCCTGCTCACCCGTCCTTTCGCGGGCGAGCGGGCGCTACGCAGCGACAATAGCAGCAAATCCATTGGTGGGTCGTTGAGTCTGAACGGGTCGATCGGGGGGTGGCAGACCAGTCTGGGCGTCAACTATTCGCGGAACTGGAGTGATAATCTGTTCGAGACGGGCGTCGATGTAGATCGCGTCCAGCAACTGATTGATGCCGCAGACACGGCCTTCAACCCTTATGGTGTCTGGGATGACAGTTTGTTGCGGAGCAATCGCAATCGCACACGCGGAGAAAATCTGAGCGGGCAGATTCGGGTTCAGAAGAGCATCATTGATCTGCCGGCTGGACCGCTGACATCGAGCTTCTCGGTGAATGCGAGCCGCGGCAGCAGCGAAAGCCGGCGGAGCGACAATCGCGGCGGCCCGGCCGAGGTGTACAAGTCGACAAACAGGCAAATGGATGGGCAGCTATCGCTGAGCGTGCCGATATCTCGTCAGGGGGACGCAGAAATCGGGCCGTTGGGGGATCTTTCCGTCGATCTGTCGATGAGCGGTCAGGCAATGTCGAACAGCCCGCTGCAAACACTGTTTAACGGCACCTTGAGCTGGTCGCCCCTGCCGATGGTGCAATTTCGGGCCTCACTAGACTATTCCGAGGTGTCGCCCTCGTTCGAACTGCTCACCGGCCCGATTGTCACGGCGGTGAACCGGATTTTCGATTATGCGCGCGGGGAGGTCGCCGAGCCGGTCTGGATTACCGGGGGCAATCCCGACCTGGGCCGCGGAAGCCGACAGGGGCTGACGCTCGATGCGACCGTCAGGCCACTCGACAATCAGGTCCTGTCGCTCAACATTGGCTATCGGCAAGCGGTGGCAAAAGGTGCGGTGTCTTCCTTTCCCGAACTGACGCCCGTGATCGAAGCGGCGTTTCCCGAAAGGGTGACGCGCGACGCGGCGGGGCGGCTGATCGCGGTCGATGCCCGCTCGATCAACCTGGCGCGCGATACGGACGCGGGTCTGAGCTCTGGCATCGCGCTCCGACTTCCCGGCCGCGGAGGAGGCAAGGTCGCGCCTGAAAACGCCCTGCAATTTTCCGTCGCGCTCAATCACAGCATGCGGATAAAAAGCCAATTGCAGACCCGCGCCGGGGTTCCTGTCATTGACCGGTTGGAGGGCAGCGGCCAGTCCCGTCACACGCTTTCGATGCAGGTCACCGTCGGAAAGCGAGGTCTCGGCACCAGTTTGAACGGAAGCTGGAGCAGTCCAGCCCGGGTGTCCAACGCCGATCGGCCATTCCGTTTCAAGCCACCGATGATCTTCAATGCCTCGATGTTTTTTGAACCCGACCATATATTCGGTCAGCCCAAAAAGGGTGGGCTGATCAGCAATCTCAAGCTTTCATTCGACGTCCAGAATCTCTTCAACGGCTATCGGCGGGTTACGCTGGACGATGGCAGCGTTCCCGCGGGCTACAGCCGCGAGGAGATTGACCCGCTTGGTCGCGTCGTGCGGATGACGGTGCGCAAACGATTTTAGATGTGCGCTCAGAAGCGGTAGTCGGCGCCGATCACCATGCCTCCTGGTTGAGGCAAGCAAAGGCGAACACGCAAAGCCATCGCTCCGTCCGCCCGAAGTGCGCGGTGAGGAGAAAGCCCGCCAGCCCCACGACGAGCATCAGGTCGGCGAAGAGCGCGAACCTGATGCCGACGAGGAGAAGGTCGGGCATTGCCCTATTTCACGGTAAAGCTGAACTCGCTGCCCATGCGATGCGTGTCGGCGCCGGCGGCCGACCATTTGACCTTGTAGGTGCCGGGGACGAGGACGCGCTTGAGCAGCAGCGTCATCGACTTGCCGTCTTTCCCCATCTGGGCTGTCGTCGGCATTTTCATCGGGGCATGGTTGGCCATGCCGGGCATACCGGTCATCACCAGTTCGGCCTTGACGGTCGAGGCGATCAGTTTTTCGTTAAAGGTCAGTTTGACCGAGGTCACTTTCGACACGGTCGCATTTGCGGTCGGGCTCGACGCCACGAGCTTTGCATGCGCGTGTGCCGCGGTCGGCATCAGCATCAGGGCGAAGGCGGCCGCAGCAGAGGGGAGAAAAGACTTGAACATAATATCTCCAAATATTTGTCTGTCCTGCTAATACGCATATTGTTCCTGCCGCCCTCATTTTTCATCTTTTGAGGGGGGCGGCGCGCGGGTGCGTATGGGCATTGAAGGAATTGCAGGAAAGTCCAATGGACGAACAGCTTCAAATATTGAAAGCAGTTGACCTGCCCGAGGGGCTGGAGATGCTGGACGAGCGGATTTTGCACGCGCTGGCCGGTCGTCAGCGTGAAGCGTTCGCGACGCGGCGGCTGATGGCGCTTGCCGCCTTTGTCTCGCTCGGCGGCGGAATAATTGCGGGCAGTGCGGTATCGGCGCCTGCCGTCGCTGCGAGCCCGATCTCTCCTCTGGGTCCGGTGAACGTGCTGGCGCCGTCTACCCTGCTGGATACCCATTGAGGATGCCGTCGCGCCGCTTGTTGCTGGTCGGGCTCGTTGCGTTCATCGCTGCGTTGGCTGGCGTCTTTGTTGGCCGGGAGGTTTTCGACGCGCCCCGGGCGAGCGAGACCGAACTGCACGCGCTGCTTCACAGTCAGCTGGAACTGACAGATGGTCAGCATGCGAAGATCGAGCAAATCGAAACCCAGTTCGCCGCGCGACGCAAGGCGCGCGAGCAGGAGATGCGCGCCGCCAATGTCCGGCTAGCGCAGGCGATCGAGGCCGAACATGGCTATGGACCCCAGGTCACCGAGGCGATCGATCACACGCATGAGGTGATGGGGACGCTGCAGAAGGAAACGCTGGAGCATCTGTTCGCGATGCGCGGGGTGCTCAACCCCGAACAGGCGGAGATGTTCGACAAAAGCGTGGTCAAGGCGCTGACCGCCGATGCGCGGTGACCCCCGACCTATCGCAGATTAGCGACCGCGAACTGGCGGCGCTGGCGAAAGCTGGCCGGCAGGATGCGTATCGGGAATTTCTGGCACGCTACAAAGCACCGACCTTTCGCCTTATCTATCGCAATATTGGCGATGCCGATGAGGCGATGGACCTGACGCAAGAGGCGTTTGTTTCGGGTTTTGCCGCGCTCGACCGCTATGAAGCAGACCGCCCGTTCAAGGTGTGGATCGCCCGCATCGCGCTCAACAAATGCCGTGACTGGGCGCGGCGCCGCAAGGTCCGCTCTTTTTTCTCGCGCGCGCTGCCACTTGACAGCGCGCATGACGTGGCCAGCGACGTTCCCGCGCCCGACGCCGAAGTGGCCGGACGCGCCGAAATGGCGCGGGTCCGTGCCGCAATGGCCGAGCTGCCGGTCAAGCTGCGCGAAGTGCTGGTGCTGCGCGGGCTGGAAGAGCTGAGCCAGGTTGAGGCCGCTGACATGCTGCAAGTCAGCGAAAAGACGATCGAAACGCGCCTCTATCGCGCGCGCGCGCGGCTCAAGGAACTGCTGGCCGTCGGTGCCCCGGAATAGGCGCTGCGGCGGATTTTGCTGCGAGGGTGAGGGGCGCTCGGGTCGGGCGCGTATGGAAATGTGAACAAGAAGGAACAGTTGAACCAATATGCGTATGAACAGGCGTCATTTTGTCAGCGGAGCTTTGGGTGGAGGGACCGTGGCCGGGCTGGCCGCATGGTTCCCGGCGTGGGCGCAGCCCGTCTCGACGGGGATCGTCGCGTCGCTTCCGACCGTATCGGGCAATGACATCACGCTGCGTATTGCGCGCCAGACGATGCGCGTCGACGGCAAGGTCAGCCGTGCGATCGGAATCAACGGCACCGTCCCGGCACCGCTGGTTCGCCTGAAGGAGGGGCAGACGGCAAAGCTCACCGTCGTCAACGACCTCGACGAGGACAGCTCGATCCATTGGCACGGCCTGATCCTGCCGTTCCAGATGGACGGCGTTCCGGGGGTCAGCTTCCCCGGCATCAAGCCGCGCTCGACCTTCGTCTATGAATTTCCGGTCGTTCAGTCGGGCACCTATTGGTACCACAGCCATTCGGGGCTGCAGGAACAGATCGGTCATTATGGCCCGATCGTCATCGATCCCGCGGGGGCCGATCCGGTCGCGCACGACCGCGAGCATGTGATCGTGCTGTCGGACCACAGCCGGATTTCGCCCGAGGAGATTTTCCGCAAGCTGAAGGTCAATCCTGGCCATTTCAACATGCAGCGCCAGACGCTCGGCGGGCTGCTCGCGGGCAAGGATCAGCCGCTCAAGGACCGTGTCGAATGGGGCGCGATGCGTATGGACCCGACCGATGTCGCGGACGTCAACGGGTCGACCTACACCTTCCTCGTCAATGGCTATGGCCCGCGCGACAATTGGACCGCGCTGTTCACGCCGGGCGAGCGCGTCCGCCTGCGCATCATCAACGCGTCGGCGATGTCGATTTTCAACGTCCGTATTCCAGGGCTGCGGATGACCGTGGTGCAGTCCGATGGCTTGAACGTCGTGCCGGTCGAAATCGACGAGTTCCAGATCGGCGTCGCCGAAACCTATGACGTCATCGTCACCCCGACCGACGATCGCGCCTATACGTTCGTCGCCGAGGTCAACGACCGTTCGGGCATGGCGCGCGCGACACTGGCGCCGCGCGCCGGGATGGCGGCCGAGGTTCCGCCACTGCGCAAGCGTCCGCTCGCGACGATGACCGACATGGGCATGGGCGCGATGGCGGGCGGCGCGGCGGGCGATGCCGCCTGCACCCCCGAACATGCTGCAATGGGTCATTGCACCCCCGCCGCCGATGCCGGGGCGGCCGACCACTCCGCCCATGGCGCGGCTGCTGGCGGCGCCATGAACCACAGCATGCGCGACTTCAGCGTCGCGCCGCAGGTCAAGCGCGACCCCAGCGTCCAGTCGATTTCGCCGATGCCGATCAACCGGATGGGCGAACCGGGGCAGGGGCTGGAAGATGTCGGCCACAAGGTGCTGACCTATCACGACCTGAAATCGCTCGACCGCAACCCCGATGTCCGCGCGCCCGAACGCTCGCTCGACATCCATCTGACCGGCAATATGGAACGCTTCATGTGGTCGTTCGACGGCGTGAAAATGTCCGATCATCACGAGCCCATCCCGTTCCTTGAGGGCGAGCGGGTGCGCGTCAATCTGATCAACGATTCGATGATGGTCCACCCCATCCACCTGCACGGCCATTTCTTTGAACTGGTGACGGGCAAGGGCGACCATTCGCCGCGCAAGCACACGGTGATCGTCCAGCCGGGCGGCATCGCGACCTTCGACTTCACCGCCGACGCGCTCGGCGACTGGGCGTTCCACTGCCATCTTCTCTATCATATGCACGCGGGGATGATGCGTGTTGTCAGCGTCCGCCCGCGCGGAGACGCCGCATGACCCGCGTCTGGACCCTGCTCGTCGGTCTGTCGGCGATTGCTTTCGCGGCCCCCGCAGCGGCGCAGTCGGCGCATGATGGCCATGCGCCGGCGAAGCCCGCCGCCGATGCCGGTTGCACGCCCGAACATGCCGCGATGGGGCACTGCATCCTTGAGGGTGAGGGCACCACGACCAGCGCGCATGGCGAGCAGATGCCCGCGCCTGCCGAGGGTGATGCCGGCTGTACCCCCGAACATGCGGCGATGGGCCATTGCAGGCTGAAGGACGATCCCGCCCCCACGGCGCATGGCGATCATACGCCTGCGCCAGTGGCGAGCGACCCGGATTGCGCGCCCGAGCATGCCGCCATGGGGCATTGCACGCCCAAGGCGGCGGCTCCTGCGGTTGGCGCGGTCGGCACCGATCTACCCGCGGGCGACGCTCCCGCCCCGGCACCGCCCAGCGACTGGTACGCCGACCGCATTTTCCCTAAGGCCGAAATGGAGCATGCCCGCCACGCGATGATGGTCGAAAGCGGCGGCCTGTTGATCGGCTACACCAGCTTCGACCTCGAATATCAGTCGCGCAAGGGGCATGACGGCTACAGCTGGAATGGCGAAGTCTGGTATGGCGGCGACATCAACCGGCTGACGATCAAGAACGAGGGCGAAGGAGCCTTTGGTGAGGGGCTGGAGGGCACCGAAACGCAATTGCTTTATAGCCGCGCGATCGGTCCCTATTTCAACGCGCAGGCCGGTGTCCGTCAGGACTTTGGCCCCGGCGCCGATCGCACCTATGCAACGATCGGCTTCGAAGGGCTCGCGCCCTATTGGTTCGAGGTCGAGGGCGCTTTGTTCCTGTCGGACAAGGGCGACCTGCTCGGCCGGTTCGAGGCCGAATATGACCAGCGGATCACCCAGAAGCTGGTTTTGCAGCCCGCGGCCGAGGTGAGCTTCGCGCTGCAGGATGTTCCTGAAAGCGGGATCGGATCGGGCGTGTCCGACGTCGAACTCGGGCTGCGTCTGCGCTACGAGATCGTCAAGGAATTCGCGCCCTATGTCGGCGTCGCATGGAGCCGCAAGCTCGGCGACACCGCGCGCTTTGCCCGCACGGCGGGTGAGGGTGTCGAAAGCACGAGCCTGGTGATCGGCGTAAGGACCTGGTTTTGACGGCGGCGCGATATAGCCGGCGCAGCCTGCTTGGCCTGATCGCGGCAGCGGGCGGGGTCGCGCTCGCGGGATGCAACAGCGCGCCCGCGGCGCCGGTTGCCGAC
Source organism: Sphingopyxis witflariensis (assembly GCF_002205635.1). GTDB lineage: Bacteria > Pseudomonadota > Alphaproteobacteria > Sphingomonadales > Sphingomonadaceae > Sphingopyxis > Sphingopyxis witflariensis. The sequence goes on along the minus strand of NZ_NISJ01000001.1, from coordinate 284,695 downwards.
AAGGCGACCGAAGCGCTGCCTGCGGCGAAAAAGATGCTCGTTTATCGCGATCCCGAATGCGGTTGTTGCACCGCCTGGGCCGAGATCGCGCAAAAGGCGGGCTATGAGGTGACGGTCGAAAGCCGCCCCGACATGCCTGAGATCAAGGTTCGCCATGGCGTGCCTGCCGAACTCGCGTCCTGTCACACGGTGATCGTCGCGGGCTATGTACTCGAAGGCCATGTGCCGATGCGGCATATCGACAAGCTGCTGCGCGACAAGCCGCGCGATATCGTCGGGCTGGCAGTGCCGGGCATGCCGCGCGGTTCGCCGGGAATGGAAATGCCCGATGGCAGCGTCGATGCGTTCGACGTGATGGCGTTCGATGCCAAGGGGTTGGCGGTCGTTTATACGGCTTAGAGTGGCGTGCGTTAAATCCGCTCCACCCTAAACCCCGTTTGTGCTGAGCTTGTCGAAGCACTGTCCTTCTGCGCCGCCGAAAGAAAGAACGGCCCTTCGACAAGCTCAGGGCGAACGGTTTAGATTTGCGCGAATTGCTCTGCGCCGCTGAATATCTCGGCGACAATGACGGGGTGGTCGAAGGTGAGTCCGGTCACCTCTTTCGGCGTGAGCAGCAAGGCATCCTCAGCGGCCAGATTGATGGATTGGCCGTTTAGCCCGATTGTCGTCGCACTCTCTGCCAGCAACAACAACTGATCGGCCTTACTTAGGCGCCCGGTCGTCCAGCGCTCAAGCATAATGCGTGCGTCCCCGCGCCGCGCCATGAGGTTGAGGACGATGCACGCGCCGCCGCAAGGGCGGGCGGAAACCGCTTCCTCGCCTGCGAAAGCCTGCGCCGGGTCGCCCGCTTCGAGATCCCGTTCGTCGTCCCCGACTGCAAGCGTCAGTTTGCCGTGCAGCAACATGAGCGCGCGATCGACGCCGGGCCAGGGCGAAAAAGGACCGTCGGCGGCGATCGTCGCGATGCTCGCGCGCCACAGGAAATCTTCATCGCCGGCGCCCTCGGGGAACAGCGCGACGTCACGCGTGACGCCGCCGCCGTTCCGCCACGCGCGGGCGATGCGCGCCTCCGCCGGCAGGTGCCGGACCGAAGTCACCCCGTGATGCCGGGCAGGTCGAGGCCTTTTTCGCGCGCGCAATCGAGCGCGATGTCATAGCCTGCGTCGGCGTGGCGCATCACCCCGGTCGCGGGGTCGTTCCACAACACGCGCTCGAGCCGCGCTGCGGCTTCGGGGGTGCCGTCGGCGACGATCACCATGCCGCTGTGCTGCGAAAAGCCCATGCCGACTCCGCCGCCATGGTGGAGCGACACCCACGTCGCGCCGCTCGCGGTGTTGAGCAGGGCGTTGAGCAGCGGCCAGTCCGAAACCGCATCGCTGCCGTCACGCATCGCTTCGGTCTCGCGGTTGGGCGAGGCGACCGAGCCGGAGTCGAGATGGTCGCGGCCGATCACGACGGGCGCCTTGAGTTCGCCGTTCGCGACCATCTCGTTGAACGCGAGGCCAAGCCGGTGGCGATCTCCGAGGCCGACCCAGCATATGCGCGCGGGCATCCCCTGAAACTGGATCTTCTCGCGCGCCATGTCGAGCCAGCGGTGGAGATGCGCGTTGTCGGGGAGCAGTTCCTTCACCTTGGCATCGGTCTTGTAGATATCCTCGGGATCGCCCGACAGTGCGGCCCAGCGGAACGGCCCGACGCCGCGGCAGAAGAGTGGGCGGATATAGGCGGGGACGAAGCCCGGGAAGTCGAAGGCATTTTCGACGCCCTCATCCTTCGCGACCTGGCGGATATTATTGCCGTAATCGGTGGTCGGAACCCCGGCAGCCTGGAAATCGAGCATCGCGCGGACGTGGACGGCCATCGATGCCTTGGCGGCTTTGGCGACCGCGGCGGGATCGCTTTCGCGTTTGTCGATCCATTCGGCGACGGTCCAGCCTGCCGGTAGATAGCCATTCACCGGATCATGCGCGCTCGTCTGGTCGGTGAGCAGGTCGGGGCGGATGCCGCGGCGATAAAGTTCGGGCAGAAGTTCGGCGGCATTGCCGAGCAGGCCGACCGATATCGGCTTTTTGTCGGCGCAGCTCTTTTCGATCAGCGCCATCGCTTCCTCGATCGTCGAGGCGGCGGCGTCGAGATAGCCGGTGCGCAGGCGCATTTCGATGCGGCTCGGCTGACACTCAATCGCGAGGCACGACGCGCCCGCCATCACCGCTGCGAGCGGCTGCGCGCCGCCCATGCCGCCGAGGCCTGCGGTAAGCAGCCATTTGCCCGCGAGGCTGCCGCCATGATGCTGGCGGCCCATTTCGACGAAGGTTTCATAGGTGCCCTGAACGATGCCCTGCGTGCCGATATAGATCCACGACCCGGCGGTCATCTGGCCGTACATCGCGAGGCCGCGCTTATCGAGTTCGTTGAAATGATCCCAATTCGCCCAATGCGGGACGAGATTCGAGTTGGCGATCAGCACGCGCGGCGCATTTTCATGGGTGCGGAACACGCCGACGGGCTTGCCCGACTGGACAAGCAGGGTTTCGTCGCCTTCCAGCCGCCGCAGCGTATCGACGATCTTGTCATAGCTTTCCCAGTCGCGCGCGGCGCGGCCGATGCCGCCATAGACGACGAGTTCCTCGGGCCGCTCGGCGACGTCGGGGTGGAGATTGTTCATCAGCATGCGCAGCGGGGCTTCGGTCAGCCAGCCTTTGGCCGACAATTCGGTTCCGGTAGCGGCCTTGATGATGCGGCTGTTGTCGAGACGGGTCATGTTGGTCCTTCCTGGTGGATCAAGCGGCGGCAAAGGCGATGCACGCCCGCAGCACGTCTTTCAAAATAGGGGTCAGATTGTTGGCGCGCGCCGGGGCGAGCAGCGCGGGCCAGTTGGTTTCGTTGACGTCGGCGGGCTCGTCGAGATAGCCGCGCATGGCGAGTTCCATCTGGATCGCATGCACACCGCTCCCCGGGCGGCCATAGTGGCGCGTCGTCCAACCGCCCTTGAAGCGGCCGTCGAGAATATGACTGCGACCGCTGGCCGCGCAAATGGCTTCGATCGCCGACGCCAGCGCCGGGTCGCAGGTCTGCCCATCGTTGGTGCCAATGTTGAACTGCGGCAATTCGCCGTCGAACAGCCGGGGGACATGGCTGCGGATCGAATGCGCGTCATAGACGATGACGCGCGGGTGGATCACGCGCAGCCGCGCAATCTCGGCTTCGATTGCGGCATGATAGGGGGTGAACCACAGCGACCGCCGCCGGGCGATTTCAGCCTCGTCGGGACCGGCGTCGCGATAGAGCGGTTCGCCGTCAAAGGTCGTCGTCGGGCAGAGCTCGGTCGTTGCCTGTCCGGGGTAGAGCGAGGCCCCCGACGGGTCGCGATTGACGTCGATCACGCTGCGCGAAATGTCGGTGCGGATCGTCGTTGCGCCGAGCTCGGTTGCAAAACCATAAAGCCGGTCGACCCACCAGTCGGCGTCGCGGCGCGCGATCCATTCGCAGCGAAACGCGCCGCCGGTGTCGGCAAGGTCGGTCCCGGTGTGCGGGAAGGCCACCACCAGCGGCGCTTCGCCGCGCTTTATGTCGAGCCAGCCGGTCATGCGACCCCGGGAAGCAGGTCGCCTGCGGTCGCCGCCAGCGCACCCGACCGGACGAGGGCGTTCGCTGCCTCGATATCGGGGTGGAAGTGCCGGTCGTCGGCGAGCGTCGGGACGGCGTCGCGGAGCAGGCGATGCGCGCGTTCGAGCGTCGGGCTCGATTGCAGCGGCGCGTGGAAATCGACGCCCTGCGCCGCGGCGAGCCATTCGATCGCGATCACGGCGAGGGCGTTGGCGGCCATCGCGTGCAGACGCCGCGCGCCGTGTGCCGCCATCGATACATGATCTTCCTGATTGGCCGAGGTCGGGATGGAGTCGACGCTTGCGGGATAGGCGCATTGCTTATTCTCGCTGACCAGCGCCGCGGCGGTGACCTGCGGTATCATGAAGCCCGAATTGAGCCCGGGCTTCGGCGTCAGGAAGGCCGGAAGCCCCGACAGCGCGGGGTCGACGAGCATCGCGATGCGGCGTTCGGAAATCGACCCGATTTCGCAGATCGCGAGCGCGATCATGTCGGCCGCGAAGGCGACGGGCTCGGCGTGGAAATTGCCGCCTGACAGCGCTTCGTCGGTGTCGGGGAAAATCAGCGGATTGTCCGAAACGCAGTTTGCTTCGATTTCCAGCGTCGTTGCGGCCTGGCGCAGCACGTCGAGCGCGGCGCCCATCACCTGCGGCTGGCAGCGCAGGCAATAAGGATCCTGTACGCGGGTGTCATTTTCCAGGTGGCTGGCGCGGATCGGCGACCCTTCCATCATCGAACGCAGCGCGCCTGCGACCTCGATCTGGCCGCGATGGCGGCGCAGGTCATGGATGCGCGGATCGAAAGGCGTGTCGGATCCCTTGGCAGCTTCGGTCGACAGCGCGCCGGTGACGAGCGCGGACTGGAACAGCAATTCGGCCTCGAACAGCCCGGCGAGCGCGTTGGCGGTCGAGAATTGCGTGCCGTTGAGCAGCGCGAGGCCTTCCTTGGCGGCGAGCTCGATCGGCGCGATGCCAGTGCGCGCGAGCGCATCGGCGGCGGGCAGGCGTTCGTCGCCGAGGAAAATCTCGCCCATGCCGATCATCGTCACCGCCATGTGCGACAACGGGGCAAGGTCGCCGCTCGCGCCGACCGAGCCCTGCGCCGGGATCACCGGGGTCAGGCCGTGGACGAGCATCGCTTCGAGCAGCGCGACGGTTTCGGGGCGGACGCCCGAGGCGCCCTGCGCGAGACTGGCGAGCTTCAGCGCCATCATCAGGCGGATGACCGGCACCGGCGACGGATCGCCAATTCCAGCCGCATGGCTGAGTACGATGTTGCGCTGGAGCGTCGCGAGGTCGGCGTCGTCGATACGGACGCTGGCGAGCTTTCCAAAGCCGGTGTTGATGCCATAAACCGGCTCGCCGCGCGCGAGGATGCGGCTAACTGCTGCGGCACTTTCAGCGATGCGCGGCGCCGACGCCGGGTCGAGCCGGGGGATCGCGCCGCGATAAATGGCGCGCCAATCGGCAAGCGATGCGGTGCCGGGGGTAAGCATGATATCGGTCATCGACCACTCCAGATACGGGCATGGAGCGGGTTGAGCCCCATGCGATAGACAAGTTCGGCGGGACGTTCGATGTCCCAGATGGCGAGGTCGCAGCGCTTGCCGGCTTCCAGTGTCCCGATGCGATCGGACACGCCGAGCGCCCGCGCGGCGTTGCGCGTGACTCCGGTCAGACATTCGGCGACGGTCAGGTGGAACAGCGTTGCCCCCATGTTCATCGCGAGAAGTAGCGAGGTGAGCGGCGAGGTGCCGGGGTTGCAGTCGGTCGCGAGCGCGATCGGGACGCCGGCAAGACGGAGTGCGTCGATCGGCGGCAGATGCGTCTCACGCATGAAATAATAGGCGCCGGGGAGCAAAGTCGCGACGGTGCCCGACGCGGCCATCGCCGCGATCCCGGCGTTATCGAGATATTCGAGATGGTCGGCCGACAGCGCGCCATGGCGCGCGGCGAGCGCCGCGCCATGCTGGTTCGATAGCTGTTCGGCGTGGAGCTTGACCGGCAGGCCGGCACGCTTTGCGGCTTCGAAGACAAGTTCGGTCTGCGCAGGCGTGAAACCGATGCCTTCGCAAAAGGCATCAACCGCATCGGCGAGGCCGAGCCGCGAGACTTCGGGCAGCATCTCATCGACCAGCATTGCGATATAGGAGTCGGCATCGCCGGCATATTCGGGCGGCAGCGCGTGGGCGCCGAGGAAGGTGGTGGCGATCTGCACCGGCCGTTCGGTCCCCAACCGCCGCGCGGCGCGGAGCATGCGGATCTCGCTGGCGGTGTCGAGGCCATAGCCCGATTTGACCTCGACCGTCGTGACACCTTCGGCGATCAGCGCGTCGAGGCGGGGCAGGGCGGCCCTGACCAGGTCGTCCTCGCTGGCCTCGCGGGTTGCGCGCATCGTCGACACGATGCCACCGCCGGCGCGGGCAATCTCTTCATAGGAGGCGCCGTCGAGACGCATTTCAAACTCGCGGGCGCGGTCGCCGGCGTGGATCAGGTGGGTGTGGCAATCGATCAGCCCGGGGGTGATCCAGCGTCCGTCGCACGCAACGCTTTCGGCGGCGTCGAAGGTCGGGGCGTCGGCTGCGGGGCCGGCATAGAGGATGGCGCCGTTAGCGGCAGCCACTAGCCCTTGTTCGACCACGCCGAGGTCGTTCCCGACCATCGTGGCGAGCCTTGCATCTTTCCACAGCGTGTCGCAGCGCATGCCCATCGACCCTCATCATTTTGCGATGGCCAAAGATTGCACCAATCGCTCATTAATGTATAGACATAATTTCAGATCGGGAGGAAATTTATGGCATCGGCGCAGAAAACAGGCGATCGGAACCTCTTCTTCGACCGGCTTTTGCTGAATGGCGGCTGGGCGCGGAATGTCCGGCTGACGGTAAGTTCGGGTGTCATTGCCACCATCGAAAGCAATGCGGCGGCGCAGCCCGATGAGGAACGCCACGGCTGCGGCCTTCCTGGCATGCCGAACCTGCACAGCCATGCGTTTCAGCGCGGCATGGCGGGACTCGCCGAGCGGCGCGGGCCGTCGGGCGACAGCTTCTGGACATGGCGTGAGGTCATGTATCGCTTCCTCGATCGCATGACCCCCGACGACGTGCGCGCGATCGCCTCGCTCGCTTATCTGGAGATGCTGGAGGGCGGCTTCACCCGCGTTGGTGAATTCCATTATCTGCACCATGATCGCGGCGGACAAGCCTATGCCGACCCCGCCGAAATGAGCCGCGCGATCGTCGATGCGGCCGCCACGAGCGGCATCGGTCTGACGTTGTTGCCCGTCCTCTATTCCTATGCAGGCTTCGGTGCGCAATCGCCGCAGCCTGCGCAGATGCGTTTCATCATGGACATCGACCGCTATGCGCGGCTGATTGACGCCGCCGACGCGGCGAGCCGGGACTTGCCAGACGCCATCGTCGGGGTCGCGCCACACAGCCTGCGCGCCGTATCGCCCGAGCAACTTGACGCACTCGGGGGTATCGGCGCGAATCGCCCCGTCCATATTCATATCGCCGAGCAGGTGAAGGAGGTCGACGACTGCCTCGCGTGGAGCGGCCAGCGCCCGGTCGAATGGCTGTTGAACCACGCCGCAGTCGATGATCGCTGGTGTCTCGTCCATGCGACGCATATGACGCCCGCAGAAACGGCGGCACTTGCAGGAACGGGCGCAGTCGCCGGGCTTTGCCCGATCACCGAGGCCAATCTGGGCGACGGGCTGTTTCCCGCCGAAGCCTTTCTGGCGGCGGGCGGGCGTTATGGCGTGGGGAGTGATTCAAACGTGCTGATCGATGCGAGCGAAGAGCTGCGCCTGCTCGAATATGGCCAGCGGCTGATGCGGCGGGGTCGCAATATGCTCGCGGGCGGCGAGGGGCGGTCGACCGGCGCCGATATCTATGCCGCGTCGGTCGATGGCGGCGCGGCGGCGCTGGGAGTGACGGGCGGTCTCGCGGTCGGTGCTGCGGCCGATATCGTCAGCCTCGACCTTGGGCATCCTTCGCTCGCGGGAAAGCGGGATGACGAACTCCTCGACGCCTATATCTTCGCGGCGGGGCGCAGCGCGCTCGACGGCGTATGGCGCCGCGGCGAGCAGGTGGTGAGCCGGGGCCGGCACAAGGATCGCGCAGCGATCGTCGCGGGCTATGTCGCGACGCTCGAAAGGCTGACCGCGTGAAGCAGCCGCTCCACGAACGGATCCGATCCGATTTCGAGGCGCGCATATTGTCGGGCGAACTCCTTCCCGGTGCGCGCCTGCCGACCGAGCTTGAACTCATGCGCGACTATGATTGCGCGCGGATGACGGTCAGCAAGGCGCTGTCGGCACTTGTCGCGGCGGGGCTGATCGACCGGCGCAAGCGCGCGGGTACTTTTGTCGCGCGCCCGCGCGTCCATTCGATGGTGCTCGACATCCCCGATCTGGAGCAGGAGGTGCTTCAGCGCGGCCAGCGTTACCACTTTGAACTTTTCAACCGCGAGGTGCGCACGCCCGATCCCGCGCATCCCGACGAGGCCGCGCTGGCTGGCGAGGGCGAACTCATCCTGCTGGAGGGCGTGCATTTCGCTGACGATGTGCCGCTCGCCGTCGAAGCGCGTCTGATCAGCCTGTCCGCAGTGCCTGACATTGCGGCCTCGGCATTTCAGGGCGCGTCGCCGGGGGCGTGGCTGCTCAAGCATGTCCCGTGGACCGAAGCCGAAACGCGAATCGCTGCGGTTCCGGCGGATCGCAATGTGGCGGCGCGGCTCCATTTGGCGCTTGGCTCGGCATGCCTGTTCGTTGAACGACGGACTTGGCGCGGCGACGAGGGGATTACGCTCGTCCGCCAGCATTTCGTCGGATCGGCCTATGATCTGATCGCGCGTTTCGGTTCGGCCCGGAGGCCATCCGACGGTTGAGGCCATTGGCCTTCCACAAGAAAATTGCCGGTGCCTTGGACTGGCCGCAATGCGGGGCCATTCGGCGCGCCCGATGCTGAATAAAAAAATCGTCGAGAGGTGAGGGGTGTTCCCCGACGCTGCGTATTCTAATTGCCAGTTATGTTCCCCGGAAATGACATTAAGATACTGATATTCAACAGATTTTTCTGTTGACCTGTATATACATTTGATGCTTTCTGGGGACAACAACGCAACCAACAGGGGGTTTCGCTATGAGAATCAGAACATCTTTGCTTGCGGGGGTCGCGGCGATTGCCAGCATCTCCGTCCCAGCCGCCGCGCAAACGGACGCGGCGCCGCAATCCGCCGAGGGCGCCAGCTCGGGAAGCGACATTGTTGTCACCGGATCGCGCATCCGTCGTCAGGACCTCGCGGGCGTCGGCCCGGCTACGGTCGTCTCGGCCGAGCAGATCGAGAACACCGGCCTCGTCAACATCGAACAGGTTCTTCAGCGGCTTCCCGCCAATGCGGGCTTCGCGGGCAATCAGAGCTCGGCCTATTGGACCAACAACGGTTATGGCACCGCGCAGGTCAATCTTCGCGGCCTGGGCATCAAGCGCACGCTCGTGCTGCTCAACAACCGCCGCCTCGTGGCCGGCGGCACCGGCGCCAACTCTTCGCCCGATCTGAACATGATCCCGGTTGTCGCGCTTGCGCGCACCGACGTCCTCAAGGACGGCGCCTCGGCGATCTATGGCGCCGATGCGATGGCGGGCGTCGTCAACCTCGTCACCCGCACCGATTATGAAGGCCTGGGCGTGAGCGCACGCTATGGCGTCACCGAGCGCGGCGACGGCGGCGATTTCACCGCCGACCTGATCTGGGGCGCACGCAATGATCGCGGCGGCATTATGGTGGCGGCGACTTATCAGAAGACCGATGCGGTCAATATGGCGAGCCGCGCGCCTTGCTCGCTGGCGGAAGTGACGCCGGGCTCGCTGTCGTGCACCAACAGCACCTCGACGATCGGCGGCCGCGCCGTGCTGCCGAACGGCCAGCAGATCAACTTCAACCAGACCCCCGGCGGCGATGGCGATTTCTTTGAGCCGTATAATGGCGCGAAGCATAACAACAATGTCCAGCGCTATCTGAACGCGGTCAGCCCGATCGAGCGTATCAGCACCGCGGTGTTCGGCGATTATCAGATCACCGACGGCGTCCAGATTTTCGGTGAGTTCCTCTACACCCACCGCAAGAGCGACCAGCTCGCGACTCCGGGTACGCTCCGCAACATCTCGATTTCGGCGACGAACCCGACCAACCCGACGGGGCAGGACCTGCTGCTCGTGCGCCGGATGCTCGTCGAGGGCGGGCCGCGCGAATTCTTCCAGAAGACCGAAACCTGGCAGGGCACCGTCGGCTTCCGCGGCAAGCTCGCCAATGACTGGGCCTGGGAAGTCGCGGGTGCGTTCGGCCGCAACACCGCGGTCGATGGCTCGACCAACGTCGCCAACCTCGCCAATGTCGCCAACACGCTCGATCGTACCAAGTGCAGCGTCACGGCGGGTGCGGCTATCCCCTGCGCCGATTATCTTGGTGCGGGCGACGTCACCCCGGCGGTTCTCGACTATATCAACTTCACCTCGCGCGATCATGGCGGCAATGAGCTGGCGACGGTCACGGCCGACCTGACGGGCAGCCTGTTCACCTTGCCGGCCGGGCCGGTTTCCTTCGCGACGGGTGCGGTTTACCGCAAGGAAAAGGGCTGGCGCGATCCAGATCCGTTGACGGTGCTGGGCGTTGCCAACACCAATCAGCAGGATCCGATCTCGGGTTCGACCGCCACCAAGGAAGCCTATCTTGAGCTTTCGGTGCCGGTGCTCGCCGACACGCCTTTCTTCAAGGCGCTGACGATCGACGGCGCGGTGCGCTTTTCGGATTATGACCTGTTCGGCAGCGACTGGAACTACAAGTTCGGTGTCGACTGGCGGATCAACGAGGACATCCGCCTGCGCGGCACCTATGGGACGGGTTTCCGCATCCCCAACGTGCCCGAGCTTTACGGCGGCGTGTCGGAAGGCAATCTGACGACCACCGATCCGTGCAGCCGCTATGCACAGAGCGGCAATGCGACGCTGATCGCCAACTGCCAGGCATCGGGCGTGCCCGCCAACTATGTCCAGTTGGGCAGTACGATCCTGACCACCGTTGGCGGAAACGAAAATCTGAAGCCCGAAAGCTCGACGACCTGGACGGTCGGTACGGTGATCCAGCCGAAGGGTATCGTCCCCGGCCTGTCGCTGACCGCCGACTGGTTCAACATCGACATCAAGGACGCGATCCGCGCAATCCCGGGGTCGACCAAGCTCTCGATCTGCTACGCCAGCCAGAATCTGTCGCATCCCTTCTGCGACGATTTCACGCGCAGCCAGTTGACGGGTGAGGTCAATTACCTGTCCGCGCAGCCGATCAATACCGGCCGTGAAAAGATGAGCGGTCTCGATCTGGGTCTCGTCTACAACCGCATGATCGGTGACGTGTCGCTTTCGTTCGATGCCAATGTTACCTGGCTCAACGATTACACCATCTATCCGTTCGAGGGCGGCGCTCCGATCGTGTTCGACGGCCATATTGGCGGCGGCAACGGCGGCTATCCGAAGTGGCGCGGCTATGGCGTACTGACCGCTGAAAAGGACGGCATCAGCGCGACCTGGTCGACCCAGTGGATCGGCAAGGCGACCGACTTTAACGCGGCACCCGATGAAATCGGCTATCGCGCGCCGGCCGTCTTCTACCACAATATCCAGCTCGCTTTCGAAGTGAATGAAAAGACGCGCTTCCAGCTGGGTGTCGACAATCTGTTCGATCGCAAGGCTCCCTATATCCAGAGCTTTACCGATGCGAACACCGACACGATGACCTATGACCTGCTCGGCCGGCGTGTTTACGTCGGTTTCCGGACCGCTTTCTAAGGCCCCGAGCATGACGATCCGCTGGCCACTGGTCATTCGCCGTTTCCACAAGTGGCTGGCATTGCTGGTCGGCGTCCAGGTTCTACTCTGGACGCTGACCGGGTTCTACATGGTGGTGGTCCATATCGATACCATCCATGGCGATCATCTGGTGCGCAGCCCGGTGGTCAAGCCTTTCGATCTTGCCGGGCTGGCGTCACCGTCACAGATTGTGGCGGCCGTCCCCGGCGCGTCGGAAATCCGTTTGCAGCGTCATTTCGACACGCCGGTCTGGCGCGCCGAAACCCCCGACGGCCCGCGTCTGTTCGACGCGGCGTCGGGGCGGCTGCTGGCCGATCCGACCGAGGCGCAAATTCGTGCACTGGCGCAGCGCATCTATACCGGCGACGGCAAGATCGTGTCGGTGCAATTGCTCACCACCGCGCCGCAGGAAATGCAGTCACGCAAGCCGCCGTTCTGGCAGGTCGAGTTCGAAGGCTGGAACCGCCCGACGCTCTATCTGTCGCCCAAGACCGGCGAACTCATCTCGCGCCGCCACGCCTTGTGGCGCGTCTTCGACATCGCGTGGATGCTCCACATCATGGATTATGAGGAGCGCACCGACGTCAACAATCCGCTGCTGCGCATCGCGACGTGGAGCGCCTTCGCCATGGCGATCAGCGGCGCATGGCTGCTGGTCTGGTCATTCAAGCGCCGAAAGAAGAAAAAGGCATGAAGAAGATCCGCCTGACGCCGCTGTTCTTCCGGCGCATCCACAAATGGGTCGGCCTGATCCTTGGCCTGCAATTCGTTCTCTGGACGCTCAGCGGCTCGGTGATGGCGCTGCTCGACAAGGACGAGGTCGCCGCGCACGACCACAGCATGGGGCACGCGCATCCGCTGCCCGAGGGGGCTTATTTCGATGTCGCCGCCCTGTCGAAGGGCGAGCCTGTGCAGGGGGTCGTGCTGCGCGACCTCGGCACACGGCCGGTCTATGAGGTGCGAACCGAAAAGGGCGTCCGACTGGTCGATGCGACCGACGGCGCGGCGATTTCGGTCGATGAAGGGCTCGCCCGCGAGGTCGCATCGATGATGAACGAGGCGCCGATCCGGCAGGTCAGCCTGCTGCCCAAATCGACCCTTGAAACGCGCGATCATGAAGGCCGGATGTGGCGCGTCGATTTTTCGGATGCGGAGAATAGCAGCGCCTATGTTGCGGCCGACACCGCGCGCTTCATCGTGATGCGCGGCGACACATGGCGGACCTGGGATTTCTTCTGGATGCTCCATAATATGGATTATCTGGAGCGGAAGAGCTTCAACCATCCGCTGATCATCTTCGTCGCCTTTGGCACATTGTGGCTGTCGGGGACGGGTTTTTACCTGCTGTTCAAAAGCTTCAGCCGCGCCGATTTCCGCTGGTTGCGGCGGCGGAAGAAGCCGGTTGTACGGACGTTGACCAACTAAGCTTCGTCAGTCGTCGATCGAAAAGGCGGCTGATAGTTCGAACCGGGTGCCGGGGTGCGTTAGCCACGCGTGAGACACCAGTCGCCCGCGGCTCCAGGTTCGCCGCGTCATCCGCAGTACCGGCTCACCGTCGGACAGGCCCAGCAGGCTGTGCGTGCGCTCGTCGGGCATGGTGGCCGAAACCCGGTGCTCGACGCGCTCAAGCGGCGCGGTACGGCTCAGATATTCATTGGGCGTCATCTGCGTGAAATCGCGCGTGCCATATTCGGGCGCGACCGAGGCAAGCACGAAGCGTTCCTCAAGCTGGATCGGAAATTCGGCCTCATGATGAACGATCACCGAATGAAATAATTTCGTTCCGACCACCACTTCGAGCAGCGGCGCGGTCTCTGTATTGGCGCGAATTTCCTGATTCAGCACGACGCGGGCGCGATATTCATGGCCGCGTTCGCGGACTTCTTCGGCAATATTGCGGATCTCGATCATCTGGCCGATCGGCCGTGGTTCGGCGATGAACGACCCGCTTCCGGCGCGGCGGACGAGGACGCCCGCGGCCTGAAGCTCGCGCAGCGCGCGGTTGGCGGTCATCCGTGATACGTCGAACTGCTTCACCAGCTCGGATTCGGACGGGACGCGGTCACCCGGTTTGAGATGGCCGTCGCGGACGGCGTCGCATATGCTCTGTTTGATCGCCGCATAGCGCGGGGGTGATGAGTCCGGATTCGTCCCGGCAACCTTCGATGTTTCAGCCGCTTTTGCGGGCGCGCGCGAAATGAAATCCATCACCCGTCTATACAGCTGAGGGTGGTTACATTCCAATGGCGTCTGAGAAAAAACGGATGGCGGGTCGCGCGCGCGGTGGTGGCCAATCCGGCACGCAGATGGCTATGTGCCGTTGCCGTGGGTCGAGCCGGAAATTTACTCGTTTTCCGCGCTTAATGCGGCCGTTTCGAAGCCGTTAAATTGTTCACAAAGAGAAATTTGTTCATCGGGACGGGCGCAGAAAACCGATGGTTGCGCCAGATATTGAACTTTTATTAGCCTCTGATGTCAGGACTGTTGTTAAATTGCCAAATTTCGCGTATTTTCATGTAATTATATGCCAACGCTCCTGTGTCTTGATGACGGTGCCGACCCGTCGGAGCGCTGTTTGGAATGAGGAGGATTGAATGAACAATCCACACCTGTCTGGCGCTGCGGACGAACCGGCAGCCGGCGATGAGAGCGATCGTCGCGGTGCCGATCGATACCGCACCGTGTGGCGCATCGCAAAGGTCAAGCGCGATGGCGACTTCGGTCTGTGGAGAGTTCGTAATATCTCTGATCGCGGCATGATGCTTGCGGCCGATGTCCCGATCGCGGTCGGCGAGCGGCTGGAGGTCGCGCTGTCCGACACGGTGGTGATCCGGGGGCGGGTCGTATGGTCCGAAGAGGGGCGGTGCGGCGTCGCGTTCGACGAAGAAGTCGATGTCGCGAGCGTGTTGAAGCAATTGGCCGCCGAACAACGCGCGGGTGATTTTCGCCAGCCGCGCCTGCCGGTGCGGACCCAGGCGCAGGCGGTGACCGACGAAGGGGCGAGCCAGATCGAACTGGTCGACCTGTCGCAGAATGGCGCGGGTTTCGTTCATGACGGGCATTGGGAGGTCGGCAAGGAGTTTGAACTGGTGCTGGCCGGCGATATCAGGCGCAAAGCGATCGTCCGCTGGTCGCGTGGCGGGCGTGGCGGGCTGTGGCTGACCCAGCCGCTCGAACGCAGCGATCTGGAAAGCATCAGCCGCTTTCAGAGCTGAGATCGTATGATCTCAACCTAAACCCGTTCGCATCGAGCGAAGTCGAGATGCCGTGAGGTTATACACCCACGACGGGCATCTCGACTTCGCTCGATGCGAACGGGTATTTAGGCGACGCTATTTCCGGGGTTGGGTACCGTTTCGCCCCTTGGAGATTGCGTAGAGGATAGGCCCGCGCCGCGAACGATCTTTGCCCAGGGATTGAGGTCGGGTTCGGCGACCTTCACCAGCCTGTTGCGGTCGCGGTGGAGGAATGGCTCGCCCTGGCCTTTGACCATCAAAATCGTGTCGGAAACATAGCTCCACGACCCATCATCGTGAAAGCTTACGTCGAGCTGATAGCTGTCGGTGCGAAAGGCCCGTTCGAGGAAGGTCGTCGAACAAATGCCATATTCGGTTTGCCCGCGTTCGGCCTTCACCACCAGCCTGTTATCGGCGGGCTTCGCATGCCCCGCCGCGATCGCGATCTGCCCGCGCGGGATCGCCAGCGTCTGGAGGATCAGCCCCGTCGCGCGTTCATAGAGCCAGTAGCCAACCTGATCGTGGAAGGTGATATCCTCATCGGGCGCGTTGATATGGACATGATAGCGCAGCCCGTAAAAAAGCTGCGGGCCGTTCGCTTGCGGGTCGATCGGCTGCATTTCGATCCGCTCGATATATTCACGCGTTTCGGGGCCATCGGCTTTGGGGTTGATATCGACCCCGCGCTTTCCCTCCCAGATACCGGCGAGGCGGCGCAGCGGGCCAAGGTTGGCCAGCGTCTCGGGATCGACGTCCTCGGGTTCGGTAAAAATGTCGTCGGGTAATTCCATGGCGCTGCCCCCAAAGCTGCGTTCAGATATCTTCGGCCAGCCGCCCGTAAAGCTGCGGCCGTCGGTCGCGGAAGAAACCCATGCCCGCACGATGCTTTGCCGCACGGTCGAGGTCGATCGTCTCGATCAGCACGCCGGTCTCGCTGGCGCCATATTCCTGCGTCAAATCGCCCCATTCGTTGCTGATGAAGCTGTGGCCATAGAAATTGGCATTGCCCTCGGCCCCGATGCGGTTCGCGGCGATCACCGGCATGCAGTTCGATACCGCATGGCCCTGCATCGCGCGGCGCCACATGCGGCTGGTGTCGAGGTCGGCGTCATAGGGTTCGCTGCCGATCGCGGTCGGATAGAAGAGCAGTTCGGCGCCCATCAGCGCCATCGCACGGGCACATTCGGGATACCATTGATCCCAGCACACCCCGACACCGATCCGCGTGCCGAAGACGTCCCAGACCTTGAAACCGGTGTTGCCGGGCCGGAAATAATATTTCTCTTCATAGCCGGGGCCATCGGGAATGTGGCTCTTGCGATATGTCCCCATGATCGCGCCATCGGGGCCGACCATCGCGAGCGTGTTGTAATAATGCGGCCCGTCTTTCTCGAAGAAGCTCGTCGGGATTGCGACCTTTAGCTTCGCGGCGAGCGCCTGCATCGCGATGACGCTCGGATGCTCGGCGGTCGGGCGTGCGTTGGCGAAAAGCTCTTCCTCTTCGACCTGACAGAAATAGGGGCCTTCGAAGAGTTCGGGGGGCAGGATGACCTGCGCGCCCTTCGCGGCGGCGTCTTCGACGAGCGCGGTGACCGCGTCGATATTGGGCTGAACGGGGCCGGGCAGGGGAAGCTGCAACGCGGCGACGGCGATGGTGCGGGTCATGCTATTCACTCTTCGATATTTTTGATTCGTCGGGAATTCGCCAACGAACTTGGTTCGTATAAGTGAACTCGACCGGTTTGCCTGCTTCATCTCGTTTGGGATGAAATCTGCCACGTTGCATCATGAGTTCGCATGTTGAGGTATCTAGATCGGGATGGCCGGTGGATTCGGTAATCCGGCAACTTTTTGGCCGACCGTCTTTTCCAACGAGTATTTCGTATCTCGCCGTACCTTGTGCACCCGCTGCCAGAGCTGCGGCCGGATAGTCCCCATACGTCTGAAACTTAGACTGCGCGTAGGCAGCGTTGCTCGTGGCGAAGAAGAGGCCGAACAAAATGATTGAACGGTTGATCATATCGGCACTTGCTGGCTCGAGCAATGGAAGCTGCCACCACCAATGAGGATGCCGCGCGCGGACACGCCGACCGCGCGGCGTTCGGGGAAGAGCGCGGCGAGGGCGTCGATCGCGGCCTGATCGTTCGCGACGCCATAGGTCGGCACCACGACGACACTGTTGCCGATGTAGAAGTTCATATAGCTCGCCGCCGCCAGCTCGCCGTCGATCTCGAAGCGACCGGGCGAGGGGAGGTCGACTATCTCGACCTCGCCAAACGCCGCGGTGCGCGCCCGCGCGTCGGCATAGATTTCTGCATTAGGATCGTCATTGTCCGCCGCAACCGGGATCGCCAGCCGGCCTTCGCCGACGAAGCGCGCCAGATTGTCAACATGACCGTCGGTATGGTCGCCGAGCAGCCCCTTGCCGAGCCACAACAAGCGGTCGATGCCGAGCGACTGGTGGAGCCGCACCGATATGTCTTCGCGCGTGAGCGTCGGGTTGCGGTTGATATTAAGCAGGCATTCCTCGGTCGTGACGCAGAGCCCCGTGCCATCGACGTCGATGCCGCCGCCTTCGAGCACCCAATATTGATCGTCGACCGGAAGACCACTCCCGGCCGCAAGCGCCGCGCCGACTTCCTTGTCGCCCGGCATGACGAATTTCTCGCCCCACCAGTTGAATTCGAAGTTGCGCGCGCGCCGCGCCGCGCCGGTGCCGGCAATGATCGGCCCGGTATCGCGCAACCAGATATCGCCGAGCGGCTGGACGAGGATACGGACCCCCGCATCGACCAGCTTTGCAGCGATGTCCGCCTGCGCATCGTCGTTGACGACCAGCCGCACCTCTTCGCCGCGCCCGCCGTCATGGACGGCGTTGGCAAAGGCCGCGACATCGGCCCGCGCGGCGTCGATTGCGCCCGCCCATTCTTCGGCGAGGTGCGGAAAGCCGATCCATACGGCTTCGTGCGGAGCCCATTCGGCGGGCATTTTAAGTGACATGTGGCTCAAATCCTCTTTCGTCATTGCGAGCGAAGCGAAGCAATCCAGGACGGTTTACGCCACTCTGGATTGCCGCGTCACTTCGCTCCTCGCAATGACGAAGATGCGGCTACTACTTCTGCGCAGCGCTGCGCGACTTGTCGCGGGCAGCGCGGAATTCGTCGCCCTTGACCCAGTTCGGCCACGCATCGGTCATCGCCAACATCCGTCCCGCCGCATAGTAAAGCCGCAGGTCGGCGATCATGCCGTCCCAGTTGGTGATCGCGTCATATTCGTCGCCGGGCGCATGGTAGCGGTTCTTTTCATAATCTTCCGCTGCCTTTTTGCCGGCTTCGATCCCGCCGTTGATCAGGTCATCGCCGCTGCCGAAATTGAACATCGGGACGCCCAGCTTGGCAAAGCTGAAATGGTCCGAACGATAATAGAAACCCTTTTCGGGGGTCGGTTCGTCCTTGATCACCCGCTTTTCCAACTGGGCGAGTTTGGCGACATAGGCGTCGAGTTCGGACTTGCCGCGACCAACGACGACAATGTCCTTCGTCGGGCCGATCGCGTTCAGCGCGTCCATATTCACGCCGCCGACGGTCTGCGCGAGCGGGAAGACCGGGTTTTCGGCATAATATTTCGAACCCAGCAGCCCGGACTCTTCGGCGGTGACCGCGAGGAACACGACGCTGCGGTCGGGCGCGCCAGCCTTTTTATAGGCCTCCGCCATCGTCACGAGCCCTGCGATGCCGCTCGCATTATCGACCGCGCCGTTGCAGATGTCGTCGCCGGCAACGGGCGTGCAGCGGCCAAGATGGTCCCAATGGCCGGTGTAGAGAACATATTCGTTGGGCCGCTTGGTGCCCGGCAATATGCCGATGACGTTGCGCGACATTTTCTTGCTGATCTGGTTGTCGAAGCCGAAGTTCGCTTTCACGCCGGTCAAGGCGACGGGCTTGAACCCCTTCTTCTTCGCGGCTTCGCGCAGCTTGTCGAAGTCCTGTCCGGCGCTCGCGAACAATTCCTTCGCCTTGGGAAGCTGGATCCAGCCGTTGGCGAGGGTCTGGTCGGCGCCGCCATTCTTGCTCTCGGCCAGATATTGGGTGCCGGTGTTGCTCGATTCGACGACGTTCCAGCCATAGGCGGCGGGTTCGGTGTCGTGGACGATCAGCACGGCCGCGGCGCCCTGTCGCGCGGCTTCCTCATATTTATACGACCAGCGACCGTAATAGGTCATCGCGCGGCCGTTGAATTCGCCCTTGGCTTCCTTCGTCTGCCAGTCGGGGTCGTTGACGAGAACGACAACGGTCTTCCCCTTGACGTCGAGCCCGGCATAGTCGTTCCAGCCCTTTTCAGGGGCATTGATGCCATAGCCCACAAAGACGACGTCACTGTCCTTGACTTCGGTCTTAGGCTGTACGCGATAGCTGAAGGCGACATAATCGCTGGCATATTGCGCAGTCACTGGCGTCTTGCCGCCAGTGAAGGTCAGCGGCGTGGCATTTTTCGCGGTGATCTCCACCAGCGGCACGTCCTGCGTCCAGCTGCCATTGTTGCCGGGCTTCAGCCCCGCCGCTTCATATTGCTTGATGATATAGGCGACGGTTTTTTCTTCGCCTGCGGTACCGGGCGCGCGGCCTTCAAAAGCGTCGGACGACAATTCCTTCGTCACCGCCTGCAGGGTCGAAAGCGACAGGTCGGGGAGGGCAACGTCGGGCAAAGCGGCGGCGGCGGTCTTCGATGCATCGCCGCTGCCGTTGCAGGCGGCGAGGGACAGAAGCGCAGCGAGCGCCAGCGGGGTGGACAAGCGGGACATGAGCAATCCTTGCTGATTTCGGAATGGCCGGGGTTGTGCCAGCAGCGGGGCGTGGATGCAAGGAAGGCCGTGCGCGGGGGCGCCGGAGAAGAGAAAACAGTATTTCTGCCAATGCGCCAAAATTGCTTGAAAAATCGGTGACTATCGGCAGGTTGTGAAAAGAAAATTCCGGGGAGGGTGTTAAGTGATCTGTCGTGTTGCATTGTCTGCGTCACTATCTGTCATGGCGCTGGCGTTGTCAGGGTTGGCGAGTGCGAGTGCGAAGGAGCCGGCGGACAACGCCGCCCGGTTTGGCGCGCTCGAATCAATTCAGGACGTCAGCCTGTCGCCAGATGGCAATCGGTTGGCGTTCATCGAACAGGGGCCCAACCGGACGCGCCGTCTGCTTGTTGTCGAGACGGCGGAAGGGGCCAAGCCGCGCCAGATTCTCACCAGCGATGGGAGTGGTGGCGGTAATCTCAGCTGGTGCGGCTGGGTAACCAACGCGCGGCTCGCCTGCCAGACCTTTGTCCGGGACAATGTCGAAGGCGATATTCTGGCGGCGACGACCATCATCGCGCTCGATGCCACGGGCGGTAATATGCGCATACTCAGCAATCGCCGCAGTTTGCGTTCGCTCTATGCCGATTTTCGGGGTGGCAGTGTCATCGACTGGTCATCGAGCGACAATGGCTCGCTGCTCATGTCGCGCAGTTATGTTCCCGAAGGCGATGTGCGCACGCGCATCGTGAGCCGCGCCGAAGGGCTCGGCGTCGATCGCGTCGATTCGGTCACCGGCGCCGCGCGCCGCGTCGAGGCCGCCAATCGCGACGCCCGTTATTATCTGTCCGACGGCCACGGCAATATTCGCATCATGGCAACGCAGGGCTATTTGAGCAGCACCGGGCAGTTTGAGCCGACGGTCCGCTTTTTCTATCGACCCAAGGATGGTGGGGGGTGGAAGCCGCTGGCGCAAAATGATGTTGTCACCGATAGCGGCTTCCAGCCAGACACCGTCGATGCCGCCACAAATCGCGTTTATGGTTTTCAGAAAATAGACGGGCGCATGGCGGTCGTGGCGATGGCGCTCGACGGCACCGGTGCAGTCAGCACCATCTATGCGCATCCCGAGGTGGACGTCGACGACATCATGCGTGTCGGCCGAAACGGCCGGATCGTGGGCATCTCCTATGTAACCGATCAGCGCGAGGCGGCGATGACCGATCCTGGCATTGCGAAGATGACGGGCGCGCTGTCCAAGACATTGGGCGGCAAGCAGATCGTGATCGTCGACGCATCGGCCGATGAGGGCCGCTATCTGGTTCGCGCCGAATCCGATATCGATCCAGGCGCCTATTATCTGTACACTCCAAAGGCGAGAGAGTTGCGCCCGCTGCTGGTGCCGCGCGAACCGCTGTTGGATGTGGCTTTGTCGCCCGTAAAGGCGATCACTTATCCCGCGGCGGACGGCACCATGATCCCGGGCTATCTGACGCTGCCCCCGGGGCGGAGCGACGCGCGCGGGCTGCCCGCGATCGTTATGCCGCATGGCGGGCCTTCGTCGCGCGATGAATGGGGTTTTGACTGGCTCGCGCAATATTTTGCGCAATCGGGCTATGCCGTTCTTCAGCCCAATTATCGCGGATCGTCGGGCTATGGCGATGTCTGGTACAAGAATAATGGCTTTCAGTCGTGGAAAACGGCTTTGGGTGACGTCACCGACGGTGGGCGGTGGCTGCTGTCATCGCAGGGTGTCGATGCGAAAAAACTGTCGATCGTCGGCTGGTCCTATGGCGGTTATGCGGCGCTGCAGTCTGGTGTCGTGGCGCCCGATCTCTTTCAGGCGATTGTCGCCATCGCCCCCGTGACCGACCTCGCGCAGTTGAAAGCGGAAGAATCGAAATTTGGCGGTGGCACGATAAACGACAGGTTTATCGGAAGCGGGCCGCATATCCGCGAAGGCTCGCCTGCCCAAAATGCCGAGGCCATCAAGGCGCCGGTCCTGATGTTCCACGGTAGTTTCGATCAGAATGTCGATATCGCACAGGCCCGGACGATGCGCCGCGCGCTGGAGGGCAAGGGCAAGCGTGTCGAGTTGGTCGAATATCCCGAACTCGCGCACAGCCTCGAAACCAGCGAAGCGCGCACCGACATGCTGCGCCGGATTTCGGCGTTTCTGCCGCACTAAACGAAAAGGGGCGGCCCGTTGCTGGACCGCCCCTTTGCTGTTCGATATCGAACTGGATCAGCGCGAATAGAATTCGACGACCAGGTTCGGTTCCATCTTCACCGGATAGGGAACTTCGTCGAGCGTCGGGACGCGGACGTAGGTTGCCTTGGTGCCGTCGATGGCGAGATATTCAGGCAGGTCGCGCTCGGGCAGGCTCTGGGCTTCGGCGACCAGCGCCATTTCCTGTGCCTTCTTGCCGAGGGTGATTTCGTCACCCGGCTTCACGAGACGGCTGGCGATGTTGCACTTCACGCCGTTCACATAGACGTGACCGTGGCTGACGAGCTGACGCGCCGAGAAGATCGTCGGGGTGAACTTCGAGCGGTAAACGACCGCGTCGAGGCGGCGTTCGAGCAGACCGATCAGGTTCTGGCCGGTGTCGCCCTTCATGCGCGATGCTTCGAAATAGTTCTTCTTGAACTGCTTTTCGGTGATGTCGCCGTAATAGCCCTTCAACTTCTGCTTCGCGCGCAGTTGGATGCCGAAATCCGACACCTTGCTCTTGCGGCGCTGACCGTGCTGGCCGGGGCCATATTCGCGACGGTTGACGGGGCTCTTCGGGCGACCCCAGATGTTTTCACCCATCCGGCGGTCGAGTTTATACTTGGCGCTATGGCGCTTCGACATATGTCGTCTCCAACTTGCTGTGTGCCGAAGGATTTCGGCGTTTCCCGGGTCGCACCACATGAACTATAAGCCATGTGCGACCGCCGCTTCACCGGGGTGCGGGGTCCATTGCGAAGGCGCGCGACTAGACGGCGAGGGGGCGAAAGTCAAGCATCGCGGTTCCAAGTCGGGCGTGCGCCTCGACAGGGCGAAAAAAGCCGCTAATGCAGCGCGCATGACGTCCGCCAAATCGCCCGAACCCAAATCGCCCGAACAATGCCAGACGATGATCGAAGTCCGTGCCGGGGTCGACGAAACCGACCGCGCGCTGGTCGCGCTGCTCGTCCGCCGTTTCGGCTATATGGATGCTGCGGCGCGGATCAAGCCCGACCGGGCGGCGGTTCGCGATGAGGCGCGCAAGGCGCAGGTGATCGACAATGTCGCGCGCGAAGCGGAAGCGGTGGGGCTCGATCCCGACCGGTTGCGCGCGGTGTGGGACGTGCTCGTCGAACAGTCGATCGCGCATGAACTCGATCGCTGGGACAACACCCGCACCGATTAAGTGCGGTCTCTGCGCTTCCGACCGAGCATCGTGACGATGCCATGCATCATACGGACATCATTGTGCGACCAGCCGGTCTTGGTCAGCGTGGTGCGCAGGGTGCGCAGCGTCGACGCACGGCGATCGGCCGGAAAGAAATAGCCGGCTTCGTCGAGGTCGCGGACGAAATGCTGGATCAGCTCTTCCATTTCCTCATGCGGGGCGGGCGGGGCGAGCGGCACGTCAGGCGGGCTCGCCAGCGCCTGGCCCTTCGACCATTCATAGGCGAGCAGAATGACGGCCTGCGCGAGGTTCAGCGACCCGAATTCGGGATTGATCGGCACGGTGATGATATTGTGCGCGACCGCGACATCGTCGGTCTCGAGCCCCGATCGTTCGGGGCCGAAAACGAAGGCGGACCGGCCCGCCGAGGCATGAACCGCCTTGGCGGCCGCTTCGGGGGTCAAGACCGGCTTGCTGACCCCGCGTTTGCGGACCGTGGTCGCATAAATATGGGTGCAATCGGTGACCGCATCGGCGAGGCTGTCGAAAACCTGCGCATTGGCCAGCACGATATCGGCGCCCGACGCCGCCGGACCCGCATCGGGGTTCGGCCAGCCGTCGCGCGGAGCGACAAGGCGCAGCTCGGTCAGCCCGAAATTGAGCATCGCGCGCGCTGCCTTGCCGATATTCTCGCCAAGCTGCGGACGGACGAGGATGATCAGCGGCGGATTCATGAAGCAAATCCGTCACTGATTTTTGCGGAGGATTGCCGCGGGTGGAAACCGCTTAGCGTATGCTGCGGCGATTGTCCTGCGCCCGGCGCATGTCGCTTTCCGCCTTGCGCTGGGATTCGGTCTGACACACGCGCTCCGTCGAGAGGCGCGAACCCAGCACCGGCCTGTTGGTGCAGATCAGTTTTTCCTTTTGCGCGGGTGCGGTTTCGGTAGCGTCCGATGCCGCTGCCGTCGCGTCGGGTGACGCGGTTGATGCCAGCAACGCGAAGAAATACATGATCATAGGAAACCTCGAGACAAGAACAGGCCAAATTACTCAATTCTCTTTTTCCTATGCAGTTTGTCGAGCTATTTCAAGCGGTCAATGCGGTTCGATAGTGGCGGCGCAGTCGTGCTAGCCCTTGCCGAGGCCGCCGACCTGGCTTGCGAAATCTTCGAAATCCTTGGCTTCGGTGAAGTCGCGATAGACGCTGGCGAAGCGGATATAGGCGACATTGTCGAAGCCCTTGAGCGCCTCCATCACCATCGCGCCAATCTGCTCGGCCTTGACCTCGCTCTCGCCCGAAGTTTCGAGCTGGCGCTGGATGCCCGACACCAGCCGTTCGATACGCGCGCCGTCGATCGGCCGCTTGCGGCACGCGATCTGGACGCTGCGCATCAGTTTTTCGCGGTCGAACGGCTCGCGGCGGCCATCGGCCTTTGACACGCCGACCTCGCGCAGTTGGATGCGCTCAAAGGTGGTGAAACGCGCGCCGCAATCTTCGCACTGCCGTCGCCGACGAATGGCAGCGCCATCCTCGGTCGGACGGCTGTCCTTCACCTGACTGTCTTCATGGCCGCAATAGGGACAGCGCATCGGTCAGCGCTTGACCCGCACGAGAAGCGCGATGAGCGCGCCCGCGAACAGGCCGAAAGGCCAGCTGACGGCGTCGAGCATCAGCCCGATCGCCGCCCCAACCCCGCCGCCGATCAGCACCGGGCGCGTCGAGGGATGATTCATCCCCTGCTTGCCCATCGCCTTAACCTCTTCGATCGCCAGTTCGGCCAGCGTCGGCTCTTCAGGGTTGGGGCGGGCCACTACCCTCAGCCTTGATAAATGGGGAAGCGTTCGCACAGCGCGCGGACCCGGCCACGAACATTCGCCTCGACATCGGCGTCGCCATGCTCGCCCTTGTCGCGAAGCGCTTCGAGCACGTCGGCGACCATGTCACCGATTTCCTCGAATTCGGCGATGCCGAAACCGCGCGTCGTGCCGGCGGGCGACCCGACGCGGATGCCGCTGGTTTTGATCGGGGGCAGCGGATCGAAGGGGATGCCATTCTTGTTGCAGGTGATCGCCGAGCGTTCGAGTGCCTCATCGGCGTCGCGGCCGGTGACGCCGAGCGGGCGCAGGTCGACCAGCGCGAGGTGCGTATCGGTGCCGCCTGCAACGATGTCTGCGCCGCGTGCTTTCAGCCGGCCCGCCAGCGCCTGTGCGTTGGCGACGGTGGCCTTGGCGTAATCCTTGAACTCGGGACGCAGCGCTTCGCCGAACGCGACCGCCTTGGCGGCGATGACGTGCATCAGCGGTCCGCCCTGAAGTCCGGGGAAGACCGCCGAGTTGATGCGCTTGGCGATCGCTTCGTCATTGGTCAGGATCATGCCGCCGCGCGGACCGCGCAGTGTCTTGTGGGTCGTGGTGGTGACGACATGGGCATGCTCCATCGGCGATGCGTGAACGCCGCCGGCGACGAGACCGGCGAAATGCGCCATATCGACCATGAAAAGCGCGCCAACGTCATCGGCGATCGCACGGAAACGCGCGAAGTCGAGGGTGCGCGGATAGGCCGAGCCGCCCGCGATGATCAGCGCAGGGCGATGTTCCTTGGCCAGCGCCTCGACCTGGTCGAAATCGACAAGATGGTCGTCGGGACGAACGCCATATTGCACAGCATTGAACCATTTTCCCGACATCGCGGGCGCCGCACCGTGGGTCAGGTGGCCGCCGGCGTCGAGGCTCATCCCCAGGATCGTCGCGCCCGGCTTGGTCAGCGCCAGCATCACCGCGCCGTTCGCCTGCGCGCCCGAGTGCGGCTGGACGTTGGCATAGCCGCAGTCGAACAGCTGCTTCGCACGGTCGATCGCGAGGGTTTCGACCTCGTCCGACGGCGCGCAGCCCTGATAATAGCGGCGGCCCGGATAACCTTCGGCATATTTGTTGGTAAAGACCGAGCCCTGCGCTTCGAGCACTGCCTTTGAGACGATGTTTTCGCTCGCGATCAGTTCGATCTGGTGGCGCTCGCGCTCCAGTTCATGCTTCATCGCCGCGGCGACCGCGGGATCGACCTTGTCGACGCCGTCGGTGAAATAGCCAGCCGATTTGATGGGTTTGTTGAGCGTGTCTGTGGTCATCGGCTGGTCTCCAGTTGGGCCAAGTCTTTTGGGGGATTGGAAAGCTTGTCGACGCGGCGCGCATGGCGGTCGCCGGCGAAGTCGGTGGCGAGAAAAGCGGTGAGGCAGGCCTTGGCCATGTCGATGCCGGTCAGGCGCGCGCCCATCGCGATAACGTTCGCGTCATTATGTTCGCGGGCGAGCTTAGCCGACAGCGGTTCGCCGACGAGTGCGCAGCGGGCCGCGGGGTTGCGATTGACCGAAATCGAAATGCCGATCCCCGATCCGCAGAGCGCGACGCCGCGTTCGGCGCTGCCGTCGGCGATGGCGGCGGCCAGGGCGTAGCCGAAGTCGGGATAGTCGACGCTGTCGGGTCCATTGGTGCCGAGGTCGGCAACCTCGTGGCCAGCGTCGCGGAGCCAGTCGGCGAGCTCGGCTTTCAGCTCATAGGCGGCGTGGTCAGAGGCTATGGCGATGCGCATGGTGCGGCTCCCGCTGGGGTCAAGGGAATCGATGAGCGCCCTTTAGGCGAAGCGACCCGACTTGGCCATAAGCGAGGTGGCAAATTTGTGACGCGGGCGATAAAGCCGCCCCATGACCGATACGATCATCTCTATACTGGTGCTGACCGGTATCGTCCTGACCGGCGGTGCGGCTTTTGTTTTTCGCAAGGGTGACCGGCGCCGCGCGCTGCTGATGCTCGTCGCGGCGCTGGTGATGTTCGCCAATGTGGCGATCTGGCTGGTACCGACGAAATAGGGAAAATCCTCCCTGCCGCGTAGCGGTGGGGAGGGGGACCGTTCGCGAAGCGAATGGTGGAGGGGTTGGCGTCAGAGCCCCTCCGTCAGCGGCTGTCGCCGCTGCCACCTCCCCATGGCCGGGCCACAGGGAGGATCATTCGTCAGCGGATCGGCGAATCCGGCGCGAGCCGCATATCCAGGTAATTGTCGAGCGACTTCATCAACTGCGGCAGTTCATGTTCGAAGAAATGGTTCGCGCGCGGGATCTCGTCGTGATGGATGGTGATGCCCTTTTGCGTGCGAAGCTTGTCGACCAGCTTTTGCACCGCGCTCGGCGGGACGATTTCGTCCTGCGCGCCCGCGACGATGATGCCCGACGAAGGGCAGGGGGCCAGGAAGCTGAAGTCATACATGTTCGCCGGCGGTGCAACCGACAGGAAGCCGCGGATTTCGGGACGGCGCATCAAAAGCTGCATACCGATCCACGCGCCAAAGCTGAAGCCCGCGATCCACGTCGTCTGTGCTTCGGGATGGATCGACTGGACCCAATCGAGCGCCGACGCGGCATCGGAGAGTTCGCCAATGCCATTGTCGAACGTGCCCTGGCTGCGGCCGACGCCGCGAAAGTTGAAGCGCAGCACGGCAAAGCCGCGCGCGACGAAACTTTTGTACATCGCCTGGGTGATGCGATCGTTCATCGTGCCGCCGCCCTGTGGATGCGGGTGAAGGATCATCGCCAGCGGTGCACGCGGGCGCGGCGGCGGCGAGAAGCGGCCTTCGAGGCGGCCTTCGGGGCCGGTGAAAATGACGTCGGGCATGGGAGCACCTCTTATATTTTGGCTGACCGCCGAATCGCCGGGCTTGGCAGGGTGGCGGAGCGAAGGCGCGGCCTATATAGAAATTGCGTAGCAAGTTGCAACTTTTGCGAATCGCTCGCAATAAGGACCGTCTCTCTCCATGATTTACTTCGACTATCAGGCCACCACGCCGCTCGCTCCCGAAGCGCGTGAGACGATGCTGCGCTGGATGGGTAATGAGGGCGATAGTTTCGCCAACCCGTCGAGCACCCACAAGGCGGGCCGCGCCGCGGCGGCGGCGGTGGAGGTCGCGCGCGATCAGGTCGCGGCGCTGCTTCCCAAGGGAGGGCGTGTTTTCTTCACGTCGGGGGCGACAGAGGCGCTCAACTGGGCGCTGCTGCGCGGCGCCGAGGCGATGCCGGGCGGCGTCGCGGGGCTCAGCATTGAACATGCAGCGTCGCTCCAATGCCTCGAAAAGCTGAATGCCAATATCCTGCCGGTCGATGCGGAGGGGGTGGCGTTATCGCCTGACGACGCGCTGATCCCTGAAAAAGGCATTGTCGCGGTGATGCTGGTGAACAATGAGGTCGGTACGATCCAACCTGTCGCCGATTTCGCTGCCGCCGCGCATGCGAAGAGCAGCCTGCTGCTCTGCGACGCGGTGCAGGGCTATGGCCGCGTCGCGATCCCCGGCAGCGCCGATCTGATCGCGATCTCGGCCCACAAGATCCATGGGCCTAAGGGCATTGGCGCATTATGGGTGAAGGATGGCGTCGACCTGCCGCCCTTCATGCTCGGCGGCGCACAGGAGCAGGGGATGCGCTCGGGCACCGTCTCGCCCGCGCTCTGCGCCGGCTTCGGCGCCGCGGCGGCGCTGGCGGCCGAGCGCTTCGAGAAAGACGCCGAACATGTCGAGCGGCTGTGGTCGCTCGCCTTGGACATGCTCCCGGAATGGACGCTCAACGGCGCCGCGAACTCACGCTATCACGGCAATCTCAATGTTCGGCGCGAGGGCGTAAACGGGCTGCGCCTGATGTCCGACGCGCGCGATGTCGCCTTTTCGCTCGGCAGCGCGTGCGGCAGCGGGTCGGGCAAGGTCAGCCATGTGCTGCGCGCGATGGGTGTCAGCGAAACCGATGCGCGCGCCTCGATCCGTCTCGGCTGGGGGCGCTATACGTCCGAAACAGCATTGCGCGACGGGTTGAACGCGATCAGGCAGGCCGCACGTTTGCAGGGAGTGAATTGATGCGCGTCACCTTCGTACACGCCGACGGCAAGGGCCGCACCGAAGTCGAGGCCGAGCCGGGCAGCATCCTGCTCGATGTCGCGCAGGCGCATCTGATGCCGCTCGAAGGGACGTGTGAGGGCCAGATGGCCTGCTCGACCTGCCATGTCATCGTCGCCAAAGAGGATTTCGATCGCCTGCCGCCCGCGAGTGAGATGGAGGAGGATATGCTCGATCTTGCCGCCGGGGTGCGCCGGACAAGCCGCCTGTCGTGCCAGATATCGCTGACCGCGGAAATGGGCGCACTGACCGTGCATATCCCTTCGGAGAGCCGAAACATGCAGGGGCCGCGCTGATGAAGAAGATGTTTGCTGTCGCTGCGCTGTTGGCTGTTGCAGCCTGCGCGACATCGCCCGAAGTCGGCCCGCGTGAACCAACGGGCGATAGCGTCATCCTTTTCAAACAGATTGCGGAGATTGAAAAGCGCAGCGGCGGCCGGCTGGGCGTGGCAGTGACCGATAGCCAAGGCGATCTGCTCTTCGGCCACCGCGCCGACGAACGTTTTGCCATGTGCTCGACCTTCAAACTGCTGCTCGCCGGACAGGTGCTCGAACGCGCCGCCGATGGCGTCTCGCTGCGCACTCCGTTGTCCTTCACCCGCGCCGACCTGATTGCCCATTCGCCGGGGACGGAAAAATTGCTCGGCGCCGACGGCAAGGGCGAGCAACGGCTGGGCGCCGCCGCACGCGATGCGGTGGTACTCAGCGACAATGCTGCGGCGAACCTGATCCTGACGCAAATGGGCGGCCCGGCCGTTTTTACCGCAGCGCTCCGCGGGGCGGGTGATGATGTGACGCGGCTCGACCGGATCGAACCCGAGCTCAACGAAAACGCCCCCGGCGACCCGCGCGACACGAGCAGTCCCGCGGCGATGGCCAAAAGCGCCGCCGCCTATGTGTATGGCAATCGGTTGACGGGCGACTATCGCAAACAATTGCGCGACTGGCTGATCGAAAGCGAGACGGGCCTCGCGCGCATTCGCGGCGGGCTGCCCACTGGCTGGCTGTCCGGCGACAAGACCGGGACGTGCGGCACCGCCTATAATGACGTCGCGTTCGTCGAGGAGCCTGGCGGCGCCAAATATATGATTGCCGTCTATCTCGATCGGCCGGCGGTTAAGGGCGACGCCGCCAACGCTGCGATTGCCGATGTCGCGCGCGCGGTGGCCAGGGATTTGCCCTGACCGCACCGCGCTTGCATTTCGCCTTCACCCCCGCCATATGCGCCCCGGGAGTCGGGCGGACGCAGTCTTCGCCAACCCGGTCAGGTCCGGAAGGAAGCAGCCGCAACGAATTCGCTGCGGGTCGTTCCGGCTCCCACCCTCACCACATTTCGCTATCGCGGCCCAGTTTGCGGTCGCGTTTATACGCGGGGCGGAGGCGCCCGATTGATCGGAGCCGTCGATGCGGGAGTCGCGTCGCGAATTTTCCCAACTCGAAGGCCTCATCGTCATAGCCCAGACGCGCCGCGCGGCGCAGCCAGCGACGGTAGCCCTGCAGGTCGTTGGACGCGAAACAGTTCATCGCCATATGCTGAGCCGCCAATGCGCTGCGGTTGCGCCACGCTTTGCGGTACCAATAGGCGGCAAAGGCGGGATGCGTGCAGGGGCCCTTGTCCTTCAAGAAATTGCACGCCAGCAAGGCTTGTCCGTTGCTGTGATTTCGAACCGCGAGAGCGCGGAATATCGGTTGGCAAAAGCCGGGGGCAAGACCGTCCATGATACGCACTGCGCGGTCATAAAGTCCGTCGAGTTTTTCCTGATCGCGAAACATCGCAGTGGGATGCATCTTGCTTTCGACAAAGGCAAGTCGACCCCCTAAGACGGGGCCCATGAGCGATTCCGCCGACGACGAACCCACGATGCTGGGAATGGACCTGCCCGATGCCGCGCCGCAGCCGTCTAGCGGCCCGTACCGCGTCCTCGCCCGCAAATACCGCCCGCAAACCTTTGCCGAACTCATCGGACAGGACGCGATGGTGCGCACGCTGGGCAATGCGATCGCGCGCGACCGGCTGGCGCACGCCTTTCTGATGACCGGGGTGCGCGGGGTCGGCAAGACGTCGACCGCGCGCCTGATCGCCAAGGCGCTTAACTGCATCGGGCCGGACGGGCAGGGCGGGCCGACGATCGATCCGTGCGGGGTGTGCGAACCGTGCCGTGCGATCACCGAAGGACGCCATATTGACGTCATCGAAATGGACGCCGCGTCGAACACCGGCGTCGATGACGTGCGCGAGATTATCGAGGCGGTGCGTTATGCCGCCGTGTCGGCGCGCTACAAAATCTATATCATCGACGAAGTGCACATGTTGTCGCGTAACGCCTTCAATGCGCTTCTGAAAACGCTCGAAGAGCCGCCGCCGCACGTCAAATTCCTGTTCGCGACCACCGAGGTTAACAAGGTGCCGGTGACGGTGCTGTCGCGCTGTCAGCGTTTCGACCTTCGTCGCATCACCCCCGACATGCTGTTCGCGCATTTTAGCGCGATCCTGCAAAAGGAAGGCGTCGAGGCCGAGGCGCCCGCAATCTGGCTGATCGCCAATGCCGCCGAGGGATCTGTGCGCGACGGCCTCTCGATCCTCGACCAGGCGATTGCGCACGCCGATCTCGATGGCGGCGGGAAAGTCAGCGCCGATCAGGTGCGCGCGATGCTCGGCCTGTCCGATCGTTCGTCGATTGCGCAGCTGATGGCGACGATATTGGAAGGCGACGCCGGCGCCGCGATCGACCTAGCCCGCGCGCAATATGCGCTGGGAATCGAACCCGTCGCGATGGTCCGCGGACTGATGGACCTCACGCATGCCGTGACGCTCGCCAAAGTGTCGCGCCACGACGATCCCGCACTGGCCGAGGCGGATCGCGAACGCATCGGCGAATGGGCGAAAAAGCTGGGCTTCGCACCGCTCAATCGCCTTTGGCAGCTGTTGCTCAAGGGGCATGACGAGGTGCTGCGCGCGAACAATCCGCTCGAGCATCTGGAAATGCTGTTGCTGCGCGTCATCTATGCCGCATCGATGCCCGACCCGGGCGAGTTGGCGAAGCTGCTCCAGTCGGGCGGGGTGCCGATGGCGATGGCCGCGATGCCCGCGCCGACCGGCGGGCAGGGCGATACAGTCTCCACTATCACCGCAGCGCCGCCACCCGTCGAAGCTGAAGTGGCTGCGCCTGCCCGCGCCGAGCCACCTGCCTCGGCGCTCACTGTCGCGCAAATTCATCAGCTACTCGAAAGTACGGGAAATCATCGGCTTGCGGTCGATGTTTATGATCATATGCGAATCGTCGAGCTGGAACCGGGAAGTCTTGTCTTCGCGCCGGTGCCGGCGCTCGACGGAAGTTTCGCCCGCGACCTTGGCGACGCGTTGCTTACCGCAACGGGCAGCCGCTGGCACGTCCGCGCGGGCGATGGCAAGGCGCGCCCGAGTCTGAAGGATGTTCAGGACGCCAAGGGCGCGGACAATGATCAGCGCATCCGCGAATTGCCCGTGGTGAAGGCCGCTTTGGCAGCTTTTCCCGACGCAACGCTTGTCGAAGGCGACGACACACGTCATAAGTCCGCGCCATGAAATCGATCGAAGACATGATGAAGGCGGCTCAGGAAGCCGCCGCGACCGTTCAGGCCCAGATGCAGGAGGCGCAGGCAAAGCTCGACAGCATCGAGGTTGAAGGCGTTTCGGGTGGCGGTCTGGTGCGGATTCGCGCCAGCGCCAAGGGTCGGATCAAGGCGATCGCGATCGACGACAGTCTGATGGTCCCCGCCGACAAGCAGATGCTCGAAGACCTGCTCGCCGCTGCGTTCAATGATGCGCGTGAAAAGGCAGACCAGGTCAGCAACGAAGAAATGGGCAAGATGACCAGCGGCCTGCCGCTGCCCCCGGGCTTTAAATTGCCTTTCTGATCGGGTCCTTCTCATATTCTTCGGAGATGAGAACAGTCGTGATCCCCGCCGCCATTCAGCATTGCGACATTGAATGCGCGGCAGGTTACGCCATATTAGACAAGATGACCCTATAAGAAGGGCGGCGCGTCCGGTGCGGACGCCTGCCCAGGAGCTGTAATGACGCAATCTTTTCCTCTGCTGCCGCTGCGCGACATCGTCGTTTTCCCGCACATGATCGTGCCGCTGTTCGTCGGCCGCGACCGTTCGGTCGCCGCGCTCGAAACGGCGATGGAATCCGACAAGGAAATCTTCCTCGTCGCCCAGCTCGATCCGGGCGAAGATGATCCGCAGCGCGACGATCTTTATGATGTGGGCGTGATCGCGACCGTTTTGCAGCTTCTCAAGCTGCCCGATGGCACCGTGCGTGTGCTCGTCGAGGGCAAGGAGCGCGCGAAGCTGGTTGCGCTCCAGACCGAAGACAAGACGGTGATGGCGAGCGTGAAGGCGATTGCCGACAGCGCCGACGATAGCGTCGATACCGCGGCGCTGATGCGTTCGGTCGTCGATCAGTTTGAAAATTACGCCAAGCTCAACAAGAAGATGCCTGCCGAAACCGCGGTGCAGCTGTCGCAGATCGACGACGCTTCGCGCCTCGCCGATTCGGTTGCCGGCAATCTCAATATCAAGGTATCTGACAAGCAGGCCCTGCTCGTTGAAGGTGCGCCGGCCAAGCGGCTGGAGATGGTCTTTGCCTTCATGGAAGGCGAGCTCGGCGTGCTGCAGGTCGAAAAGAAGATCCGCGGCCGCGTGAAGCGCCAGATGGAAAAGAGCCAGCGCGAATATTATCTCAATGAGCAGCTGAAGGCGATTCAGCGCGAACTCGGCAATGACAATGGCGAGGGCGGCGACGATCTGGCCGAACTCGCGGCCAAAATCGATAGCATGAAGCTGTCGAAGGAAGCCAAGGCGAAGGCGCAGGCGGAGCTCAAGAAGCTGCGCGGCATGGCGCCTATGTCGGCCGAGGCGACCGTGGTGCGCAACTATCTCGACACGCTGCTCGGCCTGCCGTGGGGCAAGAAGTCGAAGCTCAAGAAAGACCTCGCTGTTGCGCAGGCCGTGCTCGATGACGACCATTACGCGCTCGAAAAGGTCAAGGACCGGATCGTCGAATATCTGGCGGTCCAGGCGCGCACCAACAAGCTGAAGGGCCCGATCCTGTGCCTCGTCGGGCCTCCGGGCGTCGGCAAGACCAGCCTCGGCAAGTCGATCGCCAAGGCGACGGGGCGCGAGTTCATCCGCCAGTCGCTGGGCGGCGTGCGCGACGAGGCCGAAATTCGCGGTCACCGCCGCACCTATATCGGCTCGCTGCCGGGCAAGATCGTGACGAACCTCAAAAAGGCCGGCACGATGAACCCGCTGTTCCTGCTCGACGAGATCGACAAGCTGGGTCAGGATTTCCGCGGCGATCCGGCGTCGGCGCTGCTCGAAGTGCTCGACCCCGAACAGAATGGCAAATTCCAGGACCATTATCTGGAGGTCGACGTCGACCTGTCGGACATCATGTTCGTCACCACCGCCAACTCGCTGAACCTGCCGCAGGCGCTGCTCGACCGGATGGAGATCATCCGGCTCGAAGGTTACACCGAGGATGAGAAGGTCGAGATCGCCAAGCTCCACCTGATTGCCAAGCAGATCGAGGCGCATGGGCTGAAGGAGGGCGAGTTCGAACTGACCGAAGAGGCGCTGCGCGACCTGATCCGTTATTACACCCGCGAGGCCGGCGTGCGAACGCTGGAGCGCGAGATCGCCAAGCTCGCCCGCAAGGCGCTCCGCCGTATCCTCGAAGGCAAGATGGAAAGCGTCATCGTGACGCCCGACAATCTCGCCGACTATTCGGGCGTGCGCAAATATCGCCACGGCATGGGCGACCTTGAGGATCAGATCGGCGCCGTCACCGGCCTCGCCTGGACCGAAGTCGGCGGCGAATTGCTGACGATCGAGGCGGTTACCGTGACCGGAAAGGGTCAGATTCGCACCACCGGCAAGCTCGGCGAAGTGATGACCGAATCGGTGCAGGCCGCGCTGTCGTTCGTGAAGGCGCGCGCGCCCAGCTATGGCATCAAGCCCAGCCTGTTCGCGCGCAAGGATATCCACATCCATCTGCCCGAAGGCGCCGTCCCCAAGGATGGCCCTTCGGCGGGTGTCGGCATGGTGACCGCGATGATTTCGACGCTGACCGGGATTGCGGTGCGCCGCGATGTCGCGATGACCGGCGAGGTTACGCTGCGCGGCCGCGTGCTGGCGATCGGCGGGCTCAAGGAAAAGCTTCTCGCGGCGCTGCGCGGCGGGATCACGACCGTTCTCATTCCCGAAGAGAATGAGAAAGATCTGGTCGAAATTCCGGCGAACATCACCAGCGGGCTGAAGATCATTCCAGTGAGTCACGTCGATCAAGTATTGGCCGAAGCATTGGTGTCGCCGGTGGTTCCGATCGAGTGGACCGAGGCCGACGAACTCGCCGTATCGCCGCCAATCGCACCCGAAACGACGATTCGGCACTGACCCAAAAGGCTTTGGGCCGGTGCCGCGTCGGCTTTTCGTCGCAAAATCGTCATTTTATGCCGTTTTGCGCCATTTTTTGCTTTGACAAGGTGGGGCGAAAAAGCGTTAGTGACGCGCCATGGCACGGCCATGAATCACTCATTCAACCATAATAGGGGTTCCTTAGGCATGAACAAACAAGACCTGATCGCCACCGTCGCTGACTCGAGCGGCCTGACCAAGGCTGATGCAAGCAAGGCGGTTGAAGCCGTTTTCGACGCAATCACCGCGTCGCTGAAGAAGGGCGGCGAAGTCCGTCTCGTCGGCTTCGGGACGTTCTCGGTCAGCCAGCGCAAGGCATCGACCGGTCGCAACCCGCGCACCGGCGAAACGATGACCATCGCTGCGTCAAACCAGCCCAAGTTCAAGGCCGGCAAGGCCCTGAAGGACGCCTGCAACTAATTGCAGGCGCCTTTTGGTGAAAAACATTTCGGGCCGCGACGAAAGTCGTGGCCCGTTTTGTATCTGCTCTCGCTTCGGGTGCAAAAGCCCGTTGCAATCACCGCCGCAGCGGCTATGGACGTCCAACTTTCGAAGGTTGCTGGTTCAGCGATATCCGAAAGGGCGCGTAGCTCAGTGGTAGAGCACACCCTTCACACGGGTGGGGTCGCAGGTTCAATCCCTGCCGCGCCCACCATGGTCCATGTGATGAAACCCCGGCTGACCGGGTCATTCATCGCCTATTCAATGCATTGGCATTAGGGTCCCGGGCATGATCCGCATTTTCACCATATCGCTCCTTTCCGCTCTGCTGCTTTCAGCGGGCGTTCCGGTTGCAGCACGCGGAGACCGCGACCAGAATAACCTGCGCGACGCGGCGGCGCAGGGGCAGGTGATCCCCCTCAATCGGCTGGTCGCCGAGGTGCGATCGCGCGCGCCCTATAATGAGATGACCTATTTGGGTGGGCCACAGTTCGATGCGCAGCGGATGATCTACGCCCTCAAATTCATGGATGGCAGCCAGGTCGTCGTCGTCTATGTTGACGCCCGCAGCGGCCGGATCGTCGGCCGCAAGCCCTGACACTCCCCAGCATGGACGTTTCTGCGCAACGACATTTTGCGATGATCGTCCGGACTTGATACATAGTCGAAACATGGCGGCCGGCCCTTGGGCTGACCGTATAGGAAAGGTGCCCGAATGCGGATTTTGATTGTCGAAGACGAGCCCACGCTGGGTCCGCAGCTCAAGGCAACGCTGGAGGGGGCGGGCTATGCCGTCGATCTCGCGACCGATGGCGAGGACGGCCATTTCCTCGGTGCGACCGAAAATTACGACGCCGCGATCCTCGATCTCGGGCTGCCCGAGATCGACGGCCTGACGGTGCTCGACCGCTGGCGCCGCGAAAAGCGCAATTTCCCGGTGCTCGTCCTGACCGCGCGCGATAGCTGGTCGGACAAGGTCGCTGGCCTCGACGCCGGCGCCGACGATTATCTGGCCAAACCATTCCAGACCGAGGAATTGATTGCCCGCCTGCGCGCTCTGATCCGCCGCGCCGCGGGCAATGCGTCGAGCGAGTTGATTGCGGGCGACGTGCGCCTCGACACCCGCTCGGGCCGCGTCACGCTTGCGGGCGAACCGGTCAAGCTGACCGCGCAGGAATATAAGCTCCTGTCCTATCTGCTCCACCACAAGGGCAAGGTCGTGTCGCGGACCGAGTTGATCGAGCATATTTACGATCAGGACTTCGATCGTGATTCGAACACGATCGAGGTGTTCGTGACGCGCATCCGCAAGAAACTGGGCGCCGACATCATCACGACCATCCGCGGCCTCGGGTACCAGCTCGACGATCCGCAGGGTTGAGTTCGCCGGGCATCTCCGACGCAGAGGTCGCCCCGGCGGACATCGGTGATCCGGCGGAGGCGGCCCGACCCGCCGCGCTGACGAGCCGGATCACCGGCTCGCTCGCGCGGCGCATGATCGCGATCGCGACCTTGTGGATTTCGGTGCTGCTGATCGGCGGGGGCTTCGCGCTCGACCGCGTGCTGACCGACTCGCTCGCGCGCAATTTCGATTCGGGCCTCGAATATGTGCTACGGGCGATGATCCGCTCTTCCGAAATCGGCCCCGATGGGGAGGTTCGGTTGATCGAGCCGCTGGGCGACCAGCGTTTCCTCGAACCCTATAGCGGCCTTTACTGGCAGATCAGCGGTGGCGAGCAGGAGCCCTATCGCTCGCGCTCGCTGTGGGAACGCAGCCTGCGCGTCGATAAGGGGCATGTCGATGACCAGCTTCACAGCTATGACAGCCGTCAATTCCCCGACGAGGAATTGCGTGTGCTCGAACGCAATGTCCTGTTGCCCGGCAGCAAGGTCAGCTGGCATTTCCAGATCGCTCAGTCGCGTGAAGCGCTCGATGTCCAGATCAGGGCGGTGCGTGGAACGCTGATCCCCGGTCTTGTCCTGCTCGGTGTCGGGCTGATCGTTCTTGCGGCGCTCCAGACCTTTTACGGCCTCTGGCCGCTCCGTCATATCCGCCGCGCGATCGCCGCGATGCGCGGTGGGCAGCAGGGCCGTGTCACCGCGCCATTTCCGCTTGAGGTGCAGCCGATGGTTGACGAACTCAACGCGTTGCTGGCGCACAATGAGAAGCAGGCGGAGGAGGCGCGGCTCCATGCCGGCAATCTCGCCCATGCGCTGAAGACGCCGCTCACCGTGCTGGTCAACAGCGCGACCAGCTCGAATTCGGAACTCGCCGAAACCGTGCGCCGCGAGGCTGCGACGATGCAGCGCCAGGTCGACCATCACCTCGCCCGCGCGCGCGCCGTCGGACGCCGCGGCGCCGCGCAGGCGCGGGCGGTCGTGTGGGACAGCGTGGGCAGCGTCTCGCGCGCGGTCGCGGCGCTCTATCCCGACGTGCGGCTCGATGCGACCGGCGACAAGACGCTGGTCGCGCGGGTCGAGCGGCAGGACTTGGACGAACTGGTCGGAAACCTGCTCGAAAATGCCGCCAAATATGGCGGCGGCAGCATCTTTGTGACGATCCAGCGCGACGGAAATATGGCCGAAATTCTCGTCGAAGACGACGGCCCCGGCATTTCACCCGCCGACCGGGTCCGCGTCATCGATCGCGGCGTGCGCCTCGACAGCGGCAAACCCGGCACCGGCCTCGGCCTCGCGATCGTCCGCGACGTAGCCGAAATCTACGGCGGCAGCCTTGCGCTCGAAGAGAGCGAGGATCTGGGCGGGGTGCTGGTGCGGCTGAGATTGCCGGCGGGGTAGGGCGTTAGCTCCTCAACCGTCGTCACCCCGGACTCGATCCGGGGTCCAGAAGGCGAGGGTCGCCATGGATCCCGGATCAAGTCCGGGATGACGAAGAGAGAATGTCTGAATTGGGGTGGGAAGCTGACATGAAGATCCTCCCTGTCGCGAAGCGATGGGGAGGGGGATCGCCGCCGCAGGCGGTGGTGGAGGGGCAGCGACGGTGCGCCATGGCCCCTCCGTCAGCCCTTCGGGCTGCCACCTCCCCATGCCTGCGGCACAGGGAGGATCGAAAGGCGACAACTAGGTCGTTTCCCGCCATGCGAGCGCATTATGCGCTTCGTAGCTTAGGCCGCCGTAACTTCCAACCCGCGTTGCACCGCCGGTCGTGCGAGGCCCACATCCAGCCAGCGTGCGACATGCGCGAACCGATCGAACCCGACAACCTCGCGCGCTTCGTAAAAGCCGATCAGATTGCGGACCCAGCCGAGCAGTGAAATATCGGCGATGCTGTAGTCGTCGCCCATCACCCAAGCCCGCTGCGCCAGCCGGTGATCCAGAACACCCAGAAGCCGCGCCGATTCCGCCGCATATCGATCGCGCGGACGCTTGTCCTCGATCTCGCGGCCCGCGAATTTGTGGAAGAAGCCAAGTTGGCCGAACATCGGTCCGACCCCGCCCATCTGCCACATCACCCACTGGATCGTCTCATAGCGCGTGTTCGGATCGGCCGACAGAAGCTGCCCCGTTTTGTCGGCCAGATAGATCAGGATCGCGCCCGATTCGAACAGCGCCAGCGGCGTGCCGCTCGGACCATCGGGATCATAGATCGCCGGAATCTTGCCATTGGGGTTCAGTGCGAGAAAGGCCGGGTCGTGGCTCTCATCCGCCATGATGTCGATGCGGTGTGCTTCATAGGGCAGGCCACATTCCTCCAGCATGATGCCGACCTTCACCCCGTTGGGCGTCGGCGCCGAAAACAGCTGGAGCCGGTCAGGATGCTGGGCGGGCCAGCGGGCAAAGACCGGATGCTCGCTCATACCGCGCTGTCCTGTTTCGCCTGCTGGTGATGGCGGATCACCTCTTCGATAATGAAGCGCAGGAATTTTTCGCTGAATTCGGGGTCGAGGTTGGCTTCGCGCGCCAGATTGCGCAGCCGTTCGATCTGGCGCGCCTCGCGGTCGGGGTCGGCGGCGGGCAGGTCGATCGTTGCCTTCAACTCGCCGACCGCCTTGGTCACCTTGAACCGTTCGGCGAGCATATAGACGAGCGCGGCGTCGATATTGTCGATGCTTTGACGGTAACGGCTCAACTGGTCGTCCATGCGCGGCTCCTCTTCGTGCCGGGCACGCTTGGCACTGGCGGGGGGCTGCTGGCAAGCCGAAAGTCATTGCAAAATCACCCCCACACGGCCAAGGGTCGCCGCGTCATGACTGCCGAAATTCACCAGCTTCATGGGGAAAACCCACCCTCGCTCGACCCGATGATGGCGCTCGTCGCCGCCGATATGAACGAGGTCAATTCGGTCATCCTCGACCGGATGCAGTCCGAAGTCCCGCTGATCCCCGAACTCGCGGGTCATTTGATTGCCGGCGGCGGCAAGCGGATGCGGCCGATGCTGACGCTGGCTTGCGGGAAATTGCTCGACTATCCGGGGCGCCGCCATTGCAAATTGGCCGCTGCGGTCGAATTCATCCACACCGCGACCCTGCTCCACGACGATGTTGTCGATGGTTCGGGCCTTCGTCGCGGCCGCAAGACCGCGAACGTCATCTGGGGCAACAGTGCCTCGGTTCTTGTCGGCGATTTCCTGTTCGCCCGCGCTTTCGAAGTGATGGTCGAGGATGGATCGCTGAAGGTTCTCAAAATTCTCTCCCACGCCTCGGCGGTGATCGCGGAGGGTGAGGTCAATCAGCTTTCGGCGCAGCGCCGGATCGAGACGAGCGAAGACCAGTATCTCGCGATCATCAACGCCAAGACCGCCGAACTGTTCGCCGCCGCGTGCAAGATCGCCGCGGTCGTCGCCGAGCGCGACGAGGCGACCGAGGCCGCGCTCGACACCTATGGCCGCAACCTGGGCATCGCTTTCCAGCTTGTCGACGATGCGATCGACTATGTCTCCGACGCCGAAACCATGGGCAAGGGGGTCGGCGACGACTTCCGCGACGGCAAGGTCACCTTGCCCGTCATCCTCGCCTATGCGCGCGGGACGGCGGAAGAACGCGAATTCTGGAAGCTGGCGATCACCGGCCACCGCACCTCGGATGAAGATCTGACGCACGCCACCAGTCTGCTCCACAAGCATGGCACGATCACCGACACGCTGACCCGCGCGCGCCATTATGGCCAGCGCGCGGTCGACGCGATCGGCGGTTTCCGTGCCAGCCAGGCCAAGTCGGCGCTGACCGAGGCGGTCGCCTTCGCGGTCGCCCGCGCCTATTGAGGAGCGCGCGGTGGCGATGGGAATGGGCCCTGCGGCAGACAATCCCGACGCCTATATCGCGGCACTTTCCGGCTGGCAGCGGGAGCGCGCCGAAATGATGCGCGCGGCGATCATGGGCGCCGCTCCCTTCGAAGAGACGATCAAATGGACCAACCTCGTCTTCATGGCTTATGGTCCGTGCATCCTGATCCGTGCTGAGGAACATCGCGTCCTGCTCGGCTTCTGGCGCGGCAAGCGGCTGCGCGAGCTCGAACCGCGGATCAAGGCGAGCGGTAAATATGAACTGGGCAATCTGGAGATGACCGAGGCGACCGAGGTCACACCCGATATCGTCGCGACGCTCGCCGCCGAAGCTTTCCGCCTCAACGCCGAACTCGGCAATCCTGCGGCGCGACCATGATGCAGACGCTGCCGATCGACGTCGTGCTGCCCGATATCATGGCGGCGCTGCTACTCAAGCCCAACGCCGTCGTCGTCGCACCGCCCGGTGCGGGCAAGACGACGCGCGTTGCGCCCGCGCTGCTCGATCAGCCCTGGTGCAAGGGCGCGGTGTGGCTGCTCTCGCCCCGGCGCCTCGCCGCGCGCGCCGCCGCCGAGCGGATCGCCGAGGAGATGGGCGAGGTGGTCGGCGGGATCGTCGGCTATGCGACGCGCCTCGACAGCAAGCAGTCGGCGAAGACGCGGCTGCTGGTGATGACCCCCGGCCTGTTCCGCAACCGCATTCTCGCCGATCCCGAGCTTGCCGGCGTGTCGGCGGTGCTGTTCGACGAGGTCCATGAACGCAGCCTCGACGGCGACTTCGCGCTCGCGCTGGCGATCGATGCCCAGCAGGGACTGCGCGACGAACTGCGGCTGATCGCGATGTCGGCGACGCTCGACGGCGCGCGCTTCGGGG
Organism: Sphingopyxis witflariensis; assembly: GCF_002205635.1. Classification (GTDB taxonomy): domain Bacteria; phylum Pseudomonadota; class Alphaproteobacteria; order Sphingomonadales; family Sphingomonadaceae; genus Sphingopyxis; species Sphingopyxis witflariensis. Next base: position 242,882 of record NZ_NISJ01000001.1, on the reverse strand, counting down.
CGCTGCTCGGTGACGCTCCGGTGCTGAAGAGCGAGGGCAAGATCTGGCCGCTCGAACTCCGCCACATCGGCCGCCGCGCCGAGGAACGGCTGGAGGCGTCGGTGCTCGCCGCAGTCCGGCAGGCGCTCGCCGACGAACCCGCGGGCGACATGCTCACCTTCCTGCCCGGCGCCGCCGATATCGACCGCGCGGCGACGGCGGTCGAGGATGCGCGCCTGCCACTGGTCGTCCACCGCCTGCACGGGCAGATTGACCCGGCGCTGCAGCGCAAGGCGCTCGTTCGCGATCCGGAGGGGCGCCGCAAGCTGATCCTCGCGACGAGCATCGCCGAAACCAGTCTGACGATCGAGGGCGTTCGCATTGTGATCGACGCCGGCCTGTCGCGCCGCCCGCGCTTCGACAAGGCCGCCGGCATCGCGCGGCTCGTCACCGAACGCGCGAGCCAGGCGTCGGCGACCCAGCGGGCAGGGCGCGCGGCGCGTCAGGGGCCTGGGGTTGCCTATCGCTTGTGGGAGGCCGCCGCGACGGCGGGGATGCCGCCCTTCGATCCGCCCGAAATCCACGAAAATGACCTGATGCCCGTCGTGCTCGATTGCGCGAGCTGGGGCATCATCGATCCGCGCCAGCTCGGCTGGCTCGATCCGCCGTCGCCCGCCGCGATCGCCGAAGCCAAATCGCGGTTGCAGGCGATCGGCGCGCTGGGGGCCGATGGGCGGATCACCACGAGCGGCAAAGCGCTCGCCTCGGTCCCGCTGCCGGTGCCGCTCGCGCATATGCTGATCGAGGCGGCGCGGGCAGGGGAGGCCGAGCTGGCGGCGCGGCTCGCGGTGCTGCTCACCGAAATGGGTCTTGGCGGACGCGGCGTCGATGTCGAAGCGCGGCTGGGCCGCTGGCGCGGGCAGCGGGGTGAGCGTTCCGAAGGCGCGATCCGTCTCGCGCGACGGCTCGCGGGTATCGGCGAGAGGCTGGCGACGGGAACGTCGGACACGGGCACGCGCTCGATCGGCGGCTGGATCGCCACCGCCTGGCCCGATCGTGTCGCGCGCCAGCGGGCGGGGCAACGCGGCGAATATCTGAGCGTTGGCGGCCGCGCCTATCGCATCGATCCCGTCGAGCCACTTGCGGGCAGCGAATGGCTCGCGATCGCCGACGCGCAGGGCCATGCGGCGGGGGTGCGAATCCTCAGCGCCGCGCCGATCACGCTCGCCGAGGTGGAGGCGATTTTCGGCGACCGGATTATCACCCGATCGGCGAGCAGCTATGACGCCGCCAACGACCGCGTCGATCATCGCCGCGAACGGCGGCTCGGCGCGATCGCGCTGGCGAGTGGGAAGGCGCCGCGCAGCGACGGCGCCGAGGATGATGTTGCGGTGCGGATGGCCGCAGTGCAGGGCAAGGGGCTCGGGCTGATCGACTGGGGGCCGGTGTCGCAGGCGTTGCGCCAGCGCGCGTCCTTCGCGGGCATTGATGCGTTGTCGGAGGCCGCGCTCGCCGATAGCGCCGATATGTGGCTTGCGCCTCTGCTCGCACGGTGCCGCGGCCTTCGCGATATCGGCGATGGCAGGCTGGCCGATGCGTTGATGGGGATGCTCGACTGGCCCGCGCGCCAGCGCCTCGAGAAATTCGTGCCCGCCGATTACACCACCCCGGCGGGCAGCCGCCATGCGATCGACTATGGCGCCGACGGCGGGCCGACGGTCAGCCTGCGCGTGCAGGAAATGTTCGGGCTCGCCCGCCATCCGACGATCGGCGATCCGCCGGTTCCGCTCATCCTCGCGCTGACCTCACCCGCGCACCGCCCGATTCAAACGAGCCGCGACTTGCCCTCCTTCTGGAGTGGCAGCTGGTATGAAGTCGCGAAAGAGATGCGCGGCCGCTATCCTCGGCATAGCTGGCCCGACGATCCGGCGACCGCGCGCCCGACATTGATGACAAAAGCAGCGCAGGCACGGCGCGACGCGCAATAAGCCCTCTTTCCGGGCGCGCATCGACGGGCTAAGGCGGCGGCATTGGCACAATATGAGGACGGCCCAAATGAAAGCGCGTATTTTCCAGAAACCCAAAAATGCGATGCAGTCCGGCCGGGCCGGGACGCAGCGCTGGATGCTGGAATTTGCGCCTGCCGAAGCGCGCAAGGCCGATCCGCTGATGGGCTGGGCCGGCAGCGGCGATACGCAGCGCCAGCTGCGTCTGGGCTTTGCGAGCCGCGACGAGGCGCTGGCCTATGCCGAACGCAACGGTATCGACGCCGAGGTCATTGCGACGCCCGAACGCCGGTTGAAGATTCAGGCCTACGCCGACAATTTCCGGTAATTAAAAACGTCATTGCGAGCGGAGCGAAGCAATCTCCAGCTATCGTCCATAGCGAAAGGCCGATAGCTGGAGATTGCTTCGTTGCTGCGCGCCTCGCAATGACGGGTCGTTATTCGGCTTCCGGCTGCAGGAACTTGTGCAGGTGGACGACCACATATTTCATTTCGGCATCGTCGACGGTGCGCTGCGCGGCGGCGCGCCATGCCTTTTCGGCCGACGCATAGTCGGGAAACAGGCCGACGATATCGAGTGCGGTCGGGTCGGTGAAATCGAGAGTTTGCGGATCGCTGACGCGCCCGCCAAAAACCAGGTGCAGTTTGCTCATTGTTGCTTTCCTTGCCGGTAAGCGCTGGGGAGGGGAGGAGGCGGCCCCTACCAGCGCAGCGCCGCTACGGCAAGCCGGTCAGTCGTTGTTGCGCTTGGGGAGCAGCGAGCCGATCAGCGCGCCGAGCGCCACCGCGCCCGCGACGAGCGCCAGCGGTTGTTCCTGCGCGACGTCTTTCAGCTTGCTGTTCGCGCGCTTCGCCTGAACCTTGCCCTTTGCAATCGCCTGTTCGGCGACGTCGCGCGCGACTTCGGCCTGTTCGCGGCCCTTCGCGGCGAGCTCGCTCGTTGCGGCGCGTGTGCGGTCGGCAAGTTCGCTCGTTGCGGCACGCGTGCGGTCGGCCAGTTCGTCGGTTGCGGCGCGCGCGCGGCCATAGCCGTCCTGAATGCGCGCCTTGGCGGCCTCGGCGGTCAGGCGAGCATTTTCGGCGGTTTTCTCGGCAAGTTCACTCGCTTTCGCACGCGTGTCGCGGGCGGCTTCACTGAACGGCTTCATTGTCTTCCTCCATGGGTTCGATTGCTTCTTCGGCCTCGGCGTCCCCGGTGGGGCGCAGCCGATCGACGACCGCTGTCGCCATATCCTGAATCTTGCGGCTGATGCGCGGCGCATATTCCTTGATCGGTTCGCGGAACATCCACGCGACCCCCGCCACCGCGGCAATCGTGATCGGCAGGCGATTGTCGCGAAATTCCTGCCGCACGACATGTGCGGCATCGTCGACCGCTTCGCCGACCCGATATTTGCCGCGACTGACCAGCGCCGCCGGTTTGAACGCATCGCGCGCGACACCGACCTTGCGCTGCAACTGGGCGCGCTGGAGCATCGAATGTCGGACCGCGTTGATCAGGCGGGTGCGCGAACCGTTCATGCGTCTTCGCCTTCGTGCATCAGGTCGTTGCGCAGCGCCGTCCGCACATCGCGCCAGCCGAGATGCGCTCGCCAACCCGCAAAGGCGGCAACCGTGAGCAGGGCGACGAAGACGATCAGCGTTGCGAGCAACGGTCCGACCTGCGGTGACAACACCATAATCCCGCCAAAGGCGAGCGCGAGCATCGCGACGAGCAAGGCGCAGGCCGCGACAAAGCCCCAGCCTGACATCCATTTGAAACCCTCCCAGCCATAGGCGCGACGCGCATCGAGCAGCGCCAGCTCGGCCTTGGCCGTTGCTGACAGATTCTCGATGACGTCGCGCACGATGTCATCCAGCGGCACCGGTGGCGGCGCTGGTGCGGGTCCGTCGGGCGCAAAGCCGTGGCTGACACGGTCAAAGCTGCGCGGTTCGGACGCGGGCGGGGTTTCGGGCTGGGTGTTCGGCATAAAGGTGACCGGCGATCAGCCGTTGTTCGACCCACCCTTCAACATACGGGCGAGGACGAAACCGATCACTGTGGCGGCGCCGACGGCGATTGCCGGGTTCTTTTTGACCATGTCGCGGGTCGAAGCGGCGAGTTCGTCGAGATCCTTCTTGTCGAGCGTCGTGGCGAGGCCGGCGACGGTCGTTGCGGCCGAGCGGGCATAGTCGCCATATTGCTTGCCGAATTTGCTGTCGACGGTGCCGGCGCTGTCCTCGAGCATCCTGGCGAGGTTGCCGACGGCTTCGGCGGCCTTATCCTTGCCCTTGGTCGCGGCTTCGCGCGCCTTGGTCGAGGCCTGGTTGGCGAGCGTCGAGGCTTCATCCTTCAACGAGGCGGCCTTTTTCGAAGCTTCGGTCTTGATGGTGTCGCGGGTCGCGGCGATCTGGTCGCGGATCGGATGATCCTTTGCATTGGTCTTTGCGGCGACGGGCTTGCGCGCGGGCGCCGCCTTGGTCGCGGCGGCTTTCACGGGCGCCTTGGGACGGGGAGCGGCAACTTTCTTGGTCGCGGGAGTAGCGGCTTTGGCCATGGGCGTTGTCCTCTTCTTCTTGTGTCGGGCGCCGCACCGGCGAACGTCCCCTTTGGTCTTGTATCAATATATAGCAAGGCGGGGCTAATGGTTCCATAGTTCTGCAAAATTCCTCTGCGGTGGTTGCACTAGCGGCAAGGCGCCGATAACAGGCGGGCGCTCTATTCCACCGGCCTGTCTATGGCCGCCAGCAGGACATATCTCATGACCGCCATCATCGACATTCACGGCCGCGAAATTCTCGACAGCCGCGGCAACCCCACCGTCGAAGTCGATGTTCTGCTGGAAGATGGCAGCTTCGGCCGCGCCGCGGTGCCCTCGGGCGCGTCGACCGGCGCGCATGAAGCCGTTGAACTGCGCGACGGCGACAAGAGCCGTTATCTCGGCAAGGGCGTGCTCAAGGCCGTCGCAGCCGTAAACGGCGACATCGCCGACGCGCTGATCGGCCTCGATGCCGAAGACCAGCGCGAACTCGACATGGCGATGATCGACCTCGACGGCACGGCGAACAAGAGCCGCCTCGGCGCCAACGCGATCCTCGGCGTCAGCCTTGCTGCTGCCAAGGCTGCGGCCGATGCGCGCGGCCTGCCGCTCTATCGCTATGTCGGCGGCGTCTCGGCGCGCACCTTGCCGGTGCCGATGATGAACATCATCAATGGCGGCGAACATGCCGACAATCCGATCGACGTGCAGGAATTCATGATCATGCCCGTCGGCGCCGGCAGCATCGCCGAAGCCGTGCGCTGGGGCAGCGAAATCTTCCACACGCTGAAGAAGGGCCTGTCTGCCAAGGGCCTTGCGACCGCTGTCGGCGACGAAGGCGGCTTCGCCCCGAACCTCGCTTCGACCCGCGACGCGCTCGACTTCATCGCCGCATCGGTCGAGCAGGCGGGCTTCAAGCTCGGCACCGACGTCGTCCTCGCGCTCGATTGCGCCGCGACCGAATTCTTCAAGAACGGCAAATATGAAATCAGCGGCGAGAAATTGTCGCTGAGCCCCGAGCAGATGGCCGAATATCTCGCCGCTCTGGTCAACGACTACCCGATCCTGTCGATCGAGGACGGGATGAGCGAAGATGATTTTGTGGGCTGGAAAGCGCTCACCGACCTCGTCGGCGACAAGTGCCAGCTCGTCGGCGACGATCTGTTCGTCACCAACCCGCTGCGCCTCGAGCAGGGCATCAAGGACGGCCTCGCCAACTCGCTGCTGGTCAAGGTTAACCAGATCGGCACGCTGTCCGAAACCCTCGAAGCGGTCGATATGGCGCACCGCGCGCGCTACACCGCGGTCATGTCGCACCGTTCGGGTGAAACCGAGGATGCGACGATCGCCGACCTCGCGGTCGCAACCAACTGCGGCCAGATCAAGACCGGCAGCCTCGCGCGCTCGGACCGGCTCGCGAAATACAACCAGCTGATCCGCATCGAGGAAGAGTTGGGCAATATGGCGCGTTATCCCGGGATGGCGATTTTCGCATAAGGCTTCCTCCTTCGAAGGGGGAGGGCCGCAGAAGATGGCTCAGTTGCTTAGCCTTGGAGCCGTCTCAGTTTTTTCGTCATGCTGAACTTGTTTCAGCATCCATGGTCCGACATCGCGGCCTTTGACCATGGACCCTGAAACAAGTTCAGGGTGACGAACAGTGTGGAAAACGCCCGAATCCGCGCTTGACGCCGCGAATCAACTCTGATTCAAGGGCAGGAATGACGCAGCGCCACAAATTCCGTAAATCGATGAACCGGGCCGTCGGTCCCGCCATTGCCGTGATCGCGGTGCTGGCGATGATCGGCTATGGCATTTTCGGGCCGACCGGGCTCTACGCCTGGGGCGAATATGGTCAGTCGGTCGAGAAAAAGCGCATTGTGCTGACCGAATTGGCCAAGCGGCAGCATGAGCTTCAGAACCGCGTCAACCTGCTCGACCGCCAGCGCGTCGATCCCGACCTGGCCGAGGAATATGTCCGCGAGAAGCTGGGCGCCTATCACCCCGATGAGGTGATCATTCCGATGGAACCCGACGCGAAGCCCTGACGGGTCTTTGCTGCACCCATGCTGCATACGTAAGGCAAGCATGCGCGCCTCCCAAGGGGGCGTTGCCAAAGGGGTTGTGGCGCTCCTATAGGGGGCCTTGCCGTTACGGCTAACTGCAAAGGAACCCGCCTTGGCCAAAGCTCCCGCGCGCACCAACGCCGCGCCAAAAAAGACTGCATCCACCCCAGCGCCCGCGACCAATCGCGACCAGCCGCGTGACCCCGCGCCCTATAACGCGAGCCCGGAAGAGCTCGAGAAATTCTACCGCGAAATGCTGCTCATTCGCCGTTTCGAGGAAAAGGCGGGCCAGCTTTACGGCCTCGGCCTGATCGGCGGCTTCTGTCACCTTTACATCGGCCAGGAAGCCGTTGCGGTCGGGTTGCAGAGCGCGCTCGACGGCGACAAGGACAGCGTCATCACCGGATATCGCGACCATGGCCACATGCTGGCTTATGGTATCGACCCGAAGGTCATCATGGCCGAGCTGACCGGCCGCGCCGCCGGCATTTCGCGCGGCAAGGGCGGCTCGATGCACATGTTCAGCGTCGAGCATAAATTTTACGGCGGTCATGGCATCGTCGGCGCGCAGGTGTCGCTCGGCACCGGCCTTGCCTTCGCGCACAAATATCGCGGCGACGGCGGCATCGCCATGTCCTATTTCGGCGACGGCGCATCGAACCAGGGCCAGGTTTACGAGAGCTTCAACATGGCCGAGCTGTGGAAGCTGCCGATCATCTTTGTGATCGAGAATAACCAATATGCCATGGGCACCTCTGTCAACCGCTCGTCGGCCGAAGACCAGCTTTATCGCCGCGGTGAAAGCTTCCGTATCCCCGGCATGCAGGTCGACGGCATGGACGTGCTCGCGGTACGCGGCGCGGCCGAAGCCGCGATCGAATGGGTGCGCGCGGGCAAGGGGCCGGTTTTGATGGAACTCAAAACCTATCGCTATCGCGGTCACTCGATGTCCGACCCCGCCAAATATCGCAGCCGCGAGGAAGTGCAGGCGGTGCGCGACAAGTCCGATGCGATCGAACATCTGAAAAAGCTGATGCTCGATGCGGGCGTCACCGAGGACAAGATCAAGGATATCGACAAGGAAATCCGTGCGATCGTGGCCGAATCCGCCGACTTTGCGGAAAGCGCGCCCGAACCCGATCTTCCCGAACTTTATACCGACGTGCTGGTGGAGCAATATTGAGATGGCCATCGAATTGAAGATGCCGGCGCTGTCGCCGACGATGGAAGAAGGCACGCTGGCGAAATGGCTGGTCAAGGAAGGCGACACGGTCAAATCGGGCGACATCCTCGCCGAAATCGAAACCGACAAGGCGACGATGGAATATGAAGCGATCGACGAAGGCACGATCGCGCAGATTCTGGTCGCCGAGGGCACCGACAATGTGAAGGTCGGCACCGTGATCGCGACGATCACGGGCGAGGGTGAAGAGGCGAGTGCGGCTCCGGCCGCCGCGCCTGCCGCCGCCGCCGCGGCACCCGAAGCCAAGGCCGAGGCTCCGGCACCCGCGCCCGCCGCGGCGCCGACTGCTGCAGCACCGGCACCCACCGAACGCGCATCCGACCCCGCGATCCCGGCGGGCACCGCAATGGTTCGCCTCACCGTTCGCGAAGCCTTGCGCGACGCGATGGCCGAGGAAATGCGTGCCGACGACCGCGTGTTCGTGATGGGCGAGGAAGTCGCCGAATATCAGGGCGCGTACAAGGTCACACAGGGCCTGCTCGAGGAGTTTGGCGACCGCCGTGTCGTCGATACCCCGATCACCGAATATGGATTTGCCGGTCTCGGCACGGGCGCCGCGATGGGCGGTCTGCGGCCGATCATCGAGTTCATGACCTTCAACTTCGCGATGCAGGCGATCGACCACATCATCAACTCGGCGGCGAAGACCAACTATATGTCGGGCGGTCAGATGCGCTGCCCGATCGTGTTCCGCGGCCCGAATGGCGCGGCGTCGCGCGTCGGCGCGCAGCACAGCCAGAACTTCGCACCCTGGTACGCCAGCGTCCCCGGCCTGATCGTGATCGCGCCCTATGACGCCGCCGATGCCAAGGGGTTGATGAAGGCGGCGATCCGCAGCCCAGATCCGGTCGTTTTCCTCGAGAATGAACTTCTCTATGGCCGTAGCTTCGACGTTCCCGATGTCGCCGACTTCGTCCTGCCGATCGGCAAGGCGCGGATCATGCGCGAGGGTGGCGACGTTACGATCGTCAGCTATTCGATCGGCGTCGGGCTTGCGCTCGAAGCCGCCGATGCTCTGGCGGGTGAGGGAATCGAGGCCGAAGTGATCGATCTGCGCACGCTGCGCCCGCTCGACACCGCGACCGTACTCGCCAGCCTCAAGAAGACCAACCGTCTGGTCGTCGTCGAGGAAGGCTGGCCGACCTGCTCGATCGCCAGCGAAATTGCGATGGTCGCGATGGAACAGGGCTTCGACGATCTCGACGCGCCGGTAATGCGCGTGTGCAACGAAGATGTGCCGCTGCCCTACGCCGCCAACCTCGAAAAGTTGGCGCTGATCGACACTCCGCGTGTGATCGCGGCGGTGGAGGCGGTCTGCAACCGGGGCTGAGGCTACAAGACTCCTGATATTGCCGTTCGCGCTGAGCTTGTCGAAGCACCGTCCTTCCTTTGGTTTCAAAGAAGAATAGGGCGGCCCTTCGACAGGCTCGGGGCGAACGGTTTATATTTTGCACCCGCTGCTCTAACGCTGCCCGCATGACCACCGAAACCGATCCCGACGCGCCGCACGAGGGCGCCTGGCCCGATATACGCGACCCGCGCTTGATGGTCGCGGTGCCGCACGCGCGGCGACCGGCGATGACGGCGCTGTGGGCGCTCGCGGCGCGGCTGACGCGGCTGCTGATCGAAGCACGCGAACCACTGATCGCGCAGATCAAGCTGGCCTGGTGGCGCGACATGGCGGCGTTGATCGCCAGTGATCCCGATGCGCTGCCCAAAGGTGAGCCTTTGCTCGCCGAATTGCATGCGACATGGGGCGGGCAGGTGGGTCTCGAAACGCTGGTCGACGCGGCGGAAGCCGTGCTTCTTGCCGAGGATGACGGTCAGCGGCGCGATGCGGCAGCTGCGTTTGGCGCGCAATTGTTTCGCTTGTCGGGCGGCGGCGGGGGCGATTGCTGGGGGCTGCTCTGGGGCGCCAGCGTGCAGGAGGGCGAGCATGAGGCGCTTCAGCTCATCGCCGATGCGCACGCCATCCCTACTGCTCCCCGCACAGTTTACGCCGGAAATCGGGCGTTGTTGATGCTCGACCGCTGGGCGCGCGCAATCGCTACACATGATGGCGAGCGGCACTGGCGCAGCGAAGGGCTGCTGCTGTTCCGCATCGGCTTGCTGGGCCGCTGACGATAAAAAGCCTGCGGGGCTGGAAATGGCGTCCCCGAACATCTATCTTGCTGCGAACAAGTGGGTCGCAGGGGACAGTATATGTTCAACGGGCTGATTGCCTATCTCGATTCGATCAAGGCGCGCGATCCGGCGCCGCGGTCGCGTTGGGAAATCCTTCTCTACCCCGGCCTGCTTGCGGTCGGCATGCACCGCATTGCGCATTGGCTGTTCGAAGCGCGGCTGTTTTTCCTCGCGCGCTTCGTCAATCATTTCTCGCGTTTTCTGACCGCGATCGACATTCATCCCGGCGCGACGATCGGCCGCCACTTGTTCATCGACCATGGCTTTGGTGTCGTGATCGGCGAAACCGCCGAGATCGGCGACAATGTCTCCATCTATCAGGGCGTGACGCTGGGCGGCACCGATCCCGCGAACGGCATCGGGGGCAAGCGCCATCCGACGCTGGCCGATGATGTCATCGTCGGCTCTGGCGCACAGATTTTGGGTCCGATCACCGTCAGCATGCGCGCGCGCGTCGGCGCCAATGCCGTGGTGACCAAGGATGTCCCCGAGGGCGCGGTGATGGTCGGTATCCCGGCGCGCTCGACTTTGATCGATGCCACCGAATATGCGCGCGAATTCGTGCCCTATGGCACGCAATGCAGCGAGAATTTCGATCCGGCGACGCAGAAGGTCGAGATACTCCAGTGCCAGCTCGAGCTGTTGCAGAAGCAGTTGCAGTCGCTGCTCAACGATCGCGATGCCGCCGCAGGTGACGAGGATGAGGCCCCGCGCCGCAAAGGGAGCCGGAAAAGCGCCTGATGGGGACAGTGACGCCCTTGCCGTTTGCAACCAGGGCGGCACCGCAACAGACCGGCTTCGAGCGCCCCGAATTGATGCGCATCCTTGATCTCTACGGCCGGATGGTCGCGGCGGGACATTGGCGTGACTATGCGATGGATTTCCACCGCGACGCCGCGATCTTCTCGGCCTTTCGCCGCGCTTCCGAGCGCCCCGAATATCGCATCGAAAAGCGCCCCGCCTTGCGGAGCCGCCAGGGCATGTGGGCGCTGGTCTCCGAAGCGGGGGCGATTTTGAAGCGGGGGGACGAGCTTGCGAATGTGCTCGCCCCCGTCGAACGCAAACTTATGAAGCTGGTATCGGACTGACCGGCCGCACCGTCGCCGGCAGCTGGTTCGCGAGATTGGCGGGCAGCAAGCCGACCACTGCCGCGCGGGCATTTTGCCAAAAGGCCGACAGCAGCAGCAACGCCGATCCGATAACGAATGCCGTCAGCGCGACATTGAGCTCGACCGCACCGAACTCGCGGAACAACTGCGTCATCGCGAACAACACATAGGCGAGCGCCGAGACAAGCAGCGCACGGCGGTCGATCGCGAGTGCGATCAGCCCGAACAGCACATAGATGCCGACGACCATCACCGCCGCACCGCTGGTGATATTGTCGCCCTGGGTGACGCCGAGCAGGTGAAAGATCGGGTGTGCGATCATCGGGGCGGCGAGCAGGTGGAGCCAGAAGGCGACGTCGCTGCGCCGCGTCTGGCGTACCCGGTCGCTGCGGTCCCACCACATGGCGAGCGTGAAGACGCCGAGGCCGGCGATCAGCACCAATATCATCACGAGGTTGGGTGAGGTGGCGACGCCGACGATCGACAAGACCAGCGCGACCGCGGTTGCGGCGAGCGCCGCAGTGCCTGCCGCTACCGTAATCGGCACCATGAAGCGCTTCCAGTGCGCCCACGTCGCTGCGGCCGTGACCAGCGCCATCGACCCGATGAGGATCGCGCCGGTGGTTTCGTCGAGCCTGCTGCCGAAAATATCCTCGCCATGTTGGAAGAGAAAGCCGGCCATTGTTGCAAAGATTCCGCCCGAAAAGGCGAGGACGAGGATGATGCTGGGCAGCGCCATGCGGCGCTGCCGCGTGAAATATTCGGCGAGGAACCACGCCGATACGGCGACGAAGGCGCCGCCGAGCGCGGGGTGGACCGATGCGCCGATCCACGCGACCGCCATGAGCAGAATCACCGCGGCAATGCTGACGAAAATATCGTTGAATCCGGTGATGAGGCGAAAATGCTCCTCATCGGCACCGGGAGCGGAACGTGCCGATGCGATGTGCGCCCGAAAGGCCGCAGCGGCCTCCGGCGTCAGTACCTTTGCATCGACCGCAGCTTGCAGGTCGGTTTCACTATACATCGGGGTCGTCCTTCTGTCCGATCCCCTTGCCCCGCGCCGCTTCTAACATTGGTGTGTTGGTGATGCAATACGATATGTCAGGCGAAGATGTTCGCGGCGTTGAGGCGCTCCTGTTGCGCCTGCGTGATCCGCCGGACCAGCAGAAAGGCCAGCGGATAGAGGATGAAGCTGACGACGGTCGCAAAGAGATCGATTTCGAGGCCGGTCCGGATTTCTTCGGGCGTGTTGGCGCGCAGGCTGAGCCGGAAGGAAATATTGCCCGCGATGCTTACGACCAGCCATGCCGCCCACCACGACCGTAGCAGCCAGTCCCCTTCGTTCAGCGCATTGACCGGGCGGCCATGGCTGGCGTTGTCGATCTGGCGCATCGCGGCATAAGGTTTGAATAGATTGGCGATCGGGATGAACAGCCAACCCACTGCCCATCCTGCGCTATACTCGAAGCCGTCCGCCTGCGCGGTGACGACATTCGCGGCGGCACGATAAATCCACATGCCGAAAAGAATATAGGTGCCGATCAACAACAGGAGATAGGCGATGGCGGTGAAGCCATAAAGCATCGCGAACGGAGTGAACTCTTCGCCCTCAAGGCTGATGGTGCCGTTGAGTTCGGCGATTTGCCCGGCCATCATTGCGACGCTCAGGAGCAAGCCGCCGACCAGCACCGCCTGCAGGATCTTGCCTCGCCGTCGCAGCAGGTCGATCCCGTCGGTCAAATTCATCTCTGCCATATGTGCCCCCGCATAGAGGACGCCGCCCCGGCGCTCTCTATGCGGAAACTTGTATCAGGCTCAGCTCAGCGCCTGCAACGCCTTCATCACGGCCATCGACTGTTCGCTGCCCGACTGCGGCACGGTTTCGCCGGCACGGTCAATGATCTTGTCCCAAGCCGCAGCGACGCCTTCGGGGGTGCGCTCACCCTCGGGCAGCGCAACGCCGGGGGTCATGGTGACATAGGCGGCGTGGAATGCGCCGGCGCCCGCACCGATGATCATGTTGGTCGGCGCATCTTCGCTGACCAGATAGAGCGCAGCGGGGACGACATTTTCCGGCGTGAACTTCTCGAACAGCTCGGCAGGGAAGATGTCTTCGGTCATCCGTGTCCCCGCGACCGGCGCGATGGTGTTGCAGCGGATGTTATATTTCGCGCCTTCGAGGTGGAGCGTCTTGGTCAGTCCCGCGAGGCCGAGTTTCGCCGCGCCATAATTGGCCTGGCCGAAATTGCCGTAGAGGCCGGTCGACGATGCGGTCATCAGCAGGCGGCCATAGGCCTGCTCGCGCATGATATCCCACACCGCCTTGGTGACATTGGCGCTGCCGCTGACATGGACCTTCAGCACCAGGTCGAAATCGTCAGGCGTCATCTTGGCGAAGCTCTTGTCGCGCAGGATGCCGGCATTGTTGATGACGATGTGGACGCCGCCCCATTCTTCCTTCGCTTTCGCGACCATTTCGACCATCTGGTCATATTCGGTGACGCTGCCGCCGTTCGACATGGCGGTGCCGCCTGCCGCGCGGATTTCCTCGACGACCGCAAGCGCGGCGTCCGAATGGCCGGTGCCGTCGCGCGATCCGCCAAGGTCGTTGACGACGACTTTGGCGCCGCGCCGCGCGAGTTCGAGGGCATAGGCGCGGCCAAGGCCGCCGCCGGCGCCAGTGACAATAGCAACGCGTCCGTCAAATTTGATCGTCATGATGATCTCCTGAAAAGCCGTCAGAAAAAGTTGCTCAAAAAAACTGGGATGTCCTTAGCCGTTCGGGGCGGGCAGGCAAGCATCGAGTGAAAAGCGTCCCTGAAACAAAAATGTCATCCAATTGACGTGCATCTGTCATTCTTCGGTCATAACAGCGCCTCCAGATTGTCACCTTTCGCTACGGAGCAAGTCATGCGCCCCTTTCTGATCGCCGCCCTGCTGGGCACCACGATGCTCAGCCTGCCGGGCACGGCACATGCGCAGGCAATGACCGCCGACGAAGCCGCCGCACTGCGCGCCGAACTCGCGACGTTGAAGGCGCAGGTGCAAACGCTCGAAACCCGGCTCGATGCGGCGACACTGGCACCGCCCGTGGCCGCCCCCGCACCGACTGTGCCCGCCGCGCCTCCGGTCACGGCAAAGCCCGCGACCGAAATCAGCTGGAAGGGCGCACCTGAAATCAAGACTGCCGACGGCTGGAGCTTCAAGCCGCGCGGGCGGGTGCAGGTCGATGTGGCCGGTGTCGATACCCCGGCAGGCGTGACCGGCGCGCGCGGCGGTATGAAGACCGAGTTTCGCCGCGTCTATCTGGGCGTCGACGGCAAGATCCCCGGCGGTGTCTCCTATCGCGTCGAGGCCGATATCGCGAACAGTTCGGTCGAACTCACCGACGTCTATTTCACCTATGGCACCGGGCCGCTGTCGGTCACGGTCGGGCAGATCAAGCCTTTCTGGTCGCTCGATGAAATGACGAGCGACCTGTTCACCAGCTTCATGGAACGCGCGGCCTTTGCCCAGGCGTTCGGGTTCGAACGTAAGGTCGGACTGTCCGCACAATATAAGGGCGGCGACCTGCTGGTGCAGGCGGGCGTGTTCGGCGACAATGCCAACGACCTGCTCGACGACAGCAACAACAGCATCGGCGCCGATGGCCGCATCGTGTGGATGCCAAAGCTCGGCAACACCCAGCTTCATCTCGGTGGATCGGTTCACTGGCGCGACTTCAACGATCCCGCCGCGACGATCCGCTATCGTGCAAGACCTTTCGCCCACACCACCGACGTCCGGCTGGTCGACACCCGGCTGCTCGACGCGAGCGGCGAGCGCGGTATGGGAGTCGAGGCCGCAGTGATTTCCGGCCCGTTCCATGCGGCGGGCGAAGGCTTTTGGCAGACCGCGAAACGCCCCGGCCTCGCCGACCCGACCTTCTTCGGGGGTTATGCCGAGGTCGGCATGGTGCTGACTCCCGGCGATGCGCGTGGATATAAGGATGGCGGCTTCGACCGACTGAAGCCGTCGAAGCCGATCACCGAAGGCGGGATTGGCGCGTTCGAGGTCAATGCACGTTACGACCATCTCGACCTCAACGATGCGGGCATCATCGGCGGGCGCCAGCGCACGATGCTGGTGGGGCTGGTCTGGGCGCCGATCGACTATATTCGTCTGACTGCCAATTATGGCCGGGTGAAGATCACCGATGCGGCGATCGCGACGGCAACGGGCGATCGCGACTATTCGGCGGATACGTTCGGGCTGCGCACGCAGATCGACTTCTGATTGCGGCGCGGCTTCTAACCCTCGTCACCCCGGACTTGATCCGGGGTCCAGAAGGCGAGGGCGGTCATGGATCCCGGATCAAGTCCGGGATGACGAAAGGTGAGGTTGAGATCCACCCTGTCGCGAAGCGATGGGGAGGTGGCAGTCGCCGTAGGCGGCTGACGGAGGGGCAGGGACGCCTCGGCCCCTCCACCTCCGCTTCGCGACAGGAAGGAGCAAACCTCCGCAGCCGTCCGAAAACGCTACCCCGCGCGTTCGAGCATCGGTGCCTCATCGCTACGCAGGGTCAGGACTTCGACGCCATCTCCCGTAACCGCGACAGTATGTTCAAATTGCGCCGATAATTTCCGGTCATTCGTCATCACCGTCCATCCGTCACTCGCGGTCGATACCTTGCGGGTGCCCTGATTGACCATCGGTTCGATCGTGAAGACCATGCCTTCGCGCAATCTCAGGCCCGATCCCCGCCGCCCGAAATTGAGCACTGACGGCTCCTCGTGCATCTCGCGGCCGATGCCGTGGCCGCAATATTCGCGCACGACCGAATAATTGTTCTTTTTGGCATGTTGTTCGATCGCGAAGCCGATGTCGCCCAGATGCGCGCCGGGGCGCACCTGCCTTATGCCCTTCCACATCGCCTCCTGGGCGACCTGCACCAGTCGGCGCGCGGCGGGCGCGACATTGCCGACCATATAGGTCTTGCTGGAATCGGCGATGAAGCCGTTTTTCTCGAGCGTGATGTCGAGGTTGATGATGTCGCCGTCGCGGACAATCTCGTCGGCATCGGGGACGCCGTGGCACACGACATGGTTGATCGAGCAGTTCAGGACATATTTAAAGCCATATTGCCCCTTGCTCGCCGGGCGGGCGGCAAGATCCTTCGTGATGAAATGATCGACCAGATCGTTGATCGCCATGGTCGACATGCCCGCGAGTTGCTGCCCGTCGAGCATTTCGAACACCGACGCCAGCAGCTTGCCCGATATGCGCATCAGCGCCAGTTCGTCGGGGGTTTTTACCATGTCAGGCGGCGGCCAGATCGACGCGGCTCACCCGTGCCGCGCCGAGCTGCATCTTCACGATATCGTTGAACGACAGCGTCGGATTGGCTTCGGCAAGCTGGCCGATCTTCATCCAATATTCGGCCTGCGCGTTGATCGATCGGCACATGACCGTGCTGGCCCGGCGGGCCTCTTCATGCAGCTCGTCGTCAATTTTGATAAGGCCCACGTCTATTCCTTCGAGGTCAATGAATATACGGACCATATATGATCCGTATATTCATTGGTCAATCGAAGACCAGACGGTCGCGCGAAGCGTCGGTTTCTAGATGCTCTTTCCCGAATCCAGCGCATAACCTGCCGACCGCACGGTGCGGATGATGTCCGTCGTGCCCGGCAGGTTGATCGCCTTGCGCAGGCGGCGGATATGGACGTCGACGGTGCGTAGCTCGATGTCGCTGTCCTGCCCCCACACGCTGTCGAGCAATTGCCCGCGCGAGAAGACGCGGCCGGGATGCTCCATGAAGTGGCGCAGCAGGCGAAATTCGGTCGGCCCCATCGCGACGATCTGGCCGTTCCGCACCACCTTGTGCGCAACCGAATCGAGCTCGATATCGGCATAGCTCAGCATCTCGCCGGCGAGCGCGGGGCGCAGGCGGCGCAGCACCGCCTGGACGCGCGCGACCAGTTCGCGCGGGCTGAACGGCTTGGTGACATAATCGTCGGCGCCGGTTTCCAGCCCGCGAATACGATCCTCTTCCTCGCCGCGCGCGGTGAGCATGATGATCGGGACGTTGGCCGATTTCGGGTTGCGGCGCAGGCGTCGGCACACTTCGATGCCGGGCAGGCTCTCGATCATCCAGTCGAGCAGGACGATGTCGGGGACGCGTTCCTCGACAAGGATCAGCGCCTGTTCGCCGTCGGGCGTCTGCCGGACCGAGAAACCTTCGCGGGCGAAATGCCAGACGATGAGTTCGGCGATCGCCTCGTCATCCTCGATCAGCAGCAGGTCGGGCTGCGGCATCAGCCTTGCTCCTGTTCCGCGGCGCCATCTTCGGGCTGTTCGCCGCGCTCGCGTTCCTCCATCCGCTCGCCGGTCACGACATAATAGACCATCTCGG
Source organism: Sphingopyxis witflariensis (assembly GCF_002205635.1). Taxonomy (GTDB): domain Bacteria; phylum Pseudomonadota; class Alphaproteobacteria; order Sphingomonadales; family Sphingomonadaceae; genus Sphingopyxis; species Sphingopyxis witflariensis. The sequence goes on along the minus strand of NZ_NISJ01000001.1, from coordinate 225,379 downwards.
CGATGTTGGTCGCATGGTCGCCCATGCGCTCGAGGTTCTTGGCGACGAACAGCAGATGCGCGCTTTCCGAAATATATTTCGGATTTTCCATCATGAAGGTGACGAGGGTGCGGAAGATGCTGTTGTAGAAATCATCGACATTCTTGTCGCGCACCGTGACCCGCACCGCGAGTTCGGCGTCGCGCGCGGCGAAGCTGTCGAGCGCGTCGTGGATCAGCTCGGCGACAATCGACGACATCGACATCAGCACCGGGATCGCCTCGATCGAGCGCGTCTGATCCATCAGCGCGACGCGCTTGGCGATATTCTTCGCATAATCGCCGATGCGTTCGACGACCGAGACGATCTTCAGCGCCGCGATCATTTCGCGCAGGTCATCGGCCATCGGGGCACGAAGTGCGATCGTCTGGACCGCGAGCTGTTCGACCTCGGCCTCCAGCGCGTCGATCTTCTTGTCGTCGCGCACGACCTGCGCCGCAAGGTCGAGGTCGCCATTGTTGAGCGCATTCATCGCCTGGAGCAGCGCCTGTTCGGCGCGGCCGCCCATTTCGCTGATCAGGCCGCGCAGGCGGTTCAGATCTTCGTCGAAGGCTTTGACGGTATGATCGTTGGTAAGTGCCATCACTCTTGTCCTTTTGCGCTGCGACTTAACCGTAGCGGCCGGTGATATAGTCCTTGGTGCGTTCCTGCTTCGGGTTGGTGAAAATGTCGGTGGTCTTGCCGTACTCTACCAAGGTCCCGAGGTGGAAAAAGGCGGTGCGCTGCGACACGCGGGCCGCCTGCTGCATATTATGCGTGACGATCACGATCGCATATTTGCCGCGCAATTCGTGGATCAGCTCCTCGATTTTCGCGGTTGCGATCGGGTCGAGCGCCGAGCAGGGCTCGTCCATCAAAATGACTTCGGGGTCGACCGCGATCGCGCGCGCGATGCACAGGCGCTGTTGCTGGCCGCCCGACAGGGCGGTGCCGCTTTCGGCGAGCCGATCCTTGACCTCGTCCCACAGACCGGCGCGCACCAGCGCGCGTTCGACGACGACGTCGAGGTCGGCCTTGCTCGGCGCGAGGCCATGGATGCGCGGGCCATAGCCGACATTGTCATAGATCGACTTGGGGAAGGGGTTCGGCTTCTGGAACACCATGCCGACGCGCGCGCGCAGCTGCACGACGTCCATCGACGGGGCGTAAATATCCTCGCCATCAAGTTCGATCCGGCCCGTCACCTTCGCGCTCGCCACCGTGTCGTTCATGCGGTTCAGCGAGCGCAGGAAGGTTGACTTGCCGCAGCCCGACGGGCCGATGAAGGCGGTGACCAGATCGGTGCCGACATCGATCGACACATTTTTGATCGCCTGTTTCTCGCCATAGAAAACGTCGACGCCGTGCGCCTTCATCTTGGGGTCGGCGATGGTCAAATCGTCTTGGGTCATGTTCACCAGCGTTGTTCGAATTTGTTGCGAAGATAGATCGCAAAGGCGTTCATCGACAGCAGCACGATAAGCAGCACGATGATCGCGGCGGAGGTTTTCTCGACAAAGCCCCGGTCGACTTCGTCCGACCAGAGGAAGATCTGCATCGGCAGCACCGTCGAGGGCGAGCAGATGCCGCCCGGAACGTCACCGATAAAGGCGCGCATCCCGACGAGGAGCAGCGGAGCGGTCTCGCCCAGCGCGCGCGCCATGCCGATGATCGTGCCGGTCAGGATGCCGGGCAGCGCGAGCGGCAGGACATGGTGGAACACCACCTGCACCGGGCTGGCGCCGACGCCCAAAGCGGCGTCGCGGATCGACGGCGGCACCGACTTGATCGCGTTGCGGCTGGCGATGACGATCACCGGCATCGTCATCAGCGCCAGCGTCAGCCCGCCGACGAGCGGGCTCGCCTGACAGATGCCGAACCAGTTGATGAACACCGCGAGCGCGAGCAGGCCAAAGATGATCGACGGCACCGCGGCGAGATTGTTGATCGATACCTCGATCAGGTCGGTCCAGCGGTTCTTCGCCGCATATTCTTCGAGATAGAGCGCCGCGAGAACGCCGGTCGGGAAGGCGATGATGAAGGCGATGAAGATCGTCAGTATCGATCCCTTGAGCGCCCCCCAGATGCCCGCAACCGCAGGATCGGTGGCGTCGGCGTTCTTGAAGAAGGGCCAGTGGATACCGGTCCCCAACTTGCCGTCCGCCTTCAGCTTCGCGACCGTCGCGCCCAGCGCGCCCTTGGCGCCATCCTTGGCCGCGATATCGACCTCGGACGAGGCGGGCAGGTCGAACACCGTCTTGCCCCCCAGCAATTCGGGATCGTCGATGATCGCGCTGCGCACTTCTTTCCACGCATTTTCGCTGATCAGCGCCGATCCGCCGTCACCCAGCGCCTCGTCGGCGGCAAAGGCGACGATGTCGGCGAGGCCGGCGTTCGCGATCATCTGGTTCGCATCGGCATCGCCGAGCCGCGCCGTGTCGATCGTCAGCGGCATCGCCTTGAAATCGACCGGCACCGCGACATGCGTGTAGGTGAAACCGCGCGCGCCATTGCCGACCATCACGAACAGCAGGAAGGCGAGGAAGGCGCCCGAGAGCAGCACCGCGCCCAGCCCGAACAGCTTGAAGCGGCGTTCGGCGGCGTAGCGCTTCGCGATGCGGTTCTGCATCACGGAGCCTTTCCAGTCGGTCGGGGCTGTTTGCCTATTCATATGCTTCCCGATATTTTTTGACGATGCGCAGCGCGACGATGTTGAGCAGCAGGGTCACGATGAACAGCACAAGGCCGAGCGCGAAGGCGGCGAGCGTTTTCGCGCTGTCGAACTCCTGATCGCCGGTGAGCAGTTTCACGATCTGCGCGGTCACCGTGGTGACGCTGGCAAAGGGGTTGGCGGTCATGTTGGCGGACAGGCCCGCGGCCATCACCACGATCATCGTCTCGCCGATCGCGCGGCTGACCGCGAGCAATATGCCGCCCATCACGCCCGGAAGCGCGGCGGGGATCAGCACCTGACGGATCGTCTCGTTCGGCGTCGCGCCGAGCGCCAGCGACCCGTCGCGCATCGACTGCGGCACCGCGTTGATGCTGTCGTCGGCCATCGAGGAGACGAAGGGGATGATCATCACCCCCATCACGATACCCGCGGCGAGCGCGCTTTCGGTCGAGGCGTTCGGAATACCGAGCATCACCGCGAAATTGCGCAGCGCCGGGGCGACCGTCAGCGCGGCGAAATAGCCGTAAACGACGGTCGGCACGCCCGCGAGGATCTCGAGGATCGGCTTCACCCATTTGCGCACCGTCGGCGCGGCATATTGGGTGAGGTAGACTGCGGTCATCATCCCGATCGGGATCGCGACGATCATCGCGATAATCGCGCCGATCAGCACCGTCCCCCAGAACAAGGGGATGCCGCCGAACGTGTCATCCTGTGGCGCGCCGCTCGTCGGGGCCCAATTGGTCCCGAACAGCAATTCGGCGGGTGAGACGAGGCGGAAGAAGCGGATCGATTCAAACAGCAGCGACAGCACGATGCCGAATGTCGTGAGGATCGCGACGAGCGACGCGAGCAGCAGGAACAGCATCACGATCTTTTCGACCCGCGTCCGCGCGCGGAAATCGGGCTTGATCCGCGTGAAGGCATAAAGCCCGCCCGCGAGTGCCAGCGCGAGCATCGCGGCAATGCCGATCCACGCATATTTCTCCCCCGCGTCGGCATAGGCTTTCACCAGCGGCGCGGCGGCGGGCAGGCGCACGGCGGGCTGCTTGCCCTCGGCAACCCCGCGCGCGTCGGACAATATCGCCCCGCGCTCGAAGCCAAAGGCGGGCAGGCTCTGCGCCGCTTCGGTCGCCAGCACCTGGTTGGTGACGAGCGCGGGCGATACGCTGGACCATATGGCCAGGAACAGCGCGGCGGGGGCGAATAGCCACAGCGCGACATACCAGCCATGATATTGCGGGCGCGAATGGAGCTTGGTCCCCGAACGGCCCGCCAGCATAGCCGAGCGCGCGCGCCCGGCCAGCCAGCCGATCAGCGCGAGGCCGGCGATCAAAAGCAACAGGGCGGCGGCGTTGAAGGTCACATGATCCTCGTCAAACCGGTGAGGGCAGGAGCTGCCCTAAAACTCATCTCGTCATTGCGAGGAGCGTAGCGACGAAGCAATCTCCAGCGATCGAAATGGCCGGACGCCTGCTGGAGATTGCTTCGCTTCGCTCGCAATGACGATCAATAAAAATCGGCGGCCGGGCAGGGCGAACCCGCCCGGCCGCCAGCGGGGGGAGAGTTATTTCAGCACCGAACCATCGAGCGCGGTCATGCCCTTGCCATTCGCCGCCGCGGTGTCCGCAATCGCCTTCGGCGACACGATCAGGCCCTTGGCGTTCAGATATCCGCCGTCGCCCGCGCCCTTCAGAAACTCGGCGACGAATTCGGCGAGCCCGGGGATCACCCCGACATGGGCTTTCTTGATATAGATGAACAGCGGGCGCGAACCCGGATAGCTGCCGTCGGCGATCGCCGCATAGGTCGGCGACACGCCCTGCACCGGAACCGCCTTGATCTTGTCCTTATTCGCATCGAGATACGAAAAGCCGAAGATGCCCAGGCTGGTCGGGTTCTTGTCGAGCTTCGAGATGATCAAATTATCATTCTCGCCCTGCTCGACATAATAGGGCGCGCCGCGAAGCGCGGTGCACACCGCCTCATGCTTGTCCTTGTCGCTGTCCTTCAGCGCCTTCATCTCGGGATTGGCGTCGCAACCACGGCCGAGGATCAGCTCCTTGAACGCGTCATAGGTGCCGCTGGTCGACGGCGGGCCAAAGACCGAGATGGCGACCGCGGGAAGCGCGGGGTTCACATCTTTCCAAGTCTTCGCGGTGTTCGGCTTGCCATAAGGGTTGGCGGCCAGCGCCTTGTAAACATCTTCTTCGGTCAGCTTGAAGCCGGGGCCGCGCGTCGCTTCGCCCAGCGCGATGCCGTCGATGCCGATCTGGATTTCGACAATGTCCTTCACGCCGTTCTTGGCGCAGGTGTCGAATTCCTTTTTCTTGATGCGGCGCGATGCGTTCGCAATGTCGGGCGTGTCGCCGCCGACGCCGGCGCAGAAGCGCTCGAAACCGCCGCCGGTGCCGGTGCTGTCGATCTTGGGCGTCTTGTTGCCGGTCGCTTCGGCGAATTTCTCGCCGACCGAGGTCGCAAAGGGATAGACGGTCGAGGAGCCGACGGCGCTGATATAATCGCGCGCGGCTCCGCCCGAGGAGGCCTGATCCTGACAGGCGGAAAGCGCCAGCGCGCACACGGCGGCGCCGACGGTGCCAAGGACGCGGGGGGCAAATTTCTGGGCCATGACAAATCCTGTTGAGGGGTCGTTACCGAACCAAGCCGCCACCCCTGTAGCGACTCGCTGAGGGCCATTTGGGGGTTTTGTGTGACGCGTTTGTGACAGAGAGTGTCATGGAAGTGTCATGGGAATTAGAGGGGGTGCTTGTAACGCTTGAATGAGCAGCGCGCCGTGACTAATCGACTTCTCGTATCAGAGGGATTTTAGAGAAAGTTTGGGCATCGGATGAAACTATCTCTTTATAAAAGAGATCGTCGTTATGGCTCTGCTTATAATCGGCGGGCGCTTCGGGGGGCGATTTCGAAAAATTACCGTTATGACAGGGAAAAAAGAAAGAGATATGATCTGCCCCCTTCTGAGTGGTCCAAAATTGATGATATTTTGGATTACGAAGGAGATTATGAATGCCGAGCAAGAAGCATCGCCCGGAAGAGATTATTGGCAAGCTGCGTGAAGCGGAGGTTGTGCTGGCGCAGGGCGCCACGACGGCTGAAGCGTGTCGCCGGATCGCGGTCAGCGAGCAGACCTATTATCGGTGGCGCAAGGAATATGGCGGCCTGAAAACCGACCAGGCGCGTCGGATGAAGGACCTGGAGAAGGAGAATCTTCGGCTTCGGCGTGCGATATCCGACCTCACTTTGGACAAGCTGATATTGCAGGAAGCTGCCCGGGGAAACTTCTGAGCCCCGCGCGCCGAAGGCGCTGTATCGACCACATCAGAACGATGATTCCGGTGTCCGAGCGGCGGCTCTGCCGCGTACTCGGGCAGCACCGATCGACACAGCGCAAGGCGCCCCGCGGGGCAGATGACGAAGCGGCTCTTACCGAGGATATCATTGCGCTGGCGCGGCAATATGGTCGTTATGGCTATCGCCGGGTGACGGCGTTGCTGCGCGATGCGGGGTGGCATGTGAACCGCAAGCGAGTCGAGCGCATCTGGCGACGCGAGGGGCTGAAGGTGCCGCAAAGACAACCGAAACGCGGGCGGCTCTGGCTGAATGACGGATCGTGCATCCGGCTTCGGCCAGAGTATCCCGGCCATGTCTGGTCCTACGACTTCGTCGAGGGCCGCACCCACGATGGTCGCAAATATCGTATCCTGTCGATCATCGACGAGGCGAGCCGGGAGTGCATGGCGTTGCCCGTGGCGCGTAAACTCAAGAGCGACGACGTGCTGGCGGCGCTGGCCGAACTGTTCGTCACGCGCGGGCCACCAGCGCATATCAGGTCTGACAATGGGCCGGAGTTTATTGCCACGGCAGTGCAGGAATGGCTGGCGAAGGTCGGTGTGAAGACGCTCTACATCACGCCCGGATCGCCCTGGGAGAATGGCTATTGCGAAAGCTTCAACGGATCGCTGCGCGATGAACTGCTCAACGGCGAAATCTTCTACTCGCTCGCCGAGGCCCGGATCCTGATCGAGGCCTGGCGGCGACATTACAACACCGTCCGGCCGCACAGCTCGCTGGGATATCGGCCACCGGCGCCGGAGGCCGTTCCCTCGCCAGTGTTGCCCTCCGGTTCCGCTTCGCTCCACCTACGGCCAACACTGGCGAGGGAGGCGTCAATGCACTAACAATCCACCCGGACCACTCGGTGGGGGCCGGTCACTGATGGAGTAGGGCTTTTCCCCTCACGCCTGCGGGAGGGGTCGGGGGCGGGCCAGCATCGTTTCATATGCCCGCCTCGCGCGCCTTCGTCGCCGACCCCGGATCAAGCCTGTCCTGAGCCTGTCGAAGGGTCCGGGATGACGAGGTTGCGTTACAGGGCCTTCTCAAACCCCTCCCTGAAGGGAGGGGCCTATTTGAGCATCGGTGCCAGATATTGCCCGGTGAAGCTGCGGGGATTTTTCGCAACCTGCTCCGGCGTGCCCGCCGCGACAATCTCGCCGCCCTTGACCCCGCCTTCGGGGCCGAGGTCGAGGATATAGTCGGCGGTCTTGATGACATCGAGATTATGTTCGATGACGATCACGCTATTGCCCTGTTCGACCAGCGCCTGCAGCACTTCGAGCAGTTTGCGGACATCTTCGAAGTGCAGCCCGGTGGTCGGCTCGTCGAGGATATAGAGCGTCTGTCCGGTCGAGCGCCGCGACAATTCCTTCGCCAGCTTGACGCGCTGCGCCTCGCCGCCCGACAGCGTCGTCGCCTGTTGCCCGACCTTGACATAGCCAAGTCCGACGCGGACCAGCATCGCCATCTTTTCGCGGATCGACGGCACCGCCTTGAAGAATTCGGCGGCATCCTCGACCGTCATGTCGAGCACATCGGCGATGCTGTGGCCCTTGAACTTCACCTCGAGCGTTTCGCGGTTGTAGCGTTTGCCGTGGCACGTCTCGCACGTCACATAGACGTCGGGCAGGAAGTGCATTTCGATCTTGATCAGCCCGTCGCCGGTGCAGGTCTCGCACCGCCCGCCCTTGACGTTGAAGCTGAAACGCCCGGGCTTGTATCCGCGCGCCTGGCTTTCGGGGAGCCCCGCGAACCAGTCGCGGATGATCGTGAAGGCGCCCGTGTAGGTCGCGGGGTTGCTGCGCGGGGTGCGGCCGATCGGCGACTGATCGATGTCGATCACCTTGTCGCAATGCTCCAGCCCCTTCAGGCTGTCGTGCGGCCCCGCCACCATCCGCGCGCCGTTGAGGATGCGCGCCGCGCTGGCGTAAAGCGTGTCGATGATCAGGCTCGACTTGCCCGATCCCGACAGGCCGGTGACGCAGGTGAAGGTGCCGAGCGGGATTTTCGCCGTGACATTGTTGAGGTTGTTCGCGCGCGCGCCCTTGAGCACGAGGTCGAAGCCATTGCCCTTGCGGCGGTGCGCCGGAATGTCGATCTTGCGGCTGCCGTTAAGATAGGCGGCGGTGAGGCTGGTCTCGCTCGCCAGCACCTCCTCAAGCGTCCCCTCGGCGACGATTTCGCCGCCGTGCAGCCCCGCGCCGGGGCCCATGTCGACGATATAGTCGGCGTGGCGGATCGCGTCCTCGTCATGTTCCACGACGATCACCGTGTTGCCTAAGTCGCGGAGGCGCTTGAGCGTCGCGAGCAACCGGTCGTTGTCGCGCTGGTGGAGGCCGATCGACGGTTCGTCGAGCACATAAAGCACCCCTGACAGGCCGCTGCCGATCTGCGACGCAAGCCGGATGCGCTGGCTCTCGCCGCCGCTCAAGGTTCCCGAGGTGCGGTTGAGGTTGATATAATCGAGCCCGACATTGTTGAGGAAGCCGAGCCGTGCGTTGATTTCCTTGAGGATCGCCTTGGCGATCTGGCGCTGGGTATCGTTCAGCTTCTCGTCGAGCGTACTGAACCAGTTCAGGGCGTCCGCGACGGACCGCTGCGCCGACATGCTGATGTCCTCGCCCGCGATCTTCACCGCGAGCGGTTCGGGGCGCAGGCGCGCGCCGTGGCACGTCTCGCACGGCTGCGCGGTCTGATATTTGCTCAGTTCCTCGCGCATCCACGCGCTTTCGGTCTGGAGCAGGCGGCGGTTGAGGTTGCCGATCACGCCCTCGAACGCCTTGTGGGTCGAATAACTGCGTTTGCCGTCCTTGAAGATCAGCTCGACGGGCTTGCCGCCGGTGCCATAGAGGATGACAAGTTGAACCTCACCCGGCAAATCCTGCCACGGCGTCGTGAGGTCGAAGCCATAGGCTTTGCCGAGGCTTTCGAGCACCTGCATATAATAGGGCGAGGGCGGGTTGGACTTCGCCCATGGCACCACCGCGCCCTTTTTCAGGCTGAGCGCATGATTGGGGACGACAAGGTCGGGGTCGAACTCCTGCCGTTCACCAAGCCCGTCGCACGCGGGGCAGGCGCCCTGCGGCGCGTTGAAGCTGAACAGGCGCGGTTCGATCTCGGCGATCGTGAAGCCCGAGACGGGGCAGGCGAATTTCTCGGAAAAGATGATGCGGTTCGCGGGGATGCCCGCGCCCTTCATCGCGCCGCCGGTATCCTCTTCCTCGCGTCCCGGGACCGGCCCGTCGGCGAGGTCGACATAGGTCAGTCCCTCGGCGAGTTTCAGCGCGGTCTCGAAGCTGTCGGCAAGGCGGGTTTCGAGACCTTCGCGCACCGCGATACGATCGACCACAACCTCGATGTCATGCTTATATTTCTTGTCGAGCGCGGGCGCCTCGCCGATATCGTAAAATTCGCCGTCGATGCGGACGCGGGTAAAGCCGTCCTTCTGCCACTGCACGAGTTCCTTTTTATACTCGCCCTTGCGCCCGCGCACGACCGGCGCGAGCAGATAGGCGCGCGTTCCCTCGGGCAACTGCATCACGCGATCGACCATGTCGGAGACCGTCTGTGCCGTGATCGGCTCGCCGGTGGCAGGCGAATAGGGAATGCCGACGCGCGCCCAGAGCAGGCGCATATAGTCGTAGATTTCGGTGACGGTCGCGACGGTCGAGCGCGGGTTGCGGCTCGTCGTCTTCTGCTCGATGCTGATTGCCGGCGACAGTCCGTCGATATGCTCGACATCGGGCTTTTGCATCATCTCGAGGAACTGGCGCGCGTAAGCCGACAGGCTCTCGACGTAGCGCCGCTGCCCCTCGGCATAGATGGTGTCGAAGGCGAGGCTGGATTTGCCGCTGCCCGACAGGCCCGTGATGACGACCAGCGCATCGCGCGGCAGGTCGACGTTCACGCCCTTGAGATTATGCTCGCGCGCGCCGCGCACGGAAATATGGGTGAGACTCATGGGGAGGTATGTTCCAGATTTGTTCTATGGGTGCAAGGGGTGCGTCGATGGAAAGATAGGGGCGCCGAACCGGCGCCGCAATGGACCGTATTTGGCGTTTTGATCCTATACGCGTCTTGAGTGTCACATAGTATTTCTGTGTCATGCCGCGTTTGGGGGAACAGCGATGCCGCTAATAAAAGTAAAAATGTCCGGTAATACCAAGTGGCGTGCCGGAATTGTCGAAGACCATAATCATAATATTATTCCGCTGGATTTGACCCAGGGGGAAGATGCCGTCGATGTGGCTTCAGGCGGGCTTGCATGGCTCAGTTTATATTTCTGGGGAGACCCGGGTGCTCCGGTAAACGCCGAAGTGCTCAAGGGCGAGAAGTCGCTGGTCAAGCGCTCCTACAAGATCGACCCTGACGGTTCCGCCGCGCGAACACTTCAATTCGACCCCGACGCTTGAGGAGTTGCAGTATGATTTTATGCAAATTCCACGCGCCGGTCGGCGTTGCCGCTATTCTATCGGGCTTCTTGTTGCATGCGGTCCCGGCCTTGTCACAGACCGGGCCGGAGTCGCCGGTTATCTTGAGTGAAGAGGATCAGGCTCGATCGGGAGATCTCTTGAAAGAACAGGCAACAAATATTGTTGCCGGTGGTGCGTCATCATCGTCGACGTTCGGGAATCTGGCGCGATCGATCAATATCGAAACAAGCGGAACCGAAACTACGGCAAGCGTTTCATTTGGCTTTGACCGGTCTCATCCACTGGGCGGAGGAGTTCGCAATGCCGACGGATCGACGCGGTTCCGCTTCGCCACGGACTCGATCGGGATTGTCGCAACCGCGCCCTTGGGCAAGAATGACAAGCCTTCGCTGTTCGATTTCGACAAATTGGGCGACGGCACGTCGCTTTCGATTTCCGCGGTGCGCTATGTCGGATCGGTCAATTATCAGCCTGCGAGCAGCGCAGATAGTCTGCCCGCTCTGCAAGCGCGGCTGCAAAATCGATGTATCGATGCGCAATTGATCCTTTGGGTCGGCGCGGAGGGCAGGGGGGATACTGCGAAGGAAGCTCTGGCCCGGCTGGTGGCGACCGAACTTCGTGCAAAGGTGGATAGAATGAAGCTCGAGCGCGGTGCCGCGCCGGAGTTTGCATTGGGCGAGTTGGCCAAATCCGAAGACGCCCGGATCAAAGCTCTGGCAGGCACCTTGCTCCTGCACTGCGTGGAAGTCGAGAATAACAAAATTCCTCCGGCGGGAATGCTGGCGACATATGGAACGGATGAAGAAAAGGCCGCCAAACAGGGCGATGAGCCGACCGGGCTGTGGTTCTTTGGCGGACGAGGCAAGATTGCGCGAACCAATTACGAGTATCTCGTTCAGACGCCGCTATCGAAAACCGACGTGAGTCATACGGGCTACAAGATAGAAGCTTTTGGGGGGCGTGTGTTTGACAGCGGGCGCAAATCTCTCACTGGCTCATTCGCCTACTCGCGGGCGTATACGGCACAAGATGAGGTCCAATTGTGCGAGCCCAATGGTGTCGGAACGCAAATTGCCTGTTTCACCGGCCCTCTCGGCGCGCCGGCCAGGGCAAATCGCTATACGCTGGCAGGTGAATTTCGCTGGCTTGTACCGCTGGGCGCCCTGCCCGGCGACCCGTCGATTGGCTTCGCTCCCCGTGTAAGCTATGAAATCAAGAGCAATTCTGCGTGGTTTGAACTTCCGGTCTACTTTGCTCCCAACAGCGACAAGGCCTTGAACGGTGGGCTGCGGTTCGCTTTTGATACGGAAAAGGATGATTTTGCATTCGGGCTGTTTGTGGGCGTTCCTTTCTCCGTGTTCACGAACTGAGCATTTTTCATTTTCGGCAATTTCCACCAACCTTCCTGACACTTCGACCAATGCAGGCGCTCTTGCTTGACCGCTTGGCGTCACGGGCGGAGAAGTCGGTTTTATTCGTCGTCCCGTTCGGCACGGCGCGCAAATGAAGGAGTCCGGGGAATGACGAAATATTTGGGTGGGGCAGCTTATGCCGCAGTTACCGCTGCGCTGTTTGCTGTACCTGCAATCGCAGCGGACGCCGCGCCGACTGTTGCATTCAACGCCAAGGCTGACGATGCGAGCGGCACGGACAGGGCATCGCTCAAGGCACTGACCTTCGGCTCATGGGGTGTCGATTTGAGTGCGCGCGACACGTCGGTGAAGCCCGGTGACGATTTCGACAAATATGCCAATGGCGGCTGGTTCGCGCGGACCCAGATTCCGGCTGATCAGGCGTCGGCGGGGGTCGACTATGACGTCTATAACCTGACCCAGCGCCAGTTGCGCGCGGTGGTGTCGGGCGCCCCCGTGACGAGCCAGGTGGGCGGCCTCTATCAAAGCTTCATGGACGAGGCGCGAGCCGATGCGCTGGGCGCGAAGCCGCTGATGGCGGACATTGCCGCCGTCGGGGCGATCAAGGACAAGGGCGCCATGGCGCGCTTCATGGGCCAGACGCAGGGCGGTTTCGGTGTCTCGATCGTCGGCGGCGGTCCCTATGCCGACACCGACGATCCGACGATGAACGTGCTGTGGTTGGGGCAGGGCGGGATCGGACTGCCCGAGCGCGAATATTATCTCGATGCCAAGTTCAAACCGCAGCGCGACGCCTATCGCGCCTATATCGCGCGGACGCTGAAGATGATCGGCAACGCCAGTCCCGAAAAGGGCGCCGATGCGATCATGGCGTTCGAGACCGCGATTGCAAAGGCCAGCTGGGCGGTCGCCGATCGCCGCGACATTGGCAAGATTAACAATCCGATGTCGTCGGTCGAGCTTGCCGCCTATGCGCCGGGGCTCGACTGGGACGCCTGGTTCGCGGGTGCGGGGATCGCGCCGCAAAAGCGGATCATCGTCAATGAGAATACGGCGATCCGCGACATCGCCGCGCTTTATGCGAATACCCCGCTCGATACGATCAAGCTGTGGCAGCAATTTCATGTCGCGAACAGTGCGGCCCCCTATTTGTCGGAGGATTTCGTCGACAGCCGTTTCCAGTATAGCAAGGTGCTGAGCGGCGTGTCCGAGCTGCGTCCGCGCTGGAATCGCGGGCTCGTGCTGGTCGGCGACAGCCTCGGCGAACTGGTCGGCGAAACCTATTCAAAGCAATATTTCCCGGCGAGCGCGAAGGCGAAGATGGAGGTGCTGGTCGCCAATCTGAAGCTCGCGATGGGCGACCGCATAACCGGCAACGGCTGGATGGCGCCCGCGACCAAGGAGGCAGCACAGGCAAAGCTCGCCAAGATGGACGTGATGGTCGGCTATCCGGACAAATGGCGCGACTATTCGGGGCTGAAGATCGACCCCGCCGACCTCTACGGCAATGTGCAGCGCAGCACCGCGTTCGAATATGCCTATCAGCTCAGCGATCTGGGCAAGCCGGTCGACCGCAAGAAATGGGCGATGAATCCGCAGGAAGTGAACGCCTATAATGGCGGGTTGGAGAATAAGATCGTGTTCCCGGCGGGGATATTGCAAGCCCCCTATTTCAGCGAAAGCGTCGACGATGCCGTGAACTACGGCGCGATCGGAGCGGTGATCGGGCATGAGATCACCCATGGTTTCGACGATCAGGGGCGCAAGATCGACGCGAGTGGTGCTGTGCGTGACTGGTGGACAGCGGAAGACGCCGCGCGTTTCGAGGCGCAGGCCAAGGCGTTCGGCGCGCAATATGCGAGCTATGAGGCCGCCCCCGGGGCGTTCATCAATCCCGATCTGACGATGGGGGAGAATATCGCCGATCTCGCCGGGCTGGAGGTGGCTTATGACGCCTATCACCGCTCGCTGGGTGGCAAGCCTGCACCGGTGATCGACGGGCTGACCGGCGATCAGCGCTTCTTTCTGGCGTTCGCGCAGGCGTGGCGCGACAAGGCGCGCGAGGATTCGATCAAGCAGCAGGTCGCAAGCGACCCGCACAGCCCGGCGCGCTGGCGCATCATCGGTCCGGTTCGCAATGTCGATGCCTGGTACAAGGCATTTAATGTCGGCGCGGACGCCAAATATTGGCTGAAGCCCGAGGAGCGCACCAAGATCTGGTAAAATCTGAGGCGCGTTCTCAGGATATGGCGGGGGCGGCTTCTTGCTGTCCCCGCATCATCATGACGGCCAGCGATAGCGCCGCGCCGATAATGACGAACAGCGCGGGAAAGCCACCAAGAACCGACATCATCCGGATGCCGTCGATGCCGCCCCCGGCGACCAGCAGCAACGCAACAAGCCCGACGGTAATCCCCCACACCGTCTGGACGGCCAGCGGCGCCTCGGGGGTTTCGGGTGAAATGCCGTGGGTCGATAGCGCGCTCATTGCGGAGACATTGGCATCCGCCCCCGCGACATAGGACAGGAAGATCGCGAACAACACGATCGCGGCGACACCCGATCCGCCGCCCAAAGCGCTGAACAGGCGGAATAGCACCGGATCGGGGCCTTGCGCGGTCAATATGGCGTAAAGGCTGGCGCCGCTTTGCTGGTCGAGCGCGATTGTCGCGCCGGCGATCGCGGTCATCCACACCGCACCGAACAGCGACGGCAGGATCAGATTGTACATGATGAAGGCGCGGACGCTGTATCCGACCGCAAGTCGGCCGAGAAACAAGGCGGTCACCGGCGCCCAGGCGAACCAGTTCGCCCAGTTGAAGATCGTCCATTGCCGATGCCAGTCGGTATCGACATCGAGACCGAGGTTGCGGGGGACGAATGCCCGGAAATAGTCCGCGCCGCCGCGCAGCGACAATCCCAGCATCTCGGCGGTTGGTCCGGCGATCAGGACGAAGGCGATGATCGCGAAGAACAGCCAGGTGTTGAGCACCGACAACCCGGCGATACCTTTTTGCAGGCCGGTCGCCGCCGAAATCAGGAAACTGGCAACGATCGCCGCGGCAATTGCCCAGCGCAGTGGCGCGCCGCCGGCAAAGCCGCCGATCCCCTCGATCCCGCCCGCGAGCGCGAGGATGCCCGCACCCATCGACGCCGCCATTCCCGCGACCAACGCATAGAGGCAAATGATGTCGATGCCCGTGCCGACCGGGCCATGCGCACGCTGCCCAAGCAGGGGCACGAACAGCGACGACAGGCTGAACGGCTCGCGGCGGTTATAATAGACGAGGGCAAAGGCCAGACCGGCGACGGTGTAGATCGCGTAGGGCGTCAGCGTCCAATGCAGGAACATCGTCGACATGGCGAAGGTCGCGGCGGCATCGCTGCCGGGCTGTAGGCCCAGCATTGCCGGCGGATCGTTCAGGTGAAACAGCGGTTCGGCGGCGCCCCAGAACAATATGCCGGTGGCGATAGTGGTGCACAGGGTCACGGCAAACCAGCGCCAGCGGGTCAATATCGGCGTCGCCCCCGGACCACCGATGATGCGCCCGCCCAGCGGCGACAGCGCGATGCCCGCCAGCAGCAGGAGAAAGCCGACCCCGGCCCAAGCGAACAGCGGCGAAAAATGACGTAGGATCCAGTCGTTGATCGCGGTTTCGGCGGCGACGACCGCCGGCCCCTGCCACAGACTGAGCAGCACCGCCGCCAGAAGGACGGCGAGGGGGATGAAAAACACCGGGCGGTTGACGGGATGCTTCGACGGGACTGGCAAAGGATGGGCCGATCGGACATGGTGGGGGCAACCAGCATGACGGCCGATGGCTTTGCGGTCAAATCGCGCCCGGAACGCCGGACAGGCTAAAGCGTTGATAGCGCAGGACCGTTGGATTGAAGGATAAGTTGCGATGACCAGAATGATTTGGGCCGCCGCCGCGGCTGTCGCGCTGCTCGGTTCGGGACAGGCGATGGCCTTCCAGGCACCGCATGGCAGCGTCGCTGCGAAGAAGGTCGTTCCCGCGGAGAAACTTGCCCCGGCCGAAAAGAAGGCGACCAATGGGACGACGCCCGAGGAAATCTCCAACACCGCACGGCTTAACGCCGAGCAGGCGTCGCGCGCGCGGCAGGACAATGTCACCTACGAGCAGGAAGTGTCGGCCGCGCAGCAGCAGGTTGCGCATGACCAGACGGTGTTCACCGAGGAAACTGCCGCCTATGAAGCCGAAAAGGCCCGCGTCGCGGCCCTGTCGGCCGAAGAGCGGATGAAGTGGGAAGCCGATGCTGCGGCCTGCAAGGCCGGCGATCTCACCCGCTGTGCCAAGCCGGTACCGCCGCAGCCCTGATCAGCTTCATGGTGGCGGGGTGTCCCGCAACGCGGGATTGGCGGCATCGTAAGCAAGCGTGTCTGTCGCCATTGCGGTCTCCGACGCCGGAGCATCCGCATCCGCAAAGCGCCCGCCATAATGATATTCGCCGGCGGGCTCGTCTGCGGGCATCCCGTCGGCATCGACCGCACCGAGTTCGCGGAAGGCATCGTCCATGCGCTGTTCGCGGACGGCGCGCATTCGTACCGCAACGCCATAGCTGTCGGGGCAATCGAGACACGCGTCTTGCGGCAGGGTGACGGGCGCTGACGCATCGGGGTTGGCGCTGAGCCCGGAATAGGATGTGTCTGCGCCTGCCCTCACATTGTGTAGATTCTCGGCCGCCATCTCTCCCAGGAGCCATCCGCTGCCGAGACCGGCGGTGACGAGCAGCAGCCATCGCAGCAGCCGGTGACCGCGATCGCGACTCGAAACGGCATGTTTGCGCTTCGCCATCGACCGATAAGGCCATGGTGGCCGCCGCGTTGCAAGTCCGCGCCCCGCCTGTCGGCCGTTCGTCGATGCCTCAACGCCCTTCGTCCTTCAATCGACGGTGACGCCTGTCCGGTCGAAGCGCAGATGCGCCGACGCGCCATCGGGGGCATTGAAGGGGTGCGGGATACGGGGGCGCTGGTCACCCCGGTCTGGGTCCTCGTATCTCGCATCAACCAGAAGAGAGGACTCCCCCATGGCGAAATTTACCAACCTTCTGCTGGCGGCTTCGGTTGCAGTCGCCGGCATCGCGGCTCCTGTAGCGGCCAGCGAAAACGGACTGCCGCGCACATTTGTTTCTTACAGCGATCTGGATCTTTCCAGCGTTGCGGGCCGCGAGCAGCTGTCGATCCGGATCGAGCGCGCCGCACGGAAAATCTGCGCTGTTGAACCGCGCCGTGATCTGCAGCGGCAGGCCGCATCCAAAGCATGCCAGGCCCAGGCGATGCGGAGCGTCGAGGTTCAGCTTGCCGGCCTGCTCAACGGCAATGGCGCCCAGCTCACCGACCGTGAGGGCAAGCTTCTCGCGGCACCCTGACGGCCCCCAATGATCGAGCCGACAAAGGCGGTCATGCCTGATGCATGATCGCCTTTACGTCGTGGAGATAGGTGCGGCCGATGCGGTGCACGCCGCCTTCACCCAGGTCGACACTCCACGCGCCGTCACCATGATGTTTCAAGCCGACAATGCCGTCGCGCCGTACCATTTTGGACCGGTGGATGCGCAGGAACTGGTCGGGGTTCATCCGCGCTTCCAGTGACTTGATCGTCTGGTGGATCAGCCAGCTTCGGCCGCCGACATGCAGACGCATATAGTCGCGCTCGGCCTCGACCAAATCGACCTGCGTTGCGTCCACACGCAGCATTTCGCCGCGGTTCTGAACCCAGAATTCGTTGATCCATTTGCTTTTCTGCGTGTGGCCGCGGTCGGTCGCACGCCATTCGCGCACGCGCGCGATGGCACGGCCGAGCCGCTCGGGTGACACGGGTTTCAGCAGATAATCGACTGCCGCCACGTCGAAAGCGGCGACGGCATAGCGATCGAAGGCGGTGACGAAGACGATCGCCGGCGGATTGTCGAACTGGTCGAGCGCCGCCGCGACCTGCAACCCGTCGAGATCGGGCATCGCAATGTCACAGAGTATGAGGTCGGGCGACAGCGCACCGACCATGCGCAGCGCCGAGGCGCCGTCGCTGGCAGTGCCGACGAGGGCGATGCCGTCCTGCTGTCCGGCGAGGATCTGAAGCCTTTCGATCGCCAGCGGTTCGTCATCGACGATCAATGTTCGTATCGTTTGGATCATGGTCAGCACCTCTCCCGCGCCAGCGGCAACCAAAGTGAGACGGCAAAGCCGCCGTCGTCTGACGGACCCCATTCGCAGCCCGCCGACGGACCATAGCGCGTCAGCAACCGTTCGCGCACATTGCCGAGGCCCAGCCCCGTCCCGGCATTGGGAACCGGCGCCTTGGGGTCGATGTCATTTTCGATCCGGAGCACCAGCAAGCCATATTCGCTGCTGGCGGTCAGCCGGATGGCGATCTTCCCCTTGCTGGGCCCCACGCCATATTTGATCGCATTTTCGATGATCGGTTGCAGGATCAGCACCGGCAGACAGGCGTTTTTCAACTCGTCAGGTACGGCGACCTCGACCTGCAACCGGTCGGGAAAGCGCGTCTGCTCGATATCGAGATACAGCCGCTGGAGCGCGATTTCCTCGTCGAGGCTGACCAGCTGTTCGGGATCGATGGCGAGGCTCGATCGCAGGAAGGAGGACAGGTTCATGATCATCGATTCGGCTTCGCTTTTTGACCCGCGCATGACGAGCGTCGACAGCGAATTCAACGTGTTGAACAGGAAGTGCGGATTGACCTGATAATGGAGCGCGCGCAGCTGGGCATTTTTGGCCTCGAGCCGGAAATGGTTCGCGCGCCGTTCGACCGCGCGCATTTCATTGGCATAGCCCAGCGCGACATAGAGCGCGGCCCAGACGGCGAAAAAGAAATACCAGCGG
This sequence comes from Sphingopyxis witflariensis, assembly GCF_002205635.1. GTDB lineage: Bacteria > Pseudomonadota > Alphaproteobacteria > Sphingomonadales > Sphingomonadaceae > Sphingopyxis > Sphingopyxis witflariensis. The sequence continues at coordinate 206,662 of NZ_NISJ01000001.1, read as the reverse complement.
ATCGCGCTGTCGAGGATAAGGACGATTTCCCACGAACCTGGATGTTTCACCTGCATTTCCGCCATGATTTCTGCGGAATCGGCGATCGGAAACCAGTAATAAAAGACCAGCAGATTGATGGTCGCATAGATGATGACCAGCGGAATCGCGGCGCCCAGTGCGGACGCAAGGCGCGCGCCAAAGCTTTGCGGCTGCGCGCGCTGAAGCAGCTGATAGAGGACGAAGGTGCACAATATCCCCGCCGTGACGACGATCGCGCGGCGGCCGGCATAGCTCCATTGATCGGAGGCGTCGGACATCAGGGCGAGGCCGGTGGTGGTCACGAAATAGATCAACCACATCGCGATGATCGAACCGATCGCGACGCGTGGATTGACGTGCGCGTCGGACGCGCGCCAATCGGGTGCCGCCGCCAGCATTTTTGCGCGCTGGTCGCGCAGTGCATCCTTGCCGATATTCATGTTCATTGCTGTGCTTTTAGCGCCAAAGGGGGATCGAAGGCCAGCGGGTGCCGGGTCGCCAGTCGAAGAAGCGGGCGCCTTGGTCGAAACGCCATCGGCTATCCCGCAAGTGGCTGAGGACGGCGCCAGGTGCCGCGGGCATACCATGCCCAGGCCATCGCCAGCGACGTGAGCGAGGATAGGGGAAAGCTCCACCAGATCGCGTCGCCGCCCAGCGCGGGGTAAGCGAAATGATAGATGCCGAGGCGGATCGGGAACATCGACAGGAAAAGGATGATCAGCGGCGGGACCACCGAACCGTTCGCGCGGAGTGTGCCGATGAGGACGATCGTCGTTCCAAAGGGCAGGAAGGTCCAGGTCGCAATCAGCTGGATATGCCGCGCGACGTCGATCGCGGGGCTTTCGGTGCCAAGGAACAGCCCGAGGGCCGGGCGGTCGAAAAGCAGCAGCAGCACGATCAACGCACCGGTCATGATGAGGTTGATCGCGATGCCGCTGTTGGTAATCGCCGAGACGCGATCCCAGCGATGCGCGCCGATATTCTGCGCCACCATCGCACTGACCGCAGCGCCCACGGCCAGCGCGGGCATCTGGACATAATTCCATAGTTGCAGCGTCGCGCCATAGGCGGCGGCGGTCACCAGCCCTTCGCGATTGACCAGGCCGACCATGACAAGGCCTGCGCCCGACAGCACCAGCATCTGGGCACCCATCGGCACGCCCTTGCCAAAGATGAAGCGCAGTTCCCCCCAGGTTGGATAAAGATAGGCGAGTTCGCGGCCGCGCAGGCGCAGCACATGGTCCTTGGCATAGAACCAGCCGATCATTGCAGCCAGACTGATCGTTCCGGCCAGCGCCGTCGCCATCGCGCTGCCCGCGATGCCCATCTGCGGGAAGGGGCCAAGGCCGAGGATCAGCACCGGGTTGAAGACGATGTCGAGCACGACCGACAGGATCATGAAGCGCAGCGGCGTCACTGCATCGCCCGCGCCGCGCGATGCCATCATCAGCGTGACCATCAACATGCTGGCAGGCACCGCAATGAAGGTGACGCGCAGATAGTCGTGCGCAAGGGTAAAGGCTTCAACGGGAGTTTCGAGCCAGCGCAATATCGCGTCGGACGCGAACCAGCCGACGACCGCGATGGCTACGGAAAAGATCAGCGACAGCCCGATCACGCCGCCGCTCGCGCGCCGCGCCGCGTCAATGTCGCCGCGCCCGATCGCCTGACCGATCAGCACCGTCGCCGCCATGCCGAAGCCAAAGAAGGTCGCGAACATCAGGAACATGATGATGTTTGCATTGGCGGTCGCGGCGAGCGCGCTTTCGCCAAGGAACTGGCCGACCCAGATCGAGTTCACCGATCCTGACAGCGTCTGGAGGACGTTCGACGCGAGCGTCGGCAGCGCGAAGATGATCAGCGTTTTGGCGATTGGCCCGCTGGTCAGGTCCATTCGTCCCCCACCGCGTGCGGTCTGGCGCGGCGGCAGGGGGCTGGCAGCGGGATCGGCCGCCGTAGCGACCGGGGTCGGAGTGACGGGCGCTTCCTCGCTCAACCGAGCGGTGCCCGTGTGGAGGGGAACATTGATATTCTGTGCCGTCGAAATGCGCTCATGCTGGACCGCCTTCCAGGTCGCCGACGCATTGAAGGTCGGGGTCTTTCTTTGCCTTGCGTTCCAGCTCGCGGGTATGGGCAGCTATTCCCGGAACAAGCGCATCGGGCGTAATATGATGGGACTGGATCAGCTCTATTGCCCATCGATAATGCCGCGCGCCGGCGGCGCAACTGTCGCTGCCGCCGTCGCCTTCGCCCCAAACCTCGCGCCAGCCGGTCTTGCCGTCGCGGGTCAGGATGATCTTGAAGCCGCCGATGACGCCATTGTCGCCCTCGGCATAGGCGATGGCGCGGTTGCCATCGTTCCACACCCGCAGATAGCGGAAGGTGAAGCGCAGATCGGGGTGCGTACGCAGCGTCTGGATGATCGCCGTGCGTTCGGCGCTACCGACGGCGGGGGTGTGCGGCGCAGCGCTTTTCGCCGCCAGCGGGGCGGCGAAAAGCAACGCACTTGCCACAATCAGGGCCCCCGCGCGCCGCATCACCCCAGGCGGGCCAATGCGGCAGTCAGGCGGTCGGCCTCGGCTTCCTTGGCGGCATGGTCGGCGCGCGCCTTTTCGACCGCTTCGGGCTTGGCGCGCTCGACGAACGACGGGTTGTTCAGTCGCCCGGCGAGGCCGTCGCGTTCCTTCGCCGCAGCTGCGAGCGCCTTGCTCAGGCGGTCGCGTTCGGCGGCGATGTCGATCACACCCTCGAGTGGGACGGTGATCGTCTCGCCCTCGACGACGAGCTGCGCCGAAGCTCCCGCGGGTGCCGGATCGAAGCTGATCGCCTCGAGACGCGCGAGGCGGTCGAGCTGCGCCGACAGCTTGTCGGTGCGGCCCTTGAGCGATGCCGGGAAATGCGCGGTCAGGCGCGCGCCCGGCGGCAGGCCGAGTTCGGACTTCGCACCGCGCAGCTCGCTGACCAGCTTGATCAGCCAGTCGATGTCGGCGCTCGCTTGCGGGTCGCGCGTTGCTGCGGGCTCGGGCCATTTCGCGGTGATCAGCGGATAGTCGGCGCGCTCGCCAAGCCCGGTCCACAGCTCTTCGGTGATGAAGGGCATGAAGGGGTGAAGCATGACGAGAATCTGGTCGAGCACCCAGCCGGCGACGGCCTTCGTCTCGTCGTCGATCGCGCCCTTGATCAGCTCCAGATACCAGTCGCAGAAACGGTCCCATGCAAAGCTGTAGATCGCATTCGCGGCCTCGTCGAAGCGATAGTCGGCAAACGCCTTGTCCATCGCGGCGACGGTTGCGGCGACTTCGCCGATGATCCAGCGGTTAACCGGCAGCGTCGCGGCGGGCGCGGCAAGGCTGGTCGAGGCCGAAATGCCATTGGCTTCGCAGAAACGCGCGGCGTTCCACAGCTTGGTCGCGAAATTGCGGTATCCGGCAAGGCGTGCGTCATCCATCTTGATGTCGCGGCCCTGGCTTTCCATCGCCGCCATGAAGAAACGCAGCGCATCGGCGCCGTACTGGTCGATCAGGCCGAGCGGGTCGACGACATTGCCCTTCGACTTCGACATTTTCGCGCCATCGGGCGCGCGGACGAGACCGTGCAGATAGAGCGTCTTCCACGGCACTTCGTTCATGAAGTGCATCCCCTGCATCGCCATCCGCGCATCCCAGAAGAACAGGATGTCGAAGCCCGAGATCAGCACGTCATTGGGATAGTGGCGCTTCACCAGATCGCTGTCCTCGGGCCAGCCGAGGGTGGCGAAGGGCCAGAGCGCCGAGGAGAACCAGGTGTCGAGAACGTCGGGATCGCGGTTCAGCGTCACGCCGTCACCGGCCTGCGCCTGCGCTTCTTCCTCGGTTTCAGCGACAAAGATACGCCCATCGTCAGCATACCACGCCGGAATCCGGTGCCCCCACCACAGCTGGCGTGAGACGCACCAGGGCTGGATATTCTCCATCCAGTTGAAGAAGGTCTTTTCCCACGTCTTGGGGACGATGTTGATCCGCCCGTCGCGCACCGCCTGCATCGGCGGCTGGGCGAGCGTTTCGGCATCGACATACCATTGGTCGGTCAGCCAGGGTTCGATGACCTTGTTCGACCGGTCGCCATAGGGGGTCTGGATCGTGCGCGGTTCGGCGTCATGTTCGGCCACCTCCCCGTCTTTTGAAGTCACGACATGCGCGATCAGATAGCCTTGCTCTTTCAGCCGCTCGACGACCAGTTCGCGCGCGCCGGGGACGCCATCGACGGCGAAGCGGTGCAGGCCGATATATTCGGCGGGGATCAAGCCATCGCTGGTCTGGATGACATTGGCATCGCCGTCGAACATGTTGAGCATCTCGCCGGCCTTGAAGCCCGCGCGCTTGCCGACCTCAAAGTCGTTGAAGTCATGTCCCGGGGTGATCTTCACCGCGCCCGAACCCAGTTCGGGATCGGCATGGTCGTCGGTGACGATCGGGATGACGCGGCCGGTGATCGGCAGCACGACCTTCGCGCCCGCCGCGATCAGGCTGGCGTAGCGGGTGTCGCTGGCGTTCACCGCGACCGCCATATCGGCGAGCATCGTTTCGGGGCGCGTCGTCGCGACGACGATATAATCCTTGCCGTCGGCGGTTTTCGCGCCATCGGCGAGCGGATAGCGGAAGTGCCAGAATTTGCCCTGAACCTCGACCGTCTCGACCTCGAGATCCGAAATTGCGGTCTTGAGGCCCGGATCCCAGTTCACCAGCCGCTTGTCGCGATAGATCAGGCCCTGCTTGTGCAGGTCGACGAACACCTTGACCACGGCCTCGGTGAAATGCGGGTCCATCGTGAACTGCTCGCGCGACCAGTCCATCGAGCAGCCGAGGCGGCGGAGCTGGCCGGTGATCTTGCCGCCGCTTTCGCCCTTCCATTCCCAGACCTTGTCGACAAAGGCTTCGCGGGTGAAATCGGTGCGCTTCTGTTGCTTTTCGTTGAGCTGGCGCTCGACGATCATTTGCGTCGCGATGCCCGCATGGTCCATGCCGACGACCCACAGCGCGTCCTTGCCGCGCAGCCGCTCGTAACGGATGAGCACGTCCTGCAACGTGTTGTCGAGCGCATGCCCGATGTGCAGCGCGCCGGTGACGTTCGGCGGCGGGTTGACGATCGTATAGGGGACGGCGTCGGGACGCTCGGGGCGGAATAGCCCGCGGCTCTCCCACTCATGGGCCCATTTCGCCTCAATCGCGGCGGGATCGAATGTTTTTTCCATCGGCATAATGGCCGCGCTTTGCCAGCGCAGCGGATATGCGGCAAGGGCTTATCGGCGCCTTGCCGCGCTTTGGGCGTGCCGCCCCGTCTTGCCCGCTGCAGCAAGCTGTGCTGGACAGGGGATATGAACCCGATGCCGCACGCCGCCATGGCCGCCCTTCTGTTGTCCACTGCGGTTGTTGCGGCCGAACCCGTTGCGCCGCCGCCGATCTTTGTCCCGCCGCCGGTGCCGGCCAAGGTGACGCCTGTTCCGGTCAAGCCGAAACCAAAGGTGCCCGGTCCGGGCTTGTTTGAACTCGCGCCAGACGGGCGGACTCTCTATTTTGCGGGCACCATTGCCAATGCGAGCTATGACCGGTTGAAACAGCTGCTGGACGCCAATCCGGGCGTCAGGCGGCTCGATGTGGCGTCCAGCGGTGGGCTGGTGTTGTCGGCGCGCCTTATGGGGGCGCTTGTCATACGGCGGAAGCTCGCGGTCCATGTCGAACATTCCTGTGCCTCGGCGTGCACGCTGATCCTGCTCGCGAGCAGCGAAAGGACGATGGGCCCCAGCGCGCGGATCGGGTTTCACCAAAGCTATGAACTCCATCCGCGAAAGCGACTGCGCGGAGGGCAGAGCAAAACGTCAAAAGGAATCGATGCCAAAAATGGAGGCGATTCCTCTGCCGAAGCCACCGAGACCCCCAGCGCGGCGGTCAACATGGGTGACACGTTCAGCCGCAGGTCGCTGGCCAATGCCGGCGTTGACGACGCCTTTATCGAACGTGCGCTGACCACCAGCAGCGAGGACATGTGGTATCCCGATGCGGACCAATTGCTGTCGGCCAAGGTCGTCACGGCCCAAATACCCGAACCGCGGCCGCAGGGGCCGTCGTGGGGTATTTCGCGGACGGCTGTTACCCAATCGCTGCCCGATCCGATGTGGTCGACGCTTCGCGACCATGATCCGGCGCTATGGGGCGAGGCGGTCGACGCCATCTGGCATGATCGCAACGGCGGTGCATCCGAAGATGCCGCGATGGAAACGCCGCGGTCACAAGTGATAGAGCAGCTGCTGCCGATGCTTGTGCGGGCGCCCGACGAGATGGCCGCGCGGCTCGCGACGATCCACGCCGAGCAGTCCCGGATTGCCGCGATGGATGCTTCCGGCTTTTGCCGACCCGACCCCTTTGTGGAGCGCGTCATTTCAGGTGATGAACGCGCGCAAAACCGGCTCGAGGATGCGGCGCTGGCCGACCTGATGCGACTGGCGCGTTGGCAGAAACCAATGTCGGCCCGAAAAGCCGAAAAGGTTTTTGCGCGTTTCCTGCGCGACAATCAGGTGCTGTCCGACAGCCTGCTCGAAGGCGACGACGCCGAGTCCGATTGCCGCAACGGCCTTGAGCTGTTGCAGGCAATCGGTTCGGCGCCGCTCGACCGGCGCGGTGCAATCTATCGGGCGTTGATGGCGCTCGACTGACCGTGCGGCTTATTTCTTCAGATGTTTGCCCATCCAGTCGAACACCGTGCGGTGCCACTGGACGCTGTTCGCGCCCTTCAGCACCCAGTGGTTTTCGTCGGGGAATACCAGCAGCTGGCTCTCCACGCCGCGGCGCTGAAGCGCGGTGAAGGCGGCGAGGCCCTGACTATAGGGAATGCGGAAATCCTTTTCGCCGGTGATCACCAGCATCGGGGTCTTCCACTTGTCGACATGGTTCACGGGGTTCCATTTTTCGGGGTCGCTACGCTCCCACCAGGGGCCGCCATGCTCCCATTCGTCGAACCACAATTCCTCGGTTTCGAATGCCATCGCGCGCAGGTCGAAGACGCCGTCATGCTGGACGAGGCATTTGAAGCCGTCGGTCCACTGGCCCGCGATCCAGTTCATCATATAGCCGCCATAGGAGGCGCCGAGCGCGCAGGCGTTGTTGATGTCGAGCTGCGGGTCTTGCTTGCCCGCTGCGGCGAGGCCGAGCTTCAGGTCCTGAAGCGGCTTGCCGCCCCAATCCTTGTTGATGCTGTCGGTGAAGGCCTGACCGTAACCCGTTGAACCATGGAAGTCGACGGTGACGACGCCATAGCCCTGCTGTGCCATCAGGCGCGGGTTCCAGCGCGTCGACCAGCTGTTGCCGAAGCTGCCCTGCGGTCCGCCGTGAACGACGAATGCCACCGGCAGCTTCTGGACGGGACTGACCGGCTTTAGGATCATGCCCCAGACCTTGTCATTGTTCGCGCCCGCGAATTGCAGCCGGTCGATCTCGACCTGATCGAACTCGGCGAGTTGCGCTGCGTTGACCTTGGTCAGCTGACTGACTTTGCCCTTGGCGTCGCGGACATAAAGGTCGGTCGGCATGAGCGCGCTGTTGCGCGAATAGAGCAAGGCGCCGCCGGGCAACGGGGTGACGTCGCCGATATAGCCATCAAACGGCTCGGCCGAGGCCTTGACCTTCTCGACCTTTCCGCTTGCCGCATCAACGCGGAACACAGGATGATCGAGGACGTCATCGGCGGTGACATAGAGCGATTTGCCGTCGGGCGCCCACGCGATCGAGGCGACCGAGCGGTCCCATGCGTCGGTCAGCTTGCGCGTCTCGCCGGTCGAAAGATCGCGCAGCATCAGCACCTGCCGGTCGGCCTCATAACTTGGCCGCGCCATCGCGGCATAGGCGAGCCATTTGCCGTCGGGCGAAGGGGTGGGCAGGGTGTCGGTCGCCTGATTGTCCGCGGTCAAATTCTGCGGCATCATCCGGCTGTCGACCAGCCAGCTATAGATATCGAGATTGGTCGAGGTGGGCTCGTTGCGGTCGGCCTTGCGCAGCGTGAAAAAGACGGTGCGGCTGTCGCCGCCCCATGCGAGTTCTTCGCCGCCGCCGAACGGCTTCGACGGGCTGTCTCCGATCAGGCCGCCGTCGACGGCGCGCGCTACGGTTGCCTTGCCACCTTCGAGGTTGAAGACGAACGGGCGGCTGTAGGTGCCGGGGGTTTCCCAATGGTCCCAATGACGCACAAAGCCCGCGCCATCCTTGTAAAGCCGTCCGGTGCCGGGACCGACGAGCGCGCCCTTGTCCTTGGCGTCGCAGCCGAAGTCCGCACATTCCTTGGCGATATCCCCCCAGGCGAGCAGGCGCTTGCCATCGGGTGAGATTTTATAACCCTCGACGTCGGCCTTGGTATCGCTGACCTGCGCCGCGGGTGCGCCGGCCGATTTGGGATCGACGCGCCAGATTTGATTGGTGCCCGATGCGTCGGAGAGGAAATAGAGCGAGCCGTCGGGGTGGAACGCAGGGCTGGTTTCATTCTTGCCTGCGGCATCGGCGATGGCGACGGGCTTTGCATCTTTCGCATTACGATCGACGAGCCACAGCCCGGTCGAGCGCTTGTACGTCTCGGCTGCGGTCTCGGTCATCTGGAATACCACCCAGCGTCCGTCGGGCGACGCGGTTGGTGCCGCGACGCGCTTCAGCGTCGCGAGGTCAACCTCGGTCATCGGCCGGGCGGCTGCGGGGGTGGACAGGGCGGCGGCGAGCGCGATGGCGCTGGGCAGGATCAGGTTACGCATGAAACGGCTTTAGCGATGCTGGAGGCGGGTGCAATAGTTCGTCGTCCCCGCGCAGGCGGGGGCGACGCTTAGCGCACCAGCGCGCCGCCCTTCATAACATGGTCGATCTTTTCGAGCGCGCTGATGTCGGTAAGCGGGTCGGCCTTGACCGCGATCAGATCGGCGAAGCGGCCGGGCACGACCGCACCAATGTCGTCGCGCCCCATTTCTTCCGCAGCACGGCCGGTCGCGGCGCGGATCGCCTGCATCGGGGTCATGCCATAGCGGACCATATAGGCGAACTGCCGTGCGTTCATCCCATGCGGATAGACGCCCGCGTCGGTCGCGAAGCCGATGTTGACGCCCAGTTCGACCGCACGCTTGAATGCCGTGCGCTGGGTGTCGGTCGTCTCGCGATTCTTGCGCAGATATTCCTCGGGCCAGCCTTCCTTGGTGCCGATGTCGTTGATGTAATCGCCGTTGAAAATATCCATCGCCAGCCAGGTGCCGCGCTGCTTCGCGAGTTGAAGCGTCGCTTCGTCGGCAAGGCTCGCATGTTCGATGCTGTCGACCCCGGCGTTGATCGCGCTGCGGATGCCGATTGCGCCATGCGCGTGGGCCGTGACTTTCTTGCCGCGATCATGGGCGACCTTCACCACGGCGCGTAGTTGCTCTTCAGTCAGTTCCGGCGCGCCGGGTTCGGTTCCGATTGCCAGCACTGCCCCGGTCGCGATCGTCTTGATGAAATCGGCGCCATGGTCGAGCAGGAAGGTGGCTTTCGCCGCCGCTTCCGCGGGCGTGGCGGCGACGCCGAGCCGCATGTCGGCGGGCAACTGCTCATTGGGCACGACGCCGTTGAGTTCGCCGCCCCCCTTGGGGATGGTGATATAGGCGCCCGCGACCCACATGCGCGGCCCCGGCACGTCGCCGCGCTCGATCGCATTGCGCAGCGTCACGTCGGTCAGCCCGCGATAGGTGCCGACGTCGCGGACGCTGGTGAACCCCGCGTTCAGCGTCACGCGGGCGTTGCGTGCGCCGACAAGCACGGTTTCGGCGGGCGATGCCTTGATCGGTGCCGCCAGATCGGCGCTCTGGCCGAGGTCGGCGAGATGGGTGTGGAGGTCAATCAGCCCGGGCAGCACGGTGAAGCCCGACCAGTCGAGCCGCGTCGCGTCCGCCGGGGTTTGGCCGCAAGCGCCGACCGCTGCAATCCGCTCATCCTTGATCGTGATGCACTGACCGGTGCGCACCTGCTCGGTAACGCCGTCGATCAGCCGCCCGGCCTCGACATAAAGCGTCTGCGCCGATGCGGGCTGGGCGGTCAGGGCGACCGCCAGCGCCGCGATCAGATCGCGGTGCCGAACGCGTCGCATTGGCGCGGATCCCCCGATTGCAGTCCGCGCCGCAGCCACGTCATGCGCTGTTCGCTCGTTCCATGGGTGAAGCTTTCGGGAACCGGACGCTGGCCCGCCGAGCGCATCAGCGTGTCGTCGCCGATCGCATTGGCGGCGCGCATCGCCTCTTCCATATCGCCCGGCTCCAGCACCGGCTGGCCCGCGCTATTCTTGGCGCGCGCCGCCCAGACCCCGGCGTAACAGTCGGCCTGCAACTCCATGCGGACCTGCAAGGCATTGCCTTCGGCCTGCGAGGCGCGCTGTTGCGCCTGGCGAACCTGATCGGAAATGCCGCTGATCGTCTGGATATGGTGTCCGACTTCGTGCGCGATGACATAGGCCTGCGCCGCGTCACCCGCCGCGCCGAATTTGGTTTCCAGCTCTCGGAAGAAGCTGGTGTCGAGATAGACGCCCTGATCGGCGGGGCAATAAAAGGGGCCCATCGCCGATTGCGCCGCGCCGCAGCCCGACCGGTTGGATTCGGTGAAGAAATTGAGCGTCGGCTTTTTATAGCCGCTGATCAGACCCTCCCAGACCGTATGCGTCGAACCGAAGACGTTGCAGGCAAAGCGTTCCGACGCCGTATCGCAGGCTACATTGGCGCCGCCACGGCTGTCGGCGGCCGGGTCGGCGGTGCCGCTGCCCATGCTCAGCATATTGGCGCCGGGCCCGAGCAGGAAAAAAGCCGCTGCACCGAGGAGCAGGATCGTCCCGCAGCCCATCTTGCGGCCGAGCAGCATCGGGAGCAGGCCAAGAAGCAGGCCGCCCATGCCACCGCCGCCTCCACCGCCGCCAAAACCGCCACCCCCGCGACCAAGATCGCGAATGTCGTCGCCGGGATCATAATCGTCGAGGCGCATTGGGTTTCTCCCGCGGCTGAGTGTCTGCGTTTGCCTGGTTGTGACAGCAGCGCCAGGCAATTGGAAGGGGCTTCGATGAGAACGAGCCATTGCAATCGCGCGTGCTGCGGTGCACCAAACAGCCCCGCGCTGAAAGAGGAACACCCGAGTCCATGCCCCGTCGCGCTGCCTCCGCCGCTTTGCCGCTCCCCGACCTCGTCGTGCTGGTCCTGCAGGGCGGCGGCGCGCTCGGCGCATTTCAGGCCGGGGTTTATGAGGCGCTGATCGAACTGGGCATCGAACTCGACTGGGTTGCCGGTATCTCGATCGGTGCGGTCAACGCCGCGATCATCGCCGGGAATGAGCGTGATCAGGCGGTCGGGAAGATGCGCGAATTCTGGGATGGCGTCTCGTCGGCGCTTCCGGCGCTGCCGATGGTCGACAATGACCTGCTGCGCGAATGGACGCATCTCGCGGCGGCGGGGCAGGTTGCGGCCTTTGGCGTACCCGGCTTCTTCACCCCGCGCTTTCTGCCACCCGCATTCGCCCCGCGCCAGACGCCCGAAGCGGTAAGTTTTTACGACACCGCGCCGCTGGTGAAGACGCTCGACCGGCTGGTCGACTGGGACAGGGTGAACAATGGCAAGGTCCGCCTGTCGGTCGGCGCCGTCGCGGTCGAGACCGGAAATTTCCGCTATTTCGATACGAAAATCGAAACGCTCGACGCGCGGCATATCCTTGCGTCGGGGGCGCTGCCACCGGGCCTGCCGCCGGTCGAGATCGACGGTATCTGGTATTGGGATGGCGGCCTTGTGTCGAATACCCCGCTCGAACATGTCGTCGAGGCGGCGCATGAGGATATGCTGGTGTTCCAGGTCGATCTGTTCCCGGCGCGCGGCGAGCGGCCGCACGATATGGAAGAGGCCTGGTCGCGCGAGAAGGATATTCGCTTCTCCAGCCGCACCCGGCGCATTTCCGACGGGCTGGTGCGGCGGCGCAAGGAGCATCGGCTGATCGACCGGATGCTCGACAAACTGCCCCCCGAATTCACCAGCCTGCCCGAGGTGAAGGCGGTGCGCAAAATGGTCGATTGCAAGGCGCTGAACCTCGTCCAGTTGATCCACCAACCGCCCAAATGGCAGACGGGGGCGCGCGATTTCGAATTTTCGCGTTCGACGATGGAAACCAATTGGGCGCTCGGCCGCACTGCGGTCGAGGCGGCGATGAAGGATGGGCACCTGCTTGCCGAAAGCATCGCCGAGGGCCGCTCGGGCAGCTTTGCCGTGCAATCGGACGCGCTGCGGCCCAAGCCCGATCTCGATATCTGATCTGACTCTCTCCCACCGAAAGGAATATCATATGCAACTTCAAGGCAAGACCGCGCTCATCACCGGCTCCACCTCGGGCATCGGGCTCGGCTATGCGAAGGCGCTGGCAGAGGCCGGAGCGGCGGTGATGATCAATGGTTTCGGTGACGCCGCCGCGATTGCAGCGATGGTGGAGGAACTCGGCGCGCTCAACGGCGGCAAGGCCGCGCACAATGGCGCCGACATGAGCAAGCCCGAGGAAATCCGCGCGATGGTCGCGGCGTGCGGCGATCAGTTGGGTGCGCCCGACATTTTGATCAACAATGCCGGTATTCAGCATGTCGCGCCGATCGACGAGTTCCCCGACGACAAATGGGACGCCGTGCTGGCGATCATCCTGTCGAGCGCCTTTCACACGACCAAGGCGGCGCTGCCGGCGATGAAGGCAAAGGGCTGGGGCCGCATCATCAACACCGGGTCAATGCACAGCCTCGTCGCCAGCCCCTATAAGTCGGCCTATAACGCCGCCAAGCACGGGATCGCCGGGCTGACCAAGACCGTCGCGCTCGAGGTCGCGACGCAGGGCATCACCGTGAACAACATCTGTCCGGGCTATGTCTGGACGCCGCTGGTCGAAAACCAGATCCCCGACACGATGAAGGCACGCGGCTTGACCTATGATCAGGTCGTCAACGACGTATTGCTCGACAAACAGCCGCAGAAGAAATTTGTTCAGGTCGAACAACTGGCTGCGCTGGCGCTGTTCCTGTGCGGCGATGCTGCCAGCGCGATTACCGGCACCAATCTGTCGGTCGACGGCGGCTGGACCGCGCAATAATCCCGCAGCTTGCGCCCCGCCTTGAGCCCCCGCCTTGAGCATTGTCGTTTGCGCTCCTAAGGTTAGCGCCAGACCGGACAGGAGAGACGGACGATGTGGCGTCGCAGAACGATATTCCTTGCCGCTCTAGCGGTGCCGGCGCTGGCGGGGTGCAAGACGGCGTCGTCGCCGGTACCGCCCTCGGCGGTCGATGCACCGCCGACTGAAGGGACGTGGCGCGGCACCGCGACCGAGCAGGACCGGTTGCGGATCCGCAACTGGTATAAAAGCTGGGAAGCGGCGCTGGCCGATGCGCGCGCCAAGGGGCATGGCGCCGAAATCGATCGCGAGGGCGCGCTGCTTCAGCCGCTCGCGGCGCTACCCAATCCGCACATACCGGCGGGCGATTATCGCTGCCGCACGATCAAGCTCGGGGCGCAGGGCAAGGGTGGGCTGGGCTATGTCGCCTATGGCTGGTTCCAGTGCCGCGTGTCGGCCGAGCAGGGAATTTACAGCCTGACCAAGGTGACAGGGTCGCAGCGGCCGATCGGGCTGATCTTTCCCGACGATCTGAAGCGGCAGGTTTTTCTGGGCACGCTGGAACTGGGCGACGAGTCGATGCCGGTCAATTACGGCAGCGACCGAATGCGCGATATGGCGGGGTTGATCGAACGGGTCGGCGACAACCGGTGGCGGCTGACGCTGCCCGCGCCAGCCTATGAATCCTTGCTCGATGTGATCGAATTGGTGCCGGCGAGCTGACCGGATAAAAGGGGGACGACTATGCGGCTTTTCTGGACGGGTGCGGCGATGCTGGCTTTTGCAGCACCTGCGGCGGCACAGACGATCGGTGGCGAGGTCCAGAAGGACATGCCGTCGCTGATGAAAATCTATGATGATTTTCACGCCAACCCCGAACTCAGCTTCATGGAGATACGCTCAGCGGCTATTCTTGCCGCCGAGGCGCGCAAGCTGGGTTTTACGGTGACCGAAAAGGTCGGCGGCACCGGGGTCGTCGCAGTGATGAAGAACGGGCCCGGCCCCGTCGTCATGCTGCGCGCCGACATGGACGGGTTGCCGGTGACCGAACAGACGGGCCTGCCCGGTGCGTCGAAAGTGCGCGTCACGACGAAGGAAGGCGTCGACACCGGCGTGATGCACGCTTGCGGCCACGACACGCATATGACCGCGTGGATCGGCGTCGCGCGGCGGATGGCGGCGAACAAGGATAAATGGTCGGGGACGCTGGTGATGATCGGCCAGCCCGCCGAGGAACGCGGCGCGGGCGCGCGCATGATGCTTGAGGACGGGCTCTACAAACGCTTCCCCAAGCCGCAATATGCGCTTGCCTTCCACGACGCCGCACAGTTTCCGGCGGGGCAGATCGGTTATACGCCGGGCTATGCGCTCGCCAATGTCGACAGCGTCGATGTTCTGGTGAAGGGCGTCGGCGGGCACGGCGCCTATCCGCAGGCGACGAAGGATCCGATCGTCCTCGCGAGTCGGATCGTCGGGGCGCTCCAGACTTTGGTGTCGCGCGAAATCAGCCCGCTCGACAGTGCGGTGGTGACCGTCGGCAGCTTCCACGCGGGCGCCAAGCATAATATCATTTCGGACGAGGCGCGGCTGCAATTGACGGTGCGCAGCTATACCGACGCGGTGCGCAATCATCTGCTCGACGGAATCGCGCGCATCGCGAAGGGCGAGGCGATTGCTGCGGGCATGCCCGAAGACCGGATGCCGGTGGTCAGCGTCCAGAAGGATGAATATACGCCCGCGACCTTTAACACCCCCGATTTCACCGAAGAGATGGCAGGCTTCCTGAAAGGCCAGTTCGGCGACAAGCGCGTCGTCAAACTGCCCCCGGTGATGGGCGGCGAGGATTTCGGCCGCTTCGTGCGCGAAGACCCGAGCATCAAGAGCCTGATCATCTGGGTCGGCGGCGTCCCGCAGGCCGAATATGACGCGGCGCAGAAATCGGGGAAGGTGTTGCCGAGCCTCCATTCGCCCTTCTGGGCGCCCGACGCCCCGGCGGTGATTGCGACAGCGACCGAGGCGCTGACCGCGATGACGATGAAGCTTATGCCGAAATAGGCGCTATTTCAGCGTCGCTAACCAGTTCAATATTTCGCTTTGCAGGCGGATGCGCGCGTCGGACCAGCTATGATCGGTCGCGACGTGGAGCGTTCTGACCTTCGTCCCGCCGCCCGCCTTGATGGCCGCGCTCAGCGCGTCGCTCATTCCGGCGAATCCGTCGTCGGAGGTCAGGACGAAAAGGTTGGTCTGCAAAAGCTGCGGCGCGGCTTTTGCGAAGTCGAAGCGGTCCTTGTTGGCGATGATCTCGTCGGCCATGATTTCGGGCGTCGTTCCGGCGAGCGCCTCCATGCCATTGCCGCGGAGCAGTCCGGCCGCCTGATCGCGCGGCAAGGCGCCGATCATCCCCATATTTCCGGCCGAGATCATGGCGCCGCCCAGCAAGTTCTTGTCGTGCGCTGCGGTTAGCGCGGTCACCCAGCCGCCCATGCTGTGGCCGATGACGACGAGGCGCATCGGGTCGATCCGCAGTTTCGCCGCATTGGCGGGATTGCGCGCAAAAGCGAGCACCGCATTCGTATCCTCCAGATTGTGCGCGAAGCGATAGTCGCCGGGACTGCCCCACGATCCGCGATAGTTGAAGGTGATCACTGTCCAACCCGCGCGCCGCATCGCTTGTGCGAGATCGAGATTCTTTTCGAGCCCGGGAAGACCGTGACACAGCACAACCGTCGGATGCGGCCCGGGCCCCTCTGCGACATAGACCACGCTGTTGATCTCGATCCCGCCGCTGGGGATGTGAACGACCTCCATCGCGGCCGGATGCGTCTTGTTCGCGGGCGGATCGGTGTAGATGGCGGCGGGAATGTCGGGCGAAATGGTCTGGGCTGCGATCGGCAAGGGCAGGGCGGCCAGTGTGGCGGCAAGCAATATCTTCATCTTCGTCTTTCCCCCGAATGCATCATTCCGTTTTGGTCGCGAAGCTCCCGCCGCGTCCCGCGCCCTCGGTAAAGCGCTTCGCTCCGGCCGCCACACCTTCACGCAGCGGCGCGACCCCGGCGTGGGCTTCGTACCCGAGCGCGCCTTCGATATCGAAATCCCATTGGCGATAGGCGCTCAACCGGTCGCTGTTCATGCAAAGCTGCGGAAAGGCCGCAATCTGCTTCGCCAGTTCGATCGCAGCGGGCAGGGCATTGCCGTCGCCGACGACGCGGTCGGCCAGCCCGATGCGCAAAGCTTCGTCGGCGGGGACTGGCCGACCGGTCAGGATCATGTCGAGCGCGCGGCCTTGGCCGACGATGCGCGGCAGGCGGACGGTGCCGCCGTCGATCAGCGGCACGCCCCAGCGGCGGCAATAGACGCCGAACACCGCGCTTTCGGCCACCACGCGCATGTCGCACCAAAGCGCGAGTTCGAGGCCCCCCGCGACGGCATGGCCCTCGACTGCGGCGATGACCGGTTTTTCGATCAGCATCCGCGTTGGCCCCATCGGCCCCGGGCCATCGGGATCATAGCGTCGCTCGCCGACCGCGCCGAGATCGAACCCGGCGCAAAAATGCCCGGCGCTGCCCGTCAATATCGCGACCCGGGCGGTTTCGTCGGTGGCAAAGGCGGTAAAGGCATCGCGCAATGCATCGGCGGTGGCTGGATCGACGGCGTTACGCTTCGCGGGGCGGTCGATGGTGACAATGGTCACTGCGCCATCATGGTCGATCAGGAGCGACATATATTTCCTTCGCGGCAGGCGGCGGGACGACAGTCGGACAGGCTAGCATGAGAATCTTTGTTTCGGCAAAGCCTTGAAAGCCGTCATGCCGTATCCTAAATTCGTCTTATGCGGGCCGGGCCCCTCTGGCGTCGGCGGGATATTTCCCGCCACGTGATGTCGGACCGCATCGGGTGACACCGATGCTCTGCGGCCCATCTCTCCCCTCTGTCCAGGGTCTTTGGCATCGGCGTCACCTGCTTGATTCTTTCAATCAGGAGGCCCTTTATGACTCTCAATTCCCGCCTTTACCGGCTGACCGTCCTGCATCGCCAGATCGACGATGCGTTGCGCCGCGAGATGCAGCGACGCGGTACGGATCCGTTCCGCCTATTGCGGCTCAAGGCGCTGAAACGGACGATCAAGGAACGGCTCATGAAGCCGGTTCTGCGCCCGGCGTTCGCCCACTAAATTCAATATAATCGACGATCGGGACGCTGCCCTGCAAGGGGCGGCGCTCTCGGCGCATGTCAGGGATAATTTTATGGAATTTTTGTTTGCCGACTGGCTGGGAACGCCGGCCTGGTTCTGGCTGGCCTTCATCGGGCTGGTCGTCGCGCTCACCGCCTTTGACCTTGGTATATTGAACAAGGAAAACAAGGAAATGGGGATCAAGGAGAGTCTGAAGCTCTCCACGCTCTACATCGGTATTGCACTCGCCTTTGGTGCCTGGATCTGGGCCGAAAAGGGCGGTGAGGCCGGGCTGCAATATTATACCGGCTTCTTCATCGAGAAGGCGCTGTCGATCGACAATATCTTTGTCATCTCGTTGATCTTCGCGACCTTTGCCATCCCGCCGCGTTATCAATATCGCGCGCTGCTCTGGGGTATTGTGGCGGTGATCGTGCTGCGCGGGATCATGATCGCGGGCGGCGCGGCGCTGGTCACCGAATATGGCTGGCTGCTCTACATCTTCGCGGCTTTCCTCGTCTTCACGGGCATCAAGATGCTGTTCGCCGGTGAAAAGCCGATGGACGTCGCGGGCAATCCGGTGGTGAAATGGCTGTCGCGCCATATTCCGATTACCCATGACCTGCATGGCGAGAAATTCTTCGTGCGCGTTGAAGATACGAAGACGGGGAAGCTTGCACTCGCGGCGACGCCACTCTTCCTTGCGCTGGTCGTCATCAATCTTGCCGATCTGGTGTTCGCGGTCGACAGCGTGCCCGCGATCTTTGCGATCACGACCGACACCTTCATCGTCTATACGTCGAACATCATGGCGATCCTTGGCCTGCGCGCGCTTTATTTCGCGCTCGCGGCGATGGTGCACCGTTTCCACTATCTGAAATATGCGCTCGCGCTGGTGCTGGTATTCATCGGGTCGAAGATCTTCGTTGCCGACTTCATCCTGGGCGGCAACAAATTCCCGCCGCTCGTCAGCCTCGGCGTGACCGTCGGCTTGATTGCGGGCGGGGTCATTTGGTCGCTCGTCAAGACGCGCACCGACGATCAGGCCGCTGTGACGCACGGCTGATTATAAAATAGCGACGCCCGCACCCCTCTGAGGTGCGGGCGCTCCGATCGCTTAAATCGCGAGAAGTAGCGTGTCTTCTTCGTGCGGGGCTGCCGGTTCGAACGAGGGCAGCGGGTCGAAAGTGTCTTCCTTCAACTCGGTCGCGCCAAGGCCGTCGAGCTTGAAATGTCCGAGCTTCCGTTCGTCGGGCGATCGCCAATTCTTGTTCAGATTCAACGCGCTGATGAACAGGTCGCCGCGGCGTTCGAACATCTGATGCGGCGCTAGTTCCATGACATTGCCATTATATTGCGCGGTGACGGTGCGTCGGCGCGCGATGGCTTCCATCAGTTTCAGGCGAGTGTCGCTCATGATGTGATCGCCCCGGGGGAGAGGGTGAATAGGTTGTGCATTGCAACATAATGCCTGCCTCGCGCGTCATGGGCAAGCGCAGAATTGACAATCCGGTTTACGAACTGGTCTGAACTGGCCCGGGAGAAGCCAAAAAAATGTCCGCCGAAAGCTGTTAAGCTTCCGACGGACAGGCTTTCCTCCCCAGGAAAGCTCGGGAGGTGAAGGGCTAGCAAGGCGCCCCACACCAATCTCTTCATGCGGTGGTCAGGCCGCGAATTGGTTCATCGTATTGTCCTTGCCCGAAGCTTTCAGCGCGGCTTCGCCGGCGAAATATTCCTTGTGATCGTCACCAATGTCGCTGCCCGACATATTCTGGTGCTTCACACAGGCGATACCCTGACGGATTTCGGCGCGCTGGACGCCCTTGACGTAACCCAGCATCGCTTCGTCGCCGAAATATTCCTTCGCAAGATTGTCGGTCGACATCGCCGCGGTGTGATAGGTCGGCAGGGTGATGAGGTGGTGGAAAATCCCCGCCCGCTTCGCCGAATCGCGCTGGAAGGTGCGGATGCGGTTGTCGGCCTCGTCGCTCAGCTCGGTGCCATCATAATCAACGCTCATCAGCTTGGCGCGATCATAGGCGCTGACATCCTTGCCGTCCTTCTCCCAGGCGTCGAACACCTGCTGGCGGAAGTTCAGCGTCCAGTTGAAGCTCGGCGAGTTATTGTAAGCGAGCTTCGCATTGGGGACGACTTCGCGGATGCGGTCGACCATGCCGGCGATCTGTTCGATATGCGGCTTTTCGGTTTCGATCCACAGCAGGTCGGCGCCGTTCTGAAGGCTAGCGATGCAATCCATCACGCAGCGATCTTCGCCGGTTCCCGAACGGAACTGATAGAGGTTCGAGGGCAGACGCTTCGGGCGCATCAGCTTGCCGTCGCGGTTGATCAGGACGTCGCCGGGATTGCCCGCGCCTTCGACCTCTTCGCAATCGAGATAGCTGTTATACTGATCGCCCAGATCGCCGGCTTCCTTCGAGAAGGCAATCTGCTTGGTCAGGCCGGCGCCAAGGCTGTCGGTGCGGGTGACGATGATGCCGTCCTCGACGCCCAATTCCATGAAGGCATAGCGGCAGGCACGGATTTTCGCGATGAAATCCTCGTGCGGCACGGTGACCTTGCCGTCCTGATGACCGCACTGCTTTTCGTCCGAGACCTGATTTTCGATCTGCAGTGCGCAGGCGCCGGCTTCGATCATCTTCTTGGCGAGCAGATAGGTCGCCTCGGCGTTGCCGAAGCCCGCGTCGATGTCGGCGATGATCGGCACGACGTGGGTTTCATAATTGTCGATGCTCGCCTGAACCTGCTTTGCCTTGAGTTCGTCGCCCTCGGCGCGCGCAGCGTCGAGTTCGCGGAACAGGCCGCCCAGTTCACGGGCATCGGCCTGACGCAGGAAGGTGTAGATTTCCTCGATCAGCGCCGGAACGCTGGTCTTTTCGTGCATCGACTGGTCGGGAAGCGGCCCGAATTCGCTGCGCAGCGCCGCGATCATCCAGCCCGAGAGATAGATGTAGCGGCCCTTGACGGTCCCGAAATGCTTCTTGATCGAGATCATCTTCTGCTGCGCGATGAAGCCGTGCCAGCAACCGAGCGACTGGGTGTAGTTCGCGGGGTCGGCGTCATAAGCGGCCATGTCGGCGCGCATGATGCGGGCGGTATAGCGTGCAACGTCAAGGCCGGTGCGGAACTTGTTCTGGGCGCGCATGCGGGCGATGCTTTCGGCGCTGATGCCGTCCCATGTGCCGTCATAGTCGCGGATCAGGCGGCCCGACTGCGCCATATCTTCTTGGTAGCCCATCATCTTGTCCCTTGGCTGCGCCCGTTGGGGCGTTGGAGGTGATGGACATGATTTGCCGGTCATTGCGCCAAAAGTGAAAAGCTTTGTCAATTATTCTTGTGAAATATGGCGTATAAGTGCAAAATGGGGTGTAAATTAGTAAAGAAAGTTACAGGCGATGGCGGAGCGACGGGTGTTTGCCGGACCAGCGGTGCGCAAGGTGCGGCGCGAGGCGGGGTTGACGCAGGCGGCGATGGCTGACGCGCTCGACATTTCGCCCAGCTATCTCAACCTGATCGAGCATAGCCAGCGCCCGCTCAGCGCCACGGTAATCGTGCGGCTGGCCGAGCGTTTCGGTTTCGACGCCGCGAAACTCGGCGCCGATGAGGTGCCCGGCGGGCTCGCGGGACTGCGGCGGCGGCTCGCCGATCCGCGCTTCGCCGACCTTGGGATCGGGGCGCAGGAGGTCGAGGAATGGCTGCAAACCGCCCCTGCGACGGCGGCTGCCTTCGCACGCTTGTTTGATCGCGCAGGCGATGCCGCGACGACACCGGCAATGGCCGAAGCGCCGGAGGTCGATGCGGTGCGCCGCGCGATCGAAAAATGGCGCAACCATTTTGCCGATCTCGATGCGCGTGCCGAGGAACTGGCCGACGAACTGCGCCTCGCGGGCGGCGATCTTTACGGGACGATCGCCGAACGGCTGCGCTCGCGGCACCAGCTCGGTATCCGCATCCTGCCCAGCGACGTCATGCCCGACCGGCTGCGCTGGCTCGACTGGCACGCGCGACAGCTGATGCTGAATGAACTGCTCCGACCCGC
Organism: Sphingopyxis witflariensis; assembly: GCF_002205635.1. Lineage (GTDB taxonomy): Bacteria > Pseudomonadota > Alphaproteobacteria > Sphingomonadales > Sphingomonadaceae > Sphingopyxis > Sphingopyxis witflariensis. Next base: position 185,271 of record NZ_NISJ01000001.1, on the reverse strand, counting down.
CTCGCGCACCTTTCAGGCCGCGGCGACACTCGCGCAGATCGAGGCAAAGGCCGAGATCGACGCGCTGGTTGCGGGCGCCGAATTCGCCGAGACCGCCGCCGCGCGCCTGTTCGAGCGCCATCTGATCCACTATTTCGCCGCCGCGCTGATGATGCCGTACAGCCGCTTCCTGCGCGCATGCGACGCAACGGGTTACGACCTGTTGCTACTCCAGCGGCGTTTCGGCGCGGGCTTTGAACAGGTCGCGCATCGGCTGACGACGCTCCAGCGCGTCGGCGCGCGCGGCCAGCCCTTTTTCATGCTGCGCATCGACCGCGCGGGGCAGGGGAGCAAGCGCTACGCCGGGGCGAGCCAGTCGCCGCTTGTCGATGGTGATGCGCGCTGTCCGCTGTGGGGCGTCCACGAAGCCTTCGCCCGCCCCGGCGAGGTGGTCGCCGATCTCGTCGAGCTCGAAGACGGATCGCGCTGGTTCACCCAGTCGCGCTCGGTTGCGGCTCCCGGCGCCACCGGCAGCGGCACTCCGGCGCGCTTTGCCGTGTGCGTCGGGGTCGATGCCAAGATCGCCGCACCACTGATCGCCGCGCGCGGGATCGACCTGATGCGCAGCCCCGCAACCCCGATCGGACTCGGCTGTCGCCGCTGCACGCGCACCGGCTGCGTCCAGCGCTCGATGCCGCCGCTCGGTCGCCCGCTGCGCTTCCGCGAAGGCGAGCGCGGAGTGAGCGCTTTCGATTTTGTGGGGGATTGAGGCCGGTCAGCGGTTCCCGGGGTGACCAAGGGGGCGCGTGCTATGCCGACCAATCAGGCCTTTTGCGCCATAACCCAGCGGTCGATGACCGATTCGAGCACCGAGATTGGCATCGCGCCCGCCGACAGTGCGGTGTCGTGGAAGGCGCGGAGGTCGAATTTGGTGCCGAGCGCGGCTTTTGCCTTCTCGCGGATTGCGACCCAGCGCGTCTGGCCGACCTTATAGCTTGTCGCTTGGCCTGGCCACACGCAATAGCGCTCGATCTCGGTGACGTTCGAAGGTTCGGGGGTGCCGAGCGTGTCGTTATAATAGGCGATAGCCTTCTCTCGCGTCCATTTATAGTGGTGGAGTCCGGTATCGGCGACGAGGCGCGCGGCGCGGAACATATAGGACTGAAGGTAGCCGAGACGGCCCCACGGGTCGTTTTCATAGACCCCCATCTCGTCGGCGAGCTGCTCGGCGTAGAGACCCCAGCCCTCGGTATAGACTGAGTAAGCAGGGAGGCGGCGGAGGCGCGGAATGCCCTCGGCCTCTTGCGCGAGCGCGATCTGGTGATGATGGCCCGGCGACGCCTCGTGATAGGTAAGCGTCGGCAGCGTCCAGCTGGGGTTTTCCGCTGTGTCGCGTAGGTTGATATAATAGGCGCCAGGGCGTGAGCCATCGAGCGCTGGTATCTGATAATAGCCGCCGGTCGCCCCGTCCTCAATATCTGCGGGGACACGGCGGATCTCGACCTTCGCCTCGGGCAGGCGGCCGAAAGCCTCGGGCAGCCGGGCCTGGATCGCCTGCATCTGGTTGTTGAGCTCGGCGATCAGCTTCGCCTTGCCCTCTTCGGTGTTGGGATAGAGGAAGCGCGGGTCTTTACCGAGTGCGCGCATGCGTTCGGCGACGCTGCCTTTCGTCATCCCCTGCGCCTTGAAGATCGCGTCGGCCTGCGCGCTCAGATCGGCGACGCGCTCGAGCCCGAGCTTGTGCACTTCCTCGGCCGACATGCCCGTCGTCGTCGCGTAGCGCAGCGCATAGGCGTAATATTGGTCGCCTTTGGGCAGGCGCCACACGCCGGCGTCGTGCGTCGCTCGCGGGCGCGCCGCGCGCAGCTCTTCGGCCTGCCGGCGCATCGCCGGGTAGATTTTTCCTTCGACGATGGCGGCGCAGCGCCTGGCCCAGTCGCCGGGGATGCTTTTCGTCTTCGCGGCGAGGTTCTTCGTCAGCCCGTTGGCGTCGGGGGCGGGGGCCCAGATGCGATCAAACTGGCCAAGCGTGCGGTCGATGACGAAATCGGGCGGGATGATGCCGTTGGCATGATCGGCCTTGATGCGGCCCGTTTCATTGTCGAGCTGCACCGCGAAATCGGCGCAGCGCGCGAGATAGGCTTCGGCATCGGCGGCGTTCGCGATGCCGTGCTGGTTGATGAGAAAGTCGGGGGTCGAGCGATAGGTGCCTGACAGCTGGGTTACCGGATGCGGCTCGGGCCAGCTGTGGAGGCCATAGTCGAAGGTGTCGTACGCCTTGACGAAAGATTCCCACGGACCGCGGAAGGTTTCGTAATTAACGAGGTCCATCCCGGAAAGCTTTGGCGCATCAATCTTTTTCAGCTCGGCAAGGCCGTCGCGATAGAGCTGATGGCTGCGCTTGATTCCTGCGGGCGAACGGTCGTCGAGCCGGGCTTTGAGTGGCAGGCGGGCGTCTTTGTCGAGCCCGAGCGCGGTCGCAAATTCGGGGCTTTCGTCGATCATCCGGTCATAGAAGCGCTCGTAGATGGCGGTGAGTCGCGTACCTTCGCTGTTCGCCGCCTCGCCGGTCAGCGCAGCCGCGGGGTTGCGAATGCCCGCGAGGGCGGAGGTCGCGGCGAGGGTGGCGATGAGGGTGCGGCGGTCGAGCATGATCGTCTCCGATAAAGTGTGTTGTCCGAATGCTACACGGTGGCGTCAGCCGAGTCTTGTATCGATTTGACCCCGGCGCCACGAGCCCGGGGTTGCGCCGCTGAGCCGTGCGACCGCATGTGTCATATGGGCCTGATCGGTGAAATGAAGGCCGTGCGCTATGTCGGCAAGCGCCTCGACGCCCGAGCGGATCGCCGCGAGCGCGGCGCGGGCGCGGACGTCGGCGCGATAGGCCTTGGGGGTGCAGCCATAGGCGGCGCGGAAGCCGCGGCTCAGCGTTTCGGCGCGCACGCCCGCGCGCTCGGCCCATTCGCCGAGCTGGATCGGCTCGCCGCCGCGCAGGTCGTGCGCAAGCAGGTCGGGCCAGTCCTGCGCCCGGTCGGGAAGCGCGACGAATTGCTCGGCGAAGGCCGCCGCGGCACTGCGCGGGTCGCATGCGGCGAGGCGGACGAGCGTGTCGGGATCGTCGACGCGTCCGCGCACTTGCGGGTTTGCCGCAAGTTCGGCGGGCAGATCGAGCACAAGCACGCGCGCACCCCTTGCCGCGACACGATCGAGGTGGGATTCGAAGGGATGGTGGATCAGCGCGTCGCCGGGACGGACGTCGAAGCGGCCCTCATCGCCGGCTTCCTGATAGCCGCCCTCCAGCACGATCGCGACAAACGCGTCGTCGTGGCAATGGCGCGCGCGCAGTTCGTGCGGGTGATGATCGAGCAGCCCGAGCGGGGCATCGGCGAACCGGTGCGACGCCACAGGCTTAGTCGCGCGCCTTGGCTGCTGCGCGGACATCCTGCGACCGGGCAAGCGGCATCACCAATATATCGTCGCCATCGACGATGACCGCAACATCCTCCATGCCTATCAGCGACACGCGTTTGCCGGGGGCGCGGACCAGATTGCCGCGGCTTTCATGCAGAAACACGTCGCCTACTGCGACATTGCCGTTGGCGTCCTTGTCCGCCGCGAGCGTGTGAACGGTCTGCCAGCTGCCAAGGTCGGACCAGCCCATCTGGACGGGGACGACGGCGACGCGATCGTCCTTTTCCATGACCGCATAGTCGATCGAATCCGACGGCGCCTTTTCGAACGCGATGGCGTCCGCGTAAAAAGCGTCGCCATCGTGCATGCCCGCCGCCACGGCACGGTCCGCCGCCTCAAAGATCGCGCGGCAATGGGTGAGCATCGCATCGCGCATCCGGCCCGCGCGAAACAGGAAAATCCCGGCATTCCAGCTGTAAGTGCCCGCCGCGAGCATTGCTTCGGCCTCGGCGAGCGGGGGTTTTTCGATGAAACGGCTAACCGCGAAACCTGCGTCGTCCAGCGGTGCGCCGCCGGCGATATAGCCAAAGCCGGTGTCGGGGCGGTCGGGGGTGATGCCGAAGGTCACAAGCCAGTCCTGCTGCGCGAGGCGCGCTCCCTGGGCAATCGCGGCGTGAAAGGCGGGGACGTCCGCGATGACATGATCGCTGGGCATGGCGAGCAGCAGCGTGTCGGCGTCGGACCGTGCGACGGCGAGCGCGATCGCGGCGGCGGTGCTGCGCGGCATCGGCTCGACCAGCAGCGAAGCTTCGGCCTGACCCATTTGTTCGCGGACAAAGGGGACGTGCGCATCGCCGCACAGGATGATTGGCGAGGCGAAAGTTTCGCCCGCCGGCACCCGCGCGACGGTCTGTTGGAACAGGCTGGTGCTGCTGGTCAGCGGCAGGAATTGTTTGGCGCGGGTGCCGCGCGATTCGGGCCAAAGCCGGGTTCCGGCGCCGCCGCACAGGATGACGGGTTGTATCGTTGCGGTCATGGCGTTCAGTCGATCCTCTTGCGTCGTCGGGCCTCCCTCGGGACGAGCGAGATTTGAGAAGTGTAAAATTAACCGACACTTCACCCCTGTTACCTACTATGGCGACCCGAAAGGGCGCAACGCTTTCCGATGTTCAGACTGTTCAAACATTATGTCCCGCGCGCGGTCGTCTGGCTGGCGCTGATCGAATTTCTCGCGCTGCTCGCGTCGGCGGAGGCGGCGTGGCATCTTTATGCCTATCAGGCCGGTTTCGACGCTGGCCCGCTCTCCGACCGCAGCCTGCCGCTCGCGACCTTTGCCGTCGCCAATTCGCTCGCGATGATGGCGACCGGCCTCTATGGCGGCGAGGCGCTGCGCTCGATGGGCTTTGCGACGGCGCGATTGCTCGCGGCGGTGTCGCTGGGCGTGATCTTCCTGTCGGTCGTCGGCTTCCTGTTTCCTACCGCGACCTTGTGGCGCGCGAACAGTTTCTACGCGATGGCGCTGGCAATCGCCGCGCTGTTCCTGATCCGGCTCGCGCTGACCCAGACGGCTGGCGCCGACGCCTTTCGCCGGCGCGTCCTGGTTCTGGGTGCCGGGCCGCGCGCGGCGCGCCTTGCCAAGCTGGCGAACGAACCGGGCAGCGGGCTGATCATGGCGGGATTTGTCGCCATGTCGCCGGTCGAAAAGAAAATCGCAGGGGCGGTTCCGCGCGACGCGATCGATAACCTGTCCGACCATGTCGTCGAACTGGGTGTGAGCGAGGTGGTGCTGGCGGTCGAAGAGCGACGCGGCGCGCTGCCGCTGACCGACCTGCTGCGCGTCAAAACGACGGGCGTCCATGTCAACGACATCTCAAGCTTTATCGAGCGGGAAACGGGGCGGATCGACCTCGCGACGACCAACCCCAGCGCGCTGATCTTTTCTGACGGATTTTCGGCCGAGCAGAGGATTTCCAAGGTCATCAAGCGCCTGTGCGACATTGGTGCGAGCCTCGCCATGCTGGTGATCGGCCTGCCGCTGATCCTTGTCGCCGGGATCGCGGTCAAGCTCGATAGCAAGGGGCCGATATTTTATCGCCAGTCGCGCGTCGGCCTGTTTGGCGAGCATTACAGCATCGTCAAAATCCGTTCGATGCGGACCGATGCCGAGGCTGCGGGGCAGGCGGTGTGGGCGAGCGAAAATGATCCGCGCATCACGCGCGTCGGAAAGATTATTCGCACATTGCGCATCGACGAACTGCCGCAGATATGGTGCGTGCTGAAGGGCGATATGAGCTTTGTCGGGCCGCGCCCCGAACGCCCGGCGTTCGTCGAGGAACTGGAACGCGAACTGACCTATTATGCCGAACGCCATATGGTGAAGCCCGGCCTGACCGGCTGGGCGCAGATCAATTACCCCTATGGCGCCTCGGTCGAGGATGCGCGGGTGAAGCTGGAATATGATCTCTATTACGCCAAAAATTATTCACCCTTCCTCGATCTGTTGATCCTGCTTCAGACGGTCCGCGTTGTGCTGTGGCCAGAGGGCGCGCGGTAAGCCATGATGGCGCTCGCGGGTCTGTCGCATCTCCTGTCCGGCTTGGCGCTGGTGGGCTTTTCCGGCGTCACCCTGTGGTTGTTGACGCGGGTTCGCGGGGGGATGGCGGCGCTGATGCCGGTGCCCGGCCGTCTCGTCGGAGCCGCAGCCGCGACGGCGCTGTGGTGCGCCGCGCTCTATGTCTTTTCCCCGGGATCGTCGCAGGCGCTGGTGGCGCAGGCGCTCCGCGACCTCGCCATGCTGGTCTGGATCAGCGGCACTTTCTGGACGCCTCAAGCGCCGATGTCGCGGTCGCTGCTTCTGATCCAGCGGCTCCTCGCGACGACGTGCCTGATCACCTTGTCGCTGGGCACCGCCGCCCATTGGGGTGTTGGCGGCGCGGGCGGCGCCTGGCTGGCGACGGGGCTGGCGAATGCCGCAATGATCGTTGCGGTGGGCGGGCTGCTGGTCGTCGATATCGGCGTGCGGCGTGGCGGTTCGGGCCTGCGCACCCCGGTCCTGGCCGTCGCAGGCGGCTTTGCGATGCTCTGGGCCTATGAACTCAACGCCCAGTTGATCGGCGCGCTGACCGGCAAACCCGCCCTGACACTGATCCTGCTGCAACCTGCCGTCGCGCTGTTGATCCTGCCGATTTTTGTCGTCGCCGCGATGGATATCGGCCGCGAACGGATGCGCCTGTCGCGCCCGGCGGCGATGCGGACGATCATCCTGCTGGCCGTCGCGGTCTATCTGATCCTGATCGGTCTGGCGGGCGCCGTCGCGCGCTTGATTGGCGGCGACTACGGCAATTTGGCGCAGGGGCTCTTCCTGATCGTCGCGCTGGGATCGGGGGGGCTGTTGTTCCTGTCGGCGCGCGCACGCGCGTGGCTGTCGGTGATGATCACCAAGCATTTCTTTGAACATCGCTATGATTATCGGGCCGAATGGATGCGCTTCACCGCGACGCTGGCGCGCGAGGGCGGGCAGGGCGACGGAGAGGATGGCCTGGGCCTCCATCGCCGCGTCGCCAAGGCGCTGGCCGAATTGACCGGCAGTCCCGGTGCGCTTTTGATGTTGCCCGATGCGTTGGGCGGTTTTCGCGTTGCCGACCAGTGGCACTGGCCAACCGCCTCCGAGGAGGGAGCGACGCTGTCGCTGCGCTCGGCCTTCATGCTCCAGGAAACGCGGCACATTGTCGATCTCGACGCGCAGCGGCGCGGCCAGAATAGTGCGGCAGAGGATCTGGCGATCCCCGGCTGGCTGCTCGCCGACCTGCGTGCCTGGGTTGTGGTTCCCGTGCTGCATTTTCAGCGCATGATCGCGGTCGTGATACTCCACCGCCCGGCGGTGTCGCGCGCGCTCGACTGGGAAGATCTCGACGTGCTGCGCATCGCGGGACAGCAGGCGGCAAGCTATCTCGCCGAATCGCAAAGCCAGCAGGCCTTGTCCGAAGCCCGGCGCTTCGATGAGTTTAATCGCCGCTTTGCCTTCATCATGCACGACATCAAGAATCTGGCGAGCCAGCTCTCGCTGCTCGCGCGCAATGCCGAACGCCACGCCGACAATCCCGAGTTTCGTGCCGACATGGTCCAGACGCTGAAAATCTCTGCCGGGCGGCTCAGCGACCTGCTCCAGCGTCTGTCGCCGCGCGAGCGTGGGCGTGCGGCGTCGGTCGAGCGAACCTTGATCGAGCCCTTGCTGAAAGCCGTAGCTGCGGAGGCGCAGCCTCGCCGCGCGCTGTTCACGGGCTGTCAGGCCGGGCTCGCCGCATGGGGCGATGCGGCCTCGATTCAGCAGATCGTCCAGCATCTGGTCGCCAATGCGATCGATGCTTCGGCGCCCGACACGCCCGTGCAGGTGATCGCCGTCGCCGAACAGGGGCGGGGGCGCATCGATGTGATCGATCAGGGCAAGGGCATGACCCCCACCTTCATCCGCGACGAGCTGTTCAAGCCCTTCGTCTCGACCAAGGAGGCGGGTTTCGGCCTTGGCGCGTTCGAGGCGCTGGGACTGGCGCAGGCGATGGGCGGCACGATCGAGGTGGCGAGCGAACCCGGGCGCGGCAGCAACTTCACCCTGTGGCTGCCGCTGGCCGAGGCGCACAGCGATCCGCCGTCCGCCGGCCATATGAGGAAAGTGGGATCGAAATGAGCGAGAGCGGCACGAGCCCAAGAAAATTGCTGGTGATCGAGGATGACGCGGGGCTGCAGGCGCAGCTCAAATGGGCCTATGACGGCTATCAGGTGCTGATTGCCGGCGATCATGACAGTGCGATCAATCTGCTGCGTGCCGAAGAGCCGGAGGTCGTGACGCTCGACCTTGGCCTGCCGCCTGATCCCGACGGGACGCGGGAGGGATTTCGGACGCTGACGGCGCTCCTTGAGCTCAAGCCCGATACGAAAATCATTGTCGTGTCCGGTCATGGCGAGCGCGCGAGCGCGCTCACCGCGATCGCGAATGGCGCGTGGGACTTTTACCAAAAGCCGATTGATATCGACGAATTGGGACTAATCGTTCGCCGCGCTTTCCATGTTCGCGATCTTGAGGTCGAGAATGCGCGGCTGGCCGGTCAGGGGGCGAGCGACAATCGCGTGCTGGGCGGGATGATCACGGGCGCGCCCGAAATGGCGAAGGTCGCGCGGATGATCGAGCGCGTCGCCAATCTGGGCGTTTCGGTGATGCTGCTGGGCGCGAGCGGCACCGGCAAGGAATTGCTCGCGCGCGGGCTGCACGAGGCGAGCGGACGCCGCGACGGGGCGTTCGTCGCGATTAACTGCGCCGCCATCCCCGAAAATCTGCTCGAAAGCGAGCTGTTCGGGCATGAGAAGGGCGCGTTCACCGGGGCGGTGAAGACGACCGAGGGCAAGATCGAGCTGGCGCATGGCGGCACCCTGTTTCTCGACGAGGTCGGCGACATCCCGTTGCCGCTTCAGGTCAAGCTGCTGCGCTTTTTGCAGGAGCGCACGATCGAGCGCATCGGCGGGCGCAAGGCGATTGCGGTCGATACGCGCATTGTGTGCGCAACCCACCGCGATCTCGATGCGATGATCGCCGACGGCGGCTTTCGCGACGATCTTTATTACCGGCTCGCCGAAATGGTCGTGAAGATTCCGTCGCTCGCCGAACGGCCGGGCGACGCGGTGTTGCTCGCGCGCCACTTCCTCCACCAATATGCGCCCGAAATGAACCCCGCGGTGCGCGGCTTCGCGCCTGATGCGCTGCAGGCGATCGACGAAGCGCGCTGGCCGGGCAATGTCCGCGAGCTCGAAAACCGCATCAAGCGCGCCGTGATCATGGCCGACGGCAAGCTGGTGATGCGCGAGGACCTCGACATGGCGGGGGCGGACGGGGAGGGCGACGAGACCTGGCTCAACCTGCGCAGCGCGCGCGAGGCGGCCGACCGTGTCGCGATCCGCCGCGCGATGATGCAGAGCGAGGGCAATATCTCGCTTGCGGCAAAGCTGCTCGGGATCAGCCGCCCGACGCTCTACGATCTGCTCAAACAATATCGGATGCATGCCTGAATGATCTGCCGGCGCTTCTGGGCGGGCGTGCTGCCGCTCGCGGTGATGCTCGCCGGATGCGATGGCGCGCGCCCGGAGGCGCCGCGCCAGATGCTTGAAGACCGGCGCATTGCGCTGCACGATGCCATCGCCGACAATCCGCAGGCGATCGCCGAACGTATCCAGCTGGCACGCGTTGCTTTTGGGCTCGGCGACGGCGTGGCGGCCGAAGCGGCGGTGAAAGGCGCGATCGACGCAGGCGGCAAGGAAGCCGCGCTGCGTCCGTTGCTCGCGCGCGCCTATGCGATGCAGGGCGACGGCAGCCGGGCGCTTCAGACGCTCGACGCCGGGCCGATCATCCCCGAAATGATCGGCGAAGCCGCGTGGGTCGCGGGCAATGTTCACCTCGCCAATGGCGACATCGGCGCTGCGCGCGAAGCCTATGACCGCGCGGTAAACGAGCTGCCGCGCGATGCCGCTTTGTGGGTCGATGTTGCGCGCTTTCGCGATGCCAATGCCGACACGCTCGGCGCGCGCGATGCGATCGACTATGCGATCGAGCTCGACAAAAACAACAGCCCGGCGCTGGCCTATAAGGCGAGTCTGATCCGCACCGAGCAAGGCCTGAACGCCGCGCTCCCCTGGTATGACGCGGCGCTGGTGGCCGATCCCGACAATGCCGGGGCGCTGATCGATCAGGCCGCGGTTCTGGGCGACCTTGGCCGCTATCGCGAGATGCTCGGTGCGCTGCGCCATGCCTCGACGCTCGTCCCCGGAGAGCCGCGCATCTATTATCTGCAGGCGGTGCTTGCTGCGCGCGCCGACAATTACCGATTGGCGCGCAGCCTGTTGCAGCGGACGCGCGGCGCGATGGACGATGTACCGGGGTTCATGCTGCTGAGCGCTGTCGTCGAGCTGGAATTGGGCGGCGAGGCGGTGGCGGCGACCTGGGCCGAGCGGCTGTTGGCCGACCAGCCGGACAATATGACCGCGCGGCGGATTCTCGCGGTCGCTGATTGGTCCGACGGCGATGCCGTTGCTGCCGCCGACGCACTGGCCCCGATTGTCGATCGGGCCGATGCCGACAGCTGGTCGCTGCTGCTCGCGGCGCGCGTTGCGGCCGAACTGGGGCGACAGGGCGAAGCATCCGCCTATCTGGCGCGGGCGGCGACGCTGACCCGGGGCGACGCAGCGCCGTTCGCGGTCGATGAGGATTATGGGTTGCTCACGGCGCTCGCTGACGCCGAGCCGCTGAACCCGGTGCATGCGGTCCCGGCGATTTCGGCCGATATCGCGGCGGGCAACGCCGCCCGCGCGATCGAACGCGCGGCGCGGCTACGCGATGCGAATCGCGGGGTCGCCGACGCGCATATCCTCCTTGGCGACGCCGCGCTGGCGGGCGGCCGTTTTGGCCTGGCGGTCGAGGCGTTTCGCGCCGCACGCGCGCTCGACGCAAGTGAGCGCACGACCCTGCGCCTTGCCAATGCGCTGTATCGCGCGGGCGATCCCGCGGGGTCGGGCGCCGCGATTCTCGCGCTGCGGGGCAGTCAGCCGTCGAGCATCGCTGCCGACCGGCTGGCGGGCCATCTGGCGATGGACATCAAACATTGGGATCAGGCGATCGATCATTTCGAGCGTGTCCGCCGCCGTATCGGCAGCCGCGATGTCGTGATTCTGCGCGAACTCGCGCGGGCCTGGGCGACAAAGGGCAATCGCGACCGCGCGCTGCCACTGATCGCGCGGGCCTATCGGCTCCAGCCGCTGAATGGTGAAATCATGAATTTCTACGCCGATCTTTTGGCGCAGGGCGGCGATGCCCAAGCTGCGGCAGATCTGCGCGACAAGGCGGCGCAGATCGGACGGTAGGATAAGTTCGTTGCCCGCCTTCGCCGGGGCGACGGTTAAGCGTCGGCTATATCCAGCAAAGTCCGCGCGTCGAGGCCGATGCGGCGCATCTGCTCGGCGACCGGCGGCCACACATTGGTCAGGAAATCTTCGCGCATCAGGCTGCGCAGCCGGTCGGTCGCGCCCGGCGCGACGAACATGCCGACCCCGCGCTTCACGATCACCAGACCTTCGTCCTGAAAGGTCTGATAGGCCTTGGCGACGGTCAGCGGATTGGCGCCCTGCTCGGCCGCGAGCGAACGCACCGACGGAAGTATGTCGCCGTCGCGAAACTGGCCATCGAGAATCGCGTTGGCGATCACGTCGCGCAAGCGTTGGTACACGGGTTTGGACTGATCGAGCATGCCGCCTTAATGCCATAAGACAGCAGCACAGTCAAACGCGTGTCGTTACAAAAGCCGGGTTTTCGTTGAAACTATATTTCCCAGGGCCCGACCACATCGTCATATTCGGGGCGCGGACGCTCATCCAGCTCTCTGGCTGCGGTGCCCAGAAAGAAATAGCCAACGATCGTATCGCCTTCGCCCGCACCGAATGCAGCGGCGACGTGGGGGTTATAGGCCGCCCAGCCGGTCAACCAGCTGCCGACATAGCCATGCGCATGCGCGGCATGGAGCAGGTTCATGCCCACCGCGCCCGCCGACATCTGCTGTTCCCACACCGGAACCTTGCTGCCGGGGACGGGTGTCGACAGAAGAACGAGCAGGGTGGGTGCCTGCTGCGCGAACTGGTCGAGCGCCGACAGGTCCATTCCCGCCGCACCGGGATTTTCAGATATCCAGGCCTGTTTGAGCAAGGCCGCAAGGGCCTCGCGTTGCTCGGCAGCGACCGTGACGATGCGCCAGGGTGCGAGCTTGCCATGATCGGGGGTGCGCAGCGACAGCGCAATAATCTCTTGCAGTTCGGCGGCATCGGGTCCGGGCGCGATCATGTCGCGGGCCTTGCCCGAGCGGCGGGTGGCGAGATGGGCGAGCAGCGAGGAGCGATCGTTGAACATGGTGTGCCATGTGGCGTTTTTGGCGCCGCAACGCAAGTGTTGCGAATGGTTCGCAACAATTTTCGGCCCTGCACAACCGGTTTCACACGCAATTAGATTCTTCCCATACGCAATTTTCGCGCTAGGGTTGCTCCATCCGCTCCCCGTTTCGAGGGGGCCAAGCAACCAAATATCAGGGAAGGGTCGCCATGACCAAAGCCTATGCCCAGCACGGGGATGCCGCCGGGACGTTTCTCGGCCACCCGAAGGGCCTGTTCGTCCTCTTTTTCGCGGAGATGTGGGAGCGTTTTTCCTATTACGGGATGCGCGCACTCCTGATCTTCTACCTGACCAAGCACTGGCTTTTCTCTGACGGCGAGGCTGGTGTCATCTATGGCGCTTATACCGCGCTCGTCTACATCACCCCGGTCCTCGGCGGTTATCTTGCAGACCGCTGGCTTGGGCAGCGAAAGGCGGTGCTCTACGGCGCCATATTGCTGACCTTCGGCCATTTCATCATGGGGTTCGAGGGCGATGGCGGACAGGATCCGGCCAGCCTGAGCATCTTCTGGCTCGCGCTTGCCTTCATCATCGTCGGTTCGGGCTTCCTGAAAGCCAATATTTCGGTGATCGTCGGACAGCTTTATCCGCGCACCGACGTGCGCCGCGATGGCGCTTACACCATTTTCTACATGGGAATTAATCTCGGTGCGGCGATCGGTTCGCTGCTTTGCGGCTATCTGGGCGAAGTTTACGGCTGGGCCTATGGTTTCGGTGCAGCAGGCTTCGGTATGCTCGCCGGCCTGATCGTGTTCGTCGTCTTCAAGCCGCTTCTGCTCGGCCGCGGCGAGCCTGAAAATCCCGCGAAGCTCGCCGAGAAGAAGTTTGGCATCAAGTTCGAATGGCTGCTCTATCTCGTCGGCCTCGGCGCCGTCGTCATCTGCTGGTGGCTGGTGCAGAACCAGGCGCTGGTCGGGACGCTGCTCGGCCTCGCCGGTCTGATCCTCGTCGCCTATGTCATCGGTACGGCAGTAATCAAACTGCCCCGCGAAGACCGCGACCGCATCTTTGCCGCGATGTTCCTGATCCTCGGGTCGATCCTGTTCTGGGCCCTGTTCGAACAGGCGGGCTCGTCGCTCAATCTCTTCACCGACCGCTATGTCGATCGCGGCAATGTTCCGGCGTCGGTGTTCCAGTCGATCAACGCCATCTATATCGTTCTGCTCGCGCCGCTGTTCGCGGCGCTGTGGACCTGGCTTGGCCGCCGCGGCATGGAGCCGTCGACCCCGGTCAAGTTCGGCCTCGCGATGCTCCAGCTCGGGCTGGGCTTCTACGCCCTCAAATGGGGCGCCGAAGCGGTCGGCATGGGCAATGCGACCCCGGTTCTCTTCATCTTCCTCATCTATCTGTTCCACACCATGGGTGAACTTTGCCTGTCCCCGGTCGGGCTCAGCGCGATGAACCGGTTGGCGCCCGCGCATATGGCGTCGCTGATCATGGGCACCTGGTTCTTCGCCTCGGCCACCGGCAATTTCGTCGCTGGTTTGATTGCGGCCGCTACGGGGTCGGAAAAGGCGAGCGGTGAGGGGGCCGGCAAGGCACTGGTGCTCGACGTCTACAGCACGATCGGACTTTATGCCGTCGGCTTTGGCGTCCTGGTGATCGTCGTGTCGCCGCTGATCAAGAAGCTGATGCACCTCGACACTCTCAGCGATGCCGATGCGCTTGCCGGACAGGGCGAGATTGGCGAAGCGCAGGCTGCGGGCATTCATCCTGAAGCCAAGGGGGCGTAAATATGATCCGGGGTGTGAAGGGCAGCCTGCTGGCTGCGGTGTCGCTGGCGTTCGCCGGTTGTGCGGCCACTGGAACATCGGGCGGCGGCGAAGCGAATTCGGCGGGCGACAAGCCCGCCGCAACCGCCGACAAGCCGGTCAAGTTCAACAAGGATCCCTATCCGTCGACTTACAAGCCCTATGCGGGGCGGGTCACGGCGGTCCGCAATGTGACCATCTTCGACGGTGAGGGCGGGCGGATCGACAATGGGACGATCCTGCTGGTGAACGGCAAGGTTGAGCGCGTCGGCGGCCCCGACACGCCGATCCCGGTGGGCGATGTCGCGGTCTTTGACGGCACCGGCAAGTTCGTCACCCCCGGTGTCATCGATATTCACAGCCACTTGGGCGATTATCCCTCGCCCAGCGTCGACGCACATGATGACGGCAATGAGGCGACCAGCCCGACCACCCCCGAAGTCTGGACCGAACATAGTGTCTGGCCGCAGGATCCGGGTTTCAGCCGCGCGCTCGCCAATGGCGGCGTGACCAGCCTGCAAATCCTGCCGGGCAGCGCGAACCTGATGGGCGGCCGTTCGGTTACGCTGAAGAATGTGCCGTCGCGCACGGTGCAGGGGATGAAATTCCCCGGCGCGCCCTATGGCCTGAAAATGGCGTGCGGCGAAAATCCGAAGCGCGTTTACGGTGCCAAGGGGCGGATGCCCTCGACCCGCATGGGCAATTTCGCGGTCAACCGTGCGACCTGGGCAAAGGCCGCCGCCTATAAGAAGAAGATGGACGACGGAAAGGCAGTCGACCGCGACCTTGCGATGGAAACGCTTGCGGGGGTGCTGTCGGGCGAAATTCTCGTCCACAATCATTGCTACCGCGCCGACGAAATGGCGCTGGTGATCGATATGAGCAAGGAATTTGGCTATAAGGTGTCGACCTTCCACCACGCCGTCGAAGCCTATAAGATCGCCGATCTGCTCAAGGCGGAAGGCATTTGCGGCGCGCTTTGGGCCGACTGGTGGGGCTTCAAGATGGAGGCCTATGACAGCGTGCCCGAAAATGTCGCGCTGACGTACAAGGCCGGCGCGTGCACGATCGTCCATTCGGATGACGCGAACCAGATTCAGCGGCTCAATCAGGAGGCGGCGAAGGCGCTGAAGGCCGGCCGCCGCATGGGAATGCAGATCAGCGACGAACAGGCGTGGACATGGCTGTCGTATAATCCCGCGAAAGCATTGGGGATCGGCGACAAGACTGGCAGTTTGAAACCCGGCAAGATGGCCGATGTCGTGCTGTGGAACGGCAATCCGTTCAGCGCCTACACCCGCCCGGAAAAGGTATGGATCGACGGCGCGTTGATGTTCGATGCGATGGACCCGAAACGGCGACCGGTCAGCGATTTCGAACTCGGCCAGCCCGGCGAAGGGGATGTGAAATGATGCGCGCACTTCTGCTTTCCGTCGCGGCTCTGGCCGTCACGGCCCCGATCGCCGCACAGGACATTGCGATCACCAACGCAAAGCTCGTCATCGGCGACGGTAGCGCGCCGATCGAGGGCGGCACGGTAGTCGTGCGCGGCGGCAAGGTCGTTGCGGCGGGTGCCGGCGTCGCCGTTCCCGCCGGGATCGAACGCGTCGATGCCAAAGGCCGCTGGGTCACGCCGGGCATCGTCGCGGCGTTCAGCCGCGTCGGGCTGGTCGAGGTTGATGCGGTGTCGGGAACCAACGACCGGTCGGCGGGGCGCTCGCGCTTCTCCGCCGGGCTCGATATCGCGCCGGCGCTCAATCCGATGGGCTCGCCCGTCGCGGTCAACCGCGCCGCCGGGGTCACCCGCGCGATCGTCGCACCGGGCAGCAGCAGCAATTTGTTCGCCGGACAGGGGGCGGTCGTCGACCTCGCCGACGATATGGACATGGTCACGCGCCCGCGCGCGCTCCAGTTCGTCGCCTTTGGCGAAGCCGGGTCGGCCAAGGCCGGCGGCAGCCGCGCCGCGACTTTCCTGCTGTTCCGCGAACAATTGCTTGCGGCGCGCAGCTATGCCCGCAACCCCGCCGCGCTTGCCGAATGGGGCAATGATGCGATGATCCAGCGCGCCGACGCCGATGCGCTGGTGCGGGTGATCGATGGCACCACGCCGCTGTTCGTCCGCGTCGACCGCGCGGTCGATATCGTCAACGTCATCAAGCTGAAGGGGGAGTTTCCCGCGCTGAAGCTCGTCCTCGTCGGCGTGACCGAAGGCTGGCTCGTCGCGCGCGACATTGCCGCCGCCAAGGTGCCGGTGCTGGTATCGCCGCTGACCGACCTGCCCAGCAGCTTTGAACAGCTCGGCGCGACCCAGTCGAACGCCGGACGATTGAAGGCTGCGGGCGTCGATGTGTCGGTCGGTGTGTTCGATGACGACGATGCGCATAAAATGGGCTATACCACGCAATATGCCGGGAATTTGGTCGGACTGGCCAGACTGCCGGGAGCGAGCGGGCTGAGCTGGGACCAGGCTTTTGCCGCGATCAGCAGTGCGCCTGCCCGCGCTGTCGGGATGGACGCCAGCATCGGGTCACTCAGGGCCGGACGTGTTGGTGACGTGGTCATCTGGGACGATGATCCGCTCGAACTCGGCAGCCGTCCGACGATGGTCTGGATCGACGGCAAGCGCCAGTCGCTGACGACGCGGCAGGACCGTTTGCGCGATCGCTATGCCACGCCGCAGGAAGGCGCGCTGCCCAAGGCCTATGACAGATAAACGCCGCGCCTGACCAGCGCTGCACCGGGAAAGAGGGAGGAGAGAGAGGCCCAATGCAACCGATGTCGCTTCTGGTCACAACATGCGTCCTGTTCGTCGGGTCGCATTTGCTTCTGTCACATCCGCTGCGCGCGCCGCTTGCGGGCCGGATGGGCGAGCGGTCGTTTCTGATCGTCTATTCGGTCGTGGCGATCGCAACGCTTGTCATGCTCGTGCAGGCGTGGCGCGGGATGCCCGCAGAACCGCCGATATGGGCGGTCGGCGATGGGCTGTGGATGTTCGCGTCGCTGCTGGTGCTGTTCGCCAGCATATTGTTCATGGGCTCGCTGATCGGCAATCCGGCGCTGCCCGCGCCGAACGCCGCCTTTGCCGCACAGGGCGCCGCGCGCGGCGTCTTCGCGATCACGCGCCACCCGATGATGTGGGGCTTTGCGCTCTGGGCCTTCGCGCATGCGCTAGTGGTGCCGACGCCGGGGCAGTTCATCCTGTCGGCGACGATCATCTTCCTCGCGCTCGTCGGATCGGCGGGGCAGGATGTGAAAAAAGCGCGGTTGATGGGTGATACATGGCGGCACTGGGCCGCGCGCACGAGTTTCATTCCCTTTGCCCGTCAACTCAGCGGGCGCGGTTCATGGGGCGACACGATCCCGCGGCCGCACGCGCTCTTCGGCGGCATTGCTGTCTGGCTCGCCGCGACCTGGGCGCATGGCGCGCTGGGCTATATGGTCGCGGGAATCTGGCGTTGGGTGGGGTAGGGCGATGAATGATGCGACGCAGATCGCGGACCTGTCGCTCCGCCTGCTCGGGCGGCCGCTTGAGGAGCTCGACGGTGACGAGCGCCGCGTTCTCGACGCCATCGCCGAACGCCGTCTGACCAGCCGCGACGCCGCCGATCTGGTCGATCAGGAATCCAGTTTTGGTGCGCGCCTGTCCGACCATGTTGCTGCCGTTGGCGGGTCGTGGGGTTTCATCATCCTGTTCACCGTCGTTCTGCTCGGCTGGATGCTGCTCAATTCGGAAATATTGGCGCGCTGGGGGCTCGCGTTCGACCCCTATCCGTTCATTTTCCTGAACCTGATGCTCTCGACCCTCGCGGCGGTGCAGGCGCCGATCATCATGATGAGCCAGAACCGCGCGTCGGCGAAGGACCGGATCGCGGCGGGGCTGGACTATGAAATCAACCTGCGCGCCGAGTTGGAAATCATGCGGCTGCACCACAAGATGGATGAGCTGATGGGTGAGGTGAAGGGGTTGAAGCGCTAGAATCCACCCTGTTGCGCAGCAATGGGGAGGGGGACCGCCGCCGCAGGCGGTGGTGGAGGGGGCTCTGGCGTCCAAGCCCCTCCGTCAGCGCTTCGCGCTGCCACCTCCCCATGCCTGCGGCACAGGGAGGATCGAGAAGTGCTACAACCGCACCATCCGCATACCCTGTTCGCCATAGCGCGGCCCACTCGTGCCGCCGCGGGGTGCCGCCGCTTCGATCGCCGCGAGATCGTCGGCAGTCAGCGCCAGCTCGGTTGCCGCGACGCTATCCTCCATCGTCACCCGGCGCTTGGTGCCCGGGATCGGCACAATATCCTCGCCCTGCGCGAGCAACCACGCCAGCGCGACCTGCGCCTTCGACGCCTTATGCTTGTCAGCGACCGCGCCGATCGCATCGACGATCGCGAGGTTGGCCGGCAGATTCTCGTCCGAATAGCGGGGATCATTGCGGCGCCAGTCACCCTCGGGCAGCTCGTCCCGGCTGCGCACCGCGCCCGCCAGAAAGCCGCGGCCGAGCGGCGAATAGGGGACAAATCCGATGCCATGCTCGCGGCAGACGCCCAGGATTTCCTCTTCCACATCGCGCTCCCAGATCGAATATTCGCTCTGCAACGCGGTGATCGGCGCGGCTTTGGCGGCGCGGCGGAGCGTGTCGGGGCCAGCTTCGGACAGCGCGATGTGGCGCACCTTGCCCTCGTTCACCAACTCCATCATGCCGCCGACGACTTCCTCGATCGGGATCGAGGGATCGACGCGGTGCTGATAGAAAAGGTCGATCGTGTCGATACCCAGCCGCTGGAGCGAGCCTTCGCACGCCGCGCGCGCGTTGGCGGGCGATCCGTCGACGCCGACGATCTGATTGCCCTCGAATTTGAACCCGAATTTGGTCGCGATAATCAGGCCGTCGCGCTTGCCTTTGATGGCTGCGCCCAGCAGTTCTTCGTTGCTGAACGGGCCGTAAATTTGCGCGGTATCGAAAAAGGTGACGCCCAGATCGATCGCGCGGTGGATCGTTCGCGTCGATTCATCAAGGTCGGCGGCTTCGCCATACAGGATATTGCCGCCCTTGATCATCGGCATGCAGCCGATGCCGATGGCGGAGACTTTCAGGCCGTGGCCGAGGGTGCGATATTTCATAATGCCTCTCCTGCTGGTTCGTCGTCGACACCGTCGGCGGCATATTTGGTTGCGGCGACATCGCCGACGACATTACCTAGGGTTCGGAAGATATCGGGAAAAGTCTCGACCGCGACGAGCAGCCCGAGCGGCGCGACGGGGACGCCCATCGATACCGCGATCGGCGCGATTGAGGTCACAAAGCTGATCGACCCGGGCAGGCTGACCGAACTCAGCGCCGCGGCCATGGCGACGCCCAGCCCGACCGCCATCTCCCAAGGTGTCAGCTCGATGCCAAACAGCCAGGCGACATAGACCACGACCGCAAGGTTCATCGCCGGGCTGGTGAAACGGAAGAGCGCAACCGCGAGCGGCAGCACGACGTCGGCCTTTTTCGGATCGACGCCCAGCGTTTCGGTCGCCTTGAGCATTGCGGGAAGGCTGGCGAGCGAGCTTTGCGTGCTGATCGCGACCGCGAGCGTCGGAACCATCGCCTGGACAAAGCGCGGCAGCGAAATGCCGACCACGAGCCATGCAAGCAGCAGGCCGAGCAGAAGGCAACTGACGCCGACGCCCGACAGGATCAACACATAATGGATGAGTCCCCCAAAAGCCGCGACGCCGGCCTTGACCGAGAGTGCATAGCCGAGCGCGAAAACGCCGATCGGCGCAAGCGCCAGCACCCAGCCAATGACGATCAGCATCGCGTCGCCGAGAGCCCTGAACAGGCCCGAGAGCGTCGCGCGCTGTTCGGGCTGGAGCTTGGTAATCGCAAAGGCGAAGATGGTCGTAAAGACGATCAGCGGCAGCACCGTCGTCTCGGCCGCGGCAGCGATCGGGTTGGACGGGATCAGGCCCAGAATGAAGTCGGCGAATGTCGGCGAAGGCGGTGCTTCGCTCGTCCCGCCGAGCCCATGGCGCAGCGCTTCGGCCGCATTGGATGACATCGGAAAAAGGCGCAGCAACAGCGGCGTGACCAGAAGAGACATCAGCCCCGAAAGGAAGATGGCGCCCAGAAAGATCATCACCGAACGCCCGGCCAGCGCGCCCGCCCGCGCCGCATCGGCGGTCGCAGTAATGCCGGTGACGAGCAGCGCGACGATCAATGGAATGATCGTCATCGTCAGCGCCTTCAGCCACAACAGGCCGACGGTTTCGATATAGGGGAGCGACGCCGTCCCCGCGGCGGGCGAGAGCGTTTCCACGCCGATCCCCAGCAGCATCCCGGCGACCAGCGCCGAGAGGATAATCCATGCCGATTTCACGCTATAATCTCCCGGCAATCCCCCCGGCCAGCTTGCCAAGCAAAAAAGGGTGACCTAGGGCCATCCCGGTAACCCGGGGTAGGCCTTCTTCTCCCCACGGCTTAGGTAGCAGAGGTGGCATGCGCAAGTTTTTCGGCACCGACGGCATCCGCGGTCTGACCAATCAAGTTCCGATGACGGCTGAAGTCGCGATGCGCGTCGGCATGGCGGCGGGCACGCATTTCCTGCGCGGTGACCACAAGCATCGCGTGGTGATCGGCAAGGACACGCGTCTGTCGGGCTATATGCTCGAAAACGCACTGGTTGCGGGCTTTACCAGCGTCGGGATGGATGTGGTGCAGGTCGGGCCGATGCCGACCCCGGCGGTCGCGATGCTGACCCAGTCGATGCGGGCTGATCTGGGCGTCATGCTGTCGGCGAGCCACAACCCCTTTCATGACAATGGCATCAAAATGTTCGGCCCCGACGGCTATAAATTGTCGGACGCCGACGAGGCGCAGATTGAACTGCTGCTCGACGCGGCGCCGAAGCTCGCCGACCCCGCACAGATCGGTCGCGCCAAGCGGATCGAGGATGCGCGCGGCCGCTATATCCATGCGGTGAAACAGAGTCTGCCACAATCGGTGCGGCTCGACGGTCTGAAGATCGTGCTCGATTGCGCCAATGGCGCCGCTTACAACAGTGCGCCAACGGTGTTCTGGGAACTGGGCGCCGATGTCGTGGCGATCGGCGTCACCCCGAACGGGATCAATATCAACGACCGGTGCGGATCGACGGCACCTGCGCTGCTTCAGGAAACCGTGGTCGCGAGCGGCGCCGATATCGGCATCGCGCTCGACGGCGACGCCGACCGGCTGATCATTGTCGATGAGGCGGGCGCGATCGTCGATGGCGACCAGATTATGGCGCTGATCGGCGCGAGCTGGGCGCGTCAAGGGCGGCTGAAAGGCGGCGGCGTCGTCGCCACCGTGATGTCGAACCTCGGCCTCGAACGCTTCCTCGAGGGGGAAGGGCTGCGGCTCGAGCGTACCAAGGTCGGCGACCGCCATGTTCTCGAACGCATGCGAAGCGGTGGCTTCAACGTCGGCGGTGAACAGTCGGGGCATATGATCCTGTCCGACCATGCGACGACCGGCGACGGCACGCTCGCGGCGCTTCAGGTGCTTGCCGAACTGGTGACGACGGGCAAGCGCGCCAGCGAATTGCTCCACCAGTTCGATCCGGTGCCCCAGTTTTTGAAAAATGTCCGTTTCGCAGGCGGCAAGCCGCTCGATGAGGCAAGCGTCAAGGCGGCGATCGCCGAAGGCGAAGCCGCGCTCGCGGGCCGGGGGCGGCTGGTCATCCGGGCCTCGGGCACCGAACCCCTCATCCGGGTCATGGCCGAAGGCGATGAAGCGACCGAGGTTGAACAAGTCGTCGACAGCATCTGTGACGCAGTAAGAAAGGCAGTAAGCTAAAATGTTGGAAATGCGCCCCGATTGTGAAAAGTGCGGCCGCGATTTGCCCGCCGATATCCATGGTGCTTTCATCTGTTCTTTCGAATGCACCTTTTGCGCGAATTGCGCCGACAAGTTCGATGAGCGTTGCCCCAATTGCGACGGCGACCTGCTAGATCGGCCGTTGCGCGAAGGCGCGCAGCTGGCGAAATTCCCCGCCTCGACGGAGCGGAAGCACAAGGGGTGACCATAGCCTTCTTCCGTCATGCCGGACTTGATACGGCATCCATAACCGCCGCAGCGTCCTGGACCCCTGATCAGGTCCGGGGTGACGATCATTTGGGTGGCCGCTCATGACCGCACGCGTCCTGATCGTCGCCGGGTCGGATAGCGGTGGCGGCGCGGGGATTCAGGCCGATATCAAGACGGTGACGATGCTGGGCGGTCACGCAATGACCGCGATCGCCGCGATCACCGCGCAAAACACGATGGGCGTACAGGGCGTCCATGCCGTGCCGACCGACATGGTGCTGATGCAGATCGACAGCGTCGTCGCCGACATCGGCGTCGATGCGGTCAAGATCGGCATGATCGGCAGCGCGGAGACGGCAGCGGCGGTCGCCGAACGGCTGACGCGCCCCGATCTTGCGGGCGCGGCGGTGGTGTTCGACCCCGTGATGGTCTCGACGAGCGGGTCGGTGCTGGCCGACGCCGGCACGATCCGCGCGTTCGAAAAGCTGCTCGCGCGGG
Source organism: Sphingopyxis witflariensis (assembly GCF_002205635.1). Taxonomy (GTDB): domain Bacteria; phylum Pseudomonadota; class Alphaproteobacteria; order Sphingomonadales; family Sphingomonadaceae; genus Sphingopyxis; species Sphingopyxis witflariensis. Next base: position 162,610 of record NZ_NISJ01000001.1, on the reverse strand, counting down.
CAAGCGTAGCGACGCCGAATCTTGGCGAACTCGATGCGCTCGGCGGCGAGGCCGCGGTGCTCGCGCACGGTTGCGCGCTGCTCGTCAAGGGCGGGCATGGCGCGGGCGAGACGGTGATCGACCGATTGCTCGAGCCGGGCGAGGGCGAAGTCGCGCGCTGGGAAGCTCCGCGCATCGATACGCAGCACACCCACGGCACCGGCTGCACGCTGGCGAGCGCGATCGCGACCGGCCTCGCGCAAGGCATGCCGCTCGAGCCCGCCGTGGCGCGCGCGCGCGATTTCGTGCGGCTCTCGCTGCTCGATGCGCCGGGGCTCGGCGAAGGTCATGGCCCGATGGGGCATCAAAAGGTGCGCAACGACGGGCTGTTCACCGGCCCTGCGCTCAACCAGTTCACCTTGCCCGCGAGCGACTATGCCGCGTCGGTCGCCTTCTACAAACAGATGGGGCTGACGCTGATCGTCGATAGCACCGAAAATGGCTATGCGCGCTTCGAAGCGACCAACGGCGTCACCCTGTCGATTCACGTCGGCGACGGCGCGGCGGGCGGGGCGGTGACCTATCTGGAGAGCGGCGCGCTCGACGCATGGGTCGCCTATCTCGCGCGTCGCGGCGTGCGTTTCGACCAGATGCCGCGTGACGAGGAGTGGGGCTGGCGCGAAGCACGGCTGACCGACCCCGCGGGCAATCGCCTGTGCCTCTATCAGGCGGGCGAATATCGGCGCTACCCGCCGTGGCGGGTTTAAGGCGGACCCAGCTTATGTTGACCCGTTCGTGTCGAGCGAAGTCGAGACACCCATCGGGGTTGCGCCAGACCGAGGGGCATCTCGACTTCGCTCGATGCGAACGGAACAATTGGCTTTTCTCCGCTTCCGGCAAGCGGGAGGGGAATCCATGATTGTCGGCGTCGACGAAGCCGGACGCGGGCCACTCGCGGGGCCGGTGGTCGCCGCCGCCGTGTTGCTCTGTGACGGCGGCATCGCGGGGCTCGACGACAGCAAAAAACTCACTGCAAAACGCCGCGCCGTGCTGGAAGCTGAAATCAAGGCGCGCTGCCGCTGGGGCATTGGCGAGGCGAGCGTCGAGGAAATCGACCGCATCAACATCTTGCAGGCGACCTTTCTCGCGATGACGCGCGCGGTCGAGGCGCTGGGGTTCGAGCCCGCCGAGGTGCTGGTCGACGGCAATCGTCTGCCGCGCTGGACATATACCGCCCGCGCGATCGTTGGCGGCGATGCGCTTCATCCCTGCATTTCGGCAGCGAGCATCCTCGCCAAGGAGCATCGCGACCGCTTCATGGTCGCTGCGGCGCAGGACTTTCCGGGCTTTGGCTGGGAACGCAATATGGGCTATGGTACCGCCCAGCATCTCGCGGCGCTGCGTCAATATGGCGCAACGCCGCATCATCGGACCAGTTTTGCCCCGGTCGCACAAGTGCTGCTGGTCTGACCAAAAACCTCAAGAGGGGGAGTGGGTAATGCGCAGCGGATTCACGGCCGACGATGTCGGCGCGCAGACCGGACGGCGCTTCCTCGTCACCGGCGCCAACGCCGGGCTCGGCTTTGAAACAACAAAGATACTCGCGGCGCGCGGCGGCCATGTCGTGCTGGCGTGCCGCGATCAGGCCCGTGCCGAAGAAGTGATGAACCGCATTCGCGTCGATGTGCCGAAGGCCGACTTGTCCTTTCAGCCGCTCGACCTCGCCGATCTCGATCAGGTGCGCGATGCCGCGAAAGCCGTGCTGGCGGGACCGCGCATCGACGTGCTGATCAACAACGCCGGGGTGATGATCCCGCCGCGGACGCTGACCAAAGAGGGCTATGAACTGCAATTCGGCGTCAATCACCTCGGCACCTTCGCCTTCACCGGGCTGGTCCATCCGCATGTTACCGACCGCATCGTGATCACCGCCAGTCTCGCGCACAAGAGCGGCGAGATGGACTATAGCGACCTCGATGCCAGCCGCAGCTATCACAAATGGCCGCGCTATCAGATGAGCAAGCTTGCGAACCTGCTCCATATGTTCGAACTCGACCGGCGGTTGGGCGCGGCAGCACGCGCGACGCAGGCGATCGGGTGTCACCCCGGCGTCGCGCTGACCGAACTCACGCGCCACCTGCCGCTGCCGCTGCGCAGCATGACACCGCTCGCCGCACCCTTTTTCAACAGCGCCGCGCAGGGCGCGTGGCCGACCCTGCAGGCGGCGACCGGCGCGCATGTCCAGGGCGGCGACTATCTGGGGCCACAGGGGCTGGGCGAGGTTTCGGGCCGCTCGGGCCCCGCACGGGCGACGCGCGACGCGCGCGATCCCAAGCTGGCGCGCGAATTGTGGGAGCGTTCGGTCGACCTGACGGGGATCGATCCGGGGCTTTGAACGACGATTGAGACAAAGGGGTAGGCATTGACACAAAATAGGATGCGCGAGGGCGCGCTGCATGACGGCGCGGGGCGCCTGCTCGACCCCGGCTATGCGACGCGCGAGGTTCGCCGCTACGACCGCGCGGCAATTTCCGCCGAACCCGTCCGTATCAAGGAATGGGACTATTACTGCATCCTCGATGCCGATTTCGGACTGGCGCTGACCGTCGCCGACAATGGCTATGCCGGTTTTTTGGGTGTGTCGTGGATGGATTTGCGCGGCAAAGGCTTCGTCAATCACGGCGCGCTGATCCCTGCGCCGATGGGCGCCATGGCGCTTCCGCCCAGCGCCGACAGCGGCGATATCGTCCACGCGCAGGACGGGCTGGAACTGGCCTTTCGCCACGAGCGGGGCGGGCGGCGCCTGACGGTCCATGCCCCGGGTTATGACGAGGGACGGGGATTGTCGGGGGAGATCTGGCTCGGCCAGCCCGATATGGACCGGATGGTGATCGCGACCCCTTTCGCCGATGACCCGCATGCCTTTTACTATAATCAGAAAATCAACTGCATGCCGGCGCGTGGGCGTGTGAAGATCGGCGGCGAGAGCTATGATTTCGCGCCTGAAAATGCCTTTGCGGTGCTCGACTGGGGGCGCGGCGTCTGGACTTATGACAATGTCTGGTATTGGGGGTCGGCATCGGGGTTGGTCGATGGCTGTCCGTTCGGTTTCAACATCGGCTACGGCTTTGGCGACACTTCGGCGGCGAGCGAGAATATGCTGTTCGTCGACGGCCGCGCGCACAAGCTCGATCAGGTCGCCTTCCACATGCCCGCAGGCGCACCCGACAGCGGGCCGTGGCGCTTTACGAGCAATGATGGCCGTTTCGAGCTGGATTTCGCGCCCGCAGTCAATCGCTGGGCGAAGGTTGATGCGGGCATGATCAAGACCGAGCAGGATCAGGTGTTCGGCTGGTTTTCGGGCAGGGTGATCCTTGACGACGGCACGCCGATGCAGGTGCGCGACCTGCCGGGCTTCGCCGAGAAGGTGTGGAACCGCTGGTAGCGATAAATCCTCCCTGCCGCGAAGCGATGGGGAGGGGGACCGCGCCCGCAGGGCCTGGTGGAGGGGCTCTGGAGCCGAAGCCCTCCGTCAGCGCTTCGCGCTGCCACTTCCCCATGCCTGCGGCACAGGGGGGACCCGTTCGAAAATATTTTTCGCCGGTGAGTCCTCTTTGCCACACCACCAGTGGTTGAGTCTCCGAGTCGCGCCTGACTCCATATGGTGTGCCAGACTCCTTTCGTTCTCATCCCGTTAACCGCTTAGTCACCCGGAACCCCTAGGGTCTGGCGCTTGACGGCGGACTCCGCCTGACTCATCAGGGCCTTCTTTCGATTAAGAGCAAGGGGCGAAAACATGGGTGTGATGGAACGGGTCAAGGCGCCGGCGGTCAAAGCGCGCGCGGCGAAACCGGCCCCGGTCGAGCTTCCGCTCGACAGCATCCTGCAGGGCGATTGCGTCGAAATGATGCGCTCGCTCCCCGCCGCCAGCGTCGACATGATCTTCGCCGATCCGCCGTACAACCTCCAGCTCGGCGGCGATCTCCATCGTCCCGATGGCAGCCAGGTCGACGCGGTCAACGACGAATGGGACAAGTTCGACAGCCTCGCGACCTATGACCGCTTCACCCACGGCTGGCTGAAGGAAGCGAAGCGCATCCTGAAACCTGGCGGCAGCATCTGGGTGATCGGCAGTTATCACAATATCTTCCGCGTCGGGACCGCGCTCCAGGACAATGGCTATTGGATCCTCAATGACATCGTGTGGCGCAAGGCGAACCCGATGCCCAATTTTAAGGGTACGCGCTTCACCAACGCGCATGAAACGCTGATCTGGGCATCGATGGGCGAAAAATCGCGTTACACCTTCAACTATCGCGCGATGAAGACGCTCAACGATGAATTGCAGATGCGCTCCGATTGGCTGATCCCGATCTGCGGCGGCGGTGAACGGCTCAAAAAGGGCGGGACCAAGGTCCACCCGACGCAAAAGCCCGAAGCCTTGCTCTATCGCATCCTGCTCGCCTGCTCGAACCCCGGCGACGTGATCCTCGATCCCTTCTTCGGCACCGGCACCACCGGCGCGGTCGCGAAGCGCCTCGGCCGCCACTATATCGGCATCGAACGCGAGGATGATTATATCGCCGCGGCGAAAGAGCGCATCGAAATGGCGCTGCCGCTCGACGAGAGCGCGGTGAAGACGATGATGGCGCCGCAGGCTGCAACGCGCGTCGCGTTCGGCATGCTGGTGTCGGGCGGGATGATCGCGCCGGGATCGGTGCTCACCGACAGCAAGCGTCGCTGGAAGGCGAAAGTGCGCGTCGATGGCAGCCTCGATTGCGAAGGCTATCCCGCGGCATCGATCCACAAGATGGGCGCTGCGGTGCAGGGCGCGCCGAGCTGCAACGGCTGGACCTTCTGGCATGTCGATACCAAGGACGGGCTGCGCGAGATCGACACGGTGCGGCAGAATTGGTTGCTGGCGAACGAGGCGTAATATTACAGCATATTACAGCGTTATTGCGAGGAGCGTCGCGACGCGGCAATCCAGGGCAGGCGTAAACCGCCCTGGATTACTTTGCTTCGCTCGCAATGACGGGTAGGGGAAAAGGCATGTTCGCACCACTGACCAGGGCCGGTCTCGGCGGCGCTTCCCCTGCCGCGCAAATCTATTGCCGCCCCGCCTGCTTCGTCGATCGCCCGCACGAACTCGACGACGCCTGCCTGCGCGTCGCCGATACGATGGTCTGGTTCGCTGCCTGGCATATCAGCCTGCGCGACGGCCTGACTGTCCAATCGGCAATCATTCCGGTTCCCGAACTCGCCGACTGGATCGCCGCCATGCCCGACGCGCTGGCAAGCGCGGCCTCGGCGCAGCTCGGCGTCGTGGCGCGCCCGCGCGGCGCACTTCAACTCGGCGAACGCACCGTGCGGCTGACTGAGCCGCAGTTGATGGGCATCCTCAACGTCACCCCCGACAGCTTCTCCGACGGCGGCAAGCATGTCGATACCGAAGCGGCGATCGAACATGGTTTTGCGATGGCATCGGCGGGAGCCGCGATCATCGACGTTGGCGGCGAATCCACGCGCCCCGGTGCGCCCTTGGTCTGGGAAGGCGACGAAATCGAACGCATCGCGCCCGTCGTATCGGCGCTGGCGCGCGGCGGCGTCGCGGTGTCGATCGACACCCGCAAGGCCGCGGTGATGGAGGCCGCGCTTGCGGGGGGGGCGACCATCGTCAACGATATCTCGGCGCTACGCTATGACGACCGCGCGATGGAGGTCGTCGCGAACAGCGGCTGTCACGTCATATTGATGCACGCCCCATCGGCAAAGAGCGATCCGCACGAAGGCGGCACCTACGCGCATCCACTCTTTGACGTCTACGACATGCTCGCCGAGCGCATCGCGGCGTGCGTTGCCGCCGGGATTGATCGGGCAAAGATCATCGTCGATCCGGGCATCGGCTTCGGCAAGGGCATCGGCGACAATCTGGCGCTGGTGAACGGCCTCGCGCTGTTCCACACCCTTGGCTGTCCGCTCCTTTTCGCGGCAAGCCGCAAGCGAATGATCGGCGCACTCGACAATGAAGCCCCCGCCGACGAACGCCTCGGCGGCACAATCGCGCTGCAATATCAAGCCGCTACGCACGGCGCGCAAATGCTGCGCATCCACGATGTGCTCGAGAACCGCCAAGCCCTACGCATCTGGCGCGGCCTTAGGGATGCGGCGTTGACGGGCTAGTTCCCTTGCGTTTGCGCAGCGGGAACTAAGCTGCGGTATCGATCCCCAGATCGCTTAGCTTGCGGTAAAGCGTCGAACGTCCGATCCCCAGTCGCCGCGCGACTTCGCTCATCCGGCCGCGATAATGGCCGATGGCGAGGCGGATGACGTCGGCCTCGATTTCCTCGAGTGGCCGCAAATTGCCGTCGGGCAGGTAGAGCGTGACGCCGATTGCTTCGCCGTTGATCGCGATATTGCCGTCACTGGCGCGGCTGCCGCCGCCGAGCGCGGCTTCGATGGCACCAAAGTCGGCGCTGGTCAGCACATCGGTTTCGCTATCGACCGCGGCGCGGAACAGCACGTCCTGCAACTGGCGGACATTGCCCGGCCAGGCATAGGCGGCGAGCAGGCGCAGCGCGTCGTCGGTAACCCCGATCGGCCCCATGCCGGGAAGTCCGCCGATGCGCGCCAGCAGATGGCGCGCGAGCGGGCCGACGTCACCGCGGCGCTCCGAAAGCGAAGGCAGGGTGAATTGCGCGCTCGATAATGCGTAATAGAGGTCTTCGCGGAAGTGGCCGGCCTCGATCAGCTTGTCGAGCGGACTGGTGCTCGTCGCAATGATACGGACGTCGACGCTCTGACGGATCGAGCCGCCGATCATCTGCACTTCGCCATTTTTCAGAAATTCGACGAGCTTCGCCTGGGTGTCGGGTGGGATACATTCGACATGGTCGATGATGATGCTTCCGCCATCGGCCTGGACCAGCCGGCCGATCTGGCGGTCGAAGGCGCCCGGAAAGGCGCCGCGTTCGTGGCCGAACAGGCCCGATCCGATCAGTCCCGGCGAAACCGCCGAGCAATCGACCATGACCAGTGCGGCGCGGGCGCGCGGGCTTGCGCTGTGGATCGCGCGGGCGAAGACTTCCTTGCCGGTGCCGGGCTTGCCGTTGATCATCACCGGGACGCGGGCACGCGCGGCCTTGGCGGCGATCGCGAGCGCGCTGCGGAAATTGGGCGACGACCCGATGATTTCCTCGAAGGCGAGGGGCGCGCGGAGCTTTTCGGTGAGCGGGCGAAGCTCGCCTTGCGGGCCGCTTGTCGAGACGACGCGATCGAGCGCGCCGAGCAGGCGGTCGGGTGCGATGGGTTTCTGGACGAAATCGCTCGCCCCCGCGCGCATCGAGCTCACCGCGACTTCGACCCCGTTGCGCATCGTGATGACGATCAGCGGCAGTGCGGGGCGCCAGCGGCGAAGTTCGGTGACAAATTCGGGAATGGCCATGCCCGGGACACCCTGATCGACGAGCACGGCGTCGAGCGCCATGCCTTCCTGCGTACCGAGTTGGGCGAGGGCGGTGTCGGTATCGCCGGCGATGATGCTGCGCCAGCCGCCACGCGACACGAGCGCCGACAGAAAGCGCTGCTGTGCCGGCTCGCTGTCGACGATCATCACCGTTCGGGTGTCACGCGTGCTCGTCATGGTCGTGGTTCTGCCCCTTTTCCGGCGTGGTCATGCCGTTGTTATGCCGTATCAATCACCTATAGGCGAGAGGGGTAAAAGGGCGATTAAGGCCGTTTGACTTTTGCGGACGCAATAGCGTTCGGTGGGCAAACCGGCACTTGAGCATATGGAACGCCGTGGCTAAGACCGGCGCGACGTCCGATTCTGACGATTCCGGGCCGCACGTATGTGCACCCGACGACGAACAAGGGGATAAAGTGATGGCACAGCAGGAAATGAAGGCAGCGGAAGACACCTATGCGGGTTTCATCAGCATGTTTAAAATTGGCTCGGCCATTACTGCGGTCATCGCCGTCTTTGTCGTCCTGTTGATCTCCTGACCGGCCCCGGCATGCGCATTGCTGTGCTGAAAGAGCTCGCCGCTGGCGAGACTCGTGTCGCTGCGACCCCCGAAACGGTCAAGAAATTCATTGGCCTGGGTGCGGAAGTTGCTGTTGAAGCAGGTGCAGGCGAGCAGGCCTCGGTCGCCGATGCCGACTATAGCGCGGCGGGTGCCAAGGTCGGCAGCCGCGCCGATGTGCTGAAGGGTGCAAACATCATCCTCGCGATCCAGGGGCCCGATCCGAAGGGCCTGAAGGGCTTCGCCGACGGCGCCTGGCTTGCTGCCGGGCTCAACCCGTTCGGTGAACGCGCGCGCGTCGACGAATATGCGAAGCTCGGGCTCGAAGCGCTGGCGATGGAATTCATGCCGCGCATCACGCGCGCCCAGTCGATGGATATCCTCTCCAGCCAGGCGAACCTCGCGGGTTATAAGGCTGTGCTGATGGCGGCGAACGCCTATGGCCGCGCCTTTCCGATGATGATGACCGCTGCGGGCACCGTCAGCGCCGCCAAGGCATTCGTGATGGGTGTCGGCGTCGCGGGGCTTCAGGCGATCGCGACCGCACGGCGTCTGGGCGCACAGGTCAGCGCGACCGACGTGCGCGCCGCGACCAAGGAACAGATCATGTCGCTCGGCGCCAAGCCGATCTTCGTCGAGACCGTCGCAGGGATCGAGGGCGAAGGCGCGGGCGGCTATGCCACCGAAATGTCCGACGAATATAAGGCGGCGCAGGCCGAACTCGTGTCGTCGCACATCGCCAAGCAGGACATCGTCATCACCACTGCGCTGATCCCGGGGCGCCCCGCGCCGCGGCTTATCTCCGACGCGCAGCTCGCAACGATGCGCACCGGCAGCGTGATCGTCGACATGGCGGCCGAAAGCGGCGGCAATGTCGAAGGTTCGGTTTCGGGTGAAGCCAAGCGCATCCACGGCGTCACTGTCATCGGCGCGAGCAACATCGCCGCGCTGATGCCCGCCGACACCAGCGCGCTGTTCAGCCGCAACCTGTTCAACTTCCTTTCGGCCTTCTGGGACAAGGAAGCCGGCAAGCCCGTCCTCGACGAAGAAATCGGTAATGCGGTGCGCCTGACGCAGGGCGGCAAGGTCGTGAGCGAACGCCTGTTGGGATAAGGCTTGGTTGGGGTCGAAATCGCCAATCAAGGTGGTTTTCGCTTCGAGTTTTTGCGGTCCCGGTCGCTGGCTTGCGACCGGGACAAAGCGAGCCTTCTGCGCGACGGAGTGCATGTCACGCAAGAAAATGGCCGATTTCGGCCTTTTCATGAAACTCCCTTCGGTTACTATGCGTTCAGGGTTTTCTAAACCCACGATTATAACAACCGGAGAATGACTGATGATGCCTGCGAAGTTTTTCGCCACCCCCTTGTTTGCCCTTACCGCGTTGAGTGCCGCCGCCGTGTCGCCCGCTTTTGCGCAGGACACAGCCGCCCCGGCTGAAGCCGCCGTCGGCGCCGAAGTGGCTGCCCCAGCTGATGCCGTTGCCGATGCCGCCGTTCCGGCTCCCGCCGCCACCCCCGCGCAGCCGACCGGTATCGCCGCCGAAATTGCCACGAAAACGCCCGAGCTTCAGAAGCTGGCCACCGTCATGACAACTGCGGGCGTGACCGAAAAACTGGGCGCTGGCCCGTTCACGCTCTTTGCTCCGACCGATCAGGCCTTTGCCGCGGTGCCGCAGCCGATGACCGACTGGCTGATGAATCCCGTCAACACCGAAGCGCTGGCGAAAGTGCTGAGCTATCATGTCGTCCCGGGCCGCGTGACTGCCGAGGATCTCTACGCCAAGATCAAGGCCGGCGGCGGCAAGGCGACGCTGACCACCGTTGCGGGCGAGACGCTGACCTTCACCGAGGTGCAGGGCAATATCAAGGTCGACGGCACCCAGGGCAGCAGTGGTTTCGTCACCCAGCCCGACGTCGAGCAATCGAGCGGTATGGTGCATGTCATCAACGGCGTGCTGATGCCGACCCTCGGCTGACTCTTTGCTGTAACGTAAAAATTGGACCGGTTCGCCCGGTCTCGCGACATTTTATGTCCCGAAGGGGCCGTGTTTCTCGCTTTGCGTGACGCGGCCCCTCTTTTTTGGCCGCTTAGGAGTCGACAGGCCCGCATCCTGACGGCAAGAGGTGCGCTCGCGGAATCAGCAGGGGAGCGCGCGTGGATTTCATCGCCATTTTTTCGATTTTCGTCCTGGCCTGTTTTGTCGGCTATTTTGTCGTCTGGTCGGTGACCCCGGCGCTGCACACGCCGCTGATGAGCGTCACCAACGCCATTTCTTCCGTCATCATCGTCGGTGCGCTGATCGCCAGCGCCGCCGCGGGTTCGGCCTCGTCGAAGTGGCTCGGGCTTGCCGCCGTTGTGATGGCGAGCATCAACATCTTCGGCGGCTTCGCGGTCACCGCGCGCATGCTGGCCATGTACAAGAAGAAGGTGCGCTGAGATGGAGTTTCAGTCGATCCTTTCCGCCGCAACCGGCGAACATGGCCTTGCCGTCAATCCCTGGGCGGCTGTCGCCTATCTGATCGCGGGCGTCCTTTTCATTCTCGCGCTGCGCGGGCTGTCGAGCCCGGCAACCGCGCAAAGCGGCAACCGCTTCGGCATGGCGGGCATGGCGATCGCGGTCGTCACCACCTTGCTCACGCATGCGCCGGTCACCCTTGACGGTGGCCTCGACACCATCGGTCTGGTCGAAATTCTCGTGGCCATCGGTATCGGTGCCGTGATCGGCATCGTGATGGCGCGCAAGATTGCGATGACCGCGATGCCGCAGCTCGTCGCGGCCTTCCACAGCCTCGTCGGTCTCGCCGCGGTTGCGGTGGCGGCGGCGGCCTATCTCAATCCGCAGGCGTTCGGCATCGCCGATGCGGCAGGACAGATTTTCACCGTCAGCCGCGTTGAAATGGGCCTTGGCATCGCGATTGGTGCGATCACCTTCTCGGGGTCGGTCATCGCCTTCCTCAAGCTCAACGGCAATATGTCGGGTTCGCCGATCATGCTGCCGGGCCGGCACATCATCAATCTCGGCACGCTTGCCGCGATCATCGGGCTCACCGCCTATTTCACCTTCGACCAGTCGCCCTGGGTGTTCTGGACGATCACGGGTCTCAGCTTCGTCATCGGCTTCCTGCTGATCATCCCGATCGGTGGCGCCGACATGCCCGTCGTCGTGTCGATGCTCAACAGCTATTCGGGCTGGGCCGCGGCGGCGATGGGCTTCACCCTCGGCAACACCGCGATGATCATCACCGGCGCGCTCGTCGGCTCGTCGGGTGCGATCCTGTCCTACATCATGTGCCGCGCGATGAACCGCAGCTTCATCAGCGTGATCGCGGGTGGCTTTGGTGCCGACGCGGCGGCCTCGGGCGGCGGTTCGACCGAACAGCGCCCGTGGAAGCCGGGCAGCGCGGACGATGCGGCCTTCCTGATGAGCCAGGCCGAAAATGTCATCATCGTTCCCGGCTATGGCATGGCGGTCGCACAGGCACAGCATGCGCTGCGCGAAATGGGTGACCTGCTCAAGAAAGAGGGCGTCAACGTCAAATATGCGATCCACCCGGTCGCAGGCCGCATGCCCGGCCATATGAACGTGCTGCTGGCCGAAGCGAACGTACCCTATGATGAGGTGTTCGAGCTGGAGGACATCAACGGCGAATTCGCGCAGTGCGACGTTGCGTTTGTCATCGGCGCCAACGACGTGACCAACCCGTCGGCCAAGACCGACAAGACGTCGCCCATCTATGGCATGCCCGTGCTCGACGTCGAAAAGGCCAAGACCGTGCTGTTCGTGAAGCGCTCGATGGGCGGGGTCGGCTATGCCGGCGTCGACAATGACGTCTTCTATATGGACCAGACGATGATGCTGCTCGGCGATGCCAAGAAAATGGCCGACGACATCGTCAAGGCGCTCAACGGCGGCGGGCACTAGACAATAATCGTCGTCCCTGCGAAGGCAGGGGCCGCTGGTGGCCTTGCGCTGCCTCGACAGCGGCCCCTGCCATTGCGGGGGCGACGTGTTTTTGGACAAGGGACCTTATGCGCAAAATCGGCCTGATTGGCGGCATCAGCTGGGCATCGACCGAGCTTTACTACCGGCATCTTAACAAGGGCGTGCAGAAACGCATCGGGACGTCCTGCTCCGCGCCGATCTTGCTCGAAAGCCTGAATTATTGCGATCTGTCGCGGCTTTCGACGCCCGAGCAATGGGCGCATGCCAAAGAGGTTCTGATCGCCTCGGCGCAGCGGCTCGAGGCCGGGGGCGCCACCGCGCTGATGATCGCCGCCAATTCGATGCACAAGATTGCCGACGACATTTCCGCGGCGATCTCGATCCCGCTGCTCCACATCGTCGACGAAACCGGCGAGAAGATGCAGGCCGACAAGGTCAAATCGGCCGCGGTGATCGGGACGCGCAACGTGATGACCGAGCCCTGGTTCCGTCAGGCACTGGTGCGCCACGGCCTGACGCTTGCGCCATTCGACGTGTCGCGCGTCGAGGAAATCGATCGCATCATCTATGACGAGTTGATGCAGGGCAAGGTGACCGAAAATTCGCGCCGCACGATGCGGACCTTCATCACCGATATCGCGAAGCAGGATATTCAGGCGATCGTGCTGGCCTGCACCGAACTCGTCATGCTCGTCGATCCTGACGCCAATATCCTGCCGATTTACGACACCACGCGTATCCATGTCGCGGCGGGGGTCGACTGGATTCTCGGCGACGCGCCCTGAGCCTGTAACCCCTCCCGTTCACGGGAGGGGTAGCGAGACTTGCGAACTTGTTCGCTAGTCGCAGCGGGGTGGGCCTCCGCAACCGCAGAAGCTCGCTTTGCTCGCCCCACCCCTCCCGCAAGCGGGAGGGGGTGTCGCTCACTTCATCCGCGTCCATGTAATCGTCTTGCAAAAGACCGACACGCATCCCTTCAACGTCAATTTGTTGCCGTTGGCGCGCATGTGCGCCTTGTAATAGCGACCGTCCTCGGGGCTATAGCCGGGACCTTTCCAGCCCGCGCCGTCGGGCACCACGTCCCAGTAAATCTGCAACCCTTCGACCATGCGGGTGCGCTTCGCCTTGTCGGGGTTGCGCTCGTCGCGCTGGCCGCCGGGGGGCTCCTTGATCAGCAGGCGGACGACGCGGCCGCACACTTTGGCCCCGCACGGCATGATCTCGATGATCGCCTTGCCGTCATCGGTCGCCCAGCGTCCGGTAATCGGCGCGGGCGCGGCTATTGCCTTTGCAGGGAAGATAGCTAAAGCTAGCAAAATATATGCGAATTTATGAACCAAGCAACCGCTCCTTATTGTTGTTATTTACACCAATGTAAGCAGAGCGCTTGGCATCGGTGCAGTCTTGACGCATGTATGACAAAAATATGGGAGAGATACATGCGATTCTATGACGTGCCGCGCGCGGCCTGCCTGTCCCTGGCCGTGGCGATGCTTGCGGCAGCGCCCGCGACCGCCAAGACCATCAGCGTCAGTGCGACAACGCCTGACGCCAATGAAAAGCTGCAAGAGGCACTGATCCTCGCCGAACCGGGCGATGTCGTCCAACTCGGCGCCGGGACATGGAAGCTGACCGACGGCCTTTCGCTCGACGTCGCCAATGTCACTTTGCGCGGCGCCGGGGCGGGGCTCGACGGTTCGATCCTCGATTTCTCGGGCCAGCAGGGGGCAGGCGAGGGGCTTCTCGTCACCTCCGACGATGTATTCCTCACCGATTTCGCGGTGCTCAACACCAAGGGCGACGGCATCAAGTCAAAGGGCGCCGACCGTATCGTCTATCATCAGGTGCGCGTCGAATGGACCGCGGGGCCGAAGGAAACGAACGGCGCCTATGGCATCTACCCCGTCGAAAGCACCGATGTGCTGATCGACAGCGTCTTCGTGCGCGGTGCGTCCGACGCCGGCATTTATGTCGGCCAGTCGAAGAACATCATTGTCCGCGATTCGACCGCGATCGAAAATGTTGCGGGGATCGAGATCGAGAACAGCTATGACGCCGATGTTCACGACAATATCGCGACGAAGAACACCGGCGGCATCCTTGTCTTCGACCTGCCCAGCCTGCCCATGCAGGGCGGCCACAATGTCCGCGTGTTCGACAATGACGTGCGCGACAACAGCACACCGAACTTCGCACCGAAGGGCAATATCGTCGCGAGCGTCCCCGCTGGCACCGGCGTCCTCGTAATGGCCAACCGCAATGTCGAGATTTTCGACAATCTGTTCGACCAGAACGGCACGTCGAACATATCGATCGTCGGTTATCGCTATGCCTATACCGACGCGAAATATCAGCCGCTGCCGCGCGCGATCGTCGTGCGCGACAACCAGCATGGCAGGGCGGGCTTTGCTCCGGCCTTCCCCGGCGGCGCTGAAATGGCGAAGGCGATGGGCGGCTCGATCCCGCCGATCCTGTGGGACGGCACCGGCGATGCGGTGGTGAATGAGGATGTCGGTGTGATGTCGCTCAACCTGCCCGACCTCAAAATGCCGCAGAGTGCCGCGAAGCCCAGCCGCGTCGATCTCAAGGGCACCGCCCCGGCGGCCTTGCCCGGCGTGACATTGCCCGCGGCGATGGAGGCCAAGGTCCAGTGAAGCGCATGGCCGCAGCCCTTGCCGCGGCGATGCTGTGCGCCAGCGGTGTCGTCGCCGTCCCGGTTCCCGCACCCAATCAGGCGGTGATCGACGGGACGGCGATGCCTGCCAAATTGTCGGAATTCGCGCTGTTCCAGCCGGAATCGGCACAGCCGCTCGAAATGCTGGCGCCCTATACGCTGAACACGCCATTGTTCAGCGACTATGCCGATAAACACCGCCTGCTGTGGGTCCCGGCGGGCAAGAAGGCAAGTGTCGCTGCCGACGGCACGATCGAATTTCCGGTCGGGACGGTCATCGTCAAAAGCTTTGGCTGGCCCGATTTCAATGGCGGCCATCCCGTCGAAACGCGGCTGCTGATCCACCGCGCCGACGGCTGGCTGGCGCTGCCCTATATCTGGGACGCCGACGGCAAGGATGCGACGCTGGCCGTGGCGGGCCGACGTGTGCCGGTGAGCTTCAAAAGCCCTGACGGGCAGGCGCACAGCATCCGTTATGGGGTGCCCAACAAGAATCAGTGCAAGGAATGTCACAGCAAGAGCGGGGTGATCGAACCGATCGGTCCCAAGGCGCGCAACTTCATACTGCCGACGAATTTCGCCAGTCGATATTTCGCCGACCCCGCGGCGCTGAAGCCCGTCATGCCGCGCTGGGATGACCCCAAAAGCGGCACTGTTGCCGAGCGCGCGCGCGCCTATCTCGACGTCAATTGCGCGCATTGCCACAATCCGGCGGGCAGTGCGTCGAACAGCGGGCTGTTCCTGCGCTGGACTGACGATCCCGCCGGGGTCAATTACGGTATCGGCAAGCGCCCGACCGCGGCGGGGCGTGGCAGCGGCGGAATGGATTTCGCCATCGCGCCGGGCGACCCCGACCACAGCTTCCTGATCTATCGCATGGAAAGCCTCGACCCCGGCATCGCGATGCCCGAGGTGGGGCGGTCGACGGTGCACAAGGAAGGCGCGGCTTTGCTGCGGCAATGGATTGCGGAGATGCCGAAAGCGTCGCATGACTAGCCGCCATGACCAAACTCGTTCTCCACGACTATTTCCGCTCCTCGGCCAGCTTTCGCGTCCGCATCGCGCTCCAGCTCAAAGGGCTTGAGTTCGAACGCGTCGAAATCAGCCTGATCGCCGGTGAGCAGAAGAGCGACGCCTATCTCGCGCAAAATGCGCAGGGTTTCGTGCCGATGCTGGTGGTCGATGGCGAACCGATCATCCAGAGCATGGCGATCATGGACTGGATCGACCGCGCCTATCCCGAACCGCGACTGATCCCCGACGAAGCGATGCCGCGCGCGGTCGCGCTTGCACAGGCACAGGTGATCGCGAGCGACATTCATCCGCTCAACAATCTCCGCGTCCTCAAATATCTGACCCGCGATCTCGGGCTCAACGAACAGACCAAGGATCGCTGGATCGCGACATGGATCGCTCAAGGGTTCGAGGCGCTCGAGGCGATGGCGGGTGAGAGGCGCTACCTCGGCGGCGACACGCCCAGCATCGCCGACTGCTGCCTCGTCCCGCAAATGTACAACGCGCGACGATTCGAGGTGCCGCTCGACGCCTATCCGCGCCTCGTCGAAATCGACGCCGCGTGCATGGAGTTGGACGCGTTCCGCAACGCCCACCCCGACGCGGTCAAGCCCGCGTGATCCGCCTTCTGACGGGGGTCGCAGCGTTGGCACTGCCGACGATGGCGATGGCGCAGGAAGAGGAAGATTATGGGCAAGACCTCCCCTGCGTTTCCGCCTCCTATCCCCTCGACGTGATCATAGTTAACGGCAGCGGCATGTTGTATCACTCCGACAGCGACATCGTACAGGGCAGTACTATTCTTTCGGATATCGACTCCGGCGTCGGCGCGCGTGTCGAAAACCGCCTCCGCGACGAAGCGGGCATCGCCCAGTTCCGCCGTTCCGACGGTCGCTCGGCGCATCCCACCAGTCAGGGCGTCACGCTACGCGGCCTCGGCGGCAACGCATCGAGCCGCGCGTTGCTGACTCTCGACGGCGTGCCCCAAGCCGACCCCTTCGGCGGTTGGGTCGCATGGTCGGCCTATGATGCGATCAATCTCGGCGGGATCATTGTCACCCGTGGCGGCGGTAGCGGCGTTGATGGTGCTGGGGCGCTTGCCGGAACCATCGGTCTCTATTCGACGATGACCGAGGGAGCCGAAGCGAGCTTTGCTTATGGCAGCCGCAATAGCTGGGATGCTTTGGCGACCGCTGGGGAAAGGCTCGGTAGCGGACAGGTCGCGATCGATGGCCGCTACAGCCGCGGCGACGGCTTCATTCCCGTCGTTGAAGGCCAACGCGGCAGTGTCGATCGCGCCGCATCCTATGAACAGGGCGGCCTCGGTCTGCGTCTGCGCTTCGACGCGGGCGACAACAGCCGCATCGAGGCCAGCCTGCGCGGCTTCTCCGACAAGCGCGATCGCGGCGTCGATTTCACCGACAGCCAGACCGACGGCGTCGATGCCAGCCTGCGTTTCGTCCATACAGGCGCAACCCAGTGGCTCGCGCTCGCTTATGTACAGGTCCGCGACTTCAAATCGAGTTTCGCGAGCGTTGCCGCGAACCGCAACAGCGTCGCTCCCGCCCTCTATCAGGAGGTTCCCGCGACCGGCCTCGGCGCACGTTTCGAAATCCGCCCGGAGATTGACGGCGACACCCCGCTGCGCCTCGGTGCCGACTGGCGGCGCACGACGGGGCAGACCGAGGAGGATTATTTCTTCGCCGGGCTGGTCCCGGGCCGCCACCGGATCGCGGGCGGCAGCAGCGACACTGTGGGCGCCTTCGCCGAATGGGCCTCGGGCGACCGTTATGACGGCTTCCTCTGGACGCTCAGTGGCCGCGTCGATCGCTGGTGGCTGGGTGAAGGCTTTCGGAATGAACGCAATATCGGCGGCAGCACCATCACCGACCTTCGCTTCAACGCGCGGCAGGGCTGGGAAGGCAGCGGCCGCGCCGGGATTCGCTGGACGTCGGACAGCCTCTCGCTTCGCGCCGCCGCCTATCGCGGCTGGCGCCTGCCGACGCTCAATGAACTTTATCGCCCCTTCCGCGTCGGCGCCGAAACCACGCTGGCGAACGAGATGCTTAAACCCGAACGCCTGTGGGGCGGTGAGGTCGGCGTCGACTGGAACAATGGCGATACGAAATTGTCGGCGACGATCTTCGCCAACCATCTGACGAACGCCATCGCCAATGTGACCCTCGCGCCGAACCTCAACCAGCGGCAGAATCTGGGTGCGATCGACAGCAAAGGCATCGAATTCAGCGCCGAACAGCCGATCGGCCCGCTGACCCTGCGTGCAACCTATGCCTTCACCGACGCCCGGGTCGATGCCTCGGGCGCTGCTCTTGCGCTCGACGGCCGCCGCCCGGCGCAGATTTCCAAACATGGCGGCAGCGTGTCGCTGCGCAGCAACGCCAGCGGCCCGCTCGGCGGCTTTGCGACACTGCGTTATGTCGGCAAGCAGAATGAGGATGATCTGGGCATGCAGCAACTCGGCGACGCGCTGACGTTGGATGCGGGCCTGTCGTGGCAGCTTGCCGAGGCGATCAGCATCGAGGCGCGCGGCGAAAATCTGTTCGACGAACTGGTTCCCGCCGCCATCTCGTCATCGGGCATCGTCGAACGCGCAACTCCGCGGACCTTGTGGATCGGCGCGCGTTTGTCGTTCTGAGCCGATTCATGTTTTCGTCATTGCGAGCAAAGCGAAGCAATCTAGGGTGGAATAGACCGCCCTGGATTGCTTCGCTTCGCTCGCAATGACGGATTTTATCTCGCACCCGGCTTCACAGACGGCGGTTTCGCGATAAGGAAGAGCCATGGCCGCCAAGAAACTGAACCTCGACAATTTCCTGCCCTATCGTCTGTCGATTGCGTCGAACGCGCTGTCGGAACGGATCGCGGCCGAATATCAGAATCGTTTCGGGCTCAAAATTCCCGAATGGCGGCTGATGGCGGTGCTTGGCGAGGGGCGGCCGCTGACCCAGCGGGAACTGGTCGCCGCGACCCGCATGGACAAGGTGACGGTCAATCGCGCGGCAAAAGCGCTCGCCGACCGGCAACTCATCGCGCGGCAGGCGCATGAGGCCGACGGGCGTTCGCACCATCTCGAACTCACCGAAACCGGCCGCTCGCTCTATGACGCGATCGTTCCGGCCGCGCTGGCGAGCGAGGCCCAGCTTGAAGCCAAATTGAGCGCCGCTGAACGCGCAACGCTGCTCGCCATTCTCGCAAAGCTGACCGCCGCCGCCGAAAATTATGCCTGATCGGGCCTATCGCGCCGCGCCGCCGGGTGCGCTGCGCGCCGAGCCATTGGGCGAACTCACCGCCATTTTCGACCGCCGGTCGATGCAAACGCATCTGGTCGTGTCGCCGATGCCTGAAATGCTGAACGCGATGGACGATGTTCCGTGCGATGCCACCGCGTTGACTGCACGCTTGGCCGCCGTCTTCGATCTCGACGGCGAAGGCGACACCCGCGCGATCATCGCCGAACGGTTGGGCGAACTTGCCGCGATGGGACTGGTGGAACGGGCGTGAAGCACAGCACGCGCATCGCCGTCGGCCCCGTCCAGTTTCGCATTGGCAGCGATTGGGCAGGGCCGATCGCGGCGCTGGGTCATCTCTATGCCGGCTATCCGCAGGACGACACGCGCTCCGCCGACGCAACGGTACGGCTGTTTGCGGCGCGGCCATGGCGGCGCTGGCTGCGCCCCTCGGTGCATATCGGTGGCGATTTTGTCGTTCCCGACGCGCTGCCATTGCCGCTGTCGATGGGGTTGCTCGCCGCCGAAATGGCGATGAATTTGCAGGTCGCGCTCGGCTGGCGGCGGCACATGCTGCTTCACGCGAGCGCGGTGGCAAGGGATGGCCGCGCTTTGTTGATGTCGGGCGAATCGGGGTCGGGCAAGTCGACCCTCGCGGCGCTGCTGGGTGAGCGCGACTGGCGATTGATGGGCGACGAATTCACGCTGATCGATCCCGCCAGCGGCGACGCGCTCGCTTTCCCGCGTGCTATCAGCTTGAAGAACGAAGCGATCGCCGAGGTTGCCGCGCGCGTCGATCCGGCGCGGCTCGGTCCGCTGCTCGCCGCGACTCCCAAGGGCGATATCCGCCACCTGATCCCACGCGCCGACGCCATCGCCTGCATGCATAAACCCGCACGCCCCGCACTGCTGCTCTTCCCGCGCTTCGGCGGTGACGTCGCGGTCGAGCGGATGGGCGAGGGCGAGGCCTTCGTCCGGCTGACCGAAGCCTCGACCAACTATGTCGCGTTGGGCGAGGCTGGCTTTGCCGCGCTGACCCGGCTCGTCCGCGAAACCCCGTCGTTCGGCATCAGCTATCCCGACAGCGCCACGGGAATTGCGCTGGTCGAACAGCTTTGGGCCGAGGCGGTAAAGTGAGCGCGGTCCAAACCTTGATCGACCTCCTCGCCGAACGCCGCGATCCCGCGTCGCTTGGTCCCGGCGACTGGGATGGCGTCATCGGCATCGCGCGCGCCGAGGCGATGCTCGCGACGCTGGCATGCCATCTCGAAGCCACCGACCTGCCGCCGCATGTCGCGGCCCTCTTCGCCGACCAGCGTGCCGCCGCGAAGGTCGCGACGGCGCAGGCTATATGGGAGGCCGAAATGGCGCGGCGCTCGCTTGATCCGGCGGGGGTCGAGTTCGTGCTGCTCAAGGGCACCGCCTATGCCGCCGCCGAGCTATCCTGCGCAGCGGGACGTCAGATCGGCGACCTCGACATTTTGGTGCCTTGGCACGATA
This sequence comes from Sphingopyxis witflariensis, assembly GCF_002205635.1. Classification (GTDB taxonomy): domain Bacteria; phylum Pseudomonadota; class Alphaproteobacteria; order Sphingomonadales; family Sphingomonadaceae; genus Sphingopyxis; species Sphingopyxis witflariensis. The sequence goes on along the minus strand of NZ_NISJ01000001.1, from coordinate 142,228 downwards.
TCGGTCGCGCCGAAAATCTGGCGCTGCTCGATGGGTGGGAATGGGTGAAGCAGGACGCCTATGACGACGCTTATTATCGCGACCATATGCACGAGTTGCCGCCGCTGATCCATGCGAGCCGGGACCGGATGATCGATGTGCACCACACGATCCTGCCGCGCACGCACCGCGTCACCCCCGACGCGCTCGCGCTGGTCGGTGACGCGATCAAGACGCCGGGAGGCTTCCGGGTCCTCAACCCCGCCGATATGGTATGTCACTGTGCAGCGCATCTGATCGCCGATGGCGATTTGCAGGGGGGGCTGCGTAACCTGTGGGATTTTCATTGCCTGACGCGTGATTTTTCCGCCGCCGATCCGGGGTTCTGGACCGTGCTCGGCCGCCGCGCCGCGATGCACGGGCTGGGCGCTGCGGTGCATCGCGCGGCGCGCCTTGCGCGCGACATTTACGGCGCGAGGTTACCCGCCGACTGGGACCGGCACGACCCGACCGATATATGGTTCCGCCGCCGCCTGCTCGCCCGCGACGACTGGGGCCGCGCGACGCATTTCGCGCTTCAACAGGCCTTCTACATCCGCTCGCACTGGCTGCGCATGCCGCCCGTCATGCTTGCGCGTCATTTGTGGACCAAGTGGCGCAAGCGCTGATCGCGATGGCGAGGACCGCAGACGGCTAAAGCCGTTCGAGCAGCGGAAGCAGCTCGTCAAAATGGTCGATGATATGGTCGGCTCCCAGCCCTTCGACCGGCTGGTTCGGGAAACCGAAACTGACCGCAATGCTGATCACACCGGCATTTTTCGCGGCCATGATGTCGTAAATACTGTCGCCGACAAACACCGCGCGCCCGCCGCCGCATCGCTCGATCATCGCGTGGATCGGTGCGGGGGAGGGCTTGGCGTTGCCAGGCCCCATCGTGTCGCCGCCGATGATCGCCGCCATGCGATCGGCCAGCCCCAGTTCGCCGAGCAGCGGGCGGGCCAGTCGCTCGACCTTGTTGGTGACCACGGCGGTCTGTACCCCCAGCGCGTCGAGCCGGTCGAGCGCGGCTGTCAGGCCAGGGTAGGGGCGGCTGTGCACCGCAATATGCGCTTCATAATAGACAAGCAGCGCATCATAGATCTGCTGGAATTCATCCTCTGCGACCCCGCCGCCCGCCGCCAGCCCGCGTTCGAGCATGTGCCGCGTGCCCAGCCCGACCATCGATCGCACCGCATCGGCGGCGACCGGCGGCCGTCCGGCAAGCCCCAGCGCATGGTTGAGCGCGGCGGTCAGGTCGCCCAGACTGTCGACCAGCGTGCCGTCGAGATCGAAACCGACGATGCGGAAGGGGAAATGATTCATGCACCGCGCATGGCGCGATGCTCTGGAAACCGCAATGATTTGCTGGCATGGCAAGGACATGACCCATCCCATCGCCGCCATCATCCTTGCCGCGGGCAAAGGCACCCGCATGAAGTCCGACCTGCACAAGGTGCTACACCCGATCGCCGGGCGGCCGATGCTGTTGCACTTGATGGCAAGCGTCGATGAGCTGAATCCCGCGAAAAAGGTCGTGATCGTCGGCGACAAGGCCGATCAGCTCGAATCTGCACTGGGTGGCACCGCCGACCTCGCGGTGCAGGAGCCGCAGCTCGGCACCGGCCATGCGGTGCAACAGGCCGAAGCCGCGCTCGCCGGTTTCGACGGCGACGTGCTGATCCTCTATGGCGATGTGCCCTTCGTCCCAGCTGCGACGATGCAAGCGATGATCGACCGGCTGAACGCGCCCGACGCCCCTGCTGTCGTCGTCCTCGCCTTCGAACCCGCCGATGCGCAGCAATATGGCCGCGTGATTACAGACGGCGACCGCGTCACCAAAATGGTCGAGCATAAGGACGCGACGGAGGCCGAGCGCGCGGTGCGGCTTTGCAATTCGGGGTTGATGGCCGCGAAGTCGGCCGACCTGCTCGCGCTGCTCGCGCGCGTTACCGACGACAATGCCGCCAAGGAATTTTATCTCGTCGATATCGTCAATATCGCCAACGCCGACGGTCGGCATTGCGCGGTGGTCAAGACCGATCCCTATGATGTCGCCGGTATCAACAGCCGCGCCGAACTCGCCGCGATGGAAGGCGAATGGCAGGCGCGCCGCCGTGTGCAGGCGATGGCCGACGGTGCCAGCCTGATCGCCCCCGAAACCGTCTGGTTCGCGTGGGATACGGTGCTTGGCCGGGACGTGATGATCGAACCCAATGTCTTTTTCGGTCCCGGCGTGACCGTCGCCGACGATGTGAAGATCCGCGCCAACAGCCATATCGAGGGCGCGAGCATCGCCGCAGGCTGCGAAATCGGCCCCTTCGCGCGTCTCCGCGCCGGGACGATCCTCGAGGAAAAGGCCAAGATCGGCAATTTCGTCGAAACCAAGAAAGCGCATCTGGGGCAGGGGGCCAAGGCCAATCACCTGACCTATCTGGGCGATGTCACCGTCGGTGCGCGCGCGAACATCGGCGCGGGGACGATCACCTGCAATTATGACGGCTATTTCAAATATCAGACGGTGATCGGCGAAAACGCCTTCATCGGATCGAACAGTGCGCTCATCGCCCCGGTGAAGATCGGCCGCGACGCGATCGTCGCCGCAGGCAGTGCGGTGACGATCGACGTCGCCGATGGCGAGCTCCGGCTGGTGCGCGGCGAGCAACTCGTCAAACCCGGCTGGGCGGACCGCTTCCACGACGCGATGCGCAAGAAAAAGGCAGGGAAATAGCATCATGCCCGCGCCGACGCTGACCACCGATCGCCTTGTGCTGCGCCAGATCCGCGCCGATGATGCGGAGGCGTTGTTCCCCGTGCTGTCCGATCCCGAAGTGATGACCTGGTGGTCCAGCGGGCCGCACCAGTCGCTCACCGAAACCGCCGAATATGTCGCGAGCAATGCGACCGAGGGGCAGGGCTTTGAATGTTGGGCGATCACCGCGGCCGACGATGTCGCGCTCGGCTGGGTGATCCTGATCGACGGCAAGCCCGCGGTGAAAGAGATTGGCTATATCCTGCACCGCGACCAGTGGCGCGGCGGCATCGCGCGCGAGGCGGTGGCGCGCGTGATCGATTATGGTTTTACCGAGCTGGAACTGCGCCGCATCTTCGCCGACACCGATCCCGAAAATGCGGGCTCGATCGGCCTACTCGAACGGCTGGGCTTTCAGCGCGAAGGCCATTTGCGCGGTGAATGGGAAACCCACATGGGCGTGCGGGATTCCCTGATTTTCGGACTTTTGCAGAGCGAGTGGCGAACCGCGCCATAAAAGGGGACGGGCAGATGGCGAGAGTGTTGGCGGCGATCGCGGCGTTAGTCGCCTGGCTCGGGCTGGCATTGCAACTCCTGCTGCTGATCGGGCAATTTGCGGATACGGGCCAGTCGGCCGCGGCCGCCATCTGGCGCTACGTCGGCTTCTTCACGATCCTCACCAACATCTTCATCGCCGTCGTCGCGAGTGCCGCCGCGCTGACGCCATATCATCGCCTCGCCTCGGCACAGATGCGGTTTTCGGCGCTGGTGACGATCCTGCTCGTCGGCATCACCTTCTCGCTCGCGCTGCGCCATCTTGCGCAGCTGAACGGCTGGGATGCCATCGCCAATCATGCGCTCCACGACGCCACGCCGCTTCTGTTCCTGTTCTTCTGGCTGGTCGCGCGCGACGGGACGCTCGGCTGGCGCGATATCGTCTGGGGCGTGGTGCCGGGCTTCCTCTATTTTCTCTACGCCCTCGCGCGCGGCGCCTATGATGGCTGGTACGCCTATTATTTCCTCAACCCGGTGACGCTGACGCTGCCCGAGTTTCTGCGCAACATCGTCCTGCTCCTGATCGGGATATCAGGCCTCGCCGCGCTGTTCGTCGCCATCGACAAGGGGCTTGCACGCTGGCAGGGCCAACCCATCTAAGGCTTCTGGCCATGATGATGGAGATATGATTTGACCGACCGCTACACCGACAAGCCCTTCCTGCGCTTTGTCGACGCCTGGGTGCTGAAGGCGATCGGCCATCTCGACACGCCGACTGCGGATTATTGCAAGGCGATGGAGCCGCAGCTTCGCCAGAGCTTCAGCGCGACGGGCAGTTGGACGCAGATCGTCGAGCAACAAATGAAGTTCACCCCCGAACTTCCCGCGCAAATCCGGCAAATCTGGGAAGACGGCAAGGCGCGCTTCGAGGCGGGCAATGGCCAGCCCGCCGATCCGGTGCAGTTCGCGATGATCTTCGTCGACCGGAATTTGCAGCGGGCTTGATTTGATATCATGATATGATATCGGTATATCATGACTCGCATCCTCGCCGATCTGCCTGACGAAGACATCAAATGGCTCGACCAGCTCGCCGCCGAGCAGGGAAAGTCACGCGCTGCGGTCTTGCGCGAAGCGGTCGCGGCCTATCGCCCGCAATCGCCGCTCGACTGGATCGAGGCCGGATTCGGTGCGTGGAAGGACCGCGATGATATCGGCGACGCCGTCGAGTGGCAGCGGCGTGAACGCGCTGGGTCGACGCGCCCTTGGGACCCCGACTATCCTGAGGTGCGCGCTGAATTCCCCGATCTGTTCGATGACGAAGATGACCGCGAGCATGAGATTCACAAAGCGTGGATGGCCAAGCACGGCATGAAGCTTGGTGATGGCTATCCTGGCATCGAAAAGGCGCTCCAATTATTTGCTGACGCCGATGAGAAGGCAAAGCGCAAGAAGCGCGACAAGAAGTGAGCGGCTTTGCGTTCGACAGCAACATCCTCATCGACCTGCTGCGGGGCTTTCCCGAGGCGCGTGTCGAACTGGAGCGCGCCGCGCAAAGGAACCGGGTCTGGATCAGCCGGGCGGTGTGGATAGAAGTTATGTCCAAGGGGGAGGGTGACGGCCTTCGCCGCGCCGAAATTCTTCTGTCCGGTTTCGGTGTCGACGAAGTCGATGCCGAGATCGGCGAACGCGCGGCGGCGCTTCGCCGTGAACGCCCGCGGCTCAAGGCCATTGACGCCATCATTCTCGCCACGGCGCTCACGCGCGGCAGGGTGCTGATTACCCGAAATACCAAGGATTTTCCGGCGAATATGCCGGGTATCCGCGTCCCTTACACGCTCTAAGACGAAAGCCTGACCACATGTGCGGAATTATCGGAATTGTCGGCATAACCCAAGTCGCCGACCGGCTGGTCGAAGGCCTGAAGCGCATGGAATACCGCGGCTATGACAGTGCAGGGGTCTGCACCGTTCAGGACGGCCAACTGATCCGTCGCCGGGCTGAGGGCAAGCTCGGCAATCTGGTCAAGGAACTCGCGGGCAATCCCGCCCCCGGCCTGATCGGCATCGCCCACACGCGCTGGGCGACCCACGGCGCGCCGACCACCAGCAACGCGCACCCGCATGCGACGGGCGAGGTCGCGCTCGTCCACAATGGCATCATCGAGAATTTCAAACCGCTCCGCGAAGCGCTGACGGCACGCGGCCGCAAGTTCGAAAGCGAGACCGATACTGAGGTTGTTGCGCATCTCGTCTCCGAACAGGTCGAGGCAGGCCTGTCGCCGCAGGATGCGGTGCAGGCCGTGCTGCCGCAACTGCGCGGCGCCTTCGCGCTCGCGATCGCCTTTCGCAGCCATCCCGACATGCTGATCGGCGCGCGCCTCGGCTCGCAGCTCGTCGTCGGCTATGGCGAGGGCGAAACCTATCTCGGCAGCGATGCGCTTGCGCTCGCGCCGCTAACGCAGAAAATCGCCTATCTCGACGAAGGCGACTGGGTCGTCATCACGCGCGAAGGCGCGCAGATTTTCGACAGCGAAAACAATCCGGTGACCCGCGAAGTTACGACGTCGGGTCTCACTGCCGCGACGATCGAGAAGGGCAATTACCGCCACTTCATGCTGAAGGAGATTTTCGAACAGCCGACCGTCGTTGCCCAGACGCTCTCCTCCTACATCCGCCCGCTCGAACAGACGGTGGCGCTGCCGCAGATGGATTTTGATCTCAGCAAGATCGACCGCATCACCATCGTCGCCTGCGGCACCAGCTTCTACGCCGGGATGGTCGCCAAATATTGGTTCGAACAATTCGCGCGCGTCCCCGTCGATATCGATGTCGCGTCGGAGTTCCGCTATCGCGACCCGGTGCTGCAACCCGGCGGGCTCGCGCTCTTCATCTCGCAGTCGGGCGAAACCGCCGACACGCTCGCGGCGCTGCGCCATTGCAAGGCGAATGGCCAGACGATCGCGGTCGTCGTCAACGTGCCGACCAGCAGCATGGCGCGCGAGGCCGACCTGCTGCTCCCGACCCACGCCGGCCCCGAAATCGGTGTCGCCTCGACCAAGGCCTTCACCTGCCAGCTCGCCGTCCTCGCCGCGCTCGCCGCGCATCTCGCGTTGAAGAAGGGCAAGCTCGACGCCGCGCAGGAACGCGAGATCGTCAAGCATCTGATCGAGGCCCCCGCCGCGCTCAACGCCGCGCTGGCGCATGACGAGGAAATTGCCGCAATGGCGCACCTTGTCGCCCCCGCGCGTGACGTGCTGTATCTCGGCCGCGGCCCCGATTATCCGCTCGCGCTTGAAGGCGCGCTAAAGCTTAAGGAAATCAGCTATATCCACGCTGAAGGCTATGCTTCGGGTGAAATGAAGCACGGCCCGATCGCGCTGATCGACGAAGCCGTCCCGGTGATCGTCCTCGCGCCTTCGGGGCCGCTGTTCGAAAAGACCGTCAGCAATATGCAGGAAGTCATGGCGCGCGGCGGCAAGGTTGTGCTGATCAGCGACGCCGAAGGCCTCGCCGAAGCCGGCGATGGCTGCATGGCGACGATCGAAATGCCCAAGGTCCACCCGCTGATCGCGCCGCTGGTCTATGCGGTGCCGGTGCAGTTGCTGGCATACCATGTCGCGGTCGCCAAGGGCACCGACGTCGATCAGCCGCGCAATCTGGCGAAGTCGGTTACGGTGGAGTGAGAGTCAAGGAGCTTGGCATCGGGACTGGTCTCGCGGCCTGCATGTTGGCGGGATGCAGTGCCCCCGACCGCTGCAAGGCCTTTCCGAAAAGTCTGAGTGAAATGCCGGTTCGGATCTGGGGGTTGCCAAAGGCGGACTCGGAAATTTTACCTGTCCCCGCAAAATTGCTTATTGAGAGCTGCTATCCGAAGACTGATTACGGCTACCCTGGCTACCCGATGATCGAAGAAGAGGTCAGGGCATATGGCCAAGACAAACTTATCATATCATACGAGCATGAGGGTGTGTCTGACACACGGGTAGCGTTCGTCGTCAATCGCAGCGGTCAGATAACGTCTGTGTTCCAGTACGGCATGTGAAGATTCTCGTTGCCAACGACAGCGAATTGCTGCCGTTATTTTAGCCGCCGATGACATCACTCCGTCCCATTCACCTGCGCCAGGATCGTCGCCGCAATATCCTCCAGCTCCCCCGCGATGAGCAGCGGCGCACCGCCGACCATGCCGACTTGCGTCTGGCCATTTTCATAGGCACGGAGCCACGCGACATTCTCTGCGACGACCAGATAATTGCCGCCGCGTGATTTGAGGGAAATGAATTTCACTATGCTGTCTCCTGATGTTCGACCCTTTGGGCCGAAGATGTTGCATATGGATAAACAGGGAGCGTTTTTGTGAGTTTCGCCGCGATCATTTTCGATTTTGACGGCGTCATCGCTGACAGCGAGGTCCGCGCGAACAGGACGCTCGCCGAAAGTCTTGCCGCGATCGGCCTGCCCACGACCTACGAAGATTGCCTGCGCGATTATTGTGGCCACAATTGGCAGGAAACCGAACGCCGCATCGTCGCGCGCCTTGGCCGCCCGCTGCCGACCGACTTTCGCGAGCGGCACCGCGAACGCGCGCTCAGGATGTTCGCCGACGGCTTCGCACCGGTCCCGGGCGCACCGGAATTTCTACACACACTCGGCGACCGCCCGCGGGCAATCGCCTCGTCGAGCAGCCCCGCCTATATCGCCGCGTCGCTGGGTCGCTTCGGTCTCGCGCATCATTTTGGCGACCATGTCTACAGCGCCGACGGCTGGGATCGCGGCAAGCCCCACCCTGACATCTATCTCGCCGCCGCCAAAGGCCTCGGCGTCGATCCCGCCGCGTGCCTCGCGATCGAGGATTCGCCGACCGGAGCACAAGCGGCGCTCGCGGCGGGGATGAGTGTCATCGGCTTCTGCGGGGCAGGGCATATCCTCGACCGCGCAGCGCATGGCGAAGTGCTGCACGGCGTCGGCGTCCATCATGTGGCGCTGACCTTCGATGAAGTCGCAAAGTTGATCCTCCCTGTCGCGTAGCGATGGGGAGGGGGACCGCGCCCGTAGGGCGGGGTGGAGGGGCCGCGACGGTAGCGCCCATGCCCCTCCGTCAGCGGCTACGCCGCTGCCACCTCCCCATGCCTGCGGCACAGGGAGGATTGAGAAATCCCTGTCCTACAAAATGCGGCTGCGTTAGCTTCGCTCCATGCCTACAGTCCGGCCTCTTCGCATCCCTCACGCCAATACGCGCAATGTCGGCGCTGTCTGTGCGGCGCCCCGTCCGACACGTAAATCCCGAATGAAGTTGCGCAGTTTTCCGTCACTTTGCGAAACGGACATTTGCCTTCGTCATCCCGGGCTTGACCCGGGATCCGCCTTCCTTTCGGCGCGCAGGGAGCAAAAAAGGCAAGCTCCGGGTCAAGCCCGGGGTGACGAAGGTGGGAGCGCCACACAGCTGCGCCCGCAAAGCGATTTCCGAATGAAGTTACGCAGTTTTCCGCCATTTTCGAAATCCACCCCATCCAAGGAGAGCCCTCATGTGCGATGAAAATACCGAAGCCGAACGCGACCGCGCGGGCATGCCCGTCGCGCGCCGCAGCTTCACTGCGCTCGCCGGCGCCGGCGCGCTCGCCGCGTCGCTTCCCGTTCGGGCGATGGCGGGCAAGTCGGTGAAGGGTCGCGACGTCAGCATCCAAACCGCTGACGGCACCGCCGACGCCTATTTCGTCGCCCCGGCGACCGGCAAGCATCCCGCCGTACTCATCTGGCCCGATATCCGAGGTCTGCGTCCTGCGTTCCGCCAGATGGCCGACCGGCTGGCGGGCGAAGGCTATGCCGTGCTCTGCGTGAACCCATTTTATCGTTGGGAAAAATCGCCCGTCGTCTCCGCGACGAGCGACTTCAACGATCCTCCCGTGCGCGAGCGGCTGTTCGGCTATCTGAAGCAACTGAACAAGACGCTCGTCGACACCGACGCCAAGGCGCATCTCGCCTTCCTCGACGCGCAGCCCGAGGTCGATACGAAGCGCAAGATCGGCACCACCGGCTATTGCATGGGCGGCGCGATGACGATCTTCACCGCGGCCCTGAAACCCGATCGCGTCGGCGCGGCGGCGAGCTTCCACGGCGGCGGAGTCGGCACCGACAAGCCCGACAGCCCGCACCTGCTAATCCCCGGCACCAACGCCGGCTATCTCTTTGCAATCGCGGCCGATGATGACGAAAAAGCGCCGAACGAGAAGCTGCGGCTCAAGGCCGTCCTTGAACCCCGCAAGCAGTGGCATGAGGTCGAGGTCTATGCGGGAACGATGCACGGCTGGTGCCCGCCCGACGGCCGCGTTTACAACGAGGCGGCGGCCGAAAAGGCGTGGAGCCGGATGCTCGAACTGTTCAAGGCGAGCCTGTAGGATTTTATCAAATCGACTCCCGTTCGCATTAAGCCCTTCGACTGCCCGCAAGGCTCGATGCGAACGGATAATATCAGCATTTGCTCAGTGCGCGTGCGCGCCGCCGCTTGCGGCATAGCTTGCATATACGCGCTGACCGCCGGGACCAAAGCTCATCACCTGATAGGCTTCGCGGTGGTCGCCATGCTCCATTCCGGGCGACCCCATCGGCATCCCGCCCACGGCCAGCCCCTTCACGCCTTTGGGCTTTTCGCGGAGCAGCCGCGCGATTTCCTTGGCCGGAACATGGCCCTCGATCACATAGCCGCCGACGAGGACGGTATGACAGCTACGCAGCGCTTCGGGCACGCCCTGCTTGTCCTTCACCGCAGTCATGTCGGCCGCGTTGACGACCGCAACCTGCTGTCCGAACGAGGCCTTCACCTGCTCCAGCCATTTGAGGCAGCAGCCACAGCCCGCGTCGCGAAACATCGTCGGATCGGCGGCGTGCGCGGCGCCAATGGCACCGGTGAAAGCGGCAAGGGCGAACAGGATGCGGCGGGCGGGGGACATGGAAGGTTCCTTTCTGATGATCGGGTGAGGATAGCGCGGACAATGCGCCGCGCAAGCCCTTCACCCCATGGGATAAAGGATGTCGCGGCTCACCCGGTGGAGCGCCGTCATCACATCCCTAGGCAGCACCAGGTCGATCGCGGCGAGGATCGGATCAAGCTGGTCGTCGGCGCTGACCCCGACGATTGTCGAGGCGACGAAATCATGCTGCTTCGACCATGCCGTCGCCATCGTCACCGGGTGCAGTCCCGCCTCTTCGGCGATCGCCAGATAGCGCTCGGTCGCGGCAAGGCTTCTTTCGTTGACGAAGCGCAGCCCCATCTCGCGTTGGCGGCCCTCCATCTTCAGATATTTCGAGAAGCGCGCGCCGTCGGGGGTCGCGCCGCCCTGATATTTGCCCGACAGCACGCCGCCGGCGAGCGGCGAATAGGGGATCAGGCTGACGCCTTCCTGCCGGCACACCTGCTTCAGCTCATCCTCGAAACGGCGATTGTTCAGGCTGTAATTATTCTGGATGGTCTGGAACCGCGCTACGCCCAGCTTGTCCGACGCCGCGAGCGATTTCATCAATCCCCAGCTCGTTTCGTTCGAACAGCCAGAAATGCGGACCTTGCCGGCGCGAACCAGTTCGTCGAGCACGTCCATCACCTCCTCATAGGGGGCGTCGGGGTCGGGCCAGTGGGTCTGGTACAGGTCGATATAGTCGGTCTGAAGCCGCGTCAGGCTGTCGTCGATCGCCTTCATGATATTGTGGCGATCGAGCGCGGTCATCCCGCCGCGGCATGGCGATTTGAACCAGAGCTCGCTCGATCCCGATACCTTGGTCGCCAGGATGATCGCGTCGCGATTCTTGGTCTTCATCCAGCGGCCGACGATCTCCTCCGTGCGGCCGACCCATTTGATGTCGGGCGGGACCGGATAGCCTTCTGCGGTGTCGTAGAAATTGATCCCGGCTTCGAAACAGCGGTCGAGAACGCGAAATGCCGTCGCTTCGTCGGCCTGACTGCCGAAGGTCATCGTCCCCATGCAGATGTCGGACACATGGATCGCGCTTTTGCCCAGGCGGCGGTTTTTCATGGCTCTTCTCTCCGGTCAGGAAGGGGAAGCGCCGTGCATAGGTTGCGTGGCGTGGGCTTGCAATCAGATGAGCAGTGCAAGCGACCCCACCAGCAACGCAGCCATCGTCCAGTTGAAAATACGCAGCCGCGCGGGGCTCGACAACCAGCCACGCAGCACCTGCCCCATCACCGCCCACAGGCTGGTCGAGGGCAGGTTGATGATTCCGAACACGACCGCGACGAGCAGCACCGCGACGATGTTACGATCGGGCGCATAAAGTGCGATCGCGGTCAGTGCCATCGACCAGGCCTTGGGATTGACCCACTGGAACAGCACCGCCTGCATGAAGGTCATCGGCTTCCCGCTGCTGCTTCCCGCGGTGTCGGGCGCGGCGGCATTGGCGATTTTCCACGCGAGCCACAACAGATAGGCGACGCTCACCACCTTCAGCACGGTGTTGAGGATCGGGAACAGGTCGAACAATCCCATCAGCCCGACGCCGACCAGCACGATCATCAGCGTAAAGCCGATCCCGACCCCCAGTGCGTGCGGCACCGTCCGGCGCAGACCGAAATTGGCGCCCGACGACATCAGCATCAGATTGTTCGGCCCCGGCGTGATCGACGAGACGAGGGCAAAGGCGGAGAGCGCGAGAAGCGTGGTCTGGTTCATGCGCGCAACATAATGCGGTTTTGGCGGCGAGGTGTTGCAAATATGACCGTGCAAAAGCTATGTCATGCAACCTATGATCGATATTGATGCCATTGGCCGCAAGATATTGCGCGAGCTGTCGCAGGACGGGCGAATCTCGAACATCGAACTTGCTGATCGCGTCGGCCTGTCTCCCTCGGCGTGCCTGCGCCGGGTGCAGGAACTCGAACGCAGCGGGGTGATCAAGGGCTATCGCGCCCGGATCGACCCGGCAAAGACCGGCGCGACCTTTATCGCTTATGTCACCATCGGCCTGTCGAGCCACACCAAGGATGCGCAGGAAGGTTTCGAAGCCGCGATGGCGGTCGCGCCTGAAGTCCGCGAATGTCACAACACCACCGGTGCGATCGAATATCTGCTTCGCGTCGAGGCGGCGGACCTTGCCGCTTACAAGCATTTCCATACCGAGGTGCTCGGCGTGCTGCCGCAAGTCAACGCGATCACCACTTATGTGTTGATGGATTCGCCGAAGGATGAGCGGGCCTGATTTCCCTCCCTGTCATTGCGCGGAGCGAAGCGACGCGGCAATCCAGAGCGCGCGTAATCCGCTCTGGATTGCGTCGCTTTGCTCGCAATGACGATCCATTGGGGCGGAGTGACTTGAATGCGGCACCGGCCCACCGCATATCCGTTGCATGGTGAAACTCTCCTTCCTCGACCTCGTCCCCGTGACTGACACCGGTTCGATCTCCCAATCTCTCGCCAATGCGGCCGATCTAGCGAAACATGCCGAAGCGCTCGGCTATCATCGCTTCTGGGTCGCCGAACATCATGGCATGACGGGCATCGCCAGCGCCGCGACGTCGGTGGTGCTCGCGCATATCGGGCAGGCCACCTCGACGATCCGTATCGGCGCCGGCGGCATCATGCTGCCCAATCACGCGCCGATGGTGATCGCCGAGCAGTTCGGGACGCTCGAGGCACTGTTTCCCGGACGGGTCGATCTGGGACTCGGCCGCGCGCCCGGCTCGGACGGCGTCGTCGCCCGCGCGCTGCGCCGCAATCTTGCGAGCGACGAGCGGCAGTTCCCGCAGGATGTCGTTGAGCTTCAGGCCTTTCTCGCTGGCGACGACCGCCTCGGCATCCGCGCGGTGCCGGGTGAGGGGACGAATGTCCCGTTGTGGCTGTTGGGATCCAGCACGTTCGGCGCACAACTCGCGGCGATGCTTGGGCTGCCCTATGCCTTCGCCAGCCATTTCGCGCCCGACGCGCTTGACGAAGCACTCGAAATCTATCGTCGCCAGTTCAAACCTTCGGCACAATTGGCCGAGCCCTACGCCGCCGCTGCCTTCAACGTCTTCGCCGCCGACAGCCACGAAGAGGCCGAATTGCTCGCCTCGACCCAGCAACAGGCGTTCGTGGCGCTGCGCACCGGCAATCCAGGGCGGATGAAGCCACCGCTTGCGGGTTATAGGGACAGCCTTCCGCCCAATGCGAAGGCCATCCTCGATCATGTGCTGCAATGCTCGGCCACCGGAACGGTCGACGATGTTGCGGCGGGGTTGAAGGCGTTTGTCGCACGGACCGGGGTTGATGAGGTGATCGTCGCGTCGTCGATGTACGACCATGACGCGCGCAAACATTCGCTTGCGCTGACGATGGAAGCGGCGCGGGCGCTTTAGCGCCCCTTATGTTGACGCGGATCGGGCAGGGACGGTATAGGGTCGGTCCGACCAAGGGCGGCCCATATGGGGTCGCCTTTTTACTTTAGTTCGAAGTCTGAAAGGTGCCTGTCATGTCGATCACGCCGCTGATGCCCGTATACCCCCGGTGCGCAGTACGTCCGGTCCGCGGTGAAGGCGCATATTTGTTCGGCGAACGAGGCGAGCGCTATCTGGACTTCGCCAGTGGCATTGCAGTGAACCTGCTCGGTCACGGCCATCCCCATCTGACCAAGGCGATTCAGGATCAGGCCGCGACGCTGATCCATGTGTCGAACCTTTACGGCAGCCCGCAGGGCGAGGCCTATGCCGCGCGGCTGGTTGAGCACACTTTTGCCGACACCGTCTTCTTCACCAACTCAGGTGCCGAGGCGGTCGAATGTGCGATCAAGACCGCGCGCGCCTATCATTCGAGCGCGGGCAACGCCGAAAAGCATAATCTCATCACCTTCAACAATGCGTTCCACGGGCGCACGCTGGGGACGATTTCGGCGACCAATCAGGAAAAGCTGCGCAAGGGTTTCGATCCGCTGCTGCCCGGCTTTGCCTATGCGCCGTTCGACGATCTGAACGCCGCCCTCGATCTGGTCGATGACAACACCGCCGGCTTCCTGATCGAACCGATACAGGGCGAGGGCGGTATCCGTCCGGCGTCGCAGCCCTTCCTTCAGGCGCTGCGCGACATTTGCGACAAGCGCGACCTGATGCTGGTCTTCGACGAAGTGCAGTGCGGCGTTGCGCGCACCGGCTCGCTCTATGCCTATGAAGAATTTGGCGTCGTTCCCGACATTCTTGCAAGTGCGAAGGGCATCGGCGGCGGCTTCCCGATGGGCGCGTGCCTTGCGACGGAAAAGGCAGCGCGCGGCATGGTAATCGGCACCCATGGCTCGACCTATGGCGGCAACCCGCTGGCAATGGCGGCGGGGCAGGCGGTGCTCGATGTCGTGCTGGAAGAAGGCTTTCTCGATCAGGTCAAGGCGACCGGCGAACGGCTGCGCGGTGCGCTCGAACAACTGATCCCGAACCATGACAATCTGTTCGAAAGCGTGCGCGGAATGGGCCTGATGCTCGGCCTCAAGCTGACATCGGACAGCCGTGCTTTTGTTGCGCATCTGCGCGACAATCACGGCCTGCTGACCGTGGCCGCGGGCGAGAATGTCGTGCGGGTGCTGCCGCCGCTCAACATCGAGCAGGCCCATATCGACGAATTCATCGAGAAACTGTCAGCGGGCGCGGCGAGCTACACGCCGCCCGAAGTCTGATGCGGAATTTCCTGAACCTGTCCGACGCGGGCGGCGACGCCGTCGCGGCGATGCTCGCTGACGCCATCGATCGCAAGGCCGCGCGCGCCGGTTGGCCGAAGGCAAAGCCCGACGCTGATAAACCGCTCGCCGATCATGTGCTGGCAATGGTGTTCGAGAAAAACTCGACCCGCACCCGCGCGTCGTTCGACATCGCCATCCGCCAGCTCGGCGGTGTGCCGATGATCCTCGATGCGGGGACGAGCCAGCTCGGTCGCGGTGAAACCATCGCCGATACCGCGCGCGTCCTGTCGCGCTATGCCGATGCGATCATGATACGCACCGACGATCATGCCAAGATCGAGGAAATGGCCGCGCATGCGACCGTTCCCGTGATCAACGGCCTGACCGATCTGTCGCATCCGTGCCAGATCGTCGCCGACCTGCTCACCATTGTCGAGCACGGCAAGGCGCTGCCCGGGCTCGAGCTTGCGTGGCTCGGCGATGGGAATAATGTCCTCTCGTCGTTGATCGAGGCGGCGGGGCTGTTCGGTTTCAATATCCGCGCGGGCTGTCCGCAAGGCTATGATCCCGATGCCAGCTTTGTCGAGGCGGCCCGTGCCAAGGGCGCACGCATCGATATCGTCCGCGATGCGCGCGAAGCTGTTGCCGGCTCCGATCTGGTCGTCACCGATACCTGGGTGTCGATGGGGCAGCAGCATGCGCACAACAAGCTGGCGGCCATGGCGCCCTATCAGGTCGACGATCAACTGATGGCGGCGGCAAAGTCCGATGCGTTGTTCCTGCACTGTCTGCCTGCGCATCGCGGCGAGGAAGTGACCGACACCGTGATCGACGGTTCGCAGTCGCGCGTCTGGGACGAGGCCGAAAACCGCGTCCATGCGCAAAAATCCGTCCTGCTTTGGGCGCTGGAAAAATTGTGAGCCGACAATCGTGAGCGAAATTATCGAAACCTGGTTTGACCAGCCGCTGGTCTTCACCATCGCCGCGCGTCATGTGCGCGGGCGTTTGGTGCGGCTGGGACCGGTGCTGAACACGATCATCGCGGCGCATAACTATCCGCCGGTTGCCGAGAAATTGCTCGCCGAAGCGCTGGTGCTGACGGTCCTGCTCGGATCGACGCTGAAGGACGAAAGCGGGCAGTTGACGCTGCAGGCGCAAACCGGTGGCGGCCCAATCGAATTGCTCGTGTGCGATTATCGCGGCGGCGAGCTGCGCGGTTATCTGAAATTCGACGCCGAGCGGCTGGCCGAGGTTGGGTCCGACCCGACGCTGTTCGCGCTGTTCGGCGAAGGCTTTCTTGCGATCACCTTTGACCAGGCGACCAGCGGCGAACGCTATCAGGGCATCGTGCCGCTCGAGGGCACGTCGATCGGAACCGCCGCCGAACATTATTTCGAACAATCCGAACAAATCCCCAGCCTGCTCAAACTCGCCGCGCGCCATGATGCCGAGGCGGGCTGTGTCGCGGGCGGATTGCTGCTCCAGCATCTTCCCGAAGGCGAGGTCGATCGTGACCGGCTGCATCTGCGTCACGACTATCCCCAATGGGATCATGCGCGGACGATCGCGGCGACGCTGAAAGACGAAGAACTTACCGATCCCGCGACGTCGCTCGAGACGCTGGCATGGCGGCTGTTCCACGAGGAAGAGGTACGCGTCGCGCCGGGCGTGACGCTTTCGCGCGGCTGCCGGTGCAGCAACGACTATTTCGCGGGCGTGCTGGCCCAGTTTCCCGAGGCGGAGCGGCAGGACATGGCCGACGACGCTGGAAATGTCGTCGTCGACTGCGCCTTTTGCTCGCGCATATTCCCGATTCCATTGGAAGAAATCGCGACGCACAGCTGACGGCGGATTTACAGTGGAGCCTTGCTGACGACAAGGCGAGGCAATCTGGCGCCAAGCGGTTGAAATCACGCACCCCGATTGCTACCTTGTGTCAAACAGGGTCGCAATTTCGTTCGCTTTCGGGCGACCAACGGACAGGTGGAAATGGCGATCTTCTCTCCCTTCATGCGATGGACTTTGGCTGTTTGCGCGCTCGCGGTCACCCCGGCAGTTCCCGCGCAGGCGCCCTCGCTGACGATGCTCGACCGGCTTGAAAAAGGAAGTTGGCAGTTGCGCGAGCGCGGCAAGGACGCCGTGTTGCAAACGATCTGCGTCGGCGATGCGCGGCGGATGATCCAGGTCTATCACCCGCGCTCGAACTGTTCGCGCTATGTCATCGAGGACACGCCAACGTCGGTGACGGTGCATTATACCTGCCCCGGCGCGGGGCATGGCCGCACCAGCATTCGCAGCGAAACCAATCGACTGGTGCAGATCGACACGCAGGGCATTGCCGACGGCAAGCCTTTTTCGCAGTCGATCGAGGCTCGCCGAACCGGCGGCTGCTGACGGACATCTTATCGGTAAGCTGAGGTTAACCCTTCATGTCTAAACAGGAGGGGTGACACATGGATGTGTGTCCGTCTCCCTAAACGGCTTCATGCCGACCTGGGCCGTATCGCGAAAGCCGTGCGGCCCATTTCTTTGGTGCGCTGCAACAAGCCGCCTCTTGCGCGGTCTTTGGCGCAGGCGTATCGGGCGCCCATGCAAGATATTTCCGGAAAAACCCTGATCGTTCTTTTGTCGGGCGGACTCGATTCGATGGTCTGTGCGGGCCTCGCACGCGAAGCGGGTGCGCGGATCGTCGCGCTGACGATCGACTATAACCAGCGTCACCGCGTCGAACTGGAATCGGCGGCGCGCATTGCGAAGAGCATCGGCGCGGCCGAACATATCGTCCTGCCGCTCGACCTGCGCCGCTTTGGCGGCTCGGCGCTGACCGCCGATATCGACGTGCCGAAGGACGGCATGAGCAGCGATGTTCCGATCACCTATGTCCCGGCGCGCAACCTGATTTTCCTCTCGCTGACGCTCGGTCTGGCCGAAGCGCGGCAGGCGCAGGACATCGTCATCGGGGTCAATGCGCTCGACTATTCGGGCTATCCCGACTGCCGCCCCGACTTCATCGCGGGGTTCGAGGATCTGGCGCGGCTCGCGACGCGCGACGGCGATATCGGCGTCGCCTTCCGCATCCACGCGCCGCTGCAATATATGACCAAGGCCGATATCGCGGTCGAAGCGACGCGGCTGGGAATGGACGCGGGGATGAGCTGGTCCTGTTACGATCCAACCCCCGAGGGGTTGCATTGCGGCCTCTGCGAAAGCTGCCGCTTGCGGAGCAAGGGCTTCGCTGACGCTGGCATCCCTGACCCGACCCGCTACGCCGCCGGGGTCTGACCCATGACCTATGCCGTCAAAGAGATTTTCCTGACCCTGCAAGGCGAAGGTGCACAAGCGGGTCGACGCGCTGTTTTCTGTCGCTTTGCCGGATGCAATTTGTGGACGGGGCGCGAGGTTGATCGGGCCAAGGCCGTGTGCAAATTCTGCGACACCGATTTCGTCGGCACCGACGGCACGCTGGGCGGAAAATATGCCGATGCCGCAGCGCTGGCGGCGGTGATCGCCGAAAATTGGGGCGAGGGCTTCGACGACCGTTATGTCGTGCTGACCGGCGGCGAACCGATGCTCCAGGTCGACGAGGCGCTGATCGAGGCGCTCCATCGCGAGGGTTTTACCGTCGCGATCGAATCCAACGGCACGCTGGCGGTCCCGCGCAGCATCGACTGGATCTGCATCAGTCCGAAGGCCGGGAGCGAACTCGTCCAACTGAGCGGCGACGAACTAAAACTGGTCTGGCCGCAGCCCGGCAGCGATGTCGAACGGCTCGCGGAGCTCGATTTCGAGCATCGGCTGGTTCAGCCGCTCGATGATCCGAATGCGGCGGACAATGTCCAGCGCTGCATCGATCTGGTGATGGACGACCCGCGCTGGCGGCTGTCGCTACAGGCGCATAAGAGCCTGGGGCTGCGATAAGCGCGACTACTCGCCCTTTTTGGCGGGCTCGGTGACGGTTTTCTGGACGGCTGGGGCTGCGACCGCATCGACGGTTGCCGTTTCATCCGCGGCTTCGCCTTCATCCGCAGCATCATCCTTGGATTTCGTTGCTTCCTTTTTCGTCCCATCGTCGGGAACGCTGTTGTCTACCGCCGTGCCGTCGCTTGCCGCATTGTCGAGGATGATCATCGAATCGCTGATCGAGCCTGGCTGAACCTCGACGGCATCGAGCTTGGCCGTGGACTTGCCAGCAGGATCGCCGCTGCCGCAAGCCGCGAGAGAGAGAAGGAAGAGCGAGGAGATAAGGGTGCGGGTCATGTGCCGTTCCTAATCCTTCGCTCGGAGCTTGTCGAGAAAGGCGGGCAGGGCATCCGTCAATGCGGCATCAACGTCGGCAAAACCAGCCGTCTTGCCTAAAGCGGCAAGGCTGGTGACGGGGAATTCGGCGATTCCGCACGGAACAATGCCGCCGAAATGCGTCATGTCGGGCGCGATGTTCAGCGAAAAACCGTGCATCGTGACCCAGCGTTTCACGCGCACCCCGATCGCGCCGATCTTGGCCTCGCGACCGTAAAGATCGTCGGTCCAGATCCCGATGCGACCGTCTGCGCGGCGGGCTGCGACTCCCAGCTGAGCTAGCGCGTCGATCACCCAGCCTTCGAGTGCAGAGACATAGGCACGCACGTCGCGTCCGCGTTGCGTGAGGTCGAGCTGGACATAGCCGACCCGCTGGCCTGGACCATGATAGGTATAACGTCCGCCGCGTCCCGCGTCATACACGGGAAAACGCGGATCGAGCAGTTCGGCGGGATCCGAGCTCGTGCCAGCCGTATATAGCGGGGGGTGTTCGAGCAGCCAGATGCGTTCGCAGGCCTCGCCCGCGTGGATCGCGGCCGCGCGCGCTTCCATGTCGGCAAGCGCGGCGGGGTAATCGGTAAGGCCCGGTGAAACGGTCCATTCGGGTTGCGGTAGACGGCTCATTGCGCCGCGTCCTGCCCGCCTATGTCAACAAGTGCAAGAGGTGCAGCTCTAATCGAGCCACAAGGCTGGACAACCGGGATCAAGCGCGTCAGGCTAACATGCACAACAATCAGGTGGAAATGGAGTATTGATGCCGAAATTCGACATGGGTGCAGCTTGGGACGACAGCAAATTATTGTTGCGTTCACATGGCGCGCTGACCGGCACGATCGCCGCCGTTTTCCTGTTCCTGCCGACGCTTGCGGTCAGCTGGTTCGGACCAACGCCAATTGCCCCCGCCGACGGAGCGAATTTGGAGCAGGTCATGGCCGCGTTTCGTGAAAATGCGGCGCAGGCCGTTCCCTATCAGCTTCTGGTCAGCATTGTTTCAGCGATTGGCGGCGTGGGAATTTTGCGGCTGTGGTTGTCGCGGTCGGGGACCAGCGTCGGTGACGCGCTGCTCTTTGCGATCAAGATGATCCCGACGATGATCGCCGTTCAGTTGATCATGGGCGTCGCGCTCGGCCTTGGCGCCTTGCTGCTTCTCATGCCGGGTATCGCTGCCGGCGGCGGCGCGATCGCCATGCTGCTCGTACTGATTGGTTTGGTTCTGCTTGTTGGCCTCAGCGCCTATTTCTGGGGGCGGCTTGCCGTTGTTTCGCCGGTCATCGCCGACCGGGAGGTGCGTAACCCCATCACCGCGATTCAAGCCGGCTGGGCGCTGACGAGGGGCAATGGCTGGCGGATTTTCCTGTTCATGTTTCTGGTCGCTCTGGTGATCGTGATAGTTGCGGCGCTGGTTGGCGGCCTTGTCGGGGCTGTGGCGGGAACGGAAGACGGAATCGGGCGCATCCTGACGGGATTGGTTCAGGGTGTGGTCGCCGCCGTTGGCGGACTCATTTCGGTGGCGATTGCTGCTGCGACCTATCGCCAATTGGCGGTGCGCGGCACTTTTGAATGAGTGAGGATCAAGCCGGTATGTGGTTCGGGAATAGGGGAGAGCAGCGATGAATAAAATCAGTATCGGTCAGGCATGGTCCTATGCGACCAGCTTTTTCACCGGGCAAGGCGTCCATCACGCCATTGCCTTGATTGGGGTCGGGATCGTCGTTCCGCTTATCCTGCAGATCGCGATTGGCGGCGGAGCGGTGCTGTCCGATCCGATGAGCTTTGCCACCGACGGCGGAATGATGGCGATGGGGGCCTTCGCGATACTGGTCGGTTTGCTCAACTATGTCCTCCAGACGGGCAGCTATTTCGCATCATGGCGGATCGGGCTGACGGGCGGAGCCGAGCCGTTGGGGGCCGCGCTGGGCTATGGTCTGGTCGCGGCGCTGCCGTTGCTGCTGCTTGGCTTCGCCGTCGTGGCGGTGCTGGGGCTTGTTGCGTTCCTGGTCTTTGGGAGTGCGCTCGCACCGATGATGATGGGCGAGCAGCCCAGCCAGGCTGCGATCGCTGGCACCGGCATGCTTCTTTTGCTGCTGATGCCGCTCTTCTTTCTGTTCATGCTCTGGCTCGCTGCGCGCCTTTGCTGCACCGGTCCGGCGATGGCCGACCGACGGACGTTCAATATATTCACCGGGATAGGCGAATCATGGCGGATGACCGCAGCGTCGCAGTGGAAGATTATCGCCTATTTCATCCTGCTCGGCGTGGCCGTCAGCGTCATTGCGATGATCCTGACGATGATCGTTGGGGTGTCAATGTTCGCAGGCGGCGGGGTCCCGAGCGGCGGGGCGATGGTCGGAATCGTGGCAGCTACGCTGCTTCTCGGCATCCCGATGGCCTATTTGCAGGTGGGGGTGCTGGCAGGCATCTACCGTGCCTTGGGGCAGGGTGGTCAGGGCGACGTCTTCGCCTGATCATCTCCTCCAAGGCACAAAGGGCGCT
Organism: Sphingopyxis witflariensis; assembly: GCF_002205635.1. Lineage (GTDB taxonomy): Bacteria > Pseudomonadota > Alphaproteobacteria > Sphingomonadales > Sphingomonadaceae > Sphingopyxis > Sphingopyxis witflariensis. Next base: position 120,532 of record NZ_NISJ01000001.1, on the reverse strand, counting down.
CCGGAAACAGAGCGCCCTTTTGCTATCTCAGCTCCATTTGGCGAGCGGCGGCAGGCTCATCAGGATCGCGTCGATATTGCCGCCGGTCTTGAGCCCGAACAGCGTTCCCCGGTCATAGACGAGATTGAATTCAGCATAGCGACCGCGCCAGATCAGCTGCTCTTCACGTTCGGCATCGGTGAAGGGCTGGTTCATCCGTCGCCGCACAATTTGCGGGAAAATGTCGAGAAAGGCTTCTCCGACCGCTTGGGTGAACTGGAAGCTGCGATCGAACTCGGCATCGTCGCCGGCTTCGAGATGGTCATAGAAAATCCCGCCAACGCCGCGGTGAACGCCGCGGTGCGGGATATAGAAATAGTCATCGGCCCATTTGGCGTAGCGTTCATACACATCGGGACCAAAGGGCGCGCACGCCGCGCGCAGCCGCGCATGAAAGGCGTCGGTATCCTCGGCATAGGGAATTGGCGGGTTGAGGTCGGCGCCGCCGCCGAACCAGCGCTTCGTCGTCACGAGGAAGCGGGTGTTCATGTGCACGGCGGGCACATGCGGGTTCTTCATATGGGCGACGAGGCTGATTCCCGTTGCGAAAAAGCTGGGATCTTCGGCTGCGCCGTGGATCGATTGGGCGAAGTCGGGTGCGAACTGACCGCCGACGGTCGACACATTGACCCCGACCTTCTCGAAAACCTCGCCCGTCAATACGCCGCGCACGCCGCCGCCGCCCGCGCCGGGATCAAGTCCATCGGCCTCACGGTCCCAAGGCGTATAGGCAAAGCGCGCATCGCTGCCCGCTTCCGCCTCGATCGCTTCGAATTCGGCGCAGATTCGGTCGCGCAGCGATTCGAACCATGTGCGCGTCGCCTGCTGCTGGGGGTCGAGCGAAATCATGCCGGAAAGCCTTTCGTCTGTCTGAGAGCTTCGGCGAGCGCGATGCCAGCCGCCACCGCGACATTCAAGGATCGAAAGCTCGCTTGCATAGGAATTGCAACGCGCGCCGCTGCTGCTGCATGGACATGTGGCGGCACGCCTGAGGATTCGGCGCCGAGTAACAGGACGTCATCTGGCGTGAAAGCAAAGTCTGGCAGCGGCGTCGCGCCTGCGGTGGTCAGCAGCACGAGGCGAAGCCCCTCCGCCGCGATCCATGTACCGAAACTGTTCCAGTCGGCATGTCGCCGGACATTGGCGCGCACCGCATAATCCATCCCGGCGCGTTTGAGCGCCTGGTCGGAGAACGGAAAGCCGCAGGGCTCTATTATATGAGCCGGGATGCCGAAGCAGGCGGCGGTCCGCAATGTCGTTCCAACATTTCCCGCAATATCCGGCTGAAACAGGGCAATTTCCATCGCGACCCCATAGCTGTTACGCCAAGCGGAATCGAGGGGTATCGCCGTCGTATCGCTTTGCAGAAAAAAGAAGGGAAATTGACTGTTGGCAAGCCCCGGATGTGCGGCTATCAGGCCCGCAATTCCCGGAGGGGCCGCCGGGACGCGTCGCTTTTGTGCGTGCGCAGTACAGGCGGTCCGACTTTCCGAGAACTTTGTCAGTTCACCCATGCAAGGGCAGTCGAATGGCTAGTGAATCCGAACTCAATGCCGGCATCGAAGATGGCGTGCGGCGCCGGGACTTCATCAATATTGCGGCAGTGAGTTTCGCGGGCGTTGGTGCTGCGACAGTTGTCTTGCCGCTGGTCAACCAGATGAACCCGTCGGCCGACGTGCTTGCGCTGTCGTCGACCGAAATCGACATTTCCGCGATCCAGCCGGGTCAGGCGATCAAGACGAGCTGGCGGAAGCAGCCCGTGTTCGTTCGCAATCTGGTTGCAAAGGAAATTGCCGAGGCCAAGGCTGTGCCGCTCGGCGACCTGCGTGACCCGCAGACGATCGATGAGCGCACCAAGCCGGGCAAGGAAAACTGGCTGATTACGCTGGGCGTTTGCACCCATTTGGGTTGCGTTCCGCTCGGCGCGGCAGAGGGTGAGAATCGCGGCGATTTTGGCGGTTATTTCTGCCCGTGCCACGGTTCGCACTATGATACCGCTGCACGCATCCGCAAAGGCCCGGCGCCGACCAATCTGGTTGTCCCGCCTTATGAATTTACCAGCGACACCGTCGTGACGATCGGCTGAGGAGCGAGATAAGATGAGCTTTCCCTGGGCCAAGCAATATCAGCCCCAGCATCCTTTGATGCAGTGGATTGACGAGAAGCTGCCAATGCCGCGTCTCGTCTATAACGCGATCGGTGCGGGCTACCCCGTTCCGCGCAACCTGAACTATTTCTGGAACTTCGGCGTTCTCGCCGGGGCCGCGCTGGCGATCCAGATCATCACCGGCATCGTGCTGGCGATGCACTATGCCGCCAATGCGGGCGTCGCTTTCAATTCGGTCGAGCATATCATGCGCGACGTGAACGCCGGCTGGTTCATTCGCTACGCGCATATGAACGGCGCGAGCATGTTCTTCATCGTGGTCTATCTCCACATTTTCCGTGGCCTTTATTACGGTTCGTACAAGGCGCCGCGCGAAATGGTGTGGCTGCTCGGTGTGGTCATCTTCCTGCTGATGATGGCGACCGCGTTCATGGGCTATGTGCTTCCGTGGGGCCAGATGAGCTTCTGGGGCGCGCAGGTGATTACCGGCTTCTTCTCGGCGATACCTGTCGTTGGCGAGCCGGTGCGCGAATGGCTGCTGGGTGGCTTTGTTCCCGATAATGCGACTCTCAACCGTTTCTTCTCGCTGCACTATCTGCTGCCGTTCGTGATCCTGGGTGTCGTCATCCTGCACATCTGGGCGCTGCATATCCCGGGTTCGTCGAACCCGACGGGCATTGAGGTGAAGGATGAGCAGGACACGGTTCCGTTCCATCCTTACTACACTGCGAAGGACGGCTTCGGACTTGGCATCTTTTTGCTGATCTTCGTCGCCCTGACCTTCTTCAGTCCGAATATGCTGGGTCATGCGGACAACTATATCCCGGCCAACTCGCTTTCGACGCCGGCGCATATCGTTCCCGAATGGTATTTCCTGCCCTTCTACGCGATTTTGAAGGCCTTCACCTTCAACTTCCTGTGGATTGACGCGAAGCTGTGGGGCGTCATCGCGATGTTCGCTTCGATTGCACTGCTGTTCTTCCTGCCCTGGCTGGACAGCTCGCCGATCAAGTCATCGACCTATCGCCCGATGTATCGCATCTTCTTCTGGATCCTCGTCTTCGACGTGCTCCTTCTCGGCTGGTGCGGCATGCAGCCGGCAGAACAGCCGTGGGTGATCCTGAGCCAGTTGGGTGCCATCTATTACTTCGCTCACTTCCTGGTGATCATTCCCATCGTATCGCGGATCGAGCGTCCGCTGCCGATGCCGAACTCGATCACCGAAGCGGTTCTCGCCAAACACGCCACCGACACCTCGTCGGCTTCGGCAACGGCCTGAGCGCCGGACTTTAATAGGAGCTGATTCAGCCATGGTTCGTCCGCTCGGATTCCTCGTCGGCCTGGGTTTCATCACGGCACTGGTGCTCGCGATCTTCACGACGCCGTTGTCCAATGAACACAACGCCACGCATGACTTCCACAAGCATCCGAAGAAGCTCGCTCTCGCGAGTGACGGTCTGGTGCCCCACTGGGACAAGCAGCAACTCCAGCGCGGGATGCAGGTATACAAAGAAGTATGCTCTGCCTGTCACAGCCTGAACTTCGTTGCCTTCCGCAACATTCAGGATCTGGGCTATACCGAAGGCCAGGTGAAGACCTTTGCCAAGGGCTTCCAGGTGCCGTCGATCAACCCCGACACGGGTGAGCCGGCGACCCGCGATGGCCTGTCGTCGGATCATTTCCCGGCACCCTATGCCAATGAAGTTGCGGCGCGCGCGGCTAACAACAACGCGCTGCCGCCGGATCTTTCGCTGATCACAAAGGCGCGCGAAGGCGGCAAGAATTACGTCTATTCGCTGCTGACCGGCTACCAGAATCCGCCGCAGAATCTGCCGAAGGAACTCGCGCCGAGCACGGGGCTGCACTACAACCCCTATTTCGCAAACCTGAACCTTGCGATGGCGAAGCCGCTGTCCGACGGCCAGGTGACATATGCCGACGGCACGAAGGCATCGGTCGATCAGATGGCGAAGGACGTAACCGCATTCCTCGTCTGGACCGCCGAGCCCAAGCTGGTGACGCGCGTGCAGGTGGGTTGGGCAGCCTTCTTCTTCCTGCTGATCTTCACCGTGCTGACCTATTTGTCCTATCGGAACATCTGGGCTGACAAGAAGCATTGAGACTGGGGAAGGGTGATTATTTTAGATGATCGCCCTTCCGCCCCAGCCTGACCTCGACCTCGCGTCGCTGGTCCGCACGATCCCCGACTTTCCCAAGTCGGGCGTCCAGTTTCGCGATATCACCACATTGATCGGCGACGCGGTCGGCTTTGCCGAAAGCGTGCGCCGATTAAGTGCGTTGGCGGCGGTCCATCGGCCCGACCTGATCGTCGCGGTCGAGGCGCGCGGCTTCCTGTTCGGTGCCGCGATGGCGACCGCCATGGGCCTCGGCCTCGTTCCGGTCCGCAAGGCAGGCAAGCTCCCTGGCGTCACCATCGGGGTCGACTATGAACTCGAATATGGCGTCGACCGGCTCGAACTGCACGAGGGCGCGGTTCTGCCGGGGCATCGGGTCGTGCTCGTCGACGATCTGCTCGCAACCGGCGGCACGATCCTCGCGACGGCCGCGCTGATGCAAAGCGTTGGGGCGGAAGTCGCAGGAGCGCTGTTCGTCATCGATTTACCCGACCTCGGCGGATCGCAGCGGCTGCAGGCCGCGGGCCTCCTTTGCGAGACGCTGATCGCCTTTGACGGCGAATAGGGGAAATATTGGCGGAATCGCGCGAAGGCGAGCGATTCCAAGCTTTCAACGTCTGTTTTCGGGTGGGAAGCGGACATAAAGATCCTCCCTGTCGCGCAGCGATGGGGAGGGGGACCGCCGCCGCAGGCGGTGGTGGAGGGGCAGCGACGTCGGCGCCCATAGCCCCTCCGTCAGCCCTTCGGGCTGCCACCTCCCCATGCCTGCGGCACAGGGAGGATCGAATGGCCGCAACCGGTCGAAAGTAGCCACAGCAAGATTTCGCCGCCAACGGAGCCAGAAATCGCCGTCCTACTTTGTTCCGCCATGCCATTTTTGGGTTGCGGCTCTTTAATCTGCGGGTCGTTGCTGCTCGGTCGCGAGGCTCTGCCGCGCAAAGAAAAGCCCGCGCCGAAGCGCGGGCGATAGCCCCCGTGGCAATCGGGTTGTGCCTAGAAGGGGACCCAGTTCTGCTTCTTGCGGAACTTCATATAGCCGACATTGGCGCCCAGCCGCGCGCCGACGCCGACCCGGATCGGGATCAGGACGACATCGCCGCGGCGCAAATAGCTCGCATTGAATCCGCCGAGTAGATAGGCCGCGCCTTCGCCCGCCGGATAGCGCCTGTACAAATCCTCGCTGTCGAACAGATTGTATACGAGGACGAAAGTGTTGCCGGCATTGGCGCCGGCGTCGAAGCCGATCGACGGCCCGGTCCAATAGGCAGGGAGATCGCCCTCGACCTTGTGGTGGAGCGTTCCCGAGCCATAGCGGACGCCGACGACGAGTGCGCCGCCAGCCTCGCGCCCGACGATATAGGCGTTGGGTTCGCCCTGCTTCTTCAGAATATCTTCGATCAGACCGGCGAGGCCCTGTGCGCCCTTGCCGAATACGCCTTCGGCGGCGCCTATCAGATCGTCCTTCTTGTACGTCGCGCCAGGAGGGGCGGTGTTGGTCGCTGCGGCGGAGTTCGCAGTCGTGTCGTTGGTGCCCGTGACCTGCCCATATTGTTCGTCGCCAGTGGCGAGGTCGCTGTTGATGTCGCTCCCCATCGAATCATCGCTGGTTGGTGCCGGGGAGAGGGCGGGCCTGTCGAGATCGGCGTCGATCGCCGCATTGGGGTCGACTTCCTGCATCTGCGCGGTGGCAGGCATCGGTGCCAGGGCAAGGCCGATCGCCGCAAAAGCCGTGATCGCAAAGCTGCTGATCGTGTTTCGCATAATACCCCCAAAAAACGAACGACGCGCGGCGCCGAAACCTGTTTCAATCATGGCCTGATTTGCCGCTCGAGCAATGAACCGGCGATGACCCGAGTCGAAATTGCGCCGGAATGAATCATTTTCGTCCCCAAAGCGTCGATGGATGGAAAAAGGGTAATGTTAGGCGTTGCGGGGCGATGAAGTGCTGGCTATAGCGCCCGCCTAGGCCAGACTGTTGCTAGCGCGACAGGCCATGCGGAGGCGTGGGTGAGTGGCTGAAACCAACGGTTTGCTAAACCGTCGTACTGGTAAATCCGGTACCGAGGGTTCGAATCCCTCCGCCTCCGCCATTTTTGTGATCGCGCCCGTTCGGGGCCGTTCACAAATCATTGATTTTCTAAGGTTAAACCGATTCGCTAAGGCGCGACGCGTTCGCGTGCGTCCGCAGGCGTCCGCGTTAATCCATGGTACGGTCCATGGTATCGGTCCGGTCGTCCATGGTATCGGAGGCGAGCGTGCTTAACGACGGGAAGATCAAGGCTGCCAAGCCACGTAAGGCCGCCTATCGCCTCGGAGATAGTGGGCAGCTTTACCTTCAAGTGACTCCTTCTGGCGGCAAGCACTGGCGGATGAACTATACCTTTGGGAGAAATTTAGCAGGAAAGCCGATCCAGAAAACGCTCAGCTTTGGCTCTTATCCGGCCGTTACCCTCTTGAACGCGCGCGCTAAGCGCGATGAAGCGAAGCGCGTGCTGAGCCAGGGAAGGGACCCAGCAGAAGAGCGCCGCGCTGCCGAGCTGGCTCAAGCCAGCGAAAGACAGAATAGTTTCCGGGCGGCCACGGAGGCGTGGTTCGAACTTCATAGCGGGTGGTCGCTCGAAAAACTCCGCGAATCGGCCATGCTGAATGCAGGCAAATGGTCGTATGCTCAGGCCGATCGCTGGACGACTGATCCGCACGCCCGCTGGTCAGCTGTGCACTCCAGCGATGTTCTGGTCAGCCTTGAGCGCGACGTACTTCCGCTGATCGGTGGCGAGCCGATCGCAGAATTGAAGGCCCCGGCGGTATTGGCTCTTTTGCGCGCGGTCGAAAAGCGAGGGGCGATCGAGACGGCACATCGTCTACGACAGCGAATTTCTGCGGTGTTTGTATATGGAATAGCGGCAGGGCTTTGCGACGGCGACCCTGTAGCAACGCTTTCCAAGGCATTGAAGCCCGTTCCTGAATCGAAGCATCAGCCGTCAATTGTTGACGAAGAGCGCGACCGGGAAGGCCGAATCAGCGCAGTTCGTCAGATGTTATTAGATTGTGAGGCGCAACGATGTCGGGGCCAGACCAAGCTGGCACTTCGATTGCTCGCCCTAACAGCAGTGCGGCCGGGAGACTTGACGGGCGCTCGATGGACTGAATTTGTCGATCTTGGTGGAAAGGCGCCGACGTGGGTTGTTCCGGCATCCCGAATGAAGGGCATAAAGGCGAAGAAGGGGAGTTCTGACTTCGATCACCATGTCCCTCTCTCGCGGCAAGCGATCGACGTGCTGGATCAACTCAGGCGGCTGACCGGCAAGTTTCAATTTTGCTTTCCGGGCGAACGGCAGGTCAGCCGGTCGATATCGGAAAACACGTTGAGGGCCCTCCTCATTCGCGCCGGTTATCATCAGCGCCACGTCCCGCATGGTTTTCGAGCTGCTTTCTCAACGATCATGAATGAACGCGCAAAAGAGCTGGGCCAGGACGGAGATCGTGCCGTGATTGATTTGATGTTGGCGCATGTGCCTCAAGCCTCGGACAAGAGAAATTCGCCCGGGACGCTCGTCTCAGGGTCGGAGGATGCATATAATCGCGCAGCATATATGCCGCGGCGACGGCAGCTTGCACAGGAATGGGCCGATATTCTGTTCGAGGGTTTCTGGCCGGCGGAGACGTTGCTCGAAGGTCCGATCCGATGGGCCGCGAATGGTCCGGGGAGACCGCGGTAATACGGTCTGCTCCTCGGCTCGGGGCAACGTCAGCCAGGCTGCAGTTCCTCACGCCAACGTTTAACTTCCGCGAGGCTCCATCGGGAAGATGTTCCGCCCGGTTTGAAAGGTTCAGGAAATTTGCCTTGGCGGATGAGGTCATAGATTTTGGTTTTGCCAAGGCCCGCGATCCGCTTAACTACGTCGAGTGGCACCAACGGATCGTCAGGCTCCGACGGTGCTGGCGTGACATTGTCAGTTTTTGAATTGCTGCCGCATCGCAGGCACGGACTGTATGATTCATGCTTCTTAGGTTGGTTTCTATCGAGCGCCTCAGCTATCAGTTCCAGTGCGGAGGGGCTTGCCGATATTAGTTTTGCCAATTCTTCTACGAGTGCGCTCTCCCCGCCGAACCCGGCAGAGGCAGGGGCTTGCTTCGACTTGCGAGGGCTGATGGCCTTTGAGTACATGCCATAAAGATAGCAATTATATGAGATTGAGCATGGGGGGGTGACATCCCGATAATGTTGCATGGGTCATGGCGAGATTTGAGCTCTCATGCATGGAGGGCTATTCGAGAAGGGTTCGCCTTCCATTTCGCGCAGTAGTTTGGCGGCATGAAAACGTGCATTACGCTGATGAAGCGATTATAGTCGCTCGACGATTCAGGAGATGACAATGGCGAAGAAACAGGCGGTTCAGCGCGAAAGAACCCTCACGCTGGGTCTCGTCCAATTCGCGGCCATCAGCGCGGTTGAGGGCATTCGTCTGACGGACAGCGCAAAGCGCGAATTCCGGGCGGATGACCATCGACGCGCTACGTCCGCCGAACGCAGGCAGCGCATCATCGAGAAATATGCCGCGAAAGCCTGAACTCGACCGTGTATGAGGCTTTCGACGATCCTTACTGTTATCCAGGCACCGACGTTCTTCGTAACCGGCTGGATTTGACCAATGCCGCCGATCTCGAAGCGTTTGAAACCGAAATCACGGCGGCCCGCGCTACAGAGCCCCTGCCAGACGGAAGGTGAACCGCCCCGGGATTGCCGGAGGCCCCAACTCCTGAGAGGAAGGGCCTACGATGAGCAAGACAACCAACAAGTTTTCACCTGAGGTTCGCGCACGTGCGGTACGGATGGTGCTGGATCACGAAGGCGATCATCCATCACGGTGGGCAGCCATCGTATCGATCGCAGCGAAGATCGGCTGCGTGCCGCAGACGCTTCATGAGTGGGTGAAGAAGGTCGAGGTCGATAGCGGCAAGCGCGCCGGTGTTCCGACCGAGATGGCTGATCGCCTCAAGTCCCTTGAGCGCGAGAACCGCGAGTTGCGCCAGGCCAACGAGATCCTGCGCAAGGCGTCAGCATATTTTGCCCAGGCGGAGCTCGACCGCCCGTTCCGGAGATGACTGCCTTCATTGATGAGCATCGTGAGGTTTATGGGGTCGAGCCGATCTGCCGGGTTCTGCCGATCGCCCCATCCACCTACCACGAGCGTGTCGCTCAGCGACGAGACCCTGGAAGGCTATCAGATCGTGCCCGGCGCGATCGTGATCTGAAGCCCGAGGTGGTCCGTGTTTTTGCTGACAACTTCGGCGTTTACGGGGTGCGCAAGGTCTGGCGACAGATGAACCGCGAGGGCTTCGCCGTCGCGCGATGCACCATCGAGCGGCTGATGCGCGACCTGGGCTTGCAGGGTGTAATCCGGGGCAAGCCGGTGCGCACGACGATCAGCGACAAAGCCGCGCCTTGCCCGCTCGATCAGGTGAACCGGCGGTTCCATGCGCCGGCGCCCAATATGCTCTGGGTGTCAGACTTTACCTATGTCGCGACATGGGCCGGCTTCGTTTATGTGGCCTTCGTCATCGACGTTTATGCCCGCTATATCGTGGGTTGGCGGGTCAGCAGGACGGCGCATGCGAGCTTCGTCCTGGATGCCCTTGAGCAGGCCATCCACGATCGCCGACCGGCCCATCGTGGCGGGCTGATCCACCACAGCGATCGCGGCAGCCAATATGTGTCGATCAAATATACCGAGCGCCTCGCCGAGGCCGGGATCGAGCCGTCGGTCGGGAGTGTTGGCGACAGTTATGACAACGCCTTGGCCGAGACGATCAATGGCCTTTACAAGGCCGAGGTGATCCATCGGCGAGGTCCGTGGCGATCCTTTGAAGCTGTCGAATATGCCACGCTCGAATGGGTCGACTGGTTTAACAACAGGCGGCTGCTTGAGCCTATCGGTAACATCCCGCCCGCCGAAGCCGAAGAACGATACTATGCCATGCTGGACGACGTCTCCATGGCTGCGTAACTTAAACCAAATGGCCTCCGGCAGTTCCGGGGCGGTTCAAAATGGAATTCAGGTTGGATATCCCAAAGCTGGGAACCGCCAAGGTTTGCGATAACGGAAACTCTGAGGTCTGGCTCGATCCAAGCGTTTGCCCTTTTCTTAGTTGCTTTGATTAGATCCTGGCCCGGAACATTTGCTTTTTTGGCATTCAACGCAATAAAAAGCCGAAGGTCATGCGGGTGCCCCTCCCGGCTAAATGCCGGTGGATACTGTGACGTGATCCAGACGGCCGATCGCGCCACGAGGATTAGCTTCGCGGCGTCTTTATTCCGAGACCCGGCAAGGGGGCCAAACCAACGTTCATGGCGCTTTGGCCATCCCGTTCGCCCTGATACGATATTTGGTAGTAGCCGCGAAAACGATAGTAGTCGCAGACCCGCAAACGCAATTTGTTCGCCGCCCGTCACGCCTCCGGCTACCGTCGTGGTAAGGAATACCCGCATCTCGCTTCGAAGCTTGGCATTTTTTGGATCATGATCCTTCAATGTGTCAAACGGCGTTCAAACGGGACCCCCGATCGGCGTCGAAGAAGGACCCCCTTGCGGATATGATAGGGGTTTGTCGAGGTGAGCCTTGCGCTGCGTGCGGCGGAGGGCGGGCGTAGCCCGCCCGGAGGCGCACGCAGCGCAAGATAGATTTTTGAAGGCGGCGAAGGTGGCGGTCAGCTGCGGTTTTTGAAGCGCCAGCTATCGTTGCCCGTCTCGACGATATCGCAGTGGTGGGTGACGCGGTCGAGCAGCGCCGTGGTCATCTTGGGATCGCCGAAGACGGTGGGCCACTCGCCGAACGCGAGGTTCGTGGTGATGATGACGCTGGTGCGCTCATAAAGCTTGCTGATGAGGTGGAACAGCAACTGCCCTCCCGAGCGTGCGAACGGCAGATATCCAAGCTCGTCGAGCACGATCAGGTCGAGCCGCGACAGCTGCGCCGCCAGGGTCCCGCCCTTGCCGATCCGGGTCTCCTCTTCAAGGCGTGTCACCATTGAGCGGAGCCATTTTGATCCGGCGGATAAGCGGCGTGTCATGACAAGGGTCATGTGCGGTTGAATTGACAGTCTAGGGTGCTGGAAGGCTGTTCGATCTGGCCGCCAAAGGGGCGAGCCGGATAGCCGATCAGATCAGAAGCGGCATACCGTTCGCCGACACCGATCCGTCGATCGTTAAAATGCCGAGGCATATGGCCTGAGTGATCAGATGCGCCCGATTGCGAGCATTGAGTTTCAGTCGCAGATTCTCGATATGTCGTTCGACGGTTCTGGGAGCGATGCTGATTTCGATCGCGATCTCTTTTGCCGATTGTCCCATCGCGACAAGTTCTAATATTTGATGCTCACGAGTAGTAAGATGCGGCTCCGAAAAAAGTTGGTCCCGTTGCACAGCTATTCTCCCATAGCGCTCTTAGCGCGGACGAACAGCGACCCGTGGCATTTATCGACTTGGAATGTTCATACCATCGTATTTTTGCGATCATGTGACACCGCTGCCGCGACACAGTGGAACGCGGCGACCTTTTTGCACGATCAGAAAAAATATCCCTAGCACATTATGAATCGAAAATGCGGTAAAATTCAACTTATCTGTGCCCTCGGAAAACACCCACGTATTTTCCCTACGCTGATCGTGCACGCCAATTCCTACGCGTTTGACCGGATGGACTAAAGTCGGCCCAGCCAACACTATGCCCTCATAAGGGGTCGCCGCAGAAGTCCAATTTCTGATTGGGGAGAAGTGGCGTGCAAGAGTTACGGGCCGGTTTGCGCCCTGGAGCGCACGGTCAAGAAATCGAGCTTCGGTTCCGCAAAGGCGAAATCATCTTCTTTCAGGGCGATCGCAGCGACGGCTGGTTCGAAGTCGTGTCGGGCATCGTGCGAACTTGCCGTTTCCATATCGACGGGCATCGCCAGTTGACAGGATTCTACTACAAGGGTGATGCATTCGGGGTCGAATGCGGGCGGCGCGAAGCTGCAGCCGAGGCAGTGACCAATGCCATTTTGAGCCGCCATTTCGCAGCGGCGGGGGAACTGGAATCATCGTCGCAGAACCACGCTCTCGAACGGGCGTTGGAGAGCGCCAACCAGTGCATTTTCCTGCTCGGCCGCCGGAATGCGAACGAGCGGGTTGCCGCCTTCCTGCTGATAGCTGCGGAGCGGCTTGAATCACCCGAAAGCATCCCTCTGCCGATGCCGCGAAGCGATATCGCAGACCATCTCGGGCTAACCATCCACACTGTCAGCCGTACGATTTCAGGCTTCGTTCGTCGCGGACTGATCGAGTTGGACGGGCCGCAGATGTGCCGGATCATCGATGTCGAGGGCCTGATGGCTGTCGCGGGCGAGGAGGTCGAGGCTGCTATCGAGCGATTGCATACGGCTGGGCCGTCGAGCGTTGCCGTTCATCCCCGGGGAGAGAGACTATGACAAAGAGCTGGGCCACGCCGTTGTTGTTCCGCAGCTGCACGGTCGTCGTTGGCTTGTCCGCCATGGCTGTCACAGCTCGTGCAGAAGCGAGCACGTTACCAGCGCTGGAATGCCAATGCGCCAATCTGGCCTTTCTCGATGTCAGCGCGTCATGGGGTGGGGCTGCGTCGGTTCTGTCTGACGGCGCGGCGCAGGAAGCGCTTGCCGCAACGGTTTCCGAGACGGGCGAACAAAGGCGGATCATCGACGAGCAACGGCAATTGATCGACAGGCAAAGTGCGATGATTGACGAGCAGCGCGACCAGATTGAGAAGATGCAGCAACATCTTGCCCAGCAGCAGATCCAGGTCGACAGGCTGAGCTTGCTGGCGCTCGCGGACCGGCCGCTTGATTCGATGCGTGGCGCCGGACTGGCCCAGGGCATCGATCCGGCTCTTCCGGGGCCGGGGTCCAGCATGGTTTCCTTGCCCGACAGTCCGGTTGGCGAAGCGCCCCCCCCTGAACCCAGGACAGAGGAGCGCGTGGCGGCGGTGCCCGAAGGGCAGGGCGTCCTCACACCGGCCGGAAAGCTCGTCTTCGAGCCGTCCTTCGAATATACGCGGTCCTCGACCAACCGCTTGGTGTTCCGGGGGATTGAGCTGATCCCGGGAATACAGATTGGCTTGATCGAGGCAACCGACGCCGATCGCGACACCGTCGTCGGAACGGCCGCACTTCGCTACGGCCTCACGGATCGGCTGGAGGTTGAGCTCCGCGCGCCCTATCTTTTCCGTAACGACCGGATCGAGGTCGCCCAGCAGCGCGACGAGGGTATTGTGCGGCAAATTGCGCTGAGCGAACATGGGATTGGCGATGCGGAGTTCGCCGTGCGTTATCAGTTCAACCGGCCGGTGGGGCAAAAGCCGATCTTCATCGGATCGCTCAGGGTCAAGTCCAACACCGGCAAGGGGCCGTTCGATATCGGTTATGATGAATTTGGCGTCGCGACCGGCCTGGCCACCGGTTCGGGATTCTGGGCGGTTCAGCCCGGCGTCAACTTCCTGATGCCATCGGACCCGACGGTGATTTATGGGGGAATGGCCTATTTGTATCACATCCCGCGGGATGTGAATAAACTGGTCGGCGATGTTCTGGTCGGGCGCGTCGATCCGGGAGATGCGATTTCGGCCAATCTGGGCTTCGGCTTCGCGCTCAATCCGCGCTTTTCTTTCTCACTCGGCTATCGCCACAATTATATTTTCCCGACGAAATCCGAAATCGGCGAGACCCATCAAAAATCCAAATATCTTCATGTCGGGTCGCTGAACCTGGGCATGTCCTACCGCTTGTCGCTGCACGACGTGCTGAACTTTGGGTTCGAGTTCGGGGTGACCGAGGACGCACCTGACGTCAGCATCACGATACGGATGCCGTTCAACTGATAATCGGTCAAATCAGTTGCCGAGCGCTCCGAGAGAGCCGGCGCTCACTGCGTTTCCAACGGCGTCGCTGATCCGCGTCATCGCGAGGGCGTCACGAAAGCCGTCATAGCCCGAGATGTCGAGCGTCGCGTCCACTTGCTGGGCCAGGTTCACGCCGCTGGCAGTGTTGATCAGGACGTTCTGGATCGCGTCAGTCGAATGGATGAGTGCTGTCTGTCCGTCATTGGCGAGAAATACCGATTCATTGCCAATTCGCATCTGGATGCCGCCGCTGGTCAGTATCCCGGCCTGGACATGCGCTGCGTCGGCCGCAGTGAGCGAGGGCGATACGAAGCGATCGACCGTGGCACCATTCGCCGTCCAGCTGACGATCGTGCGCAAGGCGAGCTGGTCATTGACAAAGCTACGAATGTCGGCGCCAAACGAGATTTGCATGTCGTTCCATGAAAAGCCGCCGCGCTGGGTCGCCAGAACCTCGTCCGACACCGTCGCGGCATCGATGAGCGGATCTTCGGCGGCAGCCTCGCTCGCCGCCAGCAGGAGCGGGGCAAGGGCGAGGATATGGAGGTTCCTGGGCATGATAGTCCTCATTTCACCGTCCCGACGCGGACATCGAGTAGGATTTGCGGCGTCAGCTGATATTTCGGGGGCAGATTGGTGGTGAGATCGCCGGCCGACACATGCAACGCGCCATCTTCTTCAAGCGGTGCCTTGGACCACGGTCCCCAATCGCCGGCGAGGTTGAAGACGGGGCGTCGGTCGGCTCCGTCCACGATCGCCAGAAGGATGCCATTCCAGTGCTTTTCGAAATCGCCAAGCGCATATTCGCTGAGGCCGAGTACCGAGTCGCCGGTCAGCACGCGATCGCCTTTTAGCCCTTTGATGACGACGAAATGTTTGAAGCCGTTGAGATCGAGAAGGGCGATGGTGGGGCGTTTCACGTCACGCAGCTGCTCGATGTTGATGCGAAAGCCTTCCGCGCGATAGCCGCGCGACTTCAGGTAATGCTTCATGTCGAGCATCGAAAATCCGACCTTGCGGATCTCCTCGCGGTCGCCGACTTCCCACATCGCACGAAAAGGCGCCGTTTCCGATGTCGGCTGGCCATAGTGAAAGGTGAGGAGGGTCGCGATCGCCGCAGACCCGCAACTGAAGTCATAGCGTTGGCGAACGACGGAGCGGAACGGGATATCCCACCAGGTCATCACCTGGACGGCGTAGCTTCCGCCGGCCTCATTGTTGCCCAATCGGACTTCGGCCGCAGCGGGCGGCGCCATCTGGGTGCATAGGGCACCGGCGATCAAGGCGAATAACGGTCGCATGCGCCGATCAGTTGGCGAGGTTGATGGTCAGATTCATACCGCTTTGCACGCTGACCTGTGCGCCTGTATTAATCAGAAGATTGCCGACGCCATTGAAGTTGGACAGGGCGTTGTCGCTTAGCGTGACCGCGCCGGCGGCATAGTCGCCGTTCAGAATATTGCCGCTCGTAATCGCGTTCAGCGTCTGGTTGGTGATCACCAATGTTTCGCCACCGCGCAGCGAGTCCAGTTCGTCGTTGGTCAGCATGGGCGATTTGGGGTCGCTAGGGGCCTGGGTCGTCGATGTCGCCGCCGACATGCTAGCCGCATCGACCATCGCAGTGTCCGACGGGTTGTTGGGCGCGGTGGTTTGTCCAAGCGCCGGTGCGGAAAGGCTCGCCGCAGCCAGGGCGGCGGATAATATCAAATATTTCATGGCGAGACGCTCCTGTAAGGCTCGCAAACAGGATGACCGGCCGCCCGGATCGGGCGAACCGGCCATCTCCGGGGGGCTCAGTCTCCGCCGTCTCCGCCACCGTCAGCGGCTGCACAGCATTCGCCGAAGGACACGGTGCCCTGGGCTGCAATGTTGGTTGCCGCCTGGGTATTGGCATTGATACCGGTGTTCCAGGCTGCGTTCATGATACCCGCATAGGCGGCAAAGGCATTGCCGCGGATCGAGTTGTTGCCGCTGTTGTAGCCGACCGGAGTTTCGGACCCGTCTTCACCATCCAGATCGACGACTTCGTCCAGATATTTGTTGGTGTTGACTGCATTCAGGGACTGGCTGGCAATGACGAAATTGTTTCCGTTGCCGGATCCATTGCCGTCATTGTCCTGGTCATCATCCGAATAGGTGTCGGCGGCATTGTCCTGAACGAACAGGTCGATGAGGTCGTTCACGACGGTCGTGTCGCTACGGTTGCCCGACGCGCCGGTGGTGGTGTTGTCATTATCCTGATTCTGTTGCGCCAATGCCGGTACTCCGGCGACAGCGAGTGTCAGCGTCGACACCGCAAGCATGACTTTCCTGATCATGGTCTTTTCCTTCTTTCGCAAAAGGGGGTGTAGCGCGCCATGCCGGAAGACATGCCTGTTGCGGATCCTCCCCATTGTCCGCACCGATGCGAACAAGGCCATGATGGTCCGATGCAAGTCGCCCGGCTTTGCGAATTGGCAATGCCGATTACGGATAACTAACCAGACGGAATCGGTAGGCGATGCGCGCGCGCAATATTGTGACAGGCGCGCTCCGACGCGCCACGGGCCGAAAGGCCTGACTCTATGACGCGTCAATGGGCGAAGTGGCCGTTAGTGCGCGGTCAGCCGTGCCGCGCGGCGAGAAACTCCCGCTCCATCCATTCTGTAAAGCGCCGGCAAGCATCTTCGACGAGCTCGGTCGTCAAGGCGTAGCTGAAACGGATAAAACGGTGTCCATTTTCGGGATCGAAGTCGACACCCGGTGCGGTAGCCAAGCCTGTTTCGGCGAGCAGCTTTTTGCAAAATGCGATGCTGTCGTCGGTCAAATGGGCAATCGAAGCATAGATATAGAACGCGCCGTCCGAGGGGGCGACATCGGTAATGCCGAGTTTCTCCAAAGTCGCGATCAGCAGGACCCGATTGCGACGATAAACTTCGACGCGCGCGTCGAGTTCGGGTTCGCAGTCGAACGCCGCGAGCGCTGCATGCTGACTGAGGGCGGGGGGAGAGAGGAAAAGATTTCCGACGCGCGCGCGCGCCGCGCTGACATAGGGCTTCGGGCAGACGAGCCAGCCGAGGCGCCAGCCGGGCATGCCATAATATTTCGAGAAGCTGTTGATGACGAATGCGTCAGGATCATAGCTCAGCACCGAATGGGTTTCGATCCCATAGCTCAGGCGATGATAGATTTCGTCGGAGATGATCTGGACGTTGCGTTCCTTGCAAGCCGCAACAATGTCGGCAAGTTCGTGCGGCGGGATGATCGTACCGGTCGGATTGGCCGGGCTGGCGACGATCAGGCCGTCGGGAGCCTCCGCTGCCTCGCGAATGTGGCGGGCGTTGATCTGGAAACGATCCTCTGCGCCGCAGGCGACCTCGACCGGCGCCATTGAGAGCGCGCGCAGCGAATTGCGATAGGCGACATAGCCGGGCCTCGCTGTCATGACGCGACTGCCTGGCTTGAAGACGGTAAGAAGCGCGAGGACAAGCGCGGGCGACGCGCCGCAGGTCAGGATAATCTGTTCGGGGCCGACATCGACGCCATATTGTTCGCGGTAATGGCGGGCGATGCGTTCGCGCAGTGGCGCGCTTTCCCAATATCCCATCATGCTGGCGTCGTTGCCGAGCGCGTTGATCGTCGCGGCGACGGCGCCCTGCGGCGCGCCTTCGGATGGCTGGCCGAACTCCATATGGATGATCGATCCGCCGTCGCGGCGCATCTTCTGCGCCAGCTGACTGATCTCGATGGCGCGAAACGGGGCGATATCGTCGGTGATGCGGTTGTGCGTCATAGCGGCAATCAATTTCCAGATTGGGAAGAGGGGATGCCCCGCTCGTGCCGCTTCAGCCGGTTTAGTCAAGTCCGCGGCAATATTAAGATGCCGTTAGATCGCAGGAATGGCATGGCTGCGTCCGGCGATGATTGGGGAAGCGGCGGCCGGTCGCAGGGGGGGAGCCAAGCTCAGCTACGGGTCGTGACAGTATCTCTACTGCTTTAGTAGAGTGACAGCGGCCGCTTCCTTTGGTTAGACAGGTGGCGTTCAAAACATCGTAGCAAAGCCTCCATTCATCGCCATACGGCCCAGGGCAATCGACACCGCAAGATGACCAAAAAGGGACTCATTATCCGCCACGTGCCGCACGAAGGGATTTCGGGTTATCGCGAACCCGTTGAAGCGGCCGGATATCAACTCGACCGGGTCGATGTGGACGATCCCGCGTTCAGCGCGGTCGATCTTTGCGATCCTGATCTGTTGATCATGATGGGCGGACCGATGGGGGTCTATGAGCAACATCAATATCCCTGGATATCATGCCAGTTGCGTCGCCTTGCCCGGCGGCTCGAGGCCGGCCTGCCGACGCTCGGCGTATGCTTTGGCGCACAGATGATAGCGGCGGCACTTGGCGCGCCGGTTTACGAAGGGCCGGTCAAGGAAGTCGGCTTTCACGCGCTGAGCTTCGTCGATCCGGCGTCTCCACTTCGCCACCTCGACGGAGTTCCGCTTCTCCATTGGCATGGTGATACGTTCGATCTGCCCGACGGAGTGGAGTTGCTCGGTTCGACTCAGGCTTATGCTCATCAGGCTTTTCGGCGCGGGCCGAATATATTGGCGCTACAGTTTCATGCCGAAATGGGTTGCGATCCACGATTTGAAGAATGGGTGCGTCAATGGCCGGGGGCATTGATCGAGGCGGGGCGTAGCGATGCCGAGATGCGGGCCGATCACGCCGCATTTGGTCCCGTGGCCGTTGCTGCGGGCCAGAGGATGATTGGCCAGTGGCTCGCTGAGCTGGATAGCTGATGCTATCGCGTTTCCATCTACACCCTTGCCGACGCAGCGGCTTTTTTCACCGATGATCAAGGGTGAGAAAAAGCGTCGATAGTTGTTGTAATTGCGAATCGTTCTCGATAGTGCCCGCTGGTCCTTCCAGATCAGATTGTCCGCATGCACCAGATAACCTCCCCGCGACCCGCGACCAAGAAGAAGAGCAGCAAGAGCTTTTGGCTCAAGCAACTCCACACCTGGCATTGGATGAGCTCGGCGATCAGCCTGATCGGCCTGCTGCTGTTCGCGATCACCGGTTTCACGCTGAACCATGCCGCCGATATCGAAGGCACACCGATCATCTCCCAAAAGGCGGGGACCCTGCCAGCGCCGCTGCTGAAACAACTCGCCGCCGCCGTCCCGACTGACGCAAAGGCGCCGCTGCCAGCGCCGGTCGTACAGTGGGTCGAGGCGAATTTCCCCGTGCGCGCGGGGGCAGAGGCCGAATGGTCGGCCGAAGAAGTCTATCTGGCCGCACCGCGGCCCGGCGGCGACGCGTGGGTCGCGATCGACCTCGCAACCGGCGAGGCGAGCGCCGAAATTACCAGCCGCGGCTGGATTTCCTACCTCAACGATCTTCACAAGGGCCGCAATTCGGGCGGGGAGTGGAGCCTGTTCATCGACATTTTCGCGGGCGCCTGCCTGGTCTTCGCGATCACCGGCCTTTTCCTGCTGCAACTTCATTCGGCCAAGCGGAAAAGCACATGGCCGCTCGTGGGCGCGGGGGTTGTCATTCCGGCGGTCATCGCCGTCATCTTCATTCATTAGGAGAATTTCGATGCAGCTTTCCTACAGCGCCCTCCTGATCGGCGGCTCCGCCGGCCTCGCGACGGCCCTTGCTACGCCGGCCATCGCCGCCGCGCCCGGCGTCATGGATGTCACGATCAGCATCCCGCGGCTGAAGGTCGCCGAATATCACAAGCCGTACATTGCCTTCTGGGTCGAAAAGCCGGGCGCGAGCGCGAAGACGGTCGCGGTCTGGTACGACCATGACATGAAGGCGAATGAAGGCACGAAGTGGCTCCGCGATGTTCGCCAATGGTGGCGTGCATCGGGGCGGTCGCTGACCTTCCCCGCCAACGGTATCACCGGCGCGACCCGCGCGCCCGGAACGCACAAAATATCCTTCACGCGCGCCCAACTCGGTGCGTTGGCACCCGGTCAATATACGCTGCTGATCGAAGCCTCGCGCGAAGTTGGCGGCCGCGAAGTGTTGCGTATTCCCTTTACCTGGCCGGGTAAGGCCGGGGCCGGGGGACGCGCTGTGGGGACGACCGAGCTGGGGACCGTTTCGGTCTCCTTCCGCTAAGGCAGAAAAAAGGACAGGATGATGAACAGGAAGATTTTGGGTTTCGCCGCGACCGTCGCGCTGGCCGCGATCGCCGTCGTTCCCGCGAGCGCACACCGGCAGTGGATGTTGCCATCATCGACCGTGCTGTCGGGCGATGATGTCTGGGTGACCGTCGACGCCGCAGTATCGAACGACCTCTTCTACTTCGAGCATCAGCCGTTGCGCCTCGACGCGGTCAAGGCGTGGGCGCCCGACGGGACCGAGACCGCGATCGAGAATAAGGCGACAGGCCGCTATCGCAGCACCTTCGACGTTCATCTGACGCAAAAGGGAACCTGGCGGATCGCGTCGGTATCCGACGGCCTCATGGGCAGCTATGACCTGGGCGGCAAGACCGAGCGTCTGCCGCGTGGGACGACCACCGCCAATCTGGCCGAACGCCTTCCGGCCGGCGCAACCAATGTAAAGACCGCTGAATCGAACAATCGCAACGAGATTTTCGTGACCGTGGGCGAACCGACGACGACGCTGTTCAAGCCGACCGGCAAGGGCATCGAGCTCGCACCGGTCACACACCCGAATGATCTGATCGCCGGCGAAACCGCGAGCTTCCAGTTCCTGCTCGACGGCAAGCCCGCAGCGGGCCTGTCGGTCACGGTGATTCCGGGCGGCATTCGCTATCGAAACCAACTGGGCGAAATAAACCTCAAGACCGATAGCCAGGGCAAGGTCGAGGTGAACTGGACCGAAGCCGGCATGTACTGGCTTAACGTCACGACGCCGCAGACCGAGCGCGCCGAAGGCGCGACCGGCGAGCCGCCGCTGCAGCGGCGCGCAAGCTATGCCACGACCCTGGAAGTGCTCGCGCCCTGACCGATCGCATATTGATCCCCCGCGCGTTGACGCCCGCAGCCTTTTCGGGGCGCGACGCCGGGGCGGCGATCGAAAGTTTCGCCGGCGAGACAATGGGGACAAGCTGGTCGCTGCAGGCTGTCTCACCGCCTGTGGGTGCGGCTGCGGCTGTGCAGGCGCGGTTCGACCGCGTCGTCGAACAGATGAGCCAGTGGGAAGCGACGTCCGACCTCTCGCGCTTTAATCGGGCTCCGCCGAATATGTGGCAGACGATCCCGGCCGAATTTGCCGCTGTGATCTGCGCCGCGCTCGATATCGCGCGAATAAGCGATGGCGCCTTTGATCCGTGCCTTGGCCGCCATACTGAGCAATGGGGATTCGGTAGTGCAGGACCTATCGATGCGATACCGACTGCCGCTGCAGGGCCCGCCAATCATTCGATCGATTTTGACCCGCAAGAATGCCGTATTCGCCGGACCGAGGGCGCTGCGCTCGACCTGTCTGGCATCGCCAAGGGCTATGCCGTCGATCTGGCCGCCGAATGGCTGCTGGGGCAGGGCGTCCGCCACTTCCTGATCGAGGTCGGCGGCGAACTGCGCGGTGAGGGGATCAGGCCCGACGGCCAGCCCTGGTGGGTCGATACCGAAATCCCGCCTTCCTCATCACTCGCGCCGTATCGCGTCGCGCTTCACGACCTGTCGGTCGCCACTTCGGGAAATTATCGCCGGGGTTTCGAGGTCGATGGAGTACGTTATTCGCACAGTTTCGATCCACGAACCGGACGCCCGATCGTTCATAATATTTCTTCGGTCACGGTGCTGCACCGCAGCTGCATGATGGCCGATGGCTGGGCGACCGCGCTCACCGTGCTGGGGGCGCAGGGAGCGATTGCACGCGCCGACGCGCAAGGCCTCGCGGCCTGTGTGATCGCAGGAGAACGCGAATATCTGTCGCGCGGCTGGTGCGCGATGCTGGACTAGCTGTCGGCCCAGCGTCGCAGCAGATTGTGATAAACGCCGGTAAGTTCGATTACCGAGCGGTCCTTGCCGCCGAGCTCGCCGGTCAGGCGCTGCACCGAACGATCGAGGTCGAACAGCAGGCGCCGCGCCTCGGCATCTCGAACCATCGACTGGAGCCAGAAGAAGGAGGCGACGCGCCGTCCGCGGGTCACGGGTGTGACCTTGTGCAGGCTCGACGATGGATAGACGACCGCATGGCCGGCGGGCAGCTTGACCCGCTGCGCCCCGTAATGATCTTCGACGATCAGTTCGCCGCCATCATAATCCTCGGGTGCCTCAAGGAACAGCGTGACCGACAGGTCGCTGCGGATGCGGAATTCGCTGCCGCGCTTGATGCGGATGGCATTGTCGACATGAATGTCGAACTCCTGCCCCTCGCCATAGCGGTTGAACAGCGGCGGAAAAATCCTGAGCGGGAGCGACGATGCAAAGAATAGCGGCGACCGCCCCAGAGCGTCGAGGATCATCCGGCCCGCGCGTTGTGCGGCGTCGCTGTCCTCGGGCAATTGTTCGTTGTTCTTGGCCAGTGCGGACTGATGGCCCGAGGTTACATTGCCGTCGATCCAATCTGCGGCGTCGATGGTCTGGCGGATTTCGCCGAGCTCGTCGGCCGAGAGCAGGTCGGGGATGGCGATCAACATGGCGGAATGTCCCTTCGGCGATGCCGCTGTTCGCTGCCATAGGTCGGACGTACGATCAATGGCGGGAACATGAGCGCAACTCCTGCTCCCGCCCAATGATCAATAGGTATAGCTCAGCGAGAAGATAGCGGCGCGCGCGTCACCCGGGGCTGCCCAGCCATTGCTGCGGATCCGCGTGAAGTAGAGCTCGTCGGTGAAATTCTTCACATTGAGCTGGGCCTTCAGGCTGTCGGTCACGCTATAGGCGACATAGGCGCTGTGGATCAGATAATCCTTCGACCGATAGACCGTCGGCGCCGCGAGTGTCGGCAGATTCAGCGCGAAGCTGCCCTGATAGGTCATGCTGTAACCCAGGGTCAGGCCGAACGGAAACTCGTAGGTCGTGAACAGGCTGCCTGAATGTTTCGGCGTCTGCTGAAACGCTGCGCCGCGTGCCGGGTCGGGTACGGTCACGCTGTTCGCACAGCCGGTGGTACCGGGATTGGCAAGGCATAAATCGGACACCGACTGGCGCAAACTCCCGTCGAGATAGGTGTAGTTTGCGGTTATCGACCATTGCGGGGTGATCTTGCCGATGACGCTCAGCGCGATCCCGTCGACCCGCGATTTGCCGTCGAGTACCTGATCGGGGCTGTCGACGTCGTTCGATGCGACCTTATACTGGTTGCGCTCGTTGCGGAACAGCGATGCCGCCAGCAGCAGTTTTCCGCCCGCCACTTCTGCCTTCGCGCCAATCTCATAGTTGCGCGCGGTTTCGGGATCGACATTGCAGGTGACGGTCGTGCAGGCGCCGTTGACCGCACTGATCGACGGTGTCTTCGAATTGCCGAAGGCGGCGTAGAGAGTCACGGCCTCGACAGGCTTGAAGACGAGGCCGAGGCGGTATGAAAAGAGGTCGGCCGAATTGCTCAGGATCGGACCGGGAACGATCGCTCCTTGCGGTGTGGTAAGGGTCGCCGCGGCACCGGCGTCGGTGCGATAATTGCCGCTGTTATGCTCCCAACGAACACCACCGTTGATTTCGAACTTTCCGATCTTCATCGCGTCGAACAGATAGACGGCATAATTGTCGACTTCGCCCCGCTGGCGACCGCTTTCGAAGAAGTTGACCGGTCCTGTATAGACATTGCTGCCATAAACGCGGCCCGGGCCGGCGGGGCCGGGGACGATCTCGTTTGGATTACCGAAATTGATCAGCGGGAAGGCCGCATTGGCGACCGTTCCATTCGGGTTGCGATAGACGTTTCCGGTCGAGAGGGTATATTTTTCCCAGCTCGCCGAGGCGCCCGCGACCAACGTATGCTCGATCGCGCCCGTGTTGAACACCGCGCGCAGGTCGAGCTGATTATACATGATTTCATTCTGCGAATCGCGCAGGTTTCCGCGCGGTCCGCCGACGAGATAATAGCCGTTGGGGACGGTAACGTTGCCTATGCCGGTGACATTGACGGTGCAACTGCCACCCGTCGGTGTGACGCCCGTTGCAAGGCAATAGGTGCCCTGCGGCGGTCCTACGATGGTGAGTTGGCTGACCTGCTGCCAGCGCGACAGATTGCGGATCGACACCGCATCGCTGATCTCATGTTCGAAGGTCAGCGTCGCCTGATCGACAGTGATGTCCTGCGTGTCGATGTTGCGATAGCCGAAATAGTCGCTGCGATCGACGCCGGGGATCATCCCGCCCGCGACGGTATAATAGGGCACGCCATATTGCGGGATATTGTCGTCTTCCTGATGCAGATATTGCAGGGTCAGACTGGTCGGGCCGCCGACACCCAGCGTGACCGAGGGAGCGACACCCCAGCGCTCATATTTCTCGACGTCGCGACCAGGCACGTCATTCTTGTGCACCATCGCGTTCAGGCGAAAAGCGAGCATGTCGCTGGCGCGGACATTGGCGTCTATCGAACCGCGATAATAATTGTCGGTGCCGATGCCAGCCGAGCCGACGACGCGCGTTTCGGCGAGCGGGCGCTTGGTGACGATATTGATCGACCCACCGACCGAACCCGAGCCGCCATAGACTGAATTCGCACCGTTGACGATTTCGAGCTGTTCCATGTTGAAATTATCGGACCGGTTATAGGCGCCGCTGTCGCGCACGCCGTCTTGCGTGATGTCCGAACCAGCCGAATAGCCGCGTAGCGTGATCGAGTCAGCGGGCGGTGAGCCACCTTCAGCGGCGCCGAAGGTGATACCGGGGACAGTCGATAGCATGTCGCGCAGTGTGAGCAGATTTTGCTGCTCGATCGTTTCGCCGGTGATCACGGTGACGGTCTGCGGCGTGTCGCGCACCGAACGCGTCGATTTGGGCGATTCCTGCTGGGTCTGATAATGTTGCCCGTTGACGATGATGCTTTCGCGCTCCTCGCGGCGATCGCGCTCATTCTGTTCGGCACCCGCATCGGCACCGATATCGGCAGCCATAACGGGGGCGCTGATGATGCTCCCGACGCAGGACATGGCGAGGAACGTGGCGGACGTCGATTTTATCACGGCTATACCCCTTATTGCTTCGGGGCGCCGCTATTGCGAATAGATTGCAGAGTCAATCTCTATTGAGAATTATTCGCATCATTGTCACAAACTATCGCGGATGTGACCGAGGGTGAGTGCCGTCGGTGAGCGCTCGGCCGACGATTTGGGTTAGCGGCGCGGTTCGAGCCACCAACTTTGGCGCCAGCCATATTGGCTGGGGATCGGGTCGCCTGCGGCATTGGTGGCGGGTTTGAAGCGGAAGCGTTCTTCGATCAGGCGGCAGGTGGTGGTATCAAGCGAGGCCTCGCCGCTTGATCTGATGATCCGGCAGCCGCTGACACGCCCGCTTGGCTGGATAGTGAAGCGCGTTTCGACGATACCGCCGATCTTTGCCTGGCTCGCATCGCGCGGATAGTCGCGGTCGGTGATCGTGCCGCTGCGCCACGCCGCTTTCGATCCGCCACCGGTGCCGCTGCCCGCACCGCCTGCGCCCGTTCCATCACCGCGCCCGCCCGCGCCTGACCCGGGACCTGGATTGGGAGTTGCCCCCGCCGATGCGTTGTTGCCTGCACCCGGCTGCGGTGCGGCGGCGATCGGGGGCGGGGTGACGGGCTGCAGCTTCGGCTTAGAGGCAACGACCTGAGTCGCCTTGGCGTGCTTGTTCGCTGCGGAAGCCTTGCCGCTGACTTTCTTGGCCGCGACCTTTTGCGGCACCGGTTCTTCATGTGGAGGGACGGGGGCGGGGATGGTGATGGCGCTGATTGCCTCGCTCGCCTTGCGCACGGAATCGAGGTCGAGGCCGCTGGCAAGACCGGCGCCGACCGCGACCACCGCCAGCAGCGCGGCGCCGGCCGACAAGGCGCGCTGTCGCGGTGAAATCTGCCCCGTATAGGTCATGGCGTCGCCCGAACCTTCGCGCGCGAACTGCGTGCGACAAGACGCCTGTTTAGAGGAAATTGTCTAGCGTGGACATGAACCGGTCGAACTGGTCATGGTGAAGCCAGTGGCCGGCATTTTCAAACTCGATCACCTTTGCATTGTTGAAGTGCGCGAGGCGGCCATCTTTCTCGGGATTTGAAGCCCAGCTGTCGGCGCCATAGAGCAACAGCGTGGGGCAGGTGATCGCCGACCAGAGCGACGCCACATCTTCGTGCGGCACATCGAAGGCGGGCCAGACATTCAGATAATTGTCGAACTTCCAGCTCCAGCTGCCATCCTCGTTGCGGCTGATTCCATGGATCGTCAGGTGGCGCGCCTGTTCGGCAGTCAAATAGGCGTTCTCACCCATCATCCGCGCCAGCGCATCGTCGAGCGTCGCATAGCGACGCGGCGCGCGCCCCGCAGCCTGGCGCTTGTCGTCGATCCATTTGCGAAACCGTTCGGCAAAGGGCGTCGCGGCGCGCTCGGCCATCATCTTGGGTGAGGCGCCAAGCCCTTCGATCGCGACCAGCGTACTGACGTTTTCGGGATAAAGACCGGTGTAGCGCAGCGCGATATTGCCGCCCATCGAATGGGCGACGATCGCCACCGGTCCAAGGTCGAGTTGATGAATCAACTGGGCAAGATCATAGACGAAAGCGTCCATCGGATAGTTGCCGTCGGGCGACCAGGCGCTGTCGCCATGACCGCGCAGGTCTGGGGCGATGATATGGTAACGGTCACGCAGCTTTTCGGCGACCCAGTCCCAGTTGCGGCAATGGTCGCGACCACCGTGGACGAGCAGCAAGGGCGGCGCGCCGCGATTGCCCCAGTCGACATAGTGGAGCTTCAGGCGCTGCGAGATGAAGCTGTTGGAGGTGGGACCGGTACTTGCCATCGGATCGTCCTTGCTGTCTGTTCCAGTTTCAAAACGCGACTGGTTCCGATCCGTCAACCCGCATCTTTGCATGCCGGGCGGATTGCCGGTCGAAAGCATGAGGGAGAGAAGCGAGATGACAACATTCCGGGACAATTTGCTGACGGGCAAGACGGCTTTCGTCGCCGGCGGAACGAGCGGGATCAACCTGGGGATCGCCAAGCGATTCGCCGAACTGGGCGCGAAGGTTGCAGTCGCAGGGCGCGATCCCGACAAGGCGGCGCGCGCGGCGGCAGAAATTGGTGCGGGTGCGATCGGACTGTCGGCCGACGTGCGCGACTATGATGCGATTCGCGGGGTGATGGAAACGGTCGCCGACAAACTGGGGCCGATGGACATTGTTATTTCGGGGGCGGCGGGCAATTTCCTCGCGCCCGCGCTCGGCATGTCGGCCAACGCCTTTCGCACCGTTGTCGACATCGACCTCAACGGCACTTTCAACGTGTTTCGCGGCTGTCACGACCTGCTGAACCGTCCTGGAGCATCGTTGATCGCAATCACGGCGGGACAGGCGGTCAACGCGTCGGCGCTGCAGGCGCATGCCTGCGCCGCCAAGGCGGGGATCAACCAGCTGATTCGCGTCCTTGCGCTCGAATGGGGCCCCGAGGTGCGAGTGAACGGCATTTCGCCGGGGCCGATTGCCGATACCGAAGGGATGAAGCGTCTCGCACCCGATGCCGAAACACGGCAGGCACATTACGACCGCATCGCGATGAAGCGCTGGGGCAAGATCGAGGAGGTCGCCGAATCGGCGGTGTTCCTCTGCTCGCCGGCGGCGGGCTACATCACCGGCACGATTCTCGATTGTGATGGCGGATCGCAGATCGGCGATGCGTCGCGTGGTGACGTCGCACGCGGAATGGCCTGATCTGAAAGCAAAAACGCCGCCGAACCATCAGGTCGGCGGCGTTTTTAATGGTGGGCGTGGCAAGGATTGAACTTGCGACCCCTGCGATGTCAACACAGTGCTCTACCACTGAGCTACACGCCCATCCCTTGGGGTGACGCGGCCACTACTCACCTCGATGCAGCTTGGCAACCCCTTCGCGTGCCGAGATGATTTTATTGTTGGTGCGAGCGGTCGGTGCGGCCGAACATATTGTCGACTTCGCGCACCAAATCCTTGAGGTGGAAGGGCTTCGAAAGCAGCTTGGCCTGCGGCACATTTTCTTCGGCGCGCAGCGAAACTGCTGCAAAGCCGGTGATGAACATCACCTGCGTCTGCGGCGCGACCTTTGCGCTATATTGAGCAAGCTCGATTCCATCCATTTCGGGCATGACGATATCCGACAGCAAAAGGTCGAAGGTTCCCGAATCAATATAAGGCACGGCGGTGGTGCCGCGATCGACCGCAGTGACGTGATATCCGGCGCTGGTCAGCGCCCGCGCGAGATACTCGCGCATCACATCATCATCTTCGGCCAGCAAAATGCGAATCATGCTGAAATATGTCCCCTGGTCCCACGGCGAGGCCGCGTCTGGTGCATCCGCACCTTTGCAACGAAGCCGCTGTCTTAGCGCGAGAGATTTAACAAATAGCCATGAGGCTGGATTTGCGGCCGGTTTTTTGCCACCGGTGATCGATGCCGCGCAGCACCATCCCGCCCGCCGCCATATCTGTCAACCGGCCCTCAGTGAGCATTCCGGTCGTCGTGTCGGTCCCGCACGCGGGTCGCATTTATCCGCCGGAGATCCTCGCCGCAGCGCGCGTGCCGCAGCCGATGCTCGAACGGCTGGAGGATAGCTGGTGCGACCGGATCGCCGCCGATGCGCAGGATGCGGGAGCGGTCGTTGTCCAGGCGCTGTGGGCGCGCGCAGTCGCCGATTGCAATCGCGGCGAAGGGCAGATGGCGCCGGGCGAGGTCGATCCGTCGCTGCGCCAGGAATTTTCCGCACCGGGGCGCAAGGAGCGTGCGGGGCTGGGCGTCGTGCCGACGCGGCTCGCCGATTGCGGACCTTTGTGGAAACGCCCGATCGACGCGGCGGCGCTGAACTGGCGGCTCGAATCGCTACACCGGCCTTATCATGCCGCGCTCACCAGCGAACTCGCGGCGGTTCGTGAACGGCATGGTCATGCGATATTGATCGACCTGCACAGCATGCCGCAGATTCCCGCCGGACAGCCTGGACATGGCGCGCGTATCGTCGTCGGTGACCGGTTTGGTACCAGCTCGGCCGACTGGCTTGTTGATCTGGTGATGAACGCAGCGCAGCGGTTGAATGTCCCGGTGACGCGGAACCAGCCCTATGCTGGCGGGCATATTGTTCGCACCCATGGGCAGCCAGATCAGGCGGTGCACGCGGTGCAGATTGAAATCGACCGCAGTCTGTATCTAGCACCCGGCCGCACAGTCGATGCTGCGCGGATGGCCGGTTTAACACGATGGTTTGGTGAGTTGGTGGCTGACGCTGGACGGGCCGAACGGGGCCGCGACGCACTGCCGCAAGCCGCAGAATAGCTCGCCTGTAAAAAAACCACCTCGCGCACGGGGCACGAGGTGGCCAGGGTCCAGGGAGGACGCACCCGCGTCCGGAGACGGGGCACTCACCGCGATGGAAAGGGGGAAACCATGGCGGCGTAGCACCAATCTAGGATGGGATGCGTTACGATACAAGAGGCAGCGCAAATTCTCGCCTCTCCCAGTATTTATCCGTCGAGGCGCATCAGGATATTTTCGAACGGAAGATCATCATCATCCCTCGGACGCCGCGATATTTCGCAGAAGCCAAGCTGGCGATAGAAGGTGCAGGCTCGCACATTGTTGGCGTAGACTTCCAGCATAAGCAGGTCTTTCAACGCCAGGGCGTGGGCGATCAGCCCCTGACCGATCCCGTGGCCCTGTGCCGAAGGGTCGACAAACAGCCCGCCCACAAAGGTGTCGAGCAAACCGATGAAGCCGACGGGCCGGCCATCGAGGCAGGCAACCCAGGTTTCGGCTTTTTCCAGATAGATGTCTTCGATGAGTTTGCGCTGTTCTTGCAGACGCGCCTGGCCAAGGAAGTGATGCGCTTCCAGCGAAGCCCGATACCAGATTGACGACAATATTTCTTTGTCCGCAGCCGAATAGGCCCGGATCGTCACATTATTTTTGTCCATGAGTGTTCCACGAATATTATATGCACAGAAAGAACCCCGGCGTGTGAGCCGGACCGTTGCCCGCTTGAGCGGTGGCGATTCAGTTGCTGCGCATCAAACTCCGTGATCAGTCGCCATGCCTCGCGATGCGGGGCCCTGTTCGGGTGCGACGTGGAACAGGAAAGAAATTGGTCGGGGAGAGAGGATTCGAACCTCCGGCCCCTGCCTCCCGAAGACAGTGCTCTACCAGGCTGAGCTACTCCCCGACCGTTCTTTGCACCGGCGGGCCGGTGCGAAGGCAGGGCGGTCCTCTAGACGCGCCTTTCAGGAACTTCAAGCGCCAATCATCACCAACGCGACAATTGCCGTTTCTACATGAGTTGTGCCTGCCGAAAGCTGAAATGGCCGGTATCGACGAAGATCAGATGATCAGTCAGTTCGATGTCGAGAAGTCTCAGAAATTGTGCGGTTTCGTGCGTGCAGCGAATATCGGCGACGCTGGGCCATGCAGCGCCCGACGGATGATTATGCGCCATCAGGACGGTTGCCACACCACGCCCCAACAAGCCCTGCCAGCAGCGCGGCGGGATGCTGCAGCGGCCGATGCAGTCACCATCGGCACATTCCAGCGCCACGAGCCGGTCATAGATGTCGAATCCGGCAAGAAGCAGCGCCTCGCCCTCGGCGGGGAAGCAGGGGCGCAGCAGGTAGAGCGCGACGTCCCCCTCGACCTTGCGCGGAACGAATCCGGCGGCGGCATAGGGGGCGGGCATTTCGCCAGCGGATATGAACAGGATCATCGTGGCGCGTGCATGCGCGCCGGGGCCGGTGGCGGCAATTGCCGACTGCCCCGTATCGGATAGGAGTCGATATCCCCCCTTTGGCGCACTTGTCGTGCCGCTGCGCGGGGCCTAGCAAAGAGCGGCCAAACCGGGAGCGAATCTTGTCCGAATCCATCCACTATGAACTGCAATATCTCGACCTGATGCGCCGCATATGGGTGGAGGGCGACGAACGCGTCGACCGCACCGGGGTCGGCACACGGTCGCTGTTCGGCGAAACGATGCGATTCTCGTTGAAGGATGACGCGATCCCGCTGCTGACGACAAAGCGCGTCTATTGGAAGACGGGGCTGCGCGAAATGCTGTGGTTCCTGACCGGGAATACCAATATCCGTCCGCTCGTTGCGCAGGGGGTGCGAATCTGGACCGACTGGCCGCTCGATCGTTATCGGCGCGAGACGGGCGCGGAAATTGATGCCGCTGAATTCGAAGCGCGAATCCTGGCCGATGACGCTTTCGCTGCGACATGGGGCGACCTGGGCCCTGTTTATGGCCATCAATGGGTCAATTGGCCGCGTTACGAAGCGGCGGGCGAGGGGCTGTTTCGCCGCGCGCCCGAGGGACACAACCAGATTTCCGCCCTGATCACATCGCTGCGCAACAATCCGGGGTCGCGGCGCCACATCTTCACCGGCTGGAATGTCGCCGATCTCGATCGCATGGCGTTGCCGCCATGCCACATGACCTATCAATTCCACGTCCGCAGCGACGGCGGGCTGTCGTGCATGCTGTTCCAGCGCTCGTGCGATTTGGGGCTCGGTTTTGCATTCAATGTTTTCGAGGCAGCGTTGCTGACGCGTATGATCGCGCAGCAGTGCGATTTGCACGCGCACGAACTGGTGTGGACCGGCGGCGACGTGCACCTATATTTGAACCATGCCGAACTGGTCGAACAGCAATTGTCGCGGGTGCCTGAAGGCGCGCCAAAGCTGCGCATCCTCAATCGGCCGGCAAGCATTTTCGACTATAAATTTGATGATTTCAGCGTCGAATCCTATTCGCCGCAGGCGCATATCGCGGCGCCGGTCGCGGTCTGACGCGGGCATTGCAATGATCTAGCGGCGGTAATAATATGTCGCCGCATTGAAATATAACTAGACGGTGCGATGATTCGCACCGGGAGGGATTTAGGCATGCCCGATACCCATCGACGCCCGGCGAGCAACCTGCCGCCGCTGTCGCTTCACATTCCCGAACCGCGCTATCGGCCCGGTGATACGCCCGATTTCGGTGATATCGTCGTCCCTGCGGTCGAGGCGACGCCGCGCCCCGGCGAAGACACCAAGCCCGATGCGATGCGTGACCTGTGCTATGGTCTTGTCCGCGTGCTCGATTTTGACGGGCAGGCGAAGGGGCAATGGGATCCGAAGCTGTCACCCGAGCGGCTGCGCCTCATGCTGCGCTACATGATGCTGGTGCGCGCGTTCGACGACCGCATGTTCCGCGCCCAGCGGCAGGGCAAGACCAGCTTTTACATGAAGTGCACCGGCGAAGAGGCCACCTCGGTCGCATCGACGCTGGCGCTCGACCGCGGCGACATGTGCTTCCCCAGCTATCGCCAGCAGGGCATTTTGATCGCGCGCGACTATCCGCTGATCCAGATGATGAACCAGATTTATTCGAATCGCGGCGATCACCTGATGGGGCGGCAGTTGCCAATCATGTATTCGGCGCCCGAACATGGCTTCTTCAGCGTGTCGGGCAATCTCGCGACCCAATATCCGCAGGCGGTGGGCTGGGCGATGGCGTCGGCGTCAAAGGGCGACAGCCGCATCGCGACCGTTTGGTGCGGCGAGGGATCGTCGGCCGAGGGCGATTTCCACTCGGCGCTGACCTTTGCGACGGTTTATAACGCGCCGGTCATCTTCAACGTCGTCAACAATCAGTGGGCGATCTCGAGCTTTTCGGGCTTTGCCGGCGGCGAACGGACAACCTTTGCGGCGCGCGCGGTGGGTTATGGCATCGCCGGGCTGCGTATCGACGGAAATGATCCGCTCGCGGTCTATGCCGCGACGCAATGGGCGGCGGACCGCGCACGAACCAACAATGGCCCGACCTTGATCGAGCATTTCACCTATCGCAGCGAAGGGCATAGCACGTCGGACGATCCGACAGCCTATCGCCCCGCCGAAGAGCCGACGATCTGGCCGTTCGGCGACCCGATCGCGCGGTTGCGCCAGCATCTCGAAACGCTCGGCGAATGGGATGGCGAGCGGCACGAGGCGCTGCGCGGCGAGCTTGAGGATCTGGTCAAGACGACCCAGAAGCAGTCGGAAAAGCTCGGCATTTTGGGTCATGGCATGCACCAGCCCTTTGAAACCATGTTCCAGGACGTGTTCGAGGAGATGCCCTGGCATCTTGTGGAACAGAGCAAGCAGATGCTGGCGGAGCAAGAGGCCAAGTTCGGCCCCGGTTGGAAGCCCGAATGATGAGCAGCGAAACCAAGACGATGAACATGATCGAGGCAATCAACAGCGCGATGGACGTCATGCTGGCGCGCGACGACAAGGTCGTGGTGATGGGCGAGGACGTCGGCTTTTTC
This sequence comes from Sphingopyxis witflariensis, assembly GCF_002205635.1. Classification (GTDB taxonomy): domain Bacteria; phylum Pseudomonadota; class Alphaproteobacteria; order Sphingomonadales; family Sphingomonadaceae; genus Sphingopyxis; species Sphingopyxis witflariensis. The sequence continues at coordinate 86,943 of NZ_NISJ01000001.1, read as the reverse complement.
GGCGGCGTCTTCCGCGCCACGGCTGGCTTGCAGAAAAAGCACGGCAAGACGCGGGTGTTCGACACCCCGATCAACGAATGTGGCATCATCGGCGTTGCGGTCGGCATGGGGGCTTATGGCCTGCGCCCGGTCCCCGAAATCCAGTTTGCCGACTATATCTATCCGGGGCTCGACCAGCTGGTCAGCGAGGCGGCGCGTTTGCGCTATCGTTCGGCGAATGACTTCATCTGCCCGATGACGGTGCGCACGCCATTTGGCGGCGGCATTTTCGGCGGCCAGACGCACAGCCAGTCGCCGGAAAGCATCATGACGCATATCTGTGGCGTGAAGACGGTGATCCCGTCGAACCCCTATGATGCCAAGGGCCTGTTGATTGCGGCGATCGAGGATAATGACCCGGTCGTTTTCCTTGAACCCAAGCGCATCTATAACGGCCCGTTCAGCGGCTATTACGACCGCCCGGTCGAGCCTTGGTCGAAGCATGCTGCGAGCGTGGTGCCGGAAGATTATTACCGCATCGAGCTCGGCAAGGCGGCGACGATCCGCGAAGGCGAGGCGGTCACCGTGCTGGTCTATGGCACGATGGTCCATGTAGCGAAGACGATCATCGATGAACTGGCGATCGACGCCGAGATCATCGACCTGCGGACGCTGGTGCCGCTCGATATCGAGGCAATCGAAACGTCGGTGAAGAAAACCGGTCGCTGCCTGATCATCCACGAAGCGACGCGCACGTCGGGCTTTGGCGCCGAACTCGCGGCGCTGGTACAGGAACGCTGCTTCTATCATCTCGAGGCGCCGGTCGAACGCGTGACCGGGTTTGATACGCCTTATCCGCACAGCCTTGAATGGGCCTATTTCCCCGGGCCGGTCCGCATCGCGACCGCGCTGAACAAGATTTTGAAGGACTGACGTCATGGCCCGCTATTCATTCCGTCTGCCCGACATTGGCGAAGGCATCGCCGAGGCCGAAATCGTCGCCTGGCACGTCAAGATCGGCGAGCGCGTCGAGGAAGACGCGCAACTCGCCGATATGATGACCGACAAGGCGACCGTCGAAATGGAATCTCCTGTATCGGGGATCGTCGTCGAACTGGCGGGTGAGGTCGGCGATTTGATCCCGATCGGTTCGACACTCGCCGTGATCGAGACCGATGACGAGGGTGCGGTCGATGCGCCGCCGACCGATACGCCGGTTGAGCAGGAAATTGTCGCCGAGACGCCGGGCGCCGAAGAAATTTCTGACGTTGAGGTCGCTACGCCAACCCCTCAACCCGCTCGGGCTGGGCTTGTCGAAGCCCCGTCCTTGCCTTCCGAAAACAAGAGCGGCCCTTCGACAAGCTCAGGGCAAACGGACCATGGGGCGAAGGTTCTGGCTTCCCCTGCCGTTCGCGCCCGCGCGGCCGATCTGGGTGTCGACCTTGGTCAGGTCCATGCTGAGGGCGACCGCATCCGCCACGCGGACCTCGACGCCTTCCTTCGCTACAGCGGCGGGCAAGGCTATCATGCGCCGGGAGCATCGCGCGCCCGCGCCGACGAGCCGATCAAGGTTATCGGCATGCGCCGCAAGATTGCCGAGAATATGGCGGCGTCGAAGCGCGCGATCCCGCACTTCACCTATGTCGATGAAATGGATGTCACCGCGCTTGAAGAGATGCGCGCTGACCTCAACGCCAATCGCGGGGGCCGCCCGAAACTGACGATGCTGCCCTTCCTGATCGTCGCGATCTGCCGCACCATTCCGCAATTTCCGATGATCAACGCGCGCTATGATGATGAGGCGGGCATCGTGACCCGTTACGGCGCGGTGCATCTGGGTATGGCGACGCAGACCGATGCGGGGCTGATGGTCCCGGTGATCCGCGACGCGCAGGACATGAATGTCTGGCAGCTCGCGAGCGAGATCACTCGCCTCGCCGAAGCCGCGCGCACTGGCAAAGCGAAGGTCGACGAGCTGTCGGGTTCGACGCTGACGATCACCTCGCTCGGTCCGCTTGGCGGGATTGCGACAACGCCGGTGATCAATCGTCCTGAAGTGGCGATCATCGGTCCGAACAAGATCGTCGAACGCCCGGTGTTTGCTAAAAATCCTCAAGGGGGCGACGAGATTCGCCGCGCCAAGTTGATGAACCTGTCGATCAGCTGTGACCACCGCGTCGTCGATGGCTGGGATGCCGCGAGCTATGTCCAGGCGCTCAAGAAGCTCGTCGAGACGCCCGTGTTGCTGTTCGCGGACTGACGCTCTTCTTCCATCCTTTCGTCATGCCGGACTTGATCCGGTATCCCGCTTTTCGGCGTTGCTGAGCGGGACCCCGGATCAAGTCCGGGGTGACGAGTTAGGGCAACGGCTTACAGCCCCAGCCCCGCAAAGCTTGTCTGGTCGAACTTCAGTTTGAAGGTCACATAGGCACCCGAACGCGAATAGCGCGCTTCCTCGAAATCGCGGTCGTGGAAGCCTGCGAAATTATAGCCGAAGCTGATGTTCGCATTTTTCATCGGCGCCAGCGTCAGTGTCGGGCCGCCCGCCCAGCTGACGGTATCGGTGTCGGTGCCAACGCGCACAGTGCCCGACGCGCCGATATCGACATGCGCGCCAAGGTTGAAACGGACATCGGCGCCGATCAGGTTCGACCAACCCTTCACATCGTCCGTACCGAAACGGTCGAAATTATAGCGGATGCCCCAGAAGACGCCGATTTCGGCGCGCTCGTACCACAGGCCGTCCTCATCGCGATCGCCCAGCGGGGTCCAATTCACCGACAGGCTGTTGAGCAGGCGGCGGCTCGCCGCGTCACCGTCGATCGTCAGCGCGCCGCCGCCGATGGGCCCGGCCTGGCCCGCAACAGCGTCGCGAACCTTGTCCGAACGAAACTCGCTCTTGTTGAGCCATGAAACGCGCGACGAGGCGGGGCGGTGCGCCCAGCTCATTTCGAACTGAATAACTTCGGTCGTCGGCGTGGTGCCGCTGCCGCTTGCCTTGGCGTAGGTGAAGAGCGCGCCGAGCGCGCGGCCTTCGCCGAGTTGACGCAGCCCGCCGAGGGTCAGGCCGGTGCGGTTGGCGAGTTCGCCATCGCGATATTCGGCGCGGCCCGTGAGGGTCCAGCGATCGGCGCGATAAGTGGCGCCAGTACTGATCGCGAGGAAGTCCTCGGTCAGCGTGCCGCCCGCGCCGAGAAAGCCGCCCGAGGCGACCGGATGATCGGGGTTGAGCATATCCTTTGCGCGGACCCCGCCGAGGGTGCGATTGCCATCGATCGAAATATCGACCGACCAACGTGTCCCAAGCCGCAGCGATTGCGACAGGCCATAGGCGGCGAAGCTGCGTGGGCCATATTCGCCAATATCCTGCTGGTTCGCGGTCGCGAGCAGCCGCGCACCCGCCCATGGGGACAGGTCGAAGCCGAGACGCGCGGTGCGCGCCTTGATCGTGTCGCCGTCGGCAATCTCGTAGCTGCCGACCAGATTGACGTCGCGGGTGATCGCGTAGCGCGCGCCAAGGCGGTGGCGGGTCGGGAAGTCGACGCTCGCATCCTTGCCACCCAAGGCGAATTCGGTCTGTGCCTCGAGTTCGAGGCGCTTGTTCATCAGCCGCTGGGTCGCGCCGAGCTGGACGATGTTCGATGTGTTGCGCGTGCCGTCGGTCAGGCGATCATGGGCATGGGTCAGCCCCGCGCGCGCGACACTGGTGCCATTGTCATATTCGACGAGAGCACGCGCGGCGCGGCGGCGGGCGTTGGTATCGAGATAATCCTCCTGCCAGGCGCTGCGGGTCAGCGACAACTTGCGCGTCGCGCGCAGCCGCGCATCGAAACCGAATTTGCGCGTGCCATCTTCACCACGATTTAGCTGTCCGGCGCCGAACCCCGCCTCGCGCTCGCGGACATAGGCGAGGAAGTCGGCGTTGCTGCTGTGATGCTCAGCCTCGATCAGCCAGGCTTTCGCGGTGCCAGCGGGAGCCGTGCTCCCATTGACCGCCTTCGCGTCGCTAACCGCCAGTTCGGCGCGAACCTCGGTGTCGATACTCGGGCGGTAGCGCGCGTCAACGCCGCCAAGGTTGGTCTTGGCATTGCCATCCTCGTCGTGGATGAAGGTCGCGCCGACGCGCAGCGTTTCGTCGGTCGATTGATAGCTGACGCGCCCGCCCGCGTTGAGCACGCGCTGGCCGATCCCATCGACCTCATATTCGGCGACGATGAACTGCGGATCGAGGTCCGACGAGCGGCTCAGGACAGGCTCACGGAAACGCAGCGTCCCCGAAAGATAGTCGATGTCATAATCGACGTGGCGTGACAGGCTGACGCTTTCGACGATGCGCTCGCTGTGCAGCCGGTCGCGCGTTTCGATGACGATCCGCTCGCTGTTTGGCAGGATGTCCTTGGCGCCGAGCTGGTATGGGCCGGTCAGGCCGTTGCCCTGGATTTCGTCGCGGCGGAAACGATAGGGGGTGTCGGCGACGAACGCGGTCGCGGCGAGATTGGGCCCGCGATATTCAGCCTTGCCGCCGTTCAGCGCGCGCTGATAGCGGGCGAGCTGCGGTTCCGAAATCCCGGTCTCGATATCGCCGAACATCGCGTAAAATTGCGGGCGTTCGAGGCGCAGATAGAGTTTGCGCACCGATGCGGCATCGTAGCGCGTCTCGTTGCGGTCGGCGTAGATGGTGTAATAGGCGCGTGGGTCGATCACGCCGCCGAACCGCGTGTCATCCTTATCCTTGTCGCTGTCATAGGCCAGCGTCATCAGCCATTTTCCCTGCACGCGGCCCTTGGCATAGAGCGCAAGGCGGGCGTCGGCATTGAGACCGTCCAGCGTCTCTGCCACTGGCTCCATCCGGTCGTCGAGAGTGTTGTAGCCGAGCGTACCCGCAGCGAAGCCAACGACAGTCCATGGGCGATCGCCCGGATCGAGCCAGGTTTCGATCGTCTGCTTGCGCTCGATCTTGTCGTCGCGGAAGGTGAAGTCCATCGCCAGCGTCCCCGACGCGGTGGTCGGCTCCAGTTCGATCAAGGCGATGCCGTCGTCGCCGTCGATCTTCCAGATCGGGCGCGCGCGTTCGAGCCCGGCAAGCTGGCGTGCCTGTTGCGCATCGACCTCGACGGCGGGGGCGTAAGGTGCGGGGACGCTGAAATCGCCGGTGAGGCCATGGCGCACCGGCTTGCCGTCGCGGTCGGTCAGGCGCACCGCGATCACCGGGCGTGTCACGCCATCGGCGATCAGCACCGATTTTTCACGGATCAGCGTCGCACGCATCGGGGTGATCGAATAATGAATCGGCCGTTCGAGCGTTTCGACCGTCATGCCGTTCGCATCCCTGACGGTAGCGACAAGGCGGTTCTCGCCTTCGCGGATTTCGATGCCGCGCCACAGGCTGGCCGCAGCGGCGCCGTCGGCCGATTTGCGCGTGCCTTCGAAGCTCAGATCGTCGACCGGCTTGCCGTTGATCGTCAGCGTCACCGACTGACCGGGCAGATGCCTGATCGCGGCGCGCACCGATTTGGCGCGCGGATTATGGTCTGGGGTGGGAAAGAGCCAGCCGATCCCGGGCGCTTCGCCCGCCAGCCAGTCGCGGCCAGCACCCGCAGCGTCTGGATCGCTCAGCACCGGCGCTGCGGCGATCGCGGTGGTTTTGGGTGCGGCGCGCGGGACGCTGGCGGTGGCGCGGAAGTCTGCGCGCTTGAGGGCGCCGCCGCGGCCTTCCACGAAGCGCGAGATTGCGCTGCCAGCGCTTTGTGTGGCGTTCGCGCAGTCGATGGCTTCGCGGTCGAGGGGGAGCGTCGAGGGATCGATCTGCACGACGTGCAGGCCGGGGCGGACGCCCTCGAAATGATAGCGACCATCAACGTCAGTTACGGCGTAGCTGCCGTCCTGCAGCATCACGCGCACCCCGCCGATGCCGTCGGCTTTTCCCGGGTCGACCCTGCATCCGCCGTCGGTAATGCGGCCGATGATCGTCATCCTGTCGCCCAGCTGGTCGCGTTTGATCGCGATGCTCGCCTCGGCGACATTGCTCGTCGATCCGCGATTGTCGGTCGCGGTGGCACGGTTAAGCGCGTTGCCGGGCCGCGCGGACACGATGACTTCGGCGAGATAGGTGAGCAGGATCGATCGCGCCGGGGCGACGGCAGGCAGGGTGATTGCGAATTCACGGCCGTTGGCGGCGATGTCGGCGCTGACCCGCACGCCGTTGGCGCGTACCGTATCGGCGCGCAGCCGCATTCCCGCAGGCAATATGTCGCGTATGATGACCGCGCCAGTGGTGCGGCGGGCGTCGCGATTGGCGACTTCGATGCGATACTGAATCACATCGCCGGGCACCGCGACCTGGGTTGAAGTCGTTTTGCTGAGGACCAGCGGCAGACCGGGCCGATCGACGGGAATATCGACGCGGACGGGAGCGGGGCTGTCGAGTGTGAAGATATGGCCATAGCTTGCGCCGGTGATCGTGAAGGGCAGGCCATCGTCGGGACGGCGCAGGTACGAAAGATCAGCCGGGCTCGATTTCGACGGCGCGGTGAAGGGCGGCGGCGGCTCGACGACGAGGCGGTAAGTGCCGGGCGCGACGAAGGGGAAGCGATAATCACCTGCCGGGAAGTCATAGACGGTGCCGCCCGAATCGGTGACGCTTTGCCCGGTGATCATGCTCGCGGGATAGGATGAGGTGCCGTCGTCGCCGAAGACCTGCGCGGGCTGGCCCGTCGCGGCGTCGACGATCGTGACGCGGCTTCCCGCGACCGGAGCGCCGTCGCCGCTGTCGAAGACGATGCCGAACGGATCGACGAGGAAGTCGATTGTCGCGAGCGCGACAAGGCTGGCGTTGGTCTGGTCGGAAACACGGAGCGTCAGCGGCACGACGGGATTGACCGATAGTCGGCAGTCGCCCGCGACGACGGGAGGCGGAACGCCGATTGTATTGATGATGCCGACGAATTCGCCGCTGTTCGGCGCGGTTTCGGAGAGGGTGATATGTTCGCGGTCGCCGTTTGCAAGCTCGAGGACCACCGGGAGCAGGTCGCGCTGATCTGCGTTGCTGTTGGCCGAGGCGAGGGTGACGCCAACGACCAGCACTTCGCCGGCACGGAAATTCTTGCTGTTTTGTAGCGACGCGGGATTGGTGGGCAGGCTAGCATAGGCGCCGCCAAGCTGGATCAGCTCGCCACCACGCCCCGTACTGTCGGCAATGCCGCATGGCGTAGGCACGAGCGGGACCCTTTTGTCGCCGCCCCGGTCGATGATCCGGTATGTCGTGATCGTCGGCGCTTCGGACGGCCGATCGTTCACCGTCACGTCGACGCGATTTGACAGCGTCTCTCCGCCGCCGTCGCCCTGAATCCAGCGCGCCGACGCGGTGTTGGAGATCAGCTGCGCGTGCGCCGGGGCTGCCGCAGGCAGCATCGCTGCCGCAACCAGCGTGGTCGCAAGGGCCAGGAGTTTTCGGGTGCTGCGCATGGCAAGCCCCGAAGGGAGTAGCGGTGGTGGCCTGTTCAGCCCGCGCCCGCTGCCCCCTTCGGAAACCCGATCAGTTGACGAGGGCCTGGAAGATCAGCGTGCGCGCAGCGCCCGCAGCGATCGTCGCAATCGTCCCCGACACGACTGGCGCGGCATAGCTGCCCCCCGTCGTACCGTCGGCGTTGCAGGTGCCGCCGGTGACGGTCCCGTTCAGCCGGATCGATCCCGCGACGAAGGCGAGTTGCCCCGGCACGCTATCGTTGATTGCGACCGATGTCGCGTCGGCGCCCCCGGCGGCGTTCGCCACCGCGATGCAATATTCGACCGTCGCACCCGGGATGAGTTTCGGGTTGGTCGTGCCGTTGAACGGGTCAGAAACGACGCGGCTCGATTTGGTGACGGTCAGCGTCGCCGTCTTGACCGTATAATCGTCGGCATCGCTGTGTGAGGCGTCGCGGTTGGCATCATTGACGCCGACGCCGTCGGCGAAGACGGTGTCCTTGGCGGCGGTGTTGGCGCCTGCGGTCTGGGTGACGGCGGCGCCCTGCGTGCCGGCCGTGCCACCTTCGAGCGCAGTGGCGCGAAGCTGGATGCCCGCGACCGCTCCAGTGGGAAGGCCCGCCGGAATGTCGGCGACGACGAACAGCCGGATCGGCGTGTCCGTGGCGAGTTCGTCGATATAGGTGACGAGTACGTCAGCGACATCATAACTGCCGGGCGTGCCGGTCGCCGCGTCGCGATAGATGCGGATATTGGACGCATTGAACGTATCGGTGCCACCGTGCGTGGCGACGCCGCCGGTAATCTGCGAGGCGGTGAGCAGGAAATCGAGGATTTCGTTCGAGCTGTTGGTCAACTGGAAGGTCGTGACCGCGCTCGTTTGACCCGGTGCGACCTCGGTGGTTGCATTGCCTACTTCTTCGACGAGCAGATTGACCCTGCGATCGACGACGAAGCTGTTGGAGGCGCTTTGCTGGCCTTGGGCGACGCCGCCGACCTGATAATCGACGGTTGCGGTATTGGTGATCGATGTGCCTGCGGTCGTCCCATTGGCATATGCCGGGGTTGCGGCGATGCTTGCGCATGCCACCATACCGAGGCCCATATAGTTCAGCATACTGGTCATAGCTGAGCTCCTGGACTGGAATTGGCTGCCTGATCCCCACCGCCGGCAGCCGTTAAGCGGCTTGGTTTAAAGAGCTATTTGACGACCCCCCGGAACATGAGCTTGCCGGTACCTCCGACGGGAATCGGCTTTTGAAATGCCCAACGGACGTGCGTGACGTCGGCGGGCTGCGCCGCGCGGCGGGTGCCGTCGGCCATCGCGACGGTCAGCTCGGAAAGCAGTCCCCACTGCTTGCCGCCGTCGACCGAGACGAGTGATTGCGTGTCGCCCGCGTCGGCGAAGCGAACCGCCGAGGGCATCGGATTGGTGATCACGAATTTGTCGGCGGGCTGGGCGCCGGCGTTGCGATAGTTGAGCACGAAGACGAGGCGGTCGCCCGGAACGACGACTTTCGGTTCTTCGAGCAGGACGCGCTGCTTGCCGCTCGCGTCGGTCGAAACGCGTTCGACGAACACGCTGTTGTTCAGCGCGACCTGGTTGGCAGCAAGGGCTTGGCCGGGCAGCAGCGCGGCCAAAGATAAGACAAGGGCGGTACGCATGGACATCTCCATCATTGAATTATGGTTCGGAAGGTGACGGTCCGGGTCTGTCCGCCGGCGACGGTGCCGAGCGCGACGTTGATCCGGGTGCCGTTATAGTCGCCCGCGTCGGCATCGGCGGCGTCGGACAGTGCCGTGCCGCCAAGGGTGATCGAGGCGGGGGTGTAGATCGTGTTTGCGGGAATATTGTCGGTGATCGCGAGCCCGCTGACCGATCCGCTGCCCACGACGGTCGCGACGATCGTATAGGTGATCGTCGCGCCGGGAATGGGATCGGTCGTGCCGAGGGCATTGGTCACCGCCGCCGATTTGACGAGGGTCACCGCCGCTGCCGATACGATGAAGGCACCGTCGTCGTCGGCATCGGCGCCGGTCGATCCGACGACCGCGTCGCCGCCGCCTTCGCCCTGACCGGCAAAGCTGCTACCCGGCGTGCCGATACCGGTCTTTGCTGCAGCAACAAGGCTGACAATGCCGCGATTGCCGTCGACGACCGCCCCGGGCGTCGTCGCGACGACGAAAACCGTGATAGCGGTCTCGGGCTGGAGCAGCGGATCGCCGGTGCCGGGCGTATAGAGCGTATCGACATTCGGATCGAACGCGTTGTCGCCGTTGGCGTCGATGTAGATTTGCGTGACGGCGGGATCATAATTGTCGCCGCCGGCATTGGCGATCGTGCTCAGCACGAAATTCTCGGGTCCGTTGCCGCTGTTGGTCACCCGAAAGCTCAGGACCTGGCCGGTCGCGCCTGGCGTCGTCGGAACATCGGTCGGATTGTTGGACGCAACCGTGACATCGAGCAATTCGTCGACGAGCAGCTCGACGCGGTTCGAATCGACCGTTTGCGGGCCGCCTCCGGCGTCGAAGGTCGCGGTTGCGGTGTTACTGATCGTCGTGCCCGCACGGGTGGCGGGCGGCGGCGACACTTGAGCCTGTGCTGGCAGCGCGAGCGAGGCGAGCAGGCCGATAAACGAACAAGAGGGTAGAAGCCGATGATGCTTCGCGCCCCCCACAGGCGCTTTCATCATGATGTGATACTCCGATAGCTGGTCCTTGCAGTCCGCAATCGGAGAAAAAGGGTAATTTCAGGTTAAGGATGTGAACGAAATTGCCGATACTGCCCCAAAGAGGGACAGTCGACGGTAGCCGATCGGTCGAAATCGACCTGCTGGTGCGGCAGGTAAAGCTCGCGTAGGATGCATAAAATAGCGCAGGAGAAGCACGGGGTGGCCGAGGACAGGGCGGGGAAGGAAGCACGCACGCCGCGCATCAATCCCCTGCAGCAGATCGAGATTGATGATTTTCGCCGCGACCGCCTTCTCGCGGCGCTTGCCCTGATCATGGGTGCGGCGCTTTGCCTCGGCCTACCCTTTGCCTTGCAGGCGGGAGCCGAGTTTTTCCTGCCGCTGACCGCGGCCATCGTCATTGCTATCGCGCTGGTGCCCCTCCTTGAGTGGCTCGAGCGGCGCGGCGTGCCTTCGGGGCTCGCGTCCTTCCTCTCGCTGACCACCTTCCTGATGCTGGTCAATGCCGCGCTGGCGATCATCGTCGTCCCGGCGACTGGCTGGTTCGCGCGGCTTCCCGAATCGATTCCGCGTATTCAAAGCAATCTTGCACCGCTGATCGATTTTTATTCGACGTTGCAGCGATTCGTCGATCGATCGCTGACGTCGGTGGCGAGCGGGACCGAAGCGACGGCGCAGGCGGTGGCCGCGACGGCGCCGACATCGGTCTTCGACTATTTCATCTCGGCCGCGCCGGCAGCGGCGATCCAGCTGTTCTTTGCGGTGCTGGTGATCTTTTTCTTCCTCGCCGGCTGGACCCGGCTGCGCAAAGGCACGATTCGCCGTCGGGGCAGCTTTGATGGCGCGATGCAGACGGCGCGCGTAATCCAGAATGTCGTCGATGCGACCGCCGACTATCTGGCGACGATCACGATGATCAACGCGATCCTGGGGCTGGCCGTCGCGCTGATGCTGTGGGCGCTGGGCATGCCGTCGCCCTTCATGTGGGGCGGCATCGTGTCCCTGTGCAATTTCGTGCCCTATCTGGGGCCGATCGTCGCCGCTGTGCTGCTGGGGCTGGGCGGGCTGATGACATTCGACGCCGTCGGCATCGCGCTATTGCCTGCGATCATCTTCATTGGCGTCCACACGGTCGAGGCAAATCTGATCACCCCTTTGGTGCTCGGAAAGCGTCTGACGATCAATCCGTTGCTGATTCTCGTGTCGCTCAGCTTCTGGGGTTGGGTGTGGGGTGCGCCGGGGGCTTTGCTGGCGGTCCCGCTGCTCTTGATTTTGCAGACCGTTTTGCAGTCGACCGGGACGCCGGATTTGGGAGGCTTCCTGTTCGAACGAGGTACGCTGACCGCGGTTGACGAGATGCGCGATCGTTTAAATCGCGCGAAGTCTGAAAGCGACGGTTGACAGGTCGGGGCAGGGGCCATATTGGCGCGGCTCCCAAGCGCAAGCGGGTGTAGCTCAGTTGGTTAGAGCGCCGGCCTGTCACGCCGGAGGTCGCGGGTTCGAGTCCCGTCACTCGCGCCATTCCCTGCCGATTTAGGCCGGAATGGCGCAGCCTCTCATCTAAATATTCGATATCGCAAGCACTTGGGTGCGCTCTTCGGCGCGCGCGCATATTAGCAAATGTGCGATCCGCATCATGGCTTCGGTTGACAGGTCGGGGCAGGGGTCATATTGGCGCGGCTCCCAAGCGCAAGCGGGTGTAGCTCAGTTGGTTAGAGCGCCGGCCTGTCACGCCGGAGGTCGCGGGTTCGAGTCCCGTCACTCGCGCCATTCCCCGCCGATTTAGGCCGGAATGACGCAGCCTCTCTTCTTATATATTTGATATCGCACGCACTTGGGTGCGCCATTCGGCGCGCTGGGCGATTCCGATCCCTAGTCGCGCCAGGTCCCCAATTCCATCCAGCGGAGCAGGGGCTTCAGCGGCATGATCCAGATCACCCCCGTCACCAGATAAAAGATGCCCTGCAACAGCACGTGCCAGGTGCCGACCCACGGTGACAGGCTGGCGATGATGACCGCCCACACCGCGATCAGCAGCAGGATCAGCAGCATGCCCGCGGGCTTGCGCCAGGTCGGCTGGGGATTGGCGGGTTCGTTGCTCACAGACGGTCTCCAGTGATGATGAGTTCTTGTTCGGTCAGCACCGCGTCGAGCGCGATGTCGGTTGATTCGGATGGTACGGTGTCCACTTCCTGGACCGACCAAGCGATGCCGATCCGCAGGGCAGCGGGGTGCGCGGCGAAATAGCGATCATAATGGCCGCCGCCTTGACCGATCCGTCCACCATGGCGGTCGAATCCGACCAGCGGGCAGAGAATCAGGCCCGGGCTGGTTGATTCGTTGGTATCGGTGGGCTGGGACGTGCTCCATGGCCCTTTCACCAGCGCGTCACCGCTTTGCCAGTGACGGAAGGTCATTGTGTCGATGCGGTCGGCATGATGGGGCAGGGCGATTCGGCCTTCGTCGGTCCATAATGCAAGCATCGGCAGTATATCGGGTTCGCCACCGCATGCGGCATAAGCGCCGATGCTGTTATGTGCGTTCAATATGCCGGCGAGCGGTGCCGGTGGCGCGCGGAATGCGATCCGCCGCGTCATTTCATCAAGATTCGCGGCGAAATGACGGCGACGAAAGCGCAATTTCTCGCGCAATTTCTGCTTTTGCTGGGCGAGGTCGGCGGACAGGTCGGGCATCGCCTTTTCCGGGCCTCCTCAGGACTGCTTAGAATCGGTTGGCGGGACCGCCGAGGTCGTTTGCTGGAAGATCCTCTGACGCCAGTAACGTCAGGTGGGAACCATGTGCATCGGACCAGGGTCCGGGCAGGGACAGCTCCCTAGGAAGATGTATCGCCTCAGGGATTTTCGCAAAAGCTCGTGCCGGGCAGAACCCGCCGTCCCCTATGTAGGGCCGCGGGGGCTCGCGCTCAAGGGGTTTGCTGGAGCGCGCCGCGCGCGCTCAGGGCAATTGTTCGAATTTCGTGGCCAACGCTTCGATCCGGTCGGCGATTTGCAGCAATGCGCGTTCATGTGCAGGGCGGACCTGCGCGGGTGCGGCCGACGCCGATTGCCTTACGGCTTCGAGTTCCCTCAGCGCGGCCTGTTCGCGCTCGATCGCCGCGTGCAGTTCGTCGCGTGCTGTGGCTTCTCGGCTTTCGGCGAGCGCGACCGCCGCGCGGAGCGAGTCGGACTGCGGCTCGGCCTTTGCGATCTTGCCCTTTGTTTCCTGCGCTTCGTCGGCGAGCATCAGCGCCGCGAACAGCAGCTGCCGTACTTCGGTTCCGCCCTGGATGCCGCGCGCCTTTTCATCGACGACCGACGCGAGCTGGACCAGTTGGGCTTCCTGTCCGTCGGCGCAATGGACGTCATAAGGGCGTCCGGCGATGGTCAGTTTGACATCAGCCACGGTCGGCCTCCGCAATCAATCGATCGAGTTCGCCGATGACGGCGACGACTTCGGCTTTCAGCGCCGACTGGTCGTCCGCTGGAGCGACAACGGAGGGGGCGGGGCGGGTCGCCCGCTCGGTCAAAGCCCTTTCGATGCGGCTGAGCGCACGTTCGATGCGGCCGATGGCCAGGCTGGATTCGTCGAGATCGAGTTCCATGTGCATGGGGTAGCAGCGCAGCCGAAGGGGTGCAATTGCCCTCTCGGTCCAAAATACGACGATTTTCTGCCGCCAGCGGTTGACTCCTGACCCCCACGCCGCAAAGGGCTGTGCGCATCCGATCCGGACGCCCAGAGTCTATTTGGGCCCGGGCGCTTACCCAGCCATTCCGGGGGAATAATGACACAGCCCGAACGTCAGCTCGCCAATGCTATCCGCGCACTTGCGATGGACGCCGTCCAGGCCGCAAACAGCGGTCATCCGGGGATGCCCATGGGCATGGCCGATGTCGCGACGGTCCTTTATTCGGACTATCTGAAATTTGATCCGACCGACCCGCGTTGGGCCGACCGCGACCGATTCGTCCTGTCGGCGGGCCATGGTTCGATGCTCGCCTATGCGACGCTTCACCTCGCGGGCTATGCGCGGCCGACGATCGACGACATTCGCAATTTCCGCCAGCTCCACAGCCCCTGCGCCGGACATCCCGAGAATTTCGAGCTCGCAGGCGTCGAAACGACGACCGGCCCGTTGGGCCAGGGCCTGGCGACCTCGGTCGGCATGGCGATTGCCGAGCGTCACCTCAATGCGCTGTATGGCGACGATCTGGTCGATCACCGCACCTGGGTGATCGCTGGCGACGGCTGCCTGATGGAAGGCATCAACCACGAAGCCATCGGCCTCGCCGGGCACCTCGGCCTCGGCCGCCTGACCGTGCTGTGGGACGACAACAAGATCACAATCGACGGATCGATCGACCTGTCGAGCAGCGAAGATATAGCGGCGCGCTATGTCGCGACCGGCTGGCACGTCGAAAGCTGCGACGGCCATGATCCCGCCGACATTCGCCGCGCGATCGACGCCGCACTCGCCGATCCGCGCCCGTCGCTGATCGCGTGCCGCACGATCATCGGTTTCGGCGCGCCGAACAAGCAGGGCACGTCGGCCACCCACGGTTCGCCGCTGGGCGCCGACGAGATCGCCGCTGCGCGCACGGAACTCGGCTGGACGTCCGAACCCTTCGTCATCCCGGCCGATATCGCCGCGACCTGGGCCGGTTTCGGCGCACGCGGTAAGGCGCTTCATTCCGAATGGAGCGACCGACTCGCAAGTAACGAAAAGAGAACGGAATTTTCTGACCGGATCGCCGGCAAGGTCGTTCCGGGTGATGCCTTCAAAGCCTATCTCGACGGTCTCGTCGCCGAGCCGCCGAAGGTCGCGACTCGCAAGGCGTCGGAGAATACGCTGGGCGCGCTGACGACCGATATCGCGGCGATGATCGGCGGTAGCGCCGATTTGACCGGTTCAAACAACACCAAAACTTCGTCGACCAAGCCGCTGACCAAAGACGATTATTCGGGTCGCTATATCTATTATGGCATCCGCGAATTCGGCATGGCCGCGGCGATGAACGGCATGGCGCTGCACGGCGGCGTCGTTCCTTATGGCGGCACTTTCCTTGTCTTTGCCGACTATTGCCGCGGCGCGATCCGCCTGTCGGCGCTGCAGCAGCAGCGTGTTGTCTATGTGATGACCCACGACAGCATCGGTCTTGGCGAAGACGGCCCGACGCACCAGCCGATCGAACATCTGCAGTCGCTCCGCGCGATGCCGAACCTGCTCGTGATGCGCCCCGCCGATGCGGTCGAGACCGCCGAATGTTGGGCGCTCGCGCTGGCACAGGCCGACCGGCCCTCGCTGCTCGCGCTGACGCGTCAGAATCTTCCGGCGCTGCGTCATGACGTCAGCGAAAATCTTTGCGCGAAAGGCGGTTACCGCCTGCGCGGCGCATCGTCGGCCCGCAAGGTTGTGCTCGTCGCGACGGGTTCGGAAGTGTCGCTGGCGATGGACATCGCCGACAAGCTCGAGGCCGCAGGCCATGGCGCCGACGTCGTCTCGATGGTGTCGACCGAATTGTTCGACGAACAGACCTCCACCTATCAGGCCGATATTCTGCCGGCGGGCGTGCTGACCGTTTCGATCGAGGCGGGCACGACCTTTGGCTGGGAACGCTACACCGGCCGCGATGGTCTGCGTTTCGGCATCGACAGCTTCGGCGCCTCGGCACCGATCGACGATCTTTACGATCATTTCGGCCTGACGGTCGAGAAGATCACCCCCCAGATCCTGGCACGGCTCGGCGCATAATCCGACCGATACTCTCTTCAAAAAGGATTTTTCGATATGGCAGTGAAAGTCGCAATCAACGGTTTCGGGCGCATCGGCCGCAACGTGGCGCGCGCCATTCTGGAGCGTACCGACCACGATCTCGAACTGGTGTCGATCAACGATCTGGGCGATGCCAAGGCGAATGCCCGTCTGCTTCGCAATGACTCGGTGCATGGCGCTTTCAACGGGACCGTCGAAGTCGACGGCAACGACATGATCATCAATGGCAAGCGCATCCAGGTGACCGCTGAGCGCGATCCCGCCGCTCTGCCGCATGCCGCGAACGGCATCGACATTGTGATGGAATGCACCGGCTTCTTCACCAACAAGGCTGGCGGCCAGAAGCATCTCGATGCCGGCGCGAAGCGGGTGCTGATTTCGGCTCCCGCCAAGGAAGTCGACCTGACCGTTGTCTATGGCGTCAACGACGACAAGATCTCCGCCGATCATCTGATCATCTCGAACGCGTCGTGCACCACCAACTGCCTCGCGCCCTTTGCCAAGGTGCTGCATGAGGCGATCGGTATCGAGCGTGGCCTGATGACCACGATCCACGCCTATACCAACGACCAGAAGATCCTCGACCAGATCCACGACGACCCGCGTCGTGCCCGCGCCGCCGCGATGTCGATGATCCCGACCTCGACCGGTGCGGCGGTTGCCGTCGGTCTGGTACTGCCTGAACTCAAGGGCAAGCTCGACGGTTCGTCGATCCGCGTTCCGACCCCGAATGTGTCGGTGGTCGACCTTACCTTCACGCCGTCGCGCGACACCACGAAGGAAGAAGTCAACGCGGTGCTCAAGGCCGCAGCCGAAGGTCCGCTGAAGGGCGTGCTGGCCTTTACCGATGAGCCGCTGGTTTCGATCGACTTCAACCATGATGCGGCCAGCTCGACGATCGATAGCCTCGAAACCGCCGTGATCGACGGCAAGCTGGTGCGCGTGCTCAGCTGGTATGACAATGAGTGGGGCTTCTCGAACCGCATGATCGACACCGCGGGTGTGATCTCGAAGTTCCTCTGAGCCACGGAGTATAAGTCGATGACCGCGTTCAAGACCCTCGATGATATCGGCGACGTCACCGGCAAGCGCGTGCTTGTCCGTGTCGACCTGAATGTTCCGATGTTCGAAGGCGCGGTCAGCGATGCGACGCGGATCCAGGCCGCCGTGCCGACGATCCGCGAGCTGTCCGAGAAGGGCGCGATCGTCCTGCTGCTCGCCCATTTCGGGCGGCCGAAGGGCGCGAAGAGCCCGACACAATCCCTGAGCCTCGTCATGGGGGGGCTCGAGGATGTGCTCGGCCATTCGGTGATGTTCATCCCCGATTGCATCGGCGAAGGCGCCAAGGCGGGCCTCACCGTGCTCGCCGCCGGCGACGTTGCGGTGCTCGAAAACACGCGCTTCCATGCGGGTGAAGAGACGAACGATCCGGCATTTGCCGATGCGCTCGCCGAAATCGGCGATCTCTACGTCAACGACGCCTTCTCCGCCGCGCACCGCGCGCATGGCTCGACCGAGGGCATCGCCCGCCGTCTGCCCGCCTATGCCGGCCGCGCAATGGAGGCCGAACTCAAGGCGCTCGACGCCGCGCTCGGCAATCCGGCGCATCCGGTTGCCGCCGTGGTCGGCGGCGCGAAAGTGTCGTCGAAGATTGACGTGCTGCGCAACCTCGTCGGCAAGGTCGATCATCTGATCATCGGTGGCGGCATGGCGAACACCTTCCTCGCCGCGCGCGGGGTCAATGTCGGCAAGTCGCTTTGCGAACATGATCTGGTCGACACCGCCAACGCGATCTTCGACGCGGCGGACAAGGCTGGATGCACGATCCATCTGCCCTATGACGTCGTGGTGGCAAAGGAGTTCGCGCCGAACCCGCCGACGCGCACCGTCAATGTGCATGAAGTCGCCGCCGACGAAATGATCCTCGATGTCGGCCCCGCCGCCGTCGAGGCGCTCGCCGATGTCCTCAAAAACTGCCGCACCCTCGTGTGGAACGGCCCGCTCGGTGCATTCGAGACCCCGCCGTTCGACACCGCCACCGTCGCGCTCGCCAAGACCGCTGCGGCGCTGACCCGTGAGGGCAGCCTGGTGTCGGTCGCGGGTGGCGGTGATACCGTCGCGGCGCTCAACCACGCTGGGGCTGGGCAAGATTTTACCTTTGTTTCAACGGCTGGAGGTGCTTTCCTAGAATGGATGGAAGGCAAGCCGCTGCCCGGGGTCGACGCCCTCAAAGCCTGAATTTTGCGCGCATTTGCATCCCGCTGACGGGATGGCTATGCGAACCGCCACATACGTATGCAAACCATCGGAGATGTTATGACCACCGCCAACGCCGCCATGCTCGAACAGATTAAATCGGGGCAGGGCTTTATTGCCGCACTCGACCAGAGCGGGGGATCCACACCCAAGGCGTTGAAGGGCTATGGCATCGAAGAGGATGCTTTCTCGAACGACGAGGAAATGTTCGGCCTGATCCACGCGATGCGCAGCCGCATCGTCACCGCGCCGTGCTTCAACGGCGACAAGGTGATCGGCGCGATCCTGTTCGAACGCACGATGGACGGCGAAGCGGGCGGCAAGCCTGTTCCGGCGCTGCTCTGGGAACGCGGCGTCGTTCCGTTCCTGAAGGTCGACAAGGGCCTTGAAGACGAAGCTAACGGCGTTCAGTTGATGAAGGCGAACCCCGAACTCGACGCATTGTGCGAACGTGCGGTCGCCAAGGGCGTGTTCGGCACCAAGATGCGCAGCGTCGTCAATCTTGCCAATGCAGCGGGCATCAAGGCGATTGTCGAACAGCAGTTCGCCGAAGCGAAGCGCATCGCGGCGCACGGCCTGATGCCGATGATCGAGCCCGAAGTGAACATCAAGAGCGCTGAACGCGACGGCGCCGACCGCCTGCTGCTGACGGAAATTCTGACCGCCCTCGAAAGCTGGGACGGCGCGCCCGTGATGCTGAAGCTTTCGCTGCCGACCGAAGCTGGCCTGTTCCAGCCGCTGGTCGATCATCCCAAGGTTTTGCGCGTTGTTGCGCTGTCGGGCGGCTTCGCTCGCCCCGAAGCCTGCGTCGAACTGGCCAAGAACCCCGGCATCATCGCCAGCTTCAGCCGCGCGCTGCTCGCAGACCTGCGGCACCAGATGAGCGACGACGAGTTTGACGCGTCGCTCGGTGGTGCGATCGACGAGATTCACGCCGCATCGGTCGCCTGATGGCAGACGGCTGGCGCGCCGTTGACGATTATATCGCCGGAAAATTGCTCGGCGACGACGACGCGCTGGCCGCCGCACTGGCCCATAATGCGGAGCAAGGCCTGCCGCCGATCGACGTATCGGCGGCGCAGGGCAAGATGCTCTTCCTGCTCGCGCAAATTGGCGGGGCGCGACACATTCTCGAGATCGGGACGCTCGGCGGCTATTCGACGATCTGGCTGGCGCGGGCGCTGCCCGAGGGCGGCCAAGTCGTGACGCTGGAACTCGAACCGCACCACGCAAAGGTTGCGCGCGAAAATCTGGAAAGGGCCGGGGAGTCGGCCAAGGTCGACATCCGCGTCGGCCCCGCAAGCGACAGCCTTGCCGCGATGACGGGCGAGGCTGCCTTCGACTTCATCTTCATCGATGCCGACAAGCAGAGCAACGCTCATTATGTCGCCGAAGCGATCCGGTTGGGCCGACCCGGCACGACGATCATCGTCGACAATGTCGTGCGCGAAGGCGGAGTGCTGGAGACCGACAGCGATGACGAGCGTATCGTCGGGACACGGGCTTTGTTCGATATGTTGGCTGCCGACCCGCGACTCGATGCGACCGCCGTGCAGACGGTCGGGGCGAAGAAATGGGACGGTTTCGTTCTGGCGCGGGTGCGTTAAGGCCAAGCTCTCTTTCAACGTCATTGCGAGAAGCGAAGCGACGAAGCCATGACGAGGAGGGGGCGAGCTAGCTCAATATCCGCCGTCGAAGCGGAAATCGAAGCGATAGTCGGCGGGCTTGATGACCTTGGCGGCGCTCCTCCGCTCCGGGGTGACGCGTTCGAGCAGGATCGACCCGTCGGCGAGCTGGGTGCGCTGGCCCAGTGTCACTTCAAATTCCTGCTGGCGACCGCCCGAGCGAATCCACAGCATTTTGACCCGAACCCGTCCGGCCCATGCGCACATGACGTCTGCTGGGCAGCGGCTGTCCTCCAGCACTTCGACTGGCTGGACGATCGGGCCGTCGGCATAGGCCTGCTGGCCGAGGGCCAGATTTTTGGCCTCAGGAAGCGGCGTTTGCGACGTCGTGGTGGCGCAGGCCGAAAGGGCCAGTGCGGCGGTGGCCACAGAAAGGGCAAGGCGGGGAGCGTTCTGCATTTGCTCGTATCTGACGGCGTCGCTATGAACCCGCCATGACCATACCCGATTGCCAGCTTTACCTGATCTCGCCGCTCGATGTCGGCGGCGATTTTTCAGCCCGACTGGAAGAGGCGCTTAGCGCCGCACCGGTCGCCGCCTTTCAATTTCGCGTCAAGGACATGGACCAGCACGACGCCGCGCGGCTTGCCGAGCCGTTGCAGGCGATTTGCGCGGCGCATGATGTCGCGTTCATCGTCAACGACGATATGGCGCTGGCCAAGCGACTCGGCGCCGATGGCCTGCATCTGGGCCAAGGGGATGGCGACCTGAAGGAAGCGCGCCAACTGCTTGGACCCGAAGCGCAAATCGGCGTCACCTGTCACAACAGCCGCCATTTCGCGATGGAAGCGGGCGAAGCCGGTGCAGACTATGTCGCGTTCGGCGCCTTTTTCCCGACGACGACCAAGACGGTCGAGCATCAGGCCGACCCAGAAATCCTCGAATGGTGGCAGGGCATGTTTGAACTGCCGTGCGTTGCGATCGGCGGAATCACGCCCGAGAATGCACCGGTTTTGATCGAAGCGGGCGCCGATTTCCTCGCCGTGTCGGCGGCCGTCTGGACGCATCCGGAAGGTCCGGGAGCCGCCGTGCGCGCATTTGACGCGCTGCTATCGCCTCAATCGGCCAGATAATTGGGCTTTGCAGCTTTCCCGGTCGCTTCATCGCTGTTGGCGCCGGGCGGGATAGCGTCCTTGCGCCAGCCGAACAGGCCGGCGCAGGGGATCGGACGGCGGGGCGCGGCATTCGCCTTGTGGCGGGGCAGGGGCGTCAATTCAGGAAGATCGATGCTCATCATGGGGCCTCTGATGCCAGTGATGCAGGCCACCATATTGGATCGATGCGTCAAATCGGCTTCGCTTCGTCGCCTTTTGATTTGTGAAAAAAGCGGCGTGTTGCAGCATCGCCGACGGGGAAATATTTATGACTGACACCAGCACAACGGGCGCCAAGGTGCGCGAACTGACGCTGCGCGCGATCCTGCTCGGCGGTGTTTTGACGCTGATGTTCACCGCGGCGAACGTCTATCTGGGGCTGAAGGTCGGGCTGACCTTTGCGACCTCGATCCCTGCGGCGGTGATCTCGATGGCGCTGCTGCGCTTGATGTCGGGCGGCACGATCCTCGAAAATAATATCGTCCAGACGATCGCCAGCGCGGCGGGAACGCTCGCGGCGATCATCTTCGTGCTGCCCGGGCTCGTGATGGTCGGCTATTGGCAGGGCTTCCCGATGGTTACGACCACCGCGATCACCATGCTCGGCGGCATATTGGGCGTTCTCTTCTCGGTCCCGCTCCGCCGCGCGCTCGTCGTCGATTCGGATTTGCCCTATCCCGAGGGCCGCGCCGCCGCTGAAGTGCTACAGGTCGGCGCAGGGAGCGCCGAGGGGGCCGGCGAGAATCGCGCTGGACTGTCGGCGCTGCTCTGGAATTCAATTGTCGCTGCGGGCTTTACCCTCCTCACCCAGATGAAGCTCGCGGGCGCCGAAGTCGCGCGCTGGTTCGCGGTTGGCAGCGGTGCGACCGGGGTCGCGGGCGGGCTTGCCTTTGCCCTGTTCGGTGTTGGTCATCTGGTCGGCCTGTCGGTCGGCATGGCGCAGCTCGTCGGTCTCATCACCGGCTGGTGGGTGTTGCTGCCGATCCTGACGCAGGGCGGTGTGGGTGACCCCGAGACGTTGGCGAACACCGTGTTCCGCGCCGACGTGCGCTTCTTTGGCGCGGGTGTCATTGCGATCGCGGCGATCTGGACCTTGATGAAGATCGCGGGGCCAGTGCTCGGCGGTATCCGTTCGGCAATGGCCGCATCGCGCGCACGGCAGGGCGGTCACGCGTTGGCGATCGAGGAACAGGATATGCCGATCGCCTGGGTGTTCGGCGGATCTCTGGCGCTGATGCTGCCGATTGGCTGGTTGCTGTGGTCGGTGCTGGCGGGCGGACCGCTTGCCGGTTCGTCGATGACGCTGATCGCGGGTGCGATCCTGTTCATCATCGTCGTGGGTCTGATGATTGCCTCGGTTACCGGCTATATGGCCGGCCTGATCGGCGCGTCCAATTCGCCGGTATCTGGCATCGGTATCCTCGCGATCATCGCTTCGTCACTCCTGCTTCTCGGGCTGCTCGGGCGTGCTGGGGGCGAGGAAGAGATTAACGCGATGGTCGCCTATGCGCTGATCGTCACCGGGCTGGTGTTCGGGATTGCGACGATTTCCAACGACAATCTCCAGGATTTGAAGACCGGTCAGCTCGTCGGTGCGACGCCGTGGAAGCAGCAGGTCGCGCTGATCGTCGGCGTGATCTTCGGTTCGCTCGTCGTTCCGCCGGTACTCAACGTGCTCAACGATACGCTGGGTTTCGTCGGCACGCCGGGAGCGGGGCCGAATGCGCTCGCCGCGCCGCAGGCGGGGCTGATTTCATCGCTCGCGCAGGGCGTGCTCGGCGGCGATCTCAACTGGACGATGCTGGGCTATGGTGCGCTCGCTGGCGTGGGTTTCATCATCGTCGACGAATTGCTCGGCCGCGCGGGCAAGCTGCGGCTTCCGCCGCTGGCCATCGGTATCGGTATCTATCTGCCGATGTCAGTGATCCTGCCGGTGATCATCGGCGCGGTCGGCGGCTGGTTTTATGATCGCTGGGCGTCGAAGCGGCCGAACGCGGGC
The DNA here is from genome assembly GCF_002205635.1 of Sphingopyxis witflariensis. Taxonomy (GTDB): domain Bacteria; phylum Pseudomonadota; class Alphaproteobacteria; order Sphingomonadales; family Sphingomonadaceae; genus Sphingopyxis; species Sphingopyxis witflariensis. The sequence goes on along the minus strand of NZ_NISJ01000001.1, from coordinate 64,006 downwards.
TTTGCGCACCGCATGGGCGTGCTGACCGCGACGGGGATGATCGTCGGCGAAAGCCTGTTCGGGGTTCTCTATGCCGGGATCGTCGCCGGGAGCGGTAGCGATGCCCCGCTCGCGGTGGTCGGGGACGGCTATGCGCCCTATGCACCGTGGGTCGGATTGCTGCTGTTCGTCGGTCTCGTCGGGCATAGTTATCACCGCACGCGGCATATGGTCGTCGAGACGCCTTGATGCTGCATCTTGCCCTTCGACGTCTGCGCGGCTAAAGGCGCGCACCTGATAGCTGTGCCCGAAGGGGCGCTGCTTTGCTCTTTCCATCCTTGAACTGTGAGTGTGCGCGATGAAAATCACCGGCGTTGAAATCCGTCCCGGCAATATTATCGAATATGAAAAGGGGATCTGGAAGGTCACCAAGATCCAGCACACCCAGCCGGGCAAGGGCGGCGCCTATATGCAGGTGGAAGCCAAAAACCTCATCGACGGGCGCAAGCTCAACAACCGTTTCCGCAGTGCCGACACGGTCGAAAAGGTCCGCCTCGACACCAAGGATTTCCAGTTTCTTTACGCCGAAGGCGACGACCTGGTGTTCATGGACAAGGACACGTTCGAGCAGATCAACATCTCGAAGGATGTCGTCGGCGAAGCGCATGAATTCCTTCAGGACGGCATGGATGTCGTGCTCGAGCTTTGGGAAGAGCGTCCGATCTCGGTCGAACTGCCCGAAACGATCGAAGCGACGATCGTCGAGGCCGACGCCGTGGTGAAGGGGCAGACCGCCTCGTCGTCGTACAAGCCCGCGATTCTCGACAATGGCGTGCGCGTGATGGTGCCGCCGCACATCACCGCCGGCACCCGCATCGTGGTGCATGTCTATGACCGCGAATATGTCCGTCGCGCCGAGTAAGCCGTGACCGATATACCGGACATACGAAAGGCGGCGCTGAGCGACCTTGAAAGCGTCGCGCCGCTTTTCGACCTGTACCGGCAATTTTACGGACGTGCTGCCGATCCGATCGGGAGCGCGGGCTTCATCAAGGCCCGGCTGACCCAGGGCGATTCGGTCATCTTGCTCGCTGAGCGCGAAGGCCGGGCGGCGGGGTTCACCCAGTTGTTCCCGAGCTTCACCTCGGTCGCTATGGCCCCGATCTATGTCCTGAATGACCTCTATGTTGCCGCCGAAGCGCGCGGCAGCAAGGTCGGGAAGGCATTGATCGACGCTGCGGCCGGTTTTGCACGGGAGAAGGGCGCCGTCAGGCTGAGCCTGTCGACCCAAAAGACCAACGAACGCGCGCAGCATGTCTATGAAGCTGGCGGCTGGCAGCGCGAAGCCGATTTCTATACCTATAACCTCAAACTAGTGGATTGATCATGGCCATATCCGGCATCATCACCGTCATGGAACGCGCCGCACGCAAGGCCGGCACCAAGCTGCGCCGCGATTTCGGCGAGATCGAGCATCTGCAGGTCTCGCAAAAGGGGCCCGCCGATTTCGTGTCGAAGGCCGACCAGGCCGCCGAGCGCACCCTCTATGAAGAACTCAGCTATGCGCGTCCCGGCTGGGGCTTCCTGATGGAAGAGGCCGGCGAGATCGAAGGCGATCCGGGAAAGCCGCGTTTCATCGTCGATCCGCTCGACGGCACCTCGAACTTCCTCCACGCCATCCCGCATTTCGCGATTTCGATCGCGGTGCAGGAACCGAAAATCGGCGGCGGCTGGGGCGATGTCACCGCGGCGCTGGTGTATCAGCCCGTCACCGACGAAAGCTATTGGGCCGAGCGTGGCCGCGGCGCATGGCTTCACGACCGCCGCCTGCGCGTCGCGTCGCGTCGTTACCTCAACGAATGTCTGATCTCGACCGGCATCCCGTACATGGGCCACGGCAATATGGGCCAGTGGAGCCGCATTTTCGGCGCGGTCGCGCCCGAAGTCGCGGGCATCCGCCGCTTTGGCGCCGCCAGCCTCGACCTCTCATGGGTCGCGGCGGGGCGTTATGACGGTTTCTGGGAAAGCGATCTTCAGATCTGGGATGTCGCCGCGGGCATGTTGCTCGTGCGCGAAGCCGGCGGCTTTGTCAGCGATTTCCGTGGCGGTGATCGTGCGATCGAGCGCAGCGAATATATCGCCGGCAGCGCCGCGGTGCATTCGAAGTTGCAAAAGCTGGTCGCGGGCGCGCTGCGCAACGTGTGAGGCGGTTGCCCCTCCCCGACGGGAGGGGCGCCGCTACCTATTCGTCCTTTTCGAAGACATACTCGCGATAGCTGTCCATCAGCGAGGCCCAGGTGTTGAAGGTTTCGCCGACATTCTCACGCGGGATGCCCGCAAAGTCGAGATCGACGTCCATTTCGAGTACCGGATCACCCGCATCGTCGCGATAGGCCCGGGCGAAACGCTTGTCCTTGTTCCACTGGTTGAGCCGTTCGATCGTGACCTCTTTCGCGTCGCTGAAGCCCATATAATATTGCAGCGTCTTGCAGTTCTTGTTTTCCTCGCAGTTCATGAACAGGACGAGGAATTTCAGGCCGTTGCGATTGCTTTCGATATAGGGATCTTCGCCCGCCTTCGTGATTAATTTTGCCGGCCAGCCCTGCGACTCGACGATCGTCTTGATCGCCGCCGGGTTCTTGGCGTTCACCAGTTCGGCGTGCGCGGGGGCCGCGGCGAAAAGGACGGACGCGCCCAGTGTCAGGGCGGTGCGAGCAATAATAGATTTCATGGAAACTCCTCAATTCGAAGCTGCGCCTGAAATGCGCAGCGAACCGACCCACTTCGGCCCGCGTATCACAGGCTTGGGGCCTGTCGCCAGCATGGTTTATGCTTTTGGTCACAGTGGGCGGAAATTTCCTGCCCGCAATGCTTGCGAGGCGCGGCGCGCTGGCCTAAAGCGCCCGCAACAAGGGTGCCGAGACACCTCGTTTATGAACAACTGAACTGCGAGCCCCCCATGGTCGATCTGACGCAATATCTGCCGATCCTGATCTTTCTTGCGATCGCGCTCCTTCTGTCCGCCGCCTTCGTCTTTTTGCCGATGGGCGTCGCGCGACTGACGGGCGCGCATCAGCCCGATCCGGCGAAGCTGACCGAATATGAATGTGGCTTTCCGGCTTTCGAGGACGCGCGCAGCCAGTTCGACGTCCGCTTCTATCTTGTCGCCATCCTCTTCATCATCTTCGATCTTGAAGCGGCCTATCTGTTCCCGTGGGCGGTCAGCCTCGAGAATATCGGCTGGGCCGGTTGGGCCACGATGATGATTTTTCTCGCCGAGCTTTCGATCGGCCTTGTCTATGCCTGGAAGAAAGGGGCTTTGGATTGGGAATGAGCAATTCGAGCATCCTGATGCCCGGCCAGATGCCGGTGCCCGCTGGGGCCAACCCCGGATTGATACCAGTGGCGCCGGGGACCAACCCCGACATGGGCTTTTTCGACGACCTCAACAGCGAAGTCGGCGACAAGGGCTTTCTTGTCACCTCGACCGAGGATCTGTTCAACTGGGCGCGCACCGGCTCGCTCTGGTGGATGACCTTTGGTCTCGCCTGCTGCGCGGTCGAGATGATCCACGTCAACATGCCGCGCTATGACATGGAGCGTTTCGGCGCTGCGCCGCGTGCTTCCCCGCGCCAGTCCGACGTGATGATCGTCGCAGGCACGCTCTGCAACAAGATGGCGCCCGCGTTGCGCCGCGTGTACGACCAGATGTCGAACCCGAAATATGTCATTTCGATGGGCAGCTGCGCCAATGGCGGCGGTTACTATCATTATAGCTATTCGGTGGTGCGTGGTTGCGATCGTATCGTGCCCGTGGACATTTATGTCCCCGGCTGCCCGCCGACCGCCGAAGCTTTGCTTTATGGCGTGATGCAGTTGCAGCGGAAGATTCGCCGCACCGGGACGATCGAACGCTGATGGCTCATCAAGCTCCCCTCGTCGCACCCCGTTCGGGGCTTGGCGACGCGCTCAAGGCTGCGCTTGGCGCCGACCTGCTCGTCCATGTCTTTGCCGCCGATGAAGACAGCATCACTGTCGACCGCGAAGCGATCGCCGGGGTGATGATCGTGCTGCGCGACAAGCTCGAATATCAGCAGCTGATGGAAATCGCGGGCGTGGATTATCCCGACCGTGCCGACCGCTTCGAGGTCGTCTATCACCTGCTCAGCGTTACGAAGAACCATCGCCTGCGCGTCCGCGTGTGCACCGACGAAGCGACCCCGGTGCCGAGCATCGTGCCGGTGTGGCCGGTCGCGGGCTGGCTCGAGCGCGAAGTGTTCGACATGTATGGCGTCCTGTTCGCGGGCAATCCCGATCTGCGCCGCATCCTGACCGACTATGGTTTTCAGGGGCATCCGCAGCGCAAGGACTTCCCGCTGACCGGCTATACCGAGCTGCGTTACAGCGAAGAAGACAAGCGCGTCGTCTATGAACCCGTGCGACTGGCACAGGATTTCCGCAACTTCGACTTCATGTCGCCGTGGGAAGGCGCCGATTATGTGCTGCCCGGCGACGAAAAGGCCGGCGGAACCGGCGAAGCGCCGGGGAAGGGGGCTCCGACCCCGATGACTGCGGCGCAGGTGAAGGCCTCCGACGACAAGGCGAAGGCTCCGCCGCCGCCGACGCCCAAGACCACCGACACAGCTGCGCAGACCGGCGCGGGCGCGAAGGTCAACAAGGCCGCGTCCAAGACGAGCCGCGACGGCGCGAGCGCCAAGTCGGCGACGAAACCGGCAGCGACGCCCGCCAAGACCAAAGCGCCGGCCAAGCCGCGCAAACCCAAAGCGGACCAAGGAGGTGACGCATGACCGACACTCCTCACGTCAAACATTATGGCGGCGACATGTTCGAAGGCTATCCGGTCGATACGGCCGAGACCGCGGGCGATCAGGCCGTCACCAATTACACGATCAACTTCGGCCCGCAGCATCCGGCGGCGCACGGCGTGCTGCGTCTGGTGCTGGAACTCGATGGCGAGATCATCGAGCGCGTCGATCCGCACGTCGGGCTGCTCCACCGCGGCACCGAAAAGCTGATTGAGTATAAGACCTATTTGCAGGCTTTGCCCTATTTCGACCGGCTCGACTATTGCTCGCCGCTCGCGATGGAGCATAGCTATGTCCTCGCGATCGAGAAGCTGCTCGACCTCGAAGTTCCGGCGCGCGGCCAATATCTGCGCGTGCTGTTCGCCGAGTTGACGCGCATCTGCAATCACATGCTCAATATCGGGTCGCACGTCATGGACGTCGGCGCGATGACCCCGAACCTGTGGGTGTTCGAACTGCGCGAGGATTGCCTCAACTTCTTCGAACGCGCTTCGGGCGCGCGGATGCACTCGGCGTACTTCCGTCCCGGCGGCGTCCATCAGGATGTCCCCGAGCGGCTGCTCTACGACATCGGCGAATGGGTCGAAAAGCGCCTGCCGAAGCTGTTCGGCGACGCGATGAGCCTGGTCATAGACAACCGCATCTTTAAACAGCGCAACGTCGATATCGCGACGGTGAGCAAGGAAGATGCGCTGGCATGGGGCTTCTCGGGCCCGCTGATCCGCGGCAGCGGCATCGCATGGGATTTGCGCAAGTCGCAGCCCTATGACGCCTATGCCAAGATGGAATTCGACATTCCCGTCGGCACCCGCGGCGATTGCTATGATCGCTTCATGGTCCGCGTCGAGGAAGTCTATCAGTCGGCGAAGATCATCAAGCAGTGCCTGCGTGACATGCCCACCGGCCCCGTCGCCAGCCTCGACCGCAAGGTCGTCCCGCCGAAGCGCGGCGAGATGAAGCAGTCGATGGAATCGCTGATCCATCACTTCAAACTCTATACCGAGGGTTTCCACGTCCCCGCGGGCGAAGTCTATGTGGCGACGGAAAGCCCGAAGGGCGAATTCGGCGTCTATCTGGTCAGCGACGGCAGCAACAAGCCGTATCGCTGCAAGATCCGCCCGACGGCGTTCTCGCATCTGCAAGCGATGGAAATGATGTCGAAGGGCCATATGCTCGCCGACACCACCGCGATCATCGGCGCGATCGACGTCGTGTTCGGGGAGTGTGACCGGTGATCGCCTTTCTCGACACCATCCATAAAATGGCCATCGGAGCCGCGCTCGTTCTCATTCTCCTGAAGTGGGCGCGCGGGTTTGAGGTAAATGACGAGATCATACTGATGAATCTCATTTGGCCGATTGCTCTTTTGGCCAAGATCACACTCGAAAAACGCTCGAAAGTTGTTGCGCATGGCTGACGCACCCCAAATCCCCGACGAAACCGAAGTCCGCGCGCGCTGGGGCGCCTTTGCCTGGACGGCGGAAAATGCCGAAAAGGCGAAGTCGATTATCGCGCGCTATCCCGCAGGGCGTCAGCGTTCGGCGGTGATGCCGTTGCTCGATCTCGCGCAGCGTCAGGTCGGTGCAGAAACGCAGACGCAGGGCTGGTTGCCCGTGCCGGTGATCGAATATGTCGCGGCGCAACTCGATATGCCGTATATGCGCGCCTATGAGGTCGTGACCTTTTACACCATGTACAATCTCGTGCCCGTTGGCCGTTATCATGTGCAGGTGTGCGGCACAACGCCGTGCCTGCTGCGCGGGTCGGACGATGTCATGGCGGCGTGCAAGAACCGCGGTATGACCAAGGGCAAGACGACGCCCGACGGCTTGTTCACGCTGACCGAGGTCGAGTGCATGGGCACCTGCACCAACGCGCCGATGGTCCAGATCAACGACGATAATTTCGAAGATCTCGATTATGACAGCATGACCCGCATCCTCGAAGCGCTGGCGGCGGGCGAACAGCCCAAGACCGGCACGCAGAATCCGAAGCGCCTGACGAGCGATCCCGAAGGCGGCCCGACGTCGCTGAAGGATATGGTGTCGGCCAACCACGACTATCGGAAGGAGTGGTGACCATGACCCACTTCGTATTCCTTCGTCATGCCGGACTTGATCCGGCATCCATCGCAGCACCCAAGTCATGGACCCCGGATCAAGTCCGGGGTGACGATGCAGGAGAGGCCAAATGAGCCTCCAGGATAAAGACCGCATCTTCACCAACCTCTATGGCTATCAGCCGTGGAACCTGAAATCCGCGCAGGCGCGTGGTGACTGGGACAATACCAAGGCGCTGATCCAGCGCGGCCAGGACGCGATCATCGAAGAGATCAAGGCGTCGGGTCTGCGCGGTCGCGGCGGTGCGGGCTTCCCGACGGGCCTGAAATGGTCGTTCATGCCGAAGGAGCCGCGCGCCGATCGCCCGAGCTTTCTCGTCATCAACGCCGATGAATCCGAACCCGGTTCGTGCAAGGACCGCGAAATCATCCGCCACGATCCGCACAAGCTGATCGAAGGCGCGCTGATCGCGGGCTTCGCGATGCGCGCGCGCGCCGCTTATATCTATATCCGCGGCGAGTTTATCCGCGAGGCCGAGACACTCTTTGCCGCGGTGCAGGAAGCGTATGACGCGGGCCTGCTCGGCAAGAATGCCGCCAAGTCGGGCTATGACTTCGATGTCTTCGTCCACCGCGGGGCTGGCGCGTATATTTGCGGCGAAGAAACCGCGATGATCGAAAGCCTCGAGGGGAAAAAGGGCCAGCCGCGCCTGAAGCCGCCATTCCCGGCGGGTGCGGGCCTTTATGGCTGCCCGACGACGGTGAACAATGTCGAAAGCATCGCGGTCGTTCCGACGATCCTGCGGCGCGGCGCGACCTGGTTCTCCGGTTTCGGGCGTGAGAATAACAAAGGCACCAAGCTTTTCCAGATCAGCGGCCACGTCAACACGCCGTGCGTCGTCGAGGAAGAGATGAGCATCCCCTTCCGCGAGCTGATCGACAAGCATTGTGGCGGCATTCGTGGCGGCTGGGACAATCTGCTTGCCGTGATCCCCGGCGGTTCGTCGGTTCCGCTGGTTCCCGCGGCCGAAATCATGGACTGCCCGATGGATTTCGACGGGCTGAAGGCCGTTGGATCGGGGCTCGGCACCGCCGCCGCGATCGTCATGGACAAGTCGACCGACGTCGTTCAGGCGATCAGCCGGATCAGCTATTTCTACAAGCATGAAAGCTGCGGCCAGTGCACCCCGTGCCGCGAAGGCACCGGCTGGATGTGGCGCGTGATGGAACGGCTGCGCACCGGCGACGCCGACATCAGCGAAATCGACACCCTGTTCGACGTCACCAAGCAGGTCGAAGGCCACACCATCTGCGCGCTCGGCGACGCGGCGGCTTGGCCGATCCAAGGCCTGATCAAGCATTTCCGTCCCGAGATCGAACGCCGCATTCGCGAGAATGGCGGCGCGCTGGAGGCCGCGGAGTGAGCGAAGCTGACATCAAAGGCTTGCTGATGATCGCCGTTGTGATCTTGCTGGTGATCGGCGTGCGCGCCCTGTGGGGCAAGCGAACACCGAGGCCCTCAGCGAAGAACAACTGGCGCAAGATTGACGATACGAAGTCCGGTCGTTTTTTCGATGACGTTGGCGTCACAAGCGGCGACCCAGCCGCGGACGGAGCAGATTAATGCCTAAAGTTACCGTAGATGGCGTAGAACTGGACGTTCCGCAGGGCGCGACCGTCCTGCAGGCGTGCGAGCTGGCGGGGAAGGAAATTCCGCGTTTCTGCTATCATGAACGCCTGAGCATCGCCGGCAATTGCCGCATGTGCCTCGTCGAAGTGTCGCCGGGACCGCCGAAGCCGCAGGCTTCGTGCGCGCTGCCGACCGCCGAGGGGCAGGTGATCAAGACCGACAGCCCGATGGTGAAGAAGGCCCGCGAAGGGGTGATGGAGTTTCTGCTCATCAACCACCCGCTCGACTGCCCGATCTGCGATCAGGGCGGCGAATGCGATTTGCAGGACCAGTCGGTCGCCTATGGCCGCGGCGCGACGCGTTATGACGAGAATAAGCGCGCCGTCACCGAAAAATATATGGGCCCCATCGTCAAGACGGTGATGACCCGCTGCATCCAGTGCACGCGCTGCGTCCGCTTTGCGGAGGAAGTTGCGGGCGTGGAAGATATCGGCGCGATCGGTCGCGGCGAGAATATGCAGATCACGTCCTACCTCGAGCGCGCGGTCGCGAGCGAGTTGTCGGGTAATGTCATCGACCTGTGCCCCGTCGGTGCGCTGACGTCGAAGCCCTATGCGTTCGAAGCACGCCCATGGGAGCTTACCAAGACGCTCGGCATCGACATGATGGATGCCGTCGGCACCAACGTCCGCATCGATGCGCGCGGCCGCCAGGTTCTGCGCGTGTTGCCGCGGGTCAATGATGACGTGAACGAGGAATGGGCGAGCGACAAGACGCGCCACCATGTCGACGGCCTGATCCGCCGCCGCCTCGACCAGCCCTATGTCCGCAAGGACGGCGCGCTCCAGCCCGCAACTTGGGCCGAAGCATTCGAAGCGATCAAGGCTGCCAATGCCGGTGCGTCGGTCGCCGCGATCGCGGGCGACATGGCCGATTGCGAAACGATGTTCGCCGCCAAGGCGCTGGTCAATGCGCTCGGCGGCAACCTGCTCGAAGGGCGCCAGACCGGGCTCGACTATGATGTCACCAGCCTGTCGGCGGTCAATTTCAACACGACGATCGCCGAGGCCGAAAATGCCGACGTGATCCTGCTCGTCGGTACGAACCTGCGCTGGGAAGCGCCGCTCATCAACACGCGCGTCCGCAAGGCGGCTTGGAAGAAGGGCGCGAAAGTGTTCGGCATCGGCGCCGAAACCGACCTGACCTACAAGGTCGAATGGCTGGGCAACGACGCCTCGCTGGTTGCCAAGCTGCCCAAGGCCGCGCTCGACGCGCTCAAGGGCGCCGAGCGGCCGATGCTGATCTTCGGCGGCGGCGCGCTGTCGGTGCCCGGCGTCCATGGCGCGGCGCTCGACCTCGCCAAGTCGGTCGGCGCGATCAAGGACGGCTGGAACGGCTTCAACGTCGTCCATTTCTCGGCCGCACGCATGGGTTCGTTGATGCTCGGTTACGGGCTCCCTGGCGGGATCAGGGATGTGGTTGCGGCCAAGCCGAAGCTCGCCTTCTTCCTCGGCGCCGACGAAGTCGATTTCACGAACTTCGCCGACACGCTGAAAGTCTATGTCGGCCATCATGGCGACAAGGGCGCGCATGCCGCCGACGTCATCCTGCCCGCCGCGGCATGGACCGAAAAGGACTTCACGACGGTCAACACCGAAGGCCGCGTCCAGCGCAGCGACAAGGCGGTGTTCGCACCGGGCGACGCGCGCGAGGATTGGAGCATTTTCCGCGCGCTCGCCGATACGCTGGGCGTGTCGGTCGGCTTCGACAGCTTCGACGCGTGCCGCGCGGCGATGGTTGCCGTGGTGCCGGCGTTGGGCGTCGAAGGGCTCGCCGATTATGGCTGGGCGCCGCCGAAGCTTCCCGCCAAGCCCGATGCGCGCGAAATTCCGTCGCCGATCAAGGATTTCTACCTCACCAACGCCATCTGCCGCGCGTCGCCGACGATGAACCGCTGCTCGGAGGAAATCCTCCATGGCGCCGACTATGCGGAGGCCGCAGAATGACCCCGGTACATGCTATCGCCACCGTCCTGCTTTCGGGCATGGGCTATGCCGTCTGGCGCGGCTTCAATCCGCGCAAGTCGGAAAAGCCCGGCCCGCATAATGGCTGGCGGAACCAGGACGGGGCAGGGAAATGACCGAATTTTTCCAGAGCCTTGGCATGTCCTATGAATGGGCATGGGGTGTTGCGACCGTTGCGGGCATCCTGCTGATCGCGCTACCGCTGATGCTCAGCGTGGCGATGATCATTTACGCCGACCGCAAGATATGGGCGGCGATCGCGCTGCGCCGTGGTCCGAACGTCGTCGGCCCCTTCGGCTTGCTCCAGAGCTTCGCCGACGGCCTGAAAGTCTTCCTTCAGGAAACGATCATCCCGAGCGGCGCCAACAGGGGCCTGTTCCTGATCGCGCCGATCATCACCTTCACCGTGGCATTGCTCGCATGGGCGGTGATCCCGTTCAATTCGGGCGCGGTGCTGGCCGATATCAACGTCGGCCTGCTCTACATCCTCGCGATTTCGTCGCTCGGCGTCTATGGCGTGATCCTGTCGGGCTGGGCGTCGAACTCGAAATATCCCTTCTTCTCGGCGATGCGCGCGTCGGCGCAGATGATTAGCTATGAAGTGTCGATCGGGTTCATTCTGGTTGGCGTCGTGCTTTTCGCCGACAGCTTCAACATGAACGAGATCGTCAAGGCGCAGCAGGGCCATGGGCTGGGCGTCGTCAACGCCTTCGGCTTCAACCTGCTGCTCTTCCCGCTCGCGGTGATGTTCCTGATCTCGTCGCTCGCCGAAACCGCGCGCGCGCCGTTCGATCTGACCGAAGCCGAAAGCGAACTCGTCGCGGGTTATCAGACCGAATATTCGTCGATGGCCTTCGCGCTCTTCTGGCTCGGCGAATATGCCAACGTCCTTCTGATGTGCACGCTCAACGCGGTGCTCTTCTGGGGCGGCTGGCTGCCGCCGCTCGATATCCCGATCCTTTATGCGGTTCCGGGCGTCATCTGGCTCTTCATCAAGATCTTGATCTTCTTCTTCATCTTCAGCTGGGTCAAGGCGACCGTCCCGCGCTATCGCTATGACCAGCTAATGCGGCTGGGTTGGAAAATCTTCCTGCCGATTTCGCTTTTCTGGATCTTCCTGATCTCCGGCTATCTGATGCTGACGAGGTATGGGGCGTGATGATGGCGGCGCTTTCCTTAGCGGCCGTGCCAGCGAACCCTCCAGTTCCGTTGGCCGTCACATACGACTGCTTTGTGCGTGAGCAATGGCAGGAAACATCGCGCGGTGAGAGGCCATGGTATACATCTCCTGGAACCAACTGGCGGTATCTCATCACTCTCGAGCATAGCCGTCCGGGTTCTCTGACGATCGAATCGGATAAGGACTTTGCCGGCATAAATGGCAAATATCCGGTCTGGATCGACGGTATTATGGCCACTTCGCCCGCAATTCTCGGTTCGAGGGACGGCGAGATTTACGGCCTTTCGGTCAACATGACCGTCCCGATCTCTACCGTTCCTGCAACGGTCAGTATTACTGCGGCGTCCATGGACAAAGACGACGAAGAGCAAACCAAGGAAGTCACCAAATTGGTTTGCAAGAATCCCGGCAGCGAGCGGAAAAATTGATATGAGCCTGTCCTATTACATCAAGAGCTTCACGCTGTGGGAGTTTGTGAAGGCGCACGCCCTCACGCTGAAATATTTCTTCAAGCCCAAGGCGACGATCAACTATCCGTTCGAGAAGAACCCGCTGTCGCCGCGTTTCCGCGGTGAGCATGCGCTGCGTCGCTATCCGAACGGCGAGGAACGCTGCATCGCGTGCAAGCTGTGCGAAGCCGTGTGCCCGGCTCAGGCGATCACGATCGAGGCCGAGCCGCGCGATGACGGCTCGCGCCGCACGACGCGCTACGACATCGACATGACCAAGTGCATCTATTGCGGCTTTTGCCAGGAAGCATGCCCGGTCGATGCGGTGGTCGAGGGGCCGAATTTCGAATTCGCGACCGAAACGCGCGAAGAACTGCTTTATGACAAGGCCAAACTGCTCGCCAATGGCGACAAATGGGAACGCGCGATCGCGGCAAATCTTGCCGCTGACGCGCCCTACCGCTAGGGGGCGGCGCATATGATTCAGCTAGCTGCCTTTTACCTCTTCGCGACGCTTGTGATCGCGTCGGCCGCGATGGTTATCTTCGCGCGCAACCCGGTCCACAGCGTGATGTGGTTGATCCTCGCCTTCTTCAACGCGGCGGGGCTGATGCTCCTCGCGGGGGCCGAATTCATCGCGATGCTTCTGATCATCGTCTATGTCGGCGCGGTCGCGGTGTTGTTCCTGTTCGTCGTGATGATGCTCAACATCGATTTCGCCGAGCTGCGCGCCGGTTTCGTCCGCTATCTGCCGCTGGGCGCGCTCGTCGCGATCATCCTGGTCGCCGAGCTGATCTTTGCGCTGGGCGCATGGAGCGCCGGCGGGATCGACCTTGCGTCGCGCGCCGCACCGGTGGTGACCGACAAGAGCAATATCGAGCAGGTCGGTGAACTTCTTTATACGCGCTATATCTTCCTGTTCGAGGCGGCGGGTATCGTCCTCCTCGTTGCGATGATCGGCGCGATCGTGTTGACGCATCGCCAACGCGGCGGCGCGCGCACCCAGAATATCTCGGCGCAGAATCGCCGCCGTCCGCAGGATGCGACACGGCTGGTCGATCCGGGCGTCGGGCAGGGGATGGAATTGTGATTTCGTTGGACACCACCAACCCGTTCGCATCGAGCGCAGTCGAGATGCCCCACGTTTGGGCATGCCTTCACGGTGTCTCGACTTCGCTCGACACGAACGGAATTCAAGGCAGCAGCGCGGGAGCGGGCGCATGATCTCCGTCGGCCATTATCTCGCCGTTTCGGCGGTGCTGTTCACGCTGGGCGTGCTGGGCATCTTCATCAACCGCAAGAATATCATCGTCATCCTGATGGCGATCGAACTCATCCTGCTGGCGGTGAACATCAATCTCGTCGCATTCAGCGCCGCGCTCGGCGACCTTGTCGGGCAGGTTTTCTCGATGTTCGTGCTGACGGTTGCCGCTGGTGAAGCGGCGATCGGGCTCGCCATCATCGTCATTTACTTCCGCGGCCGCGGCACGATTGCCGTCGACGATGCCAACCGGATGAAGGGATAAGCCGGTGATTCAGGCGATCGTTTTCCTGCCGCTGCTCGCGGCACTTGTCGCAGGGCTTGGCCAACGTGCCATTGGTCCCTTTGCGTCGAAACTCGTCACGACGGGCGCGCTGTTCACCAGCTGCGCCCTGAGCTGGCCGATCTTCCTGTCGTTCGTGACGGGTACGGGTCAGGCCGAAGTCGTGACCGTGCTGCACTGGGTGTCGTCGGGCGCGCTTCAGTTCAACTGGGAATTGCGCGTCGACACGCTGACCGCGGTGATGCTTGTCGTCATCACGACCGTCTCGGCGCTCGTCCACCTGTATAGCTGGGGCTATATGGAGGAAGACCCGGACCAGCCGCGCTTCTTCGCTTACCTCTCGCTCTTCACCTTCGCGATGCTGATGCTCGTGACCGCGAACAATCTGGTTCAGATGTTCTTCGGCTGGGAAGGCGTTGGTCTCGCATCCTATCTGCTCATCGGCTTCTGGTATAAAAAGCCCAGCGCCAATGCCGCCGCGATCAAGGCGTTCGTCGTCAATCGCGTCGGCGATCTGGGCTTCATGCTCGGCATCTTCGGCACCTTCCTTGTTTTCGGCACCGTCTCGATCCCCGAGATTCTGGCGGCCGCACCGGGCATGGCGGGTTCGACGATCACCTTCCTCGGCATGCGTCTCGATACGATGACGATCCTCTGCCTGCTGCTGTTCATCGGCGCGATGGGCAAGTCGGCGCAGCTTGGCCTGCACACCTGGCTTCCCGACGCGATGGAAGGCCCGACCCCGGTGTCGGCGCTGATCCATGCCGCGACGATGGTTACCGCGGGCGTGTTCATGGTCTGCCGCCTGTCGCCGATGTTCGAAACCTCGGACGTCGCACAGGGCGTCGTGATGTTCGTCGGCGCCGCAACCTGCTTCTTCGCCGCGACCGTTGCGACGACGCAGTGGGACATCAAGCGGGTCATCGCCTATTCGACCTGTTCGCAGCTCGGTTACATGTTCTTTGCCGCCGGCGCGGGCGCTTATGGCGCGGCGATGTTCCACCTGTTCACGCACGCCTTCTTCAAGGCGCTGCTGTTCCTTGGTGCCGGTTCGGTCATCCATGCGATGCACCATGAACAGGACATGCGTTATTACGGCAATCTGCGGAAGCAGATCCCGATCACCTTCTGGGCGATGATGCTCGGTACGCTGGCGATCACCGGCGTCGGTATCGCCGGGGTTGCAGGCTTTGCCGGCTTCTATTCGAAGGACGGCATCCTCGAGGCCGCTTTTGCGAGCGGCGGCGGCGGCGTGGTGGCTTTCTGGGTCGGCATTTTCGTGGCTTTCCTCACCAGCTTCTATTCGTGGCGCCTCGTCTTCCTGACCTTCTATGGCAAGGCGCGCTGGGAACAGAGCGAGCATATTCAGCACGCGGTTCACGATGATCATGGTCACGGCCATTACGATAATGCCCATGCTGCGCACGACGACCATAGCCATCATCACGATGCGCACAGCGACGGCACGGCGGGCTATCACCCGCACGAAAGCCCGATCACGATGCTGATCCCGCTGGTCTTGCTGTCGATCGGCGCGGTGTTCGCGGGCATCGCCTTCCACCACCAGTTCATCTATCCCGAAGAGGGTATGGCCTTCTGGAAGGGCAGTATGCTGGCGTTCGACGAACATCTGATGCACGCCGCGCATGAAGTGCCGCTGTGGGTCAAGTGGACGCCGTTCACGGTGATGGCGATCGGCCTGTTCCTTGCCTGGAACAGCTATATTCGCAACACCACGCTGCCGGCACGGTTCGTGGCGCAGTTCAAGCTGCTGCACCAGTTCCTCTACAACAAATGGTATTTCGACGAGCTGTACAACATCCTCTTCATCAAGCCGGCGTTCGCGATCGGCCGCTTCTTCTGGAAGCGTGGTGATGAACAGACGATCGACCGCTTCGGCCCTGATGGTGTCGCGGCGCTCGTTCAGGGGGGAACGCGGCTCGCGGTACGACTGCAATCGGGTTATGTTTATGGATATGCGTTCGTGATGCTGCTGGGTCTTGTCGGCCTCGCCAGCTGGGCCATGGTGAATTTCCTGTGAGCGGCTTTCCCATTCTTTCGCTGATGCTGGCGGTCCCCGCGATTGCCGCCATCGCCTGTCTGTTCGTCGGCGACAAAATGGCACGCTGGGTTGCGCTGGGCGCAACGCTGGCGACCTTCGTCCTCGGCTGCATCCTGTGGGCCAATTTCGACATCGGCGGCGCGCAGTGGCAGTTCCAGGAACTGCACGAGGGCATTTTCGGCCGCTTCAACTATGCGCTCGGCATCGATGGCATGGCCCTCATGCTGATCATGCTCAGCGTCTTCCTGATGCCGCTGTGCATTTTGGCGAGCTGGGAATCGATCAAGAGCCGCGTCGGCCTCTACATGTCGATGTTCCTCGTCATGGAAGTCGTGATGATCGGCGTCTTCATGGCGCAGGATCTGCTGCTCTTTTACATCTTCTTCGAAGCCGGTCTGATCCCGATGTATTTCATCATCGGCATCTGGGGCGGGGCGAACCGCAAATATGCGGCGTATAAATTCTTCCTCTACACGCTGCTTGGCTCGGTGCTGATGCTGATCGCGATGATCGCGATGATCGCAGAGGCCGGAACGACCTCGATCCCGGTCCTGCTGAACTACGACTTCCCGGTTCAGATGCAGACGTGGTTGTGGCTTGCCTTCTTCGCCAGCCTTGCGGTCAAGATGCCGATGTGGCCCGTCCATACCTGGCTTCCGGACGCGCACGTCCAGGCGCCGACCGCAGGCTCGATGATCCTCGCGGGCGTGCTGCTCAAGCTTGGCGCTTATGGTTTCATCCGCTTCATGATGCCGATGTTCCCCGATGCGTCGGGGCAGCTGATGTGGGTCGTCTTTGGCCTGTCGATGATCGCGGTGGTCTATACCAGCCTCGTCGCGCTGGTGCAGAGCGACATGAAGAAGCTGATCGCCTATTCGTCGGTCGCCCATATGGCGATCGTCACCGCGGGCCTGTTCGCCTTCAACCAGCAAGGCATCGAGGGCGCGCTGATCATCATGCTCAGCCATGGTGTCGTGTCGGCCGCGCTCTTCTTCTGCGTCGGGGTCATCTATGACCGGCTTCACACGCGCGAGATCGATCGTTACGGCGGCCTCGCGGTGAACATGCCCGCCTATGCGCTCTTCTTCATGCTGTTCACCATGGCGTCGATCGGCCTGCCGGGCACCAGCGGTTTCGTCGGCGAATTCCTGAGCCTCGCGGGCATTTACGAAGCCTCGAGCTGGGTTGCCTTCGTCTGCACCACCGGGATCATCCTGGGGGCCGCATATATGCTCTATCTCTACCGCCGCGTTGTGTTCGGCGAACTGACCAAGGACGATGTGAAGGCGATGCCCGATCTCAACCCCCGCGAATGGGCCGTCCTGGCGCCGCTGGCCGCCGTGGCGCTGTGGATGGGTGTCTATCCCGAAAGCTTCCTCGCGCCGATGCGCGGTGACGTGACAACGGTCGTGGCACGGCTTGCGCCGGCCAAACCCGCCGGCGACGCGCATCTTGCCGCGGGCAAGCCCAAGGCTGCGGAGGCCCATCACGGCGAAGCACATCATGCGGGAGGCGTTCAATGACCGCCGATCTCATGCTCATCTGGCCCGAACTGATCCTGACGATCGGCGGGCTTATCACGCTGATGCTCGGCACCTTCCTGGGTGACCGTCAGGTCGGCATTTATCAGCTCAGCGCCTTGCTGACGCTCGCCGCTGCGACCGCCGCCGTCGTCGCGCTGTTCGGGGTTCAGACATCGGTCTTCTCGGGCACGCTGTCGGTCGACAATTTCGGCGGTTTCGCCAAGCTGCTGATCTATGCCGCGAGCTTCGTGTCGATCCTGATCGCACCGCGCTTCTTCACCAGCGGGATGCGCGCCGAATATCCGGCGCTGATCCTGTTCGCGACGCTGGGCATGGGCATCATGGCGTCGTCGCGCGACCTGATGACGCTCTATGTCGGGCTCGAGCTCAACAGCCTGGCCGCCTATGTCCTTGCCAGCTTCATGCGCAACGACGACCGGTCGAGCGAAGCGGGCCTGAAATATTTCATCCTCGGCGCGCTGGCGTCGGGCATGCTGCTCTATGGCATTTCGCTGCTCTATGGTTTCTCGGGCACCACCGATTTCACCGGCATCGCCAAGGCGATGGGCGGCGAGCTCAACATCGGGCTGATCTTTGGCATCGTGTTCGTGCTCGCGGGTCTTGGTTTCAAGATCAGCGCCGTGCCGTTCCACATGTGGACGCCCGACGTCTATGAAGGCGCGCCGACCCCGGTGACGACCTTCTTCGCCAGCGCGCCGAAAGTGGCGGCGATGGCGATGATGACGCGCGTCGTGATCGAGGCAATGGGCCCCGCGGTTGGCGCCTGGCAGCAGATCATCATCTTCCTCGCGCTCGCATCGATCATCCTCGGTGCGGTCGGCGCGATCGGGCAGAAGAATATCAAGCGGCTGCTCGCCTATTCGTCGATCAACAATGTTGGCTTCATGCTCGTCGGCCTCGCTGCCGGAACGCAGCAGGGGGTCGAGGCCGTGCTGACCTATTTGCTCGTCTATGTCGTGACGACGCTCGGCGCTTTCCTTGTCGTGCTGCAATTGCGCGACGCAGAGGGCAATCAGATCGAGAGCATTCCGGCACTGGCGGGGCTGTCACAGCGCCGCCCGGGGATTGCGGCCGCGATGACGGTGTTCCTGTTCAGCCTGGCCGGTATTCCCCCGCTTTTCGGTTTCTGGCCGAAATATCTGGTGTTCGAGGCTGCGGTGAACGCGAACCTCGTGCCGCTGGCGGTTGCGGGTATCGTCGCTTCGGTGATCGGCGCATTTTATTATATCTCGATCATCAAGACGATGTATTTCGATGACAAGTCGGACACCGAAATCCCGGCGGGCGGCGGCGTGATCGCCGAGGATGCGGTGATCACGGCAAGCGCGTTGTGGCTGTCGGTCATCGGCTATCTCTTCATCCCTGTGCTGGCGGTGATTTCGGCCAGCGCCGCAGCGGTGCTCTTCTGATCCCGCCGATAGAGCGGATCGCGCAGACAGGTTCGACCAACGCCGACCTGCTGGCGCGGCTGGCAGGCGGTGAGCATGTCAGGGAAGGGCATTGGCTGGTCGCCGACCGCCAGACCGCCGGTCGCGGCCGTCTGGGCCGCGCATGGGGCGACGGGCTTGGCAATTTCATGGGATCGACCGTGGTTCATCTGACCGCGGGCGATCCGTCGCCGGCGGGTCTGTCTCTCGTTGCCGGCGTCGCGCTGGCGAAAGCGGTGGGCACGCTGGCCCCCGGCGTCGATGCAAAGCTCAAATGGCCGAACGACCTGTTGATCGAGGGCGTCAAATGCACCGGCATCCTGCTCGAGCGCGTCGGTGACAGCATCGTCATCGGCATGGGGGTCAATCTGGTATCGTCGCCCGATTTGCCCGATCGTCCAACGGTCTGCTTTGCCGACAAGGGTGTGACGATCGACCGCGACCGTTTTGCCGAAGTGCTTGCGGTTGCATTGACCGACGCGCTGTGGACGTGGCGGCAGGGAGGGATCGATAACATCGTCGCGGCATGGACGACCCATGCCCATCCCGTCGGAACGCCGCTGCGGGTGTCAGAACAGGGGATCGACGGGACATTCGACGGCCTCGCGCCCGATGGGGCGCTGCGCTTGCGCCGCGCGGGCGGAGAGGTCATGCTGATCCACGCGGGCGATGTCGAATTGCAACGACCCGTGTCGGGAAGGAATTGACCATGCTTCTCGCGATAGATGTCGGCAACACCAACGCCAAATTCGCGCTGTTTCAGGGCGCCGAGATGCTTGCGCGTTGGCGCATCGCGACCGACGACCGCCGCACCGCCGACGAATATGCGGTATGGCTCGACCAGTTGCTGCGGATCGAGGGCTATGAGCGCAGCGATGTCGATGCGGTGATCATTTCGACCGTCGTGCCGCGCGCGCTGCACAATCTGCAGCTGTTGTCGGTCAAATATTTCGGCGTCGACGCGCTCGTTGCGGGACGCGCGCCGGTAACCTGGGGCATTGCGCTCAAGGTCGACGAGCCGCAGT
The DNA here is from genome assembly GCF_002205635.1 of Sphingopyxis witflariensis. Lineage (GTDB taxonomy): Bacteria > Pseudomonadota > Alphaproteobacteria > Sphingomonadales > Sphingomonadaceae > Sphingopyxis > Sphingopyxis witflariensis. The sequence goes on along the minus strand of NZ_NISJ01000001.1, from coordinate 44,257 downwards.
CGGTCGGCGCCGACCGCGCGGTCAACGCGATCTCGGCGCAGGCCGCCGCACCCGGCACCGACAAGCTCGTTATCAGTTTCGGCACTGCGACGACGCTCGACCATATCGACCCCGACGGCGCCTATATGGGCGGCATCATCGCTCCCGGGGTCAATTTATCACTAGAGGCGCTCGTCGCTGCCGCAGCCAAGCTGCCGCGCATCGCGATTGAAGCGCCCACCACGAATAGCGTTATCGGTCGCACTACCGAGAGTCAGATGCTGATTGGCGTCTATTGGGGTTATGTATCGATGATGGAAGGGCTGATTGGCCGTATGAAGGCCGAGATCGGCAAGCCGCTGACGGTGATTGCCACCGGCGGTCTGGCGACCTTGTTCCAGGAACAGGCGCATTTGTTTGACCGGATCGAACCCGATCTGACGCTGAACGGCTTGATGCATCTTTATGCACAGCGGGGGAGCGCGGCATGACCGTTCCCGGCAAAGAACTTCTCTTCCTCGCGCTCGGCGGATCGGGCGAGATTGGGATGAACGCCAATCTTTATGGCTGCGATGGCAAATGGATCATGCTCGATCTGGGCGTGACCTTTGGCACCCATGATTATCCCGGCATCGACATCATCATGCCCGACCTCGAATTTATCGAGGATCGCAAAAAGGACCTGCTCGGGATCATCCTGACCCACGGGCATGAGGATCATATTGGGGCCTTGCCCTATCTCGCCGCCGACCTCGGCGTGCCGCTTTACGCCAACCGCTTCACCGCGGGGCTGATCGCGCACAAGCTCGCCGAAGAGGGGCTGGAGAAAGAGGTCAAGATCCACACCGTCGATATCGACGCCGAGTTCCAGCTTGGCCCCTTCGGCATCCGCCTGATGCCGCTCGCCCACTCGATCCTCGAGATGAGCGCGGCGGTGATCGACACCCCCTATGGCCGCGTGTTCCACACCGGCGACTGGAAGCTCGACGCCGATCCGGTGCTCGGCACCCCGTCGAGCGCCGCAGCGCTGACCGCGATCGGCGACGAGGGCGTCGACGTTCTCGTCTGCGATTCGACCAACGCCTTCAACGCCGAAGCGTCCGGCAGCGAAGGCGGCCTCCACGACGGCCTGCTCAAAGCGGTCGGCGAAGCGCGCGGGCGCGTCATCGTCACCACCTTCGCCTCCAACGCCGCGCGGCTCGCGACGTTGGGCCGGGTTGCGGTCGAAACCGGGCGCACGTTGTGCGTTGCAGGACGCTCGCTCGACCGCATCCTCGGCGTCGCGCGAGCGGCGGGCTATTTGAAGGATTTTCCGCCGACGGTCGATTTCGACGAAGCGATGCGCCTCCCGCGCGACAAGTTGATGGTCATCGCGACAGGCGGGCAGGGCGAAGCCCGCGCGGCGCTCGGCCGCATGGCGTCCGACGGACACCAGATCAAGCTTCAGGCCGGAGACACCGTCATCTTCTCGTCGAAGCAGATCCCCGGCAACGAGGTCGCGATCGGACGGATCATGAACCAGCTTGCCGCCAAGGATGTCCTGACCGTGACCGAGAAGCAGGCGCATATCCATGTCAGCGGCCACCCGGGGCAGCCCGAATTGGCGGCGCTCTATGGCTGGCTGCGTCCGAAGCTGGTGCTGCCGGTGCACGGCGAGATCCGCCACATGCACGAACAGGCGCGTTTCGCGCTCGAACAGGGCGTGCCCGGCATGCTGGTGCAGGAAAATGGCGATCTTTGCCGCCTGTCGCCTGGACCGGTGAAGATCGTCGAGCGCGTTCACGCGGGGCGCCTGATCCTTGACGGCGATGTGATCCTGCCCGCCGAAGGCGAGACGATCAACGAACGGCGCAAGATTGCGCTTCACGGCCACATTACGGTCGCGGCGATCTTCTCGAAAAAGCGCTTTGTCGAAAGCTCGGTCAGCTATCGCGGCGTCCCGGTCGAGGATGAGCGCGAGGCGTTCATCGACGAAATGCGCGAAGCGGTGCAGAAGACCGCAACCGGTCCGGCGAAGGAGCGCGACCGGCTGCGCGAAGCGGTCCGGCTGGCGGTGCGCCGCGTCGCGACTGACTGGACGGGCAAGAAGCCCATCGTCGACGTCATGCTCGTCGATATCTGAGGACAGACGCAATGAATTGGACTTCGGCGTTCGCCATCTATCTGCTCTTCTGGGCGCTCAGCGCGTTTCTCGTGCTGCCTTTTCATGGCCGCCGCGCAAGCGACGATAATATGCCGATGGTGAGCGGGCAGGACGCGGGCGCGCCCGCAACCTTCCGTCCAGCACGCGTCCTGCTCCAGATCACGATCGTCGCGACGGGCCTTTTTGTGGTCTATTATATCGCGTTCACGAACGGCTGGGCCGATCCTGAAGTGTTCAGCGGGCGGGGGTAAGGCCACTCTCGTTGTAGCGAGAAATGCAACTTCGTTGTTGCCGATAGTCCCATTTCGTCATTGCCAGCGTAGCGAAGCAATCTCCAGCCATCAGCCTTGTACGCCATCAGCCTTGTACAAGGCCGATGGCTGGAGATTGCCTCTCCGCGCAACGACGATTCAAAGCAAAGTCGTGGCGCTTTAATTTCGCAGCCGGTCGATCGCCTGCGCCAGCGCGACATACAGCTTGCCAATATCCGACGACAGCAGCGTCACGCTGATCGCCGACCCGTCGCGCGCGCCGATCAACACGCGCAGCATCGCTTCGAAATCATGGATGAACTGATTGACTGCGGCGTGGAAGCCGTCGTCGCTCTGGTACAGGCGCAGGATTTCTTTCGCCTCGCCATTTTCGATCAGCTTGACCGCACGCCGTGCAAAGACGCCGCGGTCACCCTTCAGATAGGCGTCCCACGCGGCATCGCTGACTTCGTGCGACAGAATTTTGGTGACGTCGATCGCGGTCGATTTCAGCGCTTCGGTCAGCAAACCGACCTGTTTTGCCAGCGAATCGCGGCCCGACGCGGCGATTGCCTGTTCGGCCTCCGCGACGCGCGCCTCGACGCTCGCGCTCGTGTCCATCACCGTGATCAGCTGGCGCATCAGCCGGTCGGCGGCGCCATTCGCGGCGGCGACCGCACGCAGCGAGGCTTCCTCGATCGCGGTCAGTTGCGCCATGATCTCGGTCTTGAACGCGGTGTCGACGGCTTGGCTCGCGGTCGCCTCCATCATTTCGCGCGCACCCGCGACAAGGCGGTCGAGCGTCTGACGCGCTTCGTCGGCTGCGGCCTCGGCGGTGCTACGCACTTCGGTCAGCGTCGCTATCATGCGCGCGCCACCTTGCTCGGCGAATTCGTCGGCGCCGCTGCGCAATTTGGCCAGCGCGCCATCGGCCTCGGCCAGCGCGGCGTTGATCCGTTCGGCCAGTGCCTGCTGGCTGGTCGCCTGATCGGCCATCTGCCCTTCGTTGGTCTGGAGCGTCGCGTGCACCGCATTGACGTGCGACAGCGTCGATTGGGCGACGAGTTCGGACGCGTCGAGGATCGGACGCAGCTGCGACAGAGCCGTCTGCGTCGTCGTGCCGTGCGCGGTGATGCGATCGAGCGCGTGGGGCAGGGTTTCGTCGATTTCACGGGTCACGGCATCTAGTGCGAGCAACAGCGATTCGGCGTGGGTGATCAACTGGTGCGCGGATGCGTTGCCGCTCTGAACTTCGCCGGTGAAAGCCGTGAGCTGCGCCTTGGTGTCTTCGATCGCGCGACCGATGACGCCGGTGCTGGCCGAAATATTGACGTCGAGCAGTCCGAGCTGCTGTTCGACCTCGGCGACGTGCGCTGTGATGCGGGCGGCCAGCGCCTCGCTTGCCTGGCCATGGGCCGCAAGCTGCGCACCCATCGCATCACCAGCCTCGCGTGCCGTTGTCAGCCGGGCGTCCATCAGTGTGGCGGCGTCGTCAATGCCTTCGCGGAATTGCTGCCAGGTGGCGCCCATCTGTCCGGTCAAGGTCGCGACCGTCGCGTTCATATCGTCACGCGCCGAGGCGGCGAGTTTCGTCATTTGCGCAAGCGCTGCTCCATGCGCGCCGGTGACTTGCGCCGAAGCGGTCAGCAGCCCGGTTTCGGCCAGTCTGGCCTGTTCCTCAAGGGCGTACATGGCTTCGTGCAGACTGGCCGCTGATGCTTCGCCGGTCTGGGCGGTCTTTGCCGCTTCCTCGGCGAGTGACGCCAGCTGCGCTTCGAGGTTCGCGCCCTGCTGGTGCGCGACCAGCCCGGCTTCGCGAAAATTGACCGCCAGCCGCTGTGCGACATCGTCGATTCGCGGCAATCCGGCGAGCAGACCGTCCATCCGCTGCAACGCCACATCGCCCGATCGCGCGAGCTGGTCGTGGGCATTGGCGATGACCGAGGCGTTGCCGGCAAGCTTGTCGCTGCTTTCGTTCAGCCGTGCGACGGTATCGAGCCCCAGATTCTGGACGAGCCTTGCCTGTTCGCCAAGTTGGCGTTGGGCATCGACCAGATGGAGCCCCAGCGAATGCATCGACTGGTTGAGCGCCATATTCTCATTCTGCAGCGCCTTGGCGACACGCGCGAACCGCGCTTGTTCCGAACGGCTCGATCGCAACAAGGCCATCCATAATATTATCAGCAACGTCAGCGGCATCGCGATGACCGCGAGCAGCCCGGGCCATTCGGCAAACGCGGGACTCCGCGCGAAATTTTCGGTCGAGGCCGCCAATGCGAAACCGGTCCAGCCGATACCCAGTATCAGCAGCAGCGCAGGAGCGGTGCGATCGCGCCATTGCGAGAATACCGCCGTCTCTTCGGACGCGTCCCCGGCGTGGGTTTCGGCGAGGGCCGACATATCGAGCCAGTCGCGATCGGCGGGCGCGGGGGCGTCGGGCGCCAACACGGATTCGGGCGCTGCGGTTTCCGCTGGCGCCTGCATGTCGGCTTCCTGGCTTGCCGCGGATTCCCGCCACAATCCGACGATTTTCTTTTCTCCGGTCATCCTCCCATTCTAGCATCAAATGCATCGCGCGAAACGGAAACTTAACCGCGCAATGTCAATCCTGTGGAATGTCGTTCGATAGTGGGCCCCTTGACCGGTATTTGACCGCCGCGATCGGGGACGATCCGGCGATGGCGATGGATTTGCGGGCCGTGTTTGCAACGAGCGCACGCGATCTTGCCGACTTGATGCGCCGGGCGCGCTGCGACGCAAACTGGAACGTTGCGGCGCTGCGCCTGAAAGGGCTCGGGGCCACATTTGGCGTCATATCGCTGATCGAACTTGCCGAAGAGGCGATGGCGGGCGCGCCGGGCGATCCCGCCGTGCTTCGCCGGATCAACGCGGCGATCGCCGCCATCGCCTGACCGCGCCGACGCGGGTTCAATTCCCGTTCAGCCGTCCGGTGCCAGGAAAATCGATACGGGCTGTCTTGCCATGGCAACGCGACGCGTTTAGCCGCGTTTAGGAACCGCGGCCGAGCCCATAACTGCGTCCAGGCGAGGCGGCCGATACGAAGGAGAGATTTCGATGTTCAACCGTTTCCGCTCGACGCCCGCGACGGCGATGGCCGCTCTGCTCGGCTGCGCGCTGATGACGACCGCAGCCCCTGCCGCTGCGAAGGAAAAGCCGAAGAAGGAAGAGACCAAGAAAGGTGGAATGAGCGCCAGCAAGACGTTCTCGCCAGCGGTCAAAAAGATGATGGACGCGACGGCGGCGAAAGATGCGGCTGCGCTGCAGGCGGCGCTGACCGAAGGCCAGTCGACGGCAACGACCCCGGAAGACAAATATCTGCTCGCCAATTATCAGCTGCAGCTTGGCATTTTGAACAAGGATCAGACGCTGCAGGCGCAGGGTCTCGACACCATGATCGATTCCGGGCTTACCCCGTCGGAGAGCGTGGGCGTCTATAATTTCTTCTCGGGCAATTTTGCCTATGGCGCCAAAAATTATGCCAAGGCGATTCAGCGCCTCGAAGCGGCCAAAGCCGCCGGTTCCACCGAGGCGAGCCTGTCGGCCATGCTGATGGACAGCTATATCAACGCCGGACAGGTTGATCAGGGGTGGGCGATCGCCAAGGCCGCGATCGAGGCTGATCGTGCCGCAGGCAAGCGTCCGTCGGAAGAATTGTTCGTCCGCCCGGCGCAGGCTTTCCAAAAGGCCAAGCGCACCAATGACATGCTCGAAGCGCTGACGATGCGCGTTCAGGATTATCCGGCCCCTGCAACATGGCGGAACCTGCTCTATATCATGTTGCAGCAGGCGGGCGCGGACAAGGATATGAACCTCGATGTCCTGCGCCTGATGCGTGCCACAGACTCCATGACCGATCGGCCCGAATATGCCGAATATTCCGCGCTGGCGATCGAAGCCGGTTATCCGGGCGAAGTCGTGGCTGTCGTGAAGCAGGGGCAGGCGAAGGGCGTTATCCCGAAGAGCGATACCCATTTCAGCGGGATTCTCAGCTCGCAGGAACCGCGCGCGGCAACCGATGCCGCCGCTGTGACGGCCGACGCCGGCAAGCCCGCGACGCTCAACAATCCGAAGGCTGCGCGTGCCACCGGCGATGCGCTGGTCGGCAATGGTCAGGCGGCGCAGGCGATTCCGCTCTATGAAGCGGCACTGAAAGCCAGCGGCGGTTCGGACCCGCTGGTTCTGTATCGCCTTGGCGTCGCCCAGGCGCTCGCTGGTCAGAATGATGCGGCGCTCGCCAGCTTTGCCAAGGTGCAGGGCCCCCGTCAGCGGCTCGCCCAGCTCTGGACGATCCACGTCAAGACCAAGGGCGCTCCGGCGGCCGCACCGGCAACGGGCGGCTGACCCCGCTTCGGTTCGACAGAAAAATCAAAAGGGCGCCGCTCCCGATGGAGCGGCGCCCTTTTCTTTAGCAGGAAGGCCGTGCGGTCACGATTCGACGGGAATTCCGGCGAGCTGTTTGGCGGTCCGAATCGTCAGCGACGTCTTCACGCTGGTGACGTTGGGTGCCGACGTCAGATGCGCGGTCAGGAAGGATTGGAAACTCTGTAGGTCGCGCGCGACGACTTTCAGCAAAAAGTCGATCTCGCCGTTGAGCATATAACATTCGCGTACCTCGGCGAGCTCGCCGACATAATCTTCGAACGCCTTCAGATCGGCCTCGGCCTGGCTGCGCAGGCTGACCATCGCAAAGACGGTGATGCCATAGCCCAGCTTCGCCGCATCGAGGTCGGCATGATAGGATCGGATCACCCCCGATTCTTCGAGCGCCCGTACCCGGCGCAGGCAGGGCGGCGCAGTCAAACCGACCATCTGGGCCAGCTCGACGTTCGTCATTCGTCCATTTTTCTGGAGTTCGCCGAGTATCTGTAAATCGATCTGGTCGAATTTCTGGCTTGCCATCTGTGAAACATCCGCTTTCTAAAACTGCGGTGACCATAATATTATTTCAGCCGATTGCAATTGTCCCACAATGTGACGCGCAGGGTGAAGCCACTTTCACGACTGACGGATTCACGCTAGCCGCTAATTTTACGCTAACTGACGTTAAGAGTGTGGGGCCGACTTTGCGTGACTGCTGACCCGATGATCGCGACCATCTTGCGCCATGCGCCGGCGGATCGACGCGCCAGCATCGCTGTCTGGCGCCAATTGACCGACATTCTTGCCCAGCGCGGCAATCAATTGAGCGACGACGATATCCGTCGCAGTTTCCATGCGCTCTCTGTTTTGCGTCCTCAGGTTCCCGAAAATATTCGCCGCGATTGCGCGTCGGCCGTTGCGGGCCATGGTCGTTTCGCGCCGCTCGTTGCCTTTTATGCCAATGACGTGCCCGCCGTTTCTGCCGCTATGTTGGGTCGGGCGCGGCTCTCCGATGCCGACTGGGCAGCACTCCTGCCGGCAACGGGGGCGATGGCGCGCTCGATTCTGGCGGGGCGCAGCGATCTTTCCGAAGCGGTACGGCGCGCGCTGGTCAGCCTGGGTGCGGGATCGGTCGCGCTGCCGCAGCCAGAGGTGGCGAGCGAAGCCGCGCCACCGCCAATTGCGGATGAGGTTGTCACGGCAGCACCTGCCGGGACCGGGCCGAGCCAGATCAGCGAGTTGGTCCGCCGAATCGACAAATATCAATCGACGCGCAGCCAGCCGTCGATGCAGCCATCGAGCGCTTCGCCAGAACCGCGAGCGCCGCGTGCGGCCTTCCTGTTCGAAACCGGTCCCGACGGGGTTATCAATTGGATCGACGGAATTATGCGCGGCGCGGCGATCGGCCTGTCGATCGCCGAGGCGGCTTACGGCGATGAGCCGGGCACCGACGGTGTCGCCGCGGGCGCCTTTCGCCATCGCGCCGAAATCATCAACGCACGCATGGTGCTGGCGGGGACGCCTGCCGAATCGGGCGAATGGCGTTTTTCGGCCTTGCCCTGGTTCGACCCGGCGACCGGACAGTTTCGCGGTTATCGCGGCAGCGCGCGGCGTCCGCGCGGCAATGAAATTCCCTATGGCCGACCCGCATCGCTCGACTCCGTCGATCCGGGCGATTCGATCCGGCAATTGATCCATGAACTGCGCAGCCCGCTCAATGCCATATCGGGTTTTTCTCAGATTATATCGAGCCAGATGTTCGGACCGGTCAGCGGCGCTTATCGCGCGATGGCCGACACGATCATTGCCGATTCCGCCTCGGTCGAGTCGATTATCGACGATCTCGACACCGCGACCCGGATCGAGCCGACAGCTTCCATCGCGCCGGCGACCGGCGAAATAACCGATATCGCCATGGTGATGGCGCATGTGGAAAGCGACCTCGCGCCCTTGCTGTCCGAACAGCATATCGACCTCAGTATTTCGCGTGTCGGCGGCCCCTTTCTGGCACGCTCGGACGACGCCAATTCGCGGCGGATGATCGGCCGCCTGCTGACGGCGCTTGTCGATGTCTCCGAAACAGGAGCGGTCCTGGTCGGGCAATTGGTTGTCGAACCCGAGCATGACGACATGCTGCAGTTGCGCATCGTCCGCCCCGTCGCGATCCGCTTTGCGACCGCGACGGACCTGCTCGATCCGGGGTTTAGTCCCGACGGCGAAGCGCCGGGCGCCGCCATCCTCAGCCTCGGCTTCTCGTTGCGGCTGGTCGATAGTCTGGCGCGCAGCGCGGGCGGACGTCTCGATATCGGGCATAACGCCTTGACCTTGCACCTGCCCTCCGCCAACCCGAGCGGCAACGTCGAGCTGGACGTAAAGCTGGGCGAATAGCGCGGGCCGGGGGCGGCGGTGCAAAAGGGGGGAGGCGCGGTGGAGTCTGCGGGCAGTTTCTTTGCATATCCGGCCGCGCGCGATCGTGTTGCGTTGGCCGAGGGTGAGCGTCCGCGTTTCTGGGTTACCATCGACACCGAAGAGGATTTCGATTGGAGCGCGCCCTTTGCGCGCACCGGCTATCGCCTCGATTCGGTTCCGGCGCTCGCTGATTGTCAGGCTTATTTTGATCGCGCGGCGGTCCAGCCCATTTATCTCGTCGATTGGCCGATCGTCGGCGACGACCGGGCCGTCGGGATATTGGGCGCGGCGAGAGCCGCGGGCCGCTGTGAAATCGGTGCGCAGCTTCATCCCTGGGTGACACCGCCGCACGACGAGGATGTGAACGCCTTTAACAGCTATACGGGCAATCTGCCGGTGGATTTGCAGCGCGCGAAAATGGCGGCGCTACATGCTGCAATCCGCGATCGTTTCGGCCTCGCTCCAACCGTCTATCGCGCCGGGCGCTATGGTCTGGGTGCCGACACGGCCGAAATGCTCGCCGAACTTGGTTTCCGCTGCGACACGTCGGTGCGCGCGGGCTTCGATTATCGCAGTGGTCATGGCCCCGACTATCGCGCGGCGTCGCTTCATCCGTGGCGAGTCCGGACCAATGGCGGGGCGGTGCTCGAAGTGCCCGTAACGACATTGTTTGGCGGCCTGCTCGGCCGCGTGGGACCAGGGCTCTATCACCGCTTTGCGCGGCCAGGATCGCGTGCCGGGGCCGCGCTCGCCCGCTTCGGCCTTGTCGAGCGGATCGCGCTGACCCCTGAAGGCATACCGGCCGAGCGCGCGTGCCGGGCGATCGACATCGCAGTCGATCTGCGCCTGCCTGTCCTGACCTTCTCCTTTCACTCGCCGTCGCTGCAACCCGGCAACACGCCCTATGTCCGCAGTTCCGCCGACCTCGGCCGTTTCTACCGCTGGTGGGACATCGTGCTCGACCATCTCGCCCGCCGGGGCGTCGAAGCGACGACGGCGGCAGGGATTCTGGCGATGGCCGATGCTAAAGCGGTGACCGTCTGATCGTTGCGCTTGCCAACGCGCCACACCCTCCGCTATCGCCCGCTCATCCCCACGGGGGCCTGTAGCTCAACGGTTAGAGCTGGCCGCTCATAACGGCTAGGTTGCGGGTTCGAGTCCTGCCGGGCCCACCATTTTCCCTTGCCTTTCAGGGGTTATGGCGGTCCATTGTCTCCAACAGAGGGAGAGGGACATGGGGAAGCGTCGGAATATCCTGTTGGGCGGGCTGGCGGTCGTCGCGATTGCGGCGGGCGTCGTGGCGGTTCGCACCGCGACTTTTGCGCCAGCCGGCATTGCCGATGGCAGCGATGTACGGCTCGCTGCGGTGCCAGCCTATGATCTGGACGCCGCGGTCGGCCATCTCAGCGCCGCAGTGCAATTGCGGACGGTCTCGCACCAGAACCCTGTCGAAAACGAAACGGCCGAATGGGACAAGCTGCACGCCTGGCTGGCGGCGACCTATCCGGCGACGCATGGCGCGATGACGCGCACGATCTTGCCCAACCGCACGCTCATCTATCACTGGGCCGGCTCCGATCCGTCGCTGCAACCGATCATCGTCATGGCGCATCAGGATGTCGTGCCGGTCACCGCAGGGACCGATGGCGACTGGAAATACCCGCCCTTCGCCGGGACGATCGCCGAACAGGCGGTGTGGGGGCGTGGCACGGTCGACGACAAGGGGTCGCTGGTCGGCCTGTTCGAGGCGACCGAAGCGCTCGCCAAGGCGGGTTTTCGGCCCAGGCGCGGAATCTATCTCGTTTCGGGCCATGATGAAGAAGTCGGCGGAACCGGCGCAGCCGCGGCGGCTGCCAAGCTGAAGGCCGACGGCGTCAAGGCGATCTTCACGCTCGACGAAGGCAGTATCGTGTTGAGCGATACGCCGGTGATTGGCGGCCCGGCCATCCTTATCGGTATTGCCGAGAAAGGCTATGCGACGCTGAAGGTCACCGCCAATGCGCCGGGCGGGCATAGTTCGATGCCCCCAGCCGAAACCGGCGTCGGAACGCTGGCGCGCGCGATCACTGCGATCACCGACAAGCCTTTCCCGATGGAGATACGCGGCCCCGGCGCTTCGATGCTCGAATCGCTCGCGGCGGCAAAGGGGGGCACGACCAAAATTGCGGTGGCAAACCAGTGGCTGCTCGGATCGCAAGTCAAGAAACAGCTCGCCGCATCGCCGACGAGCGCCGCCGGTTTCCACACCACCATCGCGCCGACGATGCTGGAAGGCAGTCCGAAGGAAAATGTCCTGCCGCAATCGGCGAATGCGCTGATCAACTATCGTATCGCGCCATGGGATCGTTCGGCCGACATACTGGCGCATGCCAAAGCCGCAGTGGGCAACGCGCCGGTCGATTTTGCCTGGGTAACGCCGCCGCGCGAGCCGTCGCGCGTGTCGTCGACCTCGTCACAGGGCTGGAAGTGGATCGCCGCCGCCGCACGCGCTGACGCTCCCGATGCGGTGCTCGCGCCGATGCTCGTGGTGGGAGGAACCGACAGCCGCAATATGGAGCCGGTATCAGACGATATTTACCGCTTCATGCCGATGCATTTCACGGTGAAGGAATCGGCGATGATTCACGGCACCAACGAGCATATGAAAATCGACAGCTTTCGCCGCATGATCGATTTCTACGCGCGGCTGATCGCGACGTCGGCGGGGTGAGGGGAGAAGGGGACGGGGGAGCGTGGAGGGTCAAAAGCCCCGATCGCTACCCTCGCTGGATAAATGGTCGGGGAGATAGGATTCGAACCTACGACCCTCTGCTCCCAAAGCAGATGCGCTACCAGGCTGCGCTACTCCCCGACTGGTTTGCGCCTTAGACAGGCTCGCGCGCGAAGTCTATCCGCCATCTGCGTTCAGGCGATGAGTTAGGGGAAATCGGGCAAAGAAAAAGGCGGCCTTCCCGAAGGAAGACCGCCCTGATCTCGTTTCAGTCATGCCCCGAGGGGCTGTGACTTACTTCTTTGCTTCAGCCGGAGCAGCAGCAGCGGCCGGAGCAGCAGCGGCATCAGCCGGTGCAGCAGCGGCAGCAGCAGCGTCAGCCGGAGCAGCAGCAGCGGCGTCGGCGCCAGCAGCAGCGGCTTCGGCACCAGCAGCAGCGGCGTCAGCGCCAGCAGCAGCGGCGTCGGCGCCTTCTTCTGCGACTGCTTCAGCAGCAGGAGCTTCGGTGGTTGCTTCTTCAGCAGCCTTTTCACCGCAAGCGGCGAGGGCGAACATGCTGGCAGCAACGGCGATAGCAGCAAACTTCTTCATGGTGTGTGGGCTCCCTAAAATGCCTAACCGCGTCGGGGAAACTTTCCCGTTCCGCGAGCCGCGGGATTTAGCCTTTCCGCATGAATCGTCAACAAAAATAATTGAGTTGGCTGTGGCGCGCGGAAATCTGTCATTTCCTGGAAACAATCACGGGCTCGCAGGAAGCGCGCGATCGGCAAGAATCGCCATTACAGCCCTTGGGGCGATGATATTCCGATGCGATGGCGACGCATCGGGTCGATGCCTTGTGTCATAGGATAGGGTGCGCAGACGGGCATGGCGAGTGCCCTCGGCGGGCATGTCGATCGCTTCGACGCATGGCTCGACCGCTATGTCGCAGCCTCGCGCGCGCAAGCGTCGATTGCCAAGGCGCACCCTATTCGCTAACCGGCCCCCAATTCCATATTCCTCTGGCCGCGCGCGCGTGAGCCAGTCAGCTTTCGGAGCAAATTCCATGGCCGCCCAATATAGTTTCGTGATGAAGGGTCTGAACAAGACCTATCCCGGCGCGCAAAAGCCGACGCTCAAGGATTTGAGCCTGCAATTTTATCCCGACGCCAAAATCGGCATCGTCGGCCCGAACGGAACGGGTAAATCGACCCTGATGAAGATCATGGCCGGTATCGACACCGAATTTTCGGGCGAGGCATGGCCGGGCGAGGGCATCACCGTCGGCTATCTGGCGCAGGAGCCGGAGCTAGATCCGACCAAGACGGTCAAAGAGAATGTCATGGACGGCGTCCGCCCCGTCGCCGACATGATGGATCGTTTCAACGAGATCAGCACGCTGATGGCCGATCCGCCCGCCGACGCCGATTTCGACGCGTTGATGGAAGAAATGGGCACGCTTCAGGAAAAGATTGATGCGGTCGATGGCTGGACGCTCGACAACCAGCTCGAAATCGCGATGGAAGCGCTGCGTTGTCCGCCGGGCGACTGGGGCGTCGAGAATCTGTCGGGTGGTGAAAAGCGCCGCATCGCGCTCACCCGCCTGCTCCTCGAAAAGCCGTCGATCCTGCTGCTCGACGAACCGACCAACCATTTGGACGCCGAAAGCGTCGCCTGGCTCGAAAAGCATCTGGTCGACTATCCAGGCAACGTCATCCTCGTCACCCACGATCGCTACTTCCTCGACAATGTCGTGAACTGGATCCTCGAACTCGATCGCGGCCGCTATTTTGTCTATGAAGGCAATTATTCGACCTACCTGGAGAAGAAGGGCAAGCGCCTCGAGCAGGAATCGCGCGAGGACGCGGGTCGCCAGAAGGCGATCAAGGACGAACTCGAATGGATTCGCCAGTCGCCGAAAGCCCGCCAGGCCAAGTCGAAGGCGCGTATCAAAAGCTTCGACCAGCTGGTCGAAGCGCAGGAAAAGCGCATTCCGGGCAAGGCGCAGATCGTCATCCAGGTTCCCCAGCGTCTCGGCGGCAAGGTCATTGAGGTCGAGGGTGTGTCCAAAGCCTATGGCGACAAGCTGCTCTTCGAAGACCTGTCCTTCTCGCTGCCGCCGGGCGGTATCGTCGGCGTGATCGGTCCGAACGGCGCGGGTAAATCGACTCTGTTCAAGCTGATCACCGGTCAGGAAACTCCCGACAGCGGCAAGGTGACGATCGGCGACACCGTCCATCTCGGCTTCGTCGACCAGAGCCGCGACGATTTGAAGCCCGACAATAATGTCTGGCAGGAAATTTCGGGCGGCGCCGAAATGATGAATATCGGCAAGCATGAAATGCAGACCCGCGCCTATGTCGGCGCCTTCAACTTCAAGGGCGTCGACCAGCAGAAGAAGGTCGGCCAGCTGTCGGGCGGCGAACGCAACCGCGTCCATATGGCCAAAATGCTCAAGGAGGGTGGCAACGTCCTCCTGCTCGACGAACCGACCAACGATCTCGATACCGAAACGCTGGCGGCGCTCGAAGAGGCGCTGGAGAATTTCGCGGGCTGCGCCGTGGTCATCAGCCATGACCGCTTCTTCCTCGATCGCCTCGCGACGCACATTCTGGCGTTCGAAGGCGATAGCCATGTCGAATGGTTCGAAGGCAATTTCGGGGCATATGAAGAGGACAAGATCCGCCGCCTGGGCGAAGGTGCGACGCGTCCGCACGCGACGACCTACAAGAAACTGTCGCGCTGACCGGCATGACGGGGGAGGCGGCACCGATCTCTTCGAGCGCGATCCGTTTGGATGCGGACGCGCTCAACGCCTTCATGGCACAGGCCTTCCCCCATTCGGCGCCGGGTTCGCGCGGGCATGTGGTGTCGGCGGTGCCCGGCCATATTCAGGCGCGGCTCGATCCGAATGAAAAGGCGCTGCGCCCCGGTGGGTTGATCTCGGGGCCAACGCAGATGGGTTTTGCCGACATGGCGGCCTATGCGCTTGTGCTCGCGCATATCGGCCCCGTCGCTATGGCGGTGACCAGCGGGCTCAATTACCAGTTCCTGCGTCCGTGCCGCCCGGGCCCGCTGTTTGCCGACGCGCATATGCTGCGCCTCGGCAAACGGCTTGCGGTGATGGATGTGCGAATCTGGACCGACGATGCTGACAAGCCCGTCGGTCAGGCGAATGTGACCTACGCCATCCCCTAATATTCCAGCGATGGATACCAGTCGGTGCCGCGCCCGCCGGGCGTGAGGTCGAGGATCGTCCACAGGCTTGCCACATCGGGCGCATCGCGCGGGTCTTGTCCCGGGTCGGCCATTTGCGGCGTCATTTCGCTTTTCCAGAACAGGCGTATGCCGCTGCCATTGCGCTTGAACACCGCCAGCGCCGGGTTTTCGGTGCCGTCCGGGTTGAGCAGCGCGAAATCGCGGGTGAAATCGTCACCGATGGTCTGGACGAAATCGAGCGCCTGCCATCCGCGTTCTTGCGCGAATGCCTGTTGCCGTTGGACCGGGCTGCGGCCGATAATCTTGAACGCGACGCGCTGCTTGAGGTCATTCGCATTGCCGTTCACCGCGCCCAGCCAGTTGGTGCACATCGGGCAGGGGCGTTCGCGTTCGGGGCCGTACATCCAGAAATAGGCGACGAGCGTGTCATGTTCGCCAAACAGGTCGCTCAGATCAAGGGCCGCTCCATCGCCATCCTGAAACCGGTAATCCGCCATTAGCGGCCCGGGCGGTAGTGCGCGACGCTGAGCGGCCACCCGCGCTATCTTGCGGCGCAGGTCAATCTCTTCGGCAAGCAGCGATTTTCGGGCTTTGGCGTAATTTTCATCTTCGCCGGGAAAGGCGCGGCGGCGGGAAGCAAGCGCCGGCGCAGCCGACAGGGTTTGGCGAAAGGCCATCAAATTCTCCTTTTGGGGGAGAACGTGTCATCAACGCCATTGTTGCCGAACCGTTTCACGGTTGCTCGCATGTCTGCGTCGCTTGGTCGCGCAGCATAGTTCAGCTTACGGGCGGAACTTCCCACAGGATCAGCTTGATCGCGTGGACGTCCTCACGCGCCTTGGCGGCGTCAAGCCGGGTCAGCTTCACGCTGCCTTTCAGCGCGCCCATTTCGATCATCGCGTCGATGACGATCACGCCGCCCGCGCCGACGTCGATTTCCAGTTCGGCAGGATGTGCGAGCTTCGTCTTGGCGGTCGCGACATGGATATGATGCACGCCCGGCGCGACGTCGGCGAGCAACATCTGGCCCGATTTGATCTGGCCCTTCGCGGTCCCGTCGAGCGTCACATCCATGCCCTGCAAGGCGGCGACGAAGCCGCGGCGGCTGATATAGATGCGCGCTTTTCCTGATGGCGCCTGCATCGTGCGGGCATCGGCGAGCGCCGCCGGACTGGCCTTGGCGCCGCCCTTGTTGCTCGACAGCGCCCAGAAAATGAAGAGGATGATGCCGCCGATCAGGAGGACCGAGAGGATCAGCAGCTTGTCGGGAGACATCATGCTGGCGAGCGACGGCCCCATCAGAGCGCCGAAAATGGCCGCCGCGAAAATCAGCGTCAGCCACATTGCATTTTTGCTCATGTCAGTCTCCCGTTCAGGTGGCGGGGCTGAATTCCCCGGTCGCTTCGTCCAACAGATGCAATATGCCGTCACTGACCGCGAAAAAGGCGCCGCGCAGCGATAATGTCCCGCGTGCTTCCTTTTGCTGGATGCAGGGGAAGGTGCGCAAATTGGCGAGGCTGACCTCGACCGCCGCAAATTCCATGTCGCGCCGTGCTTCAAAGCTGTTGAGGTCGGCGTGGCGGGCGCGCACTTCGGCGCTTGCATCGTCGAGCATCGAAATCCAGTCGGCAATGAATCCGCCATGGCCAGGCTCGGCGCCCTCCATCGTGCGGTGGAGCGCGGCGTGGCAACCGCCGCACATGCCGTGACCCAGCACGACGATTTCCTCGACGCGCAGGATTTGGACGGCGAATTCCAGCGCCGACGAAACCCCGTGGCGACCGGGGGTGATTTCGAAGGGGGGCACCAGCGCGCCGACGTTGCGGACGACGAAAACCTCGCCGGGGCGGGTGTCGAAAATCTGTGCGGGCTCAACGCGGCTGTCAGAACAGGCGATGATCATCACCTTGGGCGACTGGCCCTCGGCCAGTTCCTCCCATCGCTCGCGCTGCTCTTCCCACCCGGTGGCGCGGAAACGGGCATAGCCCTCGAGCAAATCAGCAAAGTGAGTCATGCGCGCGCTTTAGCATAGGATCGCGGGTTGAGAAGAGGCGCGTGCACGACTATGTGAGCGGCATGAACGCTCCCGCCCAGCCTCAGCCGGCATCCGCCACCACTCCCAGCCAGCGCGCGCGCAAGCCCGACTGGATTCGCGTCAAGGCGCCGACCAGCCCCGGTTACGCCGAAACGCGCAAATTGATGCGTGAGCTCAATCTCAATACGGTGTGCGAAGAAGCTGCGTGCCCGAACATCGGCGAATGCTGGACCAAAAAGCATGCGACGGTGATGATCCTGGGTGACACCTGCACCCGCGCCTGCGCCTTTTGCAACGTCAAGACGGGGATGCCGCGCGCGGTCGATCTGCTCGAACCCGAACATACGGCTATCGCGGCGGCGAAGATGGGGCTCAGCCACATCGTCATCACGTCGGTCGATCGCGACGATCTGCCCGATGGCGGCGCAAGCCAGTTCGTCAAGGTGATCGAGGCGCTGCGCCGTGAGACGCCGACGACGACGATCGAAATCCTGACCCCGGATTTCCGCAACAAGCCCGAAAGCGCGATCGCGGCGATCGTCGATGCGCGGCCCGACGTCTATAATCACAACCTCGAGACCGTCCCGCGCCTCTATCCGACGATCCGCCCCGGCGCGCGTTACTATGCCTCGCTGCGCCTGCTCGAAAGCGTCAAGCGCCGCGATCCGTCGATCTTCACCAAGTCGGGCGTCATGCTCGGCCTCGGCGAGGAGCGGATGGAGGTGCATCAAGTGATGGACGATATGCGCAGCGCAGACATCGACTTCATGACGATGGGCCAATATCTTCAGCCGACGCCGCGTCATGCCAAGGTGATGGACTTTGTGACCCCGCAAGCGTTCGACGCCTATGCGCAGATCGCGCGTGCCAAGGGCTTTTTGCAGGTCGCTTCGTCGCCCTTGACCCGGTCGAGCTATCACGCCGGCGACGATTTCGAACGCATGCGCGCCGCGCGTGAGGCGAAATTGGCGCGCGCGGCGGGCTGACGCCTTCTTGCCACGGCACCACGAAACCCGCGTCCTGCCGTACAGCGCCGAACAGATGTTCGCGCTGGTGGCGGATATTGAGCGTTATCCTGAATTCCTGCCG
Source organism: Sphingopyxis witflariensis (assembly GCF_002205635.1). Classification (GTDB taxonomy): domain Bacteria; phylum Pseudomonadota; class Alphaproteobacteria; order Sphingomonadales; family Sphingomonadaceae; genus Sphingopyxis; species Sphingopyxis witflariensis. The sequence continues at coordinate 26,063 of NZ_NISJ01000001.1, read as the reverse complement.
TGGGTCATCGCCCTGCGTCTGCGTAGCGACAGCGAGCATGAGGCGATTGCCGACATGATCGTCGGCTTCAAGGGATTGCGCGAGAGTTTTTCGTGCCGCGTCCATAAACAGCGGCCGAGCGCAGTGTCAGTGAGCTATATCGATGGCCCGATGCGTCACCTCAGCAATGAGTGGCATTTCGAGCCTGCCGAGGGCGGCGGCTGCCGCGTCGACTTCATGGTCGATTTCTCGTTCCGCAGCCGTATGTTCGAGGCGCTGGCGGGGCAGATGTTCGACAAGGCGCTGCGCAAGATGATCGCGGCGTTCGAAACGCGCGCTGATGAACTTTACGGCGCGGGGAGGGCGATATCTTCCGAAGGCCGCAGCGAATCCTTGTCGGGCTGAAGCAGGTCGAGCGCGAACAAGGTTGCATGGTGACGGATCGCGGCGCGATCGGTCGATTCGAACTGTACCCGCTGGGTAAAATATTCGTCGGGGTCCTGGCCGCGCAGCGCTCGGGCGAAGACGATAAGGCCCACGGGTTTCTTTTCCGATCCGCCGCCCGGACCGGCGATCCCGGTGATCGCAACTGCAACGTCGGCATCGCTGTTCGCCAGCGCCCCTGCGGCCATCGCCCAGGCGGTCGCGAGCGAGACTTCGCCGAAGGTTTCGATGATTTCGCTGCTGACGTCGAGTTGGGTCTGCTTGGCATGGCCCGAATAGGTGATGAACCCCGCCGAAAACACGTCGGAACTGCCCGCAATGTCGGTCAGCGCGGCGCTGACCATACCCCCGGTGCAGCTTTCGGCGACGGCGACCCGGCGGCCCACGGCGCGGTTGTTCGCGAGCACATTCGTAGCAAGATCGTCGCGCGCGGTGAGGCGCGATTCATCATTGGGCAGCACGGCTTCAAATCTCCGGAAGTTGCAGGGTCGCAACGGCCTGCGCAGCGATCCCTTCGCGACGGCCGGTAAAACCCAGCCGTTCTGTCGTTGTGGCTTTCACACTAACCTTTGCCACAGGGATCGCAAGGATTTCCGCGATGCGCTCCCGGATGGCGGGGCGATGCGGGCCGATCTTCGGCGCCTCGGCGATAATCGTCAGGTCGACATGCTCGATCCGTCCGCCGCGCGCTGCCACGCGGTCGGCGGCGAAGGCGAGGAAGCGGTGCGAGGCGGCGCCGCGCCACTGCGGATCGCTCGGCGGGAAATGGTCGCCAATGTCGCCGTCGGCGAGCGCGCCGAGGATTGCGTCGGTCAGCGCATGAAGCGCGACGTCGGCATCACTATGGCCTTCAAGTCCATGACTATGCGCGATTTCTATGCCGCCTATCCACAGCGGCTTATCGGCGACCAGCCGATGGACGTCATAGCCCATGCCCACCGCGGTTCGTGTCATCGCCTTTGTCCCCAAGAGCCCCGAGAGGATATCCATATCCTCGGCATATGTCAGTTTATGGAGGCGCGCGTCGCCCGCGACAGCCTGCACCGGCAAGCCCAGTCGCCGCACGAGTTGCGCATCGTCGGTCGCGGTAGCGCCAGCGGCGGCGGCATGGGCGCGTCGCAATGTCCCCAAATGAAACGCCTGCGGGGTTTGTACTCGCGCCAAAGCCGCGCGATCAACGACTTCGCCGGCCTCATTGCCCGCCTGTTCGACCAGCGTATCGGGCACCGGAAGGGTGGGGATCGCCGCCTTGGCGCCATTTTGCAGCACGGCAAGCAAGCGGTCGACCACCGCCGCCGTCACGCCGGGGCGCGCGGCGTCGTGCACCAATATCATGGCGTCATCGTCCCAGTCGGAAAGGCAGGCGAGGGCGTTTCCGACCGATTGCTGGCGTTCGGCGCCCGCGGCGGCATAGCTCCAGCCTTCGGGAAGCTCGCCGACCGCCGCCACGACATCGTCGCTCGCCACCAGCACGCCGCGTGATATGGCGTCATGCGCAGCAAAGGCGTCCAGGCTCCAGCGCAGCACCGGCTTGCCGCCGAGCATCGCGAGTTGTTTCGGGGTTTCATAGCCGGCGCGCGTCCCGCGGCCACCAGCGAGCAGCAACACGGCCACGCGCGGGGCCGAAGAGAGGGCAGACTCACTCATCGTGCGCGCCGGTTAGCGCAGCGGCGGCTTGCGGGAAAGCCGCTTAACGTGTAGGGGCGCTGCTTATTTTTTAGGCAATTTCCGGAAAGACGCTCGCCATGGCGCCGCTGCGGCCCATTCAGATTGGCAATATCAGTATCGCGGATCCAGTGATCCTCGCGCCGATGACGGGCGTCACCGACCTGCCGTTTCGCAAGATTGTCCGCCATTACGGTTCGGGGCTCAACGTCACCGAAATGATCGCGAGCCAGGCCGCGATCCGCGAAACGCGCCAGTCGATCCAGAAAGCCGCCTGGGACCCGGTGGAAGAGCCGGTGTCGATGCAGCTGGTCGGCTGTACCCCCTATGAAATGGGCGAAGCGGCGAAGCTCAACGAAGATCGCGGCGCCGCGATCATCGACATCAACATGGGCTGTCCGGTGCGCAAGGTCACCAATGGCGATGCGGGTTCGGCGCTGATGCGCGACCTGACTTTGGCCGCTGCGCTGATCAAGGCCTGCGTCGAGGCGGTGAGCGTGCCCGTGACGGTCAAGATGCGGATGGGCTGGTGTCATGACAGTCTGAACGCCCCCGAACTCGCGCATATCGCCGAGGATCTGGGCGCCAAGCTCGTCACGGTCCACGGCCGCACCCGCAACCAGATGTATCGCGGCGAGGCCGACTGGAGCTTCATCCGCAAGGTCAAGGATGCGGTTTCGATCCCGGTGATCGCCAATGGCGACATTTGTTCGGCAGATGACGCCCGCACCGCACTGGCGCAGAGCGGCGCCGATGGCGTCATGATCGGCCGTGGCGCCTATGGTCGCCCCTGGCTATTGGGTCAGGTCATGGCGGCACTGCGCGGGGAGGCCGAACGTCCCGACCCCGGTATCGACGAACAATATGACGTTATCACAACGCATTATCGTGCGATGATCGAGCATTATGGAGAGATGACGGGCGTCAATATGGCGCGCAAGCATCTCGGCTGGTACGTCAAGGGCATCCATGGTTCGGCCGAGTTCCGCAACAAGGTCAATCAAATCCCCAGCAGCCGCCAGGTGCTCGACGCGCTGGAAGAATTTTACGGCCCGTTCCTCAGCAAGGCTGCTGCGTGATCACCCCGACGTCGAGCATCCCGATGTTCGACCATGATGAGCTGATCCAGTCGCATCCCGTCGCAACTCTGTTGATCGACAAGGGCGGGGTCGTCCTGTTCGTCAACGCCGCCGCCGAACAGCTTTGCAATGTCAGCCGGTCGGCGATGGTCGGACGTGTCGTCTATGACGTCATCGGCATGGACCGCAGCTATCGCCAGCGGATGAACGATCCCGAGACGTCGGCGCTGTTCGCGCACCGCGCCGAAATCACCATCGGCGGTCGCAACTCCATCTTCGTCGACATGCAGATGGTGCCTTATGGTCAAAGCGGCCACCGCATCCTCGCGCTGCTGCCGTCGCAAAGCGAGGCCGAACTGCTCGGCGGCGCAATCGGCCGTTCGGGGCGCGCCGCGGGTGCTGCCGCGTCGATGCTGGCGCATGAGATCAAGAATCCGCTCGCCGGGATCAAGGGGGCAGCGCAGCTGCTCGCCCGCAACGCCGATGCCAATGGCGAACGCTTCACGACGTTGATCTGTGCCGAGGTCGATCGCATCACCACGCTGATCGATCAGATGGAGCATTTCTCGCGCGGTCAGCCGATCCACTGCACCCCGATCAACCTCTATCCGCCGATCCATCAGGCGATGGAGACGGTGCGTGCGCGCCAGCTTGCAGGCATCAGCTTCGGTGAGGATTTCGACCCGTCGCTGCCGCTCGTTCATGGCAATCATGACGCCATGGTGCAGATTTTGCTGAACCTTGTTACCAACGCCTGCGAAGTGCTGGCCGGGCGCGACGATGCGACGGTGCGGATCGCCACGGCCTATCGCCACGGCCTGTCGATCGACAAGGGCGATGGGCGCGGGCGTATCGCGCTGCCGATTGAGGTCAGCGTCAGCGACAATGGTCCCGGGGTTCCCGCCGACATTCGCGGCGATCTGTTCGATCCATTCGTGACCACCAAGCGCGAGGGACGCGGCCTCGGCCTGGCGCTCGTCGCCAAGCTGGCGCGCGACATGGGCGGGACGGTCCAGCATATGCGCGATGGGGATTGGACGCGCTTTCGCGTCCACCTGCCTGCCGCGCGCGGTTCGGCAGCGAAGGGGCAGCAACAGTGAGCGACGGCAAGACGATCCTGCTGGTCGAGGATGATCCGACTATCGCGATGATCATCCGTGAAACGCTGATCGATGAATGTGCGCGCTTCGCGTCGGTCGCCAGCATCGCCGAGCGCAACGCCTGGCTCGCCGATCATCGGCCTGACCTGATCATCACCGACGTCGTTCTGCCCGACGGCGACGGAATCGACTCGCTGCCCGGCGCCGGGGTCGATCCCGAAACGCCGGTGATCGTGCTGTCAGCGCAGAATACGCTGGATACCGCAGTGCGCGCGACGGGCATTGGCAGCTATGATTATCTGCCCAAGCCCTTTGATCTGGAAGAACTGACGACCAGCGTGCGCGCCGCCCTGCAGCGGGTGCGCGCCGAACCGGCGGCAAAGATCGATCCGGCGCAGGCCGACAGCCATGGGTTGGTCGGCCGTGCGCCAGCGATGCAGGCGGTCTATCGCACCATCGCCCGCCTCGCTTCGAACGACCTTGCCGTCCTCATCCTGGGCGAGTCGGGGACGGGCAAGGAAGTCGTCGCGCGTGCCATCCACGCGACGGGGCTGCGCCGGTCAGGGCCATTTGTTGCAATCAATATGGCGGCGATCCCACGCGAGTTGATCGAGGCGGAACTGTTCGGGCACGAGAAAGGTGCCTTTACCGGCGCCCACAGCCGTAACGCGGGCCGTTTCGAGCAGGCGGCCGGTGGCTCACTGTTCCTTGACGAAATCGGCGACATGCCGCTGGAGGCGCAGACGCGACTGTTGCGCGTGCTGCAAAGCAATGAATATTCGACCGTCGGCGGCAGCCAGGCGCTGAAGGCCAATGTCCGCGTCATCGCCGCGACCCATCGCGACATGCGCACTTTGGTCGCCGACGGCCGGTTCCGCGAAGATCTTTTCTATCGCCTCAACGTCATCCCGGTGACGCTGCCGCCACTGCGCGACCGGCGCAGCGATATAGGTGCGCTCGTTCGTCATTTCGTCGATGCGGGGCGCCATTCGGGCCTCCCCGACCGCCAGTTCGCCCCCGATGCGATGCAGATGCTCGAGCGCCACGACTGGCCGGGCAATGTTCGCGAACTGGGCAATGTCGTCCAGCGCCTCGCGGTCCTGTCGCGCGACACGATTGTCAGCGTCCGCGATGTCGAAGCCGTGCTGACCGCCAGTGGGGAAGGGGGACTGCCCCCCGCGCCCGCTGACAGTATCTCCCGCGCCGTTGATGATTGGGCGCGCGAACAACTCGCGGGTGACGAACAGGACGGCAGCATCCACAGCCAACTCGAAGCGATCGTCGAGGCGGCGCTGTTCCGCCGCGTCCTGCTCGACGTTCGCGGCAACCAGCTGGAGGCGGCGCGGCGCCTTGGCATTAACCGCAACACGCTACGCAAGCGGCTTGGTCAGCTCGATATCGACCCCGCCAACCCCTGACGCCAACCTCTGGCGTAAGTGTCCGTTTCGGCCGATTGACGATAATTTGCGGCAACGCGTGGCCGAAATGCACTTTGTGTGTTTTCTATGCAACAGGATTGTCGTAACGCAGCAACAATGGCGTCTCTAGCCCCCTTGCCTATCGATCGCGATTCCGGTGAACCGGATGTGCGTTCCAGCGGCTGGCAGTTCGCCGCGCCGGAATATTATACGCTGGCGGTCATCATCAGCGTCGCGATCGCGACCTATATTTTCGTCACGGGCGATGCGCAGAGCGAACGGCTGCTCACGCCGGCGCTCGTTGCGGCCATCATGGTCGCCAACCTTGTTCCCGCCATGGCGCTGATCGTGCTTGTCGGCAGTCGCGTCGCCCGCGCCCGCGCGGTGCGATCGATGGCGGGCGGCAATGGCCGCCTTCACGTCAGGCTCGTTGCGCTATTTTCGCTTATCGCCGCAGCGCCGACGCTGTTGGTGGTGATCTTTGCTTCGCTGTTGTTCCAATATGGCGTGGACTTCTGGTTCTCCGACCGATCGCGCGGCATGTTCGAAAATGCCGCCAGCCTCGCGCAGGGCTATTATCAGGAAAATCAGCGCGAAGTCGGCGCGAACACGATCGCCATGGCAAAAGATCTGGGCAGTTTCCTCTCGCGCGTGCCGATCGACGACCCCGATTTCTCCAACTATTATCTCCAGCAGGTGGTCGTCCGAAATCTGAATGAATCGGCGATTATCGAGATTGGCAGCGACGGGGTCGCGCGCACGCCGGCGATGATCGATCCCGACAATCGCGCCGCCGAAAACCGTATTTCGCCGTCGATGGTTAGCCGTCTTGATGCGGGCGAAGAGGTCGTCGTTGCCCGCCAGTCGGACCGGATCGAGGCTGCAACCCGGCTTCCCGGTCCCCGGCGCGCCTATCTCTATGCCTCGCGCGATGCCAATGTTCTGGGGCTTCAGCAGTTCGAGCGCGCGCGGACCGTGCTCGCCGATTATAACGGCCTGTTTCAGCGGTCGCAGCAATTGCAGTTGCAGTTCAACGGCGCGCTTTACCTCGGCTCACTCCTGCTCCTTGCGCTTGCCGTTGTGGCGGCGATCGTCGTTGCCGACCGCATCGTCCGTCCGCTTGGTACGCTGATCGGCGCGACGCGCACCGCTGCGGGGGGCGACCTTTCGGTGCGCGTGACTCCGCCCGCCAGCAATGACGAAATCTCGGTGCTGACCCGCGCCTTCAACCGCATGACCGAACAGTTGCAAGGACAGACCGGAGCGCTGGTCAGCGTCAATGAACAGCTGGAAGCGCGGCGCAGCTTCATCGAAGCGGTGTTGAGCGGCGTGTCGTCGGCGGTCGTTTCGGTCGATACCGACCATCGCATCCTGCTGGTTAACGCCGCAGCGGAACGGCTGATCGGCCAGCCGGCGGAGACGCTGACCGGTCAATCGCTCGCCGATGTCGCGCCCGAACTCGCCCGCCTGCTGACCGCCGACGAACGTGAGGCCATCGTGCAACTGGCGCGCAAAGACGCTGAACCGGCAACACTCGCGGCGAAGACGGTCGCACTGGGGGAAGGCTTCGTTCTCAGCTTCGAAGATATTACCCAGCAATTGCTCGATCAGCGCCGCGCCGCCTGGTCCGATGTGGCGCGGCGCATCGCGCACGAGATCAAAAATCCGCTGACCCCGATTCAGCTTGCTGCCGAGCGCCTGCAACGGCGCTTTGGCGACAAGGTGGAGGGTGATCAGGCGACCTTCCGTCGGTTGACCGATACGGTGATCCGACAGGTTCACGACATGCGGCGGATGGTCGATGAATTTTCCAGCTTCGCGCGCATGCCCAAGCCAACCTTCGGGGTGGAGGATGTTCGCGACATCCTGCGTCAGGCGGTGTTCCTGTTCGAGGTTGCAAAGCCCGATATTGCGTTCAGGATCAGCATGGCGGACGAAATCGAGCCGCTGGTCTGCGACCGCCGCCTTCTTTCGCAGGCGTTGACGAATATTGTCAAAAATGCGGTGGAAGCCATTGAAGAAAAAATAAAAAATCCCGGATCGACGCCCGTTGGCCATATCCGTGCAGAGCTGGAGCTGACGCCTGACGGCGAGATGGTCATTCGCGTCAGCGACGATGGCATTGGCCTTCCCGAAGCCCGTGAAGCGATTGCCGAACCGTATATGACGACGCGCCAGGGCGGCACCGGGCTTGGTCTCGCAATCGTGAAGAAAATCGTTGAGCAACATTATGGCGAACTGGATTTCGCTGACAATCCAGAGGGGCAGGGGACGCGCGTAACGCTGACGCTCCATCCCGACCGGCTGCGGCCGCTCGCGGGGCAGGGCGCCGATATGACTACAGGACAGATGGAATCCGTACCGGGGCGGATCAGGAACCGGCAGGATAGAGAAGATTATGGCGCTTGATATTTTAATTGTCGATGATGAGCGGGACATTTGCGAACTGGTGGCCGGCGTCATGGAGGACGAGGGCTATGAAGCGCGGACCGCGTCCGACAGCGACGCCGCGCTGGAGGCCATTCGTCAACGTCGTCCGTCGCTGGCGCTGATCGACGTTTGGCTTCAGGGATCGCGGCTCGATGGGCTGGGGCTGGTCGAGGCGATCAAGGCGTTCGACCCGACGTTGCCGATCATCGTGATCTCGGGCCATGGCGGGATCGATACTGCGGTTGCCGCGATCCGCCGCGGCGCCTTCGACTTCATCGAAAAGCCGTTCGAGGCCGAACGTCTGCTCCACCTCGTCGCGCGCGCGACCGAAAATGAGCGGCTGAAGTTTGAATATGAGCAGCTGCGCGAAAAATCGGGCCGGTCCGACGAACTGAACGGCACTAGCGCCGCGATCAACAATGTTCGCGCAACGCTGAAGCGCGTCGCCGGTACAGGCAGCCGGGTGCTGATCACCGGCGCTCCGGGGGTCGGCAAGGAGGTCGCGGCGCGCGTGCTACATGGTTGGAGCGGGCGACAAAATGCGCCGTTCCGCGTCATCTCATCGGCGCGCATGGATCCGGAGACGGTTGAAATCGAACTGTTCGGGTCGGAAGCGGACGATGGATCGATCCGCGTCGGCTTGCTCGAACAGGCGCATGGCGGGACCTTGTTCCTCGACGAGGTCGCCGATATGCCGCTGACGACGCAGGGCAAGATCTTGCGGGTGCTGACCGATCAGAGTTTCAATCGCGTCGGCGGACGAACGATGATCCGCGTGGATGTGCGGATCATTTCAGGTTCGGCGCGCGATCTCGTTACCGAAATCGCCGAAAACCGGTTCCGCGAGGATCTCTACTACCGGCTCAATGTCGTTCCGGTGCACATCCCGCCGCTGCGCGAGCGCCGCGACGATGTCGCCAGCCTGTGCGATCATTTCATCCGTCGCTATGCCGCTGATCGCCGTGTCCCGCCGCCCGAGGTCAGTTCTGATGCGATGGCGGCGTTGCAGGCACATGAATGGCCCGGCAATGTGCGTGAGCTGCGCAACGTTATCGAGCGCGTGATGATCCTGGCCCCAAGCGACCGGCTCGCGCGGATCGACGCCGACATGCTGCCGACCGAGCTGGTGCGCGGCGGGACCGATATTTTGCCCAACAGTGAATCGATCACTGCCATCCCGCTGAAGGAAGCGCGGGAGAATTTCGAACGCGAGTATTTACGTATTCAGATCAACCGTTTTTCGGGCAATATCTCGCGGACAGCCACATTTATCGGCATGGAGCGGTCGGCGCTGCACCGCAAACTGAAACTTTTGGGGCTTACCGAGAGTTCGGATAACGAGGGATAGGGCGCACAAGCCCTAGACCTGCGGCGCACTTTGCAGCATATTGCTTGCTCAGAAGACCAAAGACACCGGATCAACCGGAATCGCAATGCGGCTTTGCCGCCAAGAACAGGAGACCAATGTGTCCGATAAAAATCAGAATCTCCAAGATCTTTTCCTCAACGCCCTGCGCCGCAGCAAGACACCGGTCACGATGTTTTTGGTCAAGGGCGTCAAGCTCCAGGGCATCATCACCTGGTTCGACAATTTCTCGTTGCTGCTCCGCCGCGATGGACAGTCGCAGCTGGTCTACAAGCATGCGATTTCGACGGTGATGCCATCGCATGACTTCGATCTGTCGCTGCTTGGCAACAATATACGCGAAGTCCCGACCACCAAGGGCAAGGCGCTGCAGGATGTGTTCCTGAATGCCGTGCGCCGGTCGGATGAATCGGTGACGATGTTCCTCGTCAATGGCGTGATGTTGCAGGGCGACATTGTGGCGTTCGACCTGTTCTGCATGCTGCTCGAGCGTGAGCGGCAGGTGCAGCTGGTTTACAAGCACGCGATTTCGACGGTGCAGCCGAACGGTCCGATCAATCTTACCGATAGCGGTGAAACCGACGGCGAAGCGGACGACGCCTGATCGATCCCCAGACCCCCAGAATGACGGATAGCGTAGAAGAGGTTACGCGCGGCGCCGCCGCGCTGCTGGTTGTGCCCGAATGGCGCAGCCAGCGCCTCTCGCGCGATCTGGATGCGCGCGCCGAAGAGGCCCGGGGCCTGGCCATTGCGATCGGGCTGAACGTCGTCGGCGTCCACCCGCTTCGCCTGCGACAGACGCGCGCCGCAACCCTGCTCGGCGTTGGACAGATTGAGGCGATCAAGCCCGATATCGCGGCGAAAAATGTCCAGCTGGTGATCGTCGACGCGGCGCTGACCGCGATCCAGCAGCGCAATCTGGAAACCGCGTTCGAAACCAAGGTCATCGACCGTACCGGGCTGATTCTCGAAATTTTCGGCGAGCGCGCCGCAACCGCCGAGGGGCGGCTGCAGGTCGAACTCGCCCATCTCGACTATCAGGCGGGGCGACTGGTGCGCAGCTGGACCCACCTTGAACGCCAGCGCGGCGGCTTTGGCTTCCTCGGCGGCCCCGGCGAAACCCAGATCGAGGCCGACCGTCGAATGATCCGCGACCGCATGGCGCGCATCCGGCGGAGCCTGGAGGATGCGCGGCGCACGCGCCAGCTTCAGCGCGCGAAGCGGCAACGCGCGCCCTGGCCCGTGGTCGCGCTTGTCGGCTACACCAACGCCGGAAAATCGACATTTTTCAATCGCCTGACGGGAAGTGACGTCATGGCGGAAGATATGCTCTTCGCCACGCTCGACCCGACGATGCGCGAGATCCGCCTGCCGGGGATCGACAAGGCGATCCTGTCCGACACCGTGGGTTTTGTCTCCGATCTGCCGACCGAGCTGGTCGCAGCGTTCCGGGCGACGCTCGAGGAAGTGACGACCGCCGATCTGATCGTCCATGTCCGCGACATCGTTCATCCCGACAGCGACGCGCAATATGACGATGTGCGCGCGATACTTGACTCGCTGGGCGTCAACGGGCCGCAGGATGGGGAAGGGGATCGCGATACGCCCGCCGCCATCCCGCAGATCGAAATCTGGAACAAGATCGACACCGCCGATGCGGACCAGCGCGCCGCGATCGAGGAAATGGTGGCGCGGCGTCCCGACGTTGCGGCGATATCGGCGGTAACGGGCGAGGGTGTCGAGGCGGCGCGCGTCCTGATGGCGGCCCAATTGACCGCGCTACACGAAACGCAGCGGATATATCTGAGCTATGCGCAGGGCGAGGCGATGGCCTGGCTGCACGCGCGCGGCGAGGTACTGACCGATGAGCCTGCCGATGATGGCCATTGGTTGACCGTTCGGCTCGACCCCGCCGACCGCGCACGTTTCGAGCGGCTGTGGCCGACTGCTAGTTCCGCTCCGACGCTTTGACCGCTTGCCAATGCGCTTCCAGCGCATCGAGCGACAGTCCGGTCAGATTTCCGCCAACGCGATCTTCTATACTCTGGAATCGGCGTGCGAATTTGTCGCTGGCAGCGCGGAGTGCGCCTTCGGCATCGACGCCGAGATGGCGTGCGTAATTGACCACCGCGAACAGCAGGTCGCCGATTTCTTCGGTGCGTTCCTGTTCGTTGGCGGCGGCTTCTACTTCGGCCAGTTCCTCAACGATCTTGCCTCTAGGGCCTTCGACGTCGGGCCAATCGAAACCGACGCGCGCGGCGCGCGATTGCAGTTTCTGCGCGCGGAGCAGCGCGGGCAGCGACAATGCAACGCCGGCGAGCGCGCTCGCCGGGCCATCGACGTCGCGTTCGGCAGCCTTGATTTGTTCCCATTGCACCCGAACGTCGTTGGTTTTGGCTTCACCGAAGATATGCGGGTGGCGGCGCTCCATCTTGTCGCTGATCGCGGTGGCCACATCGTCGAAGCCAAACAAGCCGTGGTCGGTCGCGATTTGGCTGTGGAAGACGACCTGAAGCAACAGGTCGCCAAGCTCGTCACAGATGGCGTCGGGCTGGCCGCTGGCGATCGCATCGGCGACCTCATAGGCTTCCTCGATCGTATAGGGAGCGATCGTTTCGAAATTCTGGGCGAGATCCCATTCGCAGCCGCCATCGGGATTGCGCAACTGGCGCATGATCGCGCGCAGGCGATCAATGGGGGATTGCGGGACGCCGTTGGACATAGGATTATCCGATAATATATATTATGTTAAATTATTATGTGCACGAGCCGAAAAACCTCTCGCCTCATGCAAATATTTGCCAGGTCCGGATGACCAGAAATACGAGCCCGAAGATTGCGGTCCACGCGAGCGCCATCTTCATCCAGTCTTTCATCGGAAGCCGCCGCGCGAGCAGCGAACTCAGCACCAGCGCGAACGCGCCAGCGAACCAGATCATTTCGACCGCGGTGTCACCATTCATAACTGCACCTCCAGCCCGTCATAACCCGGTTCGACGCCCGGCGGCAATTCGTCCGCCAGATCGTCATAATCCATCGTATTGTCCATGTGGGTGATGATCGCACGCGGGTTCCCGACTTTTTCGAGGCCTGCGAGCGACATCGCCAGATGCGGATGCGTCGGGTGCGGATAGCGGCGCAATGAATCGATTACGAACAGGTCGACGCCCTGGAAAAACTCGACCATTTCATCAGTAAACTTCGAAAAATCAGTCGCATAGGCTATCTTGTGCGCACCGTCGCTGAAGATCAGTCCGGTCGCTTTGATCGGTCCGTGCGGCATTTCGATCGCCGACACTTCAATGGGACCAATCGATTGATGATCCATCAATTCGATCGGATCAACCGACGCAGGATAGCCTGCGTTGCCGGCAAAGGCATAGGTGAAGCGCCATTTCAGGATATCGAGCACATGGTCGCGGGCATAGGCGGGCACCGCCGAACGGCGCAAATGCATAATCTGGCGCAGGTCGTCGAGCCCGTGGCAATGATCGGCATGCTCGTGGGTCCAGATGACGGCATCGACCTCACCCACCTCGGCATCGAGCAATTGCAGGCGCATGTCGGGGCTGGTGTCGACGAGAATCCGAAAACCGCCGAGCGAGATCAGGATCGAGGCGCGGCTGCGCAGATTGCGCGGATTGTCGGGGTCGCACTGACCCCAGTCATTGCCGATGCGTGGAACGCCCGAAGAGGTGCCGCAGCCGAGGATGCGGACCTTCATGCGCTATATGACGTCATGCCGCCGCCTTGTTGAAAAGAGTGTAGAAATTGGCGCTTGTTGCTTCTGCGAGCGCATCTTTCTCCTCGCCGCGCAAGTTGGCGAGAAACGCCAGCGTGTCGGCGACGAACGCCGGCTCACCGGTCTTGCCGCGGTGCGGCACCGGGGCGAGGAAGGGGGAATCGGTTTCGATCAGCAGCCGCTCCTGCGGTAGCCATTTCGCGGTCGCCTGAAGCTCGGCGGCGTTCTTGAAGGTCACGATCCCCGAAATCGAGATATAAAGCCCGAGGTCGAGCGCCTTGCGCGCGAAATCGTCGCTCGCGGTGAAGCAATGGATCACGCCGGGGAAACTCGCCCTGCCCATCTCTTCGCCGAGCAGCGCCAGCGTATCTTCCTCGGCATCGCGGGTGTGGACGATGATCGGAAGCCCCGTTTGCTGTGACGCATGGATATGGCGGCGGAAACTGTCCTGCTGCCGCACACGGTCGCTCTTGTCGTAATAATAGTCGAGCCCGGTTTCGCCGATCCCGATCACGCGCGGGTGCGCGGCGCGTTCGACGAGCTTCTCGGTGTCGATATCGGGATGCTGGTCGGCATCGTGCGGATGGATACCGACACTCGCCCAGACATCGGTGTTCGCTTCGGCCGCGGCCAGCACATCGTCCCATTCGCTTTCGCGCGTCGCGATGTTGAGCATCGCGGTGACGCCGCGCTCGCGTGCGCGCGCCAGCACCTCATCCTGCTGTTCGGCCAGGCCCTTGTAATTGAGGTGGCAGTGCGAATCGACGAGCATCAGGTGGCGTCCTCCCCTTCCCCTTCGGGCAGTTCGAGGCGCGGGAAGATCGGCACCGGCTGGCCGACCACGAAGTCGCTCGCCGCGAGCTTCGCGAACCAGTCATTGTCAGCCAGCGCCTCATAATCGCGCGCATCGGCGGCGATCCCCATTTGATCGAGCAATTTGTCGGCCGCCGCCGGCACGACGGGGCGGATCGCGATCGCGAGCGTGCGGACGACCTGGAACAAGGTCATCAGCACCGCGCGCATCCGGTCCGGGTCGGTCTTGCGCAGCGCCCACGGCGCCTGTGTGTCGACATATTGGTTGCACGCGAACACCGCGCGCAGCCAATCCTCGATCCCCAGCGAGAAAGCGAGCTGCTCGAATTCGCGCGGCAGGCGAACCGTAGCCATGTCGCCAACGTCGGCGAGCAGGTCAATATCATCCTGCGCTGGCGTATAATCGGCCGATAAAGTGCCATCCAAATTCTTGAAAATCATCGACAAACTGCGCTGCGCCAGATTGCCGAAGCTGTTGGCGAGATCGGCATTGGTCGCACGGACGATCGCCTCGGCGGAGAAGGTGCCATCCTGCCCGAAGCTGACTTCGCGGAGCAGATAATAGCGCATCGGGTCGACGCCGAACTGTTCGGCGAGCGCCATCGGATCGACGACATTGCCGAGCGACTTCGACATTTTCTCGCCGCGGTTGAGCAGGAAGCCGTGGCCGAAGATTTGTTTGGGCAGCGGCAAATCGGCACTCATCAGGAAGGCAGGCCAGTAAACCGTATGAAATCGCACGATATCCTTGCCGATCATGTGAATGTCGGCGGGCCAGAAGCGCGCGAAATCGCCCTCGAGATCGGGATAACCGATGCCCGACAAATAGGTGGTGAGCGCATCGACCCACACATACATCACATGCCCAGGGCTGCCCGGAACCGGCACGCCCCAGTCGAAGCTGGTGCGCGAGACGCTGAGGTCTTTCAGCCCGCCCTCAACAAAGCGCAGCACCTCGTTGCGGCGGCTGTCGGGGCGCATGAAATCCGGCTGTTCGGCATAGAGCGCGAGCAACTTGTCCTGATAGGCCGACAGGCGGAAGAACCAGGTTTCCTCTGCGGTCCACTCGACCGGGGTGCCCTGCGGCGACAGGCGAACGCCGCCTTCACCGTCGGTGAGTTCGCTTTCGTCGTAAAACGCCTCGTCGCGGACCGAATACCAGCCTTCATAGCGGTCGAGATACAGGTCGCCCTTTGCCTCCATCGCGCGCCACAGCGCCTGCGATGCGGCGTGATGCGCGGGGCTGGAAGTGCGCATGAAATTATCATAGCTGATATTCAGCCCATCGCACATCGCACGGAAATATCCGGATATTTCATCAGCGAAATCGAGCGTTTCGCGGCCCGCCGCGCGCGCCGTCTGGACCATCTTCAGCCCATGTTCGTCGGTGCCGGTGATCAGGCGGACGTCGCGGCCGCGCGCGCGCTGGAACCGCGCCATGACGTCGGTGGCGATCGCCTCATAAGCATGGCCGATGTGCGGACGGCCGTTGGGATAGCTGATGGCGGTGGTGATATAATATGGGTCAGACATGCGCGCGCCTTAGCCGCTGGCGCGCGCGAGGGGAAGTATATCGTCGCCCCCGCGAAGGCGGCGCTATCTCGTTCGCGGCGCGAGTTCGGCCAGGCAGTTGCCGATCTCGAAACCGACCATCGCGCCGTCATAGGATCCGCGCACCGCATCGCGGACAGTGCGCTGTACCCGGTCCCATTGTGCGAGTATCGGCCCGATCTCCGCCACCGGCCGTTCGCGCGCCAGTTCGGCGAGCAGGCCGGGAACGATGTCGATGACGAGTTCGAGCCGCGTGCGGTTGGCGACGCCACTGACTTCGCGCGCCAGCGCTTCGCGCAGCCGGTTTCCGGGGTCGCCGCCGGCCGCGATCGCGCGCAATTTCTTTTCCATCACAGCGACGTCGCTGTCGATCAGCGCGATCGCCTTGCCCGGAACTCCGCCCGACGCCGCAGCGATCGCGCGCACTTCGGGCATCTCGAGCATCGGGCGCAATTCGTGCAGCCATGTCGTCATGACGTCAGTGGCAACAGGTTGAAAACGCAAGGTTCTGCACCGCGACCGGATCGTCGGCAGCAGCCGCCCCGGCGAATGGCTGACGAGCAGGAACAGGGTCTGCGCCGGGGGTTCCTCGAGCGTCTTGAGCAGCGCGTTGGCGCCGTCATTCTCGAGATCGTCGACCGCATCGACAATGATTACGCGCCAGTCACCGAGAGATAGCGACAGGTGCAGGCGGCGGATCATCTGGCGCACCTGATCGATCGTGATGTTGCGCGCGAGGTCCTTGCTCTTGTCCTTCGGCTGGCGCGTCAGCGACAGGATTTCAGGATGATTGCCCGCATCGACGAGCCGCGCCGCAGCGCCATCGCCGACATCGTCGAGCGCAACCGCCTGCCCGCCGCCGGCCCTGCCATGGGTGACGAGGAAACGCGCGACGCGCGCGGCGAAGGCCCCCTTCCCCATCCCCTGCGGCCCGGCGAGCAGCCAGGCGTGATGAAGCCGCCCGCCCTGCCACGCCTCCAGAAAGGCGCTGGTCGCGTCCTGATGTCCGATCATGGCAGCCACCCGGCGAGTTCGGCGAGGATCGTTGCCGTCACGGTATCGGCGGGCGCATCGGCGTCGATGACGCGCCAGCGATCCGGCTCGGACGCCGCCATATCGACGAAGCGCGCGGCGAGGCGCGCCTGATAGTCGGCGGGCTTGCTACCCATCCGGTCGGCACCGTCGGCATCGCGCGCCGACAGCCGCCGCGCGGCCTCGTTGGCGCTCACGGTCAGCAGGAAGGTGCGGTCGGGGAGCAGACCCTGCGAGCCGAAACCGTGGAGCGCCATGATGTCGGCGTCGGTGATGCCGCCGCCGCCGCCCTGATAGGCGCGGGTCGAATCGACGAAGCGGTCGCAGATCACCCAAGCGCCGCGCTCCAGCGCCGGGCGGATCGTCCGCGCGACATGGTCGGCGCGTGCGGCGGCGAAGAGCAGGGCCTCGCTGCGCGCGTCCCAGCGATCGTCGGCGCCCTCCATCAATAGCGTGCGGATCGCTTCAGCGCCTGCGCTGCCGCCGGGCTCGCGCGTCGCGACAACCTCGATGCCATACGCGGCGAGCGCTGCGGCGAGTGCGCGAATCTGGGTTGATTTCCCGACCCCTTCGCCACCCTCGAGCGTGATGAAACGCCCGCTCACAGGCCGGTCAGCCGGTAAAATCCGGTGCGCGTTCGCGCCCACCCGCCGCCCGCGCCGACATCGGCCGCGGCGAGCAAAGGCGTCGTCTGTGGCGGCAAGCCGTCGGGGGTGACGATCAGATCGGCGATCGGTGTTCCGCGTACGACCGGCGCGGATAGCGGAGCTTGGGTGCGCATGACGGCGCGATAGCCGCCGGCATAGCCCTTGGGAACCGTCATGCGGACCGCCATGCCGGTTTCGGCGGCGACGGTCGGCGCAGCACCCTTCCCTACATCGATGCGGCCAAGGCTGGCGCCTGCGGGGACAAGTTCGCGCCCCTCCCATTGTTCGAAACCCCAGGTCATCAACCGTTCGGCCTCGTCGCGGCGCGATTTTTCGCTGCCCATGCCGGCGACCACCATGATCAGGCGGCGCCCATCGCGTTTCGCCGAGCCGAGGAAGCAATAGCCCGCCTCGGCCGTGTGCCCGGTTTTGAGGCCATCGGCACCGACGAAGCGGCCCAAGATCGGATTGCGGTTCGACTGGACGATCGGTTCGCCGCCCGGCGCCTTGCCGTGCTGGAGCTTGGGGATCGAGAAATAACGGGCATATCCACCCGGATGGTCGCGGATCAGCCGGTCGGCGAGCGTGATGAGGTCGGCGGCGCTGACCTTGGTCACCCCGCCATCGGGCCAGCCGGCGGGATTGCCGAACCGGCTCGACGCCATACCAATCTTGCTCGATACAACATTCATTCGCTTGACGAATTCCTCTTCGCTGCCGTCGATCCCGACCGCGAGGAGCGCCGCTGCGTCATTGCCCGAAACGGTGATCAGCCCCTTGAGCAGCTCGTCGACCGTCACTTTCTCGCCGGGGCGCAGGAACATCGTCGACCCGCCGCGGCTGCCGTTCCATTTCTTCCAGATCGCCTCGGTCATCGTGAATGGCTTGTCGCGCGACAATTCGCCCTTCTTGATCAGGTCGAGCACGACATAGGCGGTCATCACCTTCGCCATCGAAGCGGGTGCAAAGCGCTTGTCGGCGCCGCGCGAGAAGAGGATCGCGCCCGAATCGAGGTCCTTCAGCATCACGATCGGCGCCTGGGTGATATAGAGCGGGCGGCTGACCGGTGCGGGAGCGCCTTTCTTGCTGCCCGCCGATGCTGCGGGCAGCGCGGCGGCAAGCGCCAGCGCGGCGAGTGCCGCCGCCCCGCCCTTCATCATGATGTTCGTGTGCCGCATGCGCCGGATCGTCACCGGTCGCGCATGATCACAGCGTCGCCGAACCCCTTGACTTTCGCCTTGCCGAGCGCGGCCCGCGCGTCGGCGTCGCTGACGAACGGGCCGATGCGCACGCGCCACAAATTGCCCGCCTTGGTCACCGTACCGCCGACCGATTTGGCGGCGGCGTTGGCGCGGGCCTCGCTGCTGAACGCCGCGACCTGAACGATATGGCTGCCGGTGGAGGCGGGCGCGGGCTTTGCGGTGGGCGGTGCGGCTGGTTTGATCGCTGGTGCGGGTTTGGGGCCCGATCCTTCGATGACGAAGCGATCGGCACCGGGCTTGATATTCCCCGACGCAATCGGGGCCGCAGGTTGCGCCGTGACAGCGGCAGTCGGCGCTTTCGCGGGAACGGGCAGCGCTTTCATCTTGTTGCGCAGGATGGCGAGCAGCGAATCCGGCGTCGCGATCCGTTCCGTCGCGGGCTTACCCGCGCGCAGTTGCGCCTTTTCGGACGCGGGCGGGTTGGTCCGGCGTACACGCACGGCGGCAACCTCGCCGGTGAGTCCCAACTGTTCGGCTGCGCCGCGCGACAGGTCGATCAGCCGATCATTGACCATCGGCCCGCGATCGTTGACGCGCACCAATATCGTCCGTCCGGTATCGAGCGCAGTCACTTCGACATAGCTCGGCAACGGCAGGGTCTTGTGCGCGGCGCTGATCCCCGCGGGATCGAAGCTCTCATCAATCGCGGTCGGCTGCCCGGCGCGTTCGTCGCCATATAAACCCGCATAGCCGACATCGTCATAATCAGGGATATCTGCGGGGGTGTAAGTGACGCCGCCGATCGTGAAGGGCGCGCCAAGCGTGGCGGCGCCGTCGACAACGCCATTCGTCACCGGAACCGGTCCTGCCTCACGCTTGCCGTCAACACGCGCACAGCCGCCGAGCAGCAGCATGGCCCCGGCGATCAGCGCCCCGCTTTTAACGATCGATTTCATCCGCCAGCAACCCCACAGAAAGTGCGTAAAAATTGGAACAATTATAATCCAATATCGCACGATAGTTACCGGTCAACAAATAGGCGGTTTTTCCGGGGCCATCGGGTTCGAGAAGCACGGCCTGGACTTTTCCGTCGGGCCAGTTGCCGCTGACCGGCTGAATCCCGTCAGCGCGCCATTCGGCCATCGAACGCCAGCGGCTGTGGCGTTCGAACACGCGCGCGCAGCGGGTGGGGGCGAGGCGCGATGCGACGCGCGCGCGGTTAAACCCGTCGGGGACGCGCACAGCGACACCCCACGGCTGTCCGGCACGCCATCCGGCGCGGCGCAGATAGGCGCCGATCGATTCGATCGCATCGGCTTCGCTCGACCAGATGTTCGCGCGCCCGTCGCCGTCGCCGTCCTCGGCTACAGCCAAATAGACCGACGGCAGGAACTGCGGATAGCCAAAGGCCCCTGCCCAGCTGCCCTTCAGCGCACTGCGCGGCACCCCGCGCTCGACCATTTGCAGCGTCGCGAGGAATTCGGGCTCGAACAGGCTGCGCCGGCGGCCTTCATAGGCGAGCGTCGCGAGCGCCTCGGGCAGGTCGAAATTGCCGGTCACCTGGCCATAGGCGGTTTCATGCCCGTATATTGCGATCATGATGCTGGTCGGAACCCCGGTGCGCTGCTCGATCCGCGACAGCAAAGGCAACAGCCGGTCGTGGACGCGGCGGCCGCCGTTGATCCGCGCGGCATCGACATGCTTCGCCTTATAGGGCGCGAAGGCCGGGATCGGCGTATTGTTGCTTGGCGGGCTGCCCAGATTGTCGCGGTCGAGCGCGATGACGCGCGGGTTATAACGCAGCCCTGCGGTCACCCGGTCGAACGTCGTGCGCGACACGCCGCGCGCCTGCGCCTTGGGCCACAGCGACTGGACATAATTATCGAAAGCGGGGTCACCGCTTTGCGCGTGGAGCGGCGCCGATGCCGTGAGCATCCATGCCGAAAGGATGACGCCCAACGAAGAGAAAAGGCGTCCGGTTCTGAATTGGCTAGCGCGTGTCATGTCCCACCCATAAGCAATGTCTGGCATAGATGCACGCGCCTTGGCCACCCGGGGACAAGGCAAGCCGAGTCATTCGCGCGGCGGATGGAGCCCGCAAGGTTTTTGCTTGCTGCGAGACGTGCGGACGCTATGGCGTCGGGCAACGGACAGGTGGCCGAGTGGTTTAAGGCAGCGGTCTTGAAAACCGCCGTGGGTGCAAGCTCACCGTGGGTTCGAATCCCACCCTGTCCGCCACCCCTCCAATGAAATCAGCTACTTAACTTCATTTTTCTGTCGTGCCATAAGGGATGCCCTACCCGATGTTTTTTGTATTTTAGCTGCGACAGGTTTCGATCAGCGCCGCGTCTCTTTGCAGACGTGGATATCGATGTTCGGGTCGAATTCGCATTTGTAGCCGCATTCATAATCGCCCCTGTCTGGATCAGGAAGCGACCGCAGCTCGCTTATCGCCGCGCTTTGACATAGCTCGAACGTCTTAAATCCCTTGATGGTCTTGGATGTAGTCAGGTCATTGCCATTCGGGTAAATGAACGCATCCCATTGGTTGGGCCGCTGGTCGCAGCTTGCGAGCGAGAACCCGGCCAGAGCGATCCATCCAATGCGAAGTGGCCCAGACTTGAAGCTACCATCAGCGGATCTCTCACCCATATACTTTACCGCATTTAATGTTCGCGGCTGCCTCGGCGTGCTCTTGGTCCAACGGCACGTCCTGAAAATCCGGAACTATGTTTGCAGGGATAAGAACGCCCCCTATTTCAACCGGCGGTTCGTTGCTTCGGTCGACTTTTGGCTGGTTCCGCCGCTCCTCGTAGGCCTCCACTTCCTGCTCCCACGCCGCCATCTGCGCATCAATGCATTGCTCAAGCGGCGTCTGGCTGCACGAGCTCGCAAACACAGCGCCTGTCGCTGCTAACGCCACTGCGGTAGATTTAATTGCCCTGTTCGTCATTGCATGCCCTCCCCTACCTTCATTGTGCCTCACGCTCAAAGACTTCGCAACGGGGCCATTTCTCGACACGCAGACATCAAATTGCTCCCAAAGGAGCCAGCCTCATCACGTTGATCGCAAGATCGATCAGCGACATGACAAACCACATTGCACCCGCGATCACCGCAAGACCTAAACAGACTAACGCCGCATCGACCGTCGTCTTGTGGGCGCTCATATCAAACCTCGACGGCGCAGAACGCTTTGGACATTGAGGGTGGTTCGCGTGTCCGCAAATGCCAACTCCACAATCTTATGCGCGATGGGGTCGTTGACAGTGCCAAGGGCCAGTCTCATCGATCGCAGTTTCATCATCCCCATCGACCAGCACGACGAACCAGTCGCCATCGGGATCGGGGCCGCGCACCTCATAAATCATGATTGATCTCCGATAGCCATCTGTAGCCAGTTGCCTCGTCGCGAAACGGGGTGATGATGCCGCCCCATCGATCGGTTGAGAAGTAGGTATAGCCCCGGCAGCCGGGTTTCAACTTGCATGGCTTGTTGCGCCGGTTGTGAAGGCAGAAGTCAGGGCCGACCTTTTCGATCAGCGCGGCAATGTCGATTGGCTGTTGGCGTCCGCACCGTGAGCAGCAAGCGAACGCCTTAACTCCTAGCGCCAGCATCTTGCCAAGTGTCGGCGCCCATCCAATGTCTCGCCGTCCTCGATTGCCCATTGGACGACGCTAACGATGTTCTCGCCTTGTTCGCAATGATTCGGTGAGGTGGCCCCGCCGCATGGGTCGCGCAGCGGCGGGGTTGGCACGCATTTGCCGCGGATTGGTGAAAATTTGGTTACGCTCAGTTTGCCGCATCCCACGGGCGCCCAAATTCCCGCTCTGCCCATTGCGGCTCGTCATGGGGATGCTCGGCTAACCAGCGGGCGCCGAAACGCTCCCATGCGGCTTGCGCGGCATCGCGGTCGGGCTTGCCGTATTTGTCGCATGCAACGCCAATTTCGGGCAGCTCGTCAAAAAAGTCTCGCCCGCAATCGAAGATAGCGGCCCAAACTGGATAGGCCTTCGCGTCATCGGGGCGGCGCTTATCGAGCCTTCGTTTTACCGGCATGGCTCACCCCCTGCCGCGTCGGCAAGTTCACTGCGCAGCTTGACAGCTATCGGCCACCAATGAGCGCCACCTGTGCCGCTTGGATAAGGGCAAGGCCCGGTCGCCTCGATTGGCGATGGATGCTGCCACGGCTTTATTCCCCAAAGCTGGCGGATCGCCTTTTCGTCACCAGCGACAAAAGCCGCGATGACGTCGGGGTTCAACGGATATTCGCGCGTTTTTGCTGCGCGGCGCTTAGTCGGCATTTGCGCCCCTCCTGTTCGATAGGAGCGCGGGCGGGCGCGGTGCCTCGCTCGGCGCGCCGGTGTCCAAATCAAGTTCACGGACAAGGCGGGCAAAGGCGGTGCGCGCGTCGCGTTCCATTGCGACGGCGGGGTGCGCCCGGATCGTTCCCCGCTCATCGGTGAACGTCAGGCCACCGTGCGCGGTCAAGGCCTCACCAGCCTGCCGCATTCGCATCCACGCCTCGCAAGCCGCTTGCAGCAACCGCAAATGGTGGGGTTCGAGCGTATAGTCGCGCAGCACGTCACGCCACCACGCGGCAGCGTCGGGCGACAGGTGGGCGGGCGGTTCAACAGTGGTCATGGCTCACCCCCCTCGCGCGGGCGGGACGAACCGGGGCGCCGTTTGTGAAAGTTACAGTTCCCCAGCGCCAGAGAAGGGTTTAGGTCTGAAAGTTCAATCGCCCCCCCCGGTGGGTGCCGCCGATCAAGGATCAAAGCGGCGGCACCCTGCGCTTCGCCAATAGGATGGCTTGCGCGGTCCCCAGATGGACGGGGTAGACAATCAAGCCGCATGGTGGATCGGTGCGGCAAAGCTGGCACGGCACCCTTCACGGGCGGCGGCGGTCATATGTTCGGCCATTTCGACCGTAACCTCGCCGAATAGCGAGATAAAAGATTGTTCGATCAATTCGCGCGGTGATCTGGCGTGTTTCGGGCCGACGACGAACGCTTGCATCTGCCTGTTGCCGGTAGCCTTCACGCGCTTGATGCGCATGGCGAGAACGTCGGAGCGGTCAATGTCGATGCCGCGCTGTTCCAATACTAGGTAGCGCAAATCAGCATAGGCCACTGCCATGTCGATGCGCGGGGCTTCGTCGAGGCTGACGTCGATAATGTCACGGGCGCGCGTCATGCGGCACCGATGCGGCGCAGGGCGCGGCGATGCGCGAGAAATTCGTCGGGCGTCATCGCGGCCAAAGCCTTGGGATTAAGCAACGCCTCCACAGTCGTCATGCGCTGGTCGAGCTGGCCAAGACATTCGTCGGTCGTCGCGACGGCGGCGCCAAGCGAGCGCGCAAGCATCTCGTCGGCTCCCTCTCCTTTCACGACGCGGTCGAGTTCGGCAACCACGGCGTTGGAGACCGGGCGTTCGAGCTTCACGACGCGCGTCGCGCGCATGACATACTGCCGGTCGAGCGCCTTGATTGTCTCGATTGAGCATTCCTGATTGCATGGGATCGTGACCGCGCTGAGTTCATGCCAGGACCATCGGGTATAGTTGCGCCCGCCAGTCGGCAGGGCTTTCCAGTCCAACGGCTGGAAGCCGATGCTGGTGCCGCGAACGAGATTGGCCTCAATGGAATCCCATACCTCGTCGAGACGGTCCTTAAGGCGACCGGGGGTTTTAACCTCGGCAATGCGGGCGCGAAATTCGATGCCCTTTGCCGAAACATTGGCGTGCGTCACGCGGCCAATCGGTGCCGATGCGTCGTGCTGCCAGAGCAATGGCAACGGCAGCGTAAATTCCGCTCCCTCAGGCGAGACAATATCCCCGGCGCGATCAAGCGATGGCGTCGAAGCTAGGCCAGAAATTTCACGGGCAGCACCGGGCGCCCGCTTAATCTCCAGCGTCGAATAGGCCCGGATCATCATGACGCCGATCCCGCCGCGATGCCGGTCAGCAATGCCACCGAGCCGGGGCGCGTCCGGATCCAGTTCTGGCGCAGCAAGGCGGCGATAGCCGTTCCGTTTACTTGCCAAAGGTTGATCATATTCGCGCCGGTTGGCTCTACCGAATCCATGGTCGGGGCGTCGTCGAATTGGATCGAAGCATGGCGGGCGGTCTTGAGTTCGGTCCCGGCTTCGTCCGATGTATAGGTGATGCCGCTCGGATCGATCAGGGCAAGGTCATAGGTGTCGCCTGCGCCCATCGGCACATAGCGCGATGCAAGGGCCGGGATGCCTGCAATCTCACCGCCGCGAGCGCCGATGTTGGGATATTCGATGCCCGAAATCTGGACGAACAATTCGGGCCTCCCGACGAAATATGCGGCGGTCAGGTCGCCCGCGAACGTGCGGGTGAGGGTTTCAATCGATTCCGTGAAATCGCCGCCCGACGTTACAGCGGTTATGCCGTTCGTGACGGCGGCGGGTTGTTCGCCCGGGGTGCCGCTGTTGCCCGGGTCGATAAACGCGGTGTCGCTCGCCTCGACGATGGCGCTAATCAAATCAGCGCGGATCATGCTTTCGGCGGCGGGGTCGGCGCTGGACGCGAGTTCTTCGGTAAGAACGGTGAGCGCCGCAATCTTGAGCGTTTCCAAAGAATCGCGCGCGAAGGTCATGCCGCGCATCGCCATGGCGCCGCCCTCGGCAATCCACGATGCAGTCGCGCCCGACGATACGCGCAAAAACGGGGTCAGCGGGGGAACGCGGCGCAGGCCCGGCAGGCGCCCGATGATTGTGCGCTCGCGTACCAGACCCAGAAAATCGGCGGCGGCGGCACCGTATTCGCTCACCAGTTCTTCGCCCCAGCCTGCGGTATCGCCCGCGCTGACCGCCCCTTTCAAGATGCGATGCACTTGCGAGCCTTCGCCCCAGCGCGATGCCGCATAGGCAGCGGCGTTGCCAACGTCTTTTCCGACAGCCAGCGCCATCGCATAACGAACGAAAGTTGAGCCTTTCGGCAAGCTAGAAACAGTCATAATCACCTCCAATTCTGCCGATGTTTTAGCCGATCGGTGGCGCCGTTTCAGGGTGGCTACGGGTGGCTGCGGGGGGTTGCGGGAAACTATTTTGAGGCTTTTTCCAGATATTCGGCCAAGGTGGCGAGCGCGTAGATCGGACGTCCGGCGCGCTTGATTGATGGCAACCGGCCATCACCTGAGCGCCAGTTCGCCAGCGTCTTAGGAGCATGGCCAATCAGGGTTGCCGCATCGGCTTCGCGCACATAGTGGTCCGCCGAAATCCAGATGCCGCGCTCGCTGATCGTACGGCGCAAGTCGTCCATGAACGATCCTGCCACCAGTTGCGGCGCGATGCCGGTGCCGTGACAGTGCGGGCAGGCTCTCACCTGGTTAGTCTCCGGCAACCGCCCGCAGCGCGCCAGCGGGCAATCCATTCGGCGGGGTCAAATCTATTGGCATTCATAGTGTCAAAACTCCCATGGTTGGATGCTTTGCGCGAGTGATCTGCCCCCTTCTGAGTGGTCCAAAATTGATGATATTTTGGATTACGAAGGAGATTATGAATGCCGAGCAAGAAGCATCGCCCGGAAGAGATTATTGGCAAGCTGCGTGAAGCGGAGGTTGTGC
>NZ_NISJ01000019.1 GCF_002205635.1 Sphingopyxis witflariensis | reverse complement strand
ATTTTGGGCAGCAACGGCCAGCACCACGACCTGCGCAAAACCGCTTTCCCCATAGCTCAGTCCATGCTCCCCGCGGTTCGGGCATCGAAGACTTTCTGACGCCTAGCGGCGTCTGAAACTCTCAACGTTTGCTTCCGGTCTGCTTTTGGATCGGAATCAGCGAAAGCAGCCGCAGGGCCCCTCGCCCAGATCGATGACTGAAACAGTCGAAACCGGTCGTCCATTCGGGTGCAGGCGTCCTCCGTATAGGCAAAATATGCATCAACCGTTCTCGGACTCTGCCGCGCGCTCATAGCAGGCGTTGCCACCAACCGACATCGTGCCAAGCATCAAATTTTCGTCCGACCTCACGGTAGTTGCCTACAGGCTCGAAACCCATCGCTTCGTGCAGCCCTAGGCTCGCTTTATTTGGCAGTGCGATGTCGGCAAAAGCAGCGTGATGGCCCAAGCTAGCTGCGGCAGGCAGCAGGCGGGAGTATAAACAACGCGCTACACTGCTCCGTTGTGCGCCGGGCGCCACATAGACCGCGACATCGACAGATGTCCGGTATGCGGCGCGGGCCCTATACTCAGAGGCGTATTCGGAGCGGAAGGGTCGAAAAGGCCCTGCAATCACGCCGGCACAACTTGCGAAATTGCCGATCGCATAAGCATGATGACAACAGCATAGCAGGCGTGCGAACTGCTGTGGTCGGCGTTCGCGCCGGACCATGTTTTTCCGGCTCGTCCGGGCCTCAACACCGGATCGAAGCAGGGATGCCGCGATATTTTATGACGCAAGGAACTGCTAAGCCTCGTCATCGGAGCCGTGACAAATTGCCGCCCTGCCACCGGACCGGCAGGCCTAATCGCTCATGACAATTCCCTCCGCGCCCTCCTTCGCCGCGCCGCAGCATATTCTCGGCGGAATCGCGCTGCGCCTCTTCGCGATGGCGGGGGCGTCGATCATGTTCGTTCTCGTCAAATATGTCGCCGAAGCAGGCATCCATGTCGTCGAAAGCCTGTTCTGGCGACAGGCGCTGGCGCTGCCTTTTGTCTTTGCCTGGGTGGTGACGCACGGCGGCGTTGCTTCGCTGAAGACCCGGCGGATCGGCGCACACACGCGGCGCATGCTGCTCGGACTGGCGGGAATGGGCGCCAATTTCGCCGCCATGATCTTCCTGCCGATGGCCGAAGCGACGACGATCAGCCTGTCGGTGCCGATTTTTGCGACGATCTTTGCCGCGATCCTGCTCGGCGAACAGACCGGGCGGGCGCGGTGGAGCGCCGTGGTGTTCGGCTTTGTCGGGGTGCTGGTGGTGCTCGCCCCCGGCGCCGAAGGAATCGGCGGCTTTTCGGGCGAACATGGCCTCGGCACGCTGGTCGCGCTCGGCGGCGCGATCATGACCGGCCTGATCACGATCCAGGTCCGCGACCTCGGGCGCACCGAGAGTGCGACGACGATCGTCTTCTGGTTCAGCCTGTTGTCATTGGTGCCGCTGGGCATCGCAATGCCCTTTGTGTTTCAGTCCCACAGCGTAAGCGAATGGCTGATGCTGCTCGGGCTGGGTTTTTCGGGCGCGGTGGTGCAATTGGCGCTAACTGGCGCACTGCGCCTCGCCCCCGTCGCGGTCGTCATTCCGATGGATTATTCGAGTTTGCTCTGGTCGATCGTCTGCGGCTGGTGGTTTTTCGGAACCTTGCCCGCGGAAACAACCTGGCTGGGGGCTCCGATCATCGTCGCAAGCGGGCTGTTCATTGCATGGCGCGAGCATCGCCGCGCGATCGATCGGGCCAAGGAGGTCGTCCTCTAGCCTCCGGACCGCACGCTCCCGCAAGGGCAAGGCGATCGACGAAATGGGCTGCATCAGCCTTTTTTTCCCTGCCTGTCGTGCGGTCGTTGCGCGCCATTTTCGCCTGCCCGACGCAGCCCTTAGGGACAATAGGGACAATTGCGTATTCAGCAGCCCGGTCCGTTCTGTTAACCCGTAAATGCCGCTGCGGTTTCGGCCAGGGCGGCAAAAGGGCCGGGAGCGATGGAGACATCGCTTCCGGTTCCGCGTCAAAACCCATCGAATACCGGGCCGGCCATCGCAGGCGCTTGGTTACCATCACGCCTCCACTCCCGAAGCGGGCTTGCCGGCATTTCTTCGCACTCCGGCCATATCCCGTCAGGTCGGGCCCGGACGTGCAACTGGAGCGCTTCCATGCAACCCAATGCGATACGATCAGCCGGCCTCCGCCGGGCGGTCCTCACCGCCGTCCTGGCCGTCACCCTTCTCTCTCCCCTCCCGGCCCTGACACAGGGTCTGGAAGGGCATTTCGGCGACTGGATATTGATGGCCGACGACCGGATGTCGCTTGCCCTCACGACAGACGGAGGAGCGGCGGCCTTCGGCCTTTTGTGCGGCCCCGACTGCTTTATCTACATCGAGAGCGCCGAGCCGTGCAGCGAAGGCCAAAACTATCCCGCGCGTATCGAAGCTGGCAGCGAAGCCTATGAACTGACAATGACCTGCAAGCGGTCTGATGGAGGCGCCTTGCTGACCATGCCGCACGATGCGCCTTTCATGCGCTTGGTCGACGGGCAAGACAGCGTGCGCTTCACCATTACCCACGAAGACGGCAAGCCAAGCCAGTTTCGCTTCCCGCTTGCCGGAAGCGCGAAAGCGATCGGACTGGCGCTTGCTGCGCGCGCCTATATCATAGCATTGGACTCGCCCGGACTGTCGCGCGATGCTCCGCCACCTGATGGCTAGGACCGGCCATGAATTGCCGACCGGAAGGGATATCAGTGACGACCGACAGAAACATCGAGCGCTACAGTCTCGCATCGATCATGCTTCACTGGTTCACGGCCCTCATCATCATTGCCGTTTATGCCGCCATCGAATTGCGCGAATTCTGGCCGAAAGGCACCGCGACGCGCGAAGCGTTCAAGACCTGGCATTTCATGCTGGGACTGTCGGTCTTCGGGCTTGTCTGGCTCCGGATAGCGGCGCGGATCATCTGGCCCGCACCCGCGCCCCTGAAGGGACCGGCCTGGCGGAAGCGGGCGGGGGCCGCGACGCATTTTTGTCTCTATGTCCTGATGATCGCCATGCCCCTCGCCGGCTGGCTTATCCTCAGCGCAGAAGGCAAGCCGATCCCCTATTTCGGCTTCGAACTGCCACCGCTCACATCTGCAAACGACCTGTTGGCCGAAAGAGTTGAAAGTCTCCATGAACTGGGAGGGACAATCGGATATTGGCTGATCGGCCTTCACGCAGCGGCATCGCTGTTCCACCACTATGTCCTCAGGGACGATTTGCTCTTTCGGATGCGACCGACCCGGACCTGATTACCGGTGCTTCAGCGCCGAACGCGACCGCCCAAACCTGGCGACATGGATATATTGGCTCCGATTCCGGCCTGCCGGGCGGCCGAAGCCCCGAGGGCGGAAGACTGCGGCCGGGCACGCGGCGGGGCAGGCAATGGTCCCAAGTCGATTTGGGGGTCCCGATGGGGAGGCGGCAACGAGCTCCGGCGCCGGTACGCGCACATTGCCGTCAATGGACAAGCAAGAGCGGCGCCGGCGCGGATTCGAGGAGATAGCGCGTCACCCCGCCGAACAGCGTCTCGCGCAGGCGCGGGCGCCCATAAGCGCCCATCACGATAAGGCCGGGCGCAAGCTCCTTCGCGCTTCGCTCGAGAATCTCCTCGGGCGTGAGCGCTCCCCGATCGAGGCGACGAAACTCGCCATGAATGCCGTGCCGCGACAGATAGCAAAGCGCGTCCCCGGCGGGTATCTTTCCCTCGTCCGGGCCGACCTGAACCATCACCACGCTGCGAGCGCCTCCGATCAGCGGCGTCGCGGCGCGCAGGGCGTGCGCGGCCTGCGGACTTCCGTTCCACAGGATCATCACCGCTTCGTCGAGGTCGAGAGGCTTGCCTTCGGCCGGCAGGGCCAGGACAGGCACCGGAACGGTCATCGCGAGATCGCCCGCCAGCGTCGGCTGCGCGAGGCCGCGCCGGTCGCGAGGCCCGAGCGAGACGATCGCGAGATCGGTCAGCGTCGCGGCAAGCGACAACGACGCGAGCGTATCGCCCTCGGCGATCGCAATATCCCAGGGGACATCCTCACGCGAAAGCTGCGCCGCGAGCGCGGTCTCGAGTTCGGCGTCGGCAAGCTGGGCCTCGGCGAGCGCCTCGCGCGCCAGATATATGCCACCGAAGGGGTCCGAGGCGATGAACTGCCGGAAGGGCGAGCAAATCAGGAAGGCGAGATGCGCGCCGAGGCGCCGCCCGATCGCAAGCGCGCTCTCGGTTCGCGCGGCCATGGCCGGACTCGTGTCGGCATGGATCAACAGGTTTCGCATGTCTTGCTCTCCTTCAAGGTGGAGAGGGAAGCCCTTATGCGCGCCGCTTTCATTGACCCTGATCAATAAAGCCGCGCTTTCAGGCTGAGCGGCAGCGCGTCGCAAAAGAGGTCGCTCCGTATAATTACGAAATGCGCCGACCGCGCGGGGTGTTAGCCTGCCGTCGCAAAGGAGCAGGCAATGCCGAGACCCAGTCCGTTGCCCCCATTTCGCGCGCACCCGCGCCGGACCCCCGTGAATCGCGCACCGGCGGACCCGCGGCGCGATCAAAGCCGCGTCGCGGGCACGCTCACCCTCCGCACTTCGCCGCTCCGCCGGTCCGACCCAAATCAAGGAGACAGAAGATGACGCTCACGAACGCACCCGACTCCACGCTGAGCGAGGCAACCGAGACCTGCCTGCAGACCCGCAGCGGCGTCGACCTGCGCCTCCGGCCGGTCGCCGACAGTGACGCTGACATCGTCAATCAATTCTTTGACGGCCTGACGGCGGACGACATGCAGTTCCGCTTTCTCAGCGGCCAGTCGCATCTGTCGAGCGCCCAGCTCGCGGCGATGATCGGAGTCGATCACCGGCACCGCGAGCATCTGCTGGCGTTCGATGCGGCGACCTCGGAGCTCATCGCGAGCCTGCTGATCGCCGCAGATGAAGCCTTTGTGACCGCCGAGGTCGCGATTTCGGTCGCGCCCGCGTATAAGACGCGCGGCGTCGGCTGGACCCTCCTCAACCATGCCGTCGATCTCGCCCGTGTCCGCGGCCTCAAGACGCTGCGGTCGATCGAAAGCCGCGCCAATCGGGGCGCGATGGAGGTCGAACGGACGCTGGGGTTCAAGGCGAGCGACTATGATGGCGACGCCACGCTGGCACTGCTCGAACTCGAGCTTCGCTGACCTGGGCCATCGGGTCGGCGCCCCGACAGGCAGCCGGCTGGAGACGCACCCAATGGACCAAGGTTTTCATGCCATGCAGCTCGACGCGCCGGGGGCACCGCTGCGCCGCGTCGAGCAGGCGATGCCGACACCGGGAGACGGCGAGATCCGGATCGCGGTCACCGCGTGCGGCGTGTGCCGGACCGATCTCCATATTGCCGATGGCGACATCAGCGGCCGGCTTCCGATCATCCCGGGCCATGAGATCGTCGGCCGCGTCGATGCGCTCGGCGGGGGTGTCACCCGGTTCGGGCTTGGTGACCGGGTCGGCGTGCCATGGCTCGGACGGAGCTGCGGCGCCTGCCCGTATTGCGCTACGGGCCATGAAAATCTCTGCGACGCGCCCGAGTTCACCGGCTTCACGCGCGACGGCGGCTTCGCGTCGCACGTCGTCGCCGATGCGCGCTTCTGTCTCGCAATCCCTGCCGCCTTCGACGATGTTCATGCGGCGCCTTTGCTCTGCGCCGGACTGATCGGCTACCGCGCCTATTGCATGGCGGACCCCGCGAAGACGCTTGGCCTCTATGGCTTCGGCGCTGCTGCGCATATTCTCGCGCAGATCGCGATCGCCGACGGCACAGACGTCTATGCCTTCACGCGCGAGAGCGACACGGCAGGCCAGGATTTCGCGCGGCGCCTCGGGTGCATCTGGGCGGGCGCGTCGAACGAGGCCCCCCCGCCGCGCTCGATGCCGCGATTCTCTTTGCGCCGGTCGGCGCGCTGGTGCCCGAAGCCTTGCGCCGGGTGCGGAAGGGCGGACGCGTGATTTGCGCGGGCATCCATATGAGCGACATTCCCGCCTTTCCCTATGCCGATCTCTGGGAAGAAAGATCGATCCACTCGGTCGCCAATCTAACCCGTGCCGATGGCGCAGCGTTCCTCGAAGCCGCTGCGCGCTGCGGCGTGCGGACGCATGTCACCGCGCTGCCGCTCGCCGACGCGAACCGCGCGCTCGACCGGTTGCGCGCCGGCGAGGTTGAAGGCGCGCTCGTCCTCGTCCCCGAAGGAGCGGCTAGGGGGAATCCCTAATGGCGCGCCGCAGCCAACGGCGCGAAAGATGCGAAGGCCAGACCGGCCTGTCAGGAGAGATTGCCATGGATCGTTTCGAGCGAGACTCCGCCAGCGCGGCGCGCCCTCCGGAGTTTCCCGATTGTGACCCGTCGGCACAGCCCGACAAGGCCTATCCCGAGGCGCCAGCGCCAAACCCCGATCGCCAGCCGCTGCGCACGTCGCCCGAGGCGCCGGTGCTCCCCGACAGCCACCCCGAAGCCACGCCGCGCGAATATCCCGAATAGCCGCGCCCACCGGACAATGCTCTAAGGGCTTGCGGACGGCGTGCCGTTGCGCGTGAGCCGGGTCACGGCGTCGACGAGCATATGCTCGCGCAGCGGCTTTTCGAGAACAAGCGCGAAGCCCGCCTCCCCCGCCCGCGCGCTCAGCTCCTCCGACGCATAAGCCGATATCAGAATGGCGGGTCCTTCCCACCCCTGCGCGCGCAGCGAGCCGAGCATCGCAATCCCGTCACGGCCCTCGAGCCGGTAATCGACGATCAGGCAGTCGGGCGCAGCGCGTGCCGCTTCGGCGAGCGCAGGATCCGCCTCGGGCCAGGCCTTGGCGGCAAATCCGCGTCCCTGCAAAAGCAGGAGAAGCGAGCGGCGCACCGCCGGATCATCCTCGACGATCAGCACGGAGGGTGGAGACTGCGCCCACCCCTCTCTCGCGATCAGCATGTCCATAACCCCTGTTATCGCTTCAACGGCGCGGCAAGGTTCAAACCATTGCCGCCCACAGAAACCCGCAACGGACGCTTCGGGATCGCCCCCTCGCAGAGACGAACCCGAAGCCGAATAGCCGGGAAAAAGAGCATCGATCAGTGGCTCATCAACAGCGCACGTTTGCTCTTCGAAAGCAGATTCCTGGTCGTTCCGCCGAAGGTTTCGCGGAGTCGGCCGCGACCATAGGCACCCATCACGATATAATCCGCGCGGGACATCTTGGCCTCCTCGGAGATCAGATAGTCAGCGTGGAACTTGCCGATATCGGTCGTGCGGATGCTCGCCTTGATTCCGTAGCGCGACAAATAGAGCGCGGCTTCCTCGGGGGCGATATTATTATCAGGTCCCTGCGCCGTGAAAATTTCGACCTTTTTCGCAAGGGCAAGCAGCGGCACCGCGGCGCGAAGCGCAGCCGCTGCCGAGGGACGGCCATCCCAAGCGACGAGCGCGCGCTCGAGCTCGAAGCGTTCGAGCGCCTCGGGCACCGCAAGCACCGGCGCGCTCGCGCGCGCCACGACCCGGCTGGCGATGTCACGCATGTCGGGCATCGGGAAGCCGTCGAGCGCGCGATTGAGGATGATGAGGTCGGCGAGGTCGGCGGCATCGAGCACCGCGCTTGCGATCTCGTCCATCGCGTCGATCCAGCTCCAGCTGACATCCTCGCGCGACAGCCGGTCGCTGATCACCGACTTGTTCTTCGCTTCGCTTTCGCGCTCGTCGAGGACGACGACGGTTTCGGCGAAGCCGAGCCCGTCGCCCGCGATGACCGGATAGGGGGTGACGTCGATGCAGGTCAAATGGCCATCGACAGCGCGAGTTATGTCGAGCGCCGCCTGCAGGCGCGCTTCCTGACCATGGTCGTCATGTACGAGCAACAGGATATTCTTCATGAGCCGTCTCCTTCGTGTTTCAGCAGAAACTACGGACCGCTGGCGGCCGCCGATATGCGCAATGATACGGATAGAAAGGCGGCCGCCCGGATGGTCCGGACGGCCGCAGGCGGGGTCGCCTCTTCCCGGCGCACCGGATTAATTGTCGATCGCGAGATGATCCTCGACACCGGTCACGCCGGGCGCCGACCAGGCTGCGAGCTCGGCGATCCGCCGCTCGCCCCAAGCTTTGACCTTGCCGCGAAGCTGCACGGTGCTGCCATCGGTCGTGACCGATACGCCGCCGGCATCAAGCCCCGCCTGCCGCTTGAATGCCGCCATGATCCGCGCTTCGACGTCGGCGGGGGTTGGCAGCGGACCGACCTTGATGCTGTTCGAGACCCCCGTGACTCCGCTTATCTGGCCAGCGGCGCGCGCGACTTCCCTGGAGATGAAGTGCCAGTCGACCGTTCCGGTCAGCGTGACCCAGCCATGCTCGACTTTCACCTTGATCTGGCCGTCGGGGACCGCGACCGTCCAGCCGATCATGTCGACGATCCGCTTGGCAATTTCATGATCGGCGGTCTTGGGGTCGGAAACGAGGCGCACCTTGAGCTCTTCGGCCAGTGCCCGTACGCCAGCCACCCGGCGCACCGCGCGTTCGGCAGCGACCTTCTGCGGGAAATTCTTCACATATCCCGCGAGGGTCACAATGCCGTCATGGACCGCGACACCAATGTCGGTGTGATCGACACTCGGGTCCCATTCAAGCTCTGCGATCACATCTTCCTGCAGCTGGTCGTCCTCTTTCCTGAGCATGAGATAATTCCTTTGGCATGCTGCTCTCCGCCTGGCGGAGAAGTGGAGGCCCGATGAGTCCCGCCCAAATGTGCCAAAAGGCCCGCCGCCGCCTTATCCGCAACTTCCCGTAAGGAAGATCACGTTTGGGAGCTTCCCCGATTCAGCCGTCGCCCGCGTCCCGCTAGATGCGAAATCGCGCCCCCCCGGGGCGCGTCCCGACGGCGATGCTTTTGCCTTGGCGCGGCCCGCCACCGCGACAGATTCCGCTTTCGATAAGGAGCCGCATGATGAATGATCTTACCCCGACCCGCAGCACCGGCAACCCGCCCGCCCCGGCCGAGCTTGGCGCGATGAACTGGCTGCGCGGCGAACTCGACCGCATGTTCGAGGAATTCGCAGTGCCCGGCCGCAGCCTGCTGAGCTATGTCCCGCGGCTCGTGAGCCCGGTCCCGGCGGTCGAACTTGTCGACACGGGATCGGCCTACAAGCTGACCGCCGAGCTCGCTGGCCTTACCGAAAAGGACATCCGGCTCGAGGTCGCCGACGGCGTCCTCCTGCTCGCGAGCGAGAAAGAGGAGTTGTCCGAACGGCGCGAGGACGGGCATCTGATCAGCGAGCGGCGCCACGGCAGCTTCCGGCGCCGGATTGTCCTCCCCGCCGACGCCGACGCCGACAAGATCGAAGCGAAGTTCAAGCATGGGCTGCTCAGTGTCGAGATCGCGAAGACCGAAAAGGGGCACGATCATGCCCGCAAGATCAAGATCGGAAGCTAGACACGTGCGCCGGGGCCTCGCCTGCGGCGTGGTTCCGGCCGCCCCCCTTACCGGAGCAGAGCAATGTCCTTAACCCTTCACACGGCCTCGCGCAGCGAGGCATTGCTGCGGCTCCAGCTCGGATTGACGATCCTTTCGCTGGTGATGGGCGCAACGCTGATACTGTCGCTTTAGCCGCCTGGCCGATAGCATCGCGCCTTAGCGCTTTGGCGCGGCACTCTCGTCGCCGCCGAGAATCTCGACCGGCGCCGGGCTCGCGGTGCGAAGGGAGTCCGGCGTCACGATAACGCTGGTCCCGGCGGTCATAAGCGGCGCAAGCAGCGCGCGCAGATCGGCTGCGATATCGACGCGTCCGACAAAGGGCGTTGGCACCTTGGCGGCAATTGCACCCGGGATGGCGATCTCGAGCCAGGCTGCCGCGCCCGATACGCCCGACTGGCGGACGAATGCCGAGGTGCCAGTGACTGGACCTTCGATGCGCGCAGGCGCCGATCCGATCATGATCCCGTTGCGTAGCACCAGCAGCCGCTGGTCGGCAGCGCTGACAATGATCGACACCGGGCCGCTTGGTGCCCGGTCCGGCTCCCAGAGCACCGCGCCCTCCGCCAGCGCCGGCCCGATCCGGAGCAGGGGATCGCCGGGAGCCGCGCGCGGCACGGCAGCAGCCTCGGTGACGATGACCGTCATCCCGAGCCGCGTCACGCCATAGAGGAGGCGGGCAAAAGCCTGCGGCAGCCGGATGCAGCCATGCGACGCCGGATAGCCCGGCAAGCGTCCGCCATGCAGCGCAACGCCGCCCCAGGTCAGCCGCTGCATATAGGGCATGGGCGCATCGTCGTAGAGGTTCGAGCGATGATCGATGTCGCGCTGGAGGATCGTGAAAACGCCGGTCGGGGTTTCATGGCCCGCCTTGCCCGTCGAGACGGTGGTGATCGCGATCGGCACGCCGTTGCGATAGAGGGTACCGCGCTGGGTCGCGAGGCTCACGATCATGAGCAACGGCCCTTGGGGCGCGATGTCGGGCGCCCAGAAATATTCGCCGGGCTTGAGCCCTTCGGCCGCCTCGAGCACGCCACCCGGCGGATTGGCGGGTACGGCCGATGCGGCATGCGGCACCAGAACCACGACACCGAGAAGGATCATCAGTCGTCGGACCGTCTTTCCAGGCACCCGCATCGCCTCAGCCCGCCATCGCTGCGACACGGGCCCGGTCATTGATCCGCACCGCGCGTCGCGAGGGAAGGTCGACGAGACCGTCGCTGCGCATGCGCGTGAGCTGCCGGCAGGTCGTTTCGATGGTGAGCCCCAATATGTCGGCGATTTGCTGGCGGCCAAAGGGCAGCTCGAAGCCGCCGGACCCACCGCCGGGGTCGCCAGGAAGCCGTTCTTCCATATCGAGAAGAAAGGAGGCGACCTTCTCGGACGCCGATTTGCGGCCGAGCAGCATCATCCAGTGCCGCGCCCGATCGAGCTCGTCGAGGGTGCGGTGCAGCAGCTTTTGCTGCAAATGCGGATGACGGCCCGCAAAGTCGTCGAACTGTTGGCGATTGAAGATGCAGACCTCGGCGTCGGTCATCGCGGTCACCCGGTAAGGGCTTTGCTTGGCGAACGGGCGGCCGATGAAATCGGAAGGGAAAACCAGGCCAACGATCTGTTCGCGGCCATCGGCGGTGGCGACGACGAGCTTGAGAACGCCCGACAGGACATTCGCGACTGTCGGCGCTTCGTCGCCTTCCCAGAGGAGGGTGTGACCCGCCTTCACGCGCTGCCGCCGCCCCATTCGGCCAAGTTCCGCAGCTTCGTCGACGGCAAGGCTGGCGCAGATGGCGCGGCAACGCACAGCGCAGGAGGCGCAATCGCTCATCGCCGCCCTCCCGCGAGCGATGCGCGCGCGGTGCTCCGGGCCGGTACCGGGCGGTTGCCGCCATAGCGGCGGGATGGATGTGGCTGCCCCCTCATGCGGTCGAGATAGCGGACCGCCGCGCAGAGGTGATTACGCAACTGTACGTATGTCGCTCGCGCGGCGCGTTGCCGGGCAGCGTCAGCGGCCCGACCGGCGCCGGGCGTAAGGGCTATTGCGTAACGACAGGCGGCGCGTCCTGGCGCAATCCGGCGAGACAAATCCGCTACGAAAGGACTGAAGATGAGCGAAGCCGGCCACGACCTTCACACCCTGTTTCCCGATCATGGGCCGACGCTCCATGCGCTCAAGCTCGATAACGCCCATTTCCGCAAGCTCGCCGAAGATCATCATGACCTTTCGAGCCAGATCCAGCGCGTCGAGGCCTGCCTTGCCGCGGTGTCCGACGACGAGTTGGAGACGCTGAAGAAGAAGCGCCTGTTCATCCTCGACGAGATCGCCGCCCTCATCGCACACGGGGAGGCGGCGTGATGCACAATCTGACCGAGATTCGCGCCGAACTCTTCGCACGGCTCGATCGGCTGGCAGCGCTGGTCGAGCGGGTGGAAAGCGAGCAGCGCGCACCGCTCGACGATGATTCGGCCGAGCAGGCTGTCGAACGTGAGGATGACGAAGCGCTCGACGCGCAGCAGCGCGCCGCGGATGCGGAGATGAAAGCGATCCGGCACGCGATCGCGCGGCTCGATGCCGGTCATTACGGCCTCTGCACCTCGTGCGGCACCCCGATCGATGCCGCCCGCCTCGAGGCCTTGCCGACCGCGACGCATTGCATCGCATGCGAACGCGAGCGCGGCGGCTGAGCCGCGGCGCCGGGCGAGCGACATGACCAACGCAATTTCAGGCGCTGGACTCGAAGGGCTCGCCGGACTTGGTCTCGCGCTCCTCCTCGGGCTGCTCGTCGGCGTCCAGCGGGGCTGGAGCCTGCGCAACGAGGCGGCGGGCAGCCGCTTCGCCGGCGTGCGGACCTTTGCCCTGTTCGGCCTCGCGGGCGGCATGGCGGCGGTCACCACGGCCCCCGCGATTGCCGCGACCATCTCCGGCGCAGCAGCGATCCTCATCCTCATCGGCTATGCGAAGAGCGCGCGTGCGCCCGACCAGCTCAGCGGGACAACGAGCCTCGCTGCGCTCATCACGCTCGGCTGCGGTTATCTCGCCGCGAGTGGCCAACCCGAGATGGCCGCGGTGATTGCTGTTGCCATGACGATGGCGCTCGCACTCCGCGGCGAGCTGCATCGCTGGGTCGCGGGACTCAGCGATGTCGAGGTCGGGG
Organism: Sphingopyxis witflariensis; assembly: GCF_002205635.1. Lineage (GTDB taxonomy): Bacteria > Pseudomonadota > Alphaproteobacteria > Sphingomonadales > Sphingomonadaceae > Sphingopyxis > Sphingopyxis witflariensis. The sequence goes on along the minus strand of NZ_NISJ01000019.1, from coordinate 16,791 downwards.
CGATCGTCCGCTTTGCGCTGATCGCACTCGCCATCCTGCCCTTGCTGCCCGACCAGCGCTTCGGTCCCTATGACGCGTGGAATCCGCGCCAGCTCTGGATGGTCGTGGTCTTCGTCTCGGGCTTCTCCTTTCTCGGCTATATTGCCGCCAAGCGCTTCGGTGCCTCGCGTGGCACCCTTGTCATGGCCGCAACCGGCGCCATGGTCTCCTCGACCGCGGTCACCGCGGCGCTCGCGATGCGGGTGCGCGACGGCGAGGAAAGCGAGGCGATGGCGATCGCCGGGATCGGCGCGGCGTCGGCGGTGATGCTCATCCGCGCCGCGATCCTGACCGCAGCGCTGGCGCCGGCAGCCATGCCCGGTTTCGCCTTTATCGCCGCGCCCGCGGCGCTGGTGAGTGGCGGCGCCATTTTCTTTGCGTTGCGCAGCCGCCGCGATGTCGGTGCCAGCGACCGCCCCGTCGAACTCAAGAACCCGTTCCGCCTCGCGCCGGCTATCGGCCTGATGCTGCTCGTCATGCTGCTGACGGTGGCCGCCCGCTGGACGATGGCGCTGGTCGGCGAGCGCGGCCTCGCGCTCGTCATCGCACTTTCGGGACTGGCCGACGTCGACTCGGCGATCATCGCCGTCGGCTCGCTTCCGCAGGGCCTGCTCAAGGGTCAGCTCGCGACCACCGTGATCGTCGCGCCGGTCCTCGCCAACACCTTGTTCAAGGGCGCGACCGCTGTGGCGATCGCCGGCTGGCGGAAAGGGTGGAAGCTTGCGCTGCCGCTCGTCCTCAGCGTCGCGGCGAGCCTCACGCTTGTCCCGATCCTTCTCTTCTGAAGCCCGAATACCGATCATGGCCCTCGCGGGCGCGAAAGTCCGAAAAAGAAAGGGCATCCATGCCGATCACCCGTGACGAGGACGCAAGGGCCCCCGCCGCATTGGCGGAGGCCAGGCCGAGCCCGAGAGAATTTCTTCGTGCGCTCGGCCCGGGGCTGATCGCCGGCGCCGCCGACGACGATCCGAGCGGGATCGGGACGCATAGCCAGATCGGTGCGGCCTTCGGCTATCGCCTGTCCTGGACCTTCGTGCTCAGCTTCCCGTTGATGGTCGCGATCCAGGGCATCGCCGCCGAGATCGGGCGGGTCACGGGGGCGGGAATCGCCCGCAATCTGCGGCGCCATTATCCCCGCCCGCTACTATGGTCGATGGTATCGCTCCTTCTCGTGGCGAACATCATCAACCTCGGAGCCGATCTCGGCGCGATGGGTGCGGCGCTGGCGCTGCTCGCCGGCGGCAATGCCGGGCTCTACACCTTGTTGTTCGGCATTCTCAGCATCGTCCTCGAGGTCGGGCTCAGCTATCCGCGCTATGCCGCGATCCTCAAATGGACGACGCTCACCCTCTTCACCTATGTCGCGGTGCTGTTCGTCGTCCATGTGCCCTGGAGCAAGGCGCTCGGCGCGATGGTGGTCCCGGACATTGAGCTCAACGCCGCCTATGCCACCGCCTTCGTCGCGATCCTCGGCACGACGATCAGCCCCTATCTCTTCTTCTGGCAGGCCGGGCAGGAGATTGAGGAACAGCATCGCCATCATGCGAAGCCACTGTGTCTGACCCCGGCGGCGGCGGGCCCCGAACTGAAGCGCATCCGTATCGACACGCTGACCGGCATGGCGCTCAGTACGCTGATCTCGCTCGCGATCGTCTTCGCGACCGCGGCGACGCTGCATGCCGAGGGCGTCCGCGACATCGCCACCTCGGCGCAGGCGGCCGAAGCGCTGCGTCCCGTCGCGGGGGCGTTCGCCTTCGCAATGTTCGCGCTCGGGATCATCGGCACCGGCCTTCTCGCTGTTCCCGTGCTGGCGGGATCGGCCGCCTATGCGGTCACCGAGATGGCGGGAATGGCGGGCAGCCTCGACGCCAAGCCGCTCTCCGCCCGGCTCTTCTACGGCACCATCGCCGCGACGACGCTCGCTGGAGCCTCGCTCTCTGCGATCGGGATCGACCCGGCGCGCGCGCTTTACTGGGCCGCGGTCGTCAATGGCGTACTGGCCGCGCCGCTCATGGTCGTGATGATGCTGATCGCGCGCAATCCGCGCGCAATGGGGCGCCTCCGGATTTCGCGGCGGCAGCTCTGGTCGGGGTGGGCGGCGACGGCGGTGATGGCAGCGGCCACCCTGCTCTTCTTTTTCTTCCTTGTCGCGGGGAAGGTCTAGGCCCGCGCCCTTGCCTGTTCGGCGATCAGCGCGTCGATCCGGTCGCGCTGTGGCAGGACGATGCCGAGAAGTCCGGCAAGCGTCGCGGCGCCGAGCTTGCGCATCAGGCGCGCGCGATGGATTTCGACGGTGCGGTGGCTGATGCCGAGCTCGTGCCCGATCTGCTTGTTCGTGAGCCCGCGGACCAGCCCGGCCGCGACCTCCATCTCGCGATGCGTCAGCAGATCGACCGGCGGAACCGTGCCGCGCTGGCGCGCCGCAGCGGCCGACGCCGAACGGCGCGTTGATGCCATGGGGTATTCGCCGCGGCCTGTGGTCATGCGGTGCATCCTTCCGAAGGACAGAATCTATCGGGGACGCGGCAGGCGGTCGTTACGTAATGTCCGCAGATGTCACGCGCCGAGTCCGGCCGCGAAAGCAAGCCGGAGGGCGTCGGAGAGGCTGCGGACGTCGAGCTTCGCCATGAGGTTGGCGCGGTGGACCTCGACGGTGCGCGGCGAGATACCGAGATCATAGGCGATCGTCTTGTTGGGCAGCCCCTGCGCGAGACCTTCCAGGACCTCGCGCTCGCGCGGAGTGAGAATGGCGAGAACCACCTCGGCCTCGGCGGAGCGGGCCACCGCACCGTCCGCGGCCGCCATGCGGGCGAAAGCCGTCTCGATCGAACCGATCAGCACCGCCTTTTCGAAAGGCTTCTCGAGAAAATCGACCGCCCCGGCCTTCATCGCGCGCACCGCGATCGAGACGTCGGCATGGCCGGTGAGCACGATCACCGGCATGGTGACCCCGCGCTCGAGCAGCGCCTGCTGGACCTCGAGCCCGTCCATCTCGGGCATGCGCACATCGAGCAGGATGCAGCCTTCGGAGACGTGCCGGATTTCCTTCAGGAAAGCGGTGCCATTGGCCCAGGTCTCGACGGCATAGCCCGAGGTCTTGAGCATGAAGCTCGCCGAGCGCCGGATCGCCTCCTCATCGTCGACGATATGCACAAGCTTCCTATCCGACATCATCTTCCTCCGCTTTCGCGCTCACCAGCGTGAAATGAAATTCGGTCCCGCCGCCGGCGCGTTTCTCCATCCAGATGCGACCGCCATTGGCCTCGACGATCGTCCGGCAGATCGAGAGGCCAAGCCCCATGCCTTCCGCCTTGGTGCTGACAAATGCCGTGAAGAGCTGCTCGGCGACCTCGGGGGTGACCCCCGGACCGGTATCGGCGACGATCACCCGGACAAAGCCGCGCTGATCGGGGCGACTCGTCACGGTTAGCTGGCGCAGCGGGCTGTCGACCATCGCCTCGACGGCGTTGCGAATGAGGTTGATCAGCACCTGCTGGATCTGGACCTTGTCGACGAGCACCGGCGAGGCATAGGGGTCGAGGTCGAAACGCGGCTCGACGCTCTTCTCGCGTGCCCCCATCATTCCGAGAACAGCCGCCTCGTTGATGAGCAACGGCAGTTTCTCGATCGTCTTCTCGACCTCGCCGCGCGCGACGAAGTCGCGGAGGCGCCGGACGATATGGCCGGCGCGCAACGCCTCCCTGGCCGTATCGTCGAGCGCGTCGCGGATCATCGGCATATCGGCAGGATCGGGACTGGCGAGCAGGTCGCGAATGGCCTCGACATAATTGGCGACGGCAGTGAGCGGCTGGTTGAGTTCGTGCGCGAGCGTCGAGGCCATCGTCCCCATCGCGCTGACGCGCGAGACGTGGATCAGTTCGGACTGGAGCGATTCGAGCCGCGCCTCGGTCCGCTGGCGCTCGGTGAGATCGCGAATGAAGCCGGTGAAGAGTGGATGGCTGTCGCTCGACGCCTCACCGATCGACAATTCCATCGGAAAGGTCGAGCCGTCCTTGCGCTCGGCGAACACCACCCGTCCGATCCCGATAATGCGCTTTTCCCCTGTTTCGAGGTAGCGGCGGATATAGGCGTCATGGCGTTCGCGATCGGGCGAGGGCATGAGCCGGCTGACATTGACGCCGAGCAGTTCGGCCTCCTGATAGCCAAACAGGCGCTCGGCGGCGGCGCTGAACGAGACGATCAGCCCCTGATCGTCGATCACGACCATCGCATCGGGAACCGTCGAGAGGATCGACCGGAGATGGCTCTCCTGCGATCGCAAGGCTTCCTCGGAGGCGCGGCGCCCGGTGATGTCCGAGACGATCTTGGCAAAGCCGCGAAGGCTTCCGTCATCGTTGCGAAGTGCGGTGATCGAGACGTCGGCGAGAAACTCCGAGCCGTCCTTGCGCACGCGCCAGTCTTCGGCCTCGAGGCGTCCCTCACACGCGGCCCTGGCGAGATCCTCGGCGGGCTTGCCCGCGGCAACCGCGTCGGGCGGATAGAAGATCGCCGATTCCTTGCCGACGACCTCGTCTTCGCACCATCCCTTGAGGCGCTCGGCGCCCTTGTTCCAGATCGTGACCCGGCCATCGGCGTCGAGCAGATAGATCGCATGGCCCTGCGCGCCATCGATCAGGAGATTGAGTTCCTCGGCAATGAGCGCCGCCTCGGCATCGCGCCGTGCGGCGTGGCGGTCGCTTTCGTACATGCGCTTGCGCGTCCGCTCGAAGGCCTGCGACAGCGCGACGATCCCGCCCGCGGTGAGCAGGAACACCGCGGCCTCGACCAGATTATAGGTCCCGTCGCCGCGATAGCCGGCAAAATAGAGGCCGAGAAGCAGAGCCGGAGCCGTCGCGATCGATGCCACAAGCGGTCCGGCGAGGACGGCGGCGGCGAGGATCGCGGGCGCGAACAGCAGGAAGGCTGCATTGCCGGCGAGCCAAGGCTCGAGTGCATAGCGCAGTAGCCCTGCGGCGGCGACAAGAGCCAGCCCGCAGGCGAGACGCGCCGCGAAAGAGCGTTGCAACATCGACATCGACCGCGCGGCCTCCGCCCGCGCTGCAAAAAAGGCGCCGCCATCCTCAAGGTGCGCCTTCCCCCGGTCGCCATCCATAGCGATTTTCGGGCGGGAGCGAAACGCTCGCTGCGTGGGCGGTCCGTATTGATCCTTAAGCGGCATGCCGCTTCGCTAAGGCCGTGCGCGTGGCAGGACCATGCGGGAAACTACGGATAGCAAGAATGCGGCAGCGATCTCAAGAACGGCGGGCGGATCGCCGCGCCTCGCCCGTTCCGTCCAGCTCGGCCCGGCGCGGTGGTCCGTTCCGGCGCGCCATTGCCCGCGCCCGCACCCTTTAGGAATTCGCCATGAAGGCCAGACGGATCACGCTCATCGACGGGCACCCCGACCCCGATCCGAGACGGTTCGTCCATGCGCTTGCCGACACTTATGGGGCCGCGGCGCTAGCTGCAGGTCATGAAATCCGCCGCATCAAAGTCGCGGGCCTCGCGTTCGATCTGCTCGAAAGTCGCACCGAGTGGGAAGAGGGACCGCTCTCGCCCGCGATCGCAGCGGCGCAGGACGATATCGCCTGGGCCGAACATCTGGTGATCTTCTACCCGCTCTGGCTCGGCGATCTGCCCGCCCGCCTCAAGGGCTTCTTCGAACAGGTGATGCGCCCCGGCTTCGCCTTCGAGCCCAAGACAAAGAGTTTGCCCGAAAAACGCCTCAAGGGCCGGACGGCGCACATCGTCGTGACGATGGGCATGCCTGCGCTCTTTTACCGTGTTTATTTTCGCGCGCACAGCCTCCGCAGCCTCGAGCGCAACATTCTGGGCTTTGTCGGCATCGCGCCCACCGAGCGAAGCATTGTCGGCAATGTCGAAGGCGATGCCGAGCACCGCACGAAGTGGCTCGAGACGATGACCGAATATGGCGCGGCCGGGCGCTGAGCGCGATGCAAGGCCGCGTCTCCTTCCACTTGCGAACGAAAGACAGACTGTCATGGCCGACCCCGAAACGCCGCTGAAGATCGCCTTCCATGGCGCCGCCGGCACAGTCACCGGCTCGTGCATGGAACTCACGCTCGGAGAGCGAAGGATCCTGATCGACTGCGGGCTGTTCCAGGGATCGCGAAGCCTCGAGACGCTCAACCATGGCGCCTTCGGGTTCGACGTCGGAACGATCGACGCGGTCCTTCTTACCCATGCTCATATCGATCATTGCGGATTGCTGCCGAAGCTGGCGAAAGAAGGATATCACGGTGCCGTCTGGTGTACCGCGCCGACCGCCGACCTTCTCGAATATATGCTCGGCGACGCCGGTCGAATCCAGGAAAGCGACACCGCGCGCCGGAACCGCCGCTACGACCGCGCGGGCGAAAAGATGTTCGAGCCACTCTACACCGAGGCCGATGGACTGCGCGCGTGGCGCCTGACGCGGCCTACCGGGCTTGGGACCTGGTTCGAGCCCGCACCGGGCTTCAAGGCGCGGCTGTGGAATGCCGGGCATATCCTGGGGTCGGCCTCAGTCGAGCTTGAAGCGGGCGGTGTCCGCCTGCTCTTTTCGGGCGATCTTGGCCCCGACACAAGGCCTTCCAGCGCGATCCCGATGCGCCCACGGGCATGGACTTCATCATATGCGAATCGACCTATGGCGACCGGCCACGGCCGAAACTGACGATCGAGGACCGCCGTCAGCTCCTCGAAACCGAAGTGAAGGCCGCGCTCGCGCGCGGCGGCAATCTCCTCATCCCGACGTTCGCGCTCGAGCGGACTCAGGAGCTGCTGCTCGACCTCGCCCGCCTCGCCGAGGCGAACCGCATCCCGAACGTCCCCATCTTCGTCGACTCCCCCCTTGCCAGCCGGGCAACGAAAGTCTTCGCGGCGCATGCGGCCGAGCTCGAAGATGTCGCGGGCAGCGACATCTTCCGTCACCCATCGATCCGCTATGTCGAGGATGTCGCCGAATCGATCCGCCTCAACAGCGTGTCGGGCGCCATCATTCTCGCTGCCTCGGGTATGTGCGAGGGCGGGCGCATCCGCCACCATCTCGAGCATAATCTGCATCGGCGCCAGTCGACGATCTTGTTCGTCGGTTTTCAGGCGCGCGGATCGCTCGGACGGGTCATCCTCGACGGGGCCGAGCGCGTGCGGCTTTCGGGCAAGGATATCAACGTTCGCGCTGCCGTCCGGCGCATCGAAAGCTATTCGGCGCATGCCGACCGGGACGAGCTCGCGGCCTGGATTCGCGAACGCCATCCGATCCGCGGCGGACTTTTTCTCGACCATGGCGAGAGCGAAGCGATCGAAGCGCTTCGCTCGCTTGTCCAATCCGAGACGCCGGGCCTCGCCGTCGTCGCCCCTGCGATCGGCGAGAGCTTCGCGCTCACCCCCGGCGCACCGCCCAAGCGAATCCAGACCGGACGCGTCGATCTTGCCCAGTTCGCGGGCGAAGACTGGCAGAATGACTATGCCGATTTCGCCGCCAATCTGAAACACAACCTCGCGCATATCCGCAGCGAGAAAGCTCGCCGCAAGGCGCTCGACGAGATGCGGCGGGTCCTCGCCGGCTATGAGGCGGCGCGCTCCGAACAGAAACGGCGCCGCGGTGCAGCATAGGCAGAAACCTCGCATCCGGCGGTGCCGACGCGAAGATCGAGGCCGGCAAGGCAAAGGCCGAGGCGCCCTTCCACACACAAAGGAGACTTCGCATGAAAGCCCTCGTCTATAACGGCCCCGGCCTGAAGGCCGTCGAGGAGCGGCCCGTTCCTCAGGTGCGGGATGCGGGCGACGCGATCGTGCGCATCACCAAGACGACCATTTGCGGCACCGACCTTCACATATTGAAAGGCGATGTACCCAGCTGCGAGCCCGGCCGCATCCTCGGGCATGAGGGCGTGGGTATCGTCGAAAGCATCGGCGCGGGCGTGACGGCTTTCGCGCCCGGCGATCATGTTCTGATCAGCTGTATCACCGCGTGCGGGCGCTGCGAATATTGCCGCCGGGGCATGCAATCGCATTGCGCGACGGGCGGCTGGATCCTCGGCAATATAATTGACGGCACGCAGGCGGAATATGTTCGCATCCCCCATGCCGACACCAGCCTCTATGCCATCCCCGAGCAGGCCGACGAGGATGCGCTGGTCATGCTCAGCGACATCCTGCCGACCGGCTTCGAATGCGGGGTGCTCAACGGCAAGGTCGCCCCGGGATCGACTGTCGCGATCGTCGGCGCGGGGCCGATCGGACTTGCCGCACTGCTCACGGCGCGGCTCTTCTCGCCCGCCCGGATCATCATGATCGATCTGGACGAGACACGCCTCGCTGTCGCGCGCCGGTTCGGCGCCAGCGACACGATCAACAGCGGCACGCGCGACGCCGCGACGGCGCTGATCGAGATGACGGGCGGGCGCGGCGCCGATACGGTGATCGAGGCGGTCGGCGTCGCCGCCACCTTCGAACTTTGCCAGCTGCTCGTCGCAGCCGGAGGAACGATTGCGAACGTCGGCGTGCATGGCGCCAAGGCCGACCTGCATCTCGAGCGTCTGTGGTCCCACAACATCACGATTACGACGCGATTGGTCGACACCGTCTCGACGCCGCAGCTGCTGCGGATGGTCGAGGCGAAGCAATTGGATCCCGAACAGCTTGTCACCCACCATTTTGCGATGGCCGACATGATGGACGCTTATGATGTCTTCTCCCGGGCGGCCGAGACGAAGGCGCTCAAGGTCATCATCGAAGCGGCCGATCCGCGCGCGGCAGGGTCCCCCGCGTGACCCAGCGCATGCAGGAGATCGCACGGACCATCGTCGATCTGCAGGCCGAACTCGATCGCGAGATCGAACATCGGCGGAGGGCGCTGGGCGTGCGAGTCCATGACCGGCTTGTCGAATTCGAGCGCGGCATCGTGATCGAACAACGGAAACTCAAGACAAGCATGCGCGCTTTTCTCGCCCGATCCTCCTTCGGTGCCGTGATCACCGCGCCCGTCATCTACTCGATGCTCTTGCCGCTGTTCCTCCTCGATATCTGGATCAGCGTCTACCAGGCCATCTGCTTTCGCGCCTATGGGATCGCCCGCGTCGAGCGGCGCGACTATATCGCGTTCGACCGGGGGCGCCTCGCCTATCTCAACTGGGTCGAAGCCCTGAACTGCGCCTATTGCGCCTATGCCAATGGCGTCATCGCCTACGCCCGCGAGATCGGAAGCCGGACCGAGCAATATTGGTGCCCGATCAAGCATGCGCTCAGGATCAGCGACCCGCACCAGCGCTATTATGAATTTCTCGAATTTGGCGATGCCGAGGGGTATCGGACGCGCCTTGCCGCGTTCCGCGCGTTGCTGAGCGCGGATGGCGACGACAGCTCCGCGGAGCGCGCCGCCTCGGCGCGGCAGGCGGAAGCGCAGGAACAGACGAGTCCGTAGAATCCCGCAATGCGGCGCTTCCAGCACTGCGTTATGCCTGCGGCCAACGCCATTTCCGCAAGGGAGACGATGATGATTGCGACCAATGCGCCCGGCCGCCCGGTGCAGAGCAGCCTCTGGAAAGAAATCTCGGTCCTCGAGATCGGAGTGGCGGCATGCCTCCTCATCCTGTTCATCCTGTCGCGCACCTTCCTCGAGACGATTGCCGCCATTTATATGCTGGTTGCCGCGATGCTGTTCGCCGCGCTCGTCCAGGCCCGCATGGCAGCGAGCTGCGGTGATCAGCTGGACCGGCGGCTCTGGCTCGCCAGCGCGCTCGCCTGCCTGATTCAGGCGATCATCCTGTTCGTCGATCCGCTGCTGGGCAGTTATCCTACCGCGATGGCGATGGCTGGCGTCCTCGCGGTAGGAGCAGCGGCGCGGCTGACGCTCGCGCTCGCGCGCGATTATCCAGGCCGCGGCTGGCTCTATCTCTCGGGCGCAGTCAGCATGATGGTATCGCTCGCGATCGGATTCGCCTGGCCATTCGCCTCGATCCTCCCTGCGGCGCAAAGCCTCACGCTCGACCTGCTCGCCGTCGCGGCCATGCTGGCGAGCGTCACCGGAAAGGCCCCGTCATGTTCGAAATGATCGACACGAAAGATGATGTGCTCGCTGTCCGTGTCGAGGGCAAGATCACGGGAGAGGATCTGGCCTCGATCATGGACCGGCTCGACACCGCGATGGCGGCGAACGAGACTGTGCATGTCTATGCCGAGACGCGGTCGATCGACGGTATCGAGATCAGCGGGCTGGCCGCGCATATCGCGCGTGCCGCACCGCTTTTCGCAAAGCTCGACCGGTTCGGCCGCGTCGCGGTCGTCGCCGATCAACTATGGATCCGGGCCCTCACGCGGATCGAAAGCGCGCTTCTGCCGCATATCGGCTATCGGGTGTTCAAGCCCGAGGATCGGGGCGCGGCGCTGATGTGGGTCGAGGGGCGCGACGGATGACCGGCATCCTCCCGCTGGGTCCCTGGCCGTCCGCGCGCGCGGATCACCGCGAAGCCCATCTCGTATCGCGGACGGGCTGGCTGCGGGCAGCCGTGCTCGGCGCGAACGACGGGATCGTGTCGACCGCCAGTCTCATTATCGGCGTCGCGGCGTCCGGCGCCACCCATCGATCGATACTGGTTTCGGGGATTGCCGGCCTCGTTGCCGGCGCCATGTCGATGGCGGCCGGCGAATATGTGTCGGTCAGTTCGCAAGCCGATACCGAGCGGGCGGACCTTGCACGCGAAAAGAGAGAACTGGCGAGCGACCCCGCGGCCGAACGCGATGAACTGGCCGGCATATATGAAAGACGCGGCCTCGATCCGCAAACCGCGCGTCTCGTGGTCCGCCAGATGACCACGTTCGACGCGCTCGCGACGCATGCGCGCGACGAACTCCATATCACCGACATGACGGCGGCGCGCCCGGTCACCGCAGCGCTGGCGTCTGCTGCCACCTTCACCGCCGGCGCGGCGCTGCCGCTCCTCGTGGATGAACCGCCCTCCATAATCCGAGAGGCCGGGCCAGTCGGGAATGTAAGGCTTCTCATGATCATAATAGCCCTGGCACATCCAGAGGAAGCCGGCCGTGAAGCTGACCGCCGCGCCATCCGACGCGCGCACGGCCTCGATCGTCCAGTGATTGGCGGCGCTCGACCAGTGGCAGGCGGTGATGCGATGGCCATAGTAGATATGGACGCCGATCTCGTTCTCCTCGATCACTTCGCCCATATATTTGAGGATTTCGGCGCCGCTGGCAATCGGCGCGCCGCGCCAGGGCTTGAAACGATAGCCGAAGGTGTAGAGGTCCGAGTCCGATCGCACGCCGGGATATTTGTGGGTCTCCTACGTCCCGCCGAAAGTCGTCTTCATCTCGAGGATCGCGTAGCTCTTCCCCGGGCACTGCTGCTGGAGATGATAGGCCGAGCCGATGCCCGAGATACCGGCGCCAACGATCAATACATCGACATGAAGAGGCCGGACCCGACCGCCAGCCTTTTGAACTTCGGCACGCGACATCTTCCGCTTCCTCCTCCTTGGCTCGGTTCAAATATGGCAAGCGGGCGAGCTGCACGCATCGATCCTGATCCACCAGAGATCGAACAGCACACCAAGGTGTGGCAGTCGACAAATCAGCGGCGCTTTAGCTACCGCAGCGCGAACCGACGACCGATATGATCGATAAAGGCTCGAAGCGTCAGAGGCGGAAGAGCATGAACCAGATGCTCCCCAATATCGCAAAGGCGACGAACGCGATCCAAAGGCCGACGGTCGCGGCCCGTTCGCGATCACGCTCGATCGGGTCCTCGATATCCGACGGACTCATCGTCAGAATCCGCGCCGCGCGAACGTCCGCGCAGCGAGAATTCCCGCAGTGAGAAGCGGAACAAGCGCCGCCGCAGCCCGCACCTTGGGGGACCGCGATATGCGGCCGATCTTCTTGCGCATACGGCGGGGCACACCAAGCTTCGCAAGCGATCTGTCGACATTGGGGATATCCATCTCGCCCTCCATGGCTAGGGTATGGAGTGAGAGTGAGCGAAGCGCGCCATGCAGGAAATACGCAAATTCCCGCATATCATGCGTCGGCGAGAGCGGCATTATGCCTTTGCCTCGCATCGAGGAGCCAAGCCGACGCATGTGCGCGAAAGCAGACTATGGAAGATTGAAGGAGATGCGATCAATGGAGGCGGGTCGTCGCCGCAATCCCACATCATGACCGGCCAGAGTGCCGGGATCTTGCTGTATCGCCGTTCGGGCGGGGCGCTGCAGGTCCTGCTTGTCCATCCCGGCGGTCCCTTCTGGCGCCGACGCGACCGCGGAGCCTGGCAAATTCCCAAGGGGCTGATCGCGCCCGGAGAAAGCGCGGAGGATGCCGCACGCCGCGAAGCCCAAGAGGAACTTGGCGTCGCGCTTGAGGGCCCGCTTGCCGCTCTGGGGCAGCTTCGGCAGGCAGGCGGAAAGATGGTTGAAGCCTTTGCGCTGGAACAGGATATCGATGCGGCCGCCATTGTGAGCAACCGCTTCGAGCTGGAGTGGCCGCCCGAAAGTGGCCGGAGCCAATTCTTTCCCGAAGTCGATGCGGCGCGGTGGTTCACACTTGCCGAGGCCGACACCACGATGCTGTCCAGCCAGCGGCCATTTCTCGACCGGCTGAGCGAACGTCTGGCCAGGCGGGACTGACGCGGAGGGGCGCAGCGGCCGCCCCTGTTCCGGGACGGCCGCCATCGGGACCTCGCCGGTCGCTCCTGTCAAAGCGCGATGGTGATATTGTCCTCGACACGGGTGACGCCGGGCGCCGACCAGGCGGCCCGTTCGGCGACACCGCGCTCGGCCCACGCCTTGACCTTGCCGCCGAGCTTCACGGTTCCGCCTTCGGTCGACACGGTCACCCCGGCCGCGTCGAGATCGGCTTGGCGCTTAAAGGCCGAGACGATCCGCTCCTTCACATCGGCGGGAGCCGGATGCACTTTAACCTCGATCAGATTGGTCACGCCCGCGACGCCGGTGACCCGGCTGGCCGACCGGAAGGCTTCCTTGCGTTGATAGTCCCAGTCGACCATGCCGCTCAGCGTCACCCAGCCATGCTCAACCTTGACCTTCACCTTCTCGGTCGGAATCGACACCGTCCAGGCCATCATGTCGAGCAGGCGCTTGGCGATCTCATGATCGGCCATTCTGGGCTCGGACGCGAAGTGAACCTTGACCTCTTCGGCGATCGCCCGGACGCCGGCGACGCGGCGCGTCGCCTTCTCGGCGGCAATCTTCTCGGGATAGGTTTTCACATAGCCCGAGAGGGTGACGACGCCGTCGGTCACGGCCACACCGATGTCGGCATGATCGACGCTTGGTTCCCATTCGAGTTCGTCCATCACGTCGCGCTGCAACTGCCCGTCTGTCTTCTTCAACATTATCTGTCTCCTCTGCGTCCGAAGGGTTCCAACCCGGCAGAAAGCCGGCAGAACCCGATGGTTCGGTTCGGAGATTTTCGCCTGCCTCGCGCTTCAGCCCTATTCGGAAACATCCGTAAGGGTCGCGCCCGCCCCTCGATAGCGTCGAACATGAGCGTTAGTGTCGGCCGGCTTTCATGCGCCGGTCGCGAGAAGCGGATTTTCGCGCCTGCTTCTCATCCGTAGCCCTTGCTAACCGAAAGCATGATGTCCGCTCGCGTCGAACAATGCGTGGAGACACCGCCGTCACAGCAATGCTATCGACGAGTCCATGATCCGGTACGATAGAAGCTTTCGAAGTCTGGCATTCTGCCTCGCGGGGCTTGCGGGCTTTGTCGATGCCATCGGATTCCTGGGATCTGGCGGCCTCTTCGTCTCGTTCATGAGCGGCAACTCGACCAGAATGGCCATCGGAATAGCGGAAGCGACCAGTCTGGCCCTGGCGGCTGCGGCGCTGATCGCCCTCTACGTTGCCGGCGTGTTCCTCAACATCATGGCGACGGCAAAGATCACCGTCGCCCATCCCAAGGTCGTGGCGATATCGGGCGTCGCCGCGCTTCTCGTCGGCGCGGCCTGCTGCAAATGGGCCGGGTTCGATGTCCCGGCCACAGGATTGCTGTGCGTCGCGATGGGCGCCTCCAACACGATCTTCCGCCGCGACGGAGAGGTCAGTATCGGTGTCACCTACATGACCGGCACCCTCGTCAAACTCGGGCATAAGCTGGCCGATGCGGCATTGGGCGGTAGTCGGACGGCCTGGGTTCCCTACTTGCTGCTTTGGCTGGCCCTTGTCTCCGGCGGGATTCTGGGCGCGGCGAGCTATGCCTGGTCACAAGACGCAAGTGTCGGGTTCGCTGCAGCCTTCGCTCTCGCCCTCGTTCCAGTAACGCAAAGATTGACCGCCAATTTGGCGTCCTGACCTAGCCGAACGCGGTCAGACTGCTGTTGGGCCGAAATTAGGCATGCGGAGGTTTGATCAGTGTTCGCAGCTATTCATTGTCCGAACCCGGATGAACGGCACAGCCCCTTGTGTTTTCTGAATGCGGCTCCTGATCATAGAAGTCCACACGCAGGCGGACCGAGCCAATCGGTTCGACCAAATGGGGCTGGTCCGGAATGACGATACCCGGATGATCGGCGTCGAGGATGGTTTCTGAAGCGGGATCGAGCACCCGGTAGCGAAGCCGACCTTCGAGCACCCGAATGACGCCCCAAACACCGACCTTTGTTCGATGCTCCCGGCGAAGCCCGGCCGGAAGCGTGGTCTCGTCAAAAATGGGGGTACTCCTGTACGGTTCGGGTGCGCCGATCATGACGGGGCCGTCCGGGCGTCGGTCACGGCGCATCGGACACCAGCGGCCTGCAATCCTTCACGCACCTCAAGCATGCAGCCGGATTTCGGTAGCGTGGTCGGGATAGGCCGCGACCCGCGATTGATCGACAGGCTCGCCATTGAGCTTGCTTGCGAACCCATGATTGACGTCGCGGTGATGCGCCTCGTCGGCGCGCACCAGCAATACGACATCGCGTAGTGTCGCATCGTCGGCCATTTTCCAATAATGCTTGGCAATGGCAGGAGCGGGCACGTTCGGCGACCGGCCCTCGTCGATTTCTTGGAGATACAATGTATAGCTGGTGACGGCTTCCTCTTCGAAATAGCCGACAACGCGGTGAGCGGTACGCGACGAGACCAGATAGAGGATCGAGAATCCCACCAGGAATATGCCCTGGACGGACAGGATCATCATGCGCTCGAACCAGGTGGGCTTGGCGATTTCGATGAAGGTCATGAGGTGCATGCGCTCGTTTTCGGCCTCCTCCATCAAAGTCCGGATCCAGCCGTCGTCGTCGCGCATCCGGCGCAGACAACTCAGATGGGTGAACATCGCGCCGACCATGCCCGGCACCGCCGCGACCGTCTCGAGGACGATCGCCCGGTGACCGTAGCGCTTGGCAAACAGCCTGTCGGCGCTGAAGCGGAGAAGCTTGGTGAAGCCGAGCGCAAACCGATCGGAAAAGCCGTTCGGCTGGTGATGTACCGCGGGCTGGACTTGTCGTTCGGTGGCAAGGGCGAGCTTGTCGGGGACCAGGATCATATTCGTCATCGCAAGTCCTTTCAGGACTGCGTGGAGGTCGGCCGGAGTGGGGTCCCGGACACCGGGGGGAGGCGTGCGAGCTTGAGGCTTTCGGCGATCCGCGCCGCTTTGCCCTGAAGCGCGGCGGCAGTGGTCGGTGGCAATATTCCGGCAGTCACTTCTGTCCATAGCATCAGCCAGCGATCGAACATCGGCGGCGTGATTGTCGGCAGGTGCTTGAGGTGCGTGGCCACCGGACCAATCAGCGCATCGTCCCGAACGCGCGCGTAAAAGCCTGGAATCGCGCGATCGAGTTGCGCCTCGCTCACCTTGCCGCTGTTGTCCAAATGCCGCTCCTTTACGCCATGGCCATATGCCGGGTGGTCTCGCGATCTCCCGACCGACAAAGATCGATCATGCATCGACCGGCAGCGGCAGTTTCCGTTCGACGAGCACGAGCGTGGCATCGCCCGGATAGGGGCGCGCGGTGAAGCCCATGTCGCGTTCCAGCTCGATCGCGGCGTGGTTCGCGTAGCTTTCGATCGACTGCAGCGTCGTCACGCCGGAAGCCTCGGCAAAACGCGCGACATATTCGAACAACTTCCAGCTTATGCCGCGGCCCTTGTAATCCGACCGGATGCTGATCGCGACCTCCCCCGTCTCCATCGCGTCGTCACACGCCAGCATCGCCGTTGCGATGACCGTTGTGCCGTCTTCGGCAAGCGCGAGAAAATTTTCCTTCTGCCGATGGTCGACATCGATCAGCGCGGCCAAACGGTTATGGCCGACAATATTGATGCCGGTCAGAAAGCGGAATCGCAGATCGTCAGGCGTCACATGCGTGAACAACTCCGCGAGCGCCGGTTCATCGTTCGAACTGATCGGGCGAACATGGAATTTGAACCCCGTCCGGGTTGTAAGATCGCCGCTCCAGCTTTGGATGTTCATTTTCGTCCTTTCGATCCGGCGCGGTCATTTGCCGAATGTATCGAGACGCTTTTGAACCGGAGCGAGGAATAACCCTATCCGTAGTTCCCCGTATTCGTCCGGCGTCGCGACGGGCAATTACGTAGGCGTTCCCACGGCTGTGATAGCATCGGGCAGCTTGGCAAAAGAGTTCGAAATTGACCGGGTTTGGCCGGTGCACGAACCGCTGCGCGGATTGGCGCTAGCCTCGATGTAAAGTCGTCCAGTGAGCGCCGCGCCTGATTGAACGTGGGCTGCCGCAGGCAGACCCTTTCGACTCCTTCAACCTAAGGAGTCGAACGA
>NZ_NISJ01000018.1 GCF_002205635.1 Sphingopyxis witflariensis | reverse complement strand
CCAAAACCAACATCCCGATCTCGCCGCCTGAAAATCCAGCCGGCTGCTTAAACCATCGAAATGAGGGGTCCCTTTTAGACGCCGATCACCCCGCTAACGGGGTCCTTTTTGCACGCCGATCCACACGCATGTATGCCGATCGCAAGGAGTGGCCGCTCGAATCGCTCGGCGTCGCGCTGCGGCTGCATGGCAAGGACGAGCGGCGGATCGAGCGTATATTGACGATCGTCGGGCTCGACGATGCGCAGAAAGCGCGGCTCGCCGATGTTGCCGAGCGCACCCCGGTGACGCTGACGCTGAAAAACGGCCTGCCGATCGACACGCATCTCGCCTGATCGCCGCAGCGGCTGGACATTTGGGTCCGGGCAAAATATATACCGCCCGTTATGGAAATAGATTCTCATCCGGCGACCAAAGGACGTCCGCGCGAATTTTGCGTCGACGCTGCACTCGCGGCGGCACTGCGCGTCTTTTGGAGCAAGGGCTATGAGGGCGCCTCGATGGCCGACCTCACCGAAGCGATGGGGATCACCAAGCCCAGCCTTTATGCCGCCTTCGGCAATAAGGAGGCGCTCTTCAACAAGGCGCTCGATCTTTATGAGCGCGAAAAGACCGATTATATGGGCGCGGCGCTCGATGCGCCGACGGCGCGCGGCGTCGCCGAACGGCTGATGCACGGCGCGCTCGACATGTACAGCTGCCCGGAAAATCCCAATGGCTGTCTGGGTGTCATCACCTCGGTGGCTTGTGGCGCAGAGGCCGAGTGCATTCGCGAAGCCGTGCTGGCGCGCGGCGCGACGGCGAAGCGCGCGCTGCTCGCACGTTTTGCGCGTGCGAAGGACGAGGGCGATATTCCCGCCGACGTCGATCCCGAGGGGCTCGCCGCGCTGCTGACCGCGGTGAACCAGGGCATGGCCGTGCAGGCCGGCGCCGGGGCAACCCGCGCCGAGCTCGAACGCCTTGTCGATACCAGCCTGAAGCTGTGGCCGGGGCGCTAGAAGAAAAATTTTTACCGACCGGTATGAAATAGCATTGACGCGGTGCAGCATGAATTATATACCGATGAGTATATAAACATCTCTCCCCGTGTCGGCGCATCTTTCGGTGTTTGCCGAAGGAGCGCCGACATGCCTGAACTCAACAAGTCTCTCCCCCCGACCGACCGTCGCTTGCCGTCCTTGCGGCGGTCGGGATGATTTCCGCCGCCAGCGCCACGCGGCGCGGCGGCCAACCCGACCGAAGATGAAGATACATGAAGCGCCCGCGCGTTCGTGCCCGACACGAGCGTTCGGCGAGGGCGGCGCTGCGCCGTTCCCCATGATCATTGCCAAGACACTGGACCGAAGGGGGCCTTCGGGACCGCGAATCCGTGCGCCGCCGCACATCCGACCTGACCGACACGAAAATGAAGGGGCACCGCCATGACCGTCCACACGCCGATCGAAAAAACCGATCCCGCCGACCTGAAAATCCGCCGCGAACTAAAGGAATTGCTCCATCCCGGCCGCAGCCGCCGGTTCGCGTGGATTGCCGCGCTGCTGGTCCTTGTTGCCGGCGCGTGGTGGTTGCTGCGCGATGGCGCCCCGCCAGCCGCCGCCGCGCCCGCACCGGTGCTGACCGTCGCGGTGCCGCTGTCGCGCGAGATTACCGAATGGGACGAATATATCGGCCGGTTCGAGGCGAGCAAATCGGTCGAGGTGCGCCCGCGCGTCGCGGGGGCGATCACCCAGATCCATTTCACCGATGGTCAGATCGTGCGGCAGGGCCAGCCGCTCTTCACCATCGATCCGCGCCCCTATCGCGCGTCGCTGGCCGAAGCGCGCGCCGCAGCGGCGAGCGCGCGCAGCGACCTCGCGCTCGCGCGCCTCGAACTCGAACGCGCCGGGCGCCTCGTCGATATCGAGGCCGTGTCGCAAAGCGAGATCGATCGCCTCCGCGCCCGCGTTCAGGCGGCCTCATCGGCGCTCGCCGGCGCCGATGCCCGCATCGCGGCGCGCGCGCTCGACGTCGAATTCACCACGGTTCGCGCGCCGATGGCGGGCCGCATCTCGGATCGGCTGATCGACGCGGGCAATCTCGTGTCGGCGGGCGATTCGGGCGGCACGCTGCTCACGACGATCAACGCGCTCGATCCGATCTATTTCACCTTCCAGGGCTCCGAGGCGCTGTTCCTGAAATCGAAGCGCGACGGTGCGGAAAAGGGCGCGACGGTCGAGGTGCGGCTGCAGGATGAAGCCGGCTATCGCTGGAAGGGCCAGCTCGACTTCACCGACAATGGCATCGATCCGCGCTCGGGGACGATCCGCGCCCGCGCCCGTTTCGACAACGGGTCGATGTTCCTGACGCCGGGCATGTTCGGCAATATGCGCCTCTCTACCGGCCAGACGGTGAAAGCGCTGCTCGTCCCCGCCGCCGCGGTGCAGACCGATCAGGCGCGCAAGATCGTCTATACCGTCGGCAAGGATGGCATGGTCGCGGCCAAGCCGGTCGAGCTTGGCCCCGAAGTCGATGGCCTGCGCGTCATTCGCTCGGGACTGGCGCCGACCGACCGTATCGTCGTCACCGGCTATCAGTTCGCACGCGCTGGCGAGAAGGCGGTGACCAAGTCCGGCCGCATCGCCGCTGCGCCGTCGAAGCAGGCTGCCACCGCGACCGAGCCGGTGTCGGCACAGGCGACCTTCGCGAGGTGAGCTTTCTTCTCCCCTCCCGCTCGCGGGAGGGGTCGGGGGTGGGCCCGAGACGTTTCAACTGCCCACCCCGCTGCGACTAGCGAGCACAAGCTCGCAAGTCTCGCTGCCCCTCCCGCAGGCGGGAGGGGATAACCAGAGTATTTTTCAGACAGGGGCTCTCCCATGCGCCTATCGCGTTTTTTCATCGACCGGCCGATCTTCGCCGCGGTCCTTGCCATCATCATCACCATCATCGGTGCGGTCGCCTATATCGGCCTGCCGGTCTCGCAATATCCCGACATCGTCCCGCCGACGGTGACCGTGTCGGCGAGCTATCCGGGCGCGTCGGCCGAAACCGTCGCCGAGACGGTCGCGGCGCCAATCGAACAGGAAATCAACGGCGTCGATAACATGCTCTATATGAGCAGCCAGTCGACCGGCGACGGCAATGTCACGATCACCGCGACCTTCAAAATCGGCACCGATCTCGATGCGGCGCAGGTGCTGGTGCAGAACCGCGTCGCGATCGCGACCCCGCGCCTGCCCGAAACGGTGCAGCGGCTGGGCGTGGTGACGCGCAAGACCTCGCCCGACTTCCTGCTGATCGTCAACCTCGTGTCGCCCGACAAGTCGCTCGATCGCGCCTATATCTCCAACTATGCGCTGACCCAGCTGCGCGATCGCCTCAGCCGTATCGATGGCGTTGGCGACGTGCGGCTGTTCGGCAACCGCGACTATGCGATGCGGGTGTGGATCGATCCCGGCCGCGCCGCCGCGCTCGACCTGACGGCGGGCGAGATCGTTGCCGCGCTGCGTCGCGAGAATGTGCAGGTCGCGGCGGGCTCGCTCGGCCAGCCGCCCTACGCCAATGGCAGCGACTTTCAGCTCAACGTCGAAGCGCAGGGTCGCCTCACGGACCCCAAGGATTTCGCCAATATCGTGATCCGCAGCGATGCCGACGGGCGGCAGGTTCGCGTCGCCGATGTCGCGCGCGTCGAACTGGGCGCGTCCGACTATAATTCGAACACCTATCTATCGGGCGATCCGACGGTCATCCTCGCGACCTTCCAGCGCCCGGGATCGAACGCGCTCGCCGCCGCACAGGCGGTCGAGGCCGAGATGCAGGCGGCGTCGAAAGATTTCCCCAAGGGCCTCGAATATCGCGTCATCTATAACCCGACCGAGTTTATCGCCCAGTCGATCGACGCGGTGATGGACACGCTGTTCGAAGCGGTGATCCTCGTCGTCATCGTCATTCTGGTGTTCCTCCAGAAATGGCGCGCTGCGGTCATCCCGGTCATCGCGATCCCGGTGTCCTTGATCGGCACCTTCGCGGTGCTTGCGGCCTTCGGCTACAGTCTCAACAATCTGTCGCTGTTCGGGATGGTGCTGGCGATCGGGATCGTCGTCGACGATGCGATCGTCGTCGTCGAGAATGTCGAACGCAATCTCGAAAAGGGGATGAGCGCGCTCGAGGCCGCGCGCACCTCGATGGACGAGGTGTCGGCGGCGCTCGTTGCGATCGTCCTCGTGCTCTGCGCGGTGTTCGTGCCGACGCTGTTTCTCACCGGCTTGTCGGGCGCCTTCTATCAGCAGTTCGCGGTGACCATTTCGACCGCGACGATCATCTCGCTGATCCTGTCGCTCACCCTGTCGCCCGCGATGGCGGCGATCCTGCTCCGGCCGCATGCGAAGCCCGTGGGCGAAGGTGCCGCTATGCGTATGGTCCGCCGCGCCGGCGACGCCTTCAACCGCGCTTTCGACCGGATGGCGAACGGCTATGCCGACCTCACTGCCCGGCTGGTCCGCGCGCCGAAGAAGATGATGGCGACCTATGCCGGGCTGATCGTCGCGACCGTTGGTCTGTTCTGGGCGACCCCGACGGGCTTCATTCCGGCGCAGGATCAGGGCTATTTCCTGATCGTCGCCAAGCTGCCCTCGGGCGCGTCGGTCGAGCGCACCGATGCGGTGCTGCAGAAGGTCGCGCAGCGCGTGCTGCCGGTGAAGGGCGTGCTGGGGTCGGTGATGCTCGCGGGCTTTGACGGCCCGTCGCAGACGCTCGCCCCCAATTCGGCCGCTGCCTATTTCCCGCTCAAAAGCTTCGCCGAGCGTAAGGCGCTCGGCGTCACGCTTGAGGAGATATTGGCACAGGCGCACGCGAACACGGCCGATATCACCGACGCGCAGATCGTCATCATCCCGCCGCCGCTGATCCAGGGGATCGGCTCGGCGGGCGGCTACCGGATGATCGTGCAGGATCGCGGCGGCCATGGCTATGAGGCGCTGGCGAAAGTATCGGGCGATCTGATCGGCAAGGCCGGCCAGACCCCGGGTCTCGCCAATGTCTTCACCTTCTTCGATGCGACCAATCCGCGCGTTTATGCCGATATCGACCGTGCCAAGGCGAACCTGCTCGGCGTCCCGCCCGAGCGCGTGTTCGAGGCTTTGCAGGTCTATCTCGGCTCGGCGTTCGTCAATGACTTCAACCTGCTCGGCCGCACCTATCGCGTCACCGCGCAGGCCGACGCGGCGCATCGCCAGACAGTGGCCGACATCGCCAATCTGCAAACACGGTCGAATTCGGGGGCGATGGTGCCGATCGGGTCGGTCGCCAATTTCGAGGACCGCACGGGGCCGTATCGCGTCACGCGCTACAACCTCTTCCCGGCGGTCGAGATCGACGGCGACACCGCCCCCGGATCATCGTCGGGTGCGTCGCTGACGACGATGGAAAAGCTCGCCGCCGAAACGCTGCCCGCAGGTTATGGCACCGAATGGACCGATATCGCCTTTCAGCAAAAGGCAGCGGCGAACACCGCGGGGATCGTCTTCGGGCTCGCGGTGCTGTTCGTCTTCCTCGTGCTGGCGGCGCAATATGAAAGCCTGACGCTGCCGCTCGCGATCATCCTGATCGTGCCGATGTGCCTGCTCGCGGCGATGGTCGGGGTGAACCTGCGCGGGATGGACAATAATGTCCTCACGCAAATCGGGCTCGTCGTGCTGATCGCGCTCGCGGCGAAGAATGCGATCCTGATCGTCGAATTCGCCAAGCAGGCGGAGGAACAGGATGGCCTGTCGCCGGTCGATGCCGCAGTGCGTGCCGCGCGCGACCGCCTGCGCCCGATCCTGATGACCAGTTTCGCCTTCATCCTCGGCGCGGTGCCGCTGTTGATCGCGAGCGGGGCAGGGGCGGAGCTGCGCCAGGCACTCGGCACCGCGGTCTTCTTCGGGATGATCGGGGTGACGGCTTTCGGCCTCATCTTCACGCCGACCTTCTACGTCGTCTGCCGCGCGCTCGGTGATTGGCTGGCGCAGCGGCGGCGGGGATCGGACGACCATGGCGCGGCGCTGCCCGTGCCCGCGGAATAAGGAGAATGACCATGATGCTCCGCAATATACTCACCGCCGCCTCGGCGCTGACGCTCGCCGCCTGCGCCGTCGGCCCCAACTATGCCGCGCCGAAATCGGCGTCGGCGCCGGTCGCGACCGGTTCGTTCATCACGGCAAGCAGTCCCGCCGTGACGCTCGACCCGGTCGCGGCCGACTGGTGGCGACTCTATGACGATCCCGTCCTCGACGGGCTCGTTGCCGATGCGCTCACCGCCAACACCGACGTTCGCGTTGCGGTCGCCAATATCGCAAGGGCGCGCGCGGCCTTGCGCGGCGCGCGTTCGGACCGGCTACCACAGGGCCAGATCGGCGCCGGGGCCAATTACGGGCGCAGCCCCGAGGGCCAGCGCCTTCCGGGCGCCGACCGCGAAGACTGGTCGGTCGATGTGGGGCTGAACGTCGCTTATGAAGTCGATCTGTTCGGCCGCGTCAGCCGCTCGGTCGAGGCCGCGCGCGGCGACTCCGCGGCAGCCGAGGCCAATGCCGATGCGGTGCGCGTGATCGTCGTGTCCGATACGACAGAGGCTTATGCCGATGCCGCCTCGGGCGCGGCGCGGCGCGATGTCGCGCGGCGGATCGTCGGCCTGCTCGACCAGCAGGTGACGCTCACCGAACGGCGCAAGGAGGCCGGGCTCGCGACCGGGCTCGACCTCGCGCGGATCACGACGCTGCGCGACCAGCGCGCCGCCGACATCCCGGCGATCGAGGCCGATCGTCAGGCCGCGCTCTTCCGCCTCGCGACGCTCACCGGCCGCCCGCCCGCCGCGCTGCCAGTGATTGTCGCCGACCGCAATATCAGCCTCGAGATCACCGATCCCATCCCGGTCGGTGACGGGGCGGCGCTGCTCAAGCGTCGCCCCGACATTCGCGCCGCCGAACGCCGGCTCGCCGCCGACACCGCGCGGATCGGAGTCGCGACCGCCGACCTCTATCCGCGTATCACGCTCGGCGGCTCGGTCGGCTCGACCGGCGCAGGCCTTGGCGATGTGTTCGGTGGCGGGCCGCTGCGCTGGCTGCTTGGGCCGTTGCTCAACTGGGCTTTCCCCAATCAGGAACCCGCCCGCGCGCGGATCGCGGCGGCCGAGGCCGACACGCAGGCGTCGCTTGCCGAATTTGATGGCACGGTGCTGCGCGCGCTCGAGGAAACCGAAACCGCGCTTTCCTCCTATGCGCGCGCGCTCGAACAGCGGCAGTCGCTGCGTGCTGCGCGCGATCAGGCCGAACGGGCGGCGCGGATCGTGCGCGCCAAGCGGCGCGAGGGGGCGTCCGATTCGCTCGAATGGCTCGACGCCGAACGCACCTTTGCCGAGACCGAGGCGGTGCTGGCGGCGCAGGACGGGCAAATTTCGCGGCGCCAGATCGCGCTGTTCCGCGCGCTCGCGGGCGGCTGGTCGAGCTAAAGCGGCGTCAGATCACCGGCGCGGCCTGTGCCGACGGCGACCGCAGATGGCGGTCGAGCGCGCGCAGGCCGCGGGTGAGCGCCGGGCGGTCGATGACGCCGCCGAGCGAGATGCGTAGCGCCTTGTCGTGCGCCTCGCTGGCCGCGAAGCGATCCGATGGCACCGCCGAGAGTCCGTCGAGGCTGAGCGAGGAAGCGACGATATCCGGATTGCTGTCGTCGGCGAGCGGCAACCACAGATGATATCCCTCGGGATGCGCCGAATAGGCGGCGTCGCCGAGGATGGTCCGGGCCAGCCGTTGCCGCCAAACCGCTTCGCTGCGCACGCCTGCGGCGAGCAGGTCGAAGCTGCCGTTGGAAAGCCAGAGCGACACCATCGCGGCATTGAGCGGGGGTGCCATCACGGCGCTTTCATGCTGGGTTGCTGCGAGTTCTACCGCCTCGACGGCGCCCGGCGCCCGGACAAAGGCGACACGCAGCGCGGGCGACAGGATTTTCGACATGCTGGCGATGTACCAGCCCATGCCGGGGGCGAAACTGGTGATCGGCGGCAATGGCACGTGCGGTAGCAGCCCATAGGCATCGTCCTCGATGATTTGAACGCCCGCGGTCTCGGCCCAGGCGCCGATCGCCGCTCTTTCCGCCGCCGCGATCGTCGCTGCGGTCGGGCTGTCGTTGGTGGGGACGACGTAAAGCGCACGCAGTGGCGCGGCGCGATGGGCATCGGCCAGCGCGTCGGCGCTGATCTGGCCCAGCGGGACCAGCGTGACGCCGATCCGCCGGGCGATGGAACGAAAGCCCGGATAGAGATGGCGGCCGCAAGCCACGCGATCGCCGGGCCGCAGGATCGCTGTCGCGATCGCATGCAGCGCATTCTGTCCGCCGGCGGTCACCAGCATTTGCTCGCTATCCGATGGCAGGCCCATTCGCGACAGCAGGCTGGCGCCGGCCTCGCGGTCGGCCGCTGCCCCGCCGGGGCGCTGATAATGGAATCGTGCCAATCCATCGTCGCGGACCAGCATATCCAGCGCTTCTGCCATGGCCCGCGGCAGGCGGCCGTCGGCGGGCATGGGCGGGCTGTTCATCGCGATGTCGGTCTGCCCCGCCGCCGCCGCCTCGCCATTTTTCGCCGTCGGGCTGATGAAGCTGCCGGCGCGTCCGCGCGCGACGATCAGGCCGCGCTGCCGTGCCAGATCATAGGCCTTGGTGACGGTGGTAAGGTCGATCCCGAGCGTTGCGGCAAGGTCGCGTTGCGGCGGCAGACGGTCGCCGTGGCGCAGCTCGCCGCGGGTCACCGCGGCGGCGATGGCGCTCGCGACGGCCTTATATTTGGGCCCCGCGATCGCGCCGATGTCGGGCAGCCATGTGTCAGTCGTCACGCCGTTCGTCCGCTTCCCGTTTTTCGCGCGCGTGGAGCTTGGCCCACAGATGCTCGGTCCCCGATTCCTGCGCCTTGTTCACATATTGCGATGCGACGAGCCAGCCCTTGATCGCGCGCAACGGCAGAACGCAGCCAAGGACCATCAACGGAATCGAAAACACCAGATGCACCCAGATCGGCGGATCATAGGCGATTTCCAGCCACAGGATCAGGAAGGTGAAAGGAAAGGCGACGATCATCTGCGAGAAGAAGGCCGGGCCGTCGTCGGGCGAGGCGAATTTATAGTCGAGCCCGCAATTGTCGCACTGCTTGGCAAGCTGAAGCCACGACCGGAACATATGCCCCTTGCCGCATTCGGGGCAAAGCCCCTGCCAGCCGGATTTGAGGATCCAGCGGAGTTTCTCGTTGCCCACATCATTCCGTATCACGCCTGCGACTCCATATATGCATGCAATGCCGCATACATAAAGAAAAATGGCCCAACAATCGATGGGAATTTTTGATGAAAAAAATCAATGATTTTCAATAATATAGAAGAAAGCTATGGAGAATGACATATTATGTATGGTATTTATTATAAATAATATCATGCAGAATATATGGAATTTTGTGCCGCTGGCGGGGGCGCGCTCCGGTGCGTCTATTGGCGCGGCAAATCGGTGCCGACGCTTGCCGGTCGCGTCAGCTATCCGGGGCATGGATGATCTGATAGGCTCTCGCTTCAAACAGGGGTTTGCGACTTATGCGCCAATCGACCTATCCCGCTTTGGCGGTTCTGTGGCTCGCGATCGCGGCGGGGGCTCCGGCCAAAGCGCAGGAAAATAAAGACCCTTTCCTGCTT
The DNA here is from genome assembly GCF_002205635.1 of Sphingopyxis witflariensis. Classification (GTDB taxonomy): domain Bacteria; phylum Pseudomonadota; class Alphaproteobacteria; order Sphingomonadales; family Sphingomonadaceae; genus Sphingopyxis; species Sphingopyxis witflariensis. Next base: position 23,441 of record NZ_NISJ01000018.1, on the reverse strand, counting down.
GCCGAAACCGATGATCTTGAAGTGCGCGCGCGTGTCGAAGCCGGCCTTAACCTCGTCGCCGAACATAATCTCTTCTGGGAATTCGCGGAGACGGTCGCAGGCAACAGCGACTTTGATTCCAGTAGCCAATGGGCTGAATTTTATGTGAAGCCCGGCATCGCCTTTCAGTACCGGCCCGACGAGCGGACGAGTCTTTACGGCGCCGCGTCGGTCGTCGTCTCGACGACGGTGGGGATCGACGCCTTCGCCGCGGGCAACACGGGGCGAGCGACCGTCGAAGAGCTGTATCTGGGATTCCGGCGCGGCGACGAGAAGGGGACGCGGTTCGACGCCTCCTTTGGCGCGCGCGAGTGGAAGGCCGGGACCGGGATGCTGCTCTCCAACGGCGGATCGAACGGCTTTTCGCGCGGCGCGCTGAAGCTCGGCCCGCGCCGCGCCTGGCGGGTCGCGGGGCTGGTGACGGCGGCGAGTGGCGGGGTGCAGGGCACCGCTTTCTATCTCGACCCCAATGAAGCCCCCGACAATGACACCGGCACGCATATCGCGGGCGCCGACCTGCGCTACGACGCCAATAGCGGCAGCTTCATCGGGGTAACCATGGGCAAGGTGCTGAGCTCAAGCTCACCCTATCCGCAGGCCCCGCCGGGGGGCATCGGCGTCCCGAACTTCATCATCGGCGGGCGCGACGGCCTGCGCTTTCTTTCCGCCTATGGCCGGATCGCACCGACCGGCGGTCCGCTCGAAAATGCGTGGATCGGGCTCGACCTCGCGATCGAGCGCAACAAGCGGATCGACCTCAAGGCATGGGCCGGGCGCGCGCAGATCGGCTATGCTTTCGCGGGCCAGCCGTGGCGGCCGACGATCTCCTACGTCTATCAGACCTTCTCGGGCGATGATCCCGATACGCCTGAACTCGAACGCTTTGACCCGCTCTATTATGAGGGCAATCCCAGCGCCTGGTCGACGGGGACGAAATCGTCGATGATGTTCATCAACTCGAACGTCAACGCGCACCAACTGGTGCTGAGCGTCGCGCCGAGCGCGCGCGATACGATCACCCTGCGCGGGGCGCGGATCGGCGCCAATAAATTGCGCAGCCCGATCCAGTTCGGTCAGGCGACCCGCGTCGAGTTTGAGGATGGGATTGCCCAGCCTATCACCGGGGTGACGCGCAAGCATCTCTCGGACGACGTCTATCTCGAATATCGGCGCATCATGACGCCCAACGTCTATCTCACCGTCGGCGTTTCGCTCTCGTCGCCGGGGAAGGGGGTCGATTCCATCTCGAACGACGTCACCGCGCCGATCTGGACCGGCGGCTTCGCCAATATGGTCGTCAACTTCTGATAAGGGAATAAGCCATGGCCTGGACCGACGCCGCCATCGATCGCCGCATGCTGCTCGCGCAGGGCGGCCTCGCCGCCGGTCTTCTCGCGACGGGCGGGCGCGTCATGGCACAGGATGCGGGAACCGCGACGGTCTTTCACGGTGGGTCGATCCTGACGATGGAGGATGTGGCGCCCAGCGTCGAAGCGATCGCGGTGCGCAATGGTTTGATCATCGCCGCCGGTACGCTCGACGCCGCCAATTCCGCTGCCGGTCGCGGCGCGAAGCGTTTCGACCTTCAGGGGCGGACGCTGCTCCCCGGTTTCTTCGACCCGCACGGCCATGTCGTGATGGTCGGGCTGCAGGCGCGCTACGCCAATCTGCTGCCCGCCCCTGACGGCGAGGGCGATTCAATCCCGTCGCTCCAGCAAATCACCCGCTTATGGATGCGCAAACATGCCGATCTGGTGCGCAAGACCCAGTTGGTGATCGGTTTCGGCTATGATGATTCGCAGCTGCGCGAACAGCGCCATCCGACCCGCGCCGAACTCGACGCAATCTCGAAAGATGTGCCGATCCTGTTCCTGCATCAGTCGAGCCATATGGGGTCGGTGAACAGCGCCGCGCTCGCCGCCGCGAAGATCAGCGCCGCGACCCCCGATCCCGACGGCGGCGTCTATCGCCGCGAGCCGGGGTCGAAGGAGCCGAACGGCGTGCTCGAGGAATCGGCGCTGTTCGCGATGATGGGCGTGCTCTTCACCCGCCTCGACGCGCAGGCGAATATGGAGATGATCCGCGAGGGCGCGGCTTTTTATGCGAGCTTTGGCTATACCACCTGTCAGGACGGGCGGTCGTCGACCGATACGTGCAAGCTGATCGCAGCGGTTGCGGCGCAGGGCGGATTGCCGATCGACGTCTTGTCCTTCCCCGACATTTTGACCTCGACCGATGCGATGGAACTCCCATCCTATCGCCGCGACTATGCCGGCCGCTTCCGCATCGGCGGGGTCAAGCTGACGATCGACGGATCGCCGCAGGCGAAGACCGCGTGGATGTCGCAGCCCTATTATATCCCGCCCGAGGGGCAGTCGGCGGCCTATGCCGGTTATCCCGCAATCACCGAGAAGCAGGCGATGGATTTGGTCGACCTCGCCTTTGCCCAGGGCTGGCAGATTCAGGTCCACGCCAATGGCGACGCTGCGGTCGACATGCTGATCGCCGCAGTGCGCGAGGCGACGAAAAAGCATGGCGCCGCCGACCGGCGCCCGGTACTGATCCACGGTCAGGTCACCCGCGAGGATCAGGTCGATCAACTGAAGGCACTCGGCATCGTGCCGTCCTTCTTTCCGATGCACACCTTCTATTGGGGCGACTGGCACCGCGACTCGGTGCTCGGGCCGCGGCGCGCCGAGAATATTTCGCCGTGCGGCTGGGCGCTCCGGCGCGGGATGCGCTTTACCTCGCACCATGACGCCCCGGTCGCGCATCCCAATGCGTTGCGCGTGCTGTCGGCAACCGTCACCCGCCGCACGCGGTCGGGCGATATTTTGGGCGCCGATCAGCGCGTCCCGGTCGATGTCGCGCTGAAGGCGATGACCCTGTGGGCGGCGTGGCAGCATTTTGAGGATGACCGCAAGGGATCGCTCGCCCCCGGCAAGCTCGCCGACCTGACCATCCTGTCGGACAATCCGATGACGATCGACCCCGACCGGCTGGCGAACATCAGCGTCACCAACACCTTCAAGGAAGGGCGGTCGGTCACCGGCGGTTCGGCATAGGCCGTTCCGGCATCGTTTACGGCGCTTTTACCACTTCCAGTGCATGACATGCCGATATGTTTGCGACTGGGGATAGATGATGGACAGCATGCGCGGACTGCTTTCGAGCAGCCACGACCAGGATGACGGGGCAATCGACGCGCCGCCGGTCGTCGGCGTCGATGAACGCCGGATGCAGGTTCGGGCCTATAATTACTGGGCTTCGCTGCTCGCGGACCGCGCCTATCCGTCGGTCGAGGACCTCGATCTCGACCATGCGGGCGACTTCGGCCCGCATTCGGTCTTGCTCGATTTTACCGCCGGGGTCGAAAATCCTGCCATCGCCTTTGTCGGCGAGCGGTTACGCGCCGAATCGCAGATCGATGAAGATGTCCATTATATCAACCAGATACCGGGGCGGTCCCTGCTCTCGCGGCTGACCGATCATTATCTTCAGATTATCGCCAACCGCGCGCCGATCGGTTTCGAGGCCGAGTTCGTCAACGATAGCGGCGTGACGATCATGTATCGCGGCATCCTGCTGCCCTTTTCGTCCGATGACGACACGATCGATTTCATCATGGGCGTCATCAACTGGAAGGAAGCGGCGCCCGCCGACGAATCCGACGCGCTTCAGCTGTCGGTCGAACAGGCGCTGCGCAGCGCGACGCCGCTGACCGCTCCGGTCCCGGTGTGGGCCGACGGCCCCGACTCGGGGCATCTCGACGAGGAGGCTAAACCCGGCTTTGCCGCGCTCGGCGATGGCGACGATGCGATTCTCGATCTGGCGACCGACGAAGACGTCAAATTGCTTGATGACGATGCCGAACTCGCCGATTGGCTGGCGCTGGCGCGCGAAACCGCCGATCGCGCGATGACCGCCGACAGCCGCAGCCGCAGCGCGCTCTATCAGGCGGTGGGCAAGGCATGGGATTTCGCGCTGGTCGCCGAAGTCCAGCCCGACGCTTTCGCCGCGCTGCTCGACGACGCCGGGCTGACGGTGCAGGACCGCGCCCCGATGACGCCGGTGGTCAAGCTGGTGTTCGGCGCCACTTACGACAAGACGCGCCTCGCCGAATATGCCTGCGTCCTCGGTCATGCCAGGGATGAAGGCGTCGGTCGCGGGGCGCTGGCCGCCTATCTCGATCATTATCCCGGCGGGCTCAAAAAGCTGGTCAAGGATGTGCGCGCGCGTCGTAAGCCGGCGGATGAGGAAAATGCCGACGCGAAGCTCGACGCCTTGCGCCGCGCACACCCCGCGGTGATCCTCGAACATGAGGCTGGCGACGCCGAATTCGTCGTGCTGATCGCGCGGGTCATGCCCGGCGGCCATATCGGTATCGTCGCGAAGGCGGCCGACGATGTGGCGCTGGTCGCGAAGCTGGCGCGCAAGGCCGTCCCGATCGCTCCGGGCGGCTGACAGCGTTCGCGCAACAGACAATCCGAAAGTTGAAATAATTTTACGCGGAAGCGCGAACGAGCCCTTGAGCCGCGCGCGCCACGGGCGCATAGGGTGACGTAGCGAACGGGCCCCCGCCGATCGTCGGCAGAGGTCCGCCATTTCTGGTTCGGGATGCTGCACCTCATGCCTCAAAATAAGTCCGATATTTCGGAACTCGACACACAAACCCCCTCCACCGTCAAAGTGCCCGCGAAAATTGCCGCTGCCTATCTGGCTGCGCTGCATGGCAGCGCGCTGCCGGGCGAGGGCGACGATATGGACAAGGCGGCGCTGGCCGACGCAGCGCAGTTCGCCGCGCGTGCCTCGCTGCACCGCGACGCCGGAACGCCGTCGCTGCTGCTCGAACCGATGGCCGCCGACGGCACCGACCGCCGCATGCGGCTGGTGATTATCAATGACGACATGCCTTTCCTTGTCGATTCGACGTCGCAGGTTGTTGCAGCGCAGGGCCTTGCCGTGCACCGTATCCTTCATCCCGTCGTCGCGACCAAGCGCGACGCCAAGGGCGATTTGCAGGAAGCCGACGCCGCCCAAAAGGGCAGCGAGGGCCGCGAATCGGTCATCTACATGGAACTGGAGCGCGGCGACGCCCGCGCCCGGCGGCGCCTGCTCGACGCGATCGAGGATGCGCTGCGCGACGTGCGCGCGGCGGTCCGCGACTGGCGTGCGATGCGCGCCGCGATGCTCGCCGACGCCGCGATGCGGGTCGAGGGTGAAGCGGCTGAATTGCTGCGCTGGTTCGAAGGCGGGGCGATGACCCAGCTCGGCCATGAATGGCGGACACGCGACGGACAGGTGCATGATTCGCTGGGGATCAGCGACAGCAGCAAAGGACAATTGCTCTCGCCCGCGGCGCTCACGGCGGCGTTCGAATGGTTTGATCGGGGTGGTGCTGCGCCGCTGCTGATCAAATCGAACCGTCTGTCGGCGGTGCATCGCCGCGTCTTGCTCGATCTGGTTGTCGTCCCCGAAATGAAGGGCAAGACCGTCGAGCGGCTGTCGATCCATGCCGGACTGTGGACCAGCGCCGCGCTGTCGACCCCGCCCGCCAAGGTGCCGGTGCTGCGCGCGCAACTCGATGCGCTGATGACCAAATTCGGCTTCGATCCCGCGGGCCATGCGGGCAAGGCGCTATCGCATGCGCTCACCGCGCTGCCGCATGACTTGTTGATCGCGTTCGATTCGGCGTCGCTCGAGGAACTGGTGCTGACCTCGATGTCGATCACCGATCGGCCGCGGCCGAAGCTGGTGATGGTGCGCAGCGCGCTCGGGCGTCACCTGTTCGCCTTTGTCTGGTTGCCGCGCGACGAAGTATCGACCGGACGCCGCATCGCGGTCGAGGCGCTGCTGGTGCGCGAGGCGCACGCCGGTGTCATCGGCTGGACGATGGTGCTCGAGGATGGTGGTGCAGCCTTGCTCCGCTTCACGCTCGACCTGCGCGTCGGCGGCGTGGTTCCCGATACCGAAACGCTCAATCATCAGCTCGAACAAATGGTGCGTGGTTGGCAGCCCGAGGTGGAGGGGGCGCTGGCAAGACAGGGCGATCCCGGCCGCGCCGCGGCGCTCGCCGCGCGTTTCGCGCCGCTCTTCCCCGCCAATTACCGCAATCTTTATAATCCCGAGGAAGCTGCGCGCGATATTTTGCGCCTGCGCGACCTCGACGCCGACAAGCCCCGCAGCGTGCGGCTCGCGCGTACCAGCCTCGACGGTGATGACCGTCTGCGGCTGAAAGTCTATAGCGCGGTGGGACCGCTGGCATTGTCCGACGTCGTCCCTGCACTTGAACATTTCGGTTTCGAAGTGCTCGAGGAAATTCCGACGACGCTCGGTGCCGGGCGTCCGGTGGACAGCGGCGGTGAAGGCGCCGAACCGCCGATCGTCATCCATGATTTCTCGCTGCGCCTGCCCGCATCGGTCGATGAGCTGGCGCTGATTCCCTATACCGAGGTGATCGAGGGTGCGATCGTCGCGGTGCTTGACGGCACCGCCGAAAATGACGCGTTCAACGAACTGGTGTTGGTCACGCAGACCGATCCGCAGGCGATCGTCTGGCTGCGCGCCTGGTTCCGCTATATGCGCCAGGGCGGGTCGAGCTATGGTCTCGACACGGTGGTCGCGGCGCTGCGCCACGCCCCCGCGCTGACCCATGCGCTGATCGAGCGCTTCCGTGCGCTCCACGATCCGGCGTCGCATGACGCCGACCGCGCCGCGTCTCTCGACGCCGAAATGCAGGCGGGCTTCGCCGCGATCAAATCGATCGACGACGACCGCATCCTGCGCCTGTTCCACGCCGTCATCGGCGCGACGTTGCGCACCAATGCTTTCGCTCCCGCGGCCGAAGAGGCGCTGGCGTTCAAGATCGACTCGAGCCTCGTCCCCGGTCTGCCCAAGCCGCTGCCATGGCGCGAAGTGTGGGTGTATAGTCCGCGCGTCGAGGGCACCCATTTGCGCGCCGGTCCGGTCGCGCGTGGCGGGCTGCGCTGGTCCGATCGCCGCGACGACTTCCGCACCGAAATTCTGGGGCTGATGAAAGCCCAGCGCGTGAAGAATGCCGTCATCGTTCCGACCGGCGCAAAGGGCGGCTTCTATCCCAAGGCGCTGCCCGATGCGTCGATCGACCGCGATGCCTGGTTTGCCGAGGGGAAGGAATGTTATCGCATCTTCATCCGCTCGCTGCTGTCGATCACCGACAATCTGGTCGCAGGCAAGGTCGTGCATCCCAAGGGCGTGGTGATCCACGACGGCGACGATCCCTATTTCGTCGTCGCCGCCGACAAGGGCACCGCGACCTTCTCCGACGTTGCCAATGCGCTCGCGATGGAGCGCGACTTCTGGCTCGGCGATGCCTTCGCCAGCGGCGGCTCATATGGCTATGACCATAAGGGCATGGGCATCACCGCGCGCGGCGCGTGGATGTCGGTGCAGCGCCACTTCGCCGAAATGGGCGTCGACGTGCAGAGTGACGCGGTTCGCGTCGTCGGCTGCGGCGACATGTCGGGTGACGTGTTCGGCAACGGCATGCTGCTGTCGAAGACGATCCAGCTCGTCGCGGCGTTCGATCATCGTCACATCTTCCTCGACCCCAATCCCGATGCAGCGAAAAGCTGGGCCGAGCGTGACCGGATGTTCAAGCTGCCGCGCTCGAGCTGGGACGATTATGACAAGAAGCTGATCTCGAAGGGCGGCGGGGTTTTCCCGCGCAGCCAGAAGAGCATCCCGCTGACCGCCGAAGTGAAGGCCGCGCTTGGCCTGACGGTCGACGAGATCGATCCGGTCTCGCTGATTTCGGCGATCCTGAAGGCGCCGGCGGACCTCCTCTGGTTCGGCGGTATCGGAACCTATGTGAAGGCGGCGAGCCAGAATAATGCCGAGGTCGGCGATCCCGCCAACGACGCGCTGCGCGTCGATGCTGAGGATCTGCGCGTCCGCGCGGTGGGCGAGGGCGCCAATCTGGGTGTCACCCAGGCCGCGCGCATCGCCTTCTCGATGAAGGGCGGCCGGATCAACACCGACTTCATCGACAATAGCGCGGGCGTCGACTGCTCGGATAATGAGGTCAATATCAAGATCGCGCTCAACCGCGAAGTGATCGAAGGCCGTCTGGCGGAGAGTGATCGAAACGAACTGCTCATCCGAATGACCGACGATGTCTCGGCGCTGGTGCTCGAGGATAACCGCTTGCAGGCGCTCGCGCTGTCGATCGCCGAAAAGGGCGGAGCGGCGGCGGTGCCGTCGCTGGTGCGGATCATGGAGACGTTCGAGGCATCGGGCCGGCTCGACCGCAAGGTCGAGGGGCTGGCGGCCAATGACGAACTGCTGCGCCGCGCCGCCGAAGGGCGTGGGCTGACGCGGCCCGAGCTCGCGGTGCTGCTCTCGACCGCGAAGCTCGCGTTGCAGGATGCGATCGAGGCGAGCGACCTTCCCGACGATCCGGCGCTCGCGTCCGATCTCGCGGCAGCGTTTCCGACCGAGATGCAGCGCGACTTCGCAGGTGCGATCGCCGACCACCAACTGCGGCGTGAAATTATCGCGACCAAGATCGCCAACCGCATCATCAACCGCATGGGCGTCGTCCATCCGTTTGAGCTGGTCGAAGAGGAAGGCTGTGCGCTCGGCGACGTCGCCGCTGCCTTTGTCGCGGTCGAACGCTTGCTCGAGATGAAGGATTTGTGGAGCGCGCTCGACGCGGCGAAGATCGACGAGGCCATCCGCCTGTCGCTCTTCACTCAGGCGTCGTCGGCGATGACCTCGCAAATGGCCGACCTGTTGCGCGTCGGGCCGACCCCCGCGCAGCCGGGGCCGCTCGTCGCTCGCCTCGAACCCGGTGTCGACCGCCTGATGACCGGCGTCGACGCGCTGCTCAGCCCCTCGGTCAAGCGCCAGTGGGACATGCTGAGCCAGCAATTGCTCGATGCGGGGGCGCCCGAGGCGCTGACCGCCGCAGTCGTCCGTCTGTTCAAGACCGATGGCGCGATCGGCATCGTCGACCTCGCCGAACGGCGCGGTGACGACGAGATTGCGGTGACCCACGCCTTCACCCATTTGGGCGAGGCGTTGGGGCTCGATTGGGCGCAGACGCTCGCGGCGCATATGAGCCCCGCCGATCCGTGGGAGCGCTTGCTGGTCAACAGCCTCGCGCGCGATTTCCAACAGATGCGGCTGGGTTTCCTTGGTCAGTTGCCCAAGGGTGATCTCGACGCGGCGGTGACCAAATGGCTGGCCGAGCACGCCCCGCGCGTCGCGCAATTCCGCGCGACGGTCGAACGCGCCCGCACGATCCCGAACCCCAATGGTGCGATGCTCTCGCACATTGCGGGGCAGGCGCGCGGGCTGCTGGGGCGGTAAACATCATCGTCATTGCGAGCGAAGCGAAGCAACCCAGAGCGGTTTATCCCGCCCTGGATTGCCACGTCGCCCCGGATCAAGCCCGGGGTTCCTCGCAATGACGGTTTGAAGAAGGCGATCGAAATCCATGCCGTACCAGCCGCGCGTCGCGATTCTCGTGCCGGCGCCAGACTATTCTGAAAACTGGCGCCCGGCCTTCGCGCGCAAGGCGGCGGCGCTGACCACCGCTGGGCTGGTGGTCGAGCAGCGGACGTGGACCGACCCCGGCGACCTTGCGGGCTATGAGTTGATTCTGCCGCTCTTCGCGTGGGGCTATCAGCGCGACGTCGCGCGCTGGTACGCACTGCTCGACCGGCTGCAGGCCGAAGCGCTGCCGGTTGCCAATCCCGTGCCGGTCCTGCGCTGGAACAGCGACAAGGCCTATCTCGCCGAACTCGGCGCGGCGGGCGTTGCGGTGGTGCCGACGGTCGAGGTCGCCGCGCTTGACGATGCGGCGCTGGCGGACGCGCGCGTGGTGCTGGGCGCCGAAGAGGTTGTCATCAAGCCCGCCATCTCGGGCGGCGCCGACGGCACCCATCGCATCGCGCCGGGCGATGCAATCCCGGCCGATGCACAGGGCCAACGGCGGCTCGTCCAGCCGCTGATGCCGGGCATTTTGACCGAGGGCGAATATTCGCTCTTCTTCTTTGCCGGCAGGTTCAGCCACGCGATCGTCAAGCGCCCCGCGTCGGGCGATTTTCGCGTGCAGGAACAATTCGGCGGGCGAGAGATGCCATGGGACGCGAGCGAAGCCGCGCGTCGGCTGGCGACGGCAGCGCTCGCGGCCGCCCCTGCGCCGCCGGTCTATGCGCGCGTTGACATGGTCGGCGACGCGGCAGGCAAGCTGCACATCATGGAACTCGAACTGATCGAGCCCTCGCTTTTCCTGCATCATGCGCCCGACAAGGGATCCGCTTTCGGGCACGCGGTTTACGCCGCGATCTAGTCCCCGCGACGACGCCACAACCATTGCCGGATCGCCGAGGTCAGGTTCGGCGGATCGCCGGCCTCCATCCGCTCGACATCGATCCGCGCCACGAGCGCGTTTACGGGCAGCGCCTGCCGCGCGGCTTCGGCCTCCAGTGCATCCCAGAATATCGGCTCGAGGCTGATCGATGTCGGATGACCCGCGATGGTCACCGATCGTTTGACCGGGGGGTGGAGGGGATTGTCCGCCATCCGCCCTCTTTGCCGGTCGCAGCGGATGAAGTCGAGCCGCGCCGATAGAATGACGCCGCCCCCACACCCTTCGTCACCCCGGACTTGGTCCGGGGTCCCGCTTTTTCTCGCGCTACGCCAAGCCGAAAATTGGTGCTTTCCTACATTATTCCGCCGTGCAACCCTCGCTCCGGCTCTTTCGCTTCGTTGATACTCCTCCCCCGGCCGGGCAGCCTGAAACCGTCCGACGCTGAAAGTGACAAAGGAGATAGTTTCGCGATGTTCGCTCGTCTCTTTTGTCTCTTTTGTCACTTTCAGTCCGGCCTGAGTATGTCGAAGTGGCCGCTCAAGGCACGAAATGGATGCGCGCGTGCACGACCTTAGTGACTTTAACGGTGATCTTGGCGCTGCCACCGGCAAAGGCAACGCCGCCTGCCGTCCTCAGTACATATGCTGCCCGCCGTTGATCGACATCGTCGAACCGGTAACGAACCCCGCATTCTCGCTGCACAAAAACGCGACGCCGCGCGCGATTTCGTCGGCCTGACCCAATCGCCCGACCGGGATCTTCGCCACGATCTTCTCCAATACCTGCGGCGGCACCGCAGCGACCATGTCGGTGTCGATATAGCCCGGCGCAATCGCGTTCACCGTCACACCCTTTTTGGCGCCTTCCTGCGCCAGCGCCTTGGTAAAACCATGGATACCCGATTTGGCGGCGGCATAATTGACCTGGCCATATTGGCCGGCCTGGCCGTTGATCGATCCGATATTGACGATGCGGCCCCATCCGCGCTCGACCATGCCGCCAAAGGTCGCTTTGGCCATGTTGAAGCAGCCACCCAGGTTGACGCGCATCACATCGTCCCAGTCGCCATAGCTCATCCGCGCGAGGGTGCCGTCGCGGGTTATGCCGGCGTTATTGACCACTATGTCGATCGGGCCAAACTCTTCGGCGATGCGCGCGCAGCTATCGAGGCACGCCTGATGGTCGCCGACATCCCATTTCGCGGCGGCGATGCCGGTGCGTTCGGTGAAGGCGCGCGCCTTGTCGTCATTGCCGCCATAATTGGCGACGACGGTGACCCCGGCTTCCTGCAATTTGAGGCTGATCGCCTCCCCGATGCCGCGAGTTCCACCAGTAACGATTGCAACGCGTGTCATAAATCAAGCTCTCCCACCGAGTTGTCGCGTCCAGACTAGGGCGCGCTGCCGGGCGCCGCAAGTTGACCGAAACGTCAATCGCAAAGCTGTTCGAAGACGAGGGTCAGGTGCCGAATTGGGCGAGCGGTCGGTCGAAACGGCCCATGGCAAGGTCGGCCTTGCGCAGGACGAGAGCAAGCCGATCGGCGTCGCCGAACGCCCACCCCATGAGCGCGCTCGAGGGCAGGCCGATCAAGGTCGCGTGCGTTTCAAAATGGGCGTCCGGGGGATTGCCGATGCTGCCGACGTCGCGCGCCGCAAGTTCGCGGCACCAGGGTTCGACGACCGCGCGTGCGGCGTCGGAAAGCGCGTCCGGATCGGCCGCATAGGTGCGCCGCGCACGGTCGAACCAGACATTGTGATAATCATGAACCCATAACGGTGCATCGGGATGATGCTGTGTCAGCGCCAGCGTCTGGCTTTCGATCCGCTCGGCGCCGGGGCGGCCTTCGGGGTCGGGGCCGCGATGGACTTTGGTCCAGCGGATTGCACGGATCGCCTCCATGACCGCTGCCGCGTCGCTTCGCGAGAAGGCAGCTTTGCGCGCGCTGTCGCGGATGATCGCAATAATTTCCTCGGCGCGGGCGCGGGCATCGCGGTTCGTTGCCGCCGCGGCTTCGGTCGCATCGACGAGTTCGCCGAGCGACGCGCGCATATTTTCGAGTTCCCCGCGGTCCATCGGATCACCGCCACCGGCATCAAATGTGGCGAGACGGTGTTCGACATGGGCGAGCTGCGCCGCGATCGGCGACGCGCTGTCGACATCGCGCCAGAAGCGCTCGATGCGCATGGCAAGTATCTCGGCAAGCGCGACCATCAGGTCCCAGTCAAAGGGATGGAAGGCGGGATCCGCGATGTCATAGCCTGTGCGATAGAAGCGATCGCCGGGGGTCTCGTCCGCGATTTCGGCGTCGCGTGGGTCGGCGTCGCCGCGACGCACCGCGACCAGATCGACCGGCCAAGCGGGGATACCCGATTGGCTGAAAGGTTTGAGATCGCCAAAATGCAGCGCGCCGCGCGGGGTGAACCAATGTTCGGCGTCGTCCTGCGGGCGCGGCGGATCGATGGGCTCGTCCGGGTCGGCGACCGCGATCATGGCCACGTCACCGTCGCGTGGATGGGTGAAAACGGCAAAGGCGCCGCTGCGCGGACCAAGCCCGTCCCAAAGGTCGCGTGGGAGGTCGGCGAAGCTGATCTGGGCGATAAAGGCCGCCGGGATTTCGCGAATCTCGGGCCAGGCCATGCCGCGATCGAGGCGCGGACGCCCGCCCAGCCAGCTTGTCGGATGCGCCGTATCGCGTGGCGGAATTTGCGGAACGAGGCGAACCACGACCGCGCCCGTGTCGCCGGGTTCGATCCGATCGGCCTCTTGTTCGACCTGTGCGACGATCGTTTCGAGCATCTGCTCGACCTCGCGCGCCGCGGACGGCGCGGGCGGTTCGGCGACGAGGAGGTCGGCAACGGTTTCGGGTGCGGCCTCGGCCGCGCCGGCAAGCGGCGTTTTCCCACTGATGCGGGCGAGGCGCGCGGCCGAGATTTCTATCGGTGCTTCCATCGCGCGGTTCCGGCGTGGCAGGCTGATTTCGCGGGGCAGGCGGGAGGTGCCGGCGCGCTTTGGCTGCCCCGGCGTGGCGGCATTGCGGCGCCAGCGCGACACCAGAAAGACGAGGAGCAGGAAGGCGAGCGTCACCCCGGCGAGCGTCAGGGCTGCCGACTGGATCTGGCTCATTGCGACTCCTCATGTCTTCGCAGGGGGCCCCTTGGCTTTCCCGCGTGACCGGCAGTCTAAACAAAGGTCCTAAACAGGAGGTAACCGGGGAGGGGTCAAAGCCATCCGGCGAGTTCGCGGCGGATCAGCGTTTCGAGCATCTTTTGCCCCGGCGCGCCGTCGTTAAGGCAGGGCAAATAGGCGAATTGGGTGCCGCCCGCGATGGTGAATTGTTCCTTGCCGCGAATCGCCAGTTCTTCGAGCGTTTCGAGGCAGTCGGCGGCGAAGCCGGGGGCGAAGATCGCGACACTTTGACCCGCCTTGCCAAGGTCGGTGAGGACGGCATCGGTTGCGGGCTCGAGCCATTTGGCGCGGCCAAAGCGCGACTGGAAGGCGACGTCGACCGGCCGACCGAGTGCTTCGGAGAGCAGCCGGGCGGTCTTGCGGCACTGGCAATGATAGGGGTCGCCAAGGTGCAACGTGCGTTCGGGCATGCCGTGAAAGCTCGCAAGCAGCACATCGGGGACGAAATCGAGCGTCGCGAGGCCCGCCTCGATCGAAGTTTTTAGTGCGCCGATATAGGCGGCATCGTCATGATAGGGCGGCACAAAGCGCAGCGCGGGTTGCCAGCGCAGCGTCGCGAGGTGCGCGTTCACTGCATCGACGACGGTCGCGGTCGTCGCGCCGCAATATTGCGGATAGAGCGGCGCGACGAGGATGCGCCGGCACCCCGCCGCAATCATCGTGTCGAGCGTTTTGCCGATCGCGGGCTCGCCATAGCGCATCGCATGCGCGACCATCATATCATCGCCGAATGTGGCCTGCAGCGTGTCGGCCTGCGCACGGGTAATCACCGCGAGCGGCGATCCGGCATCGGTCCAGACCTGCTGATAGGCGTGCGCCGATTTCTTTGGCCGGGTGGTCAGAATGATCCCGCGCAGGATCGGCTGCCACAGGATTGGCGGGATTTCGACGACGCGGCGGTCCGACAGGAATTCGGCCAGATATTTGCGCACCGATGGTGCATCGGGCGCGTCGGGGGTGCCCAGATTGACCAGCAGAACGCCGACGCGCGGCGCCGCTACGGGTGAATGTGACGGAGGAAGGCTGCTCATACTGGATGTCCGGACAATGGAATACGGCGGATGCGGCGGCCGGTCGCGGCGAACATCGCATTGGCGATCGCGGGCGCGACGACGGGCACCCCGATTTCGCCGAGCGCGCCGGGATCGCGGTCGCTGTCGATAAATTCGACCAATATCTGCGGGCATTGGGACAGGCGCGGCAGGCCGAGCTGGCCAAGCTTGCGCGCGGTCGCGACCCCGCCTTCATAGTCGGTCGTTGCCCCGACGGCGGCGGCGAGGCCGAAGATCAGCCCGCCTTCAATCTGCTGCCGCGCGATCGCGGGGTTCACGAGGCGTCCGGCATCGACGACGGCGACGAGTTGTTCGACTTGCAGCCCCTTGTCGCTTTGCCGCGCCGTCGCCATCAGCGCGATATGGCTGCCGCGCATCGAATGGCAGGCGAGTCCCTGCGTGGTGCCCGACAGCCCACCTTCCCAGCCGCCGAGGCTGGTCGCGGTGAGCAGGCAGCGCGCGAGCAAGGGGGCTTTGCCGAGCATCGCCATGCGATAGGAGAGCGCGTCGGTTCCGCCGCGCGCCGCCATTTCGTCGATGAAACATTCGGTAAAAAAGGCGGTGTAGCTGTCGGCATTGCCGCGCCAGCGCCCCGTCGGCAGGCCGATATCGGCGGGGCAATGATCGACCGCGACATGGGGGATGGCGTAGATGTTCGCCGCACCCTCGACCGCCGCCGCGTCGGCCTTGCCCGCGGCGGCGCGCTGGGCGACGTCGGCGGGTGTGTTGTCGAACAGCCGGTCGCGAAATTCATGGTTGGTCGACGGGACGGCAATGCGCGCGACGAGCGCGTCGATCCCGCCCGCTGCGTTGAGCGTCGCGGTCATCCGCGCGCGCGCCGGCGCGCGGGGCAGGTCGCGCATGATTTCCTCGGCGCGCGACCAGGCGAGCTGGACCGGACGCCTTACCTGCCGCGCGATGATCGCCGCCTGCACCGCGACGCTATGGTCGAGGCAGGCGTCGAATGATCCGCCCGCCATCATCGGGAACAGAGTGACCATTGATTCGGGAAGCCCGGTCGCGCGTGCGATCGCGGCGCAGCACTGGGCGGGGGCCTGCGTTGCGACCCAGACACGTACGCGCTCGCCATCGAGCGCGGCGGTAGCGGTGCGCGTTTCGATCGGCGCGTGGAGCGCGGGGGCGACGGCATATTCGGCGGCGATTTTCGTGCGTCCTTCCATCGCGTCGGCGACATCGCCTTCGCTGACGATGCGATACGCATCTTCCTTCAGCGCAGCCTTCAGTGCCTTGTCGATGCCGTCGCTCGAAACCGGTGTGCCGGCGGTCTCGAAAACCGGCGCGAAGCGGTCGAGCGCGCGGTTGGCCGCCCACCAGTTGCGTGCGACCGTGGCCAACCAGCGTTCGTGCTGGACGATGTGGAGCAGGCCGGGGGATTGCATCCCGGCCTTGCGGTCGAGGCTTTTCAGCCGCGTCGCGCCGAGCGGGCCTTGACGGATCGCCGCGAAGACCATGTCGGGAAGGCGGATGTCGCCGGCATAATTGGCCGACCCGTCGATCTTGGCGGGAAGGTCGAGCCGGGTCAGTTCCTTGCCGTACAGCGGGTCGGCGCTGTTGGAGCGATAGACGGGTTCGGCAGGCGGTTCGAGCAACGCCGCCGCCGCCGCGACCTCGGCGAAGCGCAGCTTTTTGGCGCCGAAGGTGACGAAGCCGTCCTGCGTGTCGCAGTCTTCCCAATTGGCGTCCCAGCGCCTGGCCGCCGCCATCATGAGTAGCACGCGTGCCTGCGCCGCGGCCGCACGGCACGGCTCCTCGAACATTTGCACCGACGAGCCGTTCGCAGTGAGCATCACGGCGTTGCGCACCGCCCATTCACGCCGCGCCCAGCTGCGCACGTCGGACACGAAATCGGGAACCCCGGTGCGCGGAGTGAAGGTTGTGCTATCCGCATCGACGAGCAGCGTGTTGGTATAGAGTGGGCTGATCGGAGCGGTTTCGACCGCGATGGTGCGCCAGTCGGCGCCGAGTTCGTCGGCCATGATCTGCGGCAGCAGCGTGGTGACGCCTTGGCCCATTTCGCATTGCGGAACGATTGCGCTGATATGGCCGTCGTCGCCGATCTTGAGGAAGGCGTTGAAAATATGCTCATCGGGCGCGGCGGTCAGATTGGGCTGATAATCGCGCGGCCATATGCTCCATGCCAGCGCGAGGCCGCCCGCGGCGGTCGCGCCGACCAGCATCGCGCGGCGGCTGACATGCGGCAGGCGCGATTTATCTTTTCCCACTGTGTCGCGAATGCCGGCCATCGCCGACGCTGATAATCGGCGCGAGTCGTGAGGGCAAAGGCTTTCGCGCTACAGTCTGGCGTGGCGCCCTTCATCACCGTCATTGCGAGCGAAGCGAAGCAATGACGGGCGAGGTTCACCAGCCCCAGGGCGCAGGTGGCGGGGTAACCGGACGGCCATAATCGAAGGCGACGCGGAAATGCCGGCCTTCGCGGTTCAGGCCATAGGTGAAACCGTCGGCGGTGGTTTCGACCGACCAGATATTGCTGTTCGAAACGCTGCGCCCGGTCGCGGTGAACATCGCGATCGATTCGGCATCGACGGGAAAGCTCTGGCGCGTCGCGCTGCCGGAATCGGTGGTGTCGCCGCCATAAAATGTCACCGCATCAGCGCTGCCGTCGGCATGGCGATGGTCGTGCTTCAGGCGCAGCCCGGTGGCAGTGCGGGTGATGATCCAGGTGCGCGAGCGGTCCCAGCCGCCATCGGGGCCGAGCCCGTCGATGTGGAAAGGAATTTCGATGCGGTCGGCGGTGCAATGCCGGATGTGCATCACCATCGCCTTGCCGCGCATCTCGGCGTCGGCGTCCTGATCGCTGGCGAGCACACCGGCATAGGCCTGGCCGCAGCGCGCCGAGAGCGCGGCGAAGAAGGCGTCCTGCGGGTTGGCGGGGGCGGGCATGGTTGCGCAGCCCGCAAGCATCGTCGTGGTCAGCAGAGCGAGAGCGGTCTTCACCGCAGCAGGCCCAGACGCGGAATCTCGACCATCGGGCAGCGGTCCATCACCACCGTCAGCCCGGCGGCATCGGCGCGCTTCGCTGCGGCGTCGTTGACGACGCCCATCTGCATCCACACCGCCTTTGCGCCATGGACGATCGCTTCATCGACCGCGGTTCCGGCGTCGTCGCTGTTGCGGAAAATATCGACCAGTTCGGCGGGCGGCTCGACATTGGCGAGGGTCGCGACGACGGGCGCGCCGTGTATCGTCTGGCCAGCGTGGCCGGGGTTGACCGCGATCACGTCATGGCCCTGGGCGATGAGGAAAGCCAAGACTTCGTTGGAGGCGCGCGCCGGGTTGGGCGAGGCGCCGACCACCGCGATGCGGCGCGGGCTTGCCAGCAGTTCGCGGATTTCGCTTTCGTCGTTGATCGCCATCCTATTTCCCCTGTTTGCGTGCCTCGAGCCAGTCGGCGACCTTCGCCGCTATCGCATGGAACGGCTCGCCCGTCGGGTCGGTTCCGGCGGCAGGCGGAACGCCACCATCGCTTGCGAGGCGGATGCCCATCGACAGCGGCACGCGGCCGAGGAAGTCGAGCTTCATCGTCTTTGCCGCGGCTTCGGCCCCGCCGGAGCCGAATGGGTCGCTGACCTCGCCGCAATGCGGACAGGCGTATCCCGCCATATTCTCGACGAGCCCGATGATCGGCACATCGGCCTGATCGAACAGGCTGATCGCGCGCGTCGCATCCATCAGCGCGAGGTCCTGCGGGGTCGACACGATCACCGCGCCCGCGGGCTTGTGCTTCTGAATCATCGTCAGCTGGACGTCGCCGGTGCCGGGGGGCAGGTCGACGACCAGCGTGTCGATATCGCCCCAGCTCGCGTCGACGAGCTGTTCGAGCGCCTTGCCGGCCATGGGGCCGCGCCATGCGATCGCCTGTCCGGGCGCCGCGATCTGGCCGGTCGAGAGCATCGGCACGCCATAGGCGTTGGGGACGGGGACCAGTTTTGAGCCGCGGGATTCGGGCTTCACGCCCTCGCTGTCCATCAGCCGCGGCTGCGAGGGGCCGTAGATGTCGGCGTCGACCAGCCCGACCTTCACGCCGCGGCGGAGAAGCGCGACCGCGAGATTGGCGGCGAGGGTCGATTTGCCGACCCCGCCCTTGCCGCTGCCGACCGCGATGAGGGTCATCGTCTTTTTCTCGGCGGTCATCGCGATGCGGACCTCCTGAACCCCCGCTTCGGCGAGAAGACCGGCGCGCAGCCTATCTTCGAGCGGTTTGCGGTCTTCGGCGGCGATGCCGGTGACGTCGAGGACGACAGCGAGCGTGCCGGCGTCGTCGAGGAGGCGAAGTCCCGAGCTTCGTCCGTCGCTGAGGTTGGCGGCGGCGGCGGTCAGGCGGGCGATGTCAGCGTCGGGATTGGTCATGCCCAGCGCAGATAGGCATCGCGGGGGCTATTGCCAGCCATTTTCGCTTGCCCCCCTGTTAATCGCGCTCGCCGACCTTATAAAAGCATCCATGAGCAATAAAAGTGAAGGCAGCATGGGACGCCGCGCCCCGGGGGGATTGCGGCGATTTTTCGGGACGATGAGTCCGATGGCGAACAGCCCGTGGGGCAGCGGCCCCGGCAAGGGCGGCGGCCAAGGCGGCGGCGATGGTGACGGCGGCGACAAACGCCCCGGCCCGCGTAACCCCTGGGTGACCCCCGATCCGATTGACATCAATCGCGCGCGCAAGCCGCGCGGTCCCTCGGCGCTCGACGAACTGCTGCGCAAAGGGCGCGGCGGTTTCGGCGGCGGCGGTTCGGGCGGCAGCGGTGGCGGTAGTGGGCTGAACCTGCCCGAATCGGCGCGGCTTTGGAAATGGGGCGTCCTCGCGGCGGTCGTCATCTGGGTTTTGTTTTCGTCTTTCCATATCGTTCCGCCCGAAAAGGAAGGCGTCGTCACGCGCCTCGGCAGCTATTCGCGCACCGTCGGCCCGGGCGTCAAAATCACCTGGCCGGCGCCGCTTGAGCGTATCCGTCTGGAAGACGTGCGTGCGATCCGCACGATGGCGATCGGTTCGCCCAATGCGACCGACGAGAATTTCGTGCTGACCCGCGATCAGAGCATCGTCGACCTCGCCTATGAGGTGCGCTGGTCGGTGCGCGATCCCGAGCTGTTCTTCTTCCAGCTCGCCGATCCCGAAGGGACGATCCGCGAAGTCGCCGAAAGCGCGATGCGCGCGACGGTCGCGAACTTCGACCTCGTCCAGGCGATCGGCCCGGGCCGCGTCGAGATTGAGGCGCAGGTGCAGGTGCGCATGCAGGAACTGCTCAACCAGTATCGCGCCGGTGTGATGATCCAGGGCATTGCGATCCGTCAGGTCGATCCGCCGAAGCAGGTCGATGAGGCTTTCAAGGAAGTCACCGCGGCGCGTCAGGAACGCGAATCGGCGATCAACCTTGCGCGTGCCTATGAGCAGCAGGTGCTCGAACGCGCCCGCGGCGACACCTCGGCCTTCGACAAGATTTATGAACAATATAGGCTCGCGCCGGGTGTGACCAAGCAGCGGCTTTATTATGAAACGATGGAGAATGTATTGTCGAACGTCGACAAGACGATCGTCGAGGCGCGCGGGGTGACCCCCTATCTGCCGCTCAACGAGGTGCAGAAGCGCGTCGCCGCGCCCACCGAAGCCACGAAGGGAGGCCAGTGATGTTCCAGTCGCTTTTCCGCCACCCGATGCGCCTGCTCTTCGCATTCGTCGCGCTGCTCGTGATCCTGTCGTCGACCCTCGCGATCGTCCCCGAAGACAAGCAGGCGCTGATCCTGCGCTTCGGTGAGATCAAGGGCACGGTCAATATGTACAAAAAGGGCGAGCAGTTCGGTGAGTCCGGCGCCGGTCTCGTCATGCGCATGCCCTTCGTCGACGGCATCCAGTATATCGACAAGCGCATATTGGGCGTGAACATGGAGCGCCAGCAGGTGCTCTCGACCGACCAGCAGCGTTTGCAGGTCGATGCCTTCGCGCGCTTCCGCATCACCAATCCGGTGCGCATGTACACTGCGATCCGCACCGAGGATAAGTTGCAGGCCCAGCTTGCGACGATCCTGGGTTCATCGCTGCGCAACGAACTCGGCAAGCGCACCTTCGCCACTTTGCTCTCGCCCGAACGCGGCGCGGTGATGGACAATATCCAGATCGCGCTGAACCGCGAGGCGCAGAAATATGGCGCCGAGATCATCGACGTGCGGATCAAGCGCGCCGACCTGCCCGAAGGCGCGACGCTTGAGGCGGCATATAATCGAATGCGGACCGCGCGTCAGCAGGAAGCGATCTCGATCCGTGCCGAAGGGCAGAAGGAAGCTCAGATCATCCGCGGCGGCGCCGACGGCGAGGCGGCACGCATCTATGCCGCCAGTTTCGGCAAGGACCCCGACTTCTATGATTTCTATCGTGCGATGCAGAGCTATCGCCAGACCTTCCTGGGTGAGAATAATCAGGGCGGAACGTCGATCATCATGTCGGCGGACAATGAATATCTAAGGCGTTTCAAGGGCAATTGACCACTGGACGGCGAATGAACAAGGTGAACGCTTTCCGTTCATGTTCAATCGCCGTTCAGCATCGGACCAGCAGACAACCGCCGCCGGGGCCGTGAGGTTTTCGTAAGAGAAAAGGATTTGCGATCGTGCGTTATGTATATGGCATCACTTCGGCCTTGCTGGTGGGTGGCACCGCACTCGCGCTCGTCACTCAATCGCCCGTCGGCGCGCAGGTCGCGCAGAATGAGAAGAGCGAGATCGCCAAGGTCGTTCCGCGCTCTGGCGCGCCCGAAAGCTTCGCCGACCTCGTCGAGCAGCTCCAACCTGCCGTGGTCAATATTTCGACCAAGCAGGAAGTCACGCTGGGCGTCCGGCTCAATCCCTTTGCCGGGACGCGCGAGCCGATCACGCAGGAACAGCAGGGCGGCGGCTCGGGATTCCTGATCTCGACCGACGGCTATATCGTTACCAACAATCACGTCATCTCGGGCGGTCCGCGCGGTGAAGCGGTGAACCAGGTCACGGTGACGCTGACCAACCAGAAGGAATATCGCGCAACGATCGTCGGCCGCGATGTCGCATCCGATCTCGCGCTGCTGAAAATCGACGCGACCGGGCTGCCGTTCGTCAAATTCGCCGACAGCAGCACCGCGCGCGTCGGCGACTGGGTGGTTGCGATCGGCAACCCGCTCGGCCTCGGTTCGACCGTGACCGCGGGGATCATCTCGGCGGTTCAGCGCAACCTCGGCCAGGGCGGCGCCTATGACCGCTATATCCAGACCGATACCGCGATCAACCGCGGCAACTCGGGCGGCCCGCTGTTCGATCTGCAGGGCAATGTCGTCGGCATCAACAATATGCTGATCTCGCCCGTCGGGGCGAACATCGGGGTCAATTTCGCGATCCCCGCCGATGCGGCGATCCCGGTGATTGAATCGCTGCGTTCGGGTGCGAAGATCGAGCGCGGCTATCTGGGCATCGGCATCGCGCCGGTCGACGAGGATCTGGCCGCGGCGCTCGGCCTCGCGAAAGATCGCGGCGAGTTTGTCCAGCGTGTCGAACCCGCGCAGGCAGGCGAGAAGGCCGGGCTGAAGCGCGGCGACGTCGTGACCAAGGTCAATGGCAAGGACGTCACGCCGCAGCAGACGCTGTCGTACATCGTGTCGAACACCAAGCCCGGCACGCGCATTCCGCTCGAGGTCATGCGCGATGGCAAGGCGATCACGCTCTATGCCGTCGTTGGCACGCGTCCGCCCGAGGAAGAGTTGGCGGGCAACAACTTCGATCCCGAAGAAGAACAGACGATGCCGGAAGATCCGACCGGCACCGCCGACAAGGTCGTTCAGGACGAGCTGGGCCTTGCCGTGCAGCCGCTGACGTCGGACATTGCGCGCTCGATCGGCGTCGATGCCGGCTCCAAGGGGCTGGTGATCGGTGCGGCGTCGGCGAGCAGCGATGCTGGCCGCAAGGGCCTGCGCCGCGGCGACGTGATCCTCAGCGCCAACCGGACCCCGGTGACGTCGAGCGATGCGCTCGCGAAGATCGTCACCGATGCCAAGAAGGCGGGCCGCGATGCGGTGCTGCTCGAAATCCTGCGCCGCGGTGGTCCGTCGGCTTTCATCGCGGTGCGCGTCAAGAAATAATCGCCCGCGTTTCATGCCTGGAAAAAGGGCGCCGCGACCTTCGGGTGCGGCGCCCTTTTTCTTTGCGCTGCAGGCGCGTTGTTCCTATTATGTTCCAGCAATCGCGAGTCGGGAGAGATATGATGATCGGATATGTAACGCTGGGCACCAATGATCTGGCGAAGGCGGCGCCCTTCTATGACGCGCTCGCCGCCGAACTGGGTGTGCCGCGGATGATGGACTATGACGGATTCATCGCGTGGGGCAAAGCCGACGGCGGCGCAGGGATCGGGTTGACCAAGCCGTTCGATGGCAATCCGGCGAGCGTCGGCAATGGCGTGATGGTCGCACTGGCGGCGAAGGACAAGGAACAGGTTCAGCGGCTTTACGACATCGCGCTGGCGCATGGCGGGACGTGCGAAGGCCCTCCCGGACTGCGCGGTGAAGGCTTTTACGCCGGCTATTTCCGCGACCTCGACGGCAACAAGCTCAACGCCTTCATCATGGGATAGACGGATCGAGGCCGGTGTCGACTGTTGGGTATGAAGTCGCCACAGTTTCTCTCTCTTTGGCCTGCTGCCGGTTTGATGGACGCCGAGATAAGTTCATTCAGGCTACCCCAGCTTCACGTTCGAAGTCGATGGGACTGAGGTAACCCAGGGTCGAGTGACGCCGGGTCGGGTTGTAGAAGCATTC
>NZ_NISJ01000017.1 GCF_002205635.1 Sphingopyxis witflariensis | reverse complement strand
GAACTCCCATACGGGCCCGCAGCCTCCGATGCTGCATCAGAGGCCGGACAGATGGCAGCATCCGACTACGTGCATTACCTCCAAAAAACCGCTTGCGTCTTTTGGGGCGTCCACAGATGGAAAGCGGTCGTCAGATTTCGACATCGTCAGGGGCGTTCACATGCCCGTCACTGTCCGCTGGAGCCCGTCTCCCATCACGTCTCCCGCGCAAGGTCTGTTTTTTTATCGCACCCTTTGCTACCCACTCCACAGCGTCGTGGTCACGTTCAGCGAACATCGTTTTGATCTGCCCCTTGGATTGGCCGTCCATGATGCTCTTCAAAGTTTGGTGCTTGCTTCGGCTCATGCGGGCATGATGACAGATAATCGAACGTCTGCAACCGGTCGTTTGCTGCCATTTCCGTTTTGTCACCCCGGACTTGATCCGGGGTCCATGACTTCAACGCTGCGATGGATCCCGGATCAAGTCCGGGATGACGATGATGGAGAGGGCAGCTAATGGGTCGTTAGCCGACATTCCCTTGAATCGGGTAGCGCTCGTTCATCACGTCCCAACTCAGCGCAACAAGCCTTTCCAGCACACCAATATCCACGTCGGCGAGCTTGTTGATATAGAGGCACGCCTTGCCAGTCTTATGCTTGCCCAGCTGTGCGAACAGCGCGTCAGCCTCGGCCTGCCGGTCGCAATAATGGCCCATCAGATAGAGCGTCATTGCCGCCTTGCGCGGGCTGAACCCGGCGCGGGCCATCGTTCCCGAGTGGCCGCTGTCATAGGTGTAGTCGTAACTGCCATAGCCGATGATCGACGGCCCCCACATTTTGGGTTCATGGCCGGTGACGCGGCGGTGGATCGCGTCGACGACCGCGGCTTCTTCGCGGCGGCGGGCGTCGGGGATGGCGGCGATGAAGTCGGCGACCGACATGTCGGTGGCTTTGGTCTTTAATTCACCTTTGCTCATCGCCTTTCTCCCGGCCCCGATCATAGCCGGAGCGCGGGGCCGTGCCAATCCATGGGGGCGCAAGCCGGTTGCACCTTGGGCGGCGTCCTGCTAGCCGCGCCCGCGTCTTTCCTCGCCAAAAGGTGCCCTATGTCCGAGTCTTTCAAACGCGTCGTCCTTGCCTATTCCGGGGGGCTCGACACCAGCGTTATCGTGAAATGGCTGCAGGTCACCTATGGCTGTGAGGTCGTGACCTTCACCGCCGATCTGGGGCAGGGCGAAGAGCTGGAGCCCGCGCGCGCCAAGGCCGAGCTGATGGGGATCAAGCCCGAGCATATTTATATCGACGATCTGCGCGAGGAATTCGTCCGCGACTTCATCTTCCCGATGATGCGTGCCAATGCGCGCTATGAGGGCGATTATCTGCTCGGCACCTCGATCGCGCGCCCGCTGATTTCGAAGCGCCTCGTCGAGATCGCCGCCGAAACCGGCGCCGATGCGGTCGCGCATGGCGCGACGGGCAAGGGCAATGATCAGGTGCGTTTTGAACTCAGCGCCTATGCGCTCAACCCCGACATCAAGGTGATCGCGCCGTGGCGCGAATGGGATCTCGCCAGCCGTACCGCGCTGATCGAATTCGCCGAAAAGCACCAGATTCCGGTCCCCAAGGACAAGCGCGGGGAAAGCCCGTTCTCGACCGACGCGAACCTTCTCCACACGTCGTCCGAAGGCAAGGTGCTCGAGGATCCGTGGGAAGAAACCCCCGACTATGTCTATTCGCGCACTGTGAACCCCGAAGATGCGCCCGACACCCCCGAATATATCACGATCGATTTCGCCAAGGGCGACGGCATCGCGCTGAACGGCGAAGCGATGTCGCCCGCGACGCTGCTCGCGGCGCTCAACGATCTTGGCCGCAAGCATGGCATCGGCCGCCTCGATCTGGTCGAGAACCGCTATGTCGGCATGAAGTCGCGCGGCATGTATGAAACGCCCGGGGGCGAAATCTATGCACGCGCCCATCGCGGCATCGAAAGCATCACCCTCGACCGCGGTGCCGCGCACCTGAAAGACGAGCTGATGCCGAAATATGCCGAGCTCATCTATAATGGTTTCTGGTTCAGCCCCGAGCGCGAGATGCTGCAGGCGGCGATCGACCACAGCCAGGAAAAGGTCGACGGCACCGTCCGGCTCAAACTGTACAAGGGCAATGCCTCGGTCGTCGGGCGCAAGTCGCCGAACAGCCTGTACAGCGAACGGCATGTGACCTTCGAGGATGACGCCGGCGCCTATGACCAGAAGGATGCGGCGGGCTTCATCAAGCTGAATGCGCTGCGCCTGAAGCTGCTCGCCAAGCGCGACCGCTGATCGAGACAGCGCGGCGGCGGGAACGCCGCCGGTCTATAAAAGCATGATCATCGACGGGCCGGTGCAGCATTTGCTGCGTCGGCCCGTTTTCGTTCGTCCGGTTGCTGC
This sequence comes from Sphingopyxis witflariensis, assembly GCF_002205635.1. Lineage (GTDB taxonomy): Bacteria > Pseudomonadota > Alphaproteobacteria > Sphingomonadales > Sphingomonadaceae > Sphingopyxis > Sphingopyxis witflariensis. The sequence goes on along the minus strand of NZ_NISJ01000017.1, from coordinate 40,383 downwards.
GCGCCTTTCGTCGTGGCGTTGAAATAGGGCGCTGTGTGGGTTGGAGGGCCGCAGCTTGTTCATGATCTCTGCAGGAAAATTTGCTATTGGCCGGAAGTTCGGGCGGCAGGATGCCGATATTCTTCTGAAGGGATTGCCGCCGAATGGAGTGTGGCAGGCTATGCAGGATCCATCGACTATCGAGCAGTCCGACTATGATTGGCAGCCTTGCTCCATAATCTTTCCCCGTATCGGCAGGTTCATGGATCGTTATGGCGTGCGGCGTCGCCTGATCTTGCCGGGGCATTATTTCGTCCGGCGTTCGCGATCGATGGGCGGCTGGATCTATCGCAGGGGTTGATGCCTGCCTCCGCAGTTGCATGCAGCTGCCCCGTCTCATTTTGTGATGGACGGGTGTGCGATAAGCGACAATGCTGACATCCGCACGGTAGCTTTGCCGAAGGAATGTCTCTGGCATGCGGTTCTTTGATTTTTCCTCATGGCAAAGCATCGGCGCGACACTTTTCGGTCTGGTGCTTGTCACCTTCATTGGCGTCGGCATCCGCCTGATCGTCATGATGACTATCCAGCAGCGGCGCGAGCGGATGAATCGCCAGATCAACGAGCGGTTGCGCACGCTGATCGCCGCTTACAAGACGCTGGGCGGTTCCTTTACCGGCGATCTGATGGTCGATCCGCGTCACCTGCGCGAATTGCGGCGGGCGCCCGACGCCGCCGAACCCGCGCGCGATCTGCCCAATGACGAAGCCGGTGGCGGCGAATCGGACCGGCCGAGGCGCATCCGCGACGCGGTGGAGGCCGCGCTGTCCGACATCATCCTGCTCGGGACGGCAAAACAGGTCGGGCTGGCGAGCCGCGCCGCGCAGGAATTGGTGGATGGCCGGCCGGTGCATACCCACGCGCTGGTCGTCGAACTGCGCGATTTCATCCGCAAGGCACTCGATCTCGATCCGGTTCCGGCCGACGTTGTCATTCCTTTGCAGGGGCCGACGCGTCCCGTGAGTAGCGGCGGAAAGGGCGCCGCCGGGCGCGGGAGCGAAGAGCGCGGCGGTGGAGGAGGGCGCGGCGCTGGCGGCGGCGCGGGAATGGCCGGCGGCATGGGGCTGGCGGGCGGCGCAAGCCTCGCGCGCGGCACTGCGGGGGATGGCGATGACACGGCCGACGGCCCGCAACCGAAATAACGGGTTCGCAAGCTAGTGCGACCTGCGCTAAGGCTCCTGTCGTGACTGCGACCCGCTTTTTCTCCGACAATGCCGCGACCGTTCATCCTGTTGTGATGGATGCGCTCGTTGCCGCCAACCGGGTCGATACGGCCTATGATGGCGATGCGATCAGCCAGTCGCTCGATGCCGCCTTTTCCGACCTGTTCGAAACCAGCTGCGAAGTTGTTTGGATTGCCACCGGGACGGCGGCGAACAGCATCATTCTCGCCCATTTCGTGCGGCCGTGGCAGGGTATTCTTTGCTACGAAGAAGCGCATATCGAGGTCGACGAATGCGGTGCGCCGTCCTTCTATTCGGGCGGGGCCAAGCTGATGACGCTGCCCGGGAGCGGCGCAAAGATCGACGCCGGGGCTTTGCGCGCCCGGATTGCCGGAATCCGTCAGGACGTCCATCAGGTCCAGCCTGCGGCGATCAGCATCACCAATGCTACAGAATATGGCCTCGCGTGGCGCCCGCAAGAAGTCGGCGCGATCAGCGAGATCGCCCGGTCGAGCGGAATGAAGCTCCACATGGACGGCGCGCGCTTTGCCAATGCCGTCGCACATCTGGGCTGTGCGCCCGCCGACGTCACCTGGCGCGCCGGGGTCGACGCGCTGTCCTTTGGCTTCACCAAAAACGGTGCGATGATGGCCGAGGCGATCGTCTTTTTCGGCGGCAGCGGCGGTGCGGGGGTGCGCGAGCTCAAGAAACGCGGCGGTCATTTGCTCAGCAAGGGGCGTTTCGTCGCGGCGCAGATCCGCGCGATGCTGGCGGACGATCTGTGGCTGACCAACGCGCGTGCCGCCAATGCCGGCGCCGCGGCGCTCGCCGCAGCCTGTCATTCGCGGCTGATGTATCCCGTCGAGGCGAATGAGCTGTTCATTCGCTTGACGGCAGAGGAATCGGCAAAGCTCCGTGCCGCGGGTTTCGATTTTTACGATTGGGGCGAGGGCGCTGCGCGTCTGGTTGTCAGCTGGGATCAGGACGCGCAGGCGGTTGCACCGCTGGCGGCCGCGATTTCTGCGCTGTGAGCCATCCACCGCTGACGCTGCTGTCGCCCCGCGTCCTCATTCCCTTTGCGTTGGTGACATTGATCTGGGGATCGACCTGGATCGTCATCACGGGACAATTGGGTATCGTGCCGCCGAGCTGGTCGGTGACCTATCGTTTTGCGGTCGCGGCGATCGCCATGTTCGCCTTTGCTGCGATCCGGCGTGAGCGACTGGGGCTCGACTCCCGCGCGCTGGCCTTTGCCGCGGCGCTGGGAATCGCGCAGTTCGCGTTCAACTTCAACTTCGTCTATCGCGCCGAACAGCATATCACCTCGGGACTGGTCGCAGTGCTGTTCGCGCTGCTGATCGTTCCCAACACGCTGATGGGCCGCATCTTCCTGAAAACGCCGCTGGAGCGGCGCTTCCTCGCCGGCGCGGGGATTGCGATCGTCGGCGTCGGGTTGATGATCCTTCACGAATATCGCGCCGCGGCGCTCGGCCCGGCAGCAGTGCTGACCGGAACCGCCTTCACGCTCGCCGGCGTGACCAGCGCGTCGATCGCCAATGTCATGCAGGGTAGCAAGATCGCCCGCGCCCAGTCGATGACGGTAATGCTCGCCTGGGCGATGCTGTTCGGCACCTTGATCGACGGCAGCTTCGCGTGGATCACTGCCGGTCCGCCCGTAATCGAGCCGACTGCGGCCTATCTGGGCGGCGTCCTCTATCTCGGCGTCATCGCCAGCGCGGTAACCTTTCCGCTCTATTTCAACATCATCCGCGCGGTCGGCCCGGGACAGGCGGCGTGGTCGAGCGTGTTGATCCCGATCATCGCAATGGGCTTTTCAACGGTGTTCGAGGATTATCACTGGGCGCCGCTGTCGATCGCGGGCGGCGCAGTCGCGCTGATCGGGCTGGTGATCGCGGTCGCCAAGCGGCCCGAACGGCCTTCGGTCAGCGGCAATATGGTGTCGGTGCCGGTCAGCGACCGTCCATCCGGCGACGCTTGATAAGCGAACGCTCGGCGTAGCTTTTCCATATAAGATCGAGCTTTTCGGCGGAGACGGCGGTTCCTTCCCGGTCGGTCACTCGAACGGATGTCAGCCCTTGGTCGATCATTTTATTGGCCGTTCGGGCCGCCGCTTCCAGCGATGGTTTGACGGTCGGCCCGATTTCCTCGCCACCGGCGAGGCCCCAGACATAATATTTACGGTATGCAGCCACTAACCGGCGCTGATCCGCTCGATATCGGCGCCCACCGCCTGCAATTTCTCTTCGAGACGCTCATAGCCACGATCGAGGTGATAGACCCGGTTGACCTCAGTCGTACCCTCGGCTGCAAGGCCGGCGATGATCAGGCTCATCGAGGCGCGAAGGTCGGTCGCCATCACCGGCGCGCCGACGAGGCTGTCGACGCCGCGCACCACGGCGCTGCGGCCGCGCACGTCGATATCGCAGCCCATGCGCGCGAGTTCGGGGACGTGCATATAGCGGTTTTCGAAGATGGTTTCGGTGAACAGGCTGGCGCCCTTGCCGAGCGTCGCCATCGCCATGAACTGCGCCTGCATGTCGGTCGCGAAGCCCGGATAGGGGGCGGTCGACAGCGTAACGGGTTCGGCGCGGCCGTCCATGGCTACTCGGATTCCGGCCTTGGTTTCCTCGACCGTTGCGCCGGCTTCGCGGAGCGCGGCGAGGGTGGCTTCCATTTCGCTGGCTTTCGCGCCGACGAGTTCGACGTCGCCCTGGGTGATGACGGCGGCGCAGGCGTAGCTGCCCGCTTCGATGCGATCAGCCATGACGCGATAGGTTGCGCCGTGGAGGCGGTCGACGCCTTCGATGGTCAGCGTTTCGGTGCCAATGCCGTCGATCTGTGCGCCCATCGCGACGAGGCAGTTGCACAGGTCGACGATCTCGGGCTCGCGCGCCGCATTTTCGAGGATGCTGCTGCCGTTGGCGAGGACGGCGGCCATCACCGCATTTTCGGTCGCACCGACCGAGACGACGGGGAAGGTGAATTTGCCGCCCGACAGACGCCCGCCGGGCGCGCTCGCTTTGACATAGCCCGAGGCGAGCTCGATTTCGGCGCCCAGCGCTTCGAGGGCTTTGAGATGCAGGTCGATCGGGCGGTTGCCGATCGCGCAGCCGCCGGGGAGCGACACGGTCGCCTCGCCCGCGCGCGCGAGCAGCGGGCCGAGGACGAGGATCGACGCGCGCATCTTGCGGACGATGTCATAGGGGGCGACGGTCGAGGTGAGGGTGGTGGTGCGCGCGGTCATCACGCGGCCGAAATCCTCGGGCCGCGACCCTTCGATCGTCGTCGAACAGCCGAGCTGGTTGAGCAGATGCCCAAAGCCATCGACGTCGGCGAGACGCGGCAGGTTGCGCAGCGTCAGCGGCTCGTCGGTGAGCAGCGCGCAAGGCAGCAGGGTGAGCGCGGCGTTCTTGGCGCCGGAGATGGGGATACGGCCCTTGAGTCGCTGGCCGCCGCGAATGACGATTTGATCCATCGGCTGTCTTTAGCGCACGCCAGCCGTCACGCAAGCGGGTCGCGCGACCGTGGCTGTTGCCACCACCGCATTTAGTCTGGAAAGATGGTGCGAATGAAGAGGTTGGGCCGGGCAAACGGATTCGGGGGATGATGACAAAGGGTGACAAGCCGATCGCGGCACTCTGGTCGCGCGCCTATCTGTTGCTGACGATGACGGCGCTGTTCTGGGCGGGGAATTCGATCGTCGGGCGCGCGGCGCGCGATCTGGTACCGCCCGCGGCGCTGTCCTTCTGGCGCTGGGTGATCGCGCTGAGCCTTCTCTTGCCGCTCGCCTGGCCGCATCTGAAGCGTGACTGGCCGGTGCTGCGCGCGAACTGGCCGATCATGGCCTTGCTCGGTACGCTGGGGATCGGGGCGTTCAACACGATGCTCTATACCGGGCTGCAGACGACGACGGCGCTCAATTCGATGATGCTGCAATCGGCGCAGCCGGCGCTGATCCTGATGGTCGGCGCGCTGGTGATGAGCGACCGGACGAGCGCGCGGCAGATCGCGGGCGTGCTGGTTTCGCTGGCCGGCGTACTCATCATCATTTCGCGCGGCGACATTGGCGCGCTGCTCGGGCTGGAACTCAACGCTGGCGACGCGATTATCGGCGTCGCGGTGGTTTTATGGGCGATTTATTCGGTGTTCCTGCGGCGGCGCCCGCAAGTGCATCCACTGAGCTTCCTCGCGGCGTCGATCATGGTCGGAATCATGGTGATTTCCCCTGTCTATGCCGCTGAACTGTGGCGAGGGCGCGCAATCGTTCCGGGGTGGGAAAGCGGGCTGGCTATCGCCTATGTCTCGATTTTCCCGTCCTTCCTCGCCTATCTTTTCTTCAATCGCGGGGTCGAGCTGATCGGGTCGGCGGCGACCGGCCAATATCTGAATATCATGCCGTTGATGGGAGCGGGGCTGGCGATGCTGTTCCTCGGTGAAAGGCTGCACCTGTTCCATATCGCGGGGCTGGCACTGGTAGTGGCAGGGATATTGGTGGCCGGGCGCAATGTGCAGGCGCCTGTCGCGGCGCAATAGGCCGGGCAGGGAGGGTTAAATCGTCATCGATCGGGGGTGACTTTCCGCATGGTGTTCGGGGGCATAGTGTGGGATTATTCGCGCTATTCGAATGAAGCATGGGCGTGCGGAACGGATATATTCACAACAGGGAGAATGGATCATGCGGCATCCTGTCATCACGATCGTTACCACGGCATCGTTGATTGCGTCACAACTGGCGGTTCCGGTCCTGGCCCAGACGCGGCCCGCACCCTATCCTGGCGGACCATCGACCATGCCTTCGCTCCCCAGCGAGCCGGTGACCCGGCCGACGCCATCGCAGCCCGGTGGTCCACAGATACAGCCGCCGCGACCGGGCTGGGGCGGACCTTCGATCCAGCCGCCGCGTCCCGGCAATGATTTTGCGGGAACGATCCGCTGCGAGTCGCGGAACAACAAGGTCCAGCGCTGCAACGTTCGCACCGAGAATCGCGTCGAGTTGCAACGCGTCATCGGCGGGCGATGCTCGAAGGGCCGCGACTGGGGCTTTACCGCGAACCAGATCTGGGTGTCCGGAGGGTGTCGCGCCCAATTCTCTTATGGCTATGGGTATGACAATGGCGGCGGTTATCCGACCCCGTTGCCGCAGCCGGTCGGCGATTATGCCGGAACGATCCGCTGTGAATCGCGCAACAATCGCTATGAACAATGCAATGTCCGCACCAACGACCGGGTCGAGCTGGTGCGCCGGTTGGGCGGGACGTGCAACGACGGGCGCCAATGGGGCTATACGTCCAGCTATGTCTGGGTGAACAGCGGCTGCCGCGCCGAATTCGGCTATGGCTATGGCAATAACCGCCCTGACAAGGACAAGGATAAGGGCCCCAGCACCGGTCTGATCATCGGCGGCATCGTCGTCGCGGGCGGGCTGCTGGCGTTGCTCACGAGCAAGAAGAAGAAGCCCGCCACGGCGACCGAACCGGCGACCGAAGTCGAAGAAACGGTGACGACGCCGACCTATCCCGCCGGTCCGCCGGCGACGCTGTCTGCCAACCTCAGCAGCCTGCCGAGTGCATCGCGGACGTCGGTGCAAAATTGCCTGAACGACGCTGCGCGCCAGATCGGTGTGACCGGGGGCACGCGGCTGTCCTATGACCGGCTGGTCAATCTGGAACAGGGCAATGGCGGCTGGCGCATCCGCGCGGCGCTGACCGCGACCTATCCCGACGGCAATCGCACGCTGGAAATGTACTGCCGCGCGACGCCGACGCAGATCATCCAGCTGGATTTTTCGTAGGACGTAGGTTTCAGGATATTCGTCATTGCGAGCGTAGCGAAGCAATCTCCAGCGTAAGGCCGATAGCTGGAGATTGCTTCGTCGCTGCGCTCCTCGCAATGACGGGTTAATTCGTGATCAGCGCCCCAGCGCTTCTTCGACCTGTGCCAGCCGGTCCTTGCCGAAGAACATCTCCTCCCCGACGAAGAAGGTGGGGATGCCGAAGACGCCGCGCGCAACGGCGGCTTCGGTGTTGGCAACGAGCTTCGCCTTGATCTCAGGCTCTTGTGTGCGTGCGAGCAGCGCCGGGCCATCGAAGCCGTTGGCCGACAGGAAGGCGGCGATCACTTCCGGGTCGTCCATCTTCAGGCCGTCTTCCCACATTGCGCGGTTCACCGCCTCGACATAATCGTCGAGATTGCCTTCGTCGTCGGCGACGATCGCGCCGCGCATGATGGCCAGCGTGTTGACCGGAAAATGCGGGTTGAGGCGGTATTTTGTCAGGCCATGCTTTGCGATGAAGCGCTGCATCTCGAGATGCTCATAGGCCATCTTTGCGGGGGCGTCGGCATATTGGATCATCGGCGCCTTGTTGCCCGTCGCCTTGAAAATGCCGCCAAGCAGGCAGGGGGTGATGATCAGGTCGGCGCCGGTGCGATCGAGCAGTTCGGGCAGGACTTTGAGCGTCAGATAGGCGTTGGGGCTGCCGAAATCGAAGATGAGTTCGAGGGTTTTGGCCATGGAATTTTGCTCCTTCACCTTCTCCCGTCGGGAGAAGGATACGGCGCCTTGCCGCCGTAGGCGGCTAGGCAGAGTTGGATGAGGGGATATGTGCCACCGATAGGGCAGAGCCCCTCACCCAGCTTCGACTAGCCAGCGAGCTGGCAAGTCTTCGCAACCCTCTCCCGATGGGAGAGGGAAGAATTGCTCACCACTTTTCGCCCCAAGGGCGAAGATCGAGTTCGTGGGTCCACGCGCTTTTCGGTTGCTTGTGGAGCATCACATAATTGGCGGCGATGGCTTGCGGGTTGAGGATCAGTTCCTGCGCCTTGGCGTTTTCGAAATCGGGGTGGCGGCCCTTGATGAAATCGGTGTCGATCGCACCGTCGATGACGCTGTGCGCGACATGGATGCCCTGCGGCCCCAGTTCGCGCGCCATCGACTGGGCGAGCATCCGTAGCGCCGCTTTCGCGCCCGAAAAGGCCGAAAAGCCTGCGCCGCCGCGCAGGCTCGCGGTTGCGCCGGTGAAGATGATCGTGCCGCGGCCGCGCGGCGTCATGCGCTTCGCCGCTTCGCGCCCCATCAGGAAGCCGCCGAGGCAGGCCATCTCCCAGACCTTGGTGTAAACGCGCACCGTGGTCTCGGCGATCGGGAAATTCACATTGGCGCCGATGTTGAACACCGCGACCTCGACCGGGCCGACCTCGGCCTCGACCTGCTCGAACAGCGCGATCATCGCCTCCTCGTCGCGGGCGTCGGCGGGGAAGGCGCGGGCCTGATGCCCGTCGTCGCGGATCGATTGCGCCAGCGCCTCCAATGCATCGGCATTGCGTTCGCGGCGGTTGACGCAGGCGGTGAGGCCTTCGGCAGCGAAGGCGCGGGCGATGGCGCCGCCGGTGGCGTCGCCGGCGCCGATGATGACGGCTGCGGGATTGGGCATGTGCGAATCTCCTCTTGTGTCCGATAGTAACTATGATAATCATAGTGACAAGAGAATTGTTGGGCGCTGCCTCTTTTTGCTGTTCCCCGGCGAAAGCCGGGGTCCATAGGGGCAAGGCGGTGGTGCCATCTGGGCCCCGGCTTTCGCCGGGGAACAGATTAGGGAGATACGGAAAGTCGATGCCCAAGCGCGCGGATCTGTCGGACACATTTTGCCCCGTCGGGCGGTCAGCCGAACTGCTCGGCGACCGCGCGGTGCTGCTCATCCTGCGCGAGCTATTCTTTGGCCGGCGGCGGTTCGAGGTCATGGCGCAAAATACGGGGCTGGGGCCGCAGCTGGTTTCGGCGCGGCTCAAATTGCTCGTCGAGGAAGAAGTGGTTGAACGCCGCGCCTATCAGGAACGGCCGCCGCGTCACGAATATTGGCTGACCGACAAGGGCAAGGGATTGTTCGAGGTGCTCTACGCGATGCGCAACTGGGCCGAGCGCTGGGCCTATGCGCCGGGCGAGACCGGCGAGGGGCCCGCGATCCGCTATATCCACCGGGCCTGCGGCGCCGATGTCGGGATGGCGACAATCTGTCCGGGGTGCGGCGCCGAGCTTGGCTATGGCGATTTGAAGGGTGAGCCTTCGCCGATGCTCCAGGCCGAACAGGTAGCGCGGGCGACTAACTAAAACCCCTCCACTTTAGGGGAGGGCAATCGCGTGGCAAATCCGTGCGATCCTAAAATCCGTTCGTGCTGAGCTTGTCGAAGCACTGTTCTTCTTTCTTCACCGTTGAAAGAAAGAACGGCCCTTCGACAAGCTCAGGGCGAACGGTTCATTGTAGTTCCATGGGGCCCCATATCCCCTCCCATTTATGGGCGGGAAAAAGGAATCACGCCTTCTCCAGCGTGCATTGCAGCGGGTGCTGGCTCTGCCGCGCGGCGTCCATCACCTGGTTCACCTTGGTCTCGGCGACCTCATAGCTGAACACGCCGCATACGCCGACGCCCTGCTGATGGACGTGGAGCATCACCTGCGTCGCCTGTTCGATGTCCATGTTGAAGAAACGCTGCAGGACCATCACGACGAATTCCATCGGCGTATAATCGTCGTTGAGCAGCAGCACCTTGTACATCGACGGCTTTTTGGCCTTCGTGCGGGTGCGCGTGGCGATGCCGACACCGGGTGAGCCGGGGGCGCCATCGTCCTTGTCCGCCATGGCGTGGACGGGGTGCGAGTTGGAAGCGGAAAGCATCATCACGAGAATATCGCAAGCATCGGGCGAAGCGCAAGAGGGCGGGGAAGCATTAACCCCCTTTTCGTCGTTCTTCGTTGCCCAAAAACAAGAACCGCCCACTTCCCGGGGGGAAGCGAGCGGTCTTGGGAGCGTCAGCGCGGGCAGGGAGGGGGAGAGGGGCCCGCGCCAACTTTCGGAAAATAAAGGCCCTTAGGCTGCCTTCATCTTCGAAGTGATGACCGACACGCGGTTCGAGATCGGAGCGAAGCTTTCGTTCGTCAGCTTGACGACGAGTTCGCTGGTCTTCGAGGTCTGCGCAACGGCGGCGTCGAAAGCCTTCTTGCTGTTCTCGGCATAGAGCTTGAAGAAGTCGACCGGCGACTTGACGGCGGTGTAGCCCTTCAGCGCGGCGGTAGTGTCTTCAAAGCTCTTGCGAGCGAAGGTGACGCCTTCCTGGCCCAATACTTCGAGGTTCTTGGCAGCGATCTTGCCGGCTTCGACGAGGGCTTCGACGTTCGCCTTGTTGAATTCGACGGCTTCTTCAGCGATCTTGCTGGTCTTGGCCATGGCTTCCTTGGCCTTCTCGTTGAAGTCGGCGGTCAGGGCTTCGGTGCGGGTCTTCGCTTCGTCGGCGAACTTCTTGACGGTGTCGTTCATGGTCTTGAATCCTTTGGTGGCGGCTGCGACCGGCTTCGGTGCGGCTTTGACGGGCTTGGGGGCAATGGTCTTTGCGATCGCCTTCTTGGGGGCGACCTTCTTGGCGACTGCCTTGGGAGCAGCGGCCTTTTTCGCGACCGGCTTGGCTGCTGCCTTCACCGTTGCGGTTTTCACGGGTGCCGGAGCGGCGACGGGCGTCGCAACGACCGGAGCAGCGGGAGTCGCCACCGGGGCGGCGGGGGTTTCCAGCGTTGCGGCTTCGAAAGCCTTTTCAGCACTATCCATCTTGGTAGCCATCGGGACAACTCCTTTTATGTTGCAGTGCACAATATAGGAGTGATGTGGCGATTTCAAGAGATTTATTGTGCAGTGCACAAAAATCTTGTCGCCGTCATCCGAAGGCAGGATATTCGCTAGATATTACCGCTGTTTGACATAGCGGCCGGGGGCATCCTCGATCGCCTTTTTGGCGCCTTTTCCGGGGATGCGCGCGCCTTTGGCTGGAATTTCTGCGCTGTCCTGCGCGCGAATCCACTCGATCCAGTGCGGCCACCAGCTGCCCTTGGTCTCGCTGGCGCCCGCCACAAAATCGTCGAGCGACGCGGCATTGCTGTCGCCGGTCCAATATTGATATTTGCCCGCCGCGGGCGGATTGACCACGCCTGCGATATGGCCCGACCCCGCGAGCAGGAAGGTTTTGGGACCCGCCAGATGGTCCATCAGCCGCCATACGCTGGCGAGCGGCGCGATATGATCCTCGCGCCCCGCCTGGATGAAGGCAGGTGTCTTGATCTTGCCAAGATCGATCGGCGTGCCGCACGCCGACAGGCTGTTCGGGACGACCAGCCGGTTGTCGCGATAGAGATCGACCAGATATTGGCGGTGCCATTTCGCGGGCAGGTTGGTGGTGTCGCCGTTCCAATAGAGAAGGTCGAAGGGCGGATAGTCGTTGCCGAGCAGATAATTGCTCACGACATAATTCCAGATCAGGTCGCGCCCGCGCAAGCTGTTGAAGGTCGCGGCCATATAGCGGCCGTCGAGATAGCCCGGCGCCGAAAGCTGTTCGAGCAAGGCCAGATAACCGTCGTCGACGAACATTTTGAGCTCGCCGGCATGTTCGAAATCGACCTGCGCGGTGAAGAAGGTCGCCGACTTCACTCGCTCGGCCGCGCCCTTCGCCGACAGCATCGCCAGCGTCGCGGCGAGCGTCGTACCCGCGACGCAATAGCCGATGGCGTGGACCGCGGGGACGTCCAGCACATCGCGCACCGTGTCGATCGCGTCGACCTGCGCCGCGATATAATCGTCCCAGACGATATCCTTCATCGATGCATCGGCCGATTTCCACGACACCATGAACACCGAGAGACCTTGTTCGACCGCCCAGGCGACGAAGCTTTTCGCAGGGTTGAGGTCGAGGATATAGAAGCGGTTGATCCACGGCGGGAAGATGACGAGCGGGACCGCCAGCACGTCCGGGGTCGTCGGCGCATAGTGGATCAGCTGGTAAAGCTCGGTCTCGTGGATGACCTTGCCCGGCGTCGTCGCGATATTGACCCCGACCTCGAATGCATCGGGATCGACATGGCTGAGTTGCCCGCGCGCCAGATCGGCGAGCATATGCTTCAAACCTTTGAGCAGGCTTTCGCCGCGCGTTTCGACCGCGCGCTTGAGGACTTCAGGATTGGTGAGCGCGAGATTGGTCGGGGCCAGCGCGTCGGCCATATTCTTCGCGGCAAATTCCAGCTTGGCGCGCGCGGCGTCGTCGAGCCCCGGAAGCTGGCGCGTCGTCGCGAGCAACTGGTCGGAGAGCAGGCCATAGGTCTGGCGGATCAGCGCGAAGGCGGGATTCTGCGTCCAGTCGGGATCGGCGAAGCGGCGGTCCTTTGGTGCCTCGGCCGGAGCGGCGGGCGCCATTGCGGGGTTGAGCGTCGCGAGCGAGGTCCAGAAGGCGACGCCCTGTTCCCACATTTTCGATGTCTGTTCGGCCCACAGCTGGCTCGCCGGATTGTCGAGCCATTTGGCCGGATCGAACAAGGCCGCTGCGCCGTTGGTACCTTCGGCCTGGGTTTGCGCATATTCGAGCATCATCTGCTGCGCGCGGCCGATCACGCTGGTCCAGTGCTGCATGTCGTCGGGGGAAGGCATGAAGGAAAAAGGAACGTCGGTGGTGTCGCTGTTATCGCCGTTTTTGGGGCCTGCGTCGCTCATGTTTGTTCCCGCTGGTCAGTGCCGATATTATGCCTATAACAAGCCGCGGCGCGGCTGGCGAGCAGCCCGTTCGCGCCTTTCCAGAATATAACGTAAAGGAGTTGTTCTAGTCTCTCATGTCTGAAGATGAATTCTATCGCATCAAGCGCCTGCCGCCCTATGTCATCGCCGAAGTCAATGCGATGCGTGCGGCCGCCCGCGCCTCGGGCGAAGACATCATCGACCTGGGAATGGGCAACCCCGATTTGCCGCCGCCGCCGCATGTGATCGAGAAATTGTGCGAAGTGGCAATGAAGCCCGACGCGCACGGCTATTCGCAGTCCAAGGGGATTCCGGGGCTTCGCCGCGCGCAGGCCAATTATTACGCGCGCCGCTTCAACGTCGAACTCGACCCCGAGAGCGAGGTTGTCGTGACCATGGGGTCGAAGGAAGGGCTTGCGAGCCTCGCGACCGCGATCACCGGTCCGGGCGATGTCGTGCTGGCGCCGAACCCGAGCTATCCGATCCACACCTTCGGCTTCATCATCGCCGGGGCGACGATCCGCAGCGTCCCGACGACGCCCGATGAGGCCTATTGGCGCGCGCTCGACCGCGCGATGGCGTTCACCGTGCCGCGCCCGTCGATCCTCGTCGTCAATTACCCGTCGAACCCGACCGCCGAGACGGTCGACCTCGCTTTCTATGAGCGGCTCGTCGCGTGGGCGAAGGAGAATAAGGTCTGGGTCCTGAGCGACCTTGCCTATTCGGAACTATATTACGACGGCAATCCGACCCCCTCGATCCTGCAGGTGCCGGGCGCGAAGGATGTCGCGGTCGAGTTCACCTCGATGTCGAAAACCTATTCGATGGCGGGCTGGCGCATGGGCTTTGCGGTCGGCAACAAGCGGCTGATCGCGGCGATGACGCGCGTGAAATCCTATCTCGATTATGGCGCTTTCACTCCGATCCAGGCGGCGGCCTGCGCCGCGCTCAACGGCCCGCAGGATATCGTCGCGCGCAACCGCGAGCTGTATCAAAAACGCCGCGACGTGATGGTCGAAAGCTTTGCCCGCGCCGGCTGGGATATTCCGAGCCCCAAGGCGTCGATGTTCGCCTGGGCGCCGTTGCCCCCCGCGCTCAAGGAAATGGGCAGCCTGGAATTTTCCAAGCAATTGCTGACCGAGGCCAAGGTCGCGGTCGCGCCCGGCGTCGGCTATGGCGAGGATGGCGAAGGCTTCGTCCGTATCGCGATGGTCGAAAATGAGCAGCGCATCCGGCAGGCGGCGCGCAATATCCGCAAATTCCTTCAGGCGCACGGCGTCAACACCCCGTCGGTCGCGGCCGGCAACGGGGGGTGACACTCCCGGACGCGAGCGCGATTGCGCAGACGATCCAGCTGTCGGTTACCCCAGTGTTCTTGCTGGTGGCGACCGGCAGCCTCCTGAACGTCATCGCGGGCAGGCTCGCGCGCGTGGTCGACCGGTCGCGTTCGCTGATGGCGCGCTGGCCCGAGACCGAGGGGCAGGAGCATGACCGGATTGTTGCGGAACTCCGCATCGCCGACCGGCGCATGTGGATCATCAACAATTCGATCCTGTCGGCGGTCGCGTGCGGGATCGTCGTGTGCCTGCTTGTCGCCCTGCTATTCACCCAGGCCTTTACCGGGATTAATCTGGGCGTCGCCGCGTCATGGGCCTTTGGGGTCGCCATGCTCCTTTTGCTCATATCGCTGATCCTGTTCCTGATCGAGGTGCGGCTGGCCATCCGGGCCATTCAGGTCCCGATGGAATTGCTCGAGCATGAGCAGTTGAGCTGGAAGCAACGGCTGGGCGGGCACTAGCGCCCCGGTAATTTTTTCTGCCGCCGCGCGGCCAAGCCGCCGTAGCGGCAACCGCGAACCTGTCCTTTTCAACCCGTCCCAACGGCGTTGACAGGGCAGGGAGGCGCCTGCACCTTCCGTATCCGGAGAGTGTAATGAACCAGAAAATAGCCTTCCCCCAAGGCATCGGGTCGCAGCCCGCCGACGGCGTTTCCGCGCAGACGCGGACGATGCTGTGGCTGTTGCTGATCGTCTATATCTTCAATTTCCTCGATCGGCAGATCGTCAATATCCTCGCCGAACCGATCAAGGCCGACCTTGGTCTGTCGGATACCGAACTCGGCTTGCTCGCGGGGCCCGCCTTTGCGGTCTTTTACGCGCTGCTTGGTATTCCGATCGCGCGCTATGCCGACAAGGACGGCACGAACCGGGTGCGGCTGATCGCGCTCTCGCTCACCATATGGTCGGCGATGACTGCGGTGTGCGGGCTCGCGCAGAATTTCGTCCAGCTGCTGTTCGCACGGATCGGCGTCGGGGTCGGCGAGGCGGGCTGCACCCCTGCGGCGCACTCGCTGATCAGCGACAGCGTGCCGCCCGAAAAGCGCTCGTCGGCGATTGCCTTTTACGGGATGGGGGTGCCGATTGGCTCGCTGCTCGGGCTGATCATCGGCGGGGTCATCAACGACCTTTATGGCTGGCGTGTCGCATTGATGCTCGTCGGCGTCCCGGGCCTGATGCTCGCGCTGGTTGTATTGTTCCTGATGCGCGAGCCGCGCCACAGCCGCTCGGCCGAAGCGGCTGCCACAGCGGCGGCGATCGTGCCGCTTTCAACGCGCGAGGCGCTGCGCGAAATCTTCGCCTCGCGCGCCTATATTTATATTCTGATCGCGTCGTCGGTCGTCGCCTTCCTCGGCTATGGCAAGGGATTGTGGACGATCAGCTTCTTCATCCGCAGCCATGGCCTGTCGACGACCGAGGCGGGGCTGTCGATGGCGGTCGTGCTGGGGCTTGCAGCGGCGCTCGGCACATGGCTGGGCGGCAAGCTCGCCGACAAGTTCGGGGCGCGCGACAAGCGGCACATATTGACCTTTCCCGCCTTTGGCATGGCGATCGTCGCACCGATCCTGTTCCTTGGCTATCATATGGAACATTGGCTGGTCGCGATGGCGTTGCTGGTTGTGCCCAGCATCGTCAACAACGCCTATTATGGCCCCGCCTATGGCTGTGTGCAGGGACTGGTGCGGCCGCAGGCGCGCGCCGTCGCGGCGTCGGTGATGCTGTTCGGGCAGAATCTGATCGGGCTGGGACTGGGGCCGTTCCTGTTCGGGGTGCTGTCCGATGCGCTGGCGCCGGTCGCAGGACAGGAAAGCGTGCGCTGGGTGCTTTATGGCGCGGCATGGCTCGGGTTGATTCCGGCCTTTTTCTTCTGGCGCGCGAGCCTGCGACTGAAGGCGGAATTGAAGTCGGGCTAGGCCTTTTCGTCATTGCGAGCGCAGCGAAGCAATTCAGGGCGTGGCAAGCCGTTCTGGATTGCTTCGCTGCGCTCGCAATGACGAAGTTTAGAAGGGCGCCCCAGCGCTCGCCCGTTGCGCCTTCGCCGCGTCGGTCCACCAGCCAAGATCGTCGGCGAAGCGCGGGAAGGCCTTGGCAAGCCGTCCGCCATCCTCGCCCGTTGGCTGTCCGTCGGCATCGAATGCGCCGCCGATCCGCGCGAGGCTGAGCGGCGTAGAGGTGACGACCATCCCCATCGCGCCGAGTGTGGTGCGCCATGCGGTCGCCGAGCGGACGCCAGCGAAAGGGCCCGCCGAGTAAGACGCGATTGCGGCCGGGCGCCAGGCATATTCGGCCAGATAATGATCGACGAGATTTTTGAGCCCGGGTTGCAGCCCGCCGTTATATTCGCCGGTAACGAAGACATAGCTGTCGGCCGCCGCGATTTTCGCGGCAAGATCGGCCATCGCGCGCGGGGCTTCGCCCGCCGCATAGTCGCTGAAGCGCCGGTCGAGCATGGGCAGGTCGATCGCCTTGGCGTCGATCAACTCGGCGCTGTCGCCGCGTGTGGTGAGGGCGTCAACGATCCAGCGGGCGAGCTTGATGCCCTGCCGGTCGCGGCGATAGCTGCCATAAAAGACAAGAATGTGCCGGGTCATGCCGCCTAGGTGCCACGGGACGAACCGAAACGAAAGAGGGCGTGCTTGCACATGGGCGATTGCCGCCTAAGCTGGTGTCGGGACAATGGGGGAGGAAAGCGGATGCGCGTCTATCGCACACCGGACGAAAATTTTGCGGCTTTGCCGGACTGGCCGTTTGCGCCAAATTATCTGGAAATCGGGAATGGATTGCGCGTCCATTATATCGACGAGGGTGCGGCGGAGGCGCAGCCGGTGCTGATGCTGCATGGCGAGCCGACATGGTCCTATCTTTATCGCCATATGATCGGCCCCGCAGTCGATGCGGGGTTCCGTGTCGTCGCGCCCGACCTGATCGGCTTTGGCCGATCGGACAAGCCGCTCGACCGCGGGGCTTACAGCTATGCGGCGCAGGTTGCCTGGATGCGGCAGTGGATCGAAGCGCTCGATCTTCGTAATATGATTCTCGCCTGTCAGGATTGGGGATCGTTGATCGGCCTGCGGCTTGTCGCCGAAATGCCTGAACGTTTCGCGGGCGTGGCCCTGTCGAACGGTGGTTTGCCCGAGGGGCAGGCGGCGCCGCGCGCCTTCGCGATCTGGCGGGCCTTCTCGCGCTATAGCCCGGTGTTTCCAATCGGGAAGATCGTCAAGGCGGGGACCAAGCGTGCATTGAGCGCTGCGGAAATCGCCGCCTATGACGCGCCCTTTCCGACGCGGGCATCAAAGGTTGCGGCACGGGTCTATCCGGGCTTTGTGCCGCTGGGCGACAATGTTGCGGTACCGGATCAGAAGCGCGCGTGGGCGGTGCTCGAAGGCTTCGACAAGCCGTTTCTGTGCTGCTTTTCCGACGGCGATCCGATCACGCGCGGCGGCGATGCGCTGTTCACCGCGCGCGTACCGGGGACGCGCGGCGTAGCGCATCGCACGCTGAAGGGTGGTCATTTCATTCAGGAGGATGACCCGGCAGGCTTTGTTACGGCGATCCGCGATGTGGCGGCGGCGGGACGGTCGAGCTGATCTGGATACTCCCTGTCGCGAAGCGATGGGGAGGTGGCAGCGCAAAGCGCTGACGGAGGGGCCTATGGCGCTGCCGTTGCGGCCCCTCCACCATCCGCTTCGCGGACGGTCCCCCTCCCCATGGCTTCGCCACAGGGAGGATTGGATCATCAATCGCTGAACGGGTCGCGGATCAGGATCGTGTCTTCGCGTTCGGGGCTGGTCGACACGAGCGCGATCGGGGTTTCGATCAGTTCCTGCACGCGCTGGATATATTTGATCGCCTGTGCGGGCAGGTCGGCATAGCTGCGCGCGCCGGCGGTCGTTTCCTGCCAGCCGTCCATTTCCTCGTAGATCGGCTCGACCTCGGCCTGATCGGCCGAGTGCGCGGGGAAATAGTCGAGGATCTTGCCGCGCAGGCGATAGCCGGTGCAGATGCGGATGGTTTCGAAACCGTCGAGAACGTCGAGCTTGGTCAGCGCGATGCCGGTGACGCCCGAAACGGCGCAGCTCTGGCGGACGAGTACGGCGTCGAACCAGCCGCAGCGGCGCTTGCGCCCGGTGACGGTGCCGAACTCATGGCCGCGCTCGCCGAGCTTCTGCCCGGTCGCATCCTCGAGTTCGGTCGGGAAGGGGCCGCTGCCGACGCGGGTCGTATAGGCTTTGGCGATGCCAAGGACGAAGCCGACTGCGCCGGGACCGAGGCCCGAGCCCGAAGCGGCGGTGCCGCTGACGGTGTTCGAGCTGGTGACGAAGGGATAGGTGCCATGATCGACGTCGAGCAGCACGCCCTGTGCGCCCTCGAACAGGATGCGCGCGCCGGCCTTGCGGACCTTTTTCAGGCGCTTCCAGACCGGTTGCGCATATTCGAGCACATAGTCGGCGATTTCGGTGAGGTCGGCGATCAGGCGCTCACGGTCGATCGGCGGCTCGCCGAAGCCGGCGCGCAGCGCGTCATGATGCGCGGTCAGGCGGTCGATCTGCGGATCGAGCTTGTCGAGATGCGCGAGGTCGCAGACGCGAATCGCGCGGCGACCGACCTTATCTTCATAGGCGGGGCCGATGCCGCGCCCGGTGGTGCCGATCTTGCCGGCGCCGGCAGCGGTTTCGCGCAGCGCGTCGAGGTCGCGGTGGAAGGGCAGGATCAGCGCGCAATTGTCGGCGATCGCGAAATTCTCGGGATTGATGGCAACGCCCTGACCGCGCAGCTTGGTAATCTCGTCGCGCAGCGCCCAGGGGTCGAGGACGACGCCATTGCCGATGATCGACAGCGTGCCGGTGACGATGCCCGAGGGGAGCAGCGAGAGTTTGTAAACCTGCTCGCCGACGACCAGCGTATGGCCGGCATTGTGCCCGCCCTGGAAACGGACGACGGCGTCGGCGCGGCTCGCGAGCCAGTCGACAATCTTGCCCTTGCCCTCGTCGCCCCATTGCGACCCGATGACGGTAACATTTGCCATGACAATGTCCTGCTGTGCGGGGCCAAAAAGCAACAAGCGCGGCCCGGCGCGGCCTTAGCGGATTTGGCCAAAGAGGCAAGCGCAGTGGCACGAATGGGCGACATTTCTGCGCTGCGTCGCTATGGAAGGCGGCATATTCGGATCGCGCAAGGATGGTGGAAATGGTCGAATCGGACGCGCCTTATCATGCGCATATCTATTATGCGGCGGACGAGCGGCCGGTGGCCGTCGCGCTGCGTGAGGCGTTCGGGGCGGATGAGGCGATTCTCTTTGTCGGGGCGATGACCGACGGTGGAGTCGGGCCGCATCCGATTGCGCAATATGAGGTGCATTTTGTCGAGCGGAATGTCGGTGCGGTGATCGCGGCGATCAAGGCGACAGGACTGCGGGCGCTGGTGCATCCGCTGACCGACGATGATCTTGCTGATCATACGACGCTGGCGCACTGGATTGGTGCGCCGGTAGAGCTGGACGTGACGGTGCTTGACCCGCCGGGGGTGAATCAGGGCGTGTCGCGGTTCGGAAAAGCGGATTTTTAGGCTTCGACCGGACCGTCGGGCCCAAGCGTGAAGCCGCAACCGAGTGCGCGGGCATCGTCGCCGTCGGACAGCGCCGCTACCGTCTGCCACCCGTCGGCGCGCAGGCTTGCCGCCAGCGTCGTGTCATGGCCGAGCGGCAGGAAGATGCGGCGGTCGGCGTCGTCCTCGGCGCCGAGGCCTTCGTCGATCAAAGGATCGGGATAGAGGGAGAAGCCGACGGCGGCTTCTTCATGTTCCTCGCCGACGGGAATCGCATAGCCGCCGCCGCGGCCGATCGCGTCGCCCTGTCCGGGGACGAAAATCTGGAAGCCGAACCAGCTTTGATAGGCGAAGCCGTGGCGTTCGGTGGGGTCGAGGGTCAGCGTGACGCGGCCGCGCACTGGTGCTGCAATGGCTTCGAGCGCGTCGATGCGGCTGGTGAGGACGCCCGCGGTGTCGAAAGCACGCAGATCGGCGATCGCCTGATCGAAGGGACCGGTGGCGCGGAGCAGCGGCAGATAGGCTTCGGCTCCCAGCCGTGCGAGCGCGCCCGCATCCTTGGCGTCGAGCTCATCGCGGAGCTGGTCGATGTTCGCGGCGACCGGCAACGGGCCGTTGGCGAGCAGGTCGACGACGTCGGGCAGGGTGAAATCGAGCGTCACCGGACCGATGCCCGCGGCCTCGAGCGCGTCGATCGCGACGCTGACAATCTCGCGCGCCGCGGCGACGCTGTCGCTGCCGATCAGTTCGGCGCCGACTTGCAGCATTTCGCGCGCGGGGCGGAGCTGGCTGGCGCGCAGCTTGACGACCTGGCCCGCGTAGCAAAGGCGAAGCGGGCGTGGCGCGTGCGCGAGCAGCGAGGTGGCTATGCGGCCGACCTGCCGCGTGATGTCGGGGCGCAGCGCCAATGTGCGCTGCGATACCGGATCGGTGAAGCGGAGCAAATCGCGCGAGGCGCGCTCGTCATTGCCGCCCAGCGTCTCGCGAAACTCGGCGAGCGGCGGCGACACGCGGCCATAGCCATGCGCGCGCATCGCATCGACGAGCGCGCGGGTCACGCGCGACGCGGCCTCCGCTTGCTGGGGGAGGCGGTCGCGCAGACCTTCGGGGAGCAGAGCAGGGGCCTTGGTCATGGGTGCGGCCTTAGGCGGGTGGGAAGGTGGATTCAACCGTAACTCCCCTCCCGCTTGCGGGAGGGGCTGGGGGTGGGCAAGCAGCGTTGCAATGGCCCACCCCGCTGCGACTAACGGACAAGTCCGCAAGTCTCGCTCCCCCTCCCGCAAGCGGGAGGGGGACTAAGGCTTAGAACTTCAAACCCTTGACCGTCTTCACGCCGGGCAGTTGGCACAGCTGCCACAGCAGCGGCTCGGGCATCGCCGAGTCGAGCGACAGCAACAGCACCGCTTCACCGCCCGCATCGCGGCGGCCGAGGTGGAAGGTGCCGATGTTGAGCCCGGCATCGCCCAGCGTCGTGCCGATGCGGCCGATGAAGCCCGGCGCATCCTCGTTGACGATATAGAGCATGTCGCCGTCGAGATCGGCCTCGACCTTGATCCCGAACATTTCGACGAGGCGCGGGTCGCCGTTGCTGAACAGCGTGCCCGCGACCGAACGATCGCCCTGGCTGGTCGACACGGTGACGCGGATCAGCGTGTGATAATCGCCGTCGCGGTCGTGGCGCACTTCGCGGACATCAAGCCCGCGTTCGCGTGCCAGATGCGGGGCGTTGACCATATTCACGCTGTCCGAATAGCGACGCATCAGGCCGGTGAGCACCGCAGCGGTGATCGGCTTGAGATTCAGTTCGGCGGCGGCGCCCTCGGCCTCGATCGAGATGGTGGTGAGGTTGTCGTGGGCGAGCTGGCCGATCAGGCTGCCGAGCTTTTCGGCGAGCGCCATGTACGGACGCAGCTTCGGGGCTTCCTCGGCCGACAGGCTGGGGACGTTGAGCGCGTTGGTGATGCCGCCGGTGAGCAGATAATCCGACAGCTGTTCGGCGACCTGAATCGCAACATTGACCTGCGCTTCATCGGTCGAGGCGCCGAGGTGCGGGGTGCAGATGAAGTTCGGGGTGCTGAACAGCGGATGGTCGGCCGACGGGGGTTCGGTCGCGAACACGTCGAGGGCAGCGCCCGCGACATGACCCGAATCGAGCGCATCCTTCAGCGCCGCTTCGTCGATCAGCCCGCCGCGCGCACAGTTGATGATGCGCACGCCCTTCTTGGTCTTGGCGAGATTCTCGGCCGACAGGATGTTGCGCGTCTGGTCAGTCAGCGGGGTGTGCAGCGTGATGAAGTCGGCGCGTGCGAGCAGGCCGTCGAGGTCGACCTTTTCGACGCCAAGCTCGATCGCGCGTTCGGGGGTCAGGAAGGGGTCGAAGGCGACGACCTTCATGCGCAGGCCGAGCGCGCGTTCGGCGACGATGCTGCCGATATTGCCGCAACCGATCAGGCCGAGGGTCTTCGAGGTCAGCTCGACGCCCATGAAGTCATTCTTGGGCCATTTGCCCGCTTGGGTCAGCGTATTGGCTTCGGGAATCTGGCGGGCCAGCGCGAACATCATCGCGACCGCATGTTCGGCGGTGGTGATGCTGTTGCCGAAAGGGGTGTTCATCACGATGACGCCCTTCTTCGACGCCTCGGGAATGTCGACATTGTCGACGCCGATCCCGGCGCGGCCGACGACCTTCAGGTTCGTCGCGGCGGCGAGGACGTCGGCGGTGACTTTGGTCGCCGAGCGGATCGCGAGGCCGTCATAGTCGCCGATCATCGCGATCAGCTCTTCCTTGGTCTTGCCGGTGATGACATCGACGTCGATCCCGCGTTCCTTGAAGATCGCGGCGGCTTTGGGGTCCATTTTGTCGGAAATGAGAACTTTGGGTGCGGTCATTTCGATATTCCTTCTTTCCTGTCATTCCCGCGAAAGCGGGAACCCAGGGTGGGATCAGTCCATGCGCGCTCTGGGTCCCCGCTTTCGCGGGGATGACAGAGGGTGGGTTAGGCGGTGAGGGTCGCGTAGGCCCAGTCGAGCCATGGTCCGAGCGCTTCGACGTCGGCCGTATCGACCGTCGCGCCGCACCAGATGCGCAGGCCCGCAGGGGCGTCGCGATAGCCCGCGATGTCGAATGCGGCGCCTTCCTTCTCGAGCAGCCCGGCGAATTTCTTGATGAAATCCGCATCGGCACCGGCGACCGACAGACACACCGAGGTCTTCGAGCGGCTGGCGGGATCAGCGGCGAGGTGGGAGAGCCAGTCGCGGTCGGCCACGATCTTGTCGAGCGCCGCGGCATTCGCATCGCTGCGCGCCTTCAGGCCTTCGAGACCGCCAATCGACTTTGCCCATTCGAGCGCGAAGATTGCGTCTTCGACCGCGAGCATCGACGGGGTGTTGATCGTCTCGCCCTTGAACACGCCTTCGGTCAGCGCGCCCTTCGAGACGAGGCGAAACACCTTGGGCAGCGGCCAGGCGGGGGTGTAGGTTTCCAACCGTTCGACCGCGCGCGGGCCGAGGATCAGCACGCCGTGACCGCCTTCGCCGCCGAGCACTTTCTGCCAGCTGAAGGTTGCGACGTCGATCTTGTCCCACGGCAGGTCGTAAGCGAACACTGCGCTGGTCGCGTCGGCGAAGCACAGGCCTTCACGGTCGTCGGCGATCCAGTCGCCGTTGGGGACGCGGACGCCGCTGGTGGTGCCGTTCCATGTGAAGAGAACGTCGTTCGACCAGTCGACTTGGCGGAGATCGGGCAGCTGGCCATAATCGGCGCGGATGACGGTCGGGTCGAGCTTCAACTGCTTCGCGGCATCGGTGACCCAACCTTCACCGAAGCTCTCCCAAGCGAGCGTCGTGACGGGGCGGGCGCCGAGCATCGTCCACATCGCCATTTCAAAGGCGCCGGTGTCGGAGCCCGGAACGATGCCGATGCGGTGGGTGTCGGGAAGCTGGAGCATTTCGCGCATCAGATCGATGCTAAGCTGCAGACGCGTCTTGCCGATCTTCGCGCGGTGCGAGCGGCCGAGGCATTCGGTGGCGAGCTTTTCGGGGGCCCAGCCCGGCGGCTTTGCGCAGGGGCCGGAAGAAAAATGGGGGCGCACAGGGCGCAATTCGGGTGTCGGCACGTCATTCATGTCATTCTCTCCTTGCAGAGAGCTCGCGCGGCGTTGGGACCGCGTGGCCCGGCGCTGCGTTTAGGGAGGCGGGCGCAACTGTCAAACAAATTGCTCCGGTCGTGTGAAATTATCGACGAGCCGAGCAAGTGGGTTAGTAACTTGTTAACTATATTTGTTGCAGATTGGCGCCATGGCGATCCCATCGTATCTGAAGCCCCGGATGCTCATTGCCGCCGCCGCAGCGCTGTCGCTTTCGGCCTGTTTCGGTTCTCCTGATGTCATGAAGCGAAACGATTCGAAGCGCCCGACAGCCAGCACCGGCAAGCGCCCACATATTAACAGCACGCCGTCTTTCACCAGCGCCGAATCCAAACAATGCGCGGTCGATCTGAAACAGGCGGGGGTGCGTTTCACGCCGCTCGCCAATGAGGATCATGGCGGCGGATGCAGTTCGATCGATTCGGTGAAGCTGCTCGACATCGGGATGCCGACGACGGGCCTCGGCGCGATGACCTGTCCGCTCGCGCGCAATTTTGCGGCATGGGCGCAATATGCGGTGAAGCCCGCGGCGCGAAAATTTTTCGGGACCGAGGTGGTGAAGATCGAGACCTTCGGCACCTATAGCTGCCGCAACATCTATGGCGGGCGCTCTGGCCGCTTGTCGCAGCACGCGAGTTCGAATGCGATCGACATATCGGGATTCGTTCTCGCCGACGGGCGGCGCATCATGCTCGACGGCGGGTGGAAGGGTGACAGGGCGTCGCAGGACTTTCTGCGCGCGCTGCACACATCGGCGTGCCGGCGGTTCGGGACGGTGCTGGGCCCCGACTATAACGCGGCCCATTATAACCACTTCCACATGGATATGAGCGGCAACGGTTACTGCCGCTGACTTGGCTTTGCGCGCGGAAGGCGCTAGCCATCCGTTAATGACAGAAGACAAACAACCCCATCGTTCGCGTTTCCACAAAGCCAAGGATGACGCGCAGTTCGCCAAACAGGCGACGACCACCCCGCAAACCGCGAGCGCCGCTTACAAGCTGGCTTTTCAGGACAAGGAGTTCCTGCTGCGCGAGGATCTGCGCCCGGTGCGCTTCCAGCTGGAATTGCTCAAGCCCGAATTGCTGCTCGACGAAGCGAAGATCGAATCGATGCTCGTCATCTATGGTTCGGCGCGTATTCCCGAACCGGCGGAGGCCGATGCGCTCGAAGCCGCCGCAACCGACGATGCCAGCCGCAACATCGCGCGCCGGTTGAAGGCGAAGGCAAAATATTATGAAGAGGCGCGCGCGCTCGCGCGGCTCGCGAGTCAGGTGCCGTGCGACGAAAATGGCTGTCGCCACTTTGTCGTTTGTTCGGGAGGTGGTCCGTCGATCATGGAGGCCGCGAATCGCGGCGCCGATGACGAGGGCAAGGAATCGGTCGGGCTCAACATCGTGCTGCCGCACGAACAGGCGCCCAACCGTTTCGTGACCCCGGACCTCAGCTTCCAGTTCCACTATTTCGCGCTGCGCAAGATGCATTTCCTGCTTCGCGCGCGCGCGGTTTGTGTTTTCCCCGGTGGCTTTGGCACGTTCGACGAGATGTTCGAACTGCTGACCCTGATCCAGACCGGCAAGATCAAGCCGATCCCGATCGTGCTGTTCGGCGAGGAGTTCTGGCGTCGCGTCGTCAATTTCGACGCGCTGGTCGAGGAAGGCGTGGTCAGCGCCCGCGACCTCGACCTGTTCCGGTTCGTCGAAACCGCCGACGAGGCGTGGAAGATCATTCAGGACTTTTACGCCGCGATCGAGCCGGACTGAGGCTTGCTATCCTCCCTGTCGCGTAGCGATGGGGAGGGGGACCGCCGCCGAAAGGCGGTGGTGGAAGGGGGCGTCGCGCCATAGCCCCTTCGTCAGCGCTTCGCGCTGCCACCTCCCCATTGCTTCGCAACAGGGAGGATCAGATTATTTCTGAGCTTCCAGATACAGGAACAGCGCCTTGCGGTCGGCGGGGTCGATGACCCCTGCAAACGCCATACGCGTTCCGGGCAGCGCCTTCATCGGCTCTGCCACAAAGGCGTCGAGCGCGGCGGCGTCCCAGACACCGCCCTTGGCCTTCATCGCGCCCGAATAGGAAAAGCCCGCGTACGACGCGACCGCGCGGCCGACGATGCCGTGGAGGTTGGGGCCGATACCATTGGCGCCGCCTGCGTCGATTGTGTGGCACGCGACGCAGCGTTTGAAGACCTGTTCGCCCATCGCCGCGGTCGGCTCGATCGTGGGGGCGGGTGCTTCGACGGCCGCGTTACCGCCCGCCGGTGCATCGGCGGGCTGATCGCTCTTGCCGCAACCGGCGAGGGCGAAAGCGCCCGCCAGCAGGACGGGCGCGATGCGCATTATTTCTTGGCTTCGGCCGGTGCGGGGGCTGCGGCGGCATCGGCTGCCGGGGCAACTGCGCCTTCGGCCGGAGCTGCGGTTGCATCGGCCGGAGCGGCTGCAGCGCCTTCAGCCGGAGCCGCTTCGGGAGCAGGCAGCGGCAGGTTCGAACCCTGTGCGTTCATATAGACGATCAGGTTCGCGCGATCTTCGGCGCTGCTGAGGCCGGCGAAGGACATTTTGGTGCCGGGCGCATATTTGCGCGGGCTGGTCAGCCAGGCATCCATGCCGGCGAAATCCCAATTGCCCGGGACCGACTTCAGCGCGTCCGAATAGGCGAAGCCCGGGACGTGGCCGTGAGCCTTGCCCAGCGCGCCGAACAGATTCGGACCGATGCCGTTGGCGCCGCCCGAATTGATCGTGTGGCACGCGGCGCACTTTGCGAACACCGCTTCGCCCTTCGCCACATCGGCGGCGGCGAGCAGGTTCGCGATCGGCACGGCGGGCTTGCCGCTGTTGCCGCCAGCTTCGGCATCCTCGATCGGGAATCCGGGCTTTTCGGGGGCGTGACCGGCGAAGATCATGCTCGACCCGATCGTCAGGCCCAGTGCACAAATGCCGGCAAACAATACCCAGCCAGCAATAGTGTTGTTGCGATTGTCCATGGTCTGCAGCCCCGTGTTCGTTCGCGCCCTTGTCGGGTCGCATGATCTGATTTGGTCGCTCCCTTACTGGGGCGGGCACGGCGGCGCAAGGGGGCGCGAACCGATGAATCAGCGACCGCTCCGGTTGCGTGGCTGCGCCCGCCCGGCTATGCGCCGCGGTTCGGGCGCGGAAAGGCAGACATGGGCAGTTATACGGCTTCGGCACAGCGGTTGGTCGACGAGATGAAGGTGGCGGCCTTGGCCGATCCCGCACGCGGCCTGGCCTTTCAGGGTGCGCCGGGCGCGAACAGCGATCTTGCCGCGCGCGAATATGATCCAGATTCGCTGCCGCTGCCCTGTTATTCCTTTCAGGACGCGATCGACGCCGTGCGCGAAGGCCGTGTCGACCGCGCGATCATCCCGATCGAGAACAGCCTGCACGGCCGTGTCGCCGATATTCATTTCCTGCTGCCCGAATCCGGTCTGTCGATCGTCGGCGAGCATTTCCTGCGCATCCGTTACGGGCTGATGAGCCGCGATCTCGGGCCGGTGACGCGTGCGATGAGCCATGAACAGGCGCTGGGGCAATGCCGCAACTGGCTGCGCGCGAATCAGATCGCGCCGATCGCGCACAGCGACACCGCGGGCGCCGCGGCGTGGGTCGCCGACAGCGATGAAGTCGGGCTCGCCGCGCTGGCGCCGCCGCATGCCGCCGAAATCTATGGGCTGACCTTGCACGGCACCGGGATGGAGGATGCCGATCACAATATGACGCGCTTCGTCATCCTGGCGCGCGAGCCGCTCGCCGATCTGTCGGCGATCGAAGGGCCGCTGATGACCACCTTCATGTTCGAGGTGAAGAATATTCCGGCCGCGCTTTACAAGGCGCTCGGCGGTTTTGCGACCAACGGCGTCAATATGACCAAGCTGGAGAGCTATCAGGTCGCGGGCAGCTTTGCCGCAACCCAATTCTATACCGACATTGTCGGTGCGCCGGGGGACGAAAATATCGACCGGGCACTCGAGGAGCTGGATTTCCAGACCAAGTCGCTGCGGCTGCTCGGCACCTATCCGATGGCGCGGGTCCGCGGCGGTTAAGGCTTATTCGCCGCGGCGCGCGAGGATGCGCGCGGTGGCATAGCTCTGGAGAATGAACAGCGTCACCAGGATGCTGGCGACGACCAGCGCGAACAGGTCAAAGGCAGAAAAGGGTGTGTGCGGCACCATGCCGCTGCCGATGATCGGCATCAGCACGGTCATCGTCATCAGCATCAGCCGGAGTTCGGTCGGCCCGCCTGCCATATAGGACAGGCGGAATTCGCCAACGACCTTCGCCGCAAGGAAGGTGTGGATCGACAGCAGGAAATAGCCGACGACCGCCAGCAGCGCAACGTCGAGGCGCATATAGGGGCTGACCCCGATCGCCCCGACCATCAGCAGCGTCCCCACCGCATCGACGCTATGGTCGACAAAATAGCCATAGGAGGGGCGTTCGATACGGCGCCAGCGCGCGAGGCTGCCGTCGAGTGAATCGCCGAACCAGTTGACGACATAGCCAAGCAGCGAAAGGCCCAGCCATTCGGTGTCGAACCAACTGAGGGCATAGCCCGCAGCAACCATCACCGCGCCCGCAAAGCCCAGCGTCGTCAACTGGTCGGGGGTTACCCAGCCCGGAAGGCGTGGGCACAGCCAGTTGAGCAGGCGCCGTTCGCCACGGGCCAGAAGATTTTGCTGGATTCGAACGGGCGGCTTGTTGGCTGTTGGGTTGATATTGCTCAAAAAAAGGGCCTTCATCCGGGCCGTCACAAAAGTGTCAGCCGCCTGTCATCGCCCCGCCATAGAAAGAAATGGCGGGGCGGGGAAGGGGCGCAGCCTTCGGCGCGCCCCGTCAGGAGGGCCGTTTGGCGAGGGTTTCGAAGTTCGTTGCCGGCTTGGCGTCGCGCGTGGTGACCAGATAATCGAAGCCGAGCAGCAGGAAGCGGGCAAATTCGGGCAAGGCTTGCAGCTTTTGCCCCGCCAGCTGGTGGCGCAGGGCCGCAACGGGAATCAAGGCATGGCCGGTGGCAGGAATCATCTCGCGCGCGATGCCGGCAGCGTCGAGAATGGGACCGATGTTGGTGTCTTCATAGGCGCTGATTTGTGTAAAGCCCTTCGGCGAAGGCGCGATCTGGAGCACCGAGCCTGCCATCGGGATATAGGCGATGTGCAGCGATTTTTGTCCATTGGCGGCGGCGAGCCCGGGAAGCAGCGAGCCGAGGTCGTAGATGGCGGTCGGCGTCGTGCCGCGCCCGAGGTGATTTGCCCCCATTTTCAGCAGGACGCGCGGGGCTGGCGCCGGGACCGAGCGATAGGCGGTCAGGAAATATTCGCGCATCAACAGGGCGCGTTCTTCGTTATTTTGCAGATGCTTCCCTGCGAGATTCAGGTGATAGATATCCGCGCTGTCCGTCAAGGCGTCGACGATCGCCCGCGCTTCGCGGTCATCGGCGAAATGGCGCTGGAGCGCCGCAAAATCCTCTGCGGTGGCGGTGGTCATCAACATGATCCCGCCGAAATTTCCGTCGGCCAGCGCGGCGCGATCCCGGTCGCGCCAGTCGGCGAGCCGTTTGCGCACGGCCTTGTCGCGGGTCCGGGCGCTCAAAACGTCGAGCAGAATGGACGTTGCGCCCAGAAACTCCTGATCAATGCCCCAAAGCCGGTTTTCATTGGCAAAGGGCGCTGCGAGCGCGGCATCCTCTGCATTGGTCAGAAAGGGAATCGCCCATGGCTGCGTCGCGAGCGCCGCGCCGAGTGCATCCACGCCCCCGCTTTTGAGATGCGCGCTGACCCAGTTCGCCGTGTGGGGCCCCACTTCTGCGGCATGATAGAGCGGGCTATCGTCGATTGCTTCGGCATCATGGGCGATTGCCAGGGTGAGTTGCGGCGATCCGGCCAGACCATGGTCTTCGCCGACAGCAATAAATTGCGCGTCCTTCAACTCGCCACGCAGTCGCTCGCCTCCGGCGCCCGACATGCCGTTTGCGGAAAATGTGATCGGGAGAATCTCGACCTTTTCGGTCGCAGGCGGCGCGGCGGACTCCGCTTTCGCAGCGACAGGCAAAGACAGGAACATCGCGGCCGTTAGCAGCGATGCGACAAAGGTTTGACGTGACATGAGGGGCTCCTGATTTTTTCGGCGAACTGTATCGTTTAAACAATACGGTCAAGCAAAAAAATGGAAGGGGTCCCGACCCTATTCCTGCCAGGGACCGATTTCGCCGACCTCGCCGATGGTGCGAAAACGCACGGCGTCGTCGAGCCACGCGACCTCCCACATCGGCGCCGGGCGCGCCCATTCGCCGACGACGAACAGCGGCAATTTGTTCGCCGCGACAAAGGCACGATCGTCGGCCGACGGGCCGGGAACGATGGTTTCCGATTTCTGGCGCAGGCGGATGATCGCGAGCGTGCCCCGTGGCGGCGGCGGGAGAGACTGACGCGTGGGCATGCCAATGCTGGTGGCGATCGCCGGATAGCCATTTTTGTCGCGGGTGAGCAGCAGCAATTTGTCGGCGGTCGCATAGGGTCCGCCCACCGGCTGCCCGGCGATCTTGCGCCCCGCCAGTGCGGCATATTCGCGTATGTCGGCGTCGGCGATCGACCCCAGGCTGGGCGCGGGGACTTCGGCCTGCGGAAGCGGCTGCGCAGCAACGGGATCGGCGGCAAGCGCCGCCATGAGCATCAGCGCTGCAATCAATGCGCTTCGCCCCAGCTTTTTCCGGTCCCGATCTCCACCTCGAGCGGAACCGACAGCTTGAGCGCGGGTTCGGCGGCGCCCGCCATCACCGCGCGGATGATCTCGCTGGCGGCCGCCGCCTTGTCCTCGGGGGCCTCGAACACGAGTTCGTCGTGGACCTGGAGCAGCATTTTGACGTCGGACAGGCCAGCGTCGGAAAGCGCTTTCGGCATGCGCGCCATCGCGCGTTTGATCAGGTCGGCGCTGGTGCCCTGAATTGGCGCATTGATCGCGGCGCGCTCGCTGCCCGCGCGTTCATTCTGGTTTGCTGCCTTGATGCGCGGGAACCAGGTTTTGCGGCCGAACAGCGTCTCGGTGTATCCCTTGGCGCGCACGCCTTCGAGCGTGTCGGTGATATAGTCCGAAATGCCGGGGAAGCGCTCAAAATAGCGCGCGATCAACGCCTGCGCTTCGTCGGGGGTGATCTCGAGGCGGCCCGCGAGGCCCCAGCGCGAAATGCCATAGAGGATCGAGAAATTGACCGTCTTCGCCTTGCCGCGGGTGTCGCGATTGCTTTCACCGAACAATTCGATCGCGGTCGCGCTGTGAATATCCTGCCCCTGCGCAAAGGCTTCCTTGAGTTCGGGAACGTCGGCCATATGCGCGGCGAGACGCAGCTCGATCTGGCTATAGTCGGCAGCGATCAGCACATGGCCGGGCGCGGCGATGAAGGCGTCGCGGATCTGGCGGCCGGTTTCGGTGCGGATCGGGATATTCTGCAAATTGGGATCGGTCGACGACAGGCGCCCGGTTTGCGCGCCGACGAGGCTGTAGCTGGTGTGGACTCGGCCGGTCTTGGCGTTGATCTGTTGCTGGAGCGCGTCGGTATAGGTCGACTTGAGCTTCGCAAGCTGGCGCCATTCGAGGATTTTGCGCGCGATCGGCACGCCGTCGCGTTCGAGCCGTTCGAGTTCGCTCAGGTCGGTCGACCAGTCGCCCGACTTGCCCTTGCGCCCGCCCTTGAGGCCGAGCTTGTCGAACAGGATTTCGCCAAGCTGCTTGGGGCTGCCGATCGAGAAGGGCTGGCCGGCGAGACCGTGGATCTCGCCCTCAATGCGCAGCATTTCGGTCGCGAATTCGCCCGACAGCTTCGCCAGATAATCGCGATTCACCATGATGCCGGCGCGCTCCATCGTTTCGACGATGGCGGCGAGCGGGCGGTCGACCATCTCGTACACGCGCGTCCCGCCCTCGATCGGCAGGCGCAGCTTGAGCAGTTTCCATAGCCGCAGCGCGACGTCGGCATCTTCGGCGGCATATTCGGTCGCGCGGTCGAGCTGGACTTCGGCAAAGCTGATCTGCGATTTGCCCGTCCCGCACATTTCCTTGAAGGTCAGGCAGATGTGATCGAGGTGGAGTTTCGCCAACTCGTCGAGCCCGTGCTGATGCTTGCCCGCGTCGAGCGCGAAGCTCATCACCAGCGTGTCGTCATAGGGCGCGATAGTTACACCGTGCTGCGCGAGCACGCCGATGTCATATTTCAGATTATGGCCGACTTTCAGCACCGCATCGTCGGCGAACAGCGTGCGCAGCCGATTGATCGCGGTATCGAAATCGATCTGATCGGGCTTTTCGGCGAACATGTCGGTGCCGCCATGGCCGAGCGGGATGTAGCAGGCCTTGCCCGGCGCGGTCGCGAGGCTGACGCCGACGAGACGGCCGGTGACGCTATCGAGGCTGGCGGTTTCGGTATCGACTGCGACGACATGCGCGGCCCGGGCTTCGGCAATCCAGCGGTCGAGCGCGTCGATCGTCGTCACGCACTCATAGGCCGAACGGTCGATCGCGGGCATTGGCGGCAGCGTCGGGGTCGATGATGCGTCGGCGGCGGGCGCAGCCGGAGCGGCGCCGCCGCGCGGCAGAGTCGGCGGGCCGCCGGGTGTCACACCGGTATCGACCTTCGCCGACAGCGAGCGGAAGCCATGTTCGTCGAGGAAGGCTTTCAGCGGCACGGGCGGGATCGCGCCGAGCTTGAGGTCGTCCAATGGATCGGGCAGCGGCATGTCGCTTTTCAGTTCGACCAGCACGCGGCTCAGCCGCGCCTTCTCCTCATGCTCGATCAGATTTTCGCGCAGCTTGCTGGGCTTCATCGTCGCTGCGGCGGCAAGCACGGCGTCGAGGTCGCCATGTTCGACGATCAATTTGGTCGCGGTCTTGGGGCCGATGCCGGGGACGCCGGGGACATTGTCGGCGCTGTCGCCCATCAGCGCGAGGATATCGCCGACCAGTTTCGGGCCGACGCCGAATTTCTCTTCGACGCCTACCTCACCGACGCGAACATTCTTCATCGTGTCGAGCATGTCGACGTGCGGTCCGTCGGCGGGCTCGCGCACCAGCTGCATCAGATCCTTGTCGCTCGACACGATCGTCACGTCCCAGCCGGCGGCGACTGCGGCCTCGGTATAGCTGGCGATCAGATCGTCGGCCTCAAAGCCTTCCTGCTCGATGCACGGCAGCGAAAAGGCGCGCGTCGCGTCGCGGATCAGCGGGAATTGCGGCACCAGATCTTCGGGCGCGGGCGGGCGATGCGCCTTGTAATCGGGATAAATGTCGTTGCGGAACGACTTGCCGCTATGGTCGAGGATCACCGCCAGATGCGTCGGGCCGTCGGCGTCGTGAAGGTCTTTCGCAAGCTTCCACAGCATCGTCGTATAGCCATAAACCGCACCGACCGGCGTTCCCTGCGGGTTCGTCAGCGGGGGCAGACGATGATAGGCGCGGAAAATATAGCCGGAGCCGTCGACGAGGTAGAGATGATTCTTCTGAGACATGGCGGGGATGTAGCAGGGGAGGTGCGCCCTAGCGATAGTCGATGACGAGCTTCGCCGCCGCTGCGACTGCCGCCGCGCGGGCATCATCGGTGCTGCCATCCGCGACGCGTGCCAGCGTAATCCCCATGCGGCGATAGGGGCGGGCGACGGGCTTGCCGAAGATGCGTGCATCGATTGCGGTGTCGGTGTCGGTGTCGGGTGCGGCGAGGGCGTCGGCGAGGCCGGTGATTGCGAAATTCTGTGCGTCGCGGTCGGCGAGCAGCACCGCGCTTGCGCTCGCATCGGGCGCCACAATCGCGGGGATCGGCAGGCCGAGGATCGCACGCGCATGAAGGTCGAACTGGGTCAGGCGCTGCGAGATGAGCGTCACCATGCCGGTATCGTGCGGACGCGGCGAGAGTTCGGAGAAGATCACGGTGTCGCCCTTGACGAAAAACTCGACCCCGAAAATGCCGTGACCGCCGAGCGCGTCGACGACCTTGGTCGCCATATCCTGCGCGCTCGCGAGCGCCGCGGCCGACATGGCGGCGGGCTGCCAGCTTTCGCGGTAATCGCCGCGCTCCTGCCGGTGGCCGATCGGCGGGCAGAAGGAAACGCCATCCTTGTGGCGGATGGTCAGCAGCGTGATCTCATAATCGAAGTCGATAAACGCCTCGGCGATCACGCGCAGCCGGTCGCCGCGCATCCCGGCGGCGGCATAATCCCACGCGGTGTCGATCCCGGCGGCGTCCTTGACCGTGCTCTGACCCTTGCCCGACGACGACATGACAGGTTTGACGACGAGCGGGAAGCCGACGCGCGCCGCCGCAGCGGCCATTTCCTCGCGGCTCGTTGCATATTCGAAGGTCGAGGTGGTGAGGCCGAGTTCGCTTGCAGCAAGATCGCGGATCGCATCGCGGTTCATCGTCAGCTGCGCGGCGCGTGCCGAGGGAACGACGTGGAACCCTTCGGCCTCCAGTTCGGCCAGTACCTCGGTACGGATCGCTTCGACCTCGGGAACGATATGGTCCGGGCGATATTTCTCGACGGTTGCGCGCAGTGCGTCGCCGTCGAGCATCGAGAAAACCTCAAACCCATCGGCGACCTGCATCGCGGGTGCGCCTTCATAGCTGTCGCAGGCGATCACGCGGCACCCGAGGCGCTTCGCCGAAATGACGAACTCGCGGCCGAGCTCGCCCGAACCGAGGAGGAGGATGGTGGCGGTGGGGGTCATGTGCGGCTCCGAATCTGAAGCCGCATCCACACCCGATATCGCGCCGAAGCGCAATGCACGTTTGTTCAAAGCGTCTGCGCACGCACCGGTCAGACTGGTCCTGACCACAAGGGAGAAGAAAGATGGCCGGGACCGCACAGCTCGAACGCGTCCTTGGCATCCTGACGCGCGACGGGCGTCAGGCTGTCATTCGGGCCAATCCTTTGTATCATGATCGGGATGCTGGTGGTTGCTCGCCCGGATCGCGCCGACATATTCGCTCATTGTCTCTTCGGTCGTGCCTTCTTCGGCCAGGCCGGAAAGCGTATCGAACCAGGGCATGCGCCCCTCGATGCCGAACTGCACCCGCGGCGGAAAGTCCGCCGGATTGTCGAGCGAGCCGGTGGTGACGCTCAGATGTTTGCTGGCCGCATAATCATAATAGAGCGGCGTGCCGCATGTCCGGCAGAAGCCGCGTTCGACCTGATCGGAGCTTTTGAAGGTCGCCGGGGTGCCGCGCGTCCAGTTGAGTGCGTCCTTCGGGATTCCGATCAGCGCCGCGAAATAATTGCCCGCCGTCTTCTGGCACATCCGGCAATGGCAGATGTGCGAGGTATCGAGCATCGCACTCGCACGATAGCGCACCGCGCCGCACTGGCAGCCCCCTGAGGCATGGACTTCAAGGCGTTCGGGGCTGCTCATCGCGACTTAAACTCCCATCTCATTATTCAATTCACAATATTCGAACTTTGCGCTCTCATAATCGAGACCTTAGCCGCTGGCCGCCCGCGGATAAATAGCGTCAGTCAATTTGAACGCGCACGCCATTCAACATGGCGACGACAGCTTCACTCCCGAAGGCCGTCGCCGCCGGGTTTCCGACGTGCGCCCGGAAGCGGCCGTTCATCGGACCCCAATTCCGGGGCCGTCACATCCCTCATTCTGGTGCTGATACTCGCCGCACCGCGCCTTCTGAAATAAGACGACGAAATCGCTCACCATTTCGCGGTCGGCAGACGGTGAACCGGGCTGGTCAAATGCGGAATAGAATGGAGTGCAAGCTCCGGGATAAGCCGTGGAAGGTTGGGCTTTCGCATGGCCATCTGGATAGTAATCAGCGATCGGGGTGGAGTGCTTTTGGTTTGCCGAGCGTCGCGGCGAGCACGACTGCCGCGCCAAGAAGAATGGCCATGGCGATCAGCGCCGTGTCGTAGCTGCCGGTGCGATCGAAAACAGCCCCGGTCAAAGGTGGCAACAGGGCCCAACCCACCGTATGCCCGGCGAAGATGACGCCGTATATCGCGCCGTAATTCTTCATTCCGAAATAGCGTGCGCCGAGATAGGCGATCATGTCGATCTCGGCGCCTGAGGCCAATGCGCAGCACGCGATGGCTATACCGGCGACGACCGGATTGCCGTCGAAGCCGATGAGGAGCAGGCAGCTGAGAATGGGTATCGCAAAGGCGACAGCAGCGACGAACGGGGGGCTGACGCGATCGAGAAGATAACCCGTGAGCAGGCGCGCTGCAAAGGAGACCGGGCCGATGATGCCCGCAATCGCGGCGGCCTGCATGGCTGTCATCCCGGCATCGGTCATCATCGGCTGGAAGTGCTGGTAGATCGCGTTATAGACACCTGCGACCAGCGCCAGCATCGCCACGATTTGCCAGAAGGCGCGCGTTTTGAAAGCCTCCTTGAGGCTGAGTCCCGGGACGTCCACTTCTGTATCGAGGATTTGCTCTGCCTTCGTGGCGCGGAGATCGCGCGCATCGCGTAGAAAGGCGAGTGCAAGTGGTAGCACGATCACGACGGCGGCGAGCGCGTTGACCCGGTAGGCGGCACGCCAGCCGAAATTCTCGATGAGTGTGGCAGCGGCCAAAGGAAAGACTGCCGCCCCGACGCTCATGCCGGCGAGCACAAAGGCCAGGGCAAGGCCACGGCTTTTTTCGAAACGGCTTGCAACCGCCATCGTCCAGACGAGGGGGCTGATGCAGAGGCTGAGGATCGCCATTATGATCCAGGCGGCATACCAACCATATATGGAAGGGCCACAAAAGCTGATCAGGAGCAGCCCGGCCGCATAGGCTGGGGGGCCCATCAGGCCGATCTTGCGGGCGCCGATCTTGTCGACGATCCGTCCGAGCGCCGGAACGAGAAAAATCGATCCGAGCGCACCGATTGATACGCCGGCGGTTACCTCGCCGCGCGACCAGCCAAACTCCGCGGTCAACGGTCCGACGAACGTGCCCATGGTGACGGCGTGCGATGCCGCGAAGGCGCAGCCGAGTGCTGCGGTGAGCACGAGCGGCCAGCCGTCACGCCATTCACTTTTTGGGGCGCCTTCGGTGATTTCCGTCATATGCATGTGCGCAGCGCCTCGGCGACTTCGCGGACGAAGCGCCGGTATAGAGGGATGCCCTGATGCACCATCTTGAGCGCCGGATAGCTGCCGCTGGTGAAACCGCGCCACGCCGTCGCGCAGGAGGAAGCGTTCCGTACCGAGCGCCAGACATTGAAATAGCGGGCGTTCTGTTCGCGATATTCGGGGCCGCCGGCGTTGCGATAGGTTTCCATGAACAACTCCCAGCCGCCAATTTCCTCGATGAAGGGGCGACAGTAGCTCAAGTCTTCGGTGGCATCGCCGAGATGGGCGAACTCCCAATCGAGAAGTGCCGTCAGCTCGCCGTCGGCGACCATCGTGTTGTGGAAGCCGATGTCGCCGTGGACGATCGACACATGGTCGATGCGCTCGGGGATGTTCGCCAGCAGCCATGCATAGCCAGCGGCGAGGACGGGTGAGGGGTGGAGGCGGTTGCGATGCCAGCGTTCCTGCCATTCAAGGACATAGTCGCGGACGACCTCGCGGGGATTCTTACCCGGTTCGACAAGCCCGAAATCGATCGGATCTATACGGTGCAGGCGGGCTGCGACATCGGCAAGGGACGCGCAGATGCGATCGCGAAGCACCTCATCTCTCGCCCATTCTTCGGTGCCCGAGCGCCCGGCGACGCGCTCGGAGATCATGGCTGGTTTGCCGAGGATGCCGCCGGCATCGAGGGCGAGAGGGCGCGCGACGGGAAAGCCCGCCTTCCATAGCCCCTCGATCAGATGGAATTCGTCGATGACCGTGGTCTCGCCGGGACCGAAAGGGAGGTCGCGGCGAACGACGAGCGGCAGGTCTGAGCCGTCAGGAGCGGCGCCGGAGAAGAAGAGCGTATCTTTCGAATATCCGCCGGGAGCCCGGTCGACCGCGGACACAATATGGCCGGGGCCGAGTATAGCCTCCAGAAATTCAGTCGCGAGCGCCGAGCTGACCACGCGCTCGCTCGCACGAAGCCGCTCTTCGGTCTCGTCACGGACACATTTGATCGCGCGCAACTCGGCCTCGAACATCTTCGAGTCCGCTGCGACCGCCGACTTGATGTCTTCGGTTCTTCCGGCTTCAAGATCGTCCTGAAGGCGCTCGCGAAGCGCGCCGAGCGGGCTCGACATGAGCAGATGATCGTCGATCAGCTCGGGAGCTACGGCGCCGCGCGTCAACGCGTCGAAGTCGGCGACGACCGCCCCGGAAATTTCGTCGCCGAGCAAAAGCCACCCGCTCAGGTGTGAAAGAATATCCTCCGCCATTTTTGCCGAGTGCAGCGCATCGGCATCTGAAATTGCCGGAATGATCCGCTGATTGAGCTCCAGCCCAATGGCCGCGAGAATCTCGCCGGCTATCAGGGTCCCTTTGTCCGCCACATCGCTCTCCACTCATTTTTTCTCTTGTCCGGGCTCGGCCCGGATTGTTCAGTCGATCGATCCCGCGAACCGGGTAGGCAGGCCCCAAGGATCGGCCGCGTAAGAAGCCGCCACCGATTGCGCTACGGGGTCGGGAAAAATATGCGGGTCGCCGCGTGCAAGGCCTTCGTAGATGGCGCGCGCCACCTCTTCGGCAGGCCAGCGGCCTTCGCGCTCATGCGGTCGGGCCATCTCGGTCGCGATCGGGCCGGGAAAGACTGCGACCACGGCTGTTCCACTCGCCGCCAACTCAAGACGAAGCGCTTGAGTGAACGACCAGGCGGCGGCCTTCGAGGCGCAATAGCTGCCGCAAAATGGAATGCCGGCGAGCGCGCCCATCGAGAGAATATTGACGATAGCGCTTCCCTCGCGGCCCTCCAGAACCGGCGCGAAGGCACGGCACATGCCAACGAGGCCCCAGAAATTTGTTTCCATTTCCGTCCTGGCCGGGGCGAGAGCCTTCGCTCGATAGGTTGACGCATTGGCGAGCGATGCGGCGTTGTTGATCAAGATGTCGACGTCACCGCAAGTCGCGCGCGCGCGTTCGATGGAGGCCGGATCGCAGACATCGAGTTCTATTGGGACAATGCGGGGATCATCGTTCGCGACATCGGCGCTGCACCGCGCGGCCGCGTAGATTTTTTTCGCGCCGACCTCCAGCCCCGCGCCCACAAGTGTTCGGCCGAGACCCCGGTTGCTGCCGGTAATGAGGATTGTCGCGCCTTCAAGAGTCATGAAAACTTGGTCCAGGGGGAGGGGATCGGCATGTCCCCGCCTCAGCCCCGCTGTTTCGCGAAATGATGGACGAAGTCGTTCATCTGAATATCCTGCGCATCGCCATAGCCGGTTCTGCCGTCGAGTTCCCAACGGGTCTGGCAGAAATATACGTTCATATTCTGCCAGGTCTGCCAGGGCATTCGCGCCTGAACCTGGCCTTTTATGGTGTGACATTCGTCATCGATGTCGATGAGTTCGACGTCGAAGCTGATCGGAGAAAGCCCGTCGTCCTCGCGGTGCGTCAGCTTGCGCATCGACTTGATCGGCTTCGTCACGCCGTCCTTGAAGATGAAGCCCCAGCCAAGTCCCTGGCCCGGCTGCACGGCTGGATAACGATCTTCCCAGCCGGGCCGAAGCGCGGGATCATCATAGCCGACTGCGTGGAAAGCGAGATCGTCACCGAATACGCCGACCATCCAGGTCAGCGGTGGCCCGACGCGCGAGGTTTCGCGGCGCTCCTGACTCCAGCTGTGATCGCGTGAGAAATAGCTATCTATCGCGTGGGTTTCGCCGAAGAGTTCGAGCGAACCCTTCACCTTCATCGCCTGGGTGAAATGGAATCCGCCTGGCCGTCCGGCGGGCGGCATGATCGCCTCGTTGAGGAGCGAGAAGGCCACGCCGCGCTCGGCATCGCGATAGATGATCTCGATTGTCTTGAGCGGCTCGATGACGCGGAAACGCAAGTCCATCGTATCGGCGACGCGATATTCAGCGATCCCATTCTCGGGAAAAGGAAGATAATGATAGTGGTTCACATATTCGCATGACAGCGTTGAACCGTGAAATCCCTTCCAGATGTAGACGCTGGCGCTGCACATCCGCAACACCGGGTGAAACCACATATAGATTTCACCGTTGATCTGCTTTTCCGGGATATTGAAACCCCAATAGGTTGTCTCGGTGGACGAATAATGGCCCGAGGCCGCCGGCAGGTGGAGAAACTCGTCCTCGGGACTGCATTCGTAAAGGGGAAGGCCCCCAAGCTGCGGACGCAGATTGGTCGGGCTCGGGGCCCCGCTGCTGTTTTGCCCGCTGCTGTTCTGACTGCGTTCCATCCTGGCGGTCATCCTGCTTCTTGCTAGAAAGAGAGGGAGAACCAGCATCCATACATTGCAAGGCTCTCGCCACAATGCGGGGCATGGCTCTCCCCAAAGAAAGCGGCGGCCGGCAGAGAGGATTGCGGCCGCCGCCTGGATCAGAATTTGACCTGATGACCGGCCCCCACCGAGTGGTCCGGGTGGATTGTTAGTGCATTGACGCCTCCCTCGCCAGTGTTGGCCGTAGGTGGAGCGAAGCGGAACCGGAGGGCAACACTGGCGAGGGAACGGCCTCCGGCGC
>NZ_NISJ01000016.1 GCF_002205635.1 Sphingopyxis witflariensis | reverse complement strand
CAACCTCCGCTTCACGCAGCTTGCCAATAATCTCTTCCGGGCGATGCTTCTTGCTCGGCATTCATAATCTCCTTCGTAATCCAAAATATCATCAATTTTGGACCACTCAGAAGGGGGCAGATCATCAGTGATCGGCGACTTGTTGAAGACATTCTTCACATAGGCTTCGATCGACAGATCGTCCGGGCCGTCGACGCGAAGCGAGATGTTGAAATTCTTCCAGCTACGCAGCCGGTCGTAGGGCGCGAGATTATAGACTCGGTGCCAGCTTTTCGCCTGCCAATAACCGTCGCCCCGAATGGTCGCGCTCCAGTCCTGATCAAAGTCGAACGTATATTCGGCGCCGAGGTTGACGGTCCAGCGCGGTGAGTTGGGCAGCTCGTTGCCGGACAGGTCGGCCGATAGCCCGGCACCGCCATTGAGTTCGGGATAATTGGCATAATCGAACGGTGCACCGGTTGCCGGATCGGTCACTGGGCTCGATGTAAGAACTAGCGGACCGCGAACGCCGGGACACATAATCTGAGGCCGGGTTGCGGAGAAGTTGATTTGTTCGATTACCGAGGCTGGAAGCACGCAATTCGACGGCAGTTGGACCCAAGGCTTCACCACGGCATAGTCGGAGTTGCCCTGCGTCCGATTCATGATGTCGATCGAAGTTTCGCCCTTGGCGATCTTTGTCTTAAGATAACCGACATTGGCGTTGAAGCGCAAGTTGCGCGTCGGTGCGAAGCGCGCCTCCAGTTCGGCGCCCCAGACCTTGGCGTCGAAATTCTCGTTCACGGCTGTGCGGTCCCTGATCTGCGAGACCTGATAATCCTTGTAATCATAGTAGAAGGCGGTCGCATTGAGCGTGAGTGCGCCATTCAACAGGGTGTTCTTCGCGCCGATCTCGAAGGCGTTGACGAATTCGGGCTTGAAGGTCGAACCATATTCGTTTGCGAATAGGGTCAAGCTCGGCAGATATCCTATCGCGTCCCAAAGGAAAAAAGTGAAGTCGCTGACGCCCGCCGCCTTCGCGATAGCGATCGTCTCTTCCTCGGTTGCATAGCCCGGCGTCGGCGGATTGGCGCCGCCGCCTTTGTAGCCACGCGAATAAAAGGCATAAAGCAGGGTGTCGTCTGTGAAGTTGAGCTGCGGCTGCCAGTCGACGCCGATCCGCCCAGTGAACTCGCCCCAACTCTGCACAATGTCGGGCTTCTCCGGATAACCCTTGTTGACGGTGCCGCCTCCGAGAATGCTCGGAAACAGCAAGGCCTGCGATGGGATCGGCGTGAAGGACTTCCGGTCGTCGGTGTAGCGTAGCCCGGCGGTCAGCTTCACATCGTCGCTGACATTCCAATAGGCTTCGCCGAACATCGCATAGGAGCGAAGTTTATAGGGATTCTTGGACCGGAAATAATTATGTCCCTCGCCGTTGATCGAATCGAGCGGGTTGGGATCGACATAGATACAGCTCGACGTCGGATCATCCATCGGCACGGGCGAAAGTCCGCCTTTGTAGTTGGATTGCGGGCAGATGTTTCGGTCCAACGGCATAAGCGTGGCGTTGTAGAATGGGAAGGAATAGGACAACGCTGTCAGGACGTTGGACATCACATAATAATCGTTCAGCGTCTTGAAGCGCGTGTAGTTCGCGCCGATGCTGAAGTTCAGCGGACCGTCGAAGTCCGATTGCAGGCGAACTTCCTGGTTGAACTGCTTGCTCTTGGCCTGCGACACGTCGAAGATGCCGATACGATCCGAGCAACCGATCTGGGGATCGCAAAAGACGCCGCCGGGCGCGAGGCTTCGGAAACCGCTAGGATTTGTAGCCCCAGTAGCGCCACCAGTCAGCAGCGTGCTCGTATCGACGAAAGCCGGATTGCTGGCGTTCCGTAGATAGTCCTGAAAGGAATAGACCTTGTCCTCGTTATAAGTGGTCTGCGAAACGAAGGTCAGCGATGGCGAAAAATCCACCTCGATATTCAATTGCAGCAAGTCCGCGCTCGCCCGATATTTGGGATCACGGATGGAAGCAATCTCGCGGAGATTTTGCGATTGCGTAACGTCCGCGAATGGATCGCCTGGACGAAGGAAAGATACCAATGCTCCATCAGGAAAGCCATATTGAGGCCCGTTCAACCCACCGATCGCCAGTCCCAGATTCCCCAAAGACAATGGCGCCTGAACGAACGATATTCCATAGCCGCTGACCACGCCAAACGCTGCCTCGTCATAGAGGCTTCCGGGCAAACAGCCCTGCTGGAAGTATGATCGTATTCCATCGCTTGTGTCGCGATCTCTGAAATTGGCGTCCGGCAAGGTGTTCAAATCTCTCGCCCCGAACTGCGTCCGCCCGGGATCTTTGGTGCAAAGCTGCTTACCCGTGCGCGAGCGGTTGTCGTTCTCGCTGAACCGCTCCCAGATCGCATTGGCGCGAAACCAAGGGGCGGGCTCGAACGCGACGGTGGTGCGGAGCGACCAGAGATCGCGGCCATTGACGCGGTTGTCGGTCCCGGAGTTATAGTCATAGCCATCACGGTTGGTCATCGATCCGGCGATACGGATGCCAAGCACGTCCTTGGCGATCGGCACATTGAGCATCGCGGTCATGCGGCGGCTGTCGTAATTGCCCACCTCGCCCTTGATCCTGCCCTCGAAGCTACCCAGTTTGGGCTTGGCCGAAATCAGGTTGACGACGCCGCCGGTCGCGTTGCGGCCATATAGCGTGCCCTGAGGCCCGCGCAGCACCTCCAGCCGCTCCATGTCGAAGAATTCCTGCTCGAAGAAGCGGTTGTGGATCAGGCCGGCATTGTTGAAGGCGATCGCGACACCCGGATCGCTGGTCGCCGAAATGGCCTTGGTGCCGACGCCGCGAATCGACAAATTGTAGCCAGTGAAGTTGGATTTTGAGAATGTCAGGTTCGGCACCGCGCGCATAATGTCGGGACCACCTTCGATCTTCTGCTCGTCGAGGTTTTTCTGCGACAAGGCAGTGATCGCAATCGGCACATTCTGGGCGGATTCCGTCCGCTTCTGAGCTGTGACGATAATTTCCTCCCCACGATAGTCATCGGCGGCGAGTGTCGCGGCGTTTCCCGTGTCCGCCGCTGTCGCGGATGCCAGCGTATAAGTCCGCCCGTCGCTCGACACGACACGCAGACCGGCATCGGCCGCAGCCCGGCGGACGGCCTGATCGACGGTCATCGTCCCCTTGATCGCACGGATACTTTTTCCACTCACGGCGTCGGCGCTGACGAGAATCTGCACATCGGCCTGCGTTGCGAGCTGGGGAATGCCCGTCGCGGCCGACTGCGCCGGCACGTCGAAAGTCTTGGTCTGCGCCATGGCCGGCGTGGCGATTGCCACCGCACAGATGGCTGCCGAAGACGCAAGAGCGCCGCGAAGATCGCGATACCGCATAAATCCCTCCCCATATGAACCGGCCCGATTATTCGGACTCACATGGACACGATGCGCGGGAGAGAGTTTTCCGTTTTCGCCGACCGAATTTATTTCAGTTCTGCGACAAGATGATCCGATCCGAGTGCATTTCGGCGCGCGCCTTCATCAAGGTCGCGACCGCGCGGGCAAAGGCGTCGGGTTCGTTGGTGCGGAAGCGACCGACCATTTTCTGTTGTCCCAACCCCGCATCCACGACCTCGATCTTGCGGACGTTGTAGCGGTTGAACTCGGCGACCGCCTCGGCGACGCTATCGCCGTCGAAGACGAGCTGGCCGGTTCGCCAGGCGAGCGCATTGTCGATTTCTTCAGTCGCGGCAACCAGAGGCGCGACCGCCCGATCGGGTGCGATTAACGCGCGCGCCCCTGCCTTCACGCGCTGGATATTGGCCTCGTCGCCGACGCGCCAAATCTCGACGACGCCCTCGGTCACTTGCACATCGACGCCAGCCGCCGTGCGCTTGACCGCAAAGGCCGTACCGACCGCTCGCACCCGCACATCACCGA
Source organism: Sphingopyxis witflariensis (assembly GCF_002205635.1). Lineage (GTDB taxonomy): Bacteria > Pseudomonadota > Alphaproteobacteria > Sphingomonadales > Sphingomonadaceae > Sphingopyxis > Sphingopyxis witflariensis. Next base: position 45,032 of record NZ_NISJ01000016.1, on the reverse strand, counting down.
TCTCGACGACGAAGGGCCGCGCGCGATCCTTGGCGACCTGAAACCAGGCCTCGCCGTCCTTCAATGCGACCTGCCGCACCTCGGGCTTCATCGTGACGTCGAGCGTCGTCTGGGTGTTCACCGCGGCGAGCGAGCCGTCGCTCAGCGGGACGCGCCTTATTTCTCCGATCGCCGTCTGAATTTTCTGGTCGGGCGTAGCAAGGAAATCCAGGCCAGTAATGCCGAGCACCAATGCGGCAGCGATAGCGCCGCCCCCACCCCAGAGAAGCCGCCGCCGTGGAAACCGCGTGCCGCCAGCGGCGGCCACCTCATAGGATGGAGCCTGCCCCGCGCCGAGCACGCTCGCACGGTCGAGCATGGTCCACGCCGCCTTGGCGCGGAAATAGGCGCCGCGGCGGCGATCGTCGCCCGCGAGCCACGCCTTGAGTTCGGCGCGCACGACAGGGTCTCCGCCCTCGCGGTCCATGCGGGCGACCCATGCGGCCGCGCGATCATTGATCGCTTGTGCTGTTTCGCGCTCGCTCATCATGTTCCATTCTTGCCATAGCTTGTTCGGCGTTCTGCTCACCTTGGGCGATCGCCTGCAAAATCAATTTCAAACCCTTGGTCACGTCATTCTCGACGACATGCTCGGTCACCCCCAGCCGCTCCGCGACTTCTCTTTGCGGCAGCCCTTCGACCTTGCGAAGCTCGAATATCCTGCGGCATCGATCCGGCAATCCCTCGATCAGTCGGCGCACCCGGTCCAGTTCGCGGCGGCCCCCGGCGATCCGTTCGGGCGACGGTTCATCTCCAACGATGTTCAGGCTCTCTATTTCCGTAACGGATTCGATGCTGACGATACGCTGGCGGCGCAATCGCATCAGGACGATGCTCCGCGCGGCGGTGAAGAAATAGGCGCGGCCGCTGCGAATATGGCCGACATCCTTGAGCGCGGCGATCTGGCAGTAGGTTTCCTGGATGACATCTTCGAGGTCTTCGGGATCGAGCGTGCGCCGGAGCCATGCGCGCACGTCGGCCTCGTGGGGAAGTACTTCCTTCCCCACCCATGCCATGATCTTTGCGCGCTTCTCCCGGTTCACGACATGCGTCTTCGCGCCTCCATTCAGAAGTACGATGCACGAGGGGAGATTTTCCGTTTTGTTTTAGCGAATTATTTTTATGCGCCGCCAACATAGCATGGTCGCGGCCCTTTCGGATTCCCTGTCGGCAAATAAAAAAGGGCGGGAAAGACCCGCCCTTTTCGCATTCCTGGCCCCCTTAGCGGCTCGGATCGGCCGCCGGCTCGTCGCTCGCCGGTTCTTTCGCAGGTTCCGCCGCCGGTTCGGCAGCGGGTTCAGCGGCAGGTTCAGTAGGCTCGGCAGCAGGCTCCGCAGTGGGTTCGGCCTGCTCGGCGTTGGCGGGCTGTTCGGTCGTCTGCGCGGCGACTATGGGCGACAGGGCGAAGGCGGCAGCAGCAACGATCGGAAAAACAATTTTACGCATTGGAGAATGATCCCTTTGTGATTGGTGCGTCTGAAGAACCAGGGCGATTTTCAGGCCCGGGATGATGCGAACGCGCGGTCCGTCCTGTGCAGCGCGCGTTCAGAAGTAAGATGCACAAGCAGAGCTCTTCCGTTCTGTTTTAGCGAAACATTTTTTCAGCTTTACCGATCGATATCGCATGAAGGCGGCGTCATGGGGCGATAAAGCGAGGACATCGGGCAAACCCGATTGGAGAACCATCCGTTCTCCATATCCGGTCGGATCATCTGTACTGGATACCCTCAAGCCGAGTGGATGGGGTTCGGGATTGAGCCTCCTTCCGCAAACCGTCCAGATAGTCGCTCCACCATTGCGCCATTTTCAAGCGTTCTTTCCAGTGTGCGCCGCGATGATAGGCCGCGCGAACCTTGTCGCTATCGCCATGGGCCAGCGCCCGCTCGATTGCATCGGGAGACCATAACCCGGATTCATTGAGCAGCGTGCTTGCCATCGCCCTGAAGCCATGCCCCGTCATTTCATCGCTCGAATAGCCGAGCCGACGCAGCGCGGCATTGAGCGTATTGTCCGACATCGGGCGTTTCCGGGTGCGGATCGAGGGAAACGCATAGCCGCTCGTCCCCGAAAGCGATTGCAGCGACCGGAACAGTTCGACCGCCTGACCTGACAGCGGAACATGGTGCGGCTTCCGCATCTTCGTCTTTTCCGCGGGGATGGTCCACAAAGCGGACGCGAAGTCGATTTCTCCCCATTGGGCTTGACGCAATTCGCCGGGACGAACGAAGACATGCGGTGAGATCTGCAACGCGAGCTTGGTGACGCCATGACCGTCATAGCCGTCGATCGCGAAAAGCAGTTCGCCAGCCTTTGCGGGATCGGTGATCGCGCCATAGTGCGTCACCTTCGGTGAAATCAGCGCGCCCCGCAAATCCCGCGTGGGGTCGGAAGTCAGACGGACCGTGGCGACGGCATAGCGAAAGACACTGCTGGCGAGTTGGAGCGTCCGGCGCGCGCTTTCAAGATTTCCCTTGTCCTCCATTTTGCGCACAGCAGCGAGAACGTCCGCGGGTCCGATTTCCGCGACCGGCACGCGGCCAATCGAAATGGCGAGTTGCGAAAGTAGGTACTCGCTTCGCGTCGCGGTGGAAGTTGCCCACGCCTTCTCTCCATCACGTCGCCGCTTGCGGCAATATTCTTCGGCGATTGCGCCGAAGGTATTGTTCGCTTCGATTCGTGAGCGCGTCTTCTCGCGTTGCTTTTCGATAGAGGGGTCTTTGCCATCTGCGAGCAACCGGCGTGCCTCGTCGCGGCGACGGCGGGCATCGCTCAAGCTCACATCCGGATAAACGCCTAGCGCGAACTTCTTTTCGCGGCCGTTGATACGATATTTGAGACGCCACAATTTCCCGCCACTCGGCTGAACCAGCAAAAACAGTCCGAGCGAATCACCCATCTTAAATGGTTTCTCGCGCGGCTTAGCGTTGCGGATGACGACATCAGAAAGTGGCATTATTTCATGGGCCTTTCCACCAAGTGGCCCCCACGGTGGGGGCCACCCGAATTCGTCCCCGATGACGAGGCCCCCTAAGTGGCCCCCAGACATGCTCGGCTGCCACCGGATAGCGCCGGATACCATCGGAAAAAGAAAGGCAATATACCGGAGTTTTCTGCGGTTTTCAAAGACAATGTCGGACGATGTCGGATGAAATCTTGGAGCGGGTAGCGGGAATCGAACCCGCCTAGCTAGCTTGGAAGGCTAGAGCATTACCACTATGCTATACCCGCATCTCCAAGGTGGCGGCGATTGCCATTTTGCCTGCCCCGCGTCAAGCGTTTGCGGTCATAGGCCACGCCGCACGTCATTGAGAACATCGTGGCAACATGCTAATCCATCGGCGTGGAAGACGAAGTCGAACCCGGCAATGCGGCGGACGCACCCGTTCGCAAGATCATCCATGTCGATATGGATGCCTTTTACGCGTCGGTCGAACAGCGCGACAATCCGGCCTTGCGCGGCAAACCCGTCGCAGTCGGTGGGTCATCGCGGCGCGGGGTCGTCGCGGCGGCGAGTTATGAGGCACGCAAGTTCGGGGTGCGATCGGCGATGCCGAGCATCACCGCAAAGCGCCAATGCCCCGACCTGATTTTCGTGCCGCCGCGCTTCGAGGCGTATCGCGAAGTCTCACATCAGATTCGCGCGATTTTTCGCGACTATGCCGATGAAGTCGAGCCGCTGTCGCTCGATGAAGCCTATCTGGACGTCAGCGCCGACAGGATGGGGCTCGGCAGCGCGACCGCGACCGCGCGGCTGATCCGGCAGCGAATCTACGACGAAACCGGCCTCACCGCCTCCGCCGGGGTATCGTATAACAAGTTCATCGCCAAGCTGGCGTCGGACCAGAACAAGCCCGACGGCATCACGATCATCCCGCCGCGCAAAGGCGCCGCCTTTGTCCAGATGCTGTCGATTCGGCGTTTCCACGGCATCGGCCCGGTGACTGCGGCGAAGATGGAGGGGCTTGGGGTGTTTTCGGGCGCCGATCTCGCGGAAAAGGATGGCCTCTGGCTCGCGACCCATTTCGGCAACAGCGCCGAATGGCTGTTTAATCTGGCGCGCGGGATCGATCATCGGCGCGTGAAGTCGAATCGGCCGCTCAAATCACTCGGCGGCGAGCGCACCTTCTTCAACGATTTGATCAGCGACACAGAAATCCGCGAGGCGCTGGCGCATGTCTGCACCGTGGTGTGGGACCGCGCTGCCAAGAAAGGTGCGCGCGGGCGGACGGTGACGCTGAAGCTGCGCTACGCCGATTTCCAGACGATCACGCGGGCGAAATCGACCCCGGCGCCGATCCTCGATGGCTCGTCGCTGCTGGCGGCGGGCGAAGCGATCCTTGACCCCCTGCTTCCGACGGCACAGGGGATACGGCTGCTAGGGGTGACGCTCAGCAAATTCGAGGGCGAAGAGGATGAGGAAGACGAAGTGGCAGCACCCGCCGACCTGCTGAGTCTTATCTAACGCGGTCAGGATTCGACCGCGAACCGACGCTCCTTGGTCGCGGTAAAGCGGATCGCGGGGTGACGCTGGGTGACATAGCCAACTTCCCACGCATCCTTCGCCATGAACACCGGGGCGCCATCGCGGTCGGTCGCCGCGGCGCCGCGATGATCGGCCTGGAACGCCTTCAGCGCCACAGCATCGTCGCTGGCGATCCAACGCGCGGTGTCCCACGGCGACTGTTCGAGCTTTGCCGCGACCTTATATTCGGCATCGAGACGGCTGATCAGCACGTCGAGTTGGAGCTGGCCGACGACCCCGACGATCATATTCGCGCCGATCTCGGGGTAGAAGACCTGAATAATCCCCTCCTCGGCCATATCGTCGAGCGCCTTGCGCAATTTCTTGGTCTGGGTCGGATCGACCAGCGCGACGCGGCGCAGCAGTTCGGGCGCGAAGTTCGGCAGCCCGGTGATCGTGATGTCGGTGCGTTCGGACAAGGTATCGCCGACGCGCAACGTGCCATGGTTCGGAATACCGATGATATCGCCCGGCCAGGCTTCCTCTGCCATTTCGCGATCCTGCGCGAGGAACAACATCGGGCGGCTGATCGCGATCGCCTTGCCCGTCCCGCCCTGCGTCAGGCGCATGCCGCGCTCGAACTTGCCCGAGCACATCCGCATGAAAGCAATGCGATCGCGGTGCGCTGGGTTCATATTCGCCTGCACCTTGAACACGAAGCCGGTGACGGCATCGTCGTCGGGATGCACCGGCGCGGGTTCGGCGGGCTGCGGCTGCGGTCCCGGCGCGTGGTTGGCGAGCGCCGAAAGCAGGTCGATGACGCCGAATTCTTTCAGCGCCGATCCGAAATAGACCGGAGCCAGGTCACCGTTGCGGTAGGCCGCAACGTCGAAGGGCGCGTAGCAGGCCGATGCCAGCTCGGTTTCTTCCTTGAGCAGCGCGAGAGCGCGCTCCGAAAGCTCTGCTGCCAGCGCCGGGTCGTCCAGCCCCGCAACTTTGGCGCGGTGACCTTCGTATATCCGCGACGCGTCGCCACCCGGCTTCATGATCGCGGGATCGACCAGATCATAAATCCCCTCAAACTGTCCGCCCATCCCGGCCGGCCAGTTCATCGGACACACGTCGAGCGCCAACCGCTCGGCAACCTCGTCGAGCAGTTCGAACGGCGGCAGGCCTTCGCGATCGACCTTGTTGATAAAGGCAATAATCGGCACCGAGCGCAATCGGCAGACCTCGAACAGTTTCAGCGTCTGCGGTTCGATGCCCTTCGCGGCGTCGATCACCATCACCGCGCTGTCGACGGCTGTCAGGGTGCGATAGGTGTCTTCGCTGAAATCCTCATGCCCCGGGGTGTCGAGCAGGTTGAACACCAGCCCCTGATGCTCGAAGGTCATTACCGACGATGTGACCGAAATCCCGCGTTGCTGTTCGATCTTCATCCAGTCGGACCGCGCGCGCCGCGCCTGGCCGCGCGCCTTGACCTCGCCCGCGATATGGATCGCGCCGCCGGCGACGAGCAATTTCTCGGTCAGCGTCGTTTTACCCGCGTCGGGATGCGAGATGATGGCGAAGGTGCGGCGGTCGGGGCGGTTCTGGGACATGGCGCGGGCGGGTAGCAGGTGGCGCGGTTTGTGGGAAGGGGCTGGCGCGGTCCGGCGAACCGGCGCAGTATCGGCGGATGCGAAAAATCCTGCTTGCCGTCACCCTCGCCGTCTCGTGCGCTTCCGCCGCTGCGGCGCAAGAATCGCCCTTGGTGGGCGACTATCGGCTGAGCGAAGGGCCCGACGCCGCAGGCGGGCTGCGCATCGCCGCCGACGGCCATTTCCAATACGGCCTCACGGTCGGCGCGATGGACGAACGCGCCGAGGGGCGCTGGGAAGCGCGCGGAGACGCGATCTGCCTGTTCACCGAACCCACGCCCGTCCCGCCCGCCTTTGCCAAGGCCGCACCCGTCGAGGTCGATGGCGCGGTCCCGACGATCTTCGTCAGCTGGCCAAACGGGCGCGGCGTCGCGGGGGTCGATTTCGTGATCGGCTTCGACCAGGGCGATCCGATCGAGGATTATACGCAGGTCTATGGCTGGACGATGCCCGAGGGCGACACGCGCGTCCCGCGCTGGGTCGAGCTGAACGAGCCGATCTACAACATCGCCGCGCCGCGGTTCGAATTGGTGGAGGCCGACAAGGGGAAGCTGCACGCGCGACTGGTGCCCAATGATTTCGGGGTCGCGGTGTTTGATGGCGCCTGTTTTCAGGCGCGCGACAAGGCGTTCATCCTTACGCGGCCGGAGGGTGAGATGAGGTTCCAGCGCGAGAGTGGCGGAGGCGATTTCAGCATGGAGCCGACTAGAACTCCGTCACTCTAGCATCAGAATATCCGCCCAAACAAAAAGGGCCGCAGTTTCCCGCGGCCCCGTTGGTGATCTTTGGTCGCAGCGCTTATTCGAAGTCGCTGCCGCCACCAGCCGGGCTGCGCGGCGGCGCAGCGGCGGTCAGACGAAGAGCTTCAGCCGAACGGCTGATCGAGCTGATTTCATCAGGCGTATCGTCATCGTCGATGACAACCTTTTGCAGCGAACCGATCAGCGTGTCTTTCAGATCGGTCGGACGCACGGTCTGTTCGGCGATTTCGCGCAGCGCGACGACGGGGTTTTTATCCCGGTCGCGATCGACGGTCAGTTCCGAACCGCCCGAGATTTCCCGCGCGCGATGCGCGGAGAGCAGGACGAGGTCGAAACGGTTGGGAATCTTGTCGACGCAATCCTCGACGGTAACGCGGGCCATGTTGTTTCCTTGATTGAGGAGAGGCCAGCTTGGAAGGCTGGCGGCAAGCGCTGCGCGCTATCAGCGGTGCGCATAAATGTCAATCAAACCCCGTCTCCGCCCACCCCTCATCCACCACCCTTGCCCCGGTTGCACGGCACCGCCTATGAGCGGGTGATGACCGAAACGCCCGGCCTCTCCCCATCCCCTGACCGGCTGACGGCGGATGTTGCTGGCCACCGGCTCGAACTGCTGTTCGATGGTGCCCAACGGCTGACGCGGCTGATCGCGCTGATCGACGGCGCCGCGCGCAGCATCGATATCATCATGTATATCTTCGAGCACGACCGCGCCGGGACCCAGCTTCTCGATCGGCTGGTCGCGGCGGCGAAGCGGGGCGTGCGCGTGCGCGCGGTGATCGACAGCTTCGGTTCGTCCGACACCCCCGACACAATCTTCGCCCCGCTGCGTGCTGCGGGCGGCAGCGTGACCTTTTTCTCGCGCCACTGGCGGTCGAGCTATTTGATCCGTAACCATCAGAAGCTGCTGCTGATCGACGGCCGCATCGCGGTGACCGGCGGGTTCAACATCGCCGACGGCTATCTGAGCAGCGAAGGCGAAACCTGCTGGTTCGACCTCGGCCTCTTCGTCGAAGGCCCGTCACTCTCGCGCATCGTCCAGTGGTTCGAGGATATTCACGACTATACCGTCCGGGACGACGGAAAACTGCTGATTCTTCGTCGGATGATCCGCGAATGGCCCGTCGCAAACGGGCCGGTGACATGGCTGGTCGGTGGCCCCACCCAGCGCCTCTCGCCCTGGGCACGCGTCGTGCGCGGCGACCTCGACAAGGCGCGGCGGCTCGACATGGCGATGGCCTATTTCTCGCCCGGTCAGGGCATGCTGCGGCGGCTCGGTCGCGTCGCGCGACGCGGCAAAGCGCGTTTCGTGATGGCGGCCAAGTCGGACAATGCCGCGACGATCGGTGCCTCGCGCCTGCTCTATGGCTATCTGCTGCGCAAAAAGGCCCAGATCTGGGAGTATCGGCCGTGCCGACTGCATATGAAGCTGATCATCGTCGACGATGTCGTCTATATCGGTTCGGCCAATTTCGACATGCGCAGCCTGTTTATGAATGTAGAGGTGATGCTGCGCATCGCCGACGCGGGCTTTGCCGAAAAAATGCGCGGCTTCATCACTGCGCTTGAGGGCGAATGCGATCCCATCACCCCTGCGGTTCACAAGGCGCGCGGCACCTTTCTGACGCGGCTGCGCTGGACGCTGGCGTGGTTTGTCGTCGGCCTGGCCGATTATACCGTTACGCGCCGACTGAACTTCGGGCTCACCGAAAGCGACCCACGGCTGGAACTTTAGTCCTTCCAGCCCCAGAAGAGGAAGCATGGCGGAACGTTGACCCATTCGAACGCATTGTCGATACGGGTAAAATGCGCGGCAAGGAAATCGCGGGCGCGGGCGCGGAACTGATAGACGAGGAAGGCGCCGCCGGGACGCAGCGCGCGGTGCGTAGCCGCAGCGATCGCCGGGCCAACACCAGCGGGCAGCGTCGAAAAAGGCAGGCCCGAAAGAATATAGTCTGCTTTTTCAAAGCCATGCGCCGCGATAATCGCCTCAACATCGGCGGCCGACCCATGGACCGCGACAAAACGGCTGTCGCGAATATCCTTGCGCAGATAGTCGATGAAATCTTCGTTGGTATCGATCGCGATCAGCATCGCATCGCCCGCCATGCGTTCGAGAACCGGGCGGCAGAAAGTGCCGACCCCGGGGCCATATTCGACGAACAGCTTCGTGTTCTTCCAATCGACGGGCCGCAACATGTGCCGGATCAGCGTCGGCGAGGACGGAACGATCGATCCCACCATCACCGGATGCTTGATGAACCCGCGGACAAACATGCCCCATGGTCCGAAAAAGCGTTGCAACCGGGTGCGGATCCGGTCGGTCAGCGCGATTTTCTTTTCTTGGGCCTGAGCCCGAGGATTGGTCATGACAGCTTTCGCGTTGTTGCGGGAGCCCATGGCGTGGCAAAATCGACGCGCGGGCGCAAGGAAAGAGTCGGTCTTGACTCTGGACAGACCGCCCTCCCGCTGTAGGGTGAGACAAGCTTGCGAGCGATGAGCAACGAGGGACGGGGCAAATATGACGACAAAATCCCCTTCCATTCCAGCCGATCGTATGGCCGTCCTCTTCGCCGTGATGCTCGTCGCGGCGGCGGGCAATACGGCGATGCAGTCGATTCTGCCCGCTATCGGCGCCAAGCTTCACATCCCCGACGTCTGGGTTAGCCTCGCGTTCAGCTGGTCGGCGCTTTTATGGGTGATGACAGCGCCGCATTGGGCACGTCAGTCGGACAAGCGCGGGCGAAAGGCCCTGATGGCCTTAGGCGTGATCGGTTTCCTATCATCGATGGCGCTGTGCGGCCTCACCCTGTGGGCAGGCCTGTCGGGCTGGCTCGCCGCGGGCGCGACCTTCGTCATTTTCGCCCTCTTCCGTAGCCTTTATGGCGCGCTCGGGTCGGCGGCGCCGCCAGCGGTGCAGGCCTATGTCGCGGCACGAACCGATCCTGCAGAGCGTACGCAGGCGCTATCACTCGTCTCCTCATCCTTCGGGCTTGGCACAGTTATCGGGCCAGCGATCGCCCCTTTCTTCATCCTTCCCTTCGTTGGTCTAGCCGGGCCGCTGCTGGTGTTCGCGCTGATCGGCCTGATCGTCCTGATCATGCTGCGCTGGCGCCTGCCCGACGACATACCGCGGTTCGCGGCGCGCGGAACGATCGTTTCCTATCCAACCTCCGCCGGCACCCCCGATGCAACGAGCAGCGACGAAGAGGATGAAACCGACCGTACCTCCCCCACCGAAGCACTACGCTGGACCGATCGCCGCGTACGACCGTGGATGCTCGCGGGGCTATTCGGCGGACAGGCCCAGGCAATGATGCTGGGCGTCATCGGCTTTTTGATCCTCGACCGGCTGCACCTGCGCCTGCGCCCCGACGAGGGCGCGGCCATGACCGGAATCGTGCTGATGGCGGGAGCGTTCGCGACTTTGCTTGCACAATGGGGGCTGATTCCTCTGCTGAAGATGTCGGCACGCACTGCGGTTCTGTTTGGCGCCGCGCTCGGCGGGGTGGGCGCAGTCGTGACCGGTCTGTCGCAGGATCTCCACGGCATCATCATCGGCTTCGCCCTCGCTTCGCTCGGATTTGGATTATTCCGACCCGGCTTTACCGCAGGTGCTTCGCTGTCGGTCCCGCGCCGCGACCAAGGCGGCGTCGCAGGCATGACCGCGTCGATCAACGGATCGGCTTATATCGTCTCGCCCGCGATCGGAGTGCTGCTCTATAATTGGCACCCGATGGTTGCCTACGGCCTGATGGCAGGTTTTTGCGGCTGGTTGGTGGTGTGGGGCTGGTCCGCGCTGAGGCTGGACCAGCCGACCACTTAGTCCTTTACGCCGCCGTCGTGCTTGCTCTCGCGCACGGGCTTGAGCATGCCAGGTGCGAAGAAGCCGATCGGATCGACGCTCATCGCGTTCTGCTTGATCTCGCCCTGGATCTTTTCATAATCCCTTTCCATCGCCTCGGTCACCGAGGCGCGGGTATCCTTCAGCGCGGCTTCGAAATCCTCCATGGTGACCGTATCGCTGTCGATCGAGCGCTTGAGCGCGGCAAGCCCGGCGCGGCGAGTCAGGTCTTCAAGATCAGCGCCCGTGAAGCGATCCGACCGTTCGGCGAGCGCCGCCAGATCGACATCCTTCGCAAGCGGCATCTTTCCGGTCTGTATTTCGAGAATCCGACGGCGCCCCTCCTTGTCGGGAACTGCGACATAGATCAGTTCGTCGAGTCGGCCCGGGCGCAGCAATGCGGGGTCGATCAGGTTCGGGCGATTGGTGGCGCCAATAACGACGACCGACTGCATTTCCTCGATCCCGTCCATCTCGGCAAGGATCGTATTAACGACGCGTTCGGTCACCTGCGGCTCGCCCGACGTCCCGCTACCGCGCGCCGGCACCAGACTGTCGAGTTCGTCGATGAAGATGATCGTCGGCGCCACCGCGCGCGCGCGGGCAAACAGCCGTGCGATCTGCTGCTCGCTCTCGCCATACCATTTGGACAGCAGGTCGGACGATTTGATCGAGATGAAATTGGCGTCGGATTCGCGCGCCGCCGCCTTTGCGAGCAGGGTCTTGCCGGTTCCAGGCGGGCCATAGAGCAGGAAGCCCTTCGCCGGACGGATGCCAAGCCGGCGGAACGCCTCAGGATTTTTCAGCGGCAGTTCGATCCCCTCGATCAGCTTGTCACGCGCGGCGTCGAGCCCGCCAATGTCGCTCCAGCGGGTCGTCGGTGCCTGCACCATCACTTCGCGCATCGCCGACGGCTGGACACGCTTCAGTGCATTGTTGAAATCCTCACGCGTGACCCGCAGTTCTTCGAGCACCTCGGGCGGGATTGTCCCTTCCTCAAGGTTGAGTTTCGGCATGATCCGCCGCACCGCCTCGATCGCTGCTTCGCGCGTCAGCGCCGCCATGTCGGCGCCGACAAAACCAAAGGTCGTCCGCGCGAGTTCGGCGAGGTCGACATCCTCCGCCAGCGGCATGCCGCGGGTGTGGATACCCAATATCTCGCGCCGCCCGCCCTCATCGGGAACTCCGATGATGATTTCGCGGTCAAAACGGCCCGGACGACGCAGCGCCTCGTCGATCGCATCGGGACGGTTTGTTGCCGCAATGACAACCAGATTGGTGCGTGGTTCCAGCCCGTCCATCAGCGTCAGCAATTGCGCGACAAGGCGCTTCTCGGCCTCGCCGGTCACCTGTCCGCGCTTGGGCGCAATCGAATCGATTTCGTCGATGAACAGGATCGACGGCGCAGCTTTCGCCGCCTGTTCAAAAATATCGCGCAACCGCTTTTCGGATTCGCCATAGGCGCTGCCCATGATCTCCGGCCCGTTGATCAGGAAGAATTGCGCCTCACTCTCATTGGCCACAGCGCGCGCGAGACGCGTCTTGCCGGTGCCCGGCGGGCCATGCAGCAGCACGCCGCGCGGCGGGTCTACGCCGAGACGGCGGAAAAGTTCAGGATAGCGCAGCGGCAGTTCGACCATTTCGCGCAACTGATCGATCGTATCCCCAAGCCCGCCCAGATCATCATAGGTGACGTCAGTTCGGCGCGCGTCATGCGGCTCCTGATATTCCGGGAGCAACTCAACCTCGGTATTCTCGTCGATAAAGACGACGCCTTTGGGAGTCGCCGACACGACGAGCAGACGAACCTCGGCGAGCGCATAAGCTGGCGCATTGAGCATCTGGCGTAGCTGCGGCGGCATGTCGCCCGCCGAAACACGCTGTTGTCCCGCAGTCGCGACAGTATCGCCGGCGACAAGCGGGCGGCCGAAGAAACTGCGTTTCAACGCCATCGCCGAGCCTTGCAGGCGCAGATTTTCCTGCGCCGGGGCGAAAACGACGCGGGTCGCCGGGCGCGTCTCGACGCGGCTCAGCTGCACCATATCGCCGGCCCCCGCGCCCGCATTGGCGCGTTGCAGACCATCGAGGCGGATCACCTCCAGCCCCTCGTCCTCGGCATAGGGTGCGACGACGCGCGAGGCGGTCTGGCGCTTGCCGCTGATCTGGATGATGTCCCCCTCGGTCACGCCGAGTTCGGCCATCGCCGAGCGCGGGATGCGGGCGATGCCGCCGCCGCTTTCCTCGGCCCGCGCGCTGGCGACCTGCAGCTTCACCTGCTTTTCCTTACCCTCTGCATCGGCCAATTCGCGTCTCCCTCAATAAGGTCAGAATGCGAAGATAGGATTGTGGTTCCGGATTTGCGACCCCCTGCCTCGCAGCCTGTTATGCCGCACTGCACAAATTTCTGGCATGTTCTTCAGCAACATGTCATCAACCTGCGCTTACGAACATGCCACGCCTTCCTCCTCTCAGCAGCATGGAGGCCTTTTTGGAGGTCGCCCGCCACGGCACGGTCAAGGCGGCCGCGACCGAGCTTGGCCTGTCGATGCCCGCGCTGTCGCGCCGCATCCAGACGCTCGAGCATGCAGTGGGCCGCCCGCTGTTCAACCGTCACCACCATGGCCTGAGCCTCACCGAAGCCGGGCGCGCATTGCAGGATCAGCTATCTCCGATCCTCGACGATTTGCGCGCAGTGATCGGACAGATTAGCAGCCCGGACGCCTCGCTGCGCCTTCACCTCAACGTCCTGCCGCTATTCGCGCAGCAACGCCTGTTCCCGCGCCTGCCCGAATTGCGCCGCGAACACCCCGAACTCCACATCGATATCGAAACCATCTCCCACGCCGAAGCACGACTGGGCGACGGGATCGACGTCGCGATCGCACTCGCCCGCTCGATCGACCCGGCGCTTTATGCGGCACGGCTCGACCAGGACAAGATTTTCCCGATTGCGGCGCGCTCGCTGGCCAGCGGCGATCAGGCGATCTCTGTGCCCGAACAATTGCAACGGATGAATATCCTGCTCCACCGCGAAATGCCCGAGACCTTCCTTGAGTGGAAGAAGGCGATCGGCATGCCCTATCTGGAACCTGCGGGGTTCGACTATTTCGATTCAGGACCGCTGATGCTCGAGGCCGCGGCGCAGGGTATCGGCGTCGCCTTCATGCATGGCCATCACTTCGACGACGCGCACGATCCGCGCCTCGTGCGCCTGTTCGATTTCGACGTCGACAGCCCGTACAGCTATTGGTTCGTGTGCCGCCCGCGCGCGCTACGCCAGCCCGCCGTAAAGATCTTCCACGACTGGCTGCTCGCGGCGAAAATTTGAAGGCCGGACGCTACGCGCTGATGGGCGGCGGAGATTCAGCGCGCATCGTCGTCGCAATATCCCAAACCGCGATGAACATCGCCGCGATCACCGGGCCGATCACGATGCCGTGGAAACCGAACAGTTGCAGCCCGCCGAGCGTCGTAATCAGCACGACATAATCCGGAATACGCGTTTCGCGTCCGACGAGGATGGGGCGAAGGACATTGTCGACCATCCCGATCACGAACAGGCCGCAGAAAATAAGCACCACGCCCTGCCAGATCGCGCCGGTGAACAGCAGATAGAAAGCCATCGGCACCCACACGAGCCCGGTGCCGACCGCCGGCAACAGCGAAGCCGCGCCCATCAGCACGCCCCACAGCAATGCCGCTTCAATCCCCAACGCCCACAGCACGATCCCGCCGATCAATCCCTGAAGAATCGCGACGACGATGCTGCCCTTAATCGTTGCGCGCACCACGACGATGAAGCGGGTGACGAGCAGTTCCAGATGATCGGTGCGCAGCGGCACCGCCTCGCGGATGCGGCGCTGCAGGCTTTCACCGTCGCGCAGCAGGAAGAAAGCGAGGTAGAGCATCACCATCAGCTTGACGAACAGACCAAGCAAGCTCTGCCCCAGCGACAGCGCCTGGGTCAGAATCGCGCGGACACCCTCAGCCGCGCTGCCGCTGAGCATCGCTTTCGCGGCAGCGATATTCTCGACCCCCAACCGTTCCAGAACCGTCGACATCCAACTCGGCATGCCCGACTGGAACCCCGTCCAAATCTGGGCCGGATTGATATCACCCGATTGGATGCGCTGATAAACCGTCGCCGCCTCTTCGACCAATGCGACAGTCAGAATCGCCGCCGGAAGAATCACGACCCCGATGATGGAGAGGAGCGTCAGCAGCGCCGCACCATTTTGCCGGTTCGGCATCCAGACGAGCAGGCGGCGATAAAATGGCATGAACAGGATGGTGACGATCACCGCCCACAGAATCGCAGCAAAAAAGGGCCAGAGGATCAGCGCGAAGGCAGCGGACACGACGATCAATATGGCCAGAAACGGCCAGCGATCGTTCGTTATGACGCGTTTGTCCTTACCCGCCATGCTCGCGCCCTTCCAAAAATCGCCATTCAGGCGCCCGCCGGTTCTAAACCGGCCGCCAAGCGCGCGTAAAGCGCGGAAATATATTCGGAAGAATGGTGCTGCTGGGGAGGATTGAACTCCCGACCTCGTCATTACCAATGACGCGCTCTACCACTGAGCTACAGCAGCAGCTGGGCCTCGCAAACGCATGTAAGCGGGGCAGGCGCGGCCTATGGCGGGGCGCCTTGTCGCTGTCAAGCAGTGAGACTTGACGCCGTGCCGATTTCGCAAGATGGGCTATGCCGTGAGCAAGACCCCCTCCCCCGCCGACCTTGAACGCGAACGCCGTCTGGCGGAGGCGCTGCGCGCCAATTTGCGCAAGCGCAAGGCGCAAGCGCGTGACG
Source organism: Sphingopyxis witflariensis (assembly GCF_002205635.1). Taxonomy (GTDB): domain Bacteria; phylum Pseudomonadota; class Alphaproteobacteria; order Sphingomonadales; family Sphingomonadaceae; genus Sphingopyxis; species Sphingopyxis witflariensis. The sequence continues at coordinate 29,479 of NZ_NISJ01000016.1, read as the reverse complement.
CAAAGGTCGACGATCAGCCTAAAGACTGACGGTCACCGTCACTGCGTCGCCCTCGGCGATGCCCTCGGCCTTTCGCACTGCCGCCTTGATGGGGAGCAGCCAGCCACCGCTTTCCCTGTGCGGAAAGACCGATGTCTTCCAGCGCGTATCGCCAATCTGCACGTCAACGCGCGCCGATCCGAATCCCTTCCGGCCGTCGAGCCACTGCCCGCTGATCGCGGCCACCCGAATCGCGTCGGCAACATCGCCCGCGATGGTGACGAAATACCAGGCGGCAGGCGCGGTGGCGGATTGCCAGCGCCACAGCGGGGTCGTGACGGTGAAATCGTCCATTCGGCTACTTCGCCGTCACGGCGCGCACGGGAACGGGAATGTTGCAAATATCCGCCCCAGCTGCAGGCTTGATGAAGAAGGGGTCGCGTCGATTGGCTCGTGCGTCGGCATAGCGCAGGAAGCTGGCGCTTTCGGTCGACAGATATTCGAACTTTGGCCGCTCGTCCGCAGGCAGATCGATCGCCAGTCTGATTGCCTTGACAGGCACACGCTCGGCCGCTTCTTCGTAGAAGCCGAGCGCACCGGTCCCCCGCGGCAGGCTCGACAGATACTCAATCCCGCCGAGCACCCGGCCAACGACCGCAATATTCTGGTCGAGATGGCGGGGCGCATGGCCGATTACCACGTAAAGTTCGGCGCCGCTTCCGGTGTCGGGCGACATGTTTCGCCCTACGCCCACCGCGCCATAGCAGTGGATTGGCCAGACACTCTCCGGCTCACGCTTGTAATTTCCACCCTCACGGCTCTGCTTGATCGTTGCCGCAAAAGGGAAGCCTCCGAAGAAACCAAATGCCCGGGCGTAGGGATCGGTATAATTGGTCACGGGCGAAGTGGCCGGAGGACTCGGATATATTGGCATGACCGCGTCCTGCGGCGCGCCATAGGTCCAGATTTTCGTGAACATGGCGGGACGATAGGGCCACATATATTCGCTCTCTGGCACGACCGCCAACCCCTTTGGCAGCGGCTTCTTCTCCGTCGCATCACCCCACTGCGCGACATAATTGTCCTGCACCCGGTTGACGCTCGTCCCGTCCCACCAATGCGCGGCAGCCAGCTTGCGAATATTGCCGATCCAGCCCTGGCTGAACGGCGCGGGCATCAGCTGGATGACGACGCGGCGTGCCTTGCCCTTCGCATCGGGAGCCAGCTCCATCACCAGCAGGTCCGACGGTGCGATGGCGATCCATTCGTCAGCCTTCGCGGCAGCCGCAATCTCGCCCGGTGACGGGACCGGTGCGGGCTCCTGCGCCTGAACCGGAAGGGCGAGCGATGCTGCGGCGACGGCCGCAAGAAGCAGATGTCTCATGTCCTTGATCTGCCATGTTCATGCGACTTGCGAAAGCCCCGCCAAGCGATTAGGGCGCCTCTTCCAGTGCATGCGGAGCGGTGGCCGAGTGGTCGAAGGCGCTCGCCTGGAAAGTGAGTATACGTCAAAAGCGTATCGTGGGTTCGAATCCCACCCGCTCCGCCAACATCTCAATGCGAATCAATGAGATGCGTCTTTCGGGGGTCGAAAACCCCCAGCTTCCGCGCCGTTCTGGCATTGCCATCCGAACCTCGGAGACTGACGGAAGCGCCAAAATCAGTCTCCGATCGGCTTTCGTCTCTTTTCACCCGAACCCCGTTGGAAAAGGTTCGGGTTCAGAAAATGACGGATTTCCGGGGTTTTTCCGATCAACGGCAGCCGTACCTTTGAGCACCAATCTCGGCTGGCGCGTGTCGACAGAAAACCCGAGGTGGGTGTTCCAGAATAGCCGGAGGCTCGAGAGGGGTCGGCCAACAGCAAGATTGTTTGAAGGGCGCCTGCTTGGTCCGGGCCTGGGATGCAAAATGCTTTGCCCTACCGGTTTCTTGCTGTGCTGTTGGCGTGGTTAGACATGCGCTCAATGATTGGACAGTCTGGGCGGTCGTCGCCGTGGCAGCGTTCGGCCAGTTCCAGCAGCGTGTGGCGTAGCGCCTGAAGGGCCTCTGCCTTGCGACCCAGTTCTTCGGCACGGGCCATGACGAGGGCTTTCACCTCGGCGCTGGCGCGCTGGCTGTTGCTCCACAGGCCAAGCAAATCGCGGATATCCTCGATCGGGAAGCCGAGATCGCGGGCATTGGCGATAAACTGGAGGCGATGGACATCGGCATCGGCATAATCGCGATAGCCGCTGTCCCGGCGCAGGGGCGCGGGGATCAGCTCGATCTTTTCGTAATGGCGGATCATCCGCTGCGAGACACCGCTGGCGTTCGAGGCCGCGCCGATGTTCACAGCCGCACCCGATTGAGCCGCAGCGCATTGGTGACGACGCTGACCGAGGACAGCGCCATCGCTGCCGCCGCGATCATCGGCGAGAGCAGGATGCCGAAGAACGGATAGAGCAGCCCCGCCGCGATCGGCACGCCAGCGGCATTATAGATGAAGGCGAAGAACAGATTCTGCCGAATATTGGCCATCGTCGCCTGGCTGAGCTGGCGGGCGCGGACGATCCCGATGAGATCACCCTTCAACAGGGTTACGCCCGCACTTTCCATGGCGACGTCGGTGCCATGTCCCATCGCGATGCCGACATCGGCTGACGCCAGCGCCGGTGCATCATTGACCCCGTCGCCCGCCATTGCGACGATCCGTCCTTCCTGTTTCAGCCGCACAACAACAGCCGCTTTCTGATCGGGCAGCACATCGGCCTCGACAGCATCGATACCGAGCTGACGCGCGACGGCTTCGGCAGTCGTGCGATTATCGCCGGTCAGCATCACCACCTTGATGCCATCGGCGCGCAAAGCGGCCAATGCTTCGGCCGTGGTCGGCTTGATCGGATCGGCAATGGCGAACACGCCCGCGGCCCGACTGTCCAGCCCCATGAAAATCGCAGTCGCGCCATCGGCACGAAGCTGGTCGGCCTGCGCCGCGAGGGACGAGGTGTCGATCCCCGATTCACTCAGGAAACGGGCATTGCCAAGCGTCACCCGCTTGCCTTCGACCATACCCAGTGCGCCCTTGCCAGTCGGCGAATCAAAGCCGCTGACAGATGGAATGTCGATGTTCCGATCCAGCGCCGCATTGACGATCGCCAGCGCCAGGGGATGTTCCGACGCACGTTCGACACCGGCAGCGATCCGCAGCAGTTCGCGTTCCTCGAAACCATCCGCCGCGATGATCCGGGTGACGGCGGGTTTCCCCTCGGTCAATGTCCCGGTCTTGTCGACGACCAGCGTGTCGACCTTCTCCATATGCTCCAGCGCTTCGGCGTTCTTGATCAGGACACCAAGCCCCGCGCCGCGACCAACGCCGACCATGATCGACATCGGCGTCGCCAACCCCAGCGCGCAGGGGCAGGCGATGATCAGCACCGCCACCGCCGCGACCAGCCCATGCGCCATGCGCGGTTCCGGCCCCCAGATGCTCCAGGCGGCGAAAGCGACGACCGCGACCGCCAGCACCGCTGGCACGAACCAGCCGGCGACCTGATCGGCCATACGCTGGATCGGGGCGCGGGAGCGCTGCGCGTCGGCGACCATCTGGACAATGCGCGCCAGCATGGTGTCCCGCCCGATCTTGTCGGCGCGGATCACCAGCGCGCCGCTCTGGTTCATCGTCCCGCCGATCACCGTGTCGGCGACCGTTTTCGTTACCGGCATGGATTCGCCCGTCACCATCGATTCATCGAGCGCCGAGCGCCCTTCCTCGACCACGCCATCGACTGGCACCTTTTCGCCCGGTCGCACCCGCAGCCGGTCCCCCACCGCCACCAGGTCGAGCGAGATTTCCTCTTCGCTGCCGTCCCCGGCGATACGCCGCGCGGTTTTCGGCGCCAGGTTGAGCAGCGCCTTGATCGCCCCGGAGGTCCGCTCGCGCGCCCGCAGTTCGAGAACCTGCCCGAGCAGCACCAGCACGGTGATCACAGCGGCCGCTTCGAAATAGACAGCGACCGACCCGTCGGCCGCCCGGAAGGCTGCCGGAAACACATCAGGCGCCAGTGTCGCGACGACGCTATAGCCCCATGCGACGCCGGTCCCCATCGCGATCAGCGTGAACATGTTGAGGTTGCGCGTCTTCAGCGAGGCCCAGCCGCGCTCGAAGAAGGGCCAGCCCGCCCAGAGCACAACCGGCGTCGCCAGAGCAAACTGGATCCAGGTCGACAGCTTCACGGGGACGAGATGATGCAGCGCCGGAGACAGATGGCTGCCCATTTCAAGGATAAACACGGGAAGAGCCAGCGCCAGCGCGATCCAGAAGCGGCGCGACATGTCGATCAGTTCGGCAGAGGGTCCAGTGTCCGCACTAACCAGTTCCGGCTCGAGCGCCATGCCACAGATGGGGCAAGCGCCGGGATGGTCCTGCCGGATCTCGGGGTGCATCGGGCAGGTCCAGATCGATCCCGGCGGAGCGTCCACGACCTGTTCGGTGGATTTATTCAGATAACGCTCCGGATCCGCGATGAATTTTTCGCGGCAGCCAGCGCTGCAAAAATGATATTCATGACCGGCATGGGCCGCATGGTGCGTTGTTTTGTGCGGAGCGACGGTCATGCCGCAAACCGGATCGACAACGGGGACCGTGGAATCTGCCTTGCCGTGGCCCCCACCACAACAGCTATGGCCCCCGGAATGCGCGCTATGGTTCGACTCGGCCATCAACCGTCTCCTTCAATCGCCTGCAATCTGGTGCTTGACACCATGTCAGAGTCAATAGCCGCTGACCTTGACACAGTGTCAGGTTCGATAATCGCGTCGACTGCGAACATCTCAATGCGAACCAATGAGATGGGTCTTTTTGGGGCCAAAGAACCTCCAGCTTCCGCGCCATTTTGGCTATGCCGTCCGAACCTCGGAGGCTGCCGGAAGCGCAAAAATCAGTCTCTAAATGGCCTTTGTCTCTTTTCACCCGAACCTCATCGAAAAGGGTTCGGCCGAGAAATATCGTTAATTTACGTTAGGTTGAACGACGTGGCCCCATCGGGTATTTTCTGCGAGAGCTCGGCACCCGCCTGCATCCGGAGACCCGAGGAGGGCGGTTTGCAGCGAAGCGGCGCGTATGGGCCTGTGACTGTCAGCGCCTGAGCGCAGTCGAATGACCTGTTTTCTTTTACGCGATTGGCCAGAAAGCAGAGACGCGTGCGAACTGGGAGACGGCTCGAGACGCTAAGGTGCAGCGATCCGGTCCGCTAATCCCCACCGTATTTTGGTCGCCAGAAATTTTGACAGCTGATAGGCCTTCGGTACCAAATATCGAAGGAAGTTGAGATGGCACTCCAGCATGTAAAGCCCGGCGAAGTGATCCATCTGGAGGCGTCAGCTGCCGAGGGGGGCGCCACCAGGACCGCCGCGCTGGTCAAAACGGATCGGTTCGAGGCAATTCACCTCGTCGTTCCCGCGGGATCAACCATACCGCCACACCATGTGTCCGGTTATCTGACGCTGCATTGTCTGGAAGGCCGCGTCACACTGGGTCCATCGGACATTGAACTCGGCGCCGGGGACTGGGTCTATCTGGAGCGCGGCGATCATCATTCTGTTCAGTGCGTCGAGGATGCACGGTTGCTGCTCACGATATTGTTCGACACGCCGCCGGCGCGGTGATCAGGATTTGACGAGCCGTTCCAACGCCATACGGCCGTAAATGAATAAAAACAGCAGGAAAGCGCCGCCCCACAGACCGCCGGCCAGACGGATGCTCAGCATATAGTCGAACGGCAGCAGCGGAGCGGCGACCCGCAGCAGTGCGCCCAGATTGACCAGCACATAGATCGCGACCGTCGCGCCGTCAGCTTCCAGTGGCCGGCTGGTATGGCCGCGCGTCGCCCGCGTCATGACCGCCAGTGTCATCGCCGCCATCGCGCCGGCGCCCAGCGCGTGCATCGCGCTCGATACGGGCACGATCGGCCACAGAGTGGCCGCGCCAAGCAGCAGCAACCCCGCCGGCAGCCAAGCGTAGGCGACATGCAGCACGAACACCAAAGGGTCGGCCACCGCACGCAGCCCGGCCCAGCGGGTCAGCCGCGCGGCGTGCAACGCGCCGGCGCCAAGCAGCAGCCACGCCACCAGATGCGCCGCCGGTGAGAACACCCAGCCTGCCAGGGCTATCGCCGTGATTGCGAGCACCGCATGGTCGAACCGGTTGGCCATGATCGGCAACCCGTCCGTCAGGCCGCGCCGGACCAGCCAGTTGCGGGTGAAGGCCGGGATGATCCGCCCACCGATGATCGCGATCAGCATGAGGATCAGCGCGAAGCCGGCCCGCATGCCGATCGCCGGGTCGGCGGTGAGTCCCATCGCCGCAGCATGATCCAGCCCGCAGGCTGCGGCGAACAGGAGCAGGACGATCAGGATCGGCTTGTTGCGGTTGCGCGCGGCGCATATCTGCCGCGCTGCATAGCTGAACAGCGCAAGCAGGAAGCCGACGTCGAGCACGGCGCCGACGAGCGGCGGCACATAGGCGGAAAACAGCACCGCCAGCCGGGCAGCGACCCACAGGCCGACAAAGGCCGCCACCGGCCAGCCGGTCACCACCGGCCGCCCCGTCCAGTTGGGGATGGCCGCGCTCAGGAACCCGGCGATGACCGCGCCGAGATAGCCGAACAGCATCTCATGCTGGTGCCAGGCAAGCGGCTCCATCACGGTCGGCAGCGACCACGCTCCATCCAGCGCACCGACCCACAGCGCGACGACGACCAGCGCCCAGAGCGCCGCGCCGGTGAAAAGCAGCCGGAAGCTGCCCTGGAGCCATATCGGTGTTTCAGCGCTGCGATCCCGTTCGGTGGCGGCCCCCGTCATGCGCGAGCACCCTTTCGCCACAGGCCCAGAATCACCACCTGCCATGCGATCGCCACGGCACCCATGATGAACACGACATCGCCGAAGGTCCTGATCCAGCGCAGGGTTTCGAGGAACGGCTGCTGCAGGAAGGTGTCGCTGCGCGCGTACCACATGCCAACGCTGGTGCTGGCCTGGAACTGGAACAGTCCGACCGGTAGCAGGCTGGTGAAGATCATCAGCACCAGACCGGCGTTCAGCGCCCAGAAACCGGTTTTCATCAAATTTTCGTTGAACAATATCTCCGAGCGCAGATAGCGCAGGATCAGCAGCACGAAGCCCAGCGACAGGAAACCATAGACGCCGAACAGCGCGGCATGCGCATGGACGGCGGTGGTGTTGAGGCCCTGCAGATAGAACAGCGCGACCGGCGTGTTGATCATGAAGCCGAAGACGCCGGCGCCCAGCATGTTCCAGAAGGCGACCGCGACAAAGCACATCAACGGCCATTTCACCCGCTCCATCCAGGGTGCGCGGTCCTTGTAGCTCCAATGCTCCCACGCCTCATAGCCGAGCACGATCAGCGGCACGACTTCGAGCGCGCTGAACGCCGCGCCGACCGCCATCACCGGCGTCGTGGTGCCGGAGAAATACAGGTGGTGGAAGGTGCCGGGCACGCCGCCGACCATGAACAGCGACGCTGAGGCCAAAGCCGCCGCCGTAGCAATGCGGCGCGACACCAGCCCCATGGAGGAGAAGATGAACGCCAAGGCGGTGGTTGCAAAGACTTCGAAGATGCCTTCCACCCACAAATGCACCACCCACCAACGCCAATATTCCATGATGGTGATGTGGGTGCGTTCGCCGTAAAACAGGCCGGAGCCGTAGAACAGCCCGATGGCAACAACCGAGACGCACAGCAGGGCGATGAGGTTCTTGTCCCCGTCGCCGCGCAGGGCCGGGATCATCGCCCGCAGCATCAGGCCGAGCCAGAACAGGATGCCGATGAACAAGGCGATCTGCCACAGTCGGCCGAGGTCGAGATATTCATAGCCCTGATGGCCAAGCCAGAAGTTCCACTCGGGCGGCATGATCTGGGCGATGGCAAAATAATTGCCGGCAAACGATCCCACGACGACGATCAGCAGCGCCGCGAACAGGATATGGACGCCAAGCGCCTGATATTTCGGATCCTTGCCGCCGTTGATGATGGGCGCGAGGAATAGTCCCGCCGCCAGAAAGGCGGTGGCGATCCACAATATCGCGCTCTGGACATGCCAGGTACGGCTGAGGGAGTAAGGGAGCCATGACAGGTCGAGGCCGTAAAATCCCTGCCCCTCGATGGTGTAGTGCGCGGTCAACCCGCCGAGGAACACCTGGAAGACGAATAGCGCCATCACGACGAAGAGGTATTTCCCGACCGCCTTTTGCGACGGGGTCAGCCCGATGGCGAGGACCGGATCGTTTTCCGGCGCTTGGGGTTCGGGCTCGTGGCTGCGCAGGAATGCCCAGCCCCAGACCAGCGCGCCGACGCCAGCGATCAAAATCATGACGCATGCCAGCGACCACATGATGTTTTCGGGTGTCGGGTGATTGCTGATCAGCGGCTCGGGCGGCCAGTTGTTGGTATAGGTTGCATTCGTTCCCGGCCGCTCGGTGGCGGTCGCCCAGGCGGTCCAGAAGAAGAAATCAGTCAGGTTCTCCCGCCGCGCCGGATCGGGCAGGGTGTTGTCCTTCATGGCGTAATTGTCGCGCTGCTGGGTCAGCGCCGGATCATTGCCGTAAAGTCGCTGATAGTGGTCGGCAACTGCAGCCATCGCCCGAGCGCGCCGGTCGGAAACGGTCAAGGTGCCGGTGTCGAGGTCGTACGTGTTGCGGCGATATTCCTGCTCCAGCCAATAGGTGAGCTTGGCCTGCTCGCCCGGCTGGAGGGCATCGAACGGCTTGCCAGCGGTCTCCTGCGCAGTGAGATCGAGCCAGGTGGTCAGTTCGCGATGCAGCCAGTCGGCGGACCAGTCGGGCGCCTGATAGGCGCCATGCCCCCAGATTGACCCGAGTTGCATTCCGCCGGTGCTTTGCCAGGCTGTCTGTCCGTCGAGGATATCGCCGCGGGTCATCAGTACCGTACCGCTGGCCGATACGACCTGCGCCGGAATCGGCGGCGGCTTCCGATAGAATTCGGTGCCGTAGAAACCCAATATGCTGAATGTGACGGCGAGGACCGCGATCAGCGTCCACCATAACTTGCGATATTCTCCCACGGCAGATCCTCTTGCAGTTTCAACGAAGCAGCCAACCGATAACAGATTGAAGGAGCGTTGTTGATGACATTCTCGTTTGCCGATCGGTGTACGCTAAATGAACGGTCGATAAGACGATTCATCGTGACTTCACTGAAAGCTAGAAAGCGCGGCGCGTCGGCCCGGCCGGCGCGATGGTCGATCCCATACACCGGCCTTGATGTGCTCGCGCGGCTTCCCGCTGCTTTCACCTCCTGGAATCATCGGCGACGCTCGAAACTAACCTGAAATTGGCGGCTTTCGGGATCTATCGAGAGCCGCCTGTTTGACCACATCGAGCGGCGAAGCGGACCTTTATCCCTGACCATATACCACCGCCTCCTGCTCCGCCCACGGCAGTTCGGCAGCGGCCGTCATGTCCTTGATCGACACGGTCGGGGCCATGCGCTGGATCAGGAGCTTTTCCAGCACGGCCGGGGCAAGATAGGCCAGTCGCAGCATGCGCCCGACATAACGATCCGAAATGCCCTCGGCTTGCGCGATATCCTGTATCGTCGCCGCTTCCCCACTCTCCAGCTTCCGCCGCCAGCTCCACGCCTTGGCGATCGCCTTCAGCACATGCGGATCCACCCCGCCGATATCCGGTGCCATGTCGGCGGGAGGCACGATCTTCGGCCGTCCGTTGCGCTTGCGGATGGTGAGCGGGATGAAAACCCGCATGGTGGTGGGGGCGCTCATGCTGCCAACTCCTGTTTCGGGGTGACCATTTCGCGGATGATCGATCCGAGACCCTCGGTGCGCAGATCGACCGCGAGGCCGTCGCTGCTGACCGTGACCCGCTCTATCAGCAGCCGGGCGATGCGGGCCTGTTCGGCCGGGAACAGCGATTCCCACAGCCCATCGAAGTCCGACAGCGCAGTGACGACTTCAGTCTCGTTGACGGTCGGGTCAGTCCGGCGCGCACCTTCAACCGCCCGCGTGACGATCTCTGGCGTGCGCAGCAGCGACCGAATGTGCTGGACTACGGCCGTTTCCACCATCCCCGCGTTGAGCCGGACGAACCCGTCGGTGCCTTCGGCAGCCCGGTTCCGGATGGCGTCCATCGAAGTATAGTAGCGATAATGCCGGCCGCCCTTCTTGGTAGCGGTCGGTGTCATGGCGATGCCGGTGGTGGTGAATATCAGCCCCTTCAAGAGCGCCGGGGTCTGCGCACGGGTGTTGGCCGCCCGTTGCCGGGGGCTCACCTGCAGGATGGAAAGCACCTGATCCCAGAGTTCCGGCGTGATGATGGCCTGATGCTCGCCGGGGTAGCTGGTGCCCTTGTGGACGGCCTCGCCGATATAAACCCTGTTGCGGAAAAGCTTGTAGAGGAACCCCTTGTCGATCGGGCGCCCACGCTTGTTAAGGGTGCGGTTCGCCACCAGTTCGCGGGTCAGCGTTGTGGCCGAGCCCAGTTCGACAAACCGCTGGAACATGTGGCGCACCGTAGCCGCTTCGGCCTCGTTGATGACCAGTTTGCGGTCAACGACATCGTAACCCATCGGCACGAACCCGCCCATCCACATGCCTTTTGCGCGGCTGGCAGCGAACTTGTCGCGGATCCGTTCGCCGGTGACCTCGCGTTCGAACTGGGCGAATGACAGCAGGATATTGAGCGTCAGGCGGCCCATCGACGTGGTGGTATTGAACGCCTGCGTCACCGACACGAACGTGACCCCGTGCCGGTCGAACACCTCGACCAGCTTGGCAAAGTCCATGAGGGATCGCGACAGCCGGTCAATCTTGTAGACGACAATGACGTCGACCAGCCCAGCCTCGATATCCTCGATCAGGGTTTTAAGCCCCGGGCGATCGAGCGTACCGCCCGAGAACCCGCCATCATCATAACGTTCGCGCATTCCGACCCAGCCTTCGGCGCGCTGGCTGGCGACATAGGCTTCACAGGATTCGCGCTGTGCATCGAGGCTGTTGAACTCCATGTCCAACCCTTCCTCGCTCGACTTGCGGGTGTAGATGGCGCAACGCAGCCGGCGCCGGGGTGTCATCTCAGTCATGCCGCGGCCCTCTTGTTTTCACGCAGGCCAAAGAAGCGGTAGCCATTCCACTGCGTGCCGGTAATGTCACGGGCAACGGCCGACAGCGACTTGTAGCGGCGGCCCTGCCAGTCGAACCCGTCCTTCAGCACGGTGATGACGTGCTCGGCGCCATCCCACTCACGGACCAGCCGGGTGCCGATGACTGGGTTGCGCGGGTCGGTGATGACCGATTTGCGTACCTTCTTGCCCTCGACCTCATCGGCCAGCGCGTCCAGCAGCTGCCTGACCGGCTTGGACGGGCCGCCCCAGGTCAGCTCCTGGATCCGGTAGGCCAGCCGCTGTTCCAGGAACGACCGGCTGTTGTTGGGTGCCGCCGATCCCATCAGGGTCTGCCACTCCGCCTTCAGTTCGCCGACCGTCATAGCCTTCAGCGCGGCCAGTCTGGCCAGCACCTGCGCATTGTCCTGTTTCTGCATCATCGTTCTCCTATCCGGGCTCGTGCCCGGGGACGACTGACGCTCCTGGTGGGCAGGATAGCGAGTGAACTATCTCCGCTGTCAGCAGATATCGAACTGGACTTGTCGCGCAGACGGAGCACGCCAGCGGAAAGGATGCGACCCAACTCGGCGAGCCGGGCGTCGGGCGTCATGTTTGAAGATGGCGTCGGCTTCGGGTGTTTCATACGGAGGTCTCCGGCAGAATGAACTTCACTCAGGAAAAGCCAGATGCCGTGCAGGATTGGGACATCACGCCGGAAATGAACGCCCTCGCCGCCGTTCCACTCCTTCCATTATATTTGAACCTTGTTTTTGCTCGATTAAATCGGCAGATAATCATGCACGAAGATATTGAGAGTGCAGCAGGTAGGGGTTCGGGGTGGCACGGTCATTGTTTCGCAGCGCGCCAGAGCTTTCGCGCTTGTTTGTCGAATCCCCAATCGAGCTGATTAGCGGATTCCTTTCACACTCTCAGTTTTCGGTGTTTCTCGAAGAGGCGATGACGGAAGTTCCTGTTGACGCCGATGAGCAAGCACGTCGCGATGCCATAGCGGCAGCCATCAAAATCCTGAAAGCTGACCGGACAAACCTAATAGAAATTGAAGCGCGGCGTGTCATGTTGATGACTGACAAGACGCCGGAAACGATGCTACGACGGCTCGGCGAAGATCTGCGGTTTGCCGCGAGTCAAGGCCTGAACGCGCAACGAGATGCCATCGCGAGGAGCCTCTGGGCATACCTCGAGACCTACCCTCTGTTCGAAGCTGCTGAACGCGCGATGCAGGTGCGGGTATATCGCGATCACGGAAAGATCTACGAAGCCTGGTCGCTGGACGCGTCCATCCCTTTGGTAGCCCAGGGGGTTAATCACGAAGCACTTTCGGCCGAAATTGCGGATCGACTGCAGCACGAAGACGGGTGCAAGGTCGAGGCAATCGACCTGCCTGCAGAGAACGGCGAGAGTCAGGACGTGCTTGTGGCGGTCACCTTCTTTGGCGCCTATGCCAGCCAGAAGACCGTGCGGCCGGACAAATCCACCGAGATACTTTACTTCCGACCGCCGGACGAAATGCTTCTCGTCTATTCGCAGACACGCAGACGCATCGAGGTCTGCTCTCGCGATATGGTTGAGCGCAAGCTGGTCGCGAACATCTTCGCGGCCGACACTCTGAAGCACGACGTTTCCAACAAACCGCTGACACAGAAGACATACAATCTTTCCCGCTTCAAAAGTTCGCTTAAGCTCCCTATACCGGATGAAGAGGCACACCGTGTCCGCCGAGCGAATATCACGGAAGTCCAGGTGGCACTGGGTGGCTGGTCGCGAAAGGTCAGTCTCAGCGTTACGCCTGAGGACGACATCGACGCGATCGCGCGCGCCGTTTTCGGAGCGATCATTCCGAGTTCCGGCGGCGGCTACGTAACCAAGGTGCGCTTTCACATCGAATATATCGATGGACGCGGACGAAAAGGAACGCTGCAGTTCGATGTCTTCGGCCGCAACAAGTCCAACATACAGAGCGAGCGCGATCCGGCTAAACGTGAGTTGGGCTACGATCTTCTGGAAGCCTGGGGCGTACTGGAACGGATCGGCGACCTGTCAAAGCCCCAGCGCAAAGAGAAGCTCCCGCAGCTACTCGCGCTTTACGATTTCACGGATGAGAAGGCATCGGGTCAGACGCTTGACGAGCTAGGCATCGGCGCAGCCGAGCTGACCGGCGCGGGGTTCCTGACCCGAAAGGGATGGTCAAATGTCGTTCTGTTCGATGACGACGAGCTCGGAGACGTCGTCCGTGATGTGGAGGGAAATAGCACCGGCGACGCAGCGACGTTGACTCTTATTGAAGGGGGGGCTGGGCCGCGTATCCCGGTCGAGGACATCACGCAATACGAGATCAGATTCGATTATCTGCGAGACGCCCTTCGTGATGTACTCAAGCCAATGGGGTTGAAAGGCCGTGTGCGTGAGGTGGCTAACCACGTTCATCAGATCGGGTCGGCACAGATCGGGCTGGCCAGCGCTTCAATCTATCTCGCGCGGGCTCTGTCCGATGACAAGCTGCTCGAAGGGGCTGACCGCCTGATCCGCGGCGAAGGCAACCGTATTCGTGGTGTTGTCTTCGTGCCGCAGGAAATCCGGTTCCCCTACATCGGTTGCAACGTCGTCCTGAGCCTGAAGGATCACATCGACAAAGAGACGGGATTGATCGATCCAGAGGCTGTGCGTTCGGCGTATGAAGCAGCGATTGATCCGGCTGCGCGTGGCACCGCAGTGCACTTGCGGAAGCAGGGCGATGATGCGGCACAAATTACTGTCCCGGGGCAGGATCCCCGCATTGTCACAGGCGCGAAAAAAGTAAAATTATTCGAACGCCTCTACATCGCCCACCACGACCGAGAGCCCGGCGTGAAGCTTGCCGCGCTGAAGGAGTACGCCGGTTTTTCCCAGCTTCCGCAGTTGTTTGGCGATGAGTGGGGTGAGATCAACGGCCGCTATCTGTATTCGCCGCAGCGTGCTTATTGGGCGCTTTGCGGAGAGCCCATCTCCGTTTGATCTCCCTTTGGGGGGGCTGACCATCTCCGATACGACCTAACAACAGGTGTGCTCCCTGAAACGAGGAGCACCCCGATGACGACTCCCTACCTCTCTCGCCGCGTGGCCAATCAGAGCCACAGCGCCGGCGTAAATACCCCCTCCAATGACCGCGAATGGCGCTGCAGCAGTTGCGCCAAGCTGCTCGGCGTCTGCCGTGACGGCCAGATGCACCTGCGCTTTGCGCGGGGGCACGAATATCTCGTGGGCTTTCCCGTGGTGGCCACCTGCCGCGGTTGCGGATCGCTGAATACGCTGACCAACCCCGCGCTGCGCTGAGACGCGCAAACTCCACCCAAATCCCAAAAACGCAGAGGCGCTCGACGCCCTGACCTGGCCGGAAGGAGGCGCTGGACGCCCGGCCGCAAGGCAGGCGTCCAATGTCCTTCACATGGCACGATTTCCACGGGAATCTCATGCATTCATCTTCCACCCTCAATTTCCAGCGCGGCTTCACCACGGTGCGGTCCAGACACCCGGAATTGACCCGTTTTGCGGACCCGGCGGCTTTGCTGGACCACCTGCACCGTGGCGATGCTCCTTCGGACAAGAAGAACATCGTGCTCAGCACGCTGATCCGGAGTGCGAAATCAGACAACCGTGCCGGTGACTGTGCGCTCACGCTCATGCTGCTGGCGCTGTGGCCCGGCCTCGATGGTGTATTCCGTCGATCGCGAGCCCGACGTCTCGGCCATGTGGACGAGCTCGCCTCCGAAATCCTCGCCCGCGCAACGACCGGGGTCCGGAACCTTGATCTCACGAAGGTCAACTGGATCGCGGCCACCATCCTCCAGAATGTTGAACGCGACGTGCGCCGGGCACATCAGCGGGAAAGTCTCCTGCAACGGCAGCAGGACGTGTTCGATCCCGATATCCATGGTGGGACAACCCATGCTGTTGATGCTGATGCCCTTCCCGAAACCCTGCTGGCCAAATTGACCGGTCTGATCGGCGCCGACGCCGATCTCGTCATCCGCGTCGTCGTTGACGGGTACACGCAGGGCGAAGCCGGCAAGAATCTGGGCCTGTCCGAACCTGCAGCCCGCAAGCGCTTCCAGCGCGCGTTGAAGCGCCTGCGCGATCATGTCGACGAAAATTCCTGACCCTTTGTCCCGCTCGGTGCGCGCCGTTGGCTTTTCAACTTCGGACGCACCGAGCGTCTTTTCACAAACAGGAAACCCCAGTTTATGACCGATACGACTGCCATCCCGATTGAGTCTCTGAAGCGGATCCCCGGCCTCTACCGTCGCTGGGAGTTGCCGGAAATCTTCGAGGCTCAGCGCCGGTACCACATCGAAGAGGCCGGCACCCACGCCGACGGCACCCCGCTATTGGCCGTCTATTCCAGCGAGCCTGAGGCCGATTCCCAGGCCAGCGATCTCCCCAAATGAAAGGTCCTCCCATGTTGTTCTCGAACCCTGTCGCGCGCCTGCGCAAGGCGCATTACGCCCTCGAAGGCCTGCCCGATACCATCACGTTTCCGCAGCATCCGGCATGCGAAAGCGAAGATCTGCTCCCCCTCGTGGACGCGACCATCGATGATGTCGCGTTCGCGATCGTCGCTGCCGATCAGGAATACTCCGCGGCCTACCGTCGCGCCTCGGCACTGAGGCGCTTGTACCAGATGGCCCGCGAGGCCGGTGCGACTGGCGTCGACCCTGCTGTGAAATCGGCGCTGAAGAGGAGCGCCAGCTGATGACTCTCCCGATCATTTCGGCGGAGTTGCAGCGCCGGGGTGATCGGGAGTCCATATAATGGCGACCGAGGCCGATAACATTCACAAGCTCGCGCCGTCGTGGAACGCGCGCCAGGTCGTCACCTTCAACGGCCAGCACGATACGCGCATAACAACCGGCGGCGAATATGACACGCGGACCCTCGCCAGCCTGTTCGCGCTCGAACCGGGCAATGCGGACAAGCTGGACGGGCTCGCATTCATCCCCAGCAGCTACAGCGCCCACGACGCCCGCAGCCACGCCACCCAGCGGTCTGACGGGGTCTTCGTGGCTCTGTGCGGCGACGTTGACCATGGTGACCACCCGCTGCACCGCATCGAGTCCATGGTGCGCGGGTTTGCCAGGGACGCGGCCTGGCTGATCTTCTCGACCGCCCACGCCCGCGCCGATGACAAAAGGTGGCGCATTGTCATCCCGCTTGCCCAGCCGATAGGTTTTGATGATTGGCACGACGCGCAGCACGCCTTTTTCAATTTCATGGAATATGGCGGCATCGATATGGACCGCGCGCTCGATCGCGCCGGCCAGCCCGTCTATCTACCCAACGTCCCCGATCACCATGCCAAAACCGGCGAATTGCTCCGCGACGATGACGGGGCGCCGCTGTTCTATAAACGCGCGACCACCGGCACCAATGCCCCAGGCCTGACCACAGACGGCCCGCTCGCATCCGGCATGGCCGCGATCGCCCGCAAGCGCGAGGACGATGAGGCAGAGCGCAAGCAGATGCGCGAGGAGGCAGCCCGGCGCCGTGCCAATCGTCCGCGCAATGACGACGCGCCGATCATGGAGGAGTTCAACCGCGGCACTCCGGTTGCGAACCTGCTCGAACTCTACGGATATAAGCAAAGCCCGCGCAATCCGGCGGATTGGCGCTCGCCGCACCAGCAGAGCGATAGCTACGCGACCCGTATCGTCGAGGATTCCTGGATCAGCCTGTCGGCCAGCGACGTGGCGTCCGGCCTTGGTCAGAAATGCCAGGCGGGGTGCTTCGGCGACGCCTATGACCTTTTCGTCCATTTCGAGCATAGCGGCGATCATAAGTCGGCTTTCCGCACGCTCTATCAGGAGCGCCGCGCCGCTCAGCCGCAGCCATATAGCGCGCCGCCGGCGATGCACCCTGACGATCCGGGCATATGCGCCGAAGATATCGATTCGATGAACGCGGTGGGTGGCGAGGTTTTCGACCAACCAGAAGCCGTAATCGACGAAGCGGATTATCCCGACCCGGTAGATTTATGGGCGCGTTATGATCCCGCCGTTCTGCCGCGCGGACTGCTCCCTGACGTCATCGAAAAATATGCGGAATCCCAGGCGGAACTCATGGGTGTGGATCCCGGCGGCATTGCCATGTCGGCGCTCGCCGTCTGCTCCGCCGTAATTTCGGATCGCATTTGCGTACAGGTGAAACAGCACGATCCCTCGTGGAAGGAAAGCGCCCGTCTATGGGTGGCGCTGATCGGTCCTCCGAGTGCCAAGAAAACGCCGATCATGTCCGCAGCCACCCGCCCGCTCAACCGTTTGGACGCCCAGCTTTTCGCCGAATACATGGTGAAAATGGACGCCTATGACGAGGATCAGGCGAGGAAAAAGACCGAGCGCGAGGGCATCCAAAAGCCTTTGCAACGTCGATTGCGTATCAGCGATGCGACGGTCGAAGCCGCCCAGGAGGTCATGAAAGGCTCGCCTGATGGCATCTTGTCGGTGCAGGACGAGCTATCCGGCTGGTTCGGCGCCATGGATAAATATGGATCGGCCAAAGGAGCGGCGGGCGACCGGGCCTTCTGGCTGCAAGCCTTCAACGGCGGCGAATATGCGCTTAACCGCGTTGCTCGCGGGGCCGCGCTCATCCCGAACCTATCCATATCCGTCCTTGGAGGAATCCAGCCGGAGCCTCTGCGTCGCCTGGTAGGGGAATCGGTCGATGACGGCCTTGTGCAGCGCCTGTTGCCAATTCCGCTTCACCGGGCATCTGTCGGCATTGACGCGCCCCGCAGTGGTGAGGTCGAGGCCTATGAGCAGCTTGTTGTCGATATGTGGCAGCTGCGGCCGCACGATCATGGCGCGGAGGCTATGCGCTTCGACCCCTTAGCGCAGGAAATACGCCGCGAGCTTGAGGAAAAACATCACGAAATGATGTCGACCGAGGTCATCTCTCCCAAGATGGCGTCGCACTTCGGCAAATACGACGGCATATTCGCCCGGCTGTGCGTCCTGTGGCACTGTATCGAGGCGCAGGGGCTCCCATGCGCGCCCAGCGTCATCACAGCCGCCACCGCAGCGCGTGTGGCCAAATTTATGCACGAGTATATCGCGCCGAACGCGGTGGCCTTTTACTGCGGGATGCTCGGCCTTGCAGATGACCATGAAACGCTCGTGGATCTCGCGGCGCACATCGTCACGCATAAGCTCGACACGGTGAACAGCCGGGTCATTCAGCGCGCAGGACGGGCTCTGAGGTCTCTCACCAGCGATGACAGCCGGAAGCTGTGCGAGAAGCTGGAAAGCATGGGCTGGCTTATCGAGGCCGGACCTGTGGCCCGCAGCAACACGCCGCGCTGGGCAGTCAACCCGATTGTGCATTCCCGGTTCGTCGAACGGTCGGCGAAAGAGGAGGCGCGCAGGGCAAAAGCGCAGGCGGCAATCAAGGATGCAATCGCAATGTCAGCCAAGGGAGCCGGCGATGAATAGGATGATGAAAATTAGCGTGGAGGCGGTTGTGGCGTCAAAAAATGGCAGTTTTTCGTTCCAGTTGTCACCAGTTGTCCCTTGTGTACGCGAGCAGAAGTATATTTTGAACTTCTTCTCTCTTTTTCGCCCGCGTGATGTTTTCACCTCGCGCCCGCACAAGGGACAACTGGTGACAACTGCCATCGACGCTTCCGCTGCTGGAGGTGCGAGCGATGGCGCGCGGTCGTAAGCGGAAAGCCGGGCGCCGGCACCCATGCGGCAAGCTGGTTCGGGCCAGTGTTGGCGAAACCCAGCGCGACGCAGTCGCCACGGTGCTGCAGGCCCGCCAACGCCATTATGGGGTGACGGCGAAGCAGGCCAGGGACGTGCGACTGGGCACCGCCCTGGGCCGCCTCTCCTTTGCTGGCAAGATTGCCGCTGACCAATATGCGGCAGGCGAGATGTACGGCGAGATCGTGGCCCGCAACCGTGCGGTCATGGGTCTGCCCATGGACCAGCCCCGCTCCGTGACCGGCTTGCTGATCAACGAGGGCATTTTCGGTGGCAGCGCGCCTGATCATGACCCGGCCTTGGTCGAGAAGGTTCGCCGCCGCGCTGCTGCGGCAATGATGATGCTGCGCACCGCCGACGCGGATGCGCCTGGCGCCGTCGATCGCAAGCCCAGCACCCTCGTGCATGCGGTGGTTTGTCATGAGGTGGACGCAGCGAACTGGCCTGCGGCTGATATCGTCAACCTTGGCCACGGTCTTGATGCGCTGGTGCGTTTGTTCGGGGACCGCAGAGACAGTTCGTGATGGGTCCCCTCCCCTACCAAGTTCAGTAACAAACTGAATCTACTATATTATTTGTCGTTTTCCATTGACCAATCTTGCCAGATGCCGTAGACCTTCCGAAATAGAGAGTTAAGAACTGCGCCCGGAGCCCCCCAGCTTCCGGGCGTTGTTTCGTTTCCGGGTTGCGTGATGTCCAGCCCTGCAACATGGGAATGGCATGACCGACGAGGACCTCAGGAAAGTCATTGAGGAAGTGGTGCAAAAGCTTCCCGATCTCGTGCGCGCCGATCTGGCGTCGCGTGATCCCTCGGTGCGCCAAAGTGCGGAAGAGGTCGTAGCGACCAAGATCATGCTGGCCCTGGGCGAGTTACGGGCCGCTTCCTGACGCAAGGATGGCGATATGACAGACCGATTGCGTGGACGCCGCGCGGTTGCCCAGCGCCTGCGCCGTCTCCGTTCCGAACCACTCTGCCGCGATTGTAAAGCCAAGGGCATCATCACAGCAGCGACCGTGCCCGATCACATCGTCCCGCTCACCCAGGGCGGCGGCGACGACGACAATAATATCCGCTGTCTTTGTGCTGACTGCCACCAGGTCCGCACCGCCGAGCAGTTTGGATATCGCAGGCGGATCGAGGTCAATGCCGACGGTTGGCCCTGCGCCTGACCCCGGGGGGGCGGTTCGCTCTCAGTCGCTCTCGGTAGGGAAACCGCCGGGGATCAGAACTTCACGCAGCCGCGAGTTAACGACCGGGGGTCACATGATGAATTGGCCGGCAGATAAGGTCGAACGCAGGAGCGTTTCGGCATTGGTGCCCTATGCCCGAAATGCCCGCACCCACAGCGAGGACCAGGTGGCGCAGATCGCCGCCTCGATCCGTGAATGGGGCTGGACTGTGCCGGTGCTCGTTGACGAAGATGGCGGTCTGATCGCCGGGCACGGACGGGTGCTTGCTGCGCGCAAACTGGGCATTGCCGACATCCCCGTCATGGTCGCAGCCGGTTGGACCGAGGCCCAGAAGCGGGCCTATGTACTGGCCGACAACAAGCTAGCGCTGAACGCCGGCTGGGACGCCGCACTGCTCGCGCTCGAGCTGACGGACTTGCAGGCCTTCGATTTCGATCTGGGGCTCACCGGCTTCTCCGATGACGAACTCGCGGCGCTGACCGCCGACAAGACCGAGGGTCTGACCGATCCCGACGGGATTCCCGAGGTGCCAGCCGACCCGGTTGCCAAGCCCGGCGATGTGTGGATTCTCGGCAAACATCGTCTGGTCTGCGGCGACAGCACCGATGCCGACACCGTCGCCAAAGCGCTGGACGGGGTCATCCCACATTTGATGGTCACCGATCCGCCCTACGGCGTCGAATATGATCCGGCATGGCGCGAGCAGGCCGGCGTCGCGGCTAGCGGTTCCGCCAAAGGCAAGGTGCTGAACGACGACAAGGCAGATTGGCGCGAGGCTTGGGCTTTGTTCCCGGGTGACGTTGCCTATGTCTGGCACGCTGGCCTGTTTGCCGGTGTCGTTGGGGACAGCCTTGCGGCCTGCGACTTCCAACTCCGTTCCCAGATCATCTGGGACAAGGGCCAGCTCGTTCTATCCCGCGGCGACTATCACTGGGAGCATGAGCCTTGCTGGTATGCCGTCAAAAAGGGCGCCAAAGGCCATTGGGCCGGCGACCGGAAGCAGACCACCATCTGGCATATTCCCAAGCCCAAGAAGAACGAGACCGGGCACGGCACCCAGAAGCCCGTCGAATGCATGAAGCGTCCGATCGAGAATAATTCCAGCGCGGGCCAGGCCATCTACGAGCCATTCTCGGGGTCTGGCACCACGATTATCGCCGGCGAGATGACCGGGCGTGCGGTTCACGCGATCGAGCTGAATCCGGCCTATGTCGACGTGACTATCAAGCGTTGGCAAGACTTCACCGGCCAAGCCGTCACCCTTGATGGAGACGGGCGGACCTTCGCCGAACTCAGCGAACAGTAGCAGTAATGACGTGAACGGCCGCTGCCAGCCTCCTCTGCCGTGGCAGCGATATCCCGGCCACGCCGGCCTGGAGCCCACTGCATTCTTTGATGAGGACGGTTGAAGGATATTGATCCAGAAATACAAAGGCGTATGCTGCAGATGAAGCAATTGGAATGCATCATGCCCATTATTGAAACCTCCCACAAACTGTCCTCGGATCAAGAAGAGTACCGCGTCTGCTCCGGATCGTTCGTTTTCTTTCGCGTTATCGTCGGCGAAAATAGGTGCAGGCTCATGACTGCTACCGCTTCTGAGGATACAGGCGAGTACCGCGCTTTCGACGACCAAAAGCGTCTTCTGGATTCCACGCTCAGCGTCTTCGCTGACTTAGATATGGAAAGCGTTCTGAAAGAAGACCACGCTGGTAGGCAGTACCTCGAGACTGAGGTTTTCAATGACGCCAAAGATCTTGTCCATGTCGCCACTACGGTTCTCGATCGATTAGGCTTCGAAGATATCTCGGTCCTTGCGCTTCGAGAAATGAAGGCGGTCCATAATGAATTTTCTACCGATTATACCGGGGAGGACGCGTACCTGAGCGATGGAATGTGGGTGACGGCAGATGGGAGATTGGTGCAGCGATAGTTCGCTGCTGGGTGAGAACTGACATTAGCAGGGCTTCACCGGCCAGGCCGCTACCCTCGAAGGTACCAGACGAACTTTAATGCAATCGGCGTTATCGTTAGCATCGATGATTCCGCCAGTACCGATCCCATCGCAGCGCCCAGCCACCCCTGACCATTGCGCAGGACAGGTCGCCGGATTTCGGGGATACGCACCAGGCCGCAGTCCGCGAACCACCAGCGCCACCTACGGAGCGGCACCGCAGTGCCGGACCGGTCACCAGTATATGTCCCTCCCGGGACGCGCCGGTCGGGCGGCCGATCAGGCCTACCAGCGCATCGCGCGCCTGCTCAGCCGATGCGTCGGGGCACGGTTGACCGGGCCGGCAGCTGCCGTCTGCCTCGCGCGCTGCGATGCCGGACAGGCGGATGCGCGGGCCTTCGGCGCACCAGATCGGCCCGTCGCCGTCCCACACCCGGGTCGGCGTGCAGGTGAAGGTTTCCCCAGAGGGCGCGACGGCCGCAACGGCAAACAGCAGAAAATTGAAAATCGTCATGACCTTGGTGTTGGTGGTGGGAGCAGGCTGGTCACGACGCATAGTTGAAGGACCGTCCCAGTGAAACCCGGCACCAAACCCAAACCGACCCAGCTGAAGCTGATCGAGGGCAACCGCGGCAAGCGGCCGCTTAACGCCAAGGAACCCCGCACCGTCACAGCATTGCCGACGCCGCCGCCGCATCTCACCGCCGATGCGCTCGAAGAATGGAACCGGGTCGCCCATTGGCTACACCGTATCGGGCTCCTGTCTGAGGTCGATCGCGCCGCCCTTGCTGCCTACGCCCAGGCTTACGGCCGCTGGGTCCAGGCAGAACGTGCCATCGCCAAAATGGCCGAGAAGGACCAGCTCACCGGCGGCCTGATGATCAAAACCACCAACGGCAACGCCATCCAGAACCCGCTCGTCGGAACTGCCAACAAGGCCGCCGCGGACATGATGCGTTACGCCGCAGAATTCGGGATGACGCCCAGTGCCAGAACCAGGATTGCAGCCGAAGCGCCGGCGGAAAGCGAGGATCCCGCCGAGCGCTTCTTCGGCTGATCGGCGGGTGGATCAAACGGTGATTATTTCAGTTCAAGCTGCCTGATCTGGTTGACCAGATTTGCCAAGTCGTTTGCGATTTCCCGCATTTTTTCTTCGCCCAATATAATCCGTCGTTCGATCAGGGGATGTACGAGACCTGCATTATCAAACTGGATCTGGACTGTTCCGTCCTCCAAAACGAGCGCATCAGTCATCGCATGGGCAAGTTCACTGCGGAGTTCCGCGTAGGGCTGGAACTGGTCCATCTTTTCGATGATCCGTCCAGGGTTTTTGAATCGTTCGGGGCTCTTGCGCGCCAAGTCACGGATTTCATCTAACCTGTTTCCAAGCAGGACGAGCGCCGGACGACTTTTCCCGGATGTCGCAGGTGTAATGCTGGCCATCATCTGGGCAATCCATCGTTCGACCTGTGCGCAACGTTCGATCAATTTGCTTCGGAAGATATGCGCGGACTGAAGCGCCTTCTCGCGGCTGGCCGGCTCAGGCGGCAGTAAGTCTCGGGGCATGTCGTTCATGCCGCCGATATATCGGCGATTTGTTAATCATCGGTGGAGCGGAACGTCGGGGATATCGCCCAATATTGTGATTTTGGGCGGACAGGATGCGTACGCTGCGGAATTCGGGATGACGCCCAGTGCCAGAACCCGCATCGCAGCCGAAGCGCCGACGCAAAGCGAAGATCCCGCCGACCGCTTCTTCAGCTGATCGCACCACCGATTACGCCCGGGCCGTCATTGCCGGCGAGTTTATCGCCGGTCCGCATGTCCGCAACGCCTGTCGTCGGCATCTCGATGACCTGAACCGCACCGATGGGATCCGCTTCGACCCGGAGGCCGCAGCCCACGCCTTTGGCTTTTTCGAGGAGGTGCTCAAACTGTCCGAAGGTCAGTTCGACGGTCAACCCTTCCGGCTCGAACCGAGCCAGGCTTTCATCATCGGCTCGGTCTTCGGCTGGAAGCGTGCGGACGGACGTCGCCGCTTTCGCCGGGCCTATATCGAACAGGGCAAGGGCAATGGCAAAAGCCCGGTCGCCGGCGGCATCGGCCTTTACGGCATGACTGCCTGCAATGAGGCTGGCGCCCAGATCTATGCCGCAGCGGCGAAACGCGAACAGGCCGGCATCCTGTTTGCCGACGCGGTCAAGATGGTGCGTCAATCCCCTGCCCTTGCCAAGCGTCTGGCGTTTTCCGGCGGCGCGGGCCGCGAGTTCAACATCGCGCACCACGGCTCGGGCTCTTTCTTCCGTCCGGTGTCGCGCGATACCGGCAGGACCGGCTCGGGGCCGCGGCCCTATTTCGTGCTGGCCGATGAGATCCACGAGCTGCCCGACCGCTCAATCATCGAGATGCTGGAACGCGGCTTCAAATTCCGCCGCGACCCGCTGCTGTTCATGATCACCAACTCGGGCTCCAACCGCAATTCGGTAGCGTGGGAAGAGCATGAGCACGCGATCAAGGTCGCGGCGGGCAATATCGATGCCGTGACCGATCCCACCTATCTCGGCGAGGTCATCGACGATACGACCTTCAGCTACGTCTGCGCGCTTGACGAGGGCGATGACCCGCTCACCGATCCCACCTGCTGGATCAAGGCCAACCCGCTGCTCGGCGTTACCATCACAGCGGAGTATCTCACCGAGACGGTCGCACAGGCCAAGGCGATTCCGGGACAACTCAACGGCATTCTGCGGCTCCACTTCTGCGTGTGGACCGACGCCGAGACCGCCTGGATGACCCGGGCGACGGTGGAGCCCGCGCTCGCGGACTTCGAGATTTCCGATCACGCCGGCGCCCGTGCGGCGCTGGGGATCGACCTGTCGCAGAACAGGGATATCACCGCTCTGGCTGCCATCGTGCAAACGGGCGTGGTGGAGACTGGCGAGCACGCCGGCAAACCGCTGTTCGATGGCTGGGTGGAGGCCTGGACGCCGGGCGACACACTTGCCGCGCGCGAGCTGCGCGACAAGGCGCCCTACGCAACATGGGTGCGGGACGGATTCCTGCATGCACCCAGAGGCGAGAATATCAGCCTGCGGCAGGTCGCCCAGGCACTCGCCGACTATGACCGGATGTTCGCCATCAGCGTCGCCGCCTACGACCGTTATGCGTTCAGAAGGCTCGAGGAAGAAGTCGCCGAACTGGGGCTTGCCCTGCCTTTCGTTGAGCACCCCCAGGGCGGCACCCGGCGCGGCAAGCCCGCCGAGGGGATGAGCGAGGGGCTGTGGATGCCGGGCTCGGTCCGGCTCGTCGAGGAAGCGCTGCTCGAGCGGCGCCTGCGCCTCAGACGCAGTCCCGTCCTTGTCTCGGCCATCATGTCGGCCGTCACCGATGAAGACCGCTGGGGCAACCACTGGCTGGCCAAGGAGAGAGCCGTGAACAAGATCGATTGCGCGGTGGCGCTATGCATGGCGCTGGGCGCGGCCATGGGCAGCGTCGCCGCCATTCCCGTCTCCCCATGGGACGACCCCAATTTCCGGTTGGTGGCGTGATGGGCTGGCGTGACTGGCTCGGGCGCGAGACGCGGGCTTCGATCGAGAACCCGACCATCCCGGTAAGTTCCGAAAACTTCCTCGCCTTCTTCGGTGTCCAGTCGGGCAATCTGCCAGCTGTCACCATCGATAGCGCGCTCACCGTGCCGGCGGTCTCGGCGGCGGTCACCTTCCTGTCGTCGAGCATGGCGAACCTGCCGCTCCATGCCTATCGCACCAAGGGCGACGGGGCAGAGCGGATCCGCAGTGGCATCCAGCGGCTGCTCAATGAAGCCCCCAATCCGGAATGGACCAGCTTCGGCTGGCGCAAATATATGTGGCAGCAGGTGTTCACCGGTGGGCGCGGCGTGTCGTGGATCGAGCGCAGCGGCGCCAATATCGTCGGTATCTGGCCGATGGATCCGGCTGCCACCACGGTAAAGCGGGTCGAAGGCCGCAAATTCTATGCCGTTGCCGGCAAGGCGGCAGCCTATCCGGCCGCCGACGTCATCGACATTCCGTACCTCTTGAAGCGCGACCAGCTTGGTTCCTACAGCCCGATCATCA
This sequence comes from Sphingopyxis witflariensis, assembly GCF_002205635.1. Classification (GTDB taxonomy): domain Bacteria; phylum Pseudomonadota; class Alphaproteobacteria; order Sphingomonadales; family Sphingomonadaceae; genus Sphingopyxis; species Sphingopyxis witflariensis. The sequence goes on along the minus strand of NZ_NISJ01000016.1, from coordinate 3,382 downwards.
ACGGCGCCAAGGCGATCGCGCTAGCGCTGGCCATGGGCGACTATGCCGGGGATTTCTTCGCGGGCGGCGGGGTTCCGCCACTCGCGCTGTCGGGTCCGCTGCCACAGGGCGCGGACGCAATGAAGCGGGCGATGGGCGATATCCACCGCGCCATCGAGGCGGCCAAGGCCAGCCGCAAGCCGGTGTTTCCGATGCCGCCCGGCCACGAGCTCAAACAGGTCGGGTTCGATCCCGCCAAGGGGCAGATGACCGAGGCGCGCCGCTTTCAGGTCGAGGAGATTGCCCGGGTCTATAATTTGCCGCCGGTATTCCTGCAGGATCTGACCCATGGCACATTTTCCAACACCGAGCAGCAGGACCTCCACCTGGTCAAACACCTCATCGCGCAATGGGCCAAGGCGTTCGAGGAGGAGCTCAATCTCAAGCTGTTCGGGCCCCGCGGCGGTGCACGCTATGTCGAGCATAATCTCGACGGCCTGATGCGCGGCGATTTTGCCGCCCGCATGGCCGGGCTCGCCCAGGGAATCCAGAATGCGATCCTTACCCCCGATGAAGCCCGGGCGCTGGAGAACCGGCCGCCGCGCCCGCAAGGGGACCAGCTCTACATCCAGGGCGCGACCGTGCCGCTCGGCAGCAATGCGGCCAGCGCCGGCGACGCCGCTGCCGTACCCAATGGAGATACCGTATGACGATGGAACGACGCGCGCTGGTGCGTCCCCTTGATGTCCGATCGGCCGGTGATGGCCCCACCATCGCCGGCTATGCGGCGGTGTTCGGTAGCGCCGCCGACATTGGCGGGCAGTTCCGGGAGATCATTGCGCCCGGGGCTTTCCGGGGCACGATCGCCGGTGACGTGCGCGCGCTGATAGACCATGATAGCGGGCGCGTGATCGGCCGTACCACGGCGGGCACGTTGCGGCTCGCCGAAGACGATGTAGGCCTCGCGGTCGAGATCGATCTGCCCGACACCCAGGATGGCCGCGACCTTGCCACGCTGATTGCCCGCGGTGACATCTCGGGCATGTCGTTCGGGTTCATCGTCACCCGCCAGCTATGGGACGAGACCGGCGATATCCCGGTCCGCACTATCCAGGCCGTCGATCTGCGCGAGGTCAGTGCCGTCGCCTTCCCCGCCTATGACGATACGTCCCTTGCGCTCCGCTCGCTTGAATCCGCGCGGACGGCGGCCGGACAAGCCCGCGCGGACCATAACCGCAAGCGCGCCGAGGCCCGCATTGCTGAGCGCAAGGCCGCTGCCGAACAGAGATTCCGCAAGATTTAACGAGATTCCCGCGCGTCAACGCGGAGCCCATCGCCTGCCCTTGGGAAAGGCATCGAGGTCGCCGTGTTGGCGGCCTTTTTGCTTTAAGGAATATTCTCATGACCACTGAATTGAACGACAAACGCGGCCGCCTCGTTACCCAGGCCCGCGAAGCCCTCGACGAGATCAAGGCCAACACCGACGAAAACCGCACCGCTGAACTGGAGGCGCGCCACGACATGATCATGGCCGACTTCGACAAGGTGGAAGTGGAAATCGCCCGCGAAGAGCGCACCGCAGCCGCCGAGGCCCGCGCCGATGAAGCGCGCGCCAGGCAGCGCCCGCACCCCAAGGACAGTGAAGCGCGCGGCGTTGATGAGGTCGAGGGCGTCGAATATCGTACCGCCTTCGCCAAGGCCATCTGCGGCCCGCTCGAAGATCTGACGCAGGAAGAGCGCGCCGTGCTGAACACGCATCGCGCCGAGTTCCGCGCCCAGACGGCAGGCACCACCACGGCCGGTGGTTTCACCGTCCCGACCGAACTGGCGAACCAGATCATCAAGTCGATGCTCGCCTATGGCCCGATGTATGACCCCGGCGTCACCACCGAAATGGTCACGTCGAGCGGCAATCCGATCAAAATCCCGACCGTCGATGACACGGCCTCGACGGCAGGGAAGCACACCGAGGCCACCGCGCTCACCGACGATGGCGGCAAGGACGTGGTGTTCGGGCAGAAGTCGCTCGATGCCTATGCCTATGACACCGAGTTCATCCGCTGGTCGTGGGAACTGGACGCCGACAGCATCTTCAACATGGAGTCGCTGCTGGGCCAGTTGCTGGGCGAGCGCCTGGGCCGCATCGCCAATCAGGAACTGACCATTGGCGACGGCACCGACGATCCGAACGGCATCGTCACCGCCTCTTCGCTCGGGATCACGTCGGCTTCGGCCACCGCGATCACGGCCGACGAACTGATCGATCTCGTCCATTCGGTCAATCGCGCCTATCGCACCGGCCCCAAGGTCGGCTTCATGTTCAACGACACCACCCTGAAAGTGCTCCGCAAACTGAAGGACGGCGAAGGCAATTATCTCTGGCAGATGGGCAACGTCCAGTTGGGCACGCCCGGCGCCCTGCTCGGGTATAATTACCACATCAACGACTCAGTCGGCTCGATCCCCGCTGTGGCGGCGGCGACTAAGGTCGCGCTGTTCGGCGACTTCTCGAAGTATTTTGTTCGCAAGGTCGGCGCGCCGGTCATCGGCGTGCTTCGTGAACGCTTCTGGCCCGACATGGGCATCGCAGGCCTGATCCGCTTCGATGGCGAGTTGGGCGACACCGCTGCGGTCAAGCACCTCATCACCAAAGCATCGTAACGGGATCGGGCGGGGCTCCGGCTCCGCCCTTTTCTGGAGCTGCGTGTCCGCGCCCTTTTGAAAAAGGAGCATCCGATGAAGGTCAAACTCACTGCCAGCCTGTCCGGCGCAAACGGCGCATGGAGCGCGGGCGACGCATATGAATGTAGCGACGAGGAAGCCTGCAGCTTGATCGCTGCCGGGTTCGCGGTGCCGGACGTCGCGCCCAAGGTCGAGCGGGCGGTGAAGTCGGTGCCCGAGCTGCGTGCCGGTGCCAGGAAGAAGACGATACCATGAGCTGGTATCCGGTGGTTCCCGTTGCGCCTGCGGTCGAGCCGGTCAGTCTTGCTGATGCCAAATTACAATGCCGGGTCATTGGCACAGACGAAGACGACGCGCTTGATCTGTACATCGCCTCGGCACGGGCGCACGCCGAGGCCTATTGCGGCGCGGCATTCGCAGAGCGGACGCTGGTGGCGCGTTGCGACAGTTTTACCGATTTGGCGCGGCTTCCGTTTGCACCGGTCAATTCCGTCACGACGATCACCTATGATGACATGACCGGTGTCCAGCAGACCCTGTCTGCCACCGTTTATGAATTGCGCGCTGACGGGCTTGATGCGGCCATCGTCCTGATGACCGGCCCCCACCGAGTGGTCCGGGTGGATTGTTAGTGCATTGACGCCTCCCTCGCCAGTGTTGGCCGTAGGTGGAGCGAAGCGGAACCGGAGGGCAACACTGGCGAGGGAACGGCCTCCGGCGC
>NZ_NISJ01000015.1 GCF_002205635.1 Sphingopyxis witflariensis | reverse complement strand
CGGTCGGGCTCCGCCCTCCCTACGCCGCGCGCAGCGCAAAGGCGCGTGTCCGATCAACCTTGCGCCATCGTGAAAGGGGGTCCCTTTTGCGCGCCGATAGGGGGTCCCGTTTGCACGCCGATTGACAGCATAGCGATCCAGCCGGTCTTCTTCAGCCTGAATCCATGCGAAATTTTCGTTTTTGATCTTGTCTGAAAATGCCGCAAACTGCGTTTGTTCTATGACCTTTAACGCCGCTTCATCCGGAGCGGTCTGCGCGAGGGATGGCGTCCCTTTGGCGGGAACCATGAACATCTTGTCAGCCACTTCGCCCGAAATAAGCGCCCCGGCATCGCTGATGCAGGCGATCAGCAAGTCTTCGCGCAGGGCATCGGGCGTCGGCATCACTGCCCGAAACACCCGCATCCAGCCTGACTGCCCTGCCAAATCCTTCACCGCACCCATCTGCCCCGCATAGGGAAAATCATCGGGCCGGAAGGTCAGAGCGGCGGACTGGCTCGCATGATCGCGCGCCTTGGCGGCTTCGACGATTTCCAACCCCAGGCCATCCGACACGCGCAGGAATTGCCAGTCATTGTCATCGGCAATCGGCCACTCGGTTGTGAACGTGAGTCCGTCAAGATCGAACCGCTGGCTGTCTGGCGCGGGGAACGCAGCGCCGGGCAATTCCGCTTTCGCGATTGTCAGGAGCCTTTGCCGGAATTCTGGGACACTGGTGGCCAATTCAGCCTCGCGATGATGGAGCTTGGCGATGACTTCAGCGTCCAGCGCGCCCAACACTTTGGCACGCGCCGCTTCCATGTCGGCGTTGATGGTATCCTCAATCGACGATTTGAGGACGCCAAATTCAAACTCTGCCTGTTCGGGCGTACGGCAATCCTGCACAATACGAAGCACTTCGCGTTCAAAGTCCAGTCCGCTGACCAAGGTACCCAAAACTTCGTCGCTTGCGCCGAAAACGCCTTCGAAAAGATGGAATTTGTGGGCAAGAAGATCGTGAATGCGTTGCTCTGTCTGGTTTTTGAGATTGAGCATGTTGACCACGGTGACGTCGATCAACTGTCCGTAGCGGTGACAACGCCCAATGCGCTGTTCGACGCGCTGCGGATTCCACGGCAGATCGTAGTTCACGATCAGCGAGCAGAATTGAAGGTTGATGCCTTCTGCCCCGCTTTCGGTCGCAATCAGGATCGCCTTGTCATCTCCTTTGAACGCTTCGACTATCGCGGCCTTCATATCGGCCGATTTCGAACCCGAAATCTTGTCGGTTCCCTTGTGGCGCTCCTTCCACGCGGCATAGACATCCTTGCTGGCAAGGTCAGCATTGGAGCCATTCATCAAGACGATCTGCCCCGCATAACCATGCTTGCTGAGCAGCTCGTTCAGATAGGTTTGGGTGCGGACGCTTTCGGTGAAAATCACCGCTTTGCGTTTACCGCCCTTGTTGGCGATTTCATCGAGCACCGTTGGCAGTTGGTGGAGCAGCACTTCGCCCTTGGCGTTACTCCCGATCGAGCGGGCCAGGTCCAGATAGGTTTCGAGCTCGGCTATTTCTGCAGCCAGTTTTACAGGGTCAATCGCTTCAACCTCATCGGCCTCATCATCGATGTCCGCTTCTTCAAAAGAAATTTCGATGCCTTCCACATCATCTGTAATATCCAGCGTCGCGCGTTCCTTGCGCCGCAGCCGTTCGATCAATTTGTCGAGATAGCTGGCGACCGCAAAGGTCGATGACCCAAGGATTTTGCGGACTTGCAGGACGACAAGCTGGTTGGCCTTGTCGCCATAGGAGATGCTGTCCTTCCGCTGCAAAAACGCCGACAAACTATTGTAAAGCATCAGCTCGTCAGCCGACGGATCGAAAGTAAACGTACGAGCGTTGCGCCGTTTGAAATTGATATGCCCCGCTTTTTGAACCTGCTTCCGCAGCGTCCGATGACAGATTGGCGCAAGGCGTTCCTTAAGAACATCAAGCGCGCTGGGGCTAGCCGACGCGCCAGAATACTGGGCTTTGAACGCATTTTCGCCGCCAAAATGCTCCTCGTCGATCACCGAGACGATGCCGTAAAGTTCCATGAGAGAGTTCTGCAACGGGGTAGCTGTCAGCAGGATTTTAAAGGGGTCTTGTAGCGCAGCCTTCAGCTCCTTCGCGCGCTGAGAACCGCCCTTTTTGTAGACGTTCCGGAGACGGTGCGCTTCGTCAAAAACCACTAGATCCCATTTCACGACGCGCAGTTCATCAGCTTTCCGCGCGGCAAATTCATAGGATGAGATCACGATGCCATCAGCCGCTTCAAACGGGCGGGCGATCTTGTCCTTTTTCATCGCCTTATATGTCGCGGCTTCGATGATCGTGCTGCGGAGCGAGAATTTTTCGAATAGTTCCTGCTGCCACTGTTTACGCAGTGAGGCGGGTACGATCAGAATGATGCGGCGCTTGTGTTCGGCCCAGCGCTGCGAAATAACTAGCCCCGCTTCGATCGTTTTTCCAAGACCCACTTCATCGGCCAGTAGAACGCCCTTTGATAGTGGAGATTTGAGCGCAAATAGTGCCGCATCGACCTGATGTGGGTTCATTTCCACTCGCGCCGAAGTGAGCGATCGCGTGAAGGCATCGTCATCCGTACCCGTTAGGGTCAACTTGTGGGCATGATAATGTGCGTGAAGCTGCGTAAACACTATTCGATTCGTCCACTTCTGTTACTTAAATTTCTGGAACGGCCTTCAATTTCGTACAAACCATATCCGAAATAGTTTGGTAACTGGTAAGTCAAGCGAGGGATGCGCTGCCTCTCGGCAACCTGCTCTATTCGCTAATGCGAACCAAGCCTAGGGTCTTGGCCATCCGGTGACGATCAGGAGCGGGTATAAGATGAGCGGGAGTTTCTGCGGTCGCACTCTTTCCCGCTGCGCTCCTTGAGGGTGCGGCCCTTTTGGACTGACCCGCTGGCGCTCTTGCCTCTCTCCTTGCCGGACACCCGCTGGCCCACAGGCCCGCGCGCAGGGCGTCCGGCTGGCGTCGCACCGTGCAAGGGCACCGTCGATTTCCGCCTTGTGGGGGCGAGAGGCTGATCGCCTCTGTTCGCATGCAAACGGGAACGCCAAGGGCTTTGCCCTCTCATTTCCCGAAGCGGAATAGCCGCCCCCGTGTGGCGGGCCGTGCCCGCTGGCCCGCGCCAGGACGTCGATTCCGCTTACCCTCCCCCTCCCATCCTCGCCGGAAGGCAGGCCGCATGCCGCTGGCAAGCGGCTTTCAGCCGAGGAAGGAGTGTTCAGATGCAGGATTTGCTTTTGAAGTGCCGGGAATGCGGTGCGGAAACCCGCGACGATTATCTGCGCGAGGTAGCGCATGAAAATGGCCTGCCCTTTGCCTGTGTGCAGCAGCTGGCCGATCATTTGGGAGAGCGCGAAGATTTCGGGGCGCTTCTGGAAATGTGCGAGCAGCGCGGGAGGGCAATGCAATGAGCACCACCGCCCTTTCCACGTCGGACCGCATAGCGCGGCTCAATGACCTTGCCCGGCAAGCGATGGGAGTGGCTTGCACGGCGGTTGCGACACCGGGGTTCCGGTCGCTCCCTTCATCCGAACAATCGGCAATACGGGAGTTGATCGAAACCTATGACACCTTCACCCCCGACAACGACCCGTATGGCGAACGGGATTTCGGAGCAATCTATCTGACCCGGGATGGCAAGTGGACGGCGGCGAAGCCTACTGACGGCGAACCCTTGGAAACCGTGTTTTGGAAGATTGACGCCTACGACCGCAACCTACGGTTCGGCAGCGAAGACCCGGCCGATCCCGCCGTTACGCGTCGCGTACTGACCATCATGCTGGCCAGCGAATATTGACGACGCCATAGCGTCGGGCAGCTTGATTTGGGTTTCCGATCTTCGTCCGTGCGCGACGACCATCGGGACGTCAGCCCTGATCGTTCGCGAAATGCGGCACCGTGGCATTCGCCTTTTCGGCGATGGCCGCACAGCGATCCATAAGCGCATCGAAAGTCGGCGCTTCGCCGAGGATTAGCCCGTCAGCCACCATCTGGGCATAATCGTCGCCGAGCGCCTCTCGCGCGGTGCCCTCCGGCGCCAGCATGAGTCCGCCGCTCACGACCTGGGTGTATTCGATCGCCTCGCCCTCCTCGCCCTTTTCGGCGAAGAAGAGCTGTTTGTGATGGGCAACGTCCCGCGCGAGTTTGGTGTCTCCGATGGCTTCGTCGGCAATGCCTACATCATCGAGCCGGACGAGATCATACCAATGGCGCGCGAACCGATCGCCGCCCCGGAACCGGCCCTGACGGCAGAAGACATGGATCGCGGTCGCCTTTTCCCAGAAGGTACGCGTCGCGAGCATCACGCGCGGCTCGGCGGCCGGAAACGCGAGCTGCGGCAAATAGGTGGCGGCGTCGCAAATAATGGTCCGGCGCTCGGCAGGTTCGCCGGTCGCGCGGGCACCGAATTCGAGGAGAACGCGCGGACGCACATAGCCCGTGCCCGTCGTCAGCGCGGCATATTCGATGAGAAGCACACCCCCACCGGGCGCTTCCACCTTTGCATCGAGCTTGGCGGTTTCGATCGCGCTCCGAAAGATCGGCGCCACCTCTTCACTCACCCAGCGATCGAGCCGCGTTCGGATATCCTTGGTCCAGCTCTTCTGTTGGCTGTTACTTTCGGGCCATCCATCCTTGGTCTTGGCGACGAGGTCGGGCGCGATCTCGCGAATGTCGTAAGTGAGGTCGATGTCCTCGGAGAAGCGGTCGATCGCACCATAGGCTTTCGAAAGCGACGTACCGCCCTTGAACACCAGATACGGATCGAAGCCCGAGGAACCAAGCACCGACAGCGCCCAGACCACCATCACATCTTTTTCAAGAAGATGAGGAGGTCGGCCGCTTTCGCTCGCAGCAAAGCTTAGCGCTTCACCCCGCTCGCTTGCCGGAAGATCGAGAAAGGCATCGCTCATCCGGCAAGCTCACCCACTTGCCGTGCCATCCAATCAGGCAGGCGCACACGCGCGCGGGCAACCTCCTCGATCGCGCCACGCGGGGCCTTCCGCTTGAGCAAGGGCGACAATTCCTGCGCGCGCTGAGGCCCGAGCCAAGCCAGAGCCCGTACAATCTGGCCTCCGGGCTTGCCTGCAAGCGTCAACTGCCACGCGGGCACATGTTGCAATTCGACCCTGAGCTTGCCGAGATTGAGCGTGCGGCTGCGGCCCGAGGTCAGATAGACGCTGCGCGTCGGAACCTGGGTGGTAAGTCCCAACGCATTGGCGGCGGCCGCCCCGTGCGAAGCAATAGTCTCGCCGCGCGCTTCAGCAATCGCTTCGACCAGCCTGCCGGTCTCGGGCGGGCGGGTGCCGAACCGGCCTTCAATCGGACGCACATAGATGCCGCGGCCGACACGCAACAGCTCGCCGCTTTTGGCGAGACGCGAAAGCGCCTGATCAATCCCTGTGCGTGCCCCCAAGCCGAGCAGCTGTTTGGCGAACAGCGGCTCGCCTTCCGGCAGGGCGCGTGCATGGATCATAATATGTTCGGCGAGGGATTCGTTCGACATGCTCTAATCTCCTGTCAGAAATATAAGCGAGTTTCTGACAGAAATCAATTACGATCCAGATCGCAGCAAAGCTTAAGGCCGCACAATGTCTGGTATGGCTTGGAACGACGCCCGCTACGGCCTGCACCGTTTAGCGCAGGCCGGACCGACACAGCGTCAGGCATTACCCGAGCGTAGAACTCCGGTGCGGCCGGGATATTGGGCCTTGCTATTCTGCCTCCACCAAAACTCCACCGTGACCGGAATGCGCCATTTTTTTGCAATCCGATCGATCTCCTTCCACGCGTCAGAGGCAGATTGCCCCTGCAACGAGACGCCGAGTTTGTGGTGGTAGCGGAAGCCCTCCCCTACGTAGCTTCCTGCCCGCGCTGGGATATGCAATTCCCGCACGAGCTTTTCACCTTCCAGCCCTGACGCCTTCAAATGGGCGATTATGGCTAAAAGGATGGACGACCACCGAGGACTCTTGATAGCTTTGCCATTCACCGATGCCACTAGCGGCTTGGTGAAAGAAAGACCCGGGGCGTCGGCGAACTCCATCGCCCCTTGATCACTGACCACAACGTCGCAATCTGGTTCATCGTCGCGCTCAAGGCCAAGCTGCTCCATTGCCTCCCTGACCACGCGCTCGATTGTCTCGCTCGGTGTTTTCGTTCCGAGCCATGTCTTCAGCGTGCTCAACCCCGCAAACGTCGCATCGTCTATTCGTATAACCGGCATCATAATGATCTCCACCAAGCAGTCGATAGAGAAATATGTAACATATTTCGCCAAAGACACAAGGGAGATATGTTACATATTATCTAACGCAGTTTCAGGTTCCCCCGTTCAGTCGAACCAGCGAAGCCCATGCGTTCGCTGCTAGCCAACGAGGGCGACCACATTGTTGCCACCGCGCGCAGTCTCCCGCGCCCCGTCCAGCACTTCCACTGCTTTGAGTTTGAATTCAGGAGCAAGATGGGCATAGCGGAGCGTCATCGCATAATCGCTATGGCCCAGCAGTTCGCGGATGGTGTTGAGATCCACACCGCCCATCGCGAGGCGCGATGCGAAATGGTGGCGCATGTCATGCCAGCGGAATGCGGTGATTTCCGCATCTTTGAGCAGCCGACGCCATGAGGAATTGACGCGGTCGAACCGCTCTCCCTGTTCATTCACGAAGACAAGGCCGGAGGTATCTTCGCATTGCGCTCGCCAGTTGAGCAGCACAGCAGTTGCCTCGCGGTTGAGGGGTATATGCCGCGTGCGTCTCGATTTCGCGGTTGCCCCGGTCACCGTCAGAATGCGCCGGTCCAGATCGACGTTCGACCATGTGAGATCGAAAAGTTCCCCACGCCTGCACCCGGTATTCATCGACAGCAGGATCAGGGGTTTTACATGATCGGTGAACACGAAGTCACGCAGGCTGGGTAGAAGGACGTAGCCGCGCTCGGCGCGCCACCGATTGGCGGAATCGCGCTCGACGCGTCGGCGCTCTTCACGGGCCTCGATTGCCGCGCGAAGCCGAGGTTCTTCGGCCTCGCTCAAAAAGCGCACCTTCATGCAATCATCGACGCGAGACTTTTTGATCTTTGCTAGTGGATTAGCGATTAGCAGCCCCCAATCGACGGCGCGGTTAAAGCTCGCCTTAATCGAGGCGAGATCGCGGTTGATCGTCTGATTGCTCAAGCCGCGTTCGACCTGGACTGCCCGCCACCGCTCGATATCGAGACCGGTGATTTTATCGAGTGGCCTGTCGAGAAGCGTTTTGAACGCCGTGGCGAGGCGCTTGAGATTCTGTTCATGCGCCTTCTGGTTCGACTTGGCCCATGCCGCATAATCGCCATCAAGAAACTCCCGATAGGTTGGAATGACAGCCTTCGGCTTGCGCGCCTCGATGGGATCGATGCCACGATAGAAATCCGCGAGAATAGCTCTCGCGCTCTCGCGTGCTTCGCTCACGCCGAGCACGTCGGCGCGGCCAAGCCATACCCGCTTGCCGCGCGCATATTCGCAGTAGTAAGACTTGGTCCCACTGGGCATCACTCGAAGAACGAGCCCTTTCAACCGGGTATCGCGATAATCGATTTTGGTGGTCGGGGTGGTCAATTTATCGACCGCCATTTGGGTTAAAGCTGTTTGCATGATTTACCGCTCGCGCATGTCCAAATTTCGATCTGGTGGTGCACTGGTGGTGCAACTTGATGAATTAGGACGGAACAAAAGGGCACCAGACGCAACGTCGATGACACCGTAAAAATGGCAGAAAACTGCGGTAAAATCAACAGTTTTGGGGTGCATCGGGATGCAACGCGATCACCCGAAAATACGGTCTGGGGGTGTGGGGGTCGGAGGTTCGAATCCTCTCGTCCCGACCAATTTACCAAGCATTTACAATGGATCATGCGGGCAGCGAAAGCTGCCCGTTTCCATATGTGCGCCGCTACCCAACCGAAAAATAACAGCGCCGCTAAAGGTTCACCGAGGAACCCGGCCCGTCTTGATATAGTTTTCCTGATCCGCTGCGAAGACACGCCGCCCATTCGAAATGTTTCCGTCGATTTCCTGGGTTGCTTGAGCTTCTGTCCGCCCTTGCCTCATCGCTTGCTTGATGCCTTCCGCACGAAACTGCGCCTCCTCGATTTTACAGCTTTTCGCAAACCCTTCCCTGAAGACCGCAGGATCCATTTTGGTCGTCATTCCCATTTGAACCGTACGCTTGAGGCAGTTCACAAACGCGCTCGCGGAAACGTCAAATGAAGAGGGTCCCGAAGCAGCTTGCTCCTGCGCCGACGCCGGCATGACGATCGCCATGTAAGCCAAACTCAGGGCATATTTCGAATTCGGGCTTTTCATGCGGCGCCTCCAATCGCGAGCATCCCTATGCAAGGATCCTTAACATTTGCTAGCGGCAGGTGGAGGAATGGCTGAACCTCGTAGCCACGCACTGGCCAATCCCCCCGTGCCGCACTACACGCCGCTGCCATGGAACTTGCCCTCGAAACCATCGCCTTCCTCGCCGCCGTCGCCTTTCTCGCGGGCGGCATCGATGCGATGGCGGGCGGCGGCGGGCTGCTCACCATCCCGGCGCTGATGGCCTCAGGTATCCCGCCCGTCGCGGCGCTCGCGACGAACAAGCTGCAAGCCGCGATCGGAACATCGTCGGCCTTCTTCACCTTCTGGCGCGGCGGGCATGTCGACCTGCGGCGCTTTGCCCTGCCCGCAATTGGCGCCTTCGCCGGATCGGCGCTCGGCGCCACCACGGTCCAGTTCGTCAGTTCGGACTTTCTCGCCGCGCTCGTCCCGATCCTGCTCGTCGCAATGGGCCTCTATTTCCTGCTCGCACCGCCGATGAGCGAGGTCGATCGCCACGCGCGCCTCGGCCCCGTCGGGCTCACCCTCATCATTTCGGCGATCGGCTTTTACGACGGCTTTTTCGGCCCCGGCACTGGCTCCTTCATGACACTGGCGCTCGTTGCGCTCGGCGGGCTCGGCCTTGTCCGCGCGATCGGCAATACCAAGATGCTCAACCTCGCGACCAATATCGCGGCCTTGTTCGCGATGATCGCCGGGGGCCATGTGCTGTGGATCCTCGGCCTGACGATGGCCGCCGCCAATGTCGCGGGCGCCCAGATCGGCGCCCGGCTCGCGATCCGCTTCGGCGGCCGCGGCGTGCGCCCGCTGCTCGTCATCATGTCGCTGGCGCTCACCGCCAAGCTGCTCTCCGACCCCGCCAATCCGATCTGGGATCTTTTCTAGAATTAAGTCGTCATTGCGAGCGCAGCGAAGCAATCCAGAGCGGTGTACGCAAGCTCTGGATTGCCGCGTCGCTGCGCTCCTCGCAATGACGATTCAAAGCAATGTTATGGCGCCTTAAGGCCGCAGCACCAATTTCCCGACCACCTCGCGCCGCTCGATCATCGCAAAAGCCTCGCGCCAGTCGGCCAGATCAAGCGCGGCATAGACGTGCGGACGAATCCGCCCTTCCGCCGCCAGCGCGTCGATCGCCGCGACATTTTCCGCGCCGCGCTCGGGAAAGCGACGGCCATATTCGCCCGCACGCACCCCGACGACCGAAAAGCCCTTGATCAGCGGCATATTCACCGACACCTCGGGAATCCGCCCCGAAGCGAAACCGACGACCAGCAAGCGTCCGCCAAAGGCGATGCAGCGCGTCGACTCGTCAAACACATCGCCCCCGACCGGATCGAACACCACATCGGCCCCCGCCCCGCCGGTCAACGCCTTCACCGTTGCGCGAAATCCCGGATCAGCGGCGATCAGCGCATCGGGCGCATAGAGCCCGGCGATCGCCGCGCGCTTCGCCTCGCTGCCCGCAGCCGCGATTACCCGCGCGCCCAGCGCCTTCGCCAGATCGACTGTCGCCAGCCCGACCCCACCCGCCGCGCCATGTACCAGCACCCATTCACCCGCCTCAACCCGCGCGCAGCGGACCAGCGCGACATAGGCGGTCAGATATGCGACCGGATAGGCCGCCGCTTCGTCCCAGTTCAGCCGCTCGGGCTTGCGGCGCAGGCTCTTCGCCGGCGCAACACAATATTCGGCCATCGCGCCAAAACGATTGCCGCCCACCACCGCATCGCCAACCCGCCAGCCACTCACGCCCTCGCCGACCGCATCGACCTCGCCCGCAAATTCCAGCCCCGAAACAAACGGCAGGTCGGGCTTCAATTGATAGGCGCCGCGCGTCATCAACAGGTCGGGGAAATTCACCGCCGCCGCGCGCACCCGCACCCGCACCTCGCCCGCCTCGGGTTCCGGCACCGGCAGGTCGGCCAGCGCGGCCCCGCCATGATCGGGCAGCAATTGACTGACCTGCAAAGCCCGCATGGTAAAAACCCTTTCCTACAATATCCCAATATGGTTCGCTTATCCTGTGCAACCAACCACAGGAGCGACTCATGCTAAGACCCGACCCATCGATTTTCGATACCGACGCGCTGATCGACGCCGTCATCGACCGCGAAGGCCGATATGTAAACCATCCCGCCGATCGCGGCGGCCCGACCTGCTGGGGCATCACCGAAGCCGTCGCACGGGCGCAGGGTTATGTCGGCGACATGCGCGAACTGTCACGCGGCGAAGCGACGACCATCTATCGCCGCCTCTATTGGCTGCGCCCGGCGTTCGACAAGGTCGCGCTGCGGGCGCCCAAAATCGCCGCCGAACTGTTCGACACCGGGGTCAATATGGGCACCGGCACCGCGGCGGGCTTCCTCCAGCGCGCGCTCAATGCCCTCAACCGCGCGGCGCGCGACTATCCCGACATCGCGGTTGATCGCGACATCGGCGTGCGCACCCTGTCGGCGCTCGACGGCTTCCTTCGCGCACGCGGCAAGGACGGCGAGACCGTCCTCCTCCGCGCGATGGAGGCGCTGCAGGGCGAACGCTACATCGCGCTCGCCGAACGCCGCCCCAGCCAGGAGGCCTTTCTCTACGGCTGGCTCGCGAACCGCATCGGCGACAGCTGACGCATCCCCGCGCGCCATTGGGCTGAACTTCCCTGAACTTTGAACCTGCAGGAGCATTGCTATGAGCATCATCGAAGGCCTGATAGGCCCCATCGCCAAGCTGATCGACAAGATCATCCCCGACCCAGAAGCCCGCGACCGCGCCAAACTCGAACTCCTCAAAATGGAGGGCAGCCAGGAAATGGAGGCGATCCGCACCCGGATGACCGCGATCGTCGCCGAAGCGAACAGCGCCGATCCCTGGACCAGCCGCGCACGGCCGAGCTTCCTCTATGTCATGTATGCGCTGCTACTCTGGGCGATCCCGATGGGCCTGATTGCCGCTGCACGGCCCGACATGGCCAAGGGGATTGCGGAGGGCATGAACGCCTATCTCGCCGGCATCCCCGAACCGCTCTACGCGCTCTTCGGGACGGGCTATCTGGGGTATACCGCCGCGCGGGCGTGGGGGAAGTCGAAGGGAGTTGGGGGCTAGACAGTGTCAGCAGGCGCATTTTGCTCCCCGGCGAAAGCCGGGGCCCAGAAGGGCAGCGCGAAGCCGCTGGACCCCGGCTTCCGCCGGGGAACAGTTTATCCCTCAACCACCGCCGCCAAATTCGCCAGCGAGCTATTCAGCCCCGCAACATGATCCTTCGCCGAAATCCCCGGCGGCACATGATGCGCGTCGATCGTGACCAGCGTGCCGCCGCCCTGCCGCGACAGATACCAATGCATCGCCATCGTCCCCGAAAAGCGCGGATCGTCGGAGACGAACTCGACCTCCCAGACGATCAGCCGCCCGTCGTCGAGCGTCGGGATATAAACCTCGACGAGATCGCTGTCGTCGTCGCTTTTGGTCTCGACATCGGCGTCATCGAACGTCAGCCGCATCAGAAAGCCGCCGCCTGCCTTCAAGTCGACATGCTCGAACGTCCCGGTCGCGCCCTCGGGCGGCAACCATCGCGCGAGCTTCGCTTCGCTGGTGAAGGCCGAAAAGACGTCGACCAGCGGCGCACCGATCACCCTCTCGGCATGATCGGTGCGCCGCGTTTTCTTGGTCGGTTTCAAGCCAGCGCGGCTTTGACAGCAGCCACAGCCGCATCAGCCGCGCCGCCATCGGGACCGCCGCCTTGCGCCATGTCGGGACGGCCACCGCCACCCTGTCCGCCGAGCGCCGCAACCGCCGCCTTAACCAGATCGACCGCGCTATGCTTGCTCATCACATCTTCCGTGACGCCCACCGCGACCGAAGCGCGCCCGTCATTGACGGCGACCAGCATCGCGACGCCACTGGCGACCTGCTTCTTCAGCCCGTCGACCGTGCCGCGCAACTCCTTGGGATCGAGCCCGTCGACGACCTGCGCGATGAACGCCGTGTCGCCAATCTGCTCAACCGCCGGCCCCGTGGCACCGCCACCGCCACCGCCAACACCGCCAAGCGCCAGCGCCTTCTTGGCATCGGCGAGTTCGCGTTCGGCCTTCTTCAGCGCGTCAGCCAGTTGGGCAACGCGTGCCGGCACATCGTCGGGCGAAGTCTTGAGCGCAGCAGCAGCAGCCTTCAGCGCCTCGTCGCGGCCGTTCAGCCACAGCCGCGCCGCTTCGCCGGTCAGCGCCTCGATACGCCGCACGCCCGACGAGACCGCCGATTCGCCAACAATCTTGAGCAATGCAATGTCGCCCAGCGCGTGGACATGCGTGCCGCCACACAGCTCGACCGAATAATGATGATCATCGTCATGCCCCATGCTGAGCACGCGCACCTCGTCACCATATTTCTCGCCGAACAGCGCCAGCGCGCCCGCCGCGACGGCATCGTCGGGGGTCATCAACCGCGTCGTCACCGCATCATTGCTGCGGATCTGCGCGTTCACTTCGGCCTCGACGTCGGCGATTTCCTCCGGCGTCAGCGCCTTGGGGTGCGAGAAGTCGAAGCGGAAGCGATCCTCGGCAACCAGACTGCCCTTTTGCGTGACATGCCCGCCCAGCCGGTTGCGAAGCGCCGCGTGCAACAAATGCGTCGCGCTATGGTTGGCACGAATCCGGTCGCGCCGCGCGGCATCGACGGTCAAGCGCACCGTATCGCCGACCTTCAGCGTCCCCGCCTCCAGCTTCGCCTGATGCGTGTGCAGCCGCCCGAGTGGCTTGCCGGTGTCGCTGACCGACGCCTTCGCGCCCTCCAGCGTTGTGATCGTCCCCGCGTCGCCCATCTGGCCGCCGCTCTCGCCATAGAAGGGCGTCTGGTTGGTCAGCACGATCAGTTCGTCACCCGCCTTGGCCTCGGTTACCGATCCGCCATCCTTGACCAGCGCGATCACCGTGGCTTCGCCATCGGTCGAGCTGTAGCCGGTGAATTCGGTGCTACCGTGGGTTTCAGCGATGTCGTACCAGATTTCGTCCGACGCCTTTTCGCCGCTGCCCTTCCACGCCGCGCGCGCCGCTGCCTTTTGCTGCGCCATCGCGGCGTCGAAGCCGGCGCGATCGACCGCGATGTCCTGCGTGCGCAGCGCGTCCTCGGTCAAATCATAGGGAAAGCCAAAGGTGTCGTAGAGCTTAAATGCAACATCGCCCGGCAATGTCGCACCGGCGCCCATGCCAACCGTCGCCTCGTCGAGCAGGCGCAGGCCCTTGTCGAGCGTCTGGCGGAACTTGGTTTCCTCACGCTCCAGCGTCTCGGCGATCAGCGGCTGGGCGCGGATCAGCTCGGGATAGGCAGCGCCCATCTCGGCGGTCAGCGACGGCAGCAGCCGGTACATCAACGGATCCTTGGCACCCAGCAGATGCGCGTGACGCATCGCGCGGCGCATGATCCGGCGCAGCACATAGCCGCGCCCCTCATTCGACGGCAGCACGCCGTCGGCGATCAGGAAGCTCGATGCGCGAAGGTGATCGGCGATCACGCGGTGGCTCGCCTGCGTCGCGCCCTCGGCGGGAACGCCGGTCTGGTCGACCGACGCCGCGATCAGCGCCTTGAAGGTGTCGGTGTCATAATTGTCGTGGACGCCCTGCATGACGGCGGCGATGCGCTCCAGCCCCATGCCGGTGTCGATGCTCGGGCGCGGCAGGTCGATCCGATCGCCCGGACCGCGCTGGTCGTACTGCATGAACACGAGGTTCCAGATTTCGACGAAGCGATCGCCGTCCTCTTCAGCCGATCCCGGCGGGCCGCCCCAGATATGGTCGCCATGGTCATAGAAGATTTCGCTGCACGGCCCGCACGGCCCGGTGTCGCCCATCGACCAGAAATTATCATTGGTCGCGATGCGGATGATGCGCTCTTCGGGCAGGCCCGCGATCTTCTTCCACAGCGCGGCCGCCTCGTCATCGGTGTGATAGACGGTGACGGTCAGCCGCTCCGGCGCAAGCCCCCAGGTCTTGGTAATCAGCGTCCAGGCATGGTGGATCGCCTGTTCCTTGAAATAGTCGCCGAACGAGAAATTCCCCAGCATTTCAAAGAAAGTATGGTGCCGCGCGGTGAAGCCGACATTATCGAGGTCGTTATGCTTGCCGCCCGCGCGCACGCATTTCTGAGACGATACCGCCGTGCTGTACGGCCGCGTCTCCAGCCCGGTGAACACATTTTTGAACGGCACCATGCCCGCGTTGACGAACATCAGCGTCGGGTCATTGTGCGGCACCAGCGGTGCCGACTGTTCAATGTGATGGCCTGCCCCGGCGAAATAGTCGAGGAACGAGCGGCGAATGTCGTTGGTCGATGTCATGCGCGCGAATTAGGGACTTTGCGGCGATGCGACAAGCCGGGAAACGCGGATAAGTTCCATCGACCGTTTCAATTAGAAAGCGGTCG
This sequence comes from Sphingopyxis witflariensis, assembly GCF_002205635.1. Classification (GTDB taxonomy): domain Bacteria; phylum Pseudomonadota; class Alphaproteobacteria; order Sphingomonadales; family Sphingomonadaceae; genus Sphingopyxis; species Sphingopyxis witflariensis. The sequence continues at coordinate 71,866 of NZ_NISJ01000015.1, read as the reverse complement.
CGATTCCCTTGCCCAGATAACAGGGCAATTGGCGCAGCACATCGGCCTTCGGAACGCCCTCTTCGATCATGTCGGCGGGCACCTCCGACGTGTCGGTCCGCACGATGGAAAAGGCCGCACCCGGCGCGGTGCGGTGGACGACGACATAGCCGCAATCCATCGTCCTGTCCTTGCGATCACCGCGAAAATCAAAGGCGGCATAAAGTCCCGGCGGCTGGCCGACGGGATCGCGATACCAACTCAGCCGCAGCACACGGATCGTCCCGTCGGCCCACAGGACCGGGCGCTTGCGCAGGTTCATTTCCCATTCTAGCCGCGGTGACGACGCCTGCAGCGACAGGCGCAGCATCGCATAGGCGGCATCATAGTCGCGGTGGGCCAGCGCCATCGTATAGGCGGCGAAGCGGTCCATCGCGTCGCGTTCGTCGCCCGCGGCGAGCTGGAAATCCTGACCATCAGGTCCCGCCGTCACCCGCTCGACGTCGGCGCCGAGCAGCGGCGATTGCGCTGCCGCGCCCGTACCGAGAAACAGGACTGCCCCCGCCAGCGCCAGCCAGCGCCGATCAATAGCCATAATAGGCGCCGCCCTTTTTTCGCGCGCGCTGCCAGGCGGGCCGCCCGTGGCACATGTTCACAAATTCGGCGAGCTTGGGATAGCGCGGGGCCATGCCCTGCATGATCGCGATTTCGGCCGGGAAGCTCAGCATGATATCGGCCGCCGACAGGCTATCCCCAATGAAATGACCATTGTCGCCGACGCGGCTTTCCATGAAGCTGAAATGCGCGTCGAGCTGCTGCGTGATCCGCGGCTCGATCGGCGCCGCCGCTTCGCCAAGGCGAGCGGTGTAGATGCGTAGCAGGATCGGCGTCATCGCCGAGCCTTCAGCAAAGTGCATCCATTCGAGGTGGCTGACATGATCGTCGGTGCCGCGCTCGGGCACCAGATAGCCGCCGCCGTGCCGCTCGCACAGATATTCGGTGATCGCACCCGATTCGATGACCACGCGGCCGTCATCCTGGATCAAAGGCGACTTGCCGAGCGGGTGGACCGCCAGCAGTTCGGGCGGCGCAAGGTTGGTCGTCGCGTCGCGATCGTAGAATTTGATCTCATAGGGCGCGCCGATTTCCTCGAGCAGCCACAGGATGCGCTGCGAGCGACTGTTGTTGAGATGATGGACGATCAGGCTCATGGGCTCTCTCCTTGTCAAATCAGGGTCGGCAGGGTCCGTTGCGGTCGATCAGTGCCGCGAGTTCGCGCACCAGCTTGGCGCCCAGAATCGCGGTGACGCCGCCAATGTCGCGGCCGGGATGATGTTCGACGATATCGGCGCCGATGATCGGCGCCGTCTGCCGCGCCAGCACGGCGAGCATTTCGCGTACCGTCAGCCCGCCCGGTTCGGGATGCGCGACGCCCGGCGCCGCCGACGGGTCGAGTCCGTCGAGATCGATTGAAATATAGAGCGGGCCATCCAGCACCGGCACATGGACGGGCGCAAAGCCCGCCATCGGCACGATCTCGACCCCGAAGCGCGCCGCCTGATCGCGACAGTGATGGGTCAGTGTGCGGATACCAACCTGAACCAGCCGCGCCGCATGCCCGGCTTCGCAGATGCGCGCAAAGGGCGAGGCATGACTGCGCGGATTGCCGTTGAAATCATCGTAGAGATCGGGATGCGCGTCGAAGTGCAGGATGTTCAACGGGCCGAAGCAGGCCGAAGCTGCAGCGACGAGCGGAAAGGTCACCGCATGATCGCCGCCGAGCGCGAGCGGCACCTCGCTATTTTCGTGCAACATCACGATATGACGATGGATTGCCGCGTCGTCGCGCGCCGTGTCTTCGCTGAGCGGCAGGTCGCCGTCGTCGATAAAGGCGATGTCATGGCAGATTTCACCGCCCATCTCGCTCGCCAGATTGCCGCGATCGCTCCACAGTGCCGCACGGATCGCGACGGGTCCGCCCGCCGCTCCGCGCTCGAAACTGCTGTTAATGTCGGTGGGCAGACCGAAAAGGCGGATCGCGGGCATGTGCCGCTTGTACCCGCTGGCAAGAGCTAAGCAAGAATCAACGAACCAGGCGCATGGCACGCCCTACCCATCGGGACTTGTCAAACTTGTCACCTGCCCCATTGTGAAAACAAGGAGTTAGGCAGAGCTCAGTCGCGGCGTAAACATTCAACGGCGGGCGGGCCAACCTGCGAGAGAGGCTAGTGCAGGTCCAAGGGGCTTTGTTGGGGCCCGTCGCCGTTCGCCAGCCGATCCGCCGCAAGGAAACGGACCGGCCAGATGGCTATCAATCGTCGGTATCGACCTCGTCACTACCGATCATCATTTCTTCGGCGACCTCATCAGTCTTGCCGCGGATCGCGATTTCCAGCCGTTCCATCAGCTCGGGATTGGACTTGAGGAAGGTTTTCGAATTTTCGCGGCCTTGACCGATGCGGATCGAATCATAGCTAAACCAAGCGCCCGATTTCTCGACGATGCCGGCCTTGACCCCCAGATCGAGAATCTCGCCGATCTTGGAAATGCCCTGCCCGTACATGATGTCGAATTCGACCTGCTTGAACGGCGGCGCGACCTTGTTCTTGACCACTTTCACACGCGTCGTGTTGCCGACGATTTCGTCGCCATTTTTGATCTGGCCAGTGCGACGGATGTCGAGGCGGACCGAGGCATAGAATTTCAGCGCATTTCCGCCGGTCGTGGTTTCGGGGTTGCCGTACATCACGCCGATTTTCATGCGCAGCTGGTTGATGAAGATCACCATGCAGCGCGAGCGGCTGATCGAACCGGTCAGCTTACGCAGCGATTGCGACATCAAACGCGCCTGCAAGCCGACATGGCTGTCGCCCATTTCGCCTTCGATTTCGGCGCGCGGTACCAGCGCCGCGACCGAGTCGATGACGAGGATGTCGATGGCGTTCGAGCGCACCAGCGTATCGACAATCTCGAGCGCCTGTTCACCGGTATCGGGCTGCGACACGATAAGTTCGTCGATATTGACGCCAAGCTTGCGGGCATAAACGGGGTCGAGCGCATGTTCGGCGTCGACAAAGGCGGCGGTCCCGCCACCCTTTTGCGCTTCGGCAATCGCATGCAGCGCCAGCGTCGTCTTGCCCGAGCTTTCGGGACCGTAAATTTCAATAACGCGTCCGCGCGGCAAGCCGCCAACGCCAAGTGCGATGTCGAGCCCGAGCGAGCCGGTCGAGATCGCCTCGACCTGCATCGTTTCCTTCGAGCCCAGTTTCATTACCGAGCCCTTGCCGAACGCGCGATCGATTTGCGCGAGCGCGGCGTCGAGCGCCTTCTGCCTATCCGTGCTGTTCACTGATTTCCCCGATTCGACGAGTGATAATTGTCCGGCCATAACCGTCCCTTTCCTGCTCTAGAGCGAAGGCAGTAGCATCGCAACGCCGGACCCTTGTACGGCATTTGTTCCAAGAGAACAAGAGGAGAACGGAAGAAGCCGAATTAGAGATTAAGTCGCGCTATTTCGCGAAAAACTCGTTCAAAGCGCTTTCGATGTCGTTGATCCGGAACGGCTTGTTTACCAACCGACGATGCGCGTGGGCGGACGGGATGACGTCACCGCCGCCCGAGGTGAAGGCAAAGGGAATATCGCGCTCCGCAAGCGCGTCGGCGACCGGCCACCCTTTTTCATCGCCCAGATTGATGTCAACCAGCGCCCCAGCGATCGACTCCGCTGCAATGATCGCCAGCGCCTCTTCGTTGCTGGTCGCTTGCGCGGGTTCAGGCAGGTCGAGCGCGTCGAACATGTCGACGAGCATCATGCCGATCAGCACATCATCCTCGACGAGCAGGATGCGGCGACTATCCATCATGCGACGCCCGGCGTGCGGCCTCGTCGAGCGCCACCGAGGTTGCTTCGGCAAGCTGCGCGACCGAAAAGGGCTTGGGCAGGAAGGCGACATCATCGATATCGATCGAGTGGCGCAGCTGCTCCTCGGCATAACCTGACATGAAGAGGACGGGCAGATCGGGCCGCTTGGCGCGCAACGCACGAACCATCGCGGGCCCGTCCATCGTCGGCATCACGACATCGCTGATGATCAAATCGACCTTCTCCATCTGCGCAAAACGCTCGAGCCCTTCTTCACCCTGCGATGCGGTGACGACGGTATAGCCGGCGCGGGTCAGCGCACGCTCGGCAACCGCGCGTACCATATCCTCATCCTCGACGAGCAATATGGTTCCAGTACCCCACTGGCTCTTCTTGGGCTTCACCGGTGGCACAGGCACGACCGGCGCATCGCCATCGGCGCGGTGGACCGGCAGATAGATGGTGAAGCTCGTCCCCTTCCCGGGATTGCTGTCGGCGAAGATGAAGCCCGACGATTGCTTGATGATCCCGTAGACGGTCGACAGCCCCAGCCCCGTACCCTTGCCGACATCCTTGGTCGTGAAAAAGGGTTCGAAAATCTTGGGCAGCACGTCGGCGGGAATACCCGTGCCGGTGTCGCTGACCTTCAGCGCGCTATAATCGGCGGGCGGCATGATATCATTGCCCAAGAGTCGGGCCTCGGCCGCCGACACCGGATAGGTATCGATGGTCAGCGTGCCGCCGCCGGGCATCGCGTCGCGCGCATTGACCGCGAGATTGACGATCACTTGTTCGAGCTGACCGGGATCGGCGCGCACCGCGCCCAGACCGCGGCCATGGTGCACCGACAGCTGGATCGTGTCGCTGATCAGGCGTTTCAAAAGATGCGACACCTCTGAAATCACGTCGGGCAATTGCAGGATTTGCGGGCGCAGCGTCTGTTGGCGCGAGAAAGCGAGCAGCTGCCGCGTCAGGCTCGCGGCGCGATTGGCATTGCTGCGGATCTGCTGAATATCGTCATAGTCGCTGTCGCCGGGCGTATGCCGCATCAGCATCAGGTCGCAGCTGCCGAGCACCGCGGTCAGGATATTGTTAAAGTCATGCGCAACGCCGCCCGCAAGCTGACCCACCGCCTGCATCTTCGATGCCTGCGCGACCTGGCGCTTGAGCCGCGATTCCTCGCTCGAATCCTTGAGGCTGAGCAACACCGCCGCCTCGCCCAGCCCGCGCACCCCGACGACGCGGATAGACACGGGTTCGTCGCTCTGCGCTGCCAGCCGGATCGACAGGTCGCCGCCGACCTGCTGCCCGCTGCTGTGGCGGCGGATCATGTCGGCGAGCGCGCCCTTGTCCTCGCCGACGACAATATCGCCGGGATAGCGCGGCGTCTTGCCTTCGGCGACCCCTGCGGCGCGAATGAAGGCGCGGTTCATATAAAGAAAGCGGCCATCGCGATCGACCATCGCAAGCCCGAATGGAAGCAGCGACAGTAAAGTCTCGACATAGGCCTGCGCGGTGCCCCGATCGGCCGGACCCATTTCCTCGTCGAGCATCGCGAGCAACATCGGGCCATTGCTGTCCGCCGGGACCAGCGGGATTTGGAGCATCCGAACCGGAGTCGCCCGGTCACCCTCGCGCGCGAAATAGAGCGAACCCGAATCGTCGAGCCGCAGCATCGCGGCAACATCGCGCCCGGTGTACTGGGCCGTCTCGCCCTCACCCAATGCGCGGAGCAGAAACGCCTGATTGGCGACGCGCAGCCGCCCCTCGGCGTTGACGAGCGCGGTCATGACCCCCGCCTGCCCCAGCGTCCGGCCCGCAGGGCCGTCGAGATGGCGCACGATTTCCGTCGCGAGGTCGATCCGCTCGAGCGCCGAGAAACGCCAGACCAGATAATCTTCGGCCTGCCCCGTGCGCGTCACCTGCGCGCGCATACGCAGCGCGCCGATTGCGACGTCGTCGGCAACGCCTTCGCCGTCACGCCATGCGGCACGTCCGGCATTTTTGAGCAGATCGGGGCCGCGCCCTTCCAGCGGCAAACCGGGCGGGGTTACGAAGCCGCCCATCCACGTTGCGAACAGATCATTGGCACAGACCAGCCGCCCTGCGCGGTCGGTCACGGCGATGGCGATATCGTCGTGATTGACCGCCGCGCGCAGCATCGTCCAGTCGGGCAGCGCAGCTTCGCCGGTCACTGCGGCGGGAAACAGCCGCCGCGCCAACAGGACGCCGCCAACCGCGACAGCGAGCCCCGCGAGGAAGCCCGCCGCCAAAATCATGTCGCCTGTGGCCCAGAACAGGAGCGCGACCGACAGCAACGCCAGCCCGCCGAGCACCGCCGCGTCGATACGCGACAGACGCGGCGGGGCTAGCAGCGGCCCTGCGGAGCCGGCCCCCCTGCTGAAATCGGTATCAGCGGAGGGCAGGCTTTGCGCGGTCAATGACAGTCTTTCTTATTGGTGCATCACCAGATGCGAACACGATCCTTGGGCGCCAGATAAAGCTTCTGGCCTTCCTTCACCTGATAGGCCTTATACCATGCGTCAAGGTTGCGCGAGACCCAAGCCCGCTGGATCGAGGGCGAATGCGTATCGGTCGTGATCCGCTGCGACAAATTCTGTTCGCGATAGTTGCGACGCCACACCTGCGCCCAGCCGAGGAAGAAACGCTGATCGCCGGTCATCCCGTCGATTACCGGTGCCGACTTGCCGCCGAGCGACTTTTTATAGGCGTCATAGGCAATGGTGAGGCCGGCAAGATCACCGATATTCTCGCCGAGCGTGAAGGTGCCGTCGAGATGCTCGCCGGGCAGGATTTCATAGGCGTCATATTGCGCAATCAGCGCCTTGCCCGCGGCTTCGAATGCCGCGACGTCGGCGGGCGTCCACCAGTCGGCGAGCCTGCCATTCTCGTCATATTTCGCGCCCTGATCGTCGAAATGATGGCTGATCTCGTGACCGATCACCGCGCCGATGCCGCCATAGTTGATCGCGGCGTCCGCGTTCGGATCAAAGAAGGGCGGCTGTAGGATTGCGGCCGGGAACACAATCTCGTTCATCCCGAAATTGGCGTAGGCGTTGACCTCCATCGGGGTCATACCCCATTCCCAGCGACGGATCGGACTGCCGAGGCGGCTAATATTATCATCGTGGGCAAACTGGTTCGACCGCAGCGCGTTGCCGAACAGATCGTCGGCCCGGATTTCCAGCTTGCTATAATCCATCCAGCGGTCGGGATAGCCGATCTTGGTCGTGAAATTGGCGAGCTTCTTTTTCGCCTTTACCTTGGTCTGCGGCTGCATCCAGGTCAGGTTGCCGATGCGGGTGTCGAGCGCTGCGAGGACATTCTTGACCAGCACATCCATCGCCGCCTTGGTTTCGGGCGGGAAATATTTCGCGACATAATCCTTGCCGACCGCTTCGCCCATATTGTCCTTGGTGAAATCGACCGCACGCTTCCAGCGTTCCTGCATCTGCGGCGTGCCCGAGAGCGCGGTGCTGTAGAAAGAGAAATTCTCCTGAGCGACCGCATCAGGCAGGACGTCCGCAAAGCCATCGAGGCTGCGGACGAGCAGCATGTCGCGAACGACGCCGATAGGGGCTCCGGCGATCAGGCTGGCTTCGCCCGTAAAGGCGCTCGGCTGCGCGACCAGTAATGCGTCTTCCTTAACCCCAATGCCGCGGATGAAGGTCGTCCAGTCAAAGCCGGGCGCAGCCTTGGTCAGTTCGGCAATCGTCATCTTGTTATAGATTTCGGTCGCATCGCTGCTTCTATTCTTGTCCCAATGGACAGCCGCAATCTGCTTTTCGAAAGCATAAATCGCCCTGGCGCGCGCCGCGGCATCCTTTTCGCCCGCCAACGTCAGGACATTTTCCAGATGCTTCACATAGGCGGCCTGCAACTTGGCGTTGCGTTCATTATCTTTCAGATAGAAATCGCGGTCGGGCATACCGAGGCCGCTCTGTCCCATCGAGTAGATATAGACGTCGGGGTTTTTGTCGTCCTGACCGACATAGCCACCGAAGAAATGCTGGATGCCGTTGCGGTCGGCTTCGGCGAGCAGCGCGGCCAGGCCCGCCTTGTCGACGGCGCGGACCTTGTTCAGCCACGGCTGAATCGGCGCCAACCCCTTCGCCTCGACCGCCGCCCCATCAAGATAGGCGGCGTAAGCGCGGCCGATCATGCTGTTCGGATCGCCCTTGGCGGCTTCCAATATTCCGCGGGTGCGCTCCTGCGACAGATCGCCGAGTGCCGTGAACATGCCATAGTTCGACTTGTCGGCCGGAATTGGGGTGTTCTTCGCCCAGGTGCCATTGGCAAAAGCATAGAAATCGTCGCCGGGCTGAACGGTCTTGTCCATGCCCGTAGCGTCAAAACCGAAGGTACCCAGCGCGGGCTTGGCCGCGGTTTGAGCAGCGGGTGCGACGGGCTTTTCCTTGGCGGCAAGGCCGGTCGCAGGCGCCATGCCCAACAGAAGTGCGCCCAGCGCGGCGGTCGCCATCAAACGTGAAGAATGAGTCAAACGGATCATGATGTTCCCCGGATTTTCAAGACAAATGAAATGGACCGCGCAGACCGCACGGCAAGACTTTGTGATGGGAACAGCTATAACCGCGCTTACCTGCGGTTCAACCGGCGGGCGTGTCGCTCGTCGATGCCTCAAGTCGTCTGTCGCGCGACCGGCGCAATTTCCGCCGCCAGCGCAGGCGGATCCAATTGTCCCAGAACACCGTCGCGAGAAGATAGCCGACGATCGCCGACACCAGCGAGATGACGAATAGCCCGGCGATCAGCGCCGGCGCGGCGTCCGATACGACCCAGCGGGTCCACTCCCCGACCGACGCGCCCTTGTCGAGCATGATCGAGAAGGTGGCGACATTGGCGTGAAGCCCGAACATGCTGTCGCCCAGCCATACCGAGGCTGCGATGATGAACGGCGTCGTCGCCGGGTTCGACAGGAATGTCATCGCCGCACCGATCGGGATGTTGGCACGGAACGGCAGCGCGAGCAGCGCAACGCCGAGAATCTGAACGCCCGGCAGCAGAAAGAAGATGCCGACGAACAGCCCCAGGGCAGTCCCGCGTGGTACCGATGTGCGGGTGAAGCGCCACAAATGGCTGTGTGCGACACGGTGCGCGAACGGCCGGATAAAGCGGCTCGCGAGCAATTCCTCGCGCGTCGGCGAATTACGGCGAATCCAGTTCATCACCGCAGCCTTGTCGCGAGGCTTGCCGCCGCTCATCCGCGATCCTTCATCAAGCGCTGCTTGTCGCGCTTCCAGTCGCGTTCTTTGATCGATTCGCGTTTGTCGTGGGCTTTCTTGCCCTTGGCGATCGCCAGTTCGACCTTGGCGCGGCCGCGGCTGTTGAAATAGACCGACAGGGGCACCAGCGTCATACCCTGCCGCGCCACCGCCGCGTGCATTTTGTTGATTTCACGCCCGTTGAGCAACAGTTTGCGCGGCCGCTTCGGCTCATGATTATGCCGGTTTCCGTGGCTGAATTCGGGGATGTTGCTGTTGATCAGCCACACCTCATGCCCCTTCACCTCGGCATAGCTTTCGGCGATCGTCCCTTCGCCGAAACGTAGCGCCTTAACCTCGGTGCCCTGCAACGCGATTCCCGCCTCGAACACCTGATCGATGGCAAAATCAAAGCGTGCGCGCCGGTTTTCGGCGACGACTTTCTTCTTGTCGAACTCGGGCGCGGACTGGGGACGGGCCATGACGCGAGCCTATAGCACGCCCGCTGCGGACAGCGCAGCATCGACGGCCGAACGCCCGGCGTCATTCGCCGGGATGATCGGCAGGCGAACTTCGGGATCGAACCAGTCGTGTACGCGCGACAGCGCATATTTGACCGGAGCGGGCGAGGTGTCGGAGAACATCGCATTGTGCAGCGCGAACAGCCGTTCGTGCAGCGTCAGCGCGCGCACCCAGTCGGCAGCGGCAACGGCAGAGGCGAACTCCGCACACAAACGCGGCGCGACATTGGCGGTTACCGAGATGCAGCCGACGCCGCCTAGCGATGCGTGCGGCAACCACAGATCGTCATTGCCGCTCAGCTGGCAGAAATTCCGGCCCGCCCCGGCGCGAAGGGCCGTTACGCGGGCGAGATCGCCGCTGGCGTCCTTGATCGCGACGACCGACGCGATCTCAGCGAGCTTGCACATCGTTTCGGTGCTGATGTCGGTGACCGTGCGGCCGGGAACATTATAGACGACGATCGGCAGGTCGCTGGCGTCGGCAAGCGCCTTGAAATGCGCAAGGATGCCATCCTGGCTCGGCCGGTTGTAGTAAGGCGCGACGACAAGCGCCGCCGCGGCCCCCGCCGCCTGCGCATAGCGCATGTGCCGGACCGCGGTCGCGGTGTCGTTCGATCCGCAGCCAGCGATCACCGGCACGCGGCCCGCCGCAGCCTCAATGCAGCAATCGATCACCTGATAATGCTCGTCGAAGCCCAGCGTCGCGCTTTCGCCGGTCGTGCCGCACGGAACCAGCGCGCTTGTTCCTTCACCGATCTGCCAATCGACGAACCGTTTGAACGCCGGAGCGTCGAACGCCCCGTCGCGAAATGGCGTCACCAAGGCGGGAATCGACCCCGAAAACATGCTGGACTCCTTTACAAAAACCGGCCCGCAACCGATAAGATGGCTGAGCGCGCCCGCTAATGGACGCCTATTCAGCGACCCGCAAGGAGTTTGGCACTAGCATGGCCGCTATGATCTCGCTGTCCCACATTTCCCGCCTCGCGCTTGCCGCGGCCCTCCTCATCCCGACCGCCGCAACGGCGAGCGAACTGACCCCCGAGCAAATGGCGTGGTATCGCGCCCAGATGGGGCTTGCGGCCTCATCGGGTCCGCCGCCGTCGACCAGCTCGGTCGGCGATGCGGTGATGGAATGGCGCCGCCTGACCGCGAACACCGGCGCATCCTTCGACCAGTTGTCGCGATTCCTGATGACCAACAAGGGCTGGCCCGACGCCGACAAGATGCGTAACCGCGCAGAAAAGGCGATCGCGATCGACAGCTTCGACCCGGCGCGCACCCTCGCCTATTTTCAGGCCTATCCGCCGCAGACCGCGAGCGGGCATTTGCGCTATGCGCTCGCCCTCAACGCCAGTGGCCGCCGCGACGAAGCCAATACCGCCGTGCGCCGCGCCTGGACCGGCGGGACGCTTGACGAAGCCGAAACAAACCGGGTGCTCAGCCTGTTCCCCGGCGCGATCAGCCTCGCCGACCATGATGCGCGGATGGACCGATTGCTCTGGTCCGGCGCCACCGCCGCCGCGAGCCGTCAGCTCGCCTATACTTCATCCGACAAGCGCGGCGTCTTTGCCGCACGCCTAGCGATGCGCAGCGGTGCAGTGGATGCCGCGATGCAGGCGTCGGCGGTCGAAAGCGCCAATCCGTCGCTGATCCGCTCCGACGCCGGCTATATTACCGACAAGGCGACATGGCTGCGCAAGTCCGGCCGCACCGGCGAAGCACGCGCCCTGCTCGCCGGGCCGCGCTCGCTCGCCAAGGCGCCGACCGATACCGAAGAATGGCTGGAAACCCTGCTCACCAACGCGCGCCAGGCCGACGCCGCGGGCGACAAGCAGACCGCCTATAATATAGCGCGCCAGCTCGACGACGCCTTCCCATCCGGCACCGTCATCCGCGAAACCGGACTCAGCGTGCGCGACGATTACACTTCGCTCGCCTGGCTCGCGGGGCAGCTCGCATATAAGGATCTCCGCCGCCCGGCCGAGGCGGTGCGCCTGTTCCACACCTATGGCGAAGCTGCACGCTCGGCGCAGACGCGCACCAAGGGTTTTTACTGGGCAGGCCGCGCAGCCCTGGCGGCGAGCGACCGCAACACCGCCAACACCCATTTCACCGATGCCGCGCAGCATTATGACCAATTTTACGGCCAATTGTCGCTCGAGCGGCTGAACCGGCCGCAACCCAAGCCGGCCGCAACCCCGAAGATTCAGGTCAGCAGCAATGAAAAGCGGGCATTCGAGGATGACCGGCTGGTCCGCGCGGCACGCGCGCTGGGCGAAATCGGCGCTTGGCGCGAACAGTCGCTGTTCCTGCGCGCGCTCGCGCAAAAGGCGACCTCACCCGCCGATCATGTGCTCGCGGGACAGCTTGCCACACAGATCGGCCGTCCCGACCTGGGCGTGATGATCGGCCGCAGCGCGCAGGCGAACAGCCTCGACGCGGTCGAAGTGTCGGGCTTTCCGACCGTCCGTGTCCCCGCCGGGCATGAAAGCAACTGGACCTTCATTCACGCGATCACGCGGCAGGAAAGCCAGTTCGACCGCGCCGCGATCAGCCACGCCGGCGCGCGCGGAATGATGCAGTTGATGCCCGGCACGGCGCGCGAAGTCGCGGGCAAGCTGGGGCTGAGCTATGACGCCGGGTCGCTGACCACCGACACCAATTACAACATGATGCTGGGATCGACCTATTTTCAGCAGATGCTGCGCTATTTCGGCGGCAGCTATCCGCTCGCGGTCGCCGCCTATAATGCCGGACCCGGCAATGTGAACAAATGGCTTCGTGCCAATGGCGACCCGCGCAGCGGCGGGATCGAGATGCTTGACTGGATCGAGGCGATCCCGATTTTCGAGACGAAGAATTACGTCCAGCGCGTGCTCGAAAACGCGGTCGTTTACGACACCCTTCGCGACGGCGGCGGGGCGCGGTCGCAGGCGCCGCTCAGCTTCTACCTCGGCAAGCGCACCCCCGGCTGACCAGCATGGCAGGGGAAAAGACGAACATCATCAGCCCGGCGGGCTTCGCCGCGCTGCGCGCCGAATATGATCTGCTGTTCGGCGACGAGCGGCCAAAGCTGGTCGAGGTGATCAGCTGGGCCGCGGGCAATGGCGACCGCAGCGAGAATGGCGACTATATCTATGGCCGCAAGCGATTGCGCGAGATCGACCGGCGGCTGACGTTCCTTGCGCGGCGGATGAAGGCGGCGCGTGTTGTCGATCCGGCCGAACAGCCCGACAAGGACCGGATCTGGTTCGGCGCCACTATCGAACTTGCCGACGACGACGATGCGCGGCGCACCGTCACATTGGTCGGCGATGACGAGGCCGACGCCGGCACTGGCCGCATCGGCTGGAACAGCCCGCTCGCCCGTTCGCTGCGCGGCGCAGCGGTAGGTGACCTGCGCACCGTCCACTTGCCCGCGGGGCCCAAGGAATGGGAAGTGATGGCGGTCAGCTACCCCTGATCGTTACTCCCCTATCCCGGCGATGAGGTCGCGCTGATCCTTGCGCAATTCGGGCAGATCACGCGCCAGTTTCGCCCAATGAACCGCTTCCTTCGGATCGGCTGCCACCCCCACTCCCTTGACATAGGCGTCGGCGAGGATCGCCCGCGATCCTGCAAAGCCCGCGCGCGCCGCGATGCCACAATCCTCGATCGCGACCGCCAGCGTCTTGTCGGCAAAATGGGCTTCGCACAGCCAATGATTGCCTTCGGGGTTGCCGCCATCGGCGATGCTGCGCAGCCGTGCCAGATTGGCGGCGCGCGTACCGGGGAAATAGGTGAGCGCGAACATTGCTGCGGGATGCCCCTTTTCCGCCGCCTCCATATAGAGTGCCTGCGAACGGACGAAGTCGGGCGTGCCGAATGTGCCCGCCGCCAGTCGATAGGCCAGATGCGTCTTCGCCTTCGAAAAGCCGGCATTTGACGCCGCGGTAAAAAGATCGAAGGCGCGCTTCACATTCTCGGGCGTCGGATCGGTTTCCAGGAGCAGATAGGCCAGTTCCTGCTGCCCCGCAGCAAAGCCCTGCGCCGCCGATTGCTCGAGATAGGCGCGGGCACGCGGCACATCCTTCTTCACCCCGACGCCTAGCGAAAACATATAGCCCGCGAGATGCTGCGCGAGCGGATGGCCGCCATCGGCCAGCGCCACCAGTTCCGCCGCCGCGTGGCGCGACAATATATCGGCGACGAGGATCGGTTCATCCTCTATCGCCAGCCGGTCGAGCGAAACATCCGCCAGCGGATCGGCTGCGGGTTTGACCGCGCCACGCGTCGCCGCTGTGGCGGAGGCGGCAGATGTTGTCATCGGAGCCACCGCATCGGCGTTGTCCGTACGCACGGCCGGAATTTCGGGCGGCGCGACGAGATAATAATCGTCGAACCAGCTGCCATAGTGGAAGGGCTGTTGCGGCCCCAGCTCCATGCCATAGGTCCGTTTATAGACCTCGCGCGACACGACCTTGAAATAATCCGAAATTTCGAGCCCCGGGATCGCCAGTTCCTTGACCACCGCGGCGGCGAAGGGGCTGACGGGCGATCCGACCGGCGCGAAATCAAGCGCAGGACGCCCCTTTGCCGTCGAATAGAAAACCGCACCCTGCCCGATATCGAGCAAGCCGAGCGGCGCCGAGCCCGCCTCCCCGCTTTTGACATCCGCATCTTCGACCCGCACCACCGGCTCGGCGGTGCGGCACGCATCGACGAACAACAGGGTAAAGGCACCGGCCGGGACGACATGCTTCACCAGCGCCTCGATCGATAGAAAGCGTTTTTCGACATCGGCACGGCGCGTCGCCGGCGGCGCGTCCATCGGCACCAGCCAGTTGCGCCCGCCATATTCGAAACCATGTCCGGCATAATAGATCAGCACCGACTTCGCGCCCTTCGCCTCGGCGGCGAAGCGCGCCAGTTCGGCATCGAGCGTGCCTTTGTCGGCGTTGCGGACGATCCGCGGCGCGATTCCGGCGCGGGCAAAGGCGTCGCAAACGAAATCGATATCGTTGACCGCGTTCTTCAGCGACGGCCATTCCCAGTCATTATAGGCGCTGTTGCCAATGAGCAGCGCGACCCGGTCGCCCGTGAGCGGCGCGGTACCGCAAATGGCCGCCGATTGAGCCTGCGCCATAGGGGCCATAGCCAGCGCAGCGAGCGTCGTCGCCGCGGAAATCCCGATCCGGCGCGCGTTGAAGATTCGCAGAAATCTGCGCAACTTCATTCTGAAATCGCATATTCGCGCCATCATCCTGTCCCCCGCAGCAACGGTAGGTCAGCGGCCGAATGTAGGAAAGCGCATTTTGCCCTGTGATCGCCATCACAATGTCGGGCATGACGTCCGGATAGAAGCAAAACACTTGGATTCGGCCAAAGGAGGGGTGCCATGGAACGAAGCCTGGTTTTTCTTGCGATCATGCTGGCGTCGGGCGCAGCCCATGCCGCATCGACGCACCCTGCTGCTTCAGCGATGAGCGACGCCGAATTACGCCGCCTGCTGGCGCCGGGCGAAGAGGTTGAGGCGCGGGTCGATGGCGATCTCAACGGCGACGGCGACCTCGACGCCGTGCTGGTATCGGTAAAGGATGATGACAGGACCGTTCGGGTCTTTTTCACCGCACGCAATGCCGCCCGCATCAGCCATGTCGCCGCCGGGAAATTCAACCTGCTGCCCGGGGCGCTGGGGCCAGCCGAACTGTCGATCGACAAGGGGGTGCTGGTCATCCGGGATTTGACCGGCGGTACGAGCGCGACATCGACCACCTATCGCTTTCGCGGTGAAGCCACCGCACCGAAACTGCGCCTGATCGGCCTCGACGCGACCGCCTATAGCCGTACCTATGCGCATGATGGCGCCGAGATGAGCTGGAACCTGCTGACCGGCGATATCATCACGGCGCAACTGAAGGTCGCGCCGGACGACAGCGATCGCGGGTATGACAAGGTCGGCGCAAAGCGCGCACGGCGGCCAGCCAGCACCTTCTATATGGAAAACACTCCCAACCCCGAGGACGAGCTGAACCTCATCATGGAGGGCAAATAAGCGCCCCGCCTCGTCTATTTGGCGAGAAGCGCGGGGATGATCCAGGCGGCCGACATGACGATTACCGCCCCGATCAGCGAGATCGCGAGGACATAGCGGACATTATGCCCTTTTACGCCGCCGCTCGCCTCTTCGTCGCTCATTTCGACATGCTCATCGACGATCTTCATGGTTCGCCTCCCTTGTGACTGTCCTTGTAGAACGCGGCTCGCCCGCGGGCGGTTCCCGCGGATGCGTTTGGGGAGAATATTGC
Organism: Sphingopyxis witflariensis; assembly: GCF_002205635.1. GTDB lineage: Bacteria > Pseudomonadota > Alphaproteobacteria > Sphingomonadales > Sphingomonadaceae > Sphingopyxis > Sphingopyxis witflariensis. The sequence goes on along the minus strand of NZ_NISJ01000015.1, from coordinate 55,971 downwards.
CAGAGGGTCTGTAAGCCGGGTTCTGTCCACCCCTTTGCAGGGGATGGGCGATCATTCCTCTAGGCGAACGGTTACCCGAACGCTCAAGCAGTCAACCCGGACGGCTGGGCCGGAACCGACCCTGGATTGCTCCGTACCGTCCCTATTCGACCTTGCTCCCGGTGGGGTTTGCCGTGCCGCGCCTGTTACCAGCCGCGCGGTGCGCTCTTACCGCACCCTTTCACCTTTCGCCGGGCCGAAGCCTTTGGCGATCTACTCTCTGTGGCACTTTCCCTAATCCGCACGAACGCGCGAACCGCCGGACGTTATCCGGCACCGTGGTTTCCGTGGAGCCCGGACTTTCCTCCCCCGGCGGGATACCCCACCAGCGGCGATCGCCCGACCCTCTGGCGCGACCGTTATAGGCCAAAGTGACGACCGTACCAACGGAAATGAGAAGGGCGTCAGTTGCCCTCGGGCTGGGGCAGCAACAGCGCCAGCAGGATCGCACGGCACTCGCCATCGACCGTACCGTCGATGAGTTCGGTTCGAAAGCGGCGCTGAAAGGCGACCGTCGCGGCAAAGCCGTCGGTCACATCATAGCCAAAGCGTTCGAGGGCCAGCAGAAAGCCCGCGTCGGTCCACAAAGGATCGGTAAGCTTCTTGGTCGGTCGCGGCAGCGCAAGACGCCGGCGCGCCAGCTCCTCCCACGGGAACAGCTCGCCCGGATCCTGTTTGCGCGTCGGCGCGATGTCCGAATGGCCGACGACATTGCCGCGCGTGATTGCGTGGCGATCCTTGATCTGGTGGACGAGGCGGACGACCGACGAGACCTGTGGATCGGGAAAGGGCACATAGCCCCATTCATGTCCCGGATTGATAATCTCGATCCCGACGCTGGCCGAGTTGATGTCGCTGATGCCGCGCCAGTGCGACTTGCCGGCGTGCCAGGCGCGCTTTTCCTCCGCCACCATATGGATGATCTGGCCGTCCTCGCTGACGACATAATGCGCCGACACTTTTGCATCGGGATCGGCAAGCCGATCAATGGCTTCGGCGCCGGTCTTCATACCGGTATAATGAAGCACGATCATCGAAATGGGCAGTCCGCGCTCGTCGAAATTCGGTGACCAGCGCTCGATAAAATCGCTCATGCGGTTCGCGACCCATATTTGCCCCGCCCCGGTGCGGGAAGAGGCCTGACCTGCGCCAGCGCCGGGAAAATTGCAAGCTCAGGCCGCCGCAGCGCGGCGCACCTGCTGGTCGGCGGGCTCGTACAGCCCCCGCAGCCGCGGGCTGGCAACGAACTGGTCAGTTTGCCCCAGCACCGTTTCCCCTGCCCCGAGTACGAGGAAACTTTGCGGCGCAGCCATCGCACGCAACCGGGCAAAGGCCTTTTGCCGCATCGGCGCCGAGAAATAGAGCAGCAGGTTGCGGCAGAAGATCAGGTCGGCAGAGCGCGCCAGCGGCGGCCGGTCGGTGAGCATATTCTGCACCGAAAAATCGATCCGGCGCCGCAAATCCGCCTTGGCCAGCCACCCGGTTTCGGTCTGGTCGAACCAGCGTACCATGCGCTGTACCGGCAGGCCGCGCTGGATTTCGAACTGGCTGTAAAGCCCGATGCGCGCGCGGCCGATCGCGTGACAGCTGACGTCGGTGCCGACGATATCGACCTGCCAGCCCGCCCATTTGTCGCCCTGTTCGGCGATCAGCATCGCCAGCGAATAGGCCTCCTGCCCCGTCGACACGCCGCAATGCCAGACCGTCACACGCCGCCTGTCGGCATTGATGGCCCGGATTTTCTCAAGCGCCGTCTCGGCAATGTCGTCGAACACACTGTGTTCCCGGTAAAAAAATGTCTCGTTGTTCAGCATTGCATCGACCGTATCGTCGAGCAATTGTCGGCTGTTCGACATCACCAGTGCGGCGACAAGTGCGTCGAGATCGGCGATGCCATGGCGCTGCATGACCGGTTTCAGCGACATTTCGATGCGCCAGATGCGGTTCGGCGACAGGGTTTGGCCGGTTCGCGATTCGAGCACTCCCATCAGGATACGGTAGACCGATTCGCTGGCCGTCCCGCCCATCATGGCTTGCGGCGTCCGGGCAGGAAGCGGCCGAGCATCAGCGCGATCGCATCGGGGTCGAGCGTCGCGACGGCGAGCCCGGCCTTGGCGACGGCTCCCGGCATGCCCCAGACGACACAGCTTTCGGGCGCCTGGGCAAAGATGGTGCCGCCGACAGACTTCAATCGCGCCGCCCCCAGCACCCCGTCGCGGCCCATGCCGCTGAGGATCACGGCGACGCCGCGCCTGCCGTAAACATCGGCCACCGCGCCGATCATCGGATCGGCCGAGGGGCAACAGCCATTTTCGACCGGGTGGCGATCGAGCAGGATGTCGCGGCGGCTGCCATTGGCGACCACCATCAGATGCGCATCCCCCGGCGCCAGATAGATATGACCGCGTTCGACCGCCATGCCAGCTTCGGCAACATGGACCTGCCGGTTGGTCATCGTCGCAATCTGCTTTGCGTAAAATTCCATGAACGCGTCGGGCAGATGCTGTGTCAGCAGTATGGGCGCGGTGATGCGTGGGTCGAGATGAGCGAGGAAATTGGCGAAAGCCGGAATGCCGCCGGTCGATGCCGCGACCGCGATACATTCAATTGGCTGGTCCGTTTCGATCACCACCGCGACCGGCACCGAGACCGGGCGCTGTACGGAGCGGACGGTTGCCGGAAGCGGCGGCTGGTCACCCAGCGCCAGGATGCGTTCGGTCAACACTTCGGCGAAACGGCCGGAGAAACTGCCGCGCCCCGGCTTGGCGAGCGTATCGCTGGCACCCAGTGACAGCGCCTCGATCGCTGCCGGGCCGCCCTCGACGCAGTTGGACGACAGGATCAGCACGCGCGCTTTCGCGGCGCGCTCCAATATATGCGGCAGTGCGTCGATGCCGTTCATCCCCGGCATTTCGATATCGAGAATGACGACATCAACCGATTCGCAGGCCAGATAGGCCAGCGCGTCATGCGCCGAGGCGACCGAGGCACAGATTTTCAGTGCCGGATGCTGGTCGACGATGCGTTCGAGAATGCTGCGCACGACCAGACTGTCATCGACCAACATGACCCGAATCGTGCGCGTCGATCGCGCGGGATCCGAAATCAGGGGTTGCGGCCGGGCCATGGCGACAGCCTCAAGCGACCCCGACGAGCTGCAATTTCCCTTCGAGCGTTTCGCGATCGAACGGCTTCATCACATATTCGTCAGCACCCGCTTCGATCGCGGTCCGGATATGGTCGATGCTATTTTCGGTCGTACAGAAGACGACGCGTGGGCGTTCTTCATGCCCATAGTCCAGGTCATTGAAGGCGCCCAGAAACTCCATTCCGCTCATCACCGGCATATTCCAGTCGAGAAGGATGACATCGGGACGATTGGTGCGACAAAAGGTCAGCGCCTCCAGCCCGTCGGCGGCCTCATCGACCGCAAAGGACATGCTTTCAAGGATATGGCGCGCGACTTTGCGAATCACTTTGCTATCATCGACGACCAGACAGGATTTCGACATTCTTTTACTCCGACCCCCCGGGTTTTTTTGCAATCTACGGTGAAGGAGTGTCCAGCCCGTTAATGACATGGATGTTCATGCGGCTTTTGCGACGGGTAAGGTGATGAAATGAGAGGGATCCACCACGAGCAGCGTCGCGCCGTCATGCTCGATCATCGCTTCGGCGACGCGCGCCCAGCCCGGCAGCAGCTTGCCTGTGATGCGCGTCTCGGCCGCTTCGATGAAACAGACGTCCTCAATCTCGTCGGCGAGCAGCGCATAGCCATGATCGGCAACATCGACGACGATCACCCGCTGCCCCGCTGCAACGACCACCGACGGCAGGCCGACGACGACATGCGGGTCGATCAGCGTGAAGACGCGGCTGCGCAACGCGAACAGCCCGGCGACATGTGGCGGCGCGGCGGGCACCTCGACCGGTGTGCCGACGGTCACCACCGAATGGATCGCGCGGCTGCGCAGCGCAACGCGCGTGTCGGCGATGCGCGCGATCAGGTAAAGCTTTTCCATCATGCGCGGCCTCCCATGATCTGGCGGTGCAGCGCATCGAGCAGCGCCTGGCGGTCGTAGCGATAGACGGTCGGATCGTCGGGGCCTGAGGCGGCGGCGGCGGCGCGCAGCCGGATCACCGGCACGTCGCTGGCCGCATGGTCATACCGCCCCTCTTCGCCCGACAGGCAAAGCAGAACATCAGGCGTTTCGTCGTCGCCCGCATCGCTGCTGGCGACCCGATAGCCCGCGTGACGCAGGATCGGCGCAAGGAAATTGGCCCCCCAGCCATCATGATCGTCGGCCAGATGGCACAGCGGCTGGTGGATCGCGGGCGCCACGGCACCGACGGCATATTGCTCCATCAGCCAATAGGGGTCGATCAGTTCGACCGGATCGCCGCCGACGAGCACGACGCCCGCGATCAGCCCGGGTGAAGCAGCGGGCTGCACCCCGTCGGGCAGGCGGACGATGTCGATCACCGCCGCGATCGGATAGCAGAGCACAGCGCGGCCATCGTAGAGGCGCAGCAGCTTCACGTTGCCTTTGTCCTCGGGCAATTTTCCGGCGTGAACGGGGAAAATATCGTCACCGATCTGCACCTGGACACGGCCAGCGCTTTCGAACAGCGCCGACGCCGACACTTCCTCGACGCGCTCGATCACCGACAGGCGGACACCGCGAATCCGGTCGCCGACATCGCGGAAAAGCAGGAGCTGCACCGCGTTGCGCGCCGCGGCCGCCTCGGCCTCGGCTTCGGCGCCATGATCCTGATTGCGGCCCGCTTCGCTCGCGTCGACGCCCGCCACGGCCAGCATGCCCTGCACATCGAGCAACAGCACGGGGCGGCCATTGTCGGGCAAGGTCGTGCCGGCATAGAGGCCGGTCGCCATGATCATCGGTGCCGCCGGCTTGATCACCAGTTCCTCCTGGTCATGGATCGCCGCGACGCTGAGCGCATAGCTTTGCCCCTGCCCCGGCCGGACGATAACCAGCGCGCGATCGTCGATGTCATCGCGGTGATCGCGCGCGCGTCCCAGCACGGTCTCGAGCCGCAGCAGCGGAAAGGGCTCGCCGCGTACCGTCGCCATTTCGCCGCCGCCGATGCGGTCGATCCGCACCGTATCGCTGCTTTCGAGCAATATTTCGCGCACCGATCCGCGCGGGATGGCAAATTCATGCCCCGCCGCGCGTACCATCAATCCCGATATGATCGTCAGCGTCATCGGCACGCGCAGCAGGATCGAAAGCCCCTTGCCCACTTCATTGCGCAGCTCGACGACACCGCCGATCTTTTCGACATTGGATTTGACGATATCCATGCCGACGCCGCGCCCCGAAATTGCCGTGATTTCCGCTGCCGTCGAAAAACCCGGGCGGAAGATCAGTTCCAGCTTTTCGCGCGCGCTCAGCGCACGCGCTTCGGTCGCGGTGACGACGCGCGCCGCAATCGCCTTTGCGACCAGCGCGTCGGGCGACAGGCCGCGGCCGTCGTCGCGGATCGCAACTTCAATCTGGTTGCCCGACTGGCGCGCCGAAACGAAAATCGTCGCGGTGATATCCTTGCCCGCCGCGACACGCCCGTCGATCGCCTCAATGCCATGGTCGATCGCGTTGCGGACGATATGGATCAGCGGATCGCGGATATTTTCCATCATCTCGCGATCGAGTTCGACCTCTCCACCGCTGGTCGCGAATTTGACCTTCTTGCCAAGGTCGCGCGCGAGATCGCGGACGATACGCGGCAGGGGCGCGAACAATTTGTCGATGCGCTGCATCCGCATCTGACTGACCGACTGGCGCATTCCGGCGATCGAATCGGACAGGCGTTCGAACGAAGCGATGACCGAAGCATCGGCGCCCGATTCCCGTAACATGCGCGCAAATTCGTTGCGCGCGAGCACGATGTCGGTGACGCCAGTCATCACGCTGTCGAGCAGCGGCAGCGGCACGCGGATCGAACGCCAACCCTGCAATTCGGCGCTGAGATCATCTTCGCGGCGCAGCTGGATTTCGATGGCTGCGGGTTCGGTCGCAGCATTGGCCTCCGCCCTAGCGAGCGCGCCGATCACGAGACTGTCGTCGCCTGCGGGCTCCACCCCGGCAGCGGCCAGCCTGCCGCACAGTTCGGACAGGCGATCGACGATGCCAAGCACCCCTGTGACCAGCGCGCCATCGGCTGGACGCTTGCCTCGCCGGACCTGGTCGAGCGCATCCTCCGCCGCGTGCGACAGCGCGGTGACGCGCGGCAGCGCGAGAAAACCCGAACTACCCTTGATTGTGTGAACCAGCCGGAAAATGGCGTCGAGCCGCTCACGGTCAGCCGGCTCCGCTTCCCACGCCACCAGCGCCCCGCCGGCTTCGGCGAGAATTTCCGCCGTTTCGGCCAGGAAATCGTTCAGCAGATCGTCCATCACGGTGTCGGTGCGCCCCAAAATTCGAAGCGCAACCATGGCGTATAATGGTTAAGGGAGACTTTACCGATACGGGCGAGACCATGGCATGGCGACTAGCCAAGCCGAAAGGAGGCGAAACTCCTCATCGCAGCGCAACCAGCCCCACCGTCTGGAGCCCACGCATGGCCTCTCACCCTTGCGTCTCGCTTGGCGGGGCCACCATGTTTCGCGCCGACCCCTTCATTCCGCTACTCGGTGCTATCTTCCAAATGGCGCTTTTCACGCGCGCGGCGGCGTTCGATTTTGCGGTGGTGGGTGTTGTGGCGCAGATAGACGACAGCCGCGACCGCAGCCGCCACCATGAGGGCGATCATCACATAAGCAATCCAGAGCCTGGTCGAGATAATATTCACTCCTCGCGACATGCATCTTCAGCGCGAGAATAGGATACCCCTGGCCGGGGGATAGGTTCCGCCGAAAGGACGGCCTGCGCTTACCCCCGACCGCGCAGAACCGCGCCGACGAGCAAGGTGGTGGGCGTTTCGCGCGCCAGCATGACCGTGCCGTTGTTCTGCGCCGCGACCGCCTGAACCAGCGCTGCGGGCGCTGTGCGCGAGGTCATCGGGCTGGCGGCTTCGCCTTCGGCGAGGATGCGTTCGACATCGGCGTCGAGGAACATGCGCTCAGCCTCGACATGCAGCGCAATTTCGATCGCATCACCCTGTTTTTCGCAGCCAATATCGAGCCGGCCACCGCGCACCAGTGCATCGACGAGAAGCAATGACAGGTTGAGGATGATCTTCACCGCCGGCTTCGGCAGCGGGTCCGAACCGATCATCCAGTTGAGGTCGATCGCGCGGTCGCCGATGATCCCCTGAATCGCCGATCTGGCCTCGTCGGCCGGGACCAGTTCGCCAAAGCCACCGGCCGATCCGAAGGCAAGACGAAAGAATTTCAACTTGTTCGCGGACGTCCGCGCACTTTGTTCGAGCAGCTCAAAGCAGCGCTCGCGCATCGCCGGGTCTTTTTCGTCGGCGAGCAGTTCGAGGCCGTTGGCGAAAGCGCCGACCGGGCTCAACAAATCGTGACACAGGCGCGAAGCCAGCATGGAGGCGAAATCGACGCGATCGTCGGTCATGATTAAAGTGGCTCCCCAGCGCAGTATCCGGACGTCCCCGGCATGAGCCCGCTCCTAGGCCACGCATGCCCCGAAGGGCAAGCGCGATGCGCCGGGGCACCCTGCCCTTTTCCTTCGTCACGCCGGACTTGATCAGGGAGCCATGTCGCCGCCGTGGAATGGATGCCGGATCAAGCCGGGCGTGACGAAAGGGGTGTCGACGCGCTTGTCCCCTTGAATTTCGGCGCCCGAAAACCACATCGAGATCAATGCAGGGGGACGACAACATATTGACCGTGGCGCTGGCCGACAGCGCGGCCGGACTACGCCTGGACCGGGCGCTCACCGAAGCATTGCCCGACCTGTCGCGCGAGCGGGTGAAGAGCCTGATCAAGAACGGACATGTCGCCGATGCCCGCGGCACCCTGTTGCTCGACCCTTCGGCCAAGGCCGTTGCCCCGGCTACGCTCGAACTGCGGATGCCCAAGCCCACTCCGACGCACAATGCCGCGCAGGACCTCGATCTCGTCATCGCCTATGAAGACGAGCATCTGATCGTCGTCGACAAGCCCGCGGGCATGGTCGTCCATCCCGCCGCGGGCAATTTCGACGGCACCCTCGTCAACGCGCTGCTTCACCATTGCGCAGGCCAGCTTTCGGGCGTCGGCGGCGTCGCGCGGCCGGGGATCGTCCACCGGATCGACAAGGATACGAGCGGGCTGATCGTCGCCGCCAAGCATGACCGCGCGCACGAAGGGCTGGCGAAACAATTCGCCGCGCACAGCATCGATCGCCGCTATCTGGCGATCGTGACGGGTCGCCCGATGCCCGCCAATGGCACGGTGGACGCGGCGCTCGGCCGGTCGAGCACCAACCGCAAGAAAATGGCCGTCGTCGCCGAAGGGCGCGGCAAGCATGCGATCACCCATTATCGCACTGTCGAACCGCTGAAGGGCGCAACGCTGGTCGAATGTCAGCTCGAAACCGGACGCACCCATCAGGTGCGCGTCCACATGACGCACATCGGCCATCCGCTGGTCGGCGACCCGGTCTATGGACGCGCCAAAAAGCCGCTGTCGGACGTGCTGAAAGCGCAGAATTTCGTGCGGCAGGCATTGCACGCGGCCCGTTTGGGCTTTATTCATCCAGTAACTGGTAACAGCATCGCGCTCGACAGTGGACTGCCCCCCGATATGCGGGAACTGATCGACATATTGCGCGTTTAGGTTTCGAATGAAAATCTATCTCGACCGCCGGAAGCAACCGGGGCAACATGGTTTTATGATTTTAGGGAAGACGCTTTCCAATGGCTAACAAAAGCAATGTTCCGGCTACGGTTCCAGCGCTCGGCGGCGAAGCCAGCCTGAACCGCTACCTGTCGGAAATCCGCAAATTCCCCCTGCTCACCCCCGAGCAGGAATATATGCTCGCGAAGCGATTCCAGGAGCATGGCGACAATGAAGCTGCGGCGCAGCTCGTCACCTCGCACCTTCGGCTCGTGGCGAAGATCGCCATGGGCTACCGCGGCTATGGCCTGCCGGTCAGCGAGCTCATCTCCGAAGGCAATATCGGCCTGATGCAGGGGGTGAAGAAATTCGACCCCGAACGCGGCTTCCGCCTCGCCACCTATGCGATGTGGTGGATTCGCGCGTCGATCCAGGAATTCATCCTGCGGTCGTGGAGCCTTGTCAAAATGGGCACCACCGCAGCGCAGAAGAAATTATTCTTCAACCTGCGCCGGATGAAGAATAGCCTGGAGGCTTTCGAGGACGGCGACCTGTCGCCCGAACATCTGACCAAGATCGCAACCGACCTGGGCGTCACCGAGGACGAAGTCACCAGCATGAACCGTCGCATGGCGATGGGCGGCGACACCTCGCTGAACGTCCCGATGGGCGAGGATGGTGACAGCCAGTGGCAGGATCTGCTGGGCGACGAAGGCCCGTTGCAGGACGAGCGTGTCGCCGAGGCACAGGAACGCGACGTGCGCCATGGGTTGCTCAACGAAGCACTCGACACGCTGAACGAGCGTGAACGCCACATCCTGACCGAACGCCGCCTGACCGACGACCCCAAGACGCTGGAGGATCTGAGCCAGGTTTATGATGTCAGCCGCGAACGCGTCCGCCAGATCGAGGTGCGCGCATTTGAAAAACTGCAAAAGGCGATGCTGAAGCTTGCCGGCGACCGGCGGCTGATCAACGCCTGAGCCCCCTGGGCTCAACTGCGCGGCGGGCATAGCCGGATTGTCCGGCAGAAGGAGTGCATATCATGCGTTTCCTGTCGCTCGCCGCCGCCGCTCTGGCCCTCACCGTCCCCGTTTTCGCTGCCGAACAGGCAGAAAAGGTGACGGTGGTGTTGGCCAATTTCAGCTACACCCCCGCCGACCTGCACCTGAAATCCGGGCGCAATATGGCGATCCATTTCGTCAACAAAGGGTCGGGCGGTCATGATTTCACCGCGCCGGAATTCTTCGCCGCCGCGACGATGGACGCCGCGAACCGCGCGAAGGTGAGGGGCGCCGAAGGCCGCGTCTCGCTGGGCAAGGGCGAGAGCATAGACGTCATACTGACACCCGGGGCCGGGACCTATAAAGTCCATTGCTCGCACTTCATGCACAGCAGCCTGGGCATGAAGGGAAAGATAGTGGTCGATTGATCCCAAAGCGCCGCGCGTTTGACTCGCGGGCGCAAAGGCCTAGCCTCCCCCCACTGGACGGATTGAAGGGGAGACATATCATGTGGAAATGGATCCGTATTCCCAAGGGTATCGCGCTGCTGGCCTTCCTGCTGCCATGGATGACCGTCAGCTGCTCGAACCAACCGCTTGCCGAAGCGAGCGGCTTCGGCCTTGCCTTTGGCCGCGTTAATGCGCTGGGCCGCGCGGCGCAGATCGGCGACAACGCCGCCATGAATGTCTGGCTGATCCTGGCCCTGCTCGCGATCGCGGGCGGGCTGTTCCTGCTCTTCACCCGCGGGCGCGAGGCGGCCAGACTGGTGCTCGGCACGTCGGCAGCCGCATTCGTCCTGATCCTTGCGGGCACCTGGCGCTACACCAAGGATGCGATTCTTGCTGAGGCGGCCGAAAACGGGGCGGGAAACAGCATGGATCAGGCTGCGCTGGCGATGATCCAGGTCAATTGGCACTTCGGCTATTGGCTCGCGCTCCTGTCGCTGATCGCTTCTATCGTGATGGCGTGGCTGGTGATGAGCGGCAAGGAAGTCGAGGCCGAGGCGAAAATGCGCGCACTCGCCGCCGAAGCCAGTGATGCGGCCAAGGCCGCCACTGCCAAGGCCAATGACGCGATCGACGCGGCGAAAGACAAGAAAGACGACGAGCCGCCGAAGAGCTGAGGCCAAACCAGCCGTTCTCGGGCAGCCGCCCTAGAACCGCTGCACAAAGCCGAGATAGAGCTGCATGTCCGGGCTGTTGTCGTTGAGCCCGATGTTGGCCCCAATATCCCATTGGCTGTCGTCGTCAGGCTGCCAACCCGCCGAAATGCCGCCGAGCAGCTCGGTGGCATGACCTGCGGGATCACGATCGCGAACCGCCGCAAACTCGATCGCCATCGACAGATTGTCCGATACGCCAAACCCCACTCCAGCGGTCGCGCCATAGGCAAGGTGTCGTCCCTTGCCGTCGCCGTCGGTCGCGGCGGCAAGCTGCGGCGTCAGACCTAGCGACGCGCCGCCCAGTTCGACACTCGCGGGTAGCAAAAGCCCTGCTCCCCAATCGCCCGCGCCGATCGACTGTCCGCCCACCGGCAGCGTGACATAGGGCATCGCGGCGACCGAAAAGCCCGAACCGTCCGGGTTGCGGAGGTTCTGGCGCAGCGCGATCGTCACATCGCCGATGTCGGTCCGCGTCGCGACCGTTCCCGACGCCCGGTCACGCTCGCGAACCCGGCCCAGGGCGGTCCAGCCAATCTGCGCCTCCAGCGACGGCGTCAGCCCGACGCGCAGCAAGGCATCGCCCGCGACCATGATGTCGGTCTGTAACGACCCGTCGCGATCGCGCGTCCAATCGCCGATCCCGATTTCAAGGACGATATCGCCATCATCGACCGTGCAGGCGGGTGTGCCGAGCCCCGGACGATCCGGGCAAAGATCGCGCCGTTCCTGCGCGCCCGCAGGGACGACAGAGACCAGGGCTGCCACCATCCCGAACGTCCGCCACATCATCACATCCCCCGCCTTTGCGATCCGCACTTTTCCTTTGCCGATCCTTGGACTAGGCCAAATCGACAGCAACAGCAAAGCATGGCGCGCACGACACCAATGATATTGGGATTTCTAAAATTCACCGCCAAAGCCATCATCGGCTTTGTCCTGATCTCGCTGCTTTGGGTGCTGCTCTATGCCGTCGTGCCGCCGCCCGCGACCTTCACCATGCTGGCGGACAGCAGCGGGATGACCAAGGATTGGACGAGCCTGTCCGACATCGACCGCAACATGGTGCGCGCGGTGATCGCCGCCGAAGACGGAAAATTTTGCAGCCACGACGGGTTCGACCGCGACGCGATCGAACAGGCGATCGAGCGCAACGCCAAGGGCAAGCGCATGCGCGGCGGATCGACGATCAGCCAGCAGACTGCGAAAAACGCCTTTCTGTGGCAGGGCACCGGCTGGACCCGCTATGTCCGCAAGGTTCCCGAGGTCTGGTTCACTTTCCTGATCGAGACAATCTGGGGCAAGCGGCGGATCATGGAAGTCTATCTGAACGTCGCGGAGACCGGCATCGGCACCTATGGCGTCGAGGCGGGAGCGCAGCGCTATTTCAACCATGGCGCGGACAAGCTGACCCCGGCCGAAGCCGCGCGCATCGCCGCGATCCTGCCGCTGCCCAAGAAGCGCGAGGCGGTCACTCCGTCGGGCTTTACCCGCCGCTATGGCAACACGATCCGCGCACGCATCGGGGTGGTGAAACGCGACGGGCTGGATGCGTGCGTTTATAAGTGACGCGGCTGCGCCGTTTGATCGCCCATGTCAGATATGAAGTAGGTCGCCGCACACCCACCCAATTTTCGTCATCCCGGACTTGATCCGGGATCCATGACGGCGCCGGCCTTCTGGACCCCGGATCAAGTCCGGGGCGACGAAGATGAAATGTCGGCTTTGGGGTGGGAAGCGGACGTTTAGCTCCGCGCTTCAAAAGCGGATTGTGCCTCTTGCGCCTTAGCACGCAAGCGTGGCCATAAGTGATGGCTGACGAATGCTGCGTCATCTCCCTTGGGTAGGTCCACAAGCATCGCGTCCAGCAAGGCCTTCACCTCACCAATGGCCTCGACTTCGTTCACATCCAAAAGACTATAACCGACTGCGCCTTCGTCAAAATCATTGTCGTCGAAGAAAAAATGACAAATCTGATCGATGTCTGACACCAGCCCTTGTTCGCGCTCATTGCGCCAAAGTTCTTCCGGGTCTTCTGCCGCCAAGTCTTTGAGATACAGAATGAGCTCTTGTCGCTTGTCCGGATTGGCAATCGAAGCAGGCAGGAATGAGTGATTATCCGTCATATGGTGAGGATAACTATGATCTGGATTGTTCTCAATTGGTCGTTTGCTGTCATTTGCAAAGGGCGTCGTCCTCCAGCCAATGCTGGGCATTTTCGCGAAGCTCAGAGTCACTACTAGTCGCCGCGATTTCGGCCATCATATGTCGCGCGGTAGCGCAATCCTTCGACCCAATTTTCACCGCCAAGGAATGCTTACCGGGCTCGAACCCGGCCTTTGCTGAAAGCCGCAGCCACTTCTCTTCTTCCAGCGAATTTCTTGGGTCGCCGGCACGGCCAGATTCTCCTCCCGCCATCCCATAAAAAACTGCAAGCCTATACGCGGCCTCCCCATTGCCTGCGCGTGCTTGCTGCTGAAGCGCGATACGTTCGGCGGGAGCAATATCGAAAGTAGAGGCGCCATCGACACCTGCTGCCGAACTTAAGGATTGGTCGCCAACCTTATGCTCGACGGAATTGTCGCATCCGCTCATCATCAAAGCCGCTACACCGAGGGCGATAAGGGAAGGATGAGCGGTGGTCACAAGGCGATCATTACTTTTTTAATGAACGTCTGCAATCGGTCGGAATCGGCCTCAACGTATTCGTATACCTAACCGCGCCGTGCTTGCCCTCGCCCGCCGGCCCTGCAACACCCGCACCAACGCGAGCCGCGACAGCGGCCGCAAGGGGAGACGCATGATGGAAAAACCGAAGCAGGGCTTCGCCGGCCTGTGGAATATCAGCTTCGGCTTTTTCGGCATCCAGATCGGCTTCGCGCTGCAAAATGCGAATATGAGCCGGATATTCCAATCGCTGGGCGAAGATATCGAAAGGCTCCCCGGCCTGTGGGTTGCCGCGCCGCTGACCGGGCTGCTAGTCCAGCCGATCATCGGTCATATGAGCGACCGCACCTGGCTCGGCCGGCTCGGGCGCCGCCGTCCTTACTTTCTCGCCGGCGCGATCCTCGCTGCCATCGCCCTGTTCGTCATGCCCGAGAGCCCCGCGATCTGGTTCGCCGCGATGATGCTGTGGATCCTCGACGCCTCGCTCAACATCTCGATGGAACCCTTCCGCGCCTTCGTCGGCGACATGCTCCGCAAGGACCAGCACAGCGTCGGCTATGCGGTGCAGACCGCCTTCATCGGCGCGGGCGCGGTCGTCGGGTCGCTGTTCCCGACGCTGATGGAGGCGATGGGGATCGCCAATGTCGCCCCGCCGGGGCAGATTCCCGATACGGTCCGCTACGCCTTCTGGTTCGGCGGGATCGCGCTGTTCCTCGCCGTGCTGTGGACCGTCGTCACCACCGACGAATATAGCCCCGAACAGATGGCGGCCTTCGAAAGCGTCGCACCCGATGGAGGCCTCGCCAGTCGCGCGCTCGCCTCACGCGGCTATCATGGCGGCCTCGCCTGGGCGGCTGCGGGCGTCCTCGTCCTGTTCGTCCAGCATAATTTCGCGCTGCTTCGCGAAGTGCTGCTGCTCGGCGCGCTGCTCATCGGCTACGGCCTCGCGAACATGGTCGCGATCGCGCTGGCGCGGCGGGGTAACGACCGCAATATGCTGTCGAGCATCGTCGGCGATTTCTCCGGCATGCCCCCGCTGATGAAGCGGCTCGCGCTCGTCCAATTCTTCAGCTGGTCGGCGCTGTTCATCATGTGGATCAACACCACCCCGATCGTCGCCCAATATCATTTCGGAACGACCGATGCCGCCAGCGCTGCCTATCAGGAAGCGGGCAACTGGGTCGGCCAGCTGTTCGCAATCTATAACGGCGTCGCCGCGATCGCGGCGCTGACCTTGCTCCCTTGGCTCGCCCGCCGCCTTGGGCAGGCGCGGACGCACATCGTCGGCATCGCGTGCGGCGCGGTCGGATATGCCAGCTTCTTCCTGCTGCGCGACCCTACGCATTTGATCGTCAGCGAGGTCTTCATCGGCATTTTCTGGGCGTCGGTCCTCGCGATGCCCTATGCGATCCTCGCCTCCAGCCTGCCGCAAGCCAAGCTCGGCATCTACATGGGGCTCTTCAACGTCTTCGTCGTCGTCCCGCAATTGCTCGTCGCAACGGTGATGGGCTCGATCATGAAATCGCTGTTTCCAGGCGAGCCCATCTATACGATGGCCTTCGCTGCATTTGCCTTACTCCTTGCAATGATTGCGATGACACGGGTCGACCATTCGGCCCCATAGCATGGCAAAGACGGCTAAGGCTGACGGTGGCCGATGCTGTTGATAAAGTCCGCATTTGATAGAAGCGGACGGAGCGGGACGGCGCTTGTGAGTGCGGACGCGCGCCCCTTCAAGCCATGGCGGGCTGCGACATTGGGATGATCTTGGCCATTTTGCGGAGGTTCTGGGCTGCAGCTGCGAGGTGGAACTCGTCGCGGGCGCCATTGGGGCCGCGTAATCGCAGCCGGTCGAGCCGAAGGATGCGTTTGAGGTGGGCGAACAGCATCTCGACCTTCTTTCGCTCACGACGCGAGGTGATCCATTCGTCTTCCTGGGCGATCACACGGGCAAGGTCGCGGGCACCTTCCTGGACCGAGCGCAGCACCTTGCGCGGCTCCGCGCCAGGGCAGCAGCGTGGCTTGAGCGCGCATGCATCGCAGTCGAGCTTGCTGGCGCGGTAGCGATAAAGACCATCAGCGTTCGGCCGGTTGTGATCGACATGGCCCGTCCGGCGGAAGTGCCGGAGCTGCTTGCCCGCCGGGCAAGTGTAATGATCCAGCTCATGATCGAACAGGAAGTCGGTGCGATCGAAGGCGCCATCGGTGCGAGCAGACTTGTCGAACACCGGGATATGCGGCTCAATGTCGCGCTCGTTCACCAGCCAGCCGAGCATGTCGGCCGAGCCATAGCCGGTGTCACCGATCAGCTTGCGCGGCCAGAGCCCAAGATCGTCATGCACGCGTGCGATCATCCGCTTGGCTGCAGTCACCTCGGCCTGCCGCACCGCGGTGCTCGCCTCGACATCGACGATGACGGCATGCTCGACGTCGATCAGATAGTTGGTCGCATAGCAGAACTCGGCGCGGCCGCCGTGCGCCGAGGTGTAGCGCGACGCCGGATCTGATGGCGATATGCGGGGCGGAACCGCCTGGCTCGCCCCGCCGAACGCCGCATCGTCGAGCACCGCCAGATACTCATCAACCGCACGCGTCGACAGCTCCGCGGGCAAGCCCTCTTCACCGCTGTGGAAGGTCTGGCGATTGGCCTCTGCCCGGATCAGGCTCGCATCGACGGCAAAGCCTTCACCGCCGACAAGTCCCTCCGCCATGCAGCGCCCTACCGTCATCTCGAACAGCTTGCGGAGCAGATCGCTGTCGCGGAAGCGCCCATGCCGGTTCTTCGAGAAGGTCGAGTGATCAGGAACCGCGCCGTCGAGCCCAACCGGCAGAACCAGCGATAGGCCAGGTTCAGATGAACCTCCTCACACAGCCGACGCTCCGATCGGATCCCTATGCAATAGCCGATGATCAGCATCCGGATCATCAACTCCGGATCGATCGATGGCCGACCCCTCTCGCTATAATAGGGCCGCAGATGCTCGCGCAGATCACCCAGATCCAAGAACCGGTCGATCGACCGGAGCAGGTGATCTGCCGGCACATGATCCTCGAGGCTGAAGCTGTAAAACAGCGCCTCCTGCATCACCGTCCGCTCACCCATCATCTGCAAAATCTCCCGATCTTGGAGATTCTGAATCAGGACTGGCGCTTCACTGCAAGGGGACTTTTTCAACAGCATTGGCCGATTACGGTCAGGCAACTTTTGGTTCGAAATCTGGAGAAGCAGACACTCGAACCAAAAGCGCTGCGAACAAGATTTTAAGGCGCAGGCACGCGGCTCGCGATAGCCGCTTCGATCAGGCCCTGCATCTCCTGTTCCAGTTCGGTGCCCTTACGATCTCCGCCGCTCGAAATCTCGGTCGCGATCAGGCCGTAATAGCCGGTTCCGCGATCGATCCAGCCCGTCCATCCATAAGCGCCCGGCGCCGAATTGATCGTCGATGTCGCGCAGGCCGATGGCGTGTCGCATTCGACGAAGGAGCCCAGAGCATATTCCCAGTTCGAGGCCCCCGAGGGCACGAAGACGCGCGGCAGGCCCGTCGTGCGCGGCTGGGTAAAGACGGTCATATCGGTCACGAAGGCGCCGCCGAGGAGCGCGCGCAGCAGCTTGGCATAGTCGCGCGGGGTCGAATAGGCGCCCCCCGCCACCCACGGGTTCGTCGGCGCGCTGCCCGCCGGATCATACCATGTCGTGCTCGTCATCCCGAGCGGCGTCGTGACATGCTGGGCGAAAAGTTCGTGGAAGGTGCGCTGACGCGCCGGCGTTGTTCCGGGCTGGATGCTTACATCCTTCGCCTCGAGATAGGCGGCGGCGATCTGCATCCCGTGCGGACCATAGCTATATTGCGCGCCCGGCGCGTTGCCGGGACGCAGGATGTCGTATCGCAGGTCGTGAATATTCTTCGCGCAATTGTACAGGATCAGCGCCGGTGTCAGCTGGCACCCTCCGACCAGCGGGCTGCCGTTGAACCCCGACGTCATCGACAGCGCATGCTTCAGCTTGACGTCCTTCTTGGTCCCGGTCGTCGTCCAGAAGGCGAGCGGCGGCCGCATCGGGTCGTCCAGCGTGACAATCCCCGCCTGCGCCATCCGCATGGCGAGCGTTCCTGCAAACCATTTGGTGGCCGAAGCGAGCGGCGTCACCCGATCGATTCCGAAGCTGCCCTTCTCATATGCAAACAGATGGTCGGCGTCGGTGGCGTTCCCGACGATGAAATAGCCGTTCGCGACTTCGGCGTCGGCATCGATCGCCGCCTGCAGCGCCGTCCAGTCGTAGGTATAACCGCCGACGGTTGTGGTAAGGCTGGCAGACGAAACTCCTGCCGAAGCAGGCGCTGTGCCATTCGCCGCAGTGGCCGCTGCCGGTGGCAACTGCACCATCGGGCGCGCCTCTCCCCTTTCACCGCCGGTCACACCGCCCTGCGCAAAGGCGCCCGCGCCGATGACGGCCGCACCCGCGGCGAGCCACGCCCATGTCTTGCGTTCAACCATATCGTCTCTCCCGTCCTCTTCGTTACACGTTTCGAAAGGAGGCGCCGCAGAATCCGGCGCGGTGGCCGCCGGATCAGAAGGAGATACGTCCCTCGACCCCGATTACTCGCGGCTGGCTGTAGCGGTTGATCGTCGGCGCCTGCGCGACATAGTAGACCTTGTCGAAGAGGTTGTTCGCGAAGGCGCTGATGCTCACCTTCCCGAACTCGACCCCGACGCGCAGGTTGACGAGCACATAGTCGTCGAGGTCGACCGAGGTCGCGGTCAGCTCCTGCTTTCCACCCCATTGGCCGCTGACGAGGATGTTGCCGGTCAGCGAAACATCGTTCGCGACGGGGTAACGGAGGTTGAGGTTGGCCGCGGCGAGCCAGTCGGGCACCTGCGCAAGGTCGAGTCCGTCGTACCGCCCGCTCTTCACCTTGCCGCCCTGCCGCGACCCGCTAAGCGCCAGACGACCGTTGCCTTCGCCCAGATCGAAGCCCTGGCTGTATTCGGCTTCGATGCCCCAGCTCTTCGCATCGCCGGCGTTGGTGAGATAACTCACCGCTGCGACCGGACAGGTCGGGTTGGTCAGCGCGCAGCCGTCGTCGACCTGCGCGATCAGATCCTGAAGCTCGGTATAATAGCCCGCGACCGCGAAATAGCCGCGCCGCACCGGGCTGCCCTTTACGCCAATCTCGTAGCTGGTGCTGTTTTCGTTGCCGAACAACACCTGCACCGGGCTCGGCGCGCGCGGGTC
Organism: Sphingopyxis witflariensis; assembly: GCF_002205635.1. GTDB lineage: Bacteria > Pseudomonadota > Alphaproteobacteria > Sphingomonadales > Sphingomonadaceae > Sphingopyxis > Sphingopyxis witflariensis. The sequence continues at coordinate 37,129 of NZ_NISJ01000015.1, read as the reverse complement.
GGACAGGCGCGTGTTGAAGCCGCCGGCGCGATAGCTGCTCCCGACCTTGGCATAGGCGAGGATGTCGGAGGTCAGCTTATAGGACAGCGTCGCGTTGTAGGAGAGATTGTTGGCGGTGATGCTATCGTCGATGATCCGCGACGGCCCGCCGGTCGGGAGCCCCGTCCCGAGATCATAGAGCCGCGCGGTGATGCTGCGACTGTCGCGCGTATAGCGCAGTTCGCCGGTGACATTGAGGCTGTCGGTCAGGTCGAAGCCGAGCGAACCATAAGCGGCATAGCTTTCGAAATGGAGCCGCGCGGGCGCGATATTGCCCGGCGACGGGTTGGCGAGCGTCGGCGTGCGCGTCGTCGTCACCGAAAAATCGCTGTCGAGGAGGAGCATTTCCGCGCCCACCAGCCAAGTCAGCCGGTCGTTCGATCCGCTGACATGGATGTCCTGCGAGAAATTGTCGGTCGTATCCACCACATAGGACGCGCTGCCCGGGTCGAGCGGGGTCAGCGGCCCGACTTCGCCCGCGGCGCGCGCACGCGCCAGCTCGGCAACACTGACCGCATCATTGTCGAGATCATATTCGCTGTGCCGCTTGCGGAAGGACGTCGTCGAGGTGAGGTCGGCGCCGCCAAGATCGACGCGCACGATCGCCTGCAACCCGTCGACGTCCTGCGAGGCCCGCGGTGCGGTGCTCCACGGATAGCGGAAACGGTCCTGGATATAGCCGCCCGGAAAGCCCGGCGTGCCGGCCGGAATGAAGATCTGATAATGGATAGACGGCGTCGTCAGGCGCTGCGTCTCGGCCATGATCACCGCGTCGACCGGTCCGCGCTTCAGGCGGATCTGCCCGCGCAGGCCATGCCCCTTCTGCCGGTCGAAATAGACGTCATTGTCGGGGTTGTAGAAAAAGCCCTTGTCCTGTTCGACCAGGTCGCCGCTGATCCGCGCCGCGATCCCGTCGCCCAGCGGTACGTTCACCGCACCCTGCAGTTGCAGGCTGTTGTTCTCGAACCCGTATCGCGCGCTTGCCCAGCCCGACAGGTCGAATTCGGGCTCGGCCGATATGATGTTGATCGCGCCGCCGACCGCGTTGCGGCCGTATAGCGCGCCCTGCGTCCCGCGCAGCACCTCGACGCGGCCGATGTCGAGCATGTCGAGGCGGGTGAAGTTGCGCCCGCCGACCGGACCGCCGGCGATATAGGCGCCGCCCCGATAGAGGCCGACGCTCGGGTCGCCGTTGGTCGCGCGCGCCGTCGACGACGCGCGGATCGAAATTTCGGACGTGATCGACGAGCTGAGATTGTTGAAGCGCACGCTCGGCTGGTCGGCGAGGAGCTCGCCGCTTCCGGTCGCCCCGCCGCGATCGTTGAGCGACGTCGCGTCGATCACCGATGCCGCGGTCGGCACGTCGGACAGGCGTTCCTCGCGGCGCCGCGCGGTGACGACGATCGCGCCGTCATCGCCCGCTTCCGCCGCCGTATCGGCCGGAAGGGCCTCGGGAGCCCGATCCTGGGCCGAAGCAGGCGCGGCGGCCGCCACCCAGAGCGCGGCCGTGCCGAAAAGAAGCTGCGCCTTGCGTCCCATAAATCCCTCCCATGTCGTTATTGCAATTATTATCGATAATTTTGTGCATATGGCGACGCGAGTCAAGCCGGAAACTCGCCCTCGCGGCGACGCCGGTCAGCGGCGGACGGGAATGATGGCGGTGAGGAAGTCGCGAACCGCTCGCGCCGTAGCGGCAAGCGGCGCGGGCGCGACGACCGAAAGATTGTCGGTCGGCGCGTGATGATGGCGGTGCGCGCCGAAAATTCCGGCATGATGCGGATAGCCGGCCTTGACCACTTCGGAGAGTTCGCCCGCGACCCCTTCGGTCGAGGGATAAGCCATCTCCAGTCCCGGCAACCCCCTGAAATCCGACCGGGCGCGATCGACAAAGGCGGCCGAGGTCATCAGGAAGCGGAAGGGATCGGCGCTCGGCAACGGCAACAGGCGCCCGGGCATGTCCTGATAGTCGCGCGTCGCGACATTGGCGCCGAGATGCAGCCAGAGATCGGTGTCGGCAGGCGGCGGCCCGACCTTTTCGACGATATGGCTGGCACCCAGATTTTCATATTCATGCCCGCTGTTGCAGACGAAGAGCAGGCTATGATCGGGGAAGGCGCGCGGCATCCATTCGGCGAGCGCGAGCCAGATCGCGAAACCCGGCCCGCGTTCGCCCGCGCAATCGGTCCAGCCCGAGCGCGGGGTCGAGACCACGAGCCAGCGGCGCCCCTTGCGCACGCGCCGCGCCACGACATTCTCCGCGACGCGCGAACCGCCCTTCCCGCGCAGCACCAGCATCGCCGGCTGCCCCTGCCGCGCCGCTTCGATGACGGGCGCCGCAAGGCGCGGCGCCAGCAGCGCCAACGGATTGTCCGACAGCGGCGCATCGGCCGGCGCATTGAGGAGCAGCGCCTCGCCGGTGGGCCCTGTGGTCACAAGGATGACCGCGGCCGCGCCCCGCGCCAGCGCATCGGCCAGCGGATCGCGCACCGCCCGGTCGAGCAGGCTCGACCAGCGGCGATACGGCAGCCGCACCACCGCGATCGCGCCATCGAGCCGATCGCTGACCTCCGCAAGCCGCAGCGGCGCCCCGATCCCGCCAACGCCCGTCGGCACGGCGAGCGGCTGCGCCATCAGGGGGATTTTCCGATCGCCGAGCGCCAATTCGCATGTCGCCGCTTCGAACCAGGGCACGTCGAACGACTGGCGCTCGACCGCAAAGCCCGCCGCAGCAAGCCGCCGCGCAGCCCAGTCGGCGGCCCAGCGATCGCCCGCCCCGCCCGACTGCTTATTGCCCGCTTCGGCGTAGGCCTTCACATCGGCGAAAAGCCGTTCGGCCGCGAATATGGCATCATCGCCCCCAGCGGCGAAGGCGGGAGCAGCCTGAAAAGCGATCGGCGCCGCAAGCCCTGCCTTCAGCAGGCTCCGCCGGCCGGCATAACCCCGCGTCACGACGCGCGGGCGCGGCGACGGCCAGGCTTTGCCTTGGTCCGCCGTGCCTTATATTCCGCCAGCGCCTCGGCGAAATTCTGCTGCGATGTGGCAATCAGGTCGCGCGCGACGCGGTCGGCGTCGTCGGGTTCGCGCGCGACGATATGCCGGCAAAGCTGCTCATAGAGCACCGCCGACCGGCGGCCGACCTCGCCCTCGCCGTGCGTCGCGACAAACTCGTCGGTGTAGACATTGTGCTGCCAGCGCGCGAGCAGCGCCAGCCGGTCGAGCAACTCGAGCGCCATCGGCGCATTCGATCGCTTGGCGATGAATCGCCCGATCCGGTTCGAGACCCTGAGATGCTCGGCGGAATTGGTGGTTCGTTCGGTCACATCCTTATATTCGATCAGCCGGTGCATCAGCTCGCGCCCGTCGCGGTCGCTCATCGCCGTGCACGCGAGGCGGCAAACGACCCCGAAGAGCGCTTTCCACAGCTCGTAGATCTCATCCGCCCCATGGTCGTCGACGTCGATCGCATAAGCGCCGCGCCAGGGCACGACCTTGACCAGCCCGATGCTCGCGAGATGCCGAAAGGCTTCGCGAACGGGTGCGTGACTGACTCCAAAGCGCGCCGCAATCTCACGCTCGCGCAGCCACGATCCCGGCGGAATCCGCCATTCGACGATGTCGTCGGTCAGCAACCGTGCGATAACCCGGTCCTGTGTCGGCGCCTGCTCGTCGTCGGTCTTCGTCGCGGCCATTTCCACCCGTTCGGCTCCCTGTCTGCCGGTGCCATCCTAGATCGGGAAAACACGGGAGCAAACGATCATTGAAGTTCGGAATATTATCGATAATAATGATAAAAACAAGCATCGGAATCAGGAGCCGGATTTGAAACGCATTGCCCCCCTTCTCCTGCTCGCGGGCTGCGCAGCAGCCCCGGCGGTGCAGGCCGCCCCCGCTCCCGGCTGTGCCGCGGCGCTGGCCTATTCGTCGGCGCATCAAGGCGTCGCCGTGCTCGTCCTCGAGGACGGGAAGGTCCGCTGCTCCTCCGATGGCGTCTCGACACCGCAGGAACTCTGGTCGGGGACCAAGAGCCTGGTGGGCCTGATGGCGGCAGCGGCGGTCCAGGACAGGCTGCTCACGCTCGACGAACCTGCGTCGGCCACGCTCGCCGAATGGCGCGAGGACCCAAAAAAGGCCGCGATCACGATCCGGCAATTGCTGGCGATGACCAGTGGACAGGCGTCGACCGTCGGTCGGCCACGGGGTTATCTCGACTCGGTGAACGCCCCGCTCGCCGCCGATCCCGGCACGAAATTCCAATATGGCCCCGCGCCGATGCAGATAATCGGCGAGATTATACGCCGCAAGCTGGCCGCCGCAAGCCTTGATGCCGATCCGCGCCGCTATCTCGAGCGCCGCATCCTGACCCCGGTCGGAGTGACGATCGGCGATTGGCGCAATGGACCGGATGGCGCGCCTCTGATGCCGCAGGGGCTGGTACTCGCCGCAGAGCAATGGGCAAAAGTCGGCGAATTCGTGCGCCGCGGCGGCACGCAGGACGGCAAGGCGCTTGTCGATCCCGCGGCCTTGGCCGAGTTGTTCAAAGGAAGCGATGCCAACCCCGCCTATGGCCTGACCTGGTGGCTTCCGCGAGCGAGTCCCTCCGACGATCCTGTGACGCGCTCGACCGACATCGTTGCGCATGCGCCAACGCTCCCGGCCGACCTGGTCGTCGCGGCAGGCGCAGGCGACCAGCGCCTCTACGTCATCCCGTCACGGCGCCTGACGATCGTGCGGCAGGCGAGACTGGATATCGCAGCGCTTGCCGCCGGGAAAAAGAGTGGCTGGTCCGATACACATTTCCTGTCTTTCTTCCTCTCTCCGACCGGCGAATAATGGCCGATAGCTGCCTGACGGCTTTGAGCTCAAAATGTCAAATAGCGGCCATTCGGCAGCAGATATCCATAGAAAAGCTGAAACCTGCTAGCAGATTTGTGCGCTGCAGCGTAAAGCCGCGGTCATGAGGATCGCGATCATCGACACCAGCACGACGCGCGCTGCCATCATTTCGGATGGGCTGCGCGAGGCTGGGCTCGACGACCTGGTCTTGATCGACACCGCGGGTCCGCTGGCCGCCCAGATCGAAGCGGCACAGCCCGAAGTCGTCCTGATCAACCTCGAAAACCCCAGCCGCGACCTGCTCGAGGATTTCTTCGCCATGTCGCGCGCGCTGGCGCGGCCGATCGCGATGTTCGTCGATCAGAGCGATGCCGAGGCGACGGGCGCCGCAATTGATGCCGGGGTGTCGGCCTATGTCGTCGACGGGCTGTCAAAACAGCGAATCAAGCCGGTGATCGACCTCGCGATCCGTCGCTTCCAAGCCTTTTCGCGGCTGCAACGCGAGCTCGACGAAGCGAAAAATGCCCTCGTCGAACGTGCGACGATCGATCGCGCCAAGGCGATCCTGATGAAACGGCGCGCGATCGACGAACCCGCCGCCTATGCCTTGCTGCGCGGTCAGGCGATGCGCACCAACCGCCGCATTTCGGAAATAGCGGAAGCGATCGTGACCAGCGACGCATTGCTGGGAGACATGGAATGAGCGCCGAGACGTTCCGCATCGGCTTTCTGCCGCTGGTCGATGCCGCGCTCCCGATTCTGGCGCACGAGCTGGGTTTTGCAGCGCGCGAAGGCGTACAGATCGAACTGGTCCGCGACATGACTTGGGCGACGGTGCGCGACCGTCTGCTCTATGGCCATACCGATGCCGCGCACATGATCGCACCGCTGGCGATCGCCACTGCGCTTGGCCGCGATCGGCCGGCGGTGCCGATGGCGGTGCCGTTCGTGCTGGGGCTCAACGGCAATGCCGTGACCTTTTCCACCCAGCTCGCCAAGGATGTCGGGCTGGGCGACACGCTGGGTGATCCAGCCACAATCGGCGCGGCGCTGCAGCGCGTGGCGGCGGCGCGTAAAATTGCGGGCAAGCCGCTGCGCTTTGGCGTTGTGCATCGCTATTCGAGCCATAATTATATGCTGCGATACTGGCTCGCGGGGGTGGGCATTCGTCCCGACCTCCATATCGATATTGTCGTTACCAGCCCTCCCTTTGCCGCCGATGCGCTGGCCGCGGGCGAGGTCGACGGCATTTGCGTCGGCGAACCCTGGAACTCGATCGCGGTCGAGCGCGGCGTCGGCCATATCGCGCTCGCCACTGCGCAGATCTGGCGCCGCGGCGTCGAAAAAGTGCTCGCGCTGCGCGACGCCGTCGTCGATGAGCGCCGCGATGCGGTCGAGGCGCTGCTCCGCGCACTCCACGCTGCCGCCGCCCATTTCGTCGAACCGGGCACCGCCGAGGAAAGCGCCGACATCCTGGCGCGCCCCGAATATCTCAATGCCTCGCGCGATGCGGTGCTGCGCGCGATCACCGACCGTATCCGGCTGACCCCGGGAGGCGAGGCGATCCACTATCCCGATTTCATGTTCCAGCACCGTGAAGCCGCCAATTTCCCGTGGCGCAGCCAGGCCGCGTGGCTCTATTCGCAAATGCTGCGCTGGGACGCGGCTCCCTATTCGAGCGCCGACGCCGCCACTGCGGCCGCGGTGTTCCGCCCCGACATCTATCGCGCCGCGCTCGCCGGGTCGGGAGCACCGCTGCCGGGGGCGAGTTCGAAGCTGGAGGGCGGCATCGATACCCCGCTTGGGGCCGGGTCGGTGCAGGGGCGCCTGCTGCTCGGTAGCGATCGGTTTTTCGACGGTCGCGCCTTCGATCCCGACGATATTCAAGGCTATCTTGCCGATCTTCCCTAGTTTTTATTTTATGCTGCACCTGCGAAATAACCGCTTGCGGTCGGGCCGCGAATCAGGCAGCTTAAAGGCACTCGGCAAGGCTGCCGGGGCAGGATAAAGCGGCTACGGCTCCAACGACGGGGCCGGTCCGCGCGGCAGGCGGGAAGCCTTTTCCCGTAATCCAACAGGCAATGAAGCCGTCAGGATGCGCCCGCGTGGCCGCCGTCCTGGCGGCTTTTTTATTGCCCGTCACACGAAGGGGACGGACGATGACGATGGCACATGCAGGGGCGACCACCGCGCCCAAATCGAATTTCTGGACAAGCGGGCACTGGCCGACGCTGGTCGCCGCCTTTCTTTATTTCGACCTCGCCTTCATGGTGTGGGTGCTGCTGGGACCACTGGCGCCCGCAATTTCCGCCGATCTCGGCCTCAGCCCCGCGCAAAAGGGATTGATGGTCGCAGTCCCGACGCTCGCCGGGGCGCTGCTGCGCGTCGTTAACGGCCTGCTCGTCGACCGCATCGGTCCCAAGCGCGCCGGAGCGATCAGCCAGGTGATCGTGATCGCTGGGCTGTTCCTCGCGTGGTTGATGGGGGTGACCAGTTTTACCGGCACGCTCGCACTCGGCGTGGTGCTCGGCTTTGCCGGGGCCAGCTTTGCGATCGCGCTACCGCTCGCCAGCCGCTGGTACCCGCCCGAGCATCAGGGCAAGGCGATGGGCCTCGCCGGGATGGGCAATTCGGGCACCGTGCTCGCGGCGCTGTTCGCGCCAGGTCTCGCGGTGATGTTCGGCTGGAACGCGGTGCTCGGCCTCGCCTGCATCCCACTGACCATCGTCTTCTTCATCTATCTGGTCATGGCGAAGGACGCGCCGAACGCTCCCGCGCCGAAGAAGCTCGCCCATTATTTCGAGCCGCTCAAGACCGCCGACGCCTGGTGGCTGATGGCCTTTTACTCGGTGACCTTCGGCGGCTTCGTCGGACTGGCCGCATCGCTGCCGATCTATTTCACCGACCAGTTCCACCTGACCCCGGTGATGGCGGGCTATTGCACCGCGGCGTGCGTCTTTGCCGGATCGCTGGTGCGGCCGATGGGCGGCGCGCTCGCCGACCGGATCGGCGGGGTAAAAGCGCTGATGATGGTCTTCGTCGTCGCGGCGCTGGCGCTCGCCGGGGTGCCGCAGGCCGACACGCTACCCGCCGCGCTCGGGCTGTTCGTGATCGCGATGCTCGCGCTCGGCACCGGCAATGGCTCGGTGTTCCAACTCGTGCCGCAGCGTTTCTCGGCCGAAATTGGAGTCATGACCGGGCTTGTCGGCATGGCAGGCGGCATCGGCGGCTTCTACCTCGCCTCCTCGCTCGGCTTCGCCAAGCAGTGGAGCGGCAGCTTTGCGCCGGGCTTTTACATCTTCGCGGGACTAGCGGTCGTTGCGCTTGTCGGGTTGCTGTTCGTCAAGAGCCAGTGGCGCGCGACCTGGGGCGCCGCCGAAGGCGTGCGGATCTAGTCATGGCCCGCACCCTCATTGTCTTGCTGGCGCTCGCGCCGGCCGGGGCGGCGCATGCCCAGGCCGTCCAATTCAAGCCGCTCGGCGAAGCCCGCCTCCGCTATGAAAGCGTCGATCAGGATGGCCTTGCCTCCGAAGCCGAAGCCCTGACCCTGCGCGTCCGCGCCGGGGTCGAGGCCAAGGCGGGACGCTGGTCGGCGCTGGTCGAGGGGCAAGGCAATCTGGCGCTTGTCGATCAGTATTTCGACGGTCTCCACGGTGCCGCGACCCGTCCGATCATCGCCGATCCCGAAAACATCGCCCTCACCCGCGCCCAGCTGCGTTACGCCTCGCCCACCTTCGCGGTGACCGCGGGGCGCCAGCGGATCGGTTTCGACGACGAGCGTTTCGTCGGCAGTGTCGGGTTTCGCCAGAACGGCCAGAGCTATGACGCGGTGCGCGGCGAGGTGACGCCGGTGAAAGGGGTCAAGGTCGACCTGGCCTATGCGTGGAGCGTGCGGACGATCTGGGGCATCGACGGCGCGGGGGCGCGGCAGCAGGCAGTGTCGGGCGACAATGTCTTTGCCAATATCGCCGCCCAAACCCCCGTCGGCAAGCTCAGCGGCTTTGCCTATCTCGTCGATCAGGACGAGGCCGCGATCCAGGGTTTCCGCATGTCGAGCCAAAGCTACGGCGTCCGGCTCGACGGATCGAAGCCGCTCGGCAAGGCGAAGATCGCCTGGCAGCTGAGCTATTCCCGCCAGTCGGACTGGCACCGCAACCCCAACGACTACAGCGCCGACTATTATCTCGCCGACGTTGCAGTCGGTCTTGGTGGCCCCCGGGTCGGCGCCGGGTACGAGATACTCGGCGCCGGTTCAGGAGCAATTGGGGGCGCCGCGCTCACCAGCTTCCAGACCCCGCTCGCCACCGGCTTCAAATTCCAGGGCTGGGCCGACAAATTTCTCGTCACCCCGCCCGATGGGGTCCGCGACCTGTATGCGAGCGCGAGATGGAGCTGGAAGGCGGTTGGCCCGCTGAAAGCCGTCACCGTGCAGGCGGCCTATCACGATTATCGCAGCGACCGCGCCGTGAGATCATATGGCGACGAGATCGACCTGCTCGCCAGCGCCAAGCTCGGCAAGATCACCGGCTCGGTGCGCTACGCGCACTACAACGCTGGCGGCTTCGCCACCGACACCGACAAATTTTGGCTCCAACTGGACTGGATGCTGTGATGGAATATCGCCCCCTCAAACCCGAAACCGACACGCGCGCGCATCTGGTCGTGATAGGAAACGGCATGGCCGGGTGCCGCGCGGTCGAGGAACTGCTCGCGCGCGACGCCGACCGCTACCGCGTGACGATTTTCGGCGCCGAACCGCGGGTCAATTACAACCGCATCATGCTCTCCCCCGTGCTGGCGGGCGAAAAAAGCTTCGACGACATCGTGATCAACGATGCCGACTGGTATGCCGCGAACGGCATCGCACTGGTCGCGGGCGATCCGGTCGCCGCGATCGACCGGGCGGCGAAAACGGTAACAACCCGCAGCGGCACGACCAAAACCTATGACCGGCTGCTGATCGCGACGGGCTCCGATCCTTTCATCATCCCGGTGCCGGGCAAGGATTTGCCGGGCGTGATCGCGTTCCGCGACATGGACGATGTCGACACCATGCTCGCAGCTGCCGATGCCGGCGGCGATGCGGTGGTGATCGGCGGCGGGCTGCTCGGGCTTGAGGCGGCGCACGGCCTGTCGCTACGCGGCATGAAGGTCACCGTCATCCACCTGATGCCGACGCTGATGGAACGCCAGCTCGACGAAGCTGCGGGCTGGCTGCTCAAGCAGGCACTCGAAGCGCGCGGTCAGACCATCCTGACCGGCGCCGACACCGCCGAGATCGTCGGCAACGGCAAGGTCGAGGGGGTGAAACTGAAGGACGGCACCCTGATCCCCGCCAGCCTCGTCGTCATGGCGGTCGGCATCCGCCCGTCGGTCGCTCTCGCCCGCGACGCCGGACTCGCGGTCGGGCGCGGCATCCAGGTTGACGATCATATGGTGACCAGCGACCCGCATGTCCTCGCGGTCGGCGAATGTGTCGAGCATGACGGGCAGGTTTATGGCCTCGTCGCGCCGCTGTGGGATATGTGCCGCAGCCTCGCCGATGGGCTCGTCGAGACGCCGACCGGCTATCGCGGCTCGGTCACCTCGACCAAGCTCAAAGTGTCCGGGATCGACGTTTTCTCAGCGGGCGACTTTTCGGGCGGCGACGGTTGCGAGGACATCGTGCTGCGCGACGCGAGCCGCGGGGTCTACAAGCGCGTCATCGTCAAGGACGACCGCATTGTCGGCGCCGTACTTTATGGCGATACCGCCGACGGAGGCTGGTATTTCGACCTGCTGAAGAAGCAGGAGGATGTATCCGACCTTCGCGACCTCTTGATCTTCGGCCAGGCCTTCGCCTCAGGAGGGGGCGCCGCGGACCCTAAGGCGGCCGTTGCAGCGCTCTCGGACGATGCCGAGATTTGCGGCTGCAACGGCGTCACCAAGGGCCAGGTTGTCTCGTGCATCGCCAAGGGCGCGCACAGCCTCGACGCCGTACGCGGCACCTGCAAGGCCTCGGCGAGTTGCGGTTCCTGCACCGGCCTCGTCGAAAATCTGCTCGCGCTCACCTTGGGCGACGAGGTGCAGGCCGGACCCAAGACGATGTGCAAATGCACCAGCTTCGGCCACGACGACGTCCGGCGCGAAATCGTCGCGCAGGACATGAAGTCGATCCCCGAGGTGATGCAGAAACTGCACTGGACCACCCCCGACGGCTGTTCCTCGTGCCGCCCTGCGCTTAACTATTACCTGCTCTGCGCGCTGCCCGGCGACTATGTCGATGACCAGCAGAGCCGTTTCGTCAACGAGCGTCTCCACGCGAATATCCAGAAGGACGGGACCTATTCGGTCGTCCCGCGCATGTGGGGCGGGCTCACCAACCCCACCGAGTTGCGCGCGATCGCCGATGTCGTCGAGAAATATGATGCGCCGATGGTAAAGGTGACCGGCGGCCAGCGGCTCGATATCTTCGGGATCAAGAAAGAGGATTTGCCCGCGGTGTGGGCCGACCTCAACGCGGCGGGGATGGTGTCGGGCCATGCTTATGGCAAGGCACTGCGCACGGTGAAAACCTGCGTCGGGTCCGAATGGTGCCGCTTCGGCACCCAGGATTCGACCGGGCTCGGGGTCAAGATCGAGCGGATGAGCTGGGGCAGCTGGATGCCGCACAAGTTCAAGATCGCTGTGTCGGGATGCCCGCGCAATTGCGCCGAGGCGACGATCAAGGACTTCGGCATCGTCTGCGTCGATAGCGGCTACGAGCTCCACGTCGGTGGGAATGGCGGGATTCACGTGCGCGTCACCGACCTGCTCTGCAAGGTCGCGACCGAGCAGGAGGCGATGGATTATTGCGCTGCCTTCATCCAGCTTTACCGCGAAGAGGCCCGCTATCTCGAGCGTACCGCGCCGTGGATCGAGCGCGTCGGGGTCGAGCAGATCAAGGCGCGAATCGTCGACGACGCAGCGGGCCGCGAGGCGCTCCGCGCCCGCTTCCTCTATGCCCAAAGCTTTTCGCAGGACGATCCCTGGGCGCAGCGCGCCGAGGGCGCCGAGCGGGAGCATCATGCGCCAATGGCGCGCTTCACCCCGCAGGAGGAAATGGCATGACCGGCGACTGGCTCGACATTGGCTGGGTCGATGAAATCCCCGTTCGCGGGACCCGCACCGTGCAAGTGGCGGGCGGCGACGACATCGCGGTCTTCCGCACCGCAGAGGGTAAGGTGTTCGCGCTCCTCGACCGCTGCCCGCATAAGCATGGGCGGCTGAGCCAGGGGATCGTCCACGGAGGCGCAGTAGCCTGCCCGCTGCACAATTGGCGTATTTCGCTATCAACCGGCGAAGCGCTCGGCGACGACAAGGGCTGCACCCCGACGGTACCGGTCAAGATCGACGCTGGCCGTGTCCTCATCTGCCGCGCGAGCACGCTGAAGGCCGCGGCCTGATGGCCGAAGCGGTCCGCACCACCTGCGCCTATTGCGGCGTCGGCTGCGGCATAAGCGCGACGGTAACCGCCGAGCGCGAGGTTCGGATTGAAGGCGACCCCGACCATCCCGCCAACCGCGGCAAGCTATGCTCAAAGGGCACGCATCTCGGCGAAACTGTGGGACTTGAGGGGCGTCTCCTCCACCCCATGATCGGCAAGAAACGCGCAAGCTGGGACAAGGCGCTCGACCTCGTCGCAAAGCGCTTCAAGGAAACGATCGCGCGTCACGGTCCAGGCAGCGTCGCTTTTTACGTCTCGGGCCAATTGCTGACCGAAGATTATTATGTCGCGAACAAACTGATGAAGGGCTTCATCGGCACCGCCAACATCGACACCAACTCGCGCCTCTGCATGTCGAGCGCTGTCGCGGGCCATATGCGCGCGTTCGGCGAGGACATTGTTCCCGCCACCTATGACGATCTCGAGGCCGCTGATCTGATCGTCCTTGTCGGCAGCAATACCGCCTGGTGTCACCCGATCGTCTATCAGCGTATCCGCGCGCGCTGCGAGGCAGGCGCGAAACTGGTCGTCATCGATCCGCGCCGTACCGAGACCGCCGAAGAGGCCGACCTGCATCTCGCAATCCGCCCCGGCAGCGACGTCGCGCTGATGAACGGGCTGTTGCAGCATTGCCGCGAAGCCGGCATCGTCGATGAGGCGTATCTTGCTGCGCACGTCGCGGTGCCCGACGATTTCTGGAACGAGCTTGGAGGGGGGAACGACCTGTGGTCGGTGGCGCGGACGTGCGACGTCAGTGCTACCGACCTCAGGCGTTTCTTTGACCTGTTCGCCGCGCACCCGCGCACCGTCACGATGTTCAGCCAAGGGATCAATCAGGCGACCGCCGGGACCGACCAGGTCAATGCGATCCTCAATCTCCATCTCGCCACGGGGAGAATCGGCAAACCCGGCGCAGCCCCCTTCTCGATCACTGGCCAGCCCAATGCGATGGGTGGGCGCGAAGTCGGCGGACTCGCGACCACGCTCGCCGCGCATATGGATTTCGCTCCCGAAAACCGCGCCCGCGTCCAGCGTTTCTGGGCCGCGCCGACAATCGCCGAAAAACCGGGACTCAAGGCGGTCGATATGTTCCGCGCGATCGGCGAAGGCCGCATCAAGGCCGTATGGGTGATGGCGACCAACCCCGCCGTCTCGATGCCCGACGCCAACCGGGTGCGCGCGGCGCTCGCCGACTGCCCGTTCGTCGTCGTCAGCGACGTGATCGAACATACCGACACCGGCGCCTTTGCGCATGTCCGTCTGCCCGCCGCCGCCTGGGGCGAAAAGGACGGCACCGTCACCAACAGCGACCGGATGGTCAGCCGCCAGCGCGCGCTGTTTCCGCTGCCCGGCGAGGCGATGCCCGACTGGTGGATCATCAAGGAAGTCGCGCGGCGCATGGGGTGGAAAACCGCCTTCAGCTATGATCGCCCCGCCGACATCTGGCGCGAGCATTGCCGCCTGTCGATCTATGAGAATGAAGGCGATCGGCTGTTCGCGCTGCCCGGTGCGGCGCAGGGCGGCAACACGGCTTATGACGATATGGCGCCGTTCCGTTGGGGCGGCGCTCACCCCTTTGCCGACGGCCGCTTTTCGACCGAAGACGGCCGCGCGCGGCTGGTCGCGGTTGTTCAGAAGGACTTGCCCGAACCGCTCGCCAAATGGCCGCTAACGCTCAACACCGGACGCTACCGCGACCAATGGCATAGTATGACTCGCACTGGGTTCGCCCCAAAGCTCGCGCGCCACCGCGAAGAACCGCTGGTCGAGGTACACCCCGACGATGGTGCACGGCTTGGCCTCAGTGACGGAGGCCTCGCGCGCGTTGATACGCCGCAGGGCGACAGCATCTTCCGCGTTGCGTTCCACGCGGGCCAGCGGCGGGGCGAAGCGTTCGTGCCTATCCACTGGACCGACCGGACGAGCAGCGGGGGGCGCACCGGCCTGCTTTCCCGCCCGCTCGTTGATCCGGTGTCGGGCCAACCGGGTTTCAAGCGGACCCCGGCATCAATCGCCGCTCTGGCCACAAAATGGCGCGGCTTCCTGTTGCTGGCGCACGAACTCGACACCCACCCTAAATGCCTGTGGGCGACGCGCGTCGCCGTTCCCTCGGGGGCGCTGTGGGAACTCGCCGGCAACGGCGACATCACGTCCGTCGAAGCGCTGCTTCCGCGCGGCGAGCGGATTGAGGCACAGGATGCCGCGCGCGGAACGCGCCGCATTGCTGTCGTGGCGGGTGGCCGTCTCGCCGCCGCGCTGTTCGTCACGGAAAGCGGCGAACTGCCGCCGCGCGACTGGCTGATTGCGCAGCTCTCGGCGCCCGAGATCGCCCCGACCCTTCTCGCCGGCCGCGCGCCGGGAGCCCAGGTCGATCGCGGGACGATCATCTGCGTCTGTTTCGACATCGGACTGAAGACGATCGCCGCCGCAATCCGCGAGCAGGCACTCGCCGACGTCACCGCTATCGGCGCGGCAATCGGGGCGGGCACCAATTGCGGGTCGTGCCGCCCGGCACTTGCAAGGATATTGGCTGAGGAGACAAGCGATGCAGCGTGACGATTTCGCCCCGGGGACTGTGTGGCTGGTCGGCGCTGGCCCCGGTGATCCGGACCTTCTGACCATGAAGGCAGTGAAGCTGATCGAGTGCGCCGACATCGTCTTTCACGACGCGCTTGTCGGAGCCGGCATCCTGAGCCTTATACCTTCCAAGACCGAGACCGTGAGCGTCGGCAAAAGATCGGGGCGGCATTCCAAAGACCAGCGGACGATCGATGCGATGCTCGTCGAGGCGGCGGCCGCCGGCAAAAGGGTCGTTCGCCTCAAGGGAGGCGACCCTTCCATCTTCGGCCGTTCGGCGGAAGAGCTTCGTGCGCTGCGCAATGCTGGATATCCGGTCTCCATCTGCCCGGGCATCACGACCGCGTGCGCCGCGGCCGCATCGGCTGGAATATCGCTCACGCTTCGCGGCGTCGCGCGCGATGTTCGCTTCGTCACCGCGCACAGCCAGCGGGGCGCAGCACTCGATGTTGACTGGCATTCGCTCGCCGGCGGTGGATCGACCCTGGCGTTTTACATGGGACGCGAGGTCGCGGGAGAGATCATGCGCGGCCTCATGCGTGCGGGGATGGCCGGCGACACGTCGGTGTTGATTGCATGTCACGTCAGCGATCCCGCCGAGCAGCGCCTGACGACGCGGCTCGACCTGCTCGAACTGGCGACCCGATCGTTCGCCGCTGACGCACCCACTCTGATCGTCGTCGGTGCGGCGGTGACCCAAGCCCATGTCGCGCGTGCCGGATTGCCGAATGTCGCGCGGTCGACCCATGGGTAAACTGAGTGAGATGACCGCGCTCACCGCGTGCACCGCCTCGATTGATTTCGACTCAGCGCTGGCCGTGCTGTCCGCCCTTGCCAACCCGCGGGACCCGGTGGCCGTTTCGATATCCGACGCAGGCGGGTGCCATCTGGCGGCGCCTATCCTCGCCCTCCTCGACTCTCCGCGGCACGCCTGCGCCGCGATGGACGGCTATGCAGTGCGCGATTGCGATCTTTTCACGGGTGCCGCGACGTTCCGGTCGATCGGCGTCAGCTATGCTGGCAGCCACGACGCCGGGGAAATCGGACCGGGCGAGACGATGCGCGTGATGACGGGCGCTCCAGTGCCCCGCGGCGCCGATCGCGTCGTCATGATCGAATATTGCCGCCAAAGCGAAGGCGACGTCAGGATCGATAATCCGCCGTTCGGGAAACCGCACATTCGGCGGCGGGGGTCGGATTTTGCGTTGGGTCAGCTTCTGATACCCGAGGGCACGAAAGTTACGCCGGCGGTGGCTGTCTCAGCGGCGGCCGCCGACCATCACGAACTGCTCGTATCGCCGCGCCCGCGCATTCAGCTCCTCGCGACGGGCGACGAGATTGTTGCGCCCGGCGCAGCCGCGGGCAGCGCATTCGTCATCCCGGACAGCCTGAGCGCGGCGATTGAGCTGCTCTGCCATTCCGCGGGAGCGACGGTGATATCGAAAGCCCGGCTCCCGGACGACTCGGACGTGATTGCGCGAGCCATGGAATTCGCATCGGCCGACATCATCGTCGTCCTCGGCGGCGCATCGCGCGGCGATCGGGACCATGGCCGCGCCGCATTCGCTCCACTCGGCCTGAAAATCGCTTTCGCCGACGTGGCCATGAAACCCGGCAAGCCGGTCTGGTATGGAAAAGTTGGAGCGCGGCACGTTCTCGGGCTCCCCGGTAATCCTACTGCGGCGCTGACGACCGCCCGCCTGTTCCTGTCACCTCTCATCAGCTGCCTTCTGGGCGGAGACGTTGCTGGTGCCCTGCCTTGGCATCTGCTCCCGGCCCTCGGCCCCATCGAAGCCAATGGGCCGCGCGAGGCATTCCTGTGCGCGGCGACCTCCTTCCGAGGCGTCGAAGTCAGCGATCGACAGGATGCATCGGGCCAGGCGCGGCTTGCGCAGGTCAATGGGCTGGTGCGGCGACCGGCCAACGCTCCGCCGATCCTTCCCGGCATGCCCGTGCCGACGCTGCCGCTGTGTTGCTAGGTCTCCTGGTCCGAGAGCTGGCAAAAGCTTCGGCGCGCGACGCCGGGCCGCGCATCCCCGTGGCACGAAGTCATCCAGAGGCACCGAACGCGGTCCTTCGTGCCATCGCGCAAACAATCGCGACACATGGCCGGGACGCGCTGACCGATTCTGAAAAGCTCATCTGGAACACCGCCCTCGTGATCTCCGTCATGACCGGAGACCGCAGGATTGCGGTGCCGTCCGATGCAAGGGTATTGAGTTGGGGTGCTGCCCGGGCCGGATTCAATGAGATGGGCTTCCCGGCGCTTGCCGAGTTCGTCAGGCTGTTCGTGCTCGAACTCGCTTACCGTGCAGACCTCGACATAGGGAACGGGAAGGCAAACTCGGCCTCGCTCCTCCGCATCGCAGCATTGAAACATGGTTTTCAAGCGAGCGAAAGCGACATCAACTTTCCATGGGAAATCGAGCAGTTGATTTGCCGCGTATATGAATGGGCTTGAACGCGACTGGCATTGACCGGCCCCCACCGAGTGGTCCGGGTGGATTGTTAGTGCATTGACGCCTCCCTCGCCAGTGTTGGCCGTAGGTGGAGCGAAGCGGAACCGGAGGGCAACACTGGCGAGGGAACGGCCTCCGGCGCCGGTGGCCGATATCCCAGCGAGCTGTGCGGCCGGACGGTGTTGTAATGTCGCCGCCAGGCCTCGATCAGGATCCGGGCATCGGCGAGCGAGTAGAAGATTTCGCCGTTGAGCAGTTCATCGCGCAGCGATCCGTTGAAGCTTTCGCAATAGCCATTCTCCCAGGGCGATCCGGGCGTGATGTAGAGCGTCTTCACACCGACCTTCGCCAGCCATTCCTGCACTGCCGTGGCAATAAACTCCGGCCCATTGTCAGACCTGATATGCGCTGGTGGCCCGCGCGTGACGAACAGTTCGGCCAGCGCCGCCAGCACGTCGTCGCTCTTGAGTTTACGCGCCACGGGCAACGCCATGCACTCCCGGCTCGCCTCGTCGATGATCGACAGGATACGATATTTGCGACCATCGTGGGTGCGGCCCTCGACGAAGTCGTAGGACCAGACATGGCCGGGATACTCTGGCCGAAGCCGGATGCACGATCCGTCATTCAGCCAGAGCCGCCCGCGTTTCGGTTGTCTTTGCGGCACCTTCAGCCCCTCGCGTCGCCAGATGCGCTCGACTCGCTTGCGGTTCACATGCCACCCCGCATCGCGCAGCAACGCCGTCACCCGGCGATAGCCATAACGACCATATTGCCGCGCCAGCGCAATGATATCCTCGGTAAGAGCCGCTTCGTCATCTGCCCCGCGGGGCGCCTTGCGCTGTGTCGATCGGTGCTGCCCGAGTACGCGGCAGAGCCGCCGCTCGGACACCGGAATCATCGTTCTGATGTGGTCGATACAGCGCCTTCGGCGCGCGGGGCTCAGAAGTTTCCCCGGGCAGCTTCCTGCAATATCAGCTTGTCCAAAGTGAGGTCGGATATCGCACGCCGAAGCCGAAGATTCTCCTTCTCCAGGTCCTTCATCCGACGCGCCTGGTCGGTTTTCAGGCCGCCATATTCCTTGCGCCACCGATAATAGGTCTGCTCGCTGACCGCGATCCGGCGACACGCTTCAGCCGTCGTGGCGCCCTGCGCCAGCACAACCTCCGCTTCACGCAGCTTGCCAATAATCTCTTCCGGGCGATGCTTCTTGCTCGGCATTCATAATCTCCTTCGTAATCCAAAATATCATCAATTTTGGACCACTCAGAAGGGGGCAGATCATTGACTCCATTGGTCATCGCGATAGTCTCGAGCCACTATCCGATCTTCGAACTGCGACCCTGGAAGATAGGTGGGAACGGTTTTTGGGGTCTATCTAGCGATCACTGAAAACCGGAAGGGCCTTGTCGAAAGACGGGCCCTTTTTCGTCTGTCCTACAAAATTCGGCCATGTCATGTTCGGACGATGTGCCGCGAATCGAAATGGAAAAGCCGCGCCATCGCTTTCGAGTTCTGGCTTCTTACCCTGCTGGTCGCCGGCTCGTTCGTGGCGGGTCTGGTGTCGGCAGTCCGATATCTTTTAGGCTATTGATCCGCCGTTTCCGGCCCCACCCAAGACCAAGCTGAAGAATCTCGCGGCCACTCCCTGTCCCGGGATTAAGTGTCAATCTGGTCCTATCTCCTGGGTCCCCGGTCTTTACGTGCCATTTCCGTTCGTTAAACTCCACCTGCCGACAGATTGACGCCGAGGCAGCGAGAACAGCGGCCCTCCGTACGATATCAGGACCCGCCGGCAGCCTTGTCCACCTTCGCTCGCGCCGGAAAGAAACCGGCAGGCTTGCGATTCATGGAGCGGACCGCGGGACAGACGGGTCGGGAACGCGCCGGCGGCCGATAATCGACGTGAAGCATTTTTATCTGACGGAGGAACTCGCACAGGAAATTTCGGGCGCCGCACAAGAGGAGCAGCTCTTTGCCGCCCTCTCCAAAGCGGCCGAGCGCATGGGGTTCGATCATTTCGCGCTGGCCTATGATCGCCGCGGCGACGCCGAGACCGGCTCCTTGCTCGTGCATAATTATCCCGATGCCTGGGCGAGCGTCTTTATCGGCTTCGACCTCAGCGCGAACGACCCGATCCGGCGCGCCGGCGAGCGGTCGCTGACCGGTTTCCAATGGTGCGATGTTGACCAGTTCATCCCGCTGTCGCGCGGAGACCGGCAGTTGCTCATGGTGGCGCGCGAAAATGGCATCGGCGACGGCTTTACTGTGCCGCGGCATCTGCCCGGCGAGGCGACGGGTTCCTGCACCTTTGTCGTCAATCCGAAGGGCAGCGTGCCGACCGACATGCTCCATAGCGCGGAGATCCTTGGGGCGGTTGCGCTGGCGAGAGCACGCCAGCTCGTCGGCACACTTCCGTACCGGAAGCGTGCCGTCCTCACCAAACGTCAGCGCGAATGTGTCTTATGGTCGGCGCGCGGCAAGACCGCCGGGGAAACCGCGGGCATTCTCGGCATCAGCACCGAGACGGTGGTTCGTCACCTCAAGATAGCGCGCGATCGCTACGCGGTACACAGTGGACAATTGCTGATCCTGTGCGCGCTGTTCGACGGGCTTATCGGCTTTTCGGACATTTATGACTGGTGGCGCCCACATGAACGCGCGCCCTAGAATCGTACAAAGCATCCCCATTTCTGGGTATAGGCGCGCCGCGGGAATGATGATCTGATCCTGGCACCCAACAGCCAGGAAAATATCATGACCAGTCAGTCCACGCGGGCGCAGGACGCGCCCGGGCATGCGGCGCTGCGCGCCATGTTCGCCGCCCGGAAACAGGTCTTCATCGACCTTTTGAAATGGGACCTTCCAGCGCTCGACGGCCGCTACGAGCTCGATCATTTTGACAATGAGGATGCGCGCTACCTGATCCTTCTGGACCCCGACGGTCGCCACCGTGCCTCGGCGCGGCTGCTACCGACGTCCGGTGCGCATCTGCTCGGTGATCTCTATCCCTGGCTATGCTCCAGCGCCCCGCCATCGGGTCCTTCCGTTTGGGAGATCAGCCGCTTTTGCCTTGACCCGGCCTGTGACAGCGACGAACGCCGCGATGCCCGCAACCAGCTCGTCACTGCGCTTGCCGAATATGCGCTCCGCCATGGCATCACCGACTATATCGGCGTTGCCGAGCAAAACTGGTTCGACAAGATCAGCAGGTTCGGATGGGATTGCTCGGCCCTCGGCGAAACTCGCCGGGAAGCCGGATGTGAGCTTCTCGCGCTCCATATCCGGATCAACGACGACACGCTCGCCGGTCTCGAGCGTGCAGGCATCTATGCGCCGCTCGCCCTTCATCTCGAGGAAGGCGGGACGATTCAATGAACGAGAAACCGACCGAAGACCACGGCATCAACATGGGCATCGAGGGCATCTTCTCCAACGGATGTTGCATTATGTGTCCTATCGGCGCGGCTAACACGCTGGGTCCGGAACAGCCCGATGCGGTCACCACATTCACTGCCCACGCGAGGGCGGGCGAATGAGCCCCGCGCATGTCTTCGAACCCACCTATGAAGCGATCAAGCGGCGACTGCTGAATGGCGAATGGATGAGCGGCACGCGCGTCGAGGCGGGGCGTCTTGCCGAGCTCCTCGGGGTCAGCCTGACGCCGGTGCGCGACAGCCTCTATCGGCTCAACGGGGAGCGGCTGGTCGACTTCACCCCGGGCGACGGCTTCCACGTCCATCGTCTGACCGAGGCCGAGTTTCGTGACCTGCTCGAACTGCACCTGATTCTGCTGCTCGCGGCGCTGGCCACCGCGCCGCGAGCAGCTGCGATCCCAGCACCCGCAGACCAGCCCTATCCCGATCGCGTCGCGGGGTTGTTCCTGGCCATTGCGGGGCGCGCGTCGAATGCCGAGATCGTCGCCAGCATCGCCGCGATCGGCGACCGGCTTCACCTGACGCGCCATATCGACGCCGCGATTCTGTCCGGTGTCGTGGAGGAGCTTGAAGCGATCGAAACGGCGGTTGCCGATGTCGCGCCGCAGGCCCAGGTCCGGAACCTGCTGCTCGGCTATCATGAGAGACGTGCGCGTGAAGCGGCCACCTACGCCCGGATGCTTGCCGATCTTCCGGCGCGCCAGCCCTGAGGCGCTGAACCCGCGATGCCGTAACGCTTTTGCTTGTATCGGCCGCCCATTATTGACATGATTCCACCGCGCAGGCGCAACTCTGGCAGCTGCTGCGCGGAATATATCGCCAGTCATTATGAGCGCCAGTCCCGACAAGGACCGGCGGCCGAACCGGACCATGGATCGCGCAAGCGACCGAACGGCGGCACAGCACTGGGAGACGGGTATCCGGCCATGGTCGGCCGCGCCCGCTCGTGCCTCCGGGATTGTTCAACGTGTCTTCCTGCACCTGCCGCGACCGCCAGCCGCCGCGCCACCCCTTTTCGGTATCCTCTGCCTGCCATGCGCATCCCGACGACCGGACGCCGCCTGCCGCGCCATCGTCGGAGGCCCGAACCGATCTGGACGCGGTGTTTCGAACCCACCGCATGTCGCTTTTTCATTTTCTGCGTCGCAAGGCCGGACCCGACGAAGCGCCCGACCTGGTGCAGGAGGTCTTCGCGCGGGCCGCAGGCAGCGAACAACGCCACCAGCTCGTCAATCCGGGCGGCTTCCTTCGCCGGATCGCGCAAAATCTCCTTATCGACCGCGCGCGGCGCCGGCAGCGCGCGCCGCTGCTTTTCTTTCCGCTTCGCGAGGACAGCGACGGGGCCACCCCCGCCGCACAGGAATGGAATATCGAAGCCGCCGATTTGCTGCGGCTCTACGAAGCAGCCGTTGATGCGATGTCGCCGAAGACGCGGCGTGTCTTCCTGATGCACCGGGTAGACGAACTCAGTTACCGCGAGATACATGAATTGCTTGGAATCAGCATCGCGACGGTGGAATATCATATGATGAAAGCGCTCGGTCAGATTTCGAAGGTGGTGGACAGCGGCCGATGACCCGGAGGAGCGACGGCGACTATCCGGTCGATGAGGTCGCGCGCGCGTGGCTTATCAAGATGCGCGGCGAGGACGCCGGGGCGCTGCGCGGAGAATTTGAAGCATGGCTGCTGGCGTCGGCCGATCATGTCGAGGCGTACCGGCACGCCGAGCGCCGCATGTCGGCGCTGGCTCTTCTCAAAACCTCCGCGCGCCACGGAACCGACCATATGGCAGAACGACGCGGACGGCTCCGCAGCTGGCTACCATGGGGCGCCGCTGCAACCGCGGTGGCGTTGCTCATCCTCGCCTTCGGGGCTGGAGGCGCATCCGTTCCCGGTCAGCCCGGCACCGCGTCGACCGCTCGCGCTGCCGAGCCTCTGGTCACAAAGCGCGGCGAGATTCGGACCTTTCGTCTTGCCGATGGATCGCACGCGACGCTCGACACCGACAGCCGGCTGGAGGTCACGCTCGCAAGCAATGATCGCCACATCCGGCTGACAAAGGGCCGGGTGCGCCTGTCGGTGGCCAGGCAATTCATCCCGCTTCAGATCGATGCCGGTTCCGGGACTGCGACGGCCAACGATGCCGAACTCGACATAGGCGTCAATGAGGTCGGGACGGTCACCATGGCGTTGCGGCGCGGCGAAGCCGAGCTACGCCCGGACGGCAAGGCCGGCACGGCCACATCGCTGTCACTGGGGCAGACGCTGGCCTATCGGCGCGATGGACGGCAGCAGCCTGCCACCGGGCTGGCTGCCAGCCTGCCGCCGAGCTGGCCCGAAGGCTGGGCCGAATATCGTTCGATCCGGCTCGGCCAACTGATTGCAGAAGCCAATCGCTATGCGGTCGTTCCGATCATAATCGACCGCGCGAGCGCTGCGCTCGAAGTCTCCGGACGCTTCCATATCAGCCAGACCGAAGCGTTCGCCGAACAGATTGCGCGCCTGTTCAATCTCCGCGTTGAGCCGACAGCAGACGCAATCCATCTGCGTCGCCGATAATTTTTTCAGCCCTCGGCTAAGGTTACCCCCTCGCCCTCGTCATCGCGCCCCCACTGGCCGTCTGCCTGAAGCACGGCCGACAAACTCGGGGAGTGATCATGTTGAAGAAATCTCATTCGCTGGTTGCGCTGCTGGTCGGCAGTGCAGCCTGCCTCGCGCCGCTGACGGCGCAGGCCATACAAGAGCAACGCCAATCCTATGATCTGCCCGCGCAGGACCTTGGGGACGCCTTGCGCAGGGTCGCTGCGCAGGCCGACATCGAACTTTATGCATCGTCGCGCGATCTTGAGGGCAAGGCAGCGCCGCCGCTCAAGGGCGACCTGACCGCACGCGAAGCCATCGAAGCACTTTTGAAGGACAGCGGGCTCACGGGCCGGTTCGAATCCGCGTCGGCCGTCATCATTTCCCATGAAGCGGTCGCGCCCGACGCTGCGAGTGCCGACGCCGGTCCCATCATTGTCACCGGCTCGCGGATTGCCGGCGCGCCAGCGGCCGCGCCGGTCATTCAGGTCACGTCAGAGGATATTCGCAACGCCGGTCAGGCCGATCTCGGCGAAGTCGCGCGCAGCCTGCCCCAGAATTTCGGCGGCGGGCATAATCCCGGCATCGGAAGCGGCCAGGGCGCCCCCAATGAAAATGTCAACGTCAACGGCGCATCGAGCTTCAATCTGCGCGGCATCGGCCCCAACGCCACGCTGACTTTGCTCAACGGAAATCGCTTCGCCTACAGCGGCGCTTCATCGGTTATCGATGTCAGCGCGATCCCGGTGTCGGCGGTCGAGCGGATCGAGATCGTCGCCGATGGCGCATCGGCGATCTATGGCGCCGATGCCGTCGCCGGGGTCGTCAACATCCTGCTGAAGCCCGACTATGACGGGGTCTCGGCGATGGCGCGCATCGGCGCGTCGACCGATGGCGGCAATGTCCAGCAACAATATGGGCTGCTCGGCGGCAAGGCGTGGGCATCCGGCGGCTTGCTCGCCGCCTATGACTATAGCCGGTCATCCTCGATCCGCGCGGGTGATCGCGACTATGCCGGCGCGTCCCATCCCGACACGATGCTGTTTCCGGCCATATGGCGGCATTCGCTGCTGATGAGCGGGCATCAAACACTCGGGCCCGACATCACGCTGGCAGCGGATCTCCTCTACAAAAAGAGCCGTCTCCATTCGGTGACCGGTTATGCGGTCGATGTGCCGCCCGACCAGCTGGGGCTCGACAATGTCAGCACGTCGGAGACATTCGGGATCGCACCGAGCCTCGCCGCCGATCTCGGCGGCGACTGGCGCTTCAAGGCGAGCGGATTCTTCGGCACCGACCGGACCGGCGGCTATAGCGATCTCTTTTTTGGCGGCGAGCGTCTCACCCATCTCGACAAGCATTTTTTCAACCGCAACCTCGCGCTGGAAGCCGGTTTCCAGGGGCCATTGTTCTCGCTTCCCGGAGGTGACGTGCGGATCGCTTTCGGGGCTGGCGCGCGGCGCAATGACTTTTTTGCCGGCTCCCTCACGGGCGATGTCGACCGTCGGCGCGATAATCTCTTCGCTTATGGCGAACTGCTCGTGCCGATCACCCAGCCTGCACAGGAGATTGCAGGGCTGCACCGCCTGTCGCTGACCGGCGCGCTTCGCTTCGAGGATTATTCGGATGCGCGGGGCATCGTCACGCCCAAACTCGGCATTGTCTGGGAACCGGTGGCGATACTCCGGCTCGGGGCGTCATGGGGCCGATCGTTCAAGATGCCGACACTCTACCAGCAATATAGCGGCTATTCGGCAATCCTCGGGCGGGCTTCGCGCTATGGCACCGGCTATCCCGAGACTGCGAACATCGTTTTCGCGGCAGGGCCCGACAGCCGGATCGGACCCGAACGCTCGGAGAATGTCACGCTGAGCGCGCAGTTGACACCCGCGCGCGGGCTCGAACTCACCGCCGCCTGGTACCGGATCGACTATCGCGACCGCGTCGCCACCCCGGTCGCGTCGCTTCTCGGTGTGCTCGACAAACCGCTCTACGCCGGCCTCGTAACGCTCAATCCGACGGCGGCCTTACTGAACGAGATCATCGCGGGCTCGTTGCTCGGCCTGGAAAATAGTTCGAACCGTCCATACGACCCCGCCACGACCGTCGCCTTCATCGACAACCGCGACCGCAATATCGCGCGCCAACGCTATTCGGGAGTCGACGTGTCGATGCGGTACCGAATTGAACTGGACGACGGCAGGGAGCTGGCGCTTTCGGCCGCGGGGAGCTTCCTGAAGAGCGACCAACAGCTTCTTCCCGGAGCGACCTGGACGCCGCTCGCCGGCACGATCTTTCATCCATCGCGTTTTCGCGGACGCGCCGGGCTGACCTATGGCAATGAGCGGTTCACGCTCGCCGCCTTCGTCAGCCATATGAGCGGCCTGGATGATGAGCGGCAGGCCGTGCCAGTGCGCATCCCCGCCTATAATATGCTCGACCTCACGGCGCGGGTGCAGATTGCAAAGGGGACCGAAGTCTCGGTCGCCATACTCAATCTTCTCAATGCCAAGCCGACTGCCATCGCAACGGCGCTTGCCAGCGAGACGCCTTTCGACACGACCAACTATTCTCCGACAGGACGCTTCGCCGGCCTGACCGTCCGGCAGGAGTGGTGAACATGATCCGCACGATCCTCCTGACCGGGAGCGCCATGCTCGGTATCGCACTCGCCTTGCCATCGGTGGCGACGGAAAGACAGCGCGCCTGGACGCTCGACGACCAGTTGACCGTTCCCGAGATCCGCACGCTGGCAATTGCCGCGGACGGCAAGGGCGCGGCCTATGTGGTGCGCATCGCCGACCGGACGAGCGACAAGACGGTGGCGGTTCTCCGCCACGTCGATCTTGCATCGGGAAAAACACGCGAATGGCTTCGCGCCGCCTGGATCGAAGACCTGCGACGCATTCCGGGAACCGCCGACTGGAGCGCGCGGATCGACAAGGGCGAAGGCGTTCAGCTCTACCGCATCGCGGCGAACGGCGCGGTCACGCCGATCGTCGTTCACCCCGAGACCGCCATTTATGGCGACAGCGAGGGCGCCACCTATCTCGCCTATGGTCATGCGCCGCTGCCAACAGGCGTACGGTCGTACAGCTGGTCGCCCGACGGCCAGTGGCTCTGGTATGTTGTGCTGGATGCCGAACCCTATGACCGGCGGATGCGCTATGACGCGGACGTCGCATCCGAGCGCGCGCAGCGCCGCTCTCCCGGACGGGCGACGGCATCGATCTTTTTGCGAGGCCCGAACGGTAAGGATCGGCTTCTCTCCACGCGCCCGCACGGCGATATCTCGACATTCTTCGATCGAAGCTTTGTCAGCTGGAGGAATGGAGAGGTCAATTACGACGTCATGGAGGTCGATGCCGATGGGCGTCAGCAGACGATGACTATGGCGGTGCCGCTCGCGACGGGGGTCCCACGCGTTGCCGACGACAAGGCGACGCGCGGCTATTGGCGCCTGGCGGGACCGCGCGGCGGGCGGCTGACGTCGGAGGGCATCGGATCGATGCGCGACCTCGTCGAAACGCTGCCCGACGGGAGCAAGCAACATTATGGACGCTTTCCCTTTGCGGTCGGCGACGGGCGTGCGTCCGGCGGCTTCGTGTCGGCCGACGGCAAGCGCGCGATCGCGGGATTTCGCACCATCGAAAATCCGCGCTTCGGGCTCGTCGTCATCGAGAAAGCGAAACCGCGTGTGATCGGCGGGGCGTCCAGTCTCAACCACTGCGATTTCACCGCGGCGCTCGACCGGGGGATTTGCATCGCGCAGAGCCAGACCATGGCTCCGGCGGTCGTCAGCATCGATGTCGCAAGCGGGACGATGAGGCGGATCGCCTCGGTTGCACCGGCGCATGACGGGATCGCGCCGCTGCGGACCGAGCCAAGGACCTGGGTCAACCGGAACGATAGCAAGGCGACCGGCTATATCGTCTGGCCGCGCGGCTATACGAAGGGCAAGCGCTACCCGGCGATTGTGATCACCCACGGCACCGATGCCGACGAGCGTTTCGCGAACCAGGAAAATCAGTGGGAATATCCCGCGCAGCTCCTCGCCGAACGCGGTTATGTCGTGCTGCTGATCAACGTGCCCGCCTCGACACAAAATGCCGACCTCAAAGCCATTTACGATACATGGGTGAATGAAACGAAAGACCGGCCGCCCCGCGAGGTTCAGGACCGCATCTGGCTCAATGACACCGCAAGCTTCGAAGATGCGGTGAGCGAGCTTATCGACGCCGGCGTCGTCGATCCCATGCGCGTCGGCATCGCAGGCTTCAGTCGCGGCTCGCAGAGCGTCAATGTTGCGATGACACAATCGCAGATGTTCGGCGCCGCATCGAGTGGCGACGGCGGCTATCTCGAGCCCGCCTTCTACCCCAGCCTTACGGGCTCCTACGACACCGTCTATGGCGGGCCGCCGACCGATCCCGCCGCGCTGCCCAATTATCTCCGGATGGCGCCATCGCTGCGCGGAAAGGAAGCGTGCGGCGCGATGCTGTTGCAGATGGCCAATCCCTATCCGGCCTCGGTCGACCTCTATGCCGCGTTGCGGGCTGCGAAGGTTGCGGCGCAGATCAGCCTCTATCCGGGCGAAGATATGGCGAGCGACGAGACGCACATCTTCCACATTCCCTCGAACCGCCTGAAAGCGATGCAGGAAAATATCGCCTGGTTCGACTATTGGCTGCTTGGCAAACGCGATTCGGACTCGCCGTTCGCCGATCGCTACGCCGAATGGGACAAGATGCGCGGGGCCGCGCCGCGACGTTGCGATGGGAGCAAATCGGTCGTGCCGGACTAGGAGGCGGCTTCGACACCGTCGGTCCACCAATTGATCCAGGCTTCGGCCGCGGCAAAGCTCAGCAGGCGAAGGTCGCGGCCGTCGCCTTGCCAGTCGCTCTCGGCGGTTCGCGCGACCCAGCATGGGTCGATCAGGCCGGCTTCGACGAGCTTCCCCTTCTTCAGCATCGCACGCGCGGCATCCCCTTGCGCATCATAGACCCGCCGGACGAAACCGCCCGGGCTGCCTTTCGTCGTCCGTTCGATAAGCAAATCAGGCAGAATGCCGGTGAAGGCCGCGCGCGCGACCGCGCGGTCCCGCCCGCCGCGCACCCACTGCCAGCTGGGGATCGAGAGACAAAGCTCGACGATCGGCTGTGACAGCAGGGGTAGGATTTGCGGGGGATGGGCGGTACGCGGATAGAGTTCGATGCTCCTCTGGGCGCGCGCCAGCATGACAACATGGGCTGCCTTGCCGGGAAGCGTGCCTGGCGGGGCGGCCAGCCAGGGATGGCGATCATCCTCCGCCAGCGCGGCAGCGCGGCCCTCCTTTCCAAGACCGGTCAGATCGGGCCGGACACGATGCCCGTTCCGGCGGCGGCCTATGCGTTGCCAGCCATTGCGAACGACGTCCATCATGCCCGAACCCGTGAGATCGGCAAGATCGCGCGCCGTGGCGAACAAGCCCGGCCCAGGTCCTTGCGCGAGAAAGCGATCGGCGAGCGGCGCGGCGCTGCGCAATGCGCAGAAGACATTGTCGCCCCCATTGCCCGAGAAATAGGCGTCAATGGGAGTGACAACATCGAGACGACGATGCTCGGCCTCGATTGCCGGAAAATAATGTGCCGCGACCGGCAGCGGCAGGTGACGCATGACGGGGCGCCTGACGTCCACGGCAGCGAGATCGAAGGCGGGTGCCTCCAGCCGAATCCCCAGCTTCCGGACGAGCGCCTTGGCGTAGCGCCGTTCGTCGCCGTCGCTGTCCGGCTCGACCATGGTGAGACAGCGCAGGTTCGGCGTACGGGGACCCAGAGCAGCTGCGACAATCGAGCTGTCGAGACCGCCCGAGACGCCGATGAGGATGTTGTCGAAGAGGGTCGACCATATTCCGATACTGTCCTTGAGAGTGATGCGCAGCGCATCGGCTGCCTCTTCGAAGGTGCGTCCCTTGGGCCCGCGAACATGGTCCCATGGCGACCATGTCTGCTCGATCAGGCTTTCGCGCGCATTCACGATGAGACGTTCGCCTGGAAGCAGCTCCTCGATGTCGCAGATCCCTGAACGCCGTCCGATGGAGTCGATTCCGGCGAACATGCGCGCGAGCGCCCTGTAATCCACCTTGGCTCGGCCCGGTTCGGCTAACGCCGCCATGTCACTCGCCAGCGTAACGCGACCGGGCTCCCGCCGCATATAGCAGGTCATCATTCCGGACGGGTCGCGCAGGACCGAAGCCGTCCCATTGTCGTCAATCAACAGGGCGATATATGCGCCCCAATAGTCCGCAAGCAGGGCGCCGCCGCCCGTTTCGACGATCAATTTCCGTTCGGCGAGATCGAGATTTGTCACGCGGGTCGCGGGAAGTTCGCGGCGGAATAATGGCCCGACAATGCAACCACCCTCGCCAAGGTCGATAATTGGGGCCGGACTGGATAGCCGCGCGATGGAGGAGACAAACGCCACCTCTTCCGTGCTCGCCTCGGCACGCAGCGGTGCAAGGCCCGACGTCGCAATATCGAGATGGAAAGCAAGCCTCATCGCACAGCCAGCAAGGGCTTGAAGTTCTGAATGCGGTCGAGGGGATCGCTGAGGACGACAGCACCGGCCTGGAGCCAGCAATGCGCAGCGAACGGAAGCTTCACCCCGATGACAAGATCGACACCCAGTCCCCGGCGCGCGAACATGGCGCGCATCGCGAGGCCGCGGACGAGGCATTGGTCGGTCGCATCACGATAGCGAGATGCCCGCGCGAAAGACGATGCCACCGGCCTGCAGCGTTCGGGTGCAGCGTCGGGGAGTCCGGTCGGAGCGAGGTGGGTGCGGAGGGATCGGCGGGAAAGGCTACGGCGTGCGCGCGACTGAAAGAGAAGGGCCTCAATCAAAAGCCATGGCGGCGGCGGATCGATCGGACCGTCGTAAAGGCTGTCGGTCGGGTCCGAAGCCATCGACGGCGCGGCCGTTGGAACGCCGGCTTCGACCAGATCTTTTGCAACGAGCCACTGGAATTGCTCTGCGCTCGCTGCACCATTCACAAAGGCGTCGATCGCGGCAGCCGCTTCCTCTTCAAGCAGGAAGTAGCGGCTCGCCGACAGATCGAGGCAGATCATACGCCCACCCAGAGCGCAGTATTTGATATCAGAGCGAATTCGATACTGCATCGTCGGCACAGCCATGTCGCACCATAGACGCCACATGGCATCCTTCAGTCGTCGGTCCGCAGGCCGACAGGAAAGAACCGAAGCATGGTTTGCACCTCGATCGGGCCGACAACTTCTGTCCCGCGCGTTTGAAACCGAGCATCGCCGAGATCCACAATGCCGCTATTATCGCTATCCATGACATTTCTCCGTCAGCTCATATCTGAAACAGAATTTGGGCGCGTTGCGTGCGTGCGGCGCCAAGGCACCGCACGCCCTGTGCATCAATCGTCGGCCTGGATGCCGGCGTTGTAGATCTTCTGGAAAGTTGCGAGGTCGAGCGGGCCATCCACGCCGCGTCCGCGGGTTTCGATGCGCGCATCGCCAAGATCGACGACGCCTTCTTCGAGCTTGTTCATGGCTTATCCTTTCAATGTTGCGACCGGAATGAGTCGCAAACCCAAGATATGCTTCGAAGAAAGGTCGATCCATTTAATAATCCGATTATTATCGGGCGCCTCATGGAATGTAATGAAAAAGGTGACCGCGCCATAGAAAACGCACGTCGGGCGTGCGCACTGACACCTTTAGCTGGGCGGCCTGGACATGCGTGCCAAAACCCGGTCACGCGCTCATGCTATAGTGCGAGCGCCACGCTATTTTGGCGCGACTTTGGCATTCTGCAAGGGAAACTGGATCCAAATCGGGACTCAATTGCGCAGCGAGCTGCAATATATCGATCGACATCCTGACGCAGGCGCGAGGATCGAGGAGGATCATTTCAGCGATATCGTACGCGCGGCAGAACCCGGTCGGTGCAGTGCTCGCCATGCGCCCCGATGCAGCAGAGCTGCCTGTGCGATTCAATGGATGGCGGCCGCCGAAAACGCGCCGACTCCTGACAAAAGAAGTTCGCGCGGGTTGCCGGTAGACTTCCCCGCCGGCGGCGCCGGCGGGGAGGACGGGATCAGCCGTTGAGGCGATCCTTGACCGCCTTGGCAGCGCCGAAGCTCAGCTTCTTCGATGCCGCGATCTGAATCGTCGCGCCGGTCGAGGGATTGCGCCCTTCACGTGCTGCCGATTCCTTGACCTTGAACTTGCCGAAGCCGTTGACCGATACTTCGTCGCCCTTGGCGGCTGCATCGGTGATCGCGGCGAAGACCGCATCCACGGCCTTCTTGGCGTCAGCCTTGCTGACGTCAAGCGAGGCTGCGACGCTGTCGGTGAGTTCGGCATGGTTCATATATTATCTCCTGGGGCGCCCGGGCCGATCCCGAACGGTAAACCGCTATAGTGAGCAGCGCCCGGCGACGCCAATATCTATCCCGCCAGGCGGCCGCCAACGAATGCAGGATGCACAGGCCCACGCGCGCGGGCCGATCGGCACTCGAAACCACGGATCAATAGCGCGCTGACGATTCGCTGAACATCGAGAATTCGCCGGGAACGCGCCTGAAATGCCAAAAGGCACCCGCCACTGGATCGGCACGATCGTGGAGAAATGGTGCCACCGAAAGGATTCGGGCCCTCGCCCCCAACCTTGGCAATTTCTTGGACGACCAATGCGGAATTTGATTCGCGCTTTACGCTATAGCCGCGAAAAAATCCCCAAGCTGCGCTAGTGCTGTCTCGCTCAAATGAGGGAGGAAATGAGGGAGGAGTTCGGGCACTCGACCTAATTTTCCCTTATAAAACATATGCTTAGGGAACAAATCTGGATGCCCCGCGAGGATTCGAACCTCGATAGGCGGTATCAGAAACCGCAGTCTTACCATTAGACGACAGGGCACCAGAGGCGGGCCAAATATGATTGCGCGGCGCTGCTGTCAAGGCCGCTGAGACGAGATCTGGCTGAGCGCGCATCAGCGGCCTTGCCCTCGCCCATTTCGCCGCTAGCATCGGGCCCATGAAAAAGGGGAGCTGTGCGCCGCGCAGGACACCCCGCAAGGAGGTGGGTTGATGCGTCACGTCGCCATCGTCGGGTCGGGCCCGGCGGGATATTACACCGCCGAAACATTGCAAAAGGCGGACGATATCGCCGTCGACGTCATCGACCGCCTGCCTGTCCCCTATGGCCTGATTCGCACCGGAGTCGCCCCCGATCACCAGTCGATCAAGGCCGTGTCGCGCCGCTATGAAGGCGTTGCGCTGACCGACAATGTCCGCTTCGTCGGCCATGTTTCGGTCGGCACCGACGTGACGATCGACGAACTGGTCGACCTGTATGACGCGGTGATCCTCGCGACCGGCGCGCCGAACGACCGGCCGCTGGACATCCCCGGCGCCGATCGGCCCGGAGTGATCGGCAGCGCCGCCTTTGTCGGCTGGTATAATGGCCATCCCGATTTCGCTGACCTCAATCCCCCGCTCGATGCTGCGGGGGTCGCAGTGATCGGCAACGGCAATGTGGCGCTCGACGTCGCGCGCATTCTCGCCAAGACTCCGGCCGAATTTGCCGGCAGCGACATCGTCGCGCACGCCCGCGACGCTTTGTCCAAAAGTGCGGTGCGCCATATTCACATCCTTGGCCGCCGTGGGCCGCACCAGATTGCAATGACCCCCAAGGAACTGGGTGAACTCGGCCATCTCGAGCGCGCAAGCCCGCGCGTCGACCCCGCCGACCTGCCGCCCGAGGGCGACGACGCGCTGCTCGAACCCGGGATGCGCAAATCGGTCAGCCATTTGCGGGGCTTTTCGGCCAATCCCGTCGCCCGGCCGGTGACGATCGATTTCGATTTCTTCGCGATGCCGGTCGCGATCGAAGGCGCCGAAGAGGGCCGCGCCCAGCGCGTCATCGTCGAGAAGACCGCGCTCGACGCCGAACTGCGCTCGATCCCGACCGGTGAGACCTATGCGATCGAGGCCGGGCTGGTGATCAGCTGCATCGGCTATCAGACCCCGCCGATCCCCGGCGTGCCATACGAACATGGCCGCGGGCGTTTCGCCAACACCGACGGGCGCATCCTGCCCGGCCTCTATTGCGTCGGCTGGGCGCGGCGCGGACCGTCGGGGACAATCGGTACCAACAAGCCCGACGGCGCGCGGGTCGGCGAAATGGTCATCGAAGATATCGGCCGCGGCGCGGGCAAGACGGGACGGCCGGGGCTCGACGCGCTGCTCGCCAGCCGCAATGTCACCCCGGTAACCTTCCGCGACTGGCGCAAGATCGAAGATGCGGAAATCGCCGCCGCCGTCGACGGCAATCCACGCGAGAAATTCGTAACCATCGAGGCGATGCTCGACGCCATCGGACGACGGTAATGCCCCTTCAGTGGCGCACCGGCCTGCGCTGGCTGCTCGCGGTCGCCTATGGCTATGCCGGCTATCGCCACCTCGCAACGCCCAGCCCCTTCCTTGCGATCACCCCGCCGTGGGTGCCGATGCCCGGGGCCGTCGTCGCGGCGACAGGCGTCGCCGAAATCGCGGGCGCGGTCGGGCTGCTCGTTCCAGCGACGCGCAAGGCGGCAGGCTGGGGCCTCGCCCTCTATGCGCTCTGTGTCTGGCCCGCCAATTTTCACCATGCGTTCGCGGCGATCGCGGTCGGTGGCGAGACGCTCGGCTGGTGGTATCACGGCCCGCGCCTTGCCGCGCAGCCGCTGATCATCTGGTGGGCGCTCTGGGCGAGCGGCGCGGTCGACTGGCCGTTCGGGCACCGACACTAAGCCACGCCATTGCGAGCGCAGCGAAGCAATCCAGAGTGTGCGTAAACCGCTCTGGATTGCTTCGCTGCGCTCGCAATGACGAGATGCTATTTCACCACCGGCGTTTCGATCGGCGGCATGCCCTTCTGGCTCGCCGAAACCGCCTCGACCGCTTTCAGCACGCGCAACATGTTGCCGCTCGCGATCTTCTCCAGTTCGGCCTGCGTATAGCCGCGCCGCGCGAGTTCGACGAACAGCGCCGGATAGCCCGTGACATCCTCCATGCCGACCGGTCCCGAAGGCATGCCGTCATAATCGCCGCCGAGCCCGATATGGTCGATCCCGATGGTCTTGCGGATATGGTCGATATGGTCGGCGAGCTTGCCGACACCGGCCTTGGGGGCCGGGTTCGCCGCCTCCCATGCCGCAAGCTTCGTCTCGACCGCCGCGGGGTCGCCCGGATAGAGCGCCTTCAACCGCGCCTGCTCGCCCGCCCGCGCCGCGCCGCGCGCCATCACATCGGCATCAAGGAATGCGGGCAGAAAAACGACCATGATGACGCCCCCATTGGCCTTGACCAGCGGCAGCACGCTGTCGGGGACGTTGCGCGCATAATCATTGACCGCGCGCACCCCCGAATGGCTGAACATCACCGGCGCCTTCGACGTTTCGAGCGCGTCCTTCATCGTCGCTTCGCTAACGTGGCTGAGGTCGACGATCATCCCGATGCGGTTCATCTCGCGCACCACCTGACGTCCGAAATCGGTCAGCCCGTCGTGCGCAGGCGCGTCGGTCGCCGAATCGGCCCAGGGCGTATTCTTGCCATGGGTCAGCGTCATGTAACGCACGCCCAGTTCGTGCATCTCGCGCAGCACGGCGAGACTCGATCCGATCGACTGACCGCCCTCGATCCCCAGCATCCCGGCGACCTTGCCCGCCTTCATTTGCGCCTGAAGCTCGGTGGAATTGCGCGCGAGCGAGAGGTCGGCGGGGTAGCGCGCGATCAGCCGCTTCGCGACGTCAATCTGCTCGAGCGTCTGCTGGATCGCCTGCGGTTCGTTGCTGTTCGACGGCACATAGACCGACCAGAATTGCGCCCCGACGCGCCCCTTGCGCAGCCGATTGAGGTCGGTGTGCATCGCAATCTCGGGCGGCGAGGCATCGGGCTTGGCGGTGTCGGTCGTGTCCTGAAAATCGAAATCATTGATGACATTGCCGACATGGTCGCGCAGCGCCCACGGCACGTCATTATGCCCGTCGAACACCGGCGCGCGCTTTAGCGCCGCCTCGGCAACCGCCTCAGGCGATTTCTGCGCGGTGGCGGGGGTGGAAAAAAGGGCGAAGGCTGCGATGCCGGCGAGCAGGTGCGACGTTTTCATGGGGAGTGAACCTAACCGCTTGAGACAAGTGCGCAAGCCCCGCTTGACGGATCGGCCTGCGACACGCAGCATCGGGCTCATGACAGCATTTGACGACTGGCGTGCGCGCTCTCCCTTTTACGACGAAACCCACGAAGCGCTGGCGCAAAGCGTTCGCCGCTTTGTCGCGCGCGAGATTGCGCCGCATATCGACCAGTGGGAGGCCGAGGGCGAATTGCCGCGCGACCTCCACAAGAAAGCGGCGGAAGCGGGAATCCTCGGCCTGCGCTATCCCGAAGAATATGGCGGGCATAGCGAAGGCTTCGACAATTTTCACGGGCTGGTGCTGACCGAGGAACTGGCGGCGGTCGGCGCGGGGGGCCTCAGCGCTTCGCTGATGACCCATGGCATCGGCCTTCCCCCGGTGCTCGCACTCGGCTCCGACGAATTGAAACAGCGCGTCGCGCCCCCCGTGCTCGCGGGCGACAAGATCATCGCGCTCGGCATCACCGAGGCGGGCGGCGGCAGCGACGTCGCCAACCTCAAAACCACGGCGGTGAAGGACGGCGGCGATTATGTCGTCAACGGCGGCAAGATGTTCATCACATCGGGGATGCGCGCCGACTGGCTGACCTGCGCAGTACGCACCGGCGGGCCGGGTGCGGCGGGGATCTCGCTGCTGCTCATCGACATGGACAGCCCCGGGGTCGAGCGCACGCGGCTCGACAAGATGGGCTGGCGGTGCAGCGACACCGCCGCAATCCACTTCGGCGACGTCCGCGTCCCCGCCGAAAACCTCATCGGTCCCGAAAACGGCGGCTTCATTGGCATCATGCGCAATTTCAACAGCGAACGGCTCGGCATGGCGATGGGATGCTGCGGCTATGCCCGCGTTGCGATGGCCGAGGCGGCCGAATGGGCGCAGAATCGCGAGACCTTCGGCAAGCCGCTCGTCGGCCATCAGTCGATCCGCATCAAGCTCGCCGACATGGAACGCCAGATCGAAGCGACGCAAGCATGGGTCGACCTCGCCGCATGGCAGGTCAAAACCGGATGCGCCCGCCCCGCCGATTTCGCGATGCTGAAGGTGCAGGCGACGCGGATGCTCGAGGCCGTGGCACGCGAGGCCGCACAGGTCCTCGGCGGCGCCTCATACATCACCGGCAGCAAGGTCGAGCGCATCTATCGCGAAGTCCGCGTCAACGCGATCGGCGGCGGCAGCGAGGAGATCATGCTCGATCTGGCGGGGCGGCAGTTGTTCGGGGGGCGTTAAATTGGCTCTTTGTTGACGAGCCTCACACATTGTTGGATCGTGCAGCAATGAATGCTGCCCCAGAAATTCCACTCGATATTCGTGAATTGCTTCACGATTGTATTTTGGCCGTCTTTTGGCCGAAAGCAAAAATCATCGAGTTTCTAAAAAGCGTGGGATGCCCCGGCCGCCATCTGCAACACATCGACCTCAAAAATACAGCACTGAACCGCCCCGGGATTGCCGGAGGCCCCAACTCCTGAGAGGAAGGGCCTACGATGAGCAAGACAACCAACAAGTTTTCACCTGAGGTTCGCGCACGTGCGGTACGGATGGTGCTGGATCACGAAGG
>NZ_NISJ01000014.1 GCF_002205635.1 Sphingopyxis witflariensis | reverse complement strand
CCAAAACCAACATCCCGATCTCGCCGCCTGAAAATCCAGCCGGCTGCTTAAACCATCGAAATGAGGGGTCCCTTTTAGACGCCGATCACCCCGCTAACGGGGTCCTTTTTGCACGCCGATCCACACGCCTGATTGATGACGAGATTTCGGGCAGAGCGGAACAGATAGGCTTCGGGATTTTCCACCCTCTCGAATGCTCCGCAGCGCAGCATCCCGGTAAAGGCTTGCTGGACGAGATCGGGCGCATCCTCTCGACCAACCCTCCTCCTGAAATAGTGGAACAGACGGCGGTTCTGGGACCGATAGAATTCGTCAAATGAGGCGAACGAGCCGGTGCTGGTCATGGCCGCGCCTCCCGACGATCGCGGCCGGTCAGCGGCGCGTCCCGCGAGGCGCGGTAGAGCGTGATACCGGCCTCGATCCGGTCGAGAATGAAGGTGTCGCGTTCGGACTTGGCGGTGCGGACGTCGGATTTGGAATAGATCTCAACATCGACCGCGCAGCGGTCGCCAAGCTCGCGCCGGATGACATCGCGAGCGCGCCGCCAGCAGCGCTCATTGGTGAACAGCGGATGATTGACGATGACCCAGAATTCGTAATCGGAAAAGTCGATCGTCCGCTGGTCTTCGTACCAGCTTCGGCGCGCATAGGGACCGATCAGGATAATCCGCTTGATGACACCCGGCCCAGGTGCCTGCACCTGCAAAGGATCGAACAGGCCGCGCAATATTCGAGTGATGCGCTCTATTTCTCCTTGTTTGCGCCGGATGAGATGGCCGACGCGCGCCATCACGACTTCGCGCGTGTAAACGTCGTTTAAATATGGGGTAGTCATTTGCAGCTCGCACCGCGGCGGTCCGCGCCTTGATGCGCGGATGGGCAAGCGGTGTTCGCTGTCGGGCCGCTGGTGCGGCTATCAGCAACCGTCCGACACGCGGCCGGACCTACATGATGCCTGGCGGGATTATCCCCGGAATGGCCGCCAGTCGTTCCATTCCGTGGAACGGATTATGCCAGAATCCGAGAGTCCCGGCAAGCCACGAGAGTTCGGCGCCTACTGGCGGGCCGCCGCCTCAAGCTCGGCGATCTTGTCGGAACAAACCTGATGCACGGCACAACCCAGTTCCTCGACGCGCTCGCCCAACCAAGTCAGCTCTTCTTCGCTGATCTTGTAATGCGTGGAATAACGGGCCTTGGTGTAGGCTTCCTTCAGCTTCTGGAACATCGCTCGCTCGCGGTGATTGGTCTCCGGCCATATTCCATAAAGGCGTCGGTCAAGACCTTCCGCGAGGGAACGCAGAAACGCGATATTGTGGTTGTAGGGCGTGTAGGACGTCAGCGTCAGCAGGAGGCATGAATAGAGGCGTTCCGTAGCCTGATGCAGATTGAACGCGGCCTCGTTGAGATTTCCGCGCTCGGTCAGAAACTTAAATGACGCGTGAAAAGCATCAGCGCTCGGGAACCACTTGGCATAATATTCCTTTGCCATGGCGAGCGCCTGTTCGGGCGTCTTGGGCTTGGGTGTCGCCAGCTCGCGGTCATCGGCCTCGTAAAGCCCGACGCCATCCTTTTTCACCTCCATGAAAAAGACGCGTCCGTGTGACAGCCCATCGTTAACCTCATGCAGGCTGTGAACGATGAAGTTGACCGGCGTATGGAGCGTCTTTTCTATCGTGTAGGCGCGGATCAGCCGTTCCTCGGCCTTTGCCCAATAGGCAGCGCGATCCGTCAGCTCCTTCTGGCTGACGATGATGAGGATGTCGTAGTCGGATTTATACTGGTTCGCCGACAGCGGTGCATCGACCCAATCGCCACGGGCGTGGCTCCCGAACAATATGATCTTGAGGATACGCGCGCCCTTGCGCGGTCCGGTCGCATTCTCGGTCGCGCCGCGAAACTCCTCGAAGATGATCTCGACGACGCGCTCAAGCTCGCGCTGTTTGGAGGCAGGAAGATGATCGAGATCGTTGCGCATCGTCATGAATCTTCGGGAACATTGCCCTTCTTGGCAAGGGATAAGTGGCCCGAGTTGCACCGACGCAGGCGGATGCGTCAGCATGGGAGAAGCGAAGCTCTATTTCTTTCCGGCGGAGCTTTTGCAAACCTGCTTCAAGTCTGGAACCTCCTTCTTACCCAAGATTCTTGTAATCCGAAGAGCCAGCTTGCTATCTACTTTTTTGAAGAACGCTGACGACCTCAAGGCGCTTTTAAACGAACCAAAGTCATCGTCATACGCATCGACAGCCGCATCCCAAAACGCGTCTGCAGATGCCTCGACGTATTTCTTAATTGCTGAGGAAAATTCCTTCCTCTTCATGCACTCAAGAGAAATTACGTTGGAAGAAAATGTGTTTCTCTTTTCAATAAGTTTTCTTGCCGTATAGCTTATCCAGTAAGTGCTTGTCACTCCGAGGAGCCCAGAGTTTTCATCATCTTTCAAATCATTATGGAGCTCCTGCCTTTTTGATTCGGCGAGGTTCCCAACGAGCCAAGCAAGGTAAACATCCTTCGCTGTTATGCCCTTAAAAAATATTGTCTGATATGGCTCATCAAAAAGCTCCCCCTTATTCGCGATGGCAGGGATTAGGTATTCTGCATAGCCAGATGCCAAGAACTGAGCAACCTTATCAAGCTCAATAATATTTAGATCTTTTTTTCGACGCGCCCCTTCAAGTTTAGGGGCGTAGTTTATTCCAATTGATTCAAATTCTTTACGAAGAGATTTCTGGATATTGTCAGCCGACCTGACACTCCAAATTCTTACCGCGTTCTGAGAGTTGTTATATCGAACGATATCAGTTCTTATATTTTGCTTGGCAGCGATAATCCTGACCAAAACTTTAGTATTTGCTGAAGCTTCGGCGTGCACGAGGCTGGATGTCGTTTGGCATCCGTTTACGATACTAAACCGCTTTAGCTTCACGCGCTGAATGTCGCCTTTTGCTCCTGGATCGATCGTATCGGCAACGATCGTAACGCCGTTGTTTAGCGCCCAGAAGACTCCGGGTTGCTCCTTCGCCGTCTTAATAATCTGCTCGTTAATTCCGCCCTTTCTGGCACCGAGAAATAGCCTAATATTTCCAGCGAACAGCTCCTGAGGGTAGGATTTATGCAATCTCTGCAATTCAGCAGCGCTCACCGAGCCAACGATCGCGCGACCATAATCACCTTTGTCTTCAAAGAAGCCAGAGGTGAAATCTATGTGGTCTTCCGCAATGCCGCCGCCATCTAAAATAATCGCCTTGTATTGGGCAATTAGCTCGTCTTGGGCAGAGTAAAAATAGGATATCTCTTGATCGCCACTTTTGGAAACTGAGACGGCATTGATTATCGTATCTGATTTTTTTCCAAGCGAAATTAGCCCAAGGGTAAGAGACAAATCTCGATGATCTTCATGCGCGCTTTCAATAAGGTCTGCGAGATCATCGCGCCCCGCCTCTCTCAGCGCGGCCGGATTCCTAATGTACGGAAGGCTTGCTAATACTGCGTCCCATTTTGCTTTCGGTGTCGGCTTGGTGGTGTTGCCGGGGCAATGGGCCTGTACGATCATCAAGCTCTCAGAGGCCTCATCAACGAACACGAGGTCTATGCCCTGATCGTTGCCGCCATCGGCCGCTGCCGCGTCGAGTGCATCATCCTCATCAATTGAATAGAAATTAATCGCATACCAAGCAGCGAATGCCTTCTCGCGGTCTACTTGCCCGCGGGCTGCCAATTCGTCGATCGAGGTCAATATGTCGTCTAACGTTGGCGTCGCCGTCATCGCGTTTCATCCCGCTTAGAGGTAATTAATTCTCCTCTCTAATTACGAGAAATGAATCAAACGTCCACCCTTCTGCTGATGGTAGTGAGCCGAATAACTTCGGTTCGCTCGGCTCGTCGAAAGCGCGGACATCGGAGGCGCCCAGTTCCGCCAACGGCGTGAGCACTTGCCGGATGGCAGGCTGGCACCTCAACAAAGCCCATGGGCGGAAAGAGGCTTTGCAAGGCCGAGGCCTGCCGCTTTGCTGGCGCCGGATGTCGGAGCGGCCGAAGGTGCAATCGCAGTTTGCACTGCTCCCGCCCGTTCACTTATCGCGGCAGCAAGCTTTGCGCGGTCGTTCGTGAAAATCGTCGCTGAATGCTTCGCGCGGGAAATCCCGACATAGAAGGATTTTTGATCGACCAGATTGGTCGCACGGCTGT
The DNA here is from genome assembly GCF_002205635.1 of Sphingopyxis witflariensis. GTDB lineage: Bacteria > Pseudomonadota > Alphaproteobacteria > Sphingomonadales > Sphingomonadaceae > Sphingopyxis > Sphingopyxis witflariensis. The sequence goes on along the minus strand of NZ_NISJ01000014.1, from coordinate 96,138 downwards.
CAGCGTGGATAATTACATGGTCGGCTGTACGGCCTTGGGCGGCAAAGGCCGTATCGACGTAGGCGTGGGCGATGTGCCGGTCGCGGGCTGCATCAAAATGGAGGGTCTCTATCTTACCCCGCGCGCCGCGAACGGTCGCGGTGCGGGATTCTTCATCAATCGCGGTCACAATCGCACGCGCGCCGTTGATCCGGCCCTCTGCGCGATCGTTGCGCGTAAATCGTATGCGGTCCCCGTTTCTGAGTTCGATCGACTGCGGTGAAAATGCCTGAACCTTGCCTGCGCCCCATTGGCGAAGCCGCCAATCGACCTCGCGCCCATCCTCTGATTTCAGGGCGATGGCGGATTTGGCGCGGTCGATGCTTTCGACGCGATAGGCTTCGCCGCGCGTCACACCCTTGTCGGCATAGTCGCGAGTAAAGCGAACGACATCACCCTCTTCATAGCTCATTGGATCGCGTGCCTCGGCGCGGCTGAGACCCTTGTTAGCAAGTGCCGTCACGGTGGCGGCGGGACCGGTAAGCGCGCCCGATCTGGCGAGCGCCGCGCGAATATCGGCCGTCAGGGCGTCGCGACCTTCGCGCGATGGCTCGATGACGAGCGTGCGAGCGCGACCGGCGGGGTCCAGCCCCGCATAGTGTTCGGAAATCGCCGCAAAGCGATCGGAGCGATCGGCATTTTCGATAATCGCGCCACCGCCTCCGTCGAGCGCCGCGATCGCCTTCTTGGCATCGCCCTCGATCGACGCCAGCACCGCTTCCTTGGTCGCGACATTGGTTTGCCGCACGATCTCGCCAAGCTTTGCGGTTTCCATGCCCGCATCCTGCAACTGCGCGAAAGCCGCGCCCGCCTCGACCGAGCCTAGCTGCTTTACATCGCCGACGAGGATGACGCGGGCATTATGCTTCTCCGCCAGGTCGAACAGGCGCGCGGTGTCGCGGGCTGAAAGCAAGGAGGCCTCGTCCACAATCCAAGCGGCGGGTTGACCATGTGCCGAAGGCTCCGGAGACAGTAAATGCCGCGCCACCGTATCGCCCCGCACGTCCAGCGCTTCCCCTAACACCATCGCGGCCGACGCGGTCGGTGCTAGCGCCACGACAGGCACGCCGCGCGCGTCGGCTTCGCGGGCGAATGTCGCAAGGACGGTGGTGGTTTTGGCTGTGCCGGCATAGCCTTGCACCGCTGTGATACGGTTGCGGCTGGTCAGAAGTTGTTGGGTGGCTACTCGCTGATCGGCGTTCCACGCAAAGCCGGACTGCTCAGATTGCGCGGCGGCGCGGGCGACCGTCTTCGCGGCAGCCAGTGGCGAGGCGATGGAAGCTATCGCCTCGCGCCCGCGTGCCTCAAGCCTAAGCAGCGTCCTTTCAGCTTCGACATTCTGGCGGGTCGTGAATCCTGCAAACGCAGCGCCGCGCCGATCCAGATATTTGCGGTCGATCAGTTCGCCCTGTTTTGTCGCCGCGTCCACGGCTGCCGCAATCTGCGCATAGCTGGCCTTACCCAATGCAAAGCGCCCGGCTTCTTCCTGCAAGGCGGCGGCAGAAAACACCGACTGCCGTTCGCCAAGCTTGTCGGCGGCGAAGGCGACGGCTCGATCGGCGATAGCCGCTTGTGAGGATGGATACGAAAGCGCAGCGCGGCTGGCCGCGAAGGATTGGGCTTGCTTGACCATCGCAATGCGGGCTTCCGAACCGAAGCCAGCACGATCGGCAGTTTCGCGCCAATCGGCAACCAGCGAAGTTTGATCGACCGCGACCTTCGCCTGCCGGGTATCGAGCGCTGCCACCTGCTTCTCGGTGGCGCTGGCCGCATCACGCGATGTTCCGCGCTCTTCTAGCGCGGCCTCGATCTCAGCGCTGCGGGTACTGAACGCCTTCATCACGTCGGCGGAAACGCCTCTGATCTCGAACATCGACTCCTTGTCCGTGTCGATCTCGTAGCCGAGCTCTCGCACCTTCAGGGCAAGTTCCTGCCGGTAGATAGCGCCAATCTGTTTCTGAAGCTGGTAGATCGCGCGCGGCTCAAGGCTTCGCCAAGTGTCATTCTCGCCCCGCGTGGCGTTCATGATGACATTATGGGTATGAAGCTGCGGGTCTTGCGCGCGGCTGGTGCCGTGCTGAAAGCTGGCGACAATGAGATTGCCGGTCGCTTCGCGGGCCACCGTGCCGCCATGCCGGACGCGGGTCGCGGCCATATGTGTTTCGACATGGGCGAGCGCGGTCTTCACCGCTTGGCCATGCGCCTCAATCAGCCGCCGGTCTCCCGCCACCTCCGCCATTATCGACACCGACTTGGGCGCGCTCAGGGTGACGTCCCATCCCGGTCGATGTTCAAGCTGACCCTCACGGATCGTGCCGAGTTGCTGGTCGCCGACCTCGCCGTCGAGTAATTCGCGAAAGGCATCGCGGTCCACTTCACCCGACAGGCCCAGTTCCTCGGCACCTTTGCCTTGCCATTTGGACGGCGATAGGCCGCCCTCGGCATAATAATCGTCGGCTTCGTAATAGCTGCTGGCCTGTGCTGAGCTGGTCAGTGCCGATACCGACGCGACCATCAAACCGGCCCCTGACGCTTGCGACGAAGAGCGGGCGGCGAAGGCGTGGGCGTTGGCATGGGCGCAACATCGGCCTGCGGGGGCGGCTTTGCCTGCTCCCACAGACTGTTTTTCGGATCGCCCGCGACAAATCCCGGCTGGCCTGCCGTGCCGCGGTGCGCGAGATGATCGGCGGTGAGGGCAATCGGCGCGACCGGCAGGCCATCGGGGAACAAAAGAAAACCCTTATATTTGGGCAGGCGGAATTCGCTTTCCAAAATGGCGGGCCGCCTTGTGCGCGTCTTGCTCAAGGTCGTTCGCGGCTTGTCGTCACCTGCGGCCAACGCGTCGGTCATCGTGTGAATTTCGACCTCGCACTCTCCGACCGTCTGACTTGCCCAGCGCCGGGTTTCGCCGTCGCCAAGCTGGAGGAACAGCTTGGTGTTGCAACAGCCGAGCATGGATTCGGCGAGTTGCGACCCGTAGCGATGCTGCATCTGGCCAAGCGCCTGAAAGGTCAGAACGACGGCGGCGCCGAACTTGCGACCTTCGGGAAGCAACCGCGCCAAATTATCGACGCGCGGCAAATCGGCAAGTTCGTCTAGGACGAACCAGATGCGCCGGTCGGAGGATGGGGACAGTCCGAGCACCGCGCTCGCCGCGCATTCGAGCCAACACGCGAGCAAGGGTTTCGACGCATCGAAATAGTCCTCTTTGCGCGGGACGAATATCCACGGCTTCGGACCCTCGCAGGCGTCCAGTTTCTGGATGAAATCGCGGAACGCAAAGGGAGCCTCGTCGCCACCGTCCGTCCGCAGGAACTGGATGAGGTTTGCTGCCTTGGCGAGCATGAACAAGACGCTGCCGGTCGCTCGGTCTGCGTCCTCGGCAAAGGTTCGGGCCGACGAGCTGTTGCCGAGCCATGTCTTGAGGTCATCCTTCTCCCGCGTTTGCAGCGCGTGAAGGAGGTCGGGCAGCGTGTCCTTGCCCTCGCGCCACAACGCGCGGATCATGTTGGCGACAAGGATGCGGCTGGTTTCCAGCCATACGTCGCGGTCGTGCTGGCCGGTCTCGGTAATCAACTGGTTCGCAATGCGGTCGGCGTCGGCAGGATGCGCTATCTCGGCAAAGGGCGACCAATAGGCGCAGCGGGCATCGAACGGATTGAGGATGATGTCGCCGCGTTCGGGCTGGTAATAATGGGCGATGAATTCGCCGCTGGTGTCATAGACCAAGGCGGCTTCGCCGCGCGCCTCGATGCCATCGAGCATCTGCCGTAGCGCGGTTGTCTTGCCGCTACCTGTCGTGCCGATCATCGCCATGTGCCGGGTTTCCAGTCGCGCCGATATTGGGACCGTGCCGATCGCAAGCGCGTTGGTCCCGGCTTCTGCGCGGGTCAGTTTGGCGAGCTTCTTTTCGGTTGTGACCTGAGTTCCGGCGATGACGCGATCCCGAAGGGCGCGTTCCCGGCGCTGCGCCCTAACGCCTCTCAGTAAGATCAACCCGGACAGCCATCCGGCAAAACCGAGCAAGGCTCCGCTGCGCAGTTGGCTCAGCAAGCTCGAAACGGCACCGCTATAATGTGGACTGGCGACGACATCGCGGGCGGGCACGAGATATTTCGATCCCTCATAGGTCACGGTGATTTCTGGTTCGGCCTCGGTGCCTGAGGCGATCCAGAGCGCGCCTCGGGCATAGGCGTAAACGCCGACCGCCCACCGCTCGTCTTCGGTCTGCATCATGTAGGGCATTGAGAGGGCACCCAAACCGACCGTTGCCAACATGATGACAACCTGCCGTTTGAAGCGTGCGGCACGATTGATCCGATTGTGACGACGCAAGGCATCGGCATGAATGCGGCGATCGGGGCGTTCGGTCATGACCGATCCTCCTGCGCGCGCTGCCGCTGTCGATCATAGGCTGCGTTGATGTCGGCGGTGATGTCCTCGTCGGATTCTTCTGATCCGAGCGCCGCGCTGCGTGCATAACAATATGCGGCACAGGCGGTGAAAAGCGCCCGGTCGAGTAGCCGTTCGACACCGATCATGCGGGTGCTGACCGATGCCAGTTCGAAGACGATCTCGCCGAACTCCACGTCTCTCGCTGGCGGGTTCGCTTGCGCCGCGATCCCGGTTTTTACGCAGCGCTGAAGCGTCGCGTAGGCGCTGATCCCCTCCCGTTCGGCGAGCGTTCGGAGGCTCTTGTCGAGCGCGGCGGGCAGGCGGATGTTGTAGCGGGCGAGAGTCATAGTCCGTCTCCCCGGCGATGCCGATCCGCTGCCTCCGAAAATACCGGAAATGCGCTCTTTGCGGGCCGTCCAAACTGCGCGCCGCCGGAACGCTGCCGCCAGAAATGGCGGAAAAGCTGGATGCACCCGTGCGTGAGGTGTGTATCCAAATTGTCGGCTCGATGCGTAGCATCGCAGCCCCTCCGCCCGTGATGGCGGGCGCTCTCATCGCGAAGCATGAAGGGCCTCGATCTGGCTATTACGGCGGACCCAGGCTTCCATCGACGCGATGGCTTCCGCGTCATCTTTGGCGCGATCGACTGATGGACGCTGGAAGTCGGGAACGTCGGTCAACGCATGTTTGAATAACCAGCGATTGATGGTGACATCGATCTCGGCGCGAAGGTCGAACAGAAGCTCTTTGGTCTCGACCGGCCCAAGCCGACGCCAGCCGCAAATTCCGCTGATCACTCCGCCCATCGGGAAGCGGTGCTGACCGGCGATCATCTCCGGGCCTTCGACTTGAAGCGCCACGCGGCGACCGGCGAAGGTCTCGATGACTGGACGCTCCGACCAAAGCCAATGACGGATGGCTGAGCGATAAGCACGGCCGTCGGCATCGTCGGCAACAAGGCCCGCGACCAGCGGGCGCATTTCGTCGGCGATATTTTCGGGGGCAGAGAATGTGAGATTGGGGCGAGAGAAAACGCGCATGATTCCTCCTTGCGGCGAAGTGCCTTTGTGAAGTGTCTGGAAGGTCAGTAGCGGCGGGGCTGGAGGCTGCTCAGCCAGTCCTCAACGTCGCCCGAGCGCCAGCGAATTTTGCCCGCGCCGATATGGCAGGGGCAGGGGAAGCGACCGTTTCGGGCGCGGCGATAGAGTGTGGTGCGGGACTTGAAGCCGGTGATTCTGAGCACCTCAGCGACGGTGAGGAGCTGGTCTCGATCGGGAGGCATTTGGGCGTCCTTTCATTCGTGGGAATGCAGGACGTGGCGGTGAGGGGCGTTGGAAGCTATTCAGTTCCACATTCACGGAAATTCATGCATCGGCAGGGCGCGCAGGAAATTGTTGAATGCGGGATATATCCCGGCATGTATTTTCTCGATGCGGCTCTCGCCGAAGCCCTCGCCGCTGAGCAGTTCTTTCTTCCTTTCGAATGTCATCCCGTCGAACTCGGGCCGTCGCAACGCGACGATAATCTGAACCGCCTCGCAAAACGAACGGGCTCGGGGAGTGGGCTGCTGGGCGTGCGAGAGCAACCACTCGATGCGTCGGTCGAACAGTTCCCGGTCGGGCGTGTCCAGCAAAACGCGAGACGTGACCAAGGCGGGGGCTACCCGTCCGCTCATGCGAACCCATAAGGAACTCATCGGGATTGGTCGGCGCGGGATGCACTGCCAAAGGGTTTGGTCACGGCTCAAGATGAGGAGCGTGCCGTGGTCGGCGGCAAAGGCGCTAAGAGCCGCTGGCGCGACGGGTTTGAGGGTGCCATCGGGCAATCGCTCCACGCAGGGAATGTCGCCGCTGGCGATCAGATTGCGGAAATCGTCGAGAGCACGCAAATTGCGTTCTAGGGTCGCGTCCGGCTCAGCAACGACTTCGTCGATCTCCGGTTCGTCTCTTATTTTGGACCGGTTGTGCGCTCCGATAAATCCCAGACCACCGATCAGCAACATGCCGATTCCGATGATCATGGGGTTCACTGCCACACTGACAATCGCGCCAACCGAGGCGACGATGGCCGAAGCGATCCGTAAGACATTGAGCAACCTGCGGCGCTTGCGGCCTCGGCGGGCTGCATCTGTCATCGCCAACAATGCGTGGCGCGGGATCACCGCCTCGATTGCGGTTCCGGCAGGCTGCTTGAGGAACGCGATATAGCCGTCCCAAACTCTGACCAGATCGGACGGGCGGAGAGGCAATTGCTGCTGCATGCCAACCGAATCTTAGGTGTGCGGACGCGCCTCTGCAATTCGGAATGACGCCTCCTCCACGTTCAAAATGGATGCGTTCCGTCGCTTTTGTTCTCAGAAGGTTCTGGCTGGCCTGCACCACCAGTGCACCACCAGAGGGCAATAAGGGGCTCGGCCCCTTATCGACAGGCCCGCAGGTGCCTCGTAAGTATCGGAAAATACTTGATAAATTGGTCGGGACGAGAGGATTCGAACCTCCGACCCCCACACCCCCAGTGTGATGCGCTACCAGGCTGCGCTACGTCCCGACCGGCCCTGTTGGGCAGGCGAGGCCCCTAGCGCGGCTTGGCCGGGGATGCAAGCGGGGATGGAGAGGCAAAATGCGGATTGCGCCCGGAAGTCGCATTCTGGCGGATGGAACACCCTTGATCTGACCGTTGCTATCCCCATTTCGGTCACGCTTGCCAAGGGGGAGGGCGCGCAGCGATTGGTTGCGTCGAAATTCCCTGCGTGATAGGCGCCGCGGCATCATTTTGCGCGCCCGTTCCTAGGAGGAAGGCCGCGCTTTCGAACAGAAAGTCTTTCATTCATGTCGACGCAATTGCTTCTGACCCAGGCGGCCGGATCCGGTGGCGGAGCCGCCGGCTTCCTGATGCTGGTCCCCTATCTGTTGATCTTCGTCGTCTTCTGGTTCTTCCTCATCCGTCCGCAGCAGATGCGCGCGAAGGAACATCGCGCCAAGGTTGCAGCGGTGAAGCCGCGCGACAAGGTCGTCACCGGCGGTGGTATCGTCGGTAAGGTGACCAGCGTCGACGATGATTTCGTCAATGTCGAAATCGCACAGGGCGTGAAGATCCAGGTCGTGAAATCGACCCTGGCCGACGTTCTCCAGCCTGGCGGCAAGCCCGCCAACGACTGACACGGCGCGGCCCGCACCCGCGGGCCGGCCCAGGCCAACCGGAATTTCCCATATGCTCGATTTCCCGCGCTGGAAAACCATCGGCATCAGCATCATCCTGCTGCTTGGTATTCTTTTCTCGATCCCCAGTTTCCTGCCCGAAAAGACGTTTGAGAAGCTGCCGTCCTTCGCGCAGACCAAGGTCAATCTGGGTCTCGATCTGGCGGGCGGCAGCCATTTGCTGCTCGAGGCCGATCTGGCCGATCTTCAAAAGACCCAGCTTTCCAATATGGAAAAGACCGTGCGTACCGCGATGCGCGGCGAGCGCGGCGCCGATGACGATATCGCAATCGGCGAACTGTCGACCGCGGGGGGCAAGATCAGCTTCCTTGTCCGCGATCAGGCGCAACTCGACGATGCGCGCGACAGGTTGTTCAAGGAAACGCAGGGCGCCGGGCTGACCGGTCAGCGCGACTGGAATATCAATATCGTCGATTCGACACGTATCGTGATGACGCCGACCAGCGCCGGGCGGACGCAGGCCGTTGCACATGCGATGGACACGGCGCGCGACATTATCGACCGCCGCGTCAACGCGCTGGGCACGCGCGAACCGACGATTATTCGCGAAGGCAATGACCGCGTTGTCGTTCAGGTTCCGGGTCTGCAAGATCCGACCGCGCTGAAGGAGCTGATCGGCAAGACCGCGCGGCTCGAGTTCCGCATGGTCGATGAGAATGCCGATCCGAACGAAGCCCTGGCCGGCCGCGTGCCGGTGGGCAGCGAAATCGTTCCCTATGCTGAGGGTGAGGGCAATGGCGCGTCGTTCGAAGTGCTGCGCCGTCAGGTGATGATCAGCGGTGAACAGCTGATCAACGCGCAGCAAAGCTATGAACCGCAGAACAACCAGCCGGTCGTCTCGATCCGTTTCGATTCGGCGGGTTCGAGCACCTTTGCCAAGGTCACGTCGCAGAGCGTCGGCAAGCGGTTCGCAATGGTCCTCGACGGCAAGGTGCTGTCGGCGCCGTCGATCAATGAACCGATTCTGGGCGGTAGCGCACAGATTTCGGGCAGCTTCAGTGTCGCCAGTGCCAATGCGCTCGCGATTTCGCTGCGCTCGGGTGCGTTGCCGGTGAAGATGACCGTTGTCGAAGAGCGTACCGTCACCCCCGAACTCGGCGCCGATTCGATCCGCAAGGGTGCGATCGCGGGCATCATCGCCACCGTTACCGTGCTGACGCTGATGTTCGTCGTTTATGGCCGCTTTGGCATTTATGCCAATATCGCGCTCGCCTTTAACGTGGCCCTGATCATCGCGATCATGGCGGCGTTCAACGCGACGCTGACGCTGCCGGGCATCGCGGGCTTCGTGCTGACGATCGGTGCGGCAGTCGACGCCAACGTGCTGATCAACGAGCGAATACGCGAAGAGCTGAAGCGTGGGCGAAAGGTCTTCCAGGCCGTCGAGCTCGGCTATTCCGAAGCCAGTCGCGCGATTTTCGACGCCAACGTCACCAACGTCATCGCGGCGTCGCTGATGTTCTGGTTCGGCTCGGGCCCGATCAAGGGGTTCGCCGTGGTGCTGACCATCGGTATCATCACCAGCGTCTTCACCGCCGTCACCGTCACGCGTATGTTCGTTGCCCATTGGCTGCGGACCAAGCGTCCGACGACGATCAACATTTAAGGGAGCGAAATCATGCGCTTGCTGAAACTCGTCCCTGACGACACGAATATCGATTTTCTGAAGTGGCGTAAGGTCGCTTCGGCCATGAGCATCATTCTGGTGGTCATCTCGATCGCGCTTGTCGCGGTGCGCGGGCTGAACCTGGGGGTCGATTTCGTCGGCGGCCAGTCGGTCCGCGTTGAATTCACGCAGGAAATGCCGCCGATCGACGATATCCGCGAAAAGGTCGGTGATATCGGCCTTGGCGAAGCGACGATCCAGCAGTTCGGGTCCGACAAGGCGATATCGATCCGCACCGCGCTCCCCGACGGTGACAAGGCTGCGGCGGAGCAGGCGGGGCAGCAGTTGGTGGCCGGTATCAAAAAGGCTTTCCCGACCGCAAAGACCGGATCGGTCGAAACTGTGTCGGGCAAGGTGTCCGAAGAATTGTTGCGCACCGGGGCGATCAGCCTCGCGCTCGCGATGCTGGGCATCTCCATCTATATCTGGGTTCGCTTCGAATGGCAGTTCGGCGTTGGTGCGCTAGGCCGTCTGTTCCACGAAGTCGCGCTGACGTTCGGCTTTTTTGCGGTGACGCAGCTGCAGTTCGACCTCAACAGCGTCGCGGCCTTGCTGACCATCGTCGGATATTCGCTCAACGATACGATCGTCGTGTATGATCGCATCCGCGAAAATCTGAAGAAATATCGCAAGATGGAGATCATTCCGCTGCTGAACCTCAGCATCAACGAAACGCTGTCGCGCACGGTCATGACCAGCGTTGCGATGCTGCTCGCGCTGGGTACGCTGCTGATCTTCGGTCCAGATGTGATCTTCGGCTTTACCGCCGCGATCCTGCTCGGCGTGTTTGTCGGCACCTATTCGTCGATCCTGATGTCGACGCCGATCCTGGTATGGCTGAAGGTCGGACCCGGCAGCTTCGTGCCGCGCACGAGCGCGGGGAACGAAGGCGCCGAACGGGTTGCCGGCAAGAGCGACGACGGCGCGGTCGTCTGAGCCCATCGAGCTTTGGTGAAAATCGGCGCCGGCCCGCTCTGAGAGTGGGCCGGCGTAGCCGTATCTAGAGACTGGCGCAGCGGCGGAGATGGTCCGCGAGTTCGCGGCCGTTGCGGCCCCAGTCGAAGCGGGCACTCAGGCTGGCGGCAACATCCGACGGAGCAGGCGGCGCGGCGATGATCGCACGCACCGCCTCGGCGATCGCTTCGGGGGCGCGCTGGACGATGCGGCCTGCGACGGGTGACGTTACCAGTTCGGCCGCTCCGCCCGCATTGCTGATCACAATCGGGGTGCCGCAGGCGATCGCCTCAACCCACGCATTGGCCAGGCCTTCGCTGACCGAGGGCATGACGACCGCATCGGCGGCGCGATAGAGCTGCGGGAGGTCGGCATTGGGTACGGGGCCCATGAAATGAACGCGCGGTGCGACGCCCAGCCGGGTGGCGAGGGCGCTATAGCGGGCTTCTTCCTCGCCGGTCCCCGCCACCCAGTAGTGGACATCGGGAAGTGCGGGCAGTGCTTCGATCACCAACGCCTGTCCCTTGCGTGCGATGAGCGCGCCGACGGTGAGTATGGCGGGTGCCTTGCCCATGCCGAGCGCGGCGCGCGCGGCCGTGCGGTCGCCGGGAGCGAAGCGCGCGGTGTCGATCCCGGTGTAGTGAACCGCGACCTTGTCCGCATCGATGCCGATCGCCGCCATGTCGCGGCGCATCGCGTCTGACACCGCAAGCAGTCCTGCCGCCTTGCTTGCCGCCGCGAGCAGTTGCGGCCGTGTCGCCGGAGCATGGCCGAAATGGCTGATGTCGGCGCCGCGTGCCTTGACCGAGAAGGGCAAACCGAGCGTCTCGGCGACACGCATCGCGGCGGGGCCGTCGGGATAGAAAAATTGCGCGTCGATGACGTCGAAGGTGGTGCTGTGCGCGATAGGCAGCACCGCGCGCGCGATCGCGCCGGGGTTGAGGCGCGCGCCGAGGCGCGGGATCAGGCGGAAGCGCGGGCGGTGGACGGTCAGGCCGTTCCACTCCTCGCGTTGTGGCAGGGCGCGGAGGGCGCGATAGCGCGGGTGGAGCGACAGGGGCCAAGGCGGCAGGCCGATGGGGGCGACAATGGTGAGGTCAATCCCGGGCTGTGCCGCGAGCGCGCGCAGGCTCCTCTCGACGAACAGGCCGAAGTTCGGGCGTGCGGTGTCGGGGAAGAGGGTGGCGATCGACAGGACGCGCAGTGGAGCGTTCACACGTAACCCCTCATCCGTTCGTGCTGAGCTTGTCGAAGCACTGCTCTTCCTCATGGGGCAAGAAAAGGACGGTCCTTCGATGATCCCGGATCAGGTCCGGGACAGGACGAGCGGAAAATTATAACGAGCGGATGAGTCGCACCGCGACCGCCGCCCATGGCGGGTTGCTGACCACCTGTTGCCGCTGGCCGGCGCCGAGCGGGAGCAGATGCAATTTCTCGCCATCGACGTTTAGCAGGCGCGCGAAGAAGAAGCGGCCGGCAGGGCGGGGGACGAGCAGGTCGCGGTTGAGCGCGCTTGCCCAGTCGCCCTCGATGCGGCGGCACCAGATTTCGTCGCCGGCGCGATAGTCGCCGATCGACGAGGTGACGCGTACCGCGATCATATCCTCGCCCGGGCGCGCGGTCAGCGCCTGTTCGACGCGGGTCGGCGCGATCGCACCGTCGGTGCCGAGATGTGCGGTAATCGTCAGCTGGGTATCCTGCGGCAGCTGGACGAGTTCGGCGGCATCGACCCCGAGCGCGGCGGCGATGCGGTTCATCCAGCCGAGCGACAAATTGCGGGTGCCGGTTTCGAGGCGGCCGATCGTCTGCGCGGTCGTCGGCGGGTCGCAGCGTTGCCCGACTTCTTCCAGTGTCAGTCCTTTGGCGCGGCGGACGGAGCGGATGCTGTTGATCATGGCGACACCTTCAAATAACCAAATCGGTTTCTTCTTTCCTACAAAATATCCGAGTGTCAAGGCTGGTCTTCGCTTTGAGGAGATTGCCATGACCGCGCGTCCGCTTGCCACCCGCCTCCATCCCGACGACCGTATCGACCCCGGCAAGACGGGGCCGCAGGCGATGCGCCATGTGACGGTCAATGTCGCCGAAAGCCCGATCGCCTGGCTCGCGGCGCGCGGGCATCTGACCGAAGCGCAGCTGTGCGCCGGAGAACGGCTGCGCGCCGATTATGAGCGCGCGGGGCTGTCGGCGCGGGTGACGATGCGTTGGGACGCCGCGCCGCCGGGCAAAAGTCGCGGCGGGACGCGGGCGTCGGATGCGTCGCTGGCGCGGATCGACGCGCATCGGCGCTTTCATGGCGCGCTCGACGCGGCAGGCCCGGGGCTCGCCGATATTTGCTGGCGCGTGATCTGCGCGGGGGAGGGGATTGGCGGGGCCGAGAAGGGGCTCGGCTGGCCTGCGCGGTCGGGGAAGCTGGTGCTGGGGTTGGCGCTCGATCGGCTGGCGCGGTTTTATGGGACGGGGTGAGGGGTGCGTTGGTGAGTGTCGAATTTGGGGTGGGAAGCGGACATAAAGATCCTCCCTGTCGCGCAGCGATGGGGAGGGGGACCGCCGCCGAAGGCGGCGGTGGAGGGGCCGTGGCGTCATGGCCCCTCCGTCAGCCGCCTGCGGCGACTGCCACCTCCCCATGCCTGCGGCACAGGGAGGATGTTTTGCCCGCAATTGGTCGTTTTCGGACACCTTCTTTCCGTTCGTGTCGAGCGAAGTCGAGACATCCATCGATCTGAAGCTGAACCTGAGGGGCATCTCGACTTCGCTCGATGCGAACGGGTTGGGGTGGTTTGGGTGTTCACATCTGGTCGTCAACAGTCACCCTGAATTCGTCACCCCGGACTTGATCCGGGGGCCACGCGGCGGGCGTGGCTATGGATGCCGGATCAAGTCCGGCATGACGATGGTTGGGGAGTGTTTGCAGCGGGGCGTTGGGGTTCGGTTTGCAAAACAGGCAATTGCCGCGATGGCAGGGCGTGCCATTGACCTCTGAGGAGGTTGCCAGCGGCCTCCGCCTGCGCGGGGGCGACGTTATGGGGCGGGGCGACGCTTACTGGAGGCCTTCGACCTCTTCGGCCAGCGCCAGCCAGCGATCTTCCGCCGCCGCCTTTTCGTCGCGCAGCGTGTCGAGCTTCCCCGTCAGCGCGGTGAATTTCGCATGATCGCGGGTAAACAGTGTGCCGTCGGACAGCTCCTTTTCGATGCCTGCCATTTCGGCCTCGATCGCCTCGATCCGGCCCGGCAGCAGGTCGTAATCCCTCTGGTCCTTATAGGTGAGTTTCTTGCGCGCGGTCGGCGGGGGCGGGGGTGCGGCAACCGACGCCTTGGTTTTGACGCTGTTCGGCTTGACGCGCTTCGCTTCCCAGTCGGCATAGCCGCCCGCGACGATATCGACCTTGCCCGATCCGTCGAGGCCGAGGGTGACGGTGACGGTGCGGTCGAGGAAGTCGCGGTCGTGGCTGACGAGCAGCACGGTGCCGGCATAATCGGCGATGACTTCCTGCAAAAGGTCGAGCGTTTCGAGGTCGAGGTCGTTGGTCGGCTCGTCGAGGACGAGCAGGTTCGATTCGCGGGCGAATTCGCGCGCCAGCAACAACCGTGAGCGTTCGCCGCCCGACAAAGCGCCGACGCTGGCCTCCATGACGCCGGGGTCGAACAGGAATTCTTTCAAATAGCCCTGAATATGCTTTTTGACCCCGCGCACTTCGACCCAGTCGCCGCCATCGGCGAGGATGTCGCGGACGGTCTTGTCGGGCGACATCAGGCTGCGTTGCTGGTCGATGATGATCCCGTCGAGGGTCGGGGCGAGGGTGATTTTGCCGCTGTCGGGCTGGATTTCGCCCGTGAGCAGCTTGAGCAGGGTCGATTTGCCTGCGCCATTGGCGCCGACGATGCCGATGCGGTCGCCGCGCTGGACGCGGAAATCGAAATTCTTGATGATCGTCCGGTCGCCGAAGCTGATCGAGACATTTTCGGCGACGATCACCGATTTCGACCGCACATCGTCGTTGGCGAGGCCCAGCTTGGCGACGCCGGGGCCGCCGATCATCGCGGCGCGGGTTGCGCGCATTTCCTTGAGCTTTTCGAGTCGGCCCTGATTGCGTTTGCGGCGCGCGGTGACGCCGCGTTCGAGCCAGTGCGCTTCGAGCCGCAGTTTCGAATCGAGGCGCTGGGCGGCGCGCGCTTCATCGGCGGCGATCGCGTCGCTCCATTCCTCGAAGCCGCCGAAGCCGATTTCCTTGCGGCGGATGCTGCCGCGGTCGAGCCACAAAGTCTGGCGCGTCAGGCGGGTGAGGAAGGTCCGGTCGTGACTGATCGCGACGAACGCGCCGGTGTAGCGGGCGAGCCAGGATTCGAGCCAGTCGATCGCGGCGAGGTCGAGGTGGTTGGTCGGTTCGTCGAGCAGCAGTACGTCGGGGTTTTGCGCGAGCGCGCGGGCGAGCGCGGCGCGGCGGCGTTCGCCGCCCGAGGCGCTGGCGGCAGTGCGGCTCATGTCGATGCCGAGCTGGTCGGCGATCGCGGCAACTTCAAATTCCTCGGGCGCATTGGGCGCGGCGAGGGCGAAATCCATCAGCGTCGCGAAGCCCGAGAAATTGGGTTCCTGTTCGAGCATCACGACATGGGTTCCGGGGACGATGACGCGCTTGCCCTTGTCGGGATCAATCTGTCCCGCGAGCAGTTTGAGCAAGGTCGTCTTGCCCGCGCCGTTGCGGCCGATCAGCGCGAGGCGGTCGCGTTCACCGACATAGATGTCGAGATCCTGGAACAGCCAGCCGCTGCCCTGAACGAGGCCGAGGCCTTCATATGATAATATCGGTGCTGCCATGATGAACGGCGAGCTAGCGGCCTGTTCAGCCCGGCGCAAGCGCGATGCGGGCAAAGGCCGGAACGGGTTGGCTCCGTCTGCGTTACGGGGCTGGGCTCATGAAGGGCCGGGACTCCGGCGACAGGAGAAGAATATGACGAAGCAGACGCTCACCGCTATGGCTACTGGACTGGCATTGCTGGTGGCAACGCCCGCACTCGCGCAGCAAGGGGGAACGACGGTGACGACAGCAACGGCCCAAGGTCCGATCCTCAGCTTCAGCGTCGACAAGGAAGTGCGTTCGCGCCCCGACCGCGCCAGCATTGGTGCGGGCGTGACCAGCACCGCGCCGACCGCGGTCGAAGCCTTGCGCGCGAATAGCGCTGCGATGGAAAAGCTGGTTGCCGCCGCCAAGGCGCGCGGGATCAAGGCGGACGATATCCAGACCAGCGGCATCAACCTGTCGCCGCAATATGATTATAACAACCAGGGCAATGGCCAGCCGCCGCGTTTTCTGGGCTATCAGGTCAGCAATACGGTGCGCGCAACAACCGACGACATTGGCAAGCTTGGCGAATTGCTCGACGCGCTGGTCGCGGCGGGCGGCACCAATGTCGACGGCCCCTATTTTTCGATGAAGGACGCCGATGCGTTGCTCGTTCCGGCGCGCAAGGCTGTGTTCGACGAAGCCAATCTTAAGGCCGCCGATTATGCGCGGCTTGCGGGTTATCGCACCGCCGAGCTGGTTTCGGTGAGCGAAGGCGGCGGCTTTCAGGGCCCGCCGCGTCCAATGGCCTATGCGTTGGATGCACGGGTGCAGAGCGCCGGTAAGGCCGTGATCGAGCCCGGTCAGGTTGCGAACACGCTGACGCTGAGCTTCCAGTATCGGTTGGTTCGTTAAGCGATCTAACGATCCGTTCGTGTCGAGCGTGGTCGAGACACCCCAAAGGCGCGTGCGACCGATGGGCATCTCGACTGCGCTCGATGCGAACGGATTTTTTGTGTCTGGAGCTTAGCCCAATTCTCCCTCGGCCCACGGCCAGGGCCGTTCGCGGAACCATTTGGTGATGATATATTTGCGCCCCTTGCGCACCTTCATCCCGTGGTGGAGCGTGTCGGCATTGGGCTGGCCATCGGCGCGGACATTGTTCCATGCGAGCAGCTTGCCGGTTTCGGGCTGGTGCATCTTGGCCGTGGAAAGAAAGCGCGTCGCGCCGCCGGCGCCGGGCTCGTTGAGATAGATCATCAGCGTCCAGCTGCGCTGCCCCGGCACCGCGCAATAGGTTTCCCAGTCGGCGCCGTGCGGGTCGAAATAATCGGTGTGCGCTTTGAACTGCTGGCCGACGTCGTAACGCTGCCCCTGTAGCGGTTCCCCATATTTGAGCGGGATGCCGGTGAGGTCGTGCAGCCTAGTGTTGACGGTGCTGACCAGCGGGTCGCGGTGGTTGAGGTCGCAGGTTGTGCTGGTGCGAAATGCCTCGTCGCCATTCGGGTCGGCGATCGTCGAGGGGCGCACGTCGCGGTCGATTTGCTCGACCAGGGCGGCGCAGGTGGCGGGGTCGAGGAAGCCCGCCAACATATATTGTTCGAGCTTGGACGTCGGGGCGCGGCGGATGCCGGGAACGGCGGCGAGCCGTGCTGCGGTGCGGTCGGCGCCCGATGTCGCCATGTCCACGATCTTGGTTTCGGTCATGCGGGCTTTTTAGTCGGGCGATGCCATGCGAACAATGCTTGACGAACGGGGGCGCCCGCGCCTATTCGCCGCGCGCTGTCGAGGTGCTTTATGCGCCCTCTTCGCTTATGTGGCGACCATAGCTCAGTTGGTTAGAGCGCCGGTTTGTGGTACCGGAGGTCGCGGGTTCGAGCCCCGTTGGTCGCCCCATTTTCCCATGATATCATGGATGATATTCCCCATGTGGAATCGGCGTGACTTCGCGCCATTGTTCTATTATTACTCTCGCACGTAATTTTTAAACGTGAGGATGAGTCCATGTCCGCAGTCTGGGATTTCGCCGATTTTGACGATCATGAGCATGTCCACATGTTCCGCGATCGCGCCAGCGGGCTGACGGCGGTCGTCGCGGTCCACTCGACGCATCTCGGCCCCGGGGCGGGCGGAGTGCGTTACTGGCATTATCCGCAGCGGGCGGCGGCGATCACCGATGCGCTGCGCCTGTCGCGCGGGATGAGCTATAAAAATGCGATGGCCGGGCTGCCGATGGGCGGCGGTAAGGGCGTGATTCTGGCCGACGAGGGCGGGGTGAAGACCCCCGAACTGCTCGCGGCGTTCGGCCGTGCGGTTGAATCGCTGGGCGGCGCCTATATCACCGCCGAAGATGTCGGGATCACTGACGTCGACATGGTCGAGATCGCCAAGCACACCAAATATGTCAGCGGACTTCCCGTGGCGAACGGTGCAGCCGTGGGCGGCAATCCCGGGCCGTACACAGCGCTGGGCGTTTATCTGGGCGTCAAGGCGGCGATTCGTAACGGGCTGGGCACCGACAGCGCCAAGGATGTGCGGATTGCGATCCAGGGCGTCGGTAGCGTCGGCGGCGGTGTGGCGCGGCGGCTGGCGGCCGAGGGCGCGAAGCTCACCCTCGCCGACGTCAATCTGGCGCGCGCGAAGGCGCTCGCCGATGAACTCGGCGCCGATCTGGCCGATTCGGGTGCGATTATGGAGATTGAGGCCGACGTTCTCAGCCCCAATGCGCTCGGTGCGATCCTGACCGAGCAGAGCATCGAGAAATTGCGGGTTTCTGTCGTCGCTGGCGGCGCGAACAACCAGCTCGCGACCGCAGCCGACGGCCAGCGAATCCACGATCGCGGCATCACCTATGCCCCCGATTATGTGATCAACGCGGGCGGCATCATCAATGTCGCGCTGGAATATCTGGGGCACGGCAGCCGCGAGGAAGTCGAAAGCCGTATTCACCTGATCCCCGGGCGGCTCGCCGATATCTGGGCCGAGAGCAAGGCGAGCGGTACGCCGGCTTCGATGGTCGCCGACCGTATGGCGCAGAAGCTGATCGGGCGGGGTTAAAAGACGAGTCTTCCCTGTTCCGTTCGTGCTGAGCTTGTCGAAGCACCGTCCTTCTTTCTCGCGACGCTGAAAGAAAGGACGGCCCTTCGACAAGCTCAGGGCGAACGGAAATTGGGGTCGGTTCGATCCTCAAGGCTGGCGCGCGGGTGGATTTCCGCTAAGCCATCGACAATGAAGCGGCATTTCTTTTTCGTCAGCGGCTGGCTGTCGCTGGGGTTGGGTGCGATTGGCGCCTTTCTGCCGCTGTTGCCGACCGTCCCCTTCGTGATTCTGGCGGCCTTTTGCTTTGCGCAATCGTCGCCGCGGCTCGAGGCGTGGCTGGTCGAGCACCCGACCTTCGGACAGCATATCGTCGCATGGCGCGAAAAGGGCGCGATCAGCCGCAAGGGCAAGGTTGCGGCGAGCATCGCCTTTGCCGTCAGCATCGTCGCGGCGCTGATCTTTGCGCCCTGGCCCTGGTCGATGGCGCCGGTCGTCGCGGCGGCGGTCACCGGAAGCTGGATATGGACGCGGCCGGAGGGTTGACGGTGCCGCAGGGCCAGCCAAAGAGGAGGGGCCTGTTCGCGCCGGGCAAATTGCTGGACCCACCCATCCGGCTCGCCTAAGGACGACGCCAATCCGATGCACGCATATGCCAACCCCACCCGTTTTCTCGCGATCGCCAGGCCGCTGACCCCGTGGCTGCTGGGCGTCGGCCTGTTGCTTCTGCTGATCGGGGCATGGGCCGGGCTGACCCAGGTTCCGGGTGACTATAAGCAGGGCGAGACCGCCCGCATTCTTTACGTCCATGTTCCGTCTGCATGGCTCGGCATGGGTGGCTGGACCGCACTTGCGATCACCGGGCTGGTCCAGCTTGTCTGGCGGCATCCGCTGGCGGGAATCGCCGCGCGCGCGGTCGCGGTGCCGGGAATGCTGTTCACCGCGCTGTGCCTTGCGACCGGTTCGATCTGGGGCAAGCCGACCTGGGGCACCTGGTGGGAATGGGACGGGCGGATGACGTCGATGCTCGTCCTGCTGTTCCTTTATGCCGGTTTCATCGCATTGACGAGCGGCGACGAGGGGCAGCGCCAAGGTGGTTCGCTGTCGCGCGGGGCGGCGATCTATGCGCTCGTCGGCGCGATCAATATTCCGATCATCAACCGCAGCGTCGTGTGGTGGAACAGCCTGCATCAGGGGCCGAGCATCACGCTGGGCGGATCGAGCATCGACAATGCGCTGCTGTGGCCGCTGGGGCTGACGTTGCTCGGTTTTTCATTTTTGTTCGGCGCGATCGTGTTGATGCGGATGCGCCGGATTATTGCCGACAACCGCGTTGCCGCCCGGCTGCGCCGGCTTGCCGATGACGAGGGGATATAGGACGTGACGGGGGTCATTAGCGGTGGCGGGCAATGGGGCTTTGTGGCCGCAGCCTATGTTCTGACGGCCGTGTTGACCGGCGCGGTGCTGCTGCACAGCTGGCGCGCGATGGCGAAGGCCGAACGGCGCAGCGACGCGCTGCGAAAGGACCGCAAGTGAAGGCGAAGCATCAACGGCTGATCCTGGCGCTGGTCGCGCTTGTTGGCGTCGCGGGCGCGGGCGTCCTCGCCGCGAGCGCGCTGCGCGATGAGGCCGCTTATTTCCGCACCCCCGTCGAAATTCAGGACGGCAAGGCAACGGTCGGCGAGGCGATGCGGCTGGGCGGCATGGTCGCCGCGGGCAGCATCAAGCGCCAGAGCGACGGCCTGACCATCCGCTTCGTCGCGACCGACGGCAAGGCGTCGGTGCCGGTCGAATATATGGGCATCGTCCCCGACCTGTTCGGCGAAGAATCGGGTATGGTCGCCGACGGCCGCATGCGCGCCGACGGCACATTCGTCGCCGACCGCATCCTCGCCAAGCATGACGAACGTTATATGCCGCCGCAGATGGGCGAGATGCCCAAGGGCGTAGCGAAAGCGCAGCAAAAAACATGATCGCCGAACTTGGACTAGCCCTGCTCTGGATCGCGGCGGCGCTCGCCTGTTTGTCGCTGGTTGCGGGCACGCTGTACCTGCGCGGCGGGCCGAAGGATCTGGGCGCGCTGGTGCGCCCGGCGAGCGTCGCGCAAGGCGTGTTGACGGCGGTCGCCTTTGCGTTGCTGATCGCGCTGTTCGTGCGCTCTGACATGTCGGTCGAGCTGGTGGCGCGCAACAGCAACAGTTTGAAGCCGATGATGTTCAAGGTCGCGGGGACGTGGGGCAATCATGAAGGATCGATGCTGCTGTGGCTGACGATCCTCGGCCTGTCGGGCGCGCTGGTCGCGATTTTCGAGAAGCGCCTGCGCGAGGATACGCTGATCGCGACGCTTGCGGCGCAGGCAGCATTGAGCATCGGTTTCTTTGCATTCCTGATCTTTTCGTCGAACCCGTTCAAGCGTTTGCCGGTGGCGCCGCCCGATGGGCAGGGGCTGAACCCGCTGCTTCAAGACCCCGGGCTCGCCTTCCATCCGCCGACGCTTTACATCGGCTATGTCGGGCTGTCGGTCGCCTTCAGCTTTGCCGTCGGCGCGCTGATTACGCGTGAGATCGGCCCGGCTTTCGCCCGTGCGATGCGGCCTTGGGTGCTGGGAAGCTGGATTTTCCTGACGATCGGCATCACCGCCGGTAGTTACTGGGCCTATTATGAGCTTGGCTGGGGCGGCTGGTGGTTCTGGGATCCGGTCGAGAATGTCTCGCTGATCCCCTGGTTGGCGGGCGCGGCTTTGCTTCATTCGGTCGCAGTGACCGCAACGCGCAACGCGCTCCGCGCATGGACGGTGATGCTCGCGGTGATCGGCTTTTCGATGTCGATGGTCGGGACTTTCATCGTTCGCTCGGGGTTGCTCACCAGCGTCCACAGCTTTGCCGTCGACCCCGAGCGCGGGACCTTCCTGCTCGTGCTGATGGCGGTCTATATCGGTGGCGCGCTGACCCTGTTCGCGCTGCGCGCCAATACGGTCGCCGAGGGGAAGAAATTCGCGCTGCTGAGCCGCGAAGGCTCGCTGGTGATCAACAATCTTCTGCTCACGACGATCCTTGCGCTGGTGCTGCTCGGCACCCTCTATCCGATCGTCGCCGAGGCGATGGGGGAAAAGATTTCCGTTGGTCCACCCTATTATAACAAGGTTGCCGGACCGCTCGCACTGATTCTTTGCCTCGTCATGGTCGCGGGGCCACTGCTCAGCTGGCGCAAGGATGATGGCAAAAAGCTCTGGTCGCGGCTGCCGCTCGCGGTGTTCGCCGGGGCGCTCGTGCTGGTGCTGCTCGTCATCTTCGGTGGCAAGGTCGGCATATTGCCACTGCTCGGGATGACCGTCGCGGGCGTCGTGGCCGTCGCGAGCCTCGCACCCTTGTGGGGCCGCAATTTGCGGCGCACCCCGCTGCCGACCTGGGGCATGGTGATCGCCCATTTCGGTGTCGCGGTGACGCTGGCCGGAATGGGCGCCGAAAGTGCTTTCATCAAGGAACGGCTGGTCGCGGCGGCGCCGGGCGATGTCGTCAAGGTTGGCGATTTTGCGGTGAAGTTCGTCGGGGTGAAGCCCGTTGCCGGACCCAATTTTACCGCGATCGAGGGAACTCTGGTCGCGACGACATCGGGCGGCGCGTCTTTCACGCTGAAGCCCGAATCGCGGATGTTCCCCGGGCTAATGGGCACCGCCCCGACCGAGACCAATGAAGCCGCGCTGCTGACGCGGCCGGGCGGGCAGCTTTATGCGGTGCTAGGCCAGCCGGTGGCAAGCGAGGATGGCAGCGCCGACCGCTATCAACTGCGCCTGTGGTGGAAGCCGCTGGTGTGGTGGATCTGGCTCGGCGGTGGATTGATTGCGCTCGGCGCGGTGCTGTCGATGCTCGGGCGCGCCCAGTTACTGACGCTATGGCGCGCGCGCCGGTCGCGCAAATCACAGGAGCGTTTCGCACCATGAAGAATCGTTGGGTTCTTTTCGTCCCGCTGGCGATCATGGGACTGTTGTTCGGCGCCTTCATCTATCGGCTGGTGACGCCGGCGGAGACGCTGATCCAGTCGCAGTGGATCAACAAGCCGATGCCATTGTTCGACCTGCCTCCTGCGACCGCCGGAGTCGAAGGGCTGAAGAGCGGCCAGCTTGCCGACGGTCGCCCGCGCCTGGTCAACGTCTTTGCGAGCTGGTGCATCCCGTGCCGCGCCGAAGCGCCGCAGCTCGAGGCGTTGAAGGCCGCAGGCGTTCCGATCGACGGCATCGCGATCCGCGACCGTCCGGAGGATGTCGCGATGTTCCTGCGCGAATATGGCAATCCCTTCGACCGCATCGGGTCGGACATGCAAAGCAGCGTCCAGATCGCACTCGGATCGTCGGGCGTACCCGAAACTTTCCTGATCGATGGCAAGGGTATCATCCGCGAACAGATTCAGGGCGTGATCCTGGCTGAGCAGGTGCCCGAAATCGTCGCCAAGCTGGAAGCGATGAAGTGAGCATGCGCTTTGCTGCTTTGGCGCTGTTCGGCGTGATCGTGGCGCCGCTGGCGGCACAGGACCGCTTGCCGCCAGCGCCCTATGCCTATCAGCAACTCGCCGACCCCGCCAAGGAGGCGAAGGCGAAGACGTTGATGGAAGAGCTGCGCTGTCTCGTCTGTCAGGGGCAGTCGATCGCCGACAGCGATGCGCCGCTGGCCGGCGACATGCGGCATGAGGTACGCAGCAAGATTGCGGCGGGCGAAAGCCCCGGCGAAATCCGCAAATGGCTGGTCGCGCGCTATGGCAATTGGGTCACTTATGACCCGCCGTTCGACATGGCGACGGCGCTGCTGTGGCTTGGGCCATTGATCTTCCTCGTGCTGGGCGGCTGGTTGGCCTTTGGCCGCTTCCGGCGCGGCGACAGCGAAGGCGAGGGCGAGGTATGATCTGGCTGTGGGTGATATTGGCCGCGCTGCTGACGATTGCGGGGATTTTCTGGCTGGGCAAGTTACCCGCCGCGGCGCGCCCGCTGGCGGCAGCAGCGGTGATGCTGGGCCTTGCGGGTTATGCGCTGGAGGGTAGCCCCTCGCTGCCCGGCAAGCCGGTTGCTACGGCAGCTGAACCCGAAGGTTTTGGTGAAGCGATTACCGATCAGCGACAGGGCATGGCCGATCGTTTCGGTCCGGCGGCGCAGTGGCTGGGCATGTCCGACGGTTTCGCGCGCACCGGCAAGACCGGGCTTGCCGCCCAGACCTTGCAAAAGGGGCTTGAGAAATATCCCGATAATGTCGACCTGTGGGTGGGGCTGGGCAATGCGCTCGTCGCGCATGGCGGCGGCGTGATGTCGCCCGCGGCGGCACTGGCATTCGATGAGGCGGCCCGCCGTGACCCGACCCATCCTGCGCCGCCCTTCTTTGCCGGGCTGGCGCTGGCGCAGGGCGGCGACCTCAAGGGCGCGGAGGCGGTGTGGAGCCAATTGCTCGCGCGCAGCCCCGCCGACGCGCCATGGCGGCGCGACCTCGAAATGCGGCTTTCGCAGCTGCGTCAGGCGCTCGGGCCGCAATTGCCGCCCGCAGCACCGACAGAGCCTTGATTTGAGTGCTATTCCATCACCGCGGACTGGTCTAAAGGCGCGCGATGACTGCTGAGTCGCAACAGGTGGCTGGCGGGGCCCCGAGCCCCGGCCTGACTGCCGCCGATACCGGCCATTACGGCCATGGCCATCAGGGCGATGGCAAGCTGAAGCTGGCCGTCGGCGCGGTGGGCGTTGTCTTTGGCGATATCGGCACCAGCCCGCTTTACGCATTTCGCGAGACGTTTTCGGGGCATCACCCGATCGAGCCTGACCCGCTGCACATTTATGGCGTGCTGAGCCTGGTGTTCTGGTCGATGATGCTGGTCGTCACGTTCAAATATGTGCTGACGATCATGAAGGCCGACAATAAGGGCGAGGGCGGCAGTCTGGCTCTGCTCGCGCTGATCAGTCGTCAGTCGTCAGGCAAGCGCTGGACCTGGCCGATCATCCTGCTCGGCGTGTTCGCGACCGCGCTTTTCTATGGCGACAGCATGATCACCCCGGCGATGTCGGTGCTCTCGGCGACCGAGGGGCTCAGCTATGTGAACAAGGGATTCGAACCCTATATCGTGCCGATCGCGCTCGCGATCCTGATCGGGCTGTTTGCGATCCAGGCGCATGGGACGGCCAAAGTCGGGGCGTTGTTCGGCCCGATCATGCTGCTCTATTTCCTGATGCTCGCGACACTGGGCGTGATGCATATTGTCGATCAGCCCGGGATCATCATCGAAACCTTGAATCCGGTGAATGCGCTGCGTTTCTTCTATGTCGACGGGTTCACGGCCTTTATCGCGCTGGGCGCGGTCGTGCTGGCGGTGACGGGGGCCGAGGCCCTTTATGCCGATATGGGGCATTTCGGCCGCAAGCCGATCGGCCTTTCATGGCTGTGCTTCGTGCTGCCCGCGCTGATGCTCAACTACATGGGGCAGGGCGCGATGGTGCTTGCCGCCGAAGCAGGGCCGCGCGCCGAACTGATCCAGGATCCCTTCTTTCAGATGATGCCCGACGCCTGGCGGATCCCAGTCGTCATCCTCGCGATACTGGCGACGATCATTGCGAGCCAGGCGGTGATCTCCGGGGCCTTCTCGCTGACCCAGCAGGCGATCCAGCTGGGCTTCATTCCGCGCCTGCGGGTCGAACACACCAGCGCATCGGCAGCCGGGCAGATTTATATCCCGATGGTCAATTGGGCGCTGATGGTGATGGTGATCATCCTCGTCCTCTTCTTCGGATCGTCGAGCAACCTTGCCGCCGCCTACGGGATTGCGGTGACGGGGGCGATGTTCATCGACACCTGTCTGATGAGCGTCGTGCTGTTCAGCCTGTGGCGCTGGCCGGCGTGGAAAGCTTTACCGGTCCTCGCGGTCTTCTTCATCGTCGATATCGCTTATTTCGGCGCGAACCTGATCAAGGTACCCGACGGAGGCTGGGTGCCGCTGGCGATCGGCCTGACGATCTTCACCCTGCTCACTACCTGGTCGCGCGGGCGTAAGCTGATGCAGCAGCAGATGGCCGAAGGTGCGATGCCGATCCCGGTGTTCGTGAAATCGGCGGCGAACAGCGCAACGCGTGTGCCGGGAACTGCGGTGTTCATGACATCGAGTTCCGATGGCGTGCCGCACGCGCTGCTCCACAATCTGAAGCACAACAAGGTGCTGCACGAACGCATCATCCTGTTGACGATCAAGATCGCCGACGTTCCCTTTGTGCGCGAAGAAAATCACTGTGCGCTCGAGGATCTGGGGCAGGGATTCCACCGGCTGGTGCTGAATTACGGCTTCATGCAGCCTGTTCATGTCCCCGAGGCGCTGAAGCGCGTCACCGGATGCGGCGCCGAATTCAAGATGATCGAGACCAGCTTCTTTCTGTCGCGGCAGACGCTGATCGCGGCGGCCACGCCGGGCATGCCGATCTGGCGTGAAAAGCTGTTCGCCTGGATGCTGCGCAATTCGGAAAGCGCGATGGAGTATTTCCGCCTGCCGACCAATCGTGTGGTCGAATTGGGCAGTCAGGTCGCGATCTGAAGCTCGACCGTTTCGGACCGATCGCCGCAATATGCGTTTGAACATTGCCGGCAGTCTTGCGATGCAAGCGCGAACGGACGGGGGTCGACGACCAGCATGACAGTCGGCAACAGCGATGCGCGGATACTGCCGGTTCCACCGGCACCCTTTGCCCTGATCGTGGGGTCTGTGGTGCGCCGGGCATCGGCCGACGAGCTGGAGCAGGCAATCCGGCATATGGGTCTGCAGCCCGAGCGGATCGACCGCGATGGTCGCGCACAGGCGCTCCCGACGTTCCGGCTGCGTTTCGGGACATTGTCGTGGATCGCGGGACCGGCCGACGAATCCGCACTCGATCAGATTGACCCGACGCGGCCTTCCACCAGTCTGCTCGCCGCCAGTCTGCCGCGCGACTGGCGCGACGGCAGGCATTGCTGGATGTTCGTTCCCGAGGATGCCGACGCACGAGGCGCAGCGACTGGGCCGTCTGCGGAAGGGCGCGATTATCTTAAGGCCATGCTGTTGCTGATCGACCTGTTCAACGCGAGCCATTTTTTCTGGATGCCCGCGCGGCTATGGTCCGATGCACCGCAATTTCGCGCGTCGGTCGCGGAGATGTTGACGAGCGGCATGCCGCCGGTGCTGCATCTGGTGGCCTTTCGGCGCCACGATAGCGACGAAGGCGAGGCCGTCGGAACGCGGGGACTGATGTGGTTCGCGGGGCAGGAGCTGGAGGCAGGAATGCCCCCCGGCTGGACGGTGGCGGAAATGATCAAGCGACTGGCGCGGCTGGCGCTCGACATGATGCTCCACGGCCGGTTCAGCGATAATCGCGCCCTGCAAGGGCTCGCGCCCGGCGAGACGATCCGGCTGACGGCGGTCGGCGGCGATCGACGGACTGTACGCGTCGAGTTCGGCCGCCAACGCTGATGCCGAAGCGGCGCTGGCAAGGGGCACCGCCACCGCGCAGCGGGTACCAGCGTCATCATCTGGTCCCGATTTCTTTGCTGGCACGGCCCCAGATGGCGGCAATGCTCACCTCTCTGGAAGAAGAGGGATTTGCGCTGCGGCATTTCGGCGGCAACGGCTTGATGCTGCCGGCGTCCGAGGTCGCAGCGTTATCGTCGGGCTACGCGCTGCATCGCGGGCCACACCATGGCTATAGCGATGTCGTGACGGCACGGGTCGAGCGCGTGCGGGTGCATTTTGCCCTGCATGCGCCGCACGACCTGCGCACCGCGCGACGCACCGCGGTGATGCGTCTGCGGTTGTTGCAGGACACCACGCGGCGGGCACTGACCGATCGGCACGGCATGGGATTTTGGCTCAACCGGCGCGACCCGATGCGGTTGTTCGCCGATCGTCCCTATCTGGACGAGGCAATCGATCGCCTGTTCGGAACGGTCAAAGTCTGACCTTGGCCTCCAACTCGCCGCGAGCGGCGAGATATTGCGCCTCCAGTTCGGTGACGAATTCGGCGACCGGGCGAACGGCGGTGAGGGGGCCGATGCCCTGACCCGATCCCCAGATATCCTTCCAGGCCTTGACCTTGGTGTTGCCGCCCGAGCCGAAGTTCATTGTCTTGAGGTCACCTTCGGGCAGATTGTCAGGATCCATGCCCGCGTCGATGATCGACTGGCGCAGATAATTGCCGTGAACGCCAGTGAAGAGGTTCGAATAGACGATGTCCCCGGCGCGGCCCGCAACGATGCCATTTTTATATCCCTCGTCGGCATTGGCTTCGGTGGTGGCGATGAAGGCGCTGCCCATATAGGCAAGGTCGGCGCCGCACGCCTGCGCTGCGAGGATCGAGCGGCCATGGCCGATGGCGCCTGACAGCGCGACGGGGCCGTCGAACCAGGTGCGGATTTCCTGCACCAGCGCGAAGGGCGACAGGACGCCGGCGTGGCCGCCGGCACCGGCGGCAACGGGTATCAGCCCGTCGGCACCCTTTTCAACCGCCTTGCGCGCGAAACGGTCGTCGATGACGTCGTGGAGCGTGATGCCGCCCCAGCCGTGCACCGCCTGGTTCAATTCTTCGCGCGCTCCGAGCGAGGTGATGGTGATCGGCACTTTCCATTTCGCGCAGGTGGCGATGTCCTGTTCGAGCCGGTCGTTGGATTTATGGACGATCTGGTTAACTGCGTAGGGCGCCGAAAGCCGGTCGGGATTGGCGCGGTCCCACGCTGCAAGCTCTTCGGTGATCTGGTGCAGCCATTCGTCGAGCAGGGTTTGCGGCCGGGCATTGAGCGCGGGGAAGCTGCCGACGATGCCCGCCTTGCACTGGGCGATGACCAGTTCGGGCCCCGAAACGATGAACAAGGGCGAGCCAATGACGGGCAGGCGCAGGCGGTCGAAAATCGGGGGAAGAGCCATGAATCAATCTCCGGTTGCGGTTTGAAACTGACCTTAACGTAAACGGAAGGTCGCGCAAGAGGGGTTGAATGGGGCGCCGAATGCGGCCGGGGGTGGGAGGCGGTATAGGCTTTTGGTTCAGGCGCCAACAAATGACAAAGGCGGCCGGAGCCGCCCTTGTTCGGGTCTCTTGCATCTTGTCAGGCTGTTGCGGTCCGGCGGCGGGCGGCTTTGAAGGCGGCATAGCCGAACAGGGCGGCGGCGATCAGGAGCGCGCCTTGTGCCGCGACGAACGGCCCTTCGGTCCCGGTTGGTGCGAGCGCATTGAGCGCGGGCACTTTCAGGAAGGATTGCACCACCAGCACGAACAGGTTGAGGTAGAGTGCGAGGGTGGCGGTGACCGCATAGGCGGTCGTGGCGCGGCCGGCGAGCTTGCGGCCATAATAGGCAGCGAAGGCGATGACCAGGATCAGCGTCGAGAGGATCCCGACCCCGAGCGCCGGAGTGAAGGCGACGATCGGGAACAGGAAACCGGTCAGGCTGGTGAGCAAGGTCGTCCACAGGAAAATGCCGGTAGTGCGGGGGAGCAGGCGCCCGCGCACGAAGGCGGGGAGGGCGACAAGACCCGTTCCGATGCCGATCAGGCTGATCGCTACATGGAGCGTGGTGAACTGCGGGATGGTCAAGCCGAGGATCATGATACGTCTCCTTAGAGGTAGCGGGCCGCGGGCTGCGACCGCGACAGGTTGGGACGAAGCGCGTTTCGCGCGGAGAGATAAGCGTCGTAGTCAGCCTGATCGGGAAGCGCGGGAATGGTGACGACCTCCCCCAGATCGAGCCCCCTCAGGGCGGCATCGACCATATCATTCACGTCCATCACCATTTCGGCTGGGATATTGGCAAGCTGTGCCTCGTCCCAGATCGGTGTGCGAGTGATGCCAGGAAGCACCGCCTGGATACGGACACCCTTGGCGCCGAGTTCGACCTGCAGCGCCTCGGTAAAGGCGAGGACATAGGCCTTGCTGGCGGGATAAACGGCAGTGAAGCCGTCGGGCATCAGCGCGGTGATCGAGGTGATGTTGACGATGGTGCCGCTGCCCTGTCCGGCAAGCCGGGGGGCGATGGCGGCGGCAAGGCGCGTCACAGCAAGGATGTTGAGATCGATCATCGCCGTGAGATGAGCGGGATCGGCTTCAACGATGCTGGTCTCGCCGGCAACACCGGCATTGTTGATCAGGCCGGTGATTGCGGGGTCTTCGCGCAGCCGCGTTTCGATGCGGGCGAGGTCGTCGGCGTTGGCGAGGTCGGCGGCGATCACTTCGACTGCAACGCCGGTGTCGGCACGAAGGCGGTCGGCGAGGTCTGCGAGCTTGTCGGCGCGGCGTGCGACGAGGATCAGGTTGGCGCCGCGCCTGGCG
Source organism: Sphingopyxis witflariensis (assembly GCF_002205635.1). GTDB lineage: Bacteria > Pseudomonadota > Alphaproteobacteria > Sphingomonadales > Sphingomonadaceae > Sphingopyxis > Sphingopyxis witflariensis. The sequence goes on along the minus strand of NZ_NISJ01000014.1, from coordinate 66,749 downwards.
AAGCGGTCGGCATAGACGGCGCCAATGCCATCCGATGCGCCGGTGATGAGAATGGTTTCCTTGGTCATCTTACGTCTCCCTAGATGAGGAGGCGCAGTCCCCCCGGACCGCGCCTCGCAGGCTATCAGCTGTTGATGAAATCCAGAAGGTCGGTGTTGAACCGGTCCTGATGGGTGACGGTCAGGCCGTGATCGGCGCCTTCATAGATTTTGAGTACCGCCTGTTTGACGATCTTCACGGTCGACAGCGCCGCGGCGCCGATCGGCACGATCTGGTCGTCGTCGCCGTGGAGGACGAGGGTCGGGACATCGAACTTCTTCAAATCTTCGTTGAAGTCGCTTTCCGAAAAGGCACGGATGCTGTCGAGCAGGCCCTTGAGGCCGCCGTTCATGCCCTGACGGACGAAATCGTCGCGAACCGCTTCCGAAACCACCGCACCGGGACGGTTGTAGCCGTAGAAGGGGAGCGTCAGATCCTTGAAGAATTGCGGGCGATTGTCGAAGGTGCCCTTGCGGATGCCGTCGAAGACATCGATCGGCAGGCCGCCCGGATTGGCTTCGGTCTTGAGCATCAGCGGCGGTACTGCGCCGATCAAAGCGACTTTGGCTACGCGGCTGGTACCATGGCGGCCGATATAGCGGGTGACTTCGCCGCCGCCGGTCGAGTGGCCGACGAGGATCACGTCGCTCAGGTCCAGCTGTTCGATCAGTTCGCCGAGGTCGTCGGCATATTGGTCCATATTGTTATTTTCCCATACCTGATCCGAACGGCCGTGGCTGCGGCGGTCATGGGCGATGGTACGGAAACCCTGATTGGCGAAGAAAACCATCTGGGCGTCCCAGGCGTCGGCCGAGAGCGGCCAGCCGTGCGAGAAGATGATCGGCTGTCCATCCTTCGGACCCCAGTCCTTGAAGAAGATGTTCGTGCCGTCCCTGGTGGTGATCATGGTCATGATATCAGTCCTTCCGTGGTGTGCGAGGCGGCTTTGCCCGCCGGTGAGACAAGAGATACGTCGACGCGGACTTGATCGGGATTGGCGGAAGCGACATTATACGGGTCGATTCCGACAAAGGAGGCGATATGCCCAAGGTTGAGGTGTCTGACGCGAAGGTCGCACTCGTGGAGGTCGGAATGATGCTCTATCCCGATTGCCAGATGGGGATGGTCCTAGGGATCACCGACCTGTTCCACATCGCCGGGCGCTTTGCGGTCGATCATGGCCGCGCTCCCATCCGTATCAGCCATTGGCCGTTGCAGGAGGGCGGGGGCTTTGCGCGCTGTTATGACAGCCATCCCGATGAGCCGGAGGGCAATTCGCCGACGGTGCTGATCGCGCCGGGGAGTTTACACAAGCTGCTCGAGGCGGATGAGGTCGCACCCTATGCGCGCTGGCTGCTTGATCGTCATGCGCATGGCGCGACGCTGGCGTCCAACTGCGGCGGCGCCTTTGCGCTCGCGGCGACGGGGCTGCTCGCCGGACGCCCGGCGACGACGCACTGGTTTTTTGCGGAAGAGTTCCGGACACGCTTTCCCGACGTGCGGCTGGAGTCCGACCGGATGGTGATCGATGACGGTGATATTGTGACCGCGGGTGGGTTGATGGCATGGACCGATCTGGGACTGCGGATCGTCGAGCGTCTTTTGGGCCCCACGATCATGATGGAGACTGCGCGCTTCCTGCTGATCGACCCCGGCGGGCGCGAGCAGCGCAATTATGCGAGCTTTGCCCCGCGCCTGACGCATGGTGACGAGGCGGTGTTGAAGGCGCAGCATTTTTTACAGGCGAAGGAAGGCCGCGTTGGCGGTGTCAGTGAGCTGGCGGCCGAGGCCGGGCTGGAGGAGCGCACTTTCCAGCGCCGTTTTAAAGCCGCCACGGGAATGACCCCGGTCGAATATTCGCAGCATTTGCGCGTGGGAAAATCGCGCGAGCTGCTGGAGTTCACCAAGCGGACGGTCGACCAGATCGCCTGGAGCGTCGGTTACGAGGATGCGGCGGCCTTTCGAAAGCTTTTTCACCGGATCACCGGCCTGTCGCCCAACGAATATCGTCAGCGTTTTTCGACCGAGTCGATCCAGCGCGTGGCGTGAGCGTGGCCAGCCGGCGAAAAATATTCCGAGTATGTGTCGATTTCGACGACCCTCGTTCGTCGTGAAGATGCGAGGCCGATGTTGGCCCGGTGGAAACAAGGAGACGGACGATGCGTGTGATGGTTTTCGTGAAAGCGACCGATGACAGCGAACGGGGCCTTCCGCCTACGGAAGAGATGACCGGGATGTTCGAGGCGATGGGCAAGTTCAACGAGGAACTGGTCCATGCCGGAGTGATGATCGACGGGGATGGGCTGAAGCCGTCTTCGGCGGGCAAACGGATCGCTTTTGACGGCGCGAGCCGGACGGTGATCGACGGTCCCTTCGCCGAAGCGCGCGAGCTGGTCGCGGGTTACTGGGTCTGGGAGGTCAAGGACATGGACGAAGCGGTCGCCTGGGCAAAGCGCTGCCCAAACCCGATGCCCGGGCCGAGCGAACTCGAAATTCGCCCTTTCTATGAAATGGAGGATTTCGGCGAGGCGGTAACGCCCGAAATTGCCGAACGCGAACAGCGGCTACGCGATCAACTCGCAGGCGATTGATCGCCGATGCCCGCCGCCACGCTTGCCTTGCCGACCATGTTGGCCGACAATGCGGGCATGGCGGCGGACGAAGCCCACCGGGCGATAGAGGCGGTTTTCCGGATCGAGCGGGCGCGGTTGATTGCGGCGCTGGCGCGCTCGACGCGCGACGTCGATCGTGCCGAAGAACTGGCGCAGGACGCACTGCTCACGGCGCTTACTGAATGGCCAGAAAGTGGTGTCCCCGACAAACCGGGTGCCTGGTTGCTGGCGACGGCAAAGCGGCGCGCCATCGATGGTTTTCGCCGCGATATGATGCGAACGCGAAAACATGCCGAAATCGTCCGCGACCTCGATGGGGCGCACGACATGAGCGCAGAGACGATCGAAGCGGCGCTGGACAATGAACTGGGTGACGAACTGCTTGGGCTGATCTTTGCCGCATGTCATCCCGTGATTTCGCCCGAAGCGCGCGCCGCGCTGACGCTGCGGTTGGTTGGCGGACTGACGACCGAGGAGATCGCGCGTGCTTTTCTGTCGAACGAGGCGACGATTGCGCAGCGGATCGTGCGGGCGAAGAGGGCGATCGCCAAGGCCGGGGTTGCATTTGCGGTGCCGCGCGGGGGCGAACTGGCGGCGCGGCTGGGTTCTGTGCTCGAGGTCGTCTATCTGATCTTCAACGAGGGTTATTCCGCGACCGCGGGGCCATCGCTGGTCCGGCCACCGCTGTGCGCCGAGGCGCAGCGGCTGGGGCGTATCCTTGCCGCTTTGATGCCGGAGGAGCCCGAGGTGTTGGGGTTGCTTGCATTGATGGAGATTCAGGCCTCGCGGTTGGCGGCGCGCACTGGCCCTGACGGTGGGTTCGTTCCGCTGACCGAGCAGAACCGCGCGCGCTGGGACCAGCTGCTGATCCGCCGTGGGCTGAACGCGCTGGACCGTGCCGAGGCATTGGGCGGTGCCGATGGCCCCTATGTTTTGCAGGCGGCGCTGGGCGCGTGCCACGCAAGGGCCCGGCGATCCAGGGACACCGACTGGGTGCGGATTGCGGCGCTCTATGACCGGTTGGAGCAGGTGATGCCGTCTCCTGTGGTGGAGCTCAACCGCGCGGTCGCGCACAGCATGGCGTTCGGCCCCGAGGCCGGACTGCGGCTCGTCGATGGGATTGCCGACGCGGCCGCGCTGCGAAACTATGCGCCGTTGCCCGCCGCGCGGGGCGACTTTCTGTTTCGCGCCGGGCGCCTGGCCGAAGCAGGAGAGGCATTCGCTGCGGCAGCGGTGCTGGCGGGGAACGACCGTGAGCGCGACTATCTGCTCACTCGCGCCACGCTATGCGCGGACGGCTCGTGATTGACTTACCTATAACTCGGTGGTTATGAGTTATTCATAGTCAGAGAGTTATGTGTTCGATGCCCGACATGCTGTTCAAGACGCTCGCCGACCCGACGCGGCGGGCAATTTTCGAGCGATTGTGCCGCGATGGCGAGCAGACGGTCGGGGCGCTGACCGCGCGCGCCGGGGTGTCGCAGCCTGCGGTGTCGAAGCATTTGGGCGTTCTCAAACAGGCGGGCCTTGTGCTGGACCGGCAGGCGGGGCGGCAGACGCATTATAGTGTCCCGCGCGGTGCGCTGGTGCCGCTTGCGGATTGGACGCAGGAAATGACGGGGTTTTGGGAGAGCCGTTTCGACGGGCTCGAGGATTTGCTCAAAAGGATGGATCAATGACCGAAGCAACTGCCGCAACCCGATCGGTGATTGTCGAACGCGAAATCGCGCAGCCGGCGGAGAAGATCTGGCGCGCGCTGACGATGCCGCATCTGGTCGAGGAATGGCTGATGAAGGGCGATGTCGCGGCGGTTGCGGGGCATAAATTCCGTTTTGGCGCCGAGTGGGGCGATGTCGACTGCGAAGTGATCGAGGTCGAGCCGCAGCGGGTGCTATCCTATAGCTGGGCGGGCAAGGGGCTGGAGAGCGTCGTTACCTGGACGCTCACGCCGACCCCGACGGGTACACTGCTGCGCATGGAGCAGACCGGTTTCCAGCCCGATCAGCAGCTCGCCTATCATGGTGCCAAGGCCGGCTGGCCGCGCTTCCTGGGGCGGCTGGAGGAAGCTTTGGCACGAATGGACTGATCCTGGCCGACAAGGGAGAGACGGATGAACTGGAATATCTGGATACGGCAGTTCCACCGCTGGGTGTCGATACTGTTCACGCTGGTCGTGATGAGCATCTTCATCATGCTGGGACTGGGCAAGAAGCCCGCCGAATGGGTGTACCTGTTGCCGCTTGCGCCGCTGTTCCTGCTGACGTTCACCGGCCTGTACATGTTCGCGCTCCCCTATGTCGCCCGGCGGAGAGCGGGGCGTGGCTAAGGAACCCGTGCTGCTGTCGGGCGGCAATCCCCAGATCTCCAAGGGCGATGGCGACGCGCCGGTGCAGGCCTATATCGCCGCGATGCCGGGCTGGAAAAGCGACGCGGGAAAGCGGCTCGATGCGCTGATCATGCGGACCGTCCCGGCGGCGCAGAAGGCGGTGCGGTGGAACTCGCCCTTTTACGGGGTCGAGGGGCAGGGCTGGTTCATCTCCTTTCATTGCTTCACCAAATATATCAAAGTGACGCTGTTTCGCGGCACCTCGCTCGATCCGGAGCCGCCGGTCGGGTCGAAGGACCCCGAGGCGCGATACTTCCATATCTATGAGGATGAGGCGCCCGATGAGGCGTTGATGGCGCGCTGGATCGGGCAGGCGGCGGCGCTGCCCGGCTGGATTCCCTGAACGAAAGCGAGAGCAAATATGGCCCGAAATGCATCGGAAAAAGACGCGCCGCTGCTGCTCGCGGCAGCGGCGGTTACAGCGCCACGAAAATGACCGCGCCGGTCGCGGCGGCGAGGGTGACCAGCAGCGCAGCTTTTGGGCCATAGTCGCGGATGGCGCGCATCAGGCGCGGCGTGTGCATCTCGTCGGCCGGGGGCCAGTCGATGTCGGGCGCCGGGACGCCGATCCGGCTCGGCTGGGGCAGCGACGTCGGCGGCGAGGCGAGGCCGGGGCCGCTGATCCCGCTGGCGAGGACGAGCTTTTCGAAGGCCACCGCCATTTTCTCACGGCCCAAATGCTCATTGAGCGCCTCCGCCCCGACCGGCGCGGGCAGGCTCGCGACCTTGCGCTCGATTTCGCCATCGAGGGCGTGGAGGCGGTCCATCGCCTCGATAATCCGTTGCCGATCGCCGCTTTCGAGCGCGAGTTCGAGCCGGGTCAGCGACAATGTGCTGGCGCGGCAATATTGCAGGCCCCAGAAGAGCGTGGTCGCTTCCCTGTCCGCGATATTCGCCGGATGCGGCTGGCCGGTATCACCGACGGTCGTCGGGCAAGCGTTCACGATAGCTACTCCTCTGCACGCCCCCTGACCATCGGCTTAGGGGCAAAGGCGCGGCGGAAGAAATGGCGATCCGGCCAGCCGTGACGGGCTTGCGGCGGGGCGGGCCAAGGTGCGCCGGCGGCTAGCTCAGCAGCGGTTCGAGCGCCTTCCATTCGCGCTCGACCGCGGCGCGTCCGGCGTCGATCGCCTTGCGGATTTTCGCGGGATTGAACTCCAGCGTTTCGGACACCTCCTGATCGGGCTCGATGATGCGGATCGGCGCAAAGCGGTAGCGCGAGATTTGCAGGTCGAGCGGGCGGAGGATGCGCGCCGCGGCGCCGCCGCCAATCCCCGCGGACTGCAAGGCGCGCGCCTGTGCCTCGCGCGCGGCGATGATGTCATTGATCAGTGCGGCGTTTTTGGTGTCGTTCGCCGACACTTCGGATTGCAATATATCGACCGCGCGCAGCCCGATCTTGATCAGATTGGGGAAGAGGCGAACCTTGCCCGGGCGCGGCGGCGGCGAGGCGCGGACGACGATGACCCCACGCGGATTAAGCTCGAGCGCGTCGTCGAGCGGGGTCACATTGCGCACCCCGCCATCGACCCATTGTTCCTCGCTCCCGTCGGCGGCGGTGGTTTTGAGCGGGTCGAAAAAGACCGGCATCGCCGAGCTGGCATAGACCCAATTGTGGATGCCGGGGACGCTTTCGTCGATGCTGCGATAATCGCCGGTGCCAAGGTTGACGACGCCGAGCCGCAACTTGCGCCCGCTGGCCCGCAATTTCCGGTCGTCGGCAAAGCCCTTGAGCATCCGGCGCAGCGGCGCGGTGTCGTAAATCGCATCCTCGCCCAATATGCCGCCCGCGATCCCCAGCGGGCGTTCCTTGTAGATATCGCCATTGCCGCGAAGGGCGAGCCAGCGGTCAAGCAGCCCCGGCACGTCGTCCTGCGCCACCCCCAGCGCCTGGATCGCGCCGGTCGACACCCCGGCGACAATATCGAGCCGGACGCCGCGATTGACGACAAGTTCATGGACCACGCCGACCTGAAAGGCGCCCTTGGCACCGCCGCCGCTCAGTACGATCGCAAGGTCACCGGGCATGGCTATCCTCCTTCGATTGGGGACGAATATAGCATGGATGGGGTGGGTTTTGGTAGTGCGCCCTCCTGTTTCGCCATTCCGGCGCATGCGGGAAACAAGTTGCAACGGTGCAGTGCAGCGCTGCCGCGCTGAATATTGTTTGCGCTGGGTCCCCGCTTTCGCGGGGATGACGAAAGAGAGGGTGGGCGATGCGGGGCCTGATCCTCCCTGCGGCGAAGCCATGGGGAGGGGGACCGCGCCCGAAGGGCGTGGTGGAGGGGCGGCGACGGTAGCGCCAAGCCCCTCCGTCGGCGCTTCGCGCTGCCACCTCCCCATCGCTGCGCGACAGGGAGGATTGTGCATGGCACGTCGTCCCCACCTGTTTCCCGGCTTTGGCCAGAAAACAAGGGGCTATCCTGCCGATTTCCGCATTGTCCCGCCTTGCTTCGCCGCCGGTTCGGGGTCATTGGCGGGCGCGGGCAGGCCGAAGAAGGCGCGCCGCGCGGCTTCGCCCGCCTGGCGCAGCGGCGCGACGGCGGCGATGCGCGTGGCTGCGAAGGCGGCTTCTTCGTCCAGATCGAGGGTGCGTTCATAGTCGGGGTCGCCGAATTCGCCCTCCTCGATGCCAATAAAATCCTCGGGCGGCGGGAAGTTGGTGCGCCATTCGCCGCTTTCCTCGTCGCGCCAGATGGTCATCGCCGCCGCCTCTTCCTCCGGGGACGGATCGGCTTCATCCTCTTCTTCGGAATCGGCGGAAAACTGCGCAACTTCATTCGCGATCGCACTGTCTTTCCACAGGCTGGCGAGCGGGTTGGCGCGATTGTCGCGGGCGGCGAGCCAGCAGGCGAGCGCGGCGCTATGGCCCTCGGCATCGGGGTTGTCGGCATCGACGTCGAACAGCGACAGATAGCCCGCCCAGTCGCCCGCGATAATCTGTGCGAACATTGCCTCGCCCGCGCGGGCGCGGACGTTGACCATCTTGTCGAGCCGGGCGAGCATCGCGAGGCCAAGGCTGGGGATATGGCGCTTGCGCTTGCTGTGGGTAAAATGCGCGTCGCGGCTGTCGCGCTCGACGCTCTCCTCGACGCCCCAGATCGCGCGGTCGAGCAATTCATCGGCGAGCCGCCCGCGCGCGATCAGGATCGCCGCCGCCCAACCGAGCGCGAATGCCTTGCCCTGCGGCCGCTGTTTGAGCTGATAGGCGGCGGAGGGCGACATGCACACCATCGCGGCGGCGATCTTCACCGATCCGTTGATGGCGAGCTGTTCGAGAAATTCGCGCTGGAGTTTCGGCGTCCAGCGATAGGTGCCGGGGGCGGGGATGCCGGTGGGGTTGGGGGCGGATGCGTCCATCGATTCGTCCTTTCGGTTAGTTAAAACCGATAGAATGAACCATATGGGTGTTTTGTAGGAAAGGGAATTTTCTACTCAACGGAGCTGTTATAGGTGTCGGACTTGCAGATTATGCCCCCATTTGTCGTTGAGGTACTCGACTACCAAGCGGCGATGGCAATAATGTGCCGTATCTTCCGAGCACAGAAGACAAGATTCGTTAAAAAAATCTGGGTCGAATCGATTTTCTATCTTTCGATCGTTCATAAGATTCATGAAACTCTCTTCGTATATTTTCCAATCACCTTTCTCTTTCTTGAAAGACTTAAGTATATCGTCAGTTGGAGCAAGAATTGGTTTGTGAATGTAGTTGATATTTCCAATTTTTCTCAGAAAGAAAGAAAGATCTTCAGCTTTGGCAAATCCAGCGAGCTGCGATGTGTTATGAAGGCGTACATCGACAACAGTCTTTACTCCCGCGCTGAGAATGCGTTCAAAAAAACGCTCGGCAGTGCTTTTTGTAAATCCAATCGTCGTTACGCGCGTTTCATTCATGATATGTCCAATCATTTAGATCTTCATGCGAGTTCGGTGCGCGCTCTATGAATGCAACCTTATTTGCCCGTTCGCGATACGCTTCTTCCAATCTTACCTGATAGGGAGCGAACATGTCATCATGGATTTTTCCAGCCTGTTCGAGGAGCCATTGCTCGATCTGGTCCTGAACGATCGGAGTGCTTGCTTGAACGATGTGGCGAACGACATGGCCTCTTTCTGTAAGCGCGCGCCCGACCAACAGGCATCGGTGGCAATCGAGAGGATCGTGTTCTGAGCACATCATTGCAATTCTGAATCTCTCGGCGCCTCTTTCGAGTCGTTGTAGGCCGGTCTCAAAGGAAGAAGTGCGGGCCATTTTTTCGTAATCAGCAATGCCATGCGTATAAAGATGCGGGTGATTGGGTCTTCCTCCAAGCTCCCGCCCCAAGAAGACATATGATATCTTATCTTCGGCGAGAGCCGCTTTTAATTGTGTTCGATTATACTGTGGGTAATGCTTGGAAAAGGGCGAGCTGCGTACATCAGCGATGGCGGTTACGCCCTCGTTTTTCAATAGCATAGCGAAGGCCGAATATGATTGGGAAGAGTGGCCGACGCTCAAAATTTCAGACATGTTGCGAGCCGATTCTCGTTTGCGTGATACGTAGTGGTGAAATGTCAGGTCCAGCGGTTGGCGAAGTCCCAAGTTGCAAATATGCCCACGCATATGACAAGTTTTGCGAAGCAGTCTATCGTGGGCATGGCTGGATGCAATCCGCTACAAAAAATAGAGGCCATTCACTTGTGCATAGCAAGGTGCATCGTTGAATGCTCTGGCAAGTCCGACGCGCACGTGAAGGCGTGCTGCCTGCTGAATCTCGGCGACAAGGGCCGGCAAGCCATTTGCCAAAAAGCGTTCTTTCGCGGCGTCCGCAGTGACCGATAGATCGTATCCCAGCCCGGCGTGCTGGAGAACCGCTCGGAGGCGACGCTTGTTCCCTGGCAGGTTGTCTTCGTAAAGGTGGATAGCTCCGGGCAGGACTTCGATTGCCCCGAGCGAAGAGGTGGCAGTGTCGGCAGGCACATAGGCTTTGCCGGAATTTGCTCGGACCAGTTGGCCGCCGAATGCATGAAGTAGTGTGGGTGACACGCTTGGTTGCACGATCTGTGCGATCTCTGCAACAGTATGTTGGTCCAAAATTTTTGCGTTTGGCTGTTGTAATACTAGCCTGTCTTCGGTCGCATGCGGAAATGGGAAAGCTGCCGGTGGAAGTTCTGCGTCGAACTGCAATCTATTTCCGACAGAGAAGAACTTGCCGGGTCCCGCATCTTTGGCTTTCCAGAATCTGGATGCCTCGACGGCTGCATTTGCCGAATGCGGTTCAGGGCGGATCATGCTGCCGTTTTGTACATCCCATCAGGCTACGCAGTAAAGATCACCATATCTAGTTACATCTGTAACAATAATTTCATAAGTTGGCATTTTTTATCTCCCATATTGACGAAATAGGAAGACGTATTTGGGAGTTCAACTCCGGGAAAGCGATAATATTTGACGGATTTGGATTTTACTCCGTCCCGGAGGTGTGTTTGGATATCCCTTTTCACTTCTACCCCGATGCCTGAGGGTTGGATTGGGAAGCCTTGTTTCGCCCCATTGCCGGGCGCGCCCGCTGGCCGTCGCAACGGGTGCGTCCGGTTCGTACCAAGGCAGGTAATGATCGTCGGCAATGCGGTATTCGACGTAGGCCAGCTGGGCGTCCCTGCCGTAGTTGATTAATTGACGATGCCCGCCAACGTGGGACCGTCTTTGTTACCCTTTAAATGCTAATACCCACCCTCCGCGCCCGGCGGGCGGTAGAAGCGGTAGCGGGTGACGGCGCCGTCGATCAGATGCTTTTTCAGGCGCTTGCGCATCTTGTCGGCGTCTTCGATCGTGACGCAGACGAGGCGGGTGCCGCCTGAGGGGAGGGCTTCGATCGCGCTGATCGCGACCTTTGCCGTCTTGCACGATTGGGCGACGTCGCTTTCGGGCAGCGTGACGTTCATCGCGCGGGTCATGGCGTCACCGGCGCGGCGGCGTGGGCGCGGATGGCGGTGGCGACGCGGGCATAGCCCTCGTCGCTCGCGGTCGCGATGGCGAGCGGGCGGCCGCCGAGTTCGGGGTGTTCGGTGTTGAGGAAGGCGATCGCGGTGTCGCGGGCGCTTTCGGTTCCGGTGCCGCCGAGGGTCAGCCAGGCGAGCTGGCTGATATTGCCCTGGCGCCGCGCATCTTCGCGCGCGAGCGGGGCGGCGCGCTTGCGGAAGAAATTGTTCGAGCGCGTCTTTGCGGGAGCGGCGGCTTTTGTATCGGATTGGGGCTTCGGATTCATGGGCAGCGCGGCTCCTCTTGCGTAAGCGGGAGCACGGCCTGTCTCTCGGTCGCGGTGGCTTACGAGAATGCGTACCGCGATTATGTCTATATGGGGGCGCGGGGGCGGATTGTAAGCACCCGTTGCGTGTTTCCGATAGGTCGCGGCCCCTCCACCACCGCTACGCGGCGGTCCCCCTCCCCATCGCTTCGCGACAGGGAGGATTGCGCTTGGGCTTACGCGCCGTTCGCCGCGCTGAGGATGGCGCGGACGCTGGCGGTGGCGACGTCGGTGTCGAGGCCGCAGCCGAACAGGCTTTTGCCGTCGGCGGTGCGACATTCGACATAGGCGGCGGCTTGCACCGTGCTGCCCTGGCCGATTGCGTGCTCGCTATAGTCGATGATGTCCATCACCGGGCCGCCGCTCTCGCTGAGCGCGGCGATCACGCTGGACATCAGGCCGTTGCCGCGGCCGCTGACGCTGCGCGGGGTGCCGTCGATCATGAGCTTGCCCGCGAAAATGCGGTCGGCGCCCGAATGGGTTTCGGACCAGTCGACGAGCTGGAAGCGCTTGTTCTCGGTGGCGAGATATTTGCCCTCGAACGCCTGCCAGATGTCTTCGGCGCCCAGCTCGCGGCTGGTCTCATCCGCCAGTGCCTGCACGACATGGCTGAAGCTTGCCTGCATTTTCTTGGGCAGTTTCAGCCCCTTGTCCTGTTCGATTACCCAGGCGACGCCGCCTTTGCCCGACTGGCTGTTGACGCGGATCACCGCTTCATAGCTGCGGCCGAGGTCGGCGGGATCGATGGGGAGATAGGGGACTTCCCACGTCTCGTCATTCTGGCGTTCGCGCGCGGCGAAGCCTTTCTTGATCGCGTCCTGATGGCTGCCCGAAAAGGCCGTGTAGACCAGCTCGCCGCCATAGGGGTGGCGCGGGTGGACGGGGAGCTGGTTGCAATATTCGACCGTCTGGATGACCTCGTCGATGTTCGAGAAGTCCAGTTCGGGGTCGACGCCCTGCGTGTACATGTTGAGCGCAATGGTGACGAGGCAGGTGTTGCCGGTGCGCTCGCCATTGCCGAACAGGCAGCCCTCGACGCGATCGGCGCCCGCGAGCAGGCCGAGTTCGGCCGCCGCGACGCCGGTGCCGCGGTCATTGTGGGTGTGCAGGCTGATCAATGCGCGGTCGCGGTTCGGCAAATTCTTGGCGAAATATTCGATCTGATCGGCATAGATATTCGCCGTCGAGGCCTCGACCGTCGCGGGGAGGTTGAGGATGATCGGATTTTCGGCGGTCGGTTGCAGTATCTCCATCACCGCTTCGCACACCTCGATCGAGAAATCGATTTCGGCGGTCGAGAAGGTTTCGGGGCTATATTCGAAACGCCAGTTGGTTTGCGGCAGGCGCGCGGCATTGTCGCGCAGCTGCTTGGCGCCGTCGATCGCGATCTGCTTGATTTCGGGCATTTCCATGCCGAAGACGATCTTGCGCCACGCGGGGCTGACCGCATTATAGAGGTGGACGATTGCCGTCTTTGCGCCCGCGAGGCTGTCGAAGCTGGTGCGGATGAGGTCGGCGCGCGCCTGGGTCAGCACCTGTACCGTCACATCGTCGGGGATGCGGCCGTTCTGGACGAGGCCGGAGATGAAGTCGAACTCGGTCGCGCCCGCGCTGGGGAAGCCGACTTCGATCTCTTTCAGGCCGACGCGGCAGAGCAGGTCGAAGAAGCGCGCTTTCTTTTCGGCATCCATCGGGTCGATCAGCGCCTGATTGCCGTCGCGCATGTCGGTGGAAAGCCAGATCGGCGCCTTGGTGGTGACGCGGCTGGGCCATTCGCGGTTCGTCAAGGGAACCTGCGGGAAGGCGCGATATTTGACCGAAGGGTCGCGGAGCATGGTCATGGTCTTTTGGTTCTTCTGCGAAAGGGTGGTTTTGGCCGGCTTACCCTTGGGCGATCGCGCGCCACCTTGGGCGCAGCGTTATCGTCACGCCCAAGGGCGTGTAAGTCGCAGAAGTAGGAGCCCGTTGTGGCGCATGGCCACGCTCTGACATGAAAATGTCGTGTTTGGCAAGGGGGAAGGTGGGAAAATTGCGTTGCGTGGCCCTGCTGCGCCACCCCCGTGAAGGCGGGGATGGCGCGCGGGAGGCCGTCAGGCAGCCTTGCTGCTCTGCTCTTCGGACTCGTCTTCGTCGTCTTCCTCTTCCCACGGCTCGAAGATTTCATCCTCGATCATATTGGCGATCGCGTGGACGCGGATGCCGATCACCCAGTCCTCAAGCGGGCCTTCCCATGCCGCCTCGACCGTGGACGGCGTATCGGCGCCGCCGCCTGAGGGGCGATCGCCGACGAGGTCGAAATCCTGAACGCCGTCGGCGGGCGGATTGATATAGACATGGGGATCGAGCTGGAGGTTCGTCCAGCCCGCGGTGGGGGTGATGCCCTCGGCCTCGACGGTCAGCAGGGCTTTTTCCTCGTCGCCGCCAATATAGGCGTTCACTTCGACAATTTCGCGTACCAGTTCGCTCATCACACGCGCTCCTTGTGAACAAGAGGCGGGGTCGGGGAGACCCCGGCTCTGACTTACCGGCGGCATGTGACAGATTGGAGTGTGGCTAGCCCTTGACCCAGCCCACTGCGGGATCATTGAAGTCGATCACGTCGGCGAGTTCGCGGACATTGGGATAGCCATAGCCGACGAGGTTGATGAAGGTCTGGATATTGAGCGCGAGCGCGGCCGACTTCATCGGTACGGGAGCGGCGTCGTTGCGGAAATTATTGTTGCAATAAATGAGGATAGGGCGGTCCGGGTCGGCGCCGATCACCGCAGCGAGGCTGTCGGCGGTGAAGTCGGTGAGCGGCAGGTTGACCGCGCCGACGATATGCCCGCGCGCAAAAGCATCCTTTGAGCGCGCGTCGAGGAGGAGAATGCCGGGCTTGGCGGCTTCGGCCTTGAAGGCGGCGAAGGGGAGAAGGCGCGCTTCGCGCTCTGGTGCGACGCGGGCGGTGAGCGCCTGGAAGGCGGGATAGTCGATTTGCGGGTTGGTTTGCGCGAGCGCCGGGGAGGCGGTCAGCGCGAGGGCGAAAGCGAGTGGCAGGGTTTTGCGCATGATGATCCTCCCTTGATGATGGGAGGGTAAGCGCGGGTTGCTGGATGGGCGATGAACACCCAATCCGTTGTCATCCCCGCGTAAGCGGGGACCCAGCTTGGGCAGCACAAGGCCTCACTGGGTCCCCGCTTTCGCGGGGATGACGAGAATATTGAGGTGGTTTTACTGCTTTTCGAACGCGGCGTGGATTTCGAGTTCGACGAGGTCGCTGACCACCGGGATGCCATAGTTCACGCCGAAATCGCTGCGGCGGATCTTGGTTTCGGCGTCGAAGCCGATCGTGGCTTTCTTGTTATAGGGGTTGGTGCCGGCGCCGTGGAAGTCGACGTCGAGCGTCACCTGTTTGGTCACGCCATTGAGGGTGAGGTTACCGGTGACCTTGGCTTCGTCGCCCTCATCGTCGAGGACGACGCGGGTCGAGACGAATTTGGCGTCGGCGGGGGCGGGGCCGAAAAAGTCGGCCTTGCCGCCGTCCTTGCCCGCGCGCAGCAGATGGTCGGTGAGGCCGGCGCTGGCGGTGGTGACCTTTGACACCGGGATCGTCACGTCGACCTTCGACGCGGCGGGATTGGCGGGATCGATCACGAGGGTGCCGGTGACGTCGCCGAAAATGCCCGAATATTTGCTGAAGCCGAAATGATCGACTTCCCAGACGACCATCGTGTGTCCGGCATCGGCGGCGTAGGTGCCCGCGGTGACGCGCGTTTTGTCGGGGGCGCCGGGGACGCCCGAGGGGGCCTGTGCGATGACGACGGGGACGGCGACGACGGCGAGCGCGAGAATGGCGATGGGAGCAATGCGACGCATGTGGGGGGCCTCCTGTTTGTTCGGAAGCGCGAAGGCTATGCGACGCAAGGGGGCGGCGTCAATTGCGCGTACCGAAACGCTGGGTTTCCGGCCGCGCGATCAGTCGGCCGCGCGGCGTTCCTCGAACCACTGGCGCAGCATCGCCGACGTGCAGCCGGTGAAGCCATAGCTGCCGACGGGCGAGCAGCTGTTGGGGCGGGTGGCGCGGGCGATATTGTCATACCCCTCGACCGCCGAGGCCCATGAGCCGCCGCCGACCGGGGTGTCGTCCTTCAGCTCTTCGCGCAGTTCCTTCGGGACGCGATAGCGTTCGCTTTCGGGTTGCTGCGCGCAGACGATGATCTCGTCACCCACCGGTTCGGGGCAGGGTTCGTCGCCATAGGTATAAAGGACCGAGGTTTTCTGCGGCGGCGTGCCGGTCTGCGCGAGGCTTTGGTCGAAGGCGTGCGCGGGCGCAGCGAGGGCGAGCGCGGCGAAGATCGGGAAGAGGAGGGCAGGCTTTTTCATTGCAAACAGGCATTCCCTTGGCGTCCATCCCCTGCGTATCACGCTAGCGCCGCGAGATGAACCTAAGCCGAACTATCATGCCCTCCGGCAATGGTTGCCGCCCCTTGATGATGGAGATGGTTTCGCTTCCCGTTCAGTTCAAGGCACGGCATTTCGATTTGGCGTTGTTCATCGCCGGACTGTCCATGAAGCAAAGGACATATTTGTTCCCGCTCGACAGAATGAAGGAATAGGAGGAGATGTTTTCGGAGAACATCTCCGTCTCATAATTGTTGAACCCGACGATCCTCCACCCTGTATTGAGAAGCTCGGTCATCGATTGGGTGAGCGGGACCCAATCGGTGGTGCGCTCATGACTGTCGACAGGTTCCGGTTTTTTGCGCGCCTCGGCACTGGCGAGGGGGAAGACCATCAGGAGCAGCGTGAGAAACAGGCCGGGTTTTTGCATTTTTCGTTCTCCGGGAAGGAGTTAGGGGGATGTTCGGTGTATCCGAATATCAGCCCGGCGCGTCAAGCGACGCCGCGATGACATTCCAGACTTGCGCCAGTTCGTCGGGCTCGATGCAATAGGGCGGCATGACGTAGACGGTGTTGCCGAGCGGGCGGAGGAGGACGCCATGGTCGCGGTAGAAGGCGATCAGGCGCGGCGCGAGGTTCGAGAGATAGCCCGAGTCCGGAACGACGATGTCGAGCGCGGCGATGGTGCCGAGGCGGCGCGGATTGGCGACGCGCGGGTTATGGCCGAGCATCGACAGGTGCGCGCCTTGCGCGACGGCGAGCGCGTCGATGCGTTGCTGGACGGGTTCGTCGCGCCAGATTTCGAGGTTCGCGTTCGCGGCGGCGCAGGCGATCGGGTTCGCGGTGTAGCTGCTCGAATGATAGAAGGTTTTCGCTCGGTCGGTTGACCAGTGGGCGGCGAAGATCGGCTCGATGCAGAGGGTGACGGCGAGTGGGAGGCTGCCGCCGGTCAGGCCTTTGGACAGGCAGACGATGTCGGGGATGACGCCCGCCTGATCGCAGGCGAAGCGGGTGCCGGTGCGGCCCCAGCCGGTCATCACTTCGTCGGCGATGAAGAGGACGCCGTGGCGTGCACAGATGCTGCGCATTTCGGCGAGCACCCATGCCGGATAGATGAGCATGCCGCCGGCCCCGAGGATGAGCGGTTCGACGATGAAGGCGGCGGGCTTTTGCGCGCAGGCGGCTTCGAGCGCGTCGAGCGTCGCTTGTTCCAGGCCTTCGTGCGGGAAGGGGATGGTATCGACGTCGAACAGCAAGGGCTGCCACGCCCGGTTGTAGACGCCGCGCTCGCCGACCGACATCGTGCCGATCGTGTCGCCATGATAGCTATGTTCGAGGACGAGGATGCGGCTGCGCGGCTCGCCGATATTATACCAGTAGCCGAGCGCCATTTTGAGCGCGACCTCGACGCTGGTCGATCCTGAATCCGAGAAGAAGACGCGGGTGAGCGGATCGGGGGTGATGCGGATCAGCTCGGCGGCGAGCATTTCGGCGGGTTCGTGGGTCCAGCCGGCGAAGATGAGCTGGTCGAGCTTTTCGGACTGCGCGCGGATCGCGGCCATGATGCGCGGGTGGGCGTGGCCGTGGGTGGTGACCCACCAGCTGGAGATGGCGTCGATCCAGCTGTTGTCCTGCGCGTCGTAGAGGCGCGCGCCTTCGGCTCGGGCGATCAGCGGCGTGGGGTCGCCGAGGCCGTGCTGGGTGAAGGGGTGCCAGATGGGGGATTGGTGCGAGGTCATGCTGTGCGCCCTACAACCATTTGTCATTCCCGCGAAAGCGGGAACCCAGTTCTGCCGTTGCGTTTGGGAATGGCACCCTGTGGGTGGAGTATTTTGTTCGCTGGGTCCCCGCTTTCGCGGGGATGACGAAGTGGGGGAGGGGGGACGAGATTTAGCGGAAGTCGGCGATGTCGAAGTTCGCGGCGAAAGCGGCAGCAAGGTTTTCGCTCGTCAGCGGATCGATGACCGGCAGGCGGCCCAAGCGGCGGATGCCGCTGATTTCGGCGATCGTTGTCTCGCTGTCGGGCACCGGATCGCCGAGAAAGGCGAGGCCGTGGATCGGGACATTGCGCGACCGAAGCGCCTCGATCGTCAGCAGGCTGTGGTTGATCGTCCCGAGCATCGTGCGGGCGCAGACGATCACCGGGATTTGCCATTTCGCAAACAGGTCGGCGTATAGGGTGGTGCGGGTGACGGGGACGAGCGCGCCGCCGGCGCCCTCGACGATGAAGTTGCCGGGCGGCGGCGTGAGCGTTTCGACGTCGATATTAACGCCGTCAACTTCGGCGGCATAGTGTGGCGAGGCGGGAGTGATGAGGCGGTGGGCTTCGGGGTGGATGGCGACCCCGGCGAGGCGGGCGACGACCTCGCTGTCACTCTCTTCTTCGAGGCCGGCCTGAATCGGCTTCCAGTAGGAAGCGCGGGTCGCCTGCGCCAAAGCCGCAGAAAAGATAGTTTTTCCAATGCCGGTGTCGGTGCCGGTGACGATGAAGCGGGTCATGCGTCGGCCATGGCGGCGGCGAGGGCGTCGGCCATTGCGTCAATGTTATCTTCGTCAACATTGAGCGTGATCGCGATGCGGAGACGGGCGGTTCCCTGCGCCACCGTCGGCGGGCGGATGCCGCGAATGTCGAAGCCCGCAGCCTGCAGTGCGGTCGCGATCCGCATCGTGCGGTCATTCTCGCCGATGATGACGGGCTGGATCTGGGTGCCGCTGGCGGTGATGCCGAGCGGGGCGAGGCGCGCCTCGGTGTGGCGGACAAGCGCGGCGAGGCGCGCTTGTCGTTCAGGCTGGGTCGCGACGATTTCGAGGCCCTGGCGGACGAGCCACGCCATCAACGGCGACGGCGCGGTCGAGAAGATGAAGGGGCGGCCGCGGTTGACGAGAAAGTCGGTGACGACGCGCGGGGCGCAGAGCAGCGCGCCTTCGCAGCCGAGCGCCTTGCCGCAGGTGTGGAGGGTGATCAGATTGTCGCGGCGCGCGAGGTCGCTGGCCAGTCCCGCGCCATTGGCGCCGTAGACGCCGGTGGCATGGGCTTCGTCGACGATCAGCACCGCGTCGAAGCGGTCGGCGACGGCGGCGAGTTCGGCCAGCGGGGCGCGGTCGCCGTCCATGCTGTAGAGGCTTTCGACCGCGATCCACGGCGTTCCTGAGCCGCCACCCGCGCGCCAGCGCGCGATGATGTCGGCGAAGGCCTGCGGATCATTGTGCGCGGCGGCGATGCTGCCCGCGCGGGCGAGGCGCATGCCGTCGTGCGCGCTGGCGTGGATGAGCTCGTCATGGACGATCAGGTCGCCGCGCTGCGGCAGCGTCGCGAACAGCGCGGCGTTGGCGGCGAAGCCGGTCGAGAAATAGAGCGCGGCCTCGCTATCATAATGGCGCGCGGCGTGGGCCTCGAGCGCTTCATGTTCGGCGTGATTGCCGCGCAGCAGGCGCGAGCCGCCTGATCCGGCGGGGATGCCCTGCGCGATCCCGGCGGTCAGCGCGTCGCGCAACGCTTCGGAATCGGCGAGGCCAAGATAGTCGTTCGAGGCGAAGTCGACGCCCGCGCGCGGAGCGAGCGCGCGGAGGCGGGTTTCGGCAGCAAGCGCGCGAAGATCGCGGTGATGGGCGGAGAAGGGAGAGGCGCGGCCCGGCATCGGCGTTCCTTAGAATATGGGGTCGAAATGGCAAACCCGCGCGGTGCAGTTCAACCGGCTTTCTGGGCGAGCCGTTCTTCGCTGGTCATGCGGTGGGGTTTGGCGATGGGTTCGAGGGTTTTGCTGTCGAAAAGCTCGCATTTCCGGCGATCGCCCGACACGAGATCCTTGATCATCCGGGGGAAGAAGCGCCGCATCAGCGCCCCCATGCTCATCTTCGGCAAGTGGCTGGTGTCGCCGACGCCTTCCTCTGTGAAGAGATGCCCGCGGGGCGGGCCGACCAGCCGCGCGCGCGCCGCTGGGTCGCAGGCGCCGAGCTGGGTCGTGATGTAGGGGATTTTGCCATTGGCGTAGGTGTTGAACAGCGGGGTGCGGCAGCATTTGGCATACCAGCGCAGCGTCGGCTTGTCGGTCAGGTGGACGCAGGCGAGCTGGTCGCGGCCCGATGCGATGTGCACGCGCGCGCATCGCGACTGATAGAGCGAGGCGCCGCCATGCTCGTCGAGCATCTGTCCGGCATGGCCGAGATGGTGGGCGAGATATTGGCAATCGGCGCAGTGGCAGACGACATGGTCGCCCTGATCGGGGCCGACGCGTAGCAGCGTGCCCGAGACCGTTCCGCATTCGCAGGCAAAGGGGAGGTCGGATGTCATTGCCCGGCCTTAGTCCTTTGCCTGCGTTTGCGAAAGTGATCGCCGGGGCAGAGCCGGCGGTCGTTAATCCTCCCCATGGCCTGCGGCCACAGGGAGGATTGGCCGTCAGTTCTTCGACTTGTCGACCAGCTGGTTCTTGGCGATCCACGGCATCATCGCGCGCAGTTCGCCGCCGACCTGTTCGATCTGGTGCGCTGCGGCGGCCTTGCGGCTTGCCTTGAGTTCGGGCTGACCAGCCTGGTTGTCGAGGACGAAATCCTTGACGAAACGGCCCGACTGAATGTCCTCCAGCACGCGCTTCATTTCGGCCTTGGTTTCGGCGGTGATGATGCGCGGGCCGGTCTTGATGTCACCATATTCGGCGGTGTTCGAGATCGAGTAGCGCATGTTGGCGATGCCGCCTTCATAGAGAAGATCGACGATCAGCTTGGTTTCGTGGAGGCATTCGAAATAGGCCATTTCGGGGGCGTAACCCGCTTCGACCAGCGTTTCGAACCCGGCCTGGATCAGGTGGGTGACGCCGCCGCACAGAACGGCCTGTTCGCCGAAGAGGTCGGTTTCGCACTCTTCCTTGAAGGTCGTCTCGATGATCCCGCTGCGCCCGCCGCCGACGGCCGAGGCATAGGAGAGGGCGAGCGCCTTGGCGAAGCCGTTACCGGCGTTGCCGCTGGCTTCCTGCGCGACTGCGATCAGGCAGGGGACGCCGCCGCCCTTTTGATATTCGCTGCGCACCGTGTGGCCGGGGCCCTTGGGGGCGACCATGAAGACGTCGATGTCGGGGCGTGCTTCGATCAGGCCGAAGTGGATGTTGAGGCCGTGCGCGAAAGCGAGCGCTGCACCGGGCTTCATGTTCGGGCCGATGTCGTCGGCGTAGATTTTCGCCTGATGCTCGTCAGGAGCGGCGATCATGATCACGTCGGCCCATGCAGCGGCTTCCTTGTTGGTCATGACCTTGAAGCCCGCAGCTTCGGCCTTCTTCGCGGTCGCCGAACCGGCGCGCAGCGCGATGGCGACTTCGGTGACGCCGCTGTCGCGCATATTCTGTGCGTGGGCGTGGCCCTGGCTGCCGTAACCGACAACGGCGACCTTTTTGCCCTTGATCAGATCCTGGTCGGCGTCGCGATCATAATAAACTTGCATGTCATTCTTCCTCATCTTGTTGTTCGTCATGCCGGGCCTGATCCGGCATCCATGGACCCCGGATCAAGTCCGGGGTGACGAGTGTTGGAAACGCAATCTGTAATAATTTAAGCCGCCTCCGCCCCGCGGGCGATGGCGACGACCCCGGTGCGGCCGACTTCGACGAGGCCGCATTCGCGCATCAGAGCGACGAAGCGATCGATTTTCTCGCTCGCGCCGGTGATTTCGAAAATGAAGCTGGTGATCGTCGTATCGACGACCTTCGCGCGGAAGACATCGGCGAGGCGCAGCGCCTCGATCCGCTTGTCGCCGGTGCCCGCGACCTTGACCAGCGCGATCTCGCGCTCGACATGCGCGCCCGCGTCGGTGAGGTCGGTGACCTTGTGGACGGGGACGAGCCGGTCGAGCTGAGCGATGATCTGGTCGATGATCGGTGGCGGGCCATTGGTGACGATGGTGATCCGCGACAGCGCATGGTCCGAACTGATGTCCGCGACGGTCAGGCTTTCGATATTATAGCCGCGCGCGGTGAACAGCCCGGTGATCTTGGCGAGCACCCCGGCTTCGTTATCGACGGTGATGGCGAGCACATGGCGCTCGCCGGCTTCTGTTTGAATTTTCATCAGATTACACCAGTGCCTTGGCTTCGTCGTCCATCGTGCCGGTGACGTCGCTCGGCTGGAGGATCATGTCGGTATGGGCGGCCCCCGATGGGATCATAGGGAAGCAGTTGGCAAGTTGTGCGACGCGGCAATCGACAATCACCGGACCCGGGGTGTTGATCATCGTCTGGATGCCGTCCTCCAGCTCACCGAAATTGTCGATGCGCAGGCCGGTCCAGCCATAGGCGTCGGCGAGCTTCACGAAATCGGGCAGGCTGTCCGAATAGCTGTTCGAATAGCGGCTTTCATAGGTGAGTTCCTGCCACTGGCGAACCATCCCCATCCACTGATTGTTGAGGATGAAGATTTTGACCGGCAGGCGGTACTGGCTGACCGTCCCCATTTCCTGAATGTTCATCTGGAGCGAAGCTTCGCCCGCGATGCAGATGACGAGGCGACCCGGGTGCGCGATCTGCGCGCCGACGGCGGCGGGAAAGCCATAGCCCATCGTACCGAGGCCGCCGCTGGTGAGCCAGCGGTTGGGGCCGCGGAAGCCGAAATGCTGCGCCGCCCACATCTGATGCTGACCGACCTCGGTCGTGATGATCGGGTCCATCGCATGGGTCGCATCGTACAGCGCCTTGACCGCGCGCTGCGGCATGATTTCGGCGGCATCCTCTTTCTTCTCGGGGAAGTCGAGGCAGCGCGTTGCGCGCCAGCCGTCGATGCGCCGCCACCATTCGCCAAGGTCGCGCGGCTTGTGGCCGGCGGTCTGCCAGCCCGCAATGATCGCGTCGAGCGCGCGGCCGGCGTCGCCGACGATCGCGAGGTCGACGGGAACGATCTTGTTCACCGAGCTGCGGTCGATGTCGATGTGGATCTTTTTCGCTTCGGGCGCGAAGGCGTCGAGGCGCCCGGTCACCCGGTCGTCGAAGCGCGCGCCGACCGCGATGATCAGGTCGGCGCGGTTCATCGCCATGTTCGATTCATAGGTCCCGTGCATGCCGAGCATGCCGAGCCACTTGTCGTCGTCGCACGGAAAGGCACCGAGCCCCATCAGGGTCGAGGTGATCGGCGCGCCGGTGAGCGCGACGAGCTGACGCAAGGCCGCACTCGCATCGGGGCCGGCGTTGATCACGCCGCCGCCGGTGTAGAAGACCGGGCGTTCGGACGCGGCGATCATCGCGACGGCTTCGGCGATCGCCGCGCTGTCGGGTTCGACCTGCGGGCGATAGCTTTTATGCTCGATCATGTCGGGCACGATATATTTGCCGGTCGCGACCTGAACATTTTTCGGAATGTCGATCACCACCGGGCCGGGGCGACCGTGGGTCGCGATATAGAAAGCCTCGTGCATGATCGGGCCGAGCCGCGCCGGGTCCATCACCAGATAATTATGCTTGGTGCAGTGGCGCGTGATGCCGACCGTGTCACATTCCTGAAAGGCGTCGGTGCCGATCAGCGTCGTTGGAACCTGGCCGGTCAGCACGACCATCGGGATCGAATCCATCAGCGCGTCGGTGATGCCGGTGACGGCATTGGTCGCGCCGGGGCCTGAGGTCACGAGCACGACGCCGGGCTTGCCGGTCGAGCGGGCGTAACCCTCCGCCGCATGGGTCGCCGCCTGTTCGTGGCGGACGAGAATATGCTGGATCGTCGGATGCTTGAAGAGCGCGTCATAGATGGGAAGGACCGCGCCGCCCGGATAGCCGAACACCGTATCGACCCCAAGGTCGACCAGCGCCTGAACCACCATGTCGGCACCACTCATTTCCGTCACGACTATGCTCCTTCCGTCTTGTGCAGGCGCACGAACCTGTGCGCCCGAGCCGCGCGCTTGTGCGCCGCAGCAAGGTTGCGGGCAATAGGTATATGATTCTATCTTGTCAACAAGCTATCGCGTAATATTATTGCTAATTCATCGATATTGTCGATTGATAATGACGTTTCGTGGCGTGGCCAATCGGCAGGGGGTTGGTTACGGAACCACGTACTTTGGCGCTTCAGATATTGCCGCGTCGCCGCCTGAGCGAGAGTGAGCGCTTCGGCGCGGTCGATCTCGCCCGCCAGATGGCGCGCGATTTGCGGCACCCCGATCGCGCGCATCGCGGGAAGATCGGGGTCGAGGCCGCGCGCGAGCAGCGCCTCCGCCTCGTCGATCGCACCGGCGTCGAACATCATCTCGAGCCGGCGGTCGCAGCGCTCGCGCAGCCAGTCGCGCGGTGGCAGGAGGATCAGCGGGGTGAGGGCGATGGTGTCGGCGATCCCGCCTTCGCGGGCGCCGTGCCAGTCGGCCAGCGGCCGGCCGGTCGAGCGGACGACCTCGAGCGCGCGGGCGACGCGGGTGGTGTCGGCGGGGTGAAGGCGCGCGGCGGCGGCGGGGTCGTGCTGCGCGAGCGCGGCGTGCGCGTCGGCGACCTCCATCGCGCGGACCGCAGCGCGAATCCCGGGATCGATTTCGGGCACCGGCGCGATGCCGAAGAGCAATGTGCTCATATAGAGGCCGGTGCCGCCGACGAGGATGGGGAGTGCTCCCGCGGCATGGGCGTCGGCGATTTCCGCAGTGGCGTCGGCCGCCCAGCGCGCGGCATTATAGGCCTCGGCGCCGTCGATGCAGCCGAACAGGCGGTGCGGGATGCCCGCCATTTCATCCTCCGTCGGGCGTGCCGACAAGATCGCGAGGTCGGCATAGACCTGGCTTGCGTCGGCGTTGATCACCACCGCGTTCGGGACAATTTGGGCGAGCGCGACCGCCAATGCACTCTTGCCGCTGGCGGTGGGTCCGGCGATAAGCGCAACAGGAGGACTGGCCTGAGAGGGCTGGGGCCGGAAAGATGATGAAGGAGATGCCATGTTCGTCGCAACGCTGATAGCAGCCGGGAAGCTGACGGGCGAGGTGGTCCGCGAAGCAATCGACCGGCTCGATGCGACGGGGCATGATGTCGGCGCGCCACACTGGCTGGACGAGGGCGATGCCGCCGATATCGTCTTTCACGGCAGCCTGGTCAGCGCCCGCGCCGAACTGGCGAAAATGGATCATGGCGCACTCGACGTCATCGTCCAGCCGCTGGGCGACCGCACCAAGAAGCTGATCATCGCCGACATGGATTCGACGATGATTACCGTCGAATGTATCGACGAACTCGCCGATTATGCCGGGCTGAAGCCGCAGATTGCGGCGATCACCGAACGCGCGATGCGCGGCGAACTGGATTTCCGCGCCGCGCTGACCGAGCGCGTCGGGCTGCTCGGCGGGATGGCCGAATCGGTGCTGGCCGAATGTCGGATGGAGCGCGTGCGGCTGACCCGCGGCGCGCGGACCCTGGTGCAGACGATGAAGGCGCATGGCGCACATTCGGTGCTGATCTCGGGCGGCTTCACCGCCTTTGCTCGCCCGGTGGGCGAAGCGATCGGGTTCGATAAGGTGATCGCGAACGAACTGGAGATTGCGGACGGCAAGCTGACCGGGCGCGTGATCGAGCCGATCGTCGATGCGAGCACCAAGCTGGAGACGCTGAAGGCCGAAGCGGCGGCGCACGGCCTGCCGCTGGCCGAGACGCTGGCGGTCGGCGACGGCGCGAACGATATTCCGATGATTACCGCGGCGGGGCTGGGGGTCGGCTATTATCCGCATCCGGCGGCGGCCGAAGCCGCTGCGGCGGTGGTGCGGCATCATGATTTGAGCGCGCTGCTGTGGGCGCAGGGCTATTCGCGGCGGAGTTGGGTGCTGGGGTAGAGAGCATCCTGTCCGGCCGGCTCGTCTCTGGCTTCTGGGCATGGCACGGACCGTATCGGCCTCGCCGGTGACAGGAAAAGGCGCCGAATCCGGACTGAAACGGCAGCGGGCGAGAGGCAATGATGATGACGAAGCACCGCATCTATTCGATGAGCGTCGCGAGCGTCTATCCGCATTATATCGCCAAGGCGGAGAAGAAGGGGCGGACGAAGGCCGAGGTTGACGAGATTATTCGCTGGCTGACCGGCTACAGCCAGACGGGGCTGGAGGGCGAATTGGCGAAAGGCACGACGTTCGAGGATTTCTTTGCCGCCGCACCCAAGCTGAACCCCGCGCGCGAATTGATCACCGGAGTGATCTGCGGCATCCGGGTCGAGACTATCGAAGAGCCGTTGATGCGCGAATTGCGCTATCTCGACAAGTTGATCGACGAACTCGCTCGGGGGAAGGCGATGGAGAAGATATTACGGAATTAGGCGGGTTTCGACCCGACATAGCCCCCGCCTTCGCGGGGGGACGCCTTGGCCGTCGGAAAAGCTGGACCCCGGATCAAGTCCGTGGTGACGAAGGGCCGGGAACGATTGGGAGCAGACGAGCGATCCTCCCTGTGCCGCAGGCATGGAGAGGTGGCAGGCGCCGTAGGTGGCTGACGGAGGGGCAGGAGCGCCTCGGCCCCTCCACCGCCGCTTCGCGGCGGTCCCCCTCCCCATCGCTTCGCGACAGGGAGGATGCTTCCCCTGCCAGCGCGCGCCCATCAAAGCCATTTGCCTAGGCTGTATTGTGATTGTAATACGCGAACCAAGCATGACATGGTTCCGTAAAGCCCCAACCCCCGATCCGATCCCCGCCGCGATGGCGGGCGCGCCCTTGGTCGACGCGGACGCGTCGGCGGCGCCCGAATCGCGCCGTCGCAAATGGGCTCGCCGCATCGCGCGCGGCTTTGCGGTTTTCTGCGTCGCCTTCATCCTCCTTGTCGGCTGGCTCGCACTCACCGCGCCCTTGTCGAAGTCGCTCGAGCCGATCGCCCCGCCGCAGATCACCTTGCTCGCGTCCAACGGGTCGCCGATCGCGCGCATCGGGGCGATCGTCGATACGCCGGTGAAGGCGAAGGCGTTGCCCAAGCATGTCACCGGCGCCTTTCTCGCGATCGAGGATCGGCGTTTCTACAGCCATTGGGGCATCGATCCGCGCAGCATCGCGCGCGCGGTGTGGAGCAATGTCACTGGCGGGCGGACGCAGGGCGGCAGCACGATCACTCAGCAGCTCGCGAAATTCACCTTTCTGACGCCGAAGCGCACGCTGGGGCGCAAGGCGCGCGAGGCGCTGATCGCTTTCTGGCTCGAGGCGTGGCTGACCAAGGACGAGATTCTCGAACGCTATTTGTCGAACGCTTATTTCGGCGACAACACCTATGGGCTGCGCGCGGCGTCGATGCATTATTTCTATCGCCAGCCCGAGAAGCTGACCCCGGCGCAGGCGGCGATGCTTGCGGGGCTGGTGCAGGCGCCGTCGCGCCTCGCGCCGACCAAGAACCCCGACCTTGCCGAAAAGCGGATGCGGCTGGTTCTCAATGCGATGGCGGCCACCGGCTATCTCACCGAGCGTGAGGCGAAGTCGCTGCGCGCGCCGCGGATCGACGTGCGCAGCCGCAACACCTTGCCCACCGGCACCTATTTCGCCGACTGGGCGCTGCCCGAGGCGCGTAAATTGAGCGATGTCGGCTATTCGCGCGAGACGATCACCACGACGCTCGACGCACGGCTTCAGGGCGTCGCGCGGCGGGTGACCGGCCGCGCCGGGCTGGGCAAGGCGCAGGTCGCGCTCGTCGCGATGCGCCCGAATGGCGAGGTTGTGGCGATGGTCGGCGGGCGCGACTATGCGGCATCGCCCTTCAACCGCGTGACGCAGGCACGGCGCCAGCCGGGGTCGACCTTCAAATTATTCGTCTATCTGGCGGCGCTCCGCGACGGCTGGAAACCCGATGACCGGATCGGCAATGAGGCGATTGAAACCGGATCGTACCGGCCGAAAAATGCCGGTGGGGCCTATTCGCCGTCGCTCACGCTCGAGGATGCGTTTGCGACGTCGAGCAATGTTGCCGCGGTGCGGTTGCTGCGCGAGGTTGGCGACGACAAGGTGATCCGCATGGCGCGCGACCTGGGCGTCACCGCGCCGATGGCGGAGGGCGACCCGAGCCTTGCGCTCGGAACGTCGAGCATGACGCTGCTCGAACTCACCGCCGCCTATGCTGCGGTCGCGGCGAACAGCTATCCGGTCAAACCGCACGCCTTTCAGGCCGAGGAAATGGGCTGGTTCGAAAGCCTGTTCCGGGGGCCCAGCCGTTTCGGGTCGAAGGAACATGACGCGATCGAACAGATGCTGCGCGCCGCAGTCAACCGTGGCACCGGCCGTGCGGCGCGGCTTCCGCAGGCCAATTTTGGCAAGACCGGGACCAGCCAGGACAATCGTGACGCGCTGTTCGTCGGCTATGCCAATGGTCTGGTCGTCGGGGTGTGGATCGGCAATGACGATAATTCGCCGCTTCAGGGCATATCGGGCGGCGGCCTGCCCGCGCGGATCTGGCGCGATTTCATGACCGAGGCGCATGGCCAGAAGCAGCAGCGCAAGGCGCCCGCGCCAGCGACCGACCCGCGCGGTCCGGTCCAGCCGCTCGACATTCCCGACATTGGGGCGATTCCGGTCGGCGAGAAAACGCGCCTCGGGATCGAGGGGGGTGATGCGGTGATCACGACCGAGATTAGCGGCAATCGCATCGACTTGCGCCTGCCGATCGACCGGCCTCCGCCCGCCGCCGAGCCCGCGCCGCCCCCGCCGTAGCGAGGTCTAGGGAAATTTCCGCTGTCCACCATCCGCGCGCCGCGATAGCGTCGCCGCGATGATATCTCCCCGTTCCAGCGCGCCTGCGCCTTTCTGTTTCTGGACCCCAATATGCTGATCGTCGAATCCCATGAAGCCCAGCCCTGGCCCGATGTTCTCGATTGGGAAGCGCGGGCGGGGGAGGCGGTGGCCGCCGCGCTCAAGCTGACGCCCTTTGCGAGCCTTGCCGATGCGGCGCCGATGGTCGAGGTCGCGGTGCGGCTGACCGACGATGCCGAGGTTCAGACGCTCAACCGCGATTTCCGGGGCAAGGACAAGCCGACCAATGTGCTGTCCTTTCCGCAGGTGCAGGCCGATCTGCTCGAAAGTCTGTCGAACAGCGACGACGGCGAAATATTGCTCGGCGATATCGTGCTGGCGCGCGAGACCTGCGCGCGCGAGGCGGAGGAAAAGGGGATTTCGCTGGCCGACCATGCGACCCATCTGATCGTCCATGGCGCGCTGCATCTGGTCGGTTACGACCATATCGACGACCCCGAAGCATCGGCGATGGAGGCGTTGGAAGTGAAAGCGCTTGCATCGCTGGGCATCGCCAATCCATATGCGTGAGTTGGATTAACTTAGGATACACAGAGCATCATGCCCGACGACCAGGGATCTTCGACCCGATCGGAAGAGGACAGTAGATCCGGCCTTTGGGCCGGCATACGGACATTGTTGTTCGGCGGCGCGAACGAGCCCTCGCTGCGCGAGCAGATTGAGGATGTCATCGACGAAGCCGAAGAAGAGGGGCAGGATCGGCGCGGCAGCAGCGTCGTCGGCGATTTGTCGCCGATCGAGCGCAAGATGCTGCGCAATCTTCTGCATTTTGGCGAACAGACGGTCGACGATGTCGCGGTGCCGCGCGCCGATATCATCGCGATTTCCGAAAGTGCGAGCTTTGCCGACATCATCGCGCTGTTCGTAGAGGCGGGCCACAGCCGCCTGCCGGTGTATCGCGAGACGCTCGATGAAGTGGTCGGGATGATCCACGTCAAGGATGTGTTCGCGGTGCTCGCCGAAGGGCGCCCGCCACCCCCGCTGATCGACCTGCTGCGCCAGCCGCTTTACGTGCCGCAATCGATGGGGGTGCTCGACCTGCTCGCCGACATGCGCGCGCAGCGCACCCATCTGGCGATCGTCATCGACGAATATTCGGGGACCGAGGGGCTGGTCACGATCGAGGATCTGGTCGAGGAAATCGTCGGCGAGATTGAGGATGAGTATGATGACGAGCCGGTGCTGCTGTTCACGCCCGGCGAAAATGGCTGTTGGGAGGCCGATGCGCGCGCCGAACTCGACGACGTCGGCGAAGCGATCGATCCGCGGCTTGTCGAGGTCGAGGAGGATGTCGACACGCTCGGCGGCCTCGCCGCTGTCCTCGCAGGTCATGTGCCCGAGGTCGGCGAGATATTGCTCCACCCGAGCGGCTGGCGCATCGAGGTGACCGAGGCCGACGAGCGCCGCGTCCACCGCCTGCGGCTCCATCCGCCGGTGGCGGTCGACCTTGAGGCGCCGCTGGAACGCCCTGACGACTATTGATGGCGATGGCCGACGCAATTGCCTTTGCGCCGCGATGGGACTAGCGCGGCGCGATGGACGTTTCGGATCTACGCATCGCCCTCTTCAGCGGCAATTACAACATGACGGTCGACGGCGCCAACAAGGCGCTGAACCGTCTGGTCGGCTATCTTCTGGAGCAGGGAGCGGCGGTGCGGGTCTATTCGCCGACCGTCGCCAACCCCGATTTCGAACCGACCGGCGACCTTGTCAGCGTGCCGTCCTTCGCGATTCCGGGGCGTGCCGAATATCGTATTCCAGTGTCTTTTTCGTCGCGGGTGCGGCAGGATATTGCCGAGTTTGCACCCAATATTCTCCATATTTCCAGCCCCGATCGCGTGTCGCGACAGGCGGCGGCGTGGGCGCGGCGGCGCAAGCTTCCGGTCGCCTGTTCGGTGCACACGCGCTTCGAAACCTATTTCCGCTATTATAATCTCTCCTTCGTCGAACCGCTCATGGTGGCGTGGCTGCGCAAGTTGTACCGCAAGTGCGACGCGCTGATCGCGCCATCCGAAAGCTTTGCGCAGGTGCTGCGCGAACAGCGGATGAACTATGACATCGGCATCTGGACCCGCGGCGTCGAGCGGGACATTTTTCACCCGGGGCGGCGAGACATGGCGTGGCGTCAGTCGCTGAACATCGCCGACGAGACGCCGGTCATCGCCTTTCTGGGCCGGCTGGTGATGGAAAAGGGGCTCGACGTCTTTGCCGACACGATCGACCAGCTGGAGCGGCGCGGCGTGCCGCACGAGGTTGTCGTGATCGGCGAGGGGCCGGCGGGCGAATGGTTCGAATCGCGGCTGCCCAACGCCAGATTTGTCGGCTTTCAGGGCGGCGAGGATCTCGCGCGCGCGCTGGCGTCGTGCGACATGTTCTTCAATCCGTCGGTGACCGAAACCTTTGGCAATGTGACCCTGGAGGCGATGGCGTGCGGTCTGCCGGTGGTGGCGGCGCGCGCGACCGGCAGCGCGAGCATCGTCAAACATGGCATTACCGGCTTTCTGGTGTCACCGGGTTCGATCGGCAGTTTTGCCGATGATCTGGAACTTTATTGCCGCGATTGGGCCCTGCGCGCGATGCATGGAGCGGCGGCGCTGCACGAAAGCGGCGCCTATCGATGGGACGTGATCAACAAATCGGTCGCCGACACCTATTTGCGCCTGATCCGCCAGAAACAGCGGCGCCGGGGCTGAGGCGGTGGTGGCCGGGGACTTGTTCGGCGACGATGCGCCCGTTGAGAGTGGCGCTGCGACCGGCCCGGTCCCGCTCGCCGAACGATTGCGCCCGCGCGCACTGTCCGACGTCGTCGGGCAGGAGCATCTGACCGGCGCTGAGGGGGCGATCGGGCGGATGGTCGCGGCGGGGCAATTGTCGTCGATCATCCTCTGGGGACCGCCGGGAACGGGAAAGACGACGATCGCACGGCTGCTCGCCGAAGCGGTGGGGATGCGCTTTGCCGCGCTGTCGGCGGTGTTTTCGGGCGTCGCCGATCTGAAAAAGGCGTTCGCCGAGGCCGAGAAGATGGCGACGGCGGGCAAGCGAACCCTGCTTTTCGTGGACGAAATCCATCGCTTCAACCGCGCGCAGCAGGATGGTTTCCTGCCCTATGTCGAACGCGGTACTGTGGTGCTGGTCGGGGCGACGACCGAGAATCCGAGCTTTGCGCTCAACGCGGCGCTGCTGTCGCGCGCGCAGGTGCTGGTGCTCCAACGGCTGGACGAAGCCGCGCTTGCGACGCTGGTCGAACGCGCCGAAGCCGAAGTCGGCCGCCGCCTGCCGGTGACTGACGATGCGCGCGGGGCGCTGATCGTCAGCGCCGACGGTGATGGTCGTTTCCTGCTCAATCAGGTCGAAACGCTGTTCGCGGCGAGCATCGATACCCCGCTTGACCCCGCCGAGCTGGCGCAATTCCTGCACCGCCGCATGCCCGTCTATGACAAGGATCGCGACGGCCATTATAATCTGATTTCGGCGCTGCATAAGGCGATGCGGGGGTCGGACCCGCAGGCGTCGCTCTATTGGCTCGCGCGGATGCTGGTGGCGGGCGAGGAGCCGCTGTACGTTCTTCGCCGCATTGTTCGCTTCGCGAGCGAGGATATCGGGCTCGCCGACCCGCAGGCGCTGATCCAGTGCCTCGCCGCGAAAGACGCCTATCAATTCCTGGGGTCGCCCGAGGGCGAGCTCGCGATCGTCCAGGCGTGCCTCTATTGCGCGACCGCGCCCAAGTCGAACGCGGCCTATGCGGCGCAGAAAGCGGCGTGGGCGGCGGCGCGCGAGACCGGATCGCTGGCACCGCCCGCGAACATCCTCAACGCCCCGACGAAGCTGATGAAGGATTTGGGCTATGGCGCGGGCTATAGCTATGATCATGACGCGCCCGAGGGTTTTTCGGGCGACAATTACTGGCCCGACGCGATGGCGCCCGTCGATTTTTACCGCCCGGTCGATCGCGGTTTCGAAAAGCGGATCGGCGAGCGGCTCGCCTGGTGGGACGAGCAGCGCCGCCAGCGCGGAGAATAGGGTAAACGGGGCAGGGGAATGCGGCCAATATTCGGCAATTGGGACGATGTGGTCGCTTTCGCGTGCAGCCTGCCCGATGTCGAAATGGCGCCTTTCTATGGCACCCCCTGTCCGAAACTCAACGGCAAGGCGCTGGCGTCGCCGGGGCGCGAGCCCGGCAGTTTTGCCGTGATGTGCAAGCCCGACGAAAAGGAGATTTTGCTTGAAACCGATCCCGAGACTTTCTGGCAGACCCCACATTATGAAGGCTGGCACGCGTTGCTCGTGCATTTCGGATCGGCCGATCCCGAACGCGTCGCCGATGTCATCCGCCGCGCATGGTGGGACCGCGCCAAAAAGCCGCAGCGGCAGGCCTTTGGCGAGCGGCCCTGAGATGCTGCGCCGTCTGACCTTTGGCCTCGCGCTCGCCGCGGCCGCGCTGCCCGCGCACGCCGCCGATGCCAATGCCGAAATTAACCGCGCGTGGGCGGCGGGTTATCGCGCCGGCGTCACCTGTTCGGCGCTTTGGAATGGTGCGGGCAAGTCGCTCGCCGATATCGAGCGCGACGAACTCACCCATATCTATCCCGAGATCGAGGCCGATGTCCGCGCAATCAAGGCCGATATCGACGACAAGGCGAAGCGGGTCAGCGTCACTTACCGCGACGATATGCCGCCGCGCATTGCAGCGTGGGACAGCCGCGAAGGCTGCATCACCCTGCCGATTGGTGCCATGCCAGCGCGGATTGATGGCTTTCTGAATCGCGGTCGGGCGAAGCTCGACGACAGATTATGGCCGCTGGGTGATCAGAAGGCCGTGGCACCGGTCGCGGGGTTTGGCGCGATCGGCACGAAGCGCGCGGGCTTCGGCGGGCGAACCAGTTCGCTGTTGATCGTCAAGGACGGACGGATCGGCTTCGAATGGTATCAGCCGGGGCATGGCCCGCACAGCGCGCAGCGCACCTTCTCGGTCGCCAAGTCGATGGCCGCGACGTTGATCGGCCATGCCGTCCAGCGCGGCCAGTTCGATGTGGCCGCGCCCGCGGCGATCGCCGAATGGCAGAGCCCCGGCGACCCGCGCGCCGCGATCACGACCGAGCAGTTGCTGCGCATGGCGAGCGGCCTGACCAGCGATACGGCGGGAAACCGCACCGACGCCATCTATATGGGCGGTGCATCGGTGCGCCAATGGACGGTGCAATGGCCGCTGCTCCATCAGCCGGGAAGCCGTTATCGCTACGCCAACAACGACACGTTGCTCGCGGTGCAATCGCTCGGCGCGATGCAGCAGAAGGCGCCGGGACGGGCGCTCGATCCGGCGGCCTTTTTCGACAAGATCGGGATGACGCGAACCTTCGCCGAACATGACAAGGATGGCGATTATATCCTGTCGAGCCAGGTATCGACGACCGCGCGCGATCTTGCGCGGCTGGGGCTGCTCTATCAGAATGACGGACTATGGAATGGCGAGCGGCTGCTGCCCGAAAACTGGCGCCATTTCGTCACGACGCCCGGCGGGCCGCAGCCCGATGGTCCCTTCGGCTATGGCGCGGGTTTCTGGCTTTTGAACAAATCGGACGGCATCCCCGGTGACGCGTTCGGCGCCTTCGGCAATCGCGGCCAGTATCTGGTCGTCATCCCGTCGCGTCGGCTGGTGATCGTTCGTCAGGGCTATGACGATGCCGCCGAACGCCTCGATATCGCGGCGCTCGTCAAGGCCGTCGTTGCGGCCGACCGGGCCGGTTGATCGCTTGCCTAGCGATCATAGGGTTTGAATAGCGATGACAGCTAACGACCGGAAGCAGCCGTTCCCCGGCGAAAGCCGGGGTCCAGAGCGCGATGAAACCGGCGTTTACAATGAAGCTCTCTGGGCCCCGGCTTTCGCCGGGGAACTGGAAGGGCAGGAAGCGACCCGAAGCGGACGTCGAGCTTTCAACCCAGTTGCGGACGTGAAAATCCTCCCTGTGCCGCAGGCATGGGGAGGTGGCAGTCGCCGTAGGCGGCTGACGGAGGGGCTTTGGCGCTGACGTCGCTGCCCCTCCACCACCGCTTCGCGGCGGTCCCCCTCCCCATCGCTTCGCGACAGGGAGGATTGGCAACGCCCGCTTCCCACTCCAAAGTCGACACGTCTATTCGAAAGGCGGATAGCGTTCGAACGCGGGCAGGTCGTTCAGCCTCTCCATCCAGCCGATGCGTTCGGCGGTCTGGATCTGTGCGCCCGGCGGGATCAGGTCGGGGTCATCGAGCGTCGCCGACTGGACGTCGATCTTGCCGGGGAAGATCGCTTCATTGGTATAGAAAAGCCCCGTGCCGCAGTCGCCGCAGAAATGGCGGCGGCCGTTTTCCGACGATTCATAGATTTTCGGCGTGCCGCTGACGTCGAGTTCATCCTGCCCGACGAGCGCCCAGCCGACGAGCGGCGCGCCCGAATGGCGGCGGCAATCCTGACAATTGCACAGGGCGTGATGCTCGACCGCGGTCGGCATTGAATAGCGAATGGCGCCGCAATGGCATTGGCCGCTGGCGCGCGGGCTCGAATCGGTCATCTGGTTTCTCCTCACGTTTGATGATGAGAACATATCATAAACATCAGTGTTGACGCAATCGTCGGGGAACTCAGTCGCCGAGGTCGACGCCATGCTTGAGCGCCCAGTCCTGATATTGGCCACGCGGGTTGGACGCGGGCTGGGCGAGGATCGCGGGGATGGCTTCGCGCAGCGCGCCAAGATCGAGCGAGCGGATCATCGCCTTGACCGGTCCGACACCGGCCGGGGTAATCGACAGGCGTTCGATGCCGATGCCGAGCAGCGCCATCGCCTCCAGCGGCCGGCCGCCCATTTCGCCGCAGACGCCCAGCGCGACCCGCGATCCCGCGACGGTCTTCACGACACGCGAGAGGTAGCGCATGACCGTCGGCGAGAGCCAGTCATAGCGTTCGGCAAGCCGGGGGTGCGCGCGGTCGGCGGCGAACAGGAACTGGGTCAGATCGTTCGTCCCGACCGACAGGAAATCGAGGTGCGGCAGCATCAGGTCGAGCGTTTCGAGAAGTCCCGGAACCTCCAGCATCGCGCCATAGCGGATCGCGATCGGCAATTTCTTGTTGTGGCTGGCCAGCCAGGCGCGCTGCCCGACAAACAGGTTGCGCGCGGCTTCATATTCCCACGGTTCGGAGACCATCGGGAACATGACGTTGAGCGTCCGCCCGGCGGCCGCCTCCATCAACGCCCGCGCCTGAACCTTCAGCAGCCCTTCGCGTTCGAGCGCGAGGCGCAGCGCGCGCCAGCCCATCGCCGGATTTTCTTCCTGCGCGGAGTCGCCGGCATTCATATAGGGCAGGGCCTTGTCGCCGCCGATATCGACCGTTCGGAAAATCACCGGCCGGTCGCCGGCGGCGTCGAGCACGTCGCGATAGAGCCGTTGCTGGCGGTCGCGCGACGGCAGCGTCGCCGATACCAGAAACTGGAATTCGGTGCGGAACAGGCCGATGCCGTTTGCGCCGGTCAGGTCGAGCGCGGCGACATCCTCGCGCAGCCCGGCGTTGATCATCAACTCGATCGGGACGCCATCCTTGGTGATCGCGGGCAGGTCGCGCAGCGAGGCGAGGTTGGCGCGCCGTTTTTGCGACACTTCCAACCGGGCTTCGAAGGCGTCCTGCACCGCCTGCGTCGGGCGCACATGAAGCGTCCCGGTCGCGGTGTCGATCAGCAGCAGGTCGCCTTCGCGGATCGAGGTGCGGACATCGCGCACGCGGCCGAGCACGGGCACACCCATGGCGCGCGCGACGATGATGACGTGCGCGGTGAGCGAGCCTTCCTCGAGCACCACGCCTTTCAGGCGGCGGCGATCATATTCGAGCAGTTCGGCGGGGCCGAGGTTGCGCGCGATCAGGATCGAATCCTGCCGCAGGCCCATTTGCGCCGCGGTGCCCATCTGGCCCGACACGATGCGGATCAGCCGGTTCGACAGATCCTCCAGATCGTGCATGCGGTCGCGAAGCAGGGCATCATCGATCTGGCGCATCCGCATCCGGGTGCGTTGCTGGACGCGCTCGATTGCCGCCTCGGCGGTCAGGCCACTGTCGATCGCCTCGTTGATCCGGCGCGACCAGCCTTCGTCATAGGCGAACATCTTGTAGGTTTCGAGAACCTCGTCATGCTCGCCGCCGACGCCGAATTCGGCCTGGCTGGTCATGCGGTCAATCTGTTCGCGCATCTTGTCGAAGGCGGCGTAGACGCGGTGGCGTTCGGCCTCGATATCGTCGGCGACGGTATGTTCGATCGTGATGCGCGGCTGGTGGAACACGGCGATTCCGGCGCCCATGCCGTCGACGAGCTTTTGGCCGGTCAGGCGCTGCGCCGACTGGTCGGCGGTCGCGGCGTCGGTGCGCGCGGCGGTATCGACGAGGTCGGCGTTGGAGATGAGTTCGGACAGGACCATGGCGACGGTCTGCAGCGTCTCAATCTCGATATCGGCATAGCGGCGCGGGTCGCTATGCTGGACGCACAGCACCCCGACCGCGCGTTCGCGGCGGATGATCGGCACGCCGGCAAAGCTGTGGAACAATTCCTCGCCGGTTTCGGGGCGATAGGAAAAGTCGGGGTGCGATGCGGCTTCGTCGAGGTTCAGCGTCTCGATCTGGTCGGCGATCATGCCGACGAGGCCTTCGCCGAGGCCGAGGCGGGTGACGTGCACCGCCTCCTGCTTCAGTCCGCGCGTGGCATAGAGTTCCAGCGCGCCATCGCGCAGCAGATAGATGGAACAGACTTCGCTGTTCAGACATTCGCCGATGATTCCGACGACCTGATTGAGCTTGCCCTGTGCATTGGTGCGCGATGCCATGACCTCGTGCAACCGGGTCAAGATGGTGCGCGCCGATTGGGCGGCCGACGAAGGCGGAAGCGGGGCGTTGGTCATTGCAGCCCTGCTAACAGATGCGCAGCCCGCGCGCCATTGCTGCGCGCGCGACCGTCGCCAATCTCTTCTTGGGCCGGATGAAGCGGCGCGTCAGTTGCTGTTTGTCGTCGTTGTCGACGACAGACCAACCGGGTTCATGGGCGCCGGGGCGCTCATGATTGGCGGCGGCGGGGCATATTTGGCGTCCCACGCGACGGCATCGGACTGATATTTGGCATAGGCTTCATAAAAGTCGAGGAAGGGCTGGTTGAGCCGGGCGAGATGCGTCGGAGCGTCCGTGATGACCTGCGCGGCCGGGGTGCTCGCGACCAGTTGCGCGACCTCATTGGCGCGCGGGCAGAAAGCGCGCTGCGCCGGCGGCTGGGCGAAATAGTTGAACAACTGCGTCGACAATTTGTCGCGCGCGGCGGTGCCATTGGTGCGCATTTCCTTGCCGAGCTGCGAGATCACCGTCTTTTCGGTCGACCGGATCGTCTTGCCGTGGGTCTTGATGATATTGTTATAGGCCGAAACCAGCGTCGCTTCCTCGGGGCCGCGGCAGCCGATTGCGGCGACGTTCAGCGCGATCTTCATCTGCCAGAAGGCGCGGTCGCCGGTGACATTGCTGTTCGCCGTCACAAAGCGGCCGTCGATCCCGCGCGCGGGCAGGATTTGCGTGACTGCGGCATTGCCGGGCGGCATCGGCCGCGGCGGGATGACGATGGCGACCGGCGGCAGCACCGGCGGCGGAGGCGGCGCGACGGGCTTGGGTGCGCAGGCGGCGACGCTCGCGAGCAAACCGGCGACGATGATCTTACGCGACAAATTCATGATATTCTCCCCAGCCGTAACGTCTTGCGGCTTCAACCCCGAGCATGCAACGCGGCAGCGGCCTGTTGCACCAGCGACGCGATGATTGCCGCGACGCTCTCTTCTTCCGATACCATGCCGACAGATTGCCCTGCCATTAACGATCCGTTTTCGACGTCGCCGTCGATCACGGCGCGGCGCAGCGCACCGGCCCAATAATGTTCGATTTCCAACTGTGCGGCCGCCATGTCAACCTGCCCGCTGTCGAGCATGTTGGCGACCTCGCGCTGCTTGACGGTAAACGCCTCGGTCCCCGCATTTTTGAGCGCGCGGACGGGAATGACGGGCAGGCGGGGGTCGATCTGGACGCTCGCGACGGCTTCGCGCGCGGAGGCGCGCATGAAGGCCTTTTTGAAGTTCGGATGCGCGATGCTTTCGGTCGCACAGACGAAGCGGGTGCCAAGCTGGACGCCCGACGCGCCCATTTCGAGATAGGCGGCGATCGCCTCGCCGCGACCGATGCCGCCCGCGACGAAGATCGGGACTTCTTCGGCGAGCGTCGGCAGGATTTCCTGCGCCAGCACGCTGGTCGAGACGGGGCCAATGTGGCCGCCGGCCTCCATTCCCTCGATCACCAGCGCGTCGACGCCCGAGCGCACGAGTTTTTTGCCCATCGCCAGCGTGGGCGCAAAGCAGATGACTTTCGCGCCCGATGCCTTGATCGCCTCGAGACTGCCCTTGGGCGGCAGGCCGCCCGCGAGAACGACATGGCCGACGCCATGCTTGGCACAGACGTCGATCAGTTCGAACAATTGCGGGTGCATGGTGATCAGATTGACGCCGAAATTGCGGGTCGCGAGCGCCTTGGTTGCGGCAATTTCTGCATCCAGCTGCTGCGGGTTCATCGCGCCGCAGGCGATGACGCCAAAGCCGCCGGCGTTGCTGATCGCGCTGACGAGGTTGCGTTCGGAAACCCAGCTCATCGCACCGCAAAGAATAGCATAGTCGCTGCCCAGCAGGTCGGTGCCGCGCGCCATCAGTTGTTGAATTTTATCCATCCCTGCGCCTTTGCCAGCACTGGGACTCGCGCGCAATCCCTGGCGTCCGCAATGGGCGAATTGGAGGGCGAGCAGGGAAATCGGCTGGCCGCGCGAACCCAACCTTTCGGCGCAGAAAGCAAATCAATCATTGTCAACTAAAACAGTTGGCATATGCTTGTGGGCGAATCCAAGAGGGAAAGGGATCCACATGACACAGCCGACACATGCGGCTCAAAGCGAACGCGACAGCGTTCCGCTTGCCGTGCAAACGGTGCTCGATGCACTTGAGAAACTGCGCTTTGGCGCGATCCAGCTGACCGTCCACGAGGGGCGGCTGGTGCAGGTCGATGTCACCGAGCGCCACCGCTACCCCAATTAGGGCCATCGTTTTTCAACCCTGATTTTCCACTCCCAACGGGGGAAGCCTCCCCCGGCCTTGCCGCAGACCGGACCACCGGATGTGGCGATTTTCTTCGCAACAGGAAATTGCCATGACCGCCAGATATCCTTCGCTTCGCCGGCGCCTTCCGGCCGCCTCGCTGACGCTTTCGCTTTTGCTCGCGATTGCCGCCACGCCCGCCGCCGCCAATGAAGCGGCCGCCGATACCGCCGCCGACGCCGCAACCTCCACCGCCGATGAAGGCGCCGCCACGCAGGGCAGCTATGGCGGCGATATCGTCGTCACCGCGCGCCGCCGTCAGGAAACCGCGCAGGACGTGCCGATCGCCATGTCGGTCGTCGCGGGCGAACAGATCGACAATACGGGCAGCTTCAATGTCGGCCGCCTGACGCAGCTGACCCCGACGCTGCAATATTATTCGTCGAACCCGCGCAACACCGCGGTCAATATCCGCGGCATCGGTGCGCCGTTCGGGCTGACCAACGACGGGATCGAGCAGGGTGTCGGCATTTATGTCGACGACGTCTATTATTCGCGCGTCGCCTCATCGACCTTCGACTTTCTCGACGTCGCGCAGATCGAAGTGCTGCGCGGGCCGCAGGGCACGTTGTACGGCAAGAACACGACCGCGGGCGCGATCAACATCACGACCAACCAGCCGACCTTCGATTTCGAGGGCAAGGCCGAGCTCAGCATCGGCAATCTGAACTTCAAACAGGCGAAGGCCGCTATTTCGGGCCCGCTGTCCGACACGCTGGCGGCGCGCGTCGCCATTTCGTCGACCAGCCGGCGCGGCACCATTCGCAATGTCGCGACGGACCGCTGGGTCCAGAGCCAGGACAATATCGGTGTTCGTGGCCAGTTGTTGTGGCAGCCGAACGACGACCTCAGCGTCACCCTGTCGGGCGACTGGAACAAGCAGGACGCGGTGTGCTGCGCCTCGGTCTTCGTCCGTACCGGTGCGACGCAGCGGCCGCTCAACCGTCAATATGCGGCGCTCGCCGCGGCGCAAAATTATGTCGTCCCCAGCGATAATCCCTATGACCGGTTGACCGATCTCGATGCCAATCTCAACGCGGGCAACAAGATCGGCGGCGCCGCGCTCCGCGTCAAATGGGACGTTGGCCCCGGCACGCTGACATCGGTCACCGCGTGGCGCTTCTGGGACTGGCAGCCCGAAAACGACCGCGATTTCACCGGCCTGCCGATCGTCACCAAATCGCAGAACCCGTCGCAGCAGGATCAATATACGCAGGAGTTGCGCTATAATTACACCGGCGACCGGTTCGACTTTGTGGTTGGCGGCTTCTATTATTACCAGCGCATCGACACGCAGGGCACCGAAGCGCATGGCCCCGCGTCGAGCCGCTGGACGCTCAATCCGACGAGCGCGCTCGCCAATAATCCGGCGGTGCTCAATGGGCTGACCGCGATCAACACCCAGTATCTGAAAAACACCAGTGCGGCGCTGTTCGGGCAGGCGAGCTGGAAGGTGACCGATCAGTTCACGATCCAGCCGGGCGTGCGACTGAATTATGACAAAAAGGATGGTTTCTATCAGCGCCGGGTCTTTGCCGGCGACGGAACCCCGGTTGTTTTCGGTCCGACCGATGCGATCACCGTCGCGCGGCTTGGCGTTTTCGCGCCGCAGGAAATCTCGCCGTCATTCAGCGACTGGAACTTCAGCTATGATTTGACGGCGACGTACAAGGCGACGTCGGATCTGCTTTTCTATGCAACCTATGCCAAGACGTTCAAATCGGGTGGGATCAACCAGAATGGCGTGCCGACCGACGGCGCGAACAATCCGATCCTCGCCGCCGCGACGGTGAAGCCGGAATCGGTCAATCACCTCGAAGCGGGGGTGAAGAGCGAGTTTTGGGACCGGCGTATCACCTTCAACCTCACAGCGTTCCGCACCGACATCAAAAATTATCAGGCCAATGTGAACAACGGCCAGTTCGGGGTGCTGCGCGGTTATCTGGCCAATGCCGGGAAGGTGCGGACACAGGGTGTCGAGGTCGACTTCTCGGTCCGGCCGAGCGAGCGGTTCCGCGCCTATGCCAATGGCGCCTTCACCGATGCGAAATATAAGCGCTTCGTCGATGCGCCATGCCCGCCCGAATTGTCGGGCGGCGGGACCGGGGCTGTGATTGCGGCACCGGGGACGCCGGGCAACAGTCCGGCGAACTGCGACATTTCGGGTCAGCGCCTGCCGGGCGTGTCGAAGCTGGCGCTCTCTTTCGGGGCGGAGGCGAACACCGAATCCAAGCTGTTCGGCAAGGATGGCCAATTCTACCTCGGCTATGACGGCAGCTATCGTTCGCGCTTCTCGTCGAACCCGTCGCCGTCGGCCTACACCTGGATCGAAGGCTATTCGCTGTCGAACTTCCGCGCCGGTTTCCGGACGGAATCGGGCTTCGATGTCTATGGCTGGGTCCGCAATGCGTTCAACCAGAATTATCTGGAACAGCTGAGCGTCGGTCCGGGCAACACCGGGTTGATCGTCGGGCTGCCGGGTGATCCGCGCACCTGGGGCGGGACGATCAAGGCCAGTTTCTAGAGGACCGCGTTGTCCTAGTTTAATTCGTCATTGCGAGCGCAGCGAAGCAATCTCCAGCTGCCGACCTTGCGCAAGGTCGATGGCTGGAGATTGCTTCGTCGCTCCGCTCCTCGCAATGACGAACTTGTTGGCGATGGATTCGGGCCAGCTTCTGACGCATGAAAGAGGGCAGCTTTGGCTGTCCGCCAAAGGAAAAGGGGCCGCCCGTGGGCGGCCCCTTTCTCATGC
This sequence comes from Sphingopyxis witflariensis, assembly GCF_002205635.1. GTDB lineage: Bacteria > Pseudomonadota > Alphaproteobacteria > Sphingomonadales > Sphingomonadaceae > Sphingopyxis > Sphingopyxis witflariensis. The sequence goes on along the minus strand of NZ_NISJ01000014.1, from coordinate 24,406 downwards.
CGGCTGTGGATCAGCCCTGCTGCGGACGGTTGCGGTCGCGATCGGGTTCGCTGCCCGCTTCTCCGCCCGGCTGGCGGTTCTGGCCGCCCTGCTGCTGTTGCTGGCGGCGCTGTTCTTCTTCGCGCTGGGCCGGCGTTTTCTTCTGGTTCTGGTTGGGGTCGTTAGCCACTTTCCTTCTCCTTGCAGTCGCGGCATGCGATCATGTCGTGACCCTTTAGCAACCCTTGGCCGCCGCCCATGTTCCCGCCGCGGCCCGCTCATCGCCGGGGCGTGGCGCTTTTGAGACGAGGGCCATGATCGGTCCCGCGCTGGCGCGTCGGTGATCGGATCACTCACTTACTGAATTCAGCATATTTGGTTTTGTCGATGGGAAGGCGCCGCCTATCCTCCCCCGGTCAGAGCGAAAGGATGATGCCATCGACTCATGGTTTTCCTGCGTTTTTCGGGATTCGGCGACTTCGCCGTCATCCCGCCGTCATGCGCCGGTCATCCCGACACGCCATCCTGTCCAACGATCATAAGAGGAGAGACTGTATGAACGCCGAAACCCCCGTGGACCCCGCAAAGGGCTGTCCGATCAACGGTGACCGGTTCCGCTCGCTGCTCGGCCGGACGAACCGCGACTGGTGGCCCGATCAACTGCCGATCGACATATTGCATCAGGGCGGCGTGTCGCCCGACCCGATGGGCCCCGATTTCGACTATGCTGCGGCGTTCAAATCGCTCGACTATCAGGCGGTCAAGGATGACCTCACCGCACTGATGACCGACAGCAAGCCATGGTGGCCCGCCGACTATGGCCATTATGGCCCCTTCTTCATCCGCATGGCCTGGCACGCCGCGGGCACCTATCGCACCGCCGACGGACGCGGCGGCGCGAACAGCGGGCAGCAGCGCTTCGCGCCGCTCAACAGCTGGCCCGACAATGGCAATCTCGACAAGGCGCGCCGCCTGCTGTGGCCGATCAAGCAGAAATATGGCAGCAAGATCAGCTGGGCCGATCTGTTCATCCTGACCGGCAATGTCGCGATTGAATCGATGGGCGGGCCGGTGTTCGGCTTCGGTGGCGGTCGCAAGGACGTCTATGAGGCCGAGCGCGACATTTACTGGGGCGCCGAGGATCAATGGGTCAATGAAGGCGTCCAGACGCGCATCGATCCCGACAAGCAACTCGATCTCGAAAACCCGCTCGCGGCGATCCAGATGGGGCTGATCTACGTCAATCCCGAAGGGCCGGGGGGCAATCCCGACCCGCTGCTGTCGGCGCGTGACATCAAGGTCACCTTCGAACGCATGGCGATGAGCCATGAGGAAACGGTGGCGCTGACCGCCGGCGGCCACACCTTTGGCAAGGCGCATGGCGCGGGTGATGCGAGCCTGGTCGGTGCCGCACCCGAAAGCGCGGACATCGCGCTGCAGGGCCTCGGCTGGACCAGCAGCTTCGAAACCGGGGTGGGCGCGCATGCGATCACCAGCGGGATCGAAGGGGCTTGGGTCAACACGCCCACCGAATGGTCGGAGAATTTCTTCCGCCTGTTGCTCGACTATGACTATGAACTGGTGCGCAGTCCGGCGGGCGCGCAGCAGTGGCAGCCGATCAACCAGAAGGAAGAGGATAAGGCCCCCGACGCCCATAATCCGGGCAAGCGCGTGCCGACGATGATGACCACCGCCGACATGGCGCTGAAGGTCGATCCCGAATTCCGGGTGATTTCGGAGAAGTTCCGCAACGACCATGAAGCGTTTAAGGACGCTTTTGCGCGGGCCTGGTTCAAGCTGTGCCACCGCGACATGGGGCCCAAGGTTCGCTACCTCGGCCCCGAAGTGCCCGCCGAAGATCTGATCTGGCAGGATCCGGTTCCGGCCGGACTGACGCCGTCGGATGCCGATGTTGCTGCGTTCAAGGTGGCGATCCTCGGTTCGGGGCTGAGCATTGGCGAGCTGGTCAAGGCGGCCTGGGCGTCGGCGTCAACCTATCGCAAGTCGGACTATCGTGGCGGCGCCAATGGCGCGCGCGTCCGGCTGGCGCCGCAGAAGGATTGGGCGGTCAATGATCCGGCCGAACTGTCCAAGGTGCTTGCGAAGATCGACGAACTGCGCGGCAATCTGTCGATGGCCGATGCGATCGTGCTGGCGGGTGGCGCGGCGGTCGAGAAGGCGGCGAAGGATGCCGGCTTCAATGTCGCGGTGCCCTTCACCGGCGGGCGCGGCGATACGACCGACGAATGGACCGACGCCGAAAGCTTTGAGGTGATGGAGCCGCGGGCCGATGGTTTCCGCAACTATCTGGCGACCAAGCATCGCGTGAAGACCGAGGAACTGCTTCTCGATCGCGCGTCGCTGCTCGGCCTGTCGGCGCCTGAAATGACGGTGCTGATCGGGGGGCTGCGTGTGCTTGGCGCCAATACTGGCGGCAGCAAACATGGCGTGTTCACCAACCGCGTCGGCCAGCTGACCAACGACTTCTTCGTCAACCTGCTCGACATGGATACGAGCTGGGAGGTCGTTGATAGCAGCGGCGACGAGGAGTTCATCGGCTATGATCGCGGCGGGCGCACCCAGCGCTGGACCGCGACGCGCACCGACCTGATCTTCGGTTCGAACTCGCAACTGCGCGCGACGGCCGAAGTCTATGCCGAGAAGGGGCATGAAGAGAAGTTCGTGCGCGACTTTATCAAGGCGTGGACCAAGGTGATGAACGCCGACCGGTTCGACGTCGGCTGATTGCTGCGGCGACGGATTGCAAGCCCGCTCCCGGCGAAAGCTGGGGGCGGGTTTTGATTATGGAGTCCGAAGAGCGACCACGTCCAACGACCGATTGCAGGCGTTGAGGCGCTCACTATCAAAACCAAATGGAAACCGCCGTGTTCGGTCTTCAACTGCCGCGCATGCACTCGTCGACTATGGGCTCAAGCAAAGCATCATCGTAAGCACCATAATCCTTGAAGGCGCCGCGCTCGGCTGCTTTCTTGACTATGCACCCACATATCTGGCGGTGTGTGGACAAGTCGGGTCCAGATTTGACGGCCGTAGTGACGCACGCCTCGATGCGAGCGTTTTCGGTGCTGCTCGACGCGTCGAGCGCCTCCATCTCATTGCTGGTGCCCGCGGCGTCCCAGACGATCAGTGGGATGCCCACAATTGCGAAGAGGAGGCCAAAGCCTTTTGGTACCTGCGTGCCAGCCATGCCTCAGTCATGGCAGATACAAGTAAATGAGGCGTAATTGGAGTAGTCTGATGGTGTGGAAATCGCTTTGTCCGGGCGTCAGATTTTCCGGACGTTTACTTCGTTCCAGACAGTCGCACCCAATCCGGCCATAATGATCGCTCACGACCAGACGCCGCCAACCACTATATCGTCATCCCGGGCTTGATCCGGGATCCCGCTTTTCGAGACATCGACAAGTGCTTGATTTCGAGCGGGACCCCGGATCAAGTCCGGGGTGACGAATGGAGGTCAGCTTTCTGCCCCGAAGTGGGTAGTCACTTCGAATGTGCGATTGCGCTGCCTCAGTCCAGCGTCAGCATGTCGTCGAGCAGCGCCATCGCGTCGGCTTTGGGCGCGCCCGCGTCGAGGAGCGGGTTGAGGCGGTCGTCGAGGAGCAGGATCGCATAGCCATGGACCATGCTCCACGCGCGGGCGGCGTGGGCGCGGGCGGCGCGTTTGGCGGCGGGGTCGTCGGTGTGGAGTGCCTCGACTGCGCCGGTGAGTGTACTGAAGGCGCGGGTCATGGCTTCGTTTAGCGCGGGGCGCGTCTTGTCGAGGCGCTCGCCGCGAAACATCAGCTGGAACAAGCCGGGCTCGGCGAGGGCGAACAGGACATAGGCGCGGCCGGTGGCGTTGAGCTTGTCTCGCGGCGAGACCTCGGCCGCTGCCGCATTCGCCATGCTGTCGGCAAAGCGGGTGAAACCGATCGCGGCGAGTTCGCTCAGCAAGCCGGTCAAATCGTCGAAATGATTTTTGGGCGCGGCGTGCGAGGCGCCGACTTCGCGCGCGACGCCGCGCAGGGTGAGACCGGCGACGCCATCGCGGTTCACGATTTCCTCCGCTGCGGCGAGCAGGGCGGCGCGCAGGTCGCCATGATGATAGGGCTTGGTCATGGCGCGGCTTAGCGCTGTCATATTGACGCTGTCAATTTTGCACTTGACTTGGGCGGATGGCCTTCGCAATATTGACAGTGGAAATATTGGAGGTGCATCATGTCCAAGCAGCTTTTCTACGCCCTCGGCCCGCTGATCTTTGACTCGCTCGGGGTGATCGTCTTTGCCTTGCTCCTCGCGCTCGATGTCGATCTGATCGTCGCGACCGCTGCCGGAACCGCCGTCGCATGCGCGGTGGTGGGATGGGAACTGTTGCGCGGCCGCCCGGTGGCGGCGCTGCAATGGCTCAGCCTGGTGATGGTGCTGTTTTCGGCGGGGGCGACGATGCTGACCGGCGATCCGCGCTTTGTGATGGCCAAGCCGTCGATCGTCTATGTCGTGATCGGGGCCGCGATGCTGCGGCGGGGGTGGATGAACCGCTATGTCGCGCCCGAGGAATTGCCGCTGATCGGCGATGTGATGGAGAAATTTGGTTTCGTGTGGGCGGGCATGATGTTCGCGACCGCGGTCGCCAATCTGGTCGTTGCGATTGCCTTCACGCCGTGGTGGCCGGCGTTCATCGGCTTTTTCCCGATGGCGTCGAAGCTGGGGCTGTTCGCCGTCCACTTTGCGATTGTCCAGATTGTCGCGAACCGGCGGCGGCGGATGGGGGGCGCCGTTGCCGTCGAGTGATGACGAGACAGGCGCTAGACCTCTCTCGTCATCCCCCCTTCCCGGGAACGCCGATGTTATCGCGCGCCGGGAATGGCGACCCAGAGTTTCAGGGCGATCAACGATGCGGCGGCTTTTGCGCCGCATTGCCGCCGATCACGGCTTGATCCCATATCCGGCATAGATTTTGTCGATCTGGCCATTTTGAAGTCGGGCGAGGGTCAGGTCGGCGAGCGCGCCGACCTTGTCTTCGCTACGACCACGGATGATCCCTCGCATATAGAGCGAAGTGGGCTCGCCGGGGTTGAGCTTCAGCGCGGCATCCAGATCGGCGCGCGCTTCCTCGGCCCGGCCGAGCCTGAAATAGATCATCGCCCGGCTGTCGAGTGCCTCGGCGGCGTTCTCGCTCAGCTCGATCGCGCGCGTGCAGCCCTTGAGTGCGACATCCAGCTGGATCTCGCGTACTCCGCGAAGCCAGCATAATGCGTTGAGCAGGAAGGCGTCGCCGGGGCGGTCGCCGAGCGCTTCTGTGAGCAACACCGCACCTTCTTCGGCGCGAGCGGCTCTGCCGAGCGCTTCTGCCTTGAGGGTGACCCAATCGCGCTTGTCCTTGGCGCCTGCCATCTGTTCATCGGCGATCGCGATTGCGTCGGCGGTTCGGTCCAATTCGGTGAGCAAGCCGACTTTTTGCGCGAGCGCGTCTGTCGATCCGGGATTGAGCGCCAACGCCTCCTCGACATCCGCCAGCGCCCGCGCATTGTCGCCAAGCATGGCGTTCAGCCAGGCCCGCTGTTGATATATCTCTGCGGTCGGCGCGCGCGCGATTGCGGCATCATAGTCGGGGATCGCCGACTTATAGTCGAAGATGCCACTGTTGAAGGCCGCACGGTTCAGATAGTTGGCCGCTTCGTCGGGATTATCGTCAATCGCTTTCTGATAGGCGGCGAGAAGCGGGGCGAGGCGACTCCCTTTTCGAGCGCTCGCAATTTCTTCGACTCGTGACGGATAGCCTGCGGGCGCGCGCAAACGAAATTGGTTTTTCTTGAGCGCCGCCGCCTGTGCGCGCGCAGCTGGAAGCGCACTGGCGGGCAACTCGATGCCCTTTGTCCACATGCTCTCATGATCTTCGAACCGGTTTCCGTCCAGCCGCGCGTCGCGTTTCAAGACAAATCCGGCGATCTCGCGATCGGTCTGCGCTTCACCTTCGGCCGCGAAAGAGGCTTCACGCGGGAGCGTCAGGCCGACCCGATACTCCATGTACATCGGATTGCCGGTAGCGACGGGAATGTCCCGCCAGGCGGCCCGCGCGCGGTCGATTTCGAGCTTGAAATCGCCGATCATCCCATTGATCGCAAGATAGGGGCGTTCTTCGCTGCGATCCCAGATCAGATTGCCGATACCCTTGGCGCGGATCGTGCCAAGTCCCCGTTTCTCGTCGATCTCGATCGAGCGGCTGTAGATCACGCCGTTGCTGATAAAGTTGCCAAGCGTAGCCTGCGCGAACTCGCGAAGCTGATCGGGTTTTGCCTGCGCCTTCCATGTTGCCAGCGGTGCGGCCATCGCGCCACGAAGCGTGAAGGTGAGATCGAACAGCGGCGGAAAGGCCGTGCCCGCCGACTGGTCATAGTCGATGGCGATCGCCATTTGCGGCCGTGCCGGGCGCCGCTCCGGAAGCGCCGCGATATCATGACCCTCGCGTGTCAGCGGCAGCGTGAAGGCAAAGGAAGGCACATCGGCCAAGTCTTCGATATGCGTACCCGCGGTCGTACCGTCCAGCCAATGGTCGATGCCGTCGATCCTGGCTTCGACGATAACATGGTCGAAGGCGCCAAGCGTCGGCAACCGGTCACGCAGAAAATCACCGGATGTCGAATGAACAAGCGCCGCGCGCGCCTCGATACCCAGGCGGTCGAGTATCGCGAGCAAGAGCAGCGTCTTCGCCTTGCAGTCGCCATAACGGAGCGACCATGTCGCTTCCGGGGACTGCGGCACATAATTGCCATTCTCCATTCCGCGATAAAGATAGCGGATTTCGTTCTGTACGAGGCGCAGCGCAGCGTTGGCACGCGCCTTTGGATCGACGGTTGTGGCGGCGATCCGTTCGATTTCGATCGCGAGTGCCCCGCCGTCCTTGATCGTGCCTGCGGTCGCATAGACCGGCGCGATCGTACGCGACAAATCCGCCCAGGAGGTGAAAGTCGAGAATTCGAGCCCGGGCATCCGGCGGAAACGCAATGGCGCATCCTGCGGCATTTCGTCCTGTTTGGTGAGCGGGGAAGATTGTGTGAGGATATGATAGCCGGCCTGATCGCTTTCCGCAGGCGCGATACCCTTGCCGAACATCTTCCATTTGACGGGAAGGTCCTTCGGCCACAATATTCGTACCGACCCGGTCGCGATCGGCGCCGGTTCGGCGGGCAGATCGATCACCGCCTCGCCATTGCCCTTGAGCACGGACGTGCGTTCGACATGTGTCGTTGAAAAACGGACTGTGTCGCCAACGCGCAAATCCTCGATGGGCGCTATCGCGGTCAGTTGCCCATCGATCGCGCGCTGCTCCAGATCTTTTTCACGCCGCAGCACGTTGAGTTTCAGCCCCTGCGCAAGCAGGTCGATCGGTTTGCCATCGCGGATGATCTCGATCTTGTGGACAATCAGATCGCCGCGGTCGGGTTGCCAATCGAAGCTCATGTCGCTCCAGTTCCGCAGCGCCTCCGCTGTCTGGATGCGAAAGGCGCTGTCAGCGAAGGTCGATCTTTTGTCCCCTTCGATCAATATTTGCCGGTCGAGGAGCAGCCATGGCCGTGCGTCCGTTCCGTCGGTCAGCGGAGCCTTGTTCGGTGTGACCCAAGCGCCCGGCGGCGCATAGAGCGGCGCGTCAGCCGCAACCACCGGCGTCGCAAAAGATATCGCCGTAATGGCGAGATAAACTTTATAATCCAAGATATTCGCTCCCCAGTTTGGAGGAGCCTAGTCAAGAGTCGCCGTGGCGGCAATGTGCGACAGGACGCAAGATGGTGTTAGTTGGAGGAGATACCCGTTTTTGACACTTTATCTTCTCCAATGCTTGCGGGTGGGGCGGGCAGATGATCGCGTCCCAGCGTTTTTCGTGTCATTCCCGCGGAAACAAGACCAGGCGTTCGTCACCAAAGATCCGCGACCCCAATTATATGATGGGCGTGGGAGCGTAGCCCAACTTACCTTCGACATTTGCGGGCAAAAAAGCCATGGATCGTTTATTTGCCGTGAGATGGTCTGATCTGAAACACGCCGTATCAACTCCAGCTTGTTCCCGGGCGCCGAGTCCCGCTTTGCCGTTTGCAAATCAGGTCGAAGAAAACAGCTTCGTGCCGACAACGCCGATGACGATCAGCGCCATGAAGCCCATTTGTACGCCATTCACCTTCTCGTCAAAATAGATGATCCCGCCGATGATGACGCCGACGGCGCCGAGCCCTGTCCAGATCGCATAAGCCGTGCCGGCCGAAATGCCGCGCATCGCAAAGGCAAGCAGCGCCATATTCACAAAGCTCAAGGAAACGGGAACGATCGAGGCTTGCCATGTGCCGACGGTTGCGGCCCATTTCAGGCTGAGCGCCCAGACGATTTCGGTGCAGACGGCGATTGCGAGGATGATCCACGCCATATCAAATTCCTTCGAGTGCGGGCTCGAAAGAAATGGGCGCAAACCGGAAACCCGAAAGAGGCTGCGCGTATCGACAGGCGATGTTGTGCGGGCGCCATTAGGACCAGCGGTGTGAAATGGCAACCCGGGGTATGTTTGACGCGTGGCCGTGCGTCCCACCCCGCTGCGACTAGCGGAACAAGTCCGCAAGTCTCGCTATCCCTCCCGCTTGCGGGAGGGGAGGGGCGACGTTCTATGACCCCAGCCAGCCCGCTACATCGGTGGCGACCTTGTTGGCCGCGCGGGTCAGTGCGGCACCTGCGGCCTTCGCCTCGACCTTGCCGCCGAGCGCTTCGCGGGCCTCGAAACGCCGCTGGGTGACGCTCTTGCCCGCCGTCGATACCAGCATCGCCTGATAGACGACGACCGCTTCGTTGGTCTGCTCGTCGACGCCGAATTCCATCAGCTGTCCGGCGAGCTGTTCGCCCGGCGCGGTCAGATATTGGCCTTCGTCGAGGACGACGCGCGACGTGCGCGCCGACACGGTTTCGGAGAGCAGCCGCTGGAAGAGGCGCGACGGCGCCTCAACCCACTGCGCATCCTTCACATAGGCAACGCTGCCGGCGCCTTGCTGGACCGGGATACGAACCGTGCGCAGTTTTTGCGGCGCGGTGGGGATCAGGATCGTCAGGGTTGCTGCGTCGGCGGCGGTGCGTGCCGCGCCTGCCGCCGGGGCGGCATCGGCGTCGAGCGTGAGCAGGAAGGGCGGCGGCTTGGCACCGAAACTGACGCAGGCCGAAAGCGACACGGCGCCAAGGGCCAGGAGCAGGGGCATGCGAAGACGGCGGGTCATAGACAGGATCCTCATGGCTTGTAATCCGGCAGCTTGTTGCCGCCGATGACCGCACCCGCGCCCTGCTGGTCGAGCTTGTCGGTCAGGCTGGACAGGGTGGACGACGTGCGGCGCAGGTCGCGGATCAACGCATTGGCTTCGGGAATGGTCGTTTCGCTGAAGGTCTGAAGCCCGGGTCGTGCGTCGGCGATCGCGCCTTCGAGCGTCGCCATCGATGCGCTCGCCGATTTCAGCGTGTCGCGCAAATTGGCCATTGCCGGGTCGACGTTGCGATCGATCGTGCCCTGCGCCGACGCCGCGAGGCTGCCGATCTGCTCTGCGGCATTGCCCGTCTGCTGGATCGCGATGCGTGTATCGGCGAGCGCCTTTTCGATCGCGGGGCCGTTGCGCGCGAGGATTGCGGTCGACTGTTCGACATTTTTCAGGATGCCGGTGAAGCTCGCCTGATTTTCATCATCGGCCAGCTCGGCGAGCCGTTCGGTCAGCGTCGACAGCCGCTGAAGCAGTTGCGGCGCGGTGTTGAGCAATTCGCCGAGCCCGCCCATGCGGTTGGGAATCACCGGTTTTCCCGCGGGGCCCTTGTCGGCGATCGGCGGCGCGCCCTTGACCCCGCCGTTGAGCGAAATCTGCGAGACACCGGTAAAGCCGACGCCTTCGAGCGCTGCGGTGGTGCCCTGAACGATCGGGATGCCTTCATTGACCTCGATGCGGACGCGGACGAATTGCGGGTCGTCGGGAAGCAGCGCGATTTCGCGGACCTGGCCGACCGGCACACCCGAATATTGGACCTGCGCGCCCTTGGTCAGCCCGTCGACCGATTGTTTGAAGAAAATATCAAATTCGCGCTTGGGCCCGCCGCTGTCGTTGGCGAGCCAGACGACGAAAAAGGCAAGCGCCGCCGTGAACAGCAGGACGAAGGCGCCAACCAGCACATTGTTCGACCGTGTTTCCATCAGCTTTTCCTATCCTGCCGCTCGGCGGCGATATTGCAGCCCGCTGCGGCGCGGCCACGCGGCCCGTTGAAATAATCCTGTATCCACGGATGCTCGGTGGCAAGCAGTTCCGGGATCGTCCCGACCGCGATCACCTTCTTTTCCGCGAGCACCGCGACCCGGTCGCAGGTGGCGTAAAGCGTATCGAGATCATGGGTGATCAGAAAGACGGTCAGGCCCATCGTATCGGCGAGTTCGCGGATCAGTTCGTCGAATTTCGCGGCGCCGATCGGGTCGAGACCAGCGGTTGGTTCGTCGAGGAAGAGCAGCGCGGGGTCGAGCGCGAGCGCGCGGGCGAGCCCGGCGCGCTTGACCATACCGCCCGACAGTTCGGCGGGAAATTTGGGACCGGCGTCGGGGGGAAGGCCGACCATCGCAACCTTATAGGCGGCGATTTCGTCGAGAAGCTGCTGGTCGAGCCGCGGATAATATTCGCGCAGCGGGACCTGAATATTCTCGGCGACGCTCAGCGTCGAGAAGAGCGCGCCGCCCTGAAACATCACGCCCCAACGGCGGCGCAGGTCGCGCGATTCTTCTTCATTGGCGATGGTGTCGAGCGTCTTTCCATAGACCTCGATCTCGCCCGCCGCCGGGGTTTGCAGCCCGACGATCGAACGCATCAGTACCGATTTTCCGGTCCCCGATCCGCCGACGACGCCCAATATTTCGCCCGAGCGGACGTCGAGGTCGAGCCCCTCGTGGATCACCGCTTCGCCGAACTGGTTGCGCAGCCCGCGAATACGGATCGCATAGTCGAACTTTTCGGGGCGCACGGCGTCGGCGGCCGCCAGCTCTTCCTGAATCTCGGCCCGGGTCTCGTCGCTCATCAATTCCACCCGATCGACGAGAAGAAGACGGCGAACATCGCGTCGAGGACGATGACGAGGAAGATCGCGGCGACCACGGCCGACGTCGTGCGTTTGCCGACTTCCTCGGCGTTCTGGCGCACCTGCATCCCTTCGTAACAACCGGTGACGCCGATCAGCAGGCCGAACACGGGTGCCTTGATCAGCATGATCCAGAAATCGGTCATCGGGATGATTTCGCGCAGCCGCTGGATATAGGTCAGCGGCGGCATATCGAGCCCGACCCAGACAAAGGCGCCGCCGCCCATGATCGCACAAATGCTGGCGTAAAAGCCGAGCAGCGGCATGGTGATCGTCGCCGCCGCGACGCGGGGCAGCACAATCGCTTCCATCGGTGACACGCCGATCGTCCGCATCGCGTCAATCTCTTCGGTCAGCTTCATCGTGCCGATCTGCGCGGCAAAGGCCGACCCCGACCGGCCCGCGACCATGATCGCGGTCATGAGCAGACCCAGTTCGCGGATCGAGGCGCGGCCGACGAGGTTGATCGTGAACACCTCCAGCCCGAACTGCCGCAACTGTACCGCGCCCTGCTGCGCGATGACGATGCCGATCAGGAAGCTCATCAGGCCGATGATCGGCAGGGCGTCGAGGCCGACGGTCTGGAAACGGGTGACGATGGCGTTCCAGCGCAGACGGCGGCGCGCGCGAATCTGGATGCCGAGCGCGATGATCATCGCGCCGAAAAAATCGACGATGCCCAGCAGTTCGTGCCAGATCGAACGGCTGGCGGTGCCGATTTGATCGAGCATGCGGAGCCATGCCGGGCGGCGGTCGTTGTGGACGCGATATTCGCTCTTGTCGCTCGCAAGGGCGTCGAGCAGGCGGCGTGCCTCGTCGCTCGCACCGATGACCTTGGCGCCATGTTCGTTGACCGTGCGCGTTACGATCCACGCGCCGACGGTGTCGATTCGGTCGATGGACGACAGGTCGAGCGTTGAAATGGGGCCAAGCTCGCCAAGCCGTGTGGGCACATCGCCTAGGCGCGCGAGCGTCAGCCGACCCGAAAACCGGACCTCGGCGCCACTGGCACCCTCGCTATGTTCGAAATCCGCACTGGCCACCATCGTGCGGAGGACATTGGAGGATTTGCCCTGGAACGGCAAGTGAATCCCGCCCCTTGGCCGCCGGGCGGCGCGGCCCTATGAGCGGGGGATGGAAGTGCCGCCGACCCCCGACTACGCCCACCGCGTTGCCATGTACGATATGGACCGCACGATCACCCGCGCGGGGACCTACAGCGGTTTTTTGATCCATGTGGCGCGCCGGCGTCAGCAGTGGCGACTGCTGCTGTTGCCGCTCGTCGGAATCGCCGGGGCGGCTTACTCGCTCCGCCTGATCGACCGTTCGCGATTGAAGGCGATCAACCTGCGCCTGCTCGTCGGCAAGCGCTTTGCGCGCGCCGAAATCCTGCCGCTCGCGGAAAGCTATGCCGACAAGGTGGTCGCTGGCGGGCTACATCCCGCCGCGCTCGAACAGATCGCGGCCGATCGTGAGGCCGGATATCGCCTGTTGCTCGCGACCGCATCCTTTCATCTTTATGTCGACGCGATTGCGCGGCGGCTGGGCATCGATGACGTGCTCGCGACGCGGCTCGACGAGCCCGACGGCGCCGACCATATCCATGCCCGGCTGGCGGGCGACAATTGCTATGGCGAGGCGAAGTTCGCGCGGATCGCCGACTGGCTGGCCGCGAACGCGATCACCCGCGATGGCGCCCATATCCGGGCTTATTCGGACCATGTGTCCGATCACCCGATGCTGCGCTTCGCCGACGAGGCGGTGGCGACGACGCCGTCGCGAAAGCTCAAGCGGCTGGCGCCACGCATGGGGTGGCAAGTCGTCGACTGGCGCGCGCGAAAGTAAGGCCCCTCCCGCAAGCGGGAGGGGGAGCAAGCTCAAACCGCCGTCAGCGCCTGTTCGAAATCGGCGATCAGGTCGTTCGCATCTTCGATCCCGATCGAGATGCGCACCAGATTGTCGGTGATTCCCATTGCCTTTTTGCGCGCGTCGGGAACCGACAAATGCGTCATCGCGGCCGGGTGGCTGGCGAGGGTTTCGGTGCCGCCGAGGCTGACCGCGAGTTTGGCGATCTTCAGCGCGTCGAGGAAGCGGAAACTCTCTTCCTCGCCGCCCTTGATGAACAGCGAAAAGGTCGATCCGGCACCGGTGCAGTGGCGGTCGAAAATATCCTTTTGCGACCCGTCTTTCAGGAAGCCGAGATAGCCGAGCCCATCGACCTTGGGATGATCACGCAGGTAAGCGCAGACCTTTTCGGCATTTTCACCCGCACGGCTCATCCGCAGCTCGACGGTTTCGAGGCTGCGCAGCAGCATCCACGCGGTGTGCGGGTCGCAGATCGTGCCGATCGTGTTGCGCATCATGCGAATGGGGCCGAGCCAATGCTTTGACCCCAGCACGCCGCCCGCGACCAGATCGCTGTGGCCGCCGGCATATTTGGTCAGGCTATAGAGGACGATGTCGGCGCCATGCGCGAGCGGTTTCGACCAGAGCGGGCCGAGGAAGGTATTGTCGATCGCGATCGGCGGCTGTGCGCCTTCGGGAAAGGCGGCGGTCACTGCGGCGCGCATCGCCTCGACATCGACGAGCGCGTTGGTAGGGTTTGCCGGGCTTTCGAGATAGACCATCGCGACCTTCCCGCCCTGCGCCGCCGCCATTTCCTTTGCGCGTTCCAGAATCGCATCCATCTCGGCGCGCGATGCTTCGGCGGGGAAGTCGACATAGGTGGCGCCGAAACGCGACAGGATGCGCGCGATCAGCGTTTCGGTCGCGGCATAGAGCGGACCCGAATGGACGATCACGTCGTTCATGCTGACATGGGCGAGCAGCAGCGTCGCGATCGCCGACATGCCGCTGGAAAAGACCAGCGCATCCTCGGCCTTTTCCCATACGCCGAGGCGGGCCTCGAGGATTTCCTGATTCGGGCCGTTGAAGCGCGAATAGACGAGGCCGTCGGCGCCGCCGGGGCGCTTGCCGGTGATGCCTTCGAAATGGCGTTTGCCCGCCGCCGCGCTTTCGAAGGCGAAGGTCGAGGTCAGGAAGATCGGCGGCTTGAGCGATCCTTCGGACAGCATCGGGTCATAGCCATAGCCCATCATCAGCGTCGACGGCGACAGCGGATGGCCGCCGATTTCGGTGACGTCCTTCTTCGGCTTGCGGCGCGAAGTGGTGCCGGTCAGGTCGCTATTGTCGATGGGGGGCATGGGGTAACTCCGATAAAATGGTTTCAACGGAAACTAGCGACCTTTTGCCCCGGGGTCACCCCAGCATTGCGATCGCCCAGATCACCCCGATCAGCAAAGGCACGCCGATGATGTCGAGCGCGAGGCCCGCCTTCAATATGCGCGGCAGCGCGATATGGTCGGTCGCCCAGGCGAGCGCATTGGGTCCGGTCCCCGACGGCAGCATGAAGCCCCAGCTTGCCGCCATCGCGACGGGCAGGGCGAGCAGGACCGGATCGACGCCGGTCGTCGCGATCAGTGCCGCGAGTACGGGCATGATCCCGCTTGCGGTCGCGACATTGCTGGCGAATTCGGTGACCAGGATCGTCAGCGCGACGATGATCGCCGCGAGCAGGATCGTGGGGATGCTGCCGAGCGGCGCGAGCACCGCACCGAGCCATGCGGCCAGCCCGCTGGCGGTGATCGCGGCGGCGAGCGCAAGGCCGCCGCCGAACATCATGATCACGCCCCATGGCGCGCGGTCGGCCTCTTTCCAGACGAGCAAAGGCCGGCCGGTGCCGTCGGGCAGGACGAAGAGCAGCAGGCTTCCGGCGACGGCGATGGTGCCGTCGGTCAGAGCCCCCTTGGGCAGATAGGGCTCGAGCCAAGGCTGCGCGATCCAGGCGGTGAGGACGAGCAGGAAGACGGGGACGACGCGGCGCTCGGCGGTCGACCAGATCGCCTGATTACCGAGCGCGGCGGCGGCTTTCCGGCCGTCGAAGGGATGGTCGGCGAGCCGCTGGACTCGCGCGATGATGACCATCGCGATCGGGATGGAAAGCAGCACGATGGGGACGCCATAGATCGCCCAGTCGAGGAAGGAAATGCGCAGACCCAGCGACTTTTCGATGAGGGCCGCTGCGATCGCGTTGGTCGGGCTGCCGACCAGCGTGCCGAGCCCGCCGAGCGACGCGGCGAAGGCGATGCCCATCATCACCGCGCCGGCAAAGCCGTTCGTCTCGCCTTCGCCAATCCCGCCGGCGCGGACGACCGCGAGCGCGATCGGGATCATGATCAGCGTGGTCGAAGTGTTCGATATGAACATGCTGAGCAGCGCGGTCGCTGCCATGAACGCGAAGAGCAATCCGGTCCCGGTCGGAGCCGCGCGTTTGAGCAGTGCCAGCGCGAGCCGCCGGTGCAGCCCGACGCGCTCGATCGCGAGCGCGAGAAAGGCACCGCCGAGGATCAGGAACAGGATCGGCGAATAATATTCCTTGGCGATGGCATTGGCGTCCATCACCCCGAAGGCCGGGACGAGCAGGAAGGGCAGGAGCGCGGTGACGGTCAGCGGCAGCGCCTCGGTCATCCACCAGATCGCCATCAGCACCGTCATCGCGGCGACGTGCCAGGCGGTGGTTTCCATACCCGCCGGGGCCGGAAGCATCAGCATCGCGATAAAGACGGCGAGGCCGCCGCCGAGCCCCCACAGGCGCGTTTGTGTCATCCGTCCCCCTTATATGTCGTTGTTCGTCCGTCGCTATTTCAGGCCGATCACCGACAATTGGCGGCCATAGCTGTTTTCATTTTTATGGCACGCGCGGCGATAGCTGAAATAATCCTCGGCCTCGACATAGGTGTCCTGCCCGCCGATGGCAATTCGCCGCACCCCCGCCGCCGCGACGCGCGCGGCGACATAGGCGGCGATGTCGAACATCGCATGGCCCGGTCGTCCCGCGGCGAAGAAATGCTCGTTGGCGGGATCGTCGGCGGTGAAACGCTCCACGAAATTCTCGTCGACCTCGTAGGAAGCACGCGCGATGCACGGTCCGATCGCGACCGCGATGTTGGCGCGGGTGGCGCCGAGGCTTTCCATCGCGGCGATCGTCGCGTCGGTGACGCCTGCCAGCGCGCCTTTCCATCCAGCGTGGGCCGCGCCCACGACGCCTGCTTCGGGATCGGCGAACAGCACCGGCACACAGTCGGCGGTCAGGATACCGAGCAAAATGCCGGGGGTTCGCGTCGCGAGCGCATCGGCCTCGGGCCGCGCGGCCAGATCGCTGTCACCGTCGACGATAAGGCAGCGGTTGCCATGGACCTGATAGAGGCCGGTCAGCGTTGCACCGGGCAGCACCGCATCGGTCACACGCCGCCGGTTCTCGGCGATCAGCGCGGGATCGTCGTTCGATCCCAGTCCGCAGTTGAGCGAGGCGAGCTCGCCGGTCGACACCCCGCCGCGGCGTCCGAAAAAGCCATGCGCGATGTCGCCCAACGACGGTGCGGTGGCGAAAGGGACTGTCACAGGTCGAGTCTCCATATCCGGTCCTCGTCGATATGATTGCCGACGCGAAACGGGTTGCGGCCGACATCGACGAAGCCATAGCGGCGATAAAAGGCCTGCGCGCGCGGGTTTTCGGTGAAGACCGAGAGGTAGAGGATCGACGCGCGCTCGCGCGCCCACGCAATCCCCCATTCCATCAGCGCCGCGGCGATGCCGGTGCCCTTCGCGGCCTCGCCGACATAAAGCTGGTGGAGCTCGGTCGCATCGTTGCCCGGCTGGCCCGCGGGAAGGTTGAAATCGATCGGCCCCATTTTAACGAAACCCGCAATTTCGCCGTCCTCGCCGCGGGCCAGCGCGATCGTCCAGTCGGGATCGGCCAGCTGGGCGCGGATGCGTTCGGGTGGATTCCAGTCGGTCAGGAAGGTCGCCAGATCGGCGGGGTCATAAATATGGCCGAAGGTGCGTTTGAAGGCCTCGGTCGCGAAGCGGCTCAGAGCCTCGGCATCTTCGTCGCGGGCCAGAATCAAATTCGTCATGCTGCCTTTCCAGTCGCGCCAAATCCTTCGGGGTGGGGCCAGCCCGGCGCGTGGATGGCCATGACCTTGAACAATTCGCCCATCGCGTCGGGCTTCACCAGCCGGTCGCGTTGCGCCGCCAGTTCGTCGGCACGACCGGGCGCGGCGCGGGCCAGCGCCTGCGCCCGCGCGTCGATGCCAAGGGCTTGCAGCCACGCCCCTTGGCCCACAGGGCCCATGATGCGGACCCCGGCGCGCTTCGCGGCGTTGGCGAGCGCGGTGAAGTCGACATGGGCGGTCAGGTCAACCTCGCCCGGATCGACGAACGGATCGGCGAAGGCGTGCGCCTTGACCGCCTGCAAAGTGTCGCCCGCGGCGGGGCCGCGATAACCATAGTCGATTGTCAGCATCGCGCCGCCCTGACGCGCGATGCGAAAGGCACATTCCTGCATGATCGCGGCGCTGATGGGGGCGGTTTCGACGATCGCGCCCTCGCTCCGCTGGCGCAGTGCGGCGGGGACGGCATCGTCGGCCGGAAGGTCGCCGGGAAGGGGCACCAGCTTTCCGTCTCGCTGTCTCACCACCCGCTCGCGCCAGCCGTCTGCAGTCTTCACATATTGGTGGATCGGCAGCGCGTCGAAAAATTCATTGGCGACGATGATCGCCGCGTCGGTGTGGGGAAGGTCGGCGACATGGTCATGATGCTGCGCCGTCGGCAGCCGCGCCAGTTGCGCCGCGCGCAGCGTCGGGCTGGTTTCGACCAGATGGACCCCCAACGGCGTGCAGCCGAAGCGCGCCATCGCGCGCAGCGCATCGGCGGCGAGCGTGCCGCGTCCGGGGCCAAGCTCGGCATAGCGAAAGGCGGGGCTTCCCGCGCGCAGCCATAGGTCGGCGATCCATATGCCGACCATTTCGCCGAACATCTGGCTGATCTCGGGCGCGGTGGTGAAATCGCCTGCGGCACCCAGCGGATCGCGCGTTGCATAATAATGCGCGTTGGCCGCCGCCATATAATCGGCGACGGTCATGGCGCGTGCGGCGGCGATATCCCTGATAATCTGCTCGGGGCTTGGTGGGCCGTCAGGCAATGCTGTCGATTCCCGCGACGGGCTCGACGCGCTGGCGGCGGCCCTTGGCGGTGGCGACGAGCCACACGCCGATCAGGATCATCGGCACGGTCAGCGTCTGGCCCATCGTCAGCCCCCACGACAGGGTGCCAAGCTGGACGTCGGGTTCGCGCACAAACTCGACCGCGAAGCGGCTGAGGCCATAGATGATCGCCGCCATTCCGAACAGGAAACCGGGCTTGTAACGCGCATCGGTGCGCCAGAAGAAAAAGGCGAGGATGGCCATCATCAGCAGGCCTTCGAGCCCCGCTTCGTAAAGCTGGCTCGGGTGGCGCGGGTCCATCGTGCCGCTGCCCGGAAAGATGATCGCCCAGGGAACGGTCGTCGCGCGGCCCCACAATTCGCCATTCACGAAATTGGCGAGGCGACCGAGGAACAGGCCAAAGGGAACGACGCAGGCGACATAGTCGCAAAAACGCAGGAAGCTGAGCTTGTCCTTCTTCGCCATATACCAGATCGCGATCAGCACGCCGATCGTCCCGCCGTGCAGCGACATGCCGCCGTCCCACAGACGGAAGATGCCGATCGGGTCGTCCAGATAGGCGCCGAGATTATAGAAAAGCACATAGCCAAGCCGTCCGCCGATGATGATGCCGAGCATGGCATAGAAGATCAGATCGTCGGCGTGGCGGCGCGCCATCGGGGCGCCGGGCTGGGCGATCAGCTTGAGCAGATACCAGTAACCGAGGAAGATGCCGGCGAGATAGGCGAGCGCGTACCAGCGGATGGGCAAACCGAAGACGCTGAACGCGATTTCGCTATTCTCTCCCATCAGATCATGGAAGTTCACATATTGCGTTGCTTCGGTTAGAGTTGCAAAAAGAAACATAAGTTCTCGAGACCTTCCCCAGGATAGGCCTTCCCCATAAGGGGTAAGTGCATCGAGACCAAGAGGAGAGATACCCCATGCCATCCGCGCTCGATCTGCGCCTGGAAGCTGCCTTTAATCTGATCACCGGCCCCGGTGGGCCGATCCAGATCGGGTCCGTCGAACGCTTTGGCCGGCAGCTGCCGTTCATCACCAATGCGCCGACCAATCTGGCCGATTATGTCGCCTTTTTCGCGATGCAGCATGGCGACGCGACCTTCCTCGTCGAGGGCGACGAGCGGCTGAGCTTCAAGCAGGTCTATTTGGCGGCGCGTCAGGTCGCGGCCGGGCTGATCGACGGCCACGGCGTCCAGCGCGGCGACCGCGTCGCGATCGCGATGCGCAACGCCAATGCCTGGTGCGTGACCTATTTGGGCGTGCTGATCGCGGGCGGCTGCGCGACCCTGCTCAACGGCTGGTGGCAGGGCGCCGAGCTTGCCGCGGGGATCGAGGATAGCGAAGCCAAGCTCGTCATCGCCGATCCGCAGCGCGCGGTGCGTCTGGCCGAAGCGACGCATGGCGCTAAAGTGATTACGCTCGATATCAGCAAACCCCTTGCCGAGGCGATCGCTCCGATCACCAGCGCGGGCGGGAGCGCCGACACGGTGTTGCCGACGCTGACGGGACAGGATCTGGCGACCATCCTCTTCACCTCGGGCTCGACCGGCCAGTCGAAGGGCGCCTATTCGCGGCATGAAGCGGTGGTGCAGGCGATCTTCAATTATGTCGCCCAGACCGCGGGCATCGTTGTTCTGCTGACGCAGGACGGCCAGATGTCGGACATTCAGCCTGCGACGCTGGTTTGCACTCCGCTCTTCCACGTCACCGCCGAAATTCCGGTGTTCATGCAGAGCCTCGCGCTCGGCCGCAAACTGGTGCTGATGCCGAAGTGGAACGCCGAGGAGGCGATGCGGCTGATCCAGGACGAGCAATGCAATTATTTCGTCGGCGTGCCGCTGATGAGCTACGAGATTCTCGTCCATCCGAACCGCTCGAAATATGATCTGTCGACGTGCAAAAGCTATGCGGCCGGCGGCGCCCCGCGCCCGCCCGAGCATGTGAAGCGCCTTGCCGAGGGGATGGACGGCGGCAAGCCGCTGCTCGGCTATGGCC
Organism: Sphingopyxis witflariensis; assembly: GCF_002205635.1. Taxonomy (GTDB): domain Bacteria; phylum Pseudomonadota; class Alphaproteobacteria; order Sphingomonadales; family Sphingomonadaceae; genus Sphingopyxis; species Sphingopyxis witflariensis. The sequence continues at coordinate 4,235 of NZ_NISJ01000014.1, read as the reverse complement.
TTACCGAAACCAACGCCGTTGGCTGCGGCAATCTCAACGAAAATTACATCGACAAACCGCTGTCGACGGGGCCGGCGTCGAAGCCGCTCGTCGATCTCGCGATCCTCGACGACAATGGCAATGAACTGGCGCAAGGTCAGGTCGGCGAAGTGTGCATCCGTTCGGTCGCCAATTTCGAGGGCTATTGGAACAATGAAGCGGCGACAAAGGCGGCCTTCTTCGACAATGGCTATTTCCGTTCGGGCGACCTCGGCTATCTCGACGAGGACGGCTATCTCTTCATCGTCGACCGCAAGAAGGACATCATCATCCGCGGCGGCGAAAATATCAGCTGTCAGGAAGTCGAAGCCGCGATCTACGAGCATCCCGAGGCGAATGAGTGCGCGGTGTTCGGCCTGCCCGACGAGCGCCTCGGCGAAATCGTCGGCGCGGTGATCTGGATGAAGCCGGGCAGCACGGTCGACGCCGATGCGATGTGTGCCTTCCTAGGTCAGCGTCTGGCGCCCTATAAGGTGCCGGCGCAAATCTGGATGTCGAACGACGCCTTGCCGAAACTCGGTAGCGAAAAGATCGACAAGGTCTCGTTGCGCAACCAGTATCGCGAGGCGTTTGGCGCGCAGGCGGTCGCGTAGCGAATCAAGGGAAGGAGCGAATGGGGATGTTGGCCGCGCCGGATGCCCCCGTCGTTCCTTCCGAAGCTGCGCCGCCGGTGCGCGTCTATCGCCACCGACTGCCCACCCGCATCTGGCATTGGGTCAATGCCGTTACCCTGCTGATCCTGCTGATGAGCGGGTTGATGATCTTCAACGCCCATCCGCGCCTCTATTGGGGCGAATATGGCGCGAATGCCGACCCGGCGTGGCTGGCGATCGGGGCGACGCCGAAAACCGGCTATTTGCGCGTTGGCGAGTGGCGGGTCGAGACGACCGGCGTGCTCGGCCGCTGGACCGACGCGACGGGGGAGGAGCAGACATGGGCCTTTCCCGGCTGGGCGACGATCCCGACCAGCTATAATCTCGCCGATGGGCGGCGCTGGCATTTGTTCTTCGCCTGGGTGCTGTCGATCGGGCTGACGCTCTACATGCTGTGGACCGTCTTCGGGGGCCATTTGCGCAAGGATTTGCACCTCCGCCGCGCGGAATGGTCGCCGCGGCATATCTGGCGCGACATCAAGGATCATGCCCGGCTGCGCTTCCCGACCGGCGAGGCCGCAGCGCGCTATAATATTCTCCAGAAATTCAGCTATATATCGGTCATCTTTATCATGCTGCCGCTGATGATCGCAACCGGGCTCACCATGTCGCCGGGGTTCAACGCCACCGCGCCGTGGTTGCTCGATCTGTTCGGCGGGCGCCAGTCGGCGCGTTCGATCCATTTCATTATCGCCTTCGGCCTCGTCGCCTTCTTCCTCGTCCATATCGTCATGGTGCTGCTCGCGGGGCCGGTGAACGAGATACGCTCGATGATCACGGGCTGGTTCCGCCTGCGGCCCGATCGGGGCGAGGGCGCATGAGCGAATTCATCCTTCCGCGCCGCCAGTTGATCGCGCGCGCCGCGGGTTTCGCCGCGCTGCCGCTGCTTTCGGGCTGCGACGCGATCAACGACGCGCCGGTGGTGCGCAAAATCCTGTCGATGGGCGAGGTGATGCACCAGCATAGCCAGCGCGCGCTGACCGATCGCAATGCCCTCGCGCGCGAATTCACCCGCGCCGATCTGTCGCCGACATTCCGTCCCAACGGCACGCGGCTGCCCGAGGGCGCAGCTTATGCTGCGCACGCCGCGCGGGGATTTGCCGATTGGCGCGTTACGGTGTCGGAGCTGGTGAACACGCCGCTGTCGCTGTCGCTCGCCGATATTCGCGCGATGCCGCAGCGGACCCAGATCACCCGTCACGATTGCGTCGAGGGATGGAGCGCGATCGGCGAATGGACGGGGGTGCAGCTGAGCCATCTGCTCGCAGCGGCAGGGCTCAGGGATCGTGCGCGTTTCATCGTCTTCCGCTGCGCCGACCGTATCGGTGACGCCAATTATTACGAAAGCTGCGACCTTGTCGACGCGCTGCACCCGCAAACAATCCTCGCCTGGGCGCTCAACGGCCAAGTCTTGCCGATCGCAAACGGCGCGCCGCTGCGGCTGCGCATCGAGCGGCAGTTGGGATATAAACACGCCAAATATCTGACCGGGATCGAGGTCGTCGCTAGCCTTGACAGTATCGGTTCAGGCAAGGGCGGATATTGGGAAGATCGTGTTGATTATGAATGGTATGCGGGCATCTGAACGCAACCTTCTCGCGCCCGAACTGTTGTGAGATTGCTCCCATGTCGATATTGCGCCCGTTTCTATCCCGAATTGTCCGACAAGGCCGACTGACCGTCGTTGCGCCCGATGGGACGACGGAAATCTTCGGGCAATCCGCGCCCGGCTATCCCGACATCACCATCCGCTTTGCCCACAAGGCCGCGATGCGCCGCATCATTCTCGACCCGCGGCTCGGCGCGGCGGAGGCCTTCATGGACGGCGATCTGGAACTGGTCGACGGTGACATCATGGATTTCATCGGCCTGATCCGCATGAACACGCCCTGGGATCGCGGCGAGAAGCTCAAGGATAAAACGCGCGTCGGCGAATGGTTCGACGGGATTAAAACGCGGCTGAACTCGATCAATCGCCGCCGTCAGTCGCGCGCCAATGTCGCGCACCATTATGACACCGGCAACGACCTCTACCGCCTCTTCCTCGATGAGGACATGCAATATAGCTGCGCTTACTGGTCGCGGCCGGACATGACGCTCGACGAAGCGCAGGTGGCCAAGAAGGCTCACATCGCCGCCAAGCTGGCGCTGAAACCGGGGCAACGGATACTCGATATCGGCTGCGGCTGGGGCGGTATGGCGATCACGCTGGCGAAGCTCGAACAGGTCGAGGTGCTGGGCATTACCCTTTCCGAAGAACAGCTCGCGCTCGCGCGGCAGCGCGCAAAGGACGCCGGGGTGGCCGACCGCGTGCGCTTCGAACTCATCGACTATCGCGACCTTGCCGAGCGCGAACCCGGACGGTTCGACCGTATCGTCTCGGTCGGCATGTTCGAGCATGTCGGGGCCGCCAATTTCGAAACTTTCTTCCGCGCCGCCGCCAATCTGATGACCGCCGACGGTGTGATGCTGCTCCATACCATCGGCCGCTTCGGCGGACCCGGTGCAACCGATGCCTTCACGCGCAAATATATCTTCCCGGGCGGCTATATCCCGGCGCTCAGCGAAACGCTGGCGGCGAGCGAGAAAAGCCGCCTGATCGCCACCGATGTCGAGACGCTGCGGCTCCACTATGCGCTGACGCTGCGCCAATGGTATGTGCGGACGGTCGCGCATGAGGGCGAGATCGTCGCGATGATGGGCGCGCGCTTTTTCCGCATGTGGACCTTCTACCTCGCCGGGGCGACCGCGGCGTTCGAAAGCGGCGGCATGGGCAATTACCAGATCCAGTTCGCGCGCAGCCGCCACGCGCTGCCGCTGACGCGCGACTATATGGGCGAGGCCGAAAAAAGCTATCTTCAGCGTCGCGACGTGAAAGGTGGACGGACATCCGCTTAGGGGTGGGAAGCGGACAGTCTGCTTCATGTTAGGTAGGCATGCGTGCAGACCAATAAACTCGAGCAGCTTCATTGCTTGCGCGCAGAACTTCTCGTTTACTATCCAGCGCTATCTTTACTGAAAGCACAAACTTGAAGGGAAGTGATGTGGCGAACGAACAGGAGTTTAGCGAGCGAGCCAAAGCTAGAATATTTACAGACGATCCAAGCCACCGGCCTGCCTTGGACGACGCGACGGAGTTCGCCAGGAATCTGAAGCAGCGCGGCGAAGCAGCAAGAGGTTTGAATAGAGACCTCCTGACTGACGTCCCATTGCTCTATGGATCGCCCGGTCCTTTGGAAGCCAATGGGGATTCCGGTATCGTTCTCGCACAAATTCACCGCGAAGAAATGGTTCGGAAAAATGGGGGCGGAATTTCAAGTTTCGGACCTGAAGCGCCTACCGCCCGACTTCCCCTTGAACGCGCGACGACAGCGCTGGCGATGCTACTCGCGATAATCTATTTTTTGGCACGTTAGACTAGGCCGTGTTGACAAAAGACTTCAGCCATAGGCGCGTAGCGGCGAGGTTGAGGAAGCTCTCGAACGAGAGCAGGGTTTTGTCATAGCGGGTTGCGATGCGTCGTTGCTGTTTGAGTTTGCCGAA
>NZ_NISJ01000013.1 GCF_002205635.1 Sphingopyxis witflariensis | reverse complement strand
GGGCCACCCACGGCCTCGGCCGTGCATGGAGAGCCGGATGCAGGGAAACTCGCACGTCCGGTTCGGCGAGAGGCGCGAAGAAACCGGCCACCGCGAGGTGGCACGGCGCTTCGCGCCTACTCTACCTGATATTCGCCTCAAGGACCATCCCCGCGGCATGGGCGGACCAGGGACCGGCGCCTGAGGCGCCCCGCGCACCCGAAGGGCCGCAGCGCAGCGGAGGACTTGAGGCGGCGCGATTATTTGCAGCGAAGCGGCCGCGAGGAGCCTGCGCAGCAGGCGGGGACATAATCGCGCCGCCGATGGTTACGCGGGCGCCGCGCCGATCCAGGTCATATCGCCCGTCGCCGGGGATGGTCTTCGGCTCCATGGAGAGCGGGAACAGCAGGATCGGATCAGAGGCAACGAGGGCGAAAAATGGCGGAAGTGGGACGCTCGATCCATTGCGCCATGGGTCAATTGCCGCCAGCGGTTCGTCTCGCCGGCACTTCGACAAGGTCCGTCTAGCGACGGAGCAGCAAGAACCGCTCGCGTCGCCGTCATTTCGAGAAATGCGATTAGCTGCCCTTCGCTCCCGTCGATTTGGCGCGTTCATACAATTCGGCCCGACCGGCAGGGGCCATACGCACCGCAACATGATCTTTCACCGGACGCTCCCTGATTGCGACCCAGGGGACCGTTCGGTGGTGGGGGCGATATTCTGCAATGCAGGCATCGTTGAGGGCGGCGCGAGTTTTCGCGCCGCCTTTTTACCTTTCCCCTTCGCGCGCCGTTGCCGCTTGCGGCAGCGGCGCGCCAAAACGAAAACGCCGCGCCGGCCCGCAGGGACGGCGCGGCAAAAATGCCGGTCAGAAAGACAATGGGCGGGCGACACTTAGCCGCCCGCCCCAATGGTCAGGCCGCGAGAGGAGGCTCCTCCCTGCCCTGCCCTTCAGCATCGATGCTCGCGGCAAGTTCCGCACCCACGCGCGCATCTGCCGTGACACTGCCAACGCCGCCCCGTGCGGTATAGGCCGACGGCGGGAACGCCATCCATAGCGGCACCCAAGGCTGGGTCTTCGCCCGGCCATTCTCGCCCGCAAGGCAATCGGAGATGATCGCCTTGAGTGCCTTCCCCTTCGCATCCTTGTTGCCCGCTGCGGCGTCTGCACCCGCAACCTCGCTGACGATGGCGAGAAGGACTTCGCGGTCGCGCAGCTGGTCGAAGAAGGCCGCGTCCGCCGTCCAGTGACGTGGCATGTCGGTGCCAAGATGGAAGCCGATCATTTCCACCGCTTCGCTTCCTGCCTTCAAGGTTTCGCCCATGACGATCGCAACAATCTCCATCACCACCGGATCGGGCAATTCGAGAAGCCGCGCGAACAAGGGAGCAAAAGGGGGGCGGTGAAAGCCCTTTCCGGTAACAGTCGGCGCTTCTTCGTCAAAACCGAGCACGGCAAGCACCGCGCGGCGCTTGAGGTCGAACGCGGCCTCTGCGGACGAGGTTTCCACGCTCTCGGCAATATCTTCCTTTGGTGCGCGCTGCGCCTCGACATCGACGCGCCAGAGATCAGCGCCCGCGATCACATGCGCGAGCATCGCCCGCAACGCGACGCCGCCGTGACTGGCAAGGTCGGCCCGCACCGCCGCGTGGCGGTGAAGATCGATATAGACATTGAGCGGACCCGACACTTCGGGACGCGATGGTTTCTCAATGACGGCATCGCCCTCGCCGCCGCCCCGCGAAATCCGCGCGGCTTCCTTGGCGGTGACGAACCCTTCATGGAAGGTCACCTCGCCGCTGTCGCGAACCTCGACATAGATACGCCCGCCCTTGCGCTTGCCAGCATGGGCATGTGGGCCAGCCGCCGCCGCGCCAAGAAGCGAGACAAGAGCGCAGCGCGGCCAACCGTGCCAACGCGCGAACTCTGGCGGTGCCTGCCGCCGCCAGTGCGCGCTCATCTGAGGCCGCGCTCAGTTTGCTGCGGTCTAGGTTACCAGAATCGCTTCGATGGCTGCGTCATCACCACTGCGAAGCGCGTCGAGATAATCGCTCCACCATTGATGCATCCGGACCCGCTCATCCCAATAGGGCGTCCGGTTATAGATGCGGCGGATCTGGTTGCCGTCGGCGTGCGCGAGCGACCGCTCGATAGCGTCGGGGTTCCATTTTCCGCACTGATTGAGCAACGACGACGCGGTCGCCCGGAAACCGTGAGCGGTCAATTCCCTTGGTCCATAGCCCATACGACGATAGGCAGCGTTCATCGTATTCTCGCTGAGCGGCCGCTTCCATGTATGGAAGGCCGGAAAGACATAATCCTCGCCCCCCACATAGGGGCGAAGCTCCGCAAGCAGAGCGATCACCTGCCACGACAGCGGAACGTAATGCGGCCTGCGCATCTTCATCCGTTCCGGCGGGACGGTCCAGACAGCCTTCTCAAGATCGAACTCGGCCCAGCGCGCGAGCCGCAACTCGCCGGGCCGCGCCATCACGTGCGGCAAGATTTTGCAGGCGAGCACGGTGATCGGATAACCGGAATAGCCATCAAGCGCGCGAAGGAAGCCGCCAACCTCTTCGGGTTCGAGTAGCGCCGCATGATGCTTGGCCTTCGGTGTGATCAACGCGCCGCGCAGAAGCGTCGTCGGGTCGGAGTCTGCTCGCCCTGATGCCGCCGCGTATCGAAACACCCGGCTCGCGAAGGAACGGCAGCGGCGCGCCGTCTCGAAGCGGCCCTGCGCCTCGATCTTCTTGAGCACCGCGAAGATGTCGACAGCTTGCAGGTCCGCGACCGGCGTATCCGCGATCGGTCGCAGCTTTTCGAGAAGCCATTTCATCTTCTCGATCGTCGCTTCGCTCCGTCCCTCCTTGGTGACCATCTCGATATATTCCCCGGCAAGATCGCCGAAGCGGTTCGAGGCTTTAAACTTGCCGACGAGCTTTTGCCGTTTCCGATCCGCGAGCGGATCGACGCCCTCATGGATCAGCAACCTCGTTTCGTCGCGCTTGCGCCTTGCTTCGGCGAGGCCGACATTGGGATAGGCGCCGAGCGCGATGCGCTTCTGCTTTCCATGCCAGCTATATTTGAAGCGCCACAACCGCGCACCGGTCGGGTGCACCTCCAGATAGAGGCTATTGGCGTCGGAAATTTTGTAGACGCGATCCCGCGGTTTGAGGGACCGGATTTGAACATCGCTAAGAGGCACGGCTCAACTCCTTTATAAGGGTTAGGACCGGCACCAATCACAACGCTCGAGGCGAACGGGCCATCGAGCAATACTCACTTCGAAAAAGACGGGCCATTATGGCTTTTTTGATGGCCCGTTTCGGGGTGAGATTGTGTGAGACACCCTCGGACAATTCGGAACAAAACCCACGGAAAACTAACAGATTTCCGGGATTTTGTCGATTGCCCTGAGAAGGGTAAATGGTGCCCAGAAGAGGACTCGAACCTCCACGACCTTGCGATCGCCAGCACCTGAAGCTGGTGCGTCTACCAATTCCGCCATCTGGGCACGGGGTAGGAGCGGGCGATTAGCTGCGGGGTGCGATGCTTGTCAACCGCGCTGCAACCATCCATGCAAATTTTATTGCAAAGCGACGGTTTCGCGTTGGAATCGCAGCGCTCCCCTTGCCCTGTCGGGTGCTTCGCGGCATGGGGAGCCGGGCGGCGCGCCCCTTGCGCCGCGAAAGAATCGACGACAGGCGAACGCGATGCGAAATCTCGACGGACAATTGATCACCATCTTCGGCGGCAGCGGCTTCGTGGGCCGCTATGTCGTGCAGCGGCTGTTGTCGCGCGGCGCGCGCGTACGCCTCGCCGAACGCGAGCCGCGCAAGGCACTTTTCCTCAAACCGCTCGGCGGGCTGGGCCAGACGCAGTTCGTCGCCGCCGATGTCCGCGACGCCGCCAGCGTCGCGCGGGCCGTCGCGGGCGTTGATGCGGTGATCAACCTCGCCGGCAGCTTCGACGACATGTTCGCGGTCCAGGCCGATGGTGCGGGCCATGTCGCGGCGGCGGTGAACGCCGCCGGCATCCCCACCCTCGTCCATGTCTCGGCGATCGGTGCCGATGCCGACAGTCCGTCAAACTATGGTCAAAGCAAGAGCGTCGGCGAAACCGCCGTCCGTTTGGCCTTCCCCGACGCGGCGATCCTGCGGCCGTCGATCATCTTTGGCCGCGAAGATCAGTTCATCAATCGCTTCGCCGCCCTGATCCGCATGTTACCGGTCGTCCCGGTGATCGCGCCGAACACGAAATTCCAGCCCGTCTATGTCGGCGACGTCGCCGATGCCGTGGTCGCGGCGCTCGATGCATCGGCAGCCGGCCAGACGTTCGAGCTTGGCGGGCCGCAGCAATTCAGCATGGCCGAACTGCTCGAATGGATCGGCGATGCGACGGGGCGCAAGCGCCTGTTCGTCCCCATCCCCGATGCCGTCGCCTCGCCGCTCGCGCGCGGATTTGGCTGGATGCCCGGCGCACCGATCACCAAGGATCAGTGGCTGATGCTGCAGAATGATAATGTCGTCGCCGACGGTGCGGCGGGGCTGGTCCAGCTCGGCATCACGCCGACCGCGCTCGCCGTCGTTGCCGACGCCTGGCTCGTCCAATATCGCCGCCACGGCCGCTTCGCGCAGATTACCGCGCACTGATGGGTATCTGGCTGACCGCGATCATCCTCGGCATCGTCGAGGGGCTGACCGAATTCCTGCCCGTCTCATCGACCGGGCATTTGATCCTCGCGACCGAGCTTCTGGGCTATGACGCCTCGCGCTGGGCGATCTTCAACATCGCGATCCAGCCGGGCGCGATCCTTGCGATCGTCGTGCTTTACCGGAAGCTGTTCTGGGACATGTTCACCGGCTTCTTCCGCAAGGACCCCGTCGCGATCGCCTTTGTCCGCAACCTGCTGCTCGCCTTTTTCCCCGCGGTCATCCTCGGCCTCGCCTTGGGCGATTATATCGAGGTGATGCTGGAAAATGCCGTGATCGTCGCCTGGGCGCTGATCATCGGCGGCTTTGCCATATTGCTCGTCGAACGTTTCGCCAAGCCCAAGGAAAGCGGCGGGGTCGCCAATCTGTCGGCGCGCCAGTCGATGCTGATCGGGCTTGTCCAGTGCATCGCGATGATCCCCGGCGTGAGCCGCTCAGGTGCGACGATCCTCGGCGCGATGTCGCTCGGCGTCGATCGCAAGACCGCGGCCGAGTTCAGCTTCTTCCTCGCGCTGCCGACGCTGACCGGCGCGACGGTGCTGCAATTGTTCAAGCATCGCGACGCCATCACCACCAATGACCTCAGCCTGATCGCCGTCGGCGCCTTTGTGTCGTTCATCGTCGCATGGGCGGTGATCAAGGCATTTCTGGCGGTCGTCACGCGCTACGGCTTCACCCCCTTCGCCTGGTACCGAATCATCGTCGGCGTCGCAGCGCTCGTCTGGTTGGGAATGAGATAGGTCCGAACCGGTACCAACAATGAAAGATAGTTGCGCGGGAGACTTTAAACCTCTCCCGCGCACCACTTTAAGGTCAGCATTGCTGCCCTAACTCGCATTTCCTCCGTGACAGCGATCCTGCGCCCATGCATTTGCCCCGCAACGAAGGGGAATTTGAATGGCTGCCGATCGCATGCTCCAGTTTGTCGGGCGCGAACAATCCTATCCCGACAAGCGCTCCGCCGCTGAACGCGCGCGCGATTTCAACGAAATCGCCGAACGCTATGCCGCGCCCGACGCCGATGAACAGGCGTCGCGCTGTTCGCAGTGCGGCGTGCCCTATTGCTCGGTGCACTGCCCGCTCCACAATCATATTCCCGACTGGCTGCGCCTGACCGCCGAAGGGCGGCTGCGTGAGGCCTATGAACTGAGCAACGCGACCTCGACGATGCCCGAGATCTGCGGCCGCATCTGCCCGCAGGACCGTCTGTGCGAGGGCAATTGCGTCATCGAATTTTCGGGCCATGGCGCGGTGACGATCGGCAGCGTCGAAAAATATATCACCGACACCGCATGGGCCGAGGGCTGGGTCGAACCGCTCCAGCCGGGCCGCGACACCGGCCAGTCGGTCGGCATCATCGGCGCTGGCCCCGCGGGCCTCACCGCCGCCGAATATATGCGCGTCCAGGGACATGAGGTTCATGTCTATGACCGCCACGACCGCGCCGGCGGCCTGCTGACCTACGGCATCCCGGGCTTCAAGCTCGAGAAGGATGTGGTGATGCGCCGCATCGACCGGCTCGCTGCGGGCGGCATCCATTTTCATCTGGGCTTCGAAGTCGGCGGCGACGCGACGCTCGACCAGCTGCGCCAGAAGCATGACGCGATCCTGATCGCGACCGGCGTCTACAAAGCGCGCGAAATCAACGTCCCCGGCAATCAGGCCGAAGGTGTCATCGCGGCGCTCGACTATCTGATCGCATCGAACCGCAAGAGCTTCGGCGACGAAGTCGCGGCGTTCGACAGCGGCCAGCTCAATGCCGAAGGCAAGCATGTCGTCGTCATCGGCGGCGGCGACACCGCGATGGATTGCGTTCGCACCGCGGTGCGACAGGGCGCCAAGTCGGTGAAATGCCTCTATCGCCGCGACCGCGAGAATATGCCGGGCTCGCAGCGCGAGGTTTCCAACGCCGAGGAAGAAGGCGTCGAATTCGTCTGGCTCTCGGCCCCCGAAGCCTTCACCGCCGACAAGACTGTCAAAGAGGTCGCCGTCGCCGGCATGCGCCTCGGCGCGCCCGACGCCAGCGGCCGCCGCAGCCCCGAACTCGACCCGGAGCGCAAGTTCGACCTGCCCGCCGACATGGTGATCAAGGCATTGGGCTTCGACCCCGAAGAACTGCCGCACCTGTTCGGCTCGCCCGATCTCAGCGTGACCCGCTGGGGCACGCTCCGTGTCGATCATCAGACGATGATGACCAGCCTGCCCGGCGTTTTCGCCGCGGGCGACATCGTGCGCGGCGCCAGCCTGGTCGTATGGGGCATCCGTGATGGCCGCGACGTCAGCGAACAAATGTCGAAATGGTTGAAAGCCAAGGTGAAAATCGAAAAGAGGGCCGCATGACCATCTTGAGAAGGACCATGCATATGTCGACATTCAAATCGCTGCTGCTCGCCGGCACGATCGCCCTCGCCCCGCTCGGCGCGCAGGCGATGGCCAGCCCGAAGGAATCGGCCAAGGAAGCCCCGTCGGCCGAGATCGTCGAGCCCACCATCATCGCCAGCCCCGAAGGCTCGGTCGACATCACAACCGATGCCGACAGCGAAGCGACCGCCGCCGAATCCAAGGCGAAGATGCAGCGGGAGATGGACGAAGCCGTCGCGATGGTCGAAAAAATCTTCGACACCAGCGACCTTCCCGCGATCGAACCCGCGCGCCTGACGCTCGCCGAGCAGACGACCCGCGCGCTCGTCGCGCCGGGCAGCCTCGAACGGATGATCGACAATCTCTACGGCAAGATGTTCTCGCGCTTCATGAAAGAGTTCGACGGCACCTCCGACCTGATGATCTCGATCAAGACCGGGGTCGAAAGCGACGAGATCGCGAAGCTCGATGAAAAGAGCAAAGCGGCGATTGCCGACATGTTCGACCCGCACCGCAAGGACCGCGAAGACCAGATCACCAAGATCATCAAGCCGCTGATCAGCGAAGCACTCGCCGACGTCGAACGCCCGATGCAGGGCGGACTCGCCAAGGCCTATGCCCGCAAATTTTCGGCCGGCCAGCTGACCGATCTCAACGGCTTCCTCGCGACCCCGACCGGCAAGGCCTATGCTCAGGAATGGATGGCGCTTCAGGCCGACCCCGAAGTCATGCTCGCGGTGGTCAAGGCGATACCGCCGCTGGTCAACAAATTCATCGACCGCGCCCCGACGATCGAGGCCGATATGAAGGACCTGCCCCAGGACCGCGCCCTCGCCGACCTCAGCGAAGCCGAGCTCAAAAAGCTGGCCAAGCTGATGAAGGTCAAGGTCAAGGTTCTGAAGGATCACCGCGATCTGTGGAGCGACACCGCCGCCGAAGACGCCGTGGCGGTCGAAGCCGCGACCGATGTCGATTACGCCACGACTGCGGTCGATGCCGCGGCGGATGCGGCCGTCGCGGCTACGGATGTGACCACTGACTATGAGGCCGACGCGATCGCAGCGGCAAAGGCTGCGGCGGATGCGGCTGGCGCCGATAATCCGGCTTATGATCGCAGCAACTGGTCAGCCGCGGACTTGAAGCGTGTCGAGGAACTCGAAGTGGCGTCCGACAATGCTTCACTCGCAGCCCAGGAAGCCGCCGAAGAAGCCATCGAGAACGCCCGCAAGAAACTTCCAGAATAGAGTTTCCGTCCTCTTGGTGAAGGCCGGGATGACGATAGGGAATTAGAACCCGTCAGGACAAAGATGATGACCCACTACCCCACCCCCGAGCACGCACGCCTCGCCAATGAAGGCATGTATCGCCCCGACATGGAATCCGATGCCTGCGGCGTCGGGCTTATCGCGGCGACCGACGGCAAGGCATCGCGCCGCGTCGTCGAGGCAGCGATCGAGGCGCTCCGCGCGGTGTGGCACCGCGGCGCGGTCGATGCCGATGGCAAGACGGGTGACGGCGCGGGCATCCATGTCGATCTGCCGGTGCGCTTCTTCGACGATGCGATCGCGGCTTCGGGGCATAAGGTGCGCCCGAACCGCCTCGCGGTCGGCATGGTCTTCCTGCCGCGCACCGATCTGGGCGCGCAGGAAGAATGCCGCACGATCGTCGAGGCCGAAATCATCGACGCGGGTTTTACCATCTATGGCTGGCGCCAGGTTCCGGTCGATGTATCGGTGATCGGCGACAAGGCGCAGCGCACGCGCCCCGAGATCGAACAGATCATGATCGCCGGCCCGCTGCCCGACGAACAGTCGCTCGCTGAATTCGAAAAGCAGCTCTATCTCGTCCGCCGCCGGATCGAGAAAAAGGTCATCGCGGCGCAGATCGCGGACTTTTATGTCTGCAGCCTGTCGTGCCGGTCGATCATCTACAAGGGCCTGTTCCTTGCAGAGAGCCTCGCCGACTTCTTCCCTGACCTGACGAACAAATTGTTCGAAAGCCGGGTCGCGATCTTCCACCAGCGCTATTCGACCAACACCTTCCCGCAATGGTGGCTGGCGCAGCCCTTCCGCTGCCTCGCCCACAATGGCGAAATCAATACGATCCGCGGCAACAAGAATTGGATGCGCAGCCACGAGATCAAGATGGCGAGCCTCGCCTTCGGTGAACATTCGGAAGACATCAAGCCGGTGATCCCTGCGGGTGCCAGCGACACCGCCGCGCTCGACGCAGTGTTCGAAACGCTGTGCCGCGCCGGTCGCGATGCGCCGACGGCGAAGCTGATCCTCGTCCCCGAAGCCTGGGCGCACGAGGTTGACACGCCCGACAGCCACCGCGCGATGTACAACTATCTCGCCAGCGTGATGGAGCCGTGGGACGGTCCCGCCGCGCTCGCGATGACCGACGGCCGCTGGGCGGTCGCGGGCATGGACCGCAACGCGCTGCGTCCGCTGCGCTACACGCTGACCGCCGACAATCTGCTGATCGTCGGGTCCGAAAGCGGGATGGTGCTGGTCCCCGAAGCCAGCATCCGCAAGAAAGGCCGCCTTGGCCCCGGCCAGATGATCGCCGTTGATCTGGAGGAAGGTACGCTCTATGAAGACCGCGCGATCAAGGATCTGATCGCGAACGCGCAGGATTATGGCGCGCGCGTCAAGGGCTTCCGCACCATGACCGACCTGCCCAAGGGCGGCAAGGCCAGCCTGCCGGTCTGGGATCGCAAGGACTTGCTCCAGCGTCAGGTCGCCGCCGGGCTGACCATGGAAGATATGGAACTGATCCTCAGCCCGATGGTCGAGGATGCCAAGGAAGCCATCGGATCGATGGGCGACGACACGCCGCTTGCCGTCATCTCGGACAAGCCGCGCCACGTCGCGCAATTCTTCCGCCAGAATTTCAGCCAGGTCACCAACCCGCCGATCGACAGTCTGCGCGAACGCCATGTGATGAGCCTGAAAACGCGCTTCGCCAACCTCGGCAACATCCTCGATGCCAAGGGCCAGAGCGCGCACGTATTGGTGATCGACTCCCCCGTGCTCGTCGGCGACGATTGGGACCGGCTGCGCGCCTATTTCGGCGACGCGGTCGCCGACATCGATTGCACCTTCAAGGTCGGCGGCGACGCCTCGACCCTGCGCGAAGCCATCGCCCGCGTCCGCCGCGAGGCCGAGGATGCGGTGCGCGCCGGGCGGAGCGAGTTGTTCCTTACCGATCAGAGCATCGGCGAAGACCGCGTCGGCATGGCGATGGTTCTCGCCGCCGCCGCCGTCCACACACATCTCGTCCGCAAGGGCCTGCGCAGCTACGCCTCGATCAACGTCCGTTCGGCCGAAGTGCTCGACACCCACGCCTTTGCGGTGCTCATCGGTGTCGGCGCGACGACCGTCCACGCCTATCTGGCCGAAGCCGCGATCGCCGACCGCCATGCGCGCGGCCTGTTCGGCAAGGAATTGTCGCTCGACGATTGCCGCCAGCGCTTCCGCAAGGCGATCGACGACGGGCTGCTCAAGATCCTCGCCAAAATGGGGATCGCGGTGATCTCCAGCTATCGCGGCGGCTATAATTTCGAAGCGGTCGGCCTCAGCCGCGCGCTCGTCAACGATCTCTTCCCCGGCATGCCGGCGAAAATCTCGGGTGAAGGCTATCAGTCGCTGTTCATCAACGCGACCGAGAAGCATGAAGCCGCCTACGACCAGCGCGCGACCACCCTGCCCATCGGCGGCTTCTATCGCCAGCGCGCGGGCGGCGAGACGCACGCTTATTCAGCGCAGCTGATGCACCTGCTGCAAACCGCGGTCGCGACCGACAGCTATTCGACCTATCTCCAGTTCGCGCGCGGCGTCGCCGACCTGCCGCCGGTCTATCTGCGCGATCTGATGGAGTTCAACTATCCGGCGCAGGGCGTCCTGCTCGACAGCGTCGAGGCGATCACCGAAATCCGCAAGCGCTTCGTCACCCCCGGCATGTCGCTCGGCGCGCTGTCGCCCGAGGCACATGAAACGCTGGCAATCGCGATGAACCGCATCGGCGCGAAAGCCGTGTCAGGCGAAGGCGGCGAAGCGAGCGAACGCTATCAGCCCTATGCCAATGGCGACAATGCCAACAGCAATATCAAGCAGATCGCGAGCGGCCGTTTCGGCGTCACCGCCGAATATCTCGGCGCATGCGACGAGATCGAGATCAAGGTTGCACAGGGCGCCAAGCCCGGCGAAGGCGGTCAGCTTCCGGGCTTCAAGGTCACCGAATTCATCGCCCGCCTGCGTCACGCGACGCCCGGCGTGACGCTGATTTCGCCGCCGCCGCACCACGACATCTACTCGATCGAGGATCTCGCGCAGCTCATCTACGACCTGAAACAGATCAACCCGAAGGCGCGCGTCTGCGTCAAGCTCGTGTCGAGCGCCGGCATCGGCACCGTCGCGGCAGGCGTTGCGAAGGCGCATGCCGATGTCATCCTCGTCGCCGGCAACACCGGCGGCACCGGCGCCTCGCCGCAAACGAGCGTCAAATATGCCGGCACGCCATGGGAAATGGGCCTGTCCGAAGTCAATCAGGTCCTCACTCTCAACGGCCTGCGCCACCGTATCCGCCTGCGCACCGACGGCGGGCTGAAGACCGGGCGTGACATCGTCATCGCCGCAATCCTCGGCGCCGAGGAATATGGCATCGGGACTTTGAGCCTCGTCGCGATGGGCTGCATCATGGTGCGCCAGTGCCATAGCAACACCTGCCCCGTCGGCGTCTGCACGCAGGATGAGAAGCTGCGCGCGAAGTTCACCGGCAGCCCCGAGAAGGTCATCAACCTGATGACCTTCATCGCTGAGGAAGTGCGCGAAATCCTCGCCAAGCTCGGCTGCCGCAGCCTCGATGAAGTCATCGGCCGCACCGAATTGCTGCGTCAGGTCAGCCGCGGCGCCGAACATCTCGACGATCTCGACCTCAACCCGATCCTCGCCAAGGTCGACGCACCCGACGATCAGCGCCGTTCGGCCAGCCCGAGCTTCCGCAACCCGGTGCCCGACAGCCTTGACGCGCAGATACTGAACGACGCAAAGCCCTTGTTCGATCGCGGCGAGCGCATGCAGCTCACCTATAATGTCCGCAACATCCACCGCGCCGTCGGCACCCGCCTGTCGGCCGAGGTCACCGCGCGTTTCGGGATGAAGGGGCTCGCAGACAACCATGTGCAGGTTCGCCTGCGCGGCACCGCGGGCCAATCGCTCGGCGCTTTCCTGTGCAGCGGCATCACCCTCGAAGTGTTCGGCGACGCCAATGATTATGTCGGCAAGGGCCTGTCCGGCGGACGCATCGTCGTGCGCCCGACGGTGTCGAGCCCGCTGGTCAGCCAGCATAACAGCATCATCGGCAACACCGTCCTTTATGGCGCGACTGCGGGCACTTTGCTCGCCGCGGGTCAGGCGGGCGAGCGCTTCGCGGTCCGCAACTCGGGCGCGAAGGTCGTCGTCGAGGGCTGCGGCGCCAATGGCTGCGAATATATGACCGGCGGCACCGCAGTGATCCTCGGCCCCGTGGGGTCGAACTTCGGCGCCGGGATGACCGGCGGCATGGCCTTCATCCTCGACACCGACGACAGCTTCATACGCCGCGCCAACAGCGAGTCGATCGTCTGGCAGCGGATCGACAGCGCGCATTGGGAAGGCGTGCTGAAGGCACTGGTCGAGGATCATGCCCAGGCCACCGGCAGCAAATGGTCGAGCGAAATCCTCGCCGACTGGGACCGCTGGCAGGGTCGTTTCTGGCAGGTCTGCCCCAAAGAAATGCTCACCCGCCTCGCGCATCCGCTGAGCGATGCACCGGCCGAGGTGGTCGCGGCGGAATAGTCCCCAATCCTCCCTGTCGCGAAGCGATGGGGAGGGGAACCGCGCCCGCAGGTCGTGGCGGAGGGGCCGCGGCGCCAGCGCCAAAGCCCCTCCGCCAGCGCTTCGCGCTGCCACCTCCCCATGCCTGCGGCACAGGGAGGATTGCTCGTTCATCCCGCTCCCGCCTCGCCCTACCGCACGCCCTGCCCCGTTCAGCGCAGCGAAAGCGTTGCTCCTTTAAAGAACGCGCCATTCCTAGACTCGCGTCCTTTGAAAGGATGAAGCCGATGCTCCGTTGGACGACCCTTGCTGCCCTCCCCCTGCTCGCGCTCGTCGCGCCGCTGCCCGCGCACGCCGCCGACACGCCTATGCAGAGCACCGTCGAAAGGCTGAACGATCCCGCCCAGCAGGACCGCATGGCCGACACCGTCGCCGCGATGGTCCGCGCGCTGATGCAACTGAACGTCGGCCCGCTCGCCGAAGCGGTCGCGCGCGTCGATCCCGAATCCGATGCCGCCTATATCCCGCCCGACGCCACGCTCGGCGAAATCGCGGGCAAGGATGATCCCTATTATGCCGAACGCGTTGGCGACGATGTCCGCGCCGGTTCGCGCATGGCGGGTCAGGCGGCCAGCACGCTCGCCTCCTACGCCCCCGTCCTCAAGGACATGGCGCGCGACCTTGCGGCGCAATGGGAAAAACAGCGAGACGCCGAGCGCCGCTAAAAATCTGCTCTCTTCATTCCGTTCGCCCTGAGCCTGTCGAAGGGCCGCCCTTTCTGTTGGGCTAGGGTCAAAGGAAGAGCAGTGCTTCGACAAGCTCAGCACAAACGGCTTAAATTTGGCGCATTGCGTGGGAAAGCTGTCCCATAGGCGTTGCCACCCCGGCCCCGCTGACGCTATGCCGGAACCATGTGGCAACTCTATCAATTCCCGCTCTGCCCCTTTTCGCGCAAGGTTCGCCTGTTGCTGGGCGAAAAGGGCGTCGGTTATGATCTGGTGCGCGAATCCCCCTGGGAACGGCGCGACGAATTCATCGATCTGAACCCCGCCGGGCGTACCCCGGTGATGGTCGATCAGGCGCGCGGCCAGGTGCTGATGGACAGCAATGCGATCGCCGAATATTTCGAGGAAACTGTCGAAGGCAAGGCGATGATAAACGGCACCGCGGCCAACCGCGCCGAGATCCGCCGCCTGACCGCGTGGTTCGACCATGATTTCTATTATGAAGTCACCGGGCCCTTGCTCTTCGAACGCATGCAGAAACGCATCGTCCACCGCCAGCCCCCCGACGCCGGCGCGCTGCGCGAGGCGATGAAAGCCGCGAACAATCATCTCGACTATGTCGACTATCTGATCGACCACCGCACCTGGCTCGCCGGCGCCACCATGAGCCTCGCCGATCTGGCCGCCGCCGCGCATATCTCGGTCGCCGACTATCTGGGCGGGATCGACTGGACGGGGCATGAGCAGACCAAGGGCTGGTACTCGGGCCTGAAGTCGCGCCCGAGCTTTCGGCCGTTGCTAGCCGAGCGGATGGAAATCGTCAGCCCGCCGAAATATTACGAGGACGTCGACTTCTGACGGCTCCAACCTCGTCATTGCGAGGAGCGTAGCGACGAAGCAATCTCCAGCCATCGACCTTGCTTAGGGCGGATGGCTGGAGATTGCTTCGCTTCGCTCGCAATGACGAAGAAGGCTAGCAGCTCTTATATTTCCAGTTGCGATCCTTGCCCTCGGCCACCTGCGCCGCGATCGTTTCGATCCGTTTCACGCGCGTCTCCTCGCGCTTCGCTTCCAGCACCATTCCATATAATCCCGGCGCTTGCCGGGCGAGAAGGCATCCCAATACGCCTGCGCTTCGTGATGACACGCGAACGCGGCACGAAGATCGGCTGCGCGAAGGGCCGTGACTTCGCGATATAGGCGTCGACGCGCGGGTCGCGGATTACCCCGGCCAGCGCGCCGCGAGCAGATAGTTGAGCGCCTCGCTGCCGCCGAGCTTGAAGCCCTTGGCGGCCGACGGCGACAAGCCGCTGCGGTCGATGACCTCCAGCCCCGCGCCTTCGAGCATTTCGGTCAGTTCCTCGGGCTTCAGAAACTGATCCCAGTCATGGGTCCCGCGCGGCACCGCGCCGACGCGCTCGGCCGCCTCGACGAGCAACAGCTTCGACCACATCGTCCTATTCGGGGTCGACAGGATCATCAATCCGCCGGGTGCCAGCCGCGCCGCGAGTTCGCCAATGAAGGCCGCGGGATCGGTCACATGCTCGACCACCTCCATCGACGTGACGAGGTCGAAAGTGGCGGCCGGCAGCGCCGCGAGTTCGCCCGCATGATAGGTAATCGCCAGCCCCTGCCCCGCCGCATGCGCCTTCGCTGCGGCGATATTCTCGGGTGCCGCATCGACCCCGGTCACCGCCGCACCCATCCGCGCGAGCGGTTCGGCGAGCAGTCCGGCGCCGCATCCGACGTCGATCGCGGAGCGCCCGGCAAGAGCATAGCGTTCGCGCGCATCGACGTGCCAATGCAGGTCGATCTGATCGCGGATATAGGCCAGCCGCACCGGATTAAGCTTGTGCAGCATCGCCGACGAGCCGTGCGGATCCCACCAGTCGGCGGCCAATGCACCGAAATGGGCGGCTTCTTGCGGATTGATTGTCGCGGCATTCATGGAATAATCTGTGGCACCCGCCCCCGTCCGACGCAAGAATTTTGCTGCGCATGCGTTGCCGCCCTTGCCATTCCCCTTCCCCTTCCGTAACAGCGGCGCGCCGCGGAAATGCTTGGAAAAGTTGCGGCGGAAACCAGTTCAAGAAAGCAGGGTGACATGGCGCGGATCGTGATGAAATTCGGGGGTACGTCGATGGCGGGCACCGAGCGGATTCGCACCGTCGCGAAACTCGTGTCGCGCGAAGTCGCCAATGGTAATGAGGTCGCCGTCGTCGTTTCGGCGATGGCGGGCGAGACCGATCGCCTCGTCAATTTCTGCCGCGAAGCCAATCCGCGCTACGACCCCGCCGAATATGACGTCGTCGTCGCGGCGGGCGAACAAATCACCTCGGGGCTGCTCGCGCTGACCCTGCAGGCAATGGGCACCCCCGCGCGCAGCTGGCTCGGCTGGCAATTGCCGATCCGCACCGAGGAAGCGCATGCCCGCGCGCGCATCTCGAACATCGACACCGGCGCACTTGCCGCCGCGATGGCCAAGGGCGAAGTCGCCGTTATCCCCGGCTTTCAGGGCCTGATGGACGATGGCCGGGTCGCAACGCTCGGTCGCGGCGGGTCGGACACCAGTGCGGTCGCGGTCGCGGCAGCCCTCAAGGCCGATCGCTGCGACATCTACACCGACGTCGACGGCGTCTACACCACCGACCCGCGCATCGTCGCGCGGGCGCGCAAGCTTGATTTCGTCACCTATGAAGAAATGCTGGAGCTTGCGAGCGTCGGCGCCAAGGTGCTGCAAACGCGCTCGGTCGGCCTCGCGATGAAGGAGGGCGTGCGTGTGCAGGTCCTGTCCAGCTTCGTCGAGGGAGACGAAGCCCCCGCCCCAGGCACGATGATCGTCAGCGACGAAGAAATAGAGGAACATCAGATGGAACGGCAGCTGATCACCGGGATCGCCCACGACAAGAATGAAGCGAAGATCATCGTCACCCGCGTGCCCGACCGGCCCGGCGGCGTCGCCAACATCTTCGCCCCGCTCGCCGCGGCGGGGATTAATGTCGACATGATCATCCAGAATGTCGGCCGCGACAAGGGCGAGACCGATGTGACCTTCACCGTTCCCGCCGTCGATCTTCTCCGCTCGATCGATCTGCTCGAGGCCGCGAAGGACAAGATCGGCTTCAACCGCATCATCAGCGACGACAAGGTTGCGAAAATCAGCGTCGTCGGCGTCGGCATGAAAAGCCACGCCGGGGTTGCAAGCACGATGTTTCGCGCGCTGGCCGACCGTGGCATCAACATTCAGGCAATCTCGACCAGCGAAATCAAGGTTAGCGTGCTGATCGACGAGGATGAAACCGAACTCGCGGTGCGCGTACTGCACACGGCGTACGGCCTCGACGCCGACTAAGGCCAGCCCAAGCCTCTATGCAATTGTCATCCCGGCCTTCACTGGCACACCGACATTATAACTCGTTGGAAGTAACGATCTGAACGATTTTGATGGTCTGCGCTCGGTCGACGAGCCTTCGGATTTCGCGACATAAATTATCAGCCGGTTTGGAGGCAGCAGGTCATCGGGCCCTGATTTCTGGTGGCTGGCGGACAACTCTTTTAGAAAAAGCACTTTTTCCTTAGCGGCGCCACGATGAAACATCTCTTGGCGTAGATTTAGGAGAACCGCGCCCTCCGAACGGCATGTAGGGTCAGACTGCGGACCAATGAAGCGCGACGGCATAGCGGATTGACAATAATCTGCCTATGGACCGGATAGACATTGCACTCGAAGCTGCATCCTGAGGGAGAGCAGCTATGATAGTCGCAGTTTATTTTGAGAGTGGATACCGGCGTGAGTGCTGAGGCAAGCCCATCGCCGACAATTGGCTTGGTCACGACGCTTTCGGTGGTTTTGATCGGCGCGCTGGGAGGTATCATGCCGTCCCTACAGCCGCTGCTCTTGGGGCGCCTCGCCGTCGAAGGGGTGATTCAGAGCGAAGGTATCGGCCGGCTCGCTATGGTGGAAGCACTGGGGATGGCCGTGGCAGTCGGGCTAGCAGGCATTTTTCTCACCGGCACGAGGCTAAGATGGATTGCGGGCGGCGCGCTCCTAATCATGGCGGTCTGTAATGCCCTGACGGGGCAACTGGTCGGCGCACCGCTGCTGATTTTGCGCGTCGGCAGCGGTATCGGTTCAGGACTTATGCTGTGGCTGCTGATCGGCCTACTCGCCCGAGTTGCGCTGCCAACGAGGGTAACCGGCTATTACGTAATTTCTCAAGGCGCCGGTGCGCTGGGGCTTGCGGCGGCCTTCGCGTCTGTGATCCTGCCTGCTGCGGGCGCTGCCGGCGGATATATGACACTCGGCGGGATTGCGCTGCTCATGTTCCTAGCGGTGCCCTTTATGCCGTCGGCATACGCCCCACTGCCGAACGCTTCGGGCGCGACCTTGCCCAATGCGGCCGGAGCGATCGGTCTAATATCCGCCGGGCTTCATTTGGCCGGGATCATGGCGCTGTGGGTATATGCGGTGCCGGTCGGACGGACGCTTGGGCTGGATATTAGCACGATCAACATGGCTGTATCGGTAGCCATCGGGGTGCAGATATTGGCCGGGGTGGCAGCGATCATACTGGCGCGGCTGAAAGCAATACCGACTGTACTGGCCTGCGCGGCGGTCAGCATCATGGCGGCGTTTGTTATCCTTAACGCGGGGCAGGCCGCGGTTTTCACGGCGGCGCTGGCATTCTTTAGCTTCGCATGGGTTTTTGTGCTGCCCTATCACGTCCCGGCGCTAATCGAACTCGACGAAAGTCGAGGTTCACTGATGCTGCTCACCAGTGCGCAGCTACTTGGAATCGCTGGCGGCCCTTTGCTCGCATCGTTTGCGTTGCAAGACGTCAGCGCAGTGGGCGCTATCAAAGTGTCGGTGGCTCTCTTCGGGCTGGCAATACTTACCCTTTTAGCGGCGCGCGCTACGATCCGTTTGCTGCCGGTCGCTCCTGTCTCGAACGATCTTGAGACATGACGTGAAGCATAGTCATTATCTGTCAATTGCCAGCAAGGTTCCCGCAGTCGAGAAGAACTGAGGGTGCAGAAACGCTTGGAAAAGTACCAGGCGAAATCCTGCATCCTGAGGGGTGGGCAATCAGATGCCGCTGAACAGGCATGGCCCACTCTGCTAGACTTTAATGGAGAGGTTGCATGAACGAGATAACACCCGCGAACCAGTTTATCCCTGAGCATTATGATGTGATCCGTGAATTCGGCACGAAGGACCGCCACGTCGGCGACGATGAAACCCCCTGGATTCCTTATGTTGCAGAAGGCGCCTTTTGGAAGCCGCTACGTTTCGACCTCGCCAGCGGCCGCGTCTGGGCGATGCTGTGGGTGCAGGGCCCGGGAATCATCGGTCGGCATCAGCACCATGGATCGGTCGTCGGGTTCGTCGTCGAGGGCAGTTGGTACTATAAAGAATATGACTGGGTTGCGACGCCGGGTAGCATGATTAGCGAGGCGCCAGGCGGTATTCATACGCTCGTCACCGACCACCCCACCGGAATGAAGAGCCTGTTCGTAACGGAAGGCGTCATGGAGTTTTTCGGCGACGACGGCGGATATGCCGGGTCACAGTCGATGTTCTGGAACATCGATGAATATGTGAAACATTGTCGCAAGCACAATCTGAAGATCAACGAAAAGCTGTTCTACTGACCGGGCAGGCTGTGCCTCGGGGAAGGCGCCGCCTGTAGTTCCGACACTAACCACCCAATCATAACATAAGATGCGAGCAATCGCAGGGCGCCGCGCATGTGCCCCGGTGCTCGCGATGGAGGAGGATAACCGTGAAGAAGCACTTCATCCTACTGGCTGGCGTAGCGCAGATCGCTGCGCTTCAATACCCGCAGATTGCATTCGCCCAAACGGCGCCGGACGAAGAAGCCCAGTCGAGCTCTGGTGGCGGTTTCGATGAAATCGTTGTCACCGCCAACAAGCGCGAGGAAAACCTCAACGATGTCGGCCTGACGATCACCGCGATCGGCGCCGATGAAATCGCAAAGTCCCGGATCACCTCGCTTGAGGATGTGGCGGCTGCTGTGCCCGGGCTCGTTTATTCGCCGAGCACCGCGAATACGCCGATCTTTACGCTGCGCGGTATCGGTTTCAACGAAGCGGCACTGGCCGTTTATCCTGCTGTGAGCGTTTATGCCGATCAGGTTCCGCTGCCGTTTCCGGTGCTCGCCACGCATGCCGCGTATGACCTGGAACGGATCGAGGTGCTGAAGGGGCCGCAAGGTACGCTGTTTGGACAGAATTCGACCGGCGGAGCGGTCAACTATGTCGTGGCCAAGCCGACGCGGCAGTTTTCCGCCGGGGTGGACCTGACGTACGGCCGCTTCAACATGGTCGAGGCCAATGCGTTTGTCAGCGGTCCGCTGACCGACACGCTTCGTGCGCGCGTCGCAGTGACCAATCTGTACGCTGACGACTGGCAGAAGAGCCATGTTCGTGACGATACGATTGGCGAACAGAAATATAGCGCGGGCCGCCTGTTGCTTGATTGGGACGCCGCACCGGGGATCACGCTGTCGTTGAACGTCAATGGCTGGATCGATCGATCCGATCCGCAGGCACAGCAATATGCGATCTTCCAGCCGCAGCCTCCGGCGACGCAGCAAATCTTGATCGACTATCCGTTCGTTCCAACGGGCGATGCCCGCCTTGCGGACTGGAGCACCGGCAAATACCGTCCTCGCTCGAACCGCGATTTCTGGCAGACCGCTTTCCGCGCGGATATCGAGGTGGCGCAGGACATCACCATCACCTCGCTCAGTTCCTACACGGAATTCAACCAGAAGCAGGTGACCGACGGCGACGGGCTGGAGCTGTCCAGTTACGACCTGAGCCCGAACGATGGGGATATCTGGGCGTTCAACCAGGAGTTGCGCATCGGGAATTCCGGAAATTCGCGTTTCACCTGGGTTCTCGGCGGCAACTACGGCAAGAGCAGCGTCTCCGAAAATCAGGTTCTTTTCTACCCTGTCAGCGCCGTTAACAGTCCGGGCAACAACAATATTTTCCAGTCGGGCATCTACACGAAACAGGATATGCGCGATGTCGCGGCGTTCGGTAATATCGAGTTCGCATTGAGCGACGCTCTGACGTTGAAGGCGGGTGTGCGTTACACGGACTCGCGCCGCGATGCAGAGATTTGCGGTTATGACGCCGGTGATGGCCGGATCAACGAACTGTTTACGCTGCTTGGCAATTTGCTGAGCGGACAGACACTTGCGCCGTTGGTCGATGGCGATTGCTACTCGCTCGACCCGGCGTTCATTCCGGGCGCGCCGTTCATCGACACGCTGAAAGAAAACAACGTCTCGTGGCGTGTCGGTGCCGACTATAAGATCAGCGACGATGTCCTGCTCTACGCCAACGTTTCGCGCGGGTATAAGGGCGGCAGCTATCCGACCGTCGCAGCGGCGACTTTCGGCCAGCTGGCCCCTGCGGTGCAAGAAAAGCTGACCGCTTATGAAGCGGGCTTCAAGGCGACGTTGGCCGATCGCGCGATCCAGCTTAACGGTGCAGCTTTCTACTATGATTATCGGGACAAGCAGGTGCGCGGCAAGCTGCTCGATCCGATCTTCAACCTGCTCGATGTGCTCGTCAACGTGCCGGAATCGACGGTCAAGGGCGCCGAGATGGAACTGACGCTGCGGCCGAGCAGCAATCTCACCTTCAACGGTGCCGTGACCTATCTCGACTCACAGGTCGACACTTACACGGGCTATAATGTTCTGGGTCAAATCCAGAATTTCCAGGGTACGGTGCTGCCTTTCACGCCGAAGTGGACCTACAGCGCCAGCGTTGAATATCGCTTTGCCGACGCTGTTTCGGGCGGGACGCCCTACATCGGTGCGACAGTGTCCGGCCGGTCGGGTCAATCGGCGGTGTTTGACGGCGGGAACATCACGTTGTCGGGTGATCCGGCGAACCGTGTGGTCGATAATATCCAGAATCCCTTCTATGTGCCGGGCTATGCCACCGTCGATTTCCGCGCCGGGTTCGATGCCGATAATGGCTTTCGTATCATGGGGTTCGTGAAGAACGCCTTCGACAAATATTACGTCACCACCGTCATTCCGGGATCGAACACGTCGTCGCGCTACGCGGGGCGGCCGCTCACCTGGGGCATTACGGTGGGCTACAAGATGTAAGGCCAAACACCCGCGTCGAGTCACGCCGGTCGCTTTGCCATCCGGCGTGATTTGCGTTTGCAGTGTGACGGGTCCTATGTGTTCCCGGATGGACACGCGCCCGCAGAAACGCTAGCTTCGCGGTACAAATGATGGGTGAGGATAGATAAGGGATTGGAGCCGCATAATGGCTGATCTGATCGCTGACCTGAAAAACTATAGCGAGACCGTGGCGCAGCAGCACGATCTCAAGGCCGTGACCCTACAGGTCGTGGACCGCAGCCGTGCCGACCAGAAGATGATGCAGATCGCCGAGTTCAGCATCCCGGCGGAGGCAAATTGGTCCTACCGCGAAGGTGGGGTGCATCTGGAAGATCCGTTCACCTCCATCGAGGTCAAGGAGATGCCGGAACTGCTCGAAGACGAAGCCCTGCTCAGTCTTGACGATCCGCGCATCTGGGCCAAGGCCGTCAACGCGCCGGCATGGCGGTATCATATCGAACGTTTCTGTCTGCAGGTGGAGGGCGTATCGGTCCGCCGACTGCGCAAGGGCATCTATTTGGTCGCAGCGTTCCTACGCGATTCCGATCGCACCTATGCTGCGCCGCCGCCGCGTCAGCTGCTTCAGGAAACGTCGTACAACATGCATAATATGATGTGTACGCACCTGCTCACTGGCGCGATCAAAAGCAATGCCGGGCTGCTCGGTTTGCGTAGCGTTCTGGAACCCGAAGAGCCGGCGCCCGCCTCGGCGCTCGACGTGCTGTCGGCTCGGGAGCTGGAGGTCGCGCGCCACGTCGTGCTTGGCTGCCAAACCAAGGAAGTCGCTTACAGGATGTGCCTGTCCAAGTTCACCGTCGATAACCATCTGCGGCGCATCTACAGCAAGCTTGGCATCCACAATCGGACCGAACTGACCCGGCTGATCAACTGATCCGCCGGGGTATGTCCGTCGGCCAGTCTTAGCTGTGGGCTGCGGCAGCGAGTTCGTCGCGTATCTTGCGCTTCAGAAGTTTTCCGGTCGGTTCGCGAGGCAGCGTTTCCCGAAACAGGATGTCCTTGGGCAATTTGATCTTTGCGATGCGCTCCGCGAGATGCGCGAGCAACTCGACTTGCAGGGCTGGTCCTGCGCGTGACCAGTCGGCAGGTTGGACGACGGCGACGACCCGTTCCCCCATGTCGGCATCGGGTGCGCCGACGACGGCGGCATCGGCAACCGCAGGGTGTTCGATCAAGGCGTTCTCGACCTCTTGGGGGAAAATGTTGACCCCGCCCGATATGATCAGGAAACTCTTGCGGTCGGTCAGGTAGAGATAGCCATCCTCATCGACCCAGCCCACATCACCGACGGTGGCCCAACCCTGGGAGTTGTGCGCCTCGCGGGTCTTGTCAGGGTCGTTGTGATAGGACAGCGGCGGCCCGCCGGAGAAATAGACAGTGCCTTCCTGAGGCGGGGGCAGTTCATGGCCCGCATCGTCGCAGATATGCAATTCGCCGAGGCTGGCGCGGCCAACGGTTCCCGGGCGTTCCAACCATTCCTGGGGCGTCACCGATGTCATGCCGATGGTTTCGGTCGAGGCATAATATTCGTGAACGATCGGTCCCCACCACTGCAGCATGTGCTGCTTGATTTCGACCGGGCACGGCGCGGCGGCGTGGAAAGCGCAGCGCAACGATGACAGGTCGTGGCGATCGCGCTCTGCATCGGACAGTTTCAGCATCCGCACGAAGTGGGTGGGGACCCACTGCGCGTGGGTGACGCGATAGCGTTCGATCGCGTCGAGGGACGCCAGCGGATCGAACTTCTCCATCACAACGGCTGTTCCACCCAACTGCTGCGCCGCAAGTACAAAGCGAAGAGGCGCCGCGTGATACAGGGGAGCCGGGGACAGAAAAACGCTGTCCTCGTTCAATCCGAACAAGGTTCGCGCGAGCGTCGTGACCACCAGCTCGTCGCCGATATGGCCTTCACCGAGGGGCGGCTTGATCCCTTTCGGGCGCCCGGTGGTGCCTGACGAGTAGAGCATGTCGCGCCCAGGCGCTTCGTCGGCGATCGGGGTTTCAGGTAGCATCCGGCGCGACGCTTCAAAAGCGGGCTGGTCGCCGCCGCACGCCATGGCGATCGGACGGGCGGGGATCATAGCACAGGCGGCGTCGATCTGTTCGCAAAGGCGCGGGGAGTAGATGACCGCCTTTGCGCCGCTATCCTCCAGGATATGCGCGATCTCCGCTGTGGCTAGCCGTGTCGATATGCCGACATAGTATAATCCTGAGCGCTGAGCGGCCCAGATGACTTCGATGCTGCGGGGGTCATTGTCCATGCAGATCGCCAGCATGTCGCCGTGTTGCAACCCCATCTTGCGCAGCAGGTGCGCCCCTTGATTGGAGCGCTTGTCCAGTTGGCTATAGGTTGTGATTTCACCGGTCTCGGCCATGATCAGCGCGGGCTTGTCCGGCAAAGCCTGCGCGTGGAAACACGGATGCGCAAAGGTCATGCGCACAGATATCCGCCGTCGACGGGCAAGGTGACGCCGTTGACGAACCGGGCGGCGGGCGAACAGAGAAAGGCGATCACGTCGGCCACTTCGTCTGGTTCGCCAAAGCGCCCCATTGGCGTGCGGGTCAGGACGGCAGTAGCGATATCTTCCTCGGCCTTCAGCGGCGCCAGCATTGCGGTGTCGATCCAGCCGGGGGCTACCGCATTCACCCGGATGCCGTCCTCGGCATAGGCGAGCGCCAACGATCGTGTGAGCTGATCGATGCCGCCCTTACTGCTGGCGTAGCCCGGGGCATCCTGATTTCCGAAAGTCGCATACATCGATGAGAGGTTGATGATCGATCCGCCGCCCGATCGCGCCATAACCGGCCTTGCGAGCGTCGATAGGCGCAGCGGCGCGGTCAGGTTCACCGCGATCACCCGTTCGAACACCGCCGCGTCATGTTCGTCGAAGCGAACGCCTATCCCCGCCGCATTGACCAATATGTCCAGCCGGTCGAAATCGGCGATCAAGTCAGCCATCGCCGCCGCATCGGTCACGTCCAACTCCCGAAAAGCCACGCCGTGAATGGCAAGTTGACGGTCGATGCCGATCCCGACCGCCGTGACTGTCACGCCGAGTGCGGCCAGACACCGTACCGTTGCTAAGCCGATGCCCGACGTTCCCCCGGTAACGATCGCCACTTGGCCGCGCAGCATATTATCCTGAAATGTCATTTCCATGGGTCCACAATGATCTTGATATCTTCGGCGCCAGATTCCAGCGCGGCGAAAGCGTCCGTTGCCTCGTTCAGGCCTACGGTGCGGCTCGTCATTGGGGCGACGTCAATCAACCCCTCTGCGATGTTGTGCAGCGAGCGGGCATATTCCTCGCCGCTGTAATAAAAGCAGAAAATTACGTCATTTTCCTTGTTCAGTGGGAACAGGGGCTCGAACCGGTCGGGCTCCATGCACACGCCAACGACGACGATCCGTGTGCCGGCCAAGGCGCCTTCGAACACTTTCTGGAGCATGCCAGGCACTCCAACACATTCGAAAATGACCGAAGGACGGGGTTGCGGTCCGACTTTCAAAAAGGCGTCTAGACTGCCGGGTTGATATCCTTGCGGGTAGGCGACCGCAGCCCACGATGCATAAGGTGAGACGGTTGCGGGATCGACGACCAGCGTCGCGCCCATCGCTTCGGCGACCCTTCTACGGCTTGCACTGAAATCAGCGGCAACGATGTCGCTGATCCCTTGAATTTTCAGTGCTGCGATGATCGCCAGCCCTATCGGACCACAACCGATCACCAGCGCGACGTCCTCGGGCAGAAGCCTTGCGCGGTTCACCGCGTGCAATCCGACCGCCATCGGTTCGGTGAGCGCCGCATGTTCTGCGGACAGGCCGTTGGGAACGGGAACCAGATTTCTCTCGTTCAAAACCATATACTGACCATATCCGCCGGGCCGATCCGCGGAAAAACCTAGCGACTGACCGGATCCGTCTGCATGGGTGAAGGGAATGGAGCAGACCCGGGTCCCGGCTGCGAGGGCGTTAGGGCCTCGCCCTCGTTCCACGATCTCGCCGCAGAATTCATGACCCAGCACGATGTCACGGCCCAGATCGATCGGAAAGCCGCCGCCGATCCGGGAGCTTGTTTCCACGACATGGTGGGCGTGATGGACGAAATGCAGGTCAGACCCGCAGATACCGCAGGCCAGCGTTTTGACAAGGGCCTGCCCTGCCGCGGGGCGCGGATCGTCGATCTCCCCGACGCGCATTCTGCCATCACGATAGATCAAAGCGTGCAATGCATGTCTCCTGCCGAATAACCATGGTGTCGTCCCGGATTGTCGGAAGCAGGGATGCGCGGCGGCCGCGCTGTTCGGCAATTGACGAATTGTAGCTAACCTCGCGAATCGAGAGCAGCTTGTTCAAGCCAACGCCAACGTGCGGGCGCTATTTCCGACTTTTTGACCCAGTATACTTGGCAGTGAACCTTGGTTCTCTGGCGCAACGGCTAAGTGTTAGGTTTCGGTTGGCAAACTACGTTGCAGTTCTTACCTACAACCTGGTGCCGGGGTGCGAGAAAATCTCAATCACGTGACTTCACGGGGCAATCTTCAATCTACAATGGACCGTTCGCTTCGACTTTGCAGCGGCCTTTTCGCAGTGCGCGATCGTGTCGCGGTTCAGATGCCGCATTTCAGCGGCGTCGGAAAGCGCGCCCCATGCCTCGGGGCTCCCGACACGGAGCAACCTCGCTCCAGCTTCCCGTGCCGACGGCTCGCCCAACGCGCGTGTCGCTATTTTCTCTGGTAAATGCCAGTTTTCAGGCAGCGAGCGTGCGAGCGGTCCTGGCAGGATTGCCCATAGCAGGCAGCCTGCGACCACGCCGCCGCCCGCAGCCCATTTCATTTGCTCACGTTGAGCGCTGGCGGACACGGCCGACGCCGCCACCTTCGTCAGCGCGCGCATCGCATGATCGTAGCGGTTCTCGGCGGCGGTAATCTGCTCGCGATCCGACTGACGCCCAGATCGCGCCGCCCGATCGATCCGCTGCGCCATGTCCTCCGGTGTCATGATCATCGCGGGATTCTCTGCGATCGAAGCCAGGGTCTCGTTAACTTCATCAAGACTTTGCGCCATCTCGCCAAGTGTCGTGCTGTAATCCGGGATTTCGATGCTGGCTTTTTCGGCGGCGAGATTTTCTACCCCGCGGCGCAACAGCGCGATTTCACCTTCGAGCCGCGCGAACGCCGCTGTCGCAGGATCGACAGCTTCTGCCGGTTCACGTTTATTCGCCATCATTCTTCTCCTACATGCCTATCCCGATGCCGCGCGAACGGCTGCGGCCGAGCACTGCGATCTCAGCCAGATCCTGTCCGACCGACCGCACCGAGCGCGGATCGATGCCAAGCGACATTTTGCGGCCGCGTAGGATCGATTCGACCTGCGCGTCGCGTTCAAGGCTCTTCGCCATCGCCCCCATCTGACCGCCGATCTTGCGCGCGGCGCTGTGGTCGCCGCCCTTGGACAGCGCAGCGCGCTGCTGATGCAGCCGCTGCCAGCTTTCGGTGAACCGGTCGGCGCGTTTAGCGGGGTCGATCCGGATTTCGGATTCAAGCTGCATCGCGCGGATTGCAGCCTGGCTGTTGCCGCGCGATGCGGATCCGACCAGCTCGGGCTGGCGTTCGAACGCCGACGCCAAGTCGGTTCTCCCGTGCGGACGGAGAGCTTCGAGTTCGGCTCCGGCCTTGTCCAGTGCCTCGCGCTGATGGGCGAGCATCGGCAGACCCTTTACCGTCATGCGGTCGATGTCGGCCTGAGCACGCGCATAGCGTTCGATCGCGCGCTGCCTATCGTTCGTTCGCGGCGTATCACGCGGCTCGATGCTGGCGCGCTGCACCGTCGGTTTGAACCCGGCGAAGATGCTTCGCGCCTTCTCAGGCACCTGCTTCGCGATTTCACGGCGGGCTCGAGTCAGCGTCTCGGCGACGCGCTCGCGGATGGTTATGCCGCGCCGCTCGGCGAACGCGCGTGCAGTATCGGCGCGGGTATAGTCGCTCACCATATCCTTGGCGCGCTCGCGCGACAGGGTGCGCACAAGCTTGCCCTGATTGGCAAAGTCATCCCGGCCATAATGGATAGCGACGCCGTCGCGGTGGCGCGACATCGCAACATAGGTCCCGTGACTGTCCATGCCGGGTGTCGCGAGCACGTGGGTGCGATCGACCGTCATGCCCTGCGCCTTGTGGATCGTAGCGGCATAGCCGTGATCGAGGTCACGGTAATCTTTGACGTCGAACGCGACGCGGCGGGCATCATCGGTGCGCACGG
Source organism: Sphingopyxis witflariensis (assembly GCF_002205635.1). Classification (GTDB taxonomy): domain Bacteria; phylum Pseudomonadota; class Alphaproteobacteria; order Sphingomonadales; family Sphingomonadaceae; genus Sphingopyxis; species Sphingopyxis witflariensis. Next base: position 91,083 of record NZ_NISJ01000013.1, on the reverse strand, counting down.
CGATATGGTGTTCGGTGACGCGCTCGATCGTGCCGAGCGTGCCGTTCTTCACCTCCAAGCTGCGCTCATTGCGCAGGAACATGACGCGGTCGCCTGGGGCAAAGCTCCGATCACCACGCTCGACCTTGAACGCAACATCGCCACCAAGATCGCCGCTCGCGCGCATCCGCTCGCGAGCCACGTCGTTCAGCGACCGAACCTCGTCATTGGTGTGGGTAAGAATGATCCGGCTGGCGCGGGGGCTCGCCTGCCGGTCGCGATCCCAGCGCTCGACAAGCTCCGCACGCGCTTCCTCTCGGGTCGCAGCGGCATGCACCATGCCCGCCTCGTCATAGGCGCGGATAGCATCGCCGGTGCGCCCGGTGGCAAGTTCGCGTGTCGCTTCGCGCTGCCAGCCCGCATGCTGGCGCCGGACCTCACCGATCTCGGCGCCGCCATGCCGCTCGTGCAACGAGCGGAACGCCGCGCCCGCCTCGATCGATTGCAGCTGTTGCGGATCGCCGACGAGCACGACCTTGGCGCCGGCGTCGGCGGCGTGCGACAGCACGCGCTCCATCTGGCGCGTACCGACCATCCCGGCCTCGTCGATGACAAGCACATCGCGCGAGGTGAGAAGATCGCGACCCTGCGACCAGCCATGTTCGAGGCTGGCGATCGTGCGCGAGGCGATGCCCGAACCATTCTCCAAACCTTCGGCGGCGATGCCCGAAAGCGCGGCGCCGCGTACCTCCAGTCCGGCATTCTCCCAAGCCTCGCGCGCGACGCCGAGCATCGCGCTTTTGCCGGTTCCGGCATAGCCGACGACGATCGCAAGTCCTTGCGTTCCGGTTATATGCGCCAGCGCCGCCTGTTGCTCGCGACCCAGAGTCAGGCCGGTAGTCCCGGCGATGTCGATTGCTCCCTGCATAGATGTCGCCGGGACGCTCTGATGATGCCGACCGGCCAGCCTGTCGGACGCCTGTTGCAACCGATGTTCGGTGTCGATCATGTCTCGCGATGTGAACCGGTCTGCGCCGCGCCCGTCCTTGCCAAGCGCGATCAGATGGGGCGATCCCTTTACCGCCGACATCACTTCGTCGAACTGGTCGCGCCCGTCGCTGTGGCGATGCGCAAACATCGCCAGGTCGCGGTCGGTAAAGGTCGCTTGGACATGAGTGATCGCGTCTAGCGCGACGCGCGGGTCGGCGATGATCCGCGCGCCGTTGCGCCCCGCGATCTCGCGATGGTCCTCAATCCGTTCGGCCTCCAGGCCGCGCCCTTCCATGCGCGACGCAGCGGCGCCGATCTTGTCCTGCGGTTCGAGGTTGATACCCTGTGCTTCGAGCGACCGCTGATCGACGCGCGCATCGACGTCGAGGTCTGCGAGCCGCTCGTTGACATGATCGGCCCAGCGCTCGCGCCATTGCTCGACAAGCTCGGTACGGTTCCAATCGCGGACCTTGGTGCCGAACCCGGCTTCGCCGTCTTCGTCCACGACGATCTCGCGCATTGTCAGCATGACATGCGCGTGCGGTTTGGCAAGCCCGTCGGCGCCGATGTCCCAATGGACGTTGAGGTCGGCGATCATGCCCTGATCGACAAACTCGCGCTGCACGAAGTCACGCGCGAGCTCGATACCTTGCGCCTGGTTCAGCTCGCGGGGGATAGCGAACTCGACCTCGCGCGCGAGCTGCGCGTCCTTGCGCCTCTCGGCCGCTTCGATATCATTCCAGAGTTGCTCGCGGTTACCCCACTCCGTCCGCGAGTCCGCGGGCAGCATCACCTCGGAATGCACTACGCCTGACTTGTTCGTGAAGTCATGCGCGCGGTCGAGCCGCTCATCGTGCAGCCGCTCGGCCGAACGATAGGCGGCAGCCGCGACAGCGCTGCGGCCCGCAGCGCGGCTGATGACTTTGACGGAGAGATGGAAGATTGCCATGACGGCCATCCATCTACACCTCACAAGCCACGTCGGCACGACGTATAAGCGCGCCCTCACACGAATAAATCCGTGGAGGGACCAGGTGCTCCCAGCTTGTCCCGGCGACCTTGCTGCGCATCGAAAGGCGCATCTCTATGTTGGGGGCGTCACCCCAAGATGGAGATGCGACATGCGCAAACCACGCGATATCGACTCGGAACTCAGGGCGCTCGAAGCCAAGGCGAAGACCCTCCAGGAACGCCGCGTTCGCCAGCTCGGTGAACTCGTCATTGCCACCGGCGCCGACCAGATCGATGCCGAGATTCTGGCCGGTGCGTTGCTCGGCGCTGTGGCAACGAAAGACGCCAACGCGAAGGAGGGTTGGCGCAAGGCGGGCGCAAGCTTTTTTCAGCGCGGCGCACGGAAAACTACTGCGGGAACTGATCGCGGCGCAGCGAATGACCCGGCGCCTGATCGCAATGCAGCATCGGCTTGAGCTGGTGCAGGCGCGAACCGGCACGCGCGACTGGCAGGTGAAGCGGCGCGAACGCACGCGCCAGCTCATCGAACTCGGCGGGCTCGTCGTGAAGGCCGAACTCGTTGACCTCGCCAATGACGATCGCGCGATGCTCTATGGCGCCTTCCTGTGGATGGCCGACAAGCTCAGAAGCGACGACGGTGCCCATGCCGCCGCGCTTTGGCAACGACGCGGCAAGCGGGCCTTTGAAGCAGCATCAACGCAGCAGTCATCGGAACCTTCCGACAGCGACCTTGCGGCATCGCGCTAGTGCGCGCCCGATATGCTTTTCGACAGTCTTGGTACTCAGCCCAAGTTGCTCCGCGATCTGCGCATAGGTGAGACCACGCAGCCGGTGCATCAGGAAGACACGCCGGGTGCGTCGCGGCATCGCGAGCAGCGTTTTGCGAAAGGCCCGCCGCAGTTCCATCGCTTCGTACTGCCGTTCCTGGTCTGGGGGCACGGCGGCGTCGCGCGCTTCGTCGAGCGGACAAAGCATGCATTGTTTACGGTGCCATGTCCGCGACCGTTCGATGAGCAGATTATGGGCGGTCCGCGTCAGATATGCCTGGGGATACTCAACCCTCCCATAAGCTCCGCTACGGAACATTCGCGTGAAGGCTTCCTGCACAAGATCGGGCGCAGCCTCGCGGCCGACTTTCCGCCGGAAATAATGAAACAGCCGCGACTGCTCGGCGCGATAGAATGCTGCAAAGGCGGCGGTCGAAGCGGGCGAGGCCCGACCTCTCGCGAGGTCGCCGGGGTCGGTGTCGAGGTCGCGCTCGACGGGCGCCGCGATCACCATTGTACTGCAACCGCAGCACGGCACAGCGCGAGCGCTTGCACCATGTGATAATCGACGGTCGCGACACTGACGCCGAGCGCCGCCGCGATGTCTTTGAAGCTCATATGCTTCACGCGGCGCATCAGGAACACGCGCCGGGTCTTGCGCGGCATAGCGCGGACCGTTCGCCGGTAGAGATGAAACAGGTCCGCCGCTTCAATGCGCCATGTCTGGTCGGCGCACGACACGGCATCGCGCGTTTCGTCAAAATGGTAGAACGCGGTCGGGCTTGATCGTTTGCGCCGACTTCTATCGATCAGCAGATTGCACGCGATCCGGGTGAGATAGGCTTCGGGACATTCGGCGCGCTCAAGCGCTCCGCTGCGCAGCAGCCGGGCGAAGGCTTCCTGCGCAAGATCAGGGGCGGCGTCGCGTCCGGCCCTGCGCCGGAAATAGCCGAGGACCCGCGCGTGCTCGGCCCGATAGAGGGCGTCGAAGGAGACGGCGCTCAATCCGGGCGCGGTCATGGCCGCATACCCCGGCTGTTGCGGTCGCCCATCGATGCATCGCGCGACGCACGATAGAGGGTGATGCCCGCTTCGATCCGGTCAAGGATGAAGGTGTCGCGCTCGGCCTTGGCGATGCGGATGTCGGACTTCGAATAGATTTCGAGATCGGCCGCGCAGCGGTCGCCGAGTTCGCGGCGGATGACGTCGCGGGCGCGGCGCCAGCAGCATTCCTCTTTGAACAGCGGATGATTGACGACGATCCAAAGTTCATAATCGGAGAAGTCGATCGTACGCCGGTCTTCATACCAGCTCCGCCGCGCATAGGGTCCGATCAGGATGACCCGCCGGATCACCCCCGGCTCGGGCGCTTGCATTTGGGTTGGATCGAAGAAGGCGCGCAATATGCGCGTGGCCCGTTCTATCTCGTGCTGCTTGCGGCGGATGAGATGGCCGACGCGCGCCATCACGACTTCGCGCGCGTAGACGTCGTTCGTTGAAACAGACATGGAAAGCTCGCACAGCGGCGGTCCGCGCATCGAAGCGCGAATGTGCAAGCGGTGTCCGCTGTGTGCCGCTAATGCGGTCTACAGCAACTGCCCGACCTCAAGGCCGGACCTGCATGATGCTGGCAGGACGATCCTCGGGATGGCCGCCAGTCAATCCATCCCATAGGTCGGATCATGCCAGAATCCGAGAGTCTCGACAAGTCTGGTAGCGGCTAGTAAGTCAGCCGCTGCGCCCGGGATTGTTGCGCAGGTCCGCGTCACCGATCGTTTACCAACGCCGAGCTATATCGGTGTCATGAAGCAGCGTCGGTACAATCGATATCATGAGCCGCGTCGCTATGCCGCAGCTAGGCCCCGCCGCCGGCGCTCATCGTCGGTCGGTGGCTATGTTGTTGCTGCGCTCCTCATCGGCGTCACCGCTGGGACAGCATGGTCGGTCACCACGCCAGAGGGGCAGCAAGCGTTCGTGGCGAACGCTAGGGATGTTGCCGTCTCAACGGGCGTCATGCGCGAGCGCGCGCCTGAGGTGGGTGATTACTGGCGCGGCTGCGATGATGCGCGCGCGGCAGGGACGGCGCCGATCTATCGCGGTGAGCCGGGCTACCGTGAAGGAATGGACGGTGACAACGACGGAATTGCGTGCGAGCCTTATCGTTGATGTGGGACGACAGCTAACGACCCGAGTTGGTCATTTCCCGAACCTCGCCCCCACGCCCTAAAGCCGACGTTGACGGAAAATGCTTGTCGCCGTGCATATGGCGGGGAACGGCGAACGTGGAAGAGATGGGCCGCTTTCGGCGAAGAATCCGGATATGAGGACGCCCGCGAACTTCGGTGCCAATTTTTCTCTTGCACCGGCCCTTGGGGCAGGCCTGATAGGGTGATTTGTTCGAGAAAGGACGATGTGTTGGTGAACGCTGGGCCATATCTTCGATCTGCTGAAGTCACCCGCCGTTTAGGGGTGAGCGGGAAGGCATTGCGGTTGTACGAGGCGCAGGGCTTGCTCCGGGCCGATCGGACACCGGCGGGTTGGCGAGTCTACGGGCCGGAGCAGATCGGGCGCCTGCACCAAGTGATTGCCCTAAAGAGCTTCGGCTTTCCGCTCAGCCGGATCGCAGAACTCCTGTCTGGCGGTCTTCCCGACTTGGCGATCTTCCTGGAACTGCACGAGCAAGTGCTGCGCCGGGAGGCAAAGCGGGTCGATCGGGCGCTCCGGCTACTGTCGGTGGCACGGGCCAAACTCGCCGAACACGGAGGCCTTTCCTCGGACGATTTGATGAACCTCACCAAGGAAATCGCGATGACCGACAAGCACAATGAAGACCTGAGCGCTGCCTATGAGGCGATCGCCGCCAAGCATTTCTCTCCGACCGATCAGGCAACCCTCGCCGCCAATGGCTATCGCGGGATGGATAAACCGGACGTCGGCTGGGGCGTGCTGCATGAAGAGGCAACCCGGCTGATGAAAACGGGCGATCCTCGCTCTCCCGAAGCGATGGACCTTGCTCGGCGTTGGATGGGCAAGGTGTTCGAGGCAACGGGTGGCGATCCCGTCCTGACCAGAAAGATGCGGGCCGTCGCGCGTGAAACTCACGAGCAGCCCGTCTTTGCGGCTGCATCGGGTTCACCGAATGAAATGATGGACTTCGTCGGCCAAGCTTACGGCGCGGCTATCGCGGCGGGAATCATGCCGAAACCAGATGACACAGCCTGAGAGGACCAGCGGTCGATACCGCCTGTCGGCCACCAAATGGGTCCCGTGACGCCAACTCCCAGTTTGGCGTAAATCCAATCACTCACCGGATTGCACGGCGGTGTTTCCTGCTGAATTTGTCCGACAAAGCGTCCGGAGGCGTTTTCCTTCTCCGTTAAATGGCGTTTCGGATCATGCCATCGGTAAGCTGCCTGGCAGCTCACCACCCCAAGTTTGCCGTTCCGACCTATTTGCGCGTCGCGCTTTCGAGCTCGGCAATTTTGTCTGTGCAAACCTGAAAGGCGACCCGGCCTAATTCCTCGACGCGATCCCCGAGCCAGGCCAATTCCTCCTCGCTGATCCGGTAATGTTTTGAATACCTTGCCTTGGTGTAGGCTTCTTTCAGTTTCTGAAACATCGCCCGTTCGCTGCGACTGGTCTCGGGCCAAATGCCGTGAAGGCGCCGGTCAAGCCCTTCGGCGAGCGAACGCAGGAAGGCAATATTATGGTTGTAAGGCGTATAATTCGTCAGCGTCAGCATTAGCCCCTGATAAAGGCGCTCCGTCGCCTGATGCAGCATGAAGGCCGCATCTCTGTGTTCATGCTGCGAAAGAAAGAACAGAAAGCCTTTTTGCGCGCTCGCTGCTTGAGGCATCCATTCCTCAAAATACTCCCGCGCTGCCTTCAATGCCTCGTCTGGCGTCTTGGGCTTCGGCGTCGCCAGCTCGCTGCCATCTGCATCGTAAATCGCGATGCCGTCCTTCGCGACCTCCATGAAGAAAACCCGGCCATGCGCGAGTCCGTCATTCACCTCGTGGAGCGAATGGACGATAAAATTGACCGGCGTTTGAAGCGTCTTTTCGATCGTATAGGCACGGATCAGCCGTTCCTCGGCCTTCGCCCAATAAACGGCGCGGTCGGTCAGCTCCTTCTGGCTGACGATGACGAGAATATCATAGTCGGATTTATACTGGTTCGCCGACGCCGGTGCATCGACCCAATCGCCGCGCGCGTAGCTGCCGAACAGGATGACTTTCAGGATGCGGGCGCCCTTGCGGCGCCCGGTCGCATTTTCGGTCGCATGACCGAACTCGTCGAAGATGATCTCGACGATGCGCTCAAGCTCGCGCTGCTTCGCGGCAGGAAGATGATCGACGTCTGTTCGCATGGCCCGAGAATCTTCGGGAAGTTCAGACGCTTTGGCAAGGCCCGATTGTCCGACGCGATGCGTCGGACAATCGGGAACCGGAGGAGCCGTCCACTGCTCCCCCGGTTTCGATGGGATGATGATCGCCGAAGATCAAGCTGCTTCGCGCATCTCCGGCTCGGCTTCTACGGGCTCGGCCACAAGGGCCGAGATGGCCGTGCTGCGTTCGACACAGCCGATACCGCCGCGCTCGGTATAGCCGGTCGGCGGGAATGCGAACCAGCGTGGCAGCCAGCCCTCAACCTTGGCGCGACCATTGCTGCCGGTGAGACAATCGACGAGGATGCCGCGCTGAACCTTGGCTGTTGCTTCGGCATTGGCCTCGGCAACTTCTGCACCCGCAACCTCGGCAATGATCGCGGTCAGAAGCGGCTTGTCGCGGATCAGTTCGGGCAGAACCGCATCATCCTGCCAACAGGCCCGCATGTCGGTGCCGAGCAACTGACCGAGCATATCCATCTCGGCGCTGCCGACTGCCAGCGTCTCGCCCATCACAACGGGAAGGATGCTCATCACGTCGTCATCGGGCAGTGCGGCCAAGCGGGTGAACAGTCCGGCGACACCATGCTCGCCGTCATATCCGCCAACCACCGTATGCGTCTCGGGATCGAACCCCAGCAGGGTGAGCACCGCACGGCGCTTCGCATCGAACGCAGCCTCGCTCGCCGACACCTCGACGCTCTCGGCGATGGCATCGCTCGCCGTGCGCTGCTTCTCGATGTCGATCCGCCATAGCGGCGATCCGACGATGGCATGAGCAACCATCATGCGGAGCGCTACGCCCGGCTCGGACAGCAGCGATACGCGCGCGGCGGCATGGCGGTGCAGGTCGATATAGTCGCCGAGCGCGGCGCTGACCTCGGGGCGCATCAGCTTCGGAGCATCGGCACCCATCGCACCCTTGGCGCGCTGCCGCGCCTCCTTCACAGTGATATAGCCCTCGTGGAAGGCGATCTCGCCGCGATGGCTGATCACCGCGAACACCTTGCCGCCCTTCTTCTTGGGGCAGCGTTCATGCTCCCAGCCATTGAAATAGGCGCCGCGCTCCAAGACGACGACCTCGGTCCAGCCGGTATCGCGATAGAAGGTGGCCTGCTTCTCGACCTCGGCCATCTGCGTGGCCCAGAAATCATCGGCGTCGGCAAAATAGCTGTCCTCGCCGAACAGGTCGGACACAATCGCGCCCGTGTAATCGCCAACATCGAACAGCGCGACCTTGGTCGCAATCGCGCTGCCGCCGAATAGCCAAGCGCGAAGCTGCGAGCCGGTCGGGGCGTGTTTCTCGGGACAATCGATCAGCGCCAGCCACTCGCGCTGCTGCGCTTTGGTGGCGAGGGTCAGATGCCGCATCGTAACGACATCAATCTTGTCCGTTCGATAAAGGCCCCGGATGCGGGGAAGTAAATTGCCGATGGCGAGGGTCCGCTTCACCTGCAAGCTGGTCAGGCCGAAGGTCAATCCGATGGCTTCGATGTCGCGCCCTTCGCGCACGAGGCGGGTAAAGGCCTCGCAGCGATTGACTTCATCGGGATCAAGGCGGGCGATGTTCTCGATCAGCGAGGCTTCGAGCGCCGCCGCGTCGTCTCCCGCTTCCATCACCGCACAGGGTAGCGGATCGATGCCGTCCTGTTCTTCCGCAACGGTCAGCGCAGCATGATAGCGCCGCTTGCCCGCAACGATCTCGTAGCAGCCTTCCGCACCGGCCCTGACGATCAGCGGCACCAATATGCCGCGAGCCCGGACGGACGGCAGAATATTGGTGAGGTCCGGCTTCTTGGCGATCCCGCGCATGTTGGCGGGCGAAACCGAAAGATTGGCGATGTCGATATGCTTGAGTTCCATGACAGTCTCTCCTTTGCTCTTCCAAACCACCGCAGCCCCGGCTGAGCGGGGTGGGCGGCGAGAGCGACCGGAGATGTCCGCCACCAAGGCAGGGTGCACCGCAGGCCGAAATGCAATGGAGGACCCCGCAGGGGTTGCGCCCTGCCGGGCGGGCCTCAGAGGAGAGCGACGACCACCCCGCACGGCCGGAGGCAATCGCCAGCGCGCGGAAGCGCGATGACCTTCGGGCCGGAGCCAGGCTCCGGCCGCGTCAGTCGATCGTCACGGCGAAGCCGACGAGACGGCGCGCAAGCGGTGGCTCGGTGGAGCGAAGCGGAATAGAGCGCGGTTGCCGCAGGCGGGACGCGATTCGAAACGCGCTTTTCGCCGTGAACACCCGCTCCGGGAGTGCCAACCTTGGCACCAAGCCTTCGGCCGGGACGGTATGGGAAAATAATTGCGCTACGTTTCGAGCACGTCAGGCAACACCAGGAAACATCAGGACACGTCAGAGCACGATAAGGACAGATGGCACCAATTTTGGCACTCTTGCGCCAAATTTCCAGATCACCAATTCTGCACCAGGGGAACCCAGCCACTGCCAATGATGGGAATACGCCATGCAGACTTCCGAAAAGGTCATCCGTCTCCGGACCGTTCTCGCCCGGACCGGTCTTTCCAAATCGACGCTCTACCGCAAGATCGCCGAAGGCACATTTCCGGCGCAGCTGAAGATCAGCGTCCACGGCACTGGCTGGCATGAATCCCAGATCAACCGATGGATCGCCAATCCCGCCGCCTACCGCGCCAGCAACGATAACGGATCAATCGATGATGGTCCGGTATGAAGAAGGACGAAGCGCCACGTTCGCGGGCTCTCACGGCCGCGAACGACAATCCGCTCGATCCTGCCGCCGTTGAGGCTGCCTTGACGCGCGTCGCCGAGGCGATCGGGCGGCACATTGCGCGCGAACATATTCGCGCCCGGAAAGCCGCCAACGACAATGATCCTCCGTAAATATTGCTCGGACCGGAAGCGTTGACCCTAAGGGCATGGCGCGCAAGACTGTCATTGTCAGGCAAGCGGGCATTGGTCCGCCTGAACCCGCTCCAGAGGAAGATGTCATGATCCGCGCCGCGCTCTATGCCCGCTATTCGTCCGACCAGCAGAGCTCGGCGTCGATCGCTGACCAGCAGCGCATCTGCCGCGAGCACGCGACACGGGAGGGGTGGCAGATCGTCGGCAGCTTCGAGGACGCCGCGATCTCGGGGTCGAGCATGATCCTAAGGACCGGTGTCCAGAAGCTGCTTGCCGACGCGCAGACGGGCAAGTTCGATATCGTGCTCACCGAAGCGCTCGACCGTGTGTCGCGCGATCAGGCCGATGTGGCGACCTTCTACAAGCATTTGCAGTTCGCGCGCGTACCGCTCATCACGCTTGCCGAAGGCGAGATCAACGAGCTCCATGTCGGGCTCAAGGGCACGATGAACGCGCTGTTTCTCAAGGACCTCGCGAAGAAGACGCATCGCGGCTTGCGCGGGCGAGTCGAGAAGGGCTTCTCGGCGGGCGCGGTCGGCTATGGCTATCGCAAGGTTCGTCGTCTCACGGGTGAGGGCGAACTGGTGCGCGGCGAGCGCGAGATCGATCCCGCTGAGGCGCTGATCGTCGAGCGCATCTTTCGCGAGTTCGCAGCTGGAAAGAGTCCGGGCGCGATTGCCCGCGATCTAAACGCCGATGGCGTTCCCGGCCCCAAGGGGCTTGCATGGCGCGACACCAGCATCAGGGGTGATGCCCGGCGGGGAACCGGCATCCTCAACAACGAGCTTTACGTCGGCGTGCGCGCATGGAACCACAAGCATAGCGTGAAAGACCCGAGCACCGGCAAGGAGGTCATGCGGCTCAATCCCGAATCCGAATGGATCAGGAACGCGGTGCCGGACCTTCGGATCGTCAGCGATGACCTGTGGGAAGCGGCCAAGCGCCAGCAGCAGATGCTGGTGGAGCGCTACGCGGCAGTTAAGGAAGCGGCGCAGTCGCGCAGCGCACAGGGGCTGCGGCGTCCGGCCTATCTGCTTTCGGGCCTTCTCGAATGCGGCATATGTGGCGGAACCTACGCGATCGTCGTGGACGATCGTTATGGCTGTGTCGGCCGCCATCGCCGGGGCTCCTGCACCAACAATCGCACGATCCGGCGCGAGGAAATTGAACGCCGCGCGCTCGCGGGCATCGCCGACCGGCTGGTATCGGGCGACAAGATCGAGGCCGCCGTCGCTGCTTATGCCTCGCATATCAACCGTGAGAACCGCGAGCGGCGCATTGAGGCCGACGCCGACCGACGTGGGCTTGCAAGGATCGACAAGGCGGTCGCGGGGATGATGGCAGCGATTGAGGACGGGCTTTACCAGCCCGTCATGAAGGCGCGCATGGCCGAACTCGAATGCGAGAAAGCCGAGATCGCCGCCCGGCTTGCCGAGGCACACGCCGACGTTCCCGACGTTCATCCCGGCATTGCCGAAATCTACAAGCGCAAGGTCGCCGCGCTTACCGAAACGCTTGGTGAACCTGAGACACGGCTCGATGCTTCAAGCGACATCCGCTCGCTCGTCGGCAAGATCATTCTGCATCCCGGTGCCAAGCGCGGCGAAGTTCATGCCACTCTACACGGCTCGCTCATGGGGATTCTTGACTTCGTCAACGACCACCCGCAATCCCGCGAGCGCCGAGTTATAACAAAAGTGTCCCCGGGTTCGCCGGGATGACAAAAAGGAGAGCGCGGTTCGCCGCCCGAATAGCTTAGGCTTCGGGAGAGCCACCGCTCTGCCAAGTCACCCCAGCAAACTCTTGCTCGCCTGCTCGGTCACATCGCGCGATAGACCCGGCTGCGCCAATATCCGTTCCAGTTCGGCCTTCATCATCGCGGCGCGGGCGTCGCCGAAGCGTTTCCAGCGACCGAGCGGCGGGATCATTCGCGCCGCAGTCTGCGGATTTTTCGGATCGAGCGCGAGCACAAGATCGGCGATCAGGCGATAGCCCGCACCATCGGCCTGATGGAACGCCGCCTGGTTGGCCGACAGCGCGCCATAGAGCGCGCGGACGCGGTTGGGGTTGGTGAGCGTGAAGTCGGGATGCTCTGCCAATGCCGCCACCGCCGCGACCGTATCGGACCGCAGCGACCAGGCCTGCACCTGGAACCATTTGTCGAGTACCAGCGGATTGTCACGATAGCGTCGATAGAAGATGTCGAGCGCCTGCGCCCGCTCTTTGCTGTCGCCATGCGCGAGTGTCGCGAGCGCGGCCTGCCGCTCCGTCATCCCGTCGGCGCCGGAGAAGATGCCGAACGCCAACTCCGAAGCATCACCCATGCCGGTTGCGGCCAGATAGGCGAGCGCGACGCCGCGGAGGCGACGGCGGCCCTTGGCGAGCGGAGTCAATAGCGTCGCCGCTGGCGCGAGCTGGCCAAGGATCGCACGCCACTCGCTTTCGAGCGCAGTTCCGATGGCCGCCTGCAGCGCCAATCGTTCGCGCCGGATCGCATCAGGATCGACGATCACCATCTGGTCGCCGATAAACGCTTCACTCGGCAGCAGCACCGCCTCGGCAACGAAGGCAGGGTCGGCGGCGGAACCGGTGAGTGTCTGCCGAATAGCATCGACCACTGCCCCGGCGTCGCTCGCCTTGCCCGAAACCGCAGTTACGAGCGTGTCGAGCATCAGCTGCTGCAACGCCTCGTAACGCGCGAAGGGGTCATCGTCATTTGCGGCGAGCCATTCGAGTTCGCCTTCCTCGCGCGCGAAATCGACGATCACCGGCGCCGAAAAGCCGCGGTTAAGCGAAAGCATCGGAGGGCTGCGATAATGTCCGAGCGGCACCGCCATCTCGGTCCGGTCGAGCAGGACCAGCTGCTCCTCCTCGACGCCGTGACCGCCATCGAGGTCATAAGCCTTGATCCGCAGCGGAATGAGCATCGGCGCCTTTTCGGGCTGCCCCGGGGTCGCGGGAACCACCTGCGTCAGATGCAGCGTGCGCTCGCCATTGCGTTCGTCGGTCGCGATCCGCGCGGTGATGCGCGGGGTGCCCGCCTGACTGTACCAGAGGCGAAATTGCGTCAGGTCGATACCCGCGCCGTCTTCGATCGCCTTGACGAAATCCTCGCACGTCGCAGCCTCGCCGTCGTGGCGATCGAAATACAGGTCGGTGCCTTTGCGGAACCGTTCGGGCCCAACCATCGTCGCCATCATGCGGATGATCTCGGCACCCTTGTTATAGATAGTGGCGGTGTAGAAGTTCGAGATTTCCTGAAAGCTGTCGGGACGGATCGGGTGCGCAAGCGGCCCGGCATCCTCGGGGAATTGCGCTGCGCGGAGCAGGCGGACATCCTCGATCCGTTTGACCGGCGGCGATCCCATGTCTGCCGAAAAACTCTGGTCGCGATAGACGGTGAAACCTTCTTTCAGGCTGAGCTGGAACCAGTCGCGGCAGGTGACGCGGTTCCCCGACCAATTGTGGAAATATTCATGCGCGACGACGCCTTCAACACCATCATAATCCATGTCGGTCGCGGTGTCCGGGTCGGCGAGAATGTAGCGGGTGTTGAAGACGTTGAGCCCCTTATTCTCCATCGCCCCCATGTTGAAATCGCTGACCGCGACGATGTTGAACAGGTCGAGATCATATTCGCGGCCATAGACGCGCTCGTCCCACGCCATGCTGTCCTTCAATGCCTGCATTGCATGACCGGTGCGGTCCTCATCGCCCGCGCGGACCCAGATGCCGAGTTCGACCTTGCGCCCCGACATGGTGGTGAAACTGTCGCGATTGACGACAAGATCGCCGGCAACGAGCGCGAAGAGATAGGATGGTTTCGGCCAGGGGTCTTCCCACAAAGCCCAATGGCGACCGCCCTCGCCTGCGCCCTGCTCGACACAATTTCCGTTCGACAGCAGGATCGGGAACGCCGCCTTATCGCCTTCCATGCGGACGCGGTAACGGCTGAGTACATCGGGCCGGTCGGGGTGGAAAGTGATGCGGCGGAACCCCTCGGCTTCGCACTGGGTGCACAGCATGGCGTTCGAGGCATAGAGGCCCATGAGCTGCGTATTGGTCGCCGGGTTGATGACGGTATCGACCTCGACCATCGCGGCGGTCCGCTCGCCAAGGTCGACGATCAGGTCGCCCCCCTCCATCCGCCAGTCATTCCACACCGAACCGTCGACACGCACCTCGGCAGGCGTGATGCCGTCGCCGCGCAGCAACAGCGGCGCAGGTGCGTCGGCATGGCGCACGACCGACAGGCGCGCGGACACCCGCGTCTCGTCGATCCCCAGCGCGAAATCGAGCGCAATGTCGGGCACCTGCCATTCGGGCGGGCGATAGTCGCCGCGGTGGATGGTAACGGGAATGGCGGGCGTGGAGGAGGCGTCGGTCATACGATGGGGTCTAGGCGCGCGGCGTCGGGCAAGCAATAAGGCGCGCCATGGGACAGATACTGATTTTCGGGCTCGGTTATGCCGCAGGCCATCTGGCGAACCGCCTCATCGCGCGCGGATGGAATGTGGTCGGGACGACCCGCGACGGCGGCGGCGACAGCATTGGCTTTGCCGATGAGGCGGCGGTGCTCGCCGCGCTGCGTTCGGCAACGCATATCCTGTCGTCGGTGCCCCCGTCCGACGGCGTCGATCCGGTGCTCGCCCGCTATGGCGAAGCGATCGCCCTGGCGAGTGCCCGGTGGGTCGGCTACCTCTCCTCGACCGGGGTCTATGGCGATGCCGGCGGCGCATGGGTCGACGAAAGCGCACCGATCACCGGGCGGCGACCCGACCGGAACGCGGCCGATGCGGCTTGGCAGAAATTGCGCGGCGATGTGTCGGTCTTTCGCCTGCCCGGCATCTATGGTCCCGGCCGCTCGATGCTTAATCGCATCGAAGAAGGCCGCGCACATCGCATCGCCCTGCCCGATCAGGTCTTCAGCCGCGTCCATGTCGACGATCTCGCGAGCGGCGTCATCGCCTCCTTCGCGGGTCCAGCCGGGGTCTATAATCTCGCCGACGACGAACCCTGCCACCAGAACCGGTTGATCGAATGGGGATGCGCAATGCTCGGCGCACCGTTGCCGCCGCTCCAGTCGCTCGAAGAGGCCGACCTATCGCCAGCGGCGCTTGCCTTCTACGCCGAAAATCGCCGTATTGCGAATGGACGGGCGAAGCGGCTGCTCGGCTGGACACCGCGCTTTCCGACCTACCGCGAGGGGCTTGCCGCCTGCCGCTAGATCAGCACGTCGACCGTGTGGATCAGCACCCCGACCAACCCGCCGACCAACGTGCCGTTGATACGGATATATTGCAGATCGTCGCCAACGGCATTTTCCAGCCGGTCGGTAATCGTCTTGGCATCCCAGCCGCGGATCGTGTCCGACACCAGCTTGAGCGCGGTTTCCCCATAGCTGTCGACGACCCCCACCACTGCGCGGCGCGCATAGCGGTTGAGCGTGCGCTTGATCGCGGCATCTTCACCCAGCATCCCCCCGAACTGGGTGACGAGTTCGCCGATCCGACCCGCAAGCATGGTTTCGGGATCGCGCGCTGCCTTGAGCAAAGCGCTGCGTCCCTGCTCCCACAATCCGTCGAGCCAGCGTTTGACCGCCTTATTCTCGAGCAGTTCGTCGCGGACCTTGGCGACCTTCGCCTTCACTTCGGGGTCGTGCTGAAGGTCGAGTGCCATTTTGGCGAGCCCCTCCTCGACGCGGATACGCAAGGGATGGGTTTCGTCGACCGCCATTTCGCTGAGCAGCTTCGACAGACCCGCAACAATGCGGTTCGAGATGCTTTCGTCGAGCCCGGTGAAGCGCACGATCGCATTGCTGTTGTCGTGCACCATCTGGTGGATCAGATTTTCGTTGAGTTCTAGGGTCTTCGAGCCCCATTTGACCATCGCATCGAGCAAAGGCTGGTGCCGCCCCTCGGCGAGCGCCGCCTGCAATGCCTGACCGAGTAGCGGCGCAATATCGAGTTCGCGCAGCCGGTCGGCGATCGCCGATTTGACGATACCGCCAAGCCGCTGCTGGTCGAGCGCCCCGAGCCCGTCGGCGATAATCCGCGACGCGCCGAGCCGCAACCGCCCGCCGCCCTCGCCCGGTTCGGACAGGAATTTGCCAACCGCGCCCGCGACATCGACCGTCTGCATCTTGCGCGCGATCAGGCGCGGCAGCAGGAAATTGGTAAGCAGGAAGCGCGCGAGCGTGTCGCCGATGCGGTTCTTATTGCGTGGGACGATCGCGGTGTGCGGGATCGGAATCCCCATCGGATGGCGGAACAGCGCGGTCACCGCGAACCAGTCGGCAAGCCCGCCGACCATCGCCGCTTCGGCAAAGGCGCGGACGAAGCCGACCGCAGGATGGACGTTCTGAAAATATCTCGCGCCGAGGAAGACCAGCGCCATGACGACGAGCAGGCCCGTCGCGACGACGCGGATATTGAGCCCGCCCGTTGGAACGGCGACGCCAAACCCCGGCGGTTGCGACAATTCTACGGCGGACGATGCGCTATCGGTCATAGGCAACCAATGGCGAAGCGCGGCAAAGGTTGCAACCGGCGCGGCGCGCGACCCGGCAAAGGGTCGCGGCCGGTCCTCACTCTGCGGGCTGCGGCGCGGGTTCGCCGTGCGGCTTCGTATCGTCGCCCTTCTTGTAGGTGAGCAGATTGCTCGAGAAGAAACGGCCAAGGCGCTTTTCGATGCTGTCGGCCAGGCTGAAGCCCGCCGGAACGATCAGCAGGGTGAGCAAGGTCGACAGAATCAGGCCGCCGATCACGACGACCCCCATCGGCGCGCGCCAGGCGCCATCACCCGACAGCGAGAGCGCCGTCGGCACCATGCCCGCAACCATCGCCACCGTGGTCATGACGATCGGCTGCGCGCGCTTGCGTCCGGCGTCGAGCAGCGCCTCGCGCTTGGCTACGCCATGATCCATTTCCTCGATCGCGAAATCGACGAGCAGGATCGAGTTTTTGGCGACGATACCGAGCAGCATGAGCAGCCCGATATAGACCGGCATGGAGACCTCCATGCCGGTGACCCACAGCCCCAGCAGCCCGCCGAGCGGCGCCAGCAACAGCGACGACATATTGACCAGCGGCGACAGGAAGCGGCGATAGAGCAGCACCAGCGTCGAGAAGACGAGCAACAGGCCCGAAACCACCGCGATGGCGAAATTCACCGCCAGTTCGGCCTGCCATTTCTGGTCGCCCTGGATCACCTTGCGGATCCCCTGCGGCATATTCTTGACCGCAGGCAGCGCATCGATCTTTTTCTGCGCATCGCCCGTCACCAGCCCAGGCGCGAGGTCGGCGCCGATCACGATACGCCGCGTCTGATTATAGCGGCGCAGTTCCGTGGGACCGGCACCAAAGCCAATCTCGGCGACCGATTTCAGCGGCACAGTGGTCCCGCGTGAGGTCGGCACCGGCAGATTTTCGATCGTCGCAAGACTGCGGCGCGAATCTTCGGACAGGAGGACGCGGATTGGAATCTGGCGATCGGACAGCGAGAATTTGGCGGCATTCTGGTCGATATCGCCCAGCGTCGCGATGCGGATCGTCTGGCTGAGCGCCGCGGTGGTCACGCCGAGTTCGGCGGCGAGGTCCATGCGCGGATTGACGATGATCTCGGGACGCGGAATATCGCCCTCGATCCGGGGCCCGCGAATCTCCTTCAGCTTGCTCATTTCACCGACGACCTTCGTCGCATGTTCTTCGAGCGCGACGGGATCGTCGCCGCCAATGACCATCGTAATGTCGCGGCCCGAAAAGCCGCCCGACTGGCTCTGGAACGACACGCGCGCATCGGGAATCGCGGCAAGCTTTGGCTGCAGGCTGCGCTCCCATTCGACGCTGCTCATCGGACGCTCTTTCTTGAGCGTCAGAAAGGCATTTCCGTTGCCGACATTGACGTCGTAAAATGCAGTTTCCACCACCGGATCGGCGTCGAGAATCGCCTCGATCTGCCGGACGATTTCCTCGCTTTGCGCCAGCGTCGTCCCCGGCGGCAGTTCATATTTCACCTGGCTATAGTCGCTGTTCATCGTCGGCTGGAATTGCTGCGGCAGGACGTAGAAAAGCAGGAGGCTGGTCGCGAAGGCGACGCCGCCAATACCGACGATCCATACGCGATGGTCGAACAATCGCGCCCACGCACGCTGGACCATGAACTTCGCCCAGCCGGTAAACGCCCATTGCCGCATGCCGATCAGCCACGCCAGCGCACCGAGCAGTATCGATAGAAGGCTTCCCGCCAGGAAAGCGAAAATAGCGGTAAAAGGCACCTGCAGCATGAAGTACAGCGCCGTATTGGGGGCATCCTGCCCCGGCGGGAGAGGCTGAAAATAGGCATAGATGGCATAGAGGATATAAAGGACCGCCAGTCCAAACGGCACCGCGAAATAGGCAAGCCGGGTCGGCTCGTTTTCATAGCGCGCACGCACGGCCTTGTGCTTCGAACTGTCGAGCGTCCAGCTTAGCACGCGCTCATAGCGGTCGATCCACGGCCCGCCGGCATGATCCTGTTCGCCCTGCGCAGACAGGAAATAGGCGGCGATCATCGGCGTGATCATACGCGCGACGGCCAGACTCATCAGCACCGCAAAGACGACGGTCATGCCGAACTGGATGAAGAATTGCCCCGAGATGCCGGGCATCAAGGCGACGGGCAGGAAGACCGCGACGATCGACATCGTCGTTGCGACGACGGCAAGGCCGATTTCGTCGGCGGCGTCGATCGACGCCTGATAGGCGGTCTTGCCCATTCGCATATGTCTGACGATATTCTCGATCTCCACGATCGCATCGTCGACGAGCACCCCCGCAACCAGACTGAGCGCGAGCAGCGACAGGCTGTTCAGCGAAAAGCCCATCATGTCCATGAACCAGAAGGTCGGGATCGCTGACAGCGGAATCGCCATCGCGCTGATCAACGTCGCGCGCCAATCGCGCAGGAACAGGAAAACGACGACGACCGCGAGCACCGCGCCCTCGACCATCGCGAGCATCGAGCTGCGATATTGTTCCTTGGTATAATCGGTGCGCGTGAAAAGGACCTTGAATTCGATCTTCGGATTATTCTTCTTGATCTCCTCCAGCTTTTTCATCGCCTCGTCATGGACGGTGACGTCCGACGCGCCCTTGGCCTTTTCGATCGAGAAGGACAGCACCTGCCGCCCCTTGATCATCGCAAGGTTGCGCTGTTCGGCATAGCCGTCCGAAACCTTGGCAACATCGGCCAGACGGATGGTGCGGCCATTGCCTACGGATATGCGTGTTTCGCCGAGCTGGAAGGCGTTTTCGGCATTGCCAAGCACGCGCACCGCCTGTTCGGACCCGGCGATTTCGGTACGTCCGCCCGCGGCATTGACGTTCGTCTGACGCAGTTGCTGGTTCACCTGGCTGGCCGTCAGGCCATAGCTTTGCATGCGCGCAGGATCGAGGATGACACGAATTTCGCGGCTGACACCGCCCGAACGACTGACCTTCGCCATGCCCGGAACCGACAGCAATTCCTTGGCAACCGTATTGTCGACGAACCACGACAGCTGTTCCAGCGTCATGTCGGAGGTTTCGACAGCGAAAAAGGTGATCGGTCCACCCGCAATATCGACGCGCACGACCTGCGGTTCGAGAATCCCCTCGGGCAGGTCGCTGCGGATCTGCGAGATCGCCTGATTGACGTCGTTATAGGCACGGTCGATCGGCGTTCCGATCGCGAACTGAACGAAAGTGCGGCTGTTGCCTTCGCTGACATAGGACGACATTTCGTCGACGCCGCTGACGCCGCGTACCGCCGCCTCGACCCGCTGGGTGACCTGCGTCTCCAGCTCGGTCGGCGCAGCGCCGGGCTGCACGACGACGACCTGAACCGCCGGGAACTCGATATCCGGCTGATCATTCACGTCCATGCGGTTGAAGCTGACGAGGCCCGCCAGCAACAGCAGGACGAACACGACGATCGGCGGCACCGGGTTGCGGATGCTCCAGGCGGAAATGTTACGAAAGTTCATGATATAAACGCCCTTGTCCGCATGCGATTATGTCCGCGTGCGATCCGAAAATCAGCCGATTATCGCGACGACTTCTGTACCACCGGCTTCACCTTGTCGCCGGCGTTGAGGAAGGCGCCGGCGAGGACGACAACCCGTTCAGTCCCGGTCAGCCCCGAAGCGATCGCCACGCCATCGTCGGTGATCGTACCGACCTTGACCGGGCGGCGCTGGATCACATTCTTATCGTCGACGATCAGCACGAAATTGCCCCCTACCCCGCTCTGCACGGCGCTTTCGGGAAGCAGCGGCGCTTCGGCCGAACCCGAAACAAGCTGCGCGTCGGCGAAACCGCCGGGACGCATCGCCGGGCTATAGGGAACTGCAATTCGCACCAGACCCTGCCGCGTTTCAGGGTTGATGACCGGCGACTGCTGCCACACCTGGCCCGCGATCTGCAGGTTGGAGCCAACCGGCGTTACGGTGGCCCGGGTGCCGACCGGCACGCGCGGCAGATCGGCTTCGGCCATCTGTGCGAGCATTTCCATTTCGCCGCCCTTTGCCATGCGGAACAGCACACCGCTGCCCGCACCGACAATCTGGCCGGGCTCGACGGCGCGCGTCAGCACGAGGCCCGCCGCAGGAGCGACGATGTTGAGCCGATTGTTGCGTGCCTGTGCCTCGGCATATTGGGCCTGGGCGACGCGGACGCGCGCATTGGCGGCATCGCGGGTCGCGCGCTTGCGGTCCATGTCGGCCTTTGAGATAAAGCCGCGCGAAACCAGTGCCTCGGCACGCGCGAGTTCGGCCTGTGCGAGGCTGGCGTCGGCCTGTGCGACACGGATCGACGCCGCGAGGCTCGCTGCCTGCTGCGCCTGCACCGAACGGTCGATGACGGCCAGCGTCTGGCCCGCGCCGACCCATTGTCCCGGCTCAACGAGGACGCTGACGACCTGCCCGCCTTCGCCGGCAACGCCGACCGGCATCTCGCGCCGCGCCGCGATCGCGCCATTGGCCGAAATTACCGCCTGAACCGACTGGCGACCGGGAATGACGACCGTGACATTGGGAATGCTGGCCGCGCCTTCGCCGCCTGCCGCCGCACTGTCGGCGGCTCCGCCCTTGATCGACGTGAAGGCATAATATGTTGCCGCCAGTGCGAGCGCGATCAGCACCAGCGCGACGATCAGCCGCGTGCGCTTGCGGCGGCTGTCCGCCTCGTCATAATAATCCTGAGCCGAGCCCGCCAAGCTGTCCATCACATCTACTTTCCGCTCGTAGTTCACGCCGAATTCCTCATCTGCCGTTCGCGGCAGCCGGCCCGACAATCGCAACGCAGCGATCCCCCCAGCCCGCATGACAGGACCGATTATCCCGTTGAAGGTGTATTATCCAATTAAGCCACCGCTTGCAAGAGGCGAAACATCGCCGCCCGGCCCGCGCGTGCCGACCGCCTGATACGAAAGTCGCGCCGCGATTTCCAGTGCTTACATGCATGTAAAAAGGGCGGCTCGCCCTGTGGCGGCCGCCCTTCATGGCCAGGCTTGTTCAGATCGCCCTGGCGATCGGCGCAGGGCGCCTAGCGGACGCGGCCGCGACGCACCAGATTGACGATGCCGAGCAGGATCACGGCGCCGATAAACGCGGTGAGCAAGGTCATCGGGTCAAAGGCATTGCCACGCAAATGGCCGCCGCCGAGCACGCCCTGCAACAGGAAACGGCCGAGGATCGACCCGATACAGCCGACGACGATGTTCAGGAAAATGCCTTGCTGCGCATCGGTTTTCATCACGATACTGGCCAACCAGCCGATGATGCCGCCCATTACGATTGCGATAATCCAAGTCATATAATGACCCCCTACGATCGATAGTGCCGCCTGTATTCACAGGCATGCCATTGGTAACGCAAATATTTGAATTCACCTAGCGGAATGGCGGCGGCGCAAAGCCCGCGCCGCCGCCGTCCACTCAGCGGACGCTGCCGCGCCGCACGAGGTTGATGATCCCCAAGAGCACCACGGCGCCGATGAACGCCCACAGCAAGCCGACCGGGCTGAACGTGTCGAGGCTGGCGCCCATGCCGAAAAAGCTGCCGAGGAAATTGCCGAGAAAGGCGCCAACGATACCAACGACGACGTTCAGGAGAATCCCCTGCTGCGCATCGGTGCGCATGACGATACTCGCCAGCCAGCCGATAACGCCGCCGACGATCAAGGTGATAATGAGGCCCATGATCTCTCCCTTTCTGAACCGGTCGGGCGAGCGCCCCAGATCCGGATATGTGCAAGCGCCTGATCGCGCCTGAACATCGTTTCAACGATAAGGGAATAATCGCAGGGGAAGCGAAAAGTTCCCGGCCGGTCCCGAAGGACACGGCCGGGG
The DNA here is from genome assembly GCF_002205635.1 of Sphingopyxis witflariensis. Classification (GTDB taxonomy): domain Bacteria; phylum Pseudomonadota; class Alphaproteobacteria; order Sphingomonadales; family Sphingomonadaceae; genus Sphingopyxis; species Sphingopyxis witflariensis. Next base: position 68,741 of record NZ_NISJ01000013.1, on the reverse strand, counting down.
AAGTGAGATCGGCTCCGATCAAGGAACCAGTCTGGGTCGCAAACGGACGACTAGACGGCCCGATTGGGCCAGGGTGTGATGATCATCACAGGGCTGGAAAAATATCGGGTGGAGGAAGGCCACGATGCGGGCGGACCGAAGGGCGGCGCGTTGCGGGGCAGCGGGCTGCATATGCCCACTCCGCAGAACAGCCGCGCCTTGCACACATATGAAATGGGGGTCGGCATCGCTGCCAACCCCCACTATCCGGTTCTGTTCCGGGCGTTGCCACCCCACCTCATCCCGGCCCGCTTTTCTTGCGATCAGCGGTCCGCAAAACGAAGTACTGCGGCACGATCCGGAACAATCCGGCGGCGGTTTGGTCGGCCCCCTTTCGGGGGCCGGCCGCACCTGGAAAGCCCTTCATCATCTCTTCTTGCGTCTGTCGAAACATTCGCTGCCCAAGCGATGGACTGCATTTCCTGTACCCGATCGGGTTCGCCTCAACTCGTGGGAATCGCTGCGTTCCGTGATCAGGCTATCGACCGATTTCTTCGTCAATCCGACCGTTCTCTTCTGGCTGGTCTTGCAACCACCCTTGATGTCCCGGCGGTCCGACGTCTCTGTCGTCCGATGGTTGAAAGCTGACATGAAGAGGCCCGACCGCCAAGCGAAAAGCGGCATAAAACAGCTTTCGAACCCCCGTGCTTGTGGATAAGTCGGGCATTAGCAACATGCCTATGTTGCGCAGCATTTTTGTAACAGCCGCGCAACATTTTGGGATTCATTTTTGCAGGCCGCGAAGCCGACTCCGCCAGACGACTCGGGGCCTCGCGCGGAAAAAAAGCGGGGCCCGCAGGCCCCGCTTCCCCCTTTTGGCTTGTAAGGGCAGGCGACGATCAGTCGACCACCACCACCTCGACGCGGCGCGATTCGGCGTTGTTCGCTCCCGCACCCGTCGTGTCGGCGGGTTTGGCCAGCACAACCTTGTCCGCCGCGATGCCGAGCTTCTCGAGCGCCGCCTTGACCGCCTGCGCCCGGGTCTTCGACAGTTCGGCGTTCGCGGCCGCATTACCGGTCGGGTCGTTGAAGCCCGAAACCGCCAGCGTCGCGGTGGGATTGCCGGCGACATAGGCCTTCACCGCGGCTGCAGCAGCCGTCAGGTCATTGTGCACCGCCGATTTCCCGACGTCGAAATAGACCGTCAGGGCCGGCTTGCCTTGCCGGTCGGCGGCCACGACGCCTGCACCCACCGGAATCGCGACGACAGGTGCTGCCGTGGCTACGGCGTCGCCCGGCGCGCCGGTGGCCGCGGCGGGATCCACCGGAGCGCCGACGACCGCAGCATCGCTCGCGACCGGCGCGGCAACCTCCTGTTTCGAGCAGTAGCGCATCCCGAAGAAGATCAGCGCCAACAACAACAGGCCGAGCAACAGCCAGGGCAACCAGCCCATGCCGCCGCCGGATTTTTCATCCTGCCCGCTCGAATAGGCGGTCTGCGGAGCGGCCGCAGCCGGCGGCGGGGTCGCTGGCGCAGGTGCCGCCGCTGCCGGTGCAGGAGTGACCGCCGCCGCTGGTGTCGCCGCAGCGCCAGCGGCTGCCGCGCCGCCAAGGCCCGCCGCAGCAAGAGGCACAGCCGAAGCCGCATCTTCGTCCGTCTTGGCGTCGCCGTCGGAGCCGCCAAAGGAACCCAAAGCCGCTGCAGCTCCGGCAGCGCCCGCAGCCGCGGCGGCCGCGCCCGCGACCCCGCCGAAGATGTTGAGCAGGCCGAAATGCTGCGCGAGAAGATAATAGACGGTGACGCGGTTCTTGGTCCGGTCGGCCTTCATTTGCGTCCCGATATCGGCGATCGCAGCATCGAGCGTCGCATCGTCGTGGGTCAGCCCGAGCTTCTTTTTGAGGAAATTCTCGCGGACCCGGTCGGTCTCCTTTTTGTCCGAAAAGGAAACGAGCGAGGAGTCGCGGTTTCGAAGCGCTATCCCGAGATATTTGACGATCTTGTCGACCACCGCTTCATCGGCGTTCGCGACATATTTCCTGACGTCCGCCAGCCAATCTTCTGCCATGCGATCATGCTCCTGCCCAGGACGCAAAATTTCGCCAGTCGGCGCTCGCACGGAAGGCGAGACTCGCGCCTTAGAGGTCGGAACCTATGGCCTTTTTCGCAGAAGGCAATCACCAACGGTCGGCAGGCCGTTTTCGCGCCGCCGACCGCCGTGCGATTTATCGCTGGCCCAGGTCGCCCTTGCCGATCGTCCCCGACGCCATTTCGAGCATCCGGTCGAGGCTCTTGCGCGCACCGAGACGCAGCTCCTCGTCCATCTCGATCCGCGGCGACAGGTCGCGCAGCGCGATGTAGAGCTTTTCCATCGTGTTGAGCGCCATATAGGGGCAGATGTTGCAATTGCAGTTGCCGTCGGCCCCCGGCGCGCCGATGAAATTCTTCTCGGGGATTGCGAGTTCCATCTGATGGATGATGTGCGGTTCGGTCGCGACGATCAGCGTGTCGCCCTCAAACGTCTTGGCGAACTGCAAAATACCGCTGGTCGATCCGACATAATCGGCATGGTCGACGATATAGGGCGGGCATTCGGGGTGCGCCGCGACGGGGGCGTTCGGGTGCTGCGCCTTCAGCTTCAAAAGCTCGGTTTCGCTGAACGCCTCATGGACGATGCACACACCGGGCCACAGCAGCATATCGCGCCCGAACTTGCGGTTCATATAGCCGCCAAGGTGGCGGTCGGGGCCGAAGATGATTTTCTGCTCGGGCGGAATCTGGCTGATGATCGTCTCGGCGCTCGACGAGGTGACGATGATGTCGCTGAGCGCCTTCACCGCCGCCGAGCAGTTGATATAGGTCAGCGCAATATGGTCGGGGTGCGCCTCGCGAAAGCGTTTAAACTGTTCGGGCGGGCAGCTGTCTTCAAGGCTGCAACCGGCGTCCATGTCGGGCAGGATGACGATCTTTTCGGGCGACAAAATCTTCGCGGTCTCGGCCATGAATTTGACGCCGCAAAAGGCGATGACATCGGCGTCGGTGTCAGCCGCCTTGCGCGACAGTTCGAGGCTGTCGCCAACGAAATCGGCGAGATCCTGAATCTCGGGCTTTTGGTAATAATGCGCCAGGATAACGGCGTTGCGTTCCTTGCGCAGCCGATCGATTTCAGCGCGCAGGTCGAGGCCCGAAAGATTCTCGCGGATGGGAGCAGTCATGGCTTGTCCTTATATGGCTTGTGCCCGACGTCCCCCTACACCGCGTCCGCCGACAGGGCAACGCGGCGTCAGCTGCCAGCGAGCCTTTCGGCCAGCGCGATGACGGGCGGCGTCATCGGCAGGACATAGATGGTGATGCGTACCGCGACGACAATGGCCGCGATCGCCTTTGTCGCGGGATGCACATGCCCGAACGTGCGTCGGTCGTGGCGCGCGATGATGGCGACGACAGCCAGCTGGCACAGCGCAATCGGCAGGTCGGACCAACCAATCATCAGCGGCATCGGCAGTATTCGCCCAAGCGCGGGTTCGAGGAGGATGATCGTTGCACCGATCATCAACCGCCGGTGCCAGTCCGTGGCGCGGCGACGGCGGATCGCCCAGATGACCACGGCGCCGAAAGCCAATGCTTCGACGGTGGTGAGAACGAGGAAATAGGGCGGCGTGAAAAACGGCGGAAAACGACGCAGCTCCAACGACGCGATGCGGTTGAAAATCGTGAGACAGACGATGAAGAGCGCAAGCCCCGCACCGACCCACCCCAGCCGGCGATGGAGCGCCAGATTGCCGCGCGACACCAATGTCGGCTGGGCTATCAGCACCGCCAGCCATGCAAGCATCGCGACGCCGTGCAAATGCACCCAGAAGGGCGCCTTCGCCGGATCGACGAAGCCGCGCAGCGCGAACTGCAGGAAACCGAAAACAATGAAGAGGGCGAGGCCCATCGCCATCTTTTGCCAGAAACGCTCGGCGCGCACCGCGCCTGCCGCTGTTGTCGCCATGCCATGTCCCCCACCGGCTGGGCCCGGCAGAATATCTAGCGCAACAGCGACAGCACGAATAGCGCCAATTTACTTGGCGAAGCGCACCGTTATCTTGGCATCGATGCCCGCAGCCTTAAGCGGCATGGCAAAGCTCTGTTCGACCGCAGTGCGCGCCGCGCCCTGCGCGAGGCGCATCGGGGTCGTTCCCTTGGCCTGCTTGATCAGTTCATCCTGCGCAGCCTTGCGATTGGCGGCGTCGAGCGTCTGTTCGGCGTCGGTCAGCGTCAACAGGATTGCGCCGTCGCGAAATTCGCTGATCGCGTCGATGTCGATTTCCGGCCCCGCAAGGCGCAGCGGCGGCAGGGTGACGATCAGCGCATTGGTCGCCGCATCCCAATCGAGGTCCGATTGCTTGAGCTTGCCGAGGTCGACTTCGTACCGCACCGTCCCCGGCATGATCAGCGTCTTTTTCGCGCTGAGCCCCATCCGGCTCTGCGTCGAAGTCACCACCGCGACATAGCGCGCGGTGAAGGGCACGAGGATATTCTGCTCCTGAAGCCCCTGCAGGCTCGCGGCGACGACGGTTTCGGGATCATAGCCCTTTTGCCAATCCTGCCAGGCGGAAACCGCCCACCAGACGGCGACGAGCAGCAATGCTGCGGCAGCAAGCGAGATCAAGCGGGGCGCGAGGCGCGGTGAGCTGGTTGTCATGGTGTCGTATAGTCCGAACAGTCCGGCGCCGGCCGGTCCATTTCATAGCGCGACGTCGCGGGATTGTAACGCAGCGTGCGTTCATAGCTGCACGCGCTGTCCTTCGCATGAACAAGGTCGGCGGCCTTGAGCCGCAGCTTGCTGTTATCGGAGGAGCGGCGCGCGGTTCGCGGAAAGGCCGTCGCAACGGCGCGATAGGTCAGCACGGGAAGTTCGCCGACCTCCACCGGACCGGCGAGTAGCGCGCCGGTGAAATTATAGTCATCGTGGCACGCCTCGCGCCGGTCCTTCATCTCCTGTTCCGAAAAACAGGCGCGGATCATCAGCGAACTGTCCCACACGACATCTAGCACTTCGTCGCCAAGCTGCGTGTTCGACGGCGTCGTGTCGAGGCGCAGCAGGTGCAGCCGACTGCCATTGCCGCCGCCGCCCGAATACATCGCGCTTGTGCTGACCACGATGCCCATCAGATATTGCCGTGAATCGGACGCCATGGCGTCAGGCGATGGCACCGCGATCAGATAGGGCCAAAGATTCAATGTCTGGCCATCGCGGCTATAGGGTAACGCCAGATCTTCTGACTCACCGGCATTTGGCGCGGTCAGGACCAGCCCGCCATCGCTCCCGCCCGGCACGTCGAGGCACAGGCTCTTGTCGGGCAGGCATTTCCGCTCCCCTTCGCCCGCGACGAGCGCAATGACCACGGGGTCGGCGACAGCGGCAGGCTGCGCAGCGGCGATCAAAAGCGCCCAGAACATTCAGGCGAGTTCCCATTCTTCCTCATGCGCCCGGACGATCCCGCGTGTCTGGAGATCGAGCAGATGCGCGAGCACCGAGCGACCGGCGGCGCCGGTCAGCCGTGGGTCTAACCCCTTGTACATATGCGACACCATGACCGGGATCACAGCAGCGCCCTTTTCCAGCTCGCGCAAAATCTGCCGCTCGCGCTGGCGCCGATGGCCGAGCATCCCGCGCACGAGCTGACGCGGTTTGGTCACCGCCGGGCCGTGCGCCGGGTAGTAGATGCGATCCTCGCGATCATAGAGCTTCGACAGGCTCGCCATATAGGCCGCCATATCGCCGTCGGGCGGGCTGACGACGCTGGTCGACCAGGCCATGACATGATCGCCGGTAAACAGCGCACCGCTTTCGATCAGCGCGAAACAGAGATGGTTCGACGTATGCCCCGGTGTCGCAACGGCTTCGAGCGTCCAGCCATCACCCGAAATCCGCTCGCCGTCGCCCAGCACCCGGTCGGGCGCATAATCGGGGTCGAACGCCGAATCGGCGCGCGGGCCGTCGTCGCGGAGCGCGAGCGGGGCGCAGCCAATGATCGGCGCGCCGGTCGCGGCCTTCAGCGGCGCCGCAGCGGGGCTGTGATCGCGGTGGGTGTGGGTGCACAAAATGGCGGCGATGCGCTGCCCTTCCGTGGCGCGCAGGATCGCTTCAACATGCCCCACACCATTGGCGTCACCGGGATCGCCAATGCTCATTCCCGATCCCGTCGGGCCGGGGTCGATCACCGCGACATCGGCTCCCGCGCCGACGATCCAGGTCTGGGTGCCGGTGAAGGTATAGGGGGACGGATTGGGCGCAAGGACGCGGCGCACCAGCGGCTCATGCTGTTCGCAATCGCCGGCGCGGATCGTGTCGGGCCATGGTTTTTCTTCGCTCACATCATCCATGTGGCATCGCGGATGCGAAAGGAAAAGGGCCGGAACGCGAAAAGGGAGCGGACGTGCCGCTCCCTTCCCCACCCCGGTCGCCGACCTCGAAAGGGACTTCGGGCCGGTGACACAATATTTTCGGCGCTTGATCGTCGGGCGCGCGGCCCTTAGCTGCCGATGCGTTCCAGATCGGCAATCGCGCGCTCCATATCGGCGATGGCCCTTGCGCGGTCTTCAGCCGACAGGACGCGCGCTGCTTCGCCCCTGGCAAAGTCGTCGCGCGCCTCTTTCAGCGCCACAATCTGTGCCGCCGTGATCCCGGCCACATCGCCGCAACCGGCGATCGCGACGCGGCTGCGCTTATTGCCATTGCGATTTTCGATATTGACGGTCGACCGCGATTTTTGCTTCGCGCCGCAATTGACCACGGCGATCGCCTTGTCGTCGAACGCCGCCCAGACCGATGCCGAAACCGGCGGAACGGGAGGTATCCGCGGGATCGCGACGCGAAAGCGCGCCTGATGCTTGGCGTCCAGCTGGTCGGCGATCCTGTTCGCGCGATCGCCGGTGACGCCCTGCTCCTTCAGCGTCACGAGAATCTCGGCGCGCGAGAGATTGCCCGGCACGCGAACATCGACCTGTTTCGCCGTTGAAGCTGCGTCATCGCTATCGGTCCGTATCACGGTGCGGGTCATTTCGCGGCGGATTCCGCCATTCGCGGCGACAGGCTCACCATCATCGTGCGACGTAAAGAGCGTCACATGATGATCGCCATCGATCTCCTCCGGGGGAGCGGGCGCTTCGGGAGGCGCCGGCGGGACAACAAGCGCCGGTGCCGCTGGCGGTGTCGGCGGCGCGATCAGGTCGCCCGATTCTATGTTTGCATGGGCAATGCCGGCGGGAACCAGCGTCGCGGTCGTCGCCAGCACCGCGAGCGTCGCGCTGCCGACGAGCAGCCGGCCGACGAGGCCACGCTGCTTCGAAACATCCTGCCGCATCAGCATTGTCAGCCGCTCCTGCAGATTGTCGTGGACCGCCATCGGCGCCGCGAGCGACAGCCGCGAACCCACCGCGGACTTGGCAATGGCTGTCGCGTAGCGCGCCGTGCGTATTTCGCGCGGCCCGGTATCAGCCATCGTCAGCACGCGCGCATCGCACGCCGCCTCCTGATCGAAGCGGAAAGCGCGGATCGCGCGCCAGGCGAAGGGATTGAACCATTGCGCGGCGAGCAGCAGCAATGCCGCGGCATTGGCCCACAAATCGCCATGACGGTGGTGCGCCAGTTCATGGTCAATCGCCAGCGCACGCTCGTCGGCCACGTAGCGCGCAAAGAAATCATGCGGCACCGCGACATAACGGTGCAACAGGCCGAAGGCGACCGGGCCATCGACTGCGTCGGTCATCACCAGCCGGATCGTGCCGATCGGCTCGAGCTTCACCGCTTCGCCGAGCACCGTCCGCAGAAAGCGCCGGTGCGACAGCATCGCCGCGACGAGGACCGTCGCGACGCCGACGACCCAGACGGCGAACAGGATCGGCAGCAGGTCGGCGGACGTCCAGAGCGGCGCGGCGGCAGGCGCAGCGGCCATCGCATCGAGGGGGATCAGATAGGCCGCGTCCGACGGTTGCAGCGCCGCCGCAGTCTCGACGACCACGGGGTCGCCAAAGGGCAGCGGCGGCAGCGCCAGCCGCAGCGCGGGCACAAGCCACAGCGTATAGGCGAGCCGCGGGCCGAAATGGCGGGCAAAGGGCTTGCGGATCAGCAGCACCAGCAGGACGAGCGCGGCGGTGGTGACGAGCGTGTCGGCCCACGCCTGAAGCAGCATCGCGGCGCTCATGACTTGAGCTTCCTCAGCAGCGCCTCAATCTCGGCAATATCGGTGTCGGACAGTGCCTCGCGCTGCGCGAGATGGGCGATCATCGGGCTCACCCGGCCACCGAACAGCCGGTCGACGAAGCGCTGCGATTCATCGCCCACCGCTTCGGCGCGATCGACCGCCGGGCGATAGAGAAAGCGCCGGCCATCGGCCTCTGCCTTTACCGCGCCCTTCTGGACCAGCCGGGCGAGCAACGTCTTGACCGTCGCCTGCGTCCAGCCGTTGAGCTTGCCGATGCGGCCGGTCAGCTCGGCGGCGGTCTGCGGGGCGTCTTCCCACAGAGCCGACAGCACCTGCATCTCTGAATCGCTTGCTCTCTCGGCCATTGCGGAACCCCTCCCTTTGGCGCCTTCATCTACAGCGACTACAAATGTAGTCAATAGCCTGAATGCGCGATGAATGGAGCAGTGTCGGATTTCTTTACACGGCGCGACGATGTTAGGAAAATGCTAACCATCAGATGCCGCCCAAATCAGGGAGCACGTTAATTTGGCACGGCAATTGAATGGTTGAATATGTTCCCGAGTGTTCCGCTCAATGGAGCGGCGGGGGGTGTCGGTCTGGTCCCTGACACCCCCGGCCCCCACCGGGAAATCTCCACTTACCCCCGATGCAAACGGGGGGCGAGCGGCCGAAAGGTCCCGCCCCCCGGATGCTTTTCCGACACGGCACCGCGCAACGAAAAACGCCGCCCCCACATCGGCAGGGACGGCGTCAATTCCGCGAAACGGTGGCGGGCCTATTCGGCGCGAGGCGGAAGGTCGCTGACCGCCGCGTGAAGCTCGCCGGCTTCCCACATTTCCATCATAATGTCCGATCCGCCGACAAATTCGCCCTTCACATAAAGCTGGGGAATCGTCGGCCAGTCGGAAAATTCCTTGATGCCCTGCCGGATTTCCATGTCCTGCAGCACGTCGACGGTTTCATATTCGACGCCAAGGCGGTCGAGCATCGCGATTGCGCGCGACGAAAAGCCGCACTGCGGGAAAAGCGGCGTGCCCTTCATGAACAGCAGCACGGGATGGTCGGCGACCAGCTTCGCAATGCGGTCGCCAATGGCGCTGGGGGTGGCTTCGGTCATCGTCGTATCTCCGGTCGGGCGCACAGACGCGCGCCGCAAATAAGTCATGGCCCCTATGAGGGGATGGCCGTGGTCAATTGCAAGGCATGAAGTTCGCCGCCCATGCGCCCACCCAGTGCGGCATAGACCGCCTTGTGCTGGGCGACGCGGCTCATCCCGCTGAATGCGGCACTGACGACATGCGCGGCATAATGATCATTATCACCCGCAAGGTCGGTGATCGCCACCTCCGCATCGGGGAAGGCGGCGACGATCATCGCCCGCAAGTCCGATTCGCGCATTCCCATTGGTGCGCTCCCTTAGCTCTGGCTGTCCATGAACTGGCGTCGCGCCTCGACTGCCTTTTCGCCCAAAGCTTCGCGAATTTCGGCGTCGCTGATCTCGACCTGCGCCGCAGTCAGATCGCCCGCGAGCTTGCGGATCACATCCTCGTCGCCTGCTTCTTCGAAATCGGCCTGCACCACCGCCTTGGCATAGGCGTCGGTTTCTTCGGGGGTCAGACCCATGCGTTCGGCAGCCCACTCGCCGACCAGCCGGTTGCGGCGTGCGGTGATCCGGAACTGAACCTCCTGGTCGCGTGCGAATTTCGCTTCGAATGCCCGTTCGCGATCGTCGAATTGCGTCATCATGTCCTCATTCGGATTAAAAAATGTCCCAGTGCAGATAGGTCGCGCGCCACTGCGGCGCAAGCGGCCTGTGAGGCAGATCACTTCCCTTTTTATTCCGAAGGGTTTAGTGTCTTCGTCAGGGAATGGGTCGCATCGCAGCTAGAAAGACTGCGCCTTGCCATGAATATGGCACGGTGCCTCTGCGCGTGTGTTTGGGGGATTTGCGTAATGACCGCTCGACGTCCGTATCAATTGCCGATTTTGGCGGCGTTGTGCCTGACAGCACCCCAAATTGCGCTGGCACAGGGCACCGACCCCACGCTTCAAGACAGTTTTTCGATTGGCGATCAGGGCGGGTCGCTGTGCGAAGTGCAGGCGACGGTGCGCGACAGCGTGGTCAAGGGCATGTTCGATCGCGCCTGGATGATCCTGTGCCGTGATGCGAGCCAGCCGATCGGCTATGTCCGCATGCTGCGCGCCAGCCCAGCCGAAGCACGGGCCCGGATCGAGCAGGCCCGGGTCGGCGCGATCAGCTGCACCGCCGACGGCGCCTGCGTCGTAAAAGACAGCCCGATCGCGTGGAAGACGCGGATCGAGGCCGATGCAGGCACCGCCTATACGGTCGAAGGCTTTGCCGCCTATGACGACGCGCTGAACCTCGCACTGGACTCGATACGCCAGCGCAAGGTCGTCCCGGGTGTGATCAAGGTCGCGACGACATCGATCGGCGGCAATGACGGCTTTGCCCGCACGCTCGCCGGCGCGATCGACGTCGACAAGGCGCTGGCCGAAGGATATCGCCGCAACCACAGCGGCGACTATGCCGAGGCGGCCGAGTTTTTCGAAGCATTGTCGCGCCGCACGCTTGACGAGCAGGCTGCCGCCGACCTCGACCCCAGCGAATTCACCCTCAACCGCGCCTTGCAGAAATCGAACCTTGGCGAATTCGCCGAAGCCGCGCGCCTGTTCGCCGAAGTCGAGGCGGCACCGACGAACGACCCCGTCCAGCTGCGCCTGCGCCGCAATTTCCGCGCGATCGACGCGCTGAACCAGCGCGATTATGACGGCGCCGCGGCGCTGCTACAGGCACCGATCCGGGCGATGAGCGGCGGCGTTTCGGTCGAAGGCAGCGCAGTCACCCTGTCCCCCGACATTGCCGCCGCGGTGAACAGCGCCAACGACAGCGGCATGGTCCGTCAGGGATCGGGCCGCGAGCGGCTGTCCCCCGCCGAACGCGCGCAGATTATCGACGCACAGGCCGGCCATCTGCTCGGCACCGTCGAGCGGCTGCGCGGCAACCCGCGCGCTGCCAAGGCGGCACAGCTCAAGGGATTGTCCGATGCCGTCGCCGTTCGCGAAGGCCGGGTGACGTCGATCATCCGTCTACGCTCGCAAATGCTGGGCGAACTCGCGCTCACCGAAGAGGCGCTGGGCGACAATGGCGCCGCCGACGCCCGCTTCCGTGAATCGGTCAATGCGCTGGCGGTCGAATATCCCGAAACCAACGCCCTCGCCTCGGCCCGCGCGCGCTACGCCGCCTTCCTGACCCGGCACGGACAGGACGACAAGGCGCTGGGCATTTATCGCGAAGTCGTGACCGCGCTGGCGCAGTCGCAGCGTTCGACGACCGGCATGGCCAATATGATGGCCCCCTATTACCGCCTGCTCGCGGGCCGGGCCGCGTCCGATCCAAGCGCGGTCAGCGATTTCTTCGTCGCCAGCCAGTTGCAGGTTCGCCCCGGTGTCGCCGACACGCAGGCGATCCTTGCACGCGAACTGTCGAGCGGCAGCGGCGAAGGTGCGCGGCTGTTCCGTCAGGCGACCACCCTCAATCGCGACATCGAACGCGCGCGGATCGAGGATGCACGGCTGGCGCAACTCCCGGCGTCGCCCGAAATCAACGCATTGCGGGCCGACGTAAAAACCCAGCTCGACAACCTGTCTTTCCAACAGGCCGAAACCGTCGTCGCACTGTCGGCCTTTCCGCAATATCGCGTCGTCGCATCGGGTAAGCTCGATCTTGCCGAGCTCCAGACGGCTTTGCGTGCCGATGAAGCCTATCTGAAAATGCTTGTCGTCGGCGACGCCGTCTATGCAATGCTGATCGCGCCCGACAAGGCACAGCTTTGGAAGTCGGACATCAGCACTGCGGGGCTCGAGACTGCGGTCGATAGCATCCGGTCGACCATCTCGATGGTCGAAAATGGCCGCCGGGTCACCTACCCCTTCGACGCGGCGGGCGCCTATAAGCTCTACGGCCAGTTGTTCGGCCCCGCTGCGGCGCAATTGCCGGCGGTCCCGCACCTGATCTTCGAACCCGATGGCGCGATGCTGCGGCTGCCGATCAACCTGCTCGTCACCGCCGATACCGGTCTCGCCGACTATGAAAAGCGGGTTCTCGATCCCGACGCCGATCCGTTCGACATGCGCCAGATCGCGTGGCTCGGCCGGACGTCGCGGCCCAGCACCGCGGTGTCGGCGCTCGGCTTTCGGAATGCGCGGCAGGCGGCGCCGTCGCGGGGCAAGCAGCAATATCTGGGCCTCGGCCAGAATCTGCCAGTCACCGGCACGCTGCCCTCGCTCGGCATACGCGGCGCGGTTGCCAATGGCGTCGACGGCACCTGCCAATGGGACCTGACCCAGTGGAGCCGGCCGATCTCCGCCGACGAACTCGTCACTGCATCGAACACCATGGGCCGCGATGCCGCAACCTTGCTGACCGGCGGCGCTTTTACCGACACGGCGGTCAAGAGCCGCACCGATCTCGATGATTATCGCATCATCCATTTCGCCACGCATGGCCTGGTCACCGCGCCGCGCCCCTCCTGCCCGGCACGCCCGGCCTTGATCACCTCGTTCGGTGACAAGGATTCGGACGGGCTTTTAACCTTCCAGGAAATTTTCGACCTCAAGATCGACGCCGATCTGGTCATCCTCTCGGCCTGCGATACCGCCGGCGCGGCGTCGGTCGCAGCGACCCGCGAAGCGGGCGTGGCCAGCGGTGGCGGCAATGCCCTCGACGGGTTGGTGCGCAGCTTCATCGGCGCAGGCGGACGCTCGGTCATCGCCAGCCATTGGCCGGCGCCCGATGACTTCAACGCCACCAAGCGGCTGATCGGCGGCCTGTTCGCGGCCACGCCGGGCGAAAGCGTCGCCGACGCGCTATGGGCGACGCAAGTGACGCTGATGGACGACGCACAAACCTCGCATCCCTATTATTGGGCAGGATTTGCGATCATCGGCGACGGCGGCCAGGCGCTGCTCGGTGGCAGCGGCGTCACCGCAAACGCCCCGGCCCCCGGAGAGACAGCCGGTCGCGCGGCCCGCTGATCCATGACCGCCATCCAGACGATCGAACCCGCGCCCAGCACCGCGCAACCCGACGGCCAACCCGCCGCCGTGCCGCTGGGCAAGCGCATCCGTCGGCTGGCCAGGCAACTCGGTCCGTCGCGCATGGCCGCAACTTTTGTCTTTCTGATCGTCGCAACGCTAATCGCCCGGTCGAGTTGGGATCTTCCGCTGATCGGCGATGCCGAACGCGCGCTTTACGATGCCCGGGCCACGGTGATGGCGCCGCATGTCGGACAGGACAAGCGCATCGTCATGGTCACCTATAACGACGAAACCCTGTTCAAAACGGGCATCCGATCGCCACTTGACCGCACGCTGCTCGCAAGAGCCCTCGGCAATCTCGACCAGATGGGCGCGAAAGCGATCGGCATCGATATTGCCTTTGATTCGCCGCGCCCCGACGATGCGCTGCTGAAGGCACAATTGCGCGCGATGACGACGCCGACCTGGCTCGCCTATGCCGAACAGGAAAGCAATCCCAACACCATCTTCTATGAACAGCAGAAATATCTGCAATCCTATCTCGCCGACGTCACGACCGACAAGACGAAGCCGACGAGCGTGTTGTTCCGCACCGACGGCGACAGCGTGATCCGCACATGGCCCGACCGGCCGAAGGGCCTGCCGCCGTTGATGGCCAATGCGCTGGCGCCGGTCGATCCGGCGCACGCCAATTATCAGGGCAATATCCGCTTCCTCGTTCCTGCCCGCGCCACAAAGGGGCAGGAAGAGCCTGTTTTCGCCAATATCCCGATCGACACATTCGCGATGCCGATGGACGCCGACATGCGCGCCGGTTTCTCGGAGCTGGTAAAAGGCCGCTATGTCCTGATCGGTGGCGACATCATCGACAACGACCAGTTCAACACGCCGCTCAGCCGTTTCCCCGATGCGCTGACCGGGCTGCATGAAACGATGATCGGGCTGGAAGTCCACGCGCATATGCTGGCGCAGCAACTCGACAACGCCTGGTCGAAGCCGCTGCCTGGTCTCACGCTGTGGGCACTCGCGCTGTTGGTCGTACTCGCGGGCGGTCTCACCAGCCTGATCGACGTGCGTGCGCGCTGGGTCGCGATCGCCTTTCTGGGGCAAATGGCTTTCTTTGCCGCCTTCCCTTTCTGGCTCCACGGACGCGGGGTCGATACGACGACCCTGCCCGCCTTCGGCTGGGCACTCGGCTGGCTGTTCGGCTATGCCGCCGTTGGCACGGCCGCACGCACCGTCGGATCGCGCCAGCGCGCCTTTGCGCAATCGGCGCTCGGCAAATATCTGCCCGCCGATGTCGCGGCACAGATCATGCGCGACCCCGATCAGCTGTCGCTGCACGGCGAGCGGCGCAATATTTTCTGCATTTTCACCGACCTTGAGGGTTTCACCAAGCTCAGCCACGCGACAACGCCGGAAACCGTCGCACGCCTGCTCAACGAATATCTCGACCGCCTTTCCGACATCGTCCTCGATCATGGCGGGACGATCGACAAATTTGTCGGCGATGCCGTGGTCGCATTCTGGGGCGCGCCGCTCAGCCGCCCCGACGACGGCGAGCGTTCTTCGTCAGCAGCGCTGGCGATGTATGAAGCGGGCGAGAAGTTCCGCATCGACATGGCCGAGGGCGTGCCGCCCTTGGGCATGACCCGCGTCGGGCTGCACGTTGGCGACGCGATCGTCGGCAATTTCGGCGGCGAGGGCCGCATTCAATATACCGCGCTCGGCGACGCGATGAACACCGCCTCGCGGCTCGAGGCGGCGAACAAGAGCCTGAAGACCGGGGTGTTGATTTCGGCCGAAGCGGCGGCGCGTTCTGGACGCGACGATCTGGTGCCGATGGGCCGCGTTACGCTGCGCGGCCGCGCGCAGCCCGTCGATGCCCTGACCCCGCGTCCCGACCTGTCCTCCGAACAGCGTGAGCGCATCACGGCGCTTGTCGCCGCGCACATGGCGGGCGATAAAAACGCCTATGTGACCTGCGCCACAGCGTTAACCAATGAATTTAGTCAGGATGCAGCCATCATGTTCCTGATAGAACGCCTGAACCAGACCAAAATGGGAGAAAGCTATGTCCTTTCCTGATATCCGGACGCGCCGCCTGGGCCTGACCGCCATCGCCGCCGTCATGGCGGTCGCCGTCGTCGGCACGGCCGCCGCCCAATCGATGGTCATCCGGTCGACCGGCCCTTCGGCCAGCAAATATCCAACCGGCGCCAAGCTGAAGCCGACAGACAAGCTGACCTTGGTCGCGGGCGACAAAGTCGTGCTGATGCAGGCGGGCAAGACCCGCACCCTGTCGGGGCCCGGCACTTTTGGCGCAACCGGTGCGATCGCATCGAGCCAATCGATGGGTACGACGGTCAGTCGCATGCTCGCCAAGGGACCGACAATGCGGTCACGCGGCGGATTTTCCCGCGGCCCCGGCGAACAGGCGCCCGCTGATATTCGTGCGCCCAACCTGTGGCTGCTCGACTATCGCGACGCTGGCACTTTCTGCGTTACCGATCCGGCCTCGCTGATTCTGTGGCGCCCGCATATGGACAGCGACGAATTGCTCAAAATCGAGCGCGCCGACAAGAGCGCGACGGTCGCTTTCATCGAGGGCGCCAATTTCCGCAAATGGCCGACCGACGTGATGCCAGTCCAATATGGCGTCGATTATCGCTTGTCGGGCGCCGGCCTCGCCGCGCCGGTGACGGTGCGCTTTGCCGCGCTGGCAAATGCGCCCGACACGGTCGAGGGATCGGTCGACATGCTGATGGCCAAGGGCTGCACGCCGCAGCTCAACCGCCTGGTCGATACGATGTCGGACAGCGAGGCGGCTGGGGGTTGATGGGCTTTGGGCGGACATTGAACCCGCCCGGCCTATCTGATAAAAATGGGATGAAGAGATGCCACACCAACGGCACCTCCATTCCCTGGATCGAATTCGACTGCCGGCCGACCGGCAGAACAGACTGAAACGGCACGCAGCGGTGGCGGCGCGTGCCCTCGATACGCAAGGGGTGGTGATGACGGGCATGGGGGATTTGGGCAGGATCGCATTACGATCGGCGGGGCTGATCGCGGCGGCGCTGCCGTTCGCCGCGCAAGCGCAGTCGACACCGCAGATCCCGACACGCGAGCAAATCCAGCAACCGACGCTCGCGCCCGCCGCGCCCCCAAGCGAACGGATCGTTACCGCCGACGACAGCATCGAACGCGCGCCCTGCCCGCTCGCCAACCCTGAATTCGCCAATGTCCGCATTACGCTGCGCGGTGTCCAATTCTCGTCGGTCGAGGGCATCGATCCGGCGATGCTCGACCCAAGCTGGTCCGACCGCGTTGGACAGGATGTGCCGATTTCAGCGGTCTGCGACATTCGCGACCGCGCCGCGACGATCTTGCGCTCGAAAGGCTATCTGGCCGCCGTCCGCGTCCCGCCGCAAACGATCGGCGACGGCATCGTCCGCCTCGACATCCTCGCCGCGCGAATGACGCGAATCGAGGTCCGCGGCGACGCTGGCAGCAACGAAGGGCTGCTCCAACGCTATCTGTCGCGGCTCGACGACCAGCCGGTGTTCAACATCAACGCGGCCGAACGCTATCTGCTGCTCGCGCGCGATATTCCGGGCCTGGATGCGCGGCTGACGCTGCGCCCCGGCGACGCGCCGGGCGAAGTCGTCGGCGAAGTCACCGTCGCGCGCACGCCCGTCATGCTCGACGCCAATGTCCAGAATTTCGGAACCCGCGACGTGGGCCGTTGGGGCGGGGTCGCCCGCGCGCGTTTCGCCGGGCTGACGGGCATGGGCGATCTCACGACACTCAGCGTCTATTCGACTGCTGACCTCGACGAACAACAGGTCGTGCAGGCCGCGCATGAGCTTCGCGTCGGCGGCGACGGCCTGCGACTGGGCGCCGGCTATACCTATGCCTGGACGCGCCCCGACATCGCCGGGCTGCCGCTGAAATCGGATACCCAGATCATCAGCCTGTTCGCGACTTACCCGGTTATACTGACGCAGGCGCAGCGCTTTACCGTCGGCGGTGGATTCGACATCATCGATCAGGATATCGCGCTGGGCAGCCTGGACCTCAACCGCGACCGGCTGCGCGTCATCAACCTGCGCGCAGATGCAAGCTGGATCGACCCCGCGTCGGTCGCCGGGCGCCGCGGGTATAATCCCGCCGAGCCGCGCTGGTCGCTTGCAACCTCGATCGAGGCGCGACAGGGCGTGAGCTTCCTCGGCGCCAGCAACGATTGCGGCCCCGGCGGCGCAGCCTGTTTCAAGCCCGGCGCCGTCCCGCTGACCCGTATCGAGGGCAAGCCCGACGCGTTCCTGATCCGCGCCAATGCGCAGGCCGAGTGGCGGCCGGTCCCGGATTTCACCCTGTCGGTGGCGCCGCGCGCGCAATGGGCGAGCGACGCACTGCTCGCTTATGAGGAATTTTCAGGCGGCAATTTCACGGTCGGGCGCGGTTTCGACGCCGGCACGGTGATCGGCGACAGCGGCGCCGCAGTAGCACTGGAGGCGCGTTACGGTTCCTTCGTCCCCGCCAACACCAAAAGCTTCGTCTTTCAGCCCTTCGTCTTTTTCGACGCGGCGTGGGTGTGGAACAAGGATGCGGCGTTCAACGGCCTCAATCCGCAGAAACTTTATTCGGCGGGCGGCGGCTTGCGTGCCGCCTATGGCAATCTGGGGCGGGTCGATATGACGCTGGCGGTTCCGCTCAACCGCGCAGGATTTTTGACCCAAAGGCCCGATCCGCGGCTGCTGGTTTCCTTTACGACCCAGTTCGGCGTGCGGGCGCGCTGACCCGTGAATTTTGCATCAAGGACGACTGTCATGCGTGCCACTGCAACCCCCATTTCGAACCGCACGGGCAAGGGACGCCTGCTCGAAAGCTGTGCGATTGCGGCAGGACTGATCGCTCTTGCCTTTGGCGGATCCGCGCTGGCGCAGGTCAACGGGGTCCATATTCCAACCCCCGGCGTCACGGTCGAGCCCAATCCCGGCGGCAACACGACGACGGTGAGCGTTTCAGCGCCCGAGACGATCATCAACTGGATCCCCGACGATTCGGCGCCGACGGGCGGCGCGATCGACTTTCTTCCGACCGGTGAAAGCTGGAATTTCTCCGGCCAAGGCGATTACACCGTCCTCAACCGTTTCGTCGATGGCAGCGGCGGTTCGCTGAGCCGCGAGATCGCGCTGAACGGCACGATCAACAGCATCGACACCAACACCTCGGGCCAGCGCGGTGGCAACATCTGGTTCTATAACGCCGGCGGAATATTGGTCGGCAGCACCGGCGTCATCAATGTCGGCAGTCTCGTGCTGACCACCAATGATATTAGCACCAGCGGTGGCCTCTACGGCGCCAACCGCGCGATCCGTTTCAGCGGCTCATCGGGCAGCACCTCCGCTATCACCGTGAACGGCGCCATCAACGCCAATAATGCAATCAATGCCGGCAGCGCCTATGTCGCCTTGGTCGCACCGCGCGTCGTTCAGGCCGGCACCGTGCGCGTCGACGGTTCGGCCGCCTATGTCGCCGCTGAACAGGTCGACATTCGCATCGGTAACGTCGGTGGATTGTTCGATATCAATGTGACCGTCGGGGCCGAGGGCGGCAATGCCATCACCCATACGGGCAGCACGACCGGTCCCTCACACCAACAGGGCGATAGCGACCAAAGCCGCATCTATATGGTCGCCATTCCCAAAAATGACGCGGTCACCATGCTCGTGTCGGGGACGATCGGTTATGACGATGCGTCGTCGGCGCAGGTCGATCCAGACGGCGCTGTGCGCCTCTCAGCAGGCTATAATATCACCGCCGGCGAACAAAATTTCGCCCCGGCGAATGCAACCGCGGCAAACATCGTCGTCAACGACACGCTGTTCCTCAGCAGCACGGGAGCGCACGCAAGCGGCACATTTACAGGCGAGGCGCTGCAACAGATCCCGACATCGCCGCCGCCTCTGTCATCGGCAGGACGGATTTTCGTCGAAGGCGACGCGGTTTTCAGCGGCGACGCCGGTGCGTCTCTGACCATCGGCGCGGGTCAGCAGGGCGGCGCAACGGGCAATTTGATCGTCCGTTCAGATGGCGCCGTCGGCGCCGCGGGCAATGTTGCAGTGAATGTCAGCGGCGGGACGCTGTCGACCGGCAACCTGTTGCAGATCACGTCCCTGAGCCAGCCCGCCACCGCAACTGGTGACAGCGTGGGGGGGACGGCCAGCCTGACGATTACCGGGGGCACCGTGACAGCCCCGGTCCTCTCGCTATCCGCAAACGCTGGCGCCGACGTCGGAACCAATGGTCAGGCAGGAAGCGCAACGGGCGGCAATGCCAGCATTTCTGTCAGCAATTCCGGCAGCGTGCTGGACACCGGCACCGTCTTCATCAGCGCAACCGCCTTCGGACCGACGAATATTTCCGTCCCGACCGGCGGTGACGCGCAAGGCGGCACGGCCGCGCTGACAGTCTCCAATGGCGCAAGCTTCCTCGCGACCAACAGCGTTTCGATCGACGCAAATGGCAGTGGAGGCTTCGGCCCCGTTCAGTCTGGGAATGGAACGGGTGGCACGGCGCGCATCGAAATCAGCGGAGCGAACACATCGTTCCAATCCCCGGACATCTCCCTTGAAGCGCTAGGCAACGGCGGGGGGTCCGGGGGGCCCGTCGACGCCCGGAACGGTGGCGACGGAACGGGAGGGCGCGCCGAACTGGTCGTCGATGCCGACAATAGCGCGACGATATTGCTGGATATTCTTTCGCTCGATGCCAGCGGACGGGGCGGTGACGCAAGCAATAGCGAAAATGCCACGGGCGGCGACGCGCAGGGCGGCGTGGCAACCGTGACCGCCAATGGCGGCGTCACTTTGCAAACGAGCCAGTTGACGCTCAAAGCCGCCGCACGAAGCGGAGACGGTGTCAGCCCTAGCGGCACGACCGGGCAATCGGGGAATGCGCGCGGCGGCGACGTCGCCCTGCTCGCGTCCAACGCCGGACAGATTTTGTCGACGGGCAGCTTCGGCAATAGCCTCGATGTCAGCGCCGTAACCGAGGTCAGCAGCATTGGAAGTTCGGCCACCGGGGGCACAATCCGCCTGATCGCCAATGCGGGGGGCATCGACCTTTCGGCGAACACCAGCCTTGCCGCGAACGGCATTTCGGGCGGCGCGACCGTTCCCGGCGCGAGCGTCGCGACCGGCACGGGCGGATCGATCCTCATCCAGACCGTCGCCGAGGCATCGAACAGCAGCGCAATCAACTTTGGCGAACTCAACGCATCCACCGACGGAAATTCGCAGATTACGGCCGAGGTCCCTCCCGGCACATTCCCCAATCTCGTGGGCAATGGCCAAGGCGGTGTCATAACGATCGATATGCAGGGCGGCTCGCTGACGGGCGGTTCCATCCAATTGTCCGCCAACGGTGAGGGCGCGGCGACCGCGACCAGCACAGGGCGCGGCGGAACGGCGACCTTCACACAGACCGGCGGCAACGTAACGATCGCCGATCTGAATGTCAGTGCCAACGGCTTTGGCGATGTCGCGACGGGTCAGTCGGGCGATGGCATCGGCGGAACCGCAACGATCAACCTGCTCGGCGGGACAATCAGCGCCGCCGATATATCGGCGACGGCGGACGGCTTCGGCGGCTTGGGCTCGCCGGGCAATGACATAGATCCGCTCAATCCCGTCGCAGGCGGTCGGGGCGGCGCGGGCCAGGGCGGCACCGCAACGATCACCGTCGACGGTATGGCTGCGGTCACCGCAAGCGCGATCGGCGCATCGGCCATCGGCGAAGGCGGCGCCGGCGGTGATTTTAACTCCTTCTCCAGCACGGGCGTCACGCCGGGAGTGACCGGCGACGGCGGCAATGGCACCGGGGGCACGGCGACCATCAACCTGATCAGCGGAACGGTTTCCAGCGGCAATATGATCGTCGACGCCACGGGCATCGGCGGCGATGGCGGCGGCTCCTTTTTCTTTGGCATGACAGCGGCAACGGGGATCGGGACCGGCGGACGCGGCGGCAACGGCCAGGGCGGCACCGCAACCGTCAGCCTCGCCGCCGCGACCAATATTACCGATCTCACGGCCAGCTTGGCGCGCGGCGTCGGCGGCAATGGCGGATCGCACAATGTTGGCGGTGACGGGGGCAATGCGGTTGGCGGCACCGCTCAGGCGATCGTCAATGGTTTCGATGCCGGGGCGCTCGCCGTCACGCTCGATGCCGGCGCGCAGGGCGGCGTGGGCGGCGACGGCCGCGACGGCAATGGCGGCAATGGCGGCAACGCCGTCGGCGGCACCGCGCGCGCGCGCGCCGATGGCGCCAACGCCAATATCACGATGGAGCAGGTCAGTTTCATCACCGACGCGATCGGCGGCGCGGGCGGCCGCGGCGGCCTGTCCTTCTTTGCAAATCCGGCGGTCGCACCCGTCGGCGGCCTTGGCGGCAGTGGCCGCGGCGGCACGCTGGAAATCGGCGCAGACAATGGCGCGACGGTGGTGTTCTTGTCCAACAGCAGCGGTCCCATATCGCTCAGCAGTTCCGGCACCGGCGGCACTGGCGGCAATGGCGCCAGCAACGAAAATGCAGGTGGGACTGGTGGCACCGGTGGCGATGGCGGCACTGCCCAGGGCGGGACCATCCTGCTGCGCACGAACGGCGGCACGATCACCTCGAACGGCACCCCAATCGACATCGTCGCTAACGGCGCTTCGGGTGCTGGCGGCAATGGCGGCGGCGGTGCGGCCGCGCCCGGCACCAGCGGGACCACGACGCCCACGACCGGTGGACGCGTTGTGATAGAAGCAGCGACCGGACAGATCAGCCTGGGCGACACGAATATCGCCGCCAATGGCGACAATGCCGGTCGCATCGAGCTACGCGCCGGCGGCAATCTCACCATGGCCAGCCTGAACGCGACCGCCAACGGCACCGCGCCGCCGACCAACAATGATACCGGCAGCGCGACGACGGGCATTTTCCTCGCCGCGACCGGCGGGACGATCGCGACCACAGCCAATATGTCGCTGACGACCGACGGCTCGATCGGTGTCTATGCGCAAGGCGCAGGCGCCGTCAGCGCCGGAACCGGCCTCACCATGAACGCCGTCGATCAGGTCGACATTCGCCACGATCAACGCAGCGGAACCGCACCGACGATCCAGGCGGGCGACGAGCTGTCGATCATCGCCGGGACCAGCATCAGCGGCGCGGCGGGCAGTTTGATCGGCTCCGCCTCGACCTTGTCGCTCGCCGCCACCGGCCCCAATGGGACAATTACCCTCGACCGGCTGGACGGCGTCAATATCGTCATCAACACCATTGGCGCCGCAAGCGTCGAACATGCCGAAGCAAGCAACGACTTCGTCGCCACGGCCGGCAGCTTCCGCACCGGGCTCAATTCGATCATCACCGGTGGCGACATTATCGTCAGCTCGCCGGGTGCAGTCGACCTCGGCAATTCGACCGCGGGCGGCTTCGTAGCAGTCGATGGCCAGTCGATCGCCTTCAACAGCATCGGCGCGGTGGGCAGCGTCTTCCTGACCGCATCGGGCACGGCGCCCGGCGCCGAGGGGATCAACGGCAGCATCATTACGTCCGGCGGCAATGTCCTGCTGCGCTCGGCGGGCAATGTGACAATCGCAACCTCGATCGCCGCCAACGGCGGCTGGGTCGATCCGAACAGCGGGGTCGCCGAGGGCAATTTGTTCGTCGATGCAGCAGGCAACGCCTTGCTCACTGGCGCCAGCGCCGCACGCATGGTGGGCGTCAACGCCGGTCAGGCTGTCACAATCGCCGGTGGATCGGCGGGCGAAGACCTGCTCATCCTCGCTGGCAGCACCGCAAACCTGTCGAATTTCACGGCAGGCGACGATGTCGAAATTCGCGCACCCGGTGCGATCACCGCGCAGAATGTCAGCACGACGGGTGCAGGTGTCGACACACGCGAACTCAGCTATTTGTCGGGCAGCGGATTCGCGATCGGAACCGTTGCTGGTGGCGACAGCAGCATCATCACGCGCGGCGGCGAAATGACGCTGGGCAATCTGAACGCTTTCGACGACATTATTGTCGCTTCGACCGGCGCGGTGTCGGCCACTGCCCCGGTCGTCGCCGGACGCAACATCGATATCGACGGTGCAAATGGCGTGACCGCCGGCACGGTGACGAGTGGTGGGACGACCAGCCTGAACAGCGCCGGCGGCGCCATCGCGGTCAACAGCCTCACCTCGACCGGAGCGGTCAGTGCTAGCGGCCAAAGCGTCCAGATCGGCGGGGGAAGCAGCGGGAATCTGGTCTTCAGCCAAATCAACGCCACCACCGGGGATGCTATCGTCACCAATGTTGGCAACATCACGCTGACGAGCGGCACTGTCACCGGTCGCGCGGCGCTAACCTCTACCAATGGCGCGGTCGATGTTTCGCAATTGACCGCAAACAGCGTCGACCTGTCGGCGCGCACCAGCATGACGCTGGGCAGCATCGCCGCGACCCAGGGACTGACCGCCCAGACCGGTGGTATGTTGACCCTTGCGGGCGTCGTGACCGGCCGCACCATGGCGCTGACGTCCGGCGATATCACCATCGGGGCCAATGGCCGCGCCGGCACCCCCGGGTTGACCACCGTGCTGCAACTAACCAACGGCAACAACGGTCGCCAGACCTTCATCGGCGGCACCGGCACGCGCAATGGCTATCACATCGATGCCAGCGAAATGGCGCGCCTCTACGGCGCGGATATCAGGATTGCCAGCCCCGCCATTGTCCCCTCGTCCGCGGGCGTCCCGGTGGACGCCGACGTCATCATCGACAGCTTCACGATGACGGGTGGAAATTCGTCGTCGAACCTCGGCGACAATGGATCGCTGACGATCGAGACCCCGGGCAGGGCCCGCGTAATCGGCAATGTGCAGCTTACCGGCCTTTCCGACACCAGTTCTCTCAACCTGTTCGCCGACACGGCACTGGAAGTTATTTTGGGCCAGGGTTCGGTCCGGCTGACCGGCGCCAACAATGCTCCGGGCGGACGGCTCAACATGGCGTCGGACAATATCATCGTCGCGACGCTGGCCGCGATCACCGATGTCCGCGCCGCCACGGCCACGGATGCGATCAACGCGCGACTTGCCGAGAATGACGGCGTGACGAACGACGAAGGCGCCTTGTTCGCACGCGGCATCAGTGCCGACGTGGGAAGCGGTTTCTATGTCCAGAACAGCGGCGTCGGCACCAGCTTTGCCGAACGGCGCGGGCTGACGTTCGGTGCGGGCGGGCTCGACGTCGTGACTGCGGGGCCAGCCTCGCGGATCATCATCAACGGCGTCCAACTGGGCACATCGGGGCAGGTTACCGGATTCGACACGCTGGCTTTCCTGACTATCGCCGGCGCGGCTCCTTCGGGCTCCGCGAACAACTTCGATCGGCGATCGACCCTCAACGGCTGCCTGATCGCCTTCACCGGGGCCTGCACCACCGTCTCGCTCGATCCCGGAACAAACTTCCCGGTGCAGGATGTGGTCGATAACCCGGCCGACCCCGACACCGAAGAAGCAGAAGGCAATAATCTGCCGACCCCGCTGATCACCATGCGCGACATCGATCCGCTGACCGGCGAGCCGTTGCTCGACGATCCGGTGACCGGTGCGGGCAACGACGATCTGTGGACGCCGCCCGCCGAGTGATCCCCCGCGTTTCGGTTGACGCAGGCGGGCGCGGCAAGGCATGGGCAGGGCTATGACCGACGCCCATGCTCTCGCCTCCGCCGCCCCGCTGCGGCTGTTCAACAGCCTGACGCGCAGCGTCGAGGATTTTACGCCCGTCCACCCGGGCGAGGCACGCGTCTATTCATGCGGGCCGACGGTCTATAACTTCCAGCACATCGGCAATATGCGCGCCTATGTCTTTGCCGACACGCTCGGCCGCACGCTGGCCTTCAAAGGCTATAAGCTGCGCCACATCATCAACATCACCGACGTCGGGCACCTGACGTCGGACGCCGATGCCGGTGACGACAAGATGGAAAAGGCCGCCGCACTGCAAGGCAAGTCGGCTTGGGATATTGCGGCCTTTTACACCGCCGAGTTCAAGCGCGACCTTCAATGGCTGAACGTCCGCGACCCCGCCAAATGGACGGTTGCGACCGACTATGTCGCCCGGATGATCGAATTCGCCAAAAGCATCGCCTACAAGCACTGCTATGAGCTTGAGAGCGGCCTCTATTTCGACGTTTCGACCGTGGCCGATTATGGCCGGCTGGCCCGCGCCGTCACCGACGAAGGCGAAGGCCGGATCGAAGAGGTCGATGGCAAGCGCCACGCGGCCGATTTCGCGATCTGGCGCAAGACCCCGGCGGGGGAAACCCGGCAGATGGAATGGGACTCCCCCTGGGGTCGCGGCGCGCCCGGCTGGCATCTCGAATGCTCGGTCATGGGCGAAGCCGAACTCGGCATGCCGTTCGACATCCACACCGGCGGCATCGACCATCGCGAAATCCACCATCCTAACGAGATCGCGCAAAATCAGGCGTTCCGCGGTTGCGGCGGGCTCGACCACGCCGAGCATTCGGGCGCGCGCCTGTGGATGCACAATAATTTCCTGATCGACCGCGGCGGCAAAA
The DNA here is from genome assembly GCF_002205635.1 of Sphingopyxis witflariensis. Taxonomy (GTDB): domain Bacteria; phylum Pseudomonadota; class Alphaproteobacteria; order Sphingomonadales; family Sphingomonadaceae; genus Sphingopyxis; species Sphingopyxis witflariensis. The sequence continues at coordinate 42,880 of NZ_NISJ01000013.1, read as the reverse complement.
TGTCGAAATCGTCGGGCGAGTTTCTGCGTCTGCAACTGCTCGCCGACCGGGGATACCACCCCCTCGCCTATCGCCTGATGTGCCTGCAGGCGCATTATCGCAGCGAGCTGGAATTTTCGTGGGAAGGCCTGGGCGCTGCACTGACGCGGTTGAAGCGGCTGGTGATGGCGGCGGCACCGGTTCGCGACGCCGAGGAGGCCGAGGTTTCTGATCGCCGCCTCGCCGACCTGCTGGCGAAATTCGATGCCGCCATGTCGGACGATCTCGGCACGGCAGTCGCGCTGACGCTGATCGAAGAAGCGGCGGCGATGAAGAAGATCGACGCCGGGCAAAAACGCGCCGCGCTCGCCGCGATGGATGCGGTGCTGGGGTTGGAGTTGCTTTCAATCTCGCGCGCTGATCTGCGCCTGCGTCCGAAAGCCGCAACGACCGCCGAGGACGCGATCGAGGCCACCCTCGCCCGCCGCAAGGAAGCGCGCGCGGCAAAGGATTTTGCTGCCTCCGATGCGCTGCGCGACGAACTCATCGCAGCGGGGGTCGAGGTGATGGACGGCGACCCGCTCGGCTGGGACTGGCGACTGGAGGCGATTTAGAGGCTTGTTCCGGCTTCGCGGGGTGCTAGCTTCGTTGCATGTCGCAACTGATCTGCTGGCTCCTCGTCGCTCTTGTCCATCTGGTTCCGGCGCTCGCGCTGTTCCGGCCGGCGCTGATCACGCGGCTTTACGGCGTCGCGCCCGACAGCCCGTTGCTCCTGTTCATGCATCACCGTGCGGCGCTGTTTTTCGCGGTGTTCATTGCGTGTATCTGGGCGGCTTTCGATCCCGGCGGACGCAAGCTGGCAACCCTGCTGGCAGCGATCAGCATGCTCAGTTTCCTGTTTCTCTACGTCATATACGGGCGCCCCGCAGCACTTGGCACCATCGCTCTAGTCGATTTGATCGGCCTCGTTCCGCTCGCCTGGGCAGGCTGGCACGCATTTCAGCAGTAGGAAATATATGACCAAGACCGTCACCGTCCTTTCGGGCCTCATCCGTCCGCTCGTCGAAAGCCGCCTGCCCGACTGGGTCGAGCCGCGCTTCTTCATGTCGAAGGAAGAGGCGTTGAACCTCTCGCCCACCGCCGAGATCGGCTGGTTCGACATGTATGACAAGAAAGATATGGCCACCGTCATCAGCGCCGCGACGAACCTGAAATGGCTGAACTCCATCTACGCCGGAGTCGACGGTATGCCGCTCGACCTGCTCCGGACCCGCGGCACGGTCGTGACGAACGGCGCCGGAATTAACGCTGTTACCATCGCCGAATATGTCGTGATGGGGATGCTCACCGTCGCTAAGGGCTATCGCGAAGTCGTGCGCGCGCAGGAGCGCCGCGAGTGGCTGATCGACTCACCCGGCAAGGTCGAACTGTTCGGGTCGAAGGCCCTGCTGCTCGGCTATGGCGCGATCGGCAAGCTGGTCGAGGAACGGCTCAAGGCTTTTGCGGTCGACGTTACCGTCGTGCGCCGTTCGCCCGGCCCGAACGCGCTCACCCCCGACCAGTGGCGCGAAAAGCTCGGCGATTTCGACTGGGTGATCCTCGCGGTCCCCGCGACCCCCGAAACCGACGGCATGATCGGCGCCGCCGAGCTCGCGGCGATGAAGCCTACGGCGACCCTGATCAACATAGCACGCGGCGCAGTGGTCGATCAGGATGCGCTGGTCGAAGCACTTAACAGCCAGAGAATCGCCGCGGCCTTCCTCGACGTCACCACCCCGGAGCCGCTGCCCGCCGACAACCCGCTATGGAGGCTCGACAACGCCCATATCACCATGCACCTGTCGGGCCGCGCGCAGGACAAGATGTTCGTGCGGGCAGCCGCGCGCTTCCTCGATAATCTGGACCGCTGGCACAAGGGCGAAGCCGTCGCGCCGCAGGTGGACCTGACGCTGGGGTACTAACTCCCCACCATGGTCATCCCGGCCGCTCGGCCTTCAACTCGCGCACCAGCGGCTGCAAATTCGCATCATATTTTGCGAGCATCGTGTGCGCGCCGGCGTGGTCGTAAAAGCTGACCAGTTCGCGCCCGTTCCAGCGGTGGAGCGCATAGGCGGGGTCTTCGGCGACGATCATCGGACGGTCGTCGGGACGATCTTCGTCGATCGGACGCAGATCGAGCGCAACCTGCGGCGCGGTCGACGAACAAATGGCGATGGTGCGCCCCTCCCACGCGACGGTCACGCTGCGGTGAAGGTGGCCGCAGATCAGCCCGCGCACCTGATCGTGGCGGCGCACGACATTGGTGAAAGTCGCAACCCAAGGCTCGTCGGCATGGGTGTTCATCCACTCGATCCCGCTTTCGATCGGGGGGTGGTGCATGATTATGTAGGTCGGCTTGTGGGGCAGTTTCTGGAGTTCGGCTTCGAGCCAGGCGGCGCGTATGTCGCAGAAAGCGCCGCCGTGGCGGCCTTCCTCGAGCGTGTCGATCGTCACCAGCCGCAGCTCGGGAAGCTCGATTGTGTATTGAACGAAGCCATTTCCGTCGTCGAAACCCGGAAAGCGTTCGTGAAAATTGTCGCGCAGATCATGATTGCCGACGCTCGGCCACACCGGAAAGGGGCAGCGCGAAAAGGCGGTCGCGAGGCGGCGATAGCTGTCGGCATCGCCGCGATCGCTGATATCGCCGGTCGCGATCAACAGGTCGGGACGGTTCGGTCCCTCGATCAGCACGTCGAGCACTTCGTCGAGCCGCTTGCGATTATATTCCGCCGGATTGCCGGGGTCGAACCCGATATGCAGATCGGTGATCTGGGCGATCAGCATGTGCGTCCCCTGCTCCAGCCGCCTCGTCCCAGCCGCCCCATTGTCATCATCCACCTCGCCTCGCGCCGTGCAGCGCCGGTGTGCGCCACGTCACGTCATAAAGCCCCTGCCGTTCGGGGCCTGTGATCAGGCTCACATCATAGGCGCCGCGCTGCGGACGATCTGTGATCGCGGTCACATTTTTCTTGCGCTGGCGGGGCGGCATCCACGGCTTGCCGCCATCCGAGTGATATTCGTGGCACATCGCGCATGGCGATTCGGTCGCGGTTTCGACCTTGACCAGCCGCGCCCCGGTTTCGCCGACATGGCAATCGCGGCACTGGCGGAGGCCCGGTACAAGCAGGTCGCTCGACTGCTTCGAGCCGATCGCGGCAGTGTGGCAATCGGCGCAGTCGGTTTCCTTATGCGCGTCATGGTCGAACCAGCCCTTTTGCAGGAAGCGCGGGGTCTGGTTCACCGGCGTCACGCGCCAGCTGTTGCCCGCCTGCGGCGCGACGACGGTGTGGCAGTCATAGCAAGCGCCGCCCTTTGAGAAGACCGCGCGCACCGCATCCGCGGCGCGGCTCGGACGCACCGCAACCTCGCGGAAATAGATATTATAAACCTGCCCCTCGGCATAGGCGCCGGGGCGCCGCCGCTGCATTCCGCCCAGCTGGAGCGGCCGCGCGGGCGGGGTCGAGCGATAGTAAGCCGTGAGGTCGGCGACGACCTGATCCGGCTCGCCGTGGCGCAGCGTCCGTGTCACCCCGCCGACGGTTTCGAAGGCGAGGCTGTGGCACATCGCGCAGTCGCGTTGCATCTCGACCGGCCTGATCCGCACTCCGTCGGCCTCGGGCTTGTGGCAATTGCTGCATTCAAGCTTTTGCCCGAAATCATAGCGGCCGCGGAAACTCGCCGCCATCCGCGCGACCCCGCCGGTCGCCTGCAAATGCATATCGTGCGGGAATTTCAGGCCGCCGAAATCGCGCACGGCCTTGCCCGGCAGCGCGCGGGTCGGCTTGGCGCCCGGCGCCGCGCGGACGAGCGGACGGAATTCGGGGTGGCTGGTGCCAAAATCGGCGGCGTCGGCGAGCGTCGTCGGATGCCCCGCGGTCTTGAGCCGCGCCGACATGCCGTCGTGGCAGTCGGAGCAGAATTTCTGCGGTGTCGCGGGCATCGGCCCGGCGCCTTCATGCTCGGTATGGCAATCGACGCAGCGCCCCTGCGGCTTGTTGAAGGTCTTGGCAAAGCCTTCGAGAATCTTTTCGCCCACCCCCGGCGGGTGGCGCGCGGCGAGCAGCATCGCGGTCGGCGCATTGGCATGCGCCATGCTCATCGCCTTATGCTCGCCGGTGTGACAGCTGACGCACGCCTTGTCGGTCACCGCCACGAACGGTTCGACATGGCACGACTGGCAATCCTTTTTCAGGCTGGCGTGCGCGCTCGACAGATCGCCGGAAAGCCATGCGCTGTCGGCATGGTAGCCGTCGGGGCGCTCATCGACATTTTTATAGCTGTGCCAAGCCCAGATCGGCCCGATCAGGAAGGCCATCAGCATCAACAGGCCGAACGCCCATGCCCCCATCCGCTTGCCGAGCATCACGCCCTGCAGCGAGAAGGCCTTTACCTCATCGACATCCTTCGATGATTGCGCCACATCGTCGATCCGCTCGACGAGCAGGATGATATTCTCACCCTCGCGCGCGATCGTCAGCCGGTGCCCGCCAAAGCGCAGCTCGCCGCCCGCCGCGCTGTCGATATCGGCGACATCATGGGTGCGGCCGTTGAGATCGAAGCCCAGTCCTTCCTGCGCCGCCACACGCACATGGCGTCCGTCCTTGCTGGTGATCGTCGCATGCTGCGGGTTCACCGCCAGATCGGCGATATGGATGATATTGCTGCCGTCGCGGCCCAGCGTGATCACATCGCCGGGCAGCGCCTGATCGCGGATGATTTGCTTGCCGGTCTTCGTCGTCGAAATGCGGCGCAGGATGAAGCTCATATTTCCCCTCCCCGCCTTACCAGTAGAAAAAGACGCTGATGATGTGCGCCGACAGCGCCGCGATCAGCGCGAAGGTCAGCGGCACATGCACATAGAGCCAGATTTCAAGCAGCCCGCGGATGCGCAGATGTCGGCGCAGCCGCGTCAGCGCCGCTTCCTTCTGCGACAACAGGCCAACAACCTTTTCGCGCGCCTCGGCGTCGCTGCTGCGCGACGCCGACAGGGTGCGGAGCGCCGCGGCAGTCGCGCATTTCGGGTAGCGCCCCGACAGGCGCGCGCCGATGCTGCCCGCAAACGGGTCTTCCTCAAGCGCCGCGAGCACCGGCGCCGTATCTTCGGGCGTCAACGGCTGCGCCGCAGCGTGCAATTGCCGGTCGAAGGCGCGGATCGCCTCGAGCATCTGCATCTGCGTCATTTCGTCGCGGTTGTTCGACAATGCCTTGGGCAAGGTCGCATAGGCGATGACGCCATAAAGCCCCGAGAGGATCACCAGCATCATCAGCGCCCAAGCGAGTGTATGGACGTTCCAGCCGAGCTGGAAGCCGGTGTGCCAGGTGCCGATAACGATCAGGCTGAGCCCGAGATAGACATGCGCCGACGTCCAGGCTTTCAGCGACCAGGCGGTGCTGGTCATCTTGCGCTTGCGATAGCCAAGCGCGGTGAGCCAGAGGATCAGCCCGGCGCCGATGGTGCCAAGCGTATAGCCGTACCAGCTGCCGCCATTGTGGCGCGGGGTGACATCGACCAGCGCATAGCTGATGATGACGAGCAAACAGAGCCCGCCCGAAATCTTCGCCCAGCGGAAGTCGGCGTGGCGCAGAAAGCCTTCGTGGCGCCGTTCGCGAATACGCTCGGTCTGGGTCGCCTTGTTGCGGCGGCGCTGAAACAGAGAGGCCATCAGCCGGCATCCTCTTCAAGCCGCGCGATCGACAGAAATTCCTCGGGCGAGACGCGGATTGCGGCGCCGGTCGGACATGCGCGCACGCAAGCGGGGCCGCCCGAGATGCCCTTGCACATATCGCACTTCACCGCGATTTTCTTGGGCTTCTTGCCCTCGGGCATATTCGCCTTGGTCCATTTGGGCGAGGGTTCGCCGGGGCCGGGGCCAAAGCCGGTGAGCAGCCAGCGCAGCAAGCTGGGCTTCTCCGGCGGCGCCGCTTCCATGCGGATCACCCCATAGGGGCAATTGCGCATGCAGTTGCCGCAGCCGATGCAGCCTTCCTCCATGAACACTTCGCCGTCGGGGCCGCGGTGGATCACGTTCGGCGGGCAGTCGGCCATGCAGTGCGGATGTTCGCAGTGGCGACAGCTCGTCGGCACATGCAGATGCGCGAAGGTCTTTCCCGCCTCGCGATCGAGCCGCGACAGGCCCTCATGGCTGTCGGCGCACGCCTTTTCGCAATTGTCGCATCCGACGCACAGATTTTCGTCGATCAGCAGCGCGTCGGTCGCCTCGCCCAACCCTTCCTTCATGATGAAGGTCGCGGTGTCCGAATAAAGATCGACCGCGCTCGAATAGCTGGCTTTGCGCGATTCGATAAAGCTGTTCATCTGCGCGCGCTCGGCGACGGCTTTCTCCGTCGCCTCGCGCACTTGCGGCCGCGCCGCGAGCATGGCCTTGAAACCCGCGCCGGTCAGCTTGATGACCTCGCTGCCCACCGCGGCCTTGACCGTGGCATTGCGCGGCGCGCCGCTGAGCACCGCCATTTCGCCGAAATAGCTGCCGGCGGGAAGGTAGCGCAGGAAGATCGGCTTGCCGCCGATATCCTTTTCGACGACCATCGATCCCGAACGAATGACATAGACGTCATCGCCCGCGTCGCCCTCCTGAAGCACGACCTTGCCCGCAGGAACGCGGATCACCTCGGCATCGTCGACGACCGGTGCCAGATCCTCGACGGTCAGGCCGCCCTTGAAAATCTGAAGCAACTGGCGTTCGAGCGAGATGCGGTTGATCACGCGCTTGGCGCCCGGAACCGATCCCATCAGCTTCAGCGCAGCGGTGCGCGAGACTTCGACGAAGATGCTGTCGGCACCGGCGCGAATCCGCGCGCCGCGCTTGCGGCCCGAAATCAGACCGACTTCGCCGAAGATCGAGCCTTCCTCGATCGGGACGGTGACGCCGGGCGCGACTTCGACCAGCGCCTGCCCGTCGGCGATCGCGAAGAGCGACGATCCCGGCTCATCCTTTTCGAACACCACGTCGCCGGTGCGATAAAATGCGATCTTCGAATCGAGCATGAATTCGCGCATCTGCAGCGGCGAGACGTCGGCGAAGATGCGAATGCGCGTCCGCAAAAACTCCAGCCATTCGCTGACCGATTTTTGCTGCGGCAGACCCGCGAAGATTGCCGCCAGATCCTTTTCGTCGGCGGGGGTCAGCGCCTGATTGCCGTTCAGAAACTCGACGACGTCATAGCCCTGATTCATGCAATGCTTGATCAGCGGATAGCCCGCGAGCGCACCAATGACATAGATGCCCGGCACCGTCGTCTCGAAGGTCGGCGACAGTTTCGGAAAAGCCTCGCGGTCGGGGCCGGTAAATTCGATCCCCATCGATTCGACGAAGGCGCGCGGCGCGACCGAGCCGAGGCGCGCGACGATGACATCGCACTCGATCTTCTCGTCGCCGGTCGGGGTTTCCAGCGTCAGCCAGCCGGGTTCGACCAGCTTGGGCTGGGTCTCGGTGCGGATGCTCATCGAACCATTCTCGCCGGCCTCCATCATGTCCGAGACATTTTTCGGCTTGGCGCGCGCGAAATCCTTCGAGCGGTTCAAGATGGTGACCGTGTTTTCGAGCGCCTCTTCGGCGACGCCGAGCGCGTTTTCGATCCCCGCATCGCCCGATCCGACGACGGTGATATGCTTGTCCTTGAAATCCTCGGGGTCGTCGACGGTATAGATGATGTGCGGCAGGTCGTTGCCGGGGCAGCGCATCCGGTTCGGATTGCCCTGGGTCCCGATCGCGAGCACGATATGCTCGGCGACGATGATGTCGCCCTTTGCGGTCTTGATCTGGAACGCGCCCTTTTCGCCCGTCACCTCGACGACTTCGGCGTGATAGGCGACGCTGATCTTGTTGCTCGCGGCGTCCTCATCCCAGATGCCGAGGATCGTCTCGCGCGCACCTTCGTCGAAACGGCAGTCGGAGCGCAGGTCGAGGCGATTGGGCGTCGCCATGACATGCTTGCCCTTTTGATATTTATAGATGGTGTCGGAAAGATGATCAGTCTTTTCGAGCAAAACATGGCTGAGCCCAAGCTGCGCGGCGCGCGACGCGGCGCTGAGCCCCGCAGGCCCCGAGCCGATGATCGCAACCTTGACGGGTTCGCTCATGTGCGCAGACTCCGAATGCCGAAGCGCTCAGCCGAGACGGCTGCCATGCTGCTGAAAAGATTGCACTTAGGCATCCCTATCCCCCCTTCGCCAGCCCCCCGGCGAGATCACAATGGATGCGACCCGGACTTATGTCCTGGGTCAGAAGCTATGCCCTTGAAAGCGGGGCAAGGTCAATGGTGGTCGAGATATTCCAGCAGCGGCGAGGTCCTGTCCGGCCAAGCGCCGAGATAACGACTCAGGCGAGTTCGAACATCGCCGCGATGCGATCCGGCGCGGCCGGCTCAAAACGCATCCAACCGTCGGGGCCAAGCCGCTCAAGCGGGCGGAAGCGCGCCTTATAGGCCATGCGCGACGAGCCTTCGATCCAGTAACCCAGATAGACATAGGCCAGCCCGGCTTTGGCGGCGCGCAGCACATGGTCTGCGATGATATAAGTGCCCAATCCCTCGCGCAGCGGGTGGTGCGCATCGAAGAAGCTATAGATCATCGACAATCCATCGCCCTGACGGTCGGTCAGGCAGCACCCGATCAGTCGGCCCTTGCTGCCATCCACCGTCGGTTCACGATATTCGATCATATAACTGTCGACCGGGGTCTGCTCGACCATGTCGGCGAAATCCTGCTCATCCATATCGGCCATACCGCCATTGGGATGGCGCGATCCGAGATAGGAGCGCAGCAGCGCATATTGTTCCTCGGTCGCCCAGGGCTTGCACGCCGTTGCGACGAGATCGCCATTGCGGCGCATGTTGCGTTTCTGCGAATTGCTCGGCGCATATTCACTCGCACAGACGCGCACTGACACGCAGGCCGAGCAATCGGCGCAGCTCGGGCGATAGGCAACCGACTGGCTGCGCCGGAACCCGATACGGCCCAACGCATCGTTGAGCTCGTTCGCATTGTTGCCGCTGAGTTCGGTGAACACCTTCCGCTCGGTCTTGCCCGCCAGATAGGGGCAAGGCGCGGGGCTGGTCACGAAGAAGCGCGGGAAACGAAACGGTGCGGACACGCGGGCTGGACCTCCGGACTTGCAATGCCGATCCCCCCATACGGGTCCGACGCACTACATCCACCAACTATGCCGCCCCGCGTCAATGGTGCAAAGAGCATTTACCATTTTTGAACGTCCCGTTCTGAATCACCTCGGAAATTTTCTGAATCGGCCGGAAACTCTTGTGCCAGACTGAGTCAATCAGCGTAGTCGCGCAGTTCGTCTCCGGTCAGCGTCGCGACGTGGAGCACGTTGGTCGACCCCGGCGTACCGAACGGAACCCCCGCCATCATCACCAGCTTGGCACCCGCGCGGCCGATGCCGTGGCGCAGCGCCATGCGCTTGCCCTTGGCGATCATTTCTTCGAAGCTGCCGACATCCTTGGTCGGTACGGCATGTGCGCCCCACAGCAGGCCGAGCCGCCGTGCGGCCTCACGTTTTGGTGTCAGCACCAACAGCGGCGCATTCGGCCGTTCGCGTGCGACGCGGCGCGCGGTCGATCCCGATGCGGTGAAACAGATGATCGCGTCGGCATCAATCGTCATGATAATGCCGCCCGCAGCCTCAGCAAGCGCATCGGCGGTCGTCGCATCGGGCAGGGTTTCGGTGAAATGCAGTCGGCGATAATAGTCGGGGTCGCTTTCGACCGAGCGCGCAATGCTGTCCATCATCGTCACCGCCTCGACCGGCCAAGCGCCCGCCGCGGTTTCGGCCGACAGCATGATCGCGTCGGCGCCGTCATAAATGGCGGTCGCGACGTCGGACACTTCGGCGCGCGTCGGCGAAGGCGAGACGATCATCGATTCGAGCATCTGGGTGGCAACGACGACAGGCTTGCCCATCCGCCGCGCAGTGGCAACGATCCGCTTTTGCAGCGGCGGCACCGCTTCGGGGGGCAGTTCGACCCCCAGGTCGCCGCGCGCGACCATCGCCGCGTCGGCGAGCTCCAAAATCTCCTCGAGCCGCTGGACGCCCGCGGGCTTTTCGAACTTAACGAGCAGCGCCGCCTTGCCGCCGATCAGGCGCCGCGCCTCGGCGACATCCTCGGGGCGCTGCACGAACGACAGCGCGACCCAGTCGACATGCTGTTCGAGCGCGAAGGTCAGGTCCTTGCGGTCCTTCTCCGTGAGCGCGGCGAGCGGCACGACGACGTCGGGGACGTTGACGCCCTTGCGGTCCGAAATCTTGCCGCCGACCTCGACCATCGTCTCGATCCTGTCGGCACCGACGCTCTGGACGCGCAGCACCAGCTTGCCATCATCGATCAACAGGCGCGTGCCTGCTTCAGCCGCCGCAAAGAGTTCGGGATGCGGCAGGTGAACGCGCGTGACATCGCCCGGCGCTATATCAGTATCAAGCGTGAAGAGCGCGCCCTTTACCAGCTCGACAGGACCATCCTTGAACGCGCCGACACGCAGCTTCGGCCCCTGCAGGTCGACGAGGATCGCCGTCGGGCGGCCCGTGTCCTTTTCGAGGGCGCGGATCGCGGCGATCACCTTGGCATGGCCGGCATGATCGCCGTGGCTCATATTAACGCGAAAAGCGTCGGCGCCGGCGCGGTGCAGCGCGGCGATCATCTCGGGGGTTGCGCTCGCGGGGCCAAGCGTCGCCAGGATGCGCACCTTGCGCTGGCGGGGGGTAAATTGTTGGACCACATTTGCTCCGCTGGTTGAACTGCCGTTACGTCCGGGTGGCATGACGCGTTGATCGCGTGAGCGCAACCGCCGTATAGCTATTCATCCACCCCAGCCGACGAACGGAGAAGACCCATGTCCTGCAGCGACGACCAGACCGCACCGAACGACGCGCTCGACACTTTGGACGATGCCGTCGTCGCTGCGGCCTTTCGCCGCCTCGTCCGCCTGCTCCAGCATCGCAGCGACGCCGCGAACATCGACCTGATGGGGCTCGCCGGATTTTGCCGCAACTGCCTGGGCGACTGGATCGCCGAGGCGGGCGATATGGACAAGGAAGCGGGCCGCGCGATCGTCCACGGCATGCCGACGGCGGCGTGGAAAAACCTCCACCACACCGCCGCGACACCCGAACAGCTCGCGCGGATGGAAGAAAGCATGGCCAAGAATCCCTGACCTCGCTACTGCGACGCCGAGGCGATTCTCGCGCCACCCAATCCAGACCTAGCGGAGTTAAAAATGAGCGAAGCCACCGTGTCCGACCAGCAACTGCGTCTTTTCATCGAACGCATCGAGCGGCTGGAAGAAGAGAAAAAGGGCATCGCCGACGATATTCGCGACACCTATAATGAGTCGAAATCACAGGGTTACGACCCCAAAATCATGCGTCAGATCGTCCGCCTGCGCAAATTGCCGCCGCACGACCGCAAGGAAATGGAAGCGATTCTCGACGTGTATAAATCGGCACTCGGGATCGACTGACACCCGCCGTCCAATCAGGGAGAAAGACGATGTTCAGCACCACCACCAACACGCTTGAGGGCCGTCCGGTCCGCGAATATCTGGGCATCGTCACCGGCGAAGTGATCGTCGGCGCCAATCTTTTCCGCGACTTGTTCGCCAGCATCACCGACATCGTCGGTGGGCGGTCGGGCAAATATGAGGATGTCCTGGCCCGCGCGCGCAAGGAAGCCATCGCCGAGATGGAAGCCGAAGCCGCGCGGCTGGGTGGCACTGCGGTGGTCGGCGTCGACCTCGATTATGAAGTGCTGGGCCAGAATGGATCGATGCTGATGGTGAGCGCGTCGGGAACCGCCGTGATTGTCTGATTGCCGTCGCCGCGCTAGGGCGGCGACACATTTCAAAAACACCGATGGAGGGTGGTTTGGCCGGCCATAGTAAATTCAAGAACATCATGCACCGCAAGGGTGCGCAGGACAAAAAGCGCAGCTCGCTGTTTTCCAAGCTTTCGCGGGAAATAACCGTCGCGGCGAAGATGGGCCTGCCCGACCCCGACGCGAATGCGCGCCTGCGCGCAGCGATCAACGCCGCCAAGGCGCAATCGGTGCCCAAGGATAATATCCAGCGCGCGATCGACAAGGCATCGGGCGGCGAAGGCGATAATTACGAAGAAATCCGCTACGAAGGCTATGGCCCCGGCGGCGTTTCGCTGATCGTCGAGGCGCTGACCGACAACCGCAATCGTACCGCGACCAACGTTCGCACCGCGTTCAGCAAAAATGGCGGCAACCTCGGCACCTCGGGCAGCGTCAGCCATGGCTTCGACCGGCTCGGCCTGATCAGCTATCCCGCAAAGGCCGGCGACGCCGACACGGTTTTCGAAGCCGCGCTCGACGCTGGCGCCAACGACGTCGAATCGTCCGAGGACGGCCATGAAATCTGGACCAATGTCGATAGCCTGCATGAAGTCGCGAAAGCGCTCGAGGCCAAGATCGGCGAAGCCGAAGGCGTCAAGCTCGCATGGCGCCCGACGCTGAAGAGCGAAATCACCGAAGAGGCGATGGCGCAGACTTTGTTCAAGCTGATCGATACACTCGACGATGACGATGATGTCCAGACCGTGTGGGGCAATTATGAAATCCCCGACGCGGTGATGGAAAAATTGGGCTGATGCTCACCACCCCTCCCGCTTGCGGGAGGGGCCGGGGGTGGGCCCTTCAAGGGCAGCGCCACTTGCCCACCCCAAACCCCTCCCGCAAGCGGGAGGGGCTTTTCTTATGATCATCCTCGGCCTCGACCCCTCGCTCACCTGCACCGGCTGGGGCGTGATCCGCGTCGAGGGCAGCCGGATCAGCCATGTCGCCAACGGGCAGGTGAAAACCGACACCAAGGCCCCCCTGCCCGACCGGCTCGCCTATCTCGACACCGTGCTGGCGGCGGTGATCGCCGACCATGGCCCGCAATGCGCCGCGGTCGAAGAAATCTTCGTCAACGACAATCCGCAATCGACGCTGAAACTCGCGCACGCGCGCGGCGTCGTGCTGCTTGGCTGCGCGCGCGCGGGGCTCACGGTCGGCGAATATGCCCCGCGCCTCGTCAAAAAGGCGATCGTCGGCACTGGCGGCGCGGCGAAGGAACAGGTGCAGGCGATGCTCCGCGTCCTCCTGCCCGGCGCGAAGGTCGTCGGGGCGGACGCCGCAGATGCGCTGGCCGTCGCGATTTGCCATGCAAACCACCGGCCGCGCTACTAACAGTTCGTCACCCAGGACTTGATCCGGGGTCCATGCGGTCATGGATGCCGGATCAAGTCCGGCATGACGAAGATAGGACATGGTATGACAAGGAAAGGGAAATTTGTTCCCTTTTCATTCCTGTCACGCTAGGCAAAGCCCATGATCGCAAAACTCACCGGACGGTTGGACAGCAGCGGCGCGGGCCATGCAGTGATCGACGTCGGCGGCGTCGGTTATCTGGTCGAGGCCTCGGCACGCACTTTGGACGCACTCGGCGCGACCGGCAGCGACGTGACCATCCATACCGAAATGCTAGTCGGCGAAGATTTCCTCCGCCTGCTCGGCTTCGCCCGCGCCGAAGAGCGCGACTGGTTCCGCCTGCTCACCCACGTCCAGGGCGTCGGCACGAAGGTCGCGCTCGCGATCCTTTCGGCACTCGAAATCGGCGACCTCCAGCGCGCGCTCGCAAGCGGCGACAGCGCCATGATCGCGCGCGCGAACGGCGTCGGGCCGAAGCTCGCGCAGCGGATCACGCATGAACTAAAAGACAAGGCCGGCGCGCTCGGCGGAATATCGGGTGGCGGGAGTTATACGTCGTCCGTAACCCCCGGTCCGCTCGGCGACGCCGTCACCGCCCTCACCGGCCTCGGCTTCAAACCCGGCGAAGCGAGCACCGCAGTTGCCGCCGCCAGCGAAGAACTCGGCGCCGACGCCAGCCTCGACGCGCTGGTACGGGTGGCGCTCAAGAAGGCGGCCAAGTGACCGACCGCATCCGCAACGCCGCGTGCCGCTGCGGCCAACTCCGCATCGCCTGCACCGGCGAACCGACCCGCGTCTCGGTCTGCCACTGCCGCAACTGCAAGGCGCGCAGCGGCAGCGCCTTTGCCGCGCAGGTTCGTTTCCCCGCCGAGCAAGTCCGCACCGAGGGCGAAGCGAAAATGTGGCAGTGCACCGGCGAGAGCGGCAACACCGCCGACTTTTTCTTTTGCGGCACCTGCGGCTCAGGCGTCTGGTACCGGGCGCGGCCCTATCACGAGGCCTATGCGGTACCGCTCGGCAATTTCGAGCCCGGTCACGGCTTCGTGCCCGACTATTCGGTCTATGAAGAACGCATGGAGCCTTGGGTTTCGATCAGCGGCGGCGAGGTCGAGCATCATGTGTAGGCGCTGCGGCGCGTTCGCCGGTGACGGTGTTAGATTTCGCACGGTCGGACCATGGATGCTGAAACAAGTTCAGCATGGCGAGTGTGAGACCATGTTTACTCTCTTCGTCACCCTGAACTTGTTTCAGGGTCCATGGCCTTAGAGTGAGACCATGCGCGACGTCTTTCAACCCTGCACCTACATCCTCGCAAGCCAACGCAACGGCACGCTTTACGTCGGCGTCACCTCCAATCTGATCCAGCGCATATGGCAGCATCGCAACGGCATCGCAGAGGGGTTTTCCAAGCATTACCGCGCCTATCGCCTCGTCCACTTCGAACTGCTCGGTACAATGGAACTAGCAATCACCCGCGAAAAGCAGCTTAAAAACTGGCATCGCCAATGGAAGATCAATTTGATCGAAGCCGACAATCCCGAATGGCGTGATCTTGCCTTCGACATTGGTGCGGGGCCGATTGGGCAGACCATGGATGCTGAAACAAGTTCAGCATGACGCAGTTTATAGGTATCTCGACACCGTGACCGACCTGACCACCCCTATCCGCACCCCCGAGGACGCCGACGCCGCGCTGCGCCCGAAGACGCTTGCCGAATTCGTCGGGCAGGCGGCGGCGCGCGAAAATCTGCGCATCTTTGTCGAAGCGGCAAAATCGCGCGGCGATGCGCTCGACCATGTGCTGTTTTTTGGACCACCGGGTCTCGGCAAAACGACGCTCGCGCAGATCGTTGCGCGTGAACTGGGCGTCGGCTTTCGCTCGACCAGCGGTCCGGTGATCGCCAAGGCGGGCGACCTCGCCGCCTTGCTCACCAATCTCGAGGATGGAGACGTCCTCTTCATCGACGAAATCCACCGGCTGTCGCCCGCTGTCGAGGAAATCCTCTATCCGGCGATGGAGGATCGCGCGCTCGACATCATGATCGGCGAAGGGCCGTCGGCGCGGTCGGTACGGATCGACTTGCCCAAATTCACCCTCGTTGGCGCGACGACGCGGCAAGGATTGCTGACGACGCCGCTGCGCGACCGCTTCGGGATTCCTGTGCGGCTCAATTTCTATACGCATGCCGAGTTGCAGCAGGTGATCACCCGCGCGGCGAATCTGTTGTCGTTGCCGATCGCACCCGACGGCGCGCTGGAGATTGCGAGGCGCGCGCGCGGAACGCCGCGCATTGCCGGACGGCTGCTGCGCCGCGTGCGCGATTTTGCGACGGTTGCAGGGCACGCGATCGTCGACCGCAAGGCCGCAGACTCCGCGCTCAACCGGCTGGAGGTCGACGCGCTCGGACTCGACGCGATGGATCGCCGTTACCTCACCATGATCGCCGATATTTATCGCGGCGGGCCGGTCGGGGTCGAAACGCTTGCGGCGGGCTTGTCCGAACCACGCGACACGGTCGAAGATGTCATCGAACCCTATTTGCTGCAGGTCGGATTGATCGCGCGCACCGCGCGCGGGCGCATGCTCAACGCCAGCGCGTGGAAGCATCTGGGGCTCAATCCGCCCGCCGGTTCGCAGGACGGATTGTTCGATCAGAGCAAGTAAGGCGGAATAGAGCCGTTTTCTTCTGCCAAGCGGCACGAAGGTGCGACGAACCGTTGAAGAGGGCTTTGCGGCGAGTCCCCCACCGGCTATCGGTCAGAACAATGGTTGACGTTCCTCCCCCCTTCGTCCCCGGCGCCTTCGTCGGGGCCGCGCATCACTATCGGGCGCGGGTCTATTTCGAAGACACCGACCTGTCGGGGATCGTCTATCACGCCAATTATCTGCGCTATATGGAACGCGCCCGGTCCGACATGCTGCGCCTCGCCGGAATCGACCAGCGTGCGGCGATGGAGGGCGGCGAAGGCGCATGGGCGGTCACCGACCTCACCATAAAATATCGCAGTCCGGCGAAGCTCGACGACGATCTGCTCGTCGTCAGCACGGTCGAGGCGGTGCGCGGCGCAAGCGTCATTATCGCGCAGCGCATCCTTCGCGGTCATGACACGTTAAGCGACGAAACGCTTACAGACGGACGCGTGACCGCCGCATTCCTGTCACCCGAAGGTCGGCCGCGCCGCCAGCCCGCGGGCTGGGCCGACCGATTTACCGCCATCATGAATGGAGAGACCATCCCTTGCTAGACAATATCTCGCTGGCCGCCGATGCGGCGACCCTGTCGCCCGTAGCGCTGTTCCTGCAAGCCGATATCATCGTGAAGGCGGTGATGATCGGGCTTCTCGGCGCCTCCATCTATGTCTGGGCGGTGATCATCGGCCATGGTCGCAGCGTCGGCAAGATGATGAGTTCGTCCGAACGCTTCGAGCGCGATTTCTGGCGCGCTGGCAATATCGACAAATTTTACGAGGAAAATGGCCGCGAAGAATTGCCGAGCGCCAAGATCCTCGGCGCCGGCATTTCGGAATGGCGCCGGTCGACGGTGGGCAAGGCCGTCGATCGCGACGGCACCCGCGAACGGCTGGGCATTGCGATGAATTCGGCGATTGCGGGCGAAGTCGACCGGCTGGCCGACAAGATCGGGACGCTCGCGACGATCGGGTCGGTCGCGCCCTTCGTTGGACTGTTCGGCACCGTATGGGGCATCATGCGCAGCTTCACCGCTATTGCGGCGGAAAATAACAGCAGCCTTGCCGTCGTCGCCCCCGGCATCGCCGAAGCGCTGTTCGCGACCGCAATCGGCCTGTTCGCCGCCATCCCTGCCGTGATCGCCTACAACAGCTTCTCGCAGCGCCTGAACCGGCTCGAATCGCGGCTCGGCCGTTTTGCCGACGGGCTGCACGCGACCTTTAGCCGCGAGTTGGAGGTTGAAGCCTGATGGCGATGTCGGGCCCTTCCGGCGGCGCCAGTGCGCGGCGCGGTCGCGGGCGGCATCGCGCACCGATGTCCGAAATCAACGTCACCCCGCTGGTCGACGTGATGCTCGTGCTGTTGATCATCTTCATGATCACCGCCCCCTTGCTCGCCTCCGCGGTGCCGGTCGACCTGCCCGAAAGCCGCGCGAAGCCGGTGGAGACCGAAGAGCAGGAGCCGGTCCAGCTGTCGATCAACGCCGATGACACGCTCTATATCGGTGAAGAGGTGGTGCCCGAGGCCGATTTGCCTGCCCGGCTCGAAGCGATTGCGCGCGAGGCGAAGGAAGGCGGCAAGCCGCCCCAGATCATGCTGCGCGCCGACAAGGGGCTCGACTATGGCCGCGTAATGCGCGTGATGGGCGAACTCAACCACGCGGGTCTGTCGCGGATCGCGCTGGTTACGACCGGGTCCGAGACCGCAGCGGCGATCGCTGAGCCAGCGGTCACCGCGGGTTCAGACAGCGGGCAATAGGCAAGGACGATGACCGAAACACGGGCAGCGGGGGGAAATGAGAAACGCGGCATCGCCATCGCGGTGGCGGCGCATATCGCCATCATCGGCCTGCTTTCGGTGCAATGGACCGCAGGCGAACGCCGTTTCGACAATCCGCCGATGGAAGTCGACCTGATCGCCGAAACCGCGGCGACTTCAACCGCGCCGGTGATCAGCGACACCCCGCCCGCTGCGCGGCTGGGCGAAGAGGATGCGGTCGACATCGCCGCGCCCGAACCGATGCCCGCGCCGCCTGAGCCCGAACCTGTGGTGCGGCCGACCCCGGCCCCGACGCCCAAGCCGGTCGCGCGATCAATCCCAACGCCACCAAAAAAGCTGCCACCGGCGGCCAAGAAGGCACCTCCCAAAGCGGCCACCCAAGCGCCGCCCGCGAAAAAGAACCCGGCGCGGCCGACGGGACGCCCGACTGGCAATCTCGAGGAAATTGGCCGTGACCTGACTAAGTCGCCCTCAAAAAAAGGCGCACCCGCAGCAGCGACCGCTGCCGAGGTTCGGCGGTCGATCGACGTCAGCATCAAGGCAAAGGTTGGCCCACGCTGGGACCGGTGCAATGTAAGTGGCGTCGACGTAGAACAACTGAAAACTATCGTTAAGTTCCGGCTCACTCAAACGGGTGCGCTTGCGGGTTTCTCAAGCGTCACCACTACTGGTCAGAATGACAGCAACAAATTTCAAGTCGCACGACATCAGGAATGCGCCAAAAAGGCCATAGAAGTGGCCGCTCCGTTCGATCTGCCAGAGGAAAACTACAGCTACTGGCAGAATTATACGTTGGATTTTGACAAAGCGAGATGAGCATGACTCTTACGAGATATTTAATCGCGGGCATTTTCGCGGCAACGGCCGTCCCTGCGGTTGCCCAAGATCAGAGCTCTGCCCAGCTACAACCGGAAGGGCCTCGTGAATCGATCACTGGCACGCTGTCGCAGGACCGCACCGTCATCGCCGTTCCCGCACTGGCGACCCCGGCGGTGATGACCGTCGCCGGGCTGCGCACCGACAGCCTCGGCCGCCAGATCGCCGAAGTCATCGCCGCCGATCTTGAACGCAGCGGGCTTTACGCCCCGCTCGGCCCCGGCAGCGTTCGCGCGATCAGCATGGCCGAAGTCCGCGCGCCGCAATTCGCCGACTGGCAATCGCGGGGCGCCGAGAATGTCGTCCATGGCTTTGTTCAGGCAAGCGGTACCGGCGGGCTCGTCGTCGGCTGCTATCTCTATGATACCGCGTTGGGCAGCGAGCTGGTCCGTCAGGGTTTTGAGATTCAGCCCGGCGACTGGCGCCGCGCCGCACATAAATGCGCCGACGCCATTTATTCGCGCCTATCGGGTGAAGCGCCCTTCTTTGACAGCCGCGTCGCCTATATCGCCGAGAGCGGGCCCAAGGGGAATCGGATCAAGCGCCTCGCGATCATGGACAGCGACGGCGGCAACCACCGCTTCGTCACCAACGGTCAGGCGCTGGCAATCAGCCCGCGTTTCTCGCCCGATTACAAGAAGATCGTTTATGTCAGCTATTTGAACAACCGCGTTCGCGTGTTCATTTACGACGTCGCCACCGGATCGCAGAAGCTGGTGACCGAAAGCGGAAACACCACCTTTGCCCCGCGCTGGTCGCCCGATGGATCGCAGATCCTCTATTCGATGGCGGTCGGCGGCAACACCGACATTTATCGCATCTCGGCCAACGGCGGCACTCCGGTGCGGCTGACCAGCACCCCGGGGATTGACGTCGGCGGCAGCTTCTCACCCGATGGCAAGAAGATCGTGTTCGAAAGCGACCGGTCGGGCAGCCAGCAAATCTATACGATGAACATCGACGGATCGAACCAGCAGCGGATCAGCTTTGGCGGTGGGCGCTATGCGACCCCCGAATGGTCGCCGCGCGGCGACTTGATCGCCTTCACCCGGCTGGGCGGCGGCGAATTCCGTATCGGGGTCATGACCCCGTCAGGCGGCGGCGCGCGCATGCTCACCAACAGCTGGCAGGATGAGGCGCCGACCTGGTCGCCGAATGGCCGCGTCCTGCAATTCTTCCGCACCTCGCCCGGCCGCGAGGGCAAATCCAGCCTGTGGCAGGTCGACCTGACGGGCGTGAACCTCCGCCGCCTGCCGACCCCCCAGGACGGGTCGGATCCGAGCTGGGGCCCGGTGCTGCCCTGAGGCCAGAGAAAGCCGGGAACCAAAGGAAATCTGCGGGATTGGAACATCGCGTTCAACATGCGTTCATCCCGTCGGCACTTAACGACGTACGCAACAATAAAAGGACAGAAATCATGACGATACGCAAAACCACCGCGATGATCGCGGCGATCACCATGTTTGCTGTTGGCGCCTGCGCAAAAAAGGCGCCCGAGGTGCTGCCACCGGCTCCCGAAGGTACAGGAAGCGACACCGGCACTGACACTGGCACGGGGGTCGTCCCCGGATCGCAGGAAGATTTCGTCGCAAATGTGGCGGCAGATCGCGTCTTCTTCGGTTTCGACCAGTATAATGTCGATGCCGAAGATCAGGCGACGCTGCAGAGTCAGGCCCAATGGCTGCAGCGCAATCCCGCAGTCCGCGTCACGCTCGAAGGCCATGCCGACGAACGCGGCACGCGCGATTACAACATCGCACTCGGCGAACGCCGCGCCAATGCCGCGAAAAATTACCTCTCGTCGATCGGCATCGATCCGAACCGCATTCAGGTCATCAGCTATGGCAAGGAACGCCCGGCGGAACTCGGTTCGACCGAGGAAGCCTATGCGAAGAACCGCCGCGCGGTGACTGTCATTATCGGCCGCTGATCAGCAGCCACAGCGGCACTGCGGCAAAGGCCGCGATGCTCGCGAACAGACCAAAGGGGATCCGCCGCTGAACCAGCGGCTGGTCCCCTTTTCCTTGGGTGACAAGTGCCCATGCCAGCCCCCCGAGGCTGGCGAGCATCAGCACCAGCGGCAGCGCCTGCCAACCCAGCCAGGCGCCTATCGCCGCGACCAGCTTTGGATCGCCGCCGCCCATGCCGTGGGCGCCGCGCGCGCGACGATAGGCCCATGCGACCAGCGCCAGCGCGATCCCGCCCGCAACGGCGCCGATCCATCGGTCGAGCAACAGCGTTCCCATCAACGGACCCGCGAGCAGCAACCCAGCCGCCGCCAGCACGGCATTGAGACGATCGGGCAACCAGAGGTGGCGCGCGTCGAGCAACGCAAGCGGCAGCAACAGCCAGCCGAGCAACGCCCAGAGCCAACCCGACAGACCGGGCATGATGGCAAGCGCCAGCGCTCCGATCAGCGCCGACGTGATCTCGACCCGGCTGTGAAATGGATCGATGCGCGCGCCACATTGGCGGCAGCGCCCGCACGACAGGAGCGCCGACAGCAACGGGACAAGATCCCATGGCGCAAGCGGCTTCTGACACCCATCGCAGCGCGACCGCCCGAGCACCGAACGCCCGGCGGGCCAGCGCAGCACCATGGTCGCAATGAAGCTGCCGAGGATCAGGCCCACCAGCGCGGCGAAACCGACGCCCCAGCCATAGGGTAAGGCGTTTAGGACCGACATTGGGGCATCGAACGGCGTGGCTTCACGGCATCATATTCTAGAAGCGACCCGAAGTCGCCAGCACGAACCCGCCTGGTCCCGCCTTGAACCCAAGTAGCGAAAGCGCCGCCGCCATCGTGGGATCGCGATCGACATTGATCGCGAATTGCGCGCGATAGGCGCCGCTGCCGTCGAACGAGAGCGTCAGCCGCTCCATCCCCGATTGGCTTGCGAGCGCCGCCTGCGCGCGGCCCTTCGCGCACGCCAGCGACCCAGACAGGCCGCGCGACAGGTCGAGCCCGGCGATCGGCGCCGTGACCGACAGTTGGAGCCGTCCGTTCGCCGCCGCACATTTCCCGGCGTCATCGAATTGCACGGTGGCGCCTTCAAAGCGGATCGTATCGACCGGGATCATGCCGAGCCCGCCCGACATCGAGGTGACGCCGTTCACATCGGACACGCCGCGCGGATTGCTGCCGTGCAGGCGTCCCGCCAACGCTCCAAGCCGGTCGTCGGCGCGCGTAAACGCCATTTCGACCCTGCCTGTCAGCAGCGCGAGCGGCGACAGGCTGGCGCGCAGGGTGCCGAGCGGCAGCGCCCCGAGGCGCGCCTCGACAAGCTCACCCGACCACACCGACCCGCGCACTTCACGCGCGGTAATTCCAGCGTCGGAAGCCCCCGAAAGCCCCAGCGCGAGCCGCATGGGGAAGGTTGCGACAATCAGCAGCAGCGCGAGCAACAGCGCCGCGACAATCCAACGACGGCGCGGCATCATTGTCCGCCTTTCCTGAGTTCGGCGGTCATGCCGACGGTGCCGTCGGCGGCGGGAGTAATCGTCAGCTGATCGACGACAAAGCCCTGCGCTTCCAGCGAAGCGAGCCAGTCGGTCAGCACCGGCGCCTTCGCCGTCGCGATGGCGATCGTCGCCTGCCCCGAACCCCGCGCCTCGTTGCGGTCGAGGGCCAGCCCAATTTCGCCCGCCGATTGCGTCAGATATTGATCGATGGCGACGGCATCGAGCGCCGCCGCGAGCGATTTCGCGGGACGCTGCGCCAGCAATTGCGCCTTCGCCGTCACCCGCCCTTCGCGTTCGATCGCCGCGCGATGCTCCGCCTCCAGGTCGGTGAAGGCGGCATAGGCCGGACGCCCGAGGCCCCAGATAATAACGCCGAGCGCCAGTACGCCCGCGATGCCGACCAGCCAGCGCTCGCGCGGCGACAGGGCGATCCACCAATTTTGCAATTTCTCGGTCATGGCACCGCCCGGATCGTGACATTGGCCATTTGCTGACCATCGGTGCCCGCCATCGGCTGCGCGGTGATGCGATAGCCGCGCGCCTGCAGCGCGAGCAGGACCGTGTTGATATCCTCGACGCGCGGGGCCGCGAGCGTCGTCGACAGCGTGCCATCGGTGCGGTGCGACAGAGTCTTCAGAGTCACCCCCGGCGTATCGGCCATCGCATCATAAAGCGCCGATGCGGGCACCGAGAAAGCGAGCGGGCCGCCCCCCGCCGCAGCGAGGCGCCGGTCGAGTTCACTCTCTGCCGCAGCGGCGTCGGACGCCTTGACCCCCGCCTTCGTCGCTGTATCGATCACCGCGCGGTCGGCGCGGCTTGTGTCGCCGGCGAGCCGCACCGCATGGATGATCGGGATAAGGAGGCTGACGACAAGCAGCGCGATCGCCAGAAACTTCGCCAGCCGCAGCATCGCCGGATCGACCGACCAGCTGCGTTTGGGCTTCCATCCTCCGCTGAGCAAATCGAGCGGCGGCGCGGCAAGCGTCAGGATCAGCGCGTCGCGCATCCGGTCGGCGTCCAGCGGCGCGATGTCATGACCGCTCGCAATCAATGGGTCGAGTTCGGGGTCGGAGGCATAGGCACGGGTCGCGGTGCGAATGATCTGTTCGCCGCCGAGTTCGGCCAACCACAAATGATCGGGTTCGGGCGGCGGCACCGCAGCGCCCGCCGGAATGATCGCCGCAGGCGTCAGCCCGCGCGTCTGCAGCCAGTCGGTCCATGCGGTCATCGCAGCGTGGGTCGTGACCGCAACTGGCGCCGCCTGCCCCGCTTCGGCGGGCTGGCCGGCGACGACATGCAGCGCCGACGCGTCGCCAAGGCTGGCCTTCAGCGTGTCGATGCGCGCCGCGGCGGCGGCCTGCGCGGGCGCGGCGTCGGGATAATGATGCCAGAGCAGGGGCACGTCGGCGACGGGCGCGAGCGCGATCAGCCGGGCGTCGGCGCCATCATCCTGCGGCTTTTCCCACGCCTCGACCCAGCCGTCGTCCTGCCCCGAATCGACGACCACGCCGTCGTCGACGCAGAGCCAAGCGGGCTGCGGAATATCTTTGTCGGCGAGCGCCGCCACGGGGGGCAGCCAAAGGACCAGCGTGCGCGTCATATCAGTCGCTCTCGCCCCAATCGCGGCGGACGATGACGGGCGATGCCTGCCCGGCGCTTGGTGCGCCGCCATTGGCATCGATGAGCGAAACTGCCGTCAAAAACCCGTCCCCCATCGTCACATTCGTCGTCAGCGTCAGCCAGCGGCTCGTCACTCCGGCCTGTTCGCCTATATCACCCGGCGCAAGCCGTTCGAGCGAGCGCGCCTTCCAGAATCGTTCGCTGCTGCCATAGCCGTCCGCAGGCCGCGCCGCCAGCGCCGCCCGCGCATCGGCGATGGTGATTTGATCGGGCATCAGCATCGCAACCAGCGGCGCCTGTTCGGGCGCCAGCGTGTTGACGTTGAGCCGAACCGGTTCTGCAACCGGCAACACACAAATCCAGGGCTTCAGCCGCGCATAGATTTTGGGCGAAACCCCGCGCACTGCGCGCAGCTCGCTGATGTCCGCCATCTTGCGGTTGGCGGGCAGATAGGAATTCGCCATCGATCGATAGACGCCGTCCTCGGCGCCCAGCGGCCCGTCATTGCTGTCGCTGTCGATCCAGTCGGCGGCCGCCCCGGCGATCGACTGCGCCTCACCCGGATCGACGCCGAGCAAGGTCATCAGCGCGCCGAACTGGCGCATCGAACCCGACCGCTGGCTGAACAGCCCCGGCGTGGTTTCGGCGACCAGACTGTTGAGGTTGAAGCAGTTATTGGCATCGGCAAGCCGCGCCTTCCCCTCGCCGCCGGGTAGAGGCAGGATGAAATCGCGCGCCAACCAGTCGCCCGCGAGCGTCAGCTTGGCGGGATCGCGCCCGACCAGATCGCCGACGCGGCGCAGTGCAATTTCTTCGGCGGCAAAGCTGTAGGCGCGGCCCTGATCGACCGCCGCCGCGCTGCCCGCGATGCGCGTCGCGAGCGTCAGCCGGTCGAGCGCGGTAGCGGCGATCACCGCCATCACCGCGACGAGCAGCAACACGCTGAGCAGCGCGGCGCCGCGTTCATCCTTTGCGCCCGGCATCATGGCGCAGGCACCGGGACAGGTGCCGGGAGCGGCGTCGGCGCGGTCAGGAAAAGCAGGACCAGCGGCGCACGGCCTTCGCGGGTCAGCCGTACTTCTACCGCGTGCGGCAGGCGGTCGCCGGGCTCCGACGTCCAGATGCTGCCCCACGCGCCCTTTTCGTCGCGGTATCGCACGACAACCGCACTCACCTCACCGATCAGCCGGTCGCCCTCCCCCATGGCCGTGCCGTCGAGCATCGGCTGGACGGCGCGGCGCCATTCGTTGCCGACGCGCGCATAGCCGACGCGCTCGACCGCCGGGCGCGGCCCGCCGTCGAGTGCCCCCGCGCCGCCATGGACAAAGGCGAAGCCGCTTTCCGATCCGATGAAGGCCGGCACGCTCTCTCCAGCGCTCCCGCGCGTCGAGCGCTGGACCGCCTGGGCCAGATCATTCGCCATCACCGCGCGCAGCCGGTTGACCCCGCCCATCGCCTTCAGCCGTCCCTGCACCGCATCCTGCGTATCGACGCTGCTGCGCAGCAAGCCGACGCCCATCGCGGCGATCGCGGCGAACAGCGACAGCGAGATCAGCATTTCGACGAGGGTGAAACCGCGTTCATCGCCAGATGAACGCGGTCCGGCGAAAGCCGGGGCCTCGTGCGCCCATAGGGAACGTCGCATGCCCACGCACTGGGCCCCGGCTTTCGCCGGGGAACAACCAGAGATGACGCGCTGAATTTTCATCGCGACGGCCGGATGATCGTCAGCACCGACTGCCCGCGCCCGGCTTCGGGCCGAACGATCAGGTCGATTTGCAACAGGCTGTCGTCAGCGGTCCGCTTGACCCGCTGTTCGATCCGCCAGTTGCGCCCGGCATTGGCGACCAAGGATGCGCTGTTGCCGATCGTCGGCGGCGCGGGGTCGGTCCACAATTCGACCGCGCGGTTCTGCGCGACGATACCGGCCATCGTGCTTTCGTCGAGGTCGCCCGCGGTGCGCACCGCATAGGCATCGAGCCGCACCAGCGTCAGCGCGGCGATGCTGATGATGCTGAGCGCGACCAGCATTTCGAGCAGGGTGAATCCGCTTTCGCGATCACTGCCCACGGCTGACCTCCCCCGTCGCCGAAACGCGCACGATCTCGCGCGCGTCGCCGCCCGACAGCACAACGACCTGCGGGGTCGGGCTGGTGCCGACGCGGTCGAACAGGACACGCGCCGCGCCCTGCCCGTCGCCCGCGGCAAAGCGGATGTCGGCGGGCCAGTTGCGCTGCGCAAAGGCACGGCCGGGCAAAGGCTGCCATTCGCCACCGATGCGCCGTTCGAAACCATAGCCCGAGGGCGCGAAGTTGACCGACACGCTGCGCCCCTCGATCACCGCGACGTCGCGCGCGCCGGCCAGCCGCGCGGCGAGCCGGTCGGCCTCGCTGCGCACGCTGCGTTCTTCGCCGGGGATGGTCAGCACCACCGCCGTCGCGGCGAGTCCGAGAATCGCGAGCACGACCATCAGTTCGACCAGCGTGAAGCCGCGGGTCGCTGCCTTGCGACGGTCGGGAGCTGCGCCCTCAGCTGTCTCCGCGAATATCGGCATTGTCGTCGGTCCCGCCCGGTGCCCCATCGGCGCCCAATGACCATACGTCGAAGGCGGCCCCGTTCGGGCCGGGCGTCTGGTAATTATAGGGTCGGCCCCACGGATCAGCGGGCAATTTCTTGATATAGCCGCCGCGGCGATAGCGTTCGGGCTGCGCGAGCGCCGGTGGCGCGGTGATGAGCGCATTCAGCCCGTCGGTCGAGGCCGGATAGGCCAGATTGTCGAGCCGATATTGTTCGAGCGCCGTCTCCAGCGTCGCGATATCGGCCTTCGCCTTGGTCACCATCGCCTTGTCCTGGCTGGGCAGGACGTTGATCATCACCACGGTTGCGAGCAGGCCGATGATGAAGATCACGACCATCAACTCGGTCAGCGTAAAGCCACGCTCGTCCTTCTTGCGTTGCCGTTTGACGGGCTGGCGGGTGGGGTCGAGCATCAGGCGAAGGAAAAGCTTCATCAGGGACATGGGCTATAGACCTGCAAGGTTCTGCAACTGAAGGATCGGAAGCAGGATGGCGAGGATGATAAGGGCAACGCACGACCCCATAACGACAATTATGACAGGCTCGAGTAACGCCATCGACGCCGCCGTGAAACGGTCGAATTCGCGCTCGAGATAATCGGCGGCGCGCTCGAGCATTTGCTCGAGGCGGCCCGCGCTTTCGCCGCTCGCGGTCATGTAAACGAGCAAGGGCGGAAAGACCCCGGCATCGCGCAGCGCCGCCGACAGGCTGCCGCCCGCGCGGACCTGATCGACGATCGTCGCGGTGGCGCTGGCAAGCGCCGCGTTGCGGATCGTCGGCAGCGTCAGGCGCAGACCGTCGACGAGCGGCAGGCGGCTCGACACCATCGTCGACAGCGTGCGGGCAAAACGCGCGGCGTAGAGATCGCGCAGCAGGCGGCCGAGCAAAGGCAGGCGGAGCAGCCGCGCATCTACGCGCGCCTTGAACGCCGGGCGGCGCATCGCCTGAACCCAGCCGAAGGTTGCGGCGGCGAGCAAGAGCGCGATCAGCCACCACCAGTTCGCGGCGAAGCTGGAGATCGCAATCACCGCGCGGGTCAGGAAGGGCAGTTGCTGACCGACGTCGGTGAATTGTTCGACGACGCGCGGGACGACGAAGATCATCAGCGCGGCGACGACGCCGACCGCGACCACCGCGAGGACGATCGGGTAAGCAAGCGCGGCGATCAGCTTGCCGCGCACTTCAGCCTGGCGTTCGAGCAGGTCGGCGAGGCGCGCGAGAATGGTCGTGAGGCTGCCCGTCGTCTCACCCGCCGCGACCATCGCGCGATAGAGCGGCGGGAAGCTCGCCGGCTGGCGCGCCATCGCGTCGGCGAGGCGGCGCCCTTCGAGCAGACCAGCATGGACATCGCCAACCACCGCGCGCGCGCTTTCGGCCTCGCTCTGGCGGGTCAGCGTGCGCAGCGCCTCTTCGAGCGGCGCGACTTCGGCGAGCGTCGCGAGTTGGCGGGTGAAGAGCGCGAGATCCTTGCTCGACAGCTTGTTGCGGCGGAACACCAGCAGCGAACGTCCGCCGGCCGGCTTCGCCCCGGCGGCTTCGACCGCGACGATATGGAATTTCCGGCGGATCAGGTCGGCGCGCGCCGCATCGTCGTTCGCGGCGGTCAGCCGCCCCTTGCGCTCGCGCCCCTGCGGATCGATCGCCACATAGCGATAATCAGGCATCGATTTCCTCGCGCCGCGCGACACGGATCGCCTCTTCGGCGGTGGTCAGCCCCTTGGAGACCATCGTCCGCGCCGCCGAGGCGAGCGTCGGCGATTTCAGGAAAGCGTGGCGCGCGATCATCGCTTCGTCGCCGCCGTTATAGATGTAGCGGCGCACGGTTTCGTCGACCTTGATCGCCTCGAACACCCCGATGCGGCCTTTGTAGCCGGTGCCGTTGCAATGCTCGCAGCCCTTTGGGCGCCAAATCACGGTGCCGATGTCGAGCCCGAGGATCGCCGCGACACTATTGTCCGCCTGCACCGGTTCACGGCAATGATCGCAAAGTTTGCGAACCAGCCGCTGCGCGATCACTGCGCGAAGAGTCGAGGCGAGCAAGAAGGGTTCGACCTTCAAATCTTTCAGGCGCGTGATCGCTCCCACGGCATCATTGGTGTGGACGGTCGAGAGAACGAGGTGCCCCGTCAGCGACGCCTGCACCGCAATATCGGCGGTTTCGCGGTCGCGAATTTCGCCGACCATCACGACATCGGGATCCTGACGCAGGATCGCGCGAAGCCCCGCGGCGAAGTCGAGCCCGACCTTGCTGTTCACCTGCGTCTGGCCGACGCCATCGACGGCATATTCGACCGGATCCTCGACCGTCAGAATATTGCGCTGACCATCGTTCAGCTGCTTGAGCGCGGCATAGAGCGACGTAGTCTTGCCCGAACCCGTCGGCCCGGTGACAAGGATGATGCCATTGGGTTCGGCCAGCGCCTCGCGCAAAATCTGGTCGGCGGCTCCCGACAGGCCAAGGACGTCGAAGTCGATTCCAGCGGCGTCTTTGTCGAGGATACGCATCACGACGCGCTCGCCAGCGCGGCTGGGGAGCGTCGAGACGCGAACGTCGACCGCCTTGCCCGCGAGGGTCAGCCCGATGCGGCCGTCCTGCGGGACGCGGCGCTCGGCGATGTCGAGGCGCGCCATCACCTTGATGCGGCTGACGACGACGGGCGCGACGTGCGGCGGCATGCGCAGATGCTCGCGCAGCACCCCGTCCGTGCGCATCCGCACGACGAGGCCGCTTTCATAGGGCTCAATGTGAATGTCGCTGACACCCTGCCGTACCGCTTCGGCGATGATCGCATTGATCAGGCGGATCGCGGGGGCGTCGTCGGCGCTGTCGAGCAGATCTTCGGCGCTCGGCAGGCTGAAGTCGATGTCGCTGCCGTCGAGCGACCCCGCCATCGCGGCGGCTGAACTGTCGACGGCATAATGATCAGAGAGCAGCCGGTCGAAATCGGCGACGCTGGCCGTCACGACGCGGATCGGCTGCGAGAGATAGCGCTTCACCTCGATCAGCACCGCCGGGTCAGCACCTTCGCGCAAAGTCGCGAGCCACGCGGCGCCCTCGCCCTGTGCGATCACGACGCCATGCGCCCGCGCGAAACCATAGGGAATATCAACCGGCGCCGAAGCAGGCACCGCCGGTTCGATGTCGGTCACGGAAAGTCTCCGGCCGGAGGTGCAGGCGCCTTCGAAATCGACGGCGGAACATCGGTCGTCGTAACGCTGCCCTCGGGGCCACGCAACGCAGGCAAATCCACCGGACCGACGGTGATGTCGGCGGCGGTCGCCGCGGTCGGCACCGGCGGCACCGCGCCCAGATAATCGCGCACCAGCGTGTCGATCGCGGGCTCTTCGTCGGGATTCCGGCGGAGCTGGAAGTCGCGGATATATCCGTAACGGCGCGCGGTGAGCGCGGCGTTGTCCTCGCGGTTACGAAGAATCGTCGGGCGGATGAAGACCATTAGGTTCGTCTTCGACCGGGTGCGGCTGCGCGATTTGAACAGTTCGCCGAGCAGCGGAATATCGCTGAGTAGCGGGATGCGCTCGATCGTCTTGCGCTCGTCATCGTTGAGGAGCCCGCCGATCGCAAGGATTTCGCCATCGTCGACGGTCAGCACCGTTTCGAACGAGCGCTTGTTGAGGATGAGGTCGCTGTTGCGCGACGAGACCGGGCCAGCGACGCTCGACACTTCCTGGCGGAGGAACATCTTCACTTCGCCCGCACCATTGACCTGGGGGGTCACTTCCAGCTTGATCCCGACCTCTTCGCGCTGGACGGTGCGGAAGGCGTTTTCGAAATTGTCGCCCAGCTTTTCGCCAGTCGTGATCGGAACATCCTGCCCGACGAGGAATTTTGCCGCCTGATTGTCGAGGGTGACGATGTGCGGCGTCGCGAGCAGGTTCGACGTCGTGTCTGACTTCACCGCATTGATGATCGCGCCGAAGATCGTATTTTTGCCGATATCGCCCGCAAAACCCGCAAAACCGCCGGTCGCCGCGAGCAACGACGCCGCCGCAGCTTCCTGCAGGCTGTTGCCGAGCGAGCTGTTCGTTTGGGTTACCGTCGTGGTGCCGTTCACCGTCGTCGTCTGCTGCCCCAACTGATTTGCCGCATAAGCGCCGCCGAGGGTCAAAATGTTCGGCGACGCATTGCTGTAGCTCGTCGCGACGAAGGGAATATTCTTGCCGCCGAGCAGAAACTGGACGCCGAGCCGTTTCGCGGCATCGTCGCCGATTTCGACAACGATCGCTTCGACCAGCACCTGTTGGCGGCGGCTGTCGAGCTGGCGGATCAGCTCGCCGAGCATGCGCTGCACTTCGCTGTTGGCCGCGACGATGATCGCGTTCGCGCCTTCGTAGCGCGTTACGATCGCGGGGCCGCGGGTCGAGATGCTGCCGCTGCCTCCGCCGCCGGTCGAAACCGCAGTGGTCGCTGCTGGCGCTGGCGCCGGCGTGCTGTTGCCGCCCGACGAGGATGACGTGGTGGCGGGCGACAGACCCGCTTTCTGCGCCGGGTCGCTGCCGCCACCGATCAGCTGCTGCAGCGTCGGCAGCAGCGTTTCGGCATTGGCGTGCTCGAGCCAATAGACGCGCAATTCGGTGCCACCTGCAGCCTTTTGGTCAAGCTCGTTCGCCATCGAGACAAAGCGCGCGACCATCGCCTGGTCGCCGCGCAGCGCAATCGCGTTGCTGCTGTCGATCGGCACGATCGCGATGGGCGACTTAGCCCCCTCGCCCGCCGCCGGAACCAGCGCGGTGAGTGCCGCGGCGATTTCGCGCGCGCCGGCGTTTTTGAGTGTGACGATCTGGCTGGTCGAACTGTCGCGGTCGATGCTCGAAGCGAGCGCGCGGATGCGGCGGATATTGTCGGCGAAATCGGCGACGACAAGGCTGTTGGCATTGCGGTTCGCGGTGAGCGAACCCTGCGCGCTGACAAGCGGGCGCAGCGTTTCGACCGCCGCGACGGCATCGATATGGCGCAGGCGGATGATCTCCGTGACGAACTGGTTCTGCGCCGCACCGCTGCTGCCGATCCGGCCGG
This sequence comes from Sphingopyxis witflariensis, assembly GCF_002205635.1. Taxonomy (GTDB): domain Bacteria; phylum Pseudomonadota; class Alphaproteobacteria; order Sphingomonadales; family Sphingomonadaceae; genus Sphingopyxis; species Sphingopyxis witflariensis. The sequence goes on along the minus strand of NZ_NISJ01000013.1, from coordinate 11,582 downwards.
GCTGCGCCGCGGCGCCGTCGATCGGCTGGACGCGGTAGGCGCCGTTGGGGCCGGGAACCGCGACGAGGCCATTCGAGCGCAGGGTTGAGAGGAAAATCTCGAAATATTCGCTGCGCGACAACGGCCGGTCGGTGACGACCGACACCTTGCCGTTGACGCGGCCGTCGATGACAAAGGTGCGCCCGGTGATCCGGGCGGCATCCTGAATGAAGGCGCGAATATCGGCGTCGCGAACGTTGAGCGTATATTGCGCCGACGCAGGGGTCGCCGAGATCAGCGCCGCTGCAAGCATGAGGGACAGTTTAAAACGCATGTGGATCAGGGCTTTGCAAGAAAAATGGCAACCGGGACGACGCTGGCGCCGCGTTCGACTTCAAAGGACAGGCGAGCGCCCGGAGTAAGTTGATTGGCAAGTGCCGCCGCGTCGGCTGCCGAGCCGATCGGACGGCCACCGACCGAGCGGATAACATCGCCCGGACGCAAGCCCGCAGCGCGGAACGCGGCACCGTCGCCCTGCGGCTGAACGACCATACCCGTGACGCGGCCATTTTCGGTGCGCGGAGCAAAAGCGACCCCGGCCTTGAGCGCGGCGGGCGACATTTCGCCATTGGCGCTGACGCCGCCAGCGGCCGCGCTGCCGATTTCGGGGGTCGGTGCGGGCAATGGGGTCGCGGCGCCGGCGACCGGAGCTTCACCGCTCTGGTCGAGGAACAGGCTTTCGCGCGCGCCGCCGCGATCGAGCGTCACATGGTCGAAAGCGACCCCGGCGAGCTTCACGCCCGGGGCGATTTCGTCGCCAACGGCATAGCTGTTCTGCACCCCATCCTCGCCCGCAATGATCGCCGAGCCGCCGCCGGTCGCTTCGTTGAGATTGATGCCAAACAGCGTCAGTCCGAGCGCGGTGACGGTCGCGCTGGCGGGGCCCTGCGCAGCGCCGCGGAAAAAGGGATCGAGACTGGTGAACAGCGCGCGACGTTCGGCGGGCGAAGCGATCACCGCCGCCTGCGGCTGCCATGCGCCGAGCGGCGACAGCGGAACGATCAGCACCCAGAGCAGACGCACGAGTTGCCAGACGAGCAAGGCACCCAGAAGCCCGGCGAGCAGCAGCGGCCAGAGCTGACGCGGCGTGCGCACGCCGCTGCGGATCCAGGCGGGCAATCCGCGTGGCAGTCGCACGGCTGATCCAGACATCAGCGTCGCCATGAAATTCCCCGGTCCCCCACGTAAAAATGCCGTCCCGAATCGCCTAGGCGGAATTAATGACAGGCAGTTGACGCAAAGATGACAGTTTTTTTACAGCCGGGCGAGTCTGGTGGCACCGCCTTGGCTCTATCCTCCCTGTGCCGAAGGCATGGGGAGGTGGCAGTCCCGCAGGGACTGACGGAGGGGCAGTGTCCCTACCCCTCCACCATCGGCTACGCCGACGGTCCCCCTCCCCATCGCTTCACGACAGGGAGGATTTTCGCGCCTAGAATTTCAGCGACGCGCTGAGCGAGAAAGTGCGGCCCAGCTTGTAGCGGTTGAAGTAGATCTTATTGTCGCCCGAGGTCTGGACTTCCTGATATTTGCGGCCGGTCAGGTTGCGTGCCTCGAACTTCAGCTCGACCTCTTTGCCGAGCATGTTCAGTCCCTGCCGCGCGACGAAGTCTAGCTGGATGCCCGGCTTTTCGAGCAGGTCAGGCTGGCGCGACGGACCGCGGCTGGTGACGCGAGGGCTCGCGTAGGTCAGCAACAAAGTCTGTTGCGACAGCTTGTCCTGATCCTCGAGGCCGATCTGGAGGTTCACCAGATGATCGGACTGGCCGGTCATAGGCGCACCGTCGAAGAAATAATTGCTCGCGGCCTCGGTCACCCCATTGATCACCGTGGTGTCGCCTTCGCGCACCGAAATGTCCGACTGGGTGTAGGTATAGTTGCCGATCAGGACGAGACGGCGGCTCTGCCAGAAGGGCGCGTCCGAGAGCGTATCGAGCGGCACATATTTCTGCACCTCGACCTCGGCGCCATAGAGCGTCGCCTTCGGCGCATTGGCAAAGCCGGTGCTGACCGACGAATCCGACAGCGAGGTGAAGGCTTCGATCGGATTGTCGATCGACTTGTAGAAGCCGGCGACCGACAGGCGCTGGTCCTTGTCGAAATACCATTCATAGCGCGCCTCGGCATTCCACAGCTCGCTGTCGGTCAGCGAGGGGTTGCCGCGGTAGAGGCGGTTCGATTCGGGATCCTGATAGACTTGCGCCACCAGTTCGCGGAACTGCGGGCGGGCGATGGTCTTCGACCCGCTGGCGCGCAACTGCATGTCGGGGGCGACTTCCCAGGTCAGGGTGACCGCGGGGAGCCAGTAATTGTTGTTGAGGTTGGTTTCCACGATCGCCGACGACCCGGTGTTGAACAGGTCGATCGGCGCGACCGTCTGCTTCGCCGTCTCATAGCGCACACCCGCGTTGATGTTGACGCCCGCCGTCAGTTCGGCCTGCACCTGCGCATAGCCGGCGTGGGTCGTGAGGTCGGCGGCAAAGGCCGCGGTGCCGTCCTGCGCCGAGGTTTCGAGCAGCGTGATGTCATACAGCTGGATCGTCGCATCGGAGAGGAGATAATCGGGGCGCAGCTGCTGCACTGCGAGCGGCAGGTTCGATGCGCGGAACTGGAACGAGCGGCGCGCCGAGGTGCGGTGGGTATCGCTATAGGCATAGCCGACCGTCGCGGTGATGCGCGGGGCGAGTTCGTAGGACAGATCGACGCCGCCCGACCACAGATCCTCGTTCAGGTCCGAAAAGGCGATGCTCGCGTCGCCGCGGCTGCCGCCGAGGTCGTTGACGAACTTGTCGCCGAGCGGGTCCTGCGCGGTCGGCAAATTGGTGCGGACATAGGTGAAGCTGCGCTCATAGGGCGCCTCGCGCTGCGAATTGGCATAGGCGCCGCGCAGGTCGAGCTTGAGCTGGTCGAAGTGGAATTCGCCGACGAACTGGGTGTTGATCAGCTGCCGCTCATACCAGGCCGTATCCTGCTTCATGATGTCGCGGCCCTGCTGGTTCGCGTCGGTTCCGAGCGCAAGGCGGGCCTGTTTCAGCGTGTCGCGGATATAGAGGTTGGTCCAGCGCAGCTTGTGCTCGCCAATCTCCAGCCCGAAGCCGAGGAGGCCGTTGACGACGACACGATTGTCGGTGACGACGCGGTTGTAGCTGGTCTGCGGATCGCCCGACAGGTCACGCTCGACCGAGGTTTGTTGCAGAGTGTCGCGGGTGCGCCACTTGTTGCTGATCCCCGCGGTCGCGATGATGCCGAGTTCGCCATCGCCAAGCGCGATGGTGGTGCCGCCGGTGACGCCCGCCGACCAGTTGATCGGGATATGATCATTCTGCTGAAGCAGCGAGGTCGGCGAGTTGGAAAGCTCCATCGCCATCGCCTTCAGATCATTCTGGCTGAAATCAGCGCCTTCAAGGATCGGCTTGCCGCTGGCGAACGCGGCCTTGAGCAGCGGCGGCACGTCGCGGGTGCCGTCGTCGAAACCGGTCCAGTCGGTGTCGCTGCCATAATAGGTATAGCCAAGCTGATTGGTCGTCTCGCTGTCCCAGCCGATCCCGCCGCTGAAGGTCAGGAAGGGTTCGCGCGGGATCGCCTTGGTCGTGAGGTTGATCACGCCGCCGCCGAACTCGCCGGGGAAGTTCGCCGAATAGCTTTTCTGGATCAGCGTCGAATCGATGACGTTCGACGGGAAGATGTCGAGCGGGACGACGCGCTTCAGCGGCTCGGGGCTCGGCAACGGCGAGCCGTTGAGCAACGCGAGCGAGTAGCGATCGCCAAGCCCGCGGACATAGACATAGCCGCCGCCGACGACGCTGAGACCGGTGACGCGCTGCAGCGCGCCCGAAATATCGCCCTCGCCCGTCCGCGCAATGTCGGCGGACGACAGCGCCGACACGACTTCGGGGGTCGCGCGGACAATATTGGGGGTGAAGCGGCCGGTGACGACGATTTCGGCGTCGGCGCCGCCGGGGATAGAGACATCGCCGTCTTCCTCATCCGGTTGCGCCGCCGCATCGGCGGGCGCGTCGACGGCCGCGTCCTGGGCGAGCGCCGCTGGCGCGACAAGGGCGGAACTGAGGAGAAGCAGGCTGGCGAAGATCGGCCGCTTGGTCATGGTCGAATGTCCCCGAAGATAATGTGAGAAAGGAGCGGGCCAGTCCGGCATGGACCTGCCCGCTCCCCCGATTGGTTGTTGAACGGTCAGGTCGTCGGCAGCGCGGTGCAGCTGCCGCTGCTGGTGCCGAACGAGGCGGTCGCCGAATTGCAGGTCCAACCCTGATACCAGGTGTCGCTGGCGTCGCGGACGGCACCGACATAGGCGGTGGTGTCAAAGAAGGCGTTCAGCAGCTTCGCATTATAGGGCGTCAGCGCGGTTTCGGTCGCCCCGTTGACGAACAGGTTCGTCAGGCTATGCGTGTAAGCCGCGCTGTTGTTGGTGCCCGCGCCGAAGATTGTCTGCACTTCGGCATTGGTCACGCCGCTGGTACCGATAAACGGCGAAGCGCCGCCGCACTGCATCGAGACCGAGAAGAATTTCGGCGGCCCCTGCTCGTCGGTCCCCGCGGCCTGCGTCGTCGTCGCGCTGTTCAGACGCAGACAGCCGACACCCGGCGAAACGACCAGGCCGTTGGCCATCGTATAGTCAGCGCCGCCGCGGATCAGCATGGCCGCAGTGTTGCCCGCCGCCGCGTTGCGCTGGATGAAGGTGAAGTTCGCAAGCTGGACGAACTGGCGTGGGGCGGCGTTTTCATTGCCGTTCGAATCGACCTCGAGGATCGAATCGCCAATCGCGCCGCCGGCACGCTGCACCGCGATCACATATTGGATATTGCCCTTGTAACCGACGTCGGTGTCGAGATTGTCATCCTCGGCGCCGGTGATCACAAGATGCTTCATGTTCACCCGGCCACCGAACACTTCGATACCGTCGTCCGAGCTGTTGTGAATCTGGATATGGTCGAGCTGGGTGCCCGTGCCGGTGCCCGACGGCGTCAGACCCTGAAGCTCTTTGTCGGGTGCGAGCGTGAAGCCCGAATAGCGGATCTGGACATAGGACATGCGGCCCGAGTTGTCGGCGACCTGCGCGCCGCCATATCTAGCGCCCGTCGCGCCCTCGGTTTCGCGCTGGCAATCGACCGTACCTTCGACGGCACCCGCCGCTTCGCAATCGGTGACCGGCGCGCGGCCGAGCAAAACCACGCCGCCCCAGAGCTGCGATGTGTCGTCATTGATCGGAGTGTTCCCATTTTCACCGACCACGTTGGCGCGACCAGTGAAGATGATCGGCTGGGTCGCGGTGCCGACAGCATGGATGCGGTTGCCGCGATTGACCGCGAGCCAGGATACGCCCGTTGCGCCGAAAATGATTACGCCGGGGTCGATGGTCAGCGTGACGTCGGTGTTGGTGCTCGCCGCACCCTGGTCGGTGCCGACATCGACGCGGCCGCCCAGCGAATAGATGACGCCCGGAACCTTCGGGATCGCGGTCGAAGCGGTGAAGCGCGCGGGGAATTCGCAGTTGCGCCATGTGCCCTGCGGCCCAGTGATCGTGCCGCGATCGGCCAGTTTAACGGCGCCCGCAATATTCGGGCACGCATCGGCCGGGGTCACGACGCCGGGGGTCGGCGTGGGGGTCGGGGTCGGCGTGGGTGTCGGCGTTGGCGTCGGAACGACGATCACACCTTCGCCGGGCGAAGCAACGCCGTCGGCGCCGCAGGCTGCAAGGATGGAACAGGCCACGCCGCTGAGCATGACCAAACGAATGCGTGCGAAAGCCGCCATGAAATTCTCCGTTCCCGGTGCGCGCCCCGGGGCGCTGATGAAATACCACCGGCGAACGAGAGAGGATCATCGTCGCCTCGCCCCCGGTGAGGACGCCACTAGGGTGATTCGATGACGGTCTGACGCCAGAGCCATGACAGTTGGATGACTCTTTGGAGTCGATTTGGTGACAGTCACAGCCCCGGCGGGCCGCGCCTTTGCCCATCAAAAAAAGAAAAGCGTCGAAGCTCGCTTGCATCGCCCGAAAAGCTTTGCTAGGCGCCCGCTCCTACCTGGAGCCGGACCCGTCCGGCCCATCATGATGTGCGGTCGTGGCGGAACTGGTAGACGCGCAACGTTGAGGTCGTTGTGGCCGAAAGGCCGTGGAAGTTCGAGTCTTCTCGACCGCACCATGAGTATTGATTTTACTGGGTTTTTCCCAGATTGGCGCATCGAGAGTCTGCGACATCTTTGGTCGCACAAAACTCTCGGAATTTCGTCAGTTTATCGAATTTGTTGCATTCGCAACTCGCGATACCGTCGCTACGAGCTCAAGCGGTGTTCCGGCTCGGAGCACAAGGCTGGTTTTGGCATTAGGTGAAGCAAAGCGGGACGGGACGGCTACACTGGCGATGGAACTGCCTCTTATCTCCCGAGCGAGCTGTGCGGCCAGCCTCAATCGTCTCGGCATGGTCTAGCCAGGGAGACCCTCCGCATCGCCCGCGAGCCTGGATAGCCCGTGCCTCCGTCAGAATTGGCTCCTGCCGTGTGGTGGATCGGCTATTCTGCCAGACCCCCTGCCACAAATCCCGGCCAACGGCGCATATAGTGCACAAACTCGCTGCTAAGCCCTTCATCGAGCAGATGCTGCACCTCTATGGGAAGGGCTGGCGAACGATATGCCGGGTCGTGGCGGACGCGTTCGGGAAAATCGTGGCGCAAAATAGCGGCGCGCCCGATCACGACAAAATCGCAGCCGGCATCGAGAACCGCGCGCGCATCATCGGCGTTCATCACCTTGCCCGCAGCGCCGAGACGAACATCACCTCTTGGCAATTCGGTAAAAAAGCTCAGCAGCGAACGTCCCTTGCGCTTTTCGTCCTCCGGTTCCTTTTTGACGTCCCACAAAGACATATCGAGGAAGTCGATCTTTCCCTGACGCATGGCCTCCGCTGCCACATCGCGGATTTCTTCGAGAATGAGGCCGAAGCGTTCCGGCGAAAGGCGGAGCCCGATCTGAAACGCGGGCCGCGTCGCAGCGCGAATGCCGTCGATGATCTCGAAGAGGAGCCTCGCCCGGTTTTCGAGGCTCCCGCCGTAACGATCCGTCCGCATATTGGTCGCCGCCGACAGGAATTCGGCGAGAATATATCCATGCGCGCCGTGAATCTCGACGCCGTCAAAGCCTGCCCGCTCAGCGCGCCGGGCTGCCTCAATGAAATCGTCGCGCAGCGCCTCAACCTCATGCTCCGACAGGCCGCGTATATTTCGGTCCGCAACATCCGAGGGCGCGACCGGTGCCTCGATCAACGCCGGTTCCGCACGGCTACCGGCATGGTGCAATTGCAGCGACGAGAGCGAACCTTTCGCTCTGATCCGCGTGGCCAGCGATGCAAGGCCGTCGATATGCGCGTCGTCGAAAGCACCCAATTGCCCGGTAAAGCCCTGCCCGACCGGCTGGACATGCGCCGCAGCCGTCATCGTCAGCGCAAAGCCCCCCGCCGCGCGCATTTCCAGCCAGTTGCGCTCGACGTCCGACAGCGTGCCGTCGGCATGGCTCTGACGGTTGGTCAGGGGTGCCAGCATGAAACGGTTTTTCATCGCCGGGCCGCGAGCAAGCGGAAGCGGCTCAAACAGCCTGTCGGATGACATCGGATTTTCTCCAGATCGGGACGCAGCCGCCCGGATGACTATCGCAAGGTGAAGCCGCGATAGCCTTCAGCCGCCGCGTCCGCGCAAATCTCGCGATACCGGCCAAACCCGCCGATATACACCGGAAAAGTGCGCGGCTTTCCAGGGACGTTGGCGCCCGTGTACCAAGTGTTCGCGGTCGGATAGAGCGAGTGCGACCCGAGCGTCGTCACCTTGTCCATCCAGCGGTCCTCGGCATCGGCATTCGCTTCGATCGACCGCAGGCCACCGGCGCGCATATGTTCGATGCAGTCGCAGACCCAGTCGACATTCTGTTCATTGAGCAGGATGAAGTTCGCGAGCGCCGACGGTCCGTTCGGCCCCGCGATGACGAACAGATTGGGAAAGCCCTCGATCATCAGGCCGAGATGCGAACGCCCGCCATCGGCCCATTTGTCCTTCAGGCGACGGCCATCCCGGCCCTCGATATCGATCGACAGCATCGCGCCGGTCAGCGCGTCATAGCCGATCGCCGCGATGATGATATCGACCTCGACCTCGCCTTCGGCCGTTCGGATGCCCGTTTCGGTGATCTCGAGGATCGGATGTTCCAGGCAATCCTTCAGCGTCACATTGTCGCGGTTATAGGCTTCGTAATAGCCGGTATCGAGGCATGGCCGCCGCGCGAAGATCGGATAGCCGCGCGGCGTCAGCCGGCGCGCGGTGTCGGGATCGTTCACCGTTTCGGCGATCTTGCCGCGCACGAACTCGGCCACCACCTCATTCGCGTCACGATTTGTGAGCAGGTCGGAAAAGAGGCCGAGGAAGGCGAGCCCGCTGTGCTGCCACGCATCTTCCAGCAATTTTTCGCACTCGGCGGGGGTGACGCTGAACACCGGGCGGCTGGTGATCGGCCGAACGCCGCCGGTCAGCGAGTGGCGCGCGACTGCGCGGAGCCCCGGATAATGCGCCTTGATATGTGCGACATAATCCTCGTCGAGCTTGCGGTTGCGCATCGGCAAGGTGAAGCTGGGCGTCCGCTGATAGACATACAGATGTTCGGCCTGCTCGGCGACGACGGGGACGATCTGGATGCCCGACGATCCGGTCCCGATCACGGCGACGCGCTTGCCCTTCAGATCAACGTCATGATGCGGCCATTTGCCTGAGAGATAGAGGTCGCCCTTGAAACGGTCCGCCCCCGGGATATCGACCTGCTTCGGCACCGAAAGCGGGCCGGTCGCCATCAGGCAATAATTCGCCTCGAACAAATCGCCGCGGTCGGTCTCGATCCGCCACAGCGCGGCGTCTTCATCATAATGAACCGACGTGGCGCGCGTTTCGAAGCTGATGTCGCGCTTCAGATCGAGCTTGTCGGCGACGAAGCGCGCGTAGGACAGGATTTCGGGCTGCGCCGCGAACTGCTCGCTCCACGTCCACTCCTGCTGGATCTCGTCGGAGAAGGAATAGCTATAGTCGATGCTCATCACGTCGCAGCGGGCGCCCGGATAACGGTTCCAGTACCAGGTGCCGCCAACATCGTCGCCCGCCTCGATCAGATGGACGTCGAGCCCCATGCCGCGCACCCGGTGCAAGGCATACATGCCACCAAACCCGGCGCCGATGATCAGCGCATCGAGCCGGCGGGGGGCTTTGTCGGAAGAGGGATTGGCCTGTTGCATGCGATGTCCTTGGGGCGTGTGCGTGATTTGGGTCGATGGGGCGGGAAAGCGTCCGGCCCGCGCGCCCGCCCGGGGCCTCGCGAGCCGGACGCGATCAGCCCGTGGACGTCTGGGCTGCAATTTGGGCGCGCGCGATGTCCATCCCGCTGCGATAGTCGCTCTTGCCGCTGGCGTGGCGCGGCATGAGGGCGACGCGGATAATCGTGCGCGGCTGTTTATAGGCAGCAAGATCCAGCGACAGCGCGGTGCGCAGTGCCTGATCATCGGGGGTGTCACCCGCCTCGATCAAAGCGGTGACGACCGCGCCCCATTTGGGATCGGGAAGCCCGAACACCATCGCATCGGCGACGCCGTCGACGCGCTTCAGTGCTTCCTCAACCTCTTCGACGAACACTTTTTCGCCGCCGGTGTTGATGCACATGCTGCCACGGCCGAGCAGGCGGAACCGCCCGTCGGGCAGGCGTTCGGCCATGTCGCCGGGGATCGCATAGGCCGTGCCGTCGATCGTGCGATAGACGCTGGCAGTCTTTTCGGGATCGCCATGATAACCCGCGCCAAAGGGCGCGCGGCGCGCCAGCCAGCCTTGTCCGACCTCGTCATCGGCGAGCACGCGGCCGCTTTCCTGATCGATGATCACCGTCTGCTGTCCGGGTTCGAACAAGCCCGTCGGGGTGGCGCGATCCTTGTTGGTGATCGCAAAGCCGAAACCCGACGCTTCGGATGCACCGAGAATGTCGAGCAGGGTCAGCTGCGGCAAAGCTTCCAACAGGGCGGCCTTCACTTGCTCGGACCACATCAACCCGGCCGACGAGATCAGGCGCAACGCGGACAAATCCCACCGCCCCGGGTTCGCCAGCAGCGTATCGGCCATGGGGCGGGCAAAGGCGTCGCCGACGATCAGGATGCGCGTGACACGGTGGCGCGCGGCCTCGTTCCACAACTCTTCGGCGCTGAAGCGATCCGAAGGCAGCAGCACCGCCGTGCCGCCGATGAGCAGCTCGGCCAGCGAGCTGTTCAATCCGGCGCCGTGCATCAACGGGCAGGCAGGCATGACGCGCCCCGCCGTGCCCTTCAAAACATGCGCGACATGATCGTCCATGCTGGCGGGCGCAGTTCCCGCAACCGGAGATTCAAGCTGCGAGCACCGCGCGTCGGCCGACCGCCACATCACGCCCTTCGGCCGCCCCGTGGTGCCGCCCGTGTAGAGAAGATAGCCGTCGTCGGGCGAGCGCAGGATATCGAGCGGCGCGGCGTCCCCCTCGGCGACGATCGCTTCATAGGCCCCATCGCTGCCGATCTGCACCGCATAGCTCAAATGGTCGATCGCGCCGCCAATCAGCGGTGCGACGACGGACGCGAATTCATCCTGATAGAAAAGCCCCGCCGCCTGACAATCGCGCAGCACATATTCGATTTCGGACGTCGTGTAGCGATAGTTGAGATTGACGTGCGTCAGCCGTGCCTTGAACGCCGCCGCAGCGATTTCGATAAATTCCGGGATGTTGCGCGCGAGGATCGCGATGCGCGCGCCTGCGGGCAGTCCGGCTGCCAGCATCGCGCGCGCCAGCCGGTTCGTCCGCGCATCGAAATCCGCCCAGGTCGTGACATGATCGCCGCGGATGATTGCCGGCCGATCGCCCGGCACATGCGCCGCGGTCGCGTCCAGCAGGTCGCCGAAATTCCAGTCCATCGCCGTGTCCTCAGCGTCCGAGGAAGAGGGGCGCGCGCTTTTCGACGAAAGCCGCGACGGCCTCTTGCGCGTCGTGCGAAGTCGACAGCTTTGCGGTGTTGCCCTGCTCATAGATATAGCCGTCGCGCAGCGTCATATTCTCGATCGTCCGCATGCTGTCTTTCGAGAGGCGCGTCGCGAGCGGGCTTTTCGACGCGATGACCGCCGCCATGTCCAGGCAATAGGGCAGCAACTCATCTGCGGGCAGACAGGCCTCGATGATACCGCGACGATACAACTCCTCGGCGGGAGCGCGGTAGCCGGTCAGCATCATGCGCCGCGCAAGCGAATGCGGGATGATGCGTGCGGTATGCTTGCCGCCGCCCATCAGGCCGACGTCAATTTCGGGAAGGCCGAAGACAGCGGCTTCCGAGGCGACGATGATGTCGCAGCTTGCCACGAGACCTGACCGGCCCCCACCGAGTGGTCCGGGTGGATTGTTAGTGCATTGACGCCTCCCTCGCCAGTGTTGGCCGTAGGTGGAGCGAAGCGGAACCGGAGGGCAACACTGGCGAGGGAACGGCCTCCGGCGC
>NZ_NISJ01000012.1 GCF_002205635.1 Sphingopyxis witflariensis | reverse complement strand
ATTTTGGGCAGCAACGGCCAGCACCACGACCTGCGCAAAACCGCTTTCCCCATAGCTCAGTCCATGCTCCCCGCGGTTCGGGCATCGAAGACTTTCTGACGCCTAGCGGCGTCTGAAACTCTCAACGAAAGCAGTCGGGCCGGTTGCGGCGCAAAAATGTGCGAAAGCGGACACTCGTCTTGGAGCATCGCGGGCGCGACCGTCCTGTCTACTACTGGCCAGGACCGGAACCTTCGTCCGAAGGAAGCGTCCTAAGCGATATCCTTCAGAGGAGGTTCCAATGGCTGATGATATCCATACAACCCGCGAACCCGACGGCACGACACATACCACGACAGTCGTCGACCGCGATCCGAAACGCGGCGGTGGGGCGGGCATCACGCTCCTCGTCGTTGCCGCGCTGGCTATCGCAGCATTTCTAGGGTTCCAGTTCCTCGGCAACGAGAAGGCCGAAACCGGTGCGGTCACCGAGGCAGCGCAGAAGGTGGGTGATGCCGCTCAGGATGTCGGCGACGCGGCCCAAGAGGCCGTCAAATAGCAGGCGGGCCAAACTGCCCCGGTTCAGGCTGTTGTCCTTTCCCCTGTGAGGGACTTTTCCAGCGAAGAATATTGATTGAGCCGCCGCCTGATGGGCTGACGGCTTCGACCGCACGATTGATTTGACTGCTTTCCTGAAGCCTTCGGGTTGCGACCCCCAAGGCGGATGGGCTTCTCCTGGATCATTCGGGGGAACGAAAAGACCCTGCCCTCCGCGGGGTCTTTTTGCCGTACTCCATATTTTGCGCGCAGCATCACCGACGATTTTATCGCTCCATCCGCTGCCGCATAATGGCTTTGCCGCAACTTCAACCGATGCTCCCGCGTTTTTCGGACAACCCCGTCTCCTGATGCCACTTGTCTCATGGCTCTCAGGAGACGCGGCCAGAGCGCCTCTGAGGGTCGGCCGGGGATCAGATCAGCCCTGGGATAGGGCTCGCTTTCGAAGCTCCGCCCGATTCATCTCGCCGCAAATCGCCTGAAAATTAAGGATTTGTTATCCATCTGGCCCCACGATGTGACCGTGCCGCACCCCCTGTGCCCACACACATGCGGCATAAAGTAGGACGGCGGTCGCTGGTCCCGGCCGCCGTCCAGCTTCCTTTTAGGCGTAGATCCTAGTTTTCCGACATTTGGGCACGTCGCCCCGGTGGCGACGTCAATCGACCGATGATGTCTGTAGCCTTCCGTCCCACTTGCGGAGAGACCGACGGCGTGTCGATTCCGTGCATGCCTCCTTCCGCCGGCATGCTAAAGCCCGCAGCCTTGGGGCAATGATCGACAACGTCGATCGACTCGCTCCGCGATTTGGTCTGCCGACAAGGCCGCGCTCTGCGGTCCGGGTCGACCGGGAGGGCGCGCCGCATGGCTGCCGACAATCCACCTATCAATCTGGGCCGCACATTAGGGCTAGCGCTGGTGCTCGCGTCCGATGCGCCGCTGCTTCTGCTCGACGAAAATCTGGCAATCGTCGCGGCGAGCGACAGTTTCTGTGCCGCCTTCGGCATCGATCCCGACACCGTCACCGGGCAGACGATCTATGACCTCGACCATCATCATTGGGACTTGCCGCGGCTGCACTCGCTGATCGAAGCGACGCTGTCGGGCGCCGCCGAGGTCGAAGCCTATGAGATGGAGATCAAGACGAGCGCGGGGGCGGTGCGATGCGTCGTGATCAAGGCGCAGCGGCTCGATTATGGCGACGGCCTGAACACCCGGATGGTGGTCACCGTGATCGACGTCACCGAGGAGCGGCAGAACGAGAAGCGCCACAAGGAACTGGTTCACGCCAATGCCGCGCTGCTCCACGAGATGCAGCACCGCGTCGCGAACAGCCTGCAGATTATTGCGAGCATATTGATGCAGAGCGCGCGCAAGGTGCAGTCGGACGAAGCGCGCGGCCATTTGAGCGACGCGCATCAACGCGTGATGTCGATCGCGACATTGCAGCGTCACCTCGCCGGATCCGATGGCGAGACGGTCGAGCTTGAACCCTATCTCGCGCAATTGTGCGCCAGCATCGGGGCGTCGATGATCTTCGACCACGAGCAGCTAACGCTCACCACCCGCGTCGATCCGGTGTCAATCAGCGGCGATATATCGGTCAGCATGGGACTGGTCGTCACCGAACTGGTGATCAATGCGCTCAAGCACGCCTTTCCGGACGGCCGCCCCGGTCATGTCGTCGTCGGCTATGCCGCGACAGACGACGACTGGACTTTGTCGGTTTCGGACGACGGGATCGGCATGGAGGAGGACCCCGAACGGTCCCAAGCGGGTCTGGGCACGCGCATCGTCCAGGCGCTCGCCAAGCAGTTGGGGGCGGAGATTGCGGTCGAGGACACCGCGCCGGGAACCCGCGTGTCGCTGACCCGGACCGTGCAGATCGCACGGCAGGTCGCCGCCAATGACGAAGCACAGATCGCTGCGGTCTGACCGGCCCTTCCACGATCAGGAGGGGGAATTCAGGACCTCCACGTCATCCGCCTTGCATCCCATCAACGACGTTTCGTCGGCATAATCTGTCGACAGAACATGAACCGCTAGTCCTGGCCGATTGCTGCCCGGCCGCTTTTAGATGGAAAGATCAGGAAAGCGCCCGCCCCCACAAACGGAGCAGGCGCTGCTTCTTCAAAGGTCGGGGCTCAATATTGGACTGTGAGATGATCCTCGACCCTGGTCACGCCCGGCGCCGACCAGGCCGCACGTTCGGCGATACCGCGTTCGTTCCAGGCATGGACCTTCCCGCTCAGCTTCACTGTGCTGCCGTCGGTGGTCACCGTGACTCCAGCCGCGTCGAGGTCGGCCTGGCGCTTGAACGCCGAGACGATGCGGTCCTTGACATCGGTCGATGCCGGCAGCTGCTTGACTTCGATCAGGTTGGTCACGCCGATCACGCCCGAGACACGTCCGGCCGCCTTCCGCGCCTCGTTGCTCTGGAAGTACCAATCGACCGAGCCGGTGAGCGTGACCCAGCCATGCTCGACCTTCACCTTGACCTTGTCGGCGGGGATCGCGACAGTCCAGGCGATCACGTCGACAATGCGTTTGGCAATCTCATGATCGGCGGTCTTGTTGTCCGACGCCAAGCGGACCTTGATCTCCTCGGCGATCGCCTTGACCCCCGCAACGCGGCGCGCCGCCTTCTCGGCCGCGAGCTTTTCGGTGAAGCTCTTTACATAGCCCGAGAGGGTCACGACCCCGTCGGTGACGGCAACGCCGATATCGGCATGGTCGACGGCGGGCTCCCATTCGAGTTCGGCCATCACGTCATGCTGCAGCTGACTGTCGGTCTTTTTCATGATTCGTCTCCTAGGTATCCGGGGGATGGCGCCGGACAGGCGCCGGGTTTCTAGCAGTGCCGCGAGGAGGAGGGTCGCAATCGCCTCCCCGCAGCACCGCATCCCTGAACGCGCCGATCGCATCCGGTTTCGGGTGAAATCGGGATCGCATTCAAAGACAGCCCCGACCGAAGCTACCGCGAAGAGCCTGTGAAAATTCTGCACCGCCTTGGGAGCCTGTGCAGTCCCCTCCAAGCCTGAGCCCGGCAATTTTCCAGACCGGTCACGGTCACTTCGACCAAGTGATGCCGATCTGACCGAACGGGCGAACCGAGCCTATACGCAGTTGACCGTAAGGGGGGGCCGGTCCGAGAACGATGACCGTCATTGAACGGCTCTACGAGCGACGATTTCGCAGCGAAGACAGAAGCAAAGGCCGTCGGTGCGCCGACCTGCCGTTGGGTATGGCGACGTCGATCGCGCCGTCACGGAACTGCCGGTAGATCATAATGCTCAGCACAGCTGCGAAAAAACACCAGACCGAGGCAAAGGCGGCTTCCTTGACGATCTGTGTGATCGTCAGTGCGATGACGTTCAGCACTCCGTACCACCGGATGACATGATGGCTGGAAAGCAGCAGCGCGCCGCAAACCGCGAGGATATAGAACAACGATACCGCAAAGTTGCCGGTAAGCTGATTGCGATAGGCGATCGAATATTGTTCGATGTAGCAATGGCTCTCGAAGAAGATGAGCCCATAGATCATCCACGCGCATACGAGCGCCCCGATGCAGGTCAGCGCGACGATCGCTTTGCGGCGCCGCCCCGGCGGTTCCATCAGGAGCACCGCGAGCGACATCAGCAACGGCAGTATGCCCTGCGCATAAAGCATGAACAGGAAGGTCGAATGATCGAGAGCAACCGGGCCTATCTGGCCTTTCAGGCCGAGCCAGACCAGGCCTTCTGCGAACTGATGCACTGAGAACAGCAATGGCACCGCGGCGAACAGCAGCGCCTGCGGTTCCCGGACGTGGCTCAGCGTTGCAAGCCCGATTAGACCGATTACGCCGGAGGCGGCAAAGCTTGCCGTAGCCGAAAAGCACATGCGCCGCCCTTCCGAAAGATGGTCTGAAACAAGTGCGCATTGCTCAGGATCGAGTGGATGCACCCGCGCGCATGGTCCAGACGTGCGCGCTGTTCGCGGCGGTCACGATCGAACCATATGGCTATGAACGGCCCGGTTTCGCCGGAAGCGTGGCGCTTCTCGCCTCTTCCCGTCGAAGAAGTTCTTTGAGAGTCGACAATTGCGAAGAATCGGTCGTGGTGCTGATAAGCTTCTTGAACCGCTCGATATTCGACTGAGTTACGAATTCCTGCATGGCGCCGGCCTTGGTTAGGCGGCCCGGATTGCCCGAGTCGTCTGACCATACTACGCTCTTTTTGACCGGAACCGTGGGAATTACGTTGCGGGCAACTGCTCTCCGCCACCGATCTTCAAAACAATTGGCGCCAATAGAGGGCAGCAGAACCCCATCTTCCGACAGAGCCCTGCCATCCTTTGCGGTCGTGACCAAAGGAAACCCATCGACTTCCGGGGTCGCAGGAAAGTCTTTGTGATCCGGTTCTAGGCCAATCGGTGGGGAAGTCGAGTCAGGCATGCTGGTGATATGAGATTGCTCGACACTGCGGGATGGCATTATTGGCCGGGAAGATTTTGGTTGACGGCTCGCGGCCGCTTGTGACCGCTGAAGGCCTGCCAACATCAGGGCGCGATGGGTCAATAGACCTGCGCGCGCATCATAATGCTCATGCTATCCGGGCCACCTGCTGACGGTGGCGACGGGATCGTTGACGGACGAAGCAACGATCGTTGCTTCGAGTGGACCGGTGGCTGTTATTGTCGGGGACGCTGCACGACCTCATCCGGCCGTTGGAGCGCCGTCAGTCGAAGTTCGACCACACAACGGCGCGTAACATCGTCGCCAAATAGCAATCGGGGACTCATTCATCTCCACCTCTGTGCGGCCTAATTATCTTCCATTTTCATCATCGACGATCATAGATTGAAATTATGAATCCCATAGCCATGCAAGGATTTGCGAGCGTCGATAATCGGGAATTTATTTGATTAGGCGCATCACGAACCATGCTATACATAGATGATCACTTGATCTTCTACAGAGAAATCGAGTGATTTGGGGAGGAATTCATGCTCTCGCTTGCTGGCAGCGGCGGATTTTCGAATGATCCTTTCCGAAGCGGGAAAGGTGAGCGCTGCGTTCCGGACGGTGAGAGGCGCAACAACGGGACCTATTCGCTCCGCAATTGCCGTGCCGCCTTCGACGCCGCGGGCGCCGCACATACCGCTTCCCGATCTCACCGATGACGAGGGCCCAGCCTTGCAGCATTCTGCAGGCACCACCTGAAAGACTCTGGACACATTCGCCGACAGATTTTTACCGCCTTCGATAAAGGGGAACGCGCCGTGGGAAATTACAAGCTTCTATGGTGGACACTGATCGGTGTGCTGACGGTGACGTTCGCGATATTGAGCGTGTCCGGGGTGGAGGTTTACCGGAAGGCGCCGCCGATCCCGGCGCAGATCGTCGCCGCCTCAGGCCAGGTCCTGATGACGCGCGAAGATATTCTCGACGGCCAGAATGCGTGGCAGAGTACCGGTGGCATGCAGCTGGGCTCGATATGGGGGCACGGCGCCTATCAGGCGCCGGACTGGTCCGCCGACTGGTTGCACCGCGAACTGGTCGCCTGGCTCGAACTTGCGGCACGGGAGAGCGAGGGAAAGCCCTTCGACGCGCTCGACGGCGAGCAGAAGGCGGCGCTGACCTATCGCCTCAAGCAGGAATATCGACACAACAGCTATGATCCGGCCAGCGGCGTGGCGACGGTATCGGACCGGCGCGCTCAGGCGATCGCGCAGACCGCTAGCTATTATGAGCGGCTATACGGCGCCGATCCTGCGCTCCGTCAGACCCGCGACAATTACGCGATGAAGGAAGGAACGCTACCCGATCCGGCGCAGCGGGCGAAGCTGACCAAATTCTTTTTCTGGACCGCCTGGGCCGCATCCACGGAACGGCCAGGCACGGTTGCGACCTATACCAACAACTGGCCGCCTGAACCGCTGATAGGCAACTATCCAACGCCCGAAAACATCCTGTGGTCGCTGGCGTGCGTCGTCATCCTCATTGCCGGTGTCGGCGCGCTGATCTGGGGATGGGCGTTCCTGCGCCGCCACGATGACAATCCTCTGGTGGCGGCTACGGACGACCCGCTACTCTCGGCCGGCCTGACGCCATCGCAAAAGGCACTTGGAAAATACCTGCTCGTGGTGCTGGCGCTGTTTATATTCCAGGTCTTCATCGGCGGCTTCACGGCGCACTACACGATCGAGGGCCAGAGCTTCTACGGCTTCGACGTCTCGCAATATTTCCCCTATGCGCTGACCCGGACATGGCATGTGCAGAGCGCGGTGCTGTGGATCGCGACAGCATTCCTCGCGGCCGGCCTGTTCCTGGCCCCGGTCATCCACGGCAGCGATCCCAAATATCAGAAGCTCGGCGTCAATATCCTGTTCTGGGCGCTGATCGTAGTGGTCGCCGGGTCGTTCATCGGTAATTATCTCGCGCTTTCCCATGTCATTCCGCCCAAGCTCAGTTTCTGGCTGGGCCATCAGGGCTATGAATATCTGGATCTCGGCCGGGTGTGGCAGATCGGGCTGTTCGTCGGGCTACTCCTCTGGCTGGTCCTTATGCTGCGAGGGATGCTCCCCGCGCTGCGCCGGAAGGGCGGCGACAAGAGCCTGCTCGCGCTGCTGACCGTCGCCACGATCGCGATCGGGTTGTTCTATGGCACGGGGCTTTTCTATGGCGAGCGAACGCACATAACCGTCATGGAATATTGGCGCTGGTGGGTCGTCCATCTGTGGGTCGAGGGCATATTCGAGGTCTTTGCGACCGCCGCGATCGCTTTCATCTTCGCGACGATGGGGCTCGTGTCGCGGCGGGTCGCGACGGCCGCCAGCCTCGCCTCGGCGTCGCTGTTCATGGTCGGCGGCGTGCCGGGTACCTTCCACCACATGTATTTTTCGGGGACGACCACGCCAATCATGGCGATCGGCGCGGCATTTAGCGCGCTTGAGGTCGTACCGCTGATCGTGCTCGGCTATGAGGCATGGGAACATTGGAGCCTTCGAGAGCGCACGCCATGGATGCGCGCGGTCAAATGGCCGTTGATGTGCTTTGTCGCGGTCGCGTTTTGGAACATGCTGGGCGCCGGGGTTTTCGGGTTCATGATCAACACGCCGGTCGCGCTCTTTTACCTGCAAGGCCTGAACACCACCGCCGTCCATGCCCATGCCGCGCTGTTCGGGGTCTATGGCTTCCTGGCTCTGGGCTTCACCTTGCTGGTGCTGCGGTATATCCGGCCGGACATGAAGTTCAACAACCGGCTGATGGCGATCGGCTTTTGGGGACTCAACGCCGGACTCGTGCTTATGATTTTCACCAGCCTGCTACCGGTCGGGCTGTTCCAGTTCGAAGCGAGCGTCACCACCGGCATGTGGTATGCGCGCAGTGACGCCTTTCTTCAGCAGGACTTCCTCGAAACGCTGCGCTGGATCCGCACTTTCGGTGATGTCGTGTTCATCGCAGGCTCTGTCGCGATCGCCTGGCAGGTGGTGATCCTCGGTCTGTGGCGAAAGGGCGCGCGGGAATGACGGAAGCGAGTTCCGCCGGGACCCGAACACCGCTGTGGCTTCAAGGCGGTTTTCGGTTGTTGTTTCTGGGCGGTGCGGCCTGGGCGCTGATCGTCGTGACGCTTTGGGTCGGCGTCCTAGATGGATTCTGGACATTGCCGACCGCAATGGCTCCCTTGGCCTGGCACCAGCATGAAATGCTGTTCGGCTATCTCGGCGCTGTCATCGCCGGGTTTCTGAGCGCGGCTATTCCTAACTGGACTGGACGGCCCATAGCGACCGGCTGGCCGGTGGCGGCATTCGTCGGCCTGTGGGCGATGGCCCGGATTGCCGTGCTGTTTTCCGCCAGCATTTCGCCAGTCCTCGCCGCCGTGCTCGATGTCGGGTTCCTGTTAATGCTGTTCGGATACGCGGCGCGCCAGATATTCGCCGCAGGCAACCGTAACAAGCCGATCCTGATCGTCCTGCTGCTATTCGCCGTGGCATGTGGGCTCGATCATGCAGCCGCTATGGGGCTGACCGGTGATCCCGCTATCGGTATGCGGGCCGGTTTTGCGCTGGTCCTGTTCCTAATCGCGATTATCGGGGGACGGATCATCCCCGCATTTACGCGTAATTGGCTGGTCAAAAAAGGAGACGCGCAGGCGTTGCCGATCCTGGCCAACCGGTTCGACCATGCGCTACTCGCCATAACGGCGATGGCGCTGGCCGGTTGGGTATTTGCATCAACGGCTCACCCGGTGGCCTCGCTACTGCTCGTCGCCGGCCTCTTACATGCTGTGCGGTTGACCCGCTGGGCCGGGCTGCGGACGACGGCCGACCCATTGGTGTTCGTTCTGCACGTCTCCTACGCCTGGCTGCCGGCGGGCCTGTTGCTGCTAGGCGCTGCCATTCTGTGGCCGATCGTGCCGGCATCGAGCGCGATGCACGCGCTTGGCGCCGGCGCGATGGCCTCGATGACACTGGCTGTGATGACGCGTGCGACGCGCGGCCACACCGGCCATCCATTGGAAGCGGATGGTGCGACGGTCGCCATCTATGCGCTGGTTAACCTGGGCGCGCTGTTGCGGGTCGCTGCGCCACTGTTGTCGTTCGACTATATGCTGAGCATCCATTTGGCCGGCGGCCTGTGGGCCAGTGCCTTCCTGCTGTTCATCCTGGTGTATGGCCGCATGGCGTTGCGCCGTCCCGCCGGCGCTCACGCCTGATTATTGCACCGGCGGCGGGTCGAACATGATCGTTAGCAAAAGCTTGGCATCCTCGACGCCCTGAACCGAATGCTGATCGCCGCGCGCCAGATAGACCCAGTCCCCCGCCCCGAGCTCGATGCCGGATGGTCCCAAGATGACACGGCCTTCCAGGCAATGCAGCATCATATATCCTGCCACATGGTGTGGCGGTATGCTCGATCCGGCAGGAACGACGAGGTGGATGGCCTCGAACCGGTCCGATTTGACCAGCGCGGCAGTGCCAGTGGCGCCACGTTCGGAAGGAATCGACGGAAGGTGGATCACTTCTCCGGGTTCGAGGTGTTGGAGTGCCATTGTCATGTTCCTTGGATGCAGTCTTGACCATCAGGCCCAGCAATGGGTGAGTGGGGCGGAGGTTACGGCGTCGCTCACCCCGCAAAGCGTCAGCAGAGTTGCAGGCGCATGAGCATTGGACCGGATACGAGACGGATACAAGCAAAGCAGTCGGGATCGACGAGGAATTGGATAGTCGAACGGCCATTTTCGGACGCTGGCGGATCATTTAGCGGACGACCCACATCAGGCCGGTTACCGATTCCAGCCTACATTCATAAACGGCAGGTTTCAGGCGGCCATCCTGTGCCCGCTACGACTTCGATGAGGCGCGTTACAGCCACTTCGTCCGACAAACGCGAACGGCAGGTTCCAGGTAGCCGTTTCACTCCCGGCTATGACTGAGATGAGGCGCATAGCTGACGAGCACTTATGGGGTCGGAGGAAACCCGCCGCCGAGGGGCAAGCAAGGTGGGCAATGCTTCGAGTACCGAGTTTAATCCCCCAGATCTAAAAATGTCTGAAATCCGTCGCTCAGTTCATTTCAAGCTTGCGTCACGGTCACGGTAAGCTTGTGCTACCGGGGATCATTTCGCAGGTGCAGCAAATTTCGAATTGAACATAGTAGCAGTTGCTATTATAACACATGCCATGAGTGAAACGATCGGCTTCCTGCTCAACGACACCGCGCGACTGTACCGACGCGCCTTCAACGCGCGCACCCGCGACAGCGGCGTCACCGCGTTGCAATGGCGACTGATCACCTATCTCCGCCGCCACGAGGGTATTCGTCAGGGCCCGCTCGCCGAATTAATCGAGGTCGAGCCGATCACCCTGTCGCGAATGATCGACCGGTTGGCCGAGGCCGGGCTGGTCGAACGCCGCGCCGATCCGGCCGACCGCCGCGCGTGGCGCCTCCACCTGACACCCCGCTCAGGCGAATTGCTGAATGGCGTGCGCCAGATCGCCGAGACGCTCACCGACGAAGCGATCGACGGGTTGAGCGAGGCCGAACACAATCAGTTGGTCGCGCTCGTCGAGCGCGTCCGTTCCAACCTGTCCCGCCGCGAGTGCGTGAAAGAAGACCAATGACCGACCCTATCGCCCCCACTCGCCCCAAAGCCGATGCACAGCCGGAGGCAGCCGCCATCGCCCGGCCCGACCCCGTGCCTGTGCGCACCGAATCCGAAGCGAAGGACACGGGCAAGGATATGCCAAAATGGCGCACGCGGATCTTGATGTTCGGCGTCCCGTTCATCCTGATCGCGGCAGGCGCCGGCTGGTGGCTCACCAGCGGTGGGTCGGTGTCGACCGACAATGCCTATGTCCAGATGGACAAGGTGTCGGTCGCCGCGGAAGTCAACGGACGGATCACCGAGGTCGCGGTGCGCGACGGCCAGCAGGTCGCGGCGGGGCAGCTCTTGTTCCGTATCGACGGCGAACCCTATGCACTGACCGTCGCGCAGGCGACGGCGGCGATCGACGCGGCCCAGGTCGAGGTCGGCAATTTGTCGGCGAGCGCCGCGACATCGACCGTCGACATTGCGGCGGCACGCGAAGACGTCGCCTTTGCCCAGGTCAATTTCGAACGCCAGGCGGCGCTGATGGAAAAAGGCTTCACCACCAAGGCTGCCTATGATGCGTCGCGTCACGCGGTGATGCAGGCGCGCGAGCGCGTCCGCCAGACCGAAGCCGCAGCCGCCGAAGCCCGGACGAAGCTCGCCACCGGTCCGTCGAGCGGAATCAATCCGCAGGTCGAAGCGGCGCGCGTCCAGCGATCGCAGGCCGAGGTCAATCTGGGGCGCACCGAAGTCCGTGCGCCCAGCGCCGGGCGGGTCGCCCAGTCAGACCGGCTCCAGCTCGGCCAGATGATGGCTGCGGGCCTTCCCGCCCTCACGCTCGTCGATACAGGAAATCCGTGGGTCGAGGCCAATTTCAAGGAAACCGACCTTGCCGACATGCGCGCCGGCCAACGCGTCGAAATTCGTTTCGACGCCTATCCGGGGCTGAAGATACGCGGGCATGTACTGACGATCGGCGCTGGCACTGGCAGCGAATTTTCGGTGCTCCCCGCGCAAAACGCGACCGGCAATTGGGTCAAGGTGACGCAGCGCGTGCCGGTGCGCATCGCGTTCGACGAAAAGCCCGCGCGGGACATGATCGCCGGCCTGTCGGCCGATGTGACTGTGTTCACGAAATAATTGCGGTGCCCGTTCACCTCCTCCTTCGTGTGAAGGACGCGACGCTTTAGCGATGGCAAGCCGCAGTCTTCCCCGCCGGTCGCCCGGAACGGCACTGCCCGCCGACGACAGCATCCCGCTGCACGAACGCGTGCGCTATCGCGGCCTGTTAACCGTCGCCGTCATGGGCGCGTCGGTGATGCAGATCCTTGACACGACGATCGCCAACGTCGCCATCCCCCACATGCAATCCTCGCTCGGTGCGACGAGCGAGACGGTGAACTGGGTACTGACCAGCTATATCATCGCCAGCGCGATCGCGATGCCGATCACCGGCTGGCTCGCCGACCGCATCGGCCGCCGCCAGTTATTCCTCGCCGCCGTCTTCGGCTTCATCCTCGCATCGATGGCGTGTGGCGCCGCACAGACGCTGGAAGAGATGGTCGCCTTCCGCTTCGTCCAGGGCATTTGCGCCGCCTTCATCGGCCCGCTCAGCCAGTCGGTGATGCTCGATATCAACCCGCCCGAACGCCACGCGCGCGCCATGTCGATCTGGGGCATGGGAATCATGATCGGGCCGATTCTCGGCCCCATATTCGGCGGCTGGCTGACCGAATCGGCCAATTGGCGCTGGGTCTTCTACGTCAATCTGCCCGTCGGGGTCATCACGCTGGCGATGATGTGGGCGCTGCTGCCCGCGACGAAAAAGGCCAACCGCAAATTCGACCTGTTCGGATTTTCGATGCTCGCGCTGGGCCTTGCCGCGCTCCAGCTGATGCTCGACCGAGGCGCGCACGAAGACTGGTTCAACAGCGTCGAGATCTGGATCGAACTGGGCGTCGCGATCGCCTGTCTGTGGATGTTCATCATTCATATGTTCACCGCGCGCGCGCCGCTGTTCAACCGCAAGATGCTGGCCGACCGCAACCTCGTCACCGCAATGGGATTCATGATCGTCGTCGGCCTCGTCATGTTCGCCTCGATGGCGCTGCTGCCCCCCATGCTGCAACGCCTGTTCGGCTGGCCGGTGATCGACACCGGCTGGGTCCTCGCGGTGCGCGGCGTGGGCATTTTGGCCAGCATGGCGATCGCCGGGCAATTGCTGGGCAAGATCGATGCGCGCTGGCTGGTCGGCACCGGTCTCGCCATCGCCGGCTATTCGCTATGGCAGATGAGCCACTGGTCCCTCGCAATGGGGATGCAGCCGGTCGTCGTCAGCGGGCTGGTACAGGGCATCGGAATGGGACTGATCTTCATCCCGCTCAATACCATGGCCTTCGCCACCATCCCGCCGCAATATCGCACCGACGGGGCGAGCCTGCTCAACCTCTTCCGCAGCATCGGCGCCTCGGTCGGCATTTCGGTCGTCACGACGCTGCTGGGGTCGAATACCCAGACGAGCCATCAGGATCTGGTGTCGCATATCACCAACAGTTCGTTCAGCCTGATCGACCCGTCGACCGCGGACCGCTTCGGTATCGCCGGCGACACGGTGATGGCGATGATCAATGCCGAGATTAACCGGCAGGCCGCGATGATCGCCTATCTCGACAACTTCTGGGTGATGATGTGGGTCACGCTGGCATCGGTGCCGCTGGTGATCTTGCTCAGGCCGCCCAAGCCCGGTGCGGCAACGGCGTCGGCGGCCGACATGGGACATTAAGGCGTTAGCGCCGCCTTCCTGTCAGGGCCATTGCCGTCACGGCACCCAATGTCGCCAGTGCCATATCCTTTTGCGCATCCCAGATATCGCCCTGCTGCCCATTATAACGGTCGGCAGTCGCGCCCGCTGCGGCGATGGAGAGCAGCCATTCGAAGATTTCGTACAGCGCCGAAATAGCGAGAACCCAGCCGAGTACGGTCCCCATCGCACCGCGCGGCCCAAGGCCGCCCCAGCGCCGCGCCGCCTCGGCGACCGGGATCACCGACAGCGCGCCAAAGGCGAAATGGACGAGGCGATCATAATGGTTGCGGGTCCATCCGAAGACGTCGGACAGGCTCGTCCCGGTCAGCGCGCGCGCCCAGTCGTCATAGGGGACATTGCTATAGGCATAGCGTCCGCCCAGCGTGTGAAGCGCCATGAAGGCGACGATGCACGCCACCGACGCAGTCGACAGCGGCCAGCGGCGCAGCAGCCAGGGGGATGCGATGATCAGCAGCATCGTCGGCAGATGCTGGAGCAACGCGACCTCGGGATAGGGCTGTTCGATCTGGGCGAGGAGCAGCAGGATGAGGAGCAGGCCGGTCAGGCGCTTCTGCACTTCAGGACGCACCGGCGCAGCCGTCATCGATCGAAACCTGTCGCAAGAAAAACGTCGGAAAACTGCGCAACTTCATTCTGAAATGCACAAAATGAGCGGGAGGGATAAGGCCGTGTCATGCTAGCGACCTAGTGCAGCCGGATATTGTAGGACAGCGATTTTCCAGCCTGTCACCAGCGCAGCGACATGCACGACAGGCCGGCGTCGATATGCGCGATTTCAGTGGTGGGCAGCGGGCGAACCGCGACGCCGCGCGCTGCGAGCAACGCGTGCGTTGCAGACCAGCGGTCGCCGACAAGCACCGTATCGCGGATGCGCAGGAGATTGGCCGCGCCCTCTTCGTCGGCCGGGGTTGTTACCACCTCCAGCCCCGCAAATTCGGGGCAGGCCGCGAGCGCGGGGACGGCGAGGATTGTGCGTTCGTCGATCAGCCCGCAGCCGGTCTTGAAGTGCAGGACGCCGGGCGGGGTTTCGGCGATCTCGGCACGGATGCCGAGTTCGCTGAGCAGCACAGCCAGTTCCTCGGCACCAATATGGTCGGTACGGGACGAGAGGCCGATGATAACCCGGTCGGCGAGGCGCAGCACATCGCCGCCGTCGGCATATCCGGGGCCGCTCATTTCGAGGAGACGCGGGTGAAGCGCGGCGAGGGGTTGGCGAATATGCGCAACTTCACCCGCGCGCGTCGGGGCTCCGGGACGGAGCAGGATCGCGCCCTCGGGAAAGGTCAGCGCGACATCTTCGGTGAACAGCGCGTCGGGAAAATCATCGAGCGGCGACAGGACTTCGACCGTCAGGCCGAGATCGCGCAGCGCCGCGACATAGGCGGCATGTTCGGCGGCGAGGCCGGTGAAATCGGGATCGGGACCACCGTCGGCGCGAATGCCATGGACCGCCGACGGCGCGGGCGTGCGGCAGAGGGCGTGGGTGAAGGCATAGGGGCTGGTCATGCCAGCGATATAGCGGCAATGCCCCGGTATCGCCACGGCGATCCTCCCTGTGGCCAAGCCATGGGGAGGGGGACCGCCGCGAAGCGGTGGTGGAGGGGCCGAGACGTCGCGTCATGGCCCCTCCGTCAGCGCTCCGCGCTGCCACCTCCCCATGGCTTTGCCACAGGGAGGAATATAAGATCAGCCCTTCTTCAGGTGACGGCGGCCGAGCAATTCGGCGATCTGCACCGCGTTCAGCGCCGCGCCCTTGCGCAGGTTGTCGCTGACGCACCACAGGTTCAGGCCATTTTCGACCGTCGGGTCCTCGCGAACGCGGCTCACGAAGGTCGCGAAATCGCCGACGCATTCGACGGGGGTGATGTAACCGCCATCTTCGCGCTTGTCGTGGAGCACGACACCGGGGGCTTCACGCAGGATGCGCTGGGCATCCTCGGCCGACAATTCGCGCTCCATCTCGATGTTGATCGCTTCCGAATGGCCGACGAACACCGGCACGCGGACGCAGGTCGCGGTGACCTTGATCTTGGGATCGAGGATCTTCTTCGTTTCGACGACCATCTTCCACTCTTCCTTGGTCGAGCCGTCGTCGAGGAAGCTGTCGATGTGCGGGATGACGTTGAAGGCGATCTGCTTGGTGAACTTCTGGACGTCCTTTTCGTCGCCGACGAAAATCTGGCGCGTCTGGTTCCACAGCTCGTCCATGCCCGCCTTGCCCGCGCCCGACACCGACTGATAGGTCGAGACGACGACGCGCGTGATCTTGGCGGCATCGTGCAGCGGCTTGAGCGCGACGACCATCTGTGCGGTCGAGCAGTTCGGGTTCGCGATGATATTGCGCTTCGTATAGCCGTCGATCGCGTCGGGGTTCACTTCGGGCACGATCAGCGGCACGTCGGGGTCCATGCGATAGAGCGACGAGTTGTCGATCACGACGCAGCCCGCAGCAGCCGCCTTGGGCGCGTGGATCGCGGTCGCTTCACTGCCGATCGCGAAAATCGCCATATCCCAGCCCGCCCAGTCGAAATTATCGATATTCTGGCATTTGGCAGTACGGCCGGTGTCACCGATTTCGATATCAAGTCCCTGGCTGCGCGACGAGGCGACAACCGCCAGTTCCTCAATCGGAAACTCGCGCTCGGCGAGAATGGCGAGCACTTCGCGCCCGACATTGCCCGTGGCCCCGGCGACAACGATACGATAACCCATTTACTCACTCCTCAGCGTAGAAACCGTGATTGAAAAACGAAGATCAGACCTTCCAGCGAAAATGGCCGGTCAGTCTATGGTCGAACAGCGCATCTTCTTCGCGCGCGCCCGCCCCGATATTGTGAATGACGAGCGGCACGCCGGCGGCACTTTTGCGGTCGGACACGATGCCCGTGTGCGGCAGGCGCCCACCAACCAGCGAGGTGAAGACGTCGCCTGGGCGCCAGTCGGCAGCATCACTGGTGACGGCCAGCGCCGCACCCTGACGCTTCCAATAGGCCGCCAGGTTGGGCACCCGCCGATGGTCGATATTGCGGTCGGGGCGGCGCAGCCCCCAATTTTTCGGATAGGCCCCGAAGTTGGCGCGCATGTCGGCATTTACAAGGGCCTGAAGGTCGATGCCCATCGCATCGCGAAACGCGCGGATCAGGACGTCGGTGCACACGCCCTTGGCACGGGGGACATCGCCACCCGGAAATGCCAGCACACTATACGCCGGATCATAGGCCAGCGTGACGCCGACCTGCCGCCGCGCGGCTGCGACCAGTCGCTGCGCGCCCGTCGCAGCGAGCGCCGGGCCCGCAATGCCAAACGCCAGTGCGGCGCCAATGAAGGCGCGCCGGGTTGGCTGCAATGGCACTGGCTGCTGCATGATTTGCTTTGCCCATAAAAAACGACCGGCTCTGCCTGTTGGCGGAACCGGTCGTTTTGGAAAGCTGTTTCGGCTTTGGGGGAGAGTAGCTCTCCTTAGCCTTAGCTCTTGGCTTCCGACCGGTTGTCGCGGCGCTCCGCAATACGTGCCGATTTACCAGTGCGTCCACGCAGATAGTAAAGCTTCGCACGACGGACAGCGCCCTTACGGACGACGGTAATCGAATCGATGTTGGGCGAATAGAGCGGGAAAACGCGCTCGACACCTTCGCCGAACGACATTTTGCGCACGGTGAAGTTGGAGCCCATGCCCTTGTTCGAGCGTGCGATGCACACGCCTTCGAAATTCTGCACGCGGGTGCGTTCGCCTTCCACGACCTTCACGCCGACCTTCAGCGTATCGCCGGGACGGAAGGTCGGGATCGTCTTGCCAGCCTTGGCAATTTCTTCGGCTTCGATCGTCTGGATGAGGTTCATGTCCTCTAGTCCTTTTCTTTTCGCCGCGCGCCAGAGGCAGGTCGGGCCCGAGCATCGATATGACGCTCCCAAAGGTCCGGCCTGCGTAACCGTGTATGATCTTCCGCCTGTTGTTTCCGCCAGGCCGCGATCTTCGCATGATCCCCCGATCGCAGCACTTCGGGGATCGTGCGCCCTTCCCAAAGTGCGGGCCGGGTATAGTGCGGATATTCGAGCAAACCGTTTTCGAACGATTCGTCGTCACCGCTAGAAGCCGCGCCCATTACGCCGGGAAGCAGGCGAATGCAAGCGTCGAGGAGCAGCAGCGCCCCCATCTCGCCGCCCGACAGGATGATGTCGCCCATCGACACCTGCTCGATCGGCCGCGCGTCGAAAATGCGTTCGTCGAATCCCTCGAAGCGGCCGCAGAGGATGATTGCGCCGGGACCGGCGGAAAGGTTGCGCACGCGCGCCTGCGTGATCGGCGTTCCGCGCGGCGTCATCGCGAGAATCGGCAGATCGGGATTCGCCGCCGCGGCATGATCGATCGCGGCGGCAAGCACATCGGCCTTGAGCACCATCCCCGCGCCGCCGCCCGCAGGCGTGTCGTCGACGGTGCGATGCCTGTCGGTCGCGAAGTCGCGGATCTGCACCGGTTCGCACGACCAGGTCCCGCTTTCGAGCGCACGGCCCGCCATGCTGTGCCCCAGCGGGCCGGGAAACATGTCGGGATAAAGGGTTAGCGGAACGGCGGTAAAGGTCATGGCAGCGGTTCCCATAGCGGCTCGGGAAGCAGGTGGCGATCCTTCTCCATTTCGGCGTGCAGCCATTCGCGGAAGCGCTCGATCTTGCGTACCCCGACGCGGTTCTCGCGGTGGACGAGATAATGCGCCGTTCCCGGCTGGTAGAGCGTATCGAAGGGCTGAACCAGTCGCCCGGCATCAAGCTCGGCGCGCCAGAGCAACGGCGTCATCAGCGCAATGCCGTATCCGCCCTGCACGGCGCTCGCCTCTTGCAACTGGCTATCGAGTTCGATGCCGCGGCGTTGTTGCGGCGGGACGGTGCCAACGCCCGCAGCGGCGAACCAGCCTGCCCACCAGGGATCGTTGGGCGCCAGCCGGTCGACGCGGAGCAGGTCGGCGGGCGCCTCGATGCGGTTCACCTCCAGAAACGCGGGCGCGCAGATCGGGGTGATATGGCTGCGGTAGAGAAAGTCGGTGCGCAGGCCCGGCCAATGCCCCCGCCCGACCCGGATCGCGACATCGACGTTGGTGGCATCGAAATCGACCAGTTCGTTGTTCAGCAACATACGCACCGCGAGGTCAGGATAGGCGAGTTGGAAGCCGCCGATGCGCGCGCTGAGCCAGGTGCCGCCAAAGGTCGTCATCGCGCTGATGGTCAGCACATCGGCCTCGTCGCTGCCGAGCGCGGCGAAGGCATCGCCCATCGAAGCAAAGGCGTTGCTGATCGCGGGAAGCAGGCGCTGCCCCGTTTCGGATAGCCGAACGCGGCCTTTTTCGCGCACGAAGAGCGCGCGGCCGAGCCGGTCCTCCAATTGGCGAATCTGATAGCTGACTGCCGCCTGCGTCAGCCCCAGTTCCTCGGCCGCGCGGGAGAAATTCTCCAAACGACCGGCGGCTTCGAAGGTGCGGATGGCGGCGAGGGGCGGAAGTTTGGCCATGGAACCTTATAAGCCTGCCTTATAATATGGTCTACGGCTTTTGTTGGCTGCGTGACGCGGGCGCGTGCATATTCTCTTCATCAAGCGAAAGGAGATGAACGATGAAAGACGAGCATTTCATGCGCGCCTGGAATGAAGGTCATGACCATTTCAGCGCCGATATCACCCGCGGGCTCAAATGGCTCGGGGCCCCCTTCCGGCGCCTCGGCGAATGGATCGCGGTGCCGAGCGCCCCGGGCGAGGACAGCGCCTTCACCCGCGTCGCGGCGCGCTGCGGCGTGGCGCGTCGCCGGGCGCGATAAAGATACCCCGCCCCCCAACATTCAGGGGTTCAGGGCGGAAAACGGGGTGAGGCCGCTCCTTGCAAGGACCTCACCCCGTACAGGCTATTGGCGTTCAGGCGGCACGACACGCAGGCGCAGCGCCTGAATTGTCGCTGGCGTCGTCGGGGCCAGCAACAGCACTCCGTCGAGCTTTCCTTTTTCGCAATTGAGGCGGAAGGCCGTCGACATCGCGCCCGTCGGCGCGAGCGGCTCGGCCGCAGGACAGGCACCGACCTCGGCCTTGAGCTTCGCAAACTCCGCCGTCCAGTTTTCGGCCGAGCGGTCGAGCAGGAAGTTCATCGCGAGCTTGCCCTCCAGCGCGCCAAGATTGCCCGCAGCATAAGCAGCCCTTGCTGCCTCGAACATCTCCGAAACCGCAGGCGACACCGGCACGGCGCGTGCCTCGAGCAACCCCGCCCTGCCCATCGCAACCGCCGTGTCCCACGCGGGCGCCGATGGCCCGGCATAGGTGCGGTTCGCCAGCGCGAACACCCCGACGCCATGGTCGGGCATCAGCATCACATGGCTGCCATAGCCGGGATAGCCGCCGCCATGCGCCAGCGTCAGGCCAAGGTCGCAATCCTGCGCGACGCGCCAGCCCATGCCATAGGCGGCGGCCTGCTTGCATGCGGTCGCGCCGCTGGCGCCGGTGCGGTTCGCCACCGCCACGAAATTGAGCCCCTGCGCCATTTCGCGCACCGTCGCACGCTTGACCGGCCCCGTGTCGGCATCGTCGCGCGGCGGCCAGGCGGAGAGCAGAAAGGCGACCCATTTGGCATAGTCATTGGCGCTGACCTGAAGCCCGCCCATGCTGTTGAATGCGCCATCAACCATCTCGGGCTCAGCCGACCAGCGTTCATTTTCCCAGCGATAGCCGAGCGCATAACGCGCTTTGGGCGCGTTCGGCGCATCATAGCCGCTGCTCGTCATGCCGAGCGGGGTCAGGATCGTCCGCTGGACATAGGCGGTATAGGCCATGCCCGACGCCTTGGCGACGATCCGGCCGAGCAGCGCATAGCCGAAGTTCGAATATTCATGTTGGGTTTGCGGCGCGCGGCTGAACGGCACACCCGCCGCGACCATCCGCGTGAAATCCTCTTGCGGCAATATCTGTTGCCGATCGCCCCACGGGTCGTCGGTAACGAGACCGCCGACATGCTGAAGCAGGTCACGGACCCGGATGCGCGGACTGTCCCCGGTCGGATAGGTCCAGCCCTTCATTTCCGGCACATATTGCTCGGCGAGATCGTCAAGACGCAGCTTGCCCTCGTCGCGGAGATGGAGGATCGACAAGGCGGTGAAGGCCTTGGTCATCGACGCGATGCGGAACAGGCTGTCGGCTGTGACCGGGCGCCGGGCGTCCAGATCCTGAACGCCGATGCCCTTCACATAGGCGAGCTTGCCGTCCTTGACGACGCCATAGACCATGCCGGGAACATGCGCGTCGGCCTGATATTTCGCGAACAGCGCATCAATTTCGGGGGTAAGTTGGTCGAGGGTCTGGGGAGCAGATTCTTGTGCGGTGGCGGCAAGTGGCGTTGCCAGCAAAGCGACCAGAAGAAGACCAAATTTCTGGCGCATAAAAACCCCCGTTCGTGCTGAGCTTGTCGAAGCACTATTCTTCGTCAGCAACATAGAAAGGAAGAACGGCCCTTCGACAAGCTCAGGGCGAACGGATTTTTACGAGAGGGCGTTATTCTTCGATAAAGGCGGCGTTGATCACCACCTGCTCGCCCCATTCGGGGACGGCGCCCGCATTCATCGGCACCATGAAGCGCTTGCCGTTGGGGCGCTGGATTTCGAGGATGTCGCCGGCGCCGAAATTGTCGATCGCGACGACCTCGCCCACCGCTTCGCCATCGGTCGAAACGCACGACAGACCGAGCAAATCATGGTGATAATATTCGCCCTCGCCGAGCGGCGGCAGCGCCGAGCGCGGGACGGTCAGCAAGGTGCCGCGAAGCGCTTCGGCGGCGCTGCGGTCGGTAACTTCGGCGAAGGTCGCGACCGCGCCCTGATTCGCCGGGCGCACCGATTTCAACGTCAGGCGCCGGTCGCCCGCGTCGAATGTGGAAAAGGCGCGGAGAGACTCCGCGCCTTCGCCGAATAGTTTGAGACGCACCTCGCCCCGCACCCCGTGCGCGCCAGCAATGGCAGCCAGAGTGACGGGGCGCGATGCGAGGGCCAAGGCTTAGCCCTCGGCCTTTTCTTCGCCAGCTTCAGCCGACGGAGCTTCTTCAGCAACGGGGCCGCCTTCGGCAACTTCCTCGGCGATCGCGGTTGCGTCGGCGGGGGTGGCTTCGGCCGGGACTTCGTCAGCCACGGCTTCGGCAACGGCTTCGGTGGTTTCTTCGCTCTTCACCGAACCGGTTGCGTCTGATTCTGCGGCTTCAGGAGCCGCAGCTTCTTCAGCAACAACTTCGGGTTCCGGCGCCGGAGCGGCAGCTGCAGCGGCTGCAGCTTCTGCGGCGTCAGCAATCTTCTGCGCCTTTTCCTCGGCGCGTTCCTTGGCCTTTTCGCCCGGGACTGCCTTGTTGGGGTTGTTGCGCGCGGCGCGTTCCTGGACACCGGCGGCGTCGAGGAAGCGAGCGACGCGGTCGCTCGGCTGGGCGCCGACGCTCAGCCAATGCTTCGCGCGGTCGGCGTCGAGCTTGATGCGCTCGGGATTGTCCTTGGCGAGCAGC
Source organism: Sphingopyxis witflariensis (assembly GCF_002205635.1). GTDB lineage: Bacteria > Pseudomonadota > Alphaproteobacteria > Sphingomonadales > Sphingomonadaceae > Sphingopyxis > Sphingopyxis witflariensis. The sequence continues at coordinate 98,179 of NZ_NISJ01000012.1, read as the reverse complement.
GGGTTGTAGCTGCCGATACGCTCGATGAAGCGGCCGTCACGCGGAGCGCGCGAATCGGCAACGACGATCTTGTAGTAAGGGCGCTTCTTGGAGCCGCCGCGCGAAAGGCGAATAGAGGTAGCCATGATATTGTCCTTCAGGTTTAAAGTTTGGTAATTGGTCGAATTATTTCTTTTTATTCATCAGGTTGGCGAGTTCGGGCGGGATGCCGCCCCCGCCGAGGCCGGGAAGGCCGCCAGCGCCCCCCATACCGCCGCCCATTCCGGGAATTCCGCCGCCCTTGCCGAACAGCGCGCCGAGCCCCTTGAGCCCGCCCATCTTGCGGATCTTCTTCATCGCGCCGGCCATTTCCTGATGCATCTTCAGCACCCGGTTGACCTGTTGCACCGTGGTGCCCGAACCGTTGGCGATGCGGATCTTGCGCTTCGCGGTCAGGATTTCAGGCTTCGCGCGCTCCTTGGGAGTCATCGACCCCATGATTGCGTCGAAATGGATGAGCATCTTGTCGTCGGCGGCGCCCTGCGCCATCGCGACCTGCGCCTTTTTCATGCCGGGGATCATCCCCGCCAGCGCGCCGAGGCCACCCATGCGGCGCATCTGGTTGAGCTGGGTGCGCAAGTCGTTGAGGTCGAAGAGGCCCTTCGCCATCTTCGCCGCCATCGCCTCGGCCTCTTCGGCCTGGATCGTCTCCGCAGCGCGTTCGACGAGGCTGACGACATCGCCCATGCCAAGGATGCGGCCCGCGATACGCGACGGCTGGAAGAGTTCGAGCTCGCCCAGCTTTTCGCCCGTGCCCGCGAATTTGATCGGCTTGCCGGTGACGGCACGCATCGACAGCGCAGCACCGCCGCGCGCGTCGCCATCCATGCGGGTGAGCACGACGCCGGTCAGCGGCACCTGATCGGTAAAGCGCTGCGCGACCTGCACCGCGTCCTGTCCGGTCAGGCTATCGACGACGAGGAGGGTTTCGACCGGGTTCGCCGTGCGCGACACCGCCTGCATCTCGTCCATCAATTGCTGGTCGACGTGGAGCCGGCCCGCGGTGTCGAGCATCAGAACGTCATAGCCCTGGAGCTTCGCGGCCTGCATCGCGCGCTGCGCGATCTCGACCGGCCCTTGGCCTGCAACGATCGGCAGTGTTGCGACGTCGATCTGGGCGCCGAGGACGGCAAGCTGTTCCTGCGCGGCGGGGCGATTGACGTCGAGCGACGCCATCAGCACCTTCTTGCGCTCTTTTTCCTTGAGGCGCTTCGCGATCTTCGCGGTGGTGGTGGTCTTGCCCGAGCCTTGCAGGCCGACCATCATGATGACGGCGGGGGGCGCGACGTTCAGGTCGAGCTCGGCGGTTTCGGAGCCGAGCATTTCGGTCAGCGCGTCGCTGACGATCTTGACCACCTGCTGCCCCGGGGTGACCGAGCGCAGGACATTGGCGCCGATCGCGAGTTCGGTGACCTGATCGACGAAGCTGCGCACGACGGGCAGCGCAACATCGGCCTCGAGCAGCGCGATTCGCACTTCGCGCATCGCGGCGCGCACGTCGGCCTCGGTCAGCGCGCCGCGGCCACGGAGCTTCCCGAAAACATCGCCCAGGCGGGTGCTCAGACTGTCGAACATGGCGCCTTCAAATCCCTTCCTCGGCTCGCAACGCAAAAGACGCCGGTGAGCGAAACCTCGCCAACCAGCGCTATCCGTGGACAGAGTTTTTCCGTCGCGGAGTCGATATGCCCGGACGCAATATGTGCCCGGACGTCGGCCCCCTACACAAAAGCGCGCGCAAAGGCAAGGCGGGCGGCCAGCGCCCTGCTTAACGCAAATTTCATCGCTTCGCGTCCAAAAGACTGGCGAGTGTGGGGAAATACTTATGTCAGCAGCGACGATCGAGCCGAAGCCATATGATCGCAGCGAGGGCGCCAAACGCGACATCATCGCGGGCGGAGTCGTCATTGCGGCGATTCTGCTGTTCGTCGGCACCGGCGGCAAAGTCATGCAGGCGGTCGTCGGCACCCTCATCGGCATCGGCGGCGGACCAGATAAGGTGCTGTCGGTTGCGCTACTCCTCAACATCGCGCTGATCCTGTTCGGCTGGCGTCGCTACAAGGATCTGAACCGCGAAATCCGCGAACGCACCGAAGCCGAGCAACGCGCCCGCTATCTCGCCGACACTGATCCCCTGACCGGTTTCCTCAATCGCCGCGCGCTGCTTGCCAGAGGGCAGCGACTGATCGCTGGCGCCGCCGCCGAGGGACGCCATGTCGCGCTCTTCCTGCTCGACCTCGATCATTTCAAGACGGTCAACGACATTCACGGCCATGCCGCGGGCGACCGCGTGCTGCACGTCTCGGCCGAGCGCATTTCCGCCATCCTGCCACCCAGCGCGACCATGGCGCGGCTGGGCGGCGACGAATTTGTCGCCATGCTGCCGTTCGAGCCCGCCGCGCGGCCAGACATCGACGCGCTCGCAACCCAGCTTGTCGCCGCGCTCGAGGCGTCAGTCGCGCATGACGCGCAGATGATTCACATCGGCGCGTCGCTCGGCATTTCGCTGGCGACCGACGCCAGCGCGGTGATGGAAACGATGGTCCGCCAGGCCGACATTGCCATGTATCATTGCAAGGACAAGGGACGGAACCGCTATTGCTGGTTCGAAAACGGGATGGAAATGGCCGTGCAGGTCCGCAACCAGATCGAAACCGGCATCCGCGAAGGCATGCCGCGCGGCGAATTCGTCCCGCATTTCGAACCGCAGGTCGATATCGCCAGCGGCCGACTGGTCGGCTTTGAAATGCTGATGCGCTGGGAATCGCCCGAATATGGGATGATCCCGCCCGAACGCTTTATCCCGATCGCCGAGGAAAGCGGGCTGATCGGCGAATTGTCGCTGCAGGTGATCAAAGAGGCGATGGAAGCCGCCAAGGCCTGGGACCCGTCAATCATGCTGGCGGTCAACATCTCGCCGCAGCAGCTGAAGGACCCGTGGTTCAGCCAGAAACTGACCAAATTGCTGGTCGAGACGGGCTTTCCGGCCAGCCAGCTCGAGGTCGAGATCACCGAAAGCTCGCTGTTCGAAAATCTGCCGCTCGTCCGCTCGATCGTCACCAGCCTGAAAAATCAGGGCGTATCGCTCAGCCTCGACGACTTCGGCACCGGCTATAGTTCGCTATCGCATCTGCGCGCACTGCCCTTCGACCGGATCAAGATAGACCGCAGCTTCATCGCCGCAATGCGCGGCAGCCCCGATGCGCTGGCGATCGTCGTCGCCATCGTCCGGCTCGGCGAAAGCCTGTCTATGCCGATCACCGCCGAGGGAGTCGAGGATGAAGCGACCGCGGTCGAACTGACGCGGCTCGGCTGCGGCAAAGGGCAGGGCTGGCATTATGGCCGCGCCATGTCGGCGACCGACACCGCGCGCCTGCTTGCCGATCGCGATCTGCTGCGTACACCGCTGCTGCCGCCGACAAGCCCTGACACCGGCGATACCGAACCGCTGCGCAAGTCGGCCTGACCGCCACCCGCATCGCTAGACTTCGCGGGCCTGCGCCCTTACATGCGCGGCTATGGCAGATCGCTTCACCAAGATGCACGGACTAGGCAACGACTTTGTCGTCATTGACGCGCGCGTGGCCCCCGTCGAGATGACCCCGGCGCGCGCGCATGCGATCGCCGACCGGCGCCACGGCATCGGGTGCGACCAGCTGATCCTGCTCGAACCGTCGACCAGCGCCGACGTCCGCATGCGTATCTTCAACGCCGACGGGGGCGAGGTCGAGGCGTGCGGCAATGCGACCCGCTGCGTCGCGACCCTGATCGGCAAGCCTGCGGTGATCGAAACGCTCGGCGGCATGCTGCGCGTCACGCCCGCCGACGGCGGCGCCGAAGTGACGCTGGGCGAGCCCGTCTTCGACTGGGAGCATATCCCGCTCGCCATGCCGATGGACACGCGCGACATGCCCGTCGCGTGGGACGAGCTGGAACATGGCGCCGCGGTCAATGTCGGCAATCCGCACATCATCTTTTTCGTGCCCGAAGCCGACGCCGTCGCGCTCGACGAACTCGGCCCCCGGATCGAAACCGACCCGCTGTTTCCCGAGCGCGTCAACGTCAATGTCGCGAGCCTCGACGGCCCCGACCGTTTGCAACTGCGCGTGTGGGAGCGCGGCGTCGGTCTGACCCAGGCGTGCGGCACCGGCGCCTGCGCGACTGCGGTCGCGGCGATTCGCGCCGGCCTGGTGCAATCGCCCGTGACCATCGCGCTGCCCGGCGGGGACCTGATCATCCGCTGGGCCAATGGCGAACCGATCATCATGAGCGGCGCCGCAACCCGGGTGTTTGAGGGCGAGACCGATTGGGCGCAGTTCGGATGAGCGCAGCCGCCCCCGACCGCGTCGAGGTCGTCAATTTCGGATGCCGGCTGAACATCGCCGAGGGCGAAGCGGTGCGTAGCGCCGCGATGCAGGCTGGTGCGCGCGACACAATCATCTTCAACAGCTGCGCGGTCACCGACGAAGCCGTGCGACAGGCACGGCAGGCGGTGCGGCGAAGCCTGCGCGAACGCCCTGATGCGACGGTGGTCGTCACGGGCTGCGCGGCGGAGCTCGAAGCCGAACGCTTTGCGGCGCTGGGTGCGCGCGTGGTCCAAAATGACGCCAAGGGGTTCGCCGCGAGCTATAGCGACGGGCCCCTAGCAAAGACCGGCCCGCGGCCCTACACCCCCGCCCTTTCCGGCGCCGACCATGCCCGCGCCTTCCTCGGCGTCCAGACCGGCTGCTCGCACAGCTGCACCTTTTGCGCGACGGTAATGGCGCGCGGGACGGCGCGGTCGGCAAGCATCGAAGCGATCCTGGAAGCCGCCAGCACCGCCCTGACGCGCGGTCAGCGCGAGATCATCCTGACCGGGGTCGATCTCGCCAGCTATGGCGACGACAGCGGCACCACGCTCGCGGCGCTCGTCGAGGCGCTGCTCGCGCTTCCCGGCCTCGATCGGCTGCGCCTCTCGTCGCTCGACCCCGACCGCATCGACGATGCGCTGTTCGCGCTGCTGACCCAGGAAGCGCGGGTGATGCCGCATGTCCATCTGTCACTCCAGGCCGGCGACGATATGGTGCTGAAACGCATGAAGCGCCGCCACAGCCGCACCGAAGCGGTCGCGCTGGTCCAGCGGCTCAAGGCCGCCCGCCCCCAAATTGCGATCGGGGCCGACCTGATCGCCGGATTTCCCACCGAGGATGACTGCATGTTCGCCAATTCGCTGGCGCTGATCGACGATTGCGACATCGTCTTTGGCCATATTTTTCCATATAGCCCGCGCGCCGGGACGCCCGCCGCGCGCATGCCGCAAGTCGGTCGTGCGATCGCGCGCCAACGCGCGGCTGAGCTGCGCGACGCCAATGCCCGCCGCCGCCACAGCTGGCTCGACGCCCAGACGGGAACGACAGCGAACATGCTGGTCGAGCGCGACGGCCTGACCGGCCACGCCGAGAACTTCGCTCCCCTCGCACTGACCGCCCCCGCCGCGCCCGGCACCGTTGTCGCGGTGCAACTGACGAAGCGCGACGGCGACCGCATGATCGCCGCCAAAATCCAAAAGGACATTGCGGCATGAGCGGCGCAAGCTGGAGCGAACGGCTGTTCGGCGGCCTCAAGCGCACGTCGGAGCGACTGGGCGAAAATCTGGCGGGGCTGACCGGAAAGTCGCGCCTCGACGATGACGATCTCGACCGGATCGAGGAAGCGCTGATCACCGCCGACCTTGGCCCTGCAATGGCCGGGCGTATCCGCGATCGGCTGGCGGCACGGCGCGATGCCGTCGCGAGCGGGGTCGAAGAGCTGCGCAAGATCGTCGCCGAAGAAATCGCCATTGTCCTGCGCCCCGTCGCCGAACCGCTTGAAATCGACGCCTTCCCGCGCCCACAGGTCATTTTGGTGATCGGGGTCAACGGGTCGGGCAAGACGACCACCATCGCCAAGCTCGCGCATCTGTTCCAGGAACAGGATTATGGCGTGATGCTCGTCGCGGGCGACACCTTCCGCGCCGCCGCGATCGGCCAGCTCAAGGTCTGGGCCGAGCGGCTGGGCATCCCGATCATGGCGGGGCCGGAGGGCGGCGATTCGGCGGGCATCGTGTTCGATGCGGTCAAACAGGCGACCGCGACCGGGATCGACGTGCTGATCGTCGACACCGCCGGGCGCCTTCAGAACAAGCGCGAACTGATGGACGAGCTTGCCAAGATCAAGCGCGTCCTCGGCCGCCTCAACCCCGCCGCTCCGCACGATGTCGTGCTGGTGCTCGACGCGACAACGGGGCAGAATGCGCTGTCGCAGATCGACGTGTTTCGCGAGGTCGCCGGGGTCACCGGCCTCGTGATGACCAAGCTCGACGGCACCGCGCGCGGCGGCGTCCTTGTTGCCGCCGCCGAACGCCACGCGCTGCCGATCCACGCGATCGGCATCGGCGAGACCATCGACGACCTTCGCCCCTTCGACGCCGACGAAATCGCCGCGATCATTGCAGGAAATATCCGATGAGCGAACCGCTCGAACAGCTCGACAAATTCGAACAGCTTCCGGGCGGCCCTGAACTCGTCCCCGCGCCGCCGCCCGCCAAACATGGCTGGCTGAATTTCGCGATCGATTTCGGGCCGCTGCTGGTGTTCTTTCTCACCTATAAATTCACCGCGGGCGGCGAGGGCGCCTTTGCCGCGACCACCGGCGCGATCAAGGCCACGATCGCCTTCATGGTCGCGATCATCGTCGCCATGGCGGTGTCGAAGTGGAAGCTTGGCAAGATTTCGCCGATGCTGTGGCTGTCGGGCATTCTCGTCATCGGCTTTGGCGCGCTGACCATCTGGTTCCACGACGAACGCTTCATCGTGATGAAGCCGACGATCATCTATGCCGCCTTTTCCGTGCTGTTGCTCGGCGGCTGGTGGTTCAAAAAGCCGATGCTCAAATATCTGCTGCAATCGGCGCTCGAAGGCGTCACCGAACGCGGCTGGCTGTTGCTCTCGCGCAATTGGGGGCTGTTCTTTGGCGCGCTCGGTATCGCCAATCACATCATGTATATGATGATCCAGCGCGGCGATTTCAGCTTCGACACCTGGCTGACGGTCAAGGTGTGGGGCATCACCGCCCTCTCCTTCATCTTCACCCTCACCCAATTGCCGGTGATGATGAAGAACGGCCTCGCGCTGCCCGAAGACCCCGCGGCCGACAAGCAAGGTTGAGCGATTCCCCCGACACTGGCATAGCAGGCGTCATCGGCACCGGGTCGCATCCCATGCCGGATCATAAAGGGGGAATTGCAATGGATAAATTTTTCGGGAACCTGCACGCCGTGCTGGGCGCGGGCCTTGTGCTGGCGATCGTCCTGATGCTGTGCCTCAACGGCCAGAATTTCGAGGATGGCATCGCCGCCGGCAACGCCATCATGCGCTGGCTGCACACCTTCTTCGGCGTGCTGTGGATCGGCCTGCTTTACTATTTCAATTTCGTCCAAATGCCGACGATGCCGAAGATTCCGGCCGAACTGAAAGCCGGCGTGTCAAAGCATATCGCCCCCGCCGCGCTCTTCTGGTTCCGCTGGGCGGCGCTGATCACCGTGCTGCTGGGCGTCGCAATCGCCGGCCATGCGAAATATCTCGCCCCAGCGCTCGGCCTGCAGGATCCCTATAAGCTGATCGGCGTCGGCATGTGGCTGGGCCTGATCATGGCGTTCAACGTCTGGTTCCTGATCTGGCCGAACCAGAAAAAGGCGCTGGGCATCGTCGAAGCCGATGATGCGACCAAGGCGAAGGCCGCACGCACCGCGATGATCTTTTCGCGGACCAACACCTTGCTGTCGATCCCGATGCTCTATGCGATGGTAAACTTCAGCTAAGCTGGCCAAAGGCTAAAAGAAGAGGCGCTCCGGGAAACCGGGGCGCCTTTTTTTTTCTTGTCCCCTTCCCGCCCGCGGGAGGGGTTAGGGGTGGGCGCGAGCAAAGCGAGCACCTGGCCTCGCGCATGCCCACTCCGCTGCGGCTAGCGAACAAGTTCGCAAGCCTCGCTGCCCCTCCCGCTTGCGGGAGGGGATGTCCGATCAGGACTCCAGCGCTGCCTTGTGCATCCGGCCGTTCAGCACATAATGCGCCACCCCGACCTGCATCCCCGCGGCCTGGGCATCATCAATCTCGCGCACGCGGCGCGCGGGCGATCCCGCCCACAGCTCGCGGCCTGGAATTTCCTTATTTTCGGTGAGCAGCGCCCCGGCGGCGAGCATCGCGTCGCTGCCGATCCGGCATCCGTTCATCACCGTCGCCTTCAGCCCGACGAAGGCCCGGTCGTCGAGCACGCAGCCGTGGACCATCGCCAGATGGCCGATCAGCACATCCTCGCCGATGATCGTCGGAAAGCCTTCGGGGCGGTGCGGCATCGGGCCGTCGCAATGGACGACGCTGCCGTCCTGGATATTCGAACGCGCGCCGACGACGATCCGGCTGACGTCGGCGCGCAGCACGCAATTATACCAGATGCTGACATCGGGACCGATCACGACATCGCCAATGATCCGGCAGCCCGGCGCGATAAACGCGCTGGGGTCGATCTGCGGCGTCTTGCCATTGATGCTGATGATGCTGACGTCGTGATAGGTCATTCGCGGTCCCCAATGATATTGCCCCAGAACAGGATGGGCAGGGTCGAGGCATAGTCGTCGGTCCAGCGCTCGAAACGCGCTCGCCCTTCCAGCGGCACCCATACACCCTCATTCCGCGAATCCTTGCGCGGCCTGATGCCGCCGGTCAACGCATCCATGCGCTGCGGTGCAGCGGTCAGGGCGACCCAGTTCGACCCGGTGAGGTCGCTGAAATCATCGCCCGTCGGTGACGGGTCAATACGGATTGCCGCGCTCCAGCCGCGCGCCTTCGCCTCGGCCGCGAGCACCGGTTCGAGGTTGAAAAAGCGGTTGGAGATATGGATCAGCAATATGCCGTCGGGTTTCATCGCCCGCGCATAAATGCCGATCGCTTCCTTCGTCAGCAGATGCAGCGGAATGGCGTCGGACGAAAAGGCATCGATGACAAGAATATCGAAGCGCCCCGGCGGCTGGTTTGCGACCTGCAGCCGAGCGTCACCAAGAATGACCGGCGTGTCGCCCGCACATTCGGACAGGAAAGTGAATTTCGTCGGATCGCGCGCGATATCGACCATCACCGGATCAATCTCGAAAATCGTCCATTTCTGCCCGGGCTTGCGATAGCAGGCGAGCGTCCCCGCCCCCAGCCCGACGATACCGACCGCCGCATCGGGCCCGGCCAGCGCCTCGGCTTTGTCGAGGGTCAACCCGACCCCGGACTGATGGCCATAATAGGTCGTCGGTTCCAGCTGTTTCCCGGCCTCGGTGCGCTGCAATCCATGCAGTGTTGTTCCGTGCGCGAGACGCCGTTGTTGATGTTCGGGATCGTCCGTGACCGTATAGACGCCGAAATAGCTGCGGACTCGCATGCCGGAAAAACTTTCCTGCACCGTATCCCAGCCGCCAACGCCCAGCATCAGCAGCGCGAAAACCGGCACAAAGGCCCAGCGCCAGCCGATGACCAGCAAGCCGATTGCGAAAATGACGATTCCCCACCACTTCACATCGGCCACCACGCCGGTCCAGCCATCGACCATTTTCCAGCAGGCAAAGGCCGCCACCGCAACGAGCAGTGCCGCCGTCCATCGCGCCGCCCGGGGCTTCAACCCCAGCCATTGGTCCCACGGAAACAAGGCCGGCAATGGCAGCAGCATCGCCGACGCCAGAACGAGCAGCGGATGTTCGTAAACCCAGTCGAAGACCAGCGGCGCGAACAGCGCGGCGAACAAGCCGCCGAGCACCCCGCCCGCCGACATGATCAAGTAAAAAAGCGTCAGATATCGCGGTGCGGGCCGCAGATGATAGAGATAGCCGTGCAGCGCGGTCGCGACGAGAAACAGCATCGCGAGGCTGGAAAGCGCGATCATCATCGATCCGCCACCCGAACTCAGCAGCGACAGTCCGCCCACCGACAGGAGACCGGCCGGCGCAACGACGGTGATAGTCTGGACCAGCCGGTCCATCGTTGAAAAGGCGATCACGAAGCTCAGCAGATACAGGCCGAGCGGCAACACCCAGAGCAGCGGCATTGCGACGATATCGGTGGTGAGATGCGTCGTCGTCGACAGCATCAGCCCCGATGGCACAGCGGCGATCAGCAGCCAGTGAATCTGGCGCCGCAGCGCCGGGCGCGCCTCGCCATCCGCCACCGCCTCGGCACCGACAGCCTCGCCTCCGGCCCGCCAGCGTGCCGCCGCGCTGATCGCGACCAGCGCGACGAGCAACGCATAGCCCGCGGTCCAGCCCCAGCTTTGCGCCGCGAGCGGCAGCGCCGGTTCGACGAGCGCGGGATAGCTGATCAGCCCGGCAAAGCTGCCGAGGTTCGACGCCGCATAAAGAATATAGGGGTCGCCCGCGCGGGTGTCGGCGGCGAACCAGCGCTGCATCAACGGCGCCTGTGCCGCAACGACGAAAAAGACCGGCCCGATCGACGCGATCAGGAGCAGGGGCACCCACAAAGCCTCTTGCCCCGGTGCGGGCGGCGCGATGTTGGCGATGCCGATCGGCAGCCACAGCGCCGCGGCGACGAGCAGCGCGACATGGATCGCCGCCTGGCGCCGTATCTGAAAACGCCCGAGCCAATGGGCATAGGCATAGCCGCCGAGCAGCAACGCCTGATAGACCAGCATCGCGCTGTTCCAAACCGCAGGCGCGCCGCCCAATTTGGGCAGCACCATCCGCGCCACCATCGGCTGGACGAGGAAAAGCAGGAAACTGCCGACAAGGATCGTCAGGACGAACAGCCAGCGGCGCGGCGATGCATTAGCGGTCATACGGTTTCCCATGCCAGGCGTGATAAGGAATAGGTGACGTGCGGGCGCAGCGGATCATCTTCGGCAAGCTTCGGATGATCGAAATCAAGCTCGGCGCAATATTGCATGCCCAGCCGCTCCATCACCGCACGGCTACGCACATTGTCCTGCCAGGTGATGGCCCGGATTTCATCGTCGGGCAGGTTCGCGAACGCCCATGCAGCCGCGCCGCGTGCCGCCTCGCTGGCGAAGCCTGCCCCCCAGCAGTCGCGCGCCAGCCGCCAGCCGATCTCGACCTTGTCCGCGACAGGTGCGATATCGCCACGGATCACACCGCACCAGCCGATCAATCGCGCGTCGCTTTGACGTTCGAGGGCCCAGAAGCAATGGCCATGCTCGGCCTCATGCCCCCGCATCCAGGCGATCCGCGCGGCGGTTGCGTCCATATCAAGCGGCGGGCCGAGGGTCGCCATGACCTCCGGGTCGCTGCAAATCGCCTGAAAGGGCACAACATCGTCGTCGCGCCACGATCGCATGGTCAGCCGTTCAGTCCTGATCATGCCGTCAGAAGACGCGCGGCATGCAGTGCATGATAGCTCAAAACCCCCGACGCCCCGGCACGCCGGAACGCGAGCAGGGTTTCAAGGACGAGCGCGTCGCGGTCGCCCGCGCCGGCCGCCGCGGCGGCCTCGATCATCGCATATTCGCCCGACACCTGATAGGCATAGACGGGCACCGCGAAATTCGCCTTCACCGCCGCAACGATGTCGAGATAGGGCAGACCGGGCTTCACCATCACGCTGTCGGCGCCTTCGGTCAGGTCCTGCGCGACTTCCCGCAGCGCCTCTTCGGCGTTGGCAGGGTCCATCTGATAGGTTTTCTTGTCGCCCTTCAACAGTCCGCGTGAGCCGACGGCATCGCGGAAAGGACCATAAAAGGCCGACGCATATTTGGCGGCGTAGCTCATGATCTGGATATGGCCGAAGCCTTCGGCCTCCAGCGCCTGCCGGATCGCGCCGATGCGGCCGTCCATCATGTCGCTGGGCGCGATAATGTCGGCCCCGGCGCGCGCCTGATTGAGCGCCTGACCGACCAGCACCGCGACGGTTTCGTCGTTGAGAACATAGCCCGCATCGTCGATCAGCCCGTCCTGCCCATGGCTGGTATAGGGATCGAGCGCGACGTCGGTGAGGACGCCGATATCGTCGCCCAGCGCATCCTTGATCGCGGCGACCGCGCGGCACATCAGATTGTCGGGATTGAGCGCCTCGGCGCCATCGGGACTACGCCGGTCGGGCTCGGTATAGGGGAAGAGCGCAAGACAGGGGATGCCCGCCGCGACCGCATCCTTCGCACGCAGCACGATCTGATCGACCGACCAGCGCGAGACGCCGGGCAGGCTGGCGATCGGCTCCTCACTCCCCGAACCGGGACAGACGAACAGCGGCCAGATGAGGTTCGCGGGCGAAAGCTGGGTCTCGCGCACCATCGCGCGGCTCCAGCCGGTACGACGGGTGCGGCGGAGGCGCAGGTCGGGAAAGGCAGCATGAGTCATGCAGCGTGCATAGCCGCGCGGCGACCGAGGGCAAATGGATATTGGACCGCCCCCCTCTCCCGCATGCGGGAGGGGATGAAACCGTCACAGCCCGCCGTCAGCCCGTTTCGACGCGACATCGGCGAGCGAGCCGAGCTTCGGCCCTTCGATCTGCCGCGGTGCGATCGGCGTCAGCGCCGCCCCGGGCACAATCGACGTCATCGAACGGATACGGGCGCGGAAAGCGGCAAGCTCCTTGCCCTCCAGCGCCGCGCGGGTGACGAAGGTCACCGACGCGGGGTTCACCGCATGGCCGTTGCGATAGAGTTCGTAGTGAAGGTGCGGACCGGTCGAAAGCCCGGTCGAACCAATATATCCGATCACCTGCCCGCGCGTAACGCGCTGCCCCGGACGCACCGCGATGCGGCTCATATGGCCATAACCGGTGCCGAGGCCGCCGCCGTGGGCGAGCTTCACATAATTGCCGAAACCGCCATGCCGCCCGGCGATCGTCACCACGCCGTCGGTCACTGCATATATGGGCGAACCATAGCCGCCGCCGAAATCCATCCCGCTGTGCATGCGGCGATAGCCCAGGATCGGGTGACGCCGCATACCGAAGGTCGAGGTAACGCGCCCGTTGCTCGGCCGTGCCATGCCGCCGCGCTGCTCACCGACGCCCGACGCCTCGAACCACTGGCTGCGGCCGTCCTTCTGCCATTCGAGCATCGACAGTTTCGGCTGCCCGCCGCGAATCAGGCCGGCATAGAGCAGCTTGCCCGTTTCGCTCTCGCCGGTTTCGGCGCGGCGATAATCAACGACGATATCAAACTCGTCATTGGCGCGCATGTCGCGGCCGATCGAAATCTGTTTGCCGATAACGCGCAGATAGGATTGAATCGCTTCGGGCGGCGCCCCGGCGGCGCGCGCCGAACGGTACAGGCTGTCGCCGACGCGTCCGCGAATCCGCAGCGGCGTCGTATCGACCGCGATCGGGATGCGCCGCATCACCAATCGCCCGCCTTCACGTTCCATTTCGATACGAAGGTCGAAGCGCGCACGCATTGCGAGGGCTTCGACGGGGCGCGGCATCGTGCGCGCAGCCCGGCGACCGAGGATCAGGTCGATGCGCGTTCCGGCCGCGATGTCGGCCAGCGGAACCGCCCCCGACACCTGGTTTGCCAGCGCCTGCGCCTCGCTGCTGCCGACACCTGAGCGTTCGAGCAGGCGCGCAAAACTGTCGCCGCTGCCCAGGGTAGCGGTGAGTTCGATCTGCGGCCGTTCAGGAGTCTGGGTGAGCGGGCGCACTGCATCGGTTGCCGCCATATGCCGTCCGGTGTCGCCGCCCAGCGCCTGCGGCACGATCATCTGCCCGCGCGCTTCGTTGAAATCGGCGGTGTCGAGTGCAGGCGCGCCGCCGACTGCGATCGGCTGGATGCCCGGAAAAGTCGCGATCGCCGCCCCGCAGAGCAAAGTTAATGTCGCGAGCCCCCGCCACCAGATTGCCGAACCAATATGATCGCCCAGGTCGGGAACGAGGTCGATCTGGGCCAGCCATTCGCGCCACGACGGCCCGGCTTCGGCATTGCCGTCGGCGCGACCAAGCGAAATCGCCTGCGACATGGCGAGCGCGGCCATATTGCCCGACATTCCCGCAATGGGTTCGTGACGCTGGAGCAAAAAGTGCGACCCCCATTCGGCGACCCGCCCCTCGCGAGCGCCGCCGATGATGTTTCCGTGACAATATCTGTAAACAAAGGCCGTTAAAGTCAATTTAACGGGACCTGAGGAATTTGCCCTTGCGGCAAGCCGTGTCGGGCCCGGGACGCGACGCAGCTCCCGACACAAGATGCAGTAAAAATTTCGCCTTTCCGCCGCCGTGGAGCGATCGCCTGTTGCGCGCCGCCGCCCGCCATGCCAGCGTAGCGGCAAGACAATGTCACCTCCCTCACCCCACCCGGTCAAGGCCGTCCTTGGCCCCACCAACACCGGCAAAACCCATTTGGCGGTCGAGCGTCTGACCGCTCATAGCAGCGGGATGATCGGCTTTCCGCTGCGCCTGTTGGCGCGCGAGGTTTACGATCGCGTCGTCGCGATCAAGGGCCCCGCGCAGGTGGCGCTCGTCACGGGCGAAGAGCGGATCATGCCGACGCAAGCGCGCTATCTGCTCGGCACGATGGAGGCGCTGCCCATCGAACGCGATGTCGCCTTTGTCGGGATCGACGAAGCGCAGTTGGGCGCCGACCCCGAACGCGGCCATGTCTTCACCGACCGCCTGCTGCGCGCGCGCGGCCGCGAGGAAACGATGATCCTCGGCTCCGCCAGCATCAAGGGCCTTGTGCGCAAACTGGTGCCCGAGGCGGACATCGTCACCCGTCCGCGCTTTTCGACCCTCAGCTATGCGGGGTCGTCGAAACTGTCGCGGCTACCCAAACGCTCGGCCATCGTCGCCTTTTCGGCCGAGGAGGTTTACGCGATCGCCGAAATGCTGCGTCGTTTCTCTGGCGGCGCCGCAGTGGTGATGGGAGCGCTCAGCCCCAAGACGCGCAATTCGCAGGTCGCGATGTTCGAGGCGGGCGAGGTCGACTATCTTGTCGCCACCGACGCGATCGGCATGGGGCTCAATCTCGACGTCCAGCACGTCGCCTTCGCGAGCCTGCAGAAATTCGACGGGCGGCGGCTGCGGCGGCTGACCGTTTCGGAAATGGCGCAGATCGCCGGGCGCGCCGGGCGGCACCAGCAGGATGGCAGCTTCGGCACCGTCGGCCTGCCGCAAGGCGGCTTCACGCCCGAGGAAATTGCCGCGATCGAGGGGCATCATTTCCCGCCGCTCGCCAGCCTGTTCTGGCGCAATCCGACCCCGGGCTTCGGCTCACTCGACCAACTGCTGTCCGATCTTGCGCGGCCGCCGTCGGACCCGTCGTTGCGCCCGGCGCCCGAAGCGGTCGATATCGCCGTACTCAAACATCTGGCGGGCGACCTTGAAGTCCGCGCGCGCGGCGGCGATTTCGACGCCGTCCAGCGCCTCTGGGACGTCTGCGGCCTTCCCGATTTCGAACAATTGGGCGCCGAACATCACAGCCGCACCGTGCTGAAGCTGTGGCAATGGCGCACCAACGGCGACGGGATGATCGATCCCGACTGGTATGCCCGCAAACTTGCCAGGCTGAACGACGTCGAGGGCGATATCGACCAGCTCGCGAGCCGCATCGCCGCGGTCCGCACGCTCTGCTTCATCGCCCAGCGCGGCGACTGGATCGCGGGCGCCGCGGGCTGGACCGAACAGACGCAGGATCTCGAATCGCGGCTGTCCGACGCGCTGCATGCCGCGCTCGCACAGCGCTTCGTCGACCGTCGCCTCGCGCTGCTGCTTCGCGACGCCGGGCAACGCCACGCCGCGCTGCCGGTCGCGGTCGCCGCCGACGGCACCGTTGCGGTCGATGGCGAACCGATCGGAACGCTCAAGGGCTTTCAGTTCAAGGTCGACCCGGTGGCGCGCGCGAGCGACCACAAGATGCTGCTCGCCGCCGCCGAGAAGCATCTGCGCGCCGAACTCGCACGGCGCGCGACTGCACTGGCCGAAGGCGACGACAATGCACTGGCGCTGGTCAGCGAGGCCGGGACGCCGCCACGCCTCGCATGGCACGGCCATGTCGTCGCGACGCTCGGCCGCGGACCGACGCTGGTTCAGCCGGCGATCCTGATCGACCCGTCGCTGCGCAGGCTCGAGCCCCAGCAGGTTCAGGCGATTATCGAACGATTGCAGCAATATGTCGCCCAACAGCTCGCGCGCCACGCCGGACCGCTCGCCGCAATGGGCGAAGCCGCGGGCGATCTTTTCACCCCGCCGCGCGTTCGCGCGCTGCTCGCCGCACTGGTCGACGGCAGCGGGCTCGTCGCGCGTGCCGCGGTCGATGAACAGCTTTCGGTCATGGCGGCCGAGGAACGTCCGCAGCTTCGCAAGCTCGGGCTCACCATCGGCTCGCTCGACCTGTTCCACCCGCAATTGCTCAAACCCGAAGCGGTGCGCTGGCGCGCCGCGCTGATCGCGGCGCAACAGGGCGGCACGATCGCCGCGCTGCCCCCGCACGGCGCGGTGTGGCAAAAGGAGGGCGCGGGAATCGCCCTCGGCATCGCGGGGTTCCGCCGCTGCGGGGCCGGCTGGCTGCGGATCGACATGGCCGAGAAGTTGGCACGCCAGGCGCATGCCGCGCGGCTGCAGGCGGCAGCCCCGCCGCCCGCCCCGATCGCCGGCGCCGACCCGCATCATGACCTTGAACCGGACCTGCCCGAAGAAAGCGGGAACGGCCTCCCCGCCGCCGCGCCGCCGGGCTTTGCGATCGATCCTGCGCTCGCGACCTCGCTGGGGCTCGACGCGGAAGCTCGACGCGCGCTGCTGCAAAGCTTCGGCTTTCGCACCATCGGCGAACCTGCGCTCGAACGCTGGCGCTGGTCGGGGCGCAAGAGCGCCGAGAAGCGCCCGCGCCGCAAACATGGCAACAAAAATGGCGGGAATGCCAAGGGGACAACCCCCAGCACGAATGGTCATACGGCACGGCCGCCAGCAAAGCGGGGCAAAGGGCCGGCGACCAAATCGGACCGGCCCGCACCACGCCCACCCGAACGCGATCGTCCACCACGCCGGGGTCCATCGCCGAACAGCCCGTTTGCCGGGCTTGCCGCGCTCCTCGCGAGCGCGCGCGAGGATTAATGGCCAGCCCGGGCGCCGCGGGAAGCATCCGGCTCGACAAGCTGCTCTGGTATCTGCGCTTCGCGCGCTCGCGCAGCATCGCCCAGGCCATCGTCGCCGCAGGGCATATTCGGCTCGACGGGCGGCGCGTCACCCGCTCGTCCTGCGCGGTCCATGTCGGGCAGACTCTCGTGCTGCCGGTCGGTGAACATATTGAGGTTGTGCGCCTGCTCGCGTTACCCATGCGCCGCGGCCCGCCAAGCGAAGCGCAGGCCTGCTATGCCCGTCTTGACGCGAACGCCCCGGCCGCTGTCACTTCCGCTATCAGCCCCCCAGAAAATGCTGTGGCGCAAAAGCGTGGGCGCCATCCTATGCAATGAGAGTGATTCGCAACTGTAGCAAAGCGTTGACGCGTCGCCGCCGTGCGGCATAGGAGGCGAAGAATCGCAATTTCGGGCGGCCTGGGGGCCGCCGACCAAGGGAGCCTATACCCATGACCTATGTCGTCACCGATGCCTGTGTCCGGTGCAAATATATGGATTGTGTCGAGGTTTGCCCCGTCGACTGCTTCTATGAGGGCGAGAATATGCTCGTCATCAACCCCAATGAATGCATCGATTGCGGCGTTTGCGAACCCGAATGTCCGGCCGAGGCGATCCTGCCCGACACCGAAAGCGGCCTCGAAAAATGGCTGGAAGTGAACACCAAGTTCAGCGCCGAATGGCCGAACATCACGGTGAAGAAGGACAGCCCCGCCGACGCCGACGAGTTTAAGGGGGTCGAGAACAAGTTCGAGACGCTCTTCTCGCCCGAACCCGGCGAAGGCGACTGACATAAAACGGGGCGGGACTTTCCCGCCCCTTCTTTTTTGCCCCCTTGAAACCATTCCGGTTGGCGACGATGTAGGATGGCGGAGGGGCCAGCCAGCCGGTTCTCGGCGCGGCGCTCCAATAATGAAGGACGAAATACAGATGATCGATCCGCTGAGTGCGCTGGTACCCGTAGTCGTCGAACAGACGAGCCGCGGCGAACGCAGCTTTGACATTTTCTCTCGCCTGCTGCGTGAACGGATCATCTTCGTCACCGGCGAGGTCGAGGATAATATGGCCTCGCTGATCACCGCCCAGCTGCTGTTCCTCGAATCGGAGAATCCGAAGAAGGACATCTGGATGTACATCAACTCGCCGGGCGGAGTCGTCACGGCGGGCATGGCGATTCACGACACGATGCAATATATTCGTCCGCGCGTCGGCACGGTGTGCATCGGCCAGGCAGCGTCGATGGGCAGCTTCCTGCTCGCCGCGGGCGAACCCGGTATGCGCGTCGCGCTGACCAACGCTCGCGTGATGGTGCATCAGCCCTCGGGCGGCGCGCGCGGCATGGCGTCGGACATTGAAATCCAGGCGCGCGAAATCCTGCGCATCCGCAAGCGGATGAATGATCTCTATGTCAAATATACCGGCAAGTCGCTGAAAGAGATTGAAAAGGCGATGGACCGCGACACCTTCCTCGAAGCCGACGAAGCCAAGGAATTCGGCCTTGTCGATCAGGTTTATGACCGCCGCCCGGGTGTCACCGATACCGACGCGCCCAAGGATGTCAGCGAAGGCCCGACGCCCTGATTTTTCTGCCCGGCCGGGGGACGGCCAGCGCGTTTCTTGACGCCATATTTACCGCCCCCTGTCAGGCAGACATTGTCCCCATGTCACCCAATTGCCATATTGTAATTGGGTGACCGCGGGCTAGGATGAACGCGGCAGCGCCCTTTTGGCGCCCGCCAGAGGAATATATATGACGAAACTAAGCGGCTCGGACAGCAAGAGCACCCTTTACTGCTCCTTCTGCGGCAAGTCGCAGCACGAAGTCCGCAAGCTGATTGCCGGGCCGACCGTGTTCATCTGTGACGAATGCGTTGAACTGTGCAACGACATCATCCGCGAAGAGATTAAAGGCGGCATCGCCGCGCGCAAGGATGGCGCCGTGCCGACTCCGCTGGAAATCTGCCAGCATCTCGACGCCTATGTGATCGGCCAGAATGTCGCCAAGCGCGTGCTGTCGGTCGCCGTGCACAATCATTACAAACGCCTCGCGAACAGCGGCCGCGGTGATGACGTCGAACTGGCGAAGTCGAACATATTGCTCGTCGGCCCGACCGGCAGCGGCAAGACCCTGCTCGCCCAGACCCTCGCGCGCTTCCTCGACGTGCCGTTCACCATGGCCGACGCGACGACGCTGACCGAGGCCGGCTATGTCGGCGAGGATGTCGAGAATATCATTCTGAAGCTGCTGCAATCGTCCGACTATAATGTCGAAAAGGCGCAGCGCGGCATCGTCTATATCGACGAAATCGACAAGATCAGCCGCAAGGCGGAGAACCCGTCGATCACCCGCGACGTGTCGGGCGAAGGCGTGCAGCAAGCCCTTCTGAAACTGATGGAAGGCACGACCGCGAGCGTTCCGCCGCAGGGCGGGCGCAAGCATCCGCAGCAGGAATTCCTTCAGGTCGATACGACCAACATCCTGTTCATCGCGGGCGGCGCGTTCAGCGGCCTCGAAAAGATTATCGGCGACCGCTTGCAGGGCAAGTCGATCGGTTTCGGCGCGCATGTCGCCGGTCCCGACGAACGCCGCATGGGCGAAGTGCTGAAGAATATCGAGCCCGAGGATCTGCTGAAATTCGGCCTGATTCCCGAATTCGTCGGCCGCCTGCCCGTCATCGCGACGCTCGAGGATCTCGACATCGACGCGCTGGTCAAGATTTTGGGCGAGCCGAAGAACGCACTGGTCAAGCAGTATCGCAAGCTGTTCGATCTGGAGGAGGTCGTGCTGACCTTCACCGACGATGCGCTGGTCGCGGTCGCCAAAAAGGCGATCGAACGCAAGACCGGCGCGCGTGGCCTCCGCTCGATCGTCGAGGCGATCCTGCTCGACACGATGTTCGACCTTCCCGACCTCACCGATGTCGTCGAGATCGTCGTCGACAAGGATGTCGTCGAGGGCCGCAAGGACCCGGTGCGCGTCTATGCCGACAAGGCGAAGGAAGCCGCGGGCGACGCCGCCTGATTTCCTGACTGCTGTACTCCGAGTCGCGCCGGCGGCGCGACTCCGCCCCTTCTTCGGGGCCACTATGTTGCATTGCAGCAACAGTTGCGGGAAAAAACGCATCGCGGCCTGTGGATAACTCCCGGGCCGCGACGCAAATTCGCGCTTTCCTGCCGCCGAACTGACCGCAGGCCCCCTCGCGGCTTGCACTGTCACATTTGCTGTCACAATCGTGCCACATGCGGGCGTCAGGGGCGCTCGCAGGTCAAGCGCGCCCCATTTGCCGCGCCTGCCAGACGCTAAAAATAGGGGACATCCTGACATGAAACTTCGTTATTCGATCGCCGCTAGCCTGATGGCTATCAGCGTCGCGACCGTCATCGCGGCGCCGGCGCAAGCGCAGCAGATCACCACCGGCATCCAGGGCCAGGTCAAGGACGACAGCGGCGCCGCGATCGGCGGCGCAACCGTCGTCGTCACCGACACCCGTACCGGCTCGGCGCGCACGATCACCACGGGCACCGACGGCCGCTTCACGACGACCGGCCTCACCACGGGCGGCCCGTACACGATCGCCGTCAACGCCGACAGCTTTGAAGGTCAGACGATCCAGGACGTCTATACCTCGCTGCAGGGCAACACCGAACTCACCTTCGCGCTCGCATCGGGCGGCGGCGAAATCGTCGTCACTGGCAGCCGCGTCCGCGTCACCCAGCTCGAAGTCGGCCCGGGCACCAGCTTCAGCACCGAAGTACTTGCGAGCGCACCGTCGTTCAACCGCGACGTCCGCGACATCCTCCGCCTCGACCCACGCGTCAGCCTCGACCGCGATGACGGCGGCTCGGGTCAGGACCGCATTTCGTGCCTCGGCGGCAATGATCGCGGCAACTCTTTTACCGTCGACGGCATCAGCCAGGGCGACGTTTACGGCCTGAACGACACCGGCTTCTCCTCGCGCAGTTCGACCCCGATCCCCTATGACGCGGTTCGCGAAACGCAGGTCCAGTTCGCACCGTTCGACGTCGACTATGGCTCCTTCACCGGCTGCGCGATCAACGTCGTGACCAAGTCGGGGACCAACGACTATAAATTCGGCGGCTTCTTCGAGTACTCCGACAACGGCATGCGCGGCGACAATGTTGCAGGCCAGCCCGTGGCTCCGGTCGAAGCAGAAAAGCGCTGGGGTATCTCGGCCGGCGCGCCGATCATCAAGGACCGCCTCTTCTTCTTCGGCGCCTATGAACATCATGAAGCCGGCCAGTCGCAGGACGACGGTCCGGCGGGCGCAGAGTATGCGAACGAACTCAAGGGCGTTCCGCTCGCAGCCTTTAACGAAGTTTCCGAGGTTCTGAGCAGCGTCTACGGCATCGAAACCGGCCCGCTGGTCCGCAGCCGTCCGTTCAAGAACGACCGCTATTTCGGCCGTCTCGACTGGCATATCAACGACGACCACCGTCTCGAACTCACCTATCAGCGGCTCGAGGAAAGCACGGTCCGTCCCGACGATTTCAGCACTTCGGCGAGCAACCCGCGCGTTACCGGCGCCAACACCTTCTATCTGAGCGGCACCAAGTCGGATTATTATTCGGGCCGCCTCTATTCGCAGTGGACCGACAATTTCTCGACCGAACTGCGTTATTCGCGCTCGAAGGTTACGGATCGCCAGGATCCGATCGGCGGCGGCGAAGCGCAATCGGACAATCCGATCACCCGCATCATCGTCGGTGTCGATGACGGAGCCGGCAACCGGGGACAGGTTCTCGCGGGTCCCGGTTTCTCGCGTGGCGCGAACGACCTGCGCACGCAGATCGACGCCTATCGCGCTGTCGCCAAGCTCGACGCGGGTGCCCATCAGTTGAAGGTCGGCTTCGAAATGAACCGGGCCGATCTGTTCAACCTGTTCGTCCAGAACGCCACCGGCACGCTCTATTTCAAGAATATTGCCGATTTGCGCGCGGGTCTCCTTTCACCCGGCTCGACGACCAACCCAACCGCAACCCAGATTGCGAACGGGACCGCCGTCGGCGCCGAAGGCAATTTCACCGCGACCGGCGACATCCGCGACGCCGCGGCGGCCTTCAAACGCACGACCTATTCGATCTTCGCGCAGGATGATTGGGAAATCACCGATCGCCTGAACGCAGTGGTCGGCGTGCGTGCCGACTGGTATTCGGGTGGCCAGCCTAAGGCCAACGCCCTGTTCCAGCAGCGCTACGGCTTCTCGAACACAACCGGCTTCAGCAACCTCGACCCGATCGTCATGCCGCGCCTTGCCATGACCTATGACATGGACGATTTCGCCGTGTTCGGCCGGCCGAAGCTGACCGCGGGCGTTGGCATCTTCTCAGGCGGCGATCCGCTCGTCTGGTTCGGCAACGCCTTCCAGAATGATGGCCGCGGCTTCTCGGGTGCGGATACAGGCAAGAATTATTGCCCGACCGGCCAGATCAGCGTGCTCAGCAACGGTCAATTTACCGGCTTGCCCACTTGCCTCATGACGGCTGGCTCAGCTGCTGCTGCCCGCGGCGAAGGCGATACTCAGTCGATCAGCCCCAACATCAAGATGCCGTCAGTTCTGCGCGCCAACATCGGCTTCACATCGCAGCTAAACTTCGCTGAAACGGGCTTCTTCAGCGGCTGGTTCATGAATCTCGATTATATCTACAGCAAATATCGCAACCCGTTCACGCTTGTCGATCTGTCGCAGACGCCCAACATCACCAAAGGTCTCAATGGCTACACGATTGATGGCCGTCCGATTTATGCGTCGATCGATCCGAACGCAGCGAACTGCCCTGCAGAATTGGTTGGTTTGAATCCGGGGCCCGTATACTCGGGGGTAACGGCAAGCTGCTTTAGCCCTGCAACCAACCGCGATGACGAACTACAGCTGACCAACGGCCCCGGCTTCCGCAGCCACAACGCTTCATTCATCCTGTCAAAGACCTTCGACGGCGGGCTGTTTACGCAGAATGGCAATGTAGATTTCAACATCGGTTACAGCTACACCGATGCGCAGGATCGCCGCAGCATGTATAATTCGACCGCCGGATCGAACTATGACAATCTGGCGGCCTTCGATCGGCAGAACCCCGCGGCGTCGCGCGGCTTCTACAGCAGCAAGCACAATATCTCATCGCGCCTCGCCTTCCGCGAGGAATTCTTCGACGATCTGTCGACGCGTCTTGCAGTGACCTTCGTCGCCCGCTCGGGTCGTCCGTACAGCCTGACCTTCACCGGTGGCGGCGAATTCAATGACAGTGCATCGGGCTTTGAAAATGCGCTTGCCTATATCCCGACCGGTCCGAACGATCCGAATGTCGTGTTCCTCGACACGCTGAATTCGGCGGGCGCGGTGCTTCGCACGGCAGCGCAGAATGCGGCCGATCTCGACGGCTATATTTCAAGCCTGAAGTGCGCGAACAAATATCGCGGCAAGAGCATTCCGCGTAACACCTGCTCGAACGACTGGTATTTCGACGTCGACCTCAGCTTCTCGCAGGAAATCCCGGGTCCGGGCCGCCTGTTCGGCAAGCGGGACAAGCTGAAAGTCTATGCGATGATGGACAATCTGCTGAACTTCCTCGACAATGACTGGAATGTGCAGCGGCGGCGCCAGTTCGCAGGGCTGCAGGATATCGCTACCGCAGGACGCGCGTCGGCCAACTCGGGCGCCATTGCGGCAGTTCAGGCTGTCGACAACCAAGGCCGCTATGTAATCTCGGGCTTCAACGGCCTGAACAACATTGCCAGCGACAACCAGATCAACGTGTCGTCGTCGGTGTGGCGCCTGAAGGTGGGCATCTCCTACGAATTCTGATCGTAGCCAGACAAAGGAAAAGGGCGCGGGAGGTGACTTCCGCGCCCTTTTTCATGCCCGAATGGAAATGCGTTGGCGGCGTACGCAGCGCTAACCGAAGTCAGCCCGCGGCGATGCGGCGCGCAGTGTCCTGCACCAGCGCGATCATATTGGGGACGCCCTGCGTCCGGTTCGACGACAGCTGGCGCGTGAGCTCAAAGGGCGCGAGCGCCGCCGCAACGTCCATGTCCGCCACTTCGGCCGCGGGCTTGTCCTGCACCGCGGACAGCACCAGCGCGACGATCCCCTTGGTGATCGCGGCATTGCTGTCGGCAAGGAAGTGGAGCGCGCCATCATCGCGCGGAACGGGATAAACCCAGACGCTCGCCGAACAACCGCGCACCAAGGTCGCGTCGGTCTTCAGCGCATCGGGCATCGGCTCGAGCGTGCGGCCGAGCTCGATCAGCAGGCGATAACGATCGTCGCCGTCGAGGAAGTCATATTCGTCGAAAATGTCGGTGAGGCTGCGCATGAGCGCGGCACTGGCAGATTTTGGGGAGGGTTGAAAGGGGTGCGGGGCCCCCTTCCCCAATTCCGTCGCCCCTGCGAAGGCAAGGGCCGCAGTCGGCATGTAGCGGCGCGGCGGTCCAAGGCTGCCAGCAGCCCCCGCCTGCGCGGGGGCGACGGCCCTAAAGATCAACCCCCGCAGCGATCGCCTCGAGCTTGCGCAGCCGTTCCTTGAGGTCGGCGATTTCGATCCGCGATCCGGCGTGCGGGACGGCGGCGTCGTGCTGGGCGCCATGCCCGGCGGCGAGTTCATCGCGCTTCAGCTGAATCCAGTCGCGCCAGCCGCGCAACGCGACCAGGCTCATGATGGTCAGCGCGACCAACGCGACAGCGGCGGGGACAAGGTTGGTCGCAAGATCGGAAGTGATGGCGGCCATGGTTCGGCTCCTTCTTCGTCACATATCAGGGGACAGAGCGGTCGCGCAGCTTTTCGATTTCTTCGTCGAGGCTGGCGGCGCGGTTATGGTCGGTGGCGATGCGTTCGAGCACCTGAATGCGTTCCTTCAGCGCGCGGATTTCGGTCTGCAGCGCCTTGGTTTCTCCATTGTCCTGAGCGACCAGATAGTCGCCGCCCTTGGGGTCGCGGCGGATGCCGTGCTTGGCACGGACAATGCTGCCGATCGTCACGATCAGAACGATGCCGACAACCATTTCAAATGGGCCCATGGGGAAGATCCTTTCCGTATTCCTGTTTTAGTTCAGCGGCGCGTCGCGCAGCTTTTCAATTTCGTCGGCTACATCGATGCCACGGTCGGTCACGATCCGCTCCAGAACGCGGACCCGCGCCTCCAGCCGTTCGGTGTGCGCCGCATATTGGGCGGCTTTCTCGGCGGTCATTTCCGACTGTTTCTCGATCATCTTCTGCTGATGTTTCGACCAGAAGATGAAGCCCGCGAGGAGGAAGGGCGCCAGCGGGATCAGTATCCAGATTTCGTCACCCATGATTTTGCCCCCTCAATTGGACGGGCGCCGCAGCGCCTCGATCTCGTGGCTCAGCCGGCCGGCTTCATCGGTGACGATGCGCTCGACCACCGCGAGGCGATCCTTCACCGAACCCAGTTCGGCGCGCAGCTGGGCGTTTTCCTGACTGATCAGCTTGACGCGTTCCATCGCCTCGTCGCTGGTCTTGGGGTAGACCGCCTGGCCCCATGCGCCATCGAGCGGATAGCCGTTCTTGACGCGCAGCCAGGTGGTGAAGACCCAGCCGCCGATCGCGAGAAGCGCGATGATGACGGCCGCGGGTGAGATGGTGCTGAGTATGTCGCTGGCATTCATGATATTTTTCCCTCTCAGCGCAGCCGGTCGATCTGGTCGGCGAGTTGCGCCGCCTGACCGTTGGTGTCAGTCGCGATGCGTTCGAGTACCGAAATCCGATCCTCCAGCCGACCGATTTTGTCTGCGAGCTTGGCATTGTCGTCGGTCAGCAGCGCGATTTTTCGATCAGCGTCGGCGTCGGTTCGATGAACCGTGCCGCCCCATTCATTTTCGATCGGATAGCCATGCTTTGCACGGATCCATGTCGTGAACATCCAGCCGCCGATCGACAGTGCGATGATCGCGATCACAAAGGTGGGACCACCCCAGCTCATCTTCTTTCTCCCTGTTGCCCTTCAACCGCCCTCGGTCCGTCGGCGCCCGATTAACGGAGCGCCTCGATTTCGTCGGCGAGGCGGCGGTTGTGGCTGGTATAATATTGTTCGATGTCGGCGAGCCGACGGTCGATGTCGCGGAAGCGGGACTTGATGTCGCGGGTCGACGCGGTCGGGTTCGATCGCACGCCCTGCCAGAATTTCGCTTCCTCGTTCGATCCGTAGAGGGCGAACGGCTTGGGCGTGCCCATCCAGGCGACGACCCAGTAAGCGATCAGCGTCCAGGGAAAGCCCCCCATCAAGGTCAGGAGGACTGCGCCGACCCGGACCCAGAGGACATCGACTCCGCTATAGTCCGCGATCCCCGAGCATACACCGCTCCATTTGGCGTTTTGTTTGTCGAGGTAGAATTTGGTGCGACTGGCAGACATCTCAGTTCCTCCGCGTGATGTTTTCGAGTTGCGCCAGATCTTCGTCGCTCCGCACCGCAGGGCGGAAATCGGGATGGTCGGCGCGGATGATGCGTTCGACGGTGTGCAGGCGGCCCTCAAGCCGGCGTGCCGTGTCGTAAAGCTCATCGAGCAGTTGTTCGTCTTCCCCGGTCAGCGTCTTGGCCTGTTTCCACTTGGTAATATAGTGGAGGATCAGCCAGGGCAGACCGAGGAAGAGTGTTCCGATGACGATCGGAACCATGATGATTTCTTCCATCGGTCCGGCTCCTTACTTCTTGGCCTGCGCCGCTTTCAGCGCGGCAAGCTCGTCAGCGACCTGGTCGGCGGCCTGCAGTTCGGCGATTTCCTCGTCGAGCGACTTTTTATAGCCCAGACCCAGAGCATCGGCGCGACCTTCGGCCTCATCGACGCGGCGTTCGAGGATCTCGAAGCGCGAGAAGGCATCTTCGACGCGGTCACCATTGGTCATTTCGCGCAGCTTGTAGCGATTTTCGGCGCTTTCAAGCCGGTTGACGACGCTCGACTGGCGCGTGCGCGCTTCGGAAAGCTTCTTCTGCAGCTTGGCGATATCGCCTTCATAGCCCGAGAGCGCATCGTCGAGAACCGTGATTTCGCTCTTCAGCCGTGCGGCCATGTCGCCAGCCTTCTGCTTTTCGACGAGCGCGGCAGTGGCGAGGTCTTCGCGGTCCTTCGACAGCGCGAGTTCGGCCTTTTCCTTCCAGCTGTCCTGCAGGCTTTCCAGCTTGGCGATATGACGGCGCATTTCCTTCTGGTCCGCGATCGTGCGGGCGGCAGAGGCGCGAACTTCGACAAGCGTTTCGTTCATCTCGAAGATGATCTGGCGGATCATCTTTTCCGGGTCTTCGGCCCGATCGAGCAGGTCGGTGACATTGGCGGCGATGATGTCGCGGGTTCGTGAAAAAATACCCATTTGAAAACTCCTGTCGAAAACCTTGAGACCTATTTGTCTGTTATGGAAAGGCTGGTGCCGGGGCGGGGCAAGGGGGGAGAGAGCCCCGGCACCAGATCCGGTCAGGCCAAGGGACTGACCGCCGGGGACGTGGCAGCATCGACCAGCGTAGCGGCGGGGGCGCCGGTGAGGCTGGTAGCGATTTGCGGCTGGTCGATCACGCCGACGAGGATGGCCAGCGCTCCCGCCGCGCTGAGCGCGAAACTGGTGGCCTGGGCAAACATCACTGACATGGTCGAACCTTCCTCTGCTGCGCCGGCACGCTGTGCGCCGGTTCGATGGATACTATGCAGGAGCTGTGCCAATTGCCGCGCAGCCCCGAAAAGCGCCGGTTTGGAGCCATGAGGAAGCCCGCACCCGCATTTTCCTTGCCAATCAGCGGGAAAATTTGCCAATGATTGGGAATGGAGCGCGAAACACAGTTTATCGGCCAGTCGGCGACCTTCCAGGACGCGGTTGACCGCGCCAGCCAGGCCGCAGCGCTCGACCGTCCGGTACTGGTGATCGGCGAACGCGGCACCGGCAAGGAATTGATCGCCGAGCGCCTCCACCGCCTGTCGACGCGCTGGGACCGTCCCTATGTCATCCTCAATTGCGCCGCGATGCCCGAGACATTGATCGAATCGGAATTGTTCGGCCACGAAGCCGGCGCCTTCACCGGCGCGACGCGCACCCGTGCGGGCCGCTTCGAGGAAGCCGACGGCGGCACCCTGTTCCTCGATGAGCTCGCCACCATGTCGATGGGCGCGCAGGAGCGCCTGCTGCGCGCGGTCGAATATGGCGAGGTGACGCGCGTCGGCTCCTCGCGCCCGATTCGCGTCGATGTCCGCATCGTCGCGGCGACCAATGAACATCTGCCGGCGCTGGTCGACGCCAATCGCTTTCGCGCCGACTTGCTCGATCGCCTGTCGTTCGAAGTGATCACCCTGCCCCCGCTGCGCGCGCGCGAAGGCGACATTGAAGTGCTCGCCACCTATTTTGGCCAGCGCATGGCGGCGGTGCTCGGCTGGGACGAATGGCCGGGCTTCGGCCCGCGCGCGTTAGCGGCGATGGAGGGGCATGACTGGCCGGGCAATGTCCGCGAACTCCGGAACGTCATCGAACGCGCCATCTATCGCTGGGCAGACCCTGAACGGCCGGTCGACGCACTCAGTTTCGACCCCTTCGAAAGCCCGTGGCGCCCCGTCGCGCGCAACCCTCTACCCAAAGCGGAAGCCAGCGCGCCACCACCCCACACAACCGATTCGGTCCCAAGTTCAGCCGCGACGCCGCCATCCGGCACCGTCAGCGACCTGCGCGCCGCGGTCGATGCCTATGAACGGCAAATATTGTCCGACACCATGGCGCGCTGCCGCTTCAACCAGAAGGTCGCAGCCGAGGCGCTGGGGCTAAGCTATGATCAGATTCGCCACGCGCTGAAAAAGCATGGGCTGAATCAGTAATCATCGCCCCCAAAAGACGGGGCGACAGATATTCCTATCGCCCCGGCAACTGCGCGTTCAGCGCATCGAGCACCGCATCCTGCGCCGACGCCATATCGGCCAACCGGTCGCGCAGCGCATAAATATCGGGAAGTCCGTCGATCGCCTCATCGACGCTGCGCTCGATATAGAGGCGGTCGATATCGGCGAGCGCCCCGGTCAGCGGCGCGCGCGCCGCGGTCAGGCGCGAAATCGCCTGCTGCGCGACGACCCAGCGCTCGCTGGCAACCGACGCTCCGGCGGCGGCGGACACCGTTGATGCGGTAGAATTGCGTTCGGCGGCAAAGGCCTGCTGCGCGCGCGCCGCATCCGATTCCCAGCGCGCGAGTCGCCCGGCGAGGTCGGCGGGAAGCGGGCCTGGCGGTGCGACGACCACCGCGGGCGGCGCCACATCGAATCGCCCCTCGACCGTCCGCTTGGCGAGCGACGGCGCATCGGCCCCCTGCGCCGCGGCACAAGCCGACAGCGCCGGAGTCATTGCCAGGATCAGCGGGCCCAAAAGAAAAACGCGTTTCATCGCTGTCTCTGATATGGGGGGGCGAAGGCGGCAGCAAGTACCGAATCGGCAGCTGGCACGATAATCCGCCACGCAGCGGGCTTTTGGACAAAAAGCACGGGATTTGGCGGTTGACAGCAACGGCATGGCTCGCTAGTGGCGCTGACTTTCCCGCATGCCGGAAAAATCGCCAGCTTCGGCGGGTGACTGGTGCGCGGGTGACTTAGTTTTTTGATTGGATGGAAGACCATGTTCGCAATCGTGCGCACGGGCGGCAAGCAATATCGCGTCGCCGCTGGAGACAAGATCGCCGTCGAGAAGATCGAGGGTGAAGCTGGCGATACCGTGTCGCTGGGCGACATTCTGCTGGCCGGTGACGGTGGCGAAGTGAAGGACGCAAACGGTCTGACCGTTTCGGCCGAGATCATCGCACAGACGCGCGGCGAAAAGGTCATCGTGTTCAAGAAGCGTCGTCGGCACAACTACCGTCGTCGCAACGGCCACCGCCAGTCGCTGACGCTGCTGCGCATCCTCGCTGTCGGCGATGCCAAGAAGGCCGCGCCGAAGAAGGAAGCTGCACCGAAGGCCGAAGCCGCTCCGGCTGCCGAAGCCCCCGCCAAGCCCGCTGCCAAAAAAGCAGCCCCCAAGAAGGAAGCCTGAGCGCGGTAACGCAGCTCGGCCCAGATTTAAGGAGCATCCCTCATGGCACATAAAAAAGCAGGCGGTTCATCGCGCAACGGTCGCGACTCAGCCGGCCGTCGCCTTGGCGTGAAAAAGTTCGGCGGTCAGGAAGTGATCGGCGGCAACATCATTATTCGCCAGCGCGGCACGCGCGTCTATCCAGGCGTCAACGTCGGCATGGGCAAGGACCATACGCTCTTCGCAACCGCCGAAGGCCGCGTCCGATTCCACGACGGCAAGCTTGGCCGCAAATATGTATCGGTCGACATGATGGCCGCTGCCGCCGAATAAGGACGATCGCTGACGGGTCGTCCTACCAAGGGATGACCCGGAGCTGTCCTTTCCGCCCGCAAGCGGAAATCAGGTTCGAAAAGAGGGAGACGGGTCACCCCCGGACTCCCTTTTTTCTTGCCTGAAATCCGCGCACTAGCGGTCAGGCGTGAAAATCGGGCCTTCCATCTCCCTCCACATCGATTGTCGTCAAAGCGTCACCATCTGGCGCCAGGGCGACAGGCAAATGGGAGTGAAAAGATGTTTGCGCGTACCGAAAGACTGTTGCTGCGGCCCGGCTGGCAGGAAGATGCGCCCGCACTGGCGCGGGCGATCGGCGAAGAAAGCGTCGTCCGCAATCTCGCGACCGCGCCCTGGCCCTATGGCGAGGCCGAGGCGCAGGCGTTTCTGAGCAAGCCGATCGATCCGGCGCAGCCGCGTTTCCTGATCTTCGCCCGCACCGGCGGCGCCCCGCGCCTCGTCGGCGGCTGCGGCATTTCGCCGGACCCCGAAGGCGCGCTCGAAATGGGGTACTGGATCGCACGGCCCTATTGGGGCCTCGGCTTCGCGACCGAGGCGGGGCGCCAACTCATCCGCATCGCCCGCGCCATGCACATGCCGCGGCTTGCCGCCGGCCACTTCATCGACAATCCGGCGTCGGGCACGGTGCTGCGCAAGCTCGGCTTCCGCCCCACCGGACAAATTGCCCAGCGCTACAGCGTCGCGCGCGGCTGCCTTGCCGACTGCGCCTTGTTCGAAGAAGGCGCCGGTGACGCCGATGGCGCCGTCACCCCGATGCGAACCCGCATCGGGGTGGACGAGGATTTTCGTCAGGAACTCCGCCTGATGGCAGCGTGAAAATCAGCGTCGTCCCCCGCAAAGGCGGGGACGACGCCGCTTTTACCCGCGCAGCTTGTTCGCCATACCCATGATATCGTCGAGCGGATTGCCGTCACCATTCAGGTCGAGCATGTTGGCGAGGCCGCCCAACCCGCCGGATGCTCCGCCCGCAGGCGCCGCCGCGCCGCCGCCCAGCGCGCCGCCAAGCACATTGCCGAGCATCCCGCCAAGACCGCCGCCGCCCGCTCCGCCACCGCCGAGTGCGCCGCCGATCAGATCGCCCAGCCCGCCGCCACCCGACTGGCCGCCGCTCTGCTTGGCCATATAACCCGCCGCCATCATCGCGAGCATCGGCAGCATCTGCTTGAGCAGGCTGCTGTCGATCCCGGTCTGCGCCGCCGCCTGTCCCGCGACGGTGCGGCTGACGTCCTTCGAACCGAAAATCTGACCGAGCACGTCATTGCCCTGATCGACCGGGGTCGGCTGCGACCCCAGCACCGAATCGAGCAGACCGCCGCCGCCAAGCTGGCCGAGCAGACCGCCGAGTCCCTCGATCCCACCGCTTTGCGCCTGCTTCTTGAATCCGCCGAGGATCGCCGGGAGCAGTGCGTCGGCGCCCGCTTTCGCGATCGAGGGGGACACGCCAAGTTCTTTCGCCATCGATTCGATGCCGCCCGCCTGGGCCAGGATGTCGGTCAGATTCATTTGCTAATCTCCCTCTCTGGCGCGGATCGAACGGCGCCGATGCGGCGTTAGTATAACAGCGCGCGGGCCAAGCACGAGATGTTCATTTTACTGTCATTTGGCTGTGCGTAACTTTAGCATGCAGCGATGCGACTCCCCATTCCCGGGGACCGCAACGCAACCTGATGGGAGCAAGTTCATGGGCATTTTCAGCAGTATCAAGGACGCTATCTTCGGCAAGAAGGCCGTGGCCGCCGAGCCCGCCGCGTCGGCCCCGGCGACGAGCGCCGCCCCCGCAGCTCCCGCCCCGGCACCCGATATTTCGATCAGCGAAATCGATGTCGTGGCGATCCTGTCGGCGCAGGCCGCAAACGCTGGCCAACCGCTCAACTGGCAAAGCTCGATCGTCGATCTGATGAAACTGGTCGGCATCGACCCCAGCCTCGACAACCGCAAACAACTCGCCGAGGAACTTGGCTACACCGGCGAACGCAATGGCAGCGCCGAAATGAACATCTGGCTGCACAAGGCGGTGATGCGCGAACTCGCCGCCAATGGCGGTACGGTTCCGGCAGACCTCACCGACTGACGATCACCGACAATGTTCGACAGGGGGCGGGAAAGCATCGGCTTTCCCGCCCCTTTTCGTTGACCCGCTCGTGGCATCGCTCCAGACAGGTTTCAGAAGAAACAAAGTCGCCAAGGGAGCGCTCACGTGCACGACAGCCTTTCCACCCCCGTAAGCCGCCGCCAAACTCTCGCCGCCCTTGGCGCGGGCACCGCCAGCCTGACACTTCCCGCGCAGGCATGGGCGATCCATGCTCCCGCGGCGACGGATGCAGAGGCGCTGCTCACCTCGGTCGCCGACAATCTCCTCGCCCATTCGCCCGAGGGCGCAACCTCGCTCGGCATCGACACCGGCGCCCGCGCCGCGATGCGCGCAAAGCTCGGCGACCGCTCGGCCGCCGGAGTCCGGGCACTTGCCGACACGCTGAAAGCCGACGTCGCACGCGTCCGCGCCGTGGACACAAAGGGTCTCGACCACAAGACCCGCACCAGCCTCGCGGTCGTCGAGAGCGCCTATGGCGTTGCGCTCGACGGCTTTGCCCTCCCCTATGGCGACGTCGCGGTCGGCGGCTGGCGCAACACGCCCTATGTCGTGATCCAGAATGTCGGCGCCTATCTCGACGTCCCCAAATTTCTCGACAGCGATCATCCGGTCAAAAATGCAGCCGATGCCGAAGCCTATCTGGCGCGCCTCAACGCCTATCCGGGCGCGCTCGACGGCGAGACCGACCGGCTCAAGGCCGCAGGCGGCCAGGGGCTGATTGCCCCCGCCTTCCTGATCGACAAGGCGGTCAAGCAGATGGAGGCGAGCCTCGCCGACGCGCGGAATGGCGGCGGGCTGGTCGATAGCCTCGCCAAGCGCGCGCACGAAGGCAAGATCGCAGGCAATTGGGGTCCGCGCGCCGACACAATCACGCACGGGGCGGTTGTCCCCGCGCTCGAACGACAGCTCACGGAGCTGAAGGCACAGCGCAGCAAGGCGACAATGGACGCCGGCATGTGGGCGCGTCCGGGCGGCGATGAGTGGTATGCCTGGGCGCTGCGCGCCTCGACGACGACGCGCATGACCCCCGAGGAGGTCCACCAGATGGGCCGCAGCGAACTCGCCGAACTCCATGGCCGGATGGACCCGATCCTGAAGAAACTCGGATACACCCAGGGCTCGGTCGGTGACCGGATGAACGCGCTCGCCAAAGATCCGGCGTATAAATTTCCAGACAATGATGCGGGGCGCGCCGAAATCGTCGCCTATATCCAGACCTGGCTCGGCAAGATCCGCGCACAGCTGCCCCGCGCCTTCCGCACGCTGATGAAGGGCAATGTCGAGGTGAAGCGCCTGCCGCTCGCTGAAGAGCCTGGCGCACCCGCGGCCTATGGCGGGGCGGGGTCGATCGACGGGTCGGTTCCCGGAAAATTCTGGATCAATCTGCGCACCACCGATTTGCACAGCAAATATTCGCTGCCCGACCTGACAATGCACGAGGCGATCCCCGGCCACGCATGGCAGGGCGAATATGCGAACCAGATGCCGCTGATCCGCTCGATGCTCGCGTTCAACGCCTATAGCGAAGGCTGGGGTCTCTATGCCGAGCAGCTCGCCGACGAACTGGGCCTCTATGATGATTTCGAGGTCGGGCGCCTCGGCTATCTCCAGTCGCTCGCCTTCCGCGCCTGCCGCCTGGTGGTCGACACCGGGCTCCACGCCAAGCGCTGGACGCGCGAAGAAGGCGTCCGTTTCTTCGTCGAGCAAAATGGCTCGAATCCGCTCGAGGTCGCGAGCGAAGTCGATCGCTATTGCAGCTGGGCCGGACAGGCGTGCGGATACAAGGTCGGCCATAGCGAGATCAACCGCCAGCGCGGACTGGCGCAGACGGCGCTCGGCGCAAAATATGACCTGCGCGACTTCAACAATGTCGTCGTCGAGGGCGGCAACGTCCCGCTCGACGTGCTGGCGAAAAATGTCGATGCCTATGTGGCGAGCAAAAAGAGGTAACTCTTCATCACCCCGGGCTCGTCCCGGGGTCCGCCCGCCTGCCTTCAACGTTAAGGCAAAGGCGCCAGATCGGGCTCAACGAACCCCAGCCGAGCAGGCACGGAAAACAGCAATTCGCGGCTATAGAAACGCAGCGGCCAGTCACGGCGCCCCATCGGTGACAGCAGCAACGCATTGGCCCGCGCAGCCAACCCCGTCTCTACGGTCTGCGCCAGAAACAGCCGGACTCCCGCGACATAGGCGCGGGTGATGCTGTCATGATAACCGTTATGATCGTCGTTGACGCCGCCAACGCTCGCGTTGAAGCGGCGGATGACAGGCCCGATCTCGACATCGATATCGATGTCGGAGCGCTCGGCGAGCAGCCATAGGCATGCCCCCAGATGCGCTTCATGCGTCCAGGCTTCGCGTGGCAGCGCGCAGGCGAGCAGCCCCTCGCCAATCATACGGATTTCGGCGTCGCGCTCGAACAGGCGCGGCACATATTCGGTGGTCATCGATCCGGTCCTTCCGGGTGAATGGACACCCGGAAGACATCCGGGTCAATTATGCGGCGACCGCCGCCTGCGGTGCGGCCTGGCGAACGCCTTCGTCGACATGCTCGGCAAATTGCGCGAAATTGTCGATGAATTGCTGCACCAAGATTTGCGCGGTGCGGTCATAGGCGGCCTTGTCGGCCCAGGCTTCGCGCGGATCGAGAATTGCGCTGTCGACGCCGGCCACGGCGACCGGATATTCGAAGCCGAAATTCGGGTCCTTGCGGAATTCGGCGTCGTTCAGGCTGCCGTCGAGCGCAGCATTGAGCAGCGCGCGCGTCGCCTTGATCGGCATGCGGCTGATCCCGTCCATCGTCGCCATGCCACCGGTCCAGCCGGTGTTAACGAGCCAGCACTGGACGCCGCCCTTGGCGATACGCTCTTTCAGCAGATTGCCGTAAACCGACGGGTGACGCGGCATGAAGGGCGCGCCGAAGCAGGTCGAGAAGGTCGCCTCGGGCTCGGTCACGCCGATTTCTGTACCGGCAACGCGTGCGGTATAGCCCGACAGGAAGTGATACATCGCCTGTTCGGGGGTCAGCTTGGCGATCGGAGGCAGCACGCCATAGGCATCAGCGGTCAGCATGATCACCGTCTTGGGCACCGGCCCCATATTCTCGGTCGAGGCGTTGGGGATGAAGTCGATCGGGTACGAACCGCGGCTATTCTCGGCGAGGCTGTTGTCGTCGAAATCCAGCTCGCGGGTCGCAGGGTCAATCACGACATTTTCGAGCACCGTACCGAAGCGCTTGGTCGTCGCGAAAATCTCGGGCTCGGCCTCGGGCGAGAGGCGGATCATCTTGGCGTAGCAGCCGCCTTCGAAGTTGAAGACCGCGGTGTCCGACCAGCCATGCTCGTCATCGCCGATCAGGGTGCGCGATGCGTCAGCCGACAGCGTCGTCTTGCCGGTGCCCGACAGGCCAAAGAAGACCGCGGTGTCGCCATTGGCGCCGATGTTCGCCGAGCAATGCATCGGCATCACGCCATCGACGGGGAGCAGATAGTTGAGGATGCCGAACACCGACTTCTTCATCTCGCCCGCATAGGCGGTGCCGCCGATCAGCACGAGCTTTTCGGAGAAATTCACCGCAATGACGGTTTCGGTCCGCGATCCATGCTTCGCGGGGTCGGCGCGGAAGCTCGGCAGATCGATGATCGTATATTCGGTTTCAAACGCCGCCAGTTCCTCGGCGGTCGGACGGACGAGCAGGGTGCGAATGAACTGGCTGTGCCAGGCGAATTCGGTGACGACCTGGACGCTCACGCGATGTTCGGGCTGCGAACCGCCGAACAGCTGCTGGCGATAGACGCGCGGGCGTTCGGCAAGATGCGCGAAGAAATCGGCCTTCAGTGCCGCGAAATGCTCGGGGGTCATCGGGACATTGGTCTTGCCCCACCAGATGGTGTCGGCGGTTTCGGCGTCCTGGACGATGAACTTGTCCTTGGCCGAGCGACCGGTGTGCTTGCCGGTTTCGACAACGAGCGGGCCGTCCTTGGCGAGCAGGCCTTCGCCGTGGCGGATCGCATCTTCGACGAGCTGCGCGGTGCCCCAGTTTTCAGCAACATCCGCCTGGGTTTCCACTGCCGCGTCACCGATCAAAATGCGAGTCATAGCCTTGCCTTTCCCTTGGCGTTCGGGCCCCTTTGCATAGGTATGCGGACGATCCCGAACACAAGGGAAGGCCCGCATTTCCATGGGTGCCGACGTGACGCCGATTCTGTGAATTGGCTGTCGCGTTAGCGAGGATGGCCGGTGAGGTCAAAAGATTAAAGCGCCTTTTGGGGTCGCCCGTGTGCGGTTGTCGGCGGCCCAGATGGGCGGAGGCGCACGCCTTGACACACCCCCAAGCCATGCGGTTGTCGCTGCGCGACGGATCGGCTAACAAATAGCCTGTACCGCCAACGGAAAGAGCATGACGGCAACCATCGCGCTGGTCGACGACGACCGCAACATCCTGCAATCGCTGTCAATCGCGCTCCAGGCCGAGGGGTTCGTGACGCGCGTCTATTCGGACGGCGAAGCCGCGCTCAAACCGCTGCTCGACAATCCGCCCGACCTTGCCGTCTTCGACGTCAAAATGCCGCGGATGGACGGGCTCGAACTGCTGCGCCGGTTGCGCGAAAAGAGCCAGCTTCCGGTCATCTTCCTCACCAGCAAGGATGACGAAATCGACGAAGCGCTCGGCCTCGCGATGGGCGCCGACGATTATATCGCCAAACCTTTTTCCCAGCGGCTGGTGATCGCACGGATCCGCGCCATCCTGCGCCGCGTCGAACTCAACAAGAATTTGCCGAGTGAGGATGACGAACCCGTCGCCGAGCCGATCACCCGCGGACGCCTGCAAATGGATCCCGCGCGCCACAAGGTTGCCTGGGACGGGAAAGATGTGACCTTGACCGTCACCGAATTCCTCATCCTCGAAACGCTCGCGTCGCGCCCCGGCATCGTGCGCAGTCGCAATCAGTTGATGGACGCGGCCTATCAGGACGATGTCTATATCGACGACCGCACGATCGACAGCCACATCAAGCGCCTGCGCCGCAAGTTCCGCGAGGTAGACCCCGAATTCGACGCGATCGCCACCCTCTATGGCGCGGGCTACCGCTTTGCCGACGATGCGTGACGCCAAAAGGCCCGAAGGGAGCATCGCCGAGCAGGAGGAATCTCCGCTCGTCTGGTCGTCACGCTGGTCGCTGACGACGCGCATCCTCGCGGTCAATATTCTCGCGGTCGCCATGCTCGCGGGCGGCTTCTATTATCTCGACACCTATCGCAGCCGGCTGGTCGATACACGCATCGAGGTGATGAAGGATCAGCTCGCGATGCTCGACGCCGCACTCGAGGCGGCGCGGCCCGACCAGCGGCAGCGACTGGTCGATGAATTCGCCGCCACAACCGAATCGCGGCTGCGCTTTTATGACTCGAGCGGCAAGCGCAGCTTCGACAGCTTCGAAACCGGGCCACAAACCTACACGCTGCGCGACCCCGACCTGCAGGCATGGCAGCGTGACGCCGCGCGCGCGATGGACCGCGGCATCGACTGGATCGTCGGCGCGCCAAGCTATCCCGATTTTCTCGAGCCCATGGTCGATACCGCCGCCGCCTGGCCCGAAGTCGTCGAGGCACAGCGCAGCGGTGATGTCGCAATCCGGTTTCGCTACGCCCCCGAGCGCACCCCGCTTTTGAGCGCGGCGCGCGTCGTCGACCTCGAAACGCCGCAAACGGTGTTGATGACGCTCAACGCGCGCGACATTACCCGTACCGTGCGCGCCGAACGCTTTCGCCTCGCGATCGTCGTATCGGTGGTGCTGATGACGTCGGTGCTCCTCTCGCTCTTCCTCGCGCGCACCATCGTCCGTCCGCTGCGCCGCCTCGCGCGCGCTGCAGTGCGTGTACGCCTGGGTCGCGCCCGCGAAGTCGTCGTCCCGCGCCTGCCCAGCCGCCGCGACGAGATCGGCACCCTCGCACGGGCGCTTTCGGACATGACGCAAGCGCTTCGCGAGCGCATCGACGCCGGCGAACATTTCGCCGCCGACGTGACCCACGAACTCAAAAATCCGATCGCGTCGGTCCGGTCGGCGATCGAGGGGCTGGGCCGCGTCCAGACCGACGAGCAGCGCGCGCAATTGCTGGCGATCGCCGACGAGGATGTCCGCCGGCTCGACCGGCTGGTGAG
The DNA here is from genome assembly GCF_002205635.1 of Sphingopyxis witflariensis. Taxonomy (GTDB): domain Bacteria; phylum Pseudomonadota; class Alphaproteobacteria; order Sphingomonadales; family Sphingomonadaceae; genus Sphingopyxis; species Sphingopyxis witflariensis. The sequence goes on along the minus strand of NZ_NISJ01000012.1, from coordinate 59,451 downwards.
CGACATCAGCGAGGCGAGCCGCGTCGATGCGCAATTGTCGCGCACGCTGTTCGAACCCGTTGACGTCGGGATGATGATCGAATCGATGCTCGCCGGCCGCGCCGCGCGCGCCGAACAGCGATCGGGCCAGCCGCGCATCGCTTTCGCGCGGCCGCGCAAGGACACGACGACGGTGATGGGCGATGGCCACCGGCTTGAACGCGCGATCGACAATGTCATCGACAATGCGATCAGCTTTTCTCCCGAAGACGGCCTCGTCTGCATCGCCGCGACGCGTCTCGGTGATGAAGTGCATATCCGCATCGACGACGACGGCCCCGGGATCGATCCCGATCAACGCGACGCCATTTTCCGCCGGTTCCACAGCGAACGCCCCGCCGGGGAAGCGTTCGGTCGCCATAGCGGCCTGGGGCTCGCCATCGCGCGGACGATCATCGAGGGACATGCAGGGACGATCGCCGCACGCGACCGCGAAGACGGCAAGCGCGGCGCCAGCCTGCTGATCACCCTGCCTGCGCGTCCCGACCGCGAAAACCATACCGAAACGGGATAGGCTGTGCCCGGTATCCGCCTTGCGGCGCCGCAGCCCCGCCGGTAAGCCTGCGCGATGTTTCCCAGCCGGACCCAGCCCCAGATCATCAATGTCCACGCCAGTTGCGTCGCAGCCGGCAGCCGCGGCATTTTGCTGCTCGGGCTATCCGGTCAGGGCAAATCCGATCTCGCGCTCCGGCTGATCGATCGCGGCGCGCGGCTCGTTGCCGACGATCGCTGCGACATCTGGTTCGATCGCGACCGGCTTTGGTGCCGCCCGCCTGCGGCGCTCGCCGGCAAATTGGAAGTGCGCGGGATGGGCATCGTCGAACAGCCCTGGACCGCGCCGGTACCGCTCGCCCTCGCGGTGCGGCTGACCGAACGCTACGAACGCATGCCGCCCGCCGGACAGGTGGAAATGGTCGCAGGCCACGCGCTCCCCGCCATCCAGCTATCCGCCTTTGAAGCATCAGCGCCGATCAAGATATTGCTCGCGCTCGACCGTTTGGCGCTCCATCCATGACCGACCACCCCGAACCCCGCCTCCTGCTCGTCACCGGCCTTTCGGGCGCGGGCAAATCGACCGTGTTGAAAGTGCTCGAGGATCTGGGATGGGAGGTTGTCGACAACCTCCCGCTCGCGCTGCTCGACGCGCTGATCGACGCCCCGGTCAAGAGCAGCGAAGCCGCTCGCCCGCTCGCGGTGGGGATCGACAGCCGCAGCCGCGGCTTCAAACCCGCGGCGCTGGTGCGGCAGATCAAGGCGCTGCGCGATGCCGGCGGACGCGACGTCCAGACCCTGTTCCTCGACTGCGCGGGGGCCGAGCTCGAACGGCGCTTTTCAGAAACCCGTCGCCGCCACCCGCTCGCCGAGGATCGCCCCGCCGCCGACGGCATCGCGCGCGAGCGCGAGATGATGGAGTCGCTGCGCCGCTGGGCCGAACATGTCATCGACAGCACCAACTACAGCAGCAACGACCTGCAACAGGAGGTGCGCCAGCGCTTCGGCGACAGCAGCCACGACGAACCCGCACTCAATATATTGAGCTTTGGTTTCGCGCGCGGCTTGCCGCGCAACGCCGATCTGGTGTTCGACATGCGATATTTGCGCAATCCGCATTGGGATGCCGCATTGCGCCCGGGCACAGGGCTCGACGCCGATGTCGCGGCCTATATCGTCGCCGACCCTGCCTATGAGGCGACGGTGGCGCAGATTGAGGCGCTGATCCTCGCCTTGTTGCCGCGTTACCGTGCCGAGGGCAAAAGCTATGTCACCGTCGCGTTCGGCTGCACCGGCGGCCGCCATCGGTCGGTCCATGTCGCCGATCGCGTCACCCGGACGCTGCGCGAAGCGGGTCATCGCCCGACACTGACCCACCGCAACCTTGACTCTGCCCCGCAAGATGGGCTTGAGGGCAGGCCCCCGCCCGCATCTCCCGCGTCCGGCGACGAACAAGCATAAGGGTCCCGCTTTACATGCCCACCGATAAAGCATTGCCGCTGCTGGGAATGGTCCTGGTCACCCACGGCCGACTCGCCGAGGAAATGGTGACCGCGATGGAGCATGTCGTCGGCCCCCAGCGCGCGATTGCCACCGTTTGCATCGGCCCGAACGACAATATGGAAATGCGCCGGTGCGAAATCGCCGACGCGCTGCGCCAGGTCGACGAAGGCCGCGGCGTCATCATGCTGACCGACCTGTTCGGCGGCACCCCGTCGAACCTTGCGATCAGCCTGCTTGAAAGCGGCCGGACCGAAGTGATCGCCGGCGTCAATCTGCCGATGCTGATCCGCCTCGAAAGCGCGCGCAAGACGATGGATCTCCGCCCCGCGGTGATCGCTGCCAAGGAAGCCGGACAAAAATATATTTCCGTCGCATCGGAAATGCTGGGGGTGGGTTCATGAGCGAAATATCGGAAACGGTCGAAATCACCAACCAGCGCGGGCTCCACGCGCGCGCATCCGCTAAATTCGTTACCTTCGTCAGCCGCCTGCCCGAAACGGTGAGCGTCGAGGTCGAACGCAATGGTTCGCGCGTCAACGGCACCTCGATCATGGGGCTGATGATGCTCGGCGCCGCCAAGGGCGATTCGATCACCATTTATACGAAGGGCGACGGCGCCGATGCCGCGCTGCTGAAACTCGTCGGGCTGGTCAAGGACAGCTTCGGCGAGGATTGACCGCATGACCGGTCGCCGTAGCCAAATCGAAAGCCTGTCGAACCCGCTGATCAAGCGGATGCGGCTGCTGCGCGAAAAACGCCATCGCCGCGCCGAGGAACTATTCCTCGCCGAGGGGCTGCGCATCGCGACCGAAGCTCGCGAGGCGGGTATCTTGCCGCAATGGCTGTTCCTGGGCCCCGATGGCGATACGCATCCGCTCGCCGCCGCGCTCGCCGCCGACACGCTGAAAGCCGGCGGCGAGGTGATCGACACCACGGGCGCGATCCTGTCCAAATTGTCGGGCAAGGATAATCCGCAAACCGTCGTCGGCATTTATGCCGAACCCGAAACCAGCCTCGCCGATCTCGACCGCAGCGCATCATCGATCTGGCTCGTCGCCGAGCGCCTGCGCGATCCGGGCAATCTCGGCACGATGCTGCGCACCGGCGACGCGGTCGGCGCGGGCGGGCTGATCCTGCTCGATGAAAGCACCGATCCCTATGCGGTCGAGGCCGTGCGCGCGAGCATGGGCGCGATCTTCACCCAAAAGCTCGTCCAGACGCGCTGGGAGGAATTTCTCCCCTGGCTTCGCGGCGGCCCCGGCCAGCTCGTCGCGACCTGGCTCGGCGACGATACGCAGGACTATCAGGCGGTACGCTACGCCGCGCCGACCTTCATCCTCACCGGCAATGAATCGCAAGGTATGCCGGCCGAATATGCCGCCGCCGCCGACGTCCGCGTGAAGATGCCGATGATGGGCAAGGCGGACAGCCTCAACGCCGCGATCGCCACGGCGGTGATGGCCTATGAGGTATTGAACCAGCGGCGAAGCTGAACGAGCACCCACGATATCATTCAGCATGCCGCCATTCGCATGCTATTATCCGGCCGCCTTTCCTTTCGCATCGCGCGAAGTTCAAGGAGTGTCCGATGCAAAAAACCCTTCCCGCGCTCGCGCTTTTCGCCGCCCTCACCGGCTGCGCCACCGTCGGTGCTCCGCCGCAAGGCCCGGGCGGGGCGCCTGCCGCTGCCTATATGGCGCTCGGAACCGAGCCCGACTGGACGCTCGAAATCACCGATGCGCGGCTGAACTACTCCGGCGATTATGGTGAGACAAAAATCATCGTCCCCAACCCCGGCGCCCGGGCATCGACCACCGGCCGGAACTACACCACCAATCGGCTGGCCGTCGCCATCACCCCTATGCCATGCAGCGACGGGATGAGCGACCGCCGCTATGCCGATACGGTGCGCGTGACCGCCGACGGCAAAAGCCTGCAAGGCTGCGGCGGCAGGATTTTGCCCCCCGACACCCTCGCCGGAACCAGCTGGACCTTCGTCTCGATCGGCGGCGTCCCAGTCGCATCGGATCGGCCGACCTCACTACAATTCGACGGCACGCGGATCAGCGGCAGCGCGGGCTGCAATCGCTTCACGGGCGATTTCAAGAGCGACGGCGCCACCTTGACCACCGGACCAATGGCATCGACCCGAATGGCCTGCCCCGGCGCGGGGATGGCGCAGGAAAATGCCTTCTTCGCGTTGATGGGCGCGCCGGTCGGACTGGAATTCGCGTCCGACGGCACGCTGATCCTGACCGGCACAGGCGGCAAGACTGCGGTGCTTAAGCGAGTAATCTAATAATCGTCGCCCCCGCGAAGGCGGGGGCCGCTGGCAACCTTGCGCAACGCCGATAGCGACCCCCGCCTTCGCGGGGGCGACGCCTTTTATTCGCCGGCGTCGTTAACCGCAGCCGGCGCCGCCGCCAGCTTGGCGAGCGGACGCGCCGATTGCTCGGCGACCGGAAGCACGGGGATTTCCTTGTCGCCGGTCTCGATATCGAGGCTTTCGAACCGCCGCGCCTGCGTCAGAACCTGTGACTCAAAACTGCCGACAAAGCTATTATACGCCCCCGTCGCCTGATCGAGATTCTTGCCGACCCGCGCGATATGCGACCCCATTGTCGCCATGCGCGCATAAAGCTCCTTGCCCAGCGCGGCGATCTCGCGCGCCTGATTCGCCAGCTTTTCCTGCCGCCACACCGCCGCGACGGTGCGCGCGATCGCGATGAGGTTGGTCGGGGTCGCGAGCAGCACCTTGCGCTCGAACGCATAGTCCCAAAGCCCCGGATCCTGATCGAGCGCGGCGGCGAGGAAATGCTCGCCCGGCACGAACATCACCACAAAATCAGGAGTGTCGTCGAACTGGTTCCAATAGGCCTTGGCTCCCAGCGTATTTACATGCGCCTTCATCGCCGCAGCGTGCGCGACCAGATGCGCAACCTTCTCGCGCTCGTCGACCGCGCCGAACGCGTCCTGATAGGCGTTGAGCGAAACCTTGGCGTCGATCACCAGATTCTGCCCACCCGGTACCTTGACCACAACATCGGGACGCAGCCGCCCGCCATCGCCATCGGTCACGCTGACCTCGGTCTGGAAATCGGCGTGTTCGGAAAGGCCGCAGCTTTCGAGCACATTGCGCAGTTGCTGCTCGCCCCAGCGGCCGCGCGCCTTGGGCGCGTTGCGCAGCGCGTTGACCAGCTTCGCCGCCTCGCTCGACACCCGCTCGGTGCCCTCGCGCATCGCGGCGATCTGGCCATGCAGCAGGCCAAAAGCGTCGCGCCGCTCGGCCTCGACCTTGCCAACCGCCTCCTCATATTTTTGCAGCCGCTCGTGGACCGGACCGAGCAGCGCTTTCAAATTCTGCCCCGCCGTCTCTTCGCTCTGGCGAAAGCGTGCGTCGGCGCGATCGAGAAACGCCTTTTGCGCGCCATCGAGCATCACCTGCCCCACCTCGCGGAACTGCGCGGTGAGCGCGGCCTGCGCGTCTTTCAGTTGCGCGATCTGGGCATCATGCGCCTCGTCGCGCGCGCGCTGCTCGCTGAGCAGCGACGCGAGCTGAATATCGGCACGCTTGCGCGCCTCGGTCTCGGCCGCCAGGTCGGTGACCGCAATCCGGAACCGTTCGGACAGCCCATCGCGCTCGGCCTTGAGCCCGCCCATCTGCCGCCCGGCGAACAACCAGCCGATCAGGGCACCGATAGCGAGGGCAACAAGGGCGACGAAAAGCGAAGGCATATCCATGTGCGGAACATAGGACGAACACCGCCCGTCTGGCTAGTCGCTAATTGCGGATATTACTCCGGCCCGAACGGCAGGATCGCGCGATACGCCTCCGCCCCCGGCGCGCCGCCGACGACCATGCCCTGGGTCAGCAGCCAGTAATGCCGCACGATCTCGGCCTGCTGCTCCAGCCCGTAGCGGTCGAGAAGCCAGCCGGGTTTCAAGCTATAGTGATAGGTCGCGAACGGGTGCCGCATCAGCACCAGATACCAGCGCCCGCGCGTCTGCGCCTGCCAGACATGGACCATTTCGTGAATGAACAGCCCCTGGAGCCGCTGTGAAGCGGCGCCAAAATCGTCGCAATAAAGCGCGCCATGCGGGTTGAAATGCAGGCTGCCCATCGGCGCCATGACAATATGGCGCGGCTGGAAGAAAATCCATTTATGGTGGCAGATGCGCACCTGGTCATAGGCGATCGCGTCGCCGAACACCGAGCGCGCAAGTGCAACCTCGCCCGAGGTCAGGGGACGCGACGGCCGTGGCACTTATTTCTTTGCCGCGTCCGGGGCTGCCTGTGCGGCGTCGGCACCGCCATGGCCCATCGCGCCATGATCCATTGGCGCTTCGGCGCCTTCCGGCTGCTTGATCACCATGTCGAACAGGATGCGCTCATTATTATTGTTCGTGAAAACGAACGCCATCGGCAGCTTGCCCGCGCGCACTGCGGCGCCGTTGATGCCCCAGATCATCAGATGCTTGCCGCCCTGCACAAAGCGCAACTCGCCCTTCGCCGGCACATCGGCGCGGGCGAGCGGCTTCATCGTCATCATGCCGTTTTCCTTGACGCTTTCGTGCATCTCGACGCGCTGCGCGAGGTCGGAGGTCACCGCCATCAGCTGCACCGCACGCGGCCCGCCGGTGACCCGGAAATAACCGACCGCCGGCCGGTCGGGGGTCGCCCCCATCACGATATGTCCGCTGACGACATTGAGCTGCGGCCCCTTGCCCAGATTTTCCCCGCAGGCCGTCAGGGAAAGCGCGGCGGTGGCGACAGCAAGGATGGCAAAGGGTTTCATTTTGGGAGGACTCCGTAAAAGCGCATGAATTCCCCTCCTCGATAAGCCCTCAAAACCCTTGTGCCAAGGATAAGCGCACCTATATCGCCCCCAGAAACCCAACATACGGCGTGCCTGTTTAGGGCGCCGGGAAGCAACAAGGACGAGTGAAATATGGCCAAAGTGATCGGGATCGACCTCGGCACCACCAACAGCTGCGTGGCGGTGATGGAAGGCGGCAAGCCCAAGGTTATCGAAAATGTCGAAGGCACGCGCACGACGCCGTCGATCGTCGCCTTCGCCAAGGACGGCGAACGGCTGATCGGTCAGCCGGCGAAACGCCAGGCTGTGACCAACCCCGAAAACACGGTATTTGCGGTGAAGCGCCTGATCGGCCGCCGCTTCGACGACCCCATGACCAAGAAGGACATGGAGCTCGTCCCCTATACGATTTCCAAGGGCAGCAACGGCGACGCGTGGGTCAAGGCGGGCGGCGAAGATTATTCGCCGTCGCAGATCAGCGCCTTCATCCTTCAGAAGATGAAGGAAACCGCCGAAGCCTATCTGGGCGAAAAGGTCGAGCAGGCGGTGATCACCGTTCCCGCTTACTTCAACGACGCCCAGCGCCAGGCGACCAAGGACGCCGGCCGCATCGCCGGCCTCGAAGTGCTGCGCATCATCAACGAGCCGACCGCGGCCGCGCTCGCTTACGGCCTCGACAAGACCGAGAATAAGACGATCGCGGTCTATGACCTTGGCGGCGGCACCTTCGACATCTCGATCCTCGAGGTTGGCGACGGCGTGTTCGAAGTGAAATCGACCAACGGCGACACCTTCCTCGGCGGCGAAGATTTCGACTCGACGATCGTCCAATATCTCGCCGACGGCTTCAAAAAAGACGAAGGCATTGACCTGCGCGGCGACAAGCTCGCGCTCCAGCGCCTGAAGGAAGCTGCCGAAAAGGCGAAGATCGAGCTGTCGACCGCCGCGACGACCGAGGTCAACCTGCCCTTCATCACCGCCGACGCCAGCGGGCCGAAGCATCTGGTGAAAACGATCACCCGCGCCGACCTCGAAAAGCTCGTCGAAAATCTCGTCAAGCGCACCCTCGATCCGTGCAAGAAGGCGATCAAGGACGCCGGCATTTCGGCGAGCGAAATCGACGAAGTCGTGCTCGTCGGCGGCATGACCCGCATGCCGCGCGTCCGCGAAGTCGTGAAGGATTTCTTCGGCAAGGAACCGCACACCGGTGTGAACCCTGACGAAGTCGTCGCGATCGGCGCCGCGATTCAGGCCGGCGTTCTGCAGGGCGACGTCAAGGACGTGCTGCTGCTCGACGTCACCCCGCTGTCGCTCGGTATCGAGACGCTGGGCGGCGTGTTCACGCGCATGATCGACCGCAACACCACGATCCCGACCAAAAAGTCGCAGGTTTACTCGACGGCTGATGACAATCAGTCGGCGGTGACGATCCGCGTCTTTCAGGGCGAGCGTGAAATGGCGGCCGACAACAAGGCGCTGGGCCAGTTCGATCTCGTCGGCATCCCGCCGGCGCCGCGCGGCGTGCCGCAGATCGAAGTGACCTTCGACATCGACGCCAACGGCATCGTGTCGGTCCACGCCAAGGACAAGGGCACCGGCAAGGAACAGCAGATCAAGATTCAGGCCAGTGGCGGCCTGTCGGACAGCGACATCGATCAGATGGTCAAGGATGCCGAACAGTTCGCCGAAGAGGATAAGGCGCGCCGCGAAGCGGCCGAGGCAAAGAATAACGCCGAAAGCCTCGTCCACTCGACCGAGCGCCAGATCGTCGAACATGGCGACAAGATCGACGCAAGCCTGAAGGCCGAAATCGAAGCCGCGATCGCCGAAACCAAGACCGCGATCGAGGGCGGTGATGCCGCAGCGATGACCGAAAAGTCGCAGGCCCTCGCACAGGTCGCGATGAAGCTCGGCCAGGCGATCTACGAGAAGGAGCAGCAGGCGGCCGCGTCCCCCGGCGCCGATGCTGACGAAGCGAAGACCGACGAAGACGTCGTCGACGCCGAATTCTCCGAAGTCGAAGACGACAAGAAGTAAGGGCTGGCCTCTCATGCCGCTCGTGCTGAGCTTGTCGAAGCACCGCCCTTCTTCTTTTAGGGAAGAACGGCCCTTCGACAGGCTCAGGGCGAGCGGATATGGGAAGCGGGGCTAAGGGCCGATACCTATGTCACTCGACATTGATTATTACGAACTGCTCGAAGTCGAACGCACCGCCAACGAAGCGGCGCTGAAGGCCAGCTATCGCAAGCTCGCGATGAAGTATCACCCCGACAAAAATCCGGGGTGCGACGACAGCGAAGCACGCTTCAAGGCGATCAGCGAGGCCTATGACTGCCTGAAAGACCCGCAAAAGCGCGCCGCCTATGACCGTTTCGGCAAGGATGGCGTGCGCGGCGCGAATGGCGGCGGCGGCAACGCCGATTTTGGCGACATTGGCGATATTTTCGAATCGATTTTCGGTTCGGCGTTCGGCGGCGGCCGCCAGCAACGCGGCCCCGCGCGCGGCGCCGACCTGCGCTATGACATGGAAATCAAGCTCGAGGACGCCTTCGCCGGCTGTACCCGCGAGATTCAGGTCGACGTCGCGGCACGCTGCGACAGCTGCGACGGTTCGGGCGCCAAGCCCGGCACCCGCACCAACCGCTGCGGAACCTGCGCCGGCCATGGCAAGGTGCGCGCGCAGCAGGGCTTCTTCATGGTTGAACGCGTCTGCCCGGCCTGTCAGGGCGCGGGCGAGGTGATCGCCGATCCGTGCAACAGCTGCCACGGCGAAGGCCGTGTCGACCGCCGCAAGACGCTGACCGTGAACATTCCCGCCGGCGTCGACGAAGGCACACGCATCCGCCTGTCGGGCGAAGGCGAATCGGGCGCCCGCGGTGCCGCTCCGGGCGATCTTTATATTTTTCTCCACATGGCGCGACACAAGCTGTTCGAACGCGAGGGCACGACGCTGTTCACCCGCGCGACGATCAGCTTCACCACCGCGGCGCTCGGCGGCGACATCGCCATTCCGGGGCTCGACGGCGAGAAGCACGACATCAACATCCCGGCGGGCATCCAGTCAGGCAAGCAGCTGCGCAAGCGCGGCGCGGGCATGCCGGTTCTGAACGGCCGCGGCCACGGCGACCTCGTCGTTCAGGTCGATGTCGAAACCCCGACCAAGCTCAGCGCGCGCCAGAAAGAGTTGCTCGCCGAGTTCCGCGAGACCGAGACCGGCGACGAATGTCCGGCATCGCAGGGCTTCTTCGGCCGCATCAAGGATATGTGGGACGATCTGACGGATTGATCCGTCGCGACACCACCAGCACCCCCAATATTGTCATAACCGCGAAGGCGGGAACCCAGGAGTGGAGTCAGCCGACGCGCGCTCTGGGTCCCCGCTTTCGCGGGGATGACAAACATAGTTAGCCAATCTCACCCCTGAGCTCCGCAATCAGCGCCGCCACCTTTGGCAACCGCCCCTCCTCTTCATCCAGTATCGCATGGAAGGCGCGCCGCTTGATCGCCGCCAGCGCATCGGCGGGCATCGCCGCGTCGCCAGTCACGCTGCTCGCGACGATGTCGATCAGCCGGTCGGCGCCGTGGAGCCGCCCCCACAAATAGTCATTCTCGCGATACGCGCGGCTGAAAAAGGCGCCAAAGCTGTTGAACTCAATCCCCTTCAGCATCGCCCCCGCGCCACCGGTGCGGATCGCGGTCGCGTCCGACGGCGAAATGCGGTCGATCTTGATCGGATCGAACTCGTCGAACCCCTCGCCCTGCAGCAAGGGCAACGTCGCAATATCGTAAAAGGGATAACCCAGATAGGCGAGCAACATCACCCGCCGGTCGTCCTTGGGCAGCGCGGCGAGCGCCGCCGCGATCAGTGCATCGGCCTCACCATCGACTGCCGTCAAATCGCGGCGCGCCGCGATCGCGTCGATCCACTGCCCCGGATCGGCGTCAGCGGGCACATCGAGGTCGGCGAGCCATGCGTCGCCCTCGCGCTCCAGATACAGGCCCAGCGCGGTGAAGATCGCCCCGCGCATTTCCTCGCACGCCGGGTCGCGCTCGGCGCGCCGCGCCTCGACCGACGCATCGAGCTCGCGCGCCAGAAAGCGCAGGCGGCGGATGCGAAAGCCCATGTCGTGGGTGCGAAAAAAGGCGACGGCATCGCCGCTCGCCCCGGCACCCTTCTTGCCCGAAATCCGGTCGAGGCCGCGCGTGCGCACCTCCTGCCACAGCGCGCGGCGCCGGTTGGCGAAATGCACCGGACCTTCGGCGGGCGCCAGCCGGTCGATCGCCGACACCAGTTCCTCTACCACCGCCGACAATTTCAGATGGCCATAGGGCGCATAGGCGAAGCCCGCGCGCACCGAGGCCTGATCCTGTGCCTTGGCGCGCCATTTATCGAGCCGCGCCGGGGTCGGGGTATCGAGGAAGAAAGTGCTGCCGAATAGCGCCGCAACCTGTTCCTCAACCTCGACCTTCATCGCGTCGACGATATGCTGCATCCGCCGAATTCGGCGCGACATGCCGCCGATCGCCTCGACATTGTCGCGGATCGGCTGCTCGCGCGGGATTTCGGACAAGGCGCCGAGGATCGTCGACAGGAAACCGGGCAGCCGCGCGGGCTCGCCCCCCGCCTTGCCTCCGCCGGCCGCTCCGGACTTGCCGAAACTGATCGAGCGAAAATCGGGCTTGGGGTCGATATAAACGAAGCGCCGGTCGATCTCTCGCCGCGCCGGGCGTTGCTTCAGCGCCGCGATCGCCGGGCGGAAGGGCGCGTTGGCGAGCACCGATCCGTCGATCAGCACCCGGTCGGCGGGATCAGCCTCGCCGCCCGCGGGAAGCTGGACGCGGATGAAATCTTCGCGGCCCTGCCAGTCGATTCCGCGCTGTTCGAGCACCCCGTCGAGTTCGCGCAGCGTAAAGGGCGGAAAGGCGCCCGGAAAACTCGCGGTCGCGCGCGCCGCGGCGGCAAGGCCCGGCACATCGCTCAACTGCTTGCCGCTCCGCCCATTCTGGCGGAAATGCATCACCAGCCGATGCTCCTGCTCGGTCACCCGCGGCGGACTGTTGAGCGCCAGCGGGGCGCTATGCCCGGCGAAATCGGTGACCGAGACGAACAGGTCAACCGGCTGACCCGCGGGCACCAGCACCGGCCCCTTCGGCCCCGCCTCCATCGCATCGAAGGCGTCGAGCAACAGGTTGCAGAAGGTCGCACCCCCGAACGGCGGCTCGAACCAGCGCGCGCGGACGAAGCGCGACAGCTTGGCGCGCACCTCGTCCTGCGCGCCTTCGCCGACGGTGCGGTCGATGACATTGCCGCGCTTTTTCATTGCCCAGCCGGCGATCGGCACCGCCCAGAATTTGGTCGCGGCCGACAAGGGCCGCGCATCGGGGTCGAGGAGGCTGTCGACGTCGGCATCATCGAGCCACAGGTCGGTCAGCGGGTCGAGCGACTGCCCCGTCGCCAGCGCCCGCGCAAGGAAAATGCCGTTAATCCCGCCCGCGCTCGCGCCCGCGACGATATCGGCCATCACGCGCAGCCGGACATTGCTATGCGCGGCGATGGCCGCGAGCAATTCGCCATAGACCGCACCCGATCCGGTCAGCGCAGCACCATCATGCCAGGCGCGCGACGCCGCCGCCAGCCGCCACGCCTCCTTGGTGATGCCATGCATATAGACGGCGAGGCTGATGCCGCCGTAGCAAATCAGGGCGAAGCGAAGTTCCTTTTCCCGCATTGGCAATATGATAGCGCGGTTTGCGGGGTGTGGCGAATTTTCCACAGCCTGCCAGCAAAGCAAATCGGGTCCGCGCTTCACGGCCTTTTTCCTTGCTTCTGCAAATCTCTCGCATTAGCGGCGCTCCGAACAGGAGTTAAGAATGATTCGCAAATTCGTCGCCGCCGCGCTGGTCACCACCGCGCTTTCCTCCCCCGCCTTTGCGCAGGACAATGCGCCGATCGACGAAGGCGCGAACGGCGAGGCGACGATCATCGTCACTGCGGCGCGCACCATTTTGCCGCCCAATGCACTGCCGCTGACGATCGACATCATCGACAAGGAAACGCTCGATCAGCAGATCGCCATGTCGGGATCCGTCATCGACGCAGTCGCAAACCTGACCCCCAGCTTCTCGCCAACGCGCCAGAAACTCTCGGGCTCGGGTGAAACGCTGCGCGGCCGCTCGCCGCTCTATGCGATCAACGGCATTCCGCAATCGACCCCGATCCGCGACGGATCGCGCGATGGCTATACGATCGATCCCTTTTTCCTCGATCGTGTCGAGTTGATCTATGGATCGAACGCCTTGCAGGGGATTGGCGCGACCGGGGGCGTGGTCAATCAGGTGGTGATCAAGGCGCCGCGCGAAGACGGCTTCTCCGGCCGCGTACTGGTGCAAGGATCGACGGGCAATTTTGAAAGCAGCAGCTTTGGCGGCAAGCTCGGCGGATTGCTTACCTACCGTCAGGGCGCATTCGATGTGACCGGCGGCGTCGCCTATGAAAAGCGTGGTCTATATTATGATGGCGCGGGCCGCCGCGTGGGCATCGACAATACTCAGGGCGATGTGCAGGATAGCCAGAGCCTCAGCTTCTTCGCGCGATTGGGCTATGACTTGTCATCGACCGCCCGTCTTGAGCTGTTCGCCACGCGTTTCAACCTGGAGGGCAATGGCGACTGGGTGCAGGTTCCGGGCAATCGGTCGGCGGGTCTTGCCTCCAGCTCGAAGCGTGGCGAACTGGAAGGCGAGATGGCCTCCAACCGTGTCGAAACCGTCAATCTAACGCTGACCGACACCGATCTCGGCGGCGGAAATCTGATCTTCCAGGCATTCTTCAACCGGTCGCGCGACATTTTCGGCGGCGATGTGAGCGCAACCTTTCAGGACGCCAGCATCGCACCCGTCGGCACATTGTTCGACCAGTCGGCGAACCGTTCGCGCAAGCTGGGGGCCCGCGTCAGCTATGAACGGCAATTTTTTGAGGCGCTCAACATTACGTTCGGCTTTGACTCGATGTGGGACAAGACCCAGCAGGAGATGATCGCGACAGCGCGCTACTGGGTCCCCCCCACGACCTTCCGCACGCTCGCCCCCTTCGGCCAGGCCAATCTGAAACTGTTTGACGGCGTCCTGCGCGTTGCGGGCGGCGCGCGCTGGGAAAATGGCCAGCTCAAGGTCGATGATTATGTGACGCTGGCCTCCTATAATTCGGCTCGCGTCACCGGCGGCACCCGCAATTTCAACGATCTGCTGATCAATGGCGGCGTGATTGTCGAGCCTGCGCAAGGCATCCGGGCCTATGCCAGCTATGCAGAAGGCTATTCGATTGCAGACGTCGGTCGCATCCTGCGGTCGGTCAACGGCGCAACCCAGCCGAATTTCGGCATCGAGGATATCAACGTCACCCCCGTTATTTCCAACAATCGCGAGGTTGGTATCGAAATCAAGCGTGGGCCCCTTGATGCCAGTGCCTCCTATTTTTGGTCTACGTCAAAAGATGGAGGCCTGTTGGTAATGAACAGCGCAGGCGTCTATGATGTTCAGCGCCAGCGTATCGAAATTCAGGGTTTCGAAATCAATCTTGCGGTTCAACTTCCGGTGGACGGGCTGAAGCTTGGAACCGGCTACGCCCATCTGTCCGGCCGCACGGACAGCAACAAGGACGACAAGGTCGACATTGATCTGGACGGCGCGAATATTTCGCCCGACCGTGTCAATGTCTGGGCCAGCTATAACAACGGACCGGTGTCCGCTCGGGTACAGGCGGGCCTCTATCTCGACCGCAAATTCGATGGCGCGCCGGCTAATACCGCTTTTTCCGGCTACACGCTGACAGATGCCGTGCTACGCTATGACCTGCCGCGCATGGGCGGGATCACGCTCGCGGCCTCCAACCTGTTCGATGTCGACTATGTTACCTATAACAGCCAGACGATCCGCTCGACCGTCGCGGCGACCGACAATGCCCGCTTCTTTACCGGACGCGGGCGGACCTTCACACTGGGTTGGGACTATCGTTTCTGACATGATCAAAACACTCGACACGCTCCATCGCTGGATCGGCGGCCTGATCGGCCTCCTTCTCGCGCTGCTTGGCCTGTCGGGCGCGATCCTTGTTCACAAAGAGGAATGGATCGGCCTTCCCCACGCGGCAGATCCGCTGAACGGCGACCTCGGCACGGTCGCCGCGACGACCGAAAAGCTGATGTCGCTGCCCGGCGATCCGCAGGGCATCATCTACGCGTCTCCGCGCCTCGGGCTGCACCAGCTGCGTTTCGAAGAGGGCGGCCTATACGCCAGCCAGTCGGGCGGGGTTGTTTCGCGCTGGGCGAGCCAGTGGGAGCGCCCCGAAATCTGGCTCTTCGATTTCCACCATCATCTCTTCACCGGCGATTTCGGCGAGTGGGTGTCGGGGATCGCCGGGCTCTGCGCGCTCTTCTTCATCATCTCGGGCGCGATCCTGTGGTGGCGCACACGGCGGACATTCCAGTTCCGTCTGTGGCCCAAGCGGATGAGCCGTCCCGCGATCGTGATGCAGCACCGCGACCTTGGCATCATCGTCGCGCCGCTGCTCCTGCTGTCGGTCGTCACCGGAACGATGATGCTCTTCCGCCCCTTCGCGATGGTGATGATCGCCCCCTTCGGCTCGGTTAGCGAAGCGGCAAAGGCGCTCGAACCGCCGAAATATATGGGCGGTCCGCTCGCCGCGAAGCCCGATTACACGGCGATGCTCACCGAAGCACGGCAGCGCTTCCCAGACGCCGAATTCCGCATCCTCAGCCTGCCGCGCAAGGCCGGCGACCCGATCTCGCTGCGCATGAAGCAGCAGGCTGAGTGGCTCCCCAACGGCCGCTCGACCCTGTGGTTCGACGCCGCGACGGGCAAGCTGCTCGGTTCCCGCGACGCGCTCGCGATGGCGCCCGGCGCACAGGCGTTCAACATCGCCTACCCGCTCCACGCCGGGAAAGTCGGCGGGCTTCCCTATCGCTTGGCTCTCACGGTGTCGGGGCTCGCAATGGCGCTGCTCGGCAGCCTCACCGTCTGGACCTTCTGGTTCCGCCGACCGAAGCCCGCGAAGCGCCCAGCGAAGAAGGCGGCGCTGGTCACGAACTAACCACCCTCGCCACCCCGGACTTGATCCGGGGGGGTCCCGCTGTTCTTTTCGACGCGACCCAAGAAGCGGGATGCCGGATCAAGTCCGGCATGACGAAGGAATAGAGGTCAGACCGACTGCGCGGCGCTTTCCTATTTTGCCAGGCAACCTATATCCTGCCCCACCCATGACCCGCGCCCGCGTCCTCCTTTTGACCGCCGCCCTCGGCCCGCTCGACTATCGCGTCCCACGCGAAAGCGAAGCACCGCTCGGCAGCGTCGTCGTCGCGCCGCTCGGCCCGCGGCGGCTCGGCGGCGTGGTGTGGGAGGATGAAAGCTTCGGCGCCCCCGAACCCGTCGGCGACAATCGCCTGCGCAATCTCTACGAAATCGTCGCGGTCCCGCCGATCCAGGCCCCCTTGCGCCGCCTGATCGAATGGACGAGCGACTATTATCTTGCCCCCCCCGGCTCGGTGCTGCGGATGGTGCTGCCCGGGGTCGCCTTTGCTGACGCGCGCCGCCCGATCGTCGAATATCGCGCCACCGGCGAAATCCCTGCGCGGATGACGCCGCAGCGCACCGTCGCGCTCGAGGCGATCGGCGAGCGGCAGGGCATGGTCCGCGAACTCGCCGTACTCGCCGAGGTGAGCGAGGCCGTGATTCGCGGCCTCGTCCAGACCGGCGCGCTCGAAGCCGTCTCGGTCTCCGCCGACGCCCCCTATCCCGAACCCGATCCCGCCTTCGCCCCGCCCGACCTCTCCGACGAACAGACCGCTGCGGCGGCGCAGCTCAAAGCCGCCGTCGTCGCCGAAAAATTCGAAACACTGCTGCTCGACGGCGTCACCGGATCGGGCAAGACCGAAGTCTATATGGAGGCGATCGCCGCTGCCTTGGACGCGGGCAAGCAGGCGCTGGTGCTGCTCCCCGAAATCGCGCTCACCGAACCGATGCTCACCCGCTTCGCCGCACGCTTCGGTTGTGAGCCCGTCGGCTGGCACAGCGGGCTGCGCTCGGCCGAACGCCGCCGCGCCTGGCACGCAATTGCGAGCGGCGACGCGCGCATCGTCATCGGCGCCCGCTCGGCGCTCTTCCTCCCCTATGCCCGGCTCGGCGTCATCGTCGTCGACGAAGCGCATGAGACCAGCTTCAAGCAAGAGGATGGCGTCCACTATCACGCACGCGACGTCGCGGTGATGCGCGGCCATTTCGAGGGGCTTCCCGTCGTCCTCGCGAGCGCGACGCCCGCGCTCGAAAGCCTCGCGATGGTCGAGGCGGGGCGATACAGCCACATCAAGCTCCCCGCGCGCTTCGGCGGCGCGACACTGCCCGACCTCGCGGCGATCGACATGCGGATCAACCCGCCCGACCGCGGCCGCTGGCTCGCCCCGCCGCTTGTCGACGCGCTCGCCGATCGGCTCACCAAGGGCGAGCAGAGCCTGCTCTTCCTCAACCGCCGCGGCTTCGCACCGCTGACGCTGTGCCGCACCTGCGGCCACCGCATCCAGTGCCCGAACTGCACCGCGTGGATGGTCGAGCATCGCCTCGTCCACCGCCTCGCCTGCCATCATTGCGGCCATGTCATGCCGCCGCCGCGGCTCTGCCCCGAATGCAAGGATGAGGACAGCCTCGTCGCCTGCGGGCCTGGCGTGGAGCGGGTCGCCGACGAAGTGATCCTGCGCTTCCCCGAAGCGCGCGTCGCGATCGTCACCAGCGACACGCTCTGGTCGCCCGCGAAAGCCGCCGAATTCGTCGACAATGTCGAGGGCGGGCTGGTCGATATCATCATCGGCACCCAGCTCGTCACCAAGGGCTATCATTTCCCCAACCTCACCCTCGTCGGCGTGGTCGACGCCGACTTGGGCCTCGACGGCGGTGACCTCCGCGCATCCGAGCGCACCTTTCAACAGATCGCACAGGTCGCGGGGCGCGCCGGGCGCGGGGTGAAGCCCGGCGAGGTGCTGATCCAGACCCGCGTTCCCGAAGCCCCGGTGATGGCGGCACTCGTCGCCAACGACCGCGACGGTTTCTATTCGGCCGAGGCCGCGGCGCGCAAACATGCTGGCGCCCCGCCCTATGGCCGCTTCGCCGCGCTCGTCATTTCATCTGAAGATATCGATATCGCACGCGGGGTCGCCAAGCGGCTGGGCGACAAGGCGCCGGTCGCCGAGGGGCTCGCCGTCTATGGCCCCGCCCCCGCCCCGCTCGCAATGCTGCGCGGCCGCCACCGCTTCCGCCTGCTGCTCCACGCGCCGCGCAGTTTCGATCTGCAAGGAACGATCCGCGAATGGGTCGGCAGCATCGACTGGCCATCGAAAGCCAGACTCGCCATCGACATCGATCCCTATAGTTTTGTTTAGCGCCTTCAATTCTTTACATTAATGTAAAGGATTTCTAGAAACGGCTATCAAAAGACAAGTGGGGAAGGAATGAAGAATATTATTTGGGCCGGACTGGGCTGCGTCGCGGCGTTGACAGCGCCATCGACCGCCGCAGCCAAATGGCTTCGCGCAGATACAGAGAATTTTGTCATCTATAGCGAAGGAAACGAAAAATCGCTGCGCACATTCGCCGAGAATCTCCAACGGTTCGACACGACCTTGCGAACGCGCTTCCATCTGTCGGAGGCACCGGAACCCAACCGGCTCATCGTCTATCTGGTCCCGCGCGCGACCGACGCCGGACGACTGATGACAGGCAAGAGCGGCTCTATGATCGCCGGCTGGTACAACCCCGCTCCCGACGGAAGCTTCGCCATCTCGCACCGCGAGAATGTGGTGATCCGGGGCACGCCGCAATCGCAGCAGACGCTCTTCCACGAATATAGCCATCATTTCATGAAACGTTATGCCGGCGCCGCCCTCCCTGCATGGTTTATCGAGGGGTTCGCGGAATATTATTCGACGGTTGATTTCACCCAGGATGGCAAGCCGGTGATCGGCAAGCCCGTTCATGCACGGGCCTATGGCCTGCGGACGATGCCGCAGATTCCTGCCGAAACGCTTTTACTCCAGCAACCGGGAGCGATGCAAACTGTGGGGCAAACCGACGCCTATTATGGCCGCGCCTGGCTGCTCACGCACATGCTCTACAACGACCCCACGCGCTCCGGGCAACTTGGCCGCTACCTCGGCGCAATCAACCTCGGCGAAAACGGCAGGAAAGCCGCCACCGACGCGTTTGGCGACCTTGCCCAACTGGACAAGGACCTCAACCGCTACATGGGCCGGCCGATGTCCGTCAGCACGTCGCACGAGCCCGTCGCCGTCGCCCGTAAGATCGATATCACCGCGCTATCGCCGGCCGAAGATGCTCTGCTGCCCCTCCACCTCGAACGGATCAGTGCCGCTCATGACGACGCACGCACCACCAGCGTACGCGACGAACTCCAGACACTCAGCACAGTGCATGGCGATAATGCAGGCGTCTGGTTTGAATTGGCGAGCGCCGAATGGGCCATCAACGAGGACAAACGCAACGCCGCCGCTGCGCGCGCCGCAGTCGACAAGGCGCTGGCGATCAACCCCAAACATGTCCGCGCAAATGTGCTGCTCGGCCGGATCCTGACCGCGGGGGTTGAAGCCAAGGACGCCCCCCGACCGGCCGACTGGGATATTGTGCGCAAACCAATCGTGCTCGCCAACCGCACCAATCCCGATGATCCGGTGCCGCTCTATGCCTATTTCAAAACCTTTCTTGACCAGGGTACGCCTCCGCCGCCGATCGCGATCCAGGGTCTTGGCCGGGCTTTTCAGCTCGCTCCCGAAAATATCAGCCTCCGCGTCAGCTATGCCTTCGCGCTTGCCAACGACGGCAGGCTCGACGACGCGCTGAAACTGGCCAGAGCGGTTGCTTTCGACCCGCATGACGGCGGGCAGGGCGCAGAATTGCTCAAGCAACTCGAAGCAATGCGCGAACGAAGCAAGGCACCCGCGTCCACCGCCGACAACGACGCGGCCGACGACTGACCGCGCTTAATAGTCAGGTTCGGCGCCGCCCAGCACCTGCGCCGCCTGCGCGGTCAGCCATGCCATCGCCGCCGCCCATGACTGATGCCCATGGCTGATTCGTGCGACGCCGAGAGCTGCGAGTTCCTTGTGCGTCGGGCCGCCCTTGCCGCGCAAAATATTCACCGGCAGCGGTGAACCCTCGCAGATCGCGCCGATGCAGCGCGCATCGCCAAGGAAGGGCACGAACAGCGAACCCGCGCCCGCGTCAGCATAGGCACGCGCGCGGTCGAGCGTCGCGGCGACCAGAGCGTCGCCATCCTTCGCCGCATTGGCTCCGCGAAATACGTCGCAGCGGGCGTTTACGAAAATGCCGGTGTCGGCGGCGGCACGATAGCGCGCACTCGCTTCGGCGATCGGCAACAGCGCGTCGGCGCCGGGCAGCCGGTCCTCCATATTAATCCCTGCGGCGCCCGCGTCTTTCGCCCGGCCGACCGAAACGCCGACCGCCGCCGCATCGGCGCCATAGCCCGATTCCATATCGATCGTGACCGGCAGGTCGGTGACCGACAGGATGCGCTCCAGATTTTCGAACACATCCTCCAGCGGGAAATCCTCGCCATCGGCGCGGCCCTGCGCGCCGGCGACGCCATAGCTGCCCGTCGCGATCGCCTTCACGCCCGCCGCCGCGACCGCCTTCGCGCTCCCCGCATCCCAGATATTGACGAGGATCAGCGGATCGCCCGGGACGTGCAGCGCGCGAAAGGCGGCAATTTTGTCAGTCATGCGAAAAGCTCCGTCTGTTTCAGTTCGGGGAGAGATTGGTCAAAAATCATCAAGACGCGGCTGGCCGGGCGCCCCCTCGCGGCGCAGCAACTCATCCTTGATCGGCAGACCATAGGCATAGCCGCCGAGCGAGCCATCGCTACGCACGACGCGGTGGCACGGGATCAGCACCGCGACATTGTTCGCGCCATTGGCGCTGCCCGCCGCGCGCACCGCCTTGGGCTTGCCAACCGCCGCCGCGATGTCGGAATAGCTGCGCGTTTCGCCCGCGGGAATCTTGCGCAACTCGCGCCACACCGCTTCCTGAAAGGCGGTGCCCTTCACGTCGATCGGGATATGGTCGAAGCCGCCCGTCGGCGCCTCGACGGCCTCGACGACCTGCCCCAGCAGCGCCGCGAACGCGTCGCCACCCTCGATCAGTTCGGCCGCCGGAAAGCGTTCCTCCAGTGCGTCCCGCCCTTCGGCGAAACTCAGCCGGCACACGCCCTTGGTCGTCGCGGCGACCAGCATGTCGCCAAGGCTGGTCGGCACGACCGCCCAGTGGATCGTCGCCCCCTTGCCGCCATTGACCCAAGCCGAAGCCGTCATGCCCATCCGTCCCTCCATATTCTCATAGAATCGCGACGGCCCCGAAAAGCCCGCGTCATAGATCGCGTCGGTAACCCGATTGCCATCGCTCAAGGCCTGCCGCGCGCGCTCCTCGCGCAGTGCGCGGGCATAGGCGGCGGGCGACAGCCCGGTGTGACGGGTGAAGACGCGCTGGAAATGCGTTGGCGAATAGCCGGTGCGGCCCGCCAGATCGGCGAGCGCCAGCGGCTCCTCGCTGCCCTTGATCGCGGCAATCGCCGCAAGCACCGCCCCCTCGTCGCGCGCAACATCGTCGGGCAGGCAGCGCTTGCACGGCCGCAGTCCCGCGCTGCGTGCCGCCGCGCCATCGGCGAAGAAGCGGATATTGTCGCGATGCGGATGCCGCGCGGCGCAGCTCGGTCGGCAATAAATGCCCGTCGTCAGCACCCCGGTGACGAAGCGCCCGTCGAGCGCGCGATCGCGGCGCAGCACTGCTGCCCAGCGCGCATCATCGTCCATCAGGTCGCCGCTCATGCTGCATCCCTTTCGATCCGCGCCGCGAAACAGCCGTGCGCGGCATTATGGGCATCGATATAGGATATGGCATCGCCCGCGAACAGATCGCGGATCGCGCCATCGGCCTCACCCGGCCCCGCGAGCCGCGCGCTTTGCAGCATGCCCTCGCTGTCGAACGCGCGCAGTGCGAACGAGCGCCCCTCGAACACCGGCGGCAGTTCGTCGCGCCAGGTCGCCGCGGCCACACCCGGCCGGACATAGATTGCATAGGCGCTGCGATAGGGCGTCGCGACATCGTGGCTGACATGATGGAGCAGGATCAACGCTTCGCCCATGCGCGCATCCTCGAGGCTGACACGGCAAGGAAAGCCGCGATCGGCGGTCGCGATGACGCGGCGGGCGTTGCGCGCCGCTAGGTCTGCATCATCCATCGCGAACAGCGGAGCGAAGCGATCGGGGCTGAGCCCGTGGATCAGATAGGTCATTGGATCGTCCTTTCTCTTGGCGTTGGATGTGCAATGCCACGGCGCCCATCGGATCACGTCCCGATGCTTGCGTTCAAAACGACAAGCACTTACTGTGTTACTGTATTATATCATTGACTCACTTATGTTCCTGCGCCATTCTGTCGCCCAAATCGGGGAGCTGAGCATGGCCACCATCGACGCATCGATCGCAACCGCAAGACCCGCACGCCGCGCCGACTGGTTGGGGCAAAGCGCGACCTTCTGCTACCTCGCCATCGCCGCAGGACAGCTGCTCTTCATCGCCTTCATCCTGCTCTTCTATTACCCCCCGACGCTGACCGGAAATTTCGCCGCGTGGAACGACAAGCCGCTGATCATCGGCTTCGTCGCGGGCGATAGCGCGGGCAATCTCTTCTTCGCGGCGCATGTGCTGATGGCCGCGGTCATCACTTTCGGCGGGCTGGTGCAGTTGCTTCCCGCCATCCGCAATCGCTGGCCCGCGCTGCACCGCTGGAACGGCCGCCTCTATATGCTCTGCGCTCTCGCCCTCGCGCTCGGCGGGCTGTGGATGACATGGGGACGCGGGACATGGCTTGCGCTGGGCGGCGCGATCGGCATCACCCTTGATGCCCTGCTCATCATCGGCTTTGCAGTCATGACATTTGGCGCGGCCCGCGCGCGGCGCTTCGCCGATCACCGTCGCTGGGCGATCCGGCTGTTTGCGGTCGCCAGCGCAGTCTGGTTCATGCGCGTCGGCTATATGGCTTGGGGCCTCGCGACCGGCGGCGCGGGGATCGGCGAGGCGATGGACGGTCCGTTCGACCTGTTCCTCGCCTTTGCCAACTCGCTGCTCCCGCTCGCCGTCGCCGAAATCTACCTGCGCGTGGGTGCCCGGGGAACAGCCGCGGCAAGAAACCGCGTGGCTGCACTACTCACCTTCAGCGGCCTCGTCATCCTCGCCGGCAGCGCCGGAGCGTGGATGGTCATGTGGGGTCCCTATATCTAGCGCGGCTTGCCTTCGCGCGGCGCGAGTCTAGGGTGCCCCCATGACCCGCATCCTCCTCTTCCTCGCCGCCCTCTTCACCCTCACCCAGCCGGCCCGCGCCGCCGACGATATCAGCGCGGTGTCGCGCAGCGCCGTTCGCGTCGTCACCGTCGCGATGGTCGATGGCGAGGTGGTGGGCTTCGGCCATGGCAGCGGGATCGCAATTTCGCCGACGCGTGTGATCACCAACGCCCATGTCGTCGAATCGGCGGTCAAATATCCCGGTAATGTCGCGCTGGGGGTCGTCCCGTCGGAGGGGCAGAAAAGCTATGCGGCCAAGCTGATCGCAATCGACGTCGCGCGCGACCTCGCGCTGATCGAAATCAGCGGCGCGCGCCTGCCCGCCGCGACCATCTTCACCGGCCCGCTCGAATCCGGCACCGACGTCGTCGCGCTGGGCTATCCGGGCAATGTCGATCTTGCGACCGCGCGCAGCGCCAACGACTATATCACCCCGCGCAGCCCGGTGCGCAGCGAAGGCAATCTGTCGAACACCCAGGCCGTCGACGGCGTCGCGATGCTCGTCCACACCGCCAAAATCTCGCGCGGCAATTCGGGCGGCCCGCTGGTCGACCAGTGCGGCCGCATCGTCGGCATCAATTCGGCGATCACCCGCGCCGACGATGGCGATTCGCCCTTTGCCTTCGCCATTTCGACACGCGAGCTTGCGCGCTTCCTCGCCGACGCCGGACAGGAATATGCCAGCATCGGCACCCCCTGCCTGTCGTTCGCAGAAGCCGACGCGCGCGACCGCGCCGTGCTCGACGCCGCCGCGCGCGCCGAGGCCGAGGCCAATAATGCCAAAACAGCCACAGCGAATCTTGAGCGCCAACTCAAACAGGCGCGCGCCGCCAAAGAAGCGCTCGCCGCACGCGAGAATCGCATCGCGCTCGCCGGCGTCCTCTTCGTCATCGGCGCACTCGCCGCAGGCGCGGGACTGCTGTTCTACAACCAGAGGAATATCCGCAACGCCAAGATTGCGGGCGGCGCGGGGACGGTGCTGATGCTCGCCGCGGCAATCCTCTTCATCACCCGCCCCGATGTCCTCGCCGCCACTACCGACGAACCTGCGGCACCTGGCAGCGCTACGGCGTCCAAGCTCGCCGAGGGCCGTTTCCTTTGCACCATCCGCCCCGACCGCAGCCGAATCACCGTGTCGGCAACCACCGACGTCCCGGTAACGATCAGCGGCGGCGGCTGCGTCAACGACCGCACCCAATATGCGCAAGGCTCTGACGGCCGCTGGCAACGCATCCTGGTGCCCAATGACGAGGCGACCGTAACCATCGCCTCGATCGACCAGGCCGCCGAGGAATATCGCGTCGACCGCTATCTGCTCGACGCCGACACGATGACCAAGGCGCGCGAGATCCGCGCCGGAGTGACGCTCAAAAGCTGCACCGCCGATGCGAACGAACTTGCCGGGCTCGCGACCCAGCAGGACGCGATTCGCAGCGCCCTTCCCGCCGCCCCGAACGAGCGGCTGGTCTATCGCTGCCAGCCGCTGGCGAAGGGTGCGGCGGCCCAATAAGTCCGCGCTAGCTCCCGCACGCCTTGAACAGCATCAACGTGCGTTCGCGGGCAAGCGATTCGCTCGGTTCGTGATAATCCTTGCGCCGGTCGCTGTTGAAGCCGTGCCCCGCCTCATAGACGAAAATCTGCGCGGTCGGATGGTCGCGCGCGACCAGCGCCTCGACGCCCTCCATCGGGATACCGCCATCGAATCGGCCGAAATGGGCAATCGTCGCGCAGGCGGGCGCGTCGTCCTTGAACTGCGTCGGCACCAGGCTGCCATAATAGGAGGACGCGGCGGCAAGGTCGGGGCTGATCTGCGCCATCCGCCAGGCAACCGACCCGCCATAGCAATAGCCGGTAATGAAAACCGGCCCCTTTGCTTTCAGTGAGTCGATGCACGTCTGCGCATCCTTCAGGCTCTGCTCGAACGGGTGCAGTTCGCGCGCCAGCTGCACCGCGCGCTCGAACTGCGGCCCCGAATAATCGCTTTCGAATCCGGGATGCTCGCGGTCGAACAGCGCGGGCGACAGCACCTCATAGCCATCGGCCGCATATTCGTCGCACAGCTCGCGAATATGCTCGGTGACCCCGAAAATCTCCTGCACCAGCACCAATCCGCCGCGTCGCTCGCCTATCGGCGCGGCATGATAGACCGCAACCTCTGCGCCATCGTCCATCGTCATGCGGATCATCTCGCCCATCGTGCATCCTTCCCGTTTGCGTTCTGATTTTTGGCTGGGACCGCCCCTATCGCGCGGACTCCCAAAAGCAATCGCCACCCCGCCTTGCATTGCAGCAAAATCGTTGCTAGGCGCGCCGCGACTTCGCTGCGGGGGATATTTCCGAATATCCGCACAAACCCGCGCGGCCCATCCCCCTCGGGATCGTAGCAAAAGGACTTTCACGCGTGGAGAATTCCGGCGGCATTCAAGGCAACATCACGGCGGGCCTCGCGGGCCGTTATGCGGTCGCTTTGTTCGATCTGGCTCGCGAATCGAACGCGATCGACGCAGCGGCAAAGAGCCTCGCGACGCTTCGTGCCGGCCTCGCCGAATCGGCTGATCTTTCGGCGCTGGTCGCCAGCCCGGTCGTCAGCCGCACCGACGCCGCAAACGCCATCGGCGCCGTCGCCAAGGCGATGAAGCTCGATTCGCTGACCGCAAAATTCCTCGGCGTCCTCGCCGAGAATCGCCGCCTCGCCGATCTGCCCAAGATGATCGACGCGTTCGATGCGATCGTTGCCGACCATCGCGGTGAAGTGACCGCCAAGGTCACCAGCGCACATCCGCTTTCCGCCGCCCAGCTCAAGGAGCTGACGGCCAACCTCAAGACCCGTGTCGGCCGCGATGTCAGCATCGCCACGACCGTCGACCCCGCCATCCTCGGCGGCCTCGTCGTCCAGCTGGGCAGCCAGCTGATCGACGGCAGCATCCGTACCCGTCTCAATAGCTTCGCACAGGCGATGAAAGGCTAAACCATGGAAATCCGCGCCGCTGAAATCAGCAAGGTCATTAAGGACCAGATCGCCAATTTCGGGACCGATGCAACGGTCAGCGAAATCGGTCAGGTTCTGTCGGTCGGCGACGGCATCGCCCGCGTCCACGGCCTCGACAATGTTCAGGCCGGTGAAATGGTCGAATTCGCCAACGGCGTGCAGGGCATGGCCCTGAACCTCGAAGCCGACAACGTCGGCGTCGTGATCTTCGGCTCGGACGCCGAGATCAAGGAAGGCGACACCGTCAAGCGTACCGGCACGATCGTTGACGTTCCCGTCGGCAAGGGCCTGCTCGGCCGCGTCGTCGACGGCCTCGGCAACCCGATCGATGGCAAGGGCCCGATCAAGGCCGAAAAGCGCATGCGCGTCGAAGTCAAGGCGCCGGGCATCATCCCGCGTACCTCGGTTCACGAACCCGTCCAGACCGGCCTCAAGGCGCTCGACGCCCTCGTCCCCGTCGGCCGCGGCCAGCGCGAGCTGATCATCGGCGATCGCCAGACCGGCAAGACCGCCGTCGCGATCGACACCTTCATCAACCAGAAGGAAGCCAACGCGGGCACCGACGAGAGCAAGAAGCTTTATTGCATCTATGTCGCCGTCGGCCAGAAGCGCTCGACCGTGGCGCAGATCGTCCGCCAGCTCGAAGAAAATGGCGCGATGGAATATTCGATCGTCGTCGCCGCAACCGCGTCGGAGCCCGCTCCGCTGCAGTTCCTCGCACCCTATACGGGCTGCACGATGGGCGAATATTTCCGCGACAACGGCATGCACGCCGTGATCGTGTATGACGATCTGTCGAAGCAGGCCGTCGCTTACCGTCAGATGTCGCTGCTGCTGCGCCGCCCGCCGGGCCGCGAAGCCTATCCGGGCGACGTTTTCTATCTCCACAGCCGCCTGCTCGAGCGTTCGGCCAAGATGAACGCCGACAATGGTTCGGGTTCGCTCACCGCGCTGCCGATCATCGAAACCCAGGCGGGCGACGTTTCGGCGTACATCCCGACCAACGTGATTTCGATCACCGACGGCCAGATCTTCCTCGAAACCAACCTGTTCAACGCAGGCATCCGTCCGGCGATCAACGTCGGCCTGTCGGTGAGCCGCGTTGGCTCGGCTGCGCAGACCAAGGCGATGAAGAAGGTGTCGGGCTCGATCAAGCTCGAGCTCGCGCAATATCGCGAAATGGAAGCCTTTGCGCAGTTCGGTTCGGATCTGGATGCGTCGACGCAAAAGCTGCTGAACCGCGGTGCGCGCCTGACCCAGTTGCTGAAGCAGGCCCAGTTCCAGCCGATGCCGTTCGAAGAGCAGACCGCGTCGATCTTTGCCGGCACCAATGGCTATCTCGACAATGTCGCGACGACCGACGTGAACCGCTACGAACAGGCGATGCTCGCCTATCTGCGCAGCGATCATGCCGATGTGCTGAAGACGATCCGCGACACCAAGGATCTTGGCGACGACGCCAAGAAGGGCCTGGTTGCCGCGCTGACCGCTTTCGCCAAGATTTTCGCGTAAAACTGGTCCCCGGCGCAAGCCGGGGTCCACCAAGATCCCGGCCTCGCGCCGGGATACAAGGATAGGGCTTCATGGCCAATCTGAAGGAACTTAAAGGCCGGATCGGCTCGGTCAAATCGACCCAGAAGATCACCAAGGCCAAGAAAATGGTTGCGGCGGCGAAACTGCGCAAGGCGCAGGCCGCTGCCGAAGCCGCGCGCCCCTATGCGACCCGCCTCGAAGGCGTCGTCGCCAGCTTGGCGTCGAAGGTCGGCGGGTCGGACAGCGCGCCGAAGCTGCTCGCCGGCACCGGCAAGAGCGACACGCATCTGCTCGTCGTGCTCAACAGCGACCGCGGCCTCGCCGGCGCGTTCAACTCGAACATCGTCAAGGCGGCGCGCGACAAGGCGCTCGAACTGCAGGCAGAGGGCAAGAAAGTTCTCTTCTTCCTCGTCGGTCGCAAGGGCCGCCCGGTCATCGCACGGCTGTTCGCCGGTCAGATCACCGAGCATTATGAAACCACCGGCATCCGCGACATCGGCTTCGAGCAGGCGCACGACGTCTCGCTCAAGGTGATGGAGCTTTACGAAGCCGGTGCGTTCGACGTTGCGCATCTCTTCTATTCGAAGTTCCGCTCGGCGCTGCTTCAGGAAGCCACCGGTCAGCAGCTGATCCCGGTTCCCGCCCCCGTCGATGTTCCGGCATCGAGCGACGCCGCGGTGGAATATGAACCCGACGAGGAAGCAATCCTTGCCGATCTGCTTCCGCGTAACATCACCATCCAGATCTTCAAGGGCCTCCTTGAAAACGCCGCGTCCGAACAGGGCGCGTCGATGACCGCGATGGACAATGCGACGCGCAACGCGGGCGACCTGATCAACAAGCTGACCATCATCTACAACCGCACGCGTCAGGCGGCGATCACGACCGAACTCATCGAAATCATAGCTGGCGCGGAAGCGCTGTAGCACCACGAAGAAGCGGGCGCCGAAGCGCTCTAACTGATCAACCCAAGGAAGAAGCTCATGGCAACCGCACCCGCCCCTGAAAAGAAGGCTCCCGCCAAGAAAGCCGCTGCGCCGAAGAAGGCCGCTGCGCCCAAGGCAGCCAGCACCGGCACCGCGACGGGCCGCATCGCCCAGGTCATCGGCGCCGTCGTCGACGTCCAGTTCACCGGCACCCTGCCCGCGATTCTGAACGCGCTCGAAACCGAGAATAACGGCAACCGCCTCGTCCTCGAAGTCGCGCAGCACCTCGGCGAAAACACCGTCCGCACCATCGCAATGGATGCGACCGACGGTCTGACCCGCGGCCAGCCCGTGACCGACACCGGCGCGCAGATTTCTGTGCCCGTCGGCCCGCAGACGCTCGGCCGCATCCTCAACGTCATCGGCGAGCCGATCGACGAGCGCGGTCCGGTCGTCACCGACCTGCGTTCGCCGATCCACGCCAAGGCTCCTGAATTCGTCGACCAGTCGACCGAATCGAGCATCCTCGTCACCGGCATCAAGGTCATCGATCTGATCGCGCCTTACGCAAAGGGCGGCAAGATCGGCCTGTTCGGCGGCGCCGGCGTCGGCAAGACGGTTCTTATTCAGGAACTGATCAACAATATCGCCAAGGGCCATGGCGGCACCTCGGTGTTCGCGGGCGTCGGTGAACGCACCCGCGAAGGCAACGACCTTTATCACGAGTTCCTCGACGCCGGCGTTATCGCCAAGGACGCCGACGGCAACCCGACCCCCGAAGGATCGAAGGTCGCCCTCGTATTCGGCCAGATGAACGAACCCCCGGGCGCCCGCGCTCGCGTTGCCCTCTCGGGTCTGACGATCGCCGAATATTTCCGCGATGTCGAAGGCCAGGACGTGCTCTTCTTCGTCGACAACATCTTCCGCTTCACCCAGGCGGGTTCGGAAGTGTCGGCACTGCTCGGCCGTATTCCTTCGGCCGTGGGTTACCAGCCGACCCTGTCGACCGACATGGGGGCGCTGCAGGAGCGCATCACCTCGACCAACAAGGGTTCGATCACCTCGGTTCAGGCCATTTACGTTCCCGCAGATGACCTTACCGACCCGGCGCCTGCAACCTCGTTCGCTCACTTGGATGCGACCACCACGCTCAATCGTGCGATTTCGGAACTCGGCATCTATCCGGCGGTCGATCCGCTCGATTCGACCAGCCGCGTTCTGACTGCCGCTATCGTCGGCCAGGAGCATTATGAAACCGCTCGCCGCGTTCAGGAAACGCTGCAGAAGTATAAGTCGCTCCAGGACATCATCGCCATTCTCGGCATGGACGAGCTTTCGGAAGAAGATAAGCTGGTCGTCGCCCGCGCGCGCAAGATCCAGCGCTTCCTGTCGCAGCCGTTCCACGTCGCCGAAGTCTTCACCAACATCCCCGGCAAGTTCGTCGCGGTCGAAGATACGGTGAAGTCGTTCAAGGCGGTGGTCGATGGCGAATATGACCATCTTCCCGAAGCGGCCTTCTACATGGTCGGCGGCATCGACGAAGCGATCGCCAAGGCTGCGAAGCTCGCCGAAGACGCGTAAACCTACCGAACCCCTCCCTTTCGGGGGAGGGGGTTGAGGACAAGAAAATGGCTCTGAAGTTCGAACTCGTCACCCCTGCCCGCCTCGAGCGGACCGCCGAAGTCCATATGGTCACCGTGCCGGGGGCCGAAGGCGACTTCTCGGTGCTCGAAGGCCATGCGCCCTTCATGGCGACGCTGCGCAACGGCCCGCTGACGATCTATGCCACCGCGGGCGCCGCGCCCGAGGTGATCGAAGTCGAAGGCGGCTTTGCCGAAGTCAACGAGAGCGGCCTGACCGTCCTCGCCGAGCATATCGCCGGCTGACGCCTTTCCGTCACGAAACACAAAAAAGCCCGCGTCCACCCGGACGCGGGCTTTTTTGTGCGCGCCGCAATTGCCCCCGCCATTAGGACAATATCAAAGTTTCCCCTTTATTCACCCTGTCGGATGGGGGTGCGGCAGCCGTGGGTTGCCTTTTGCCCCCGAGTCGAAAGCAGGATGAGATAATGAGCGCATTCGGACGTCGCCCCGGCACCGCTGGCCGCCCCGCCTTTGGCGTCGCGAAGCCGATGCAGTCTGGCCCCGGCGTGTCCGGCGGAACCCAGTTCCCGGCGATCGACACATCGCCTGCGCCAGAGGCCTATTCGGGGCCGATGACCCCCGAAATGGAGGCGATGGAGCGGCTGAACCAGCGCTCGACCGCCGAGGCGATGGAACCTGAAAAAGCGCAAGGGTTCGAGGCCAGCGTCCACAAGATCAAGGAGCAGGTGCTGCCGCGCCTGCTCGAACGCGTCGACCCCGAGGCTGCGGCAACGCTGAGCAAGGACGAGCTGACCGAGGAATTCCGCCCGATCATCCTCGAAGTGCTCGCCGAACTGCGCATCACGCTCAACCGCCGCGAGCAGTTCGCGCTCGAAAAGGTGCTCGTCGACGAGCTGCTCGGCTTCGGCCCGCTGGAGGAACTGCTCCAGGACCCCGACATCACCGACATCATGGTCAATGGTCCCTACCAGACCTATATCGAAAAAAAGGGTCAGCTGGTCATCGCGCCGATCCAGTTCCGCGACGAACAGCATCTGTTTCAGATCGCCCAGCGCATCTGCAACATGGTCGGCCGCCGCGTCGACCAGACCACTCCGCTCGCCGACGCCCGCCTCAAGGACGGCAGCCGAGTCAACGTCATCGTACCGCCGCTGTCCCTGCGCGGGACCGCCATCTCGATTCGTAAATTCTCGGCCAAGCCGATCACGCTCGACATGCTGTTCCAATGGGGCGCGATGAGCCAGAAAATGTGCACCGCATTGAAGATCGCGGGCGCCAGCCGCTTCAACATCGTCATCTCGGGCGGCACCGGCTCGGGCAAGACGACGATGCTCAACGCCTTGTCGAAAATGATCGACCCGGGCGAGCGCGTGCTGACGATCGAGGATGCCGCCGAACTGCGCCTGCAACAGCCGCACTGGCTGCCGCTCGAAACGCGCCCCGCAAACCTTGAGGGCAATGGCGCGATCCACATGGGCGATCTCGTCAAGAACGCGCTCCGCATGCGTCCCGACCGCATCATCATGGGCGAGGTTCGCGGCGCCGAATGTTTCGACCTTCTCGCGGCAATGAACACGGGTCACGACGGGTCGATGTGTACGCTCCACAGCAACAGCCCGCGCGAAGCCCTTGGCCGTATGGAAAATATGGTCCTGATGGGCGACATCAAGATTCCGAAGGAAGCGATTTCGAAGCAGATCGCCGATTCGGTCGACATGATCATCCAGATCAAGCGCCTGCGCGATGGCTCGCGCCGGGTCACCAACGTCACCGAAGTGATAGGGATGGAAGGCGACGTCATCGTCACCCAGGAACTCTTCAAGTTCGAATATCTCGACGAGGACAAGGACGGCAAGATCGTCGGCGAATATCGCGCGATGGGCCTGCGCCCCTATACGCTCGAAAAGGCGCGCCAGTACGGCTTCGACCAGCCCTATCTCGAGGCGTGCCTGTAAGCCTTTCGGCCTTCAGCGACCGCTCAACCAGAACGCCGCCGCGAACAGCGCGACGGAGGCCGACGCCAATGCGATCCCGCGCCACGGCATGAAACCGACCCTGTCGACGTCGCGGCGGTTGCGCCGGCGATGATTGGCGAACTCGGCAACGCCGAACAGAAGGGCGGCACCGATACTCACCGACAGCATGGACACTTGCATTGACGCGCATCCCTACGCAAACAGGGGCCTTCCCCCAGAGAGAGGTGCCCATATGCGTCCGCTATTGATTGTTGCAAGTGCCACCATCGCCTTTACCGGCCCCGCCGCCGCGATCGGCGACGACAGCCACGCCGCCCATCAGGCCCATCAGGGCCATGACATCATCGCCGCCGCGGTCGCCGCACCGACCCGCACCCCCGCTAATCTGGCGCGCGACCAATATCGCCACCCCGCCGAAACCCTCGCCTTTTTCGGCGTGAAGCCCGGCGATACCGTCGTCGAGCTATGGCCCGGCGGCGGCTGGTACACCGAAATTCTTGCCCCGCTTGCCAAGGCCGGCGGCGGCGCCCTCTATGCCGCAGCTCCGTGGGAACGCGGCCTCAATCGGGTCAAGGAATGGCAGGGCGCGAAACCCGATACCTATGGCACGGTCAAGCTCGCCGAATTTCCGAACGCTGGAACCAATCCCAAGGTCCCCGACGGCAGCGCCGACGTCGTGCTGACCTTCCGCAACGTGCACAACTGGCGTTTCAGCGGCAGCGACAATACCGCCAACGCCTTCAAACAGATTTTTGCGATGCTGAAACCCGGCGGCACGCTGGGCGTCGTCGAACATCGGCTGAACGAAAGCGACGCCGCCGCGAAGGAAGAGAAATCGGGCTATATGAAGGAAAGCTCGATCATCGCCTTTGCCGAGGCAGCGGGCTTCAAGCTCGCCGGACGCAGCGAGATCAACGCTAATCCGCGCGACACCAAGGATTATGAAAAGGGCGTGTGGACCTTGCCGCCGTCGCTGACCGAAGGCGACAAGGACCGCGCCAAATATGTGGCGATCGGCGAATCGGACCGCATGACGCTGAAATTCGTAAAGCCGGCAAACTGAAGCCCTTTGAAGCCATAGACCCTGCGCTGCTGCTCAGCGCCTATGCGCAGGGGCTTTTTCCTATGGCCGACGGGGCAGATGACCCGTCGGTCCATTGGGTCGAACCGCGACTGCGCGCGATCCTGCCGCTCGACGGCTTTCGCCTGTCGCGCAGTCTGAAGAAAGTCATCGTCTCGGATCGCTTTCGCGTCACCACCGACACGATCTTCGCCGATATGGTCGCGCTGTGCGCCGAGCCGGCCGACGACCGGCCGACGACATGGATCAACCCGGTGATCAAGGCGAGCTACGACCGCCTGTTCCGTCTTGGCCATGCGCACAGCATCGAATGCTGGCACGGCGACGATCTGGTCGGCGGGCTTTACGGCGTGTCGCTCGGCCGCGCCTTTTTCGGCGAATCGATGGTCAGCCGCGCACGCGACGCATCGAAGGTCGCGCTCGCGCATCTCGTTGCCCGCCTACGTGCGGGCGGGTGGCAGTTGCTCGATTGTCAGTTCATCACGCCGCATCTCGCCAGTCTGGGGGCGATCGAAATCCCCCAACGCGACTATCTGAAGCGGCTTTATTCGGTACTGTCCGGAGCCGACGGTGCGGGCGCAGCCTTGGGAGCCGCGACCGGAGCAGGCGCCGCGGCCGGGGCTCCTCCTTCGCCGCCGTTCGTCGCGGGCGACTGGGGCGCACTCGATGCCTTGGGCGCGGCCGCCGATTTGGGCGCGGAGGGCGCAACGGGTTCGCCGCCCGGATATGTCATCGCACAGCTTTTGACGAACACGTCATAGATGGGGTGCTCGATCACATTGCGCTCGGGGCGCTCCTTGAACAGCCAGCCCGAAAAAACGCGATACCATTTGTCGTCGCGCTGATCCTGGACGGTCAGCTGGATGAAGGCGCCGGTTTCGGGCGGATCTTCCCACGGCGCGGTCTGCTCGCACGCACGCAACCGCACGATAACGCGGTCGACACGCGCCGATTCGCCGGGCTTCATCTCAAGGTCGCGGACCAGCCCGTTGCGCTTGTTGAGCAACCCCAGCACCGCGACGCGCTCGGCCATCGGCGTCGCACCTTCGATCCCGCCGACTTCCTGCGGGACGCTTGCGGATTTCGCGATCTGCGGCGTCTTGGCGCTGCCACCGGTTTTCGTCGCGCTCGGCGCCCCGTCGCAGGCCGCCAGCGTCGCCGCAGCCAGCACGGCCAGCCCAACAGTCGCAGTCAGCCGGGACACTGCGGCGCTCACTCGGCGCCGGGCCGCCAGGCCTCATAATCGCCGGTCGCTGCGGCGCGGCGTCCGCCGCGTTCGAGCGCACCTGCGGGGCGATAGGCGCCCGTGCTGCCGGTCAGGTTCGGCGTCGGCGCCTGCTCCCACGCGCGGGGCGCGGGCAACATGTCGGACGGCAGCTCGTCGAAGGTGTGATGCAGCCAGCCGTGCCATTCGGGGGGAACGCGGCTCGCGTCGTTCGCTCCGTTATAAATCACCCAGCGGCGGTCGCCCTTGCGCGCGCGAAAATAGCGATTGCCGAGGCCATCCTCGCCGACCTTTTCGCCGGTGCGCCAGCTGTTCAACAATGTGCCGACGGTCGCGCCGTCCCACCAGGTGAAAATCTTGCCCAAAATGCTCATGGCCGTGGCGTTTACAGGCAAGCCACCACGCTTCGCAAGCGCCAAACCACGCGCCCACGCTGTTTCACACGCGCTTCAACGCGCTTTCCACGTCACGACCGCATCCTCGTCAATGCCGAGCCGCGTGGCGGTGCCGCCGGCGAGCTCCAGCACCGCGCTCACCTCGCCACCGCTCGCGACGGGCTCGAGCGATTCGGGAATGGTGTTTTCAGCGATGCGGTCGATGCTTCCGTCGGCGCGGACGAAGATCATATCGAGCGGAATCAGCGTATTCTTCATCCAGAAGCTCGCGAATCGCGGCTTGGCGAAGGGAAAGACCATGCCGCCATCGGCAGGCAGGCTGGTGCGGAACATCAACCCCCGCTGCTGCTCCGCTTCGGTGCGCGCGACCTCGACGGTGAATTGATGAACCATATCGCCGTCGCGGATCGTCAGCGGGACCGTCGAAGGTCCTTCGGCCTTTTGGTTGCACGCCGCCAGCGGCAGCGTCATCGCCGCGGCCAGCGCCACCATCATCGCACGCATCGGCATTCCTTCTACCCGCTTGACCTTCCACCCGATGGGACAAGCCCGCCTAATCGAACATCCCGTCATCGTCCAGCGCCGCCAAAGCCTCATCATCCCCCGGCGCAATGGCAAGGATACGCCGCGCGAGGGCTAACGAATGGCCCGCGCGGGCAAAGGCCGCGACCTGCCGCTCGCGCTGCGCCGGATCGTCGATCACGCGCACCGCAAAGGGGCCGAATCGCCGCCGCCGGGCAAAGCCGATCGCGGCGCCCGTCGCGGCGCCTTGGGCCGTTTCGACCGCTTCACCCGAATCCTCCGGCGCGATGCCGTCGACCCAAAGCTGCGCTTTCACCCGCCCGACCCCCAAACCGCGCCGCGTCATTGCGGCGCCGCGCATCGCGGCATATTGGCGATCGTTCAGATACCCCAGCCCTTCCATCCGCAGCGTCACCGCCTCGGCCACCGCAAACGGATCGCTTTCGCCAACCCATTCCGATTCGCGGATTTTTCGGGTCAGATAGCGCGCCAATTTCGCCTTTGACGTCGCGAATCGCGCGACATAGGCGAGCGCCAGTTCATCGAGTCGCGCTGCGCCGAGTGACTTCCTGGACCGGTCGGATGGAGCGTGGCGGTTGGCCATATGCCATGTTTATGCCATAGTCAGGCCCGATTGAGAACGATCAGCGCCGCCATATCGGGCCATAAGAGCCCGAAAAAGGCGATTTTGTTCCAACAACCGGGGATCGCGCAAACAATCATGACGCAGAAAGATGACATGCTTGTTGCTGTGCGCCCCGCTTTCCGGGACCTAGCACCCAATATGACCGATATGATCACCATGGCCGAAGAGCTTGCTCCGACGCCGACCCTTTGCGCGCAACCGCGCCGCTTTTCCGATTTCGCCACCGTGGGCGAAGCGCTCGACTATGCCGCTAACGGCACGCGCGGGCTCAACTTCCACGACCCGCGCGGAAAGCTGGTGCGCCCCTATCCATATTCCGAGCTCAAGGCCGATGCGCTCGAGGCCGCCTATCGCCTTATCGCCGCCGGAGTGAAACCCGGCGACCGCATCGCGCTGATCGCCGAAACCGGCGCCGAATTCGCCGCGCTTTTCTTTGGCACCATCTATGCTGGCGCCTGGCCCGTGCCGCTGCCGCTGCCGACCAGCTTTGGCGGGCGCGACAGCTATGTCGGGCAATTGGTCGTTCAGCTGACCAGTTGCGACCCCACCATGCTCTTCTTCCCGCCCGAAATCGCCGCAATGGCGGTCGAGGCCGCCGAATCGCAGAATGTGCTGCCGGTCGACTGGAGCGCCTTCGCCGAACGTGCCGCGCCGGTCGCCGAGCTTCCGGCGCAGCAGTCGAATGAGACCTGCTACCTCCAGTACAGCAGCGGCTCGACGCGCTTCCCGCACGGCGTTGCGGTAACCCACGCCGCACTGCTCAACAATCTTGCCGCGCACAGCCATGGCATGGAAGTGCGCGACAGCGATCGCTGCATCTCGTGGCTCCCTTGGTATCATGACATGGGCCTCGTCGGCTGCCTGCTCTCGCCGGTCGCCAATCAGGTGTCGGTCGACTATCTGAAGACCGAAGATTTCGCCCGTCGCCCGCTCGCTTGGCTCGACCTGATCAGCCGCAACGAGGGCACGACGCTCAGCTATTCGCCGACCTTCGGCTATGACATTTGCGCACGCCGCGTTTCCAGCCAGACGCATGTCGCCGACCGTTTCGACCTGTCGCGCTGGCGCGTCGCAGGCAATGGCGCCGACATGATCCGCCCCGACGTGATGCAAAGCTTCGTCGACGCCTTTGCCGACGCGGGCTTTTGCGCCAGCGCCTTCCTGCCAAGCTACGGCCTTGCCGAGGCGACCCTCGCGGTCAGCATCATGCCCCCGGGCGAAGGCATTGTCGTCGAACTGGTCGAGGAAACCGAGCTGTCGGGCGCGGCGAACGACGCCGACCGCCCCACCCGCTACCGCGCCATCGTCAATTGCGGCCGCGCCGCGCGCGACATGGTGATCGAAGTGCGCGACGAAGCCGGAAATGCGCTGCCCGACCAGACCGTCGGCAAGGTTTGGTGCACCGGTCCGTCGCTGATGACCGGCTATTATCGCGACCCCGAATCGACCGCCGCCTGCCTGATCGACGGCTGGCTCGACACCGGAGATATGGGTTATTTGTCAGATGGTTACATATATATCGTTGGCCGCGCCAAGGATATGATCATTATCAACGGCAAAAATCACTGGCCACAGGATATCGAATGGGCGGTCGAACAGCTTCCCGGCTTCAAGTCGGGCGACATCGCGGCCTTTGCGATCACTGCGCCGGGCGGTGAGGAAACCCCTGCCGTGCTCGTCCAGTGCCGCACCAGCGACGATGCTGAACGCGCTGCGCTCCGCGAGACGATCCGCGACCGCGTCCGCGCGATCACCGGCATGAACTGCCTGATCGAACTGATCCCGCCGCGCACGCTGCCGCGCACCAGCTCGGGCAAGCTCAGCCGGTCGAAAGCGCGCGCGCAATATCTCGCTGGAGAAATCCAGCCCTTTGCCATCGCGGCCTGACGGGATATATTTGTCCCGTTAGGGGACAAAAAATTGCACCAGACGCGTGCCGTGGTTACTTTCAGGTAACCCGGCCCCGCTAAACTGATGTGGTGAAAAGCCTGACTGACCAATTGGCTGCCGATGATATTCCCGCGCGGACCCTGCTGGGGCTGGGGCCACGCGACGAAGATGTCGGCAAGCTCCGCCAGCTTCAACTCGCGCCGCTTCGCAACAAGGGGAAGTTGCGCCTGTCGATGGGCATCGCGCTGGCGCTGGTTGCCGGCTGCACCATGGCGGTTCGCTTGCCCCTGGCCATCGCTGGCGGCTGGGCTTTGGCCACGATGATCTTCGCCCTCTGGTCCCATCATCGCTTCCGCACACTTCCGTTCGGAGATCCCCGGCTGGCGGGTCTCGCCGAACACCGGCAGTGCAACCGCCATGCGATCTATGGCGCCATATTGTGGGGCGTGTCTTTCTGGCTACCCGGGGTCGCGCCGCCGCTCGACCATGTCCTGTCTATGTGGACAATCGCGCTGCTGGTGATGCTGATGCTCGCGATGGTGGCCCACAGCATCCCGATGGCCTGCATCCTGTTCATCGCGCCGGTCAGCCTCTCGGCCGCTGTGGCGCTGGTGCGCGCAGGAGCGCCGCAACTGGCAGGAATCGCGCTGATCGCCGGGCTACTGCTCTGCGTCTTCTGCGTTCGCTTTGCCCAGACCCATATCCGCTTCCGCCGTGCCGAGGAAACGCTGCACGAAAAAACCGAAACGGTCAGCCTGCTGCTCCGCGAATTCGAGGAAACCTCGGCCGACTGGCTGTGGCAAACCGACAATGCCCGCCGCCTCGTCCATGTATCGCCGCGCCTCGCTTTTGCGCTGGGCGCGAATGCGGAAGCGCTGGAGGGCACCCCGCTGCTTCAGGCCTTGTCGGGTGACGCATGGGAAACCGGCAATTTCCCCAAAGCGCTGCACGCGATGGCCGAACGGATGAAGCGGCGCGAAAGCTTTTCCAACCTGACCGTCCCGGTGACGATCGGCGGCAAGCCGCGCTGGTGGGAATTGTCGGCTTCGCCGCGCCTCGACGAAGGCGGCAAGTTCCTCGGCTTTCGCGGCGTCGGCTCGGACGTAACCGAACAGCATGCGACCGCCGAACAAATCGCCCGCATGGCGCGCTTCGACAATCTCACCGGCCTGCCCAATCGCCTCAGCCTGAACGAAGATCTCGCGCGCGCGCTGACCCATGCGCTGGAGGCCAAATCGCGCTGCGCGATGCTGATGATCGACCTAGACCGGTTCAAGGCGGTCAATGATACGCTGGGGCACCCCGTCGGCGACAAATTGCTCGCGCAGGTCGCGGCGCGGCTCAAGGGCATTTTGGATCGCGGCATGACCTGCGGCCGGCTGGGCGGCGACGAATTCGCGGTCATTCTCCACAATGTCCCGTCGGCCACCGCCGCCGAAGACCTTGCCAAGCGGATCATCGTCGCGATCAGCCGACCCTATGTCGTCGACAATCACCAGCTGTTCGTGGGCGCCAGCATCGGTTTCGCAATCGGCCCGCAGGACGGCGCGACGGTCGAAACGCTGACCCGCAACGCCGACCTTGCGCTCTATAAATCCAAGGATCGCGGCGGCAATGTCGCCGCCGGCTATGTCGCCTCGCTGCATGCCCAGGCCGAGGAACGGCGGGTGATGGAACAGGAATTGCGCGGCGCGCTCGAGCGCGGCGAATTCGAGCTTCATTATCAGCCGGTCGTCACCGCGACCGACGGCACCCTCAACGGCTTCGAAGCGCTGATCCGCTGGCGCAACCAGAAACTCGGCAATGTGTCGCCGGGTCGCTTCATCCCGCTGGCCGAGGATGCGCGCCTGATCTCGCCGATCGGCGAATGGGTGCTGCGCACCGCCTGCCATGAAGCGATGAAATGGCCATCGAACCTCAAGGTCGCGATCAACGTGTCGGCCGACCAGCTCACCGACCCCAATTTCGCCTCGGTCGTCGTCTCGGCGCTCGCGCAAAGCGGCCTGCCCCCCCAGCGACTGGAAATCGAAGTCACCGAAAGCGTCTTCCTGCGCGACGGCGGCGGCGCGGCGCAGTTGCTCGACCAGCTGATCGGACTCGGCATCCGCCTCAGCCTCGACGATTTCGGCACCGGCTATTCGTCGCTCGGCTATCTTCGCAAGACCCAATTTTCGACGATCAAGGTCGACCGCAGCTTCGTCGTCGGCGCCGCAAAGGGCAGCATCGAATCGATCGCGATCATCCGCGCCGTCGTCGCGCTCGCCGACAGCCTCGGCATGTCGACCACTGCCGAAGGCGCCGAAACCGAGCTTGAAGTCGAAACGATCCGCGCGATGGGGTGCAGCAACATCCAGGGCTATTATTACGGCCGCCCGATGCCCGCCGCCGATGTGCTGACGCTGTTCAACCGGCCCGCTTCACTGGCGATCGCCGCGGCCTGAGACGACAGGCCGAGCAGCGCGCGCGACGAGCTGAAAAGATTAACAAAAACTTCCGCCGCTCACCGCACGACGGATGCAACTCACCGCGAGACGGGTGGTGGAATGGAACCATCGTGGCAAAGACGCTCCAACGCTTGAAGACAAGCCACAAGGGGTCGCAATCCATGTCCAATCGTCGTTTTCTGGGTGCCGCTGTCGCGTCCATGATGATGCTAGCCGGCATGTTGACCAGCGCCCCCGCCATCGCCCGCGACTATCTGCAATGCGTTCCCTTCGCCCGCGCCGAATCGGGCGTCGAAATTCAGGGCAATGCAAAAACCTGGTGGGCGCAGGCGGCCGGAACCTATGAGCGCGGCGAAGAACCCCGTCAGGGCGCCGTCATGGCTTTTGCCGGCACGCGCGGCATGCCATACGGCCATGTTGCCGTAGTCAAGAAGGTCCTCAGCGACCGCGAAATCCTGATCGACCATGCCAACTGGTCACCGATCAACGGCCGCCGCGGCCAGATCGAACGCAATGTCCGCGTCGTCGACGTCAGCAGCAATGGCGACTGGAGCATGGTCCGCGTCTGGTACGCCCCGATCGGCGACCTTGGCCTGCGCGCCAACCCGGTGCAGGGCTTCATCTACGCCAATGGCGACGGCCGCGAATCCGCCCCCCAGCGCCGTGCATTCGACGAGCCCAATTGGGCAAAGAATAACTGGAAGCCCGGCAACGGCCTCGAAATCGTCGTCGCCTCGCTCGGCGGCTAAGTCCGAGCCGCCTCACCATTTCTCTCAAAGAAGCGCTGCCCTAAGGCGCGCCGACGCAATGCCAGCCCATTGGGTGAAACCAAGGACGGCTGCGAAACCGATCCCCGCGCACGGATGCCCGGCCTTCCAGCTCGATAAATTACGCAAGCCCCGGCCCGCTCGCGGGGACGCCAGCAATATCCGGTCCGGTCGCAGCGGGGCGGGCCTCTCCGGCCTCCGGCGTGCACGATGGCGCGCCTCGCCCCCAGCCCCTCCCGCAAGCGAGAGGGGTGGCTAACGGTCAGGCTTCTTCGCTGCCTTCGCCCTCGGCGTCGGCCTTGTCCTCGAACCAGGCTTCGACCGGGCCCGACAGCTTGATCGTCATCGGCTGACCAAAGCGGTCCTTCGACTTGCCGGCGGCGACACGAATCCAGCCTTCCGAGATCGAATATTCCTCGACGTCGGTGCGCTCCTGCCCCTTGAAACGGATGCCGATGCCGCGCTGCAGCACGTCCATGTTGAAATGCGGCGAACGCGGGTTGGTCGACAGATGGTCGGGAGGGGTGTCGGTCATCTCAAAAAATCTCCAATGGCTGCCGCGCGGCTAGGCGAGCGCCCCCCCGAAATCAAGCGTCACGCGGTCGCGCCCAACCGCTGCGAGGCAGCAGACGATGCCAAAGCCCCGCAAGCGTATCAAATAGAACCAATTTGGCAGTATTTTACCTGTACCAAAATGGATCAGCAGAGACCGCCCTTCACCCACTACGAGGGCCTTCAGAGACAAAATATATCAAATATCGAAATTTTTACTTAGCAAAAATACTAGGAAAAATAATGATTTGATGGTTAAATTGCGCGAATGTCGACTGTTAACCACCTAATTTGCGGGAACTTTCATTCGATTGCGCTATTCTTCGACTCAGGGACCAATTCCCCGCGAAGGAGATTGCTCATGCGTTCGTCACGTCTCGAGTTTCGCCCTGCCCACCTCATCCTCATCCCGGCATGCCTCGCGCTCGCCGCCTGCGAATCGTCAGGCAGCTATCGCGTCGGTAGCGTCGGCACCGGTGGATCCACTGGCGCCGCCGGTCCGCAGGGCGCGGCTGGCCCGGCCGGTCCAGCAGGCCCGACCGGTGCCACTGGCGCCACCGGCGCGACCGGTGCGACCGGCGGTAGCCTGGCCCTCGGCAATGCCGGCGCCCTTGCCGTCGGCGGGCTGGTTGGCCCCGGTGGCGTCGCCGGCACCGGCCTGCTCGCCAACACCGGCGATCGAGCCAGCGTCAATCCGGTGATCGGCGGAGTGCTCGTCAAAACGGGCGGCCTCGTCAATGTCGTCGCCGACAAGAGCCTGTTGCTCGCCAACGCGGTCGACAGCAAATTGCCCGGCGGCACCAATCTTGTCGGCACCGTCGTCGGCGTCGTCAAAAGCACCGGGGTCGCGCTGGTCCAGACCGGTACTGGTCAGCAATATCTGGTCGATGGCCTTGCCGCTGCGCCCGGCCAGCTGATCACCGCGACGATCGGCAAGGCAACCGCGGTCGGTTCGCCCTCTGCCTCGCCGTTGATCGGCGCCAGCCTCTTGTCGCCCACCCAGACCGGCGGATCGCTGCTCACCGTCGGCGTTGGGTCCGGCGGCCAGTTGGTGACCGTCCAGCCCGGCAGCGGCGGCAATCTGCTCGGCGCCATCGCGACGCCCGCCGGCGGCGCAACGGGCAATCCCGTCGCGCTGGTCGGATCGACCGTTACCACGGTGACGGGGACACTCGCTCAGGTCGCGGGTGGCGCAACCGGCGGCGCCACGGGCGGCGGCGGCAATGCCGTCACCGGCCTCGTAACGGGGGTTACCGGCACCGTCGGCGGCGTGCTCGGCGGCGGC
This sequence comes from Sphingopyxis witflariensis, assembly GCF_002205635.1. Classification (GTDB taxonomy): domain Bacteria; phylum Pseudomonadota; class Alphaproteobacteria; order Sphingomonadales; family Sphingomonadaceae; genus Sphingopyxis; species Sphingopyxis witflariensis. The sequence goes on along the minus strand of NZ_NISJ01000012.1, from coordinate 16,335 downwards.
GCCACGGGCGGCAATGCCGTTACCGATACCGTCACGGGCGTCACCGGCACCGTCGGTGGCCTGCTGGGCGGCCTGAAGCCAAAGGGCGGCAACTGAGCCGCTCGCTGCGCAGTCTGCGCAGCGCCTGGACCGCGGCGGCGACAGGAGCATTGCTCCTTCCCGCCGCGACCTCGGCAGCGCAGCCGGCCGCCACCCCGCTCGACGGACGGCCGCCGCTTTCGCCCTCTGACAACCGCCGCGATCCGCTGCCCGATCCCGAAAGCGCGAATCTCTCGCTCGGCAAGGTCGAGCTCGGTGCACGCAGCGATATCATCATCCGCGAGATTCGCTTCGTCGGCGCCGGCGTTCCCGCCAATGTCGCACGCGCCGCGCAACGCTTCGTGGGCAAGCCTGCATCGGCGGATAATCTGGCCCGGCTCGCCGGCGTGATGACCCGCGCCTACAGCCGCTCGAGCGTCGCGCTCTTCACTCTCGTGATCCCCGAACAGGATCTGTCGGAGGGTGTCGTCACCGTCGCCTCGGCCGAAGGTCATGTCGGCGCGGTCACGCTGAGCGGCGAGCGGAACAGCGGCCCCGCGCCGTTGATCGCGAAAATGGCCGGCACCTTGCCCGGCCAGCGCCCGCTGCCGCGCGCGCGTTTCGAACGCGTACTCGGCAATATCGGCGATATTCCCGGCGTCACCGTCACCCCGACCCTCGCCCTCTCCGGCGAACCCGGTGCGGTCGTGCTCGACCTCGCGGTCGATGCCAAAAAGCCGACGATTGGCCTGGGTTTCACCACCCGCACCAGCCGTTTCGTCAATGACGGAATCGTCGAGGCGAACGCCCGCGGTTCCAGCCTGCTGCGCAGCGGCGACGAAACGCGACTGACCGGCGCCGCTGCGCTCAACTTCAAATCCCTGCTCTATCTCGCCGCCAATCATTCGAGCCCGATCGGGATCGGCGGCACTCGTGCGGAAATTTCCGGCGCTGCGCTGCGAACCCGTCCGGTGGGGCTGGCGGTCAACGGCGAGGCGTGGAGCGGGGGCGTCGGCATCACCCATCCGATCATCCGTGCGACACGCCGCAATCTGACGCTCGCGGCGCGGCTCGACTATCTCGATTCGCGCAACGCGCTGTTCGGATCGACGATCGCCGCCGAAAAGACCTGGACCGCGAGCAGCAGCCTCGCTTTCCGGTTCAGCGAGGATCGCACCGTGCTGGGCGCGCGCATCGGCGCTTCGCAAGGCCTTGGTTTCGCGGGGGCGCGCGTCGACCCCGACGTCGGCGAGGAAGATTTTCTCTATGCCGATGGCGGGCTGGAGGCGAATCAGGCGGTCGGCAAGGCCGCCGTTATCCGCGTCGCCGCAACCGGACGTTGGACACGCGACCGTGTTCCGGCGGCACAGCGTTTCAGCGTCGGAGGCGCCACCTTCGGCCGCGCCTTCGACGACGGGCTCGTCAACGGCGACCGCGGCGTCGCAGGCTTCACCGAAGTCGCACTGCGCCCCCTGCGCAACGGAAAGCTCGCCAAAAGCGAAATCTATGGTTTCGCCGACTATGCCGATGTGACGCTGCTCGCGCGTCCGGGGATACCGCAAACCGGCTTCCAGCTCGGCAGCTGGGGCGGCGGAGTGCGCCTCGCCTATGCCGAATATGCCAATATCGGGGTCGAAGTCGCCGACGCGTGGAAACAGCCGGTGCCGGGTTTCGATCAGGGCTGGCGGGTGGCGCTCAGCTGGAAATTGTCGCTCCGACCCTGACCGTCTGCGGCGACAAGCGCGGCTTCGGCCACCCCGATCCGCTCGACCGCAGGATAAAGATCCTCATTCTCGCGCTCGATCCGTATCGCAAGCAGGCCAAGAACGGCGCGCGTCTCGTGGCAAAAGCCGGGCCAATCGGCGGCGACCATATCCTCGGTCCATTTGCTGTCATAAACCTCAAAATCGTCGGCAATATCGCCCATCTCCGCGACAAATTCGCACGCCATCCGGATCAGCGCCGCGTCGCCGCTCGCCTTCAGCCGCGGATAGAGTACCCAATCTTCGCATTTCAGGTGACGCACCAGCGTATCGCGTAGCATCCCGCGCACCGAGCAAAGCTCGGTCGGTCGCGGCGGGTCTGGCTGATCGACAAGGTCCATCAGGATGCGTGACAAGGTCGCCAGCGCATCATGTTCGGCACGCAACCGACGCATTTCATGTCCGATAGACATAGAGGTCTCCCGCTTCGAGTGGCCCCTCGGATATTAGGTTAGCTGCGGATGGTGAAAAGAGGGTAAAATCGCGGTCGTCACCGGATTGGCAGCAATCGCTCGCGGCAGGATCAGCCGGACCGCCAGTCCGCCAAGCTCGCTGTCCTCCAGCACCAGATCGCCGCCCATCGCGCGTGCCGTCTTGAGCGCGGTCGCCAGCCCCAATCCTGCGCCACCCGCACGGCTTCCCCGCGCGCTATCGAGACGGCGGAACGGCAATAACGCCTCGGCGCGTTGTTCGGCGGCGATACCGGGGCCATCATCCTCGACCGTCACGACAATATAATCCGCCTCCGCATCGTCGAGCGTCACCACGATACGCCCTGCATGGCGGCGCGCATTGTCGATCAGATTGCCCAGAATCCGCTTGATCGCCAGCGGCCGCGCCGTGACGAGACATTCGTCGGGCCCATGACAGGCAATGTCGTCGCCCATATCGGCGGCGCTGTCGGCGAGGGTCGCGACGAGCGCGGCAAGGTCGATCAACCGCGCCTGCTCATCCTCGCCGCTGCGCACATAATCGAGCGTCGCGTCGATGAAATGCTCCATCTCGCTGAGGTCGGCGGCGATCGCATCCTGCGCTTCGCGGTCCGCGATCATCGACGCACGCAGGCGCAGCCGCTGGATCGGCGTGCGCAAATCATGCGAGACAGCGACGAGCGCGTGGGCCTGATCCTCCAACGCCTTCACCAATCGCGTCTGCATCGCGGCAAAGGCCGTCGCGACCCTTTGCACTTCGGGCGGCCCTTCCGCTTCGAACACCCCCGCTACGCGCATCCCGGTGGCGTCGGCCGCTTCGGCGAGCTTGCGCAACGGGCGCACCAGCCGGTGGATCATCAGCAACGCGATCCCGAGCACGGTCGCCATCAACAGCATATGGAGAAGCACAACGGTCGCCGGATGCGGCGGCGCGCCCAGATAGGGGCTGACGCGAAAGCTGATATAGGACCCGTCGGCCAGCCGCAGCGCCCCGACCAGATCGCGCGCGCCCGCATCGGTCGATGGCATCAAAGTCAGCCGCAATTCGCGCTTCGCCAGCGTCGGCTCCGCCTCGACCAGTCGCGCGCGCATCGCCGACAATTGCGCGAACGCCGGGCTGAAATCGGTGATCACCGTCCGCGGCACCCAGTTGAGCGCGGCGCCGTCACCCGTCAGATCATGCATCAGTCGTTCGCGATCGCGCGGAATACTGGCCAGCGCCACGCGCTCGCCCTCGACCAGCCGCGTGGCAATCCGCTGCACCTGCTCGGCCGGAACCAGCTCGCGTTCCTGCCAGCGGTGCAGCGCGACATTGCCCAGAAATTCGAGCGCGACGGCGCAGACCAGCACCAGCGCGATCCGTCCGACCATGCCCAGCCGCGCAAGCCCCATGCTCAGGCGACGGTCACATCGGCGGCGAACATATAGCCGACCCCGCGCACGGTGCGAATCAGCGGCCGCGACTTGCGGCCATCGCCGAGCTTGCGGCGCAGGCGGCTGATCAGCACGTCGACGCTGCGGTCGGTCGACGACCCCACGCGACTGCGCGCCAGTTCGAGCAGGCGATCGCGCCCGATCATCCGTTGTGGATAACGCACGAGCGCGAGCAGCAATTCATGCTCGGCGGCGGTCAGCTCGACTTCGGCCCCCGACGGCGCAATCAGCTCGCGGCGCCGCGCATGATAATTCCAGCCCGCGAAATCGAAGCGCTCGGGCGCCGGAATGTCGAGCGGGACATGGACGTCATGCGCCCGCCGCAGCACCGCGCGCACCCGCGCCAGCACCTCCGACCGCCCGAACGGCTTGGCGATATAATCGTCCGCCCCCAGGTCGAGCCCCGCAACCCGGTCGCTTTCCTGCCCGCGCGCGCTGATCATGATGATCGGTACGCGACTGCGCGCCCGGATCGTCCGGCACAGATCGAGCCCATTCTCGCCGGGCAGCATGATGTCGAGCAGGATCAGGTCGATCTTTCGCTCGCCCAGCGTTGTTGCGAGCTCGGCACCGTCGGCCGCCCCCGTCACGTCATATCCGCACTCGCGCAGGATGCGCGCGAGCAGCGTCCGCACCCCGGCATCATCGTCGACCACGACGATATGGTGCGGGATCGCGGGCGCGCGCGGGATCGGCCCCGGCACTGCTTGATCGATGACGGCCGTTTGTAACAAAATATTGCTCCCGCGCTGCGTTAGCATCTTCGCGATTGACCCGGCGCCCCGTCCGCACCAGTTCGCCCCGCAAATGTCAAATGATAATTATTCGCATTATCGGGGGTATCTCATGATCAAGTCGATTCTTTCGCCCGCCGCGCGCGGCGCCAGCGCCGCCGCCATCGCGGCCTTTCTCGCCACGCCCGCCGCCGCAACCGTGGACGACGCGCCGGGCAGCGACATCGTCGTCACCGCCGCAGGCTATGAACAGAAGATCACCGATGCGCCCGCCAGCATCACCGTGGTCACCGCCGAGGAGCTGCGCCAGCGTCCGTATATCACGCTGATCGACGCGGTGCGCGACATCGAGGGCGTCGATGTCGGCGAGACTTCGGACAAGACGGGGCAGCGGACGATCAGCATTCGCGGCATGGGGTCCGACTATACGCTCATCATGATCGACGGCCGGCGCCAGAACAACCATGGCGACATCTATCCGAACAGCTTCGGCGGCAACCAGTTCAACCATATTCCGCCGCTCGATACGATCGAACGCATCGAAGTCATCCGCGGCCCCGCATCGACGCTCTATGGCGCCGACGCGCTCGGCGGCGTGATCAACATCATCACCAAAAAGGTCCTCGACCGCTGGAGCGGATCGGCGACCTTCGGTCGCAGCATCCAGGAAGACAGTGACTTCGGCGACGACATGACCTTCGACGCCGCCGTCAGCGGCCCCATCGTGCCCGGCCTCATCGGCGTGAAACTGCGCGGATCCTATTACAAGCGCTATCCGTCGGAACCCGACTTCGCGCCGGTCGTCGATCCCGCCGGCGTGTCGCACGTCCGCGGCCTCGGCTTCGGCGGCGGGGGCAAGACGGTGCAGAACACCAACCGCAGCTATGGCGGCTCGATCAATTTCACGCCCTCGCCCGACCACAGCTTCACCTTCGACATCGATTATTCGAAGCAGGCCTATGACAACACGCCGATCGTCGACCCCGACACCGGGGTAATCACCTATCCGCTCGGTACGCTCGACGGCATCGAAAGCATCTGGCGCGCCAGCGGCGGCGTGGTGCAGCCGCGCGTCGGCTATACCGAAAATCAGGTCTTCGACCGCCTGAGCTGGGCCGCGACGCACCATGGCGACTGGGGCTTTGCGCGCAGCTTCCTGTCGTTCGCCTATATCGAGACGAACAACAAGGGCCGCACCATGCCCTTCTCGGTCGCCGAACGGCAGCTCCTGCAACAGATGTTCAGCGGGACGGGTGCCTATGCCGGCATGCCGACCGCCGCACGCCGCGCGCTGGCCGAGCAGACCTTCCTGCCGCGTCCGCTCCGCACGCTTGAAAGCGCACAATATACGCTCGATGGCCGCATCGACATTCCCGTCGACCTCGCCGGCCGCCACAATTTCGTGATCGGCGGCCAGTATATCGACGGCACGCTCGACGACGGCGTGTTCGGGCTCGAAGCCGCGGTCGGCGGCATCAAGGCGGTGCAGGACCACAAGATCTGGTCGCTGTTCGCCGAGGACAACTGGACGCCGTTCGAGGGCTTTTCGATCACCGGCGGCGTCCGCTACGACGATCACAACCTCTTCGGCGGCCACTTTAGCCCGCGCCTTTACGCCAATTACAGCATCACCCCGACCCTGACGGTCAAGGGCGGCGTCAGCACGGGATACAAGACCCCCAAGACCACCGATCTTTACGACGGCATCCGCGGCTTCGGCGGTCAGGGCACCAGCCCCTTCATCGGCAACCCCGACCTCAAGCCCGAAACCAGCGTCAACAGCGAGGTCGCGCTTTACTGGAACCCGACCGCCGCCAGCGGCTTCAACGTCACCCTGTTCCACAACAAGTTCAAGGACAAGATCGACACGACGCTCGTCCGGCCGTGCGCCGTCACCAACTTCGTGCGTCCCTGCGCCAACCTTGGCGATTACTGGACGGTCCTCGGGCTCGGGAGCTCGATCAGCATCCCGTTCAACATCGACAAGGCGCGGATCAAGGGCGCCGAAGTCGCCGGCCGCTACGAATTTTTCGACGGCCTCTCGCTCCGCGCCAACTATACCTATACCGACAGCAAGCAGTTGACCGGCACGTCGAAGGGCCAGCCGCTCACCCAGTCGGCCAAGCATATGGCCAATGTGACGATCGACTGGGAACCGCTCGACGGACTGTCGACGCAGCTTTCGGCCGAGCATCGCTCGCGGCGCTATCGCGGCGTCGCGACCAATGGCGACCATCTCTATTACAACAGCTACACCGTGGTGAACTTCGGCGCCCAATATCGCCTGAACGACCATCTGACGCTCAGCGGCCGGGTCAACAATCTGCTCGATCAGGATTTCCGCGCCTATGACGTCGACTTCGGCGATCCGGTGAACGGCGCCTACACCCCGACCTACATCGATCATTACAACAACAAGGATAAGGCGCGCAGCTATTGGGTCAGCGTCAACGCACGCTTCTGATCCGGTCAGGGGCCGGGGCTTGGCGCTCCGCCCCCCTGGTCGTCCCCCGCGTCCTTCGCGGCGCGCTGGCGCGGCGGCCGCTTCTTCACCTCGGCGACAGCACCCGGCACCACCGCATCCAGCGGCAACGCCGGCGTCGCCTCGCCGCGCGCCTCGGCCGCCTCGATCCATTCGCGATAAACCTCGGGAATCGCGGCCCCCGCCTGCACCCAGTCCGCCTCGCCCGCCATGCGCAGCCCCGGCTCGGCATCGGACAACCCCTCGCCGAGTTGCAGCGGCCCCCAATAGGGCGCATCGCGCTCGTCCAGCCGCACCAGCGGCGTATCGACATCATCGATCTGCACCGCGATCCCCTCGGCGCCGCCCCCGGCGATCGCCGCATCGATGTCGCGCCGCCGTTCGGCAAGCGCCAGCAGCGCCGCGTCAATCTCCGCCACCGCCTGCGCGTCGAGCGTCGCCCCACCGAAGCCCTCCAGCACTCCCGCTGCGCCGTCCTGCCGCGCGCCCGGTCCCGCCCCGCCGGTTCCGCCGTCGCCCATTCCGCCATCGCCATGGATCACCGTCCGCACCGTCGTCGTCGACGCCTCGGCCGCCGCCGCCGCGCCGCCCTCCCCGACGCCGCTCACCGCGCCCGCGCGGGTCGAAAAATAGTTGATCGTCGTGCGCTTGCCGCCCGCATCCTGCCCGTAATGGCGCAGGCAGAACATCAACAGGGCGTCATTGTGCCGCCGCCGGAACCCCATCAGCTTGCCCGCCACGAACACCGGCTCCAGATAGCCGTCGATCGCGCGTTCGAACGCCACATCCTTCAGCCGCGCCAGCCCGAAATCGAGCGCCGCCTCCCACGCCCGCCGGAAACTCTCCGCCCCCGGTGCGCGCCGCAGCGTATAGCAGTTCGTCTGCGCCATATTGACCATCGCGGCAGCGCGGCTGACCGATCCGGTATCGGCAAGCGCGGCGATAAACGCCCGCTGCCGTTCGGGCGTCCACCCGTCATGACGAAATTTGCGCGGCACCGGCTCGAATTCGGGAAGCGGCGCCCGCCCCTCGGGCGCCACGGGTATCCGGTTCTGCATATCCTGCCCTCCTGCTCCAGCGGCGCGCCGTACCGCCCATGACGAGCGAAGCCGGGACCGCGGCCAAACCAGACAGAATATGTCAGCCGGAGATTTTGTAGGAAAGCGATTTGTTTATGGTTTGTTCTATTTTGATGAATGTCGATTTCGCCGCGACCATCACCTTCTGACGGTGACAATCAATGCGTCCTGACCCTAAGCCGCCGATCGTTCCTGATCGAATCGTTGCCTGGCGGCGTCCACTTCCGCCAGATTATCACGCGTCCATGCGCAAATGACGCTGGCGGCGGACAGAAAACTGCGGCCGAGCGGTGAGAGCGAATACTCAACCTGTGGAGGCGCCGTCGGAAGGACGCGCCGCACCACCAGCCCATGCCGTTCCAGCACGCGCAGCGTTTGTGTGAGCATTTTTTGGCTGATCGGTACGGCGCGGCGGCGCAATTCCGAGAATCGCAATGTTCCTTCGCCAAGTATGTACACCGTCAGCAAGGACCATTTATCCGCGACGAGCCCCATGATCTCGATCGTGAGTTTCGGATAGGCTTCCATAGTAGATGACATGGTGGTTTCCATTGGGTTCCTACAGCACTTTCAGGTGCCTGATTGCGAATGGCGACATAAGATCTCACAGAAGCATACAGGCCTTTAAGGCTCATGCAATCTCAGGAGAAAATGGATGAAAATCCTCGTTGTCGGCGGGACGGGAATGATTGGCGGACATGCCGCATTGCATCTGCAATCGCTCGGTCACGATCTGACCATCGCGGCGCGGAAGCCAGCCGCCGCAGGGTCGGCGCTCGCAGAGCTGCCCTTTCTCGCCGGTGACTATGTCGCCAATGATTTTACCCGGGAGGAGCTGAGCGGTTTCGATGCCCTCGTCTTTGCCGCCGGTAATGATGTCCGCCATGTGCCAGCCGACGAGGATGCAGATGCCCATTGGGTGCGCGCCAATGCGAAAGGGGTGCCGCGCTTCTTCGCGGCGGCGCGCGATGCCGGGATTCGCCATGCCGTCAATGTCGGCAGCTTCTATCCCCAGGCCGCTCCCGATGTGCTGCCGTCCAGCTCCTATGCGCGGTCTCGAAAAATGTCGGATGACGGTGCTCGCGCGCTGGCGTCGCCCGAGTTCCGGGTGATGAGCGTCAATGCGCCCTTTGTTGTGGGCAGCGTGCCCGGCCTCGTCGTTCCGATGTTCGAAGCCTATACGCGCTATGCCGAAGGGCTTTTTGCACCGATGCCCGCATTCGCTCCCCCCGGCGGTGTCAATTTCATCTCGGCGCAATCGCTTTCCGAAGCGATCGCCGGAGCCCTGGAGCATGGGCAATCGGATGTCGCCTATCTCGTTGGGGACGAGAATCTGACCTATCAGGATTATTTCGGTCATTTCTTCCGGGCGGCCGGAAAGGACGCGCCACCGATCATCGACCAGGAGCATCCGATGCTTCCCGACGCGGCACTTCTGGCCGGGCGGGGCAATAGCATTTTTTACGAACCCGATCCCGCCGAGGCCGCGCTGCTGGGCTATCGCCGGAATGACATTGCGCGAACGGTCGATGAGATCGTCTCCCAATATCGCACAAAGGCATAGGAGGTGACGGACATGACCATTCAGCAGGTGATCGATCAGGCCGCGCTGCGGCAAACGGCCGAGCTTTACGCGCAGGGTGCGGATCGCCGCGACAAAAAGCTGTGGGCAGACATCTTAACCGATGACTGCGTTTTGGAAGGGCCGGGATTTACGCTCTCCGGCCGCGATGCGGTGCTTACCAGTCTGGACGTGCTGGCGACCATGTACACGGCGACCCAACATCGCATCCACAATCAGACCGTCACCATTACCGGCGATACCGCGCTCGGCGAGACCTATTGCACGGCGGACCATATCAGCCAGCAGGATGGACGTAAGGAATCGCTGAGCTGGGCGATCCGCTATCAGGACCAATGGCGCCGCGAGGATGGGGTGTGGCGTTTCTGCGATCGCAAATTGCTCCTCGATTGGGAGGAGAGACGCGCGCTCTGAGGGGGGCTTGGCGGGGATCGGAGGGCGATAGCCTCCGGCTAACCGCTCGCGTCGCTCGTAGCGTCCGCTTCCAGCCGAAGCAGATAGACATGCTCGCCGTCGAGTACCGTATCGCCATGCTGGTTGGTCACGCTCGCGCGCATCGTGACGAGGCCGGTCGTGCGCTGCGGCTTGAGTTCGGTGATTTCGAGGAGCGGGTACAGCGTGTCGCCGGGAAAGACGCTTTTCAGGATGCGCGCGCGCACCTCGATCATGCCGATCAGCGCGGTGCCGATTTCGTGCGGAAAGGTGCCCGCGCCGGCGGCGGTGAAGCAGAGGATCTGAAGCCCGTGCGCCAGCGGCCCCGGAAACCCGAGCGCGCGGCAATATTCCCCGTCATAATGGATCGGATGATTGTCGAGGCTCACCGCCTGAAAGGCCACGAAATTCGCGTCGCCGAGCGTCCGCGACGGGAGCGGATAGAGATCGCCAACCCTCAGGTCGGCAAAACCCTTAGCGGGCACCAGCCGGTGGCGCGTGTAAACCTCAGGCAACATCGGTGTGCCGGTCATGCGGCCGATGCGCCGAAGGAAACCGTTACCTGCGCCATGCCAAGCACAGCGGCATCGACCGCCTCGACGGTCGAGGCCAGCGGATAAAGCTCGCCATCCTCGCGCTCGATCCGCTCGGCCAGCGCGCCCAATATGCCCTTGGTCGCGGCGCAATAGCCTGGCCAGTCGGCGGCGATCGCATCGGGCAGCCATTGACGGCTATAATTGCTGAACGCTTCGGAAATATGGCCCATTTCGTCGGCGAAATTCTGCGCCGTGATGGCCAGTTGCCGATCGTCGCTGGCGAGCATCGAGGGGTAAAGCACCCAATCCTCGCGCTTCAGATGGGCGATCAGCTGGTTGCGCAATTGGGTGCGCGCGCCATGGAAATCATCGAGCGCCGCGCGATCGGTCGGGAATGACCCGTTCAGATGGCGTCCCAATGAGGCAGCCAAGGCGAGCAGCCGGCTATGCTCGCTCGTCAGTCGCTCGATTTCTGCACGCATCGTCATTGCCGCTCCCTCCATCGCTGATGGGCACAGGCGTATCGCGGCGATGTGAAGAAAGATTGAACCAGGCGGTCAGGCCAAACCGCGCCGGGGAAAGGCGCCAGGGCCGGAGCCCTGGCGCGCTTGGTCAGGCCGCTTTCTTGCGCGAGGCTTTCTTGCGCTCGTTCGGGTCGAGGATCGCCTTGCGGATGCGGATATTCTTCGGCGTCACTTCGACCATTTCATCATCGTCGATATAGGCGATCGCCTGTTCCAGCGTCATGCGGCGCGGCGGGGTGAGGCGGATCGCGTCATCCTTGCCGGTCGAACGAAAGTTGGTGAGCTGCTTCGACTTCATCGGGTTGACTTCGAGGTCGTCGGGCTTTGCATTTTCGCCGATGATCATCCCTTCGTACAGCGCCTCACCGGGCGAGACGAACAGGATGCCGCGCTCTTCGAGCGGGCCGAGGGCATAAGCAACGGCTTCGCCATTGCCGTTCGAGATCAAAACGCCATTTTTGCGGCCTTCGATCGGGCCTTTGTGCGGGCCGTACTTCTCGAACAGACGGTTCATGATCCCGGTGCCGCGCGTGTCGGACAGGAATTCGCCATGATAGCCGATCAGGCCGCGCGACGGACCGCTGAAGGTGATGCGGGTCTTGCCGCCGCCAGACGGACGCATGTCGGTCAGGTCGGCCTTGCGGATCTGCATCTTCTCGACAACCGTGCCGCTATGTTCGTCGTCGACGTCGATGACGACGGTTTCATAAGGCTCGGTACGCTTACCGTTTTCGTCTTCACCGAAAAGCACGCGCGGGCGGCTGATCCCGAGTTCGAAGCCTTCGCGGCGCATCGTTTCGATGAGCACGCCGAGCTGAAGCTCGCCGCGGCCCGCGACTTCAAAGCTGTCCTTGTCGGCGCTTTCGGTGATGCGGATCGCGACATTGGTTTCGGCTTCGCGCGTCAGGCGATCGCGGATCATGCGGCTCGTAACCTTGCTGCCTTCGCGGCCCGCCATCGGCGAATCGTTCACGGCAAAGCGCATCGACAGCGTCGGCGGATCGATCGGCTGCGCGGCGATCGGCTCGGTGACGCTCGTGTCGGCGATGGTGTTGGCGACGGTCGCAAGCGCGAGGCCCGCGATCGCGACGATGTCACCCGCCTTGGCTTCCTCGACGGGAACACGCTCAAGCCCGCGGAATGCCAGCAGCTTCGACGCGCGGCCGGTCTCGATCACCTTGCCGTCCATGTCGATCGCGTGGATCGGCTGGTTGACCTTGATCGTCCCCGACTGGACGCGGCCGGTCAATATGCGACCGATGAAATTGTCGCGGTCGAGCAGGGTCGCGAGGAAGGTGAAGGGACCATCCTCGGGCAGGCCCGGGGTCGGGACGTGCGACACGATCGTCTTGAACAAAGGTTCGAGCGTGCCTTCGCGCGCTTCGGGGTCTTCCGAGGCGTAACCGCCGCGGCCCGAGGCATAAAGGATCGGGAAATCAAGCTGTTCGTCATTGGCTTCGAGCGTCAGGAACAGTTCGAACACTTCGTCGAGCACTTCGGCGGCGCGCGCGTCGCTGCGGTCGATCTTGTTGACGACGACGATCGGCTTCAGGCCCAGCGCGAGCGCCTTGCCGGTCACGAATTTGGTCTGCGGCATCGGGCCTTCGGCGGCATCGACGAGCAGGATAACGCCATCGACCATGCTCAGGATACGCTCGACCTCACCGCCGAAATCGGCGTGGCCCGGGGTGTCGACGATATTGATCCGCGTCAGGTCGGCGCCTTCGCCCCACTCGACACTGGTGCATTTGGCCAGAATGGTAATCCCGCGCTCTTTTTCCAGATCGCCCGAATCCATCGAGCGTTCTTCAACGCGCTGGTTGTCGCGGAAGGTGCCCGACTGGCGGAAAAGCTGATCGACGAGGGTGGTCTTGCCATGATCGACGTGCGCGATGATGGCGATATTGCGCAAAGACATGCGGATGTGGCCTTGATGAAGGGGGCAGCGCGCAGGGCGCCGCGAAACGCCGCGCCCCTAACAGAAGAGGTGCTGCGGCGCAACAAAATTGCCGGGCTCACGCAATTTGTCAATCTTCGTCCACATTGCCCAGGGCAACCCGTCACAAGTTTCAATAATTATTGAAACTTTAGAAATGAAAGCGTATCGATGCGCCATGAATATATCCCCTGATTCCCCAGCGCTCTCTCCATCTTCGCCGTTCCGGCTCTCCCCGCTTGCGCAGGCGTTCGTCCTGCATTTCGGCGAGATGGGGAGTCGCTGGGGGATCAACCGCACCGTCGGGCAGATTTACGCGATGCTCTTCCTCGCCGAAGTGCCGCGCCACGCCGAGGAAATCAGCGAAGCGCTGAGCCTGTCGCGCGGCAGCGTGTCGATGGGCCTCAAGGAACTCGCCAGCTGGAACCTCGTCCAGCTCCGCCATCTGCCCGGCGACCGCCGCGACTATTATGAGACGCCGCGCGACGTGTGGGCGATCTTCCGCACGCTGGTCGAGGAGCGCAAGAAGCGAGAAATCGACCCGACGCTGTCGATGCTGCGCGGGCTGCTGATCGAACCCGCACACGACCCCGCCGATCAACATGCGCAAGAACGCATCGCGGCGATGCACGAACAAATCGAACTACTCACCGACTGGTATGCCGAAATGCGGAGACTCGACAATGAACGCCTGCTCCAGCTTTTGCGTTTGGGGTCGCATGTGGTAAAGGCATTGGAGTTCAAGGATCGAATACTTGGGCGGAGCGGCGCCCAGGCCGACAGCGACTTTCTGTCAGACAGGGGGCGGTAGACATGGACGCGTTCGACCCGTTGATCCTCGCGCGCATTCAATTTGCCGCGAACATCAGTTTCCACATCTTGTTTCCGACGATCACCATCGCGCTCGGCTGGGCGCTGCTCGGATTCAAGCTCGCCTATAATCGCACCGGCAACGACGCGTGGATGGACGCCTATCGCCTGTGGGTGAAGATTTTCGCGCTGAGCTTCGCGATGGGGGTCGTCTCGGGCATCACGATGAGCTTCCAGTTCGGCACCAACTGGCCGGGCTATATGGAACGCGTCGGCAATGTCGCCGGGCCGCTGCTCGCCTATGAGGTACTCACCGCCTTCTTCCTCGAAGCCGTGTTCCTCGGCATCATGCTCTTCGGTTTCCGCCGCGTCCCCAATTGGGTCCACACCATGGCGACCTGCCTCGTCGCGGGCGGCACGACCCTGTCGGCCTTCTGGATCATCGCGCTCAACAGCTGGATGCAGACCCCCGCGGGTTTTGAGCTGCGCGACGGCATCGTCCATGCGACCGACTGGTGGGCGATCATCTTCAACCCGTCGATGCCATACCGGCTGATGCACATGCTGCTCGCCTCGGCGCTCACCGTCTCCTTCCTGATCGCCGGAATGAGCGCATGGCGCTGGCTAAAGGATGGCGGCGGCGAAGGCGTGCGGCGCACATTAAAGGCCGCCGTCTATGCCGCCGCGCTGCTGATCCCGGTGCAGATTTTCGTCGGCGACATGCACGGGCTCAACACGCTCGAGCATCAGCCGCAAAAGGTCGCGGCGATGGAGGCGAATTGGGAAACGCGCAGCCATGTCCCGCTCGTCCTCTTTGCCATCCCCGACGAAAAGGCGCGCACCAATCATCTGGAAATCGCCGTCCCCTCGGGCGCCAGCCTGATCCTGAAGCATGAGGCCGCGGGCGTCGTCCCCGGGCTCAATGATTATGAGGGCAATCATCCGCCGGTCGGCCCGCTGTTCTGGGGCTTCCGCATCATGGTCGGGATCGGGATGCTGATGCTGCTCACGTCATGGGCCGCAAGCTGGACGATCGGACGGCGCGGGGTTGATGCGCTGCCGCGCTGGCTCGCCCGCGCGCTGGTCGCGATGACCTTCTCGGGCTGGCTAGCAACGCTCGCGGGTTGGTATGTCACCGAAATCGGCCGCCAGCCGTGGCTCGTCACCGGCGTCCTCAAGACCGCCGACGCCGTCGGGCCGGTTGGCGCGGGAATGGTCGCCAGCTCGCTCGCGCTCTACCTCATAGTCTATGTCGTGCTGCTCGCCGCCTATATCGCGGTGCTGTACCGTCTCGCGAAACTAGGCAAGGCGGCGCCCGAGGCCAAGCCGATGTTCCCCCTTCCCGGCGGCGGCGAAGGCCCGGCCGAAGCGCTGGAGGTAAAGTCATGACCCCCTTTTTCGACGCCTGGTGGCTGCCCGTGATCTTCGCCGGGCTGATGGGCCTGTCGATCCTGCTCTACGTCATCCTCGACGGTTATGACCTCGGTGTCGGGATGCTGACGCGGCTGGAGAAGGACGAGAATCGCGACCTGATGGTCGCCTCGATCGGCCCCTTTTGGGATGCCAATGAGACGTGGCTGGTGCTAGGCATCGGATTGCTGCTCGTCGCCTTTCCCGTCGCGCACGGGCTGATCCTGACCCAGCTTTACCTGCCCGTCGTGTTGATGCTCGTCGCGCTGATCCTGCGCGGGGTCAGCTTCGAATTCCGCGCCAAGGCGCCGCCCGAACAGAAGCATCGCTGGGACAGCGCTTTTTTCTATGGCTCGCTGATCACCGCGCTGTGTCAGGGCTATATGCTCGGCGCCTATGTGCTGGGGTTCGACCAGAGCCTCGCCTCGGTGCTCTTCTGCCTGCTCGCCGCGCTCGGCCTTGTCGCGGGCTATCTCTTCGTCGGCGCGTGCTGGCTGATCTACAAGGTCGAGGGCGAGCTGCAAAAGCGCGCGGTGCGCTGGGCCGAAGTCACGCTCTGGCTGACCGCGCTCGCAATGGCGATCATCTCGATCGCGACCCCGATGCTGTCGGAGCGCATCTTCGAACGCTGGTTCCGCCTGCCCGAGATTATCGCGCTGCTGCCGATCCCGATCGCCGCCGCGACCCTGTTCATCGGCCTCGCCATCTTCCTGCGCCGCCCGCTACGCGCGAAGGACGAGCTGTCATGGGTACCGCTCGCAACCGCAGGCGTGCTGTTCGCGCTCGGTTTCGTGGGCATC
This sequence comes from Sphingopyxis witflariensis, assembly GCF_002205635.1. Lineage (GTDB taxonomy): Bacteria > Pseudomonadota > Alphaproteobacteria > Sphingomonadales > Sphingomonadaceae > Sphingopyxis > Sphingopyxis witflariensis. The sequence goes on along the minus strand of NZ_NISJ01000012.1, from coordinate 364 downwards.
GCCTATAGCTTCTACCCCTATCTGATCGCCGACCGGCTCGACATCTGGCAGGCGGCGGCGAGCCCTGAATCGCTGATGATCATCCTTGCCGGTGCGGTGTTCGTGTTGCCGGTGATCCTGGGTTATTCGATCCTCGCGCACTGGATCTTCCGGGGGAAGGCGACGCATCTCAGCTATGATTGAGGCGGGTGAGCTAGCCTTCTCTGCGGCGGATTGGATCACCGGGCAGAGGATGGATGTCCGCTTTGGGGTGATGGGGTGGACGCCCCCCGGCGGCATCGATGTGCCATAGTGGAGGTGTTGTCACACCACTAGAGGAGGCGTCCGTGTCGGAAGTTAGCATAATCGGTCTGGATATCGCGAA
>NZ_NISJ01000011.1 GCF_002205635.1 Sphingopyxis witflariensis | reverse complement strand
CAGCGCCTTCGGCGCGCGGGGCTCAGAAGTTTCCCCGGGCGGCCTCCTGCAATATCAGCTTGTCTAGCGTCAGGTCCGAGATCGCACGGCGAAGCCGCACATTCTCCTTCTCCAGATCCTTCATCCGACGTGCCTGATCGGTCTTCAGGCCGCCATATTCCTTACGCCACCGATAATAGGTTTGCTCGCTGACCGCGATCCGCCGACACGCCTCCGCGGTCGTCGCGCCCTGCGCCAGCACAACCTCCGCTTCACGCAGCTTGCCGATAATCTCTTCCGGGCGATGCTTTTTGCTCGGCATACCTTGTCTCCTTCGTAATCCAAAATATCATCAATTTTGGACCACTCAGAAGGGGGCAGATCAGCCGATGCAAATTCGCGCGATGATCTCTTCGCCTGGCTCGCCGGGCGGGTGCACCGTTGGGATGATTGGGGTGAAATCGCCTACCGAAAGGGCGCGTCTGCGCTGACAAGCCATTTGTTGTCGGTCATCGTCGGAGCGGGCGGCCTGGCTCGGTGATCGCTCGTCGCGGGGAAGATGCAAGCTGGCCGTTGAGCGTGGTCTATCATGTCGTCGAGCCGACGGCCAATTGAGCGTGTCCGCGCGATGACGGAGCTTCTGTATTCGCGTAGGACATGACAGCTTTCTCCGGAGGGATGTCTCGGCAAGGAAGCTGTTCAGAACAAGTCGAAAGCGAAATCTATATCACCCGGCAAGGCAGCGATCTTGTTGGGATAATGCTAAACTGGATGTAGGGACCTTCCATATAAATGTTCACCATGAACGACCGGACACTTTGCAAAATAGTCGCTTCGGCTGGTCGAAATTTACCTGGATGGCCTGTTGATCGCCAATTTCTATCGAACTGGCTTCAGTGATGATCATGTCGCTGGACAGTATGGGATGCTCGATCAAGCGAGTTATCGGCTGACCCGCCAATTGGCTGATCGCGATCTCGGGAAGGGTGCAATTCCACAACGTGAGCGAGCTACCATTCCAGTGAAAATTGGAATTTTGCGCGTCGTAACCTTCGCAGCCAATGTGTCCGTCTCGGACATACAAGTACAAATCAATATGACGTGCTTCAACAGTCCGATTGGCGACCCACCTTATTCCGTCAGCGATATCACATCGCTGCGCGATAGCATTGATTGCGATTTGGTCGATCGACCCGTCCGCTCCTTGGCGCGCCAGTTCGGTTTTCCTGGAAAATCTTAAGTCCATAAGTTCTCTGTGCGTTTTGAGCTTCGCGTTCAGCAAACTTGGATGGTCTGCAACAATATTGAGTTCAGAAGGGCTGAGTCTATTATCAAGCACTCGAAATTCTAAATCTGATAGGTATTCTTGTCTTCCGCACCACTCGTCTCTCAACAGCCGCGGTTTTACTAGTTCGGCATGCGTTGCGCCTCCTGACCAAGTCGAAAGCGTCTTCAGTGCCTCATGGCGGGCGTCATAAAGCATTGCGGAGAGAACATTTATCCCTCTGTCGCGAAAGTCCTCAAACACGGCGAATATAGCCTGACCGATCGCATCGCTGTCGGTGCATATCCCTCCTCGTTCTGTGTCGTCGCAATCGCCATATCGAACAACGACAAATGCGCCCGGGGAGAATTCAAGCTCGACCTCGAAGTCATAAATGTCACCGCAGTCTGCCCTTATACCGATCGATGTAATTCGGGGACGCCACTCGAAACCCCTCAAATGCTCATCCACATATTCAAGTATTTCAAGTGCGAGCTTGGACGCTTTGCTCCTGCCCTCATGTCTATACCACATTTTCATTGCGTTAGGCTCCAATGGCACATGACCGCGCCGTTAATTTTTTGAGGGTGGCAGATCGACATGCGCCGAGGCTTGGGGCGCACGGTTTTTCACGGCGACAAGGTGGGCAATCAGTATCATCGCCAAATGAACAGGCCGATGATCAGCGCAGTCTGGACTGCGCTAATGGTATAAAGCCTCCAGGGCTGCGGATTGAGCTGCTCGCGGGCTCGTGCGAGAAACTCTATGGCCCATACGCGCATTTCCGTTTCGATGAATTTTTGGAATGAATCACGCGTGTACTTGAATTCCCCGTACGCCGACGCAAAGTGGGCGGCAAGTTGGCTGACGTCGCGCCCCAGCCGCTCAATTTTTGCAATCCGCATGTCGAGTTGTCCGGCGCTCTGACTGGCGGCGGTAGAAATTTGAGCTACCAGTCGACCCGCCAATTCTTCAGCGTCCTGCATACTCGTCCGCCGCTGCGTTTCCGCGACTGCAATTACCTCTCCCGTGTATTGGGTAGCCCTCAGCAAATCGTTCACGAGGTTGCTCCCGACCTTCAATATGCCTGTCAACAGCCAGACGAGATTGTCCTTTTCAAGGTTGTGTTCTTCGGCGAAGCGCAGGATCAGTTCGACGTCGCCGCTGCCGTACAGATATTTCTCGAGCAGCTCTCGCGCCGAGGTAGAGGACAGATTTTGCAGATCGATATGGGGCTTTTTCATCAGAAAGGCCTCCATTCGATGCCTTCGAGGCCCAGCAGGTCTTCGATCTTCTGGAACTCGCGAACCCATTTGTTGAGCCATGATGCCATGTTGAGCCGGTCATATTGTTCATAATCGCCACCGACATGAGTCGCGGACTGGGCAAATGTCAGGCTCAGCGCCTCCGCCAGCGCGAACGGCCGCATGGGGGCGGGTGGCATGTCGATAACCTGACCGCCTGCTTCTTCGAACTTACGACGGACGTTGCCGCCGACCGTGCGGCCATAAAAATTGGTGAGAGGATCGGACGACCAGAGCCGATAGTCGTCATCGCGCACTCCCGCCATATAGCGTGCCCCGACATAGGACACCTCGCCGAAGGTATCGATCGCCTTGCCAACGCCACGAATAGCAGCAACGGTCGGTCCAAACGGGACAAGAACGATCGGCTCGCGATCATTGTGACGAATATGATCGACAAGATCGCGGGCCGTCAGCGATTCAGACAGGGATCCGAAGCGATCGAGCGACCCTGACGGCGTATCGATGATTACAAATTCGGCATCTGATTCTATCGCGTGAAAGATTGGGCGGGCGCCGTCGCGATCGAACAGATCAGCCTTGATAATCCCCTTATAGGGATCCTGCTCAGCGAGCAGTTTGCCGGAGTCATCGCGCTCGCCCAAACGCTGAGTCAGAGAGCCATTGGCCTTGTCGGCGTCGACGATCTGGACACGGAAATGACCTTCGCCAGTGGCCCGCAAAACGGTCGCTAGCGCGGTCTCCGTCGTGCTGAGGCCTGCGCCCCCCTTATCTTTGGCGCCGATGACTGCAATGCGGCGTCTTATGCCTCTGGTCGTCATTTGCATTTCTCCTTCGTTTCGGATCAGATTTCTTCATCGAGATCGATGCCCGGCTTGAACGGGGTCTCAATCGTCTTGGCCTTGGACGCTGATGAAGTTTGGGGCGGCGTCAGGATGGCTTCATCCTGGGCAGACGGTGGTTCGACGATCTCAGGCGGTTTATCTGGCGGCGCGGGATCGGACGGGGCTGCCGCGGCATGCGGATCCATTTCGTCAGCCGGCTCCGCGATCTGGTCCATCTCCATGGATGGTTCTTCCGGATTTTCGCGGCGCAGGCGGCTGAGGTACACCCGCAAAGTCTCTGCCGAGATTGCAACGCCAAGCTCATGCAGGAATTCGACGATTTGCGCGTCGGTCCAGCCGTTGGCACGGCGAATAAGGATTAACGGCGCTGCCGTTCGAATGACGCCCATAAGGGGGACGCGCCGCTGGGGAGGATCTTGGACGTCTGCCTCGCGCTGAGCATTGACCACCGTCTCGATGGCCGCGGCATCAAACAATGTACGCTTGCCTTGAGGTAACGTCGTTCGTCCATCGGATAGCGCCGCGCTTGCGGGCTTTGGTAGGGGCGATGATGTGTTCATTCCTGCATTTTAGTCTGGCGGCATTGACTAAAATGCAAAATGTCACATATTTTTTTAGTCAGGATTAATCTGCGGTCTCATCGGCATGCGGAATTTTAGAGAAAGTTATACTCAATGCGACTGTTCGAACCCGAGACTGAATTACGAAAGGCCCGGAAAGCGTGCAATTTGACACAGGCCAAGCTCGCCCGGCGGACTGGCTACAGCCGGGAGACAATCTCGAGAATTGAAAGCGGCCAACGCAAAATGTCACGCGCATTTCGCGATATTCTTTTGCGTGAGGAGGTGTTGGGCAAACATTTGCCTCAAGAAGCCGGTCTAGGCGACGCGCCGGGGGGATGGCGCAATTATCGCTGCTATCTTGCGCGCTGGATCGGAAAACGTTCAATGGCCGATGTTGCACAGGCGGTCGGGATCAGCATCAGCTCGGTGAGGAAGTTCGAACGCGCCGAGGCGACGCCCCGGGGCATCGTAGAAAGTCGACACTCCACCAAATATGGGGACATTAGCGAGGCCTATGCCAAGGCGCTCGGTTTCGATGGTGTCGACGATGCCGACGCCTATTTGGGAGCGAAAGACATCACCCCTTGGCTAAAACGCATCGCCCGAATACGCGGCACTGAAGATCGCCTCAAAGCCGCTCGCATGCCGGAACCTGACTACTGACGTGGTGATGTCGATGGGTTGATCGAACCCGGTGTCAGCAAGCTTATGCCGTCGCTGACCATACGAGCCTCCTGCCGGATCATTGCACTGCTTTGTTATGTTATGTCATGTTTGGACATGACCCCCACGATCACGTCGCGTTCCAGCTGATTAGGTGCGATTGCGCTTTGACGCGCAGCGTAATACCGGTCCATTTATTTGACACAGGATGGGGCTTCACCTGAGAGGTGAAGCCGACGCCACGGCTGCTCGGCGCTTCGCTTCTTGCAGCCATGGCAAATTAGTTCAAGTCAGTAGCAGTTCCACGCCGTAGGCGATTGTTACGGAAGATTAGATTGGCGGCGCCATGCAGCGCCTCCATCTCCCGACGATGGTCATTGTCGAAAAACCGGCGAAAGAAAAGGGCGGGGCGGGATCCCGCCACGCGCGGTCGCTCGCCCGCTATATGGAAATCGCCAAGCGTGATGGCCAGGCACACGAATTTGGTCTGGATCTTGCCCATTATCTGTTGACCGACAAGTCGCCCGGCGCACCGGAAGAACGCGTCATCGACCTTGGCGGCCTCACCCGAGGGCAAAACATGGATTGGGCCGCCGCTCGCGATGAAATGGAACGCCGACTTGCGCTGCGCTCTTCGCGGTCGAAGAAGCCGGCGCGGCATGTGATCGCGTCGGTGCATGGCGATGAAATACTTGATGGCAACTCCTGCAGCCGGATTGCGATGGTGTTGGCCGAAGAACTCGATTGCACAGACGCACTGATCCTATGGGCCCTGCATGGCGACACCGACAATCTACATCCGCATCTGCTGGTCCTAACGCTCGACCAGGAAGGGCGAGCGACTCCCTTTGGTCCTGGAGGTTTGTCGCATGAAGCAATGCAGCGGGCGTGTGCCCGGTTGGAATATGAGCTTGGACTGAGACCGGAACCAGGAGCCCGCTATGTAGCCGATGCCCACAACGTTCGCCGGGTCGAGCCTATCGAAACCAAGACCGATAAAGCGAAGCATCCCTCGCCCTCGCTCAAAACCCTGCAATGGGAGGAAGAAAGCGGCGTCGAGTCATTTACGCGATTTGCCCAAAAGCAACTCGCACCACTTCTGCATGCCGCCCAGAACTGGAGCGATGCCCAGACGGCACTTGCCGAGCACGGCGTGATGGCGGTTCAGACTGGGTCGGGCGGCGAGTTACGAAGCGCGGACGGCCTTCATCACGTCAAGATGTCGGTCGTGGACCGAAAGCTGAGCATGCCGAAGCTGATCAAGAAATGGGGCCCCTGGACGGCGCCCGAACCGCCGGAGCATCAGTTCATTCCACGCATCATCGACCCGGAAAGGGCGGGAGCTTGGGCGACACGCGACCAGCATCGCGCCGACGCTTGTGGTATTATCCAAGAACGCATCGCTCGGCTAATGGCGGAAAAATTGGCCGCGGTGACGATGCTGGAAGCTGAGCGTCGGATTTGCCGCGCCGAGGTTGCAGCGCTTGAGCCCGACCCTGCGGTCATCGGGGTTGGCGCGCTTCAGTCAGCGGTCTCATCAATGTTCAAATCTCGGATCGCCGACGTTCGAGCGCAATATGATGCCCGGATCACTGCACTGCGCCAATTGCGCGCTGAAATCGACGAATTTCCGGATCCCGCGGCTATCGACCTCCCATCGCTCGAGGGAAACGATGCGTCGTTTGACCTGGGCTGGGCGCCAAGCCAACCGGGCCGGCGCGAATTGCGAGGTTATCGGTCAGTCGAAGTGGGGAATGCCACCCAATATTGGTCCATCGAAGAGGGTTTTAGGCAACCTGCATTCGTCGAGCGCGGAAACCGCATCTGGCTCCAAAATACTTCCGATGCGACCCTTCGGGCTGCGCTGTTGGTGGCAAGGGATCGTCATGGAGATGTCGCTGCGTTTGGCGGCAAGGACTTTATTCGCCAAGCTCAACGGCTCGGCGCCGAACTCGGGATCCCCGTTCAAGCACGGCCGATCGCGCAGCCCGAACCGGTGCGCAAGCGTTCGCGGCGTGCTGAGCGCTGGTACGCGGCCATCGATGCTGCTGCAGGTCGCGGACAAAATGTTGCATCCCATACTGCGGACCCAAGCCCCGAGGCCGACAGGGCGAGCACCATCGACCGCGACGTAGCACCATCCCCGGTCAATGCTTCGGATGGATATCGGCTGCATATGCGCCTGCGTCGCCGGGTCCGGGCGCTCGTCGCACAGCGGCTGGCCCGCTGGGACTGGGATCCCGGAGAATACCGCGAACGTGACCCAAGCGTCGCCCGCGCGGGTCCGCATAAATACACCGATGCCGATCGCGGGTCGGGGCCGATCAAGCCAGGTGAGCCGAGAACCGCCATGCAACAGGCACGAGGGCAGTCGCCGCCTGATTGGTCGCGATGACCGAATTTACCGTTGACCAAGGAGAATTGCAGTGCCGACCAACGATATTTTCCAGCCAAGCCAGTTCCAAACCCTGCGGCGAAATGATGATCATGTCAGCCCAGTACTCAGCCATCCGGCATCCGGTGTGACGTTGACGCCCGATCCCGCTTGCACCTCGTGCCGGGCTGCGATGTGGCTGTTCGACACCGACATCCGCTGCTTCTGCAAAGTGCTCAAGGAATACACGTGGGGACGAGGGCGTGATCCGGTCATCGCCTGTGACGAGCGCGAAGCCTTGGCCGAAGTCGCTGAAGAAGCAAGCCGCGGATCGGATTGATCCCCATAGTACGTTTCGTCGACACGACAGGCGTAACGTCGGTCTTCTAGTCATGTACCAGTCTATGGGGAAGCGACTAACCGGCGGTCGCCGCCGCCGATCACCGGCTGCCAGAAAACCTGCCACCCATAAATGACGACCACCCCTGCGGCGCAGCCGCAGAACGACCTCGCATGTCCGCCGGATGGAAAAGCGGGACGCGGCTGCGCGCCCGCCGAGCGGTGGAGACGCTGACGCGGGAAGCGAGGAACAGGGTGAAAGGAAAAGAGGCAGGAGTTCTGTCTCGGATCCCTGATCCTCCGAAAGGAGAATATCGTGAACGAGTATCAACTTCCCAAATGCCTGCAGGTGATCGGTCTGGCATGCATTCCCGTCAACGACATACCAGACGAGCATCCGGCGCTGGCACGCAGGCCGGTTGCGGCGGCGGTCCTGACGATGGTCGATCAAGATGATGGTCATCACTGGATCAACACGATCTGCGTCTCCGACGCGCGCAAGTCGGAAATCCCATTGCCGCACTTGCTCGACAAGACCCTGTTGCCGGGCGCGGTCCAGATCGTGTCCACCGCTGATCGCATGACGCTGGCGATGGACGCGATGAGCCGGCGCTTCTTCGTCGAGCCGGCTCTTGCAGAACTTTGCTTTGGCGATACGGCTATCGATCCCGCCGCAATGGGTGAACACGGGTTCGATGAGCGAACAGCGTGCCGCCGCTTCTCGATCCCGATGCCCGAGATCGGCGATGCGGACATTGAGCTTGCCTGGTCGCGCTCCACGTCGGCGGCAGCCGAAGACCATGCGCTTCGCGTGGCGACCGCACGCCTGATGCTGTGGGCGCATATCGAAGCCTTCCGCAGCGCGCGACCGGAACCTTTCTTCGAGACGATGCTGGCCCTGCGCAACTGGATCGATGCCAGCGAGTATCTGACAGCCGCGCTCGCCGATATCGGGAACTCACGCCCAATCCGCCGCGCAGACTCGTTTGCGCATCATTATCGCGACTATCGACAACGGCTTGCTGCGGGCGACGAGACCGCGCGGTGGGTGAGCTTCGAGGACGGGCTGTTCCACGCCTGAGCGAGCGTAACTCGTAAGCCCACCATGGAAAGACAAAATGGCCTCGCTGCTCGGGTCGCGCGAGCAGCGAGGCCTGCGAGCGTGCATATGCACAACGCTTCGCATGCGATGGGCCGCTTTCATGCCCGTCAGGGCACGGTCTAGCGACCAGCTTTAAACATCCGGTGAATCGGCGCACAGCAGCCGCTGCGGCGCCCTCTCGCCATCCCTCCATCACACATGAACTCAGCAAGGGGACCGCAGCGATGCGGTCCCTTTGTCCTTTACAGAAAGACGTACCAAATGACGACCATCCACAACATCCGACCGTTCAACACCCGCTATGTAATCCGGGAACGCTCAAGCCGATATACGCCTGAACTCTTGCGCACGCACCGCACGGCGCAGGCGAGCTACGCTTACATCAACCGCCAGAATAGCGTTGATGAATGGGGTCCGACGCCGAACTGGGCGTCGCGCCCCGACCTGGCGGCGGCGGGCCGATGTGCTCCTGCCCGCGCTGCTGGCCCCAAGCTGGGGGGAATCGCGCTGTGGGCACAAGCGGATGAGAATGCGGTCCGGTATCGGCCCGACGAGCCGACAATCGCGCATTGCGTTGGCAGCCTGCCGCGCCATGAGGACCTCGCCTTCTGGCGCAATCTGATCGAAGGCTTTGCCGAGGATTATCTCGTGGCCCGCGGCATGGTCGTGGACTGGGCGATCCATTACCAAGCGGAAAGCGATGAGCAGCCGGAAATCGCACCGCACGTGCATTTCCTCATCACCTTGCGAGGATATGACCCGGAGCATCGCGATTACGGCAAGGTTCGCCAGAACTGGCTGCGGACGGACAACTCCCGCAAGCGCCTCGCCGAGCGTTGGTGGGAGCGGACCGGAATCGTCCCGCCCGAATATGTCATGGCGGCGACGGCGCAAAAATCTCGGTGAGATCGTGCCGGCACCGGGCACCGAGCACGGGCAACGCCCGGTGCCGAACACCCTGAATATCGCAGTGCCTGTTATGGCTTCAGAAGGATCGGATAGGGATTCCTTCAAACTAGAACAGGAGAGAAATTGAGCGGAGAGGGTGATCTGAAGATCGGAGGAGAAAAATAGAATGTTTATCGTTGAACCAACTGCTGTAGTCATTGCTGCGTATGTCACGGCCCTCGTTATGCGCGAAATACCGCGCCTGTTTGCATTGCTCATCGTCCGGATCGCCGACCGGCTGTCGGCAGCTAGGCACACTCAGATCGTGGAAGCGCTTAACGGCCGCAAAGTCCCAGCGACTTGGACCGCGTCGTCGGAAGATCGGAAGTTGTTGCGCGCCGGCATGCGCTCTACGATGCGTGTGACGACGTTTCGCTCGCTCTATCCTCTGAACCGCTGAAATCGGCTGTTAGGCCCATTTTGACTGCGACAATTTACCAGAATGATTTGCATGCGGTTCGCCTCGCCCGCAAAACACGGCATTCTCTAATTTCGAACCGTGTGACTCGAGGAGCCAATGTCTCCAAGGAAGCGGAGATCTCAGATGATGGCTTTTCGGGGAAATGCTTACCTCCCGGTCAATTGGCGATAGAGCGACACGATCTCCGACTTTGACAAGCTCGGATTGCCCGCCACGTTGAGCGCGACCCTGGTAAAGTTGAGCCGTTTCATTATTGGCTCCACCTCGCCTCGAATGAAATAGTGGGAAGACGGACTCCGCGTGAAGTCTCGGTGCACGCGGCCTGCTCGCGCACCGACGCGCTGTATCGCGAAGTCGGCTCGATCTGGCGTCGTAAAGCTAAAATCCCGGTGATGGATTGCGACATGTTGCAACTCTCGCAGCTCATCGCGACGCTCCCAGATCTGGAATATAGCCGGTACGTCGTACGGCTTGGACCTGAATAGGAACGCGTCACGCTGCACAGTCTCCTCGTGGATTAGATGGAAGTTACGATCGAGGCGATTTTCTATGGAAGCCTTCCGAAAGGTTCGCGGCAATATCAGTGCGATGACACTCGCCTGCCATGCAGCATGGTTGAAGAAGCGTACTGCCATACTGGCACTCCGGCCGAACGGCGGATTGCCGACCACAGCCACCTCTCGTTCGCTGCGGATTTCAACAGATAGGAAATCAGCTGTAACTATGCCAGGGAACTTTGGATCAACATCAAACGCCAAGCTCCCTTGGGGCATCAGCATGAAAAACGATCCCGTACCGGCGCTCGGCTCGACTAGCTGGTATCGCTCTGGATTGCAGAATTTCCGGAAAGATCGATAGAGCTTTTGTGCTACGTGTTGACGTGTGTAATACTGGTCCAGCAGTACATCATTCGTTTCCATCCAATTTTTCATTTTTACACCCTCGAGACAAAATTCAATCTCGTCGGACATTTGTATTTTGCCGACCCTAGGTTTTAGGATGGCCGGCAGGTTCTCCCAAGCCGATGAGTGATTTTTTTCAGATGTTCTATTTTTTGGCTATAGAAGACATAATATATATGGGCGTCATATTGCATTTAAGGTCGGCAGAAGGCCGGATTTGCACGGGGGACATCGCGACGCGGGTGCGCAGGCGAATGGATGCGCTTGCCTCTCGGACAAACAACAATGCGCCGCTCATCTTGGGAAAATCGCCCCTTAAGGCACCCGCTGTTTAGGAGCCCAACCAGCCCACGCGGGTCGATCTAGTCTCCTCTCGGACGCTTCCGCTTTGCGCCTCATTGCGGCCCTCCCAGGGGACCTCGATGCGAACCTTATTCTGTTGAAGAAGTCGCCCGGAGTGAAGCTGAGCATTGCAGCGGAACGGAGACGAGCGACCTTTCTATCTTGATCAGGCGGCGGCGCGGCTCTGCATCGGGATGATCTTTGCCATTTTGCGGAGGTTTTGGGCTGCTGCTGCCAGATGGAACTCGTCGCGGGCGCCACTGGGACCGCGCAGACGCAAGCGGTCCAGTTTCAATATTCGCTTGAGGTGGGCGAACAGCATTTCGACCTTCTTTCGCTCTCGGCTCGATACAAGATAGGCGTCGGTTGTGGCGATGTCGCGAGCCATGTCACGCGCGCCTTCGTGGATCGAACGCGTAACCTTGCGGGCAGGCGCATTGGGCGTGCACTGCGGCTTCAGGGCACAGCCCTCACAGTCGTGCTGACGCGCGCGGTAGCGGATGGAGCCATCCTTATCGATCCCGGTCCGCGGTGTGCTGAAGTTACGATTGGACCGCCGCAATCGGTTGCCGCTTGGGCAGATATAGCTGTCGTCGTCATGGTCATATGTGAAGTCGGCCCGCTCGAAGCTTCCGTCGTTGCGACCGGACTTTTCGAACACAGGGATATGCGGCTCAATGCCTTTCTCTTCCACCAGCCACGCCAGGTTCGCGGCGGAACCATAGGCTGCGTCCGCTACAAGCCGATGCGGCCAGATGCCGAAGCGCTCTTGTATCCGATTGATCATCCTGCGCTGCGCTGTCACTTCGGCCTGCCGCACCGAGGTCGTCGCCTCGACATCGACGATTACCGCATGATCGAGGTCGATCAGATAATTGGTGCTGTAGGAGTAAAAGGCCCCCTCACGTGTGGCCGCCGTCCAACGGGCGGCAGGATCGGTCAGCGCGATCCGCTTCGGCTGGACAGGCGTCGAACCGCCGAACGCTGCATCGTCCAGCACCTCCAGATATTCGCGAACGGCGCGGCCCGTCACGTCGGGCGGCAGACCTTCGTCCCCCGGCACTGATCGCCGGCGATATACATCGGCACGGATCAGGCTCGCATCGACGGCAAAGCCTTCGCCACCGACCAGGCCTTCCGCCATGCAACGCGACACCGTCATCTCGAACAACTCGCGAAGCAGATCGCTGTCGCGGAAGCGGCCGTGCCGGTTCTTCGAGAAGGTCGAGTGATCAGGAACCGCGCCATCCAGCCCGAGCCGGCAGAACCAGCGGTAGGCCAGGTTCAGATGCACTTCCTCGCACAGCCGACGCTCTGAACGGATCCCCATGCAATAGCCGACGATCAGCATCCGGATCATCAGCTCCGGATCGATCGAGGGTCGGCCTGTCTCACTGTAATAGGGCCGCAGATGCTCGCGCAAATCACCCAGGTCCACGAACCGGTCGATCGATCTTAGCAGGTGATCCGCCGGAACATGGTCCTCGAGGCTGAAGCTGTAAAACAGCGCCTCCTGCATCACCGTTCGCTCGCCCATCATCAGACTTCTCCCGACAACGGGACAAGTGAATCAGCACTCACGCATCATTGCAAGCGGGAGTTTTTCAACAGAATACGAACCTTATACCTGCCATTCGTTCGGTCGAGCGTCGCTTGATAGACGTAAGCTGTTTGGGACAAAGCGCAATTGCTATAGTCTCGAGTTGAATTGTACGAAGTTGATATGCCGTTTCGACGTAAGGAATACTCCCAGTTGGCTAAGTGGAGGGTAAATGATGTCTGCCAATCCCCCTGCCAAGCATCATTATATCCCGCGCTTTCAGCTTGCGCAGTGGGCAGTTGCGAACGGCAAGCTTTGGCGCTTCTTGCAGCCGCGGCCGGGCAAAATCGTCAGCAAGCTCGTGGCGCCGGCTGAGATCGGCTACGAGAAGGATCTTTACATTACTGCCGGATTGCCCCCCGACAGGGCGCAGCAGTTTGAGCAGCACTTCATGTCGAGGCTAGACGACCAAGCAGCCGAGGCACATCAACTCATCCTGGCAGGAAAGCTCCGCACGCTGACGCGGAAACAGCGTAGCGCATGGAGCCGATTCATCATGTCTCAGTGGTTTCGGACGCCTCAGGGCCTCGGTTACTTCAAGCAGGCGATGGCCCATATCCTCGCGGCTCCGGATGAATCGATCCACGCCCGCTACCGAGAGATACGAAAGGAGGGTTATCCCGAACGTTTCGAAGAGCTTGTCGCGATGATGAACCCGGACTTCGCCGATCAGGCGTCGCTGGATGTCCTCCGCAAGATGATCGACGATCCGAAGAACGGGCTGAGGCTAAACAATATGCCGTGCCTGGTGATCGAAACAAAGGAAAGCCACGAGTTTCTGATCTCGGACGCTGCCCTCCAGCAAGGGTCCGCCGGCATTTTCGCGGACCAAGGGTTCATGACGCTGCCCATCGCCCCGCGGAAGTTGTTCGTGGCGGCGACGAACGCCGACGTCGTTCGATCCATCAAAGGTCTGCCGTCGCGCGATCTGATTGCACGGCACAATCGGGCCGTGGTGCGGCATGCATCGATCTTCGTGGGAGCGACTGATTTGTCTCAGGACGCCTTTATCACCGCCAATTTCGGAGCCGATGAGCAACAGACCCTCGTCAAGGGGCTGGCCGATAAATATCGGGGCGCAGCAGGTGCGGGAGCGTCGCATTGATCGCATACTCGGCGCGCTTAGCTCGCATGCCTCATTGACGGAGTCTGACACAGTGTCGAACGAGCCCAAGAAGCATCACTACGTTCCACAGTTCTACATGCGGCAGTTCGTTTGCCCGACCGACCCGAAGAAGGTCATGACCCTTGAGCGTCATCGCAATGTGGTGGTCGCGGACCCCAAGTCGATTGAAGGCATCGGGTATGAGGATCATCTTCACAACTATGAAGTCGATGGCGTGGGCGCTTCGATCGAAAGCGACATCAACAAGGCGATCGAGACGCCATTCTCCAGGGGTAGGACCTGGCGCAAGGTCTCCAGTGGCCAGTCGGCGACCCTAGATGAATCCGACCGATTTCCGATCTACGGCTTCGCCCGGCACTTGCAGCGCCGAAACCTGGCGACGCTAAGGTTCATCGAAAGCCAGCACGCGCGTTACCGGGCAGGCGAGCTTGAAGACGAGCTTACTGATGAGGAGCGCGACTATCACGCCTGGCTCGCCGAGGACCCCGGCGCTGCGCATAAAATGTTCCGGGCGGGTGCGACGGACACTATGCTCCCAGACGATGCCGCCGCGATCAACGTGATGGTATGCCAGACGCCGATCCCGCTGCGAACCTCGACGAATCCCACACTGATGATCTCATCCCCGGGCCATCAATCGATCTTCGGCGCAATGTTCAATTCGCTTAGAACCTGGTGGCTGACGCTCGATCAGCATCACGGCGCCTTCATCATCGCGGGCGGTCCGTCAGGCTTTAGCTCAAGCACCGTTCCGCCCGAAATCGCCCATGTCATCAATCGACAGTACCTCACACAATTCCTACATGGCGACGCGCGTTACATGCTGGCCCACGATGAATTCATCCCGGCCGACCTTGAGTGGGCGGGCTTTGTCTTTGAAAAGAAGACGACCCGTGGCTTTCGCTATCGGAAGCAGCCCCGGCCTTGAGCCGTTTGAAGTGCCGATCGCGTCGGTCTTATGCCTGTGCCTCCGACGATTGTTCCGGCGCCAGTAGATCCCGGCGTTCCAGATACGGCTTGATCGTGTCCGGAAGAGGTTTGCCCGGGCTGACCATCGTCAACGCCGACAGGGCGTGCCCGATCACATGGTCGGGATCGATGTCGGTCTCGTCCAATGTGGCGAGCGGATCGTTGTCAGCATGCTTTAAGAAATTGTATGGCTTCACGATGCTGTCGAGCAGCGCGCGTCTGCCCGCAGCATTCAAGTTAATGACGAGGTCGGCCGCCTGCGTCACCGTGCCGGCTTTGATGCCGTTGACTGCCGTGTCGACAACGGCGTCCATCTCCGCGTTAGAGGGGAGATTGACCGACTCGCCGTTGACTCGCGCCGAGGCTACCGTGAAAGCCCCGATCTTGAGCACCTGCTCGACATAATCGTCGCCGGCTTTCTTGATCAGGTCGCGCAACACCTGCAGCGCCGACGCCGCGATCACGTGGATTGCCAATGGATCTTCGCCACGTTCCGCCATTATGATCGCGCAGACCACCAATCGCTCGGCTGCCGTTGCCTTGTCTATTGTTGCCACGTCTCACCCTTTCGATGGGCTCTACAGAAGCGGTGCGCCCTGACCGAGCAGGTCCGACGAGACATCGACGCGAGGCCGGAAATCCTGCAACGCCAACTTCACGATTCCCGCGGCAACTCTGCGGGCGAGGTTTCTCGCAGGCACTCGCTGTGGTGTCGACATCTTCTGCAGCCCAGCCCGCCCGTGAACGAACTCAGCAGGTTTTTGGGTCCCGGCCGGGGAATGCGCCAGAGAACCTCCACCCCGGCGATCATAGCTGCGCTTGCGCCCATCAGAAGGCAGCGTCGCGCGCTTGCGGAAGCCAAGTGCGCTCCGCTCGCTGCTTGACCAGATGGGCTTCGAGGCTCTCGTGCTTCCGCTCGATGCTCTCATTGTAGATGTATTCGACATCCCGCCAAAACGCGGCGATCGCGGCGACAAACTCGCTCAGGGCGGTGACAGGAATCTCCATCGAGCCTGCTAGAGGTGGCGCAGCGGGTTCTATCTGCCGCTCGCAAAGGATGGGCCGCACGAGTGGGCTCACAGGCCACAGGTCGGGTCGGCGCCGATGCAGTTCGACGGCCGAGCCTCCGTCGCCGTGGCGGCACACATTGCCAAGATGCTGGAGGGTGTCGAGCAGCGCGAAGCTCGGAAACTCGTTCAACTCGATGCTGCGCAGTTTCCTGAACCACTTTTGCAGGTCTCGCCAGTTGGCCTTGTCGACCTGGCCGGCGGTGGGATCCTCCGGGCGCAGTTCGTTCGCGCAGCCGCGTAGGTACACGCGAAGCTGCCGCTCCCAAATAGACTGAATCGACAAGCCGAAGGCCAAGATGGCCTCGCTCTTCATCGCTTTCATATCGGCTTGAGCGAATTCATGGCCGGGCCAGTCGCTCGCACTGAGTTCGGCGACCTTGGCGTCGAGCGTCGCGAGCGCCGGCACGATTACGTCGTCCAGATAGGATTGAATCGTAAGATCATGCTTGCTCGTCATTACGTCGGCGAAGCAGTTCTTCCAACGGAAGGGGATCATGCCGACGCTCCTAGCGATGCCGCCTCGGCGATGTAGTCTCGATAGGCAAAGTTGATTAGGTCGCGGACCAGCTCAAGCAGGCCGCCGGTCGGGAGACCGTCGAACGGGTCGCCGTGGGCGAGCGCGTTCCGTCGCTCTGCAAGTGTAGGATTGACGTCGCCGACGAGCTGCCCGATCGCCGTTCCGCCGCAACGCACCACCATGGGAATGTCATTGTCGGTAAGCCCCTCGACCTCGACCATGTACTTGAGCAGCGCCGCGAACCCGCGTTTGCTCTTCGACAGATGTCCGCCATATCGGTCCATGACTGCCAGTTCGAGAGCGATTAGTGCCGCAAGCTCGCCGGCCTTTACCAGGCTGAAGTCGATCCAGCCCAGCAGGTAGAGCGTCTGGGCGCGCGCGAACTTTTGCTGGGTGATCGCTGGTATGCGCTGATCTATACCCAGGTCAGCGATGAAAGCCCTCCATGCTTCTGCGCGGTCAAAATGCAGGAACGCTGCGGGGTTGCCCGTCGCCGGCCAGACCAAGGTCAGGGGTTCGTCACGGTCGTCCAATGCGATGTGGGCGAATGTGTTCATTCCGATGTCGCGCTATGGGACGAAACAATGGGTGCGATGATGAGCGAGGTACGTCCCGTGGCGTGCGTCGAGCCCAGAGATCATCGCTCCACGTACGATCCCCAATCGGTCGAGATTATTCTGGCTAATCGTGCTCGAGATGAGCAGCGTTCCATCGTCTTCAAAGGAAATAAGGCCTCGATCGAACAAGGCGTCTACATGAGCTGCGAGCAAGAGTCCGTTGAAGGCATCGAGCCGCTCGGCATTCGTGGAACTCCGCCACGGCTTGATGTGGGAGGCGCGCAAGAGGGAAAGATGATCAACGCCAGCGAGCGGACACGTTCCGTCCCAAGCGATGACGAGGGCGTTTCGAAAGTCGCCTTGACCGATCCTTGCGGCCTGCAAGCGCTCCTTCTCCGTCAGGGGGGCCTCGGCGGGCGCCACCAGGCGGACTGTGCCGTCGTCAGTCTCCAGGCGGCTTGCGTCCTCCAATAACGCAATCGTAGCGGCCAGATTACTGTCGGTGACGCCGAGAGCAAACCCGTGACGGCCGACCGTCGTGCGAAGTGGTGCGATGTATTCCGGAAATTCGCGAAGGTGGGCATTCACATAGCTTCGAGGCGGCTCGATGGTGATGACGCCTAGAGCTCGAAGGCTATCCGCCACGTCGAGGAAACCGGGGTGAACGACCAAGGGCCGAGTGGCGGTCTTCCGCTTCACGTAAATGACGAGATCGCCGCGTTGCATCTGCACTACCTTGCTGGTGCGGTTGCGCTCTTCAAAACCGAGCCTCGCCAACGCATCGACTAGCGCCGCATCATTTAACGGAAGTCGGGTCTGTCGGACTAATGTCGATGGCACCACCGGCAGAGGGAGTCCTTCAGCTTTGCGTTTCCAAGTCCGGAGATTGGAATGTGGCCAATCAACGCGGAGCTTCCCAATCTGCTCGGACAGTTCGCTCCGCAGTCGCGTGGAAAAGCGGTCAACAGGCTGTCCTTCACCGGGCTGGTCGCCGCGATACGGACAGGTCCAATCCGCCACTCCCGTCTTCAAGTACTTCGCGTCGAATAGCCCAACAAAAAGCGTCTCGCCTGCGGTCGGAGAGACGAATGAGGCCCATATCTTCCGGTTGCGAAAGATCGGGCGATTTTCCTTTTGAGTATCCTGGTAGAGAAAGAAGCCCTCTGGGTCATCGCGCCAAAGATCTGCGATGCTTGCCGCGTAAGAGCCGCGAGTGGGTGTGTGATGGCGGAGAAGCGCGACTTTATTTGGAGCAATACCATACTCCAGAAGTAGATCGCTGAAAGTGGCGGTCATTGAGGAACTCCAAACCGGCAGATTGGCCAGAGCGTGCTTTGCTGATTGCCGGCACGGGTCAAATATCACGAGCCCGGTAGTCGGAAAACAAGCGAATGTTGCGGTTCCGAAGCGCGCTGATCAACCCGGCTAGCCGTTGCAAAGTGCTTCGCGACGGCACAGAAGAATGTGATGGCACCCACTTTATTTAATGTCGTAATCACAGCAAGATCATTGTCGACATATAAATTGCAGGAGAGAAAAAACTGTCCGGGATCACATCTGAAGACTTGAACGCCGCTCTTACCGGCGACCCAGAGGCACTCGAAGTTCACCTGGAGCTGGTCGAGCGCGATGTCGTTATTGACGGTCACGTCGTCAAAATTCACTGTCACTGCCTGACGGTTGACGCAAACGGGCAGGTGCAGCCGCAGCGTCTCGCTGAGTTTATGCGCAATGCGGTGGCCAATTACGCGATCCCGCGCGCGAAGATGGCTAAAGCGAGGGAGCGGGACTTCAGAAATAACAGCTCTGATGCTGTAGCCGCCCTCCATGAACAAGCGAAGCGCTCTTTCACTGACTTGGCCAACACAGGCGAAGGCGGCGAAATGCTTCTATTTTTGCTCGCCGAGAGGTTCTTGAAGCTTCCCCAAATCCTTTGCAAAATGGACCTCAAAACAGACAAGCGCATGCACTATCATGGAGCAGATGGCGTTTATGCGGGCGTTTCAGACGACGGCATTCTCAAGTTGTTTTGGGGCGAGTCCAAAATCTATGGCAATCCCACCGATGCGATCCGAGATTGCCTGGCTTCTATCGCTCCGTTCTTGGTCGAGCCGGAACACGAGAACGCGGAACGAGAGCAAGATTTAATCCTGCTAAGCGATAAGGCCGACCTCAACGATCCGAAACTAACTGCCGCGCTCCGGCTCTACTTCGACAGAGATTCCAAGCAGTCGCGGCGGGTGCAATATTGTGGCATCGCCCTGATCGGCTTCGATGCGGATTATTATCCTTCCGGAGGCAGCAAGGGAGTTGCGGACGAGATCGCTGCCGCGGCGCGCAACGGGATTGAGAACATCAAAAAGAACATCGGTAACCGTCTCAAATTGGAGAAGCTCGACCACGTTGAGATAGAGATGCTGTGCATCCCGCTTCCATCTGCGGAAGGATTCCGGAAAGCATTCTTGAAGGCGATGGGCCTATCTGAACCCAAAGGCGCAGAGTTATCTGAATGAGTCTAGATGATCTGACATCTTGGCTCTTAAAGGAGGGCATCAATGTGGAAGTTGATGCTCTGACACGGCGCACCGTGAGAACGGAACTCGACAACCTTGTCGAAGATCCTGAAGGTGACGCTGCGCCGATCGATTGGAGCCGCCTCCTTTTCGCAGGAAGTATTTTGGCGCGATCCAAAGAGCGCGCGCATCAGGAGGCGGCTCTTCGCATCGCGACCGGCGCCGTGACTTTGGGCAACAGCCAACCGGTCAATGATGCTGGCGCTGTTCTCTTGGGCAAGCTTTCGAATTTTCGCGCAGTTGCGCTTGCGAATGATCGCAACCTTCTGGAGTACGATTTGGAGGGTCGGCTTGGCTTGGCCCTTCGCATGGAGGTGCAGCGCCGCCAGATCGAGCAATCGGTCCTAGTTGAATCGAGTGGCCGCTGGATTCAGGTCAACGATTTCCAGCAAAGATTTTGGGAGAACGCCAACAGCCATTCTTGGCTCTCCGCCTCCGCGCCGACGGCGTCAGGTAAGACGTTCCTCGTGTTGCAGTGGCTCATCGATCACATGCGATCAGAAAGCACCAAGGTCGCGGTTTATCTGGCACCCACGCGAGCTTTGGTTTCGGAGATCGAGAGCAACTTGGCGGCGCTGCTGGGAAAAGCTGGCGATATGGAGGTCTCTTCGCTCCCTCTCCGGGAAAAGTATGGCGCAGCCACCGCCGGTGGAAAGAAGCTGATTCTGGTGTTTACGCAGGAGCGCCTGCATCTCTTGGCGAACGTGCTCGGAAAAGATGTAAACGTTGATCTGCTCATCGTGGATGAGGCGCATAAGATCGGAGACAATCAGCGAGGAGTAATCCTTCAAGACGCGATCGAAAGAGTGGAGCGGGCCAATTCTGCTCTGAAGGTCGTGTTCATTAGCCCGGCAACGCAGAATCCTGAGGAATTATTAGCGGACGCCCCTGTTGATGCGAAGGTCGCTGCCGTCGATAGTGACTCTCCGACGGTTATCCAGAATCTTATCATCGCCCAGCAGGCGCCGCGCAAACCACAATTGTGGGATCTCTCACTTCGGCACGGCGAAGCACTTCTACCGATCGGAAGGCTGAGTTTAGCGAGCACCCCTGGCGGTGTTTCGAAAAAGATCGCCTTTATCGCAGCCGCAGTGGGCGAACGCGGCGGAACTCTCGTTTACGCGAATAAAGCCGGTCAGGCGGAGGAGATCGCTGCTCTGATCAGCCAGTTGATTCCGCCAATGGGCGGCCAAGACGAGGAACTGAGCGAGCTTGCCGACCTCGCTCGAAAGGGAGTTCACCCAAACTTCGCCTTGGCTTCTCTAGTCGAGAAGGGCGTGGCCTTTCACTACGGCAATATGCCCTCTTTGATCCGGCTCGAGGTTGAGCGCCTTTTCCGAAGCGGAAAAATCCGCTTCCTAGTCTGCACATCCACCCTCATCGAAGGTGTAAACTTGTCTTGCCGGACGATTGTCGTGCGCGGCCCGAGAAAGGGCGTAGGCCATCCAATGGAACCTCACGACTTTTGGAACTTGGCAGGCCGCGCTGGTCGGTGGGGTGATGAGTTTCAGGGCAACATCATTTGTATCGATCCGGACGATGCGAATGCTTGGCCGACTGGGGTTCCGGTCCGATCACGCTATCCGATCCAGCGCGAAAGCGACGCCGTGCTGGAGTCTCGCGACGGAATAATTGGTTACCTCGGCCAAAGGTTGGACACTCCCCTAGTGGAAATCGCCGACACCGGAAAATATGAGCAAGTAGGGGCTTATCTTCTCGCCACATACTTACGGCTAGGCTCTATTTCTCATGCGAGCTTTGCAAAAAGGCATAGTCCCCAGACGATTGCGGAGCTGGACGGCCGTCTGGGAGCGATCGCAGGTCAAATCGAAATCGGGCCCGACATCGCGGAGAGGCATCCCGGGGTGAGCGCCTTGGGGCTTCAGCAGTTGCTTGACGCTCTACGTGCCTACGAGAAGGACATCGAAAATCTGATGCCCGCAAAGGTCGAGAGCCAAGACAGCTACGACCGGTTTGTCACGATCATGCGCCGGATCAACGAGAACCTTTTTCCAGCGTTTCAGCCGGATGGAATAATCCCACTTCACGCGCTCATCGTCGTCCAGTGGCTTCAGGGCTACTCGCTAGCCGCAATGATCCGGAAGAACATCGACTATCACAAAAAATACAACAAGCCCTACAAGCTGCCCCAGCTCATCCGAGACACAATGGAGCTTGTAGAGCAGATCGCGCGGTTTCGCGCACCGAAATATCTCTCGGCATATATGGATATTCTGTATTTGCATTTGCGGGAGATCGGGCGAGAGGATCTTATTGAAGACGACCTCGACATAGGCACGCAATTGGAGTTTGGTGTGTCTAGCGTAACGCTATTGTCATTGATGGAGTTGGGCCTATCCCGTATGACTGCTGTCACGCTCTATGAGAAGATCGCCCGCGACGATTTGACCAAGGAATCCTGCCGCGCCTGGGTTGCTGAACGTAATGCCCAATTTGAGGGTATGGATATTCCCGCCATCATCGTTCGCGAAATTCGTGAGAAACTGCTGCCGTTGGCAGAGGGAGACGAGGCTTCGTCGCCGTCGCAGTGAGTGGAAGAGGGGAAGACGCCTATGCCAGCGCAACCATTCAATCTTGGTGAATTGAAATTCCCAAAAAAGGGCGACGCCGTCGCTTACCTGAATGTGATGCTCCACAAGTACGATGTTGGGGACAAAGTGAACTCCGAGGACTCCAAAATCCTTGTAGCGGCGCTCGGCCGCCACCCGGAGGGGGAAGAAAAGATCGGTTGCGGAGTCGAGAGCTTTAGCGTTCGGACGGCCGACTTCGGGACGAAATGCTTCTGGATAAATAGGACAGACGGTAGCACCGAGAAATTCGCCCATCGCGCTTGCGTATATGGAAAGGTCCGGCCTGCCTGACTCCAGGCAGTTCAAAATTCCACGCCCTTGTCTGACGTTTTCGCCGATCGTTCAAAATGTCGAATATTGAACAGCGGCTTTCCCTGTAGGCTAACCGGGGCCACGGTTCTCCATAAGCCATTCTACTGACTTAAATTATGGTGAACTACTGCTCGGCGGTGGTGAGACGTTGCCTCCGTATGCTATGCGCAGAGCTGCTGCAGGCGTAACAGATGGGGTTCGTCCATCTCTTGCATTAGCGCAATCAGAGCTTGCGAGGCGTCGCGCGATTCTTCGATAGTCATAGAGGAAAAGGCGACGAGATCGTCGAGACTTTCAGCGTGCGATTCCAGCTGCACTAGGCGGTCGAGCGCCATCAGCCGGTTGGCGTCGAAATCGGGACGCGTTCGGACAAGCGTATCGAGCTTCGACTTGAGGCCGTCGGGGCCCGGCACCTTGAAGGCGAGGAAGATGTCGAGCACTTTGCGCATCGCGTTCGGCATCAGATAGAGATGATCGTAAGCGAGGCCCTCGCTCTCGGCGAGCCGCTTCACGTGCTGGAATAGATAATGATATTCAGACTCATAGTCGCGCAGCAGCTTGGGCAGCGGCTCGATCCGCGATGAGCGCTTGCCCGCCGCGTCCTGCTTCAGATCGATAAAGAAGAGGCCGGCGGTCGGAACTTCGGCCCGGCTCATCTTGGCCAGCCATTTGCGGCATTCCTGCATGAAATGAAGATTATGCGTCAGCAGGAACAGCTGCTTCGCGCCTGATAAATGGCTCTTGAGGAGTGCGAAGGCATAGTTAAGCGCTTTAGTATCGAGGCTCGATACCGGGTCGTCGATCACCACGACGAGATCGGCGATCCGACGGCCCTCAGCCGCGAGCGTCGAGAGAAAATAGCAGAGCGCGATCGCGGTCTTCTCACCTTCGCTGAGCACGCCCACGATACCGCGGCCGTCGCGTCGGATCTGAAAACCCTCGCCGGTGCCTTCGGCGACAATCACCTCGATGTTGCCGTGGCGTAGATAGGCCTTCACCAGCGCATTGATCGCCTCGGCGGCAGGACCATGCTGCAGGAGTTTCCCGCGCAGCTCGCCTTCTCGCGCCGCGAGCGCCTCGGCGAGCTGGCTCGCCTTTTCGGCTGCAGCCGTCTTGTCGCGCTGCGCGCGCTCGAAGCCGCGATACCGCTCCTCCGCAAGCTGAAGATAATGATCCTTGAGGCGAAGGAAGGCCTGCTCCTTTCGTGAGCTGAACTGGTTCACCGCTTCATTGTGCTTCGCGATAATCCGGTTGAGCGAGGCCACGATCTCTCCGGCTGTCGGACGGTCGTCAGCCGTGCCGGGAGGAGGGGGGAGGGCGAGCCTCCTGCTTGGATGCCGGACCTTCTCCTCGAGCTGGGCGATCGCCTCCGCGAGCCAGCCGCGGAGCCGCTCGGCCTCGGCGCCCAGCACCGCGGCCGCGTTGCGGAATTGCGCCGCGTCCTCCGCGAGGTCGTTTTCGGACGGCAGGGCGCCGATAAGCGACAGCCAATTCTCGCGTTGCGTTCGGGCAAGATCGAGCAGGCCCTCCGCCTCGGCCGAGATCTTGCCCATGCGGTCGTCGAGGGCGGCATCGAGCGCGGCGAGCCGCTCCTTCGAGAGATCATTCCCGCAGAAGAGACAGGCCGCCAGGTCATGATCGCGGTGATAATCAAGGCCTTCCTTGGCCCAGCGCAGCATCTCCTGATGTACGGCGAAATCGGCCAGCGCCCCGGCGCTGACGCTCGCATCGAGGCAGGCGGTGAGCCGGTCCTCGAACCCGTCCCGGGCCGGAAGCTCGATGGCGGCGATCGGGGGTTTCGGCTGAACCTGCGCAAGCACCGCGCGGAGCGCGGCCTGCTCGTCCTCGGGGAGGTTGGCGAGACGGACACCACGCGCGAAATCGCGGTCGAGCTGCGTCGCAACATAGCCGCGCCCGAGCCCGAATTGTTCGGCGATATTGCGCGCCGTATCGCGTTTGAAGGTCGCGAAACGGTTCGTCGCTGCCGTCTGTTCGCTGACGCTCTTGTCGCGCTCTTTGAGCGCAGCCTCGCGTTCGGTCTGAGTTTTCTGCAACGTTTCGGCGAGCCCCGCCTGTTCGGTGCCGAGGTAGAAGACGGGCTTGGCGCTGCCCTCGCGCCAGCGGAAATTGGCCTCGACGAAATCCTCGTTGAAGACCGCGACGCGGCCCTTTAGGCGGTCGAGATTGTGGCCGTGGCTGATCGTCGCCGCATCCTCGAGGAGAATCTCGAACTCGCCGCCGTCGGGAAGGTCGCTTACCAGCACGCCCTGCTCGAGGCTCGCAAAGATACGCGATAAGGTTGTCTTGCCGCAGCCGTTGAAGCCGTACACGAGATTGAAGCGATAGAAATTGCCTTCGCCCGCGGCCGGCGCATAGGCATCGAAAACCGCAAGCTTGCGGAGGCTATTCAGTCGTTTGATATGCATTTCGCTCCCCTGTTGCGCGCTTCTAGCGGGCGAATAGACATCGCGGCAACCGCGCTTAAATCCGGTTTGGGTTTACCGGAGCGTAGATATCTTCTCAGATGCTAGAGCCGGGCCGAAGTTGTGGCTCTATTCCAGCGCAAACCGTGAGCTTCGCCCACGACGTGGAGCGGGGTGAGATGGCAGCTCTCGCCATCCTCAGGCCAAAAGCTGACTGTCCGCTTCCGTTTAGGGTTTCGGACGCCGTCAGGCGTCGGAAAGTCTTCGATGCCCGAACCGCGGTGGTCATAGGCTGAGAGCTATGGGGAAAGCGGTTTTGAGCGTGGCCTGGGGCTGACGGATGCTGCCCAAAATCGGACGCATCTGAGAGCGGACCGTCTGGATTGAGGTCGCAAAAGCAGACGCCGAAAAGCGGACGGTCCGATTTTGATATAGGGGCGACTGCTATTCGGCAAGGCGAGCGCAAGCGGGTCCGCTTCCGGACGCAGGGCTGCGCCGGGTATGGGAGTGGATGAGCCGTGCCGGGTCACGGCGCCTGTGTCCCGGATGAGAGTGAGGGCGGTGGCGGCGCTCGGGGTTGATAGCGACGTTCGAAGACCTCGATGATCACCATGGTGCCGCCGCAGCACGGACACAGCGGCGGAGCTTCGAGCTCGGCGGGCGGATCGTCGGCCGGCGCGGGGGCGACATTGAGCAAACGGCGGGCGCGTTCGAGATGGTCCTTGCGCCTGGCGCTGGCGAGCAGGCCATAGTGGCGTATCCGGTGGAACCCGCGGGGCAGGGCGTGGAGGAGGAAGCGGCGAATGAACTCGTCGGCGGCGAGCGTCATGATCTGCTGCCGCGCGGTGCCGGCCTCGCGGTAGTTTTTATATCGGAAGGTGACGCCGTCCGCATCGAA
Source organism: Sphingopyxis witflariensis (assembly GCF_002205635.1). Lineage (GTDB taxonomy): Bacteria > Pseudomonadota > Alphaproteobacteria > Sphingomonadales > Sphingomonadaceae > Sphingopyxis > Sphingopyxis witflariensis. The sequence goes on along the minus strand of NZ_NISJ01000011.1, from coordinate 119,752 downwards.
GCGGAGGAGGCGGCTGTTCGATATCGCAACCCGGTGGGTGTAGCGCGACAGATAGGCGAGCACCGCTTCGGGCCCGGCGAACGGCGGCTTGGCATAGACCACCCAGCGCTTCTTCCTGACGGGAGAGAGGTGCCGCAGGAAAGCGCGTCGTTCGCCAAGATGCGTGAGGCTGCCAAAGAAAGCGAGCTTGCCGTCATCGTGCAGCGCGCGCAGCCGGGACAGGAACAAGCGGCGGAAGAGCGCGCCGAGCACGCGCACGGGGAGCAGGAAGGCGGGGCGTGCGGATATCCAGCGCGTCCCATCGCGCGATATGCCGCCGCCCGGCACGATCATGTGGATGTGGGGATGATGGGTGAGGGCGGATCCCCATGTGTGAAGGACCGCGGTGATGCCGATCCGGGCGCCGAGGTGCTTGGGATCAGCGGCGATGGTCAGCATCGTATCGGCCGCCGCCTTGAACAGCAGATCATAGACCAGCGCCTTGTTGGTGAAGGCGATCGCGGCGACCTCGGCAGGGAGGGTGAACACGACGTGGAAATAGCCGACCGGGAGCAGGTCGGCCTCGCGGGCCTCGAGCCAGGTGCGTGCAGCAGCGCCCTGGCATCTGGGGCAATGTCGGTTGCGGCAACTGTTGTACGCGATGCGCCAGTGGCCACAGTCGGTGCAAGCCTCGACGTGGCCACCGAGCGCGGCGGTGCGGCAATGTTCGATCGCCGACATGATCTTGAGCTGATGCAGGCTCAGATGCCCGGCATGCGCGGTGCGATACGCGGGCCCTGCAGCACGGAAGATGTCGGCGACCTCGAGCGAGGTGCGCATCAGCCTCAGCCGTCGGGTGGCTCCTCGATGGGCGATGCCAGCGCGAGCCTGTCGAGCGGGCTGGTCACCTTGCGTGTCGTCTTCGTTGCGACCTGCAAGTAAAAAGCGGTGGTATTGAGGTTGGCGTGTCCGAGCAGCGCCTGGATGACGCGGATGTTGACGCCGTCCTCGAGCAGGTGGGTGGCAAAGCTGTGGCGCAAGGTGTGCGGCCCGACGCGCTTGTCGATATCGGCCGCCTCAGCCGCCTCGACGACGACGCGGTGGAGCTGGCGGGTGCTGATCGGGGCCGAGGCACTCTGCCCCGGGAAGAGCCAGCCCTCAGGAAGCAGCACGCCCTGCTGTCGTCCGGCGCGCCACCAGTCGCGCAGCAGCAGGAGCAAGCCTTCGGGCAGCATGGCATTGCGGTCGCGTCCGCCTTTACCGCGCTCGACACGCAGCAGCATGCGCTTGCTGTCGATATTGCTGACCTTGAGCGCTGAGACCTCGGCGACGCGCAGCCCGGCGCCGTACGCAACCGACAGGGCAGCCTGGTGCTTGAGGCAGCGCGTGGCATCGAGCAGCCGCTTCACCTCGGCCATGGTCAGGACGACGGGGATCTTGCGAACCTGCTTGGCGCGGATCAGCTTGCGCGCGAGATCGGGGCGGTCGAGCGTCTCGGTGAAGAAGAAGCGGAGCGCACTGACGATGCTGTTCATCGTCGGCACCGGAACGCCCGCTTGCTGCTGATCGATCTGGAACTGGCGGACCTCCTCCGCACTCGCGGTGTGCGGCGAGCGCCCGAGCCAGGTCGCGAACCGTCCGACGTCGCGCAGATAATTACGCTGCGTCTCCGGCCCGAACCTCCGCATCGCCATGTCGTCGAGCAGGCGCTGGCGTAGCGGGCTGATCGGACCAATCTGGATAAGCTCATTCATCGTTCGACTCCTCAGTTGAAGGAGTCGAAATGCTCTGCCTATGGCGGCCGACGTTCAATCACGTGCGGCGCTCGCTGGACGGCTTTACCTCGACAATAGCGCCAATCCGCGCAGCGGTTCGTGCAGCGGCCACAACTGAATGTAAACTGTCGACCAGGGCGGCCTATAGGCCATCACCATGTTCACCATAAAGAGGGGCGATGGTGATCGACTGGCGAAGACTTTCGGACCGCGGACCGGGTGGCAACTTGGTAGGATAGTCCACCGTTTGCGGTGCGCGGGATTGGGTGTTGGCGGCTCCAGGTGCCGACGTGAAGTTTCAGTTGCTGGACATATCTCGGGGCGACCGCGCTCGGCGAGGTCTCCGTTTCGCTGGCGGGAGTAGCGAAATCGTTTGCGGTTTCAAATGCTCCGTGACCATCGGCACCTTTGCCACCGCATCTCGCAAATGTGCGAGGCGTGTGGCCTTGGAATAGCGGCCGCCGGTTTCCGAGCTGATCTTGTGGCCAACAAGGTCCGCACGCACCTCTTGATCAACCATATTGGCTTTGAGCTCGTCGGTCAGCGTGTGGCGGAATGAATGCATGGCCTGTCCGCGCTCGATGAATGGTAGGCGCGATGCGATTTTGCCCCAGTGTAGCTTGTAAAAGGCATCACCCAGCGTTCCTTTGCCACTCTCGGCGGTCAGCTCGGGAAAAAGCAATGTCTCCCCGGCATCGCGCATTGACCCGACGTAGTCCGGAAGGCCCAGCCGCACGAGCTCGTCCGCGAAAGGAACCAGTCGATTCGATGTCTTGGTCTTGAGCTTCCGAACCGTGTTGTCGCGGATATTGAAATGCCAGATGTCATCTTCCTGCTCGATATCGGCCAGTTCAAGACCGCAAATTTCCTCACGTCTGAGGCCGGTATACCAAGCGATCAATGGCACAAAGTAACAGGCGTCGTGGACGATTGTCTTGCCCGGCGCGAACCTGCGGCTGATCGACGCGCTCCCCGACCATGGCGCCAAGCCGAACAGCTGTCTGCCCTCTTCGATCGAATAAGTGTCGCGAAGCGTGCGGGGGTCGCGGTCATCGGCAATGATGAAGGCCGAATAATCGAGGCTCGCGATTGTCTGATGACGCGCGAACCAGTCGGTGAGCTGGCGCAGAAAACCCCAATGCCGGTTCGTCGTGCCGATGCCAAGGCCGATTTCTTCCTCCGGAATTTTCTTCGCCTGCACAAGCGCGTCGGTCTGGTCCCCAATCTCCTGGATGGTCATGGTGCGGTGTTTCGGGGACTTTCGGAAACTGGGCCCGTGCAACCGGTTGAAGTGCGCGTTCAGCTTGCCGAGATCGATGTCCGTGACACTGGCGAGGGGCCGTCCCTCCATGATTTGCTCGAGCAGGAGCGCCGGCAGCTTGAACTGCTCGCGGGTTTTCTCGGTCCAACTCGGTCCCTTCTTGCGCGCGTTGCCGTCAAGACCGCCGGTGCGCGGATTGGCCTCGATAAAGGCAGCTGCGGCTTCGGACGGTGTCATTGTGCGCCACGGAGACGGGGATCCGTCGGTAGCGTTGATAAGCGCATCGGCGGCCGGAGGCCGCGGCGCCGACAGGATCGGCGCCGGTGCGGGCGCGACATACGGCGCGGGCGGGGCCATGAGGGCGGGCAGGTAAACCGCACCGGGATTGGCGACGATCTCGCGATATTCCCTGATCGCCTGAACGCTGGCCTGGTGGATGATGCGCTTGGCCATCTGAAGATTGAGCGGCGACAGCGGGATTTGCAGGTCGCTGAGATGGAGCGGCGCTAAAGCGTTGGCGTCATCACCGGCGAGCGCGCCGATATAGTCTTCCCAGGTCAATATCTCGATGGGCGGTTCTTCGCCCGTTTCCGGATCCTCCGGCGGGATACGGATCACAAGAAGCGGACCAGTCTCGCCGTTGCGCGCAAGGTCGCCGCTGACAGCTTCGCTCAAGTCGAGGTGGGTTTCGAGCGCCTCTTCCGGGAGCTGGTCGCCAAGATCGGCGAGTTGCAATTGCGCGTGTCCGGCTTCGAGGCGATCGCGCTCGCGGAGCATCTGACGCCGAAAAATCTCGGCCCGTTGATCGGCGGTCAATCCATCGCGGTTCATCGTCTGCATCATGCTCATGCGTAGCGTTTCGCTTTTCACGACCAGCGTGGGCGTCATGATCCGCGCCCGGCAGTGGTCCGTTGTCCGAAGCGACAAGCGTATCCGGAAAGGCTTATCGTTGCCTAAACGGATGATGCGGCGGAAATAATAGGTTCCGTCCTTGCGGATGCTGTTCTGGATGCGCGTCATTGGCCGTGGCCCCCTTGGAAGCACCCCGGCGTGGCGACACCGGAGAAGGTGAGGGCAGAAATTCTTTTATTTCAAATAGTTATGACTGAACCGGCTGAGTATCCTGCCGCCCCAGCCAGCCGGTGCTGTCAGAGCGTTCCAGAGATGCTCAGAACGTCTCCACGAAGTAAATGAAAACAATGGGTTATCCTGAGACGGGATCGCACTTCCGCTCAGGTCGGTCCCTTGCAGCTCACCCTCTTTTTGCCCAGATTGTTGGTAGCAAATTCGCTCCTACCAACAAATTTTAGCGTTCGGGATCCAAACCCGTTCGCGCAGGGAAAGGGTACCAACATGCTTACCAACATCGCAATCAAGGCGCTCAAGCCCGCGAGTAAGCCCTATAAGAAGTCCGATGGGGGCGGTCTTTTCATATTCGTGCAGCCCAACGGTTCGAAAGCATGGCGCTTCGCATATCGATTTGAAGGAAAGCAGAAGCTGCTCTCTGGGGGCAACTTTCCCGAGACCACGCTCTTGGCCGCACGCTCGTGGCGCGAGATGATGAAGCACCAGCTCGCGCTGGGTCTAGACCCATCCCAAGAGCGCAAGAATGCGAAAGCCAAGGCGGCGGGCAACCCAGTCGAGTCTCTCAACACGTTTGAACATGTAGCGGGCGAATGGCTCGATACGCGCACTCTGTCATGGACACCGCGTTACGCGGCGCTTGTGTCCGGGCGGCTTGAGGCCGACATCTTCCCTTTCATTGGCAAATTCGACATCGGCACGATCACGCCGCGCCAGATGCTCGAGGCAGTTCGCAAAATCGAATCGCGCGGTGCAATCGAGATGGCGCATCGTGTGAAGAACCACTGCAGCGAAATATTTCGCTATGCGATCCCGGACGGTCGCTGCGAAAGCGATCCGTGCCGCGACCTCACGCCTGCGATGGCGAGGGCGCGGCCGGTGAAGCACCGTCCGAAGGTTGCGGCGAAGGATTTGCCGGCGTTCTTCATGAAGTTGAACGCGGATGGCGCCGAGCGCATGAGCCACCTTGCCCTGCGCTGGACGATTCTCACGATGGTGCGCACCCAGGAGACCCGTTTCGCCGAGTGGGACGAGTTCGAGAACCTCGATAGTCCTGAGCCGCTGTGGCGGATTTCGCCAGATCGGATGAAGATGCGATCCGAGCATCTCGTGCCGTTGCCGCGACAGGCCCTCGCCCTGCTCGACGAAATTCAGGAGCTTAACGTCTATCGCAAGGCTGGGAACTATAGGTTGGGCCGATACCTGTTTCCGGTCGCGCATTCGAAGTCGCGAGTCATCAGTGACAACAGGATGCTCGACATCATGTATCGTCTGGGCTTGCGCGGGAAAGCAACCGTCCATGGGTTTCGGGGACTTGCCAGCACCGTGCTTAATGAGAGCGGTTTGTTCGAGCCCGACTGGATCGAAAATCAGCTTGCCCATCAGCCAAGGGGCGTGCGCGCGGCATATAACTCAGCGCGCTATCTCGCACATCGCCGGCCGATGATGCAGTGGTGGGCCGACTATCTTGATGAAGCCGAGGCAAAGGGCATACGCGCCAAAGCGGCGTGAAAGTCCACCAATCGAGCGCAGCCTCAAATGAGCGCACACTGACGGCGCTGGGGGCCGCCAGCGGTCTCGCGCCCACTCTTGTCTCGCTTCTTGGCGCTACGACGGCTAGCCCGCAGGCTCGGGCACGCACCGCTGCGCCTGCGGCCGTGAGAAGGGTGCGTTTTTCTAAGCACGGTTCGATGATGGCGCCGCGCCGCTCCCGCGACACGAAGCGGGGAAGAGGAAAGGTGAAAAGGCGGAGCGAAAACTCGCGCCGCCCTAAACGATATCTGCATTGCAGAATATCGCCTCCATCACCGAACGGCCCCTGGGTCGCAATCAGAGACCGACCGATGAAAGATCGTGTTGCACCGCCTATGGCCGCTGCCGGTGGGGCCGGATTGTACAAACGCGCCAAATCGACGGGAGCGATGGGCAACTCATCGCATTTTCGAAATGTCGGTGCGCCGTCGCGATTCTGGATGTCCTGGCGGCAAAGCGACCAGTAGGATGCAGACGTCGGGCCGTCAGCGTGTGGGCATTCGCGGCGCCGCAGTTCGTGCGTCTCATTTCCCCACTTTCCTCCGATCTTGCCTCTGATCCGATCCTGCAGTGTTTCCTCCCATTCAGCCGAAGACCATCCCCGGCGACGGGCGAGTTGACCTGGACCGGCACGGCGCCCGACGTAACCATCTGCGGTGCGATTATTTCCCCGCCGGCTGCGCCGTCTCCTCGCCGCCGCTTCGCTTTCAAATAATCGACCGCCTCAAGTCCTCCGCTGACGCTGCGGCCCTGCGGGTACGCGGGACGCCTCATGCGCCGGTCTTAGGTCCGCCCATGTCGCAGGGATGGTCCTTGCGGCAATTTCAAGGTAGAGTAGGCGCGAAGCGCCGTGCCACCTCGCGGTGGCCGGTTTCTTCGCGCCTCTCGCCGAACCGGACGTGCGAGTTTCCCTGCATCCGGCTCTCCATGCACGGCCGAGGCCGTGGGTGGCCCTCACAGTTTGGCGAGGGTGTTGATCGAAGACCAGAAGTGAACATTGCCCTTTCGGAACTGCTCGCTGGGTTCGTTCCATCCATTCGGTATTCGTATGCCCCGGTACGGGTAGCGGAACGATCCTCCTTCAAGGAACGTCCTGATCGACACGCCATTTTCGGCCCATCGCCAGTTGCTCTTCGCTGGGTCTGTGAAGCGCCGCCGCAGTTCGTGCAACTTGCGGCCTTTGTGCTTCTTCCTGAGCCAGCGCCAGACGCGACCCCACATCCACCAGTCGAGATTGTTAAAGTCCCTCGTGGCGTGGGTGGCGTAGCGATAATAATTTCGCCACCCGGTGATGATGGGATTGAGGCTGCCAAGGAGATAGGCGAGGGGTCGACCTGTCGGCATTCCCCGTACCTTGACCTTGATCTTGCGGCGCAGGTCCTTCAGCTTGCTCTTCGGTATGAAGAGATTGCCGACCAGTCTACCGGTTCGACGCGCTTTGGTCTGCACCACGTTGTAGCCGAGGAAGTCAAAGCCCTCCTCGACCGCCGTGATCTTGGTCTTCTCCAGCGACAACTCCATGCAGAGTTCCTCTTTCAGGAACGCCGCCAGCGCCTGCTTTTCCGCTTCGGCCTCTTCGCGAGTCCCGTCGGCGCATACGACAAAGTCGTCTGCATACCGGACCATATAAAACGTCGGCTTTCCTCGTTGCCGGTCATAGTGACGGCGGTCGGCCGCGTTCTGTGGTCGTTCACGGGGGCGAAGCGACCACCGCCCGTATCGTTCATCGATGGCCGTCAGATATATATTGGCCAGCAATGGCGATATGATGCCACCCTGCGGTGTTCCCGTTACCGGGTGGCGGACGGTGCCTTCGACCATGATGCCTGCAGTGAGGAACGCACGCACGATCCGGAGGATTTTTCGGTCCCCGATCCGCTTGCGCACCCGATTCATCAGGACATGGTGATCGATGGCGTCGAAGCAGCCCTTGATATCCCCTTCGATCACATATCGGTACAGTGATGGACCGTGTGCCGTTGGGTGCATTCTGCGCTGGATGGCACCTAATGCATCATGAGTGCTTCGACCGGGCCGGAAGCCATACGAGGTCGGGTAGAAGTCCGCCTCGAAGATTGGCTCCAGCACGAGCTTCAAAGCCATTTGCACCAGTCGGTCTTTGAGCGTCGGAATGCCCAGCGGGCGCATCTTCTCCGGTCTGCCTGGCTTCGGGATAAGCCGTTGCCGTACAGGTTCCGGGCGATAGATGCCGCCGCGTAGCTCCTCTCGGATGTCCTCGAGGAACCCCGCCGCTCCGCCGGGCCGCTCTTCGACCCTTTTCCGCGTAACGCCATCTGTACCGGGTGTCTGGCTGCCCCGATTGCGGGCCAGCCTTCGCCATGCTTCGTCCAGCGTTCTGCGGTCGCATACGATATTAAACAGATCCGCGAAGACCCGATCGGCTTTCGCGGTACTCCACCGGTGGAGCTTGCGCTGCATGTCGAGGACGAACGCGGTATTCACCGCGCCGGGCCTGCGCCCACCTCCTGCTGGCCTGCTCAACCCACTGCCTCCCTTCGCCATGTGAACGGCTTTCCCGTTCGCGGACTACTACGGAGGCTCCGCCCCTTGCTGCGGCGATCATCGGTCGCCTCGATCATCTCGTTAGGAGATGCCGCAGCAAGGTTCCCAAGTTCAACTATCGTCCCCTCATCTGCTTTAGGAACCGACTCTACCCCGTTCGGATTCCGGTTGCAGGGCACCGCAAGCTGGCCCTGCAACTGACGCGCGGCTATCCGCGCGCCCCTGACGCCCGTTATCTCAGCGGGCATCGGCACTCCGCCGGTCTTGCGACCGATCCGCCCACTTCCGGCTTGGCGGATTCCATTTTGTCCCGGGGCTTCAGCCATCGGTTCGGTTACCCTTTCCATTGCAGATACGCTCGCCGGACCAACCTCGGGCGGAAGTCCTCCGGTCGTCCGGCTTTGACGGGTTCTGCTCATTTACGGCTCGCCGGAGGCACCCGGTTCACCTCACCCATCCACTTCGCTCCCCGTGTTGCGGCACGTGGAGGACGGGGCCTTTCACCCCGCAGAGACAATAATCGCGCGTGGTGGATCCTACCCACCACTCTTGGCGCACGAGACGACCAATGGCATCCATCGGCTTTGTAAACGGCACCATCGAAGAAGGTTTCGTGGGCCAGCTCAAGACCCTCTCGATCCGCGCGAGCATCGAGATCCGCACCAACCGCTCGAAGAGCGGCGACGTCCAGCCCGACTATCGCGTTTATTCCGAAGGCGTCGAAATTGGCGCCGGCTGGGTCCGCACCGGCGAAGCATCGGGCAAACCCTATGTGTCGCTGACGCTCGCCGCACCCGAGTTCGGGCCGCGCCGGATTTATGCCAACCTCGGCCGCGCCGCCGGTCAGGACGGCGAAGACGGCTACGCGCTCATCTGGAACCCGGCCGACTGAGCCGAATGTTCGACCCCGCGCCGCTGCGGCGGCGCGGGGCTACGCTTATGGTCGGTCATGCGGGCTCGCGCTGGAGATAGTCGACGGTGAAGCTGACGGGATTGCGCAGCCACACATCGACCTCGCCCGCGCGCCAGCCGCAACAGCGCTCTGCAATTTTATGCTGCGCCGGGAAAGTTCCGGCCTGGATTTTCCGGTAGAGGGTTGCCCGGCTGAGCCCGGTCAGGTCGAGGACTTCATTCAAGCGCATCAAGCGGAGGGGGGACTGAGATACCATGACTTGCTTCTCCATCTGTTGAAGGAACTTGCGTCGACGGGGGACAGAGAAGGGGATCACGAACGCCATCGTCAACACCCTAGAAAACTGCGCTTTTTGGCTTCGTGCTCTGGCATAGGGCTGCGTGCGTCCACCGGCATCTATGGGCGGTTCCGTGCGGCTGCGGCGTAGATTGAATTATTTTCTCTCATAGTGTCTCGCGGACGTGCTCATCCGGTAAATGAGGCCGTCGGCGACGGCCGCGTTCGCAAATGACGCGCCATGACCGGCGCGATCGTTGTTCGAGTCGTTTGTTTGTAGGGCGCCGCTGGCGCGCATGCGGACACCGCTTCGCGGCGGCGTTATTGAACCGGGCACGGCAGGAGCACAGGAGGGCGTCACTCGCCTCTAGCCCCGCCCGGTCGGGCCGCAACCCGCTTCGCGGGTCCTCCTCTTCGTTCCGGTCCTTCGGGTGCAGCCCGCCCGATGTCGCGGGCCTGCCGACTCCTTCCTGCCGCCCCCCTGCGCCCCTTCCGGGCCGGGCTGCGGTGGTTTTGAAGGAGAAGGGAAATGGCCAAGCATAATGTCGAGCGGCAGAGCCTCTATTCCGAGGTCACCAGCCGGATCAGCGCCGAACTGGAAGAAGGGCGGCTGCCTTGGGTGCAGCCTTGGGATAGCGCGGCGTGCGGATGCACCATGCCGCACAACGCCGGAACTGCTCGGCGCTATTCAGGGATCAATGTCTTGATCCTGTGGGCAGAGGTTATCGGGCGGGGCTTTGCGTCGCAGCGCTGGCTCACCTACCGGCAGGCCGAGGCGGCGGGCGGACATGTCCGGCGCGGCGAGAAGGGCACGATTATCTGTTACGCCGACCGCTTCACGCCGAAAGCCGAAGCGGAAACTGCGCGGGGAGAGGATCGCGAAGCGCGGCAGGTGGCTTTCCTGAAGCGCTTCACCGTGTTCAACGTCGATCAGTGCGACGGGTTGCCCGAAGATTTTACCGCAGCGGTTGCATCTGCCGATCCGGTGCTTGCCATCGTCGAGGTCGACGCGCTGATTGCTGCAAGCGGCGCGCGGTTCAACATTGGCGGCGGCGAAGCCTTTTACAGTCCGAGCCATGACTTCGTGCAGGTGCCGCCGCAGATGGCCTTTCACGAACCGATCAACTGGTTTCGGACGGCGCTTCATGAGCTTGGCCATTGGGTTGGCCACAGTAGCAGGCTGGATCGCGACCAGACGGGCAGGTTCGGTTCCGAAGCCTATGCGAAAGAAGAACTTGTCGCCGAGATGGCGGCAGCATTTACCTGCGCTTCGCTCGGGATCGCCCCGACGGTGCGGCATAGCGACTATATCGCGTCCTGGCTGTCGGTACTGCGCGGCGACGAGAAGGCGATCTTCCGCGCAGCGTCCCAGGCCAGCAAGGCCGCAGATTATCTGCTGGCCTTAGTAGGGGAAGGGAAATGAGACGCCGCGATCTGTCCACCGTTACCAAGGCGGATGGCGAGCGCCGCTTGGCCATCGCCATTGCCAAGATGACCAAGCGGCAGGGTGATATCTTTCTGTCGGTCCGGTTCGACGATGCGAGCTATGAAGAGCTTGCTGCCCGTCATGGGATCACCGTCGAGCAGGTGATACAGGACTTTGCTCGCGCACTGGGGATGTGGTCACGCTGCCTCCATGCGCGTTTTCCACGAGCGGTCTGGCCCTGGCTATAATATCGGGTTCGACCGGATGGTGCTTGCCATCCGGTCGAACGGCTTTCTAAGGTTGTGCCGATGCGAACGACCCTCGATCATCTTCCGCAATCCAAGCAGCGCGAACTGGCGCATGTCGTGCGCGTCCTCTTTGAGGAGTTCGAGGCAGCGCATGCGATGGGCACTTCCAAATGGAAGAAGCAGAGCCGCATCTTCAAGATCGTGCTTTATGGCAGCTATGCGCGCGGCGATTGGGTCGATGCCCCCGAGAATGGCTATCAGTCTTCTGTGGATGGCCCCCGCGTTGCAAGTTCAATATAAATGTTTGCGATAGTCAAGTGCAGTCGTCTGTTCGGCCTGTTTGTGCAGCCAATGATAACTGCTGGCCATGATGGGGTCCGTGAGCAAAGTCCCAATCGGACTAACAGGCTTTTATGCCTCTGACTTATAGCGGGTTGTCTCTGCTCCCGGCTTGACCGGTATCGCCATCATTTCACATCGCGCTTACAACCTCGTAAATCTTTCCTCCTGTCAGATAGCTACAGGATATCAGCCTTCTAGTGCTGGAGTATGGTGTGGGCGGTAGGTTTCGCCTCGCAGCATGATCGCCCATATCATGCGAGCCATTTTATTCGCCATCGCGACCGTCGCCACGCGAGTAGGTTTGCGTGCCAAGAGGTCGACCAAGCGCGGATCTACGGTTTCTGGTCTTTCCTTCGCACGCCGCACCATTGAGGTCGCGCCTGTAATCAGGAGCCGCCGGATATACTTGTCGCCCATTTTGCTGATGCGCCCAAGCCGCTCTTTGCCGCCGCTCGATTTCTGTAGCGGCGTCAGTCCCAGCTAGGCTGCAAATTGGCGACCTGAGGCGAACAATTCCGGGGTAGGCACCGAAGCGACGATTGCCGTTGCGGTGATCGGGCCGACTCCAGGAACGGTCGCGACACGTAAAGCAGCAGCGTTCTCACGCTGGCAAGCCGCGAGAGCGCGATCGATCTCTCGCAACCTTAAATGGATGTTCAAGGCTTGCTCGCCGAGCACGGCCGCCATTTGCGAAGCCTCAGCTGGCGTATCGAGGGCTTCCCCTTCTACGATCTGACGCGCCTTTATCAGCGCGCGCCCGATACCTTCAGGTATGGTGATACCAAACTCTGCCAGCATCCCGCGCATCATGTTAATGAGCTGGGTTCGCTGCTTCACGAAAAGATCGCGTGCGCGGTGCATAGAGAGTAGCGCCTGCTGCTCTTTCGATTTGATTGGAACGAAGCGCATCGTCGGGCGGGAAACCGCCTCGCAAATCGCCTCTGCGTCTGCAGCGTCGGTCTTTCCGCGTTTCACTAATCACGAGGTCGCCATAATGCGGAGGAACGCGGCCTGATTGGCGGATTTTCGCCGTTTTTGCCCGTATTCCTCCGCATTATTTCAGAGCGTATCGAGCCAGGCGAGTACGCTTGCATCGCGTTTCCAGGATGGCTTGCCGCGGGGTGTGGTCGGAACGGCGACCTTTTCCAGGGCTTTCCGCTTCGTTTCCAGATTGGCCCTGGCATAGTGGTTGGTCGTGTCGAGGCTCACATGGCCGAGCCAGCTTCGGATGACCGTAACGTCGACGCCCGCCGAGATGAGATGCACGGCTGTGGCGTGTCGGAAGGCATGTGGCGTCACATGCTTGGCACGCAGCGTTGGCATGGTTTCGGCCGCTGCCCTCACGTAGGCAGCAAGCTTGAACCGGACCCCCGAGGCACTGAGCGGTTCGCCATAGCGGTTGACAAACAGCCGCTGGTCCGGTGCCCGTGGCTGCCGCTCGAGCAGCTTGCACAGCAGCAGGACCGTTTCCGGCCAGAGCGGGCAGATGCGTTCCTTTCGACCCTTGCCGATCAGACGCACGCAGTTCGGGCTTTTGAACCGGATTGCTTCGGGGCACAGGTCGAGCGCTTCCTGTATTCGTGCGCCGCTGTTGTAGAGGAACGAGAGCAGCGCATGATCGCGCATGCCCTCAACGGTCGAACGGTCTGGCTGACTGAGGATCGCCGTCACTTCCGCCGGATCCAGATAGCTCGGTTCCGACACGGGAGCACGCTTGATCGGGATATGGAGGATTTCGACGCATTGCGCGATCGACGCGGGATCCTTGGTGGCCACGAAGTGGAAGAAGCTGCGGATCGCGGCAAGCCGGCAGTTGCGCGTGCCGATCGTACCGCCGCGTTCATGTTCGGCGTGACTGAGGAACGCGGCAACCTCGCTGGCGGTAAGGTCGGTCAGCGTGATCATCGCTACCTTCTTCCCAGCGCGCTGCTCGACGAACCGCAGCAACAGCCGCCAGGTGTCGCGGTAGGACCGGACTGTATGGATGGATGCGTTGCGCTGCTCGACCAGCCATTCGTAGAAGAACGCGCGCATCAGGTCTGGGAGCCGATCAACCCTTCTCATGACAGCACCTCCTGCCCCAGATTGAGGCATGGTGCGCCGATTGCCCGGAACCGCTCATTTGCGTAATGCAGCAGCTCCTGCGTCACGGTGATGTAGACCAGGGTAGAGTTGATATCCCGATGGCCGAGATAGGTCGCGAGGAACGGCAGGCGATCCTGCGGATTGATGCCCGTCCGGTACCATTCGAGGATTCTGTTCACGACCATCGAGTGACGCAGGTCGTGCACGCGCGGGCCTGCTTTTCCTCGCGATGGTTTCAACCCGGCGCGGCGTATGACGTCGGAGAGCAGCCAGGTGATCATTTCCGGGGTGTAATGGCCATCGCCTCGCTCGTGCCAGAACAGGCCGGAGCGCGCATCCTGTGCTCCACCGGCACGCCGCCGCGCATCGATGTAGGCCCGAAGCTCGACTACAACGCTGTCCGGTAGCGGCAAAATGCGGGTCTTGAAGAACTTGGTCTGCCGGATGATGATGGTACCCGCGTGCAGGTCAACATCACCAAGATCGAGACGAGCAAGCTCACCGCGCCGCAAGCCCGCGCAATAGGCGAGGAGCAGCATGGTGTACATGCTCGGCGGGCGAAGTGGCGCCCGCGGCGACGGGTAGTTACGCGCGATCTCGAGCATCCGCCGCACGTCGGCAGGCGAGTAGATATGAGGCTTTCGCCATTGCTTCGAGGCCTCCTTCTTCGGTCTCGGGTCCGGTCGTCGCATAGGTATCGACGGGTCACCGTGACGAAGGATTTTCGCAAAGACGCGCGTGAGTTGTTCGCATTCATCGGCGTGATGACGGGTCGCATTCGTTGCGGCCCAGCGATCGATCATGGCGCTTAGCGGCTCGGCTTCCGGTCCTGGATGCAACTGGAGGAAGCGGTCGAACCGAAGAAGCAACTGGGGCTGCGATGTGTATTTGTACCCTCTGCGCCGCATCATCGCGACATGCTCGGCCATCATTTCGCCCAGCACGCTGCCGAACGGTCTGGGCCGGTGTAGTTCGGCAAGTGCCTCTTCCGGATTCCGCGACGCCAATGCCCGCCAGATCGGCATGCACTGCTTGATATTGCACTCATCGCTGTCGATAGGCATGCAAACCGGGACCCCGCCGTTTTTTCAAACAGGTCGCTGAGAATGTGTCCTTTTTTTCTCACCTTAGGGGGCCCGATGCACGCCGATCTCAGTATCGCGCAAGCCGTCGTTCCGGAGCAATCTCAATGCGATAATTCAAATTGGGTGGGGTTCCATTCTGCACGCCTATTCACACATCATTGGGCACGCGAGCTGATCTAGAATGCCGTTTGTCTCGGTAGATGAACGGTCTGCCGATTTTGTCACCCGCATCTCAAAATGGCTCACTGCAGCGCTCCAAAAAAGCGGGCGACTCGGTGGTAAATTGCAAAAATATTGGAATAAAAATACGTTATTTCAATGTGGTGGTAGTTTTATATTCAACCTGCCGCCCCAGCCAGCCGGTGCGGATTTTCCACTATCTGAGACCAAAAACGAATCTTTGCGTATGAATGCGGAGGCCGAGCCCCTGTGGCACCTAGCCGTGGGCTTTGTAAAAATGGGGTGTATGGCTCCCGGCACGATGTGCGCGCATTGAGATCGCCAGGCAGATGAGGGGTGGCGTATCGCGCCAGTCCGTCAGGGTCGGTGATAATGACATGCTGGAAGGCGGCCGAATCTCAGGCGGGTGTAGCTATCGCATCGGTGCCATCCAGAAAATGCGCGGGTCCCGATCGATGCAGCTGATCTTCGCGGGCGACGGCTTCAAAATGCAGGAGGTGCGTGACGGTTGGGCGATATCGATACCGCATGGCTTTCCCGCGCAATGGAGCGCCAGACGACCGAGCATCATTGCCGCAAGGATGCGGAACCGGCCGCTTGGTATCAAGACGCTCAGCCTGTTTTGCGTCGCATTCGTGGCTTACTTCCGTCGTCACGACGATGACGGGAATCCGTAGCCGGGGGCGCTGGTGTCCATTTTCGAGTAGGAGTATGCCAAGTTCGCTGCACTGGACGAATTCCGCTCGCTATTCGTCGACGTGCCCGCCGACGCGTCTTGCGCGCACGATGGCTACTTCTCTCAGGACAAGAAGGGGCGCTTCACCGAGCCTACGGTGAACGCAACCGGCGAGTTCTCCAATGCCCGCTCATGCGAAGACGCCGAAACACCCGCGACCGGCACATAATGAAATGGGCCGGTTGCGGGTGTTTCGGCGTCTTCGCCAATAAATGGGCTTGTCAGGCATCAATCAAACCTCTCTGGCCGAACCGCTTCGAACGTCGCATCGGAGCCACCCGATACCGGAGGGATTATGTTGTTTCGATCGAAAGCGGCTGCGCGCCTTTTGTTTGTGCCGTTGCTGGCGGGCGCCAGTCTGCGCGATCGGGTGCTGGCCTGCCTCGGTGCGCTGATCGGCGTCTCGGTTGTCGGCGTGGCGGGTCTCGCCTTGTTCCCGGCATCGATCCCGTGGATCGTCGCGCCGATCGGCGCATCGACCGTGCTGCTCTTCGCTGTTCCAGCCAGTCCGTTGGCGCAGCCCTGGTCAATCGTTGGCGGCAACAGCATTTCCGCCGTCGTCGGCGTGCTGGTGGTGCATTATGTCCACGATCCGGTGACTGCGGCGACGTTGGCGGTGGCGGCGGCGATCCTGGTGATGTCGTTGCTGCGCTGTCTCCATCCTCCCGGCGGCGCGGCGGCGCTCAGCGCGGTGCTGGCTTCGTCGCTGATCGAGGCAGGCGGCCCTGGCGCATTCCTGATCCCGGTTGTCGTCAACTCGCTGTTGCTTACCTCCGTCGGCTGGCTGTTTCACCGCTATTCGGGCCATTCCTATCCGCACCGTCCCGCGCCGGTCGAAGGCAGGGTGCTGCCGCCGGACTCGGTTTCCGGCCTGCTGATGGAAGATATAGACAGTGCGCTCGCCGACCTTGGCGAAACCTTTGATATCAGCCGCGAAGATTTAGCGCTGTTGCTGGCACGGGCCGAAGTTCACGCCGCGGAGCGGATTCATAAAAGATAGCTATGCGCACAAGCCGCGCGCTCATCATTTAGCTTGCGAAGCATAGGGCGATTGGTCCACAGGCCCGATCGAAACATGCTGTCAGGAGGTATTTTTGAGCAAGATTGATGAAAAATTACAGCCAGTTCTTGATGAAGTATTGCGTCGTAACGCCGGCGAGGCCGAATTCCACCAAGCCGTCCGCGAAGTGCTCGAAAGCCTTGGTCGCGTTGTTGCCAAGCATCCCGATTATGCCAATCATGCGCTGATCGAGCGGATTTGCGAGCCCGAACGCCAGATTATCTTTCGCGTGCCGTGGGTCGACGATGCCGGGCAGGTTCAGATCAACCGCGGTTTTCGCGTCCAGTTCAACTCGGCGCTGGGGCCGTATAAGGGCGGGATTCGCTTCCACCCGTCGGTCAACCTTGGGATCGTCAAATTCCTGGGTTTTGAACAGATTTTCAAAAATGCGCTGACCGGAATGCCGATCGGCGGCGGCAAGGGCGGATCGGACTTCAATCCGCGCGGACGCTCTGACGGCGAAATCATGCGCTTCTGCCAGGCGTTCATGACCGAGCTTCAGCGTCACCTTGGCGAATATACCGACGTTCCGGCGGGCGACATTGGCGTCGGCGGGCGCGAGATCGGTTATATGTTCGGCCAGTACAAGCGGCTCAACAACCGCTATGAAGCCGGTGTCCTCACCGGCAAGGGCCTCGTCTATGGTGGTTCGCGGGCGCGGACCGAGGCGACCGGCTATGGCCTCGTCTATTTCGTCCAGCGCATGCTCGCGACGAAGGATATGGCGATGGAGGGCCAGCGCGTCGTCGTGTCGGGTTCGGGAAATGTCGCCATCTATGCGATCGACAAGGTGCAGCAGTTCGGCGGCAAGGTCATGGCTTGCTCGGACTCCAATGGATATATCCTCGACGAGAATGGGATCGACCTCGACCTGCTCAAGGAAATCAAGGAAGTCCGCCGCGAACGCCTGTCGGAATATGCCCGGGTCAAGGGCGTGGGCGCCCATTATATCGAGAATGGCTCGATCTGGGACGTGCCGTGCGACATCGCGCTGCCGTGCGCGACGCAAAACGAACTGACGCTCAAGGACGCGGGAACGCTGATCAAAAATGGCGTGATTGTCGTCGGTGAGGGCGCCAACATGCCTTCGACTCCCGAGGCGGTCGAGCTGTTCCAGAGTTCGGGCGTGATGTTCGCACCCGGCAAGGCGGCCAATGCTGGCGGGGTTGCGACCTCGGCGCTCGAAATGCAGCAGAATGCATCGCGCGACAGCTGGTCGTTTGAGCAGACCGAAGAGCGGCTCGCGCAGATCATGCGCAATATCCATGATAATTGCGCCGCGACGGCGGAGGAATATAGCGCCCCCGGCAATTATGTTCTCGGCGCCAATATAGCGGGCTTCGTCCGCGTTGCAGAGGCGATGCGCTCGCTCGGCGTTATTTGATCCAGGGGCCGGCCGGTGCCTGTGTGTCGGCCGGAGTCTCAATGTGGCGCGACAAGCGCGCCCCTAATGACAGCGACACCTGTCCGGTTTGCGCAGATCATCGACTGCGCTCAGGACTGTGAGTTCGTCAGCCGCGACGTCTTGTCCCGACAGCATCGGCGGCGAGTGGTCAGGCCGGCAGGCTTAATAGCAGGCGGCAGCGACGGCAGCGACGGCAGCGTGCATCGCCAGATCGGCATATCGTTCAGCAGTTTGCGGGGGATGCCGGATTTTTTTGGAGTGCGGTCTGGCTATGATATTCAAGCAATATTGTGGCACTGAGCCTTTGCGGAATATTGTTCCGACCAGGTGAACAGATTCTCTCGGCCCGCGATGAAGCTTGCCCGGGAATTGGAGGTCTGGGGCCAATGGTGGGTTTTATTTCGTCAGGATAGGCGCCGCTTCCAGCAGGGGCTTTCGAAGTTCAGAAAATTATGGCTTAATGAACTTATAGTCGAGTCGCAGATAGCTAATGAATAGGTATATCATTCACGAAAATGGAATGAGAGACCGGATGTGGAAGTGGTAGAGACGATGCGACGTTGCCAAGACTACTTGGCATTAAGCTTCTATTCGTGCTTTCGATATTCCGGTCTTTTGTACCCTATTTTCTGGATATTACGCCCGCTCGCACGGGTTGTGACGCGCTTGATCGGGCCTGTCGTGGCCAGCGCCGTTGATGCCGATGGTCGAGCCGGCGGTTCAGGCCGGAATCATCGCCGGACTGATGGTGAATTAGTGGGGAGCGCCTGATGGTCGTCGCCGCGCATATTGAGAGCCACCCGGGCGAACCGGAGCAAGGTGGTCGCGTCAAACTGGGGTTGCGCGCGGCGGCCACCACGTCTGACGCAGAGGTGCTTGTGCACAATATCTCTACGACCGGACTCCTACTCGAAGGCGATATTCGGCTTGCGCTGAACGATGATTTCGAGGTTGCGTTTCCGCACGGCGAAACTGTGGTTGCGACGGTGAACTGGGTCAGTCAGCGGTTGCGGGGGTGCATGTTCAGGATCCCAGTCTCGGATGCGACGCTTGACGCTGCGATGCTGCACAACGCGGTCGCGACGAACCAGGCCAATTGCGAGCGGGGGAGTGAAAGCTTTGGTCTTCGCCTTCATCAATTCCGGCTGGCGAAAGGACTGACACAATCCCAACTGGCCCGGCAGCTCAAGGTCAGCGAGCCGTCAATCTCGCACTGGGAGACGGATAAGTCGCGGCCAAAGGCCGGGCGGATGCAGATGTTGGCAGTCATCCTGGGCGTCCCCATGCCCGAACTGCTGGGCTATGATGACGCCGAAACGCTGCGCAAGCTGGTTGATAAGGCCAAGGAGGAGATTGCTAGGGCGGCGGGCGCCAACGTCCATAACGTCCGGATTACGATCGACATGTAACGCGCCCGTCTTGTGGGGTGACTTATGAAAAGTTCAGCGAGACGAGAGCGAAAACGAAGAGAATGGCTGCAGCGGTAAACAAGGTCGTCAGTACGGTGAACAGGAGGGCGCTTGTTGGTCGCCTGAAATCTTCCTCATCATCCTGGATCTGAATCGCGGGTTCGGCAATCTCGCCTACTTCTCCGCTGGGAGGCGCCTTAAGCAGCGCTGCGCTGATCGCGCCCGCAGGGACAGGCGACAGAAACTCGCACCCGAAACGCTTGCCATCGGCGCGAATAATCCGTGCCGGAGTGGCGCCGAGTTCGGGGAGGACCAGCAGAAAGGTCTCGCCGACAGCAAAACTGGTGTCGGTTTCGATCAACAGGCCTGTCCGCGACAAATCGCGGATGATCACAGCCGATTCCTCGGTCGAGGACTGCGCGGCGACGTCGAGCCGGAGGGTGCGCCGCTCCGTCCTTCTGCGATCGGTCGCTTCGACCGGGTCGGCAATATGTGCCAGCAATGACCTCACAACCATCTCCTTTGCGAACCGTCATCGCTTAACAATGTTAATATTGCATTGCCGCTGCGACCGTCGCGGTTAACAGCGTGCCGTCGGGTTGAGGTGGCACGACGCTCTCTGCCAGAGGTCCAGCATATATATATGGCGGACCCGAAAAAGTGCCTTTGGCCGGTATTGCGCCGGGGAATTTTTCTCCAGGGTTCGTAATATTATTACAGTATGAAGTGCGATTATTACTACCAGGCCTCATGGCGATTCTGTCGCGCGACATTAAGATTCGCGTCTGCGCCCGCTTTTTGAGGGCAAGAAAATGCGGCAAACCGTAACATTTTATGGCTCGGATCGGGACAGTTTTGCGTCATCTGCGCGGCCCCGGCATTCGATTTTTATTAACTCAACTATCTGAATATTATAAATATTTTCTTTGGCTGAACGAGGGTGTGGGACTTGCATTCAGAGTAAGTTTCGCGCCCGTAAAAATGTGTTAACGTGCTTGCGGAGTCCGGGAAAAGCATGTTTTTCTAGTGGATGGGGATAGTCCGAGTCGTCGGACTGATGGGTCGCACCGAATTGTTATGGATTTTACTGTGCCGTTTGGGCGCAAGTTGCGACGTATGCGAGGGAAACAGACATGGACGCTTTTGACAACCCGGCCCGCGATGGAATGGCTGGCCCGCAGCGCGATGGCGTGTCAACTGAACAGGCGAACCAGGCGGTCGGGGGGAGCGAATTGCTCGCCGCATCGGCGAGCGTTACAGCGACGGCATCGGCCATAACGCTGGCGATCCAGGCAATTCTTGTTCCCGACGCGAGTGGGCGCATCGTCCTGCCCGCCGGCGTGTCGATCGACGACATTACGGTTTCCGGGACAGATCTGATCATCACCTTGCCGAATGGTCAGGTCATGATCATTCCCAATGGCGCGATCGACATTCCCTCGATCGTCGTCGATGGCGACACGGTGCCCGCGAGCACGGTCGCGCAGCTGCTGGAAAATCTGGGCGACCTCAATCCCGAAGCCGGCGTCCGCAGTTCGGGCGGCAATTTTGCCGACCCCGAAGGCGCGATTCAGGATCCCTATGCGCTCGGTGATCTGTTGCCCTACACCGAGCTTGCTTTCCCGCAGCCCGAAGACAGGGAACTCCTCCCGGCGATTCCGGAGGAAGAGGATCCGACAGTCGTTATCGTGACACCCGACCAACCGGCGGGATCGGTCAACGCCACTGCAAACGTCAATGAAGCCGGGCTTCCGGCGCGCGGCAATGAGTCGGCGGGCAGCAACAGCGCGGCCAACAGCGAAACGGTGACGGGATCGATCCTGTTCAACACGCCCGATGGGGCGGGGTCGGTTACGCTGAACGGCGTCGCGATCACCGCAGTCGGGCAGGTCATCACGACCCCGATCGGTCAGCTGACCATCACCAGCATTGCAGCGGGCAATATCGGTTATAGCTACACGCTGACTGACAACACCAATGCGAACAACAATGTAACCGATGTATTCGCGGTGGTGGTTACCGACCGCGACGGCGACGCCGCGACCGCCGACCTGACCATCTCGATCATCGACGACGCGCCGATCGCTCGTCCCGACACCGATACGGTCGCTGCCGGTACCTTCGCTCCCGAAACGGGCAATGTACCTGTGGGCACGGGCACCACCAGCGGGGCTGCCGGTGCGGATACGCCGGGCGCAGATGGCGCCTCGCTTACCGGAATCCGTGCGGGTACGACCGGGACGGAGTTTGCGGCACCGGGCGGCGTGGTCCAGGGCCAATATGGCACGCTGACGATCGATGCGCAGGGCAACTACAGCTATGTCCGCAACGTCAACACCCCGGGCGGCGTCAGCGACGTCTTTACCTATCGGTTGACCGACGGCGATGGTGACACGTCGACGGCGACGCTGACGATCTCGATCGGCGACAGCCCCAGCGTCATCTCCTTTATTCGCACCGACGGACCGACCTCCGATGTGGCGGAATCGGGACTTGCGCCGCGCGCAGGCGAACCCGCCGGCTCGGCGTTCGATGGCGGTTCCGAAACCGCGACCGACACGCTCACCTTCGTCTCGCCCGACGGCGTCGGTAGCGTCTCGATCAACGGCGTTGCGGTCAACCCCGGAGCGCTGCCGCAACAGATTTTCGCCGACGCAACGGGCACGCTGGTAATCAACAGCTATAGTTATGACCCCGCGACCGGCCAGGGCGCGATCAATTATACCTACACGCTGAACGACAATACGCTGAACAACAGCGGCACCAATGTCACCTTCGACGTCGTCGTGACCGACCTCGACGGCGACGCGGCCGAGGGCGATCTCACCATCCGGATCATCGACGACGCCCCGACGGCGGTAAACGACGTCGATAGCGTGACCGAAGATGGCGGAAGCGGAGAAAATCCGCCGACCGCCGACGGCAATGTACTGACCGGCGTGGGTGGAAGCGACGCCAACGGCACCGACGGGGCTGCCGACGTTCAAGGCGCCGACGGTGCGACCGTTACTGCGGTGACCGGCGGCACGGTTGGGCAGGCTTTTGCCGCCGCTTATGGCACGCTGACGCTGAACGCTGACGGCAGTTATGCCTATGTGCTGAACAATGACGCGCAGCCGGTGCAGGGCCTGTCGGTCGGCGAAACGCTGACCGAGACCTTCACCTACACGATCACCGACGGCGACGGCGACACCAGCACGGCGACGCTGACGATCACAATCAACGGCGCCAACGACGGGGTGGCGATCAACGGTCTGAACGTCGAAGGCGGCGAGGTCACCGTCGACGAGGATAATCTGATCGATGGTTCGTCGCCCGATGCGGCGGCGCTGACCCAGCCGGGAACCTTCACCGTGTCGACCCCCGACGGGCTCGGCAATGTGACGATCGGCGGCACGCAGGTCGTGACGAATGGCGTCTTCACGGCAGGCACTGCCAATAGCCCACTCGGGGTCGTCAACATCACCGGCTTTACGCCGGTTGTCGGTACCGACGGATCGGTGATTGGCGGAACCTTCACCTATGAATATGTCCTTTCGGACAACACGCTGACGCACCCTGCGCAGGGTGAGGACAATGTCACCGACAGCTTTGCGGTGGTCGTCACCGACAGCGATGGATCGACCGGTAATGCGAGCCTCGACGTCCGCATCATCGACGACGTTCCGGCGGCGGCGAATGATGCCGACAGCGTAACCGAAGACGACGGCAACGGCGACAATCCGCCGACCGCCGATGGCAATGTACTGACCGGCGCAGGCGGCACGGACACCAATGCCACCGACGGCGCGAAGGATGTTCAGGGCGCCGATGGCGCGACTGTCACCGCTGTGACGGGGGGCACGATCGGCGAAGGTTTCCCGACCACCTATGGCACGCTGACGCTCAACAGCGACGGCAGCTACACTTATGTGCTGAACAATCAGGCGCAGCCGGTGCAGGGGCTGTCGGCAGGCGAGACGCTGACCGAAACTTTCACTTATACGATCACCGACGGCGATGGCGATACTTCGCCCGCGACGCTGACGATCACGATCAACGGCGCCAACGACGGCGTGACGATCCGTGGGCTTGATGCCGAGGGCTCGGAACTCCGCGTCGATGAAGACGATCTGGCCGCGCGCGTCGGCGAAGCCGCCGGGTCGGACACGACGCCCGACGGCGTGGCCGACAGTGACAGCTTCTCGGTCGCCACCCCTGACGGCATGGGTACGGTTGTGCTCGACAGCTTCAACGGCGTACCGCTCGGCGCCCCGCTGACACTCGTCGTCGGCAATGGCACATTTACGCCGCAATCGGTGACGACTGCTTATGGCAAGCTCGACATCACCGGCTTCACCCCGGTGACGGGCCAAGACGGATCGGTGATCGGCGGCACCTTTACCTACACCTACACCCTGACCGACAACCGCACCGACCATCCGGCGCAGGGCCAGGATGGTCTCACGGATAGTGTCGGCGTCACCGTCACCGACATCGACGGCAGCACCGCCAGCGCCAATATCGACATTCGCATCACGGACGATGTTCCGGCGGCCGCCGATGACGGCGTGACTCAGTCGCTAGAAAACCAGCCGGTGACGATCAACGTGCTCGCCAACGACGTGCAGGGCGCGGACAGTGTCCAGCCTTCGGCAGTGGAACTGGTCGCGGATTCGCTCACGGGCGCCGGGACGCTTGTTTATAATGATGACGGCAGCTTCACTTACACGCCGACGGCGCAAGAGACCGGCGAAGTCAGCTTCCAATATCAGATCACCGATGGCGACGGCGACACGTCGGTCGCCACCGCGACGATCACGCTGGTTGCCGATTCTGCGCCGCAATTCCGCAACCCCGCCAATGTCGTCGTCGATGAAGACGGCCTGCCGGGTGCCAATGCCGACAATGGCTTGGCCGGCGAAGTCACTTCCACCGGCCTCGCGACCGCCAATGGTTCGCTCACCGTCGATTTCGGTAGCGACGTGCCGGGAACGCTGGCGGGTTCGCTCGTCCTCAACTACGGTGCTGGGCTTGATACGCAGTTGACCGTCAATGGCGTCGCGGTGACCTTTGAGAAGGTTGGCGATGATCTCGTCGGTTCGGTTGCAGGCAATGAGGTGATCCGCGTCGCGCTGACCACTCCGACCGCCGGCCCCGGCGCGACCCAGGTTACCTATGGCTATACGGTTACGCTGTCGCAGGCGATCGATCAGGCCGTCGCGGGCAGTGAAGACACTGACATTTTGTCGGGTATCGGCTTCACCGTGACCGACAGCGACGGCACTGCGGCGCCGGGCTCGTTCGGCGTCACGATCGTCGACGACATCCCGACGATCAGCAATGTTGCCGGCGGGGGCAGCGTGACGCTTGACGAAACGAGCGGCTTCGACACGGTGACGTCGGCGACGGCGGTTATTGCGGCGTCTCTGGCTTATGGCGCCGATGGCGCGGCGGCGACGGGTGCGGCGGTTTACGGTATCGAACTGAGCGGTGGCGGCACGAGTGTCGCGAGCGGCATCGTGACGGCGGTGGGCGACTTTGCGATCACGCTGTTCGAAACCTCGTCGACGACGATTGTTGGTCGCTACACCGATGGCGGCGGCGTGGTTCGCGATGCCTTCACGGTGACGATCAACGCCGATGGCACGCTGACGGTGCAGCAGCTTGTTGCGCTCGAGCATCTTCAGGACGGCGGGGTGGCGCTTCACAATGACGCGCTGACGCTCAATGGGCTGATCAGCGCGACGGTGACGATCAAGGACGGCGACGACGATACGGCGACGGCGAAGACCGAGATCGGCGACCAGATCAGCTTCCTCGATGATGGTCCGTCGGTTACCGCGAGCGCATCGGGCGCCGCACTTGTCCTGAACGACGAGAGCGCGACGAGCAGCGTGGCTGCGACCATCAACACCGGTGCGATCGTCAAGGGCGATGATCCGAATGTCGGCGGCACGGGTGCGATCAGCACCGCGACGTCGGGTACGGCGGTTGTCACGGCGACCCCGGTTTATGGCGCTGACGGCGCGGCTGCGAGCAACGCGCTGACCTATGCGCTGGCGGTCACCAATGCGACGTCGGGCCTCACGGTTACCGACGGGTCGGCGATCAACCTCGTTCTGGACGGCAATGTGATTGTGGGTCAGGTCAGTGGCGGCGCGTTTGCCGGGCAGGCCGCCTTCGCGATTGCGATCAACCCGACGACGGGTGTGGTTACGGTCGAGCAATATCTGTCGCTCGACCATCCCAATGCGGCGAACCCCGACGATATGGTTCAGTTGCTGGCGAACACGCTGGGCGTGGTGGTCACCGCGACCGACAGTGATGGCGACACCGCGACTTCGGGCACGATTGATATATCGGCGCAGATCCGCTTCGACGATGACGGTCCGACGATCAGCAATGTTGCCGGCGGGGGCAGCGTGACGCTTGACGAAACGAGCGGCTTCGACACGGTGACGTCGGCGACGGCGGTTATTGCGGCGTCTCTGGCTTATGGCGCCGATGGCGCGGCGGCGACGGGTGCGGCGGTTTACGGTATCGAACTGAGCGGTGGCGGCACGAGTGTCGCGAGCGGCATCGTGACGGCGGTGGGCGACTTTGCGATCACGCTGTTCGAAACCTCGTCGACGACGATTGTTGGTCGCTACACCGATGGCGGCGGCGTGGTTCGCGATGCCTTCACGGTGACGATCAACGCCGATGGCACGCTGACGGTGCAGCAGCTTGTTGCGCTCGAGCATCTTCAGGACGGCGGGGTGGCGCTTCACAATGACGCGCTGACGCTCAATGGGCTGATCAGCGCGACGGTGACGATCAAGGACGGCGACGACGATACGGCGACGGCGAAGACCGAGATCGGCGACCAGATCAGCTTCCTCGATGATGGTCCGTCGGCGAATGCTGATACGAACTCGGTCATCGAAGGTGCAGTCGCGACCGGCAATGTGCTGACCGACAATGACGATGTGTTCGGCGCCGATGGTGCGGCGACGACGTCGCCTGCTGGCGGGGTTGTTGGCGTACGGGTTGCCGGCGGCGATACGACGACGCCGGTCACCACTGGCACCGGCTCGGTGATCTCGACCGCGCGTGGCGATCTGACGCTCAATGCCGACGGCACCTACAGCTATGATGCCAAGCCGAACACGACGTCGACTGTTGTCACCGACACCTTTGTCTACACGATCCGCGACGCTGACGGAGACACGTCGACCACGACGCTGACGATCACAATCCAGCCGGTAACGCTGGCACCCGACAACCAGACGAAGACGGTGGACGAGGCCGGACTCGATCTGGTCGCGGACGGCAATGACGTCGCGGCGGGCACCGTTGTTGGCAGCAATCCTGCCGCCACCACGGAAACGGTGACGGGCGCGCTGGCCGTGACGGGCCCCGGCATCACTTACGCGCCGCAAACCGTCGAAGATGCGCTCGGCAAGTTTGTGCTCAACGCTAATGGCACATACACCTACACGCTGAAATCGGCGTTCGACGGTGCGACGCTCGACAATGACATCACCACCGAAAATGGTGTGCGTGTGTTCAACTACACCGCGACCGACGCTAACGGGAACAGCGTCGGCGGCACGGTCACGATCAATATCATCGACGATGTCCCGACGGCGCGTGCCGACACGGACAGCGTGATCGAAGACACGGCAAGTGTTGCAACCGGCAATGTCGTGACCGGCGTTGGCACGACCAACGCGCCGGGAAGCGCCGACACGGCGGGTGCTGATGGCGCGGCCGTGTCAGGCGTTGCTGCCGGTACGCCGGCGGGTGATGTAACGGGCAATGTCGGCGCGGCGGTCGCAGGATCCTATGGCTCGCTCACGCTGAACGCCAGTGGCGGCTACACCTATACGCTGAACAACGGCAATGCGACGGTGCAGGCGCTCGGAGCGAGCGAATCGCTGACCGAGACCTTCACCTATACGCTTACCGATGGCGACGGCGACCGGACGACGACGACGCTGACGATTACGATCAACGGCTCTAACGACCTGCCGACGATAGGAACGGCAACGACCGCCGTATCGGACGAAGGACTGGCCGGCGGCTTCCCCGATGCGACTGGAACCGTGGATACGACCAACCTCACGGTCCGTACCGGAACGATCGTGGCGACCGATCCCGATGGCGATCCGCTGACCTTCTCCCTTGGCGCGCCCGCGACTGCATTGTCGTCGGGTGGCCAGCCGATCGTCTGGGATACGACCAACCCGCAGCTTCTGCTGGGCAAGGTCGGCGCCGACACGATCATCAGCGTGGCGATCGACAATGGCGGTAACTTCACCGTGTCGTTGCTGGGTCCGATCGATCATCCCAACACGACGCTCGAAGACGCGCTGTCGCTGGTGGTACCGGTCAATGTCAACGACGGCACGACGACCGTCACCAATGCATCCGCGCTGACCATCGGGCTCGAAGATGACTCGCCGATCGCCATCGCACCGCTCAATGCGCAGCTGCTGAACGCACCTGGCTCGTCGGTCTATCAGTCGCTCGACACCGATGGTGACGTCGACAATAATTATGGCGGCGACGGTCCGGGCAGTGTGATCTTTACGGCGGCGACGGTCGCGGCGCTCCAGGCGCAGAATCTGACGTCGGGCAGCCAGGCGCTGACCTATACGATTTCGGCGAATGGCACCGTCCTGACCGCCGAAAAGCCCAATGGCGACGATGTGTTCATCATCCGCCTGCAGCCTGCCGGCCATGCCGACCAGTATCAGGTTCAGATGGTCCAAAAGCTCGATTCGACAGTAACGGTCGATTTCAACGATGGCGGCTATGATTTCGTCGGCGGCAACACCGCATGGATCGGCTTTGTGAAGCCGGGCGACAACGACAGCCAAGACGTCCTGATCACGCCGATGACCAATGGGGCCGACGGCGGCACGATGAACGCAAATGCCACCAACACCGGTGTTTCCAGTGGCAATAGCGTCGGAACGAACGAAGCGGTGCGCCTCGATTTCGTCGTGGATCTCACTGGATCGCCCGGCAACAATGACTATGGGCCGCTGGCCAATCAAAACCACGCCTTTGATTCGCACTACACCGCGAACGGGGCGTCGGCGCTGTTCTCTAATATCCAAACCAGTTCCAGCGTCCGGCTCGTTGCGCGCGATGACATCGACACCGACAATGACGTCGGCGATGGCGTCCAGGATACGATTAACAAGGTCGCGATCAGCTTCAACGGCGTGACGGTCTTTGTGACTGCCAACGGTACGTATAGTGTGGGCGGGCAGAGCTATACCGTCAGCTTCAGTGGCGGCCAAGCGACCGTCACCGGGGTGACGGCCGATACTCGTCTCGCGGGCTTCACTGCCGACGGATATAACAGCATCGAATTCCACCATGCTGGCGGCGATACCTTCAAGATCGGCGATTTCGGCGCGGCTGTGCAGACCGAAAATCCGGTGAATTTCAATGTTCCGGTCACCATCGTCGATGGCGACGGTGATACGGCGCAGGGATCTCTGGCGATCACGACGGCAGCCCCGCTGCTGGTCATCGGCTCGGCGACCGGTGACGCGACCGGCCAGACCACGGATCATGTCGTCGCCAATCCGCAAGGTTCGATCGATGGCGTGATTCAGGGCGGAAATTTCGACGATACGCTCGTCGGCGATCCGGGTTCGGTAACGATTACCGAAGGACAACAGGCAAACGTGGTGCTCGTGCTCGACAGTTCGGGTAGCATGACCGATCAGATCACATTTGGCGGCGGCAGTATTTCGCGGATGCAGGCGCTGAAGAATGGCGTCAACGCGCTGATCGACAGCCTGTCGCAATCGGGCGCGCAGGACGTCCGGATCACGGTGATCGATTTCGACGCCGCTGGCACGAATCTCGGGACATTCAATCTGATCGTGAACGGCGTTGTGCAGGCGAGCCAGATCACATTGGCGAAGGCGGCGGTCAATGGCATGACGGCGTCGGGCGGTACCAATTATGAAGACGGTCTTCAGGACGCACTGACGTGGATCAACGGGGGCCTCGGCATCCCCGGCGCTGATGTCAACAAGGTGGTCTTCGTCTCCGACGGCAATCCGACCTTGTGGAACAACGGCGGCGACGGCTCCGAGGATTCGGACAATGTGCAGGATGCGATGAACCAGATCCTCGGAACCGACGGGTCGAATGAACCGCAGCAGATACTCGCGACCGGCTATTCAATCGATGCGATCGGCGTCAACGTCAACGGGACGCTGCTGACCCGGTTGGGTAATGTCGAGGATGGCAATGCTTCGGGCGGAACCGGTAGCGCGAGCAACGCGACCTCGGCCGAACAACTCGCCAGCATCCTCCAAAATCTGGGCGGATCGACCGACCTCGCGGCGGCAGGCAATGATGTCGTCAATGGCGGCGACGGTGCCGACGTCATTTTTGGCGACGTTCTGTTCACCGATGCGCTGGCGACCGAGCTTGGCGTGAGCCTCCCGGCCGGATCGGGCTGGGCGGTTTTCCAGACCCTCGAAGGCCGGCCTAATGCAGAATCGCTCGACCCGGCGGGAAATGGCGCGAACTGGAACCGTCAGGACACGATTGCCTATATCCGCGCCAACCATGCCATATTGGGCCAGGAAAGCGGCCGGACTGCCGGTAATGATGTCATCAATGGTGGCGCCGGTAACGACATCATCTACGGCCAGGAAGGCAATGACACGATCGACGGCGGCGACGGCGACGATTTTATCAATGGCGGTTCGGGCAACGGTACAATCACTGGCGGCACCGGTAACGATGCCATCATCGCAAGCACGGGCGACGGCAGCATCGTCAACGCCGGCACGGGTGCTGACACGGTCACCATCAAAGTTGCCGCATTGACTGCGCGCAATTGGACGGTCGATCTGGGCAATGGCGACGGCGCTGCCGACACTATTGTCTTCAAGCATGACGCGGTAAACCCTGCGAATAATACGTTGGTGACCGTTTCCAGCTTCAACGTCGTTCAGGACAAGATTGCGATTGCGGTTAGCGGAACCAGCGAAACCGACGGCAGCTTCCTTACAGTCACCGCTGGTCAGACGGATATTGGTGCCGGTGTTGAAATCATCGAATTGGTCAACAATGCTTGGGTCACCACCTCGCTTGGCAATGATGGTGACGGTTCGACGATCGAAGGGTTTATTCAGGCCGCAACGGACGATATCCCGAACGGCACCTATACCTTTATCGTCTATTCGAACACGTCAGGCACCGCCAATGCCGGTATTTATTCGGTGACGATCAATGACAATACCAATCCCGGCAACAGCGGCATGACCGTCGAGCATATCATGACCATCAATGGCGTTGGTTATGGCAACCTTACTGCCGCCAACTTCGTCGGTGCCGCCGACCCGATCATCCTTGATCTGAATGGCGACGGCTATTCCTTTGGCCCGACTGCGGCGTTCGACATCAACGCCGATGGCGCGGCCGATCGCGTGACGTGGAATTCCTCGAACGACGGCATTCTCGCCGTCGACCTCGACGGCAATGGTAAGATCGACAGCGGGACGGAGATCTTCACTCCGGGCTTTGGCGGCGGCAATTTCGCTAATGGCGTCGCGGCGCTTGCTTCGCTCGACGACAATGGCGACGGCGTCGTCGACGCAAATGATGCGGCCTTTGCCAAGCTGCTGGTGTGGCGGGATGCCAATGCCGACGGCGTAAGCGATGCGGGCGAGCTTTCGAGCCTTACCGATCAGGGCATCACTTCGATTTCCACGGGTGCGGTCGCGACCGAAGAGTTCATCGACGGCCAGGCCGTGACAGCTCACGGCAGCTTTACCCGCGCCGACGGCAGCAAGGGCGACTATATCGAGGTTCAACTCGACACCCAGCTTGGCGCGCGCGGTGCCGACCGCGAGGCGGAAGATGCCCAGCGCTCGGCGGGTAATCAGGCGCTGACCGCTTCGCTGGTCGCGGCGTCGCTGGTTGCCATGGCGCAGGGCGCGCAGGCCCAGACCGAGACGGAAGACAAGCCCGTCGCCCACGATCTGCCGACGCCGCTGCCGGTCGATGACGCTGCGGCGCACAGCGCTTCGGTGGTACCGGCCGAAACGGCGCCGATTGGCGGCGAAGATCTGTCGGCCACGAAGGACGCGGCCCCGGCCAGCACCAGCACTTCATCGCATTCCGATGATGCGAGTGCTGCTCCGGCTTCGATCGAGGACGGGCAGGGCAACATTGCCAGCGACGATCAGGGGGCCGCCGACACGAACGCATCGGACGCATTGTTCGATATGGTGTCGGTGCACGCGGACTCGCCGATGGACGGGCTGTTGACGCTCGGCCTTATTGCGGCGGGGCAAGCTGCCGCTGAGACGGCCGACGCGACGGTTAAGGGGGCGGCCGCAGAAGCGGTGCTCGCCGAAGTACTCAAGGGCGGCAGTGTCGACCATCTGATTGATGCGGTTGTCGGTGGCGAAAGCCAGCATGCCGCGAACGATGACGCGGCGAATGTCGATCTGGCGCAGTTGCTGAACGTGAAGGTTCCGGCCGACATGGGTGCTTTCGCCCATCAATCGGTCGAACATGATCTGCATCAGGCCGCGCCGCACGTCTGATCGCATTACGATAAAAAACCAGTGGATCAATAAAGTAGGGGCTATAGGAGCATGGGACACCAAAAGGCAAAATGGATGGCGGGGGCGGTTGTTGCGCTGGCGTGTGTCCAGCCTGGAAACGTCTTTGCCCAGGCGCTTGCCGACCTTCCGGTCCGCGAGCTGCGCGGTGAAGTGCAAAAACGGTATGACGCGGCGCTCGCGGCCGCGACCGATACGTCGGTCGTTTCGGCGAATAGCAATGTCTATACCTGGGCATCCGAAGCAAAGGTCCAGTGCGGTATCGCGCTCGGCTTTTTGAAGTCGGGTATCAAGGATGGCGAGAGCCTGCGGCGTTGCGATTTTGCTTATGGCATGATGACCCGCCGCCCGTCGCCGACGCCCGACGTGCCGATTGCGCCGCCGCTGCCACCCGCCGACAATTGTCCGCCGGAGGTGGCATCAACCTTCTTCTTCGACTGGGATTCGATCGTTGCGCCGGCCGATGCCGGTCAGTCGGTTGCTTTCATGTCCGACAACCGCGCCCGCTGCGGCTGGACGGCATTCACCGTCGTCGGGCACACCGACCGGTCGGGGTCCGACGCCTATAATGACAAGCTGTCCGTCGCGCGTGCGCGGGTGATTGCCGACATGATGGGTGCTGCGGGTATCCCGGCCGATACGATTGCCGTGTCGGGACGCGGCGAGAAGGATCTTCGGGTCGAAACATTGGATGGTGAACGAACGCCAGCGAACCGGCGTGTCGAAGTCAGAGTGAATGGAATGGGGGAACGTTGATGAAACCGCAGCTCAAGTGGACCGGCTTTGCTTCGGCCATCGCCATATCCCTTTTCGCAAGCTCGGCCTTTGCCGAGCCCGTCACCATGCAGAACGCCATGGCGGTCGCGATTGATTCCAATCCGCAGATCAACCAGGCCGAAATGAACAAGCAGGCGATCGAGTTTGAACTCGAGCAGGCGAAGGGCCTGTATCTGCCGCGGGTCACGCTCGAAATGTCGGCCGGGATCCGGCGGCTTGAAAATGCGACCCGTCGCAGCCTCGGCATTGCCGATGACGAGCTTTATCCGCTTGAAATGTCGATGCGAGCCGAACAGACGCTGATCGATTTCGGTCGGCGGCGTGGCGAAAAGATGCGCCAGGCTGCGCGGGTCGATGGTGCGGCGTTGCGCGTCCTCGAACGGTCCGAATTCATTGCCCTGCAAACTGCGCGGCAATATCTTGATGTCCTGCTGCAACAGCGGGTCGTCGCGGCCGCCGAAGATAATTTGACCTTCCACAACAGCCTGGTGTCCGACTTGTCGAGCGGTGTGACGGCGGGTTCGATCAGCGTCGCTGATCTGCAGCAGTCCCAGGAGCGCGCCAAGGCGGCAAGCGTGCGTGTGACGGAAGCCAGGGAAGCGCTGGCCAACGCGAAGATCGAACTGCTCGCGCTCAGCGGGTTGGAAGTCGAGGAAGTGCAAATGCCGCCGGCGATGGCGGAAAAGCTTCCGAGCAGCCTCAGCGAAGCCGTAGGCCTGACCAGGACGAAGCATCCGAAAGTCCTGGAGGCGCAGGCCGATGTCGATGCGTCCAACGCGGAGGCCAAGAAGGCGAAGGGTGATTTTTTCCCGACCATCGGCCTCGAACTGTCGGGTCGGGTCGGTGACGATATCGATGCCTTCCGCGGTGAGACCAACGATCTGCTCGGGCGCGTTGTGATGCGCTGGGACCTTTTCGATGGTGGGATCAATCGCGCGAAATATCAGGAGATGGTTCGTCGGGCGAGCGAAAGCCGGTTCCGCCTCCATGCAACCGAGCGCGATGCCGAAGCCGACACCCGCCGCGCATGGAACAGCCGCGAAACCCAGACCGCAGTGTTCCGCGACCTGGTTGATCAAAGCAAGGCGACCGACGATCTGCTCGTTTCCTATCGTCAGCAATTTTCGGTAGGCCGCCGCTCGTTGCTCGACGTGCTCGATGCACAGAATACGCGCTTCAACGTTCAGGTGCGGGCAGAAACGGCGCGTTTCTCGGAGCTGTTCGCAACCTATCAGGTGCTGGCTTCGACCAACAGCTTTCTTGAGGCGTTCAACTTGACCGCCCCGGAATCGCGCCGCGTCTATGCGCGCGAGAAGGTCAATTATGGTCCGCCGGCTCCGGCAGAACTACAGCGTCGCCGCTACCCTCAATAATTTATTCACAGGTTTGATTCTAAAAAGAAAATATCAAGATGACACGGAATCAATCCTCGGTGGCACGTATAGGCAAAGAGAGTATGGACGATCCACTGATCGTCTGTATTCTCTTTGTCGCGCAACATTTCGGCCAGAATTTTCAGCGTGGGGCGCTATCTGCACTGGCCCGTGACGAGAGGGGCTTTCTGCCCTTTCACCAGGCCGAAGCGGCGCTGGACCTGTGCTTCATCAACAATGAACGGCTGCGCGCGCGCAAGATAAGCAATCTGTCGCGCGACCTGCCGGTGATCATCCGGCAGAAGGACAAACGCTGCGCGGTTCTGCTCGAGACGCAGGGCGATCAATATCTCGTCTGGGAACCAGGCGCCGACGCGCCCGTCTGGGCCGACGAAGACGCGCTGGAAGAAAATTATGCGGGGCAGGCGATCGCCGTAACCGCCGACCCTACTGCCATCCGCGCTGAAGAGCGGCCGTGGGATGAAACCTCGAAGCGCCACTGGTTCTGGAGCGAAATTCGGCGGGTACGCCGCTCTTTCTATCCCGTTCTCGGCGCAGCGCTGATGATCAACCTGCTCGGCTTCGCCCTGCCGTTGTTCACGATGAACGTCTATGATCGCGTGATCCCCAACAAGGCGGTTTCCAGCCTTTGGGTTCTTGCCGTCGGGGCGTTGCTCGCCTTTGCCATCGAATTTGCGCTGCGCCTTGCGCGTGCGACGCTGCTCGATGATCTGGGCCGCGAACTCGACGTCAAATTGTCGGAAAAAATCTTCTCGAAGGTGCTGAACATGCCGCTCGCGGATCGCCGCGGCAGCACCGGGATGCTCGCGCGACGGGTGTCCGAATTTGAATCGGTGCGCGATTTCTTTGCCTCGACAACGATCGTCCTTCTGGTCGATGTCGCCTTCCTCTTTCTGTTCCTGATCATGATTTCCGTCCTCGCGGGTTGGCTGGCGCTGATTCCGCTGTCGATCATCGTGGTGATGGGCGTCGCAGGCTATTTCCTGCAACGGCAGATGGTGCAGGCCTCGCTCGACAATCAGGCCGATTCGAGCATCCAGCATTCGATGCTGGTCGAAGCGATCGGGGGAACCGAAACGATCAAGAGTTGCGCGGCCGAAGGACAGATTCTGGGCCAGTGGCGCCGGATGGTCGACACAAGCGCACGGACGCAGGCGAGCCTGCGCCGGACCGGCGCCGCCGCGATCAACCTTGCGACATGGGCGCAGCAGTTTTCGAGCCTCGCCCTTGTTGTGGGCGGTTTCTATCTGTTCGATTCCGGCAAGATTTCGATGGGCGCAATCATCGCCATCGTCATGCTGGCGGGACGTTCGATGGCGCCGATCGGACAACTGGCCTTCCTGATGACGCGCGGGCGTCAGGCATGGACGACAATGGCCAGCATCCAGCAGATGATCGAGGCCGACGACGAACGCCGGATGGGCAGCAGCACGCTGAACCTGACGATCGACAAGGGGCATACTGTCGTCGAAGGCGTCTCTTTCACTTATCCCGGCGCGTCGGCGCCATCGCTTTCGGACATTAATCTGACGATAGATGCCGGAGAGCGGATTGCGATCGTCGGCCGGGTCGCGTCGGGCAAGTCGACGCTGGGGCGGCTTTTGTGCGGGCTTTACGCCCCCGAAGCCGGCAATATCTTTATCGACGGCCTCGACAGCCGCCAATATTCGCCCATCTATTTGCGGTCGCAATTTCGCTTCGTCGGGCAGGACGCAGTCCTGTTCAGCGGTTCGATCAAGCAGAATATGCAATATTGTGCGCCGTCGGCATCTGACGCCGATCTGATGGCGACGCTGCAGTCGATCGGCGCCGACCGGTTTATGGGCCGGGACGAGACGGGGCTTGACCGCGGCACCGGCGAACGCGGAAGCCAGCTTTCGGGTGGCCAGCGTGGTTTTCTCGCCATCGCCCGCGCGCTGGCGTCGCCTTCGCGCCTGCTGTTTCTCGACGAGCCGACGGGCGCGATGGATTCGCAAAGCGAACGGCTTTTCATCAACGCGCTTAAGGATGCCGTACCGGCGTCGCAAACCGTGGTGATCGCGACCCATCGCGAGGCCATCCTGCAGATGTGCGATCGCATCATCGTCATCGACGGCGGACGGATCATGGCCGATGGCCCGCGCGCCGAAATCCTGGCGCGGTCGACGACCAAGGAACCGGTGTCATGAGAGTGGAGCTCAACATCGCAGGGGACGGCGCCACCGCGACCGAAGCGCCTTGGGTGGATCCGGACGTCCTGCCGCCGCAGTCTTCGAAGAAGGTGATGCTGGTTCTGCTCGTCCTTGCATTGGCGGCAGCGATGCTCCTTTTCGCCTCGACCAACGACCGGCTTGCGCGCGTTTTCGAAAATCTGGTCGCCAGCTGGACCGCCGATCCGGCCGTGAAGGCCAAGGCCGCCAAGCAAAAGGCGATCGCGAAACTGATTACCGAGACCGAGACGGGGTCGGTGGTCCCGACGGCCGAGGGCGCCGATGCCGTCGCCGGCAATGCCTTGCTTCCGATTTCGACCCTGCCGGTGGAGGCGGCACGACCGTTCCTGATGCCGACGATCTCGCAGGTCCAGGCGACGAACGCTCAGCGCTGCCTGACTCAGGCTATCTATTATGAAGCCGCGACCGAACCCGATGCCGGCAAGGCCGCTGTCGCGCAGGTGATCCTCAACCGTATGCGGCACCCGGCCTATCCCAATACCGTCTGCGGCGTGATCTATCAGGGCAGTTCGCGCCCCGGCTGCCAGTTCAGCTTTGCCTGCGACGGCGCGATGAGCCGTCCGCCCGTGCCCGCGCTCTGGCGTCGTGCCGCGGAGATTGCGCGCGCCGCGCTAAGCGGACATGTCGAAACGAGCGTTGGCATGGCAACGCATTATCACGCCAATTATGTCCTGCCGCGCTGGGCGCCCAAATTGACCAAGATTGAACAGATTGGCGCGCATATCTTCTATCGCTGGCCGGGTTCGTGGGGAAAGCCCCGCGCCTTTTCTGATGCGTATGCGGGCGCGGAATGGATTCCGGCGTTCAGCCAGCTCTATCACGGCGGCCCAGCGATCGAAGGTTTGCCGGGCGAAATCGTCCCGATCGATGCGATTGCCCCGGTTCGCGACCCGACCGACCGCCGCACCGACATCGACGTCGGCGGCCGCGTCGATGTGAGCAAGGGCTGGATTCCCAATATTCCCGATCCGACGCAGAGCAAATCGCGGTTCGACAGCCTGACGACCCAGCAAGGGACGCAGGCGGTATCCGAGCCCCAGAGTGATAAATAGAGGCGCGTTTTCATGTTGAAATTCTGGCAGCGCTTGCGCGGCAGTGAACAGATTATGGTGGCAGCCGCTGCCGGTTTCGTCCTGTTCCTGTTGTGGGCGAGCATCGCCCGCGTCGACGAGGTGACGCGTGGGCAGGGGCGCGTTATTCCGTCGTCAAAGGTCCAGATCATCCAGTCGGCCGAACCGTCGACGATCCGCGAAATCCTCGTCCGCTCGGGGCAGACGGTGAAGAAGGGGCAGTTGCTCGTTCGGCTCGACAATACGTCGTCGCAGTCGGAGCTTGGCCAGCTTGAAACCGAGAATGAGCGACTGGGCCAGCGCGCAGCGCGCCTCGCCAGCGAAGGCGGCGGGGCCGGATGCACCGGCGAAAGCTGTGGTGACGAAATGCGGCTTGCCCAGGTCCGCCGCTCGTCGCTGCAAAGCCAGCTGGCGGCGCTGTCCGCCGGGGTCGAACAGCGCCGCCGCGATATGGGGGAAGCGCAGGCCACCGCCTCCTCGCTCGAGAGCAGTCTGCGTCTGGCACGCCAGCAGGTCGATATGCTCGAACCGCTCGCTGCAAAGGGCGTCGTCCCCCAGACCGAACTTCTCTCCGCGCAGCGCGAGGTCGTCGATATTCAGGGGCGGCTCGCCGCGGCGCGTCAGGCGATTTCGCGATCGCAGGCCGCGGTACGCGAAGCGGGCGCCGAAGTGTCGCGCGCGCGGTTCGACTTCCAGCAGGAGGCGCTGAATGAGCGTAGCCAGCTGACGACCAAGATGGCGGTAAATCAGGAAACGATCCGTGGCGCCGAAGGCCGGCTCGCGCGATCTGAAATTCGTTCGCCAACGCGCGGTGTCATCAACGACCTGCTCGTCAACACCGTCGGCGGATATGTGAACGCCGGTGAGAAGATCATGCAGGTCGTGCCGCTGGGCGATAAATTGCTCATCGAAACCCGCGTGACCCCGCGCGACATTGCTTTCATCAAGGTAGGCGACCCCGCCAACGTCAAGGTCACAGCCTATGACTTCTCCATCTATGGCGGGTTGAAGGGGCGGGTTGTCCGTGTCTCGGCCGACAGCATTTATGACGAAGTCGAACGACAGGCCTATTTCACCGTCGTGGTCGAGACGAGCAACGCCTATCTCACGTCCAATGGTCGGCGCCTGCCGATCACGCCGGGGATGATGTGCGATGTTGAAATCGTGACCGGGAAAAAATCGGTGCTCAGCTATTTGCTGAAGCCGGTCTTGAAGGTCAGCGGGTCGGCATTGACCGAACGCTAATCGTTCAGCGCCAGCGCGACGCCTTTCCCGGACGCTGGTAGCGAAGCCAGATTCGGCGACGGCTGCAACCCGCGATAGGCATGCACCCAGCGCCGATTCTCGCTGAACGACAGGACGGGGCGTACCGAATTATGGTGGCTGCCATCATAGACGCGGTCGGTCATATTATCGAGGACGACTTTCCCCTCTGCCGTTTGTACGAGCAGGAAGGCATGGTCGCTGTTCGCCGCGAGATCGCGTAGCAGGACGAGCTTCATCCGGCTGGCATCGACGCCGGCGGCGCGGAGCAATTGCATTTTCAGGATCGCATAATCCTCGCAGTCGCCGCTGCCGCGTGCGATCGTCTGTTCGGCCGTCGCCCAGAAATCGCTCTGGCGATAATTGCGGTCGTCGTTGACATAGGCGATCTGCTGATTGACCCATTGATTGACGCGCGCCAGCAGGTCGCGCTCGCTCAGGCTTGACGTCGCATTGGCGCGGCGCAACTGCGTCTGCATCAGCCCCGCGGGTGCAGCGCGACGAACCCGATCCCAGCGATCGTCAAAGCGGGTCCGCTTGACGGGGATCGCCCGGGTGCCCAGTTCTGCTTCCGGGTCATAGGCGCCGCCGCTGTCCGAGGCATTGTCGAAGATCGACGGCGTATTGCCGTTCGGGAATAATCCCTCCGACGAACAGTTCCCGGCGCCGGGCGGCGTGAGGGCGATTGGTGCGCGGCTTGCGGGCTCCAGCGTCATGCGGACCGGGAAATTGCCCAGGCCGGCGGTGACAGGCACGGGCATACGGCGCGATGCCGGTGCGGCGATGGGGCCATCCTGCTGGGTTTCGCGAATGCGATCGAGCGCGCTAGGAGCGCCACCCAAAATGATGCGCGAAACATCGGGCCGGTTCCATACCGCGTTGCTGGATGCGGCCGTGCATTGAACCTCGGATTCAGCGTCGAGAAGCGTTGGCGAGGCCAGCGCGGCCGACGGCACGAGCAGGGTGGCGACCAGTGCGATCGAGACGGGAAGCCATCGCGATTCGCCAGCGACAAGATGGGCGTTCTTTCTCATGCTGCCGAATTTGCCGCGGCGGGATGAGGATTCGTTTCATGACGATAGTAAACACCGTCTTCAGTATGTTAACATATTGGAAACAGGCGGCTCAAAATCGGCGCTTAGCCACGCTCTTCTCAAAAAATGATAATGTCCTGGCTCACGTCATGGCTTGCGACGCGTTTCGCCACTGGTCACGGGTGAGCTCCCAATAGAGTGACAGTCGCGTCGATCCGTCGGCCCTGACGCTTTGCCGTTCGCCTCTGGCTATGAAGCCGGCGGCCTCGATAACGCGGGCCGATCGGGCGTTGTCCCTCGCGGCGGTGAGGCCGATCAGCCGAACCCCCAGATGTTCGAATATCCATCCAAAACTGCGCGCGGCGCCCATTTTTCCTCGGCCCTGACCTTGTGCATCGGCGCGCTGCGCGCCAGCGAGTTCGGCCGCCGAACGTTCGGGCCAGATGGTGAAATAGGAATAGCCCGCCACGGATTCCTGATCGTCGACCGTTACCGCCAATATCGCTTCGCCGCGCGTCTGCTTGTTGCGCGCATCCGAAATCCAGCCTGCGATTACATCAGGGGTGAACGGCCGGGGCAGGTCATAAATGGGGTCGGAGACCGCGGGGTCGGACAGCAGGACGATCAGACCCGCAACATGTTCGGGGCCGGCGATGCGATGCATAGGGCTGAGGAGTGAAAGGTCGGCGCTGCGAACGGCGGCGCATATGGTCGCTGCCTCCTGCGCGGTCACGTCGAGCCGTGTCGTTGGTGGCGCGCTCATTTTCCCAACAATCCTCTCTCTCTGAAGCCTCTGTTCCCGGGCTATCGCGCCGGCGCGCGCTCGCGCAGCACCAGTGTCTGCGTCGCGACGCCGATCGGGCCGTGCATGTCATACAGGCGCGACAGGCACTGGCTTGATCAATTCGATGCTCAGGCGCGACAACTGCCATTCGGGGTCCGGTACGGCGGCTTCGGCAAGATGCGCGAAGAGGGCGCCGGGGGCGCCGCCATGTTGCGCATGCGGGTCCCACGGGCCACGCGCCAGGATGCTGGGATGCCACACATTATCTTCTTGGACAAACACCGCGGCGGGCAAGGTGGGTGCTTCGGGCGATGAACTATGGGCCAATACCGTTCCTTGCAGGAGAAAGTCGACGTCGTCGCCCGCAGAAGGCGGGGGAAGGCATTAATCCAATGCCAATTTTCGACCAAAGGTCCAGTATCTCGAACCGGGTGATCGCACTTTCGGCCCCCTTCCGAATTCATCCATTTGAGTGATGTGGGCATCCGACCGCGACTTTAGGGAGGGGGCAATGCAAAACAGGAAATGGAGTGGATCGCCCATGCAACGCAATTTGGACCTGCGATATGTCGTCATCGGCGCCGGTATGTCGGGCATATTGGCCGCGATCAGCCTGCGCGAAAAGGGCTGTCGCAACGTCATACTGCTCGAAAAGGCAAAGACCGTTGGTGGCACATGGCGCGAGAACCGCTATCCGGGCCTCAACTGCGA
This sequence comes from Sphingopyxis witflariensis, assembly GCF_002205635.1. Taxonomy (GTDB): domain Bacteria; phylum Pseudomonadota; class Alphaproteobacteria; order Sphingomonadales; family Sphingomonadaceae; genus Sphingopyxis; species Sphingopyxis witflariensis. The sequence continues at coordinate 78,615 of NZ_NISJ01000011.1, read as the reverse complement.
CGTTCCCGCCCACGCCTATACCTACAGCTTTGCGCCCAATGCCGAATGGAGCAGCTATCTCGCCCCCGGGCCCGAGATTCAGGACTATTTCGAAAAGGTAACCGCCGATTACCGGCTGCATGAAATCGCGCACTTCGGGCAGGAGGTCGACAGCTGCGCTTATGAAAGCGGCGTCTGGCGGATCACGACCAAAGCGGGGATGAATTGCGAGGCCGATGTCGTCATTACCGCGACCGGCGTGCTCCACCATCCGCGCATGCCCGACATTGCTGGGCTGGACGATTTTGCAGGAACCATCGCTCACAGCGCGCGCTGGGACGAGGCGACCCCGGTCGACGGGCAGCGCATCGGCGTGGTCGGCAATGGTTCGACGGGGGTGCAACTCGTCTCCGCCCTCGGCAGTCGTGCGGACAAGCTCAGCCATTTCCAGCGTTCGCCGCAATGGATCATGCCAGTGATCAACGAGCCTTATGACGAGGCGCAGCGCGACGCCTTTCGCCGCGACCCGGCACTGATCGACGCGATCCGCTATGACGAAGAATATCTCGCCAATGTTCTGCGTTTTACCGAAGGCATCATCCGGCCCGATTCAGACGAAATGCAGTTCATCGAGACGATGGTGTTGGGCTATCTGGAACAAGGTGTCGTCGACCCGGTGCTGCGCGAGAAGCTTCGTCCTGATTACCGCGCTGCGTGCAAGCGGCTGATCTTCTCGCCCGACTATTATCAGGTGGTCCAGCAGCACGACGTCGACGTCGTCATCGAGGGGATCGACCGGATTGAGGCCGAGGGCATCCGCACTAGGGACGGCGTACTGCACGAGCTCGACCTTATCATCCTCGCCACGGGTTTCCACAGCGACCGATTCATTCGTCCGGCGGTCGTCACCGGGCGCGGCGGGGTCGCGCTCGACGATGTCTGGCGCAAGCATGCGACCGCTTACAACGCGATCTCGCTGCCTGATTTCCCGAACTTCTTCTTCCTCAACGGGCCAACCGGGCCGGTCGGCAACTTCTCGCTGATCGACGTCGCGGAACGCCAATGGGGTTATATCGAGCAGTTGCTCGACAAGGTGACAACAGGCGAATGTGCCGAGATTTCGGTCAGCGGCGACGCGATGGCGCGTTATGAAGAAGCGCGCATCGCGGCGGCGAAGGGCACGATCTTCGCTTCGGGCTGTTCGAGCTGGTATCTCGGCAAGGACGGCGTGCCGATGACCTGGCCGTGGAGCTATGGCCGCTTCGCCGAGGTGATGGCCGCCCCCGATTTCGGCGATTTCGACATGGTGACGGCCGAGGTCGCCGCCTGAGGGTGCGCCGCGGCGCCGCTTATTGTCGCTGCGACGAGATGTTGCCGCCGTCGACGACGATCTCGGCGGCGGTGATATAGCTGGCTTCATTGGACAGCAGAAAGCGCACGACGCGCCCGACTTCGTCGGCGGCGCCCAGCCGTTCGAGCAGGATGCGTCGTTCGAACCAGCCCTCGGGAAGATTGTCGACCGCGGGCTTGGTCATCGCGGTCAGGATCTGGCCCGGCGATACCGCATTGATGCGGATATTATCGCGGGCCAGCCGATCGGCGAGCGAGCGCACGAGCGACAACATGCCGCCCTTCGCCGCGCTATAGATCGGGTTGATCGCATTGCCGAGCGTCGCATTGATCGACGCGATGGCGACCACCGCCGATCCGGGGTTCGTCGCAAAATCATCGTACAGCTGCTGTGTCAGCAGTGCGAGCGGGCGCAGGTGGGTGTTGATCCCGGCGTCCCAGCTTTCCGCCGTAATCCCCTCAAGCGAACCCATGTCGACGATGCCTGCAGCGTGGACGAGGCCGCCGATCGGGCCCAGCGCCGTCCGGCTCGTCGCGATCGCGGCGGGATAGGCCGTGAGGTCGGACAGGTCGACCCCGACTGCCAGTGCCGTCACGTCAAACCGCTCCGCAATTGTGCGCGCTTCGGCTTCCGCCTTGGCGGCGTCGATATCCCAAAGCGCGACGCCGCGCCCGACCGCCGCCAGCGCCTGCGCCGAGGCGAGACCGATCCCCGATGCGCCGCCCGTGACGATCACAGCGGTTCCGGGCGCGCCGAGCGAAGGGGATAGATTGTCGGTCATGCTAATATTCTCCGGGACAGGAAAGGGTGGTTCGCCATAAGGGCTTCCTCGACGATACTTTGCGTTGATTTCATCGCGCTCATGCATATTTCGATTTTCGATGGACTTTTATCATCAATATCGTATCAATTTGAAAAAATAAATACGCAAACACGTAATATGAAGAAGAAAATGGCGAGTTCTGCAATGGCCATCCGGCGTGTTTTCCACCTCGTCATTTTCCGCATCCCTGGAGAGATATCTTATGCCCAGCCATGACGAAATGGTCCGCACCGTCGAACGCTATGTCGAGGCGTTCGACAAGAATGACGCCGCGATGGCAGCCGATCTTTATGCCACCGATGCGACGGTCGAGGATCCGATCGGCACTCCGATTCACCGCGGCCGCGATGCGATCCATGCTTTTTATGCGGCATCGATGCAGGCGAATGCCAAGCTTCGCCTCGACGGACCCGTGCGCACCGGCGGCGACTACGCGGCCTTTGCCTTCACGGTCCTTGTCGATTTCGGCGGGCCCAAGGAGATCGAGGTGATCGACACCTTCAAATTCGACGCCGAGGGGAAGGTGATGGAGATGCGGGCTTACTGGAATCCAGCCAATATGCGCGATACCGCAGCGGCATGACGCGGCGTTGACAGCGCCGCATTGATGCGGTCTGTGCTTCGCGAGAGAAGCCTGAGGCGAATTGGGGAGAAAAGGCGTTGCGAACCGCGACCAAGGCCGGGAAACGAACGCGCGGCAAGGCGGCAAATGCCGATCAGGGCGAAGACCTGCCGACGCTCGATGACGTCGATGAGCAGATCATCGCCGAACTGCGCAAGAACGGCCGGATCGCCAACCGCGATATCGCACGCGAGATGGGGCTCAACGAAGCCACGGTGCGGACACGGCTGCGCCGGCTGGAGGATGCGCGGATGGTGCGTGTTGTCGCGATGCGCGACCTGTCGGCGATGGGTTTTGGCTATCTGGCGCCCGTCGGGGTGCAGGTGAAGGGGCGGCCCGCGGGCGACGTCGGGGCCGACATTGCTGAACTAGAGCGTGTCATCACGGTCAATGTCGCGATTGGCACCCATGATCTGGAAATCCAGGTCGTCGCCGAAACGCTGGAAGAGATGCAGCATCTTTTGACCGGTGTGATCGCCAAGATCGACGGGGTTGAACGCATCTTTCCCAGCCTCGCGCTCAAAGTCCTCAAATATAATCCCGAATGGGCCCCGCTATGACCGGCAAGATCAACCTCGATGAGCTCGACCACAAGATCATCGAGCGACTGGGGCATGACGCGCGGGTGTCGAACCGCGAGATCGGCCGCGAATTCGACCTGACCGAAGGGACGATCCGGTCGCGACTGAAGCGCCTCCTCGACAATAAGGTGATCCGCGTCGCGGCGGTGACCAACGCCAATCGTCTCCGCAACCCGATCCTCGCCTATCTCTGGGTCGAGGCCGATACTGCGGCGGATATCGAAAATGTCGCGGAAAGCCTCGCGCGCCTGCCCGAAATCGGTTTTGTCGCCACGACGCTGGGACGCGCCGATGTGCTGGCGATGACGCTGGTGGAAAATGGCAATCAGCTGACCGATTTCCTCCACCAGACGATCGACAAGATCCCCGGGGTCCGACGGGTCAATTACAGCCTGGGTCAGAATTTCATCAAGCACGACTATCGCTGGTGCGCGCTGATCGATTGATCTGGCGCGCTATCCCGCGATCCAATCGGCCTTGATCCCATCCTCCGCCAATTTGCCATCGACGACCGCGCGCGGTTCCGACCGGGTGTAGCAGATCCGCCAACCTTCGGCGGTGCGGCGATAGCGGTCGTGATAGAAGCTCGCGAGCAGACGAAAGCTCCGCTCGCGTGGGTCATAGGTCGCAAAGCCCAGGTTCCACCGCGCCGTCGCGTCATCGCCGTCGACCTCGATCTCGCCATTATGCCCCTGGTGGACGTCGGTAATCGGCGTGCTCACGGCCATTTGCGTGAACACGCCGATCAGCCCGTCGACATCGAATTCGCCGATCGGCGGGAAGTCGATCACCGCGTCCGCCGTGAAGCAGGCGCGGATTGCGGCGACATCCTTGGCGTCGCAGGCGTTCAGATAGCGCGCCTTCAGGCGGCGGATGTCGCTTTCGGCCTCCAGCCGCGCGATGCGGGATTCGATGTCGACCATCTTTACAGCGATCCGGTCAGGCTGTCGGGCGACCCCGGCAGCATGGTCTGATAATAGCCCGCCGACCAGCCGCCATCGACCGCGAGTTCGGCACCGCTGATATAGCTGGCCTCGTCCGACGCGATGAACAGGGTCGCGCGCGCAATTTCCTCGGGTTCGCCGATGCGCTGCAAGGGCACGCGCTCATAGCCGACGTTGAGTGCGTCGCCGGTCAGGCCGCCGGGGTTGCCCATTTGCGTGTTCACGCCGCCGGGGTGGACGGTGCAGACGCGGATGCCGCGCGGGCCGAGTTCGAGCGCGAGCGACTTCGACAGCCCGCGCACCGCCCATTTGCTGGGGGTGTAAGCCGACAGGCCGTTGCAACCGCGCAGCCCGTCGACCGACGAGATGTTGACGATGACACCGCGGCCGACCTTCATCATCTCACGCGCCGCATATTTGGCGCCGAGCATCGTTCCCATCACATTGATCGCCAGTACCCGCTCGATATCCTCGGCGGGCATCGCCTCGATCGGGCTGAAATGGACGACTGCGGCATTGTTGACCAATATGTCGAGCTTGCCGAAGCGCTGGATCGCGGCGGCGACTGCGGCTTCCCATTCACCGTCCGATCGCACGTCGAGTTTGTGGAAGATGGCGGCATCGCCGATCTCGGCCGCGAGTGCCTGGCCCTTGTCTTCGATCACGTCACACAGCACGACCTTGGCGCCTTCGGCGGCGAACAGCCGCGCGGTTGCCGCGCCCATACCCTGTGCTGCGCCAGTGATGATTGCGACCTTGTCTGCCAGTCTATTCATGGGATTTCCTTACTTTCAGTCTGTGGTGTCGCCGATGATCGGCGTTAAGAAATATATGTTTTGCGTTGAATAATGTGTAAATTAAAACGCATTTGCATATTTTATTGCAAAAATGATAACGTCATACAAGAATTTCCAGATCCAGGAGAGTGGCCATGACCGATCAAGCACAATTTCCCGAAGGCGCGACGCTGATTTTCGGCGCAACGGGCGGCATTGGCGCGGCGGTCGCGGGCGAATTTGCTGCGGCGGGGAGCGATGTTGCGATCATGTGGCGCTCGAAACAGGCGGAGGCCGAGGTGCTGGCCAAGGCCATCGAGGCGAAGGGGCGCAAGGCGAGCCTGCACCAGTGTGACGTTGCCGATGATATGGCGCTGGCCAGTGCGATCGCCGACGCCATTGCTGCGCATGGGCGCATCCACACGATGCTGTGGGGCGCCGGGCCGCTCGTCGCGCAGGTTCATCTCGCCGATACGACGCCCGAACAATGGCGCCGCGCGATCGACGTCGAGGTTCATGGCTTTTTCAACGCCACGCGGCACCTCGTCCCGCATATGCGGGAACAGGGCGGCGGCTCGTTCGTCCATCTGGGGTCGGCGGGCGCGCTGCGCTGGCCCGACAAGGATGGCCTGTCGGTCGCGCCCAAGGCGGCGAACGAAGCGCTGGTGAAGGGGCTTGCGCGCGAAGAGGGCAAGCATGGCATCCGCGCCAACTCCATCCTCGTCGGGGTGATCGAGGCGGGCATGTTTCTTGAGCTGTCGAAACAGGGCGTGTTCGACGACGCCTGGACGACCGAGGTTCACAAGAATCTTGCGCTCAAGCGGTGGGGTCGTCCCGAGGAAATTGGTCATGCCGCTGTCTTTCTTGCCTCATCGAAAGCCGCCTATATCACCGGGCAGCAGATTGCGGTTGCGGGCGGTTACGGGGTCTGACGCCAGCGCTCAGACCCCGGTCACCCGACTACGCGGCTGGGGTCATCCCGAAGGCGGCGCGCAGGTTCCGCGCAGCGGTGCCCACCGCGACGTCGGCCTGCGGCAACATGCCGAGCATGCTGGCAAAGCCGTGGATCACGCCGGGAACATGATCGTGCGTCACCGCGACACCATCGGCCTTCAGCCGCGCGGCATAGGCGGCGCCTTCGTCGCGCAGCGGATCAAATTCGGCGGTGATGACGGTCGCCGATGGCAGGCCCGCGAGGCTGTCGGCGCGGATCGGTGCCGAGAGTGCATCGACCGCCTGATCTCCCAGATACTGAGCCCAGAACCACTGCATCATCTCGCTGCTCAGCATATAGCCGGTCGCGTTTTCGGCATAGGAGGCGCGGGTGAAATCATTGTCGATGACGGGGTAGAGGAGCAGTTGATGGGCAATCGGGGGACCGCCCGCATCGCGCGTTGCAAGGCACAGCGCGGCGGACAAATTGCCGCCCGCGCTGTCGCCGCCGACCGCGATCCGGTTGGCGTCGATGCCGAGCGTGTCGGCCTGGGCGGCCGCCGCGACGATGGCGGCGCGGACGGTGTCGAGGGCGGTCGGATAGCGATGTTCGGGCGAGCGCGGATAGTCGATCGAGAGCACCGCAATCTCGGCCGCCGCAGCGATCGCGCGGCACAGCGGATCATGCGTCTCGATCGTCCCGAACACCCAGCCGCCGCCGTGGAGGAAAACCAGCAGCGGCAACATCGTGCCGGGCTGGGGATGATAGAGGCGTGCGGCGACCGGCCCTGCGCTGGTGTCGAGCGTCACGTCGCGGACCTCGGCGACCTCGGCCTTGGGCACCGGCATCGGCTGTTCGTCGCCCAGCCGCAGCGCGGTGACGTCGAACGGCGGGTTCATGTGCGGCAGCGCGCTCATCATATCGAGCAACGGTGCGAGTGCGGGATCAATGGGCATGGCAAAGCCTTTCTGTTTGTGAGATGGGATGCGCGGAAATGAGAGGGCGGTGGTGAGACAAAGCGGCACAACCGCAGAATTTTCGAAGCTGCTGACCGACCTGTTCGGCGGTTTGCTCGCCGACGTGCCGTGGGAAGACTTCCTGCGCCGCCTCGCGCTCTATCTCGACGGCAGCTATGCGACGCTGATCCTGACGATGCCGGGTACCGGCAAGCCCGGAACCATCGTGACCCCCGACGCCGATCCGCAAACCAGCGAAGATTATGCCGAAAGCTACTTCGCCAGCGATCCCTTTCAGGGACTGCCCGAAGGTCAGGTGACGTCCTTCACCGATTTCGTCCAGGGCGCGGCGCGTGTGAGCGATTTCTGGCGCGATTTCCTCGAAGCCGCGGGCGGCGACCAGATACTTGGCGTCGATCTGCGTTTCGACAGCGGGTTCGAGGCGCGGCTGCGCGTGATGCGCGACAATAGTCGTAGCGATTTCGGCAGTGCCGAACGCGATGCCTTGCAGGAAATCGTCCCGCATCTGCGCGATGCGATCCGCCTGTTCGAACGGCTGCAAGCCTCGGGCGCAGAGGATGGCGTCTATCGCGGCGTCGTCGAGCAAATGGGGGTCGCGGCGATCATCCTCGACCATGACGGCAAGGTGATGCGCGCCAATGCGGTCGCCGAAAGGCTGCTCGCCGCGGCCGATGGCCTGACGCTCGCGGGCGGACGGCTGCGCCTCGCGGCGGGTGACGCGCACCGTACGCTCGAAAAATTGCTCAAATTGCTCAAGGGGCAGGCCGATCCTGCTGCGTCGCCGCCGCAGCGCTTTCGTATCGAGCGGCCCTCGGGCGAGCGCGATCTGGGCGTCGTCGCCAAGGCGGTGACGACCCCGGCGTTCATGCGCGGTGGCAAGGGCGCCGCGCTGGCCTTGTTCATCAGCGACCCTGGACAGGATGCCGCGCCCGATCCCGCGGCGATCCGCGACCTGTTCCAGCTGACGCGGATGGAGGCGATACTGGCGGCGGCGCTGGCCGGCGGTGGCTCGCTGGTCGAGGCCGCCGACCGGCTGGGCATCGCGCACAACACCGCGCGCACGCATTTGCGGTCGATCTTCGCCAAGACCGGCGCGCGCCGGCAGTCGCAACTTGTGCACCTGATCCATGCCGGAATGACCGAGCTTAGCGGTTCGGGCGCCTAGCCCGGCATCGCCATCGCCGCCCTTGAGGAACGGCGCCGGGATCACTGCGGCATCGGCGGATAGGAGGCGAGGAAGCCGGCGTCGGCGATAATTTCCTGCCCATTGATCGCGCCCGACCGGGGGCTCGCCAGAAACAGCGCGATTTCGGCGATATGCTGCGGCTGCATCGTCCCCGCATAGCCCGGGACCTCAAGTGCATCGGGGACCTGCAGCGGCGGCTGTTCGGTCACGCCGAGAATCGCGGTGGCGACCGGACCGGGACAGATGGCGTTGACGCGCAGTCCGCGCGCGGCAAAGGCCTGCGAACTTGACCTCACGAGCCCGATTACGCCATGCTTGGCGGCGCTATAGGCGGCGGCGACCGCGAGGCCGGTGACGCCCGAGGTCGAGGCGGTCACCACCGCCGCGCCGCCGGGTTCGAGCGCGGGCAGCACCGCCTGCAGCCCCATCCATGCGCCCTTCAGGTTGATCGCGACCATCGTGTCAAAGGTCGCGGCGTCGGCTTCGGCAAAGCCGGTTTGGGCATAGGCTCCGGCATTCAGGAATGCCGCATCGATCCGCCCATACTCGCTCTTGGCCAGCGCGACCATCGCCGCATTGTCGGCCTCGCTCGCGACGTCGCATCGGACAGCGCACGCGCGGCCGCCCTTGGCGCGAATCTCCGCGGCGATCGTTTCGGCGCCGACTTCGTTGAGGTCGGCGATAACCACTGCCGCGCCCTCTTCAGCAAAGCGCAGCGCTGCCGCGACGCCGATTCCCGATGCGCCGCCGGTTACCAGCGCGACCTTGCCTGCGAACATACCCATGTCGATCCTCTCCCTATCTTTTGTTGGGACCTCGGTAGCACCGGCGGCAACGGGCGAATTGATCCAATTGGAGGAGGTGGGAGGATGAGCGCGCGTCCTAAGCTCGCGCACGAACCGCAATGGCGGAGAGGGAAAAATGACGATGCGCGCGATGGTGATCAATGCGTTCGGTGGCCCCGAACAGCTTGTCTGGGGCGATCTGCCTATGCCCGAACCCGGTGCCGGCGAAGTGCTGGTCCGGGTCGCCTGCGCGGGGGTCAATCCCGCCGACTGGAAAACGCGCGTCGGCAAATTGTCGGCCTATATCGATTATCATTTTCCGTTCGTGCTCGGTTTCGACCTGTCCGGCATTGTCGAGGCGGTGGGGAAGGGCCTCGACGCCTTAGCACCCGGCGACCGCGTTTTCGGCATGTCCAAACAGGGGCAGGGCCGCGATGGTTCCTATGCCGAATATTGCATCGCCGACGCGGCTTTTCTCACTCCCCTGCCAACCGGATGGAGTTTCGCACAGGCGGCGGCGCTGCCGGTTGCGGGGACGACGGCTTATGGCGGTATGGTCGACGTCGGCGATTTGCAGGTCGGGCAGAGCGTTCTCGTCAACGGCGGGGCGGGCGGCGTCGGCAGCATCGCCATTCAGGTCGCGCATGCGCTCGGCGCGCGCGTTGCCGCGACCTGCGGCCCGGACAATATGTCTTATGTCCGGGGTTTCGGGGCCGACCATGCGATCGACTATCGCGCTGGCGATGTTGCGCAGGCGGTGCGTAAATGGGCGCCCGACGGGGTCGATCTTGTCCTCGACGCGGTCGGGCTCGATAGCTTGCTGCCGTCGGCGCTCGACATCGTCGCGCCGGGCGGCCGCTATGTCGAGATCGCGACGCTGATATCGCAAGCGAGCGTCGAGGACGTCGCGCACGCGGCGGCGAACGGGGTGAGCATCCTGTCCAACATGGACGCGGTCATGCGCCTTCCGCAGCATCTCGGCGGACTGGCCGCGCTTTGTGCCGCCGGCGGGGTGAAACCGCCCGCAATCGAGATCATGCCGCTCGCCGAAGCCGGCGAGGCGCATCGCCGCATCGAAGGCCAGCATGTCCGCGGCAAAATCATCCTGGAGGTAGCGTCCCATGACGACTGGTGACACGGCGGTAACGCCTATGGTCCATGCGATCGACGAAATTGTGGCACAGCCGGGAGAGGGCAAGGCGCTGCTCGACGATTATCTGGCGCACTACGCCCTTGGCGCGCGGGCGCGAGGGATGAAGCTCGAACAGATATTGGTCAGCCCGCCGATGTGGCTCGATGATCAGTCTAACACGCTGACCTTTCGCTGGTCGCTCGCTGGTGCCGGAGCCTGGTGGCAGATGCGCTTTGTCGGCGGCAATGACCCCGATGTCGCCGCCTGGTGGGCGGAGGTCGATGTGCGGGCGGTCAGCCGCCGCCGTTTCTTCGCGTCCGAACCTGCCGATATCGAAGGGCTGTGCGATGTATAAGCTGACCCGGCTTGTCACTTTGGCCGATCCCGCAAGCGCACCGGCGTTGGCCGACGATATCCGTGCGCTGGCCGCGGCGTATTCCGTTTCTCGCCAGCTCGTCGCGCCCACGCTTCCCGGCAGCCATTTTGGTGGCGATCTGATCGCGCATTTCGCGTTTGACGATGCGGCGCAATGTGCCGCTTTCGACACAGCGCTTGCGCCGCTGCTCGCGGTTCCGACGGTCGTATCGGTCGATGGTGTCGCCTATCAGAGCGGGGCGGGCGGGCGGTCTGACCCCGGGCTTGCCAACGGCGTTTACCGCGTGTTGCTGCTCAGCGTCGACGAAGGCACCGATCCCGCGCTGGTCGAGCGCTTCGAAGCCGAGACGCGGATGATGCCGCATTATATTCCCGCCATTCGCAACTGGCAGCTCAGCCGCTTCGACACGGCGACGGGCGCGCGCCGCTGGACGCATGTCTGGGAACAGGAATATGCCGACGCCGCCGGGTTGATGGGCCCCTATATGATGCATCCCTATCATTGGGCGCGGATCGACCGCTGGTTCGACCCTGAATGTCCTGACCATATTGTCGATGCGCGGCTCTGCCACAGTTTCTGCGCGATGCAGGCATCCGTCCTATAATCGCATGGCGCCGACATCGATCCGCAGGCATGGTGGTGGTGACGAAAGGTGGCCCAAATGACGGCGGCGGAGCGATTGCACACGCAGAGCATCTATCTGGTCGAGGCGCTGAAGCGCGTGCTCAAGGAGCGCGGGCTGACCTATGCCGACGTCGCGGCGGCGCTGGGCATAAGCCACGCCAGCGTTCGGCGTACCTTTGCGCAGCGCAGCTTCACGCTCGCGCGGATCGACGAGATTTGCGAGCTGGTTGGCATCAATTTTCTGGAGCTCGCGCGGCTTGCCGACGCGGCGCAGCCCGCGATGCCCGATATGCTGACCGACGCGCAGGAACAGGCGCTGGTTGATGAGCCGCTGGCGCTTTTCTGTTTCCACCTCGCGCTCGGCGGCTGGACCGTTGACCGGATCGAGGCCGATTACGGGATCGACCAGACGATGCTGGTCCCCGCGCTGCTCAAGCTCGAACGCATCGGGCTGATCCAGCTGCTTCCCGGCAACGTCATCCGCCTGTTGACCGCGCGCAGCATCAGCTGGCGGCGCGGCGGGCCGATGCGGCGTTTCTTTGACCGGCGCGTGAAGGAGGAGTTCCTCCAATATGATTTTTCGACCGCGGGTTCGATCTGGGAGTTTGAGATTGGCGAGCTGTCCGACGCCTCGCGCGTCCTGCTCGAGCGGCGGCTGACCAGCCTGTTCCGCGAAGTACGCGATCTGATCGCGCGCGACGCGCTGCTGCCACCCAGCGTCAAGACCAACGTCGGGCTGTTGATCGCATCGACCCCGATCCCGCTACCGATGGTCGCCCGCGATGTCGGATCGGGTTCGCTTGGTACCGATAGTCGTTCTAGGCGATCCTTTAAGGATTAAAATTCGCTACAGCCGTGCGATCCCCTCGGCGCCGCGACACGATCGCGCAATATCCGTCGCAATCGGTCCTGAAGCCGATACGAGAGGAGATATAGGATGATGGCAATCGCGATGAAGCCGCCAGCGATGAGCGGCGGCATTCCGTTCCTTGGCCATCTGACGAACTTTTTCAAAGACCCCGTCGGATTGCTGCGCAAGGGTTATGAGGATCATGGCTCGATCTATTCCTTCCGCATGGCCGGACGGAATATGGTTGTGATGCTGGGGCCGGACAACAACCGCTTCGTCTTCCAGGAAACCGACAAATTGCTGTCGATCCGCGAATCGATGCCCTTCTTCCACAAGATGTTCTCGCCGAACTTCTACTCCTTCGCCGAGATGGAGGAATATCTGAACCAGCGCGCGGTGATCATGCCGCGCTTCAAGGCTTCGGCGATGAAGCAATATGTGCCTTTGATGGCCGAGGAGGCGATGGCGCTTGTTCATCGGCTCGGCGACAGCGGTGAATTTGATCTCATTTCGACGCTGGGCCCGGTGGTCATGGACATCGCCGCGCACAGCTTCATGGGCCGCGATTTCAAGCAAAAGCTGGGCCATGAATTTTTCGAGCTGTTCCGCGATTTTTCGGGCGGCATGGAATTCGTCCTGCCGCTGTGGCTTCCGACCAGGAAGATGCGCCGCAGCCAGGCCGCGAAGAAAAAGCTCCACCGCATCCTCGGCGACTGGATCCAGCAGCGCCGCGCCAATCCGGTGGAACCCGCCGATTTCTTTCAGGACATGGTCGCCTCAACCTATCCCGACGGCCGACCGATCCCCGACGAACTGATCATCCATATGATCCTGCTCCTCGTCTGGGCGGGGCATGAAACCACCGCCGGGCAGGTCAGCTGGGCGATGATCGATATCCTCCAGAACCGCGACTATCAGGACGTGTTGCGCAGCGAGATCGAGAATCTGTTGGGCTCGGCGTCGGGCGCCGATCTCAGCTGGGAACAGGCGATCGCGATGCAGAAGATGGATCTGGCGCTGCGCGAGACCGAAAGGTTGCACCCGGTGGCCTTCACGATGATCCGCAAGGCAGCCGCCGACTTCGAGCGCGATGGCTATCAGGTCCGCGAAGGCGACTGGATCCTGCTCGCCCCGTCGGTCACCCACCGGATGAGCGAGATTTTCGACCGGCCCGATGACTATGATCCCGAGCGGTTCAACACCGAACGGGCCGACGTCAAAGTCGAATCGAACAGCCTGATTGGCTTTGGCGGCGGCATGCACCGCTGCGCCGGGGTCAATTTCGCGCGGATGGAAATGAAGGTGCTGATCGCCATCCTGCTCCAGCGCTATGACATGGAATTGATCGATACCCCGCGGCCGATCGCTGGGGCGGGAACTTACTGGCCCGAACAACCCTGCCGGGTGCGTTACAAGCGCCGTACGATCGCGGCGCGCGCGCCGGCCGATGTGGGCGCGCTCGCGGAGGCGGCGGGATGCCCGGCGCATGCGAAGGGCCAGAACTGATGGCGCGCGTCACCTATGTTCAGCCTGACGGCAGCGAGCGGACCTGCACCAATTTCGAGGGGATGGCTGTGATGCACCTCGCCATCGCCAATCTTGTCGACGGAATCGACGCGCTGTGCGGCGGCGTCCGCCAATGCGCGACCTGCCACGTCTTCGTCGACGATGCCTGGAGCGCACGGGTCGGACCGCCGGGACCGGAAGAGGGAGAGATGCTCGACGCGCTCGCCGATTTTATCGAGGTCAAGCCGACCAGTCGCCTGAGCTGCCAGATTCATATCACCGAGGAGCTCGACGGGCTGCGCGTCCATATTCCCAAAGAACAGCCGGGGATTTGAAGCGGTTACGGAAATGGAAGGGGATGGCGTTGCCGTCCCCTCTTGCTGATTGCCGTCCCTCCTGACGGCCGCCTGCGCCTTATTGGCTGATTGCGTAGTTATTTGTTGCAATAAATACGCATGATGTGATTTTTTGACAAAAAATATCACATAATACGCAGAAAATGGCAAAGTGGAGGGATGGACTAATGAAGCTACGCACCTATCATCGCGCGCAAATCGCAGCCGTTGCGTTGATCGCACCCTGGATGACCGGCGCCGCACAGGCGCAGCAGGCCGAGCAGGCCGAGGGCACCGCGTCCGAAGGGCTTCGTGAAATCATCGTCACGGCGCAAAAACGTGCGGAGAATGTTCAGGACACCCCGCTCGCGATCACCGCGATCGACGCACAGGCGATCGAACAGCGTGGCATCACCAGCGTGGCGTCGCTCAGTGGCGCGGCGCCCAACCTTGTTATCGCCGAAACCCCGGCGGCGACGGCCAATCCTTCGATTTCGATCCGCGGCATCGTCGACAACGACCCGATTCTGACCGCCGATCCGGCCGTGGGGCTCTATGTCGACGGCGTGATCGTCGGGCGTTCGGCGGGCGCGCTGTTCGACATGATGGACCTCGAGCGCGTCGAGGTTCTGCGCGGGCCGCAGGGCACGCTCTATGGCCGCAACACGACGGGCGGCGCGGTCAATTTGATCTCGGCCAAGCCCGCGAAGGATTTCGGCGCGCGCCTGCAGGTCGGCTATGGCAGCTTCGACGAAATGACGGTGAAGGCGCTGCTCGACACCGGCGTGCTGGGCGATACCGGGCTGGCGCTGAAGCTCGGCTATTTCCATAGCCAACGCGACGGCACGGTCGACAATCTGCTCGAGCCATCCAACAAGCGCGATCCGGGGGCCCGCAACACCGACGCGGTTCGCGCCGCGATCCGCTTCGATCGCGGCACGGGTTTTACCGCCGACTATGTCTATGATTATAGCGACCGCAACGGCCGGGCGAACGCCTTTCAGTTGCGCGCTATCCGCCCTGACATTCTCGACTATATCAGCTTCTCGCCGGCCTTCGGCGGCACCGCGCCGCAGGTCTCGTCCGAGAGATTGTCGGAGGTCCGGCTCGATCGCGACGGCAATGTGAGCGACAGGGTGAAGGGACATGCGCTGACCCTCAACCTTGAAATCGGCGACGCGACCTTGCGCTCGATCACCGGCTTTCGCCAGTGGGACAACAAGATCGACGGGTCCGATCTCGACGGCAATGGCGGCTTGCTTGGCGTCGTCGCCGTCCCGACCTTTGGCGTTGCGCCGATCGACCTGTTCCACACCAGCAACGAACGCCATCAAAAGCAATTCTCGCAGGAGCTCAACCTGATCGGCTCGATCGGCGATGAATTTGAATATGTCGTCGGCGCCTATTATTTCCGCGAGCGCGCGACCGAAGTCAATCCGCAGGGCTTCACGGCGATCCTGCCGGTGGGCGCCGTCATCCCCGGAGCCACGACACTGCCGATCGGGCCGGGGATCACGCTGAACAGCATCGGGCTCAACCTCGAAACGCTCCTGGCTTATCGCCACGTCTCGCGCTCGGCCGCGGCGTTCAGCCAGCTGACCTGGAAACCCGGCGGGCTCGACAACCGGCTGAGCGTCACCGGCGGCATCCGCTATACTGAGGACAAGAAGCATCTGATCCAGACATCGCCGACACCGCCCGCGCCGCGCGAACTGACGCGCAAATTCACGCGCCTGAACTGGCTCGCCAATATCAGCTATCAATGGACTGACGACATCATGATGATCTGCCCCCTTCTGAGTGGTCCAAAATTGATGATATTTTGGATTACGAAGGAGATTATGAATGCCGAGCAAGAAGCATCGCCCGGAAGAGATTATTGGCAAGCTGCGTGAAGCGGAGGTTGTGCTGGCGCAGGGCGCCACGACGGCTGAAGCGTGTCGCCGGATCGCGGTCAGCGAGCAGACCTATTATCGGTGGCGCAAGGAATATGGCGGCCTGAAAACCGACCAGGCGCGTCGGATGAAGGACCTGGAGAAGGAGAATCTTCGGCTTCGGCGTGCGATATCCGACCTCACTTTGGACAAGCTGATATTGCAGGAAGCTGCCCGGGGAAACTTCTGAGCCCCGCGCGCCGAAGGCGCTGTATCGACCACATCAGAACGATGATTCCGGTGTCCGAGCGGCGGCTCTGCCGCGTACTCGGGCAGCACCGATCGACACAGCGCAAGGCGCCCCGCGGGGCAGATGACGAAGCGGCTCTTACCGAGGATATCATTGCGCTGGCGCGGCAATATGGTCGTTATGGCTATCGCCGGGTGACGGCGTTGCTGCGCGATGCGGGGTGGCATGTGAACCGCAAGCGAGTCGAGCGCATCTGGCGACGCGAGGGGCTGAAGGTGCCGCAAAGACAACCGAAACGCGGGCGGCTCTGGCTGAATGACGGATCGTGCATCCGGCTTCGGCCAGAGTATCCCGGCCATGTCTGGTCCTACGACTTCGTCGAGGGCCGCACCCACGATGGTCGCAAATATCGTATCCTGTCGATCATCGACGAGGCGAGCCGGGAGTGCATGGCGTTGCCCGTGGCGCGTAAACTCAAGAGCGACGACGTGCTGGCGGCGCTGGCCGAACTGTTCGTCACGCGCGGGCCACCAGCGCATATCAGGTCTGACAATGGGCCGGAGTTTATTGCCACGGCAGTGCAGGAATGGCTGGCGAAGGTCGGTGTGAAGACGCTCTACATCACGCCCGGATCGCCCTGGGAGAATGGCTATTGCGAAAGCTTCAACGGATCGCTGCGCGATGAACTGCTCAACGGCGAAATCTTCTACTCGCTCGCCGAGGCCCGGATCCTGATCGAGGCCTGGCGGCGACATTACAACACCGTCCGGCCGCACAGCTCGCTGGGATATCGGCCACCGGCGCCGGAGGCCGTTCCCTCGCCAGTGTTGCCCTCCGGTTCCGCTTCGCTCCACCTACGGCCAACACTGGCGAGGGAGGCGTCAATGCACTAACAATCCACCCGGACCACTCGGTGGGGGCCGGTCACGGTGGCGCTGAGCGCTCGGGATAGCAGGATTGCGGAAACGATAAGCGCCAGGAGCCCGCCACTCCGGGCGGCCACTTTCGATCCAAAGGCGGGAACGAGCCTTTGATGCGATGCCGAAATGTAAAACAGGAGCGCGCCGGCCAATGCAAGGACGGCGCCACCCGGAAGTTGCAGCAGCACGGCGTTCCCCTTCGAATGACCGGCGCCTAGTGGCACGGACCACTAACTAATGCAACGCATTCGCATTTCCGGATGTGGGGACGGGAATTTGGCCCGGTTGCGCGAGCCCCGTTTGAAGCTCATCTGCAACCGGTGGCCGGCGCGCAAAGCCGCCTGTTCACGATCTGCGCCCAAAAGCGGGCGGTCCGCAAACGGTCCTAATTTGCCCTGAGCGTTACCGCGCCGTCAGCCTTCACCCTGGCGCCCAATGGATATCGACGGGCAGCTCTGTACCAGCCAATGCGCGCCCTATGGGATAGGCCGAGGTCCGCCCCTGCTTGATGGCGGTCTCGATCACAGCGCGCTTTTCGTCGCCCCGCACGGCGATTATCAGGGCGCGCGCTTCGGTGATCGCAGCAAGGCTGAGGGTGACGCGTGGAACCGGTGCATCGCCAGGCATGGGATCCGGCATCACGCCCAGCGCCCGGGTATCTTTTGGGCCATTTACGGCTTCGTCGAAATCGGGGCCTGGGAAAATCGAGGCTGTATGTCCGTCATTTCCTACCCCGAGGAGGCATAGATCGAGCGGCCAATGCAGATCGCGCATCAGTGCGTCAGCAGAACGTCCAGCCGCCTTATAGTCCGCGATCGCGTTCGGAACGATCGGCATGACGCGCGCGCCTTTGGGCAAGAAATATTTGGCGAGGACCGTCACGTTGCTGAGCGGGTCGCCCAGCGGCACGATGCGTTCATCTCCGGGGATGATCGTCACGCGCTTCCAGTCCAATTTCGCAGACGACAGCTTTTCGTATATGGGTACGGGCGTCTTCCCGCCAGCGAGCGCGATCACCGCGGCACCGCGCGCCTCGATCGCGCTTTCGATGATGAAGCCGATATCGCCTGCTACTGCTGCCGCCATCTCCGCCGCGTCATCATATTCCCACCATTCGACTTCGTCGCTCACATGATTTTCCTTGAACAAAATTGTTTAACGCCAGTGCTGGGCCGGCACTTCTTTCTGGTTCAGTGCCGACAAAACGCCGGGTGTGCAGCCATTATCTCACACTGCGCAGCCTGTCTGCCACTTCCGATTGCACCGCGCTTGCCAAAAGCCGTCAATTTCCTCGTCCAAGGGAATCGATCTGCCCCTCCAGTGCGGCGATGACGAGCGCGGTGTAATCGGCTTTGCCTGACGTGCGTGCGACCACGGGAAGCCCTGAGAGGAAGCCCGTCAGGCTCGATATCATCAGGATCGCACGCACCTGCGCCTCGGTTTCTGCCAGTTGCCCGTTCGCCGTCTGGATGATCAGATTGGTGGCAAGCTCGATCCCCGGGCGCCAAAGCTCGGCATAGAGAATTTCGAAGGCAGGGCCGGGGCTCGCGATCTCGCGCTGGACGAACAGCGACGGATTTTGCGCTTCGGGTGCCGCGAGAAGGAAGCGGGCGAGCGCCGCGAACAGACGCTTGAGCAGGGTGCGAGCTTCATCGGGCGTCAGCGGTCCGCAGAGCGCCGCATAAGATACTTCGGCCACCGCACCCATGCCTTCGCGATAGCGCGCGACGATCGCGTGCGCACAGGCAAGATAGAGGCCGCGCTTGTTCCCGAAATAATAGGTGAGGGCGGGCAGGTTTACGCCCGCTTCCTTTGCGATTTGCCGCGTCGTGACGCTGGCGAAGCCGCTGTTGCCAAAGGCGGTCAGCGCAACGTCGAGGATGCGCGTGCGCGTCTCCTCGCCCTTGCGATAGCCGTCGGCGGCGGTGCGGAGCGGAGTGATCGGGGTTGTCGTGCGGGCCATCGGCAAGGGCTTCGTCCGTTTCGCTTGAATTTATATCAACTGATATATATGAGGGGCGCCATCTCGTCGAGAGGGAGATGGACATTGATGACACGTGCGGCGCTCGACAATCTTTGGGCCAGGGTGGAATCGCAACGCGAACGCGTGCCCGCTATGTATGGGAAGGTCGATTTTCGCGCCATCCCCGAACGCTTTACCGCGACGCCGGGCGATGCGACCGCTCTGTCGGGGAAATATGATCGCGACCGCGATGCGCTGCTCGCGGACGCCGACCGGGTCGAGTTCATCCGTGCCTATACGATGATCGGCGATGTCACCGCGGACGCCTATGCTGCCCTGATGCGCGAACATGGCTTTCGTGCGCTGGTCGATATGCTGACCAACGCCTGCGACCATGGTGTCGAGAATGTGCCGGGCGCACCGCCCGAGCTCGTCGCCTTCATCAAGGATATGGAGCGTATTCCCGACTGGCTCGACATGAAGCTGGTCGAGGAGGGCGCGCGGGTCGATCGCAATGCGGCGGCGAACCTTGGCCCTTTCATCATCCGCGGCGCCTTCATCGCGACCTTCATGAACAAATATGCCGCGCTGCCGATGGCGGTCACCGGCACGCTGTCGAGTCAGACGGCTGGGCGGCGCGTCAAGGATACCGCGACCTTCTTCACCACCTCGGTGCTGCCCGGCGCGCTGGAGCGCTTTGGTCCCGGCTTCAAATCGGCGGCGATGGTCCGGCTGATGCATTCGATGGTGCGCGCGAACGTGCTGCGGCGACCGAAGGACTGGGACATGGGCGTCTATGGCATCCCCATTCCGCAGGTCGACCAGATGCCCGCGGGGCTGATTTCGGTCTTCCTTCTGTCATACAAGATGATCGAGGAGGGGCGTACCCAGTTCACGCCGCGCGAACGCGCGATGGTCGAACTTGCGCGCTATCGCTGCTTCCTGCTCGGCCTGCCCGAGGAACTGCTTGCCGATACGCCGCAGGGCATCGTCAACCTGATGAACGCCCGCAGCGGCACATTGCGCAGCGGCTATGACGACAGCACCTGCGGCGAATTGCTGCGCGCGACGATGGCGGCCGATCTGAGACCGGATGACTCGCGGGGCGCACGCGTCCATGAGATCTTCGAGCTGGCTTTTGCCAAACTGTTCTTCGTCAAAAGCTTCATGGGCGGCGACAAGGCAAAGGCGGCGTCGATCGGCGTGAAGCTGACCTCGGGCGATGTCGCGCTCGCGGCGGTCGCGGGACTGTTTATCTATGCCCGGATGCGCCTCTACGCACTCGCGGCCTATATTCCCGGAGTGCGCGGCATTGCCGACCGCCGGTTGGTCGCGAAGCTCAAGGCGCAGCTCGTCAGCTATGGCCACGCCGAATTCACCACCGACGCCGCGCAATATCGCCCGTCGGCAGCCCCCGTTCCGGCCGAGTGATGCGAGGCGCCCACCGGGGCGCCCCCAACTCACACCGCGGGCGTGAAGGCTTCCATCATCCGCACCGCGTCGCTGTCGATCGGCTGAATGTTCAGGTCTGCGCGAATGCGACTGATCGGATCGGCGATGCGTTGGTGCCAGGGAACCGCGATCAGTTCCTTGGTGGCGCGGCCGTGCCGCCAGCCGTCGAACATCACGGTCAGCAATATGTCGATCAGTTCCGGCGCATCGACCGCGGCCTTGGTTGCCACCGTCGCCAGAAAACGCGTCGAGTAATTCTGGCCGAACTGCGCCATCTGAAAACCCGAAATCGCGACTTCGCCTGCAGGCGTGAAGCCATAGCCGCCGACGAGATGCCAGATATCGTGAAGCTGGAGGATGCGGCGGTTGGTGCGGTTTTGCGCCGGATAGTCGCCGGGCAGGACGACGGTGTCGGCGTCGATCACCTCAATGTCATAGCCATTGGCGTTGAGCATCGACAGCAGATCCTTGGCGAGGCTGTCGGTCGCATGGCTTTCGAGATCGGCGGTGGTCAACCGCACCTCGGGCTGGGCGATGAGGTCGTGGACCCCGTCGAATTCAAGCAGTGCGGCCTCGCAGCCATCGATCATCCGCTGGTCATAATGATGGCCGAGCGCGACGACGGCCAGCGTCAGGTCGAGTTCGCCATCCTCTGTCGACCGTGGTCGCTCAATGATGGTCCAGAACGCGTCCCACAAGGCGCGCGGCAGCGCGATGCGCGGCTTGCCGTCGATCACCCATGGCAAAGCCGCTGTGATCTGCGCGGCGCGCTCGGCGCCGTCGCTGGTCGCTGCGGTGGCCGCCGCGATGGCGTCGAAGATCGGCACCTGCGCGACGGGATCGACAAAGGCTGCGGTCGTCATCAGCGCGGCGAGCCCCAGTGCCGGCTCCTCCGCCAGCGGTGGCCGACCCGTTTCGACCCATTTTTCAAACTCGTTTCGCATCGACACGTCGATCATGGCCATAGCCTCCCTGTTCATCTCTTTCGAGATTGCACTATAAGAATAGAATGATCAACTTATATAGCTGGCGCTTCGCGCTGCAATGATTATAATCCGGGCATGAGCGAAGCATCCAAAGTCAGTTTTCCAAGGCGAACCGCGGCGAAAGCGCGGACGCGCCAGCGTATCGAAGAGGCCGCACGGCGGCTGTTCGTGACGCTCGGCTATGGCGATGCGACGATGGCGGCGATTGCCGATGCGGCCGACATCCACATCACTACCCTGTTCACCCATTTTGCGTCGAAGCGCGAACTCGCCGCCGCGATCGCGGTCCGGGCAGGGGAGCGTTTCGGAGAGGTCGTTACGATGCAGCGCGCGCAAGGCGTGCCGGTGCTGTCCTTCTGGCGTAATCAGGTCGCGCGGATCGCGCACGCCTATGAACGCGATGGGGATGGTCAGATCAACCTCGGGCGCGCACTCGCCGGAGAGCCCGAGCTCTTGCCGGTATGGTATGGGCATCAGCGGCTTCAGATCGATTTGATGACCGACTATATTGCCGACGAGCTTGGCATCGACCCGGCGAAAGATCGCCGCGCGCAAATGGCCGCCGCGATGCTGGTCGCGGGCGGCCGCATGGCGTTCGACAGCTGGATGGAGAGCGGCAGGGCAGGCGATCTGGTCGCCGAGAATGAGCGGCTGCTCGACGCCGCCGAGGCGCTACTCGCTGGCGGCTTGCCGCTGATCCGGCGTGAGGCGCTTTAAAACAGTCTCCGACCCTATGAACCATTCGCCCTGAGCTTGTCGAAGGGCCGTTCTTTCTTTCCGCGACAAAAGAGAAAAGAGGGGTGCTTCGACAAGCTCGGCACGAACGGATTTGGAACGGTTCTGATTTCGCGCCCGACGCGTGAAAAGAGCACCTGACAACGCCAACCCACCCCATCACTCCGCCGCCGCCTCGCCCAGCTGCCGGATATTCTCCAGATGGCGCGACCGGCTGATCGGATAATAGGCGAGGCAGATGATCGCGATGATGGTCGCGATCGACAGCACTCCCATATAGATGCTCGCCAGCCCGCGCAGCGTGTCGGCGGTGACATGGCCGGGCTGTGCATTCTCAGGGAATTTGACAAAGGCCAGCAAGAGGCCCGCGAGCATGATCCCCATGCCCGATATCGCCTTGTTGACCATCGTGGCGGCGGAAAACAACAGCCCTTCGGAACGGCGGCCGGTCTCGAGCTGGATCTGGTCGGTCACGTCGGCGACCATTGACACCGCGAGGATTCCGCCCGCGATCGTCGTCATCATCCCGAAGGCGAGCTGCCCCATCAACAGCCAGATCAGCAGCGGATCGCCGTTGACCGGGAACAGGCCCGTCAGGCGCAGGATCAACGGCGTCACGCTCGACAGCAGCGACAGGCCGAACATCAGCATCGCCGATGGCTTTTTACCGAAGCGCGCCGACAGCGGCAGCACCACGACGAAGGCGAGGATGATGCCGACAATGCTGCTCGATGCCACGGTGGCGATCTGAGTGGCGCTCAATTCCCAGAAATAGGTCGAGAAATAGACCGCGAGCGACATGTTGAGCCCCGACGCCACCGCGAAGAACAGGCTCGCGAGCAGGATCGAGATATAGGCCGGATGCACCAATATCCCCAGCATCTCGCGCAGCATCTGCCCGACCGGAAGCTTGACGGCCGGCGGTGGCGGCGGACGTTTCAGTACCTCCTTTTGTGTGCCAAGGGAGGAGATCAGCACCGACACCAACATGATCGCTGCCGCCACCCACGCATAGGTGACATATCCGCCGACGTTGAGATGCCCGACGGGCTGCGTCGGGGTCGGTTGCAGGAAATAGCCGAAGGTCACGACCGTCATCCCGATGCCGCCGCACACGCCAAAGAAATAGCGCGCGGCGACCAGCTTGGTGCGCTCGTCATAGTCGCTGGTGAATTCGGCGAGCAGCGCGGTCGACGGGATTTCATAGAGACTGATCGAAAAGCGCACGATGATCGCGGTGACGACCAGCCACCCAAATTGCGCGCCGTGCGGCATTTCGGGCGGCATCCAGAGCAGCAGATAAGAGGCCGCGATCGGCAGCGCCGCCGCATACATGAAGGGGTGGCGCCGCCCCCAGCGCGTCCGTACATTGTCCGAATATTGCCCCAGCAACGGATCGAACAGCGCATCGGCGATCATCGCGATCATGATCGCCGACCCCACCCACGCAGCGGGAAGCCCTACGACCTGATTGTAGAACAGCATCAACAGCGCGTTGAAGCCCTGATCCTTGACGCCGAAGGCGATCGTGCCGGATCCATAGAGAAGCCGCGTCGAAAGCGGCAGCGCACCGGCGGGACGCGAGGGGGAGTTTGCCACCCGCCGCGCCTATCGGAACCGATATTCGATCTGGACGCCATAGGTTCGCGGCGGCGTTAGCGAATAGCTTTGCGCGACCGCCAGCGTCGGCGACGAGGCGAGCAGATTGCCCAGCGCGCTGTCATAGCCGGTGCTGTCGAACAGATTCTTTACATAGGCGATGACGCGGTAGCGGTCGTCGCGACCCGACCAGATCGCGCGCAGGTCGACCTGATCCCACGACGGCATGCGGTTATAATCGCGATTGAAGATGTTGCTGTACGCCGAACTGCGCCAGACATAATTGCCCGACAGCGAGAAGGTGCCCGGCTCGAACGCGATGCTGTACATCGCGTTCAGCGCGATCTTGTGGCGCGGCGTGTCGGACAGGCGTGCGCCGTCGACGCTTTGCGGTTGCTGGATGCCGACGGCTGGGCCCGATGGCTGTGCGCCCGGCTGGATCGCGAGCGGATCCTGACCGTCGACAAAGCAGCATCCGTCGTCGATCCGCGAATGGCCAAAGCCATAGTTGAACGACAGTTGCAGTGGATTCACCGGTTGCCAAGCCACCTCGACCTCGGCGCCATAGCTTTTTGACTTGGCGAGGTTGAAGAATTGGGTGAGCTGCGCGCCGCCCGGTTGCGAGACGGTCAGCGGCACCTGAAGCCCCTGATAGTCATAATAGAAGCCCGCCAGATTGACGCGCAGCTGCTTGCCGATCGTATGCTTGTACCCGGCTTCGAAGGCGTCGATATGCTCGGCCCCGGTCTGCGGCAGCGCCGAAATGCCCCCGGCGTTGAAACCGCCCGATTTATAGCCGCGGCTGTAGCGCAGGAAAGCCAGCTGATCCTCGGTCGGTTGCCATTCGACCGCGACGGTGCCGGTCACCGCATCCCAGCTGTTCGCCAGACCGCGGCGCGCGATGCCCGTCGCCGGATCGATCGTGACGGGCGAGGCGATACCCGGCGCGGCCGCGAGCGAGATTTGCGACGCGGTGATGTCGAACGCAGGCGTAAACGAGCCCGCGAGATCGGGGGTGAAACCCGGGACGCAGCCGAGGCAGACGATACGGAAAAATTCGTCGCCGCTCTTCTTGTCGTGCGTGTAGCGCAGTCCACCGGTCAGCCGCAGCGTGTCGGTGATCCGGTAATCGACCTGGCCGAACACGGCGGCGGATTTGGTGGTCAGCGTCGACGCGGCATAGACGAAATCGCCGAGCGGGTTGGCCGGGCCATTGATCGGCGCGCGAAGCTGCAACTGGTTGGGCGCGTTGAAGTGCGATTCCTGCGCCAGCTTTTCCTGATAATAATAGACGCCGGCGACCCATTGGAACGGCCCGTCGGTGTTGGACGTTAGGTTGAGTTCGCCGCTGCCAAAGCTTTTCTTGTTGTGCAGGCCAAGCTGCGTTGACGGAAAGACGGTGAGCGGCGGGAGACCGACGGAGGCCGACGGAAAATCATAGGAAATCACGCTGGTGCCATCGAGCTCGTAGATGTTGTCGATGCGATATTTCTGATAGCCGCCAAGCAGGCGGACGTCGAAGCCCGGCAGGCTCCATTTAATGTCGCCGGCAGCACCGAAATTGCCGCGCATCTTTTCGGTCTGCGTCGTGTCGGCGCTGAAATGCCTGATGTTGGTCGCGCCCGGCGTTAGCGGGCTGGGATCGAGCGCGACGACCCCCGGGATCAGATAGCCAAAGCCCGCGCCCGGGGTGATCGACCCGGTGGGGTAGGGGGCGAAATCATAGGCGCCGATCCGGTTGAGATTGCGCGGATTGAGGTCGGTGCTGCCGGTGAAGACCTTCGCCCATGCGACGATATCGGGGCCGAGATCGGCCTCCAGCTGGAGCTCCACATAACGGCGCTTGCCGCGGCCGCCTTCGCTGACTCCGCCCGCGTCATTCTTGAAATAGCCGCGGTTCTGGTTGGAGAAAGCCCCCGCCAGCCGCGAACGCAGCCCGTTGGTCAGCTCCCCTGAAACCGCGGCTTCCACCGTGTAGAGGCCGTAGTTGCCGACGGTGCCGCGCAAATCGGCTTGAAACTCGTCGGTCGGCCGTTTGGAAATGGCGTTGATCGCACCGCCGATCGAATTGCGCCCGTACAGCGTGCCTTGCGGGCCGCGCAGCACTTCGATGCGCTCGATGAAGAAATCGGACGCGGCGATCGAACTGGTCGACGCATCGTAAATGCCATCGGTATAGGTCGAGACACCGGGATCGCTGCCATTGGTGTTGGTCTGGCGTCCGATGCCGCGAATGAAAACGCGGTCATTGCTCGCCGAATAGCTGAGCCCCGGGGTGAAATTCGCAACATCCTGAAGCGTGGTGATGCCGGCAAGTTGGCGGGCATCGGCGGTATAGGCCGATATGGCCAGCGGCACATCCTGCAAATTGACGCTGCGTTTTTCCGCGGTGACGACGATTTCGGCGAGGCCCGAAGCCCCCTCCGTGGCTGCGGTTTGATCCGCCGCCGGTGCCGTCCCTTGCGTCTGCGCTGCAACCGGCATCGCAATGAATGCGACGCTCGCAAACATCCAAGAATTATTTCGCATACCACGCCTCTCCCGCCGCCAGCGATCCTGCTGGTCGATTATTGGCGCGATGGGCCCGCTGATACGGATCCCACGCTATTTACAGCGAAATGCCCTCACAGCATCCCCCCGGAGACATTGTTATCGGTGTTTTATATATTAGTCTATAACCATATATTGAACATGCGTCATTTGCGGGAAAATCCATGTCATTCTGGTGCATTTGCGCGGGTTTTCAAGGATTGACGACGCCATCCTATCCCTCTGGCAAGCGGGGAGAGTTGGTCCGCGCGGCTCCAGATCTTCCCTACATTGCAATTATAAGATTGATTTTTCTATGACGATAGAATCAACTGTGAATCGACGGGCGCCACGATGAAGATGGCGGGATAGTGGGAGAGACAGGATGGACGGACGGCTCCGCTCGACGGGCTTATCAAAATGCGGGAGCGCCCACTGATGGCCGCCGCCGGTTCCGCGCTGTCCGATCTCAATGCGCGCGCTGTGCCTGACTGGTATCATGACGCCAAATTCGGAATTTTCATCCATTGGGGCGCCTTCGCCATTCCGGCTTTCGCCCCGCGCGGCGGCTCGATCGGCGAGGCTTTTTCCAAGGACTATGACCGCGCCGTCGCGATGGCGCCCTATACCGAATGGTATTGGAACGCGATCAAGGTACCGGGAACGCCCTCGGCCGAGTTTCACGCGGAAAATTACGGCGACGCGCCCTACACCGACTTCAAGCAGCCGTTCGAGGAAGGGCTGAAACAATGGGACCCCGCCGCTTGGGCCGAGGCGTTTCGCGACGCCGGCGCGCGCTATGTCGTGCTCGTCACCAAACATCATGACGGGCTTTGCCTCTGGCCGAGCGAAGTCGCCAACCGGCATCAGAAGGACTGGACCACCCGGCGCGATCTCGTCGGCGAACTCGCCGCAGCGGTACGCGCTGTGGGCCTGCGCTTCGGGGTCTATTATTCGGGCGGGATCGACTGGACCTTCAACCGGCGTCCGATGCGGACGCTCGGCGACTTTATCGCATCGACCCCCGGCGGCGACTATCCGGCCTATGCGATGGCGCAGGTTCGCGAACTGATCGACCGTTACGAGCCATCGGTGCTGTGGAATGACATTTCATGGCCGACCCGGCCCGGTCCCCTGTACCGCCTGTTCGCCGACTATTATCGCGCGGTGCCCGAAGGGGTGGTCAACGACCGCTGGGTCGCCGGCAGCCTGCAGCGCGACCTGCTCAAATTTCCGCCGATGCGGCGCTATGTCGATCGCAAGTTCAAAGCGGCGCTGAGCAAGCTGAGCGATGAGGATTCCAAGGGCATCATCCCGCCGCCGGTCCCGCACAGCGACTTTCGCACCCCCGAATATGCCGCCTTCGCCGAAATTCAGGTCAAGAAATGGGAAGCGACCCGCGGGATGAGCCATAGCTTCGGCTTCAACCGCAACGATAGCGAAGCCGATTATGCCAGCGCCGAAACGCTGATCCATGATTTCATCGATGCCGTGTCGCGCAACGGCAATCTGTTGCTCAACGTCGGGCCGCGCGCGACCGATGCGGGGATTCCGGGCGAACAGCTCCGCCGACTCAAGCAGTTTGGCGCCTGGCTGCGCGCGAACGGCGACGCGATTTATGGCACAAGGCCGTGGACGCAATCGGATGGCGAGACCGAATGTGGACAGGCGGTGCGCTTTACCGCCGCGCCGGGACGCGTGAATTTGATCTTCAAGGGCCCCATTTCATCCACTCAATTGGTGGTGAAGCATCTGTCCATCATGGGCACCGCCTTGCGCCTCGGCGATGGCAGTCCGGTCACCTTGCAGCGACGTGGACCGGATTTGCTGCTGACCTTCGCCGGTCCTTGCTCCGATCCGGTTGGCACTGCGGTGGCGGTGGAGGTGTCCGGTGACACCGCAAACCTCGGTGTGCCGCCGGTTTGACCCGTGCCGCCACGGCGTATCGACGATGATAATATGGTCAGCGTTCCGTGCGCTGACCGATGCACCGGGCTTGTGCAGCAGCCATGGTTTCTTTTTCCGCTTCCTTCTTGATAAGGGACGGGTAAAGCAGCTTTGTCCGCGATAGCGGGTTTAACAGCGTTGGATGGAGGGGAGGGGCGCCCTTTGGTCATGGTTTCGGGCTGACGGCCCGGGCAGGAGTTTGACATATGCGAGCGACGCTCACGAATCTCGTGATAGCGGGATTTCAGACGCGATGAGTATTACGACCGTCGCTGCGTTTCTCTTGCTGTCCGGGGCACAGCCTGCTCCTGCCGATATTGCACCCGAAAGTCTGGTAACAGTCGAACCGCGGCGGGTCGAGGCGGAGCCGGTGCCGCCGGTGGTCGTGCCAACAGTCGAAATCACCCCGCCTCCCGTTTCGGATATGCCCGCAACAGTCGGTGATGAACCGTCGGCTGAGATGCCGTCGTCGCCGGATGATATTGTGGTGACCGCACGGGGAGAGGCACCGCCGGGCGATCCGATGCAAGACGTCAATATCACGTCGTATCGAATGGTTCAGTCGGTCGACAGGGCGCTCGTCGCTCCGGTCGCCTCGGGCTATCAGGGCATCGTCCCCGAACCTGTTCGTGACGGGCTTGGCAATGCGCTGCGGAACCTGACTGAGCCCGTGAATTTCCTGAACTTTCTGTTGCAGTTCAAGATTGGCAAAGCCGTCGAGACGCTCGGCCGGTTCGTCGTCAACACGACCTTTGGCGTCGGGGGGCTTTTCGATGTCGCCAAGACGAAGCCGTTCGACCTGCCCTATCGCCGCAATGGCTTTGCCAATACATTGGGTTTTTACGGCGTCGAGCCCGGCCCCTATTTCTACCTTCCGCTTCTCGGGCCGACAACTTTGCGCGACATGGTCGGCAACAGCATCGATCTGCTCGTCGTGCCGACCACCGCCGGCGCGCCTTTCGACCGCTTGGCCTATTCGGTTCCGACAAATGTGATCAGGCAGCTCAATGAACGCATCGAAAATGATGCCGAGATCGAACGCCTGCAGGAAGAAAGCCTGGATCCTTACGTCGAAACGCGCACCCTCTATCTCGAAATGCGCCAGCGCGAAATCGACGCGCTGAAGGGCAAGAGCCGCGACGCCGTCGTTGCTGCTCCCCAAGCCGAAACCACGGTCCGTCCGGCCGAACCCTTGTCTGGTCCCGCAATCCCCCTTGCAGGGGAGCCGACGGGAACTGAAACGCCGAAGGCGGACGACATGCCTTCGCTTTCAGCCAGCACCAATGCCGACATGCTTCGCGATGTTCCGGTGCCGGCCACTGTGGAATAGGCGCTACCGGACTGTGGCCGCGTCTCTTGTATCGTGCCCGACTTTCGCAAGATGCTTTTGAATTTGCGATAGTTCGGACTGGCTGACGGGATGAAGGATTCCCTCTTCGATCAGGCGGGCCATGTCTTCGCCATCCCGATCGAGCCATTCCGGGATAATGGCGCCGGTCTGCTCTCCCATCAGGGGGGCAGGGGCGGGCGACAGCACCGGCTGGTCGCGATGCCGGGCGGCGCGGCGTTCCGATACAACCGGGTCGGCCAGATGGGGATGGGCGTCGCGGCGATAGCAGTCGCGTTCGCGGGCATAGACGGAATCGGGAAGGTCGGCGACGCGCAGCATCGGCGCCGCAGCGATTCCGGCGGCCTGCAAGGCGCGGGCGCTATCCATGGCGTCGCGGGCGGCGATCCATTCGGCCAGCCGGTCATGCAGATCGGACGGCTGCTTGCCCAGGATCGCCTCCAGCTTCGCCTCGTCGCCCGCGCCGCGGATCGTGACGACGCACCATTCATCGTCTCCGGCGGCGGGAAACAGAATGGAGGCGCCGCACGGTTGGCCGCTCGATTCGGGCAGGTCGCGCGCCACCAGATGCGATGCGAACTGCGCCAGCATCACCTCGGCCTGCGAGACGCTGGCGACCCCGCCTCTCCCGGTGCGTTCGCGGCGGATGAGCAGTGCGACCGCGCCCAGCGCGCTCACCCGGCCCGCGACATGGTCGGGATAGACCGTCACGGCGTCACTGAAGCTGTCGGGATCATCGTCATAGCGCCACATCGCGGTCAGGCCGGTCGCGGCGCGTACCAGCGGGCCATAGCCCAGCCGCTTCGCCCACGGCCCGGTCGGCCCGAACGCCGAACTATCGGCCATCACCAGCCGCGAGTTGGTCGCGGCGAGCAGGTCGGGGCCGATGCCGAGCGAATCCAGCGTGCCGGGCTTGAAATTCGACAGCAGCACGTCGGCCTGTTTCACCAGATCGAGGAACAGCGCGCGGCCCTTTTCGTGCCGCAGGTCGAGCCCCAGGCTGCGCTTGCCCCGGTGCCCCGCGGCAAAGCTCGTCGACAGGCCATAGGGCAGATAGGATTGGCGCGATCCGTCGGGAAAGGCCGCGCTTTCGACCTTGATGACGTCGGCGCCGCCATCGGCGAACATCCGTCCTGCCTCGGCGCCCACGACGATGACGCCGAGGTCGAGCACTTTCAGCCCTTCAAAGGGCAGGGCCATCGCCGCCGTTCCCGATACCGGGGGCGCCGCTGCGGCAGTTTCGCCCTGCGGACCCATGCGCGTGCCATCGATAGTGAGGACGCCATTGGGCAGCGTCACGCGGCGGCTGTCGGCGAGGGTGATTTCGGTGAGCGCGTTTCGCGCCGCGACCTGTTCGCTTGCCGCAAATTCGGCGAAGCTCAACATCGCCGCGATGGGAACGCCATGCGCCTGACCCTCGGCCTCGAGGTCGGCGCGCAACCGCGGTGCAAAGAACGCGCCCAGTGCCGCCCGCAATTCTTCCGACTGCTGGCGGACGTTCATCTTCGCAAATTCGGGCGCCGCAAAGGCTGCGGGTTCGCCCATCCAGCGGAACATGCCCTGCCACTGGCGCGGCGCGAGCAGGCAAATGCGGATCTGGCCGTCGGCGCAGGCAAAAATCGGATATTGCGTGCCCTTCGCGGGCCGGTCGCGCGACAGCAGATGCGCGGGGCGCCCCATCGTCGCGCTGCCGTTGATGCCATAGCCGGGGTCGAGCGCCTGCATCGCACCGTCGAGCGCCGAAAAATCGATGAGGTCGCCGCGTCCCGAACGCAGCGCGCGATAATAGGCGGCGGCCAACACATAAGCGCCCTGCGACGCCGCGCATTGCCACGCGAGTTCGCCCGGCGGCAACAGCGGCGCCCGGCCGCGAATGCCCGATCGCGACAGCCCGCCCGACAGCGCGTGGAGCACCGCGTCGCTCGCCTGCCAGTCGCTGAGGCTGTTGCCAGTGCCGAAATCGCTGACGTGCATCAGGACGAGCGCCGGGTTGGCCGCGGCCAGCTCGGCATAGTCTAGCGGCGCTTCGGGCAGCGCGACGATGATGTCGGCGGCCCGCAAGACTTCGCTGCTCAGCGCTTCGGCATGGACAATTTTTCCGGCATTGGCGGCGATATCGGCGGCATCGGGCGCCGCCGGCGGCGGCACGAAGCGATCGACGCGCGCGCCGAGTTCGGCGAGATAGCGAGTGATTGGTGCCATCGGACCCGCGACCAGATCGACGATGCGCACCCCCGACAGCGGGCGATCGACGCTCATGGCGCGTTGCGCTCAAATTGCGGCAGGCCGGCGGGAATTTCGACCCATGGCAGCGCCGAGGCGGTCCACACATGCACTGCGGGTGTGAAGCGCGCCGGATCGTCGGCGGTGCCCGCCTTGACGATTGCGATCTTGGGCGATGCCGCCGACAAGGACTGGATCGGCGAACTGCAGGTCGCGCAGAACTGGCGAAGGACCGGGGCGCCGCTTTCGGTGTCGCGATCCTCATAGGTGGTAAGCTCGCCGGTCAGCTCCATCGCATCGGCGCGCACCACGATATTGACCGAAAAGGCGCTGCCCGACTGGCGGCGGCAATTGCTGCAATGACAGACCGCAACCGCCAGCGGGGCGCCCGCCACGCGGTATCGCACCGATCCGCAATTGCATCCGCCTTCGATTTCAGCCTCCGACACCGTCATTCTCCCGTTGCGCTTTTCTGGTTGCGCTTTTATCTAACGCCATTAGTTTGTAAAGTCCGTATGGACGACCAGGCCTTGTGATAAGCGGGCCGGCAATGTGGTGGAGAGACGAATGAGCGACAATCTTGCGATGACGATCGACGGACATGCGGTCCATGCGGCCGCGACGATCGATGTGCGCAATCCGGCGACAGGTGAAGTTTTCGCTCAGGCGCCCGATGCCACCGCTGCCGACCTCGACGCGGCGGTCGCCGCCGCAACGCGCGCTTTCCCCGCGTGGCGCGATACCCCGATCGCCGACCGCAAGGCGTGTCTCGTCAAGGCCGCCGACATCATCGACGCGCATGCCGACGAACTCGCGGCGTTGTTCGTCCGCGAACAGGGGCGCCCGCTCCCCGGCGCCAAGGCCGAAATCCGCGGCGCCGCGATGTGGCTGAAGGCGACGACAATGCTCGATATCCCGGTCGACGTCACCGAGGACAGCGACACCCGCCGGGTCGAGGTCCACCATGTGCCGCTCGGCGTGGTGTGCGGGATCGTGCCGTGGAATTTCCCGGTGCTGCTCGCGTCGTGGAAGATCGGCCCGGCGCTGATGGCGGGCAATACGCTCGTGCTCAAACCCTCGCCCTTCACCCCGCTCTGCACGCTGCGCATCGGCGAATTGATCCGCGACGTCTTCCCGGCGGGGGTCTTCAACATCATCTGCGGCGGTGACGCACTCGGCCCGCTGATGACCGCGCACCCGGGCTTCGCCAAGATCAGCTTCACCGGATCGACCGCGACCGGGCGCCGCGTGATGGAGTCGGCGGCGAAGGATTTGAAGCGGATTACGCTCGAACTCGGCGGAAATGATGCCGCGATCGTTCTGCCCGATGTCGATGTCGACGCGGTCGCGGCGCAATTGTTCGAGGGCGCCTTCCACAACACCGCGCAAGTCTGCGTCGCGACCAAGCGCCTGTATATCCACGCCGATATCTACGACCAGCTGCGCGACCGCCTCCACCAACTGGCGAAGGAACTCCCCGTCGGCGACGGCGCAGAGCAGGGCAATCGCTACGGCCCGGTCCAGAACGAACCCCAATACCGCCGCGTCCGAGCCCTCCTCGACGATGCGCGCGCCAAGGGACTGACATTGCTCGAAGGCGGCCCGGTTCCCGATGTAGGCTATTTCGTCCCGCTGACTCTCGTCGACAATCCGCCCGAAGATAGCCGTGTCGTCGTCGAGGAAGCATTTGGCCCGGTGCTGCCGCTGCTGAAATTCGATAATGTTGACGATGTTATCATGCGCGCTAACGACAGCGAATATGGCCTCGCGGGCGCGGTTTGGTCGGCCGATATCGCGGCGGCGACCGCGATCGCGCACCGGCTCGACACCGGGACAGTCTGGATCAATCAGAATCTGCAATCGACCCCCTTCACCCCGCTCGCGGGCGCAAAACAGTCGGGCTTTGGACAGGAAAATGGCGTTCCCGGCCTGCTCGAATTCACGCGGCCCAAGGCGATCTTTATCCCGAAGGCGGGGTGACATGGCGCAGCTGAGCCCCGCCGACGAAGCGTTCCGGGACGAAGTCCGCGCCTTCTTCGCCGTCGAACTGACCCCCGAGCTTCGCCGCGCGGGCCAGCTGATGACGAGCGTCTATGCCGACCATGAATCGCAAATGGCGTGGCAGGCCAAGCTTCACGCCAAAGGCTGGGCCGCGCCCGCCTGGCCGACCGAATATGGCGGCTGCGACTGGAGCGTCGTTCAGCATCATATTTTCGCCAGCGAGCGCGTCCGCGCGGGCGCGCCGCCGGTGTCGCCAATGGGGATCAAGATGTGCGGCCCCGCGATCATCGGTTTCGGGACCGACGAACAAAAGGCCTTCTTCCTGCCGCGCATGCTGTCGGGCGAACATTTCTGGTGCCAGGGCTATTCCGAGCCCGGCGCGGGGTCGGACCTCGCCGCTTTGCAGATGAAGGCGGTCCGCGACGGCGATGATCTGATCTGCACCGGCACCAAAATCTGGACGACCCACGCCAATGTCGCGAACTGGATCTTCTGCCTCGTCCGCACGACGAGAGCGGAGCGCAAGCAACAGGGCATCACCTTCCTGCTGATCGACATGACGTCGCCGGGGGTCGAGGTCCGCCCGATCATCATGGCGTCGGGCGAGCATATCCAGAACGAGATTTTCTTCGACAATGTCCGTGTGCCGGTCGCGAATATATTGGGTGAAATCGACCAGGGCTGGACCGTCGCCAAATATCTGCTCGAATTCGAACGCGGGGGCAGCGCCTATGCGCCCGAGATCGAGGTCGGACTGGACGAGCTGGCACAGCAGGTCGCCGCGCAGCCTGCGGGGCCAGCGCGCGCGCTGCTCGACGCGCGGATTGCCGAGGCGCGCATCCGCTGCGACATTCTCGCGCGGCTCGAGAGCGACATTCTTTCGCGCCTGTCGGCGGGGTCGCCGGCGGGAACCGACGCCTCGATGATGAAGATCCTCGGCACCGAATTGCAACAGTGCGTGACCGAATTGGCGCTCGAAGCAGCCGGGCCGCTGGCGCGCGCCTTCCAGCCCGGTGTCGCAATGCCCGGCGGGCCGATCCCCGGCCTGATCGCCGACGATTATTGCAGCGGAGAAGTGTGGCAGGCGATCGCGCCGCTCCACTATCTCAACGAACGCGCGAGCACGATCTACGCCGGGACGAACGAGATTCAGCGCAACATATTGGCGAAGGCCGAGCTGGGGATTTAGCCACAATCAATCCTCCCTGTGCCGAAGGCATGAAGAGGGGGACCGTCCGCGAAGCGGATGGTGGAGGGACCGCGCCATAGCCCCTCCGTCAGCGGCTGCGCCGCTGCCACCTCCCCATCGCTGCGCGACAGGGAGGAGCTGTCAACTTAGGGCTATATACCGCGCCAGATGTTCATCGCGCGTCCCAAACTCGCTTTCGATCACCGTCAGCCGTTTGAATAGCGCCGACACCGGCAGTTCCTCGGTCATCCCCATGCCGCCGTGCAATTGCACCGCATTTTGCCCGACGAACCGCCCCGCATCGGCAATCGTGACCTTCGCGGCGCTGATCGCTTTCGCGCGCGCGGCGGCTTCCAGATCGAGCGCATCGGCAGCGAGTGCGGCGGCGGCGGCGGCGCGGCGCGCCTCGATGTGCATATCGACCAGCCGGTGCTGCACCGCCTGAAAACTTGAAATCGCCTGCCCAAACTGTTCGCGCTGACGACAATAGTCGCGGGTGTCGGTGACCAACCGCGCCATGATCGCGGCGGCTTCGGCAGCGATGGCGGCGGCGCCCAGATCGAGGATTTCGGCAATGTCGTTGGGGGTCAGCGCAAGCCGCGCGGCCGCGGGCAGCGATACGTCGTCGAGCAAAATGTCGGCGGCGCGCCGCCCGTCGATCGTCGGATAGGCCTTCATCGCGACTGCATCGCGGGGTAGCAGAAAGGCGGCCACACCTTCGATGGCCTCTGCGGTGGCGATCACGGCATCGGCCTCGGCCGCACCGATCGCGAGCAGCTTGCCGCCCGACAGGCGCCAGCCATTGCTGTCGGCTTCTGCGCGCGCCGCATCCTTGTCGTCGAGCCACGCGAACGCCAGCTTCGCTTCGCCGCGCGCGATACGCGGCAGCCATGCGGCCGCATGCTCGCCTTCGGCGCGGTCGAGCAATACGCCCGCCAGCAACACGCATTCGAGATAGGGCAGGGCGGTCGCCCGTTCGCCCAGCGTTTCGAGCACGGCAAACCCGTCGCGCGGCGCGAGGCCCAGCCCGCCATGCGCTTGCGAAAAGGGCAGGCCGAGGACGCCGGCGTCGGCGAGCGCCTGCCAGCCGTCATCGCCGGACTTCATGCCGTCGAACCGCGCGCCCAGCGCGTCCTTCAATTCACTCGTCATGCTCATCTCAACCCGCCTTTGTTTGCGGCGCATCGCGCAGGATGATGTCGGCGGCGCGCCACGCCATCGCCATCGTCGGGCCATTGGTGTTGCCCGACGGGATTGCGGGCATGATCGACGTGTCGATCACCCGCACCCCCTCGATACCGCGCACTTTGAGGGAGGGATCGACCACCGACGCGGTATCTTTGCCCATGCGGCAACTGCCGACGGCATGATAGCCGCAGGTGCCGAAACGGTCGTAAGCGTCCATGATCTCGGCATCGCTTTCGAACGCGGGGCCAGGCATCGTCTCGCAGTCGATCATCGCGGCGAGCGGCGCCTGGCTCGCATAATCGCGCATCACCCGCACCGCGCCGATCATCGCCGCGCGATCCTCTTCGGTTGACCGGTAATTGGGCTGGAAGCTTGCG
Source organism: Sphingopyxis witflariensis (assembly GCF_002205635.1). Classification (GTDB taxonomy): domain Bacteria; phylum Pseudomonadota; class Alphaproteobacteria; order Sphingomonadales; family Sphingomonadaceae; genus Sphingopyxis; species Sphingopyxis witflariensis. The sequence goes on along the minus strand of NZ_NISJ01000011.1, from coordinate 42,253 downwards.
GCTGCATCGGGATCGCGCGTCGCGATATGGATGCTGCCGCGCGATGTCGGGCGCAGCGGATAGACGACGGCGTTGATCCCCGGATGCTTCTCCAGCGCGGTGCGCTGCTTTTCCATATCAAAGCTGAACGGCGCGATCAGCATTTGCGCGTCGGGGCGGTTGAGCCCCGGCCGCGTCTTGAACCAGCCGCCGATCTCATAGGCCGCCGCCGCCATCGGGCCGTCGCCGGTGAGGTAATAGCGCAAGCTTGCGAGCAGCAGCCGCCAGCCACCGAACACCCGGTTCTGCGACAAGGCCGCCTTGGTGAGTTTCCACTGCAGAATGATCCCCCGATGCTCGATCAGGCCTTCGCCGACCGCCGGATTGTGATGGACGACCGGGATGCCCAGCGCGGCGAGACGGCTTTCATCGCCGACCCCCGATCGTTCGAGGATCGCGGGGCTCGCCATCGCGCCGCCGCAGACGATGACTTCATGGCCCGCGTCGATCCGCTCGCGCGCGGCCTTGTGGACGACCTCGACCCCGACCGCGCGCGTGCCGGCGAACAGGATGCGATCGACGGTGCGGTCGGTCAGGACGGTGAGGTTGGGGCGCTTCTCGGCGGGCCGCAGGAAGGCCTGCGCCGCGCTCTGGCGCTTGCCCTTGAAGATGGTGCGCGGGGTATAGCCGATCGCGACCTGATCGTCGGGAGCGTTGACGTCGGCCTTGCGCGTCCAGCCCATCGCTTCGCCCGCCGCGACCTGCGCGTCGGAAACCGGCATGCGCTGCGTCGGCATCGACACCTTCAGCGGCCCCGCATCGCCGCGCGTCTCGTCTCCGCCCAGTTCGTGACTTTCCAGCGCGCGGTAAGCGGCGCCGATATGCTCCCAGCTCCAGTCCTTGCTCGACTGTTCGGCGATCGCGTCGAAATCGGCGGGCTGGCCGCGCACATACATCATCCCGTTGACCGAGGTCGATCCGCCGAGCACGCGCCCGCGCACCCAGGCTTCGGACTGGCCCGCGGTCGCGGCTTCGGGCTCGCTCATATGGACCCACAGATGCTTGGGGTCCTGCATCACCTTGGCCAGCCCCTTGGGCATCGAAATGAACGGATGGCGGTCGCGCGGCCCCGCTTCGATCAACGCGACGCGGATCGCCGGATTTTCGGAGAGGCGATAGGCCAGAACACAGCCCGCCGCCCCGGCGCCGCAGATGACATAATCGAAGCGCATACACTCTTCCCTTTGATCTGCCGGTATTTTTCCGGTCCATCCTATCGAACGGAGCCCGTCGATACGCTCTTCATAAAAAACTATTGTCATTAGGTAAAGGGTCGAATAGGGTCAGGCCACGATAAGGAGAGGAATCGTCGATATGAGCGATGTTGCAGACGTTGCGCGCCCCGCCCGCAAGGTGACGACGCTGGCTGAACTGACGCCCAGCCAGATTGAGGCGATCCGCAAAATCCCGGCCGAGAAGGACGCCGTCGTCGTCCCCTTCGGCGCGACGCGTCCTAATGCGATCTTCACCGGCCGCGAACGCTTCGACCTCGAACAGGAAAAAATCTTCCGTCGCTATCCGGTCCCGGTCACGGTATCGGCGCTGCTCGAACCCGGCAGCGTTGTGGCGAACGACAGCTATGGCGTCCCGATGCTCGTCTCGCGTACCCGCGACGGCACGATCAAGGCGTTCATCAACGCCTGTCAGCACAAGGGATCGAAGATCATCGAGGATTGCGCGGTCCACAAACAGGGCCGCATGACCTGTCCCTATCATGCCTGGACCTATGGCATCGACGGCAAGCTGATCGGCGTGTCGCGGAGCGAGGCGTTCGAGGGCCTCGACAAGAGTCAGCGCGGGCTTGTCGAACTCGAAGCGCGCGAGTGGGGCGGGATCGTCTATGTCCAGCTCAATCGCGACATAGCCGCCGACTGGTCGCAGCTGTCGAGCCAGGTCGCCGAGGACTTTACCGCGATCGGCATCCCCGCTGCGCATGTCTATGGCCGCAAGGCGTTTGACCTCAAGGCGAACTGGAAGGTCGTGCTCGAACCCTTTCTCGAGGGCTATCATGTCCAGCGGCTCCACGCGGCTTCGATCGGCGACAAATTCCAGGACGCACCGAACATCGTCGATATGTTCGGGCCCAATATCCGTCAGGTATCGGGGCGCATCGGTTATGTCCCCGAAATGCTCGACGAGGATGCGGGGGCGAATGTCCACAAGCTGGTGACCCACGCCTATACGGCTTTCCCCAACTGTGTCGTCATCACCAGCCAATATTATACCAGCATCATGCTGCTCATGCCGCGCGACGCCGACCGGACGGTGGTCGAATATTTCATGCTGACCCCGGGGCCGGCGACGACGCCGAAGGCCGAGGAAGTGTTCGCGCGCTCCTACGAACTGATCCTCGGTGTTTTCGGCAACGAGGATTTCCGCGCTGCGGAGATCAGCCAGGCGGGCCTCAATGCGGGCGTGCCTGAAGCAACCATCTATTGCGGGCTCGAGACGAATATTGTCCGCTATTATGAAGCGATCGAAGCGCTGCTGTAATTGGCAAACCGGCGACAGACCGGATGGAGAGGGATTATATGGCGCAAACCTTGTCGAGCGCGATTGCATGGTGGGCGCGAATGCGTCCTGACCAGCCCGCCGTGGTGCTAGGCGGCGATCGGCTGAGCTATGGCGATTACAAGCGCTGGTCCGACCGCGTTGCCGCGATGCTGGAGGCCGACGGGCTGCAACCCGGCGACCGCGTCGCGATTTGCGCGGCCAACAGCCTTGCCTATTGCGCGCTGATCATGGGGGTCATCCGCGCGGGCGGGATAGTCAATCCGGTCAATTTTCGCTTCACCCCGCGCGAAATCCGCGATCTGTGCGAAACGAGCGAGCCGCGCTTTGCCTTCGCCGCGCCCGAGTTTGTGGGCAATATGACCGCCGCCGGCCTCGAGCCGCGTCCGATGGCCGAGGTCGAGGCGCTGCGCCACGGCGACCCAGGCAAGGTCGCGCATGATCCCGATCCCGATGCACCGGTCGTCATCATCGCGACCAGCGGCTCGACGGCGAAGCCCAAGGGCGTCGTCTATACCAATCGTTCGATGACCGCCTATGCCGCGAACTGGGCGCTTGAGGAAACCGCCTCGTCGCCGGGCGCGCGCGTCATCAGCCTCGCACCCCTCAACACCTCGGCGGGTTTCGTCCAGCTGATCCATTATACGACGCAGGGCTGCACCATCTTCATGGAACCCGCCTTCGTTCCCGAGGCGATGCTGCGCCTGTTGCAGGATGAGAAGATCAACTGCTTCGGCGCGGTGCCGACCTTTTTCGAGGCCATCGCGCGCTGCGATGGCTTTGCCGACGCCGATCTGTCGTCGATCCGCCTTGCGACCGCGGGCGGGGCGCGGGTCAGCCGTCAATTGCTCGACGCCTATAAGGCGAAGGGCATCACGATCCGGCAAATCTATGGCCAGACTGAAGTCGGTGGCAATGCGACGATGATGCCCGAACATCTCGCGCTGGAAGAGCCGGAGAAATGCGGCTGGGGCGGCATCTTCATGGAGTTGCGCGTCGTGCGTCCCGACGGAAGCGATTGTGATCCCGGTGAGGCGGGCGAGATACTGATGCGTTCGCCCGGCATGATGCAGGGCTATTGGCGCAACCCCGAAGAGACTGCGAAGGTCATCAAGCGGGGCTGGCTTCATTCGGGCGACATCGGAACGCTCGACGAGCGCGGCTTGCTGACCTTCGTCGATCGGCTCAAGGATTTGATCATTTCGGGCGGGCTCAACATTTCGGCCGCTGAAGTCGAGCGGGTGGTGTGCGAATTTCCTGGCATCGTCGAGGCGCTCGCGATTGCGGCGCCCGACGCGAAGTTCGGCGAGACCCCGTTTGTCGTCTATCACGCTGCGGCCGAGGTCGATGTCGCGGCGCTGATCGCGCACTGCAACTGCAATCTCTCGAACTATAAGGTGCCGCGCTACGTCGCCTTTTCGCCCGAACCCTTGCCGCGTCTCGCGACCGGGAAATTGTCGAAGCCGGCGGTGCGCGAAGCCTATGCCGGCGCCCATGAACATATGGAGCGCGTACGATGACCGCACCCCTTGCTGCCGGTTCGCCAGTGCCGCCGCATATTGCACCGCATCTGGTGTTCGATTTCGACATTTATGCCGATCCGCGCATCGGTGAGGATGTGCAGGGCAGCTATGCCACCGCGTTGGCCGACGCACCCGATATCTTCTGGACCCGGCTCAACGGCGGCCATTGGATCGTCAAAAGCTTTGACGCGATTAGTCAGGTCGTCCTCGATTTCGAGCATTTTTCGGTCCGCGAAATGCAGATTCCGCGTGTCGAAAACCCGCCCTTCTTCATCCCGCTGAGCCTCGATCCGCCCGAAAACTTGCCGTATCGCAAGGCAATGATGCCGATGTTCGGACCGAACGCGATCAAGGCGCTCGAACCGCGCATCCGCGAATGGGCGGCCGAACTGGTCGAGGCGGTTGCTGCGAAGGGCGCATGCGACTTTCAGGCTGATGTGTCGAAAATCTTTCCGGTCAGCGTGTTCATGGAATTGATGGGCATGGACCTGTCACGGCTTCAGGATTTCCGCCATCTCGCCGAAAATTTCTTCTCGGCGCAGAATGACGAAGCCGAATTGGGCCGTCTCAGCGCACTGATCCTCGGTGAACTCAAAGCGCTGATCGCGGCGAAAAAAGCCGCGCCCGATGACAAGCTGATGTCGCATTTCATCCAGGTCGATGTCGGCGACCGGACGATGAGCGACGACGAGATTTTGGCGATGAGCTTCGTGCTCTTCCTCGGCGGCATGGACACGGTGACCAATGTGACCGGCTTTGCCTTTCAGCAGCTCGCGCAAATGCCCGACGTGCAGGCGCGGCTTGCCGCGGACCGGTCGCTGATCCCCGCCTTCACCGACGAAGCGATACGCCTCTACGGGGTCGTCAACACGCCGCGGCTGGTGGTCAAGGATCGCGACATCGGCGAGGCGAAGTTTCGCGAGGGCGAGATGCTGCTCAACATCCTTTGCCTCGGCAGCCGCGATCCGGCGAAATTCGCGTCACCTAACGCCTTTGACCTCGATCGCAAAAAGACCGCGCATCTGACCTTCTCATCGGGACCGCATCTGTGCATCGGCCATGTCCTGGGGCGCGCCGAATTGCGTATCCTGACCGAGGAGTGGGTGAAGCGCATCCCCGCCTTTCGCGCGACACCCGGCGAACGCCATGCCTTTCGTATCGGCACGGTGATGGCGCTCGAATCCTTGCCCATCGAATGGAATCCAGCCTGATATGTTGTTGATCGACGGCGCCGACGCGCCTTATTGGAATGGCCTCGCCGACGGCGCCCTGATGCTGCCGCGCTGTGAGGCTTGCGGCACCTGGCTGTGGCCGGCGAGCGACCGATGCGGCTCTTGTGGCAGCATCCAGGTCGCGTGGATCGAACGCGCGATGACGGGCACGATATTCTCCTGGACACGAACCTGGCATCGCTTTGGCTTTACCGAAGCGCTCGACCTGCCGTTCGTGTCGATCGTCGCCACCGTCGATGATTGCGATATCCGCCTGCTTGGGCGGCTCGACGATCCCGATCAGCTCGACCCGCAGATTGGCGAGGCGATCAGCGGCCGTATCGGCAGCACGCGCGTCGAAAACCGCGACATTCCCACGATCATCTGGAGCCGCAACGCATGACCCCGCTCTATGGCAGCACCGCCGTCGCGGGCATTGGCGTGCGGCAGTATAAGCGCGGCACATCGCCGCTTCCCGAACGCGGCGTTCTGACTCAGGCTGTGATCGACGCCTGCGCCGACGCGGGCTTCGACCCCGCCGATGTCGACGGCTTCGTCTCTTATGGCGACGACCATAACGAACCCGTGCGGTTGATGTCCGATCTCGGCACGCGCGAGCTTAAATGGTCGAGCATGGTCTGGGGCGGCGGGGGCGGCGGCATCGCCGGCGCATTCGGGTTGGCTGCGGCGGCAATCATATCGGGACAGGCGAGCGCGGTCATCGTCTTCCGGGCGCTGGTCGAAGGATCGAGCGGGCGCTTGTCGGCGGCGGTGATGGCGCATCACCTCAACGATCATATGCTCGCGGCGGGCATCGTTGCGCCGGCACAGGTCTGCGCGATCCGCGCCAACCGGATGTACGAGCATCATGGCGTTTCGCGCGCGGTCGCCGAGGAACTGGTCCGCGCTTCCTATTATCATGGATCGCGCAATCCCGATGCGGTGGCCTATGGCCGCGAGCTTGATCTCGACGCGATGCGAAACTCGCGCTGGATCGCCGAGCCCTTCCGTCTGTTCGATTGCAGCCGTGAAAATGACGGGGCAGGGGCTTTCTTGATGGTGTCGGCCGAACGCGCGCGCGACCTGAAAAAGCCGCCGGTCTATCTGCTCGGCTGCGCCAACGGCGCCGAAAAGGGCTGGGGCGACCTGCTCGAAAATGACGATGAGGCGCTCTATCCGACCGCCGGCTTCCGCCCGATCGCGCGGCGGCTCTATGCCGATACCGGGCTGTCACCCGCCGATATCGACGTCGTCCAGCTTTACGAGAATTTCAGCGCCCAAGGCGTCGCGTCGCTCATCGACCATGGCTTTTGCACCTATGAAAATGTCGCCGAGGTCATCCGCTTCGACAATCTGATCGCGCCGACCGGCAAGCTGCCGGCCAACACCGGCGGCGGAAATTTCGCGCAAGGCTTCATCCACGGCATCGGAACCGCGATCGAGGCGGTGAAGCAATTGCGCGGGGAGTCGGCGAACCCGGTGCCCGACGCGAAAATCGGTCTGCTCGCGGGTGGTCCCGGTGCGCCGACGGTCAGCTCGGCGATCTTCGGCAATATCGTCCCATAGGGGGGAGGGGGCGCGTTATTCGAGCGGTTGGCCGATGCTGCCCGTGCGGATGCGTTCGCGCACCCCGGCGAGAAAGAGCCGCAGCGATTCGACGAAAAGCTGTTCGTCGTCGAATGGATTGTCGGCGACGGCTTGCGCCAGACTCGGATATTTTTCGCTATCGACCGGCGGCATCGGGTCGATCCCGCGTGCGCGCGCAGATGCTTCGAACAGCGCGGCACCATAGGTGTATTTTTCGACCGCATCGAGGACGGTCATCTGGATCGCTGTCGGATACGGCTCTTCCGACGTGGCGCGGTCATAGGCGGCGAGCAGCATGTGGCGGGGGAAGTAGCGCAGGATCAGCGGCGCGGCGTTCGTGTGTTGGAGCAAGGTCTGCCGCGTCGCGACGCAGCGCGCGATAATCTGTTCCTCGAACGACTGGCCCGTCGCCGCGATCACCGGCATCCGCACCAGCATGATGCGCGCGACCTCCTGCAACAGCTCCGACTTGTCCTTGAAATGATGATAGAGCGAGGGCGGGCGGACGCCGAGCTTCTTCGCGACGAGGCCCAGGCTCAATTCTTCAAGACCATGCTCGTCGATGACGTCGAGCGCGGCCTGCGCCGCACCGCTACGCGAGATCAGGGGTTTCGAAGGTCGTGCCACGGCTATTTCCTGTTGCTTTAGCTGCTCATGGCAGCGCGGGCGGCGAAGGGCCAGCCTAAAAGAAGAAGGTTTTGGATCGTCAGCGGATCAACAGCCCGCCATCCACCACGATGCTCTGGCCCGTGATATAGGAAGCTTGCGGCGCGGCGAGAAACAGCGTCGCGGCCGCAACCTCGGCGGGCGTTCCGTAACGCCGCGCGGGAATGGCGCGCAGCATCGCCTCGCTCTTCCGCTCATCTTCGCGAACTCCGGCGGTCATGCGCGTTTCGATAAAGCCGGGTGCGACCATGTTGACGCGCACGCCGTCACGCGCCCACTGGTCGGCGACCGCGCGGGTGAAGCCAAGCAGCCCCGTCTTGCTGGCGGTGTAGGCGGGGGCATAGCCGATCGCGATGAAGCTGGCGCAGGACCCGATATTGACGATCGTTCCGCCGCGTTCGCGCAGGCCGGGATGGCAAAGATAGCAAAGCTCGACCGCGGCATTCAGATTGACGTCGATGACCCGGCCATAGCCCTCCATCGAATATTCATCGGGATGCGACTGGCCGGCGTTGTTGATGAGGATATCGATTGGCCCAGCCGCCTCGACCAGTTTGGCACGATCGGCAGGTTGATCGAGGCGCGCCTGGATATAGTTGAAGCGCGACAGGTCGTCGGCATAGTCGCTGGCCTCTGGGCGCGTCCCGCTGATGATCACATGGGCGCCGCTGTCGGCAAAGGCGGTCGCGATGCCCAGGCCGATCCCCTGCGTGCCGCCGGTGACCAGCGTGGTCTTGCCGCTGAAGTCGAATTGGATCATGCACTCTCTCCCATTAGCAATAAAACTATTGATGTTAGATAAGGCCGAGCGCAAGGCTTTGGCAAGCAGGAGTGGAGCCCCGATGACGAACGGTTTGCAGCATATGGTTTTCGTCGCGCAGGATGGCGTCAAATTGGTTGCCGACCGGGGCGGCGACCCGGCCGCGCCGGCGGTCATTTTTCTCCATGGTGGCGGGCAGACGCGGCACAGCTGGAGCAGGGCGGTCGAGCGGCTGCTGGCCGAGGGCTTTCAGGTCATCAATTTCGACGCGCGCGGGCATGGCGAAAGCGACTGGTCGCCGACCGGCGCCTATGCGCTATCGGATCGGGCGGCCGATCTGGCGGCCGTGACTGCCGACCTCAACGCGCCTTTCATTCTCGTCGGCGCCTCGCTCGGCGGGGCGACTTCGATCGTTGCGATCGCGCAGGGGCTAAAGCCGGCCGGCCTTGTCCTTGTCGATATTGTCCCCGAACCCGATGCGCGGGGCATCGATCGCATTATTTCCTTCATGCGCGGCCATCCCGATGGCTTTGCCTCGGTGGATGAGGCGGCGGATGCGGTCGCTGCCTATAATCCTGAGCGTGCGCGCCCGGCCGCGGGCCGCGGCCTCATGAAGAATCTGCGCGAGGGGAATGATGGCCGGCTGCGCTGGCACTGGGACCCCCGGATTCTCGAAACGCAGTCCGAGTTTCATCAAAGCGTCGTTCGCGAGGCGGCGCATAGTCTCGAATCGTCTTCGGACCTGTCCGTGCTGCTCGTGCGCGGCCTGTCGAGCGATGTCGTCAGCGATGCGGGGGTTGAAGCCTTTCGCCGGCAGGTTCCGCGGCTCCAACTGCTCGACGTGGCGGGTGCCGGCCATATGGTCGCGGGCGACCGCAACGATGCTTTCAACGACGGTGTCATCGCTTTTGCGCGGCGTGTTCTGGGCCAGGGCAAGCCCGCCATGCCAAGCAAAATTACTGCTTAACAGCCAGATCGAGGTCACCCACGTAAACCTTACGACGTTATTTTTAGCGATTGACTTTAAATCTAATGAGCGTAGGTTAATGGCCAAGGCCGCAGGTGACGGCCCGCTTTTTTATCTGGAGAGGACCGTCATGAATCGCAGTGCTTCGCTTCGTGCCATTCGCCACGCCTGCCTGGCGTCGATCATCGTTACGGCCGGATTGGCCGTCCCCGCTCAGGCGCAGGCCCAGGTCAGCGATCCGGCACCCACTGCCGACGAAGCCGTCAATGCGCCGGTCGAAGGCGAAATCATCGTTACCGCGCGCCGCCGCGACGAACGCCTGATTGACGCGCCCGTTGCGATCACCGCGCTGGGGGGCGCGCAGCTCTCCAATTATGCCGTCACCGAATTCAGCGACATGGCGTCGCTCGTCCCGACGATGGTCGCGGGTAAGGCCGCATCGGGTTCGTCGGCCAGCATCTTCCTGCGCGGCGTCGGCTCGACCGCGCTCAGCGCCGGTTTCGATCAGTCGGTCTCCTTCGTCGTTGATGGCATGCCGATGAGCCGCGGCCGCGAAATCAGCCTCAGCCAATATGACGTCCAGCGCGTCGAAGTGCTCAAGGGGCCACAGGCGTTGTTCTTCGGCAAGAATGCGACCGGCGGCCTGATCGCGGTATCGACCAACAATCCGCGCGACGTGTTCGAAGCCGGGTTCAAGGCGGGTTACGGCTTCGAAGCGCAGGAAAAATATGGCGAGGGCTTTATCTCGGGCCCGATCGCCGAGGGCCTGCGCGCACGCCTCGCATTCCGCGTCTCTGAAAGCGAAGGCGCCTTCACCAACACTGCGGCAGCGACCTATCTCGATCCCTTCGGTCTGGAGCGCCACCGCAACAGCAAATATCGCGGCGGCGGCCGGACCTACAGCGGCCGTGCGACGGTCGATTGGGATGCGACCGACAATCTGACCTTCCAGGTCAAGACCGGCTACACCGACCAGAAAGATGGCGGCCCGAGCGATATTATCGAACGCATCTGCGGCGGTGGGCGCACCACGCCCTTCACCGCCAACGGAATCCCGCCGAGCCCCAATGCCGATTGTGCGATCAATGGCCGGTCGGACAATGCGACGCTGCCGCTGACGGTCGCGCAGGCCGATTATCGTTACGCCGGCGATGGCCATATGTATTCGCGACTGAAGTCGGGTTACGGTATTTTGACCGCGACGCTGACCAGCGACGTGTTCGACGTTACGTCGATCACCTCCTATTATCGCTTCAAGCAGACCGATCTCAGCAACGTGTCGGGCGAAGCCTATCCGGCCAGCTTCTCGCAGCTTGCCGATTATCGCCAGACCGCCGAGGAACTGCGTTTTCAGTCGAAATGGGACGGCCCGGTCAACATGCTGTTCGGCCTGTTTGCATCGAGCAACAAGTTCATCTTCAACACCGATGCTTATATCTTCCCGTTGCCGGCCGCTGCCGGCAACCCGACCTTCACGACCTTTAAGCGGGACAATGGTTTTACCGGCAGCTCGATGTCGGCGTTCGGCGAAGTGACGGCCAATCTGACCGACACGATCGAACTCGCGGGTGGTGCGCGCTGGAGCTATGAAGCGCGCAACAGCTATCAGTCTTCCTTGCCCGCAAACGCAGCCTTTGCGGGTGCTTTCCCTGCCGGTTTGCGTCTCGACGACCGTTACCGCGAGACCGACCTCTCGCCGCAGGTCACGCTTCGCTACAAGCCGTCACGCGACCTGACCTTCTACGCGGCTTATAAGGAAGGCTTCAAATCCGGCGGGTTCAATATCTCGCAGACGCTGACTCCTGCGGCGACAGTCGCGGCCGGCGAATATGGCGCCGAACGCGCTCGGGGCGGCGAGGTTGGCGCGCGCGCCATCCTGATGGGGGGCGCGCTGTCGCTCAACGCCACCGCTTATTATTATGACTATCTTGACCTGCAGGTGCAGAATTTCGATCCGGTCACCATTGGTCAGGTCGTCGCCAATGCCGGCACCTTGCGCGTCAAGGGCATCGAGGGCGACTTCAACTGGCGCTCGGGCGGCTTCTCGCTGCGCGGCGCAGCGGCATTCAATGATGCGAAGTACAAGGACTATGTCGGCCAATGCTATGGCGGGCAGACCGTGGCTGCGGGCTGTAATCTGCTGGCGGGGCAGGGCGGTGCCTTCACCAGCCAGGACTATGACGGCCGCACCCCGCCAAAGGCGCCGCGTTTCGCGGGACGGATCGGTGCCAGCTATGACCTGCCGCTCAACGCGTCGGGCTGGACGCTGCAGCTGTCGAGCGACGTCACTTACACCGGCAAATATAATTTCACCGACACGTTGCGTCCCGACGGAGTCCAGTCCGCCTTTACCAAGATCGATGCGGCGCTGCGGCTCAACGGTCCCGACGACCGCTGGACGATCGGCCTGATCGGCCGCAACCTGACCAACGAACTGGTCGTCACCGCCGCGAATGATATTCCCTTCGCGGGCGGATCGGGGACCGGAACCGCTGGCCCCGGCGTCCTTGCCGACATGTCGGCCTTCGTCGACAATCCGCGCGAAATCTATGTCGAGGTCGGGTTCAAATTCTAAACCACCAGGGTGGCGGGCGGCATTATGGTGGCGCCCGCCATCACGGCCTTCGCGGGTCAGCTTGATCGCGTCGCAAAGTGCAGCCTGCTTTACGAAATAACCAGGCATCCCGGATTTGTCCGGGGATCCGCGCCTTGCTCCAAGCGGGCCCCGATCTGCAGGAAGTGCAAGTCACCGGCCATTCGGCCCCGAAAAAGGACGACGAGCTGTCGCGGCTTCGCGCGTCACCATGTGATGGCGGCATCTGCTCTTAATCTAAAGAGCCATATCAATGAGCCGTCGATGCGAGCGTGAGAGGTTGCGGCTGCGATCTCCACCATCGACGATGCGCGCTTTAAGCCGTGTCGCGCCCCGTGGGACTGCGGTCGCCAGCGCGGTTTCCTACCAATGACATGAAATCCCAGGCGCGCACGTCTCTGCTTTTGGTGCCGCGGACTTCGTACTGGGCATTTGAACAAGGTAGCGCAGGGTAAGTCAGCCATGCGGTGTGACATGCCCTTCGTGCGATATATTCGATTGTACTTGCGAGATAAGATAAGCGTGAATAGATGTTACGAATTAGATCACGAGAAGAGGGAAGCCGTAACTGGTTAATTTCTTGTTCGTATCAAAATGGGATTTTGACAATGTCGGATTCTCTAGAGATTTGCGACTACGCAAGCCTTGTATCGGTAAGGCAATCTGATCGTTCTGGAAATTTTGTCGAATCAGACAGTTCTGGCGAGTTTATGATATTGCATCATATTTCATGATAATCATGTTCAAATGTTATGATGATAGAACATTAGGGTAATGTTATCATTTCACTACCTAGTCTCACTGGCGATCGGCTGATTTGTTTGTGAATGTGACGGGTGAGTCGTAAATATCGTGGTATATCATTGATATAAAAACAGTAAATTTAACAGAATGGGTAAGGTCGCAATGATCTGCCCCCTTCTGAGTGGTCCAAAATTGATGATATTTTGGATTACGAAGGAGATTATGAATGCCGAGCAAGAAGCATCGCCCGGAAGAGATTATTGGCAAGCTGCGTGAAGCGGAGGTTGTGCTGGCGCAGGGCGCCACGACGGCTGAAGCGTGTCGCCGGATCGCGGTCAGCGAGCAGACCTATTATCGGTGGCGCAAGGAATATGGCGGCCTGAAAACCGACCAGGCGCGTCGGATGAAGGACCTGGAGAAGGAGAATCTTCGGCTTCGGCGTGCGATATCCGACCTCACTTTGGACAAGCTGATATTGCAGGAAGCTGCCCGGGGAAACTTCTGAGCCCCGCGCGCCGAAGGCGCTGTATCGACCACATCAGAACGATGATTCCGGTGTCCGAGCGGCGGCTCTGCCGCGTACTCGGGCAGCACCGATCGACACAGCGCAAGGCGCCCCGCGGGGCAGATGACGAAGCGGCTCTTACCGAGGATATCATTGCGCTGGCGCGGCAATATGGTCGTTATGGCTATCGCCGGGTGACGGCGTTGCTGCGCGATGCGGGGTGGCATGTGAACCGCAAGCGAGTCGAGCGCATCTGGCGACGCGAGGGGCTGAAGGTGCCGCAAAGACAACCGAAACGCGGGCGGCTCTGGCTGAATGACGGATCGTGCATCCGGCTTCGGCCAGAGTATCCCGGCCATGTCTGGTCCTACGACTTCGTCGAGGGCCGCACCCACGATGGTCGCAAATATCGTATCCTGTCGATCATCGACGAGGCGAGCCGGGAGTGCATGGCGTTGCCCGTGGCGCGTAAACTCAAGAGCGACGACGTGCTGGCGGCGCTGGCCGAACTGTTCGTCACGCGCGGGCCACCAGCGCATATCAGGTCTGACAATGGGCCGGAGTTTATTGCCACGGCAGTGCAGGAATGGCTGGCGAAGGTCGGTGTGAAGACGCTCTACATCACGCCCGGATCGCCCTGGGAGAATGGCTATTGCGAAAGCTTCAACGGATCGCTGCGCGATGAACTGCTCAACGGCGAAATCTTCTACTCGCTCGCCGAGGCCCGGATCCTGATCGAGGCCTGGCGGCGACATTACAACACCGTCCGGCCGCACAGCTCGCTGGGATATCGGCCACCGGCGCCGGAGGCCGTTCCCTCGCCAGTGTTGCCCTCCGGTTCCGCTTCGCTCCACCTACGGCCAACACTGGCGAGGGAGGCGTCAATGCACTAACAATCCACCCGGACCACTCGGTGGGGGCCGGTCAGCCTCGCGTCGGTGATCGACTGGGCAAAGGCCCATCGTGGCCCGCTGTTCGCTTATTATTTCACGCATAGCGAACCGGGGCCGGGGTCGGCGATGTTCGGGGCCTTCCACTCGGCGGAGATTCCCTATGTCTTCAATTCGCTCGGCGCTTCGCCGTGGCGAAACTTCTCCGCCGACGATCACGCAATCGCACATAATATGTCCACATATTGGGCGAATTTTGTGAAGTCAGGCAATCCGAACGGGTCCGCTGTGCCGAACTGGCCGCGCTTCGACCGGGCGCAGCCGGGCGTCATGGAACTGGGCGGCCATTTTGCCCCCTATCGGCCGCAGGGCGGCAAACTCGGACTTTTGCTCGATGCAATGCCCGAAGGGCCGGGACGCTCGATATTCGGCATGGCCAGTTTTACCGTGGCAGAGGATGCCAGCCGGAAATAGTCCGTCAAAGCGCCGCCGCCCGCTCGGTGGCGGTGTTTTGACTAGCCATCAGTCCTTCCAGTCGACCGGCAGGCGAGGCTCAGGTGAACAGCTGCGGTAATACCGCTTCGCTCACCATGCGGACCGTGCGAGGAGCAGCAGGTCGACGACCCGCGCAGCAAATGCCTCGACTTCGGTGGCGGGAATCTCGCGAACAATGGTCTCGGCCGAGTACCAGCCGGTGATCGCCGCGAGCATATGATGCGCCACGCCGTTCGCGTCGCGCACCTTCAGGCCGTCTCGTGCCGCCGCGGCCTCTATATCGCGTCGCAGCAGGTCAATCATATATAGATAGCCCATGGCGTACATCGCGCCAGACAGTTCGGGAAAGCGCTCGCCGTTGACGATGATCAGGCGCTGAAACGCCTGAATCTCCGGATTGACCAGTGAACGGGCGATTGTCCGGCCATGATGGTGCAGTCGCACGGCAATATCGTCGGTCAGCAACTGCTCTTCGATTGCGGCGGCCTCGGACCAGCCTTCGACAGCCGCCTCGACGACGGCCTTGAACAATGCAGGTTTCGACGGGTAGCGCGCATAAAGCGTGCCTTTCGACACGCCAGCCGCCGCCGCCACGCCCTCCATCGCCGCGGCATCATAACCGTCTTCCAGAAACATGCGGCGCGCGGTCGACAGGATGGTCTGTTCGATCGCCGCGACCTGACCGGCTTTGGGGCGTCCGCGTTTGGGGACGAAAGCTGTGCTTGGGGAATTGCTCACCGCCGCTATGTGGACGAGGTGCGCGTGATCGGCAACATCTGTGGATCGTGCAGATTAGCGGTCGAATGGCGGCAACAATAGGCTTTGAGCGGGATCAATTGACCGTGACGTTCGTTGCTATTGTTCGTCCAAGCCTATC
Organism: Sphingopyxis witflariensis; assembly: GCF_002205635.1. GTDB lineage: Bacteria > Pseudomonadota > Alphaproteobacteria > Sphingomonadales > Sphingomonadaceae > Sphingopyxis > Sphingopyxis witflariensis. Next base: position 26,885 of record NZ_NISJ01000011.1, on the reverse strand, counting down.
GTCAGCACGGAGGATTTCATGTCCAAATTCAGGAAAATAGCAATATCGCTCGCCGCCATCTCGATGGTTGCGGCGCCGATGGCCGCTTCGGCCGCATCGGGTGCCCGCGCCTCTTCGGAGGTGAGCGGTGAGAATGATCTGGGCGGCAATGCGAGCTGGATCATCGGATTAATCGGTCTGATTGGCGGGGTGACGGCAGCGATCATCATCGACAACAACGATAATGACGACGAGCCCGTCAGCCCCTGACGGATAACAGACGCAGGATCATAACAGACGCAGGATCGGTGCATCCGTCTGGCGCTGCTTGCGGCGACATGAACGGAGCATCGATTTTGCGACAATTTGCGACAATTTTTCGCAAATCCGGCAAGCCGCTGGGACAAGTGTCGCCTAGAACGCTGTCATCGGGACCGCCCCTTTGGGTCCTTTGACAGGAGTTCGTGACGTGAAAACGAAGATTTCCCTTCTTACGCTGGGTGCCGCGTTGATCGCCGTACCCGTTCTCGCCGCCCCGGGTGGCGACCGCCACATGGGCGACGCCGACGGCAATGGAGTGCTGACCCGCGCCGAGGCGCAGGCATCGGCCACGCAGATGTTCGCCCGGATGGACGCCAACAAGGATGGCAAGATCGACGCCACCGACCGCGCCGCGCAGCGCGCCGAAATGCAGGCGAAGCGTTTTGCCACGCTCGATGCCAATAAGGACGGCAGCGTCAGCAAGGCTGAATGGGACCAGCATGGTGCCGATCGTGCCGCCAAGCGTGCCGAACGTGGCGCGAAGCGTGCCGATGCCGGCGAAGCCCGCGGCGGCAAGCGCGGTGACGGAATGCGCGGCCATCATGGCAAGCGCGGCGGTCACCACGGCGGAATGGGTGGCTGGATGAAGTCGGACACCAACGGCGACAAGGCGATCAGCCAGGCTGAATTCACCACCGCGTCGCTCGCCCGCTTCGACCGCCTGGACGCGAACAAGGATGGTCAGGTGACCGCAGAGGAACGCCAGGCCGCCCGTCAGGCAATGCGCGGCAAGCGCGGCGCCCCGTCGGCTCCCCCCGCGAGCAACTAAGCCTTCGGCCGGGACCGGTGGCGACGGGCAGGCTTTCCCCCTCCCGCCATTGCCTTTGCCACCGGTCCCTGCCAGCACGGTATCGCCCATCGACCCTTGGCCGGTGGGCGAACCTGTATGAATGACGGATGCAAGATGACCGATAGCGACATGCCCCGCATCCTGCTGATCGACGACGAACCGTCGATCCGCGAACCGCTGGCCGAATATCTGACCGCGCAGGGCTTTGCCGTCACCGACGCCGCAAATGCCGCCGAGGCGCGCTCGGTGCTGCGCGCGCAGAGCGTCGATCTGGTCGTCAGCGACATCATGATGCCCGGCGAAGACGGATTGTCGCTGACCCGTCATTTGCGCGAGACAAGCAGCATTCCCGTCATCCTGCTGACTGCGCGCGCCGAGGATACTGAACGGATCATCGGGCTGGAAATCGGCGCCGACGATTATGTCGTCAAACCCTTCAACCCCCGCGAACTGGTCGCGCGTATCCGCACCGTGCTGCGCCGGACGCAGCAGGGCGGCCGCGCGATCGATGCGACGGGCACCAGCTACGCCTTTGGCCGCTGGGTGCTGCGCGAGGTCGAACGTGTGCTGGTCGATGAGGCGGGGCATGAAGTCGCGCTGTCGTCGGGCGAGTTCCACCTGCTTCAGGCGCTGGTCCGCCATCCGCGTCAGGTGATGAGCCGCGACCGGCTGCTCGACCTCGTGCGCGGGCGCGAGGCCGATATTTTCGATCGTGCTATCGACAATCTGGTCAGTCGGCTGCGCAAGAAGATCGAGGACGACCCCGCACGCCCCCAGATCGTCAAGACCGTGTGGGGCGGTGGCTATACGCTCGCCTGTGAGGTCAAGCGGATGGGCCCCGCAGCGTGAAACTCCGCCTGTGGCCCAAAAGCCTGATCGGCCAGCTGGTCTTTGCCGTCGCGGTGATGCTGTTCGTGGCGCAGGCGATCAATTTCACCATGCTGGCGCGGGGGCAGAAGCAGCAGATGCTGGCGCATGGCGGCGGCATGGCGGTCGGGCGGATCGTCGATGTGATCGACCGCGACCGGCGCGGCGTCGTCGAACCCGACCATCGCGATGCGCGCGAACGCGGCCAGCGCTTCCGCGTTCTCGATCATCCGCCGCGCGTTCCGCCGCATGCTGTGGCGCTGCCCGATCTCGCCGATTATGTGTCGGGACTGCTCGTCGAGGCGGACCTGCGTCCGCGCACGGTCGAAGCCTGGGCACTGTCCCAGCGGCCGCATGCCAAGGCCGGAAAATATCCGTGGCGGACGGTGATGGTGTCGGCCGACGTCGATGGCCGCTATTATGTCGTCCGCACCCGCATGCCCGCGGGCGGCGACGGATTGCAGGGATTTCTGGTGTGGCAGACGCTGTCGCTTTACCTGTTGCTGCTCGTCCCGATCATGCTGATTGCGTGGCGCGTTGCGCGGCCGCTGCGCGAGTTGACGCGCGCGGTGCGAACGAACCCGGGGCTGCGTGACGCCCAGCCGCTGAAGGAGGAAGGGCCGTCGGACGTCCGCGACCTGATCAGCGCCTTCAACGCCTATCGCGGCCGGATCGTGACGATGCTGTCGGACAAGGACCGGATGCTCGGCGCGGTTGGGCACGACCTGCGTACCCCGCTCGCCAGCCTGCGCGTGCGGGTCGAACAGGTCGACGACGATGTGCTGCGCGACAAGATGATCGCGAGCATCGAGGAAATGACCGCAATGCTCACCGACATTTTGGCGCTCGCGCGGTCGGGTGCGGGGACCGAGGCGCAGGAGCGCGTCGGGCTTCGCACGCTGGTCGGCGAACTGGCGGCCGACTATCACGAGCGCGGCAAGGATGTCGCGGTGGCGGAGATCGCCAACGCCGACGTCATGGTGCGGCCGATGCTGCTCAAGCGCGCGCTGCGCAATCTGGCCGACAATGCGATCGCCTATGGCATGCGCGCGCGCCTGTCGGTGGCGATCGCCGGGGGGCAGGCGCGGATCATCATATCCGACGATGGCCCTGGCTTGACCGACGAGCAGATCCGCACGCTGATCGAACCCTTCGCGCGCGGCGAGGAATCGCGCAATCGCACGACCGGTGGTGCCGGGCTCGGCCTGTCGATCGCTCGTGACATTGCGGAGGGCGAAGGCGGCGCGCTGACGCTCGCCAACCGCGAGGGCGGCGGGCTTGACGCAGTGATTTCGTTGCCGCTCGCCTAGGTGTAAATCGCGATCCCCTGGCTGCCGCTGACCACCGGCTCACCGGCGCGGTTCCAGATCATCATGTCCTGCACCGAAAAACCACCGCGTGCATAGCCCGCCTTCGCTGACAGCAGCCACCAGCCATCGTCGGTCTGCGGCGTGCCGGTCAGCATGTTGACCGTCCAGTTCATCGAACTGATCGGCCCGAACTCACTGAACAACGCCATTGCCGCAGGGGGCAGCGCGTCGCCCATCGCGAGCAGCGCGACTGCGGGATGGCACGCCGGTTCCTCGACGAAACGCACCCAGGTCAGATATTCGCCGACGCCGCTTTTCCACGCAAAGCGCGGACCGGTCGTCGGGCGCATGTCGAAATGGCGCGTGAAGGGCGGGCGTGCATGATGGTCGGGCACCGGCGCGAGCGTTTCCGGATCGGGCGCGTCGGGCATGGTCAGCCGATTATGATCGACATGGCTCGTGCGGTCGCCTGAAAAGGCAAAGACCGCCGCAGTGCCAAAGCCCGCATCGCTCGACACCCCGGCATCGATGAACAGGCTCGACTTCGACTGCCGCAGCACGCGCGTTGCGATCGTGCAATCGCCGCCGACCGGGCCGACGAAGCTGATCTGCGCATAGCGCAGCGGCGTCTCGGTCGGGTGCAGCTCCATCGCGCCCGCTAGCGCGACCGCTGAGCTGATCCCGCCATAAGCGGTGCGGCCCTGCATCCATCCTTCGTCGATATGCGCCTTCGCCACGCCCTCTTCGGTACGCAGCGTCGAAAGCAGCGCGTCGAGCGCGCTGGGGGAGGTCGTCATCTGGTGCTCAATCCTCGATCTGGAACGTCAGTCCGGCATGCTCGGTCAGCCGCGCGATCAGCGCATCGCCGAGCAGCGCGCCGGGAGTCCACACGCCGCCTTCGCCCTTGTTCGCGAGCAGCGCGATTCCGGTCTCGGCAAGCATCTTCGACGTCGAACCATAGCCGGGATCGCGGTCGCCCTTGACGCTTGCACGGACCGTGGTGCCGTCGGGATATTCGCCGACGAACAGCACGTCATAGAAGCCTTTTTCGCGCTCTTCCTTGCTCGGGCCTTCGCCGGGCTGGAGCTTCGATTCGCCGAACGGGTTCGCCTTGGCGATTGCTTCGGCCATCGCTTTCCCGGCGTCGCCGATCGTCGTTACCAGCATCTCGTCATAGACCAGATCTTCGCCCCACGCGTGGCGGAGCAGGAAATTGGTGCGATGAACATTTTTGGTGTTGATTGGCGCCATGACAAATGGCGCGGTCCAGGCGCCCGTTGCCGGATCATATTCAGGAACCAGCCCGGTCGGCTGCGACGGCCCTTCGAAACCGGGGGTCAGTGCGAAGCTGGATTTGAGCAGCAGCGCAAGCGAAGGCTTTTTCGCAATGGCCTTCAGCGTCTCGGTCAGGCTGGCGATCGTGCCGCCCGAAGCGCCGCCCGACATTTTGCGGACACGGCCTTTAACGCGCGGTGCGGGCTTGCCGTGGCGCTTGATCGCCTCGGCCTGCAGGAAATGGACGCCAAGGTCGAAGGGGATCGAGTCGAAGCCGCAGCTGAAGGTGATGCGCGCGCCCGACGCCTTGGCGGCGTCCTGATGCGCGTCGATCATCTCGCGCATCCAGCCGGGCTCGCCGCACAGATCGGCATAGGCGGTGCCTGCGCGGACACAGGCGGCGACGAGCGGCGCGCCATAAAGCTGGTACGGCCCGACCGTGGTCAATATGACCTTGGCGCGCGCCGCCATCGCATCGAGGCTCGCGGGATCGCTCGCATCGGCGACGATCAGCGCAGTGTCCTTCGGCGCGCCGATCAGGTCGCGGATTTCGGCGAGTTTGTCGGCACTGCGTCCCGCCATCGCCCATTTCGGCGCGTCGGCGCGGTCGGCATAATGCTGGACCAGATATTCGGCGACAAGGCGACCGGTAAAGCCGGTCGCGCCATAGATGATGATGTCGAAATCGCGGGTAGCCATGGCATCCCTCCCTTTTACGTAAACGTTAACCTGAGGCTAGCGCAGGCTGAAAGCGATGCCAAGCGCGTAGAATGGGCCATGCGGTGGTTCGACGTCGGGACTCCCTTCCTTCGTCATGTCGGGCTTGACCCGGCACCCGCCTTTTCCCTTCAGGACAGGCGGGCCCCGGATCAAGTCCGGGGTGACGATGTGTGAGAGACAATGCCGCTGCTCGTATCAGCGGCGCCAGAAAGGGCGTTTCTCGACGACGACGGTTTCTCCTGCGGTCTCGGTGCGCGCGGCACGCAGTTCCGCGTCATGCAGCGCCAGTTCGTCGCGGCGGCGCTGGCGCAGCGCATCATAGCTCCAGCGCGTATGGCCATAGCCGAACAGGCAGAGCAGGCCGCCCGCGATCGCCAAATTCTTTATCGCCGCCATTGCCTGCATCGGATCTGCGAAATCGCGGTGGAAGAAGAGGATGGTGAGCAGCACGAAACCCGCGAGCAACACCGACACCAGCCGCGTCGCGATACCGAGCGCGATGCAAAGGCCCGCGATCAGTTCAAACAGCCCGGTCGGAATGGCGAGCCCGCCCGGCAATCCGGCGGCGGAAATCATCGCGCTGGTGTCGGATACATGGATCAGCTTGTTGATCCCCGACACGATGAAGATGACGGCGATAAACAGGCGTCCGAGAAAGACGGCAAGCATGGACATGGGTGATCCTCCACTCAATGCCCCCGCGCTTGTCCTTTCAGGACGCGTGGGAGCCCGGGAGGTTCCGGGTCACAGTTTGGGCAGGGTCACGCCCTGTTGCCCCATATATTTGCCCGCGCGGTCGGCATAGCTGACCTCGCACGGTTCATTACCCTTCAGGAACAGGAACTGGCACGCGCCCTCATTGGCGTAAATCTTGGCGGGCAGGGGGGTTGTGTTGGAAAATTCCAGCGTCACATGCCCCTCCCAACCCGGCTCGAGCGGGGTGACGTTCACGATGATGCCGCAGCGCGCATAAGTCGATTTGCCAAGGCAGATGACAAGCACATCGCGCGGAATACGGAAATATTCGACCGTCCGCGCCAATGCGAAGCTGTTCGGCGGGATGATGCAGACGTCGGTTTCGCGATCGACGAAATTCTTCGGATCGAAATCCTTGGGGTCGACGATCGTGCTATCGACATTGGTGAAAATCTTGAACTCGGGCGCGACGCGCGCGTCATAGCCGTAAGAGGAGAGGCCGTAGCTGATACAGCCGTCGCGGCGCTGCGCCTCGACGAACGGTTCAATCATGCCCTGCGTTTGGGCGGCTTCGCGAATCCAGCGGTCTGAAAGAATGGCCATGGCGCTGTTTGTCGGGGCTAGCGCGATTGCGCAAGCGGTCAGTAGAAAGTTGATGTTCCCCGGCGAAAGCCGGGGCCCAGAGCGTGAGAATGCCAACCTGGCCTGGTCCCTGCTGGACCCCGGCTTTCGCCGGGGAGCACGGCATAGGAATGTCCACTTATTCGATCAGCCCGAGATCCTTGGGACCAAAGGCGGCGGGCAGCAGTTCGCTGAGCTTATAGCTCTTCACCGCCATGCCATCGCCCGACGCGCAATGGACCAGAATGTCGGTTTTCGATCGCTCGGCTGCCTCGTTCAATATCTGGCGGCAGCGGCCGCACGGATTGACGGGGTCGCTGCCGAGGAGATCGTCGCCGTCGGGGCGGCCGCCGATGATCGCGACTTCGGCGAGCTCGCCGATCCAGCCTTCGTTCGCGATCTTCGCGACGGCTGCGGTTTCGGCGCACAGCGTCAGCCCATAGCTCGCATTCTCGACATTGGCGCCGGTGACAATATCGCCGTTCTTCAGCAGCAGCGCCGCGCCAACGTGGAAGCCCGAATATGGGGCATAAGCGCGGGTCGCGGCGTCGCGCGCGGCGGCGATTAACTCATCGCGGGTCGCATCATCGGTCATCGCGTGTCTCCTTCGGGTCGCAGCACATTCCAGCCGACGGTGCCGTCGGCACCCGACAGGCGGATATAATTATTCGCCTGCCACATCGCCCATGGGTGGGCGCCATAGTCGGCCTCGAAAAAGTCGCGGCGCAGCCATGTCGTGCGCGCGATGCCGCTCGTCACCCGATATTCGGCCTCGAACGCCGGTCCCGGCGCGATCAGGCTGCGCTTGCCCATATGCGCCTCGATCTGCGCGAGGAAGGTCGCGAGTTCGGACAACAGCAACGCGCGTGTCGGGCGGTCGGGGCAGCGGTCATCGAAATCGAGCCACACGACCGCAGGCAGCGCGTCGGGGCGGCGCGCGATGTGGCGGATGAAATTCGCGGCCTGATCTGTCGCCAGCTGGCAGAGATTATAGCGGTGGATGGCCCCCGTTCGCACCCCGACCTCGCGTGCGCCGGCGATGTTGCGCGCATACATCGGGTCGATGCCGCGCGTTCCCTGCGTCGCCATCACATAGGCAAAATCGGCGCCCGCGGCCTTGATCGAGCCCCATCGGACCGCGCCATTGCCGGCGTCGATCGTCACGCCCTGGGTCGGATAAATCTCGCGCGGCGGCGTCCAGCGCGCCGCCCACCACAGTGCGAGCCCGGTGGCGAGCAAGAGCAGGACAAGCGCCGCGCCCGCGCGCCGCAGCGCTTGCGCAACGGCCTCTTTCCAGCCGCCGCTCCGTTTCGCCGCGCCTTTGTTTCTGATTGCCCCCGTTGCCACCGTCAGCCCTTGATATGAAGGACGCAGATGAGCGTGAACAATCGTCTCGCGGTGTCGAAATCGACTGCAATCTTGCCGTCGAGCCGGTCCATCAGCATCTCGGCCGCCTCATTGTGCAGCCCGCGCCGCGCCATATCGACGGTTTCGATCTGCTGCGCGGTCGAGGTTTTGATTGCCTGATAATAGCTGTCACAGATGGCGAAATAATCGCGGATCGGGCGGCGAAAGCGCCCGAGGCCGAGGATGATCGCCTCCAGCGGAGAACCATCTTCGCGCGAGATTTCAAAGATCAACCGGCCTTCTTCAACACGCAACATCAACCGGTACGGCCCGGCATAGCCATCCTCATGCCCGCGCTGCGGCACGAATTTATTATCCTCGATCAGGTCAAAGATCGCGACGCGGCGTTCCTGTTCGACATCGGGATTGCGCCAGACGATCGAACCCTCGTCGAGTTCGACCGAAATGATCCGTTGTTTCGAGGGGTCTGCGTCGGCCATGCTGCCAGTGCTTCTACTTGGCCCGCCGCGAAGGGCAAGGGGCCTTCCGATTGCATATCATTCTGCCGTTTGTCCTGAGCTTGTCGAAGGGCCGTCCTTTCTTTTGCTACGTCGCGAAAAAGGACAGTGCCCTTCGACTGCCTTGGAGGCGCTCAGGAGAGCCTTCGACAAGCTCAGCACAAACGGATTTGAGGTAATCGGGAGCGTCCAAAAACTTATCCACAGGATGCTCCACAGCCTTGACGCACCCGGCAATCGCATATGACATCATACGCCACCGCCCGGTTGCGCCCGCCGCCGCTTCGGCGCATGATGGCGGCATGCTTGATGTTGTTCGACTTTCCGCATCCCCCGCCGGGGATGACCGCCAATTGCCGCGCAATATTGAGGCGGAAGCCGCCTTTCTGGGTGCGATCCTGATCGACAACCGAGTCGTCGAGGATCTGCCTGTCGCGCTTCACCCCGATCATTTTTTCGAGCCGCTGCACGGCCGTATTTTTCAGCACACCATGGGGCTGATCGAGCGCAACAGCATCGCGACCCCGGTGACGCTCAAACCCTATTTCGATGCCGATGAGGCGATGAAGGCGGTCGGCGGCGTCGGCTATCTCGCGCAGCTCACCGGCAGCGGTGCGGGCCTGATCGGTGCGCGCGATTTCGCGCGGCAGATTTTCGACCTCGCATTGCTCCGCGAACTGGCTGGGGTGGGGCGCACGCTTGTCGAAAATGCGCTCGATACCAGCGAACGCGTCGACCCGCAGGCGCAGATCGAGGAAGCCGAAACCGCGCTTTACCGCGTCGCGGGGGGTGAGGCCGAAATGGGTTCGGTCAAAAACTTCAGCCAGGCCAGCCTGACCGCGCTGCAAGCCGCTGAACGTGCGCTCAATTCGGGCGGTCACCTGTCGGGTATCACGACCGGTATCGCGAGCATGAACGCCAAGATCGGTGGCATGCACAATTCGGATCTCATGATCCTCGCCGGACGTCCGGGCATGGGCAAGACCTCGCTCGCGACCAACATTGCGTTCAACGCCGCCGAACGCTGGCGCCGCGACGAAGATGACGGGATTCCGCCCGAAAAGAATATGGGCGCGAAGGTCGCCTTCTTCAGCCTTGAAATGTCGGCCGATCAGCTCGCGACGCGCGTGCTCGCCGAACAATCGGGGGTGTCGGGCGAAGCGCTGCGCATGGGCAAGATCAGCAAGGAGCAGTTTCAGCAACTGTCGCGCGCCGCGCAACAGCTTCAGACATTGCCCTTGTTCATCGACGACACGCCCGGCCTGACGATCGCGGGCCTGCGCACCCGCGCGCGGCGCCTGCAGCGTCGTCACGGCATCGGTTTCATCGTGATCGATTATCTCCAGCTGTTGCAGGGTTCGTCGAAGAGCGGCGACAATCGCGTGCAGGAAATTTCGGAAATTTCGCGTGGTTTGAAGACGCTGGCGAAGGAGCTTCATGTGCCGGTGATGGCGCTGTCGCAGCTCAGCCGTGCTGTCGAGCAGCGCGAGGATAAACGGCCGATGCTGTCCGATCTTCGTGAATCGGGCTCGATCGAGCAAGACGCCGATATGGTGATCTTCGTGTTTCGCGAGGATTATTATGTCGGCTCACGCGAGCCCAAGCGCCCGGTCGAGGGCGACGATGTCAAGATCCACGCCCAGCATGAAGAATGGGCGGCCGAAATGGAGCGCGTCTTCGGCCTCGCCGAAGTGATCATCGCCAAGTCCCGTCACGGCTCGATCGGCAAGGTTCGTCTGCACTTCGAGGCGAAGACGACGAAGTTCAGCGATCTCGCCGACGGCAGTCAGTCGTTTGAGGATTATGAGTGAGGGCCAGCCCCCAAACGCCGTCATTGCGAGCGCAGCGAAGCAATCCAGAGTAGCGTAAACCGCCCTGGATTGCTTCGCTTCGCTCGCAATGACGAGAGTGTCAGAACGCCGGGTCGTTCGCGGGATCGTTATCGATCGGGGTCACGACCTCTTCGTGAATACCACATTCGGTCTTGTCCCAGCCGCGCCAGCGGCCCGAGCGCGGGTCTTCGCCGGCCTGGACCTTCGACGTGCAGGGCGAGCAGCCGATCGACGGATAGCCTTCGGCCTCCAGCGGGTGGCGCGGCAGGCCATATTCTTCGAAATAGGCGTTAAGCTGGTCGCGCGTCCAGTTGGCGAGCGGGTTGAACTTCAACCGGCCGCTGCTGCCATCGAGTTCGAAACGTGCCAAACCCTGCCGCGTAGACGACTGAAATCCCTTGCGTCCGGTGATCGACGTATCGAACTCGGCGAGCGCCTTTTCGAGCGGCTTGACCTTGCGGATCTCGCAGCAGCCGTCGGGGTCATATGACCAGCGCAGCTCGGTTGCGTCCTTGGCCGCCAGATCCTCGGGATCGGGGGTCAGGTTGACCATGTTGAGCCCCAGCTTCGCCGCCAGTTCATCGCGATATGCCAGCGTTTCGGGGAAATGCTTGCCGGTGTCGAGGAACAGCACCGGCATGTCGGGCGCGGCTTGCGTGACGAGGTGCAGCAGCACCGCGCTTTCGGCACCAAAGCTCGACACGATCCCGGTTTCGCCGAGCAGTCCCGCGCCGATGACGCTCGCGACCACCTCCGCCGCGTCCTGACCGCGGAAGAGATTGTTCAGGCGGATGACGTCCGCCTGCGTGAAACGCGGCGCGACGTCGATCGTGTCGCGGATACGGTCGTCGGAGCCTTTAGGGGGGGCGGATTTGCTAGCCATGACGCAATTTCCATATCGGCACGGCGCCATCGGCGGCGCCCTGATAATGTTCGGGCCAGCGCGTCAGCGCGGCTTCGACATCGTCGGGATTGAGCGACTTTTCGGGCGCGAAGCTGTCGAAGCCGCAGCGCTTCAAATAGGCGATCTGGTCGACCAGAACGTCGCCCTGCGCGCGCAATTCGCCAGTGTAGCCCGCCTCGCGCAGGATGCGTGCCGACGAATAGCCGCGGCCGTCGCGGAACTTGGGAAAGGCGACCTCGATCAGCGCAAGCCGGTCGAGAAAGGGGATTAGCGCGCGCGCATCCTCGTCGGGCTCGAGTCGTACCGCGGTCGCGTTCGACTGTTCGAGGAAGGCGTCGAGGGTGACTGCGGGTTCTTCGCCGTCGCTGTGGATATGCTCAACCATAGATCGCCTCCTTGAACGGGGCCATGCCGACGCGGCGGAAGGTGTCGACGAAGCGTTCGCCCTCAGTGCGGGTCTCAAGATATTTGTCCGTGACGCGCTCGATCGCATCGACCACGCCATCCTCGTCGAACCCGGGGCCTGTGATCGTGCCGAGGCTCACATCCTCTGCGCCCGAACCGCCGAGCGACAGCTGGTAGTTTTCGGTGCCTTTGCGGTCGACGCCCAGGATGCCGATATGGCCGGCATGATGGTGGCCGCAGGCGTTGATGCAGCCCGAAATCTTGAGCTTGAGCTCACCCAGATCGCGCTGGCGCACCGGATCGGCGAAGCGCTTTGCAATCTTCTGTGCAACCGGGATCGAGCGCGCATTGGCGAGGCTGCAATAGTCGAGCCCGGGGCAGGCAATGATATCGCTGATCAGGTCGAGGTTCGGCGTCGCGAGACCCGCGGCGTCGAGTGCCTGCCACACGGCATAGAGATCGGCCTTGCGGACGTGCGGCAGCACGATGTTCTGCGCATGGGTGACGCGCAACTCGTCATGGCTGTATTTCTCGGCCAAGTCGGCCATCAGGTCGATCTGCGCCGATGAGGCATCGCCGGGGATGCCGTCGACAGGCTTCAGGCTGATGTTGACGATCGCATGACCCGAAACCTTGTGCTTCGCGACATTCTGGTCGACCCAGACGGCAAAGTCGGGATCGCTGCGATCGATCGCGTCGGGCGCCGAAGCGTCGAGCGGCGGCATCGCGAATTGCGCCGCAATGCGGTCGAATTCGGCCTTCGGCGGGTCGATGCCCAGCGACTTTACATGGGCGAATTCTTCCTCGACCTGGCGGCGATATTCATCCGCGCCCAGCTCGTGGATCAGGATCTTGATCCGCGCCTTGTAGATATTGTCGCGGCGGCCGTAGCGATTGTAGACGCGCAGGCATGCCTCGGCATAGCTCAGCATATCCTCAAGCGGCACAAATTCCTTGATCAGCGGTGCGATCATCGGGGTGCGGCCCATGCCGCCGCCGACATAGAAAGCGGCGCCATGGACACCGTCCTTCTCGACGAGCTGGATGCCGATGTCATGGAGGCGCATCGCGGCGCGATCTTCCTCGGCCGCAATCACCGCAATTTTAAACTTGCGCGGCAAATAGCTGAATTCCGGGTGGAAGCTCGACCACTGACGCAGCAATTCGGCCCACGGACGCGGATCGGTGATCTCGTCGGCAGCGGCACCGGCCCACTGGTCGGAACTGATGTTGCGGATGCAATTGCCGCTCGTCTGGATCGCGTGCATCTCGACCGATGCCAGATCTTCGAGGATCGCGGGCGCATCTTCCAGCTTGATCCAGTTATATTGGATATTCTGGCGGGTGGTGAAATGGCCATAATCGCGGTCATATTTGCGCGCGATATGCGCGAGCATGTGCATCTGGCGGCTGTCGAGCGTGCCATAGGGCACCGCGACGCGCAGCATATAGGCGTGGAGCTGAAGATAGAGGCCGTTCATCAGCCGCAGCGGCTTGAACTGATCCTCGGTGATCTCGCCCGCAAGGCGGCGGCGGACCTGGTCGCTGAACTCGGCAACGCGGGCATCGACCATCGCATGGTCATATTCGTCATATTTATACATGTCAGATCACCCAGTCGCCGGCCGCAGGATCGGCGGGTTTCAATGTCAGGTCGGGACGCACGGTCGGGCCGAGCGCGCGGATGCGGTCCTTGATATGCGCGGGGCGCGGACCCTCGGGGGTTGCTTCGCCCTTGATGATATAGGGCGCATTGACGCGGCGCGCGCCTTCCTCGGCGGCCAGAATGGCTTCGCCTTGCTCGCCGACATCGGCGGCGTCCTCGATATGCAGCGACCAGTCGGCGCCGGTCCACCAGGTGACAAATCCTGTTTTCAGGTCATTGCCCGTCAGCAGTTTCATGAAAAATCCTTTATGAGTTCGGCAACGCCCGGCGTTCCCAGGCAGTCGAGGGCATCGGCGCGCGCCGCGACCTTGCCGACGATGATGAGCGATGGGCTGGCGACCTTTTCGCGGAGGACAAGGTCGCCCAGATCGGTGAGCAGCGAGCGCAGGACGCGGGCGTCGGCGGTGGTGCCGCGCTCGATCACCGCGACGGGCAGATCCGGCGACACGCCGTCGGCGATCAGCTTGTCGGCGATCGCCGATGCCGTCGCGAGGCCCATGTAAATGACGAGCGTGCGGCCATGCCCCGCAAGGCCCGACCAGTCCTGATCGGTCAGATCCTTGCACTGGCCGGCGACGAAGCTGACCGCGCTCGCATCTTCGCGGTGGGTGAGGGGGAGCCCGGCCTGCGCGGCGCAGCCCGCGGCGGCGGTGATGCCGGGGACGACCTCGCACGCAACACCGGCTTCGCGCGCGGCATCGAGTTCCTCGCCGCCGCGTCCGAAAATAAACGGATCGCCGCCCTTCAGGCGCACGACCTGCTTGCCCGCGAGGGTTTCGCGAACGAGCAGTTCGTTGATCAATTCTTGCTTCATCGTGTGCCGGCTGCGCTGCTTGGCGACCGAGATCCGTTCCACATGCGGCGGGATCAAGGCGAGTACGCCATCGCCGACCAGACCGTCATGAACGACGATATCGGCGCTTTCGAGCAGGTGCGCGGCGCGCAGCGTCAACAGGTCGGGATCGCCGGGGCCGGCGCCGACGAGCCACAGCTTGCCTGAAGGGAGAGAATGTTTGTCCATGAGGCGGAAATGGCGTGCCGCCGTCCAGATGGCAAAGCAGGCTTTTTTGCCCCCGGTGAAGGCAAACTTCAGCGGGCCCTTTTCCTTCGTCACCCCGGACTTGATCCGGGGTCCATGCCTTCGGCGCAGGAGTGGACCCCGGATCAAGTCCGGAGTGACGAAAGGGCGCAATTATGCGGAGATCGTGCCCCACGAAGCCGCGCTAGAGAAAGCCCTTGCGCACCAGCTTCGGCGCGTCGCGCTCGTCATCGCGCAGGCCGACGCCGATCGATGCGCGCAGCGTGTCGCTTTCCGAACTTGCGACCGGATAGGCGCAATAATCGGCGGCGTAAAAGGCGCTGGGCCGGTGGTTGCCCGACAGGCCGACGCCGCCGAAGGGCGCGGCCGACGATGCGCCGTTGGTCGGTCGATTCCAGTTGATCACCCCGGCGCGGGCATTGGCCCAATATTGGTCGTAAAGCTGCGGGGTGCCGCCGATCAGCGCGGCGGACAGGCCAAAGGCGGTGTTATTTGCTTCGGCGATCGCCGCCTCGAAACTGTCGACGCGGATGACCTGCAAAAGCGGGCCGAACAGCTCGATATCGGGGCGCTCGGCCATCGCGGTGACGTCGATGATACCGGGCGTCAGAAAGGGGCGGTCGGCGACGGGACGCGTCATATGGCGGATCACCTGACCGCCATTCGACATCAGGATCAGGAAACTTTCGGTCAGACCGTCGGCGGCCTCATTGTCGATCACCGGCCCCATATAGGGCACTGGGTCGGCGTGGGGATGGTCGACGATCAGGCGATTGGTCAGGTCGCGCACCTCGGCAACCAGTTGGTCGGCCATGCTGTCGCGGACGATCAGCCGCCGTGCATTGCTGCATCGCTGCCCGGCGCTCAGGAAAGCCGACTGGACGACGATCGTCGCCGCGGTCCGCAGATCGGGGGTGTCCCAGACGACGATCGGGTTGTTTCCGCCCATTTCGAGCGCAAGAATCTTGTCGGGACGGTTCGCGAACTGGCGGTTGAGCGCGAGCCCGGTGCGCGCCGATCCGGTGAAGAGCAGTCCGTCGAGATCGGGATGCCCTGCGAGCGCCTTGCCCGTTTCAGGACCGCCGACGACGAGGCGTAGCACCTCCGGCGGAACCCCCGCGGCGTGGAACAGATCGACCAGCATCGCGCCGGTCGCGGGCGTCTTTTCCGACGGCTTGAACAGCACCGAATTGCCCGCGATCAGCGCGGGGACGATATGGCCGTTCGGCAGATGCGCCGGGAAATTATAGGGGCCGAGGACGGCGAGCGTGCCGTGCGGTTTGTGCCGCACCGCATTGCGCAGCCCCATCGCGCCCTCGATCCGGCGGTTGGAGGTGCGTTCGGCATAGGCCTTGACCGAAATATCGACCTTGTTCGCGACGGATTCGACTTCGGCGCGGGCTTCCCACAGAGGTTTGCCGGTTTCGCGCGCGATCAGGTCGGCCAGCTTTTCGCCCTCCGCCTTCACCTGATTGGCAAAGCGGCGCATCGTCTCCGTACGGAAAGCAACCGATTTCGACGCCCATTCGGGCCAGGCGCGGCGCGCGATCTCGACCTCCGCATCGACATCGCTGGCGGCGCGGCGCCACAGCTCTTCGCCGGTCGCGGGTTCGTGGGAAACCAGTATTTCGGTCATGGTCGCAAGCCTCTTATCGGTGAAAGCGGGTAGCGGCAACCTGTCAGGCCGCACAGCGCGAGGGATGGCTTGCACCGGCCATGTGGTTGGCGATAGACGCCGGGATGACGAGCGAAGAAGGGGACGCGCTATTTCGGTCAAGCAGGAAGTCCAGCGTGATGGGCGCCGCGACTGGTCGGACCATTATTGGTGGTCGGGCGACGGCGTGCGCCTGCACGCGCGCGTCTATCCCGGACCCGAGGGCGCGGAGGATGCGCCGCCGATCCTGTGCATGCCCGGCCTTGCCCGCAATGCTCGCGATTTCGAAGATCTGGCGCCGTTTCTTGCGCAATATCGGCGTACCATCGTTATCGAATTTCGCGGCCGCGGCGAAAGTGCCTTCGCCAAGGACCCGATGACCTATGTCCCGCTGACCTATGTACAGGACGTCGTCGCGCTGCTCGACGAACTGGCGATCACCCGCTTTGCGACCGTCGGGACGTCGCTCGGTGGGATCGTGTCGATGCTGATGGCGGCGAGCCTGCCCGGGCGGCTGGTTGGCGCGCTGCTCAACGATGTCGGGCCCGAACTGGAAAAAGCGGGGCTCGACCGCATCCGCGACTATATCGGCGTCGGCGGCGGACAGCCGACCTGGATGCACGCGGCCCGCGCCTATGCCGAACTCAACGCCGCCATCTATCCCGCCTATGGCCTTCACGACTGGTTGCGTATCACCAAGCGTACCCACCGCCTGACCGCCGAGGGGCGCATCGTTGCCGATTATGACAAGCAGATCGCGGCGCCGCTGCGCATGGCGGGCAGCGAGGCCGGTTTCGACCTGTGGCCCGCCTGGCAAAGCCTCGGCGATATTCCGGTGCTGATCCTGCGCGGAGCCTTGTCGGACATTTTGGCGAAGCCCGCGGCACAGAAAATGGCGAAAATGCTGCCGAAGGCGCGGCTGGTCGAAGTGCCGGGGGTCGGTCATGCGCCGACAATGGACGAGGCCAAGGCGCGCACCGCGATCGGGCAGTGGGTGGCGGAGCTGCCCGCGGCGTGACCGATCCGCGCGCTCCTATGCGCCTGCTGCACCTCCATTCCAGCTTTTCGCTGGGTGGCAAGGAAGCGCGCGCGGTTCGCCTGATGAATTTGATGGGGTCGCGGGCGAGCCATACGATCCTGTCGGCGGTCCCCGACGCGCTGGGCGCGCGCGATGCGATCGCTCCCGACATTGACGTCGCATTTCCCGCCGATGCTCCGCCGCTGCATGGCAAGCCGGGACCGGCGCGCTACCGCGATCTTGCGCGCTATATGCAGCGCTTCGACCTGGTGCTCAGCTATAATTGGGGATCGATGGACGGGGTGATGGCGCACCGCCTGTTCGCGCCGTTCCGTGATCTGCCGCCGTTGATCCACCATGAGGATGGCTTCAACGAGGATGAAAGCGTCCGCCGCAACTGGAAACGCAATGCGTTCCGTCGCCTCGCGCTGCCCACCGCCGAGGCGCTGGTGGTGCCGTCGGCGCTGCTGCAGCGGATCGCCGCCGATGAGTGGGGCGCACGGCGGCGCACACAGATGATCCGCAACGGCATCGATGTCGCTGCCTATGCGGGCGCGCCGACCGCCGCAATTCCTGGGCTCGAACGCCGCGAAGGCGAGGTGATCGTCGGCACTGTCGCCGGGCTGCGCAAGGTCAAGGATCTGCCGCGCCTCGTCCGCGCGGTGGCGCTGCTGCCCGCGCATATCCGTTTGGTGATCGTCGGCGAGGGGCCCGAACGCGGGGAGATCCTTTCCGAAGCCGCCGCTTGCGGCATGGCCGACCGGCTGGTGATGCCAGGTTTCATGGCTGAACCGTCGCGCTGGATCGGCCATTTCGACCTGCTCGCGCTGTCGTCGCAGAGCGAGCAGCAGCCGATCGCGGTGATCGAGGCGATGGCGGCGGGACTGCCCGTCGTCAGCCCCGACGTCGGCGATGTCGCGGCGATGGTCGCGCCCGACAACCGCCGCTTCATTGTCGCCGACGAGGGCGGTTTCCGCGCCGCGCTGACCGATATGGTGGGCGATTCGGGCTTGCGTGCGCGGATCGGCGCCGCGAACCGCCGTGCCGCCGCCGAACGTTTCGACGAATCTACCATGGTCGCCGCCTATGAAAATCTCTATGGTCGCGCCCTTGGGGGACGCCGCCTGTTCTCGGGGAATTAGGCGGGGCACCCATTGACTTTCATGGCCGGCTTCCGCTTACGGAAAGGCTACCGGGGACCGGTCTGCGGCAGGCAGCCGGTGGAGAGAAAGAGGTTACACGTGTTCAAAGGTTTGAAGCCCATCCTTTACGGCGGACGCGAAGTCTGGCCGCTGGTCGAGGGCGGGAAGGGCGTTTCGGCGACCAACCATATGTCGAGCGGCGCCTGGGCCGCTGCGGGCGGCATCGGCACCGTTTCGGCGGTCAACGCCGACAGCTATGACGCCGAAGGCAAGATCGTTCCGCAGATCTATAACGCGCTGACACGCAAGGAACGCCATGAAGAGCTGATCGAATATGCGATCGCCGGGGCGGTCGAACAGGTCAAGCGCGCGCATGAGATCGCGGGCGGCAAGGGCGCGATCAACATCAACGTGCTCTGGGAAATGGGCGGCGCGCAGCAGATCCTCGAAGGCGTGCTGGCACAGACCAAGGGAATGGTTGCCGGCGTCACCTGCGGCGCGGGTATGCCCTATAAGCTCAGCGAAATCGCCGAGCGCCACAATGTCCTCTATTTGCCGATCGTCAGTTCGGGCCGTGCCTTTCGCGCGCTCTGGAAGCGCGCCTATCACAAGGTGCCCCAACTTCTGGGCGCGGTGGTTTACGAAGATCCCTGGCTCGCGGGCGGCCATAATGGCCTGTCGAATGCCGAAGATCCGCTGGTCCCGCAGGATCCCTATCCGCGCGTCAAGGCGCTGCGCGACGTCATGCGCGCCGAGGGCATTGCTGACAGCGTGCCGATCGTGATGGCCGGCGGCGTCTGGTATCTGCGCGATTGGGACAACTGGATCGAAAATCCCGAGCTGGGCCAGATCGTCTTCCAGTTCGGCACCCGCCCGCTGCTCACCGAAGAAAGCCCGATCCCGCAGGCGTGGAAGGATCGCCTCCGCACCCTCGACGATGGTGACGTGCTGCTCCATCGCTTCTCGCCGACGGGTTTTTACTCGAGCGCAGTGCGCACGCCCTTCCTGCGCGATCTCGAAGCGCGTTCGGAACGCCAGATTCCTTACTCGAAGCAGGAAGCGGGCGATCATATCGTCCAGCTCGACGTGGGGGTGAAGGGCAAGAATTTCTGGGTCACGCCGCACGACCGCGCCCGCGCCCGCGATTGGGCGGCCGAAGGCTATACCGAGGCGCTGAAGACCCCCGACAATACGGTCGTCTTCGTCACCGAGGAATCAAAGGCGACGATCCGCAAGGATCAGACCGACTGCATGGGCTGCCTGTCGCATTGCGGTTTCTCGTCGTGGAAGGACCATGATGATTACACCACCGGCTACCTCGCCGACCCGCGCAGCTTCTGCATCCAGAAGACGCTCCAGGACATCGCCCACGGCGGCGATCCCGAGGACAATCTGATGTTTGCGGGCCATGCCGCATTCAACTTCAAGACCGATCCCTTTTACTCGAACAACTTCACCCCGACGGTGAAGGAACTCGTCGACCGGATCTTGACGGGGGATTGAGGCCGAAGCGTCGCCCCCGCGAAGGCGGGGGTGACGGGGCGGCTTAAGCCCACCCCTCCAGCACCTGATCGGGCGGGCGGTGCCCGTCGCACCAGGCGCGGATGTTGGCGATGACCTTCTCGCCCGATGCCTCGCGTCCCTCGATCGTTGCCGATCCAAGGTGCGGGAGCAGCACGACATTGTCGAGCGCGAGCAGCGCGGGGTCGACCGCGGGTTCGTGGGTATAGACGTCCAGCCCGGCGCCCGCGATGCGCCCGGCTTTCAGCGCCGCGACCAGCGCCTTTTCATCGACGATATCGCCGCGCGCGGTGTTGATCAGATAGGCGGTCGGCTTCATCGCGCCGATGCGCGCCGCGTTGACCATTTCGTGCGTCTCGCTGGTGTGCGGGCAGTGAACCGACACAATGTCGCTGATCCGCAGCAAGGTGTCGACGCTGGCGTGATAGCTCGCGCCCAATTCTTCCTCGATCGCGGCGGGCAGGCGGCGGCGGTTGTGATAATGGATCGACAGGCCAAAGGCGCGCGCGCGGCGCGCGACCGCAAGGCCGATGCGTCCCATGCCGATAATGCCCAGAAATTTGCCGCCGACGCGGTGGCCCAGCATCGTGCTCGGCGCCCAGCCGGCCCACTGGCCGGACCGCATCAATTTCTCGCCCTCGGCCAGCCGGCGCGGGACCGAGAGGATCAGCGCCATCGTCATGTCGGCAGTGTCCTCGGTGAAGACCCCCGGCGTGTTCGATACCATGATGCCTTTGGCGCGCGCCGCCGACAGGTCGATATGATCGACCCCGGCGCCGAAATTGGCGATCAGTTTCAATCGCTCGCCCGCCGCATTGATGACGTCGGCGTCGATCCGGTCGGTCACCGTGGGGACGAACACGTCGCAGTCGGCGACGGCGGCCTTCAGCTCGCTTTCGGTAAAGGCATGATCGTGCGCGGACAGTGCGACGTCGAACAATTCGGCCATGCGGCCTTCGACATGCGGCATCAGCTGGCGGGTGACGATGACGCGCGGGCGTTTCGGACGGGATGAATCGGGCATGGCCGCCGATAGAGCGCGTGCGCGCGCAAGGGTCAAGGGGCAGGGTGCGAACGCCGCTGTGGACAGAAGGCGAAGGGCGCGGCCTGACCGGTTGATAAATGGTGCGGAGTTTGACAAGGCTAGCGTATGAATATCCGCCCAATCGTTGCCGTGCTTGCCCTGTTTTTCGCCGCTGGCCCCGTCGCGGCCCAATCCGATCCCGAACTTCCCTATTGGGCATCGATCAGCGTCGACGAGGCGCGGATGCGCAAGGGGCCGTCACCCGACGTGCCGGTGACCTGGGAATATCGCCGCAAGGATTTGCCGGTGAAGGTCGTGGCGCGCCACGAAACCTGGCGCAAGGTCGAGGATCCCGACGGCACACAGGGCTGGATGGCGGCGCGCCTGCTCAGCCGCACCCGGACCGCGATCGTCACCGGCGGCATCCGCCCGCTGCGCGCGGCGGCGAGCGGATCGGCCGCCATTGCCTATCGCGCGGAGCCCGGCGTTGTCGGCCGCATCACCGACTGTAAGGACGGCTGGTGCCTGCTCGACGTGAAGGGCCGCAAGGGCTGGATCGAAACCGGTCATATCTGGGGCGACTGATCCGCTGCCACAGAAAAAGGGCCGGGTGGTTTCCCACCCGGCCCCTGTTCTTTGCTATCGCTTAGCGGCGCCAGTTGAAGTGGTTGCGATACACTTTCACCACCCGGCCATTGCGCTCGTTGACGAGCAGCAGGTCGTTGTAATGGCGGACATAGGTCATGTTGCGGCCCGCGCGCGGCAAACCCCAGCGGCTGTCATAGCTCGGGCGATAGGCAGATCCGTAATAGTTGGGGCGAAGCTGCGACCCGACGCGGAACTGCTGATATTTGAACGGCGCGCGATAATTGGAATAGCGACGGTCCTGACGCCAGTCGCGCTTGTCTTCGCGATATTCCTGACGCGCGTCGCGCACGTCACGCTTGGCATCGCGCACATCGCCGCGGTCACCGTAGCGCTGAGCGTTACGCAGGTCGCGCTGTTCTTCGCGAAGGTCCTGACGACTTTCGCGCACTTCGCGCTGCGACTGCGCCGAAGCGACGCCGGGGACCATCAAGGCCGCGATCAGGCCGACGGTGAGGAATTTGGTGTTCATTTTTCTATCCTTTCGATCCGTCAGGGGGAGGGGAATGCCCGGTGACAATTAAAGGATTAGGCGAGTCGATTTGAACGAAGCCCGAATGCGTCGTTTATTTTCAGGACATGAGTGTCGCAAAATGTCGCGACAAACGATGGGTTGAGGTCGTTGCGCGGTGAATGTGCGGAACTTTTCCGCAAAAACCGTCGCCCCCGCGAAGGCAGGGGCGACGATATTAATCAGACCAGCTCGATTGCGACCGCGGTCGCTTCGCCGCCGCCGATGCACAGGCTCGCAATCCCGCGCGTCTTGCCGTGGCGCTGGAGCGCCGCGATCAGCGTGGTGATGATGCGCGTGCCGCTGGCGCCGATCGGGTGGCCCAATGCGGTCGCGCCGCCATGGACGTTGATCTTGTCGTGCGGAATGCCCAGGTCGTGCATCGCGAACATCGCGACGCAGGCAAAGGCCTCATTGACCTCGAACAGGTCGACGTCGCCGATCGTCCAGCCAGCCTTCGCCAGCAGCTTGTTGATCGCGCCGACGGGGGCGATGGTGAAGTCCTTGGGTTCCTGCGCGTGTGCGGCGTGCGCAACCAGCTTCGCGATCGGCTTCGCGCCCTTGGCTTCGGCGACCGACTGGCGCGTCAGCACCACGGCGGCGGCGCCGTCCGAAATCGACGAGCTGGTCGCGGCGGTGATCGTGCCGTCCTTGGCAAAGGCGGGCTTCAGCGTCGGGATCTTGTCGGGCATCGCCTTGCCGGGGGCTTCGTCGGTGTCGATAATCACGTCGCCCTTGCGGCTCGAAATCGTCACCGGCGCAATTTCATTGGCGAAGGCCCCGTCGGCGATCGCGGCCTTGGCGCGGCTCAGCGATTCGAGCGTATAATCATCCTGCGCGCTACGGCTCAGCTGATAGGCGTCGGCGGTATCCTGCGCAAAGGTTCCCATTGCGCGGCCGGCTTCATAGGCATCTTCCAGCCCGTCGAGGAACATATGGTCATAGGCGGTGTCATGGCCGATGCGCGCGCCCGAACGATGCTTCTTCAGCAGATACGGCGCGTTGGTCATCGATTCCATGCCGCCCGCGACGACCAGGTCGATGCTGCCCGCGGCAAGCGCTTCGGCGCCCATGATCACGGTCTGCATGCCCGAACCGCACACCTTGTTCACGGTCGTCGCCTGCACCGACTTGGGCAGGCCGGCCTTGATCGCGGCCTGACGCGCCGGCGCCTGACCCAGCCCGGCGGGAAGCACACAGCCCATATAGATGCGCTCGATTTCATCGCCCGAAACGCCCGCTCGCTCGACCGCCGCCTTGACCGCAGTCGCGCCCAGATCGGTCGCGCTTGCGTCCGACAGGCTGCCCTGCATGCTGCCCATCGGGGTGCGGGCATAGGAGAGGAAAACGACGGGATCGGTGGCGGTCATGGCAAAAGACTCCGTAAGGGAAAGAGTGGTCGGCGGTCCGGTTAGCGGAAATGCTGCACCTGCGAAAGAGCTTCGACGCATGCGCTGACGCCGCCATCACAAAAGCGCTGTCCTACAAAATTGCGCTGCGTTAGCTTCCGTCCATGCTACGCATTGTTCCTTCTTGCTCGTCCTCACACCCTGTTTGCACGCGCGCGCAATATCGATTCCAGTGTGAAGTTGCGCAGTTTTCCGGCAATTTTCCTTCTCGTCACCCCGGGCTTGACCCGGGGCCTGCCTTTCTTGCTGTGGCGCTCGACGCAACGACAGGCGGGCAGCGACGCAAGTCGGGGATGACGAGCATATGTCAGCATCGCGCAAAACCGGATTCGCGTGTGAAGTTGGGCCGTTTTCCGCGCTTCTGCGAAATTGCGCGGAGCGGCGGGTTTCAACTTGCAACCCGCCCGCGCCCATGGTCAAACATCGCCAAAGAATAGGGGAGACGGGATAATGGTCGCAAATAATATCGACGGCGAAACGCAGCGCATGAGCCAGGTGCTCGCGGTACAAAAGGCAAGCTTTACGGCGGCCATGCCCGAAAGCCTTGATGTGCGCCGCGACCGCATCGACCGCGCGATCGCGCTGCTCGTCGATCATGCCGAGGATTTCGCCAAAGCGGTGAGCGAGGACTTCGGTCATCGCAGTCGCGACCAGACGCTGATGACCGATATCATGCCGTCGGTCAGCGCGCTCAAACATGCGAAGAAACACCTCGAGAGCTGGTCGAAGGGCGAAAAGCGCAAGCCCACATTTCCGCTCGGCCTGCTCGGAGCCAAGGCCGAAGTCGTCTTTCAGCCGAAGGGCGTCGTCGGCGTCGTCGCGCCATGGAATTTCCCGATCGGGATGGTGTTCGTCCCGATGGCGGGCATCCTGGCGGCGGGCAATCGCGCGATGATCAAACCCTCCGAATTCACCGAAAATGTCTCGGCGCTGATGGCGCGGCTGGTGCCCGAATATTTCGACGAGAGCGAAATGGCGGTGTTCACCGGCGGGGCCGATGTCGGCGTCGCCTTCTCGAAACTCGCCTTCGACCATATGATCTTCACGGGCGCGACCAGCGTCGGCAAGCATATCATGCGGGCCGCCGCCGATAATCTGGTGCCGGTGACGCTCGAGCTTGGCGGGAAGTCGCCGACCTTCATCGGGCGCAGCGCGAACAAGGATCTGGTCGGCCAGCGCGTCGCGCTCGGCAAGATGATGAACGCCGGGCAAATCTGTCTCGCCCCCGACTATCTGCTCGTGGCGGAGGATCAGGAGGGCGCGGTGATCGACAGCGTCACCAAGGGCGCGGCGGCGCTCTATCCGACCCTGCTCGCCAACGACGACTATACCTCGGTCGTCAACACGCGCAATTATGACCGGCTGCAATCCTATCTGGCCGATGCCCGCGAAAAGGGCGCCGAAGTGATCGAGGTCAATCCGGGCGGCGAAGATTTCGCCAGCTCGAACGGCCACAAGATGCCGCTCCACATCGTCCGCAACCCGACCGATGATATGAAGGTGATGCAGGAGGAAATCTTCGGTCCGATCCTTCCTGTGAAGACATACAAAAGCATCGACGACGCGATCGACTATGTGAACGCCAACGACCGCCCGCTCGGCCTCTATTATTTCGGGCAGGATAAGAGCGAAGAAGACCGTGTGCTGACGCGGACGATCTCGGGCGGGGTCACCGTCAATGACGTATTGTTCCACAATGCGATGGAAGATCTGCCGTTCGGCGGCGTCGGCCCGTCGGGAATGGGCAATTATCACGGCCTCGACGGGTTCCGCACCTTCAGCCACGCGCGCGCCGTTTATCGCCAGCCCAAGCTCGACGTCGCAGGGCTTGCGGGCTTCAAACCGCCCTATGGCAAGGCGACGGCCAAGACTCTGGCGAAAGAGCTCAAGAAATAGCTTGGCAAGATGCGGCGCTTCGCTTTAGGGGAGGCGCCGCACCGCCTGCGGTGCATGCCCCTGTGGTGAAATTGGTAGACGCGCCGCACTCAAAATTGCGTTTAGCCTAAAAAAGTAAGCTAAAAACCACACAAAACCAATAGTTTGAGCAAGGACGAGACCTCCAAAAAGACTTACACATGTCTTACACATTTTGGAGTTTTCGCAATGCCTACAGAAAGCCATCTGCTGATGGATGGGGCGCTGCACGTCTATCGGCGTGAGAACAGCCGCTACTGGCAATGCTCGACCTATCTTGGCAGCCGCAACTACCGGCAGACGACCAAGGAGGTCAGCCTTGCTGCCGCCAAGGATTTCGCGCGCGACTGGTATATGGAGCGTTGCGTCGAGGATCGCCAACGCCGACGCGGTCGTGTTGCCTTGCGGGACGGCACCGTCCAGCCGCCGACCACCGGAACCGGCGCGCCGGCCGATGGTCGGCGTCGGCGAACGCCTACTGGCCCAAGCTTCAAGGATGCCGCAGATGCGTTCACCAGCGAGTTCGAGGTAATCACGCTGGGCGAACGCAACGCGGAATATGTGGCATCGAAGTCAGATCACATCCGCGTTCACCTGTTACCCTTCTTTGGCGACACCGCGCTTGAGGACATAACGGCCGGCAAAGTGCAGGAGTATCGGGCGCACCGTCAGACATCGAGGGTCGATCCCAAAACCGGCAAGCCGAAGAAGCCAGCACGCGCGACCTTGCACGGCGAGATCGTCACGCTTCGGCAGGTCTTAAAAACCGCCAACCGCAAGGGCTGGATTTCGGCAATCCCGGATATGTCAGCGCCCTACAAGACGTCCGGCAAGGTGGAGCATCGCGCGTGGTTCTCGCCTGAGGAATACAAGATGCTTTATGAAGCTACGCGCGAGCGGGCGAAGAACCCGCCGAAGCCGCGCTGGCGTGAAGTTTGCGAGACCTTCCACGATTATGTTCTGTTCATGGGCAACACCGGACTTCGACCCGATGAGTCCGCTCGGCTTGAGCTGCGCGACGTCAAGATCGTGAATGACGAGTCGACCGGCGAGCGCATCCTGGAGATCGAGGTGCGCGGCAAGCGCGGGGTCGGCTTCTGCAAGTCGATGCCCGGTGCGATCCTGCCCTTTGAGCGCGTTCGCAAACGCAAGCAGCTCAAGCCGACCGACCGGATATTCGGGAAATCGCCGCGCGAGTTAATGAACACGGTTCTCGACGAGCTGAATCTGAAGTTCGACCGCGATGGCCACATCCGCACCTGCTACAGTCTGCGGCATACCTATATCTGTCTGCGCTTGCTCGAAGGGGCGGACATTTATCAGGTCGCCAAGAACTGCCGCACCAGTGTCGAAATGATCGAGAAGTTTTACGGGCGTCATTTGAAGAACAACATCGACGCATCCGCCGTCAATGTTCGCAAGGCTAAGCCCCCGAAAGTCGCCGCCCGAAAGAAGGCATTGATGCCAGCAACCTAAGCCAAATAGCTTATGTTTGCCGTTGCGTGTTTTGATGGCGGCGCTATAGGCATCTCCCAACGCGGGCGTGGTGGAATTGGTAGACGCGCGGGATTCAAAATCCCGTTCCGCAAGGAGTGTGGGTTCGATTCCCACCGCCCGCACCATCCAAGATTGTGGATCGGCGTGCAAAAAGGACCCCGTTAGCGGGGTGATCGGCGTCTAAAAGGGACCCCTCATTTCGATGGTTTAAGCAGCCGGCTGGATTTTCAGGCGGCGAGATCGGGATGTTGGTTTTGGAG
>NZ_NISJ01000010.1:30000-174228 GCF_002205635.1 Sphingopyxis witflariensis | reverse complement strand
TGTTCGGCAAACTCAAACAGCAACGACGCATCGCAACCCGCTATGACAAAACCCTGCTCTCGTTCGAGAGCTTCCTCAACCTCGCCGCTACGCGCCTATGGCTGAAGTCTTTTGTCAACACGGCCTAGTTACCCGCGCGCCCTTTCCGGAAGATTTGCAGCCGAAGGACTGACGCTGAGCCCTTCGCCCTTTTATCCGCTCGACAGCGGTCTCTTGTGCCGATTTGGAAACTACCTTCCGCTTAACTGAAGCCTTGACGAATCATCGGACACTGAGCGAAAAACATTGCAGGCCGTCCCGCCCGACCTGCCATAGAGTTAAAGCGGACTATCTCTAGATACCGGATCGACCTTCACATCGAGGTCGATGCTTAAACTGTGGCCATCGACCAGTTG
Organism: Sphingopyxis witflariensis; assembly: GCF_002205635.1. Lineage (GTDB taxonomy): Bacteria > Pseudomonadota > Alphaproteobacteria > Sphingomonadales > Sphingomonadaceae > Sphingopyxis > Sphingopyxis witflariensis. Next base: position 173,833 of record NZ_NISJ01000010.1, on the reverse strand, counting down.
GAAGGATTGATCCATGGCAGCGATTCCGCTCACCGAAGAGGCCGTCTACAGCGTCAAGCAAACGCTCCGTCACCGTTTCCCGAAGGACAAGTCCTCGCATTTGTCCGAGGCGCTCGCGGCGGCCCTCAGTTTCAAGACGAGCATGTCGCTCGTAGAAACGATCCGGCAAACTGACCGGCAGGACCCCGATTATGTCATGGCGGACGAGAGACAATTCCTGAGCAGGCTGGCTCAGTTGTCCGATCGCAAGTTCACGAGCGCCGACCGCAGCCTCAACTTCGATAACCTTCGCTATCCGGAGCCTGTTCCCATCGTTCGCACAAGGTCGAAGGGATGGGAAAGGGTTAAATATGGCAAGTCGATCCGGCGCCGTGCATGGCGCAACTTGATGATCGCGGCGATCAACGAAGGGATCAGGCTCCGCGCCTTCACTATCCGTCCGGGTGACAACCGCTGGCCGGGGGCCGATCGAGACGAGCGCGGTCATCTTGTTTGCTTCGTATATCCCTTCTCGATCGGCGGCCTCTCGGGGATCGCGTCCGTCAACGACGCCGGCTACGATGAATTGTCCCTGCACGCAGCACTTTGGCCAACCGAAGACGCCGCGCGCTGGATCCAGAGTTCGAATGCCTGCTTCCTGGCTGGGGAGGTGTTCGCGTCAGGTTGGCTGGAACGGCGTGATGGCGCGTGGCTTCAGGTTGGGCGTGAACTGAGTGCACATCAGTTCGCTTGCCGCAAACACAGGCTTGCCGAAGTAGCGGCGCTCACGATCGAACCGAATGGCTATGCCGATCGCGGAAGCTTCAAACTCTAGTTGGATGCCGGGTCCTAGCACCCGGCGCCATACCGTTGCCACGCGCTAGGCGCCTCTTTTTAAGCCTGCAATCCACTGTTTAAGCGCTGGACTTTTACCGTAGCGGATGACCCCGGAAGTCGTCAGGGCATAGGCCTTTCCGATATCGAGGTCTTCTAAGCCATTTGTGTAAAATGTGCCGCTAAAGGAGCCGTGACGATCGAGCTTGATTGGCAGGTCCGTTCCGTCGACGAACATCTGACCCGGTATCGGTGCTCGCCGAGGCAACGGCCCGCGGCTGCGTCCGATCGTGAATCCGATCTCCGAAATGGTTATGGCGAAGGCGCTCAGATTGACGACTTCGATCGCCATTCCGCTGAAGCCCGGCGCTATGCTCCATTTGGGAACGACACGAATCCGGACCCGCCTGTCATTGATGCTGTTCCAGGTGTTCAACATTCCGAGCACGGCACCCAGAACGGCTATCGCCAACGTAATCGCTGCAGGCCAAGTCATTCTTCCAACCCCCCAGCATGATCCCGCATTTCCGCGCTCCGGACCGTCTATGCAGGCAATGTAGGGCGGCGCGAAAAAATGTGAACCGATCGAGCTCCGCGCGTCAAAGCAACATAAAGATGTTGCCGGGACATCGCCGACCCGGGCTGATCGGCATCGAGTATGACGACGTGTTGCGCCTCAAGCCCCTTCAGCAGCAGCGTTGAACCGACCGCCTTGGAAGGTACGATGCGTCCCGCTTGCCGGTTCCGTTCGCGAAGCAGGGCGATTGCAGAGCGGAGTTCAGTACTGCCCCCTGCAGCCATCGTCAGTGCTTCGATCATGATGTTGAACGCGCTGTGTCGATAGACCCGGCGCTCGCGATCGGAAGCCATGCTCTTCAGAAATGCGATCGCTTGCGGATAGCCCCCATGATTGAACAGCGCGATGGCGGCTAGCTCCTGCGGTGTCGGCGGCGTTCGATTGCGACCGGCCTGGATCGACTGAATTCTTTGTTGCAGCCGATCACCATACACATTCGTCATGACCTGAATCAGGAACGCGATGCAGGCTTGCAGCAGCGCGTCGCCGCTGAGGCCATCCATATTCTCGGCGGCGTTCACAATATCCCGGAAGTCCACTGGCTCTACGACGCTCACACCGGCTGCACGACTTGCATAGTCATGCCGCGATCCTGCTCGGATAGGATCGCCGACGATTAGGATGCTCTCGTTCGGGCTATTGCGCGAGATGTCGAACTGGACGCGGACCTGTTCGGTGATCGTCGCATTGATGTCCGCCCCGATCGGGTGCCAGAATATCCGGTTGGGGCATGACCGAAGATCGATGGACAAGCCTTGCGACAGCGCGTCTCTAGCCCCGAGCAACCATTGCCCCAGATCATCAGCGCCAGCGTTAGACCAACGCCAAGGGGTCGACAGGCGACCGATCTCGGGGAATGCCGCAACGACTTCGGAATGCCAGTCGGAGAGAGGATCTCCACCGAACCCGAAAATCGCCTGCATCGGGTCGCCGAAGATGACGGTGGGGATAGCATTGGCAATGCCGGACACAATAGAATGCTGCGTGACCGAACAATCCTGATACTCATCGACAAGCAAGCGCCCGTAGCTCGCCTGCAATTCCTTGGTGATATGACCCGACTGGCATAATCGTCCGATCGCCGCCTGAACCTCGGAGTAGTTCGGTGCCGCGAGCGGGTCCTGCCGGAATCCGGCCCGAGTGGGGAACATCGATATCAACCAGAGCGCCCAGCCCGCGATCGTATTGAGCCGGTAATGGCTGGCCGGCACTCCGTCGCGCTTCAGCCGTTGGCGGAGGGCTGCGACCCCGGCCGTCGTATGGGTGAGTATCAGCGTCGGCTTCTCAACCGGGGAGGCAACCGAGCGTGCGATCAACTCGGTCTTGCCGCAGCCAGCAGGCGCGACGACATGGCCGCGGCGCGACGCAAGGATCAGCGAAACGTCCGCCACTAGCCGGCAGCCGTCCCTGCCGCGGTGGGCGCGCCGGGAACAGCCCAAGCTCCAGCCCACTGCATCAATCTCGTGACCGGAGCGGTGTAGGCGGCGCCGGTGTCGAACCAAGCCTGCGCAAAGACGGCTCTCGAAACCCGCTCCGCTGGCTCAATATCCTTGAACCATTTTCCTTCGCCAGCACATTGACCCAGCATGCCACGCATGTCTTCGGCGAATGCGGTGCGGCAAAGATTCAACGTGTAGCGATTGCCACTCAGCTTCTGAATCTTCGCATCCACCGCATCCTCGCCGCGCCAATCAACCGCGATCTGGAGCAGATCGGAGATCTTCGTCGCGGGCGCCGCGGCAAAGATGGCCGCCTCGGTAGAAAAACCATCCTGCCAGCGAATGACATCGACCCCGGCTTGCGTCAGGGCTGCATAGGTTTCCGCAGCATATGGTACGTCGGAATCCATGAAGAGCGCCGTGCGGTAACCCATCGACGCGAACAGCTGTGCCCGCTCGATCATCGACGAGCCCGCGCCATCGGCCCAATGACATCCTCGCGCGAGAAGACTCCTGTGGCCGCTGTCCTGAAGCCAAAGGTCCATCCCGCGCACCAGGCCGATTTCCGTCTTGCCTTCGCATACGATGACGCTCGGCGCGAGAAACGCCTCCGCGCAAGCCCGCAACGTCTTCTGAGCCTGTTCGCTCACGCCGAGGTGGCGAACGAAGTTCGTCGTGACTTTGGCTTCAGGGGAGAGCATCAGATCGTCGAAAGTCGTTGCGGGCGTTACCTTCCGCTCTGTGCGGACCGCGAAAAGTTGGGGCGCGGAAAGTTCCCGCAGGACGATCGGGGAGTGCGTCGTCATAAAGACCTGCTGACCCCCGTCGTCGGTTTTCGCGCCCAAGGAATCCAGAAGCCTCACGATGCGGTACGGCTCGAGGCCGAACTCGACTTCGTCGATGATGAAGATGGACGAACGGCCCACTTCCTTCTGCAGTCCGGCGACGAGCAGCCGCATCGATCCGGATCCAAGGCTCTTCATCGGGACATGGTCCTCGTCATGCAGCGCGATTGCCCCACCCGACAGCGTGACGCCCCTAACATCGAGAAGCGCTCTGACTTCATCGACCCGGATCCCCATTGTATCCGCAATGCGCTTGGAGGCCTCCAGGATCGGCTCCACGCCTTCGCAACCACGATCGGCGAAAGCTTGTCGCGCCTGTCTCGACGCGCCTGCGAGCGCGGCCGCCGCTTGTGTGGCGTCTGCCGACAGTTTCCCGAGGATGGAACGCGGGCCAAGTGCCATATGGTGTGCCGCAACCGTGCCAAGCCGTACAGGGGAAACCAGCTGACGATGTTTCCACTGGAGGTTTCGCTCGCGACCCTCAGCACCTGCCCCTTCAGAATACAGGAGCCATTGCGGCTCGAGATCGTCGCGAACCACTAGGCGCAGCGTCAGCACCGTCTCGAGATGAGAAGCGGTCTCATCTTCCAAGATACCGTTGACCGGATTCCAGCCGCGGAGAAAATGCCCATAAGCTTCCAGATTTTTCAGCTCGTCGGACAGTGCGCCAAGCGTGATATCAATGACAATCGGCTCGCCGATGTTGCAGCGATGGAAATCGGCATCCGAGAAGGTGAAGGATTGCCTTGCTCCGAGCGTCAGCTCGATCGCGTCAAGGATGGTCGACTTCCCGGCGTCTCCTGGTCCTATGAGGCAGTTTAGTCCATGCCTCGGCCACCATTTGAGATAGAATATCCCACGAAAATTCCGAATTTCTACCTCGCGGATCGCTACCATTGCCCTCCCCCGCGCTCCCAAAAGGCGCTTTGGCCCACATTGAGGGGTCGAGCCGCGATCATCAACAATATTTGGATCCAGGGCGGCGGTAGGATTTAATCAGAGGCCCCACTAATCTTACCCACGATCGTCCGATCTGCGCCGTAGCTCGTTGGCATTTTTGCCGGCGAGCCATTGCTTACGTCTCGTTCTGGCAACGTCTGCTTTTAGGTTGTAAGCCGCAGGTGCCAATCGGCCGACATGAGGCGCATAGCCGACCCCGTCTTGCCCTTGCAGCCCCCTCACGCTTCGGACATCGACTGGCCCAGACCTGCCATAACAGGCGCTTCAGCAACCATTCACACACGTTTACGTTTATTGCACATATTTCACTTATTGCGTTTGCTGATCCGGCTATATATATAGTCGGCCCCGGCAGCGAGGAGAATGATACGAGCGATCAGGAGCTTTCCCAGCGGCCCCCTACCGAAACGGAAGTGCGGCAGGCCTCGGAGGCTGCGCGTGCGCTTGCCAAGGCACTCACGCCCAAGGGCCTTCCCTTCTCCGTACAACGAAACGGGAACCGGACCGAGGTGGATCTGTCGCCGGCCCTCGGACAACTGATTCTCGATGTGCTGACACATGTTGCCCGCGGCGAAATGGTCACGTTCGTTCCATATGGAGCGGAATTGACGACGAAGGAAGCGGCCGACCTGTTGAACGTGTCGCGTCCCTTCTTGGTGTCGATGCTGAGCGACGGGAAGATACCGTTCCACAAGGTCGGATCGCACCGACGCGTGCGGGCGAGCGACGTGCTCGCGTTTCGAGCGCAGCGCGATACGGAGCGAAGCGGCGCACTTTCCGATCTTCAGCGCCTTGGCCAGGAGTTCGATGCGGATTGAGGTGCATAGCCGATCGCTTCGTCGTCGTTCTCGACGCCAATGTGCTCTATCCGTTCAGGGTAAGGGACGCCCCGCTTCGGTTCGCCGAGGCAGGGCTGTTTCGCGCGCGTTGGTCGCCAACAATCCTCGACGAATGGCGCCGCAACCTCCTTGGCCAGAAGCCCGGTTATGAGGCCAGCATCGATGCACAAATCACGGCGATGCGGATCGCCTTTCCCGAAGGGTGCGTGACCGGCGGCGCGGACCTGATCGACAGTCTCGATCTGCCAGACGCGGACGATCGTCATGTCCTGGCGACGGCGATCCGAGCCGGTGCCGAGCATATCGTGACCGAGAATCTGAAAGATTTCCCGGACGTGAAGCTCAAGGGATATGGGATCAGCGCGGTCTCGGCCGACGATTTCCTCGCGAGCACATTCGAACTTTATCCGACCGAGGCCCTGTCCGCGCTTGCGACGATGCGGCGCTGCTGCGCCCGGCCGCCCTTCACGCCGAGCGAGTTCATCTTCGATCTGCAGAAGAAAGGCCTACCCAAGCTCGCCTCGATGCTGCGCGAAAATATCGACCTGCTGTAAAGCGATTTCGCAAAGGAAAAAGATAGAGCCCGGAAGCCGCTACGCGCCGGCACGAGCTTCCATCTCTGCGATACGTTCCGCGCAAATGGCATGCACTGCCTGGCCAAGCTCCTCAACACGCCCGGCGAGCCAGAGCAAATCTTCCTCGCTGATCCGATAATGTTTCGAATAGCGCGCCTTCACATAGGCTTCCTTCAGCTTTTCGAACCGCGCCCGGTCAGCCTTCAGGTCGCGCGGCCAGGCATCGACGAGACGCATGTCGATGCGTTCAGCCTGCGTCCGCAAAAAGCCAAGATTGTGCACGTGCGGTGTGTAAAAGGTGCAGACCAGCAAAACACAGTGGTACAAAGTTTCCGCCGTCTGATGCAGCTCAAAGGCTGTCTCTTTCAGATGCCCCCGCTCGATGCCGAACTTTACGAAATCCTGGCGACGCATAGCCGCTGGAAACCACTCCTCAAAATACTCCCGTGCCATCGCCAATGCCTGCTCGGGCGTCTTCGGCTTCGGTTTGTGCAATTCCTTGTCGTCATATTCGTAGAGCGCGATCCCGTCGCGCGCGACATCCATGAAGAAATAGCGCCCGTGCGCGAGCCCGTCGTTCACCTCCTGTAGCGTGTGGACGATGAAGTTCACCGGCGTGTGCAGCGTCTTGTCGATCGCGAGCTCGCGGGTCAGCCGGTCGTCGAGCTTGGCCCAGAAGTCGACCTTGTCGGTCAGCCTTTTGTCGTTGACGATGATGAGGAGATCGAAGTCCGAGCGATAGCCCTTGGCGGTGTGCGGCTCGTCGACCCAGCCGCCGCGCGCATAACTGCCGTAGAGGATGATCTTGTCGATCCGGCCCTTCTTCTTCCAGCTCATCGTGCCGAGCGCCAAGGCATCCTCGAATTCTTCGAAGATGATCGCCTTCACGCGCTCGAGCTCGCGCTGCTTGTTGGCCGGGAGATGATCGAGATCGGTACGCATCGCTCGTTCCTTCTGTGGTCACATGCTCGCCCGATGGCAAGCGCGGTCAGGTCCAATTCGGCACCTCATGGTGCCTCGCGGATACGGAAATCCCAGACCGGGATGCCGAACGCGCGCGCCTTGTCGACGAGATTGTCCTGGATGCCGGTGCCCGAGAAAACGATGAGCCCGGCGGGCATGGCGTCGATCAGCCGCTCGTTGCGCTTGAAGGGCGCGGCCTTTTTGTCGCGGTTCCAGTCGGGGCGGAACGCGACCTGCGGAACCTTGCGCGCGTCGGCCCAGCAGGCGGCGGCGCGCTCGGCGCCGGTCGGGGTCGCGCCGTGGAGAAGGACCATGTCGGCATGGCGGGCATGCACCCGGTCGAGCGCCGACCAGATATGCTGATGATCGTTGCAGGAAGGACCGCCCGAAAAAGCGATGCGCGTGCCCTCGGGGATCAAAGCCCTGGCCTTTTCGCGGAGCCTCTTGTCCATGAAGTCGCGGCTGTCGATCACCGCCGCGGTCATCGTCTGGTGACGGATGCGCGAACCGGTGCGCGGGACCCAGGCTTTGCGGGCATGGATGCGATATTGCTCGGCGGCGCATTCGCGGAAAAATTCCATCGCGTCGCGCCGCTCGATGAGGGTGATGCCTTCGGCGATCGCACGCTCGAGTTCGACCGAGCGGATTTCGCTGCCGTCCTGGCCGCGCTGGAGTTCGCGCTGCGCCGCCTCGTTGCGGTCGAGGTCGCGTTCGATGCGGGTGCCTGCGCCATGGAAGAGATTGACGACGCCCCAGAGCAGATCCTCGAGATCGGGTTCGATCCGTGTATCAACAAGACAGCCCGCGAGCGCATCGAAGATGTCGGCGACGGCACCGCTCGCGAGCCGATCGTCGGGAAGGGGGCGACCGTCGGGTTCGTCCTCGAAGGGGCGATAACCATGGAGCTGCATTTCCTCGAGAAGATGCGCGCTCGCGCCGGGTTCGAAGGACGTGTCGGGATAGGGATGGTCGGCATCGTCGGTCATGGCGCTTGGTCTCCGGTTGCGGCCGCGCCTTTCGCGGCCTTCGCGGCGACGCCTCGCGGCACGCGGGGCGGGCCCGCACCGCAAGGGGGCGAGCCCCCGCGCGGCCGAAGCGCCAGCGGAGGATGGCGGCCGAAGGCTATTTTGTTTCGCGATGCAAAGGGGCGCGAGCCCCGGCGGAAAATAGCCGCCCGGCAAGACATTGCGGCGCCCGCCCCCGCGTGCCGCAGTCGCCCTCCAGCGAAGGCCGAAGGCGCGGTCCGGCACAGGGCGATCATGCCGCTACCATGATGTCCCCGATCGCGGCGCCGTCACCGTTCCCGGCGATCGGCAGGCTTCGGGTGATCGGCGGAAAAGGGGCCATGATGGCGGGACGATGATTGCGATGATCGCGGTGATCGCGGTGATCGCGATTATATGGCGATGCCGTGATCGCGCGATGATGCCGATGATCAAAGCGACGTCGACCCTCATGAGCGCGAGCATTCGCTGCTATGGAGTGGATCGTCCGGACAGCCGGAAGTCGTCTTCAAGAGCTCGCTGCGCGCGCCCGGCTAGAGCGCGCCGCCGATCCTGTCGGCGCGCGCGGCGACGAGTGCGGCGAGGTTGTCCAGCACCGACGCTTCGCAGCCCTCAGCGGCAAGGGTCGCGGCAACAGCGGGCGCAGCGTCGCGTATACGGCCTGCGAGTGTGTATACGCGGCGGCGGACGAAGGGGACGCCAAGCTGCATGTCGGCAGCGAAGCGCGCCCATGCGTCCGCATCGAGATTTTCGAGCTGGTTCGCGCGTCCGATGGGCATGGCGAAGCGGGTCGCCACTTCGGGATAATAAGCGGTGACCATCAGGTCGTAGAGCGGTGCCAGATGCGTCGCCGCGTCGCCTTCATCATCTGCGTAGAGAAGGCTGAAATTCTTGCCATGCGCGTCGGCGTTGCCGATGACCGCATTGAAGATGGCGGCGTCGAGCAGACGCAGCAGGTCGCGCGCGGGCGTCGTGCAGGTCCGGCGGACGAGGTCGAAGCAGGCGGCAAAGCCCGGCCCGCCCTCGATCGCATATTTATTCTCGGGCGCGATACCGAGCGCCTGGCAGAAGTCTTCCTGGTGGATACGGCGAATGATGCCGCCCTCAAGGCGCCGGTCGAAGCGTTCGACGAGGAGGTAGGCGATCGCGCCCGCCCGCCGCGGCTCGACCCGGGCAACGTCAAGATCGACCGCCGCCGCGAGACGCATCGCGAAGGCCTCGGTTTCGACGCTATTCTCGAAGCGGGCGATCGCGGGCTTGACGATATGTGTCGTCGGCTGCCCCGGCGGCGGCAAGGCCGGCGCGCCATCGACCAATATGACGGGAAGCTTCGGCTGCGCGCCGGCGAGCGACATGCGGATGCCCTCGTCGCCGACGAGAAAGGGACGGCGCGGAAGCTCTTCCAGAAGCGCCGCCAGCGCGTCCTGATCGAGAGCTTCGGGTGCCGCGGCCGACGGCGCGGGCACCGCCTCCGCTTCCGGCAGAATGACGAGCGCACCGGCGACATCGCCGCCAAGGGCGTCGAGCAGCGCATAGTCATTCTGCCGCGAGACGCCCGCGGCCCGGGCGGCGGCCTCGCGCTGCCCCTCGTCGGGGAGAAGGCCAGCGAAAAAGGGCCGGGTTTGGGCGCGGGTAAAGGCCCCCTCTTGCCGGGGAAGCGATGCCGAAATGGAGCGAAACGCCGGATCGGCGAGCCATTCGTCGTCATAGCGGAACAACATGGTGCCCTCGCCATTGCGGGCCAGATTGCCGACCCGCACGCCATCCCAATAAATGATGAGGACACTCATCCCGTCAGGCCTTCGCTACGCGTGGTCAGCGCAACGACGATGCCGAGCGCGTCGAGGACATGCAGCACCTTGCCGACCTGGAGAGTCGGCTTGCCGGCTTCGAGATCGACGATGAAGCGGATGCCGACGCCCGCCGCGCCCGCGAGTTCGTCTTGGCGGAGCCCTGCCCGCTTGCGCACGCGGCGCACCATCTGCCCTATGCTACCGATATCCATAAATCTTCCCGTTCGGGAATTTTGTAGCAGAGGAGGACCGTCTCTTCAAGTAATTTTACCGATCGGGAATATTATGACTTTGAAAGCGAATGGGGCCTATATAATTCCCGATCGGGAATATCGCACCGCCCCATCTCCGCGAGCCGGCTTCGAGCTGACGGCTCACGCCCGGCAGGCCGATCGATCGCGCGACACACAGGAAGGTTGCTACCTAGAGGCGTTGCCACCCCGAGGCAGACGGCCGCAAGGACGGGATCATGTCAGAAGCCCCCTATCCTCGGGCGCGAGTTGCTCCCTCACGCCGACAACAAGGCCCATGATACCAACCGCCATGAGGTCCTCGTTGAAATCGCCGTGGCGCGGATCGAGCGGCAGGACCGCGACGCCTGCCGAGGCCGCGCGTGCGCCGAGCGTTGCCAACGCAGCCGCCCCAGCCGGGTCCCTGTCGCGGGCGACATAGAGGCGGCGCAGCGATTCCGGAAATTCGATGGCAGCGAGATGTGCCGCCGACAGCCCCGCGATCATCGGCATTTCGGGCAGCGCTTCGCGCAGCGACAGGATGGTTTCGATACCCTCGCCGGCAGCCATGACCTCGCCGGCAGCGCCGAAGCGAACGCCGTGCCCGAGAAGATGGCCCAAGGCGCGGCGCGGATCGGCGACGAGCGCCTTGCCGCCCGAAGGCGCCAGCCAGGTGCGATGGACACCGACGACGACGCCCAGATCATCGGTCACCGCGGCGATCATCGCCGGCCAGGCCGACGGCACGTTGGCAGCATCGTCGCGCGAGGCGCGATAATAGCAGCGCGGATGATAGCGCAGCGATCCCGCCGCGGATTCAATGCCAAGGCCGCGCGACGCCAGATAGGCCGAGGCCAGCGTGCCCTCGGCCGTTTTCGATGCCGCCCAGAGCCGCCGCGCCGCCGCTTCCGTTCCCTGCCGGACCTTGCGAGCGCGCAGCGCAGCGCTATCCGGCAGCGGCATGGGCAGGCTCAGAAAGCGCCGCGCCTCGGTAAGCGTATCACGCATCGAAGCGTGGTCGCAGCTCGCGGCGATGATGTCGAGGAGATCGCCATGCTCGCCGCTCGCGGCATCGGTCCATTTGCCGGCCCGACCGCGCGCACCGCTCTCACCGGACAGGAGCACATAGAGGCTGCGACCCGGCGTGCCGCGGATATCGCCGACGAGCCAGTAGCGGCCTTCGCGGCGGCCGTTCGGAAGATAGCGGCGGCAGACGGCCTCGGCATTGTCGGCAAGGCGGACGACGATATCGGAAATGCTGTCCATAAGGCTCTCCGGCGACGAGCGCGGGACGGCGGTCGCCAGCAACGACCGATCCTCGCAAACGGCGCCGGCAGCCCCTGCCGGCAGAGCGGAGGATGGCACAGAGCGCCCGCCCGTTTCAACAATATGCCGCGACGCGCGGCACGCGCCGATCGCCGCGAACGAAAAAAGGGCGGGACGACCGAAGCCGCCCCGCCCAACGCTCATTCGGCGGCCACGGGCATCTCATCCCAGTCGCCGTCACCGTCGCCTTCCCCACCCAGGGCTTCGGTCCCGGTCACCGCCTCGTCCGTTCCAGGAACGGCATCGGCGTGGCCCGCATCCGCGTCACCGCCAACCGCTTCGAGGGCGGGGGTCCGCATCGGCTCGGGGACCCAGCCCGAGTCCTCGAGCAGCTTTTCGGCTTCGCGGGCCATGTCCGGCTTCTTGAGATGGTCGATCATGCCGGCGAACTCGGGCCCGCGCGCTTCGGCGACGTCGGCGAGAAGCCGCGCCTTCGTCACACCCCGGAAATAACCGTCGGCGGTCGGGCGCCAGCCGGCCGCGACGACATCGAGGTTCACCACGCGCGCGAGCACATGGCTGTGGACGATCCGGCGCTCGACGCCGTGCGCCGAGATGCGCCCGTTCGGATATTTGGGCAGGATCTCGGCCTGCGCATTGACGCCGAGCGAAGCGCAATGCGCGAACAGCATCGCCTGCTCATTGGCATCGAGGGCAAGCAAGGCGTCCCAGAGGTCGGCGTCCCCGGTCGGCAGCTTCTCGCGCCAGGCGGCGTGCCGGGCCTCGATCGACCGGGCGGGGGCGCAGTCGCGCAGCCCGGCGGGCTCGTTGGTGAAATAGACCGTCGATACCGACAGCTTGAGGCAGGTCTCGTGGCTGGTCCGGTAGAAGATCGACAGGACGAGCGCGTGGAGCACCGCGGCGAAGGCGGCCTGCGGGCTGGCCGCAAAGGCATCCTGCAGCGCGAGCGTCCGCCAGGCCGTCAGGTCCGACACGATCCGCTCGGGCAGCGGTTTCAGCGTGTCTTCTTCCGCATCCGCGCCCGACCCATCGCACTCCTCGCCGCCTGCATCGGCGCCGGCTTCGCGATCGGGCTCGTTATCGTTGCTCGGCTCGGCCGCATCCGCAACCTCTTCCTCCTCGGCGGCAGGCTCATCTTCGGCCCGCACGAAGCCGCGGTCGACCCGGATCGTCCCGTCATAGTCGATCGAGACGAATGCGCCGGCGAGCGCCACCTCGGCGTCGTCGAAGATCTGCGGCCGATCGGCGAGCGCACCGATCTCGCATTCGATCGCCTCGAGGCGCGCATGCACCTCCTCGGGAACGTCGGGCTCGTCGGCCCATTTGTGCGACAGCGCGTCCGCCTCCGCTTCGAGCGCGACGACCTGCGCCGCTTCCTCCTCCGTCATCGGCACCTCGCTGCTGCCCAGAGCGCGCAGGCCCCGGGTCGCGCCATAGGGAAAATCGACGAGAGCCTCGACCCACTTCCAGCCTTCGCCGCCGATGCGCTCGGCGATGGCCGCGAGCTTTTCGGACACGAGCCGGTCGAGCAGCGCGGGGTCGGTCAGCCAGCCGCCATCGTCCGCCTCGAAGAGATCGCGCACGATACTGCCGCCTGCCGCAACATAGGCGTCGGCGGACACGAAGCGAACGCGTTTGTCGGCGGCGCGCACGCTGTTCTCGGTCAGCTTGCTGCGAATGAAGGCCGGGGACTTGTTGAAGCTGTGCGCGAGCAGTTCCCAGGTCTGGACCTGCCGCTCATGGTCGTCCGATACCGTGAAGGCCATCAACTGATCCAGGGTCATTTCATCCTCGGCATAGAGCTCGTGCAGCGCCGGGGCGACCGAGGCGAGCTTGAGACGCTGGCGAACGACGGCGGGCGTCGTCATAAAATACGCCGCGATCGCCTCGACTTCGGCGCCCTTGTCCACCATCGCCTGCATCGCGCGGAACTGGTCGAGCGGATGCAGCGCCTCGCGAACGGCGTTTTCGGCATAGCTGTCCTCCTCGGCGAGAATGCCGGCGGTCTGCTGGACGATGCAGGGGACCGGCGCATCCTTCGCGAGCCGCTTCTGCTTCACGAGCAGTTCGAGCGCGCGATAGCGGCGGCCGCCCGCCGGGATTTCGAAGAAGCCGGTCTCCGCGCCTTCATCGGTCCGCTGCGGGCGCACATTGAGGCTCTGCAGCAGGGTGCGGCGCGCGATGTCGTCGGCAAGTTCGCCGATCGACACGCCCGCCTTTACGCGCCGGACGTTCGCCTGGCTGAGGACAAGCCGGTCGAACGGGATATCGCGCGACGGGCTGAGGGTGATCTTTCGTTTTGCACTGGCCATGGCCATTCTCCATGACGGGCCGCCGCGGGACACTCCCTCGGCTGTCAAGCCCGTCACGAGGCCCCGGCCTTCCTCTTCCTCGCGGGTCCGCCACCGGCGGACCCGAAGATCATCCGCGTCACGCGCGCCCCGAGAGGCGGCGCTCCGCGGCAGCGAGGCGCCGCTCGCCCAGCACGACCGAACCCGCGGCGCGGGCCGCCGCGGCGTAGACCGACAGCGGATGCTGGGCCTCGAACAGGAGATCGCGCTCGATGCCGAGCCCGAACGGGAGCCGGACCGCCTCGAGTTCGGCGAGCGAGAAACTTCCGAGTTCGGGGCAACCGAAGCCGAGATCGGCAAGGCCGAACAATATGCCGTCGGGGTCCAACTCGGTGGCCAGCCAGGTCGCGGCGCCGACCGGATTGAAGAAGCGGACCACGGGCCTCGGGTCGGGCTCGCGCAGGCCGCGCCGGACCGCGTCGATGCGGGTGCGGGCGTTGGCGGTGAGCCGGGCGGCGATGTCGGGCGTGAGGAGGCTCATGCCGCGATCCTTCCGCTGACCATGCGGCTCTCGACCCCGTCTGGAAGGACGGACGGTGTGGCTGTCGACGCGGCAGCGCGATGAGCCGGCGGGCCAGCGCGGAAGGCGAGCAGATAGTCGGCGGCCTTCGACGCAGCACTGGCGGTACGCAGGATTGCGCGATGATCCTCGCGGATGATCGCAAGCCAGGAGCCGATATAGTCGGCGTGGCGCACGCTCGGGCTGATACCGAGCGCGGCGCAGACGAACGCGCCCGCCATTTCGGCGATGAGTTCTTCATGACCATAAGGCTTCGAGCCGAAACTGCCGCTCTGATCGCGGGCCAGGCGGCTCTCATGGCCCGTCCAGTGACCGAGTTCGTGAAAGGCGGTCCGGTGCCAATCAACCGGCGCGTAGAAATCCTGCGGATGCGGCACCGCGACGAAATCGTGGCGCGGGCTGTAATAGGCCGATGCGCCGCCGATGCGGACTTCGGCCCCGGTGGCTGCAATCAGCTCGGCTGCCTGCGGAAGGATCAAGCCTTCGGGCACGGGCGGCGCGGCAACATGATATTTGTCGGGCAGGCCATCGCACTGGTCGACCGAAAAAACAGTGAACTGCTTCAGGAAAGAAAAGCCGCCCTTGCATTCGCCCGCCCCGCCGCCGCCGGGCTCGGACGCGTCGGCTGCCGCGCGCCGGGTATAGATGACCCCGATCCCGCGCTCGCCGCGGCGGACACTGCCCCCCAGCGCGAGCGCTTGACGAAAAGTCAGGAAACCATGGCCCCGAAAGCCCCGGCTCATAACCGCATGCCAGAGGGTGAGGATGTTGATGCCGCTGTAGCGCCGGTCGCTCACCACATTATAGGGGAGACCGGCCGCGGCCCGGCCCGCATCCCAAGGCTGAACCCAGGGCAACCGCCCGGCTTCGAGCTCGGCGATGATCCGGCTGGTGATCTCTTCGTAGAGGGTCGCGCGCGCGCCGCGCTGGCGCGATGGTTTGACAGAACAAGACATATCGGTTCTCCGCGGCGGACCGGCGGCGAGCCTCTCTCGCCGCGCCCGATCCGTCCCGGCGTCCGGGCTCCCCTCGGGCTCGCGTGCGGCGGCATCGCCGCCGCACGGCCGACGCACGCCGACGCTGCCCGACCGTGCATCGCTCGCAGCCTTGCCAAAATGTTCTTCCTATGTTCTCTTTGCGGCATGGATAAAATCGATACCGCCCGAGTCGCCGAAACCATTCTTGCCGCCCCCGGCTGGGCGCGCGTCGGGATTACCGCACCGACGAGCCATATCCGGGTCGAGGCGGCGTTCGAACTTGCCCGCGCAATCGTCGAGAGCGTTCGCGCGGGCGCGGAGCCCGCGAGTCCCGACCAGCTCGGGCTTTCGCTGTGACGTGGGCGGCTGGACCAAAGAGGGGCAGCCCCGAGCAACGCACATCTTCGAGGCGGCCGCCTGGTTTCGGGCGATCAAGCCCGTCTGCCGCTGCGGACACAGCGCGACCTTCAACCCCTATGGAATCTGGTGGCGCTTCCAGTGCAAGATGTGGGACGATGATCTCGGCAAGGCACGTGAGAAATTCTGGTGCGTTCGCTGCGGCGCCCGGACCGGCAAGCGCGTTCGCCCGGTGCGGATCGAGCTGGTCGATCCCGGTCCCGACGATATCGCCTTGCCCATGCCCGACGAACGCGAATGGAAGCGGGCGCTCAGCCGCTTCCGTGCATGAGGATTAAAACCCATGGATATCGAAAGCGATGACGCACTCGTCGGCATCGGCAAGATACACCGGGTGATGGTGTGGGACGGCCAGCGCGAGCGCGAGAAGGAAATGCTCTGGGGCCTGCACTCGCGCGACGCCGACATCTTCCAGATTCCGCTGCTCAAGTCCGAGACCGCGATCATCGACCGGCCCTGCCTGCTGCTCGCCAATGCGTTCGGCCTCGTGAAGCGTGGCAAGACGATATATGCGGCCAGCCTGATCACCGACGAGCCCTTCTTCTGCATCGCGGCGGTCTGGCGGCCAGCGCACCGCCTTTGGCCAGAAAGTTTCGCCGCGCTCACCGTTCCGGCCTATGACGATCTGGCGCCGCACAAGGACCGGCATGTTGCCGTGGTGCGCCCCGAGGACTGGTTCGATTGGCTGATGGGGACGCGGCCGCCGCTGGACATATTGCAGCCCTTCCCCAAGAACAGCTTCAGCATCATGCCGCCGATTCAGCAGAATTTCGACGAGCTCTTAGGAGCGGCCTGACCGGAAACACGGCAAGGAGGCGCGATCATGTGCAATCTGGTGACGCTCAAGGCCTCGGTCGACGAGGTCGCGTCGGCCTTCGGTGCGCGCCGCCCGCTCACCAACGCGCAGCCCGGCGACGTCTATCCCGGCGGGCAGGGGTTCGTCGTGCGCGAGGATGGCGGCGCGCGCGCGCTCGAGGCGATGACCTGGGGGTTTCCGGTCCGGCTCAAGCATATGAAGGCGACCAGCAAGCCGAAGCCCGTAAACAATGCGCGCGACGACAAACTGATGAGCTTCTGGCGTACCTGGTTCACCAACCCGGCGCAGCGCTGCCTCATCCCCTTCACCGCCTTCGCCGAGGCCGAAGGCGAAAAGGGCCGGATGACGCAGACATGGATCAGCCCCACCGACCAGCCACTCGCTGCCTGCGCCGGTCTCTGGCGCCCGAGCGACGAATGGGGCGATTGCTACACGATGGTGATGGTCGATGCGACGAAGGAGCTTTTCGATGTCCACGACCGGATGCCGGTCATCCTGCAGGCCTCCGATCATGACCGATGGCTGCGCGCGGAACCCGCAGACGCCATGATGCTCGTCACCCAATATCCCGCAGAGCGGCTTCCCGTAGAACGCACCGACATTCCCTGGTTCAGCCGGAAGCCGCCGACCGGCTCACCCACGCTCTTCTAGCGGGCTAAGAATAGGCTATTTTATCATGGAAGGCGTAGCGTAAACCGCATGTTGACTCTTCCGGATTACCGGCTAGCACCCACCAACTTTCGAATCGTCGACTGCGACCCAAGACGATTCGAGGGGGGGACGATTTTCGATGCGGCTCCTTGCCATCGAAAGCCGGGAGGGCCTCGCCGAAAGGCGAGGCCTTTTTCGTCTGTCCTACAATGCGCATCGCTGCCATGCCGTCCCGATGCCTCGCGAACCCAAATGGAAGCACCGCGCCATCGCGATCGAGTTCTGGCTGCTGACGACGCTCGTCGCGGGATCGTTCGTCGCCGGGATCGTCGGCGCGATCCGGGCAGTCGCCCGTAATTGAACCCGGTTCACTAGCGCGCCCCGGTCGGCAGTATGGCACATGAAGTGTCAGACTGGATCCATCTCTCGGGCCTCGAAGCTTTACGCGGCTTATCTGGATGTTAGACCATCTACGCCGATCGATTGTAGCGCCGAGGCCGCGAAAACAGCGACCCGCCGCGCAATGTCAGGACCCGTCGGACCATTGTCGAACCTCGTGCGCCGCGGAGAGGAACCGCTGGCGCGCGACCCAAGGGAGCGGACCGCGGACAGCCGGGTCGGGAACGCGTCAGCGGCCGATGATCGATGTGAAGCATTTTCATCTGACGGAGGAGCTCGCCCACGAAATTTCAGGCGCGGGACAGCAGGAACAACTTTTTGCAGCGCTGGCGAACGCGGCCGAGCGCATGGGTTTCGACCATTTCGCTCTCGCCTTCGACCGGCGCGGCGGCGAGGCCGCATCGATGCTCGTCCATAATTATCCCGAAGCCTGGGCCAAGATCTACATCGGCCTCGACCTCAGTGCGACAGACCCGATCCGCCGGGCCGGTGAACGTGCGGTCACCGGGTTCGCGTGGCGCAACGTCGAGCACTATATCCCCCTCTCGCGCAGCGACCGGCAGTTGATGAATGTCGCGCGAGCGAGCGGTGTCGGCGACGGCTTCACCGTTCCGCGACACCTGCCGGGCGAAGCCATGGGCTCCTGCTCCTTCGCGGTCGGCCCGCACACCGATCTGCCGTGCCATATGCTCAACGTCGCCGAAATCATCGGCGCGATTGCGATCGCGAGAGCGCGCGACTTCATGGGTGCGGCAGCCCCGCGGCCGCGATCGGTCCTCACCGAGCGCCAGCGCGAATGTGTGCTCTGGTCGGCGCGCGGCAAGACGGCGGGCGAAATCGCCGACATTCTCGGGATCAGCCAGGAAACGGTGGTCCGCCACCTCAAGATGGCCCGCGACCGCTATTCGGTCCACTGCCGCTCGATGCTGATCCTCTGCGCTCTGTACGACGGCCTGATCGGCTTTTCAGACGTCTATGACTGGTGGCGTCCCGACTGAGGCGAGCGCCAAAAGGCGAAAGGCTTGCCCAGAAATGGGCATAGCCGACCCGCGAGATTGATGGTCTGACTCGGGCATCCAGCAACCAAGGATGACCTATGACCGATCAATCCACGCGGGCGCAGGCTGCGCCCGGCGACGCGGCGCTGCGCGCCATGTTCGCAGCCCGAAAGCAGGTTTTCATCGATCTTCTGAAGTGGGATCTTCCCGCTCTCGATGGGCGTTTCGAGCTCGACCAGTTCGATAATCCGCATGCTCGATATCTGATTCTGCTTGATCCGGACGATCTGCGCCACCGGGCATCGGCGCGGTTGCTGCCGACGACCGCACCGCATCTCCTCGGCGATCTCTATCCCCATCTCTGCCCCGACGGCGCGCCATCCGGCGAGGCGGTCTGGGAAATCAGCCGCTTCTGCCTCGACCCCGCGCAATCGGCCGCCGAGCGTCTCGACGCCCGCAACCAGCTCGTCAGCGCGCTTGCGGACCATGCCCTCCACAATGGCATCCGCGAATATGTCGGGATCGCGGAGGCGCGCTGGTTCGCGAAGATCAGCGGTTTCGGCTGGTCCTGCCGCGCGCTCGGTCCCGCTCTCCCGGGCAGCGCCGGCCCGATCCTCGCGTTCGGCATCCGGATCGACGCCGACACGCTTCCCGGCCTGCAACGAACGGGGACATGGACGCCGCTCGGGCTCAAGCTCGAAGGTGGGGAACTTGCACCATGACGGCGGATCTCACCCAGGCCGACCTTTCCACCCGCCTCGTCGGCGAACTTCGCGGCAACGGCTTTTGCATCCTGCATGAGCGGGCGAGCGCGACCGTACACGCCCTCGCCAGCGATCTCGATCCGGTCTTTGCCGAGACGCCCTTTTGCGAGGGCGACTTCTACGGCCGGCGAACGAAGCGGTTCGGCAGCCTGCTGCGGCGCTCGCGGCACGTGGCCGATCTGGTGCTCGACCCCGTCATCCTTTCCGCCGTCGAAGCAATCCTCGGGCCGGGATGCGAGCGCATGCAGCTGAACCTCGCCCAGGCGATCGAGATTCACCCCGGCGAAGTGCGGCAGTTCCCGCACCGCGACCAGGACATGTGGCGCGGCGCAGACGGAACCCAGGAATATCTCGTCAACATCCTCTGGCCGCTGACCTCCTTCACGAAGGAGAATGGCGCGACACAGATTTTCCCCGAAAGCCAAGGCGTCACCGGCATGGCGAAAGAGGATCCCGGCCCTCCTATATATGCCGAATGCGAACCCGGCGCGGCGATCTGCTTTCTCGGATCGACCGCGCACGGCGCCGGCGCGAACCGTAGCAAGAATGTCCGGCGCGGCGTGCTCGTCAGCTACAGCCTTGGCTGGCTCAAACCCTATGAAAATCTGTGGCTGACCTACCCGCCCGACGTCGCGCGGCACTTCCCGCCGGAGCTCGCGGCGCTCGCAGGCTGTGCGCAGCACCGCCCCAACCTCGGCAACTATGAAGGCCAGTGCCCCTCGATCCTCCTGCAAGGCGAACCGTCCGGCCCGATAGGCGCGGTCGACGCGCTGCGTCCCGACCAGGCCGATGCCGTCGCCGATTTCGCTGCGACCGAAAGGAGCGGCCGATGAGTCCCGCGCACGTATTCGAGCCGACCTATGAAGCAATCAAGCGGCGCCTGATGGGGGGTATATGGCCCACAGGCGCGCGGATCGAAGCCGCGCGGGTGGCCGACGAGCTTGGCGTCAGCCTCACACCGGTGCGCGACAGCCTCTTTCGGCTGGATGGCGAACGCATGGTCGATTTCAGGCCGGGAGAGGGATTTCACGTCCATTATCTTGCCGAGACAGAGTTTCGCGACCTGCTCGAGCTTCACCTGATCCTGCTGCTCGCCGCCGTCGCGACCACGCCCAAAGGCTTTGCAGCCTCGGTGTCGGCCGACCAGCCCTATCCCGACCGGTTCGCTGACCTGTTCCTCGCCATCGCCGAACGATCGTCGAACGGCGAAATCGTCGCGAGTATCGCGGCGATCGGCGACCGGTTGCAGTTTTCGAGGCAATTCGACGCGGCGATCCTTTCGGAAGTCGAAGCCGAATATCAGCGGATCGAGACCGCGGTCGCCGAAGCCGCACCGCAAGCCGAGCTTCGGGGCCTGCTGCTCGGCTATCATGAAAGGCGAGCGCACGAATCGGCACGCTATGCTCGCGCGCTCGGCAACCATCCGGGGCGCGATGTTTGAGCAGTCGGAGCCATCGCCCGATCCTTTTGCTTGTCAGCACCGCCCGAAATTGACATGATTCCAGAGCGGAGGAGCATGTCTGGCAGCTCCTTCGCGGAATATTTCGCCAGTCATCAATCACGCCAGTCCCTGACCGGACCGGCGGCCCAACCGGACCATGGCCCGCGCGAGCGGCCAGACGGCGGCACAGCACTGGAAGAGCAAGCCCGGCCGCGGCCGGACGCTTTCGCTCGTGCCGGCCGGGACTACCGCCTTGTCTTCCTGTACCTGCCGCGACCGTGCGCCGCCGCGTCACCCCTTTTCACCGTCCTCGGCCTGCCATGTGCATCCGGCCGACCGGCCGCCGCAGTGCAGACAGCGGCCAGAGGCCGGCCAGGATCTCGAGGCGGCCTATCGAGCGCACCGCACGTCGCTCTTTCATTTCCTGCGCCGCAAGGCGGGCGCCGAGGAAGCGCCCGATCTTGTTCAGGAAGTCTTTGCGCGCGCGGCGGGCAGCGAGCAGCGGTACCAGCTCGCCAATCCGGGCGGTTTCCTGCGTCGTATCGCCCAGAACCTGCTTATCGATCGCGCCAGGCGCCAGAAATCGTCGCGCGCGACCTTCTTTCCGCTGCGCGATGAGAGTGAAGGCGCCACGCCCGCCGCGCAGGAGTGGGATCTCGAAGCCGCCGATCTGCTTCGGCTCTATGAAGCGGCCGTTGATGCCCTGCCGCCAAAGACCCGCCGCGTCTTCCTCATGCACCGGGTGGACGAGCTCTCTTATCGCGAGATACATGAGGCGCTCGGCATCAGCATCGCGACGGTGGAATATCATATGATGAGAGCGCTCGCTCAGATCTCGAAGGTGGTGGACGAGGGTCAATGACCAAAGCAGGTGACGGCGACTATTCGCTCGACGAGATCGCGCGCGCATGGCTGATCAAGATGCGCGGCGAAGATGCAGCCGCGCTCCGCGGCGAGTTCGATGCCTGGCTGAACGGGTCGGCCGAAAACCGCGAGGCCTATCGGCGCGCCGAGCAGCGCATGGCGGCGCTCGCCATTCTCAAGACATCGGAGCGTCACGGGAGCGCGCATGCCGAGGCGCGGCGCGGCCGGATCAAAAAGTGGCTGCCGTGGGGCGCAGCAGCGACGGCGCTCGCGCTCCTGATCGTCGCGATCGGTGCCGGGGGCGCTCCGCTTCCCGGTCAGCGGGGCGGCAGCTCGGCCGCCTTTGCCGCCGAGCCGCTGGAGACACGGCGCGGCGAAATACGGACCTTCCGGCTTGCCGACGGGTCGAGCGCGACGCTCGACACCGACAGCCGGCTCGACGTCGCCGTGGGGACAGACGCGCGAAGAGTGCGTCTGGTCAGGGGCCGGGTTCGTCTCTCGGTGGCCGGGCAGGACGTCCCCCTGCGCATTGACGCCGGACGCGGCACCGCAAGCGCGAATGATGCCGAGATCGACCTCAGTCTCGACGAGGCCGGCACGGTCACCGCAATGCTGCGGCGCGGTGCGGCCGAGGTCCGCACCGATGCGGTGGCGGACCAGGTCACGCCGCTTCGCGAAGGCGCGGCGCTGGCCTATCGGTCCGACGGAACATTGGCGCCAAAAGCCGGACCTCCGCCGGCCCTTCCGGCACACTGGCCCGATGGCTGGGCCGAATATCGCTCGATCCGGCTCGACCGGCTTGTCGCCGAAGCCAATCGCTACGCCGCGGTTCCGATCATGATCGAAGACAGCGCGATCGCGGCGCGCGAGGTATCGGGGCGCTTCCAGATCAGCAAGACCGAGCCATTCGCGGAGCGCATAGCGACCCTCTTAGATCTGCGGGTCGAGCGCCGAGCGGACGCACTCTACCTCCGCCGCCGATAATTTTTTCACCGACTGGCTAAGGGCACCTCCTTCGTCCCGTCAACTCACCCCCAACTGACCGCCTTGCCCGATGCACGGCGGAATTTTTGGGGGAGTGACTATGTTGATCAAGTCTCGTTCGCTGGCCGCGCTACTCGCCGGTGTTGCTGCCTGTTGTTCGCCAATCGCCGCGATGGCGACAGAGCAAGAGCGCCAGTCTTACGATATGCCCGCGCAGGATCTGGGCGAGGCTCTGCGCCGAGCCGCCGATCTCGCCGACATCGAACTCTATGCCTCTTCGCGCGACCTTGAAGGGAAGACCGCTCCTGCCTTGAAGGGCCAGTTCACGCCGCGCGAAGCCGTCGAGACCCTCCTTGCGGGAAGCGGGCTCATCGCACGCTTCGACGACCGCGCGGTTATCATCCGCAATGGCTTTTCGGCTGAAATCCCGTCTTCGGCCGAGCCGGAAACCATCATCGTCACCGGCTCGCGCATCGCAGGCGCGCCTGCGCCGGCGCCCGTTATCGAAGTGACGGCGGAGGATATCCGCAACGCCGGCCATGCCGATCTCGGCGAGGTTGCGCGCAGCCTGCCGCAGAATTTCGGGGGCGGCCAGAACCCAGGGATCGGGTCGGGGCAAGGAGTCCAGAACCAGAATGTCAACGTCAACGGCGCGTCGACCTTCAACCTTCGGGGTATCGGTCCCAGCGCCACGCTGACTTTGCTGAACGGAAACCGTTTTGCCTATAGCGGTACACAGAGCGTGATCGACATCAGCGCGATCCCGACGGCAGCGGTCGAGCGGATCGAGGTCGTCACCGACGGCGCGTCGGCCATTTATGGCGCCGACGCGGTCGCCGGCGTCGTCAACATCCTCCTCCGCAAGGATTATGAGGGCATCACAACGAGCGCGCGGATCGGCGGGTCGACCGACGGCGGCAATTTCCAGCAACAATATAATATCGTCGGCGGGGCCAAATGGTCGGGCGGGGGCTTTCTCGCCACCTATGATTTTTTCGACAACAGCGCGATCCTGGCGCGGGACCGCAGCTATGCCGTGACCAGCAATCCGCTCTCTACTTTCTATCCCGAACTGCGGCGCCATAGCGCCTTGTTCAGCGGCCATCAGGACCTCGCACCCGGCCTCGGCATCAAGGCCGACCTGATCTACAAGCGCGGCGACATGACCTCGGTGCGCGGACTGTTCGCCGACCGGCCGATCACGACGCGCGGGATCGTGGTGCATAATGAGTTCGAGACCTTCGGCGTCGCGCCGACGCTCGAAGCTTATCTTGGCGGCGGCTGGAGCACGCGCGTTTCGGGCTTCTACGGCACGGACAAGACCTATGGGGTCACGCAGAATTTCACCAATGGCGTTGCGCCCCCTTCGATCCGGATCTTCAACAATCGCAGTCTGAGTATCGAGGCGGGGGTCGAAGGCCCGCTTTTCGCGCTGCCGGCGGGCGATGTCCGCCTCGCGGCAGGCGGCGGCTGGCGCAGCAATCACCTTAACGCCCTGATCGCGGGCCGGGCCTTCGCACCCACGCGCGAGAACCGCTATGCCTATGGCGAGCTCTTCGTCCCGCTCGCCAGTCCCGATCAAAAGCTGCCCTTCGCGCACCGCGCCTCGATCACGGCAGCAATGCGCTTCGAGGATTATTCCGATTCCGGGAGCATCGTCGTGCCCAAGCTCGGCTTCGTCTATGCGCCGGTCCCGGAGCTCAGCCTCGGCATTTCGTGGGGCAAGTCGTTCAAGATGCCGACGCTCAACCAGCAGTATAGCGGATATACGCCGGTCCTCCTGTCCGTGACCGGCTATGGATCGATGTTTCCGGCCGGATCGACCTATGTCTATCTCGGCGGTCCCAATCCGGATGTCGGCCCCGAGCGATCCGAGAATGTGACATTGAGCGCGACCTTCCGCCCGTCGAGCCGGTTGCAGATCGTGACAAGCCTCTTCCGGATCGACTATCGCGACCGGGTCGCGCCGCCATTCGGATCGCCACTCGGGGTTCTCACCAATCCGCTGTTTGCCGATCTCGTCACCTTCAATCCGTCGCCGACGTTGCTGGCCGCCGCGATCGCGGGGGCCTCGGACCCGCTCGGCAATGCCACCACCGGACCCTATGACCCGGCCAATGTCATCGCGCTGATCGACGGGCGCGACCTCAATATCGCCTCGCAGCGCTATCAGGGCGCGGACCTGTCGCTGCGCTACCGCGCACCGATCGGTGCGCAGATGCTGACACTGATCGCAAGCGGCACCTGGCTCGACAGTCGGCAGCAATTGTTGCCGGGCCTTCCGGTGACCGATCTGGCCGGCACCATCTTCAATTCGCCGCACTTTCGCGCGCGGGGTGGCGCAACCTTCGGAAATGAGGACTTCACTCTCGCCTCCTTCGTCAGCTTCACCGGCGGCGTCACCGATCGGCGCCGCACAATTCCCGTCAAGGTGGCGTCGGTCGCGACGCTTGACCTTTCGGCGCGTGTCAAAATCGGCGCATTGGGCGAGATCAGCGTCAACGCCCTCAATATCTTCAATGCAAAACCCGAGATGACGGCAGTGGCATCGCCGAGCGACACCCCCTTCGATTCGACAAATTATTCGGCGGTGGGGCGTTTCCTCGGCATCACGATCAGCCGCGACTGGTGAGGAGGATGTCCATGCGGAATAGCCTCCGAGCCGGCCTCCCGGCCGCGGCGATCCTTGCCGTCGCGGTGCTCTCCCCTGTCGCCCCGGCAGGGGAGAGCAAGGGCAGGCCCTGGACTCTCGAGGACATCCTCACCGTCCCGGAGGTGAAGGACATCGCCCTGTCGGGAGATGGCAAGCTTGCCATCTACGCGGTCGAGATTGCCGACCTCGCTGCCGACAAGCCGCGATCCCATATCCGCATCCTCGACATCGCTGCCACCCGGCAAAGAACCATAGTGACCGTCGACAGCGCCAAGTCGCTGCGGCGCATCCCCGGCACAGCGGACTGGAGCGCCCTCCTCGACCTCGGGGCGGGCCTGCAGCTCTATCGGATTACGCCCGGCGGCATGGTGCAGCCGCTGATCGTGAACCCGGCGACCGTTCCTGTCGGGAAAGCGGACATGTCTTTTCCGATCGGCGGCGGTGTGCGCCCGTCATCGGTAGGCGTTCTAGACTATGACTGGTCCCCCGGCGGCGCCTGGCTCTGGTATTCGCAGCTCAGAGCATTGCCGAACGCGCCTCGCGTCCGATTCGACGCGGAGGTCAGCGCTCTGAAAAGCCGGCGCCGGTCTACGATAGACGTCGAGATCGACTATTTCCTGCGCGGACCCGACGGGAAAACCACCCTGATGCTGAGCAGGCCATCGAAGGACCGGATGGCGACGCGTGGCGGGGGGCAGATTCTCTGGCGCGGCGATGAGGTTCAATTCCGGGTGGAGACACCCGATGGCTCGGAAGGCGGTCGGTTCGAGATGCGCGCCTGGAATCGGCTGAGCGGAACGATACGCACGCTGGGTGTCGAGCATAATCTGGAGACAATCGCGCTCCTCAGGGGACCGCGCGGCGGCGAACTCGCGACGAGCGGCCTGGCGAAAACGCTGGACCTCGTGGAAACGGGCCCGGACGGGGAACGGCACAGCTACGGTGCGGTCGCATTCACCATAGGCGATCCCCGCGCGGCTGCGCCCCAGGCGAGCCGCGACGGAAAAAAGCTGGTTCTCGGAACCCGCGATCTCGATGCGGCCCGCTACGGGCTGGCCGTCGTCTCGAGCGATGACGTGCGAAGGGTGGAGAGCGAACACAGCCTCACTCGCTGCGCCTATGATAACGCGCTTCTTTTCGCGGTCTGCGTCGAAGAGGGAATCGCCACACCGCCGAGGCTTGTGAAAATCGACCTGAGGGATGGCCGCATCTTCCGGCTCCTGTCGGTCTCGGCGGAGCATGACGCGATCGCTCCCCTCACCATCCTTCCCCGGGTCTGGACCAACCGCGATGGGTATGAAGCCCGCGGCTTTGTCGTCCTCCCCCGCGGCTACCAAAAGGGAAAGCCCTACCCGGCCGTCATCGTTACCCATGGGTCCGATGCCGACGACCGGTTCGCCGCGCCCGGTTTCCAATGGAACTACCCGGTCCAGCTGCTCGCCGAGAGAGGTTATGTGGTGCTGCTGATCAATGACCCCTCCCCCCTGCAATCGGAGGAGCTGATGGCGGCCAGCAAGGCATGGGTTCGCGGCAGCGGGCCGCCGGATTCAGAGACTCTGCAGCGGTTGCTGTGGATCGAAGGCGTCCACATCTTCGAGGATGCCGTCGACGAAATGGCCATCGAGGGTCTCGTCGATCGGGATCGGGTGGGCATCGCCGGCTACAGCCGCGGCTCGCAGATGGTCAATGTCGCGGTGACCCGGTCGCCCCTGTTTCGCGCCGCATCGAGCGGCGATGGCGGCTATCTCGAACCGGCGGGATATGCGACCGCCGGCTCGAGCTATGATGCGGTTTATGGCGGCGCACCGCTGAGCGACGCCATAATCAGCTATCGCCGTTTCGCTCCGTCGCTGAACGCCAACAGAGTTTGCGCAGCCCTGCTACAGCAGGTTGCCTCGGCATCGCCGTCGCAGATCGAATTGTTCGAAGCGTTGCGCGCGGCGAAAGCGCCGACGCAGATCAGTCATTATTCCGGCGCTACGGCAGCGTCTGACGAAACCCATGTCTTCTACCGGCCGTCGAACCGGTCGCTCGCGATGCGGGAGAATATCGCCTGGTTTAACTATTGGCTTCTGGACAAAAATGATACCGACGGCCCCTTCCCGAAACAGGCCGAAAGCTGGGGCAAGCTCGCGCGCGATCGGCCCGATCGTTGCCGCGCGGCGAACGGGCCCGGTTAGGATCCGCTCCACCAGCGCACCCAATTTTCGGCGGCGGCGAATTCGAGGATACGCTGAATTCGCTCGACGCCGCGCCAGGTGGGATCCTCGGCGCGATCGAGAAGCGCGGGATCGAAAATACCCTCGGAAGCCAATAGGCCGTTGCGGAGGCGGTCGTGAAGGCGGTCCCTGTTGCGGCGGTATATCAGGAGATCAAACCCGCCGGGACCGCCCTTGCTGGTGCGGGCGGTGACAAGCGACGTAAGCGCGCTGTCGAAGGCGCGGCGCGCGACCGCGCGATTCCGTCCGCCGGATACCCACATCCAGGTCGGAATCGACAGACAGAGTTCCATCAGGGGCTGCGATATGAGCGGCGCGACATGGGGCGGCGACACCGCGCGCGGATAGAGCTCGATGCTCTTTTGGGTTCGCATCAGATAGGCTGCATGAACGGTCTTTCCGGGCAGAATGTCACGCGGCGGCCGGAGCCAAGGGTGCGTGGCCCCGGCGGCCCGTGCCACCCTCGCGGCGTCCGGCTGCAGCCCCGCTGCGTTGAACCGGATCTGATGCCGTCCCCCGTGGCGGCGATGGCGATCCCAGGCATGGCGCAGGACCGTGCGTCGGTCGGCGCCGGTCAGCAGGCATATGTCGCGCAGCGTGGTTCCGAGCCGTGCGGACGGGCCCTCCGCCAGGACGCGATCGAGAAGGGGAATGGTGCTCCGCAGGCTGCACAGAACAGCGTCGCCGCCATTGCCGGTAAAATAAGCATCTACCGGCATTTCTCTGGCTAACCGTTCGTGGATCGCCTCGTTCGTCTGGCGCCCGATCGGCACGATCGGCCAGGGATGATTGGGCGCGGAGGCGCGGCCGACGTCGATATCGCCAATTTCGCGCTGCACTTCGCGAATATTGAGCCCGAGATGCGTCGCCATGGCCAGCGCATATCGTCGTTCGTCGCCATCGGCATCGGGCCCGAACAGGGTCAGACACGTCAGCCCGCGCGCGGCAGGTGCGGCGCCGGCGGCGACGATCGATGAGTCGAGACCTCCGGATACGCCCAGCAATATCGACGAGAAGCAGCGCGACCATGTCCCCGCGACCCCGCAAACGATGTTGCGCAGGTCCTCAGCGAAAGTCTCGAAGTCCTTGTTCGCGCGCGGCGTGACATGGTCCCATGGGGTCCACCAGCTCTCGAGTGCCACCTTGCCATCGGCAACGGCAAGGCATTCGCCGGCTATCAGTTCCTCGATCCCCTCGATACATGTGCGACGCCCGCGCGCGTCGCCGCTTGAAAGCACGCGCGCGACTTCGCCCAAATCGACGGCGCCGGAACCCGGCGAAGCGAGCTCCGTGATATCGCCGGCGATGCTTATTCCGTCGGCCTCCCGTTTTACGTAGCAGGGCAGCGCGCCGGACGGGTCCCGGAATATCGTCACCGCCCCGTTCCGGCCGATATGAACAAAAACATAGCCGCCCCAAAAATCCGTCAGCAGCTTTCGTCCTTTTTCGGCCGTGAGGACTTGGCCGGGGCACTCAATGGCAGGCGGCACCGCGCTAAATTTTTCGAACAGGCGACCAATGATGATGCTCCGCGCATCCACGTGCTGCAGCGGCTCGCGCGACCAAACCGCCACATTTCCGCAACTGAAATCAGCCGCACCGCGAGCTTGCGAGCGACGACGCAAACCATCCTCTGCGAAAGCGATCTCGATGCGAAATCCACCGGTCATCAGACCGCCAAGATCGGCTTGTAGCGAAGGATGACATCGAGCGGGTCGGTCAGCACCGCTTCGCCAGCCTGAACCCAGCAATGGGCAGCAAAGGGCAATGTCACGCCAAAGACAAGACGGGCGTCGCACCTCGCGCGCGCAAGGATCCGGCGCATCGCAATGCCCCGCTCGAGGCACCGATCCGTGGCAAGCGCGTAACGCCGGGCACGGTGAAACGCGGCGGCGACACGAATATAGGTCTCTTGCCGACTCTCGGGAGAATGTTTTTCGAGGCGCTCACCCATCCGCCGCGTGATCTCGAAAACCGGAATACGGCCAATGTCAAAGCGCGCTCGCCTTTGGGCCGCAATCGCCCTGAGGGTATCGAGCCAAGGCGTATCGGGGAGAGGCTGGTCGATGAGGCTCGCTGTGACGGCCGGCGGCAGGGGCAGATTCCCGATAGCCAATCCGCCAGCGGGACCGATGAGCTGCTGATCAAGCAGAACAGCCTGTTCGTCGTCGCTGGCGCGCTGGTCGAGGAAATGCGCAAAAGCTTGCGACGTCCGCCCCTGGATCAGGAAATAGCGGCCAGCAGGCAAGTCCAGAAACACATATTCGCTTTCGAAGCGGCAAAAGTGCAGCCCTGGCCGGATGTCGTAAGATGGGTCCATGCGATGGCTGTGCCAGAGGTACGGCGCGCCGCAGCGCGGCGCGCCGCCCTGAGGGTCAGTCTTCAGCGGTGATGCCGCCGACGAGCAGGAAGTGCTCGTTGGTATCTTCATCGCGGGGACCGACCGGTTCGATGCCTCGGGTCTCGACGCCGACGGCGCCGAGGTCGATCAGGTCACTGCTGTCCTGCTGTTTCATCACATCTTCCTTCCGAAATCGCGACCGAAATGAGTCGCACTTGGGAAGTTATGCCTCGGAAATTCCGGCCGCTATTTAATAATCTGAAAATAATCGAGCATCGTTTTCAAAAAAAGAGTGACCGCGCAAAGGAAACGCACATCGGGGCACGAACCGCTACCTTTAGCTTGCGCCTGGACATACGTAGCGGAACCCGGTCACACGCCTGCAAATGTGGCGTGACCGCGATCATGCGTTTGATCGGGAGATGTGCAACTCCAACTGGCACCGGAACTGGATGTATCTTTGCCGCACAGGGTTACGTACAAACGCCGAGGCGCGCATCGAACCTCGGTCCCGAAAACGCCTCTGCGATCATCAAAGGAAGCATGATTTCGGCACAGGCCCGTTTTGACAACGGCCAGTTGCGCGCGTCCTTTCTGACTACCGACGATGGCAAAGAACGCAGTGCTGCCGTCCATCATCGGTACGCCGGCGAACCGGGCGGACATGCCGGATGCTGACCTGAGCGACTGGATTTCGCCCCAGGCGGCCGCTCGCGTCGTCGCCTTTCTGCTTTCAGACGAGGCGGCGAGCATTACCGGAGCCCAGCTCAAACTCTCCATGGGGCAATGAGCCAATCGCACGGCGGTGTGCCGGTTTGGCCGGCGCAGCGGCGCGATCAAGCCGCATCGATCTTGCCGGGAGTGCGAGCCTTGCGCGGCAAGGTCAGAGCTTGGCGGCGATCGTCATCAAAATGGCGCCCCAAACGAGGAAGGTGACGGCGTAAACCGCAATACAGTCAGCCTCTTGGCGCAGTCTGGCGCGCATGATCTTCTCTCCTGCTCCTTGCCCCGCCCTTGTTTCGGGCGGTGGCTTCACACAATGCCGTCATCGCGCGGAATCTGGCTTCGGATGCGGGATTCGAGGCCCGCACCAAAAGCGGTCATCCGGAGATGGATCGGCGGATTTCTTCGCTCTGTTCGCCTATCGCCGGGGCGACCTTGCCGGCTCCTCCCAGCGATACGCCAAAGCGGACAGGATGCCCCATCCGGAAGCACCGTCCTTCGGTGGGATGCTCATAGGCTTCGAAGAAGCCGGTGGCGGCAAGATGCGGATCATTCATGATGTCGGCGAGGTCACGGACAGGCTGAGCCGGGATTTGCGCGGCATGGCAGCGCGCAACGAGGTCGGCGGTCGTGAAGCCTGGCGTCAACCTTGCTATTTCGCGGTAAAGGAGCGGGAGATTGCGCCCCCGCGCCTTGCGGGTTGCGAACGCGTCCTGATCGAGGAAGCCCGGATTGCCAAGCAGTTCGAATATCCGCGACCAGCTTTCGTCGGTGTAAGCGACGATGCTCACGTAGCCGTCGGAGGTCGGGAAAGGCTGGCGATCGGGATCGATCTGGCGAAAATAGCCAACCGGAGCATTGGGAGGGTCGAAGGCCAGACCGCCGAGATGCTCAAGCAGCATGAAATTGGTGAAGACCTCGAACATCGGAATTTCAACGAGCTGACCCTCGCCAGTCCGCATGTGATGGATAATGGCGGCGAGCACCGCGTGCGCCCCATGAAGACCGGCGACCTTGTCGGCGATCAGCGAGGGCAGATAGCGCGCGCGCGGATCGCCATCGACGCGGGGGAGAAGCGTTGCCGTCCCCGACGCTGCCTGGATGACGTCGTCATAGGCCTGTAGATCGGCATAGGGGCCATCCTGACCGAAGCCGACGCAATGCGCATAAATGATATCGGGCTTGATCGCCTTTACCGCTTCATAGTCCAAGCCGAGACGTTCGGCGGCTTTGCCCCTGACATTGAGAACGAACACATCCGCATCCGACAGAAGCTTCTTCATCGTCTCGAGGTCGGCAGCGGTCTTGAGATCGAGGGCGATCGATTGCTTGCTGCCGTTGATTGCCATGAAAGCAGGCGCCATGCCGTGGGTCGCGGCCGCCTTGCCCGACCAGCGAAAAGAGTCCCCGCTTCCCGGCACTTCGACCTTGATGACGTCGGCGCCGAGCTCAGCGAGAATATGGGTGCAATAGGGTCCGAAGACGACGGTTGTGAGATCGACGACCTTCAAGCCCGTAAGCATCGCCTTGCCGTCCGCCATTCCCATCATATGCTATTCTCGCTGCCATACCGTAAAGTCACAGCATTTTAATTACCCAATTAATGATGCGCGATCAAGCTGAACCGTCGCGCCTCCCGGCGTGACATGCGCCGAAACATGACGGCACGGAGCGCGACCGACGCTCAGCGAGCGGAGTCGATGGCGCGCCAGACCAGATTCTTCTGAATTTCCGTGGTCCCCCCGTAGATCGTTTGCGCGCGCTCGAAGAAATAGGAAGCCGTGGCGACCGCGGCAAACTCGGGAATGAGCGGCGTCGCCTCATGCCAGTCGGAACGAGAGCGATCGAAAAAGGGCGCCGCATATTCCCCTGCCCGGTCGATATACAGCTCGGTGATCAACTGCGCGGCCTGCGTGCAACCGATCTTCAGACTTGCGACGGTGGCGGCATCGCTTCCATGCACAAGTGCCTTCAGAACCTGCTGTTCGAGCACCATCACCGTAAATTCTGCATCGGCAAGCCGCCGGGCGAAGGCGCGGTCGCCCGCGACCATCGTGCGGAGGGTCGCAAGGTCGCGCTTCTTGCGGCCAACATGCGCGTAAGAGAGGCGCTCATTCTTGAGAAGGACGTTTGCATAATGCCACGCGCGCCCCTCCTCCCCGATGCGGTTTGCGGCGGGAACACGGACGTCGGTAAAGAAGACCTGGTTCAGCTCATGCGCGCCATCGATCGAAACGATCGGCCGCACGCTGATGCCTTCGCAATTCATCGGGGCGCAGATGAGCGATATGCCGTCCTGCTTTCTTTCTTCGTGCGAGGTCCGGCAGAGGCAGAAAATCCAGTCCGCGATGTGGGCGCCGCTTGTCCATATCTTGGAGCCATTCAGAATATAATCGTCGCCATCGCGTACCGCCGAAAAGGCGAGACTGGCGAGGTCGGACCCCGCGTCGGGTTCCGAATAGCCTTGCGCCCAGAAGGAGCGCGACGAGAGGATGTCGGGCAGCCAGCGCTGCTGTTGTTCGGGCGTGCCGAACGCACAGATGATCGGCCCGATATAGATGAGGCCCATCGGAACCAGGTTCGGCGCGCCCGCCAGCTCCATTTCCTCTTCGAACAGATAGCGTTCGACCGGCGTCCATCCCGTGCCTCCGAACTCGCGGGGCCAGCTGGCAGCCAACCAGCCACGGGCCTGGAGCGCCTGCTGTGCGGCTTCATAATCCTGACGGCCGAGAAACTGACCGGTGCGAACCTTGTTCAGGACAGAAGGCGGGAACTCGGTTTCGAAGAAGCGGCGAACCTCGGCCTGGAACGCCCTGTCGGCGCGGCTGAACTTCAGGTCCATGGCCTCACTCTCCTCACTTTTTCAATTGCGATGGACCAGCAATTAATCGCATAGATAATTTCAGGCAAGCGTCGCGCAGCCCATCTATATCTGGCGAACGCTGTGGAGGTTATCGCCTGGACCGGCTGGCAAATAGGACCAGCGCCGCCGCCACAGGGCGTGTGAATATATTGTTCGATCAATTAATTTACGCCATATCCGAACGGCTAGCCGCAAGCTGCGGCGGGCCGATTGCAGGGGATGGTCGTGCCGGGACGACCACAGGGAGTGACGAATGAAGGTGCAGATCGAGGCGGAAGGCGGTTCGTCGACAGCGGAGTCTCGCGAGCGACTGCTGGAAGCGGCGGGACAATTGATGGCCGAGCGGGGTACGACCGATATTTCGTTGAGCGAAATTGCTGCGCGGAGCGGGGTCAATTCTGCGCTGGTCAAATATTATTTCGGCAACAAGGCGGGCATGCTGATGGCGCTGCTTCGCCGCCGCCTGGGTCAGGGAATGGCGGACCTGCAGCAGCTGCTGAAAATGGATATTTCGCCGCAGGACAAGTTGCGCATCCACATCAGCGGCATGGTCAACACCTATTATCAATATCCCTATGTCAACCGGCTGATGCACGAGCTGGCCAACGAGCCGTCGGGCGATTATGGCAAGCAGATCGCCGAGGAAATCAGCCTGCCGGTCGCCAAGGCGCAGCGCGCGATTCTGGAAGAAGGCCGGGCCAAGGGCATCTTCCGCGAGGTCGATCCTCTGGTCTTCTATTTCATGATCGTCGGGGCCTGCGACCAGCTGTTCCATTCACGCCACCAGGCGCGACATGTGTTCGGCCTTGAGGAGATCAACGACGATCTCAAACGCCGCTACGTATCGGAGCTCTGCAACAACCTTATCAGGGGAATCTCGGCCGACCCGCGCGCGAACTGACGGCGCGCCGCCCCGGTTGAGCTCCGCGGGAAGGACGCAAGGCGCCGCGGCCCAGGCGTGGCGCCTCCAGCCGCAGCCGCACGATTCTGCCCCCTCGCGCCGAGACCGACGCCAAGCTCCGCTGGACCTATTTGGCGATCGTAATCGTCTGGGGCACCGTGAACTCGAGCAGTCCCTCCTTGCCGTTCTCGACGCCGATCCCCGATTGCTTGTGACCCGCGAAGGGCGTCCAGGGCATGATGTAGAGCGTGTCGTTGATCCACACGGTTCCCGTCTCGAGACGCGACGCGATGTCCGCTGCGGCCTCCGTGTCGGCTGACCAGATCGAGCCGCCGAGACCATATTCGCAGGCGTTGGCACGAGCGACCACCTCGTCGATGTCGCGGAACTTCAGCAGCGGGAGGACCGGGCCAAAAGCCTCCTCCTGCACCACGCGGCTATCCTCGGGTGGGTTGTCGACGATCGCGAGTGGTACGAAGAAGCCAGTTCCTTCGGGAACGTCGCCGCCGGCAAGGAAGCGCAGCCCCTGCTGCTTGGCGTCCTCGATGAGATTCTTGACACGTTCGAACTGGGGGCGGTTCTGGATCGGTCCGAAATTGCTTCCCTGGTCGAGCCCGTCGCCGACCTTCGCGGCGCGCGCGCGCGCGACAAGTGCATCCGCCACCTTGTCATACACATCTTCGTGCACATACATCCGCTTCGTCGCGATGCAGATCTGGCCGCTGTTCGCGAAGGCCGAGAAGAAGAGCTTGTCGGCCACCTCATCCAGCGCCACATCGGGCATGACAATTGCCGCATCATTGCCCCCGAGCTCAAGGGTCACCCGCTTGAGGCCTTTGGACGCGGTTTCCATGACGCGCTTGCCAGTCGCGGTCGAGCCTGTGAAACTGATCTTGTCGATGCCCTCATGCGCGGTCAGCCAAGGGCCAAGGCGATCGCCGCCGCTGATCACGTTGAACACGCCTGGCGGAAGATGCTCGCGAAGAAGCTCGGCCAACTTGAGCATCGTGAGCGGTGTAAAGGGCGAAGGCTTGAGCACCAGGGTATTGCCGGTAAGCAGCGCCGGTGCGATCTTCCATACGGCGAGATTGACCGGGAAGTTCCAGGGTACGATGCCCGCGACCACCCCGAGCGGGACGTGGCGCGTTTCGGACCGTTTTGAAGCGCTATCCTCGGTGACGGTAACCGGAATGTCCTGCTTCGATACCTCATTGGCCCAATAGGCGGCGAAGGCGATCTCCTGCGCCGCGCCGTCGAGCGGGCGTCCCTGCTCAAGCGTAAACAGACGGGCGAAGTCGGCCTGGTGCTCGGTCAGAACCTCGCCAATCCTGGCCACCGCGCGCCGCCGCTCCTCGATCGGTGTAGCACGCCAGCCGGGAAAGGCCGCGCGGGCGGCGGCCACGGCGTCATCCAACTGCTTTTCCGAGCAGTCGGGAGCTTTGGCAACGATCTCCTCGGTTGCCGGATTGATGACATCGATCGTCTCGCTCGACGAGACGGCCTTGCCGCCGATCGTCATCGTGAAGCTATCGAAAAAGCTCATCCGGATTTTCTCCCATCAGGTGGCCGCAAACAATTGGCTCTATTTAATCATTCAATTGATTATGCGACGAGGCAAGCGTTTTTTGCATGCAGCCTCGCTGCCGGTCGGGCTCCCGAGCCCTCCGTCCGCACCGACCAATTCGCTTGATCGAAGCGAGGGATTAAATTAATCGCTCGACTAATTCTGGATCGGACCAACTTCTTGCAAGGATGCTTTCATGACTGAAGCCTATATCATCGACGCCGTCCGCACCCCGCGCGGGATCGGCAAGCCCGGCAAGGGCGCGCTTTCGCACCTTCACCCGCAGCATCTTGCCGCGACGGTGCTCGCTGCGATCCGCGACCGCAATAATCTCGACACATCAACGGTCGACGACATCGTCTGGTCGACGTCGAGCCAGGTCGGCAAGCAGGGCGGTGACCTCGGCCGCATGGCGGCGCTTTCGGCGGGCTATGACATCAAGGCGAGCGGCACGACGCTCGACCGCTTCTGCGGCGGCGGCATCAGTTCGGTGAACTTCGCGGCGGCGTCGGTGATGTCGGGTATGGAAGATTGCGTGATCGCCGGCGGCACCGAAATGATGAGCTTTACCGCCAGCCACGCCGCTGAGCAGGCCAACGCCGGCCTTGCCCCCCAGATGATGGGATCGGGTCATGAAGCGCTCGACACGCTCCACCCGCAATCGCACCAGGGAATTTGCGGCGACGCGATCGCGACGATGGACGGCATCAGCCGCGAGGCTCTCGATGCGCTCGCGCTCGTCAGCCAGCAGCGCGCCGACAAGGCGATCAAGGAAGGCCGTTTCAGCAAGTCGGTCGTCCCCGTCCTTAACCCAGACGGCAGCGTTGCGCTCGACCGCGAGGAGTTTCCGCGCCCCGAAACGACCGCCGAAGGGCTTGCCGCGCTGAAGCCCAGCTTCAGCGGCCTGGCCGATTTCGATCTTGGCGGCGGGGTGACCTTCCGCAAGCAGATCAACCGCCGCTATCCCGACCTCGAAATCCAGCATTTCCATCATGCGGGCAATTCGTCGGGCGTCGTCGACGGCGCCGCGGCGATCCTGCTCACGTCGCAAGCCTATGCCGAGAAGAACGGCCTGACCCCGCGCGCGCGCATCGTCGCTTATGCCAATATCGGCGACGACCCGACGCTGATGCTCAACGCCCCGGCCCCGGCGGCGAAGAAGGTGCTCGAAAAGGCGGGGCTGACCAAGGACGACATCGACGTCTGGGAAATCAACGAGGCCTTCTCGGTCGTTGCCGAGAAGTTCATCCGCGACCTGGATCTGGATCGTGAAAAGGTCAACATCAACGGCGGTTCGATGGCGCTCGGTCACCCGATCGGCGCGACCGGCTCGATCCTGATCGGCACCGCGCTCGACGAACTCGAACGCTCGGGCGGCCGCTATGGCCTGGTCACCATGTGCGCCGCCGGCGGCATGGCGCCGGCGATCATCATCGAAAGGCTTTGACGTCGGAGCTTTGGCTGACGGATTGGAGCCGATGACAAATAGCGGCGGGCGGCGCATTCGCCCGCCGCTATCCATTGCTGATGATGTCGTGCCCCTGAACCCAGAAGATGGGCGAGTTGGGAAGGTCGATGAACCTTTTCTCGTCGGCGAGCAGCAGCCTGCCTGCGGCGCGTCCTGCCTCGGTCATACCCGCCGCTCGCACGGCAGCCGCGCTATCGTACCAAAGCTCGGCAATACCGTCGTAGGGCGGAAGCTCGCAGCCGCGGCCAGCCAAAGCACGGGTAAGCCCGTCGTCGTCAAGGGCGTGCGACTGGACATAGCGGCGGATGCCAAGCGTCTCGGCAACGCTGCGAACAAGCGGTGCATGTTGATTGAGCCAATAGTCCTGAAATTCGGACAATGTGAGAGCGGGCAACCGCCGCAGGCAGAATTTGATGGCAATCATGGTCAGACTTTCTTGTGAAAGGGTCGCCGCGCGCCCCGGATGGGAATTGGCTCTGGTCGCTGTCCCGCGCTTAAGGAGATAGGATATGAAGAACCGCCAATGGATATTGAAGCGCCGTCCGCAAGGCGCGCCTGGCGCTGCGGACCTGGAACTGCGGGAAACGCCCATAGGCCCGCTCGCGGACGGAGAGATATTGGTTCGCAACCTCTATCTTTCGCTTGATCCGACGAACCGGCTCTGGATGAGCGATCGCGCCCAATATCTGCCTCCGGTCGGTGTGGGCGACGTCATGCGCGGCGGCACGATCGGGGTCGTCGAGGCTTCGCGCTCGGACCGCTTTCGCGTCGGGGACCTCGTCCTGCCATCGACCGGCGGTTGGGAGCTTTACTCGATAGCGAATGAGCGCGGATCGCGTCGTATCGCGCCGCAGGCTGGAGTTCCGCTGACGGCCTATTTGTCGGTCCTCGGGGCGACGGGACTGACGGCCTATTTCGGGCTGCTGGACATCTGCAAGCCTCGGGAAGGCGAAGTCCTGGCGGTGTCCGCGGCGGCGGGTGCCGTCGGCTCGATCGTCGGTCAAATCGGCCGCATCAAGGGCGCGCAAGTGGTCGGGATTGCCGGCGGCCCGGAAAAATGCGGCTGGCTTACCGAGACGCTGGGGTTTGATTCGGCGATCGACTATCGCAACGAGGATGTCGGTGTCGCGCTCGACCGGCTGTACCCGACAGGTATCGACATGAATTTCGAAAATGTCGGCGGTCCGATCATGGATGCCGTTTTCTCGCGTCTCCGCAAGGATGGCCGCATGGCGCTGTGCGGAATGATCTCCGCCTACAATGAGGACGGGCCAATGCCGGGGCCGCGCGACTTCGGGCGAATCCTCATGCAGCGCCTGACCGTTCGAGGCTTCATCGTGATCGATTATCTTCGCCAGGCGCCTGGAGCATTCGCCGACCTCTCGTCGTGGATTGCCGAGGGCCGGCTTGCCTGGAAGGATCATGTCG
This sequence comes from Sphingopyxis witflariensis, assembly GCF_002205635.1. GTDB lineage: Bacteria > Pseudomonadota > Alphaproteobacteria > Sphingomonadales > Sphingomonadaceae > Sphingopyxis > Sphingopyxis witflariensis. The sequence goes on along the minus strand of NZ_NISJ01000010.1, from coordinate 135,165 downwards.
TCGACGGGCTCGAGGAGGCGGTGGCCGCGCTCGACCTGCTGTTTACAGGGGGCAACGACGGAAAGCTCGTCGTCAGAGTTTCGCCGGAGCCCTGACGCCTGACGCCTGACGCCTGACGCCTGACGCCTGACGCTGCGCACAGCCCCTTCATCGCATCGTTTCAAGTCCGACATCGCCTTCTGCGAACTGGAAGAGCGCCTCCGGCAGCGCCTCGCCGGTGAGGCCAAGCTCGCCAAACCGGCAAGCTTCCGCGGCCAGCCTCTCCCGGTCTTCGTCAGTGGCCGTCAGGCGCAGGATCGCGGACACCGCGGCGGTCGAACGGCCGGCGAACATGCCGGCCAATTCGAGGGCACGATCGAGCGCACAGGGGACCACTTCATCGACAAGGCCGGCCGCCAGCGCCTGGCTGGCCGTCATGACGTCGCCGCGGAGCATGAACAGGCGGGCCCGATGGCGTCCGACCAGTCGCGACAGCCGCTGCGTTCCCCCTCCGCCGGGGAAGATGTCGAGGCGAATTTCGGGAAGGCCGATCGCGGTGGCGGCGGGCGATGCGATCCGCATGGTGCAGGCGAGTGCAATTTCGAAGCCGCCGCCCATGCACAGGCCGTCAATCGCGGCGATCACCGGCTTTTCGGCGGCGTCGAGCATCGCGCCGAGTTCGGCGAATGCGCTGGTCGCAAAGGCTTGCGGATCGACGCTTCCCATGCCTACGCGTTCAAGCGAAGTTGCAATTTGCCGGACGTCGGCGTGGCGGATGAAGATGCCGTCCTGACCGCCTGTGAGAATGATCGCTCGTGTTTCGGCCGCCGCGAGGAGGGGCCTGATCGCCGCGACAAGGTCCGCCGCACCGCCGTTCGAGATGGTGCCGTGCGGCGGATTGGCGAAGCGCACGACGGCTACGTCTTCGGCGCTTTCGACCTGAACGCGAAGCGGCTTGCCTGTCATCCGCGGACCTTTTCCATTGCTGATCCGGTGAGCTAGCATCACCCGACCGGGTTGCACAATCAATTAATCAATCACATAATAAGGCTGGGGCGGGTTCTTCCGGTCTGGCATGAGCGGGGATGGAGCCCGGGCACCGGGCGATGACGCCAAAGTCGAAGGGAATGACGTCACATATTGGAAACCCGAGACTGGTTGATAAACGCGGCGCACGGGCGCACCTTTTTGTGGGATATCATATGACCGAGACTGTCGTGATCGAAGAGGACCGGCTGGTCGCACTTGCCGGCGGCCAGAACTTTCGGGAGGTCGGCGGCTATCCGGCCCGCGATGGCAGGGTTTTGAAGCGACGGCTGATATGGCGGTCCGCCCGGCTGGACGAGTTGACGAGCGACGATATCCGCAACGAATCGCTCGACGCGATTTCCACGATCGCAGACCTGCGCCTGGCCAGCGAGCGCGCGCTCCATCCGACCGTTCCGGCTTTTGCGGAAAAGCGCACTACCTTGGTCTGGGACGAGGGCGATATCGATCTTTCAGGCGATCAGCGGTTGTTTGCGCGCGACCTCAAGCCCGATGATTATGCCGAAGCAGTGCGGCATTTCTACCGAAGCCTGGCCGACAGGCACGCGACGCATCTCGCCAGCCTGTATCGCCATATCGCCGCAGGCAGCCTGCCGGTGCTCATCCACTGCTCGGCCGGGAAGGACCGCACCGGCATCGCCATCGCACTATTGCTCGATCTCATCGGAATTCGCCGGGAATATATCATCGCGGACTATTGCAAGACGGCCGAACTGCTCGACTGGAAACGCCTGACCGCGAGTGCGGCGGCGGCGGGCATGCAAGGAAAGTGGATGGAACGCCTGGCGCCCGATGCGCTCGAAATCCTTATGCGCGCCGATCGCAGCTATATCGAGGCTGCCTTTCGCGAACTGGAGTGGCGGCATGGCTCGATATCCAGCTTCGCGAAGGACGTCCTCGGCCTCTCGGATAGCGATCTTGGCCGGCTACAGGACAACCTCCTCGAAGGCTGACCGGTCCTTGCCTATCGCGGCGGGACAGTGAGGGCGTCTGCCGACGCGTCACCGAGCACAGAACCTCCGTCACAATCGAGAATTGCTCCGGTGATATATTTTGCATTGGGGGTGCAAAGAAATACCGCGAGATCGGCGATGTCGCGCTTGACGCCATAGTCGCGCAGCGGAATCCGTTTCTTCAACGCCGCGGTCGCAGCCTCCGATGGGGTCAGCCTGCGCATGCCTTCAGTATCGCCGATCGGCCCCGGAGCGATGGCGTTTACGCGAACGCCGGCTGGCCCCCACTCCATCGCGAGCGTCTGGGTCAGATTGTTGATCCCTGCCTTTGCCGCGCCGGCATGCGCCTGGAACATCGTCGGGCGAATGGCTTGTCCCGCCGTAATCGAGATGAGCGACGCGCCAGGTTTGCGCAAATGGTCGAACGCAGCGCGCATCACGTTGAAAGTGCCCAGAAGGTCGATGTCTATGACCGTCTTGAACGCGTTTGCGGACATGCCAATCACCGGTGCCAGAAAATTTCCAGCAGCACCGGAAACGACGAAGTCGATCTCCCCGAACCGTTGGACCGTCGCAGCGAAGGCTGCGTCCACCGCCTCGAAATCGCGAACATCGGCGGCGAGCCCCATTGCGCGCGCACCACCCGGATCAATGCTCCTGGCGGCTGCACACACCCGCTCGGCATCGCGGCTTATGAGGCTTATGTTCGCCCCGAGTTCGGCGAATCGCTCGGCAATCGCGAGATTGATGCCACCTGACCCTCCGGCGACGAACAATGTCCTGTTCTTGAAAATAACCTCACGAAACGCGTCCCCGGCCACTGTCACTCTCCCTCACACTCTTCGCGTCAGCGCCCATCACGAGCATCAGAGAATTTCATTAGTTGATTGATTATTTTTTTGCCAATTGATAATTCCACGCGAGCAAGGATCGCCGCTGCCCCTTTCGACAATGGACGAACGGCGACGGCGCATGGGAGATGGAGCATGGCCAAGCAAGCATTCGCCGCGGTAGCCCGCACCCCGGGGGGGCGGTGGGATATCGAGGATATCATGCTCGAAGATCCGCGGCCGGGCGAGATATTGGTCCGCATCGCGGGCGTCGGCCTCTGTCATACCGACCTTGCCTTTGGCGGAAGTCTCCAGATCATGAAGGCGCCGGCGGTGCTTGGCCATGAAGGGTCGGGTATCGTCGAGCGCGTCGGCGAGGGGGTGTCGAAGGTGCGCCCTGGCGATCATGTCGTACTGACCTTCAACAGCTGCGGCGAATGCCCCCGGTGCGATGAGGGCCGGCCGGCCTATTGTGTTCGCTTCGCACAAATGAACTATGGCGGCTGCCGAGTGGACGGAAGCCGGACGCTCTGTGTCGGCGAAGAACCCGCAAGTGCGAACTTCTTCGGCCAGTCGTCATTCGCATCCTATGCACTTGCCAATGAACGCAACACCGTCCGCGTCGACCCAGCGCTGCCGATCGAGTTGCTTGGCCCGCTGGGTTGCGGTGTCCAGACGGGCGTGGGCGCGGTGATGAACTCGCTCGCCTGCCCCAAAGGCTCGTCGCTTCTTGTGATCGGCGCCGGCGCGGTGGGGCTGAGTGCGGTCCTCGGCGCCAAGGTCCAGGAATGTGCCACCATCCTCGTTGTCGAGCCGCGGGAGGAACGCCGGGCCCTGGCGCTCGAACTTGGTGCGACGCACGTCATCGATCCGGCCTCCGCCGACTTTGCGACGGCAATCCGCGAAATCGTCCCGGTCGGGGTCGATTATGCGTTCGACACGACAGGCCGGCGAGAGGTCATCGAATCCGCGATGACTGCATTGGCGCCGCGCGCGACCTTCGGACTTGTCGGAATCGCAAGCCCCGCCGACGATCGGCTGGGTCTTTCGATCAACCAACTGGTCGGTGCGGGTCATATCGTGATGGGCATCATCGAAGGCGATAGCCTACCCGATATGTTCATCCCCCGCATGATCGAGCTCTACAAGGCGGGAGAGCTGCCTTTCGACCGTCTCGTTCGCAGATATCCGCTATCGCAGATCAACGAAGCCATTGCCGACCAGCACGCCGGACGGTGCGTGAAGGCCGTGATGATCCCCTGAGAGGACGGACACTATGCATCCCTCGATCCATGCCCGCTCGACGCCCCACAAGCCCGCCCTGATCATGGCCGAAACGGGCGAGGCGCTGCGCTATTCCGATCTCGACCGCCGCTCGAACCAGGGCGCGCAGCTATTTAGGGCCCTCGGACTGGCTCCCGGCTCGACGATCGCGATGTGCCTTCCCAATTCGCCCGCTTTTTACGAGATCGCCTGGGCTGCCCAGCGTGCAGGCCTCTACTTCGTCACCATCTCCAACAAGCTCCAGGCTGACGAAGTCGAATATATATTGCGCGACAGCGGCGCCCGGATCTTCATCATTTCGGCCGCGCAAGGCGAGGTCGCGGCGGAAATCGCGCGGCGCGACCTCGATATCGACCTGTTCGCAACAGGCGGCCGGATCGCAGGCTATCTCGATTTCGAGTCCGAGCGCAGTGCAATGCCCTCAGTCCCGGTCGCCGACGAACAGGCGGGCTATGACATGCTCTATTCGTCGGGCACGACGGGACGGCCGAAAGGCATCAAGCCGAGCCCGATCTGCGGCGAGCCCATCGACAAGCCGGACTCGGTCGTCATGGTGGCGACGCAACTCTACGGTGCGTCGGCGGACAGCATCTATCTCTGCCCTGCCCCCATTTATCATGCGGCACCGCTCCGCTGGACGATGGCGATGATGCGCCTTGGCGCCACCGTCGTTCTCATGGAGCGCTTTGCACCCGAGACGGCGCTCGCCGCCATCGCGCGATACAAGGTGACGATCGCGCAATTCGTGCCGACTCATTTCATCCGCATGCTCAAGATGCCGGAGGGCGAGCGCGCCGCCCATGACGTCTCGTCGCTGAGCACCGTGGTCCACGCCGCCGCCCCCTGCCCGGTCCCGGTCAAGGAAGCGATGATGGACTGGTTCGGTCCGATCATCCATGAATATTACAGTGGATCCGAAGGCAATGGCGGGACCTTCATCGGGCCTCAGGAGTGGCTTGCTCACAAGGGCTCGGTCGGCAGGCCCCTGACGACGAAGCTCCACATTTGCGACGAAGAAGGGCGGGAGCTTCCGCCTCGGCAGGAAGGCACGATCTATTTCAGCGGTGGGCCGCGGTTCGAGTATCACAACGACGCTGCCAAGACCGACGAGTCGCGGCATGCGGAGGGATGGACGACGCTCGGCGACATCGGCTGGGTCGACGAGGAAGGCTATCTCTATCTCACCGACCGCAAGAGCTTCATGATCATCTCGGGTGGGGTGAACATCTATCCGCAGGAGATCGAGAATCTGCTGGTGACACATCCAAAGGTCGCGGACGTCGCCGTGATCGGCGGACCGGACGAAGAAATGGGCGAGCGCGTGATCGCGGTCGTTCAGCCCGTCCACTGGTCCGACGCCGGTGCCGCGCTTGCGGCTGAACTTACCGCGCTCGCGCGCGAGAAGCTCAGTCACGTCAAGGCACCTCGTCAGATCGACTTCTCGAAAGCGCTCCCCCGGCTCGACACCGGCAAGCTCTACAAACGCCTCATCCGCGACGAATATTGGGCCAGGGACAAGTCTGCCGGAGCCGCATCGCGATGACCGCCGCGCCGAAGGATGCCTCGCTTCTCGCGGGCCAGTCTGCGATCGTCACCGGCGCCTCGTCGGGGCTCGGCTACCGCTTTGCCAAAACGCTCGCAGCGGCGGGTGCCGCCGTTACGGTCGTCGGCCGACGCATCGAACGCCTCGAAGTGCTGGTCGCCGAGATAGAGACGGCGGGCGGCAGAGCGATCGCCGTCGCAGCCGATGTCGCTGACCCGGGGCAAATCGTCGAGGCCGTCGATAAGGCGCAGGCGGCTTTCGGACCAACCGGGATCCTCATCAACAATGCCGGCATTCCCGATGCGCAGCTCGCAACGCGCATGCCGCTCGATCTCATCGATCGCGTGCTCGACGTGAACGTGCGTGCGCCCTTCCTCTTCGCGCGCGAGGTTGCAACGCGGCTCATCGAGGCCAGGCAACATGGGCGGATCGTCAATATAGCCTCGATAGCGGCCTTTGTGGCGCCCAGGCAGGGCGCCGCCCTTTACGCGACGAGCAAGGCTGCGGTCGTGCGGATGAGCGAAGCCCTGGCGATCGAATGGGCGCGCTTTCATATCAACGTCAATTGCATTGCCCCGGGCTCGTTCGATTCCGAGATGATGGACGGGATGCGGTCACGGACCGGCGACGCCTTTATCGGCACCTTTCCGCGCAAGCGGCTGGGTTTGCCGGAGCAACTTGATTCAAGCTTGCTCTATTTGGTGTCGCCCGCCTCGGAAGCCGTCACCGGGACGATCCTCAAGGTCGACGACGGCCAGTTTCTGCGCTGACCGGAGGCTAACGACCCCTCCGGAGCCAAAGCGGGAGAGGCAAGTCGCAAGGATGTCTCATAGCGATTGTCCATCATCGACGGTGATGACCGTACCGGTTATCCCGAGCGATGCGTCCGAGCAGAGAAACAGCAGCGGCGCGTGGAGATCGCTCGCCGGGCGCAAGCGGGCGCGCGGAAAGGAAGCGATATAGGCCTGCCCCGCTTCACTTCCGACCATCTCCGCCGTCATCTCGGACTCGAAATAGCCAGGCTGGATGACATTCACATTGATGCCGCGCCGCGCCCATTCGCGCGCAAATGCCTTGGCCATATGGCGCGCAGCGGCCTTGGTCGCGCCGTAAACGGACGCCGCGGGCAGCGCCCGCTCGGCCGTGATGGAGCCGATGATGACGACTCGGCCATGCTCGCGCTCGCGGCTTCCCGCTGCCACGAGCCGCCGCGCTCCTTCGGTGGCGGTCAGGAAGGCGCCCCGGACGTTGACAGCGAGCAGATCGTCGACATGCGAGGCGGTGAGGTGCAGGGCCGCGTTATCGCTCGCGATACCCGCATTGGCGACAATCGTGTCGACAGTTCCGAAAGCTGCCTCGGCTGCATCATAGGCCGCAATTGTCGAGGCTTCGTCCGTGACATCGAGGGCCACGGCGAGCGCCTCGCCGCCCTGCCCCCTGATCGCATCGACCTCTGCCTCGAGCCGGTCGATACGCCGCGCCGCAAGGACCACCTTAGCGCCGGCCTCAGCGAGCACGCGCGCAAAGCTCGCGCCAAGTCCGGACGAAGCGCCGGTCACGAGCGCCACGCGCCCGGTCAGATCAAAAGATGTAGCCACACCCATTCCCCCTCTCCTTCCCGGCAGACCCCGAGAAAACCTATCGGCCCTTCCAGACCGGTGGCCGCTTCTGGGCGAACGCGAGCGGCCCCTCGCGCACATCGTCCGACCGGAAGAGCGCTCCGATCGCCGGATATCGCGTCTGGTTCCCATAGGCGGCCGCGAGGTCGCTTTCGTCCAGGCCTTTCATGACGGCCTCCTTCGAAGCCCGGATCGACATCGGGCTGCACGCGGCGATGTCATCGGCCCAACGCCGCGCCGCTGCGAGCAGTTCGTCTTGCGGCACCACTTCATTGACGAAGCCAAGCGACAGACCTTCAGCGGCCGATACGCGGCGGGCGGTGAGGATCATGCCCATGGCCTGCTTGAGGCCGATCTGCCGCGGCAGACGGTGGAGCCCCCCCGCAAGAGCGGCGAGGCCAACCTTGGGCTCGGGAAGAGCGAAAACGGCGCCTTCGGCCGCGATGATGAGGTCGCAGGCCAATGCAATCTCGAAGCCGCCACCCATGGCAATACCATTTACCGCGGCGATCACGGGCTTGTTGTTGTCCCAGCGCGCGGTGAGGCCGGCAAATCCCTTGGTCGGTGTCTCGAGCGGCAACCCCGCAGCCATCGACTGCGCGGTGAACTTGAGGTCATTGCCCGACGAAAAGGCCTTGTCGCCGGCCCCCGTCAGGATGGCCACCCACTGATCGGGATCAGCCTGGAAGTCGTCGAAAACCTCGGCCAGCTCCTCGTTCGCATATGGCGTCAACGCGTTCATCGCGTCGGGGCGATTGATCGTGACCAGAGTGATCGGCCCGTCGCGTTCGACGAGACAGAAGCGGTGCGGCGCCGCGCGCCGGTCGCGCTTCTCGCCTGCCTCCCATATTCGGGCGCCAAAGGCATCGATGCGAATATGGCCGGACGTGCCGATGGGATTGGCGTCGAGCGAGGAGAGGACCAAGATCGATTGATCATCGTCACGCCGCACCTTCGCGATCGTTCGCTGGCCATCTACGGTGCGCGCGATCACGACGCCGTGGAGGACCTCGCCCTTCGGCGTATAAATGATCGTGTGCGTTTCGACGGTGGCAGCGCCCTCATAGGTCTCTGTAAATTCGGGCACGGAGCCGCGCAACGCGTCCGCCCTGGCCTGAACCGAATAGTCCGGGCTCAAAGTCTTCTCCGGTGGCCGCGTCGAGATCAACAGCGCATGATGTTTGGATACGACGCCACCCTGGCCGTAGAGAAGGCCTGTGGTTCCCTTTCCGGCCCGCAGCTCCCGGACCATCGCGCAGACGCCGTGGCTCATATAATTGTTCATCGGGCCGCCAAAGAAGCTCAGCCCGCCGGTCACCGTCGGCTTGACGTCCGGCCGCAGCTTCAGCGTCTCGAGCGCCATCTTGGGCACAATCGGAAAGCAGCTGTACATTTCCGCCAGATCGATCGCGGAGGCATCACCGCCAGCGATCTCGACTGCCTGCTCCAGAACCACGCGCTGCGCGGTCGACTGGTCATAGCGGTCGCGTTCCAGATAATCCCCGGGCTCCTGCGCTGCCGCGCCATCCCAGATATAGATCAGCCGCTCTTCGGGAATCCCGTTGGCGAGGGCCCATTCGAGGCTTGCCACGACGATCGCGGCCGCCTGGTTGACCGAAGGGTTCGCGACCATGAGCTTGGGATAGGGAAAGGCCACCAGCCGGTTGCTCTCCGAAGGCGTGCCGATCTCTGCCGCTCCCGGCGCGGAACGCAACCATGCGGTTTCATTGGACGCGGCTACCTTGGCATAGTCCGCCCAGAGTTCGGCGGCAGCGGCGCGGCCCTCGGCCGGGGTCTGCCCGCGGGCGGCCTGGAAGGCGTTCTCATAGAGCGGGTAGATATGAACGGGCGCAGTCATTCCGAGCTTTTTCGAGGCCTTGCGCATCGGAAGCGAGGCGAAGTCGACCGCGACGGTTTCCTCTTTGGGAGCGAGCGGGGTCCAGTCGAGCTTCGCCTTGGCCTTGCGCGCCTTGCCCATCGCATTGACGGCCTCACCGCCGACGATCGCGGCAACGGCGCTGTCACCCCGCGCGATACGGAGTGCTGCATCGTGCAGGAGGCGAATAGGCGTTTCGCCGCCCATGCTGGCATTTTGGGCACGGGCGGGGCCGATCGAGAGCTTCTCGCAAAGAAGAGCTACGGGGTCGCGGTAGCGCCAGGTGACCTGTCCGACGAGATCGATCGAGTCCAGCGCGCCGAGAACGGCCGGCGTTTCCGCCGCCGCGCGGCGCAGCGCTTCTGCCATCAGCGCCACAGGTTCGAGCGCCTTGGCCGGGTCATCCGGGCGGTCCACAATCTCGCCGACGGCAATGATCACGGGCGTCTGCGCTGCTGCTGTCCCTTTCATCTCAGCTGTCTCCCATCCTTATACGACCGGCTCGCCACTGGCGCGCAGCGTCATCCTAAAACCGATCGATAGGCAAGCAGACGACGGGTGGCAAGTTAATTGGTCAATTGATTATTATCGCCGCCCGTCTTAGGATGCGACGCTGCCCGCTTCAAAACGACAGCCCGTAGCAGCCGAGCATTCCAACTTGATGGAGAAGAGCATGCACCTTGAACCCCTGCTGCGCATGCGCGTCGATCTGGGCAACCGCTATCCGATCGGACTGATACCAAAGGGTCGCCGCAACGTGTGGCAGCTGGGCGGCGGCACCGTCGAAGGCCCACGTATCAAGGGCACGGTCGCGCCTGTCGGAGGCGAGTTCGAGTTGATCGACCAGGAGGGCGTCTTTCACATCGACGTTCGGCTCGTCATCGTCACCCACGACATGGCGAATATCTTCGTCCAATATTTCGGGGTCGCAAACACGACGCCGCAGGCTGCTGCCAAATACAAGGCCGGCGAAACGGTCGACTTCGGCGAGACCTATTTTGCGACGCAGCCCCGCTTCGAAACCAGCCACGCGCGCTATTCCTGGCTGAACCATGTGATGGCGGTCGCCGAGGGTCGGGGGGACGGGAGGGCCGTCGAATATCTCATGTACCAATGCGTCCCCGATCAGTCGATTGGTCTGGCGCGCGCGGACAGCGTGTTCAAATTCGACGGCTAGCTCCTTCTACCGGGCGCCCGCTCCGATCTGCTTGTCGACAAAGGCGCGAAGCTTGGCGCCATAGGGCGGCCTGAAGAGCTTCATCGGCCCCAGATCCTTGCCGAGCTGAGTGTGGATCGCCTTGCGATGGCTGAATTCGCGAAAGCCGTCGATCCCGTGATAGGCACCCATGCCGGAAGGCCCGATGCCGCCGAAAGGCAGATTTTCCTGTGCGCAATGCATGATTACGTCATTGACGCACACACCGCCCGAGGTCGTGGCATCGATGATGCGATCGCGCTCGCCCGCTTCCGATCCAAAATAGTAGAGCGCAAGCGGCCGGTCGTGCGCATTGATCTCCGCCACAACCTCCTCGGCGCTGTCATATGCAATGACCGGCAGAAGCGGCCCGAATATCTCGTCCTGCATTACCGCCATGTCGCGGGTCGCATCGAGAATGAGTGTCGGAGGTATCCGGCGATGCTCCTGCTGTTCGAACGTCTCGCCAGCGGGGTTGATCTCGACGATCGTGGCACCCTTCTCACGCGCGTCCGCGACATAGCCGCGCACGCGCTCGAAGTGCCTGTCCGATATCATGGCCGTGTAGTCAGGATTATCCTTGAGGGAGCCGAACATCGCCTCGGTCGCCTGCCGTGCCTCGGTGACAAAGCTGTCGCGTAGCCCACGAGGCACAAATATATGATCAGGCGCCAGGCATATTTGACCGGCGTTCAGGGTTTTTCCGGCCATGATCCGCGCTGCGGCGACGGGCATGTCCACGCTCGCACCGAGGATCACGGGGCTCTTCCCGCCAAGCTCGAGCGTCAGGGGTACGAGATTCTCCGCCGCAGCGCGCATCACATGCTTTGCGACCGAGCCGGCGCCGGTGAATATCAGGTGATCGAAGGGCAACGCCGCGAAGGCGGCCCCCACATCGGCACCGCCTGTCACGACCGCGACCTCGTCGGGCGCGAAATATTCGGCGATCGATTGCTGGAGCAGATCCGACGTTCGCGGCGTGAATTCCGACGGCTTGACCAGCGCCCGGTTCCCGGCAGCCAGAACGCCGGCAAGCGGAGAGAAGACGAGACCCACCGGAAAGTTCCACGGCGCGATGATACCGATCACGCCTTTGGGCTGGAGCCGGATTTCCGACCGGGCACCGAAGAGGCCGAGCAACCTCGGTTCGACCGGCCGTCGTTCGCTGCGCATCCATTTGCGCAGATTGGCCCGACAGTCGCGCAGCGCGCCAAGCGGACTCATGATGTCGGTGATAGCCGATGCGTGGCGCGACCGGTTGCCGAAATCGGCATTGATTGCCTCTTCGAACCGCGCGGAATAGTCGCGAAGCAAGGCAGCACAGCGATCGAGCCGGTCAATTCGCAAATCCGCGCTCGCCTGACCGTCCGCAATATGGGCCTTGCGCTGACGCTGCAGCAACTGCTCGAGAGCAGCGCTATCGGTGGCCATCGTGTCAGCGCGTAAGCTCTTGGTCATTTTTGGTACCTTCCATAGCTTCTGAAACGGGAAGCTGACGCTTCCCCCCCTGTTCACGCAGAGGCGACTACCCTGCCGATTTCACGCAGATGATAGTCCGTGTTGCCGAACAGACCGTCGATCGTGAGAATATGTTTGAGATAATGACCGACCGGAAGCTCGTCGGTCATGCCGATGCCGCCGTGGATCTGTACGGCCCCCTGCGCGATCTCGCGCCCCAGCCTGCCAACCTGCGCCTTCAATACCGAAATATCCCGGCTCGTTGCCCGTCCGCTGTCGGCCAGCGCCGCGATATAGAGAAGCGACGCTCGCGCCTTGACATAGGCAATTTTCATATCGGCGAGCCGGTGCGCGATCGCTTGAAAGCTTCCGATCGGCCGACCGAATTGCTCGCGCGTGCCCGCGAAGTCTGCGGTGGTTGCCATCAGGACGGCCATGGCCCCGACGGCTTCGGCGGCGAGTGCGAGCCGGGCATCCGCGAGCAAGGCCTCCAGCGCCGCATCGGCGCCCGCCATTATGGCAGCCCTGTCGACCGCGACGTCATGGAACAGGATATCCGCAACGGGCCTGCCATCGAGCGCGCGATATCGTCGCACTTCAATGCCTTCTGCATCGGCGGGCACTGCGGCCAGGCAGACCGCCTTCGTCTCCGAGAGCGCCGAGATGAGCAGCACCCCTGCTTCTCCGCCTCCAAGAACGAGCTTTTTGCTACCCCGGATGCGTGGACCGGCCTCACCTTCATAGAGTTTGGTCGACAGCGTCGAAGAGGCGCCGGTGCCGCTACCTTCCTCATGGGCGAAGGCGCCGCGCAAAGCTCCGGTGCCAATATCGGCAATCCATCGCGGCACCGGTCCCGCGGGGTCGAAGCGAGCGAGCGCCCGGCCCGTGAGGATCACCGAGGGAAGCAAAGGCTCGATGACCAGGTGGCGACCGAAGAGCTCCGATATCGCCACAATGTCGGAGGCCGAACCGCCCAGTCCCCCGCAGGCTTCGGGAAGCGGCATCGCGACAATCCCCATATCGACGAGTTCGCTCCAGATTCCGGTTTCCGCCTGACCAGCCATGATGCGCCGGCGCGATTCAAAGGCGTAACGCTGATCGAGCATCCGGGAGAGGCTGTCGCGGAGCATGACCTGCTCATCGGAGAATTCGAAATTCATGGGCTCTGCCTCAGGCGCGAACGGTCTGGAGATTGCGGGAGATGAGGTCCCGCTGGACCTCGTTGCTGCCGGCATAGATGGAAGCGGCCCGGGTATTCAGATAATAGGGCATCGCCACGAGGCTGAAGGGATCGCCCAGGGGTTGAACGCCGGACCCGACCTCAAGGGCTTCCAATTGCAGCGGCAGCGCGTCGATCCCGGCAACACGCGTCATCATGATCGACAGCAGCTGCGAGAGTTCCGAACTCATCACCTTGTTGAGCGACGGCATCGCGGGATCGTCGGCGAGGGCGTGGCCGCTTAGCACCAGCTTCTCGACATGCTCGAAGGACGCGACTTCGGCTTCGAGTTCCCCAAGGTCGCGCTGGAAAACCGGATCCTCGCTGAGGGGTCCGCCAAAGGACGCCGTTGCATCCCTCGCCGCGGCCCGGATCGCATCGAGTTTGCGCCTGATCGCCGGGCTATGCGCAGCGCCGCCCCGCTCATGCTTGAGCAGCGCCTTGGCGACGCTCCAGCCTTCATTCTCGGCGCCCACGCGGCCCGCCTGGGGGACGCGGACGTTATCGAAAAATACTTCGCATTGCTCGGCCACACCATCGAGGCCGATGATGGGACGGATGTGCATGCCGGGATAGTCGGTCCGGTCGAGGAGGAGAAAGGTAATGCCCTGCTGCTTCTTGCCGTCCCGGTTCGTGCGCACGAGCATGAACATCTTGTTGGCCTTGTGGGCGAGGGTCGTCCATGTCTTCTGGCCGTTGATGATATAATCGTCACCGTCGGCCAGGGCCGAGCATGACAGGGCGGCAAGATCAGAACCGGCACTCGGTTCGGAATAGCCCTGGGTCCAGTAATCCTTGCCCGAAAGGATCCCGGGGAGATGCTGGCGCTTTTGTTCGGGCGTGCCAAGCTCCATGAGCAGGGGGCCGACCATGATCAGGCCGTTGGGCAGGAGCGGCGGCAGATCGCGCTTCCAATGCTCCTCGGAGAAAATATAGCGTTGCTCGAGCGACCAACCGGTCCCGCCATATTCGACGGGCCAGGCCGGGGCGGCCCAGCCGCGCGCATATAGAAGGCGGTGCCATTCCATTGTCGCCTCGAACGGCGCGAAAACGCTTGTGGTCTTCCGCCCCGCCTCGCGGATCGCGTCGGTGGGTGCCGTATCGAGAAACGCGCAGACTTCCTCGCGAAACGCTTCGAGCGATGGATCGAAATCGACGTTCATGATGTGAGCGCTCCAGGCATCATCGCCGCCAGCCGCTTCGTGATGATCGACTCGGCCTCGCCCATGATCCGGTCGATGAGTTCGTGACACGTCGGGATATCATGGATGAGACCCTGAACCATGCCAGCCGTCCATATCCCATGATCGGGATCGCCGCGGTCCAGCCCTTCCTTCCCGCGCGCGCCCTTGACGAGATGCGCGATCGCTTCGAAGGGCTTTCCTTCCCGTTCGGCCGCAATGACTTCGGCTGAAACGCTGTTCTTTGCGACGCGCGCGGTGTTGCGATAGCTGCGGAAGATCAGGTCGGTCCCCCTCTCGTCGTTATCGACCATGGCGCGCTTGATATCGTCGTGGATGGGGGCTTCCTTGGTCGCACAGAAGCGCGTCCCCATGTTGATACCGTCAGCGCCGAGCGCCAAGGCTGCCACCAGCCCGCGCCCATCGCCGAATCCGCCCGATGCGAGCATAGGAACCTTGATCTTGTCGGCAGCGGCGGGAATCAGGATAAGCCCGGGAATATCATCCTCGCCCGGATGCCCGGCGCATTCGAAGCCATCGATCGAAATGGCATCGACGCCCATGCGTTCGGCGGAGAGGGCGTGCCGGACAGCCGTGCACTTATGGAGCACGATGATGCCATGCGCCTTGAAATCGTCGACATGCTCTTGTGGCTTGTAGCCTGCGGTTTCGACGATCCTGATGCCGCTGTCGATGATCGCCTTGCGATAGTCGGCATAGGGCGGGGGATTAATCGACGGCAGGATCGTCAAATTGACGCCGAATGGCTTGTCGGTAAGCTCCCGGCATCTCTCGATCTCGGCGCGCAGCGCATCGGGAGACGGCTGGGTGAGCGCGGTGATGATTCCGAGGCCACCGGCATTGGAAACCGCCGCAGCCATCTCCGCGGTTCCCACCCACATCATGCCGCCCTGGACGATCGGATGCTCGATCCCGAGCAAGTCGGTTATGCGTGTTCTGATTCCCATTCCCGTATCCGTCCTGCGAATATGCTGTCGTCTCTCTGCCAACGCCGCCGCGCGTCGACCCGCCGATCAACTCTGAGTGAAGCGGATCGGAAGGCGTTTCGGCCCGCTGACCAGCGTCGCCTGGGTCCAGGCCGGTTCGCCGGCGATTTCGAGCGATTCGATCCGGGGCAGAAGTTCCTCGAACAGGGTCTTCATCTCGAGGCGCGCGAGATGCTGGCCGACACATAGATGGGGCCCGTAACCGAATGCGATCTGCTTGTTTGCCGGGCGGTCGAGCCGGAACTCGAACGGATCGTCGAACACCGCCTCGTCACGGTTTGCCGACATATAGGACAGCATGACCCAGTCCCCGGCCTTATAATGGTGGCCATTCACCTCATGATCCCGGGCAACGGCGCGCATGAAATGCTTCACCGGCGTGACCCAGCGAATCGCCTCATCGACGAGAGCCGGGATCAGGTCGGGATTGGCCTTCACCTCGGCGAGCAAGGCGGGCCGCTCCGCGAGGGCCCAGATCGCACCGGCCGTCGAGGCGGAGGTGGTGTCGTGCCCGGCGGTCGCGACCAGGATGTAAAAGTCGTTGGCAGCGCGCTCGTCGATCGGCTTGCCGTCGATCATGGCGTTCGCGATGATGGTCGCTAGATCGTCGCGCGGCTCGGCGCGGCGGTTCGCCGTAATATTGGAGAAATAGGCGTGGAAGTCCGCCACGACGGCCCCGAACACCTTTATGGCGGTATCCGGATCGGCCATGGCATCGGCTTTTCGACTGAGTTCCGGATCGCGGGCGCCGAAAAGTTGCTGGGTCAGCATCAGCATGCGCTGTTCGTCCTCTTCGGGAACGCCAAGGATGCTCATGATGACGTGCAACGGATAATGCAGGGCCACATCGGCGACAAAGTCGCATTCGCCGCTGAGCCCCATCATCCGATCGACATGCGCGCGCGCAATCTCGCGGATGTCGTCCGTGAGCTTCTTGACATTGCCTGGCATGAACCAGGATTGGACCAGCGAGCGATAGGCACGATGCTCTGCTCCGTCCATGTTGACCATGTTACGGGTGAGGTGCGGACAGCCGGTCGCATTCTCCACCGCCTTGAGCATCGGACTTCCGATGAGAACCGTCGAAAGATCACCGTTGCGGAAAATGTCGGGCTGGCGCTCTATGTCCATGATGTCGCCATGTCGGCTCACGAGCCAGAAGGGATCGACACCGGCGGTATCGACAAGCGAAACGGGCTGGTGGCCACGAAGCCAGGCAAGGTCGGCGTGCAGGGTCGCGGGGTCGCCGAACGACGCCGGGTTCACAAGCCGGGCCGCCATTTCGGCTGGCGCGGCCAGGTCTTGGGTTTC
Organism: Sphingopyxis witflariensis; assembly: GCF_002205635.1. Lineage (GTDB taxonomy): Bacteria > Pseudomonadota > Alphaproteobacteria > Sphingomonadales > Sphingomonadaceae > Sphingopyxis > Sphingopyxis witflariensis. The sequence continues at coordinate 118,663 of NZ_NISJ01000010.1, read as the reverse complement.
ATTGCTCATCGTCACTCACTCCCGATCGACCAGCGCTCCAGATGGCGCGGTCATGCTTTGCGTTTTGAAAAGGCCGCGATACGTTCGCCCATGTCGGGTCCGACGCCTGCGCTGTTGCGGACTTCGTGTGCGAGGCCGAGATGCAGCGGGACATTGTCCGTTTCGGCGAGCAGTCGCTTATAGGCGGCAATGCTGAAAGCCGAATTTTCAGCGATCATCGACGCGATCGCATCGACCCGCTCCAGAAACTCAGTATCCTCGAAGCAGGACGCCGCCAGTCCGATCTCCGCCGCCTCCCGGCCATCGATCGTGCGCGCGGTGAACATCATCTCGCGCGCCTTGGCCTGGCCCACCAGACGGGGCAGCCGCTGGCTCATACCCCACACAGGCGTGAGCGCCCATTTGGCGTGCGTGTCCGCGAACCGCGCGCTCCGGGCGGCGAGAATGAAATCACTGGCCAGCGCCAACTCGAGCGCGCCGGTGTAACAATGACCGTGCACCGCCGCGATAACCGCCTGGGGCAGATTCGCGAGACGCTCGAGCACCGAAGATTGAAAAGAGACATCATGCGCTGCATCGCCAGACGCGATGTCCTGCAGATCATGCCCCGCAGAAAAACATTTTCCCGCGCCACGCACGATGACGCTGCGAACAGTTTCGGCCTCGCCCGCGAGCCGCGCGACATGATCTTCAAGCCGCCGAAACATGTCGTTGTTGATCGCGTTGAGCCGGTCCTCACGGTTGAGGATGATATGTGCGGTTGGCCCGTCGACCCGCAACTCTACCGACAATCCCGATGCCATGGCGTCCTCTCCGCGAGCGATTCGACAATTAATTAATTGCTCGATTATTAGATACACAAATGCGTTCGCCCGATCAACTGCATAGCTCTGCGGTCAATGCGAACGGTTTTGCCGGCGAAGCGCCGCAAGCAGAGGCGCGCATTTTTTGCCGTGTCGCCCCCCCTTTCCGCGTGCGGTCAGCAGGGGCGCGCCGGACTCAGATCCAGCCAGTCGCGTCTTCAGGGCTCGAGGATGATCTTCAGGGTTCCCGCCTCCCGGCGGTCGAACATCGCATAGGCTTCGGCGCCGTCTCGCAGCGGCAGCCGATTGGAGACATAGGTTTCCGGCTTGAGACGCCCCGCCTGGACAAGTGGAAAAAGGGTCGGCAATTCTTCGGGGACCGAGCAGGTCCCGACCCGGAATGTGAGCCCTGCCGCGAACGCGCGTTCGAGCGGAAAGGCGAAACGGCGCGATTGCTGCACACCGATTACCGAGACGGTGCCGCGCGCCCTTACCAAGCGTAATGCCATATCGACCGTCGCGTCGCTCCCGACCACCTCGACGACGGAATCGAGTTTACGTCCTTTCGTCGCCTCCCGGATCACGGCGACGGCTTCGTCAGGGTGCAGAGCGACGGCGCCCGCCGCTGCCGCCAGCGCGCGCCTTTCTGGAACGGGATCGATGGCATATACGATATGGGCGCCCAGCACGAAGGCGGAGTCGACCGTCATGAGGCCGATCGGCCCCAAACCAATTACGGCGACGCTGCTCCCCGGGGCGATATCGGCGCTGCGCGCACCGAACCAGGCGGTCGAAAGGGCGTCTGTCATCAGCAGCGCCTGCTCTTCCGATATCCCTTCCGGGATCAGCACCGCATTGGCGTCCGCGCTGGGGACGCGAACGGCCTCGGCCTGCGAACCTTGAAGCGCGGCGGACAACCCGTAGCAGGCCGCTGCGCCATTCTCGCACCCGATCACATTGCCCGACAGGCAGGGTCGGCAGGCGCCGCAGCCCGCTGCTGCGGGGATCATGACCCGGTCACCGACGCGGAGCCGCGAGACGGCGCGTCCGGTTTCGACCACTTCGCCGACCGCTTCGTGACCGACACAAAAGCCCCGATCCTCGGAAAATCCGTGACCATGATAAATGTGTAGGTCGCTTCCGCAGATCGAGCAGGCGGTGACTCGAACGATGGCGTCGCCCGCCTCGACCGGCATCGGATCGGCCATGCTTTCGTAGCGGATATCCCCTGCCCCGTGATAAAGCAGCGCCTTCATGCCGGCCTCCTACTTCGCCATCGCCGAATATTCGGCGATCTTCTGCTTCCCGAGCTGCGACATGTGCACCTCGTCGGGACCGTCCGCGATGCGCAGATAGCGATTGAGGGTGAAGAAGTAGGCGATCGGGGTGTCGTCGCTTACGCCCATTCCGCCATGAACCTGGATGGCCCGATCCGCGACGGTTTGCGCCATTTGCGGAGCGATCACCTTGATGGCCGCGATCAGATCCTTGGCAACCTTGTTGCCATAGCGGTCCATGGCGTCGGCAGCCTTGAGCGTGAGCAGGCGCGACATCTCGATTTCACAGAAGCTGCGTGCGACGTCCTGGCGGATGCTACTTTGATCGGCGAGCTTCTTTCCAAAAGCGACGCGGCTGTTCGCGCGGCGCGCCATGATCTCGAGCGCGCGCTGCGCCTGGCCGATCGAACGCATGCAGTGGTGAATACGTCCCGGCCCGAGACGCCCTTGCGCGATCTCGAACCCCCGCCCCTCACCAAGAATGAGATTTTCCTTCGGTACGCGTACATTGTCGAAGCGCAGTTCGCACTCGCCACCCGGCGAGTTCATCGATCCGAAGACGGTCTGGTTGCGCACGACCGTGATCCCTGCCGTATCTCGCGGCACGAGGATCTGCGAATGTTGGGCATGGCGGGGAGCATCGAAGTCGGTCTTTCCCATCACGATGAAGATCGCGCAATCGGGGTGCATCGCATTCGAAATCCACCACTTCCGGCCGTTGATGACATAGTCGTCGCCGTCGGGCTTGATGGACAGCTCAAGATTGGTGGCATCGGATGAGGCGACCTGCGGCTCGGTCATCACATAGGCCGAGCGAATCTCCCCGTCGAGCAGGGGCTGAAGCCACTGCTGCTGCTGATCGGGGGTCCCGAATTTCGCGAGCACTTCCATATTGCCCGTGTCGGGCGCGGAGCAATTGAACACCTGGCTCGACCACGGCGATCGGCCCATCACCTCGGCAAGTGGAGCATATTCAAGATTGCTGAGCCCGGGCGAGAAGCGGCCATATTCGTGTGGGAGGAAGAGGTTCCACAAGCCCTGAGCACGCGCCTCGGCCTTGAGGGCGGGCATTCCAGGCCACTCCTGCCACAGATTCCTCTGGTCGTGGATGAAGTGGTAATACTCTTCCTCATTGGGGTAGATATGCGCATCCATGAACGTTTCGACCCTCTGCAGGAGGTCACGGACCTTTTCGCTATGTTCGAACTGCATGTGTATCTCCTGTCAGAATGGCAAATCAGAGCGTCAGGCCACCATCGACGACCAGCGTGTGGCCGGTGACGTAGGAAGCGAGCGGGGATGCGAGGAATATGGCGGCACCCGCCATATCGGCGGGCGTCCCCATGCGTCGCTGCGCGATCGTGGCGAGCGCGCCGTCGAGACGAGCGGAATTCTGGGTCGTGATCCGTGTCAATTTGGTATCGACGAGCCCCGGAGCGAGACCATTCACCCGAATCCCGTCACCGGCAAAAGCCTGGCCCAGCGTTTTGGTCAGACTGATCGCGGCCGCTTTGGACGCGGCATAAGCCGGGTTTCCGATATTGCCGCGCAAGCCGGACGTCGAGCTCACGATAATAATCGACCCGCCGGACGCCGAAAGCAGTGGCCGGAACTTGCGCGCGCAATGCATCAGGCTGTCGATATTGACCGCCATGACACGATCCCACCCTTCGCGCTCGAACTCCTGGCGCCGATATAATACGGTTCCCTGCGACAAAATGAGGGAGTCCAGCGTGTCGAAGGGAATCTCCGCCGTCTCGATAGCCTCGGGCGTCCCGACATCGACGCAATGATAGCCCAGTCCTTCAAGGTCGGACCCTTCATCGGCGCTGTAGTCGGACGCAGAGGCGCGCGTCCCCCAGATATGAACATTGGCGCCGCGGGCGCGAAACCCTTGGGCTATGCCGTTGCCGATCCCGCTCGATCCGCCGACGACGAGAATATTGCGTCCGCTAAAATCGGTATCGTCGATCATCATCTTTCCTTTTCAACGAATGATGCTGAGGGCGCGCTCGAACAGAGCGAGCGTGTGCGCGTGAAGCCGTTCGCCGGTTTCTCGCGGCGCCTTTCCGGCACAGGCCCGCGCAAAGCTCCCTTCCAGAATGATGCCCAACTTGTAGCAGGCGAGCACGATGTACCAGTCGAGAGCCGCGAGATCCCGGCCGCTTGACGCTGCGTAATGCGCCGCGAGGTCGGCAGGAGATGCAAGATCGGTGAGCTGATTTGCCATGGCGTCCGTGGCGAAGGATGAGCCATCGGTCGGCCATGTCGCGATCAGCCAGCCGAGGTCGAGCAGGGGGTCGCCAATCGTGCTCAATTCCCAATCAACGAGGGCTGCGAGTTCCCCGCTGTCCGGCCGGATCATCACATTTGCAAGATGCGCATCTCCGTGGATGATCCCCGGTTGAAATGAGCTTGGGCGATGGCGATCGAGCCAGGCCGCCACCGCGTCCACCCCCGGGATGGCGCCAGGCCCCGGCCACCCGGCTAGATCGGCATAGCTTTCAAGCTGGCGGCGCCAACGCCCCACCTGGCGTTCCAGGAAATTCTCGGGCTTTCCAAAATCCGCGAGGCCGACCGCCCGATAATCGAGCGCGCCGAGTGCGGCGATCGCCCCGACCACGGCGAGGCCCATGCGGCGGCGCAGCAGCGGCTCGCGAGCGTGCAAGGCGGGGAGCCCGGACATCGGGTTGAAGCCATCGACCGGCTGCATGAGATAGAAAGCAGCGCCAAGGATCGTCTCGTCGCTAGATCCGGCGATGAAGCCAGGGTGAGGAACATCGCTACCGCGCAGTGCCTCGAGGACGCGCATTTCGCGGCGCATCGTCTCATTGGATCCCGCGCGCAGGACCGGCGGCGGCCGGCGGAGAACAAATTCGGACGGCCCGCGATGGAAGCGGAGGAGAATATTCTGGGTTCCGCCAGCCAGAAGCCGGACGCCGGAAATCGAGCCACTTCCAAGGCTCCGGGCTTCCATCCAGCGATCAAGCGAAACAAGATCGACACCCTCCACCGCGCCCTCCGATATTTAATTAATTGCTTGTATAATCGCATTTGACGGCCGCGCATGTCAATGCCAATCCGGAGGCGCGAATGGCGGCGAAGCACGGAAGCGCGCGCGCAATTTGCGCGACGCCGTCGATTGGCTCGATGGCGCTTCTCAGTTTTCGATCATGGAGGTGATGGTGAATTCGATCGAATTGGAGGGCCGCGTTGCGATCGTGACGGGCGCGGGAAGCGGGATAGGCCTTGCCGTGGCAAAGCAATTGCTTGCCGCCGGCGCCGAGGTACTTGCGACCGATATCGATGCCTCTCGCCTTGAGTGGTGCGATGGCACCAAGGGAACGCACGCCTGCCGGCATGACGTGACAAGCGAAGCCGATTGGGAGACGGCGATCGGCTTCGCCGAAAAGCTCGGCCGGCTCGACATTCTCGTGAACAACGCCGGCATCATGCTCGACACGCCTTTTGCGACCGCTCCTCTCGACGATCTGAGAAGGCAATATCGGATCAATGTCGAGGGTCCGTTCATGGGGATGCAGATGGCACTGCCGCTTTTGTCGATGCGTCGTCAGGCGGACGGCACGTCAACCGCCGCCATCGTCAATATCTCATCAATCTATGGGACGGTGGCAGGGGACCGTTATGCCGCTTATAGCGCGAGCAAGGGCGCAATCCGTATGTTGAGCAAGGCTGTCGCGGTCGAACTGGCCGAGCGTGCCGTAAGAGTGAATACAGTGTTGCCGGGTCCGACGGCAACCAGGCTCGGCGCCCATCACGAGAGACCTACCGCCGCGAACGGCGAACCAGCGTCGGTGGAGCGGGTTGTTGCCGCATGGAACAGCAAGATTCCCGTGGGCCGGATGGGCAATGTCGATGACATCGCGCCGTTGGTCGCGTTCTTGGCAAGCGACGGCGCACGCTACATCACGGGTTCCGAGTTCATCGTCGATGGTGGCTACACCGCGGTTTGAGCATCCCGTCGGCGCATCGGCCTGCCCCTTTCGCGCAAAGGGAGGGTCGAAACGCCATCAAGACAGTCCAGACCGGCCATGACATCATTTCCCATTATATTTGACTCAATGGTGGATCGCATAATATAGATACTTGCATCATTTTTGTCGAATTTGAGAACCAAATGCCGACCATAATGTCGAGCAACACAGAGAGATGGGAGAATGGGATGCCTAAGTTTGACACGCTCATCAAAGGTGGCACGATCGTCGATGGCACGGGCTCGCCGCGGTTCGTGGGCGATATCGGAATCAAAGACGGGATCATAACGGACATTGGCGCCGGGATCAGCGGCGACGCGAGCGATGTCATCGACGGCACCGGGAAGATCGTCGCGCCGGGGGTGATCGACGCCCATACGCATTATGACGCTCAACTGCACTGGGATCCCTATGCCACAAACTCTGGCTGGCATGGCACCACGACAATCGGCGTGGGAAATTGCGGTTTTGGCTTTGCCCCCTGCCATCCGCAGGACCGGGAGCGCTACATGCAGATGATGGAGACCACCGAACAGGTTCCCGTAAATGCGATGCGGACAGCGCTCGGCTGGGACTGGGTCAGCTTCCCCGAATGGATCGAGCATCTCAAGCGGGTGCCCAAGGGGGTCAACGTCGCCAGCTATGTTCCCCTCAATCCGCTCCTAATCTATGTGATGGGCCTCGAAGCAGCGAAAAGCCGTCCGGCCACTGCGGAAGAGCGGGAGCGCATGAAGCAGGAACTGCACGCCGCCATGGACGCGGGCGCAATCGGCTTCGGCTTTTCCTACCAGGGCGAGCATAACACCCACATCGACTGTGACGGCACCCCGATGCCGAGCGACACGATGAGCCGCGAGGACATTCTGGCGCTCGCGGAAGTGCTTCGCGAGCGCGGCGAAGGCTCGATCCAGGCCCTCGTCGATACCCCGGGTGCGCGCTTCGGTGAGATCGCGCTAGAGGTTGCACGGGTGTCGGGCCGGCCCGTCCTCCACAATGTCGTCATCGTCAACGACTTTCTGCCCACTTATCATGAGGAAGTCCTCGCTCTGGTCGACAAGGCGCGGGAAGAGGGGCTGGAAATCTTCACCCAGACCCTGACCACGCGCGGCTGGAACGAATTCAAACCGATGGACTGGGATATCTGGAACATCATCCCCGAGTTCCGCGAATTCACCTTCGCGGGCGATCGCGCGGCAAAAGTCGCAAAAGCGGCGGACGAGGATTATCGCACGCGCTTGCGCAACGTGTACAGGCCTGAACTGCTCGCACCGGCCGGCGGACCGCTCGAGCATTATGTCCTGAACGACGCTTGCGGCGTCGCCCCATGGAACCAGTATGAAGGCAAGTCGGTCGGCGAAATCGCGGCCGCCGTTGGCAATCGGCCCACGATCGACGTGTTTATGGATATCGTGGTCGATACCAATGCCGACAGCGATTTCCTCGTGGCCGAAGGCATGAGCTTTGACGACGAGAAAGTCGCACAGGTTCTCAAACATCCGTTCACCATTCCGGGAACCTCGGACGGCGGAGCGCATGTGAAATTCTGGGCTGGCGGTCAATATTCGACGGACGCGATCATCTGGATGGTTCGCGAGACCGGGTTGATGACGCTTGAGGAAATGCACTACAAGCTCAGCGCGGTTCCGGCAGAAGTGCTCGGACTCCACAACCGGGGCACGCTGGCAGCGGGGCAAGCGGCCGATCTTTTCATCTACGACTATGAGGCGCTCGACTATCCGCGGCTCAAATATGAGATCGCCCATGATCTTCCCGATGGCGACTGGCGGCGCGTCTGCAAGCCCCAGGGCATCGAGCGGGTGATGGTGAATGGCGAGACGACCTTCGTCAATGGCACCGAGTGCACTGGTGCGACACCGGGCCGACTGGTCGGGTCGGGCGGTGCCGACATGGATGAGCAGCTGATGCATCCAATGGCGATCGCCGCAGAATGATAGTGAATCTCCGGAAGGGGGCGCAGGCCGTCCCCTTCCACAGGGTCGCTAGTGCGGAGCCCGTGAGCCCGAGTCCCGGCACCTCGGCCGGGTGGGGTCAGCGTTTTCTGGAGACCAGGGCGATATCGAGATTGTGCTTGGCGACCGAGACGATCTCGACCGTTTCTACCCGGTGTACGCCGGATCGCCGCCGTAAATGCATGTGAATAATATCTGCCACGGCCTGACGACTTTGCGCCGCCACGAGCAGAACGATATTGAAGCGTCCTGTCATCAAGGCAGCAAAACTCACTTCGTCGAAACTGGCCATCGCCTCGACCACGTCGCGCGCCGTTTCGGGAGATGTCTGAACCCGCACCAGAACAGCGGTGGTCATTCCCAACGCGGCTGAATCAGCCACCGCCGTGATCTTCGCAGCGCCCGAATCGGACAGCTTCTTCAGGCGTTTACGGACCGCAGTGTCCGAGATACCCAACAGGCGCGCCGCTTCGCGGTTACTGATGCGCGCATCTTCGGCGAGGAGGCCAATGATACGCTGGTCCAGATCATCGAGGCGCATCATTCGGATCCCAGCTTGCCAAAGCGGGGATCCAGTTTCACGATCTCCAGCGCCGTATTGACCTCGTAGGAGGCGATGCCTTCGATCTTCGCAATCTGCTCGTCGACGATCCGCTGGAGCGCAGCGCCATCGGGCGCATTTATATTGGCGAAGATGTCCGGGCTGCTCATCGCCACCGAAACACTGGTGCATGCATCGAGCTTGGCGAGGTCTTCAGCGACATTTTCGGGCGTGCGGCCTTCAACATTGAGATCGACCAAAGCGAACACCGAATAACCCAGAGCGTGCATATCGCGCTGCATCATGACGCGCAGGATATTGGCATCTTCGAGCGCCCGGATCCGGTTCGCCACAGTAGGTTCGGAAACGCCGAGTGTTTCCCCGATGTCCTTGTTCGTTCTGCTCGGATTTTCCTGAAGCGCGGCAATGATCGCCCGATTGAGATCGTCGAGGATGTCGCTGCTCATGGATATCGCCCGTTTCCAGTTAGCCCGCTCCGGCGGATGCCGGCCACGTCTCCGTATCGGTTGTCAGCGCAGCACGCCAGCCCGGAAGTTTGCTCGCAATTCCCGGAGCCGAGCACGGACTTGGGCGGCTCCGGCTTAACGGCCCTCCCCAACCGCCCAAATCGCTTCCATACCAGCGAGGAATTCATCGCGCAGACCATCGGGAAAATTGCGCGACATCGACAGTTGGACGACCAGAAGCGGCAGCGTCACCGCCCTGCGGAAAAACTCGAAATGCTCGACCCTGCGACCCGTCACGCTTTCATAATGGGCCACCCAGCTCGCGTCATCGGGAATCCTGGCGGCGACTTCGGGCGCCGACACGGCTCGATAATAGGAATTTGCCATACATTGCATGGCAATGTCGTAAGCCGGAGCAACGATACCCGCGAGTTCCCAGTCGATGATCGCGCGTACCTCGTCGCCTTCGAGCATGTAATTGCCGAGACTTGGATCGCCATGGATCAGCGCCAGGTCATCATGATGAATATCGGGCTGGTTCGCAAACAGCCAGGACCGCAACCGCTCGAGCCGCTCGCGATGCGGCGGCTGCACCCACTCGACGGTTTCCCAATACCAGTTGATATAGCGTTCGAAATGGGTCCGGCCCGCAGCCTGCCGAACGCAGGACGCGACCGCGCTGCCCTGCCAGGCGGCGCCATGCACGCTGCCCAGGGCCCGGAAAATCGATGCGATCCGCCGCTCGCGCACATCGGGCGCCGCGTCGCCGATCAGCCCGGCGCTGAAGGGCGACGCGTGCGCGACATCGCCTTCGACCTTCTCCATGATGAAGCCCGGCAGCCCGAGCACGGCGCCGTCGGGATCGATCCAGCGCGCGCGCGGAACCGCAAGCCCGGCATCGGCCAGACGCGCCTGCAGTTCATATTGCTGCCTGATGCCATAGTCGAAGAATATGCGGCCCTCGTTGCGGAGCGGCGCATAGCGCAACACGAGCGGCTCGACCTTGCCCTCCAATATTGCATCAAACACGACAACGCCGCTCGACGCGCCCGCATTGGCGCCGCCACCGCGAACATTGGCGATTTCCACCGGCCCCGCGATGTCCGGCTGCTGTGCCAGGAAGCGGGCAATGTCCGCCGGGTCTATATCGGTAAAGTCCGGCTTGGTCGCCCGCATCACGCTCGCGATAACGTCCGGTTTCGGTGTCTCCGCCATCGCGCGCCTCAGTTCGCGCCGAGCTTCATCGACAGGCGGATGCCATAGGTCCGTGGCGGCGAGAATTGTCCGGAAACATAGGCCCCCGTTGCCGCTGCGACGCGGCTGTAGGCATAAAGCTTGTTCGTGATATTCTCGGCGAACAATTGCGCCTGGAACCGATCGCCCGGCGACGACCAGCTCAGGCGGGCATTCAAGATCCAATAAGGCGCTTCGCGGGTTTGCGATTGGAAGGGCGCCTCCCCATTGAACACATCATGGAAGATTTGGCTGGTGTAGGCCGCTTCGCCCCGGAGGGTGAAGGCGCCGGCGTTCGCGGTCTCTATCCGCTGCTGCGCTCCGAAGTTGAGCTTCCATTCGGGGGCCCGGATAAGGCGGTTCCCTTTGATGTCGAGCGTCGCAAGGCCGAGCGGGTCCTGGAGAAGCTGGCTGCCATATTCGCTGTGGATCCACGAACCGGACCCATCGAGCGAGAATCCGGCAAGGCCGCGCGGCGCGAGCATATACTCGGCCTCGATGCCGTAAAGCGTCGCATCGGCGGCATTCCTGATCGTCGAGGAATTGTTGAGATAGGTCGTGAACTGGATGTCGCTGAAATCATAATAGAAGCCCGCCAAATTGACGCGCAGCTGATTGTCGGCGAGCGTCGACTTGAGCCCGGCTTCGTAGGACCAGAGGATTTCGGGGTTGAAACTCCCCGTGCATTCCGCCGGATTGAACCCCCCGGCCTTGTAGCCCCGCGACACCTTTCCGTAGAGCATCGCGCGATCCGAGAGGTCGAAATCCACCCCGGCCGTTCCGGTCCACGCGGTCCAGCTCTTCTTCGACTGGGTTTCGCACAAGGCCGCAGTCGGTACGAAGTTGGAGTGGAGCCGCCGGAAGACGTCCTTTTCATCGCGCGTGTAGCGAAGGCCCGCGGTCACCCGCAACCGATCCGCGATCCGGTAGGTGACTTGACCGAAGCCCGCCAGCGAGGAGCTTTTCTGCTCGGCACCGAAGCCCAGAAAGGCGACGGGCGTCGGTTGCCCGCCATAAAGGGTATTGCCGAGCAGCGGATCGGACCCGAGGAGGAGGAGATTGGGGATGAGAGGCTGCGACAGGTCGAAGACCGGTGGCGGTGCCGCGGTGCCCAGGCTGGCGGAGGCAATGATGAGATCGCCGAGCGAGGGCAGATAGATGTCCGCTTTCAGACTTGCGCGATCGTGCAGGTAAAAGACTCCTGCGAGCCAGTCCAGCCGGTCGTCGAACGCCTTCCCCGAGATATTCACTTCCTGCGTGAACTGCTTCGAGGTTTGCTGGATCGGATCCTCGTAGAGAATGGCCGCACTGCTGCCGTCATTGTCGGTCTGGATGAACAATTTGCTGAACCGATAAGCCGTGATCGACTTCAGCGATACATTCCCGATGTCCCAGTCGAGTGTCGCACTGGCCCCGCGAAGATTGACTTCGGTCCGCGACGGAAAGTCATTGGCAATGCGGGTCGATTTGGTGGGATCGCCTCCGCGCAGCCCGGGCTCCGAGAGGCCAAACAGGTCGGAGATGCTTCGATTCCCCAGCAGCGCGAGGTCCGAGGGCGACAGGAGGCCGGGAATTCCGGCGAGCGCGGTTCCCGGAAGGGAGAAAATTCCGGTCGGCGTTTCGGGTGAGATGCTCGACGGCGTCGGGAGCGCATCGATGAACTGCTGTACCGCGGACGTAACCTGCCGTGACATGTCGCCGCGCAAGGTCAGCTTGATGTCGCTCGACGGCTCGATAAGCAGCGCAGCCTGGCCGCTCAGATGGTCGTTGGCATCGTACCGCTTGCCGTCGAAGACATTGAAGCGGTAGCCGTCTCTCCGGTCATATTTCACCGAGACCCGTGCTGCCACCTTGTCCGGCACGATCGCACCGGTTGCCCCGGCTTCCACCGCGACGCGATCGTAATTTCCATAAGTGAAGGCAAGATTGGCAGCCGTGTCGTAGGACGGTGGCTTGGTGATGTAATTGATCGTCCCGCCGGTCGAATTGCGACCGTACAGGGTACCTTGCGGGCCACGCAGAACTTCGATGCGCTCGAGGTCGAAGCTGGGGACGCTCTGGGCAAAGAGCTGACCCATGTAGACGCCGTCCTGGAACGTCGCGACCGTCGGCTCGCCGGCCGTAACCGTCAGGTCGGAGCCGATGCCGCGCATCGAAAGTTGCGAGTAGCCGGTAAGCTGGGCGAACACCAGCGACGGAACATTGTACTGCAACTGCTGAACGCCGTTGATCTGCTGCTGCTCCAGCGTCTCGGATGTGAAGGCGCTGACCGCAACGGGCGTGCGCTGGAGCGACTCGCTTCGCTTCTGGGCCGTGACGATGATTTCGCCCAGCTGCGACGGTTCGTCGGCCGCAGGCGCTTCGGGCGCCGTTTGGGCCCGCGCTGCCCCAGCCCATGCCAACACGCCGATCGACGCACAAAGTGCCAGTGCCTTGCTCCGCATTCCAATTCCCTCCAGGAAGCCGTCTCGCGGCTCGCCGTCGGCAGCGCTGCTGCCGCGTCGATGGAGCCTGAGACGCGATGATGAGGGGATGAGGCCATCCGCGATAGCGCGCGCCGATCGATGCATCTGCCCATCCGGTCTCTTGCCGTAGCGCATTGTCAGCCTCCTCCCATTGACCGCCGGAGATTGCCTCCGTGCATTCGCGACCCCGAAGGTTCGCGAGCTTCATAGTGGTGGCATCATTAGGATTAATGTCAACGCAAAATATATATACGATCGTCCATATAGTTATAATTCGACCTTAGAGCGCCATCAGGGGTTGGGGCAAGCTTCTCCCGCGGCGCGTTCCTGCGCCTTGCTGTTCCGGGCATGGCAAAAGGAGACGTTCGGCACGGCCGACGCCTTCGATATCGATCGGGCCAGTGCTGACCGGCAGTCGGCTAAGTTGCGGGACGCAGGCTCTTCACCACGGCGTTGGCGAGATAATTCGAATATCCTTGCTTCATGGGCTCGTCGATCGCGCCGATGCCGAAGATATGCTGCATTTGATAACGGCCATGGAAGAATTGATCGCAGGCACCGACGATGTGAAAATAAAGATGAAGCGGATCGACCTTTGCGAAAACTCCCGAGGCCTGCCCTTCGGCGAGGATGTTCCGGAGAATCGTTGCCGCCCGCTTGCTGAACTCCTCCGCGATCAGCGGACCGTAGGTTTCGGGCTCTTCGGTGACGAGTTGGTGGGTCAGCGGGTTGATGAACGGGTAAGTGAAATAGCTGTCGATCATCCCGCGAACGAAGCCCGACAGCTTCTCTTCAGGCGACAATTGTCGCTGCGAGAAGGCATCGAGCTTTGATATGTCGCCGCCCAGAACCGAGCGAAGCAACTCCATCATCAGCCCCGCTTTGTTGCCGAAATAGTAGCTGATCAGAGCAGAATTGAGATCGGCCCGCCGTGCAATATCGGCGAGCGAAACATCAATTGATCCTCGCTCAACCATGAGATTGGCCGTTGCCTCAACCAGCCGATCGCGCGGCGGGGTTTCCGGCTCGGCTGTCTTGGCCCGTCGGCCTCTTGGTTTCATCGCAGGCGCCCTCATCGATCTCCCCAGCGCTTCCTGAATTCGGTCCTGTCGTGCCGACAGGACTCAAGCATACCAGCCGCACCGGCTTTAACAATGGCATAGCGACCGCCTGGGCCGCGCGGCGATGCCAGTATTGCACTTGGAGACCGCGGCGCAGTCTCGCAGGTAGACCAGGCTCGAAAATGGCTTGAGGCGATAAAAACATCTCATGCTCTGTATCAGCGGTTCCCCGAGCCGCTCCGTCCTCGCTTTGCGCCACATCGCAAGATTGCCCACCTGGAGCCCTTGGCGCGCGGAATGACCGCACCGCCGAGATGCAAACTTGTCATCGTTTAATTAATCGAGTAATTTTAGGCTCGGACCGCGGCCGGCTCGATCCTGCGAAGATCGGGTTTTGATCCCGAATCCTGAGGCCTCGAGATGTTGAAGGTCAAAAATAGTGGAGAGACCGATGAGCCTGTATTCTGCGATTGATTTGCCCCATCACCCTGGAAATCATCCGTTCTGGCAGGAATCCTGGGTATTGGTGTTTCGTGATCCGGACACTGGCCTCGTCGGCTTCCTGCGCACGGGATCCTATGTGAATCAGAAGACCACGCAGACGCATTGGGGGATGGCATTCCCCGACGGAACCCGCTTCCGTCGCCACCTGCTCGACCGTCCTCTGGAGGCAGGCGATCGAACCGATGTCATGGCCAGTTCCGGAACGATGCGATTCACGATTCCCGATATGGAATATTGTCGCTTCGAGGCGTTCGACGACGATGCGGAAGCGGACCTGCGCATCTATGATTGGTATCCTTCGCAGGAATGGGAGGTGGTCGGAGGACCGGGTCATGGAACATTGACTTCGGGAGGCGACGATCATGGCCACCCGGAAAGCGCCGGCCGGGTGGAAGGCCGCGTCCGGATCGGCGACCGGGTGGTCACGATCGAGAATGGCATCGGCTACCGCGATCATGGCTACGGACCGCGCCCGCTACCGATGTTTCGCTCGGCGCGCTGGCATGCCGGCACGGTGGGCGAGAAGCTGAGCTACTCGCTGCTCACGATGCAGGCCGAGGATGGCGCCTTCGCCAAGATGGGCTATGTGATGCTCGATGGAAAGCGCGAGCCTATCCGGGATTTCCATACCGTCAATTGCACGCTGGGGGACGGCCTCTCGTCGATCGGCGGCTGGACTGTGGCGCAGCTCGAGAACGGCCAGACCCTTCGTATCGACGTCGAAGCTGTCGATGGCGTCGTGACTTCCACCGACCTCAACAATGGCGGTCCGAACTCTTCTCCGGCAGGGATCGAAGTTCTGTCTATCCCCAGGTGGCAAGGCCTGGAGGGCGTGTGCGATTTCAACATGATCGACAATGCCCATCGCGGCAATCAGGAGGTGTCGCACCTCTTTCTCGCCAACACGAACGACGGAATTTCCCAGCGGGGATTTGACCCCTCCTGGCTCCGCTAAAAAAGGCAGGCGACCGCGTATGTAACTGCTGCGGTCGCCGCAGCCGCAAGGACTCGCGATCTCGCGAGCGTCGCAGTGCGGAGAGGACGCTCGGGGTCGAGCGAACAAGTGGACCCTAAATTTCAGTCGATCGTGCCCGACGGCGGCAGCAAAATCTCCAGTCCGACCCTGGCGGCCAAATCCGCGGCGATCTTCGGCCCGCGTTCGATGACTGGCAACAACTGGCGCAATATGGGCTCCGGGAAATGCCGGAACGTCAGCACGTTGATGACCGCCAGCCGATAGGCCGTAAACAGCTCGAAATAGGGCATGTTGCGAAGCTTGCGCCCCGACAGTCGCTCATATTCTGCAATCCGCTGCTGATAACTCAGCGTCCCTTCCAGAGCCGGGACATCATTCTGGATGATCTGGTCGCCCATATGCGTGAAACAGACATCGCATTCGGGCGTCCCGAGAAAGCTCATCTCCCAATCGACCACGGCCGACACCGCGGTCCCGAGATAGAGATAATTGCCGAAGTTCGCGTCGCCATGACACAGGACCGTATCAATGTCGGCCGGCTCATTTGCGACGAGCCAATCCCGGAGCGGTCGCAGCGCTTCGAGATAGGGCTTGCAGTCGGCATATTCGAGCGAATCCCAATACCAATTTACCTCGCGCTCGATCGGACGCGCACCCGCCGCGCGCTTTTCCAGCCATTCGAGCCCGAGCGCCCGCCAGTCCAGCGCATGCACGCGCGCGAGCGCTTCGAGATAGCCCAGTTGCATCTCGCGCCGCGCTGCCGGCTCAGCGTCGGCGATGATGCCCGAAGTCATCCAGGTCATCGGCGCGCTCGCCCCCTCGACCATTCCCATCACATAGCCCGGGCGACCGAGAAGGTTGCCGTCCGGATCGAGCCAGATCTGTGGCGGAACCGGCACATCGGTGGCTTCAAGCGCGCGCTGCAGGTTGAACTGCGCGGTGACGTCATAGGCGTGGAACAGGCCGCGCGTCGGCATGAAACGCAAGACGAGACCCGACGAGCGCGGCTCGCCGTCTTCGGTCCAGCTTGCCTCGAACAGAAGAGTTCCGTTCGAACCACCCGCAGCTGTGCCGACTTCGCGCACGTTGGCGACTCGGACGTCCGAGACTCCCGCCTGCGCGCCGATAAACTGCATGAGCCGGTCGCCCCATTGATCGGGAGTGGTTTCGGCGAACCGCGCACCACGCTGATGCTTGACGATAGCTGCGCCAATCTGATCGACATCGAGTTCCGACATGACTCTCCCGTTTCTGTTCTGCCGCGCGGCCGGCTCTCGACCGCAGGTTGGCGCCCATCGCCCAGGCGGGATCCTCGGGCGATCATCCGCGGTGCTCGAACGATTGTGCCATGTTTCGTGACCGCAGACGACGCTCCCGCAACGAGGGCGAAGCACCATCGGGCCGATTGAGCAGCGAAAGTCAACGGATAATTAATTGAATACCTAAAAAATTCGTGGCGCGTGCCCGCTGCCCGCTCCTCCGCCGCAACGCACCGTTAAACCCGCCGCAGCAGCAGCCCTGTTGACGGCGGAAAGAAAATATAATTAGATGAGTAATTAATGAACGAACGATCCCCGGGTTTCGAGGAATCGCGCGCAATGCGCAATGAAGGGACGAGGCCATGGAAATTTCGAAACTGTCACCGCTGCCGGATGATGTCGAGCTTCCGCACGATCCTGGGGAAGATCCGCAATGGCAGGAAAGCATTGTCCTTGGCTGGGCCGATCCCTCCCAGGAAATCGGCGGCTTCATCCGGATCGGCCATCAACCGAACCTCGGCCTTACCCGGTCCTGCTTTGGCGTGACCTCGCGTAACGGGCTCAACTATTCCCGCACAGCTGAAGGGCTTCCCCTTCGCGAAGCCGACCGGTCCGTCGACACGTTCCATGCCGATGGTTTCCAGTCCGCCACATTCGGCGTCCGCTCAAGCCGGTGGCGTGCCAGCGACGAGAATGTCGATCTCGATATCCAGGTCCGCGATGTGCACGCACCCTATGATTTCTGGGACCTCACTGGCATGCGGAACGAAACGAGCCGCGTGATGGCAGCCAATCATCTCCAGGCCGGCGGCACTTTTTCGGGGTCCGTTCGGATCGGCGACGAGCCCGAGCGCGCCATTTCGGGCTTTACCTATCGCGACCATAGCTGGGGCCCACGGCACATGGATAACCCCAATGCCGACATGTATGCCGCCTGGTGGCTCGTGGGCTCGCTTGGTGAGGATTTTTCTTTTGGCTTCGGCGGCGGGCGCATGCGCTCCGGGCTCGAAAGTCTTTTCGGCTATATCGTAAAGGATGGCGAAGTGGACACCGCCGTGATCGAGGATGCGTCCGTGCTGATGGCATTTGACGGGCTATCCAATCGGGGCGGAACCGTCGTGGCCGTTTCGGAAAAATTTGGCCGGCTGACGTTCGAGGCCGAAGGATATGGCAATGTCTGGCTTGAACTTGGTCAGAAGCATTTCGAGATGGCGATGCCATGCACAATACGTTGCGGCAATCGCACGGGCGGTGGCCTCATCGACACGATCTTGAACCCACGCAATGGGACCGATCGTCCGACCTTCGTGGCGAGCGGCAGACTCGACAACGGTCTTTACCGCAGCCGGGCCGGGTTGAATCATCCATGAGCGGCTCGCAGACGATCGACCGCGAGGCGATGCGGAAAGGCCTTCAGGCCTGGTTGCGGCAGAAATTCGCCGATCTGGGCGACCTGACCTTGTCGCCCCTGCGTTTTCCCAGCGGCACGGGTAATTCCGCTGAAACGATGTTCGCTACCATGGCTTATGAAGCCGATGGCGAACATCGTGAACGCGCACTCGTCATCAGGCGACAACTCGCCGGGACGGACCTCTTCCTGGACGCCGATATCAGGCTGCCGCACCGGATGATGGAGGCGCTCGCGCTCCACCCCCATATTCCTGCCCCGCGCGCGCTCGGTGTCGAACCCGACCCGGCGCCGATAGGGAGCCCCTTCCTCGTGATGGAGGCGATCGAAGGACGGGTCGTTGACCAGGTGCCGAATTATAACGTCGAAGGGTGGCTCGCCGATTTGCCGATCGAACAGCGACGCGAGATATGGCTGCGAGCGATCGGAACGCTGGCGCGGCTCCACCGGATCGACTGGCGGCAAGGCTTTTCCTTTCTGGACGACCGCCAGCGGGGCGAACCCGGCATCGATCAGTTCCTTGCCTGGACCAGAGACTGGTATATCTGGGCCAAAGCTGGTCGCCGGCTCGAAGTTGCCGACGCCGCCCTCGACTATCTCATGGCAAACAAGCCCCGGGACACCGATGTCAGCGTCCTTTGGGGCGATCCGACACCTGCCAATATGATGTTCGGACCCGACCTCAGCGTAGCAGCCCTGATCGACTTCGAAATGGCTTCCCTCGGTCCCGGCGAAGCAGATCTCGCATGGTGGCTCGAGGCCGAGGAAAATTTCTCGACGCTGTCGGGGGTAGCGCGGCTCGAGGGTCTGCCAAGCCGCGCCGAGATCATCGCCCATTACGAAGCCGAACGCGGTCGGCCGGTTGCCGATCTGGACTATTATTCGATGCTCGCCTGGTTCCGCATGAACATCGTGGGAATTCGCTTCTCGGATCGCCTCGTCGGCGAAGGGCGGATGCCAGCGGGGACGGACGTGCTGACAAACAATCCCGCGACGATGCTGATGGCGCGCAAACTCGGTATGCCGGACGCATCGCCGGGCGAAGGTTTCATGGCGATGGTCAATGGCATGGCCGGTGCGGGGGCGTGATCTTTAGTCATTACAAACAGAAAAGAAGGGATTGAGGTAATGGAAGCCGTGTTCTCGGATCATTGGGATTGCCCGCACCAGTTCAGCGACGAACCTAGCTGGCAGGAGAGCGATTGCTACTGGTTCTATGATGTCAAATTGGGCGTGGGAGGCTTCCATCGCATCGGCCAGAAGCCGAACAAGGGCACGGGCCAGCTGATGCTGTTCGTCTTCAAGACGGGCGGTGAACGATTTGTCCTCAACAGCGCCCCGCGCAACGAGGTAAAATTAGGTGCGGACGCGCGCCAGTCCCGCAAGCAGGTCGTTGGCAGCCACACGGCCGAGGCTCTCGGCGACGGCAGGATGCGCTACACCTGGGACGAGCCTGAGTCTTCGGCTGATATCGAATTTTACGAGAGCTTCTATACACCGCGCAACTGGCCGTCGG
Organism: Sphingopyxis witflariensis; assembly: GCF_002205635.1. Taxonomy (GTDB): domain Bacteria; phylum Pseudomonadota; class Alphaproteobacteria; order Sphingomonadales; family Sphingomonadaceae; genus Sphingopyxis; species Sphingopyxis witflariensis. Next base: position 99,188 of record NZ_NISJ01000010.1, on the reverse strand, counting down.
GCAAGAATACAGAGCATTTCGAAGAAGCTACCAATTCCGATGGTCACCTCGAATGCGGCGGCCGCATTCGCGGGAAAGTCCGAATTGGCGACAATGAATATGAAATTGACGCTCTTGCCCATCGCGACCGGTCATGGGGGAAGCGCAGCGACAGCGCGCCCATGATGCATCGATATCGCATGTACACCGGCACCTGTGGTTCCGAACTCAGCTTCGCGGGCTTCTTTCTCGATTTCAACGAAACGACCCCGATGACAATGGGCTTCGTCGATCGCAACGGCAAGCAGGAGGCGATCACCAACCTGCGGGTTGCCGTGACCTTTGATTATGATGGCCTGACTCCGCTCGGGAGCATCGGCATCATGACGCTTGAGTCCGGCGAGCAGCTCAGGATCGAATCCAAGGTCGTTCAGGGGTTCCTCACACCTCTGCCGGCGATGGGCACATTCTCGCAGGACAATATCTCGACCTTTGAATATGGCGGGAAAACAGGGTTCGTCGATCTCGAAATGTGCACGAACCCTGGCCGGGGTTCATATATCCCGAACCAGGCGGACGTCAGTTTTCTTGCGATTGCCGAGGGGCTCAGCAAGGCCGAGGATTATATTATTTGAAATCGATGTGGGTTGCCGGCGCCCGGAAAACGGCGCCGGCACGGCGACGCCCAGCGGGCAATCGCGTTTGAGAATGCGCGAAAGTGCCGGACCCGATGCTAATGATAGAGGGGCCGCGCAGCTGGCAAGCTGCGCGGCCCCTGTCCATTGTGTTGCTTCTCGGGCCGGGTGCTGTCCGCCATGCCCCGATCCACGGCGTCAATCGCCGTATATGCGTTTCGCGTTGGCGAGTTCGGCATGAAGGTGGGCGAGATAATAGGTCCAGACCTGTTCGAAGGCTGGCTGGAAGCTCCGCCCCGATAGCAGGATGCACTGCGTCTTGAAGAGAGGAAACAGTTTGAAAAAGTCATAATGTTCCGCCGGAGCGCCGGCCTCTTCCTCGAACCGAGCAAGATATTCTGCCTCGGTCGGTGTCCCGTCGACATGCTTGTCGAGCTGTTTCATCGTCTCGGTGAGGAAGACGATGAGCGCAAGATCGGCCTCATTATGGCCGAGATAGGCGAGTTCCCAATCGAGCACAGCCGCAAGCCGCCCGTCGCGAAACATCACATTCGCGATCTGCGAATCGCCCTGTACAAGCGTTCCCTCGCGAACGGCTGGCTGGTGCGCCACCATCCAGCGGTGAGCCTCGACGATGGGCTCGAGCTTCGGATCGTCCGGCTCGGAGCTTAGCCTTGCTTCCGCGAGGAACCAGTTGAGTTCGCGTTCGATATCGGTTTCACCGCTGCCGCGCGCGAGCAGATGCGGCAGTTCGTCGCGTCCGATCGCCTCGCGGCGCAGGCGACCATGAAAGCCAGCGGCCTCGAGCATCATCGCCTTGCGCGCTTCCGGACTGACGTCGGCGAGCGGCCCCTTGGAGTACATTGCGGACGCGGGAGGCGTGCCCTCGATCCGCGCCATGACGAAGGACGGATAGCCGACAGCGGAACCGTCCGCGTCAAGCCATAGCGGCTCGGGCACGGGCAGACCGCGCTTGTATGCCGCGACGAGAGTCAGGAACTCGTCAGAAAAGCTCTTCTGCTTGATCATGGTCGTGCCAGGTGCGTAACGCGCGACCATGTCTTCCCGGCGACGCTCGCCGCTCCGCCCGAACTCGGCCGTGAACAACAGAATGCCGTTGCTGGCACCGGATGATTGCGGGACAATGAAATTGCTGAGCGTGACGGGGCCTTCGATGCCGGGCTGCGCAGCAATGAAGGCTGCCAGCCGATCTGCGTCAATTTCCGGGTAGCCCGACTTCGCAGCCGCGACCGACTTGTCGTAGAACCCCTGCAATTCTTCAGTTTCCGCACTCATTTCAAATCAACTTTCCGTGTTCAATATTCTTCGGCGACGGGCCGGCCCGCAGGCCGGCCCTGGTGCCTCAGCGGATTTTCAGTGCCAGTTCCACACCATAGGTGCGTGGCGGATTATAGACCCCCGTGACCCCATTGAGCTGCACCACAGTCCCCTGGATATAATTTGTCTTGGTGATGTTCCGGACAAAGCCACGCACGGTGACCAAATCATTGGGTTCGTACGTCACGAATGCATTATACAGTTCATATGCATTCTGCCGCAGCGAGGGATCATTATATTCGCGGAGGCGGTATCCGCTTGTGAAATAGGCCTCGCCGCGAAGCGTGATCTTGCCCGAGCCGACGGGAAATTCGAGTTGCGTTCCGATCGTACCGGACGCACCCGGAGCCTTGTTGAGAGCCCGTCCCGCCAAATCGGTACCATCGGGCTCGCCAAAGATCGCGCCACCCGTCGACAGGAAGCGCTTATATTCGCTGTGGACGAAGCTCGCGTTGCCATCGAAGCTCAGCATATCATTGACCTGCAGCCGCCCGTCGATGTCCAGCCCGTAGATCTCGCTTTTCGGAGCGCCTACGACATTGGTCCCGAATATCGTCGACTGCTCGACCGAGATATTCTTGTAATCATAGTAGAAGGCCGCAAAATTCAGTGTCGCGCGCCTGTCAAGAAACCGCGCCTTGAGTCCCGTCTCGATGGCGTTGACCGTTTCCGGTTTATATTGATTGCCGCAGGTACTGTTGGAAAAGCCGCCGGACTTGTACCCACGCGACAGCTGCCCATAGGCCATGACATCGTCCGACAGATCATGCTGCAGGCCTATGCGTCCCGTAGCCGACCAGTCGGTCACGCGCTGAAGCGGTGCGCCCGGACTGCAATCGGTCTGAACGACCGTGCCGCCGGGAAGCTGGAACGTCACCAACAGATCATTTTGCGACCGCTCGTAAAGACCCCGGACGCCACCAAACAGCCGGGTAGCGTCGCTCACGCTGATCGTGGCATCTGCGAATATGGAGGCGCTTTCGCGCTTCGAGCGGCCGTTGGACACACGGATGAGTGCGGACGGGCTGCCAAGCAGCCGACCGTCGAGGGTAACTGAGCCGGTCGTTCGGTTGATTTCATTATAGTAAAAGGCCCCCACCAGCCAGTCCACCGGCCCACTGTCGCCCTTGAGGTTGAATTCCTGTGAGAAGGTCGAAACCCGGACACCCTGGGCGATCGGAATGGTCAGATTTGCAAAGATCGGGTCATTGGGATTTCCTTGCGCCAACGAGTCCAGCGAATTGTAATTGACGCGCAGGCGAGAAGCGCCGGTGATCGAGACAAGACTTACGTTGCCGCCGAGATCGAACGTGTTTTTCAGCGATGCCAGCGCGATGGACCGATTGCCGTCAAAAATGAGCGGGGAGTTCAACCGGCGAGGGGTGACGATCGTATCCTGGATCGGCAAGGACAGGCGATTGAGGTCATAGGGCTGACGCACCGGGCCGTTGCTGGCTTCGCGCCGGTAGGTCAGGCGCGCTTCCATATACCACCCGGGCGACACGTCGGCGTCGATGCCGAAGCGGCCACCGATGTAGCGCAGATCGTCGAGATCCTGGCCGGTCTGGAGATTCTTGACATAGCCGTCTCGTTGGCCACCTTCGATGTAGAGCCGCGCGCGCACTCCGTCGCTAAGCGGGCCGCTGACATAAGCCGAGCCTTTGAGGTCGTCATAATTCCCGTAGCCCGCCGTAACGCCCGCTTCGAACTCGCGGGTAGGCGCCGCCGATATGAAGTTGACGATACCCGCCGTGGAATTCTTGCCGTAAAGTGTCCCTTGCGGGCCACGCAGCACTTCGATCCCGCCAAGGTCGAACTGGCCGAGGCCAGCGCCCTGAGGGCTCGAAAGATAGACGCCGTCGAGATGCAAGGAGACCGAATTTTCGCCCGCGCCGGTCGTGAAGGTGGTGCCGACGCCGCGAATGGAAATGTTGGAGTTGCCGGAAACAGGGTCGAACTTGAGGCCCGCAACCGCCCCCTGAAGCTCTTCAAGACCGCCAATCTGGCGATCCTCGATCATGCCCGCGTCGAGCGCGTTAATTACTGCAGGAACATCTTGGAGATTCTGGGACCGCTTCTGAGCTGTCACAATAATTTCGTTTAGCCCCGTCGAACTTCCATCGGTGTTGGCCGAGGCATCACGGCTTGCTGGCGCCTCGCTTCCCTCGATAGTGTCAGCCGCGCTGGCAGACGTCGATACACCGAGCATGATGCCCGCCATTGCCAACGCGGACACTGTGGCAAGCTGGTTTGATCGATTAATCACTTCAGTCTCTCCCTTCCCATTCGCGCGTCTCGGCGCGCATCCTTATTTTTGCGGGCTGTGATCTTTGAGGCGCAGACATGCAGCGTGCCCAGCGGCTAAGCGGTAGGCGCCGCACACACGGCTAAAATCTTCAAAAATATATGATTTTCCATCCTCCCGTCGACTAGCTCAAGCCAGCCCCGAAATCCGCATAGTTTCAACTGGTCTGCGCCAGCATTCAGGCATAAATCCCCCAAGTGGTCATAATTGTCAATATAATAACGTTTTCGCCCAGTTTGCTTTTCAATTCGCCCCTTGAGTTGGGCTGATTGATCGGAAAATGAAGTTTGATCGCAACCCCGCAAAGCGCTCGATCCTGATTTGCCGGCAGACTTGTCCGCGCCGGAAACGCAGCATCCGCCACATCAGAAATGGCGACACGCCGCTAAGAGGGACCTGGGCCGGCAAGATCGGGACCTTGGCAAAGCAGTTGTTACGGCTCGACCTGATGCTGCTCGATAAGCTTGGATATCCGCCCTTCAGACGAAGGGAGGGCGCTGCTCCCTCTGATCAGCAAGGCCTATGAGCGCTTCAGTGTGCACATCACTACAAACCCCGCGTTAGCAGACTGGCCCATCATCTTCGGTGATCCCAAGATGGCTACGGCGCTGCTCGACCGCGCGATCTCGTCAGGACCGGGGAGGAAAGCCAGCGATGTCAAACGGCGTTCAAAAGGGACCCCCGATCGGCGTCGAAGAGGGACCCCTTTTTCGGATATGATGCTGGTTAGTTGAGGGTCGCCTTGCGCTGCGTGCGGCGGAGGGCGGGCGTAGCCCGACCGGAGGCGCGCGCAGCGCAAGATAGATTTTTGAAGGCGCCGAAGGTGGCGGTCAGCTGCGGTTTTTGAAGCGCCAGCTGTCGTTGCCCGTCTCGATGATATCGCAGTGGTGGGTGACGCGGTCGAGCAGCGCCGTAGTCATCTTGGGATCACCGAAGACGGTGGGCCACTCGCCGAAGGCGAGGTTGGTGGTGATGATGACGCTGGTGCGCTCATAAAGCTTGCTGATGAGGTGGAACAGCAACTGCCCTCCGGAGCGGGCGAACGGCAGATAACCGAGCTCGTCGAGCACGATCAGGTCGAGCCGCGACAGCTGCGCCGCCAGGGTCCCGCCCTTGCCGATCCGGGTCTCCTCTTCGAGGCGTGTCACCATCGACGCGAGCCTTTGTGCCGTGGGCACGAGGTTTTTACGCCCTAGAATCCGGTGATTGCTGGGTGATTGCTGGTTGGATTACCACTGGGATTATTCCCCATAAAATCTATATTTTACAATATTTTAATTGAATAGGGGCATGAAATCTGGTATTTCCGCTATCGGCGGAAAGCCTGACGCCGACTGTCCGGCGCACATATAAATCGGGGCGGCCCCTTTGCGGGTGCCGCCCCAGTTATATGTCCGTCGGGAAAGGGAGAGGACGGACCGGAGATGGGTGTCTTTGGTGCGTCGTGGGTTTAGCGGGCAGCAACCTGGCTGTCGGCTTGGGCTTCGGTGACGCCGGCGAGCTTCAGCGCGGCGCGGAATTGCTTGGCGGCGGCGCGCTCATTGCCCGCTTCGCACAGCTTGTTGCCGGTCGAAACGAAGCGCTTGGCGCTGGCCTGCTTGCCACCTTCGGTGCTGTCGGCGGCGGTGCGTGCCTGATCGGCAAGCCCGGCGCAGCGGTAATCGCCGCCCGACTGGGCATAGGCCGGCGAGGCAGACGCCATCAAGCCGGCGAAAGCGAGGCCCGATGCGGCGACAATGGCAAAAGCGGTGGGAAAGCGGCGGAAAGCGGAGAGCTGATAGGCCATGGGAGAGGTTCCTTTCGTTTCGTTGTGCAACCTTTTTAGCTGCGATTGCGCACTTAGATAATCCTCTATAATCTGCAAGTGGCTTGAAGCAGGATTTAACAATCCCCCATGGGGCGCTCGACGGGATCGAGGCTTTCCTGCGCGTTGCGGAACGGCGAAGCTTTTCCGCAGCGGCCGCCGACCTTGGCGTTTCTCCTTCGGCCATCAGCCAGACGATCAAGGGTCTGGAGGCGCGTGTCGGCTCGCCCCTGTTCATGCGCACGACGCGCAGCGTCGGACTGACCCAGGCGGGCGAAATGTTCCTCGAACGCGCCGGCCCCGCCTATGCCGGGCTCACCGATGCCTATGAAGCCGCGCGCAATCTCGGCAATCGCCCCGCCGGGCGGTTGCGCATCAACCTGATGCGCGGCGCAGTGCAGCCGCTGTTCGAACCCATAATCGCTGGCTTTTGCGACGCTTATCCTGACATCGAGCTGGAAATCTTCGCCGAAGATGCGCTGACCGATCTGAGCGCCGGGGGCTTCGACGCCGGGGTACGGATGGGCGAAGCCCTCGACGCCGACATGATCGCCGTGCGTCTGACCGGCCCGTTCCGCTTTGTCGTTGCCGCCGCCCCCGCTTATCTCGAAAAGCACGGCCGCCCCGAAATCCCGGAGGATTTGCGAAGCCATCGCTGTGTCCGGATGCGCCTCGCCAGCGGCGCGATGCTGCCGTGGACATTCGCGCGCGGCAATCGCGAATTCGAAATCGGGGTCACCGGACCGGTGATCGTCAACGATTTTACCTCGCTGATGGTCGCGGTGCGCGCCGGGGTCGCGATGGGCATGCTCGCCGAACCCGTCGCCAAGGCACTGGTCGCGTCGGGCGATCTCGAACTGGTGCTCACCGACCATGCCCCCTCAACCTCCGGCTTGTTCCTCTATTACCCCAGCCGCAAGCAGGTGATGCCCAAATTGCGCGCTTTCATCGACTATGTGCGCGATTATTTGCCCGACGACGTCACCCGCTGATCACGACATCGAAAGATATTCCACTGGGCGTACAAACAAATCCCTTCACCCCCCGCAGAAAAATTGGGCTAGCGAATCCTCACGAAAACCGGCAGCTGGTTGTCAACTAAAACGGTTGGGATGATATTGTGCACGAAATCGCGGCGTTCGACCTCTCGGCGATCCTTCCCTTCATCCTGATCGGCTTCGCCGCGCAGCTCGTCGATGGCGCGCTCGGCATGGCATTCGGCGTCATCTGCAACACGTTGCTGGTCGCAGTGATGGGCGTGCCCCCGGCCGTCGCATCGGCGCGCATCCATGTTGTCGAGGTGTTCACCACCGCTGTGTCGGGGATCAGTCACCTGCTCCACCGCAACATCGAATGGCCGCTCTTCTTTCGCTTGCTCGTCCCCGGCATTATCGGCGGCGTCACCGGCGCCTATCTGCTCACATCGATTGACGGCAATATCGTGAAGCCGTTCATCCTCGGCTATCTGGTCGCGGTCGGCCTGTGGCTGTTGTTCCGCGGCCTTTTCTATCCGCCGAAGTTCCGCAAGCCCAAGGTGATCGCCCCGCTCGGCCTGATCGGCGGCTTCCTCGACGCTGCGGGCGGCGGTGGCTGGGGTCCGGTCGTCACCTCGAACCTGCTCGTCCAGGGCGCCGAGCCGCGCAAGGTTGTGGGCACAGTCAACAGCGTCGAATTCTTCCTGACCCTCGCGGTATCGGCGACCTTCATCTATCATCTGGGGCTCGCCGACATTGCGGGCGCGACATTGGGCCTGCTCATCGGCGGCGTTGCCGCAGCGCCGCTCGGTGCCTTCATGGCCAAGCGTTTCTCACCCAAGCTGCTGCTGGTTCTGGTTGGCGTGGTGTTGACCGCGACGAGCAGCTTTGGCCTGTGGAAATTCCTGGCGGGCTAGCCTGCGCGGCTGGCGCCGGTACCGGCGCCAGCTCCGACAGCCGTCTCGCCTAATTCGCGGGCCGGGTCTCGTCGATCTTGTCGACCCATTCGGGAAAGAATTTCGGTTCGCGCGCCGACCAGCCGGGCGCGGTCGCGGCGGCTTCGCTGATCGACTGGAGCAAGATCTTGCGCTTGTCGGGGTGGAGGTGCGGCAGCGATGCGGCGGCACAAAAGGCCCCGGGCAACCACGGCCGCGCATGCCCGCCGAGCAGACGTTCATATAAGAAGCGATAGGATGCGAAGTCCGGCAAGCGGTCCTGCCCCAGATCAAATGCCGACATCGCGATCAGCGGCGCCATGAAATGTTCGAGCGCATCAAGGCTGCTGTCGTCGGGAATATGCGCGCGAATGTCGATCAGCCGCTGATAGACGCGCGCCTGCACGCGGATAGCGGTTTCCTCGACCATGTCGCGCGACCAGCGCGAAATCGCATCGTCGCGCTCCAGCCCGATGTCGAGCGAACGGCGGATATAACGCTGGGTCGCCGCAGGAAAGCCCGCGAATTCCTTGATTTCCGTAATCGACAGATCGCCTGCTGCCGGTCCCGAACGCGTCACCATGGTCGTGCTCCCGCACGGCGCCCGAGGAGCCATCCCCCCGGAGGCCTGCATCCATCAGTCTGCCATCCTATAGGTTAGCGTCAAGTTAACCATGAAGGCGGGAAATATTCAGCCAATCGTCCGGACGTTGCGCGGCGCCGCTCGCGGGCCTAATCAGCCTGTCCGACCAACGATATATATAGGTTCATCATGTCGCACGCACCGCAGCCGGTCATCTCGGCCACCGGCCTGTTCACCCCCGCCGAACGCATTTCCAATCAAGAACTTGTCGCCAGCTTCAACGCCTATGTCGCGCGGTACAATTTCGAAAACGCCGACGCGATCGCCGCGGGAGATCTCGCCGAACTCACCGAATCAAGCGTCGAATTCATCGAAAAGGCCAGCGGCATCGCCTCGCGCTATGTCGTCGACAAGGCAGGTATCCTCGATCCCGCGCATATGGCACCGCGCCTAGCCGAGCGTAGCAACGACGAATTGTCGATCCTCGCCGAGATCGGCGTTGCGGCGGCAAAGGATGCCCTCGCGCGCGCCGGGCGCGACGCGTCGGACGTCGACGCCGTGCTGTGCGCCGCATCGAACATGCAGCGCGCCTACCCCGCGATGGCGGTCGAGATACAGGATGCGCTCGGTATCGACGGCTTTGGCTTCGACATGAATGTCGCCTGTTCCTCAGCGACCTTCGGCATCCAGACCGCCGCCGACTATATCCGCGCCGGCCACGCCAAAAGCGTGTTGGTGGTGAACCCCGAGATTTGTTCGGGCCACCTCAACTGGCGCGACCGCGACAGCCATTTCATTTTCGGCGACGTCGCCACCGCAATCCTGATCGAGGATAAGGCCATCGCCCCTGCGGGCCATTGGGACATCCTCGGCACCAAGCTCAAGACGCAATTCTCGAACAACATCCGCAACAATTTCGGCTTCCTCAATCGCGGGCACGGCGGGATCGACCAGTCGGGGCCAAAGAGCGACAAGCTTTTCGTCCAGGAAGGCCGCAAGGTGTTCAAGGAAGTCGTGCCATGGGTCGCCAATCTGATCGTCGAACAGATGGAGGTGCTGGGTCTCGCAGGCGCCGACATGCGCCGCCTTTGGCTGCATCAGGCGAATACCAATATGAACCGCCTGATCGCGCACCGCGTGCTGGGGCATGAAGCGAGCGAAACCGAAAGCCCGACGGTGCTCGACACCTATGGCAATACGTCAAGCGCCGGGTCGATCATCGCCTTTCACCTCCACCACGACGATATGGCGGCAGGCGACACCGGGCTGATCTGCTCGTTCGGCGCCGGCTATTCGGCCGGGACTGTGTTCGTGCGGAAGACCTGAGCTGCTGCACGCGCTGTTTCCCGGCGAAAGCCGGGGCCCAGAGCCCGCAGAACTGAGGTTGCGTAAATCATCTGGGCCCCGGCTTTCGCCGGGGAACAGTGAGCGGCGTCGCGATCAGGGCACGAAAGTCGTGAACAGGTAAATCGCGAACAGCATCAGGTGGATCACCCCCTGCAGTACCGTTGTCCGCCCGTTCGCCAGCGTCTGCACCGACACGATCAGCGACAGGAACAGCAATACCGTCGACTTGGCGTCGAGACCCAGGCTGATCGGCATGTCGGTCATGATCGACAGGATCGCGACCGCCGGAATCGTCAGGCCGATCGTCGCGAGTGCCGAGCCGAGCGCGAGATTGAGGCTGGTCTGCAGGCGGTCCGACTTGGCCGCACGCACCGCCGCAAGCCCTTCGGGCGCGAGGATCAGCGCCGCGATCAACACGCCGAGTACCGCAGGCGGCGCGCCCCAGTCGGCCAGCAGGGCGCCCATGACCGGCGACAGATTCTTGGCGAGCAGGACGACTGCGACGAGGCTGGCGAGCAGCAGCGCGCTCGAAACAGCGGTACGCTGGACGCTCGGCGGCGGCGCATGGGCGTCAGGCTCGCCGTCGCCGTCGGCATCGCCGTCGGGAAGAAAATAGTCGCGATGCCGCACCGTCTGCACCAGAGCGAAGGTGGCATAGAGGATCAGCGATACCACCGCGACGAAACCGAGTTGCGTCGCCGAATAAAAGGGGCCGGGCACGCTCGACGTGAAATTGGGAAGGACCAGCGACACGACGGTGAGCACGGTGAGCGTCGCAAGCGCGGCGCCGATGCCCGTGCGCTGGAAGCGCTGTTCGTGGTGCCGGATCGCCCCGCTGAGCAGGCAGAGCCCCATGAGCAGGTTCAAAATCACCATCACCGCCGCGAACACCGTGTCGCGCGCCAGCGTCTGCGCCTTGGATGGCTCCGCCTGCATCAGCGTCAGGATCAACCCGACCTCGATCACCGTCACCGCGAGTGCAAGGATCAGCGTACCAAAAGGTTCGCCCACACGGTGCGCGATCACCTCGGCATGGTGAACCGCAGCGATAATGGCACCGGCAAGGATGAAGCCGACAAGAAAGGAGTTAAGCGGCAGCGCGAGGCTCGCCATCGCGGTCAGGAAACCCAGGATCGGGAAAATGTCGTTGGCACGGTCAGTCAGGCGGAGCTTTTTGGTCATGGGCTTTTATTGCAGCCGCATAACCACATGACTACCCCTCGCGCGCAACTAATGTGCGCGGGCTCAATGTTTACGTACAGGCAATCCTGCGGCGGCGAGACGGGCGTGCGCATCGGCAATCGTCGCCTCGCCGAAATGGAAGATGCTGGCGGCAAGCACCGCGCTCGCGCCACCCTCGATCACGCCAGCGACCAGGTGGTCGAGGTTGCCGACCCCGCCGCTCGCGATCACCGGCACCGTCACCGCATCGGCGATCGCGCGGACGAGCGCGAGGTCATAGCCGTCGCGCGTCCCGTCGCGGTCCATGCTGGTGACGAGCAATTCGCCCGCACCCAGTTCGGCCAGGCGCACCGCATGTTCGAGCGCGTCGATTCCGGTTGCCTTGCGACCGCCATGGGTGAAGATTTCCCACCGGCCGTCTTCGACGCAGCGCGCATCGATGCTGCCGACGGCGCACTGGCTACCGAAACGGTCGGCAATGTCGGCGACCAGTTCGGGCCGCGCGACCGCGGCACTGTTCACCGCGACCTTGTCCGCCCCGGCGAGCAGCAGCGCGCGCGCATCCTCGGCGCTGCGCACCCCGCCTCCAACGGTCAGCGGCATGAAGCATACTTCGGCAGTGCGCCCGACCATGTCGAGTAAAGTGCCGCGCCCCTGATGGCTCGCGCTGATGTCGAGAAAGCAAAGCTCGTCGGCGCCCGCCGCATCATAGGCGCGCGCCGCCTCAACGGGATCGCCCGCATCGCGCAGGTCGACGAAATTCACGCCCTTCACCACGCGGCCATCGGCGACGTCGAGGCAAGGAATGACGCGAACGCGGACGGTCATCCCCGCCCCGCCGCAATCGCTTCGGCCAGGTCGAGCCGTCCGTCATAGAGCGCCCGCCCGGTGATCACGCCTTCGATACCGTCGCCGACATGCGGGCACAGGGCGTGAATATCGTGAATGTCGGCAACCCCGCCGCTCGCGATCACCGGAATGGCGACCGCGCGCGCGAGGGCGACCGTCGCCTCGACATTGCAGCCCTTCAGCAGACCGTCGCGGCCGACGTCGGTGAAGAGCAGTGCCGAAACCCCGGCATCCTCGAAACGCCGCGCGAGATCCTCAACGCGGACGTCGGATACATCGGCCCAGCCCTCGGTCGCGACCATGCCGTCGCGCGCATCAACCCCGACGACTATACGCCCCGGCAGGTCGCGCGCGGCGGATTTGACGAATTCGGGGTCCTTGAGCGCCGCTGTGCCGATGATCACGCGATCAACGCCGAGCCCCAGCCAGCGATCGACCCCGGCACGGTCGCGGATGCCGCCACCGACCTGCACCTTGCCCGGAAACGCCGCGATGATGCTCTCGACCGCCGCGCCATTGACGCTCTCACCGGCAAAGGCGCCGTCGAGATCGACGACGTGCAGATGCGTCGCGCCCGCCTCGGCGAACAATCGCGCCTGCGCCGCCGGATCGTCGCCATAGATGGTCGCGCGATCCATATCGCCCTCGGCCAGACGCACGACCTGCCCGCCCTTGAGGTCGATCGCGGGGAAGATGGTCAGGCCAGAAACTACGGGCGCCATGCGAGAAATCTTTCCAGTGTCGCGAGGCCATATGCCTGGCTTTTTTCGGGATGATATTGGACGCCGACGATATTGTCCTTCGCGACCGCAGCGGTGAAGGTCCCGCCATGGCTGCTCGTCGCCGCGACATCGACGGCATCGGCGAAATGAAAGCTGTGAAGAAAATAAGCCTCGCCGCGCGCGATCACCGGATGGGCGAAGCTCGGCTCGACATCATTCCAGCCCATATGCGGGATGCGCAGCCCGGGCTGGGGCGCGAAGGCGCGTACCGTGCCGCCGATCCAGCCGAGCCCGGCATGACGGCCATGCTCCTCGCCCGCATCGGCAAGCAATTGCATGCCGACGCAAATTCCCAGGAAAGGCGCACCTTCGCCGCGCACGCGCTGCTCCATCGCCTCGATCAGCCCCGCTATGGCGCTGAGCCCGTTCATGCACGAAGCAAAGGCGCCGACGCCGGGCAGCACGATCCGGTCGGCTTTGGCGACAATATCGGGGTCGGCTGTTACGGCGACATCGCTCGCGCCCGCCGCGACAAGCGCATTAAGCACCGAGCGAAGATTGCCCGCGCCATAATCGATCAGGGCGATGGCGCTCATGACAGGCCCTACAGCACACCCTTGGTCGAAGGAATCGCATCGCCCTTGCGCGGGTCGATCGCGATCGCCTGACGCAGCGCGCGTGCGAGCGCCTTGTAGCTCGACTCGGCGATATGATGATTGTTGTCGCCGTACAGTGTCTCGAGGTGCAGCGTGATCCCCGCGGTCTGCGCAAAGCTCGCGAACCAGTGCGGGAACATTTCGGTATCCATCTCACCCAGCCGCGGCTGCGAGAAGCCCGATTTATAGACGCAATAGGGCCGCCCCGAAATGTCGAGCGCGCAGCGCGTCAGCGTTTCGTCCATCGGCGCATGCGCCTCGCCGTACCGCGCGATGCCGCGCTTGTCGCCGAGCGCCTGCGCGACAGCTTCGCCGAGCGCGAGCGCCGAATCTTCGACCGTGTGATGCTGGTCGATGTGCAAATCGCCCTTCACCGCCATGCTGATATCGATCAGCGAGTGCCGCGACAATTGTTCGACCATATGATCGAGGAAGCCGATACCGGTGGACACCGCATATTCGCCCGTTCCGTCCAGATTGACGGTGATGGCGATGTCGGTTTCCTTGGTCGTTCGCTGGACAGTGGCGGTTCGCATGACCGCTCCCATAGCAGCCACTTTTTACCGCGCAAGGTGACTCTCCCCTCTTGACCCATCGACGCGGTCCGTTCATCCCCCTCCGCCATGAGTGACGACGTCCATGACAGCCTGATTCCCTATGACGAAATCGTGCAGGATGCCCTGCGCGCCGTGGTCGGCCGCGTGCTGCAGCCGATCGTGGGATATGATAGCCTTCCCGGCGAACATCATTTCTACATCACCTTCAAGACACAGGCCGCCGGGGTCAATATTCCGGCGCATCTGATCGCCAAATTCCCCGACGAAATGACGATCGTCCTTCAGAATCGCTTCTGGGACCTCCATGTCGCCGACGATCATTTCAGCGTCGGCCTGTCGTTCAACCAGACGCCATCAATTCTGACGATTCCCTATGCAGCGATCACCGCCTTCGTCGATCCGTCGGTCAATTTCGGGCTGCAGTTCCAGGTCAGTGACGACGATGCCATTCAGCCCGAACCGCATGACGAGGCCGACAACGACCGCCCCGACATATCGACCGAGGATGGGTCGAACGTCGTGACCGTGGATTTCGGCAAGAAGCGCTAGCGGCATGGCCAATCCCTGGCCTCCGACCCGCTTCTGGCAATATTGGGCTCTCGCCGGGATGCTGGTGCTGACCGCCGCCTTCTGGTGGAGTGTCACGGGCTATGCCCAGTTCGAAAGCGGCGGCACGCGCAGCCAGATTGCCGACGGCCTCCTTCGTTTCAGCCTGCTGATCCTCACCCCCGCGCTCCTGCTCGTCTGGCTGGCCGCGGCATGGTTGCGGCGCCGCGTCGGCGACGCGGGCTATTGGCAGATGCTGGGGCTGGTCGCGATGATCTGGGCAGGCTCCGTATTGGTGACAAGGATTTTGGCGGGATGAGCGATACGCGGCTCGAAAGCGACAGCATCGGCGAAATTGCGGTGCCAGCAGACGCTTATTGGGGCGCACAAACCGAACGTAGCCGGCAATATTTCGCTTTCCCCGCGCACGAGCGCATGCCGCTGCCGATCGTCCACGCGCTGGCGCGGATCAAGGGCGCCGCCGCGCGCGTCAACCGCTCGCATGGCCTCGACGACGGCGTTGCCGAAGCGATCGCCGCTGCGGCCGACGCGGTCGTCGCCGGGCAATATGACGACCAGTTTCCGCTCGCCATCTGGCAGACCGGCAGCGGCACCCAATCGAACATGAACGCCAATGAAGTGATCGCGGGCATCGCCAACGAAGCGCTGGCGGGAACGCGCGGCGGCAAGTCGCCCGTCCACCCCAATGATCATGTCAACATGGCGCAATCGTCGAACGACAGCTTCCCGACCGCGCTCCACGTCGCGGTCGCGGTCGAGACGGCGGCGCGCCTGCTGCCCGCGCTGGCCACGCTGACCGATGCGCTCGCGGCCAAGGCGGAAGCCTGGGCCGACATCGTCAAGATCGGCCGCACCCATTTGCAGGACGCAACCCCGCTGACGCTGGGGCAGGAATTTTCGGGCTATGTCGCGCAACTCACCGCCTGCCGCGCCCGGATCGAGGCCGCGCTCGCCCAGGATGTTTGCAAGCTCGCACAAGGCGGCACCGCAGTCGGCACCGGGCTTAACGCGCCCGCGGGTTTCGACGTCGCGATGGCTGCCGAACTCAGCCGCAGCACCGGCATCGTTTTCGAACCCGCGGCGAACAAATTTGAGGCGCTGGGGTCGAACGACGGGCTCGTCTTTTTCTCGGGCGCGCTGAACACCCTTGCCGCCGCGCTGACCAAGATCGCCAACGACATCCGTCTTTTGGGTTCGGGACCTCGCGCGGGACTCGGCGAGCTCGACCTGCCCGCAAACGAGCCCGGCAGCTCGATCATGCCGGGCAAGGTCAACCCGACCCAGTGCGAGATGCTGACGATGGTCGCGGCGCAGGTGATCGGCAATCATCAGGCAGTCACAGTCGGCGGGCTGCAGGGCCATCTCGAACTCAATGTCTTCAAGCCGCTGATCGGCGCCAATGTCCTGCGCTCGATCGAATTGCTGAGCATCGGCATGACGGGCTTCACCGAGCATTGCGTCGCGGGACTCGAGCCCAACCGCACCCGCATCGACGAACTGATGAAACGCTCGCTGATGCTCGTCACCGCGCTCGCGCCCGAAATCGGCTATGACAAGGCGGCGAAAATCGCGAAACATGCACATGAGTCGGGCAGCACGCTCAAAGAGGCCGCGCTCAACCTCGGCTATGTCGACAGCGCGACCTTCGACCGGCTGGTCGATCCGCGCACGATGCTGGGCCCGGAACCCTGAGGCCGGTTCGCACATTATGAGGGGATAAGGAGAGATGAGCATGATCGGTCGGATCGTTGGCGGCGTCCTCGGCGGCGCTATTGGACAGAAAAACGGCAATCACCCCATCGCGGGCACGGTGATCGGCGCGGCAACGCTGTTCGCGGCGCGCCGACTGATCCCACAGCGCTATGCCGTGCTCGCGGCGACGGTAGCGGCGGGCTATCTCACCAAGAAATGGGCCGAACGCGCGCAGGCGCGGCGGACAGCGGAAGAGGCGCACTCGGCAGACCCCGCGTTGATCGAGGCCGGGGTGGTCGATACCTATGCCGGAACAGCCAATGTCCCGCCCGACGGCCAGACGATGGGCGACGCCTTGCCGCCCGCGATTCCGGTCGCAAGCAATGGACGCGGCAGCGCGCTTCACTGATCGGCACATGTCGCCCCCGCGAAGGCGGGGACCGCTGCAGCCTGAAGTCGCGTAGAAAGACAAGCCGACAACGGCCCCCGCCTTCGCGGGGGCAACGATGTTTCACCCGCCCGCTTGCCATTTCTTCACCGCCTCGACCGGCGAGACCAGCATCAGTACATTGAGCGTCAGATTGTCGCGGATCGTCCACAGCGTGAACAATTCAAAGACGATAGCGATGGCAACCGTCACCCACCAGCGCATCCGGCTCGCGGCCAGAAACCCCAGCATCATGAACAGCGCGTCGCTTACCGAATTGAGGATCGAATCGCCCGCATAGCCATAGGCCATCGTCACCTCGCGATAGCGGTTGATGATGATCGGCGAATTTTCCAATATTTCCCACGCCGCCTCGATCCCGATGGCGAGCGCGAGCGCGACCCACAGCGGCTGGCGTGGCACCAGCCAGCGCGACAGGCCGTAGAAGATGAAGCCGTGGATGATGTGGCTGAAACTATACCAGTCCGAAATCTGCTGGCTGTTCTGGTTCGACTGGACGACGCCGTGCCACAGGCTGACGGTGCCGCACGGGCAGATCGGCGGGCGTCCCATGCCAAAGAGGATCGCGGTGAAAATCACCAGCAATGCCGCTGCGACCAGCCAGCCGTTGCGCGAAATTCCTGCCATGCCCCATCACCTTCGCGCTTGACCGCTGGCGCAGCTTTCGCGAATAGCCCCCATGGCTGAAAGCGTCCACCTGAACCGCCGCGGCGTGTTGTTCGTCCTCTCCTCGCCCTCCGGCGCGGGAAAGACCACCATTTCCAGAATGATGCTCGAGACGGACGATCATATCGCGCTCTCGATCTCCGCAACCACGCGCCCGCCGCGTCCGGGCGAAATCGACGGGGTTCATTATCATTTCGTCGACACCGACACCTTCAAGAAGATGGCCGCCGACGGCGAGTTTCTCGAATGGGCGCATGTCTTCGGCCATCGCTACGGCACCCCGCGACACCATGTCGAGGAATTGCTGGCGGCGGGCAAAGACGTCCTGTTCGACATCGACTGGCAAGGCGCGCAGCAGCTCTATCAGGAGGCCGGCCCCGACGTCGTGCGCGTCTTCGTCCTGCCGCCGACGATGGAAGAACTCGAACGCCGTCTGCGCAGCCGCAACACTGATAGCGACGAAGTGATTACCGCGCGCATGGAACGCGCCGCGAACGAGATCAGCCACTGGGACGGTTACGACTATGTGTTGATCAACGACGATGTCGAAAGCTGCTACGGCGAAGTGCAGGCCATCCTGCGCGCCGAAAGGCTGAAGCGCCGCCGCCAGATCGGCCTGATCGGCTTTGCCCGCGACCTGATCCGCTCGGTCCCCGACGCCGACAAAAAGCTGTAACCAGTTCCGTCATTGCGAGGAGCCGAAGGCGACGCGGCAATCTCCAGCTAACGTCCTTGCTCAAGGCCGTTAGCTGGAGATTGCTTCATTTCGCTCGCAATGACGAAGGTCAAACCGGCGTCACCAGATTGGCCGTCAACTCCGCGACCATGTCAGCGCGTAGCGGCTTGGCCTGGCCGTCGGTCCGGCACACGACCACAGTATCGCAGCTCGCGATCGCACGCCCGTTCTGGAACATCGCCTGCACGATTGTCCAGCTTGAGGTGCCGATCCGGCCGATGCCGGTTGCGATCTGAACCGGGTCAGGAAAATTGCCTTCGGCGAGATAATTGATCTCGACCGCCGCAACCATTGTGCGTTCCCCATTCACCCGTTCGGCGAGCGGACTCACCTGACGGTTGAGCAGCACGCGGCCGCTTTCGAACAAGGCGGCAAAGGCCACATTGTTGAGGTGGCCGTTGATGTCCATGTCCTGAAACCGCGTCTGGAATTCGGCACAGACGGGGTAGCTGGCGGCATCGAGCCGCCAGCTTTCCGGTTTTGCCATATCAGCGCGGCGCCATACGGATGCCGCCGTCGAGACGGACGTCTTCGCCGTTGAAATAGCCATTTTCGATCATGCACAGGGCAAGATTGGCATATTCGGCGGGGTTGCCCAGACGCTTCGGGTTGAGCACCGAGGCGCCCAGCGCATCACGCACCGGCTGCGGCGCGCCGGCGAGCAGCGGGGTGTCGAAGATGCCCGGAAGGATCGTGTTGACGCGGATATTCTCGTTGCCGAGATCACGCGCGATGGGGAGGGTCATGCCGACGACGCCGCCCTTTGATGCCGAATAGGCCGCCTGGCCGATCTGGCCGTCCTCGGCCGCAACCGATGCGGTGTTGACGATCGCGCCGCGCTCGCCGTCTTCCATCGTATCGAGCGTCATCATGCCCGCCGCCGACTTGGCGATGCAGCGGAAGGTGCCGACGAGGTTGATCTGGATCAGCCAGTTGAACGCGTCGAGCGGGAAATGTTTGATACTGCCATCTTCCTTGCTGCGGCTCGCGGTCTTGATCGCGTTGCCGGTGCCGGCGCAGTTGACGAGGATGCGTTCCTGACCATGCGCTTCGCGCGCCTTGGCGAAGCCGGCATCGACGCTGGCGTCGTCGGTGACATTCACTTCGCAGAAAATGCCACCGAGTTCTGCGGCGAGCGCGAGGCCCTTTTCTTCCTGAAGGTCAAAGATCGCGACCTTGACGCCCTTGGCGGCGAGCGCACGCGCGGTGGCGGCACCAAGGCCCGAGGCACCGCCGGTGACGACGGCGGATACGGTGGAATCGAGTTTCATTGAGTTTTCTCCTTAGAGCCCTCCCCTTCAGGGGAGGGGGTGATGGGTCGGTCATCCCCCCGGGATGACCTGGATCAGCCGAGGGCTGATCCACCCAACACCGGTGGGGCATGTTGGTGGGACGAGGATCGCAAACAGGCCCTCCCCCGGCCCCTCCCGTAAGCGGGAGGGGAGTTGGATTTACAGGCGTTCGATGATCGTGACGTTGGCCTGACCGCCGCCTTCGCACATCGTTTGCAGGCCATATTTGCCGCCGGTCGCGTCGAGCACGCCGAGCAGGGTCGCCATCAGCTTGGTGCCACTGGCGCCGAGCGGGTGGCCAAGCGCGATCGCGCCGCCATGGACGTTGAGGCGGCTATGGTCGGCGCCCAGATATTTCATCCACGCGAGCGGCACCGGCGCAAAAGCCTCATTGACCTCATAGGCATCGATATCCTCGATCTTCATGCCCGCGCGCTTCAGCGCCTTTTCGGTCGCGAACAGCGGTTCCTCGAGCATGATCACCGGGTCGCCCGCGGTCACCGATACATGATGGATGCGTGCACGCGGGGTCAGGCCATGGTCTTTCAGCGCCTGTTCCGAACAGATCAGCACCGCCGATGCGCCGTCGCAAATCTGGCTCGCCGAAGCCGCGGTGATCGAACCGCCTTCCTGGAGCAGCTTGACGCCGGCTATGCCCTCCAGCGTCGCGTCGAAGCGGATGCCTTCGTCGACCAGATGGATCTGCTTGCCCTCGGGGGTTTCGATTTCGACCCCGATGATCTCGCGCTGAAAACGCCCGGCTTCGCTCGCGACCTTCGCGCGGCGGTGGCTTTCATACGCATAGGCGTCGAGATCGTCCTTGGTGAAGCCATGCTTCTGGACGATCATTTCGGCGCCCATGAACTGGCTGAACATGATGCCAGGATATTTTTCCTCGAGGCGGGGCGATTTATAATTGCCCATGCCTTCCTTCATATAGAGCATCGCGGTCGAGCCCATCGGGACGCGCGACATGCTTTCGATGCCGCTGGCGAGGACCATGTCCTGCGTCCCCGACAGGATGCCCTGCGCCGCGAACATCATCGCCTGCTGCGACGAACCACACTGGCGGTCGATCGTCACCGAAGGGATCGAGTCGGGCAGGTTCGAGGCGAGGACGGCGTTACGGCCCAGATCGCCCGACTGCTGCCCGCCCTGCGATACGCAGCCGGTGATGACGTCTTCGATCGCCTTGGTGTCGAAATCATTACGGTCGGCGATCGCGTCGAACACCGCGGCGCCGAGGTCGACGGGGTGGATGCCGGAAAGCTTGCCGCCGCGCTTGCCGCCAGCGGTACGAACGGCGTCTACGATATAGGCTTCAGCCATGGAATATTCCTTTCACTACATCCCCCTCCCGCATGCGGGAGGGGTTAGGGGTGGGCGCGAGCGGAGCGAGCATCCGGGGGTGAGAAGCCCCACCCCGCTGCGACCAGGGAGCAAGCTCCCAAGTCTCGCTGCCCCTCCCGCATGCGGGAGGGGAGATTAAAGCTTTCGCCCGATCAGTTCCTTCATAATCTCGTTCGTGCCGCCAAAGATGCGCGTCACGCGCGCCGCGCGCCAGGCGCGGGCGATCGGATATTCATTCATATAGCCCGCGCCGCCGTGGAGCTGGAGGCACTTGTCCATCACTTCCCACTGAAGTTCGGTGTGCCAAAGCTTCGCTCCGGCGCCCTCTTCGGGGGTCAGTTCCTTCTTCAGGTGACGCGCCAGCGCCCAGTCGAGATGCGCCCAGCCGACCTGCAGCTTGGTCTTGAGGTCGGCGAGCACGAAGCGCGTGTTCTGGAAATCGAGGATCGGCTTGCCGAACGCCTTGCGGTCGCGGGTGAATTCGACGGTATCATCGAATGCGCGCTGCGCCGACGCCTGCGCGCTGACGGCGATCGAAAGGCGCTCCTGCGGCAGCTCACTCATCAGATAGATGAAACCCTTGCCCTCTTCGCCAAGGCAGTTGGTGATCGGCACGCGCACATCGTTGAAGAACATTTCCGACGTATCGGCCTCGTCCTGCCCGATCTTGTCGAGGTTGCGGCCACGCTCATAGCCTTCGCGATCGGCCTCAACGAGGACGATCGACACGCCCTTCCACGCCGGCTGAATTTCGGTGTCGGTCTTGACGCAGACGAGGATCAGGTCGGCGTTCTGGCCATTGGTGATATAGGTTTTCGACCCGTTGATGACATAATGATTGCCATCCTTCTTCGCGGTCGTGCGCATCCCCTGCAGGTCGCTGCCGGTGCCCGGTTCGGTCATCGCGATCGCAGTGATCACCTCGCCCGACACCATCTTGGGCAGCCAATGCTTCTTCTGCTCTTCCGAACCATATTTCACGATATAGCTGGTGACGATATCCGACTGGAGCGAGAAGCCCGTCGTCGCGCGGCCATAATAGGCGCTTTCCTCGTCAACGATCGCATTATAGCCAAAGTCGAGACCGAGACCGCCATAGGCCTCGGGCACCGTCGGGCACAGCATGCCCAACTCGCCGGCCTTGGGCCAGATGTCCTTGGGAACGATGCCATCTTCGGCCCATTTCGCAGCGTTGGGGGCAATTTCCTTTTCCAGAAACTGCCGCACCGTAGCGCGGAAGGCTTCATGATCCTCGCCATAGGCGGTTCGCGACAGCTTATCGAGCGACATGGTCTTTCCTCTTCTCCAAGGCGGCCGGACGACATCGGGGAGCCGGAACGCGCCAACAGCCGCGCGCCCAGGGCACGGCCTTCACCCCACACCTGACCTTACGTTTACGTGCACGTCAAGTAGAAATGCCGCTACGGCATGGACTCTTTGCTCATCGCCCTATCTTTCCTCGCCACCCCGGACTTGATCCGGGTTCCATTGCGGCGCTCAGCGACCGGTAGCGCGCAACCTCGCGGACCCCGGATTCGGCGGATAGCGGCCCGTCGCCGCCTTGCACTTTGCTGTTATGTCGGGTTAAGGCCCGCGCCGATATGGTTTCGACCGAAACCTGTTCTTCGATGGAGAAACATGCATGCCGCGCCAAGCGCCCCCCCTTGCCCGCCGCCTATTTTCCCGCCGCCTGTCGATGATGCTTGCATCCACTGCGATGCTCATGGGTTATAGCCAGATGACCGTCACCGCCACCGAATCCGCCGCCGCCAAGCCGGCCACCGCCACTGCGCCCACCGGCGAAAACCCGATGCTCGCACCGTGGACCGGCCCCTATGAGGGCGTGCCGCCGTGGGATAAGCTCGACCC
The DNA here is from genome assembly GCF_002205635.1 of Sphingopyxis witflariensis. Lineage (GTDB taxonomy): Bacteria > Pseudomonadota > Alphaproteobacteria > Sphingomonadales > Sphingomonadaceae > Sphingopyxis > Sphingopyxis witflariensis. The sequence continues at coordinate 76,702 of NZ_NISJ01000010.1, read as the reverse complement.
CGAACTCTTCCCGGCCGCCTTCCCCAAGGCGATGGCCGAAGTGAAGGCCGAAGTGCAGGCGGTGATCGACAATCCCGCCGCCGCGACCTTCGAAAACACCCATATTCCGATGATGCTCGCGGGCGACACGATGGACCGCCTCTCGGCATTGTGGGGCGTGCAGACGTCGAACAAGTCGAACGACCGGGTCGAGGCCATCGACGCCGAATGGAGCCCCAAGCTCACCACTTTCTACACCGAGCTGTTTCTCGAACCCAAGCTCTTCGCCCGCTACAAGGCGGTATATGACAAGCGCCTGACGAGCGGCCTCAACGCGCAGCAGATCCGCATCGTCGAGCGCAGCTATGAAGAGATGGTGCGCGACGGCGCCAATCTGTCGGCAGCCGACAAGGTCAAAATGGTCGCGTTCAACTCGAAGCTCGAAAGCCTGTTCTCCAGCTTCTCGTCGAAGCTGCTCGGCGATGAAAAGCTCTACACACTCGTCGCCGACAAGACCGAACTGGACGGATTGGATGCCGGCTTTATCGCTTCCCTCGCCTCGGCCGCTGAAGCTGCGGGCAAGCCTGGCCAATATGCGATCAAGAACACCCGCTCGTCGGCGCAGCCGGTGCTGCAAAACGCCACCAACCGCGCGCTGCGCGAAAAAGTCTGGCGCGCCTTCGTCGGCCGCGGTGACAATGGCAATGCCAACGATACCAATGCGACGATCGCGGAGATATTGAAGCTGCGCCAGCAGCGCGCCGAACTGCTCGGCTTCCCGACCCACGCGCATTACCGCATGGCCGACACCATGGCGAAGACGCCCGAAAAGGCGATGGACCTGATGATGAAGGTGTGGCCGGGCGCGGTTGCGCGCGCGAAGGAAGAGGTCGCCGATATGCAGGCGATCGCCGATCAGGAAGCCAAGGCCGGCAAGGGGCCCAAAATCACGATCGAACCCTGGGATTATCGCTATTATTCGGAAAAGGTCCGCAAGGCGAAATACGACCTCGATGAAAGCGAAGTGAAGCCCTACCTCCAGCTCGACAAGCTGGTCGACGGCATGTTCTGGGCCGCGGGTCAGCTGTACGATCTGGGCTTTAAGGAAAATACCGGTGCCATCCCGGTCTTCGACCCCAAGGTGCGGACGTTCGAGGTCTATAATCTGAAGACCAACGAAAATGTCGGCGTCTTCTATCTCGACAATTTCGCGCGCGACGGAAAGCGTTCGGGTGCATGGATGACGACCTATCGCAGCCAGCAGACGCTGGGCGGCGAACGCAATGTCCTCGCCTCGAACAACAATAATTTCACCGAAGCGGCAAAGGGCGAACCGACGCTGATCAGCATCGACGACGCCACGACGCTGTTCCACGAATTCGGCCACGGCATCCATTATCTGCTGCAGCAGGTCAATTACCCCGCGCTCGCCGGCGTGCCGCGCGACTTCGTCGAATTCCCCAGCCAGGTGAACGAAAACTGGCTGATGACGCCCGAAATCTTGTCGAAATATGCGACCCACTATAAAACGGGTGAGCCGATGCCGCAGGCGCTGGTCGACAAGATTCTCGCGTCGCGCAAGTTCAATCAGGGCTTTTCGACGGTCGAATATCTGTCGAGCGCGATCGTCGACATGAAGATGCACGACCGCAAGACGCCGCCGACCGACATCGACAAGTTCGAGCGCGACACGCTGGCGGAAATCGGCATGCCGAAGGAAATCGTCATGCGGCACCGCCTGCCGCAGTTCGGCCACCTGTTCTCGAGCGACGCCTATTCGGCGGGCTATTACAGCTATCTCTGGTCCGAAACGATGGATGCCGACACCTGGGCGGCCTTCACCGAAGCCGGCGGCCCGTGGGATCGCACCGTCGCCGACAGGTTCCGCACCATCCTGCTCATGACGGGCAATGAAACCGACCGCGCCGAAGCCTATCGCGCCTTCCGCAGCCGCGACCCCGACGTGAAAGCGCTGCTGAAGAAGCGCGGCTTCCCGACCGGCGAATAGGTCGAACACAGCAAAGGCAAAGGGGGCGATTTCGCCCCCTTTGTTTTGGCGGATGCGAAGTCGTCCTCCCTCGTCGGCCCACACCCTCGCCACCCCGGCGCCCAAGCGACCGGCAGGAGCCACTCCCCTGCGAAAACAGGGGTCCAGAGCGCCACCAACTAGCGCCTGTTTTATGACGCACTGCCTCCCGGCTTTCGCCGGAGGGAGGGGAGTGGCAGAAAACGACCAATGCTAGCTGTTCCCCGGCGAAAGCCGGGGTCCAGAGCGCGATAAAGCCGGCGTCTGCGCTGAAGCTCACTGGGCCCCGGCTTTCGCCGGGGAGCAGCAAGGGCAGCAACCGGTGGTGGGTTCAACGGGTGGCCGCAACACGCTCGGCGAACATTTCCGCCGGTGTTTGATACATCAAGGTCTTTCTGGGTCGCTGGTTGAGCTGGCGGGCGATGGCGCTGAGTTTGGCCTGGCTGTGCAGGGAGAGATCGGTTCCCTTGGGCAGATACTGGCGCAGGAGGCGATTGGTGTTCTCGTTGGTGCCGCGCTGCCACGGGCTTTGGGGATCGCAAAAATAGACCTCGACCTCTGTCGCCAGGGTGAAGCGCTGGTGATCGGCAAGCTCCTTGCCGCGATCCCAGGTCAGCGACTGATAGAGCTCGCGAGGCAGTTTGCGCGCCTGCCTGATCAGGGCCGAGACGACGCTGGCAGTCTCCTTGTTCGCCACCTTGGCCAGGATCACATAGCGCGACTGGCGTTCGACCAGCGTCACGATATGGCTGTTTCGCGCGCCCGAGATGAGATCGCCCTCCCAATGTCCGGGCACGGCGCGGTCCTCGACCGAAGCGGGGCGCTCGCTGATCGATATCGCATCTTTTATCTGGCCGAGCCCGTCGCGCTTCAGGCTGGCATGGCGGGAGCGGCGGATCGTGCGCTTGGCCCGCAAATGCTCGAGCAGTTCCTTCTTCAGAACGCCTCGGGTCTGAATATACAGGCTTTTGTAGATCGTCTCGTGTGACACCCGATGCTGCTCTCCGTCCGGAAAGCTGCGCTTGAGCCAGCCAGCGATCTGCTCGGGTGACCAACTGCGGCGCAGCTTGCGCGATACTGTTTGCCGCAAGCCCGGGTGGCAAGCCAGCTTGCAGCGCTTGGGCCGCAGCGCACGGTCCCACGTCGACTGGTCCGATACCGTCGCGCGATAGCGGTCGACGCCGCCATTGCGGCCGACCTCCCGGCTAATCGTCGATGGTGCACGGCCGAGCTGGGCTGCAATGGCACGCAGCGAACGGCCAACCGTCAGACCTCGCGATATCTCTTCGCGTTCGATCAAGCTGAGCGCGCACCGCGATCGCTTGCGCTCCGACGGACGAATGCCGCCCGACGGCGATAGCACCGAGAAAATCGACGACGACTGCCGATCAAAACGCCGCCCGATCGAACTCATCGATTCCCCGCGCTGCCACCGGTCCCAGATCTCGGATCGCTGTGCCGCCGAGTAATAAATCCGCTGACGCTGCTTCATCCCCACACTCCTTCTCCTCAAAGATGAAGTGTTGCGACCACCCATTGAACCCACCACCCCAAAGCCGACATCTGCCGCTCAAAAAAAACGCTGTCCTACATAATCCGGCTGTGCCAGCCTCCATCCCGGCTCTTTGAATTGTTGGACAAAGGCGGTCGCTACCCGAACGGTCGGGTGCAGCCAAGACGCGACGCGCCGGGTCCGTCCAGCACGCCGTAAGGTCCAGAACGGGCGATGCATAGGGCTGAACTTTGCTGAACTTTGGAATGATTACACGGCCCTTGCGCCGACCCGACCCGGGATCCAACCCGGGATGACGAAAGAAGGCAATGGCGCTTCTCCACCCCAAAACAGCCACCCGCGCCAGTTCACCCAAATCCGATTGACCGTCCCCAGATTCGATATAAATATGATATCATAATTATATCGGAGGGCATGATGAGCGATTCCAATACAACGGCCGGCCTGAACCCGACCCGCGAAGTCCGTGCTGCTACCGCTAGCGGCTATGTCATGCTGCTCATCTGGCTGGCCTTGCTGGCACTGGCCATCTGGTGCGGCGTCCAGCTGGCGAACGACAATAGCTCGCCGACGATCATCGCCATGCTCGCGACCAGCGCCGTTGCCGGGACGTTGATCCTTTGCGGATTTTACCTGATCAACCCCAATGAAGCCGCCGCGATCCAGCTGTTCGGCGCCTATAAGGGCACCGATCGCGAAAATGGGCTGCGCTGGGTGCTGCCGTGGCTGACGCGCCACAAGATCGCAGTGCGCGCAAACAATGTGATTTCGGACAAGATCAAGGTCAACGACCTGCGCGGCAACCCGATCGAGATGGCGGCACAGGTCGTCTGGCGCGTCACCGACACCGCGCAGGCGCTGTTCGACGTCGACGATTATAAGGGCTTCGTCATGGCGCAGATCGAGGCCGCAGTGCGCTCGATCGGCTCGCGCTATCCCTATGACGATATCGAGCATCAGGAAGTGACGCTGCGCGGCAATCATGACGAAGTCGGCGTCGAACTGCGTAAGGCGTTGATCGAACGGCTGAGCGTCGCGGGAATTACCGTCGACGAATGTGGGCTGACCCACCTCGCCTATGCGCAGGAAATTGCGGGAGCGATGCTCCGCCGCCAACAGGCCGAGGCGGTCATCGCGGCGCGCAAGAAGCTGGTCGAGGGTGCGGTGACGATGGTCGAAATGGCGCTGAACCAATTATCGGAAAAAGGCGTCGTCGACCTCGACGACGAACGCAAGGCTGCGATGGTATCGAATCTGATGGTCGTGCTGTGCGGCGAACGCGACACCCAGCCCGTCGTCAATGCCGGCTCGCTCTACTAACGCGACCCCCATGCCCGCGTCCGCCAAAAAAGCCTTTGCCCTCCGTCTCGACCCCGCGCTCTATGCCGCGATCGAGCGAATGGCGGCGGCTGAACTGCGCAGCGCCAATGCCGAGATCGAAATGTTGCTGCGTGAGGCGCTGGCGCGGCGCGGAATAAGCGTCAAACCGCCAGCCCCCGCCAAACGCGGCCGACCGCCCAAAGATGCAATTTAGAATACCGCGCGGGTCCTTATGGGCGACAAATGACCAATGGGCGCCCGAATCAGGCCTATTATCGCTGACATGCGCGGCCCCGCTTGCCCCCCACGGGCTTGATGGTTAAGGCCGATTCCATGACCGCCCATACCACCCCCGTCCGCATTGCCCCGTCCATCCTCAGCGCCGACTTCGCGCGGCTGGGCGAAGAAGTACGCGCGATCGAGACCGCGGGCGCCGACTGGGTTCATATCGACGTCATGGACGGCCATTATGTCCCCAATCTGACGATCGGCCCGGCGGTGGTGAAGGCGCTGCGCCCGCACTCGACCTTGCCCTTCGACGTTCACCTGATGATTTCACCGGTCGATCATTTCCTCGACGCCTTTGCTGCGGCGGGCGCCGACATTATCACCGTCCATCCCGAGGCCGGCCCCCACATCCACCGCACCGTCCAGCACATCAAGTCGCTGGGCAAGCAGGCGGGCGTGTCGCTGAACCCCGCGACGCCTGCGAAGATGCTCGACTATCTGATCGAAGATATCGACCTGGTGCTGATCATGAGCGTCAATCCCGGCTTCGGCGGTCAGAGCTTCATTTCGAGCCAGCTTCGCAAGATCGAGGCGGTCCGCAAGATGATCGACAAGGCCGGCCGCGACATCAGGCTGGAAGTCGATGGCGGCATCGACGCCGCGACGGCGCCGCTGGCGATCGCCGCAGGCGCCGACGTGCTGGTCGCGGGGACCGCGACCTTCAAGGGCGGACCCGATGCTTACGCCGACAATATCCGGCGTCTGCGCGGCGCCTGAGCATGGTAAAACCGGTGACGGCCCCAACCGACAATGATCCGGGTACCGCCGCTGCCGATATCCTCGATGACATGATCGAGCCCGGCAAGCGCCTGATCCGCCTGCCCGCCGACAAGGGCCTGACGCTCGGCGACCGCATCGCCAACCATATTACCCGGCTGACCTGGCGCACCCCGCTCCACGCGCTGCGCCTGAAGGGCCGCTTCCCGCTCAAGCTGCTCGGCGTGCCGACCGATCCGGTTCCGGGCGACGCCCGCGCCGGCACCGCGATCCGCGCTGGCCATTTCCTCCATCGCGGGCTGAAGCTCTCGCTGGGCGATCTCGATTTCGCCGCGCTCGATGTGCCACCAGCCTTCGCCGACTATCTGCACAGCTTTGCCTGGCTGCGCGATCTGGCTGCGACCGGCACCCGCGCCGACGGCGTACCGATCGCCGAGGCCGTCGTGCGCCACTGGCTGGCGACGCACGGCGAAACGGTGAGCGAACCGGCGTGGAAAGCCGACAACAGCGCGTGGCGCATCCTGTTCTGGGCCGCGCACGCGCCGCTGATCCTGTCGTCAAGCGACCTCATCTATCGCTCGGCGGTCCTCAACCACCTCGCGCGCGCGGCGCGGCACCTCGACCGCATTGCCGACAAGACGCGCCCCGGCACTGGCCAGATGGTCGCATGGGTCGGCATCGTCGCCGCATCGCTGCTGATGCCCGGCGGCGAGCCGCGGCAGATTTTTGGAGAAGCGGGCCTTCGCAAAGTCCTCGAAACCAGCTTCTACGCCGACGGCGGCAATATTGCGCGCTCGCCGCAGGCCCAGCTCGACGCGATCATGGCGCTGTCGATGCTCGCGCAAGTCTATGACATGCGCCGCATGGAAGTTCCGCCCTTCGTCCAGGAAGTGCTCGCGCGCGCGGTCCCCGCGCTGCTCGGTCTCGTCCACAGCGACGGCGGCATGGGCAATTGGCAGGGCAGCGGCGCGACCGCCGCCGCCGACATTCAGGCGATCGTCCGCGCCAGCGGTATCCGCACCCGCCCGCTCAAACAGGCACGCGACTGGGGCTATCAGCGGCTCGTCGCGGGCAAGGTCGTGCTGCTCGCCGACGCCGCCCCGCCGCCGATCGCCCGCGTGACCGAAGCAGGCTGCGCCTCGACCCTCGCCTTCGAACTCAGCGATGGCGACGAGCGCATCGTCGTCAACTGCGGCGGCGCGGCGCTGACTGGCGCGACGATCCCCGCCGACCTCGCGCGCGGGCTGCGCACTACCGCGGCGCATTCGACGCTGATCCTCGCCGACACCAATTCAACCGCGATCCTGCCCAATGGTTCGCTCGGCAAGGGGGTGACCGAGGTCGAGCTCGACCGCCGCGAAACCCCACAGGGCAGCCGGCTGGAGATGAGCCACGACGGCTATGCCCGTCGCCACGGCCTGATCCACCGCCGCCTGCTGATCCTGTCGCCCAACGGACGCGAACTGCGCGGCGAGGATTTGCTGCTTCCCGCCCCGCGCAGCCGCCGCAAGGGCGACAAGGGCTTTGCGCTGCGCTTCCACCTTGGCCCCAACATGTCGGCCAGCCTGACCGCCGACCGGCTCGGCGCGCTGCTCCGCATCAATGGCGGGCCGTTGTGGCAGTTCCGCACATCTGAAGGCATGCTGGAGGTCGAGGACAGCCTGTGGGTCGACGGCGACGGCCGCCCACACCCGTCCGAACAGCTCGTCGTCACCGGGACCGCACCCGCTGGCGGCGCGAGCATCGGCTGGATTTTCAAGCATATCGGCTGAACCGCCGCGGCAATAATGATATTGCACCACTGTATTATTATGATAGTTCACTTAGCGTAGGTCCGTACGCAGGGGAATTACCATGAAGATGCTTGCTGTCGCGGCGCTCGTTGCTGCCGCCATTCCTTCCGCCGCCTCGGCAACCAGCTGCGAGGAAAGTTTCGTCAAAAAGGGCAATGGCGTCACCGGCCTGAAATTCACCGCCAGCGTGTCGGTCAAGGATTTGACCCCCGCCAGCGCGGTCGGCCAGATGCGCGGAATTGCAATCACCAAAGGCTATGACGTTCTCGCCGAAGAGCCCGGCGAAGGCAGCATGTTGCTGGAACAGCCGCGCACCGGCAAAGCGCGCTCCTTTCCGATCGTGATGTCGACGGTGACCGCCGGATCGCTGGGCGTGGTGACGCTGGAGGCAAAATTGCCGGCAACGATGTTTGCGCCCGAAGATGGCGCGCGAACCGAGATTTGTTCGATGCTGAACCAGTTGCAGGGCGGCAAGGCAGGGCTTGCGGCGGCGGGACGCAGCAAGGGCGCGGTGTCAACGGTCGCGCCGGTTACCTATGTCGCGCAGGATCTGTCGCAGCTGCTGTCCAAGGAAACCCAGCGCAGCGCAGAAGCGATTCCGCTGCGTTACAAGGGCAAGACGATGATCGTCACCGGCACCGTCGATTATGTCATCAAGGACGGCAACCAATATCGCGTCGCATTTAAGGTGCTGGCGCCGCACGAGCTGGCGCTGCGCCCGCCCGGGCTCGCCGATTTCAAGACCGACATCAGCTGCCTGCTCGCCAACGGGCAAAGCGTTTTCGCGCTGACCCTGAAACCCGGCAAGTCGATCAAGCTGCAGGGCACCTACCGTGATTTCGACCAGTTTCGCCACGTCATGTGGCTGGATCAGTGCCGCCCGGTCAAATAACCGGTTGGGAAGCGAGGCGGCGACGGGCAAGGGACTGCCCGCCGCCGCACAGCGTCAGAAGGCGTAGCGCGCCATCAACTGAAAGACCGGACCGGCCTTTTCGGATTCGAGTTCATATTCGTCGAACTTGCGGTCGGCCTGATCCTCGGGGCTGTCGAACTTGTTGAACGCCTCGCGCTTCGCGCCGTTGAGCAGGTTCGAACCCACGGCGCGGATCGTGAATTTCTTGCCGAAGCGTTTTTCGACGAAGATTTCGAGGTCGCTGCCATAGCTGGTGCGGATTTCCTCACCCAGCACGCGGTCATAAGCCGCGCCCTGCTTGCGATGGGTCGCGCCGAAGGCGACGCCCCATTTCGGCAGATCCTGGATGAAGCCGATGTTATAGACATAGTTCGACTGGCCGTTGAAGCGGCGCTCGCCCGCAAAATCTTTGATCTCGCTGTCGAGCCACGAGACGTTGCCAAAGATGCCGGTGTCGGGAAGCCCGACGAAGCCGAGGTCGGTCGAGATGTCGAATTCGACGCCCCAAACCTTGCCATCGCCGACATTCTGCGGCTGATAGACGACGGTGCCCGCCCCCTCCGAGCCGGTTTCTTCGGTGTTGATGAGTTCGATCAGGCCGGTCACGTCGCGATAGAAAGCGTTGAGGCCGACGATCCCGCGCGCGCCGATGCGGCGTTCATAACCGACATCGATCCCCCAGGCGGTTTCGGGGCCGAGCTGCGGATTGCCGATCAGGTCATTGTCGCCGACTTCCTTTTTGAGCGTCGCGGGCGAAATATAGTTGAAATCGGGGCGGCGGTTGGTGCGCGCCACCGATGCGGTGATGCGGTCGTGCGAGGTCAGGTCGAACTTGATTGACGCCGACGGCAGCCATTTTTCATAATCATTGTCCTGCGTCAGCACATCGTCGGGGTCGCTGAAATCGCGGATATCGAGCTTGGTCGTCTCGTAGCGGACGCCCGCCTCCCAAGTCAGCCCACCCGTTTTACCCTGCACCAGCGCAAAGCCATCGAAGCGGCGCTCCTTGATCCGGTTCACCCCGCCATCGGTGGGCTTGAGCGCGCCGAAAGGCTCCATCAGGTCGGTCGGATTGTCGGCGAACGGGTCATAGCTGGTCTGGAGACCGGGAAATTCCATTTCGGCATCGGCGTCGAGGATCGCCATGCCGCGTTTTTTCTTTTGATAAAGGCCGCCGACGACAAGCTGGATATCATCGCCGAGTTCAACTTCATGGTCGAGCTTCGCCGTATATTCCTTGTCGGTGACGTCGGTCGCGGTGAACACCTGTTCGAACGCAGGATCGTCCTTGTCGTCGAATTCAATCTGATATTCGGTCTCGCGCTGCTTGTCGTCAAAACGCGCATAGCCGAGGCGCAGCGTCGTTTTGCCGAGCGACCAGCGGTGCGCCAGCTTGGCGTCGATGCTGTAATTTTCCTGATCGATCTCGTTCACATTGGCGTTGTCGCTGATCAGCGGGCCGAGTGGCAGCGGCCCGCCGGTCGCGGTCGGATCATCATATTCGAAGCTGCGCTCGCTTTCGGTGCGGTCGGTGCGGACATAAAAGCCGCTGACCCGGAAATCGGTGGTTTCGCCGTCGATCTCATAGCTTGCGTTGGCCGAATAATCCTTGCCGTCGCGGGTGTCGCGCTGGTCCTCACGATTGTCGAATTCGGTGGTGGCATAGTCGGGCTCGTTCTCGGGCGAGTCCTTGTAGCGCAGCGAATATTTCTTCTTCGGATTGTGACGCCCCTGAAGATTCAGGCCGACGAGCAGGCGGCCCGGACCAACCGCGCCGCCATAAACCAGCCCCAGGCTGGGTTCGAGTTCCTTGTCGTCATAATAGAGCCCGCCCGCGCGGACATAGCCGCCGTCGAGTTCATAGGCGTCGCGCAGTTCGATGTTGATCGTGCCCGCGACCGCATCGCCGGTGCGCCGTGCCGACGAAGAGCGGACGATCTCGACGCGGTCGATCAGTTCGGCGGGGATGCGATCGAGGAAGAAGCTGCGGTCGGCGTTGCTGCCGGGGACGCGTTCGCCGTTGATCAGGATTTGCGTATAGCCCGGCGGCAGGCCGCGCAGCCGCGGCCCGTCGCTTTCGATCACGTCCGAGAGGAAGGTCACCGACGGCACGCGCTTCAGCGCGTCGCCCGCGGTGAGCGGCTCGAAACGCTGGAAAAATTCGCTGTCATAGGTGAGAACGGGCTCGGCGGCGTCGTTGCGGCCCCGATAACCGACGCTGCCGAGAACGACGATGTCCTGCGCCGAGGTGATGCTGCCGTCGTCATTGACGATCGGCGCTTCCTGCGCAGTGGCCGGAGCGGCAGCGAGCGCCGCAGCAAGAGCGAGTGCGGCGGCGGAATGCAGGCTGAATGTTCGAATCATGTTGGTCAGACCCCCTTTGTGGTTGCCGGGCGTCTAGGGGTGGCGTGTGACAGTTTGCGGCGAGCTGTGTGACGGTTATGTTTCAGTTAAGTGACTGAAATATTGTAGTATTGACGTCTCATCACTTTGCTGGGACGGGGCGCGCCAGCCGCACTTTCGCGCCGCCGGAAACAGGGGAATCATCATGGTCGCTACGTACAAGTGGAAGTTGCTGACTTCATTGGCTTTTGCATCCGCGCTGGCGGGATGCGCGGGACAAGCCGAACCGATGATCCACGGCCTGCCCCCGGCGCCGGTCACCGCGAGCGGCGAAACCGCGCCCGTCGGCACCAACCGCGCCGATGCCGCCGACGATCCGGCGATCTGGGTCGACCCCGCCAATCCGAACCGCGCGCTGGTCATCGCGACCGACAAGAAGGCGGGCCTCCATGTCTATGATCTCGCCGGCAAGGATCTGGCGTTCATCAAGGCCGGGCTGGTCAACAATGTCGATGTGATGGGCGACATCATCGTCGCCAGCGACCGCAACGATGGCGTGAACGCCCATCTCGCGGTCTTCCGCCTCGACGGCGCCAAGCCCGCGCTGACCGCAATCGGCCGCGCCCCCGCGGGTGCCGGCGAAGCCTATGGCCTCTGCCTCGCCCAGACCGCGCCCGGCGCGCCGCTCACCGCCGCGCTGATCGTCAAGGACGGCACGGTTCGCGTCGGCACCCTGACCGTCGCCGACGGCACCGCGCCCGCCTTTGCGGTGCAGTGGGAATATAAGATCCCGACCCAGTCCGAAGGCTGCGTCTTCGACGGCGACACGCTGTATGTCGGCGAGGAAGATGCCGGCATCTGGCAGTTGAAGCAGAATGGCACCGGCGCGACCGCGCGTCTCGTCGCCCCGGTCGACAACCAGCGCCTCGTCGCCGATGTCGAGGGTCTCGCGACGATCGATCACAAGAGTCAGCGTTACCTGATCGCCTCGAGCCAAGGCGACAACGCTTTTGCCGTCTTCCGCCTGCCCGGGTTCGACTATGTCGGACGTTTCGCGGTCGCCGCAGGGACATATGGCGCGACGAGCGAGACCGATGGGATCGCGGCAGCGGCGGGCAATTTCGGCGGCGATTATGCCGGGGGACTGTTCATCGCCCAGGATGGCGACAACGCACCCAAAGCACAGAATTTCAAGCTGGTCGGCTGGGACCGGATTGCGGCGGCGCTGGGGCTATAGACAAACGTCGCCCCCGCGAATGCAGGGTTAAAGCATAGCGCGTTCCTTATAAACCGCTCGCCCCGAGCTTGTCGAAGGGCCGTTCTTTCTTTGCGACGTCAAAGAAGAAAGGACGGTGCTTCGACAAGCTCAGCACAAACGGGGTTGGATGGCGTTGCGGATCAACGGCATCTACCCACTTGCGGCCCCCGCCTTCGCGGAGGCGACGTTCAATTGGATGGGCGGACTCACCTTGCCCAAAAGCGGCCATGCGCCTAGGGGGACTGCGTCTTTCCACCCCCTGAGCAAAGCCCCTTCCCCATGACCGATCTCGTCCCCGTCCGCCGCGCGCTTCTGTCCGTCAGCGATAAGGCGGGTCTCGCCGACCTCGCCGCCGCGCTCGTCCGCCATGGCGTCGAACTGGTCTCGACCGGCGGCACCGCAAAGGCACTGCGCGAAGCGGGGCACAATGTCCTCGACGTCGCCGACCTGACCGGCTTTCCCGAGATGATGGACGGCCGCGTCAAGACCCTGCACCCGACGGTCCATGGCGGCATCCTCGCCGTCCGCGACGATGCAGCGCATATTGCATCGATGGAAGAACATGGCATCGGCGCGATCGACCTCGTCGTCGTCAACCTCTACCCCTTCGCAGCAACCGTCGCGAAGGGCGCCGCACGCGACGAAATCATCGAGAATATCGACATCGGCGGCCCCGCAATGGTGCGCTCGTCGGCGAAGAACCACGCTTTCGTGAACATCGTCACCGAGCCCGAAGATTATGCCGCGGTGATTGCCGAGATGGACGCGAACAATGGCGCGACGACGCTGGGGCTGCGCAAGCGCCTCGCCGCAACCGCCTTTGCGCACACCGCGACCTATGATGGCATGATCGCCAGCTGGTTCGCCTTTGCCGACCAGGGCAAGCTGTTCCCCGACACGCTGCCGCTGACCGCGAAGCTGCAGACCGAGCTGCGCTATGGCGAGAACCCGCACCAGAAGGCGGCGCTCTATCTCCCCGCAGGCCCCGCCTCGCGTGGGATCGCGCAGGCCGAGCAGGTGCAGGGCAAGGAGCTCAGCTACAACAATATCAACGACGCCGACGCGGCGCTCGAGCTGGTTGCCGAATTCCGCGACGCCGGGCCGACCTGCGTCATCGTCAAGCACGCCAACCCGTGCGGCGTCGCGAGCGGCGCGACGATTGCGGAGGCCTATGACGCCGCACTGAAGTGCGACGATGTCTCGGCTTTCGGCGGGATCATCGCAGTCAACCGGCCGCTCGACGGCCCGACAGCGGAAGCAATCAGCGGCATCTTCACCGAAGTCGTCTGCGCGCCCGACGCCGACGCCGATGCCCGCGCGGTGTTCGCGAAGAAGAAGAATCTGCGCCTGCTGCTGACCGGCGAGCTTCCCGATCCCGCGCGCGGCGGCCTGATGATGAAGACGATTGCAGGCGGCTGGCTCGCGCAGAGCCGCGACAATGGCCACATCACCCGCGATGATCTGAAAACCGTCACCGACCGCGCGCCGACCGAAGAAGAGCTGACCGATGCGCTCTTCGCCTGGACGATCGCCAAGCATGTGAAGTCGAACGCGATCGTCTATGCCAAGGGCGGATCGACCGCAGGCATCGGCGCGGGCCAGATGAACCGCCGCGATAGCGCGCGCATCGCCGCGATCAAGGCACGCGAAGCCGCCGAGACGCACGGCTGGGCCGCGCCGCGCACCGTGGGCAGCGCGGTCGCGAGCGACGCCTTCTTCCCCTTCGCCGACGGCCTGCTCGCCGCGGTCGAGGCGGGTGCGACCTGCGTCATCCAGCCGGGCGGCTCGATCCGCGATGACGAGGTGATTGCAGCGGCGAATGAAGCCGGACTTGCGATGGTATTCACCGGGATGCGCCACTTCCGCCATTAATAGCTGTTCCCCGGCGAAAGCCGGGGCCCATGCTTTCGGCGCCGCTATGGACCCCGGCTTTCGCCGGGGAACAAAAGCTTACTCGTTCGCCGCGGTGTGCAGCCAGTCGGCGTGGCGTGGCGCCTTCTTGGTCTGGCTCCATTCCTCGAGCATCAATGGCGCGACGCGGCGCAGTTCGGCATATTGCTCGGCGGTGCCGATATCGCACGCCAGCTCGACGCGATGGCCGTTGGGGTCGAAGAAATAGATCGACTTGAAGATGCCGTGATGCGTCGGGCCAAGCACGTCGACGCCATTCGCCTCAAGATGCGCCTTTGCCGCGACCAGCTCGTCGAAACTGCCGACCTTGAACGCCAGATGCTGGACCCACGCCGGGGTGTTGGTGTCGCGCCCCATGTCGGGCTGGTTGGGCAGTTCGAAAAATGCCAATATGTTGCCGTTCCCCGCGTCGAGGAAGACGTGCATGTACGGATCATATTCGCCGGTCGACGGCACATGATCCTCGGCAAAGGCGGTGGTGTAGGTCATGCCGAGCATGCGTTCATACCAGTCCACCGTCTCTTTCGCGTCGCGGCAGCGATAGGCGGCGTGGTGTACGCCGCCGAGTTTAATGGGCGATTGGCTGGTCATTGTCCCAAAACTCCGTTCGTGTTGAGCCCACCCCGTTCGTGCTGAGCTTGTCGAAACACTGTTCTTATCTTCGTTGTTCAAGAAGAGAACGGCCCTTCGACAGGCTCAGGGCAAACGGGTTTAGGGGATCAAGCGGTCTCTTTCACTTCCAATGCCCCGCGACGAATCTGGTCCATTTCCATCGATTTGAACAGCGCGGTGAAATTGCCCTCACCGAAGCCCTCATCCTTCTTGCGCTGGATGAATTCGAAGAAGACCGGGCCAATCACCGTCTGGCCGAAAATCTGGAGGAGCAGGCGCGGGTCGCCTTCGGTCGTTGAACCGTCGAGCAAGATGCCGCGCGACTGCAATCCTTCGACCGACTCGCCATGGCCCGGCAGGCGCTCTTCGAGCATTTCATAATAGGTTGCGGGCGGGGCGGGCGCGAACGGATTGCCGAGTGCCTTGAGCTTGTCCCACGCGGCGTAAAGATCGTCGCAGCTGAACGCGATATGCTGGATGCCCTCGCCATTATAGGCGCGCAGATATTCTTCGATCTGGCCGCCGCCGCCCGCGCCCTCTTCGTTCAGCGGAATGCGGATCTTGCCGTCGGGGGCGGTCATCGCCTTCGACGTCAGGCCGGTATATTCGCCCTTGATGTCGAAATAACGGATCTCGCGGAACCCCGCGATGCGTTCATAGAACGACGCCCAATGCGCCATGCGGCCGCCGTAGACATTGTGGGTCAGGTGATCGATCAACTGCATCCCCGCGCCGACCGGATGGCGATCGACGCCCTCTTCATAGACGAAATCAATGTCATAGATGCTGAGGTCGTCGCCGTAGCGATCGATCAGATAGATGATCGACCCGCCGATGCCGCGGATGGCGGGCAGGCGCAGTTCCATCGGCCCCGGCATCACTTCGACCGGCTCGGCGCCCCGCGCGATCGCTTCGGCATAGGCTTTCGCCGCGTCGCGGACGCGCCAGCCCATGCCGCACGCTGACGGGCCATGTTCGGCTGCAAAATAGGCGGCGGGCGACTGGGGCTGATAATTGGCGATCAGGTTGATGCCGCCCTGACGCCACAGCTGGACGTCCTTCGAGCGGTGATGCGCGATCTGGGTGAAGCCCATCGCGGCGAACACCGGTTCGAGAATCCCCTTTTCGGGCGCCGAAAATTCGACGAATTCAAAGCCGTCGAGGCCCAGCGGATTGTCGAACAGGTCGGCCATCATCATCTTCCCATCTAGTTTCAATTGAAACTATTATGATGGATTGGGGTGGCGGAGTCAATGCGGGTTGGCCCACAACAACTTCGTCATGCCGGACTTGATCCGGCATCCATCGCAGCTTCGATGTCTGGACCCCGGATCAAGTCCGGGGTGACGATATCGGGGAGAATAATCTAGGCGGTCGCCGCTCCGAACGCCTCCAGCGCCTCGCTTGCCGCGACCCAACGCGCCTCGGCGGCTTCCTGCGCCGCGACGATCTTGCCGCGCCGCTGCGACAGCTCGCTCATCGTCAGGCCCTTATATTCATTCGCCGCGCCCTGCGGATCGAACATCGCGCGATCGATGGCGGACAGAACGACCTCATATTTGGCAAGATCGGCTTCGGCATCCGAAACCTCCTTTTTGACCTTCGCAGCGGCTTCGCGCGCAGCAGCGGCGGCCTTGCGGTCTTCCTTCTTGTCGGCCTTCGACATTTTTTCCTTCGCCGGTCCCTTGCCGAGAATCATGTCGACATAATCGTCCATGCTGCCGTCATATTCGCGCGCGGTGCCGTCATCGACGAGCACCAGCCGGTCGGCAGTGAGTTCGAGCATATGGCGGTCATGGCTGACGAGCACCACTGCGCCTTCGAAGCCGTTGAGCGCCTGCACCAGCGCCTCACGCGCATCGACGTCCAAGTGGTTCGTCGGTTCGTCGAGGATGAGCAGATGCGGCGCCTCGCGGGTGATCAACGCCAGCGCGAGCCGCGCCTTTTCGCCCCCCGACATTTTGGCGACCTGCGTGGTCGCGCGATTGCCCGAAAAGCCGAAACGCCCGAGCTGTGCGCGCACCGCGCCCTGCGGCTTGCCCTCCATCACCCGCGTCATATGTGCGAGCGGGGTGTCGCTGCCGTCGAGTTCCTCGACCTGATATTGAGTGAAATAGCCGACGCGCATCTTGCCCGACGCCGCCATCGCGCCCGCCATCGGCGACAGCTGCGCCGCGAGCAGCCGCGCGAGCGTGGTCTTGCCATTGCCGTTGCGGCCGAGAAGCGCAATCCGGTCGTCGGGATCGATCCGCAGGTTGAGCCGCTGGAGCACCGGCTTGTCGGCATAGCCAACGCTCGCGAGATCGAGGGTGATCAGCGGCGGCTTCAGCTCGTCGGGGCTCGGGAAATCGAAGGCGAGCGTATGGTCTTCGGCGAGCGCGGCGATCGGCTGCATCCTGGCGAGCATTTTGGCACGCGACTGCGCCTGCTTCGCGGTCGAGGCGCGCGCGCTGTTGCGCGCGACATAGTCCTGGAGCTTCGCGCGCTGGGCATCCTGCGACGCCTTGGCCGCGGCGAGCTGTGCCGCGCGTTCGGCGCGCTGGCGCTCGAAGGAGTCATAGCCGCCTGCATAGAGCATGACCTTGCCGCCCTCGAGGTGGAGGATATTGTCGACGACATTGTTGAGCAGATCGCGCTCGTGGCTGATCACCACCAGCTGCCCCGGATAGGCGCGCAGGAAATTCTCGAGCCACAGCGTGGCTTCGAGGTCGAGGTGGTTCGACGGTTCGTCGAGCAGCAGCAGGTCGGGTTCAGAGAAGAGCAGCGCCGCGAGCGCAACGCGCATCTTCCAGCCGCCCGAAAAGCTGTCGAGCGGCTGGCCCTGCATCTCCTCGTCGAACCCCAGCCCGATCAGGATGCGCGCGGCGCGCGCCGGCGCAGTATAGGCATCGATCGCGATCAGCCGCTCGTGGATATCGCCGAGCTTGTCGGGATCCTGCTCGGTTTCCGATGCGATGAGCAGTTCGGCGCGTTCGGTGTCGGCGGCAAGCACGGTGTCGAACGGCGTCGCAGTGCCGCTCGGCGCTTCCTGCGCGATATAGCCCACGCGGGTGCGGCGCGGCATGTCAATGCTGCCTTCGTCGGGTTCGAGCTGGCCGATCATCACCTTCATCAGCGTCGATTTGCCGGCGCCGTTGCGGCCGATTAGCCCGACACGGCTTTTCGCCGGCAGGCTCGCCGTGGCGCGTTCGAGGATGGCGCGCCCGCCAAGGCGTACAGTGATTCCGTTGATGGTCAGCATGGGCGCGCGCCTAGCATGTTGCGACGCACAACCCAAGGGGCTGGATTTCCTCTGGGCGGTGCTGCACCGGCCCGCTTGCTAAAAGCATCTAGTGCGACGAACCCATCGACACATGCTTGGGCAGCGGCGCGCACCACACGGCAATCCCGGCAAGAACGAACACCACCCCCGATGCAAGGAACAGGTGGAGCACGCCAAGGGTCGATGCCTGCACCTCGACCAGCCGCTCAATCGCGGCGCGCGCCTGTTCGAGCGTCATCCCCGCGCGCTGGAGCATGTCCATCGTGCCGCCGGTATCGTTCATGCCGGACACGAGTTCCGACCGCGCGACACGGCTTTCCATATCCCATGCCGTCGTCGCGACCGCAGTGCCCATCGCACCGCTCAGCGTGCGCAAAAAGCTCATCAGCCCCGCCGCCGATGTCTGATCCTTTTGGGGAACGCTCGACAGCGCGAGCGCGGTCAGCCCGACGAAAAAGAAGGGCATGCCCATTCCCTGGAGCAGGTGCGGCAGCGCGAGCGTCCAATAATCGACGTCGGCGTTCCAGCTTGCGCGCAGGACCGAGATAAAGGCCATCCACAATATCCCGGCGCAGATCGAGATACGAATATCGATCTTGCCGATCAATCCCGCCGCGACCGGTGACAGCAACACCGCAAACACCCCGATCCACGCGACGATATAGCCGGTCTCGGTCGCGGTATAGCCCGCGACCTGTTGCAGCCACAAAGGCGTCAGCACGACCTGCGAGAAAAAGGCGCCAAAGCCCAGCGATATGGCGACGGTCGCAAAGGTAAAGCCGCGAAAGCGGAAGACGCGCAGGTCCACGACCGGATTGGCGTCGGTCAGCTCCCATATCACGAAAGCGGCGAAGCTGACCGCCGAGATAACCGCGAGCATCACGATCCAGCTCGATTCGAACCAATCATGCTCGCGCCCGGTGTCGAGCATCAGCTGGAACGCGCCGACGGACAACACGAGCAGCACCAGCCCGACGACGTCGATCCGCGCCTTCTCACGCTTGGTTTCAAACTTGCCGAGCAAGCTGCCGACGCCAAAAGCGCAGATCGCAACCACCGGCAGGTTGATGAAGAAGATCCACGGCCAGCTCCAATTGTCGCTGATCGTGCCCCCCAGAATCGGTCCGAGGATCGGCGCCGTGGTCGTCGTCATCGCCCAGATCGCAAGGCCGATGCCGGCCTTTTCCTTCGGAAAGATGCGCAGCAGCAGGATTTGCGACAACGGCATTAGCGGCCCGCCCGACAGCCCCTGCAGGATGCGAAAGACGATCAGCGAATCGAGCGTCTGCGAAATACCGCACAGAAAGGAGAAGAGCCCGAAACCGAGGATCGAATAGAGGAACCAGCGCACCGTCCCGAACCGCATCGCGAGCCAGCCGGTCAGCGGCACGGCGATCGCATCGGCGACCGCATAGCTGGTGATCACCCATGTCCCCTGCGTCGGCGACACCGCGAGGCCGCCAGCGATATGCGGCACCGACACATTGGCGATCGTCATGTCGAGCACGACGACGAAGTTGGCGAGCGCGAGCGCGAAAGCCGCGGCGATCAACTTGACCCCGGTCAGCGGCGCGGGTTCGCTGGAAGCTCCGGCTGTCAGGGCGGCGCTGGCCATCGCCTCAATTCCCGCGCGTGTCGATCGTGGCTTCCATCGACAGCCCGACGCGCAGCGGATGCGCCTTCAGCTCCTTGGGATCGAGCGCGATGCGCACCGGCAGGCGCTGAACCACCTTCACCCAATTGCCCGTCGCATTCTGCGCCGGAATCAACGAGAAGGCCGCGCCCGTGCCGCCGGCGATGCCGACGACCTTGCCGTGAAAGACGACATCGCCGCCATAATAGTCCGACACCAGTTCGACCGGCTGGCCAATGCGGATATCCTCGAACTGGCTTTCCTTGTAATTGGCGTCGACATAGGCCGTGTCGATAGGGACGATCGTCATGATCGGCGCGCCCGCAGCGATCCGCTGTCCGACCTGCACCTGCTTGTTCGTCACAATGCCGTCGACCGGCGCGCGGATCACGGTGCGCGCGAGGTCAAGCTGCGCCTTCTCCAGACGCGCCTGCGCCGCCGCCACGTCGGGCGCGGTCTGGATCGTCGTCCCGCGCACCAGCGCTTCGGCGGCGCCGAGATCGCCGCTCGCAGACCCGCGCGTGGCTTCGGCCGAAGCAATACCCGCCGCCGCCAGATCGCGCGCCGCCGTCGCCGACACGAACGCCGCGCGCGCGGCCGCCAGATCTTCGCCGGACACCGCGCCAGTGCCGGCAATGCTTTCGCGCCGCGCCAGTTCTGCGCGCGCCTTCGCGACCGTCGCATTGGCGTCGCGCAGCCGCGCCTGTGCTTGGGCAATATCGGCGCCACGCGCCGAGACCCGCGCCCGCGCCGCATCGGCGTTCGCACCCGCCTGCCCGTAACGCTGCCGCGCCTGCCGCAGCGTCGCTTCGGCGTCGGCAAGCGCGAGCTTCGCATCGCTGTCATCGAGAATGACGAGAATATCGCCCTTCCTGACCGCCTGCGTCCCCGCGACGCGCACTTCTTTCACCGGCCCCGAAACGAGCGCAGTGACCACGGCCGAATCGGCGCCGACATAAGCATTGTCGGTATGCACCCGTCCGGATTGCGTCAGGAAATACCATGCGCCCCAGATGAGCGCGGCGACGAGCACCACCAGCCCGAGGATGCGGAGCATTTTGTTGCGCTTGGCGCCGCGGGCTTCGTCGGTGGCGGGGAGAGCCTCGGTTTCGATCGCAGCCGTATTGTCGGCCATCATATGTCTCCTGTGGAATTTTGCGCGTGATATCCGCCGCCGAGCGCGCGGATCAGTGCGATGTCGAGCGACAGCTGCCGCGCCTCAAGATCGGCGACCGCGCGGCTCAAGGCGACGAGGCTGTCTTCGGCGGTGAGTTGTTCGAGCTGGTTCGACAGGCCCGCGCGATAGCGCAGTCCCGCGAGCTTGGCCGCCTCGCCCGCCGCTACCCGCGCTTCGCGTCGGCCGGCAAGCTGACGCATATTGGCTGTGCGGCTTGCGACCAGATCGGCGACATCGCGCAACGCATCGATCAACGTGCGGTCATAGGTTGCGACGGCCACGTCATAGTCCGCCCGCGCGCCGCGATAGCGGCCCTGCAGGCGCCCGCCGTCAAAGATTGGCAGGCTGATCGCCGCGCCGCCATTACCATATTCGGACCCCGCGCTGAACAGGTTGGAGAGGCCCAGCGACTGCAAGCCGACAAGCGCCGACAGGCTGATGTTCGGATAGAAATCGGCGCGCGCGACGTCGATGCGCTTCGCCGCCGCCTCGGCGCGCAGCCGCGCCGCGACAATGTCGGGCCGCCTGCCGATCAGGCCGATCCCGGCCTCGGGCGGCAATCCCACCGCCGCACTGGAAAGTGTTGGCCGCACGATCGAAAGCCCGCGATCGGGGCCAGCACCGACCAGCGCCGCCAACCGGTTGCGTGTCGCCACAATCGCCTCGTCGAGCGCGGCGATATCCGCGCGCGCCGACGCCGCACGGCTTTCGGACTGACGCTCGGCCGCGCGATTTTCGATTTCGGCGCGTGCCCGCGCCGCCGATAGCGCAGCGCTCGCACCGCGTATCCGCTCCGCCTCATTCGCAACGTCGAGCGCAGCATGATAGCCCGCGAGGTCGGCATAGGCCGAGGCGATGCCGGTGGTCAGCATCAACCGCGCCTGCGCTTCGTCGACCCGTGCGGCCTCGGCTTCCGATGTTGCCGCCGCGAGCGCCGCGCGATTGCGACCCCACAGGTCGAGGTCGAAGGAAAAGGTTGCGGCGACATGGCCGGTATCCTGGATGCCATCAGGCACGAAGGCTGGCGGGATCCCCATATTCTTGCTCTGCTGGGCGCCGCCCGCACTGCCCTCGACACCGACACGCGGCGCAAGCTCGGCCCCAGCCTGCCGCGCCATCGCATCGGCGGCGCGCACTCGCGCCGCGGCAATCGCGACATCGGTCGAACCCGCAAGCCCCTCTTCGATCAGGGAATTCAGTTGCGCGTCGCCAAAGCCACGCCACCAGCCTTCGGTCGGCCACTCGCCCCGCGCGTCAGCGAAGGAGGCGGTCGATCCCAGCGACTCGGGCGCAGCCGGAACCGGTGCTGGCCCCAGATCGGGAACGGCGGCGCAACCCGTGAGCAGGCCGAAAACAGCGATTGTGACAAATTTGAGCCGGGCCATGGAATCCAACGATACTATCTGGTATCATGAGCATCTGAACTTCGGAGAATGCGTTGTCAATCGAAATGATACCAACCGGTACGGCACCCCTGGACGATGCCGCCGCCGCGCGCCGCAAGGCGTTCGTCGATGCGGCACGCGAGCTGTTCTTCGCGAATGGCTATGCCGGGACGACCATGTCGTCGATCGCGAGCAAGGTCGGCGGATCGAAGACGACGCTTTGGACTTATTTTCCGTCGAAGGAGGATTTGTTCGCTGCGGTCGTCGACGACATCGTCGGCCATTATGGCGCGGCGCTGCAGGTCGAACTGCCGCTCGACGAGCCCGTCGTCGACGTGCTCAGCCATTTCGGCAATGTATTGGTGAACACCCTGCTGTCGCCGGCAATGCTCGCTCTGTATCGCCTGGTCGTCGGCGAGGCTGAACGCTTTCCGCACCTCGCCGAAACCTTCTATGACCGCGGCCCACGCCGTGGAAAGGCCCGCATCGCCGCGTGGATAGGAGAGAAAATGGTGATGGGCGAACTGCGCATGGGCGACCCCATGCAGGCGGTCTATCATCTGTCCGGCCTGTGTCAGTCGGGACTCTATTATCAGGCGGTCCTCAGCCTGCCTGAAGGGCGCGACCGCAATCGCGAGCGCGTCGCCGCCGAGATCGAAGCTGCGATCGACACTTTCTATCGTGCGTGGAGGCCCGAAACGAACGGCTGAGGAGCCGCTCCGTCAGCCTTTGCGGCGATAAAGATAATCATGGGGCAATCCCATCCGCACACTCGCCTGACACGGCGGCGATTGGGGAGCGGCGCGCCGGTCGGCCAGTCGCCCCGCGAGTTTGAGCGCCATGCGATCGAGACGCGTCAGATCGAAGCGCACACCAAGGTCAAGCCGCTGGCGGATATGATCGGGAAGCAGCGACACCGACGCCCGCGCGATCGCGCGGTGCAGGAAACGCGGCACGTTCGGGGCGGCGCGACCCGACTGGATGATGTCGAGAAATTCGAAGATGATCGGATGCGGCTCGAACCGTGGTTCGAGCGCCGCCATCATATCCATGAAAGCATCGATCGTCTGCGGCGTGTGCCGCGCGCCGAATTCGCGGCCGATCGCCTCGCTGTCGCGCATAAAGCGATTCTTGTCGGCTTCGCTCAGCGGGTGGACGAAGCGGTCATACGCCGTCAAAAAACCATAGGATGCGGTCGCCGCAACCCAGTCGAGCAACACCGGATCCATCGCGCGATATTTTTCGCCGCCGGGGGTTTCGCCCTTCACCTTGCCGTGCAGCCGGTTGACGCTGCCGATCGCCGCCCTGGCGGTGCTGGCAGGACCATAGCAGGAGAGCATCGCGACCAGCCCGGTGCGCTTCGAGCGGCCGATCGGGTCGGCCTTGTACGTCGAATGATCCCACACCCCGCTGCGGATGCGCGGCTCGGCAAATTCCAGCAGCACCGCGGCGATGCCGCCGATCCCCAGCGCAATCTGGTTTTTATAGACGCGCCACTGGACGCTGTCGGGGGCGAGCAGCGCAGGCTCGCCAATGGGGGCGGTGAAATCGACCGCCGTCCCCATATAGCTGTCCTGCGCCATCTCCACTTGCAAGTGCTCCCTTAAAAATCGAGACCGACGGTCAGGCCATAGGTCCGCGGCTGATTAGCAAAACGCACGACGACATTGGCGTTGCTCGACACCGCCGACCAATAATATTTGTCGAACAGGTTTTTCGCCCACAGCGACACCGACCAGCCGCTTTCGTCGCGAAGCCCGACGCTCGCGTTGACGGTGCCATAGGCATCGACCTTGTAGAGATCGATATCCTCGAAGATCGTGTTCGACTTGCTCTGATACCGCGCGCTGATCGCACCGAAGGCATCGATCGTGTCGGTGGCCGGGGTATCATAGGCGAGCGTGATGCTGCCCTGGAATTTCGGGCTATAGATGAACTCGGCCCCGTCGAAATTCTCGGGCTGCCCGGCGGCGTTGGTACCATCATAATCGATGACCCGCGTCTTCAGCCACAAGGCGCTGGTCGAAATACTGACCCCCTGCATCGGCCGGACGATCAGCTCGCCCTCGACGCCATAGGCTTTGGACTTGGGCACATTGTCGAGCCGCGACAGCGCGGTGTAGATCGGATCGGCGAAATAGGTGCTGATCTGCTTGTCGCGATAGTCATAGTAGAATGCCGACAGGTTCGCTTGCACCATGCGGTCGGCGAGCGTCGCCTTGACCCCGACTTCATAGGCGGTCAGCTGCTCCTGCTTCACTGACGCATTCTGCCGCGCCGTGCTGGCCGTGTTGACTGGCGTCGTCCCGGCCTTGTAGCCGCGCGACACAGAGGCATAGAGCAAGGTATCGTCGTTCGGCGACCAGTCGAGCGCGACGCGCCAGGCGACATTGTCTTCATCCAGTACCGACTTCACCTCGCCGAACATGTTGCTCACGGGGTCGAAGGTGTTGCACTGGCCCTGCGTGATCTCCGGCGGGGTCCTGCCATAGGTTTGGGTATAGAGCGCGCGGTTCACGACATTGACGTTGGGCAGCATATTGCCGTTCACGTCGCGCGAGCAGCCATTGTAGCGCTGCTTGTCCTGCGTGTAGCGGACCCCTGCGGTCAGCTTCAGCTGCTCGGCGAGCTGCCAGTCGCCATTGGCAAAGATGCTCCACGTCGTCGTATTGATCCGGCCGATATCCTGAAAAGTGCGAAACGCCTGCGACAGTTGCAGCGCGGTATAGCCGCCCGAATTGAACGGCGACGCCAGCAACGGAATTCCGGCGGCACGGATCAGCCGGGGGTTGGCGTTCTGCCCCAATATCGTGCGGTTGGAATCGAGGATGCGGTCCTTCGCATAATAGCCGCCGACGAGCCATGTGACCGGTCCCGATTCGCCCTCGACATGCAGTTCCTGCGCAAAGCTCTTGATCCGGCCGACGGTGTTCTGAAGCAGGATCTCGAACGGCGCGCCGCTCCAGTCAGACAGCGAGTTGCGCTTGAAGTCATTATAGCTGGTGAGCGAAACCAGCTTCATCGCGTCGCCCAAATCCTGATCCCAGCGCAGCTTGAGGCCCCAAAAGCGATTATCCTCGGCGAGCGGACCCTTGAGCCCCAATCCGGTCCCAATGTCGGCCGAGCGCTCCGCCTCGGGCGCCCAATCGGCCTGGCGAGCATTGGTCGGGAAATTATTCGCCAGATAGGTGGCGAGGCCCGGCGTGTTGAAAAAGCGCGAATTGCTCGTGCCGCCGACCGGATTGGTCGCAGGCGTAAAGCCGATCCCCTGCCCGACCACCGTGTCGGACTTGTTCTGCCACCATGTCACCGACAGGTCGAAATGGGTACCGGGGCCGGGATCGAAGGCGAGCGAACCGCGCACGCCCAGCTTCTCGACCTCGCCCTGCCGCTCGCCGCGCGAATTGCTGACCTGCCAGCCCTTGTCGCTATTCTCGCTGCGAAAGGCGACGCGCGCCGAAAGCCCTTCAGCGAGCGGGCCGGACAGATGGCCGCCGATATTCCACGTCTGATAATTGCCAAGGTCGGCGCGAATGCTGCCCTCGAAACTGTCGGTCGGCTTGCCGGTGATGAAGTTGATCAGCCCCGCGGTAGTGTTGCGGCCATAGAGCGTGCCCTGCGGTCCTTTCAGGATTTCGACGCGCTCCAGATCCATCACCGGGCCGGTGTTCATGATCGGATAGGCATAGGAGACTTCATCGACATAGGTGCCGACGGTCGAGGTCGACGACAGGTTGATCGTGTTGAAGCCGATACCGCGCAATGTGTAGGTCGGCACCCCCTGATAGCTTTGCGAGACGGTGAAGCTCGGCGCGACCGCGGTCAGGTCGCGGACGTCGGTGACGCGCAGATTTTCCAGCGTCTGCCCGTCGACCGCCTGGATCGCCATGCCGACATCGTTGAGCGATTCGGCGCGGCGCTGTGCGGTGACGATGATCTCGCCCTCAACCGGCGCGGCTTCTGCGGCCACGTCTCCCGCTGCATCGGCGGCGAAGGCCGGAGCTGCAAACGCAAGGCTGGTCGCGGTGCCCGCGAGCAGGAAAAGTCGATATGCCGTCATGGTCAATCCTCCCTCAATCGGCTTGTCGCGCGGCTCGTCTTTGTGCGAGCGTCGTTCCAGCCGGACCCTGACAGATGAGATTATTGCTCGGCGATCAACAAGCTGTCATCTGTGTCAGGATGGTTTTGGGGAATTGGTCGGCGTGACAGATTATCAAGCGCTTAGCTGGTCGCGGCTTCCGGCGATGATCGCCGCGGTGCAGGCCGCGGGCGACGCGATCGGCCTGCCCTATATCGCCGCGCAGGCCGATCTGGGCGACCCCGAGCCGATGGCCGATGAGGAAGGCCGCCCCTATGCCGTCGCCAGCTTTGCGTGGATAGACCCGGCGCATGAATATTGGCGCGACCGCAAACTGGCGCTCCACATCCCCTTCCTGACCGCCGCCCGGCTGGTCGCCGAGCCCTTTTACTACAGCGATGGAGCCCTCAACAGCTGGCGCCCGACCGGACTGCTCGACGCGGTCGATTGCAGCCAGGTCCGCGAAAGCCCGCATCTGGGCGAGGCAATCATCGCCCCCGTCCATCTGCCGCGCGGCCTTGTCGGCGCGGTGGTCTGGTGCTCGCGCGAGCCGGTGGGAGTCGCCGCGCTGTTCGCCGACCATGCCGAGCGGATGCACACGCTCGCGCTGCAACTCGTCGCGACGCACAATGAGGCGCGCGACCGGCCGCGCAATGCGACGGTCCCGCAGATGCTGACCCGCCGCGAAGTGCAATGCCTGCGCTGGGCGGCGGCGGGAAAGACCGATGGCGAGATCGGCACGATCCTGTCGCTGTCGGTTTCGACGGTGCGCTTTCACCTGCGCAACGCCGCCGCCAAGCTCGGCGCGACCGGGCGCGCGCAGTCGATCCAACTCGCCGCCGGGCTGGGCTTTGTCGGCGCGCGCGCCGCCTGACGCATTCGCCAGCTTGGCCCCCGCGCCGCACAGCCTAAAGATCGCAGCATGGACATGCTGAACGACCCTGAACTTGCCGCCTTTCGCGACGAAATACGCACCTTTCTGTCGGAGCATCTCCCCGACGAGCTGCACCGCGCAGCCAGCCGCGCGACAAGCGTGTTCATGGACCCCGCGGTCTCACTCCCCTGGCAGCGCATATTGAACGCGCGCGGCTGGGCCGCGCCCGACTGGCCCGAAGCCTTTGGCGGCCCGGGATGGAATGAGGCCCAGCGCTATATCTTCGCCGCCGAATGTGCCCGCGCGGGCGCCCCGAACCTCGCGCCGATGGGGCTCAAGATGGTCGCGCCGGTGATCATGCACTATGGCAGTCCCGACCAGCAGGCGCATTATCTGCCGCGCATCCTGTCGGGCGAGGATTATTGGTGTCAGGGCTTTTCAGAGCCCGGCGCGGGGTCCGACCTTGCCGCGCTGCAATTGCGCGCGACGCCCGATGGCAGCGACTATATCCTGAACGGCTCAAAAATCTGGACCACCCACGCGCATTTCGCGAACCGCATGTTTTGCCTCGTTCGCACTTCGAACGAGGGCAAGCCGCAGGCGGGGATCAGCTTCTTGCTGCTCGACATGACGTCGCCCGGAATCACCGTCGAACCGATCCGCACCCTCGCCGGCGACCATGAGCTGAATCAGGTTTTCTTCGACGATGTCCGCGTCCCGCAGGCAAACCGGCTGGGCGCCGAAAATGAAGGCTGGTCGGTCGCCAAGCATCTGCTGACCTTCGAGCGCGGCGGAAAATATGCGCCGGGGCTGATCGGGCGCCTCGAACGGCTGCGCGCGCAAGCCGGTCTCGACGCGGTGCAGCGCGCGCGCGCAACGCGCGAGGCGATCAACCTGCGCGCGCTGCAAGCGCTCGAAATCAAGGCGATGCGCGGGCTGGGGGGCAGCACCGCGCTCTACGCCTCGGCGCTCAAGATCATGGGCACCGACAGCGCGCAGCGGATCGACAGCCTGGCATGCGATATCGCGGGGCATGCAGCTTGGGCCGAGGCAGACGGACAGACCTCCGCCGAACTCGCCATCGCGGTGCCGCGCTACCTCAACGACCGTGCGGCGAGCATCTATGCGGGGTCGAACGAGATCCAGCGCGATCTGGTCGCACGCATACTGCTCGGCTAGGCGGCGGCTTCGGCGAAACGCGCCAACTGACCCGCCGACCCGATGGCGGCGGCAACCGCCAGCGCGCGCTTGAAATAGCAGCCAAGGCTCAACTCCTCGGTCAGCCCCATCGCCCCGTGGATCTGCACCGCGCCCTCACCGACGATGCGAACGGCGTCGCACACTTCGACGCACGCCGCGCTCACCGCCGCATCGCGCTCGGCGCCGTCCAGCGAAAGCACGGCAACCTCGGCCAAGGCGGTCGCCTTCATCAACGCCAACTGCATATCGGCGACGCGGTGGCGGAGCACCTGAAACGATCCGATCGCCGTCCCGAACTGCCGCCGTTGCCCGAGATAATCGACGCTTTCGCCGAGCATGCGCTGCATCAGCCCGGCCGCCTCGACGCAGCGCGCCGCGAGCATCAGGTCGTTGATCCATGCCGCGCGTGCGCCTGCCACCTCACCCTCCGCCAGCATTTCGACATCGGACGGCGCGAGCGCAAAACCCAGATCGGCGTTCATGCTGCCATCATGCATAGCGCGCGGCCGTCGCTCGACCTTCGCATGGTCCGCGGCGATTAACAGGATAGCGGCTCCATCGGCCAAGACGAACAGGTCAGCCCCCGCCGCTCCCGCAACCAATGTTGCCGTTCCGCCGACGATCCAGCCGCCATCACCGCGCTCGACCCGTGGCATAGCCGACGCCGAGGCCGGACAGATGATCGCCGCCCGCAGTCGCCCAGCCGCCAGATCGGCAAGCGCCGCATGTCCAGGCGCTGCCTGTGCAATCAGCATCGTCGCCGCCGCATGCGACAGCCAGTCGGCGCCCGCGAGCGCGGGGCCAAGTTCGGCCATCACCAGCGCGATGTCGCCCGGCCCACCGCCAAAGCCCCCCGCGGCCTCGGGCACCGCAACGCCGCCAAGGCCCAGCTCGTCGGACAATTGCCGCCAATCCGGTCGCTGGTTGTCGGCCAGAAAGCGTTGCAGGCTGTCGCGCAGCATCTGCTGCGGCGCGCCAAACGGCAGGTCGAGGCCAGTCATGTCGGCGTCCCGGCGCCGTGGTGCGATATGTCGTGCGTCATGCCCGATCCATGCGGCGGCCAGCGAAACGCCGCTAGCTGACGAGCGTGGCAGGTGGTCAGAGCGGCAGTTCGGTCGTCGACTTGATTTCGGACAGCGCGACGGTCGAGTTGATCTCCTGAATCCCCGGAAGCTTGCTCAGCCGATCGAAGAAGAAGCTTTCATAAGCGTCGATATCCTTCGCGACGACGCGCAGCATGAAATCCATCGCCCCCATCAGTACATAGGCGTCAAGCACCTCTGGAAAGGAGCGAAGCGCCGCGCTGAACTCGTCGAGATTGGCGCGTCCGTGCGCGTTGAGCTTCACCTGCGCGAAGACATGCGCGCTCAGCCCGACCTTGCGCCGGTCGACGATCGCCACGCGCTTGCGAATAAAGCCGTCGCGTTCGAGGCGATCAATGCGGCGCCAGCAGGGCGATGCCGACAGGCCGACGCGCTCGGCGATCTCGGCCGTCGTCTGATTCGCATCGCGCTGCAATTCGCGGAGGATATTTATCTCAAAACTGTCCAACTGGGTCATTCCATCCTGATATTCTATATATCTGGGTTTGAATATCCAAAATTCATCCGAAAATTGGGCAAAGCAAGCAAGATTGCCCGCTCCTGAGATGCGATAAGGCCGTCCTTGCCCGAAGGAGAGTCTCATGGTCGCCCGTCTTGCCCGCCTGCACCCACCCATGGAGTGCGTCCGCCTGCACGACCCGAAATACGGGCTCGACGGCGTGATCGCGATTCATTCGGCCGCCTTGGGGCCGGGCGCCGGGGGATGCCGCCTTTGGAGCTATGCCGACAGGGACGCCGCGCTCGCGGATGCCGTCCGGCTTGCCGAGGGCATGAGCTATAAAAATGCCCTCGCCGGCCTGCCTCTGGGCGGTGCCAAGGCAGTGTTACGGAGGCCTTCGGGCGATTTCGACCGTGCCGCGCTGTTTCAGGCGTTCGGGCGCGCGGTCGAGGAACTCGGCGGCCGCTATGTCACCGCCGAAGATGTCGGCACATCGGTCGCCGACATGCAGGAGGTCGCGACCATGACGCGCCATGTCGCCGGGCTGCCTTCCATCGAAGGCCGTGCAGGCGGCGATCCGTCGCCATGGACTGCCCGCGGCGTGTTCGAATCGATGCAGGCCGCCGTCGCCTTCGCTCTCGGCCGCGATCTTTCCGGATTGACCGTCGCGGTGCAGGGTACCGGCAATGTCGGCGCCGACCTTTGTCGCCGCCTCGCCGACGCGGGCGCACAGCTGATCGTCGCCGACCCCAACCCGGCCAGGCGCGACCGGCTGGCGCATATTCTGGGTGCCCGGGTGGTCCATGTCGACGACATCGCGGGGGTGGAGGCCGATATCTTCGCGCCCTGCGCGCTCGGCGGCGCGCTCGATCAGGATAATGTCGGCCGGCTGAAGGCGAAGCTGGTGTGCGGCGCCGCGAACAACCAGCTCGCGAGCCCCGAGATCGCGGCGCTGCTGGTCCAGCGCGGGATCACCTATGCCCCCGATTATGTGGTCAACGCCGGCGGTATCATCAGCGTCTCGGCCGAATATCTGGGCGAGAACGAAAGCGATGTCGCGGCGCGCGTCGCCGAAATCGCACCGCGGGTCACCGCGATCCTCGAACGCGCGGCCTGCGAGAAAATGTCGCCCGCGGTCGTCGCCGACGAAATGGCCGAGCATGTGATCGCGGGCGCGCAGCGCGCGGCGGCCTGATGTCGCGGTTCCAAATCGACGCATTGGTCGACCCGCAATCGCTGCCGCGCATCGCCGGTTTTTTCGCGCAGCGCGCGATCATTCCGGCCGAGATGATCATGCGCGTCGCAGGCGAGCGGATGGAGATCGAGGTCGCGGTGCCCGGCCTCGAACCGGCCCGCGCGGAGGTCATCGCGGCGAAACTGGGCGAAGTTTTTGCGATTCTCGATGCCCGGGTCGCGGCGCCGGTTTAGGCCGCCGCGATCACCACATTGCGGTGCTGATCAAAGAGAGCGGCGATCAAGCGGGCATAGGGCTGCGATCCCGCGCACAAGACCAGTTCGTCGCCGTCCCATCGGATCAGTTTTCGCGCCTCAAAGCCGGATAGCGCCTGCCGTGCTGCGGCGACGCGGTCCGGATCGAACCGAGCGCGTCCCTGACAGAGGATCGCCTTGATGATATTTCCGCGCCATTGATCCTCGGCATCCAGCCGCACGCCGCGCGTCGCGGGCAGTATCCCCGACCCGACCAGATCGCGGTACGGCCCGGCCTTTTTCTCATTCTGCACGATCAGGTCGGGCAATTTGCTGATCGCGCTTGCCCCGAAACCCAGCAGCACCGGCGCGTCGTCGGCGGTGAAGCCCTGAAAATTCCGGTTCACCCTGCCCGCTGCGGCGGCGATCGCCAGACTGTCGCCCGGCCGCGCAAAATGGTCGAAGCCAATCGGGACATAGCCCGCCGCGGTCAGTCGTTCGAAACCATGCGCGGCCTGTTCAAAACGCAGTCGGTCCACAGGAAGGTTGCTGCCATCAATCCGCCGCTGGCGCGGGATCATCGCCGGAAGATGGGCATAGCCGAACAGCGCGATCCGGCTGGGCGCGA
The DNA here is from genome assembly GCF_002205635.1 of Sphingopyxis witflariensis. GTDB lineage: Bacteria > Pseudomonadota > Alphaproteobacteria > Sphingomonadales > Sphingomonadaceae > Sphingopyxis > Sphingopyxis witflariensis. Next base: position 44,822 of record NZ_NISJ01000010.1, on the reverse strand, counting down.
TGCGGATCGTCTCGCCCAGTGTCGCGTCGAGATCGGCCATGCTTTGTCCGGGCAGCCCGTACATCAGGTCGAAGTTGATCGCGTCGATCCCGCGCAGCCGCAGCGCCGCGACCGCGGCCTCGATGTCGGCAAGCGGCTGGACGCGTCCGATCGCCTGCTGGATATGCGGTGCGAAGGTTTGCACCCCCATGCTCACCCGGCCGACGTTCGACGCCGCGAGCACCAGCGCCCATTCGGACGTGAAATTGCGCGGATCAATCTCGACCGAAATATCGGGCTTGCTGACGTCAAACGCCGTCTGGAGGCGATCGAGCAAGCGGACGAAATCGACCGGCGCGATCGCATTGGGGCTGCCACCGCCAAAGGCAATATGCTGCACCCGGCCCCGTCCGCCAAGCCGTTTGGCGACCGCGCCGATTTCGCTGTACAGCGCCGCCAGATAATCGATCAGCCGCTGCTTGCGCCCCGCCGCGCCGGTGTTGCAGCCGCAATACCAGCAAATCTGTTCGCAAAAGGGAATGTGGACATAGAGCGACAGCGGAGTCGCCGATTCGACCTGATCGAGCGCCCGCGCATAATCGGCTGCACCGACATCATCGCCAAACTCGAGCGCGGTCGGATAGCTTGTGTATCGCGGCACCGGCCGTGCGAGCAATTCGGGGTAGTGGGTCCACATGCCGATGATCTAGGCGACCCGCGCCGCCGCAACATTGATTCAGGTCAAGGCAGCGGTGATCATATACAGCAATTTTTCTTCTGATCCTTGCTGCGCCGGTCGCTGGCGGCGTGACAGGCCTTGGCGCAATCGCGACCGCCGCCGCGATCAGGCGCGGTGGGGTCTTGCGGCAAGACAAGCATCCGGGCGCCCGCTCCGCAGCCCGGTACGATCAGAAGCTGCGCATCGCTCGCCAGCGGCGCAAAGGCGAGCGCGGCGGCGGCGGGAACCGCTCCCCAAATACGGCACATCATGGCGCCTCGTCCTCTTCATCCTCGACAAAGATACGCAGCGCGGCGCCGTCGAGATCGTCAAACTGCCCTCTGCGCAGCGACCAGAAAAAGGCCGCGAGACCCAACAGACCGAGCCCAAGCGCGATGGGAATGAGGAAGATCAGGCCGTTCACCGGATCGCCCTTTTCAGCCGCAGCGCATTGCCGACGACGATCAGCGACGACCCCGACATCGCGATCGCCGCGACCAGCGGGGTGACATAACCGAGGAAGGCCAAAGGCACGGCGATGAAATTATAGCCGATCGCGAGACAGAAATTCTGCCGCACGATCGCCTGCGTCCGCCGCGCCATGCGCACCGCCTGCACGACAGGCATCATATGGTCGCCGAGGAAGATGCAGTCAGCGGCGTTTTTTCCCGCATCGCTCGCCGACCCCGGCGCCATCGACGCATGACCGGCGGCAAGCGCCGGCCCATCGTTAAGTCCGTCGCCGATCATCAGCACCCTATGCCCCGCCCCCGCCTGCCGTGCGATCGCGGCGAGCTTGTCCTGCGGGCTCATCCCCGTCTGCGCCGTCAAACCCAGCTCGCGCGCAACCGGCGCAACGGCTTCGGCACGGTCGCCCGACAGGATCGTCGGCGCAATACCCTCGGCGCGCAGCGCGTCGACCGTCGCACGCGCATCGGGACGAAGCTGGTCGGCGAAGTGGATCGTCGCGACCGGATCCCCGTCGATGGCAAGCTGGGTCGCCAGCCCGTTGTCGCCAACCGGCATGTCGGGACGGCCGAGCGTGACGCGGCGCCCATGCCATGTCGCCTCCATACCGAAACCCGGAGTTTCGCTCAGTGCGTCCACGGGCTCCGCGTTAACGCCCATCGCGGTGAGATCACGCGTCAGCGCAGCGCTCAACGGATGGCGGCTCGCCTGCGCCAGTGCCAGCAGCAACGGCCGCACCGTCGGCTCGACATCATCGAGGTTCGTCGCAACCGGTCGGCCAAGCGTCAACGTCCCGGTCTTGTCGATCAGCGCGCGATCGACCTCCGCCAGCCGCTCGAGCGCCGAGCCGTCCTTGATCAGCACGCCGACGCGCATCAATGCCCCCGCCGCGACGATCTGCGCCGCCGGCACCGCAAGGCCGAGCGCGCACGGGCAGGTGATGATCAGCACCGCGACCGCGATCAACATGCTCTGGTGCCAGCCCGCGCCCGCGACCATCCAGCCGGCAAATGCGAGCAGCGCCAGCGCATGAACCGCGGGGGCATAGAGCCGCGCCGCGCGGTCGGCGATGCGGACATAGCGCGACTTGCCCTGCGCCGCCTCGCCCATCAGCCGCGCGATGTCGGCGATCGCGGTGTCGGCGCCCGCGGCGGTGATCTTCACCCGCACCGGCGCATCAAGATTGAGCGTCCCCGCATGGACCCGGTCATCGACACCAACGCGCTGCGGCACGCTTTCACCGGTGAGCAGCGACAGGTCGATCTGACTCGCGCCCGCGGTGACGATGCCGTCGGCGGCCAGCCGCTCGCCCGCCGCGACGAGCATCACCATGCCGGGCTCAAGTGCATTTGCCTCGACCCAGCGGCTCGCGCCGCCATCCTCGACGACCATCGCGCCCGCGCCCATGTTGCGCAGCAGCGCGGTCACACCGCCGCGCGCGCGGTCGCGCATCACGCTGTCGAGCCAGCGCCCGCACAGGAGGAAGAAGATCAGCATTACGACGCCGTCGAAATAGGCGTGCGGCCCACTCGTCGCGGTCTCGTACAGACTAAGCGCCGTGGTGATGAGCACCCCGATCGCAATCGGCACGTCCATATTGGTCTGACCGTGGCGCAGCGCGCCCCACGCCGAACGGAAGAAGGGCCGCCCCGCATAAGCAACGGTCGGCAAGGCAATCAGCGCCGACAGCCAGTGAAACAGGTCGCGCGTCGCTCCGGTGGCGCCCGACCAGACCGACACCGAGAGCAGCATGATATTCATCATCGCAAAGCCCGAGACGCCCACCGCGAGCAGCAGCTCGCGGCTTGTCGCCGCCTCGGCTTCGGCGCCTTCATTGGCATCGCCGATCGGATGCGCCTCAAACCCCAGCAGCGTGAAGGCGCCGATCAAATCGGGGGTTTCGGCGTCGGGCGCGCACGACAGATGCACCCGCTTTTCGGTGAAATTGACCCGCGCCGCAGCGATCCGATGATCGCGGACCAGCCCCTGCTCGAGTTTGGCGATGCAGCCCGCGCAGCGCATGGCGGGAACCGCAAAATCGCGCTCGACAAGCAGGAAGGCTGCGGCGCCGCTCACCTGAGGTCGATCCGGTAACGCGCTTCGTCGGCGGCATGCCGCACCGACAGGTCGAGCCGCCAGCGCCCCGCAGGCAACGCCTCGGCCGACCGCAGCGTCCCGTCCATGCCCGCCTCGAACCGCATCGGTCGCGACGGGGCGCGGCCGAGTGGATGGGCGATCGTTGCCGCGACGCCCATGCCTTCGAGCAGCATGCCATCCTTGCGAAACGCCAACCGAACATGCCGGTCGCGATCGACGCTGACTGTCCGCTCCCACCCCAACTGGTCCTGCGCATCGGCGCGCGCGAGCCATTCATTATAATGCTGGCTCGCGACATAGCTATTCTCGACGACCTTGCCGCCGAAAGTCGACATTGCGAAATGCGCCATCACGAAATTGACCGTCATCACCACCCCGAAAAAGCCGACGAGGATCGCGGTCATGTGCCAGCCGGTGAAGGCGCGGGGCGTCGGCTTGTCGGTCATTCTGCTGTCTCCGGCCGGTCGAACTGGATGGTGTCGCTGTCGCCGCGCTCCTTGCCGTCGAGCCCGCGCGTCGCGATGGTGAAATCCTGTCGCGCCGGCCCCTTGCCGGGGGCGGCGATGAACAATTTCACCGGCGTCACGCTGTCGGGCGGCAGCGATATTTCGACCCGCTGCGCGGCCTCTTCGCGCGACCCCGCCTCGGTCCACAGCTGTGCGCCGTCGAGCCCGGTGACCGACACTTCGACGCGGCGCGGCCGCGTTTCCATATTACGCAGCTTCAGCGTGTAATTGTTGCGGATCATCCCGTCGGACAGCTGGACATAGAGCGGGCTGCGCTCGTGCTGGACGGCAAGGTCAAGCCGCGTGCGCTGGCCCAGCGAGAAGAGCATCGCCGCACCGATCGCGCCCCAGATCCCCAAATAGATCAAGGTGCGCGGGCGCAGCAATGTCTTGCGGATCGGCTGCGCCACGCCGCCGGCCTTTTCGGCTGCGGCATCGTCGAGGGTGCAATAATCGATCAGCCCGCGCGGACGCCCGACCTGCGCCATCACGCCGTCGCACGCGTCGATGCACAGCGCGCAGGTGATGCAGCCGATCTGCGGCCCTTCGCGAATGTCGATCCCGGTCGGGCACACCGCGACGCACTGGTTGCAGTCGATGCAGTCGCCGAAAGCGCCGGGATGCGCCTGTGCCTTCTTGGTGCTGCCGCGCGGCTCGCCGCGCCAGTCCTTATAGGTCACGAGAAGCGATTTTTCGTCCATCATCGCGGTCTGGATGCGCGGCCAGGGGCACATATAAATGCACACCTGCTCGCGCAGGAAACCGCCGAGGATGAAGGTCGTCGCGGTCAGCACCGCGACCGTCCCGTAAGCGACCAGCGCCGCATCGCCGCTCCAGAACTCACGGGTCAGCGTCGGCGCGTCGGCGAAGTACATGATCCACGCGCCGCCGGTCCAAAAGGCGATGGTCAGGTAAATCGCATATTTGACCGTCCGCTTGGCGATCTTCTCCGCCGTCCATGGCCCGTTCGCGAGCCTGATCTGCGCGTTGCGATCGCCGTCGACCAGCCGGTCGACATGCTGGAACAGGTCGGTCCACACCGTCTGCGGGCAGGCATAGCCGCACCAGGCGCGGCCGACCGCGCTGGTGACGACGAACAACCCGATCCCCGCCATGATGAGCAGGCCCGCGACATAGTAAAATTCATGCGGCCAGATTTCGATCTGGAACATGTAAAAACGCCGGTTCGCCAAGTCGACGAGCACCGCCTGGTCGGGCGCATAGGGCCCACGGTCCCAGCGTATCCACGGCGTGCCGTAATAGATCGCTAGCGTGATCCCCATGATCGCCCATTTGAAGCGGCGAAAGGGACCGTCGACCTTCTTGGGGTAGACACCCTTCCGCGCTTCATAGAGCGAGGGAGGCGGATCGGCGAGAAGGTCAGCGCTGGCCATTGGCTCCCGGACCTTTCGCTTCGCTTGCCGCCGGCATGGGCGCCGGCGCGAGTGCCGATTTCTCGCCGCCGCCGAGCGAATAGACATAGGCGGTCAGCATCTTGATCGTCACGGGGTCGAGCCGCTCGCCCCAGCGCGGCATCACGCCGTTGCGCGGTGCATCGATCGTCGCGGTCAGGCTGGCGCGGTCGCCGCCATAGAGCCAGATTGCGTCGGTCAGCTTCGGCGCGCCGACCTTGCGGTCGCCTTCGCCCTTCGCGCCGTGGCAGACGGCGCAATTGTCCGCGAATATCGTCGCCCCGCGCGTCGCCGACGCGCTCGGCTTTTCCTGCCCGCTGATGACGCGGATATGGCTGACGACATCGGCGATCGCTTTGGCGTCGAGAATTCCGTCGCGCCCGAAGGCGGGCATCAGGCTGGTCCGCGTTACCTTATGGTCGGGGTTCCTTATGCCATGCTCGACCGTATAGGCGATGCTGGTCAGGTCGCCGCCCCACAGCCAGTCGTCGTCGGTCAGGCTGGGATAGAGTTTCGCAACCCCCGCCCCGCCCGCGCCGTGACACTGGACGCAATGGACCTTGAACGCGGCGCTCCCGCCCTGCACCGCCGCGCGCATCAGTTCGGGCTTGGCGGTCAGGTCGGCGATCGGCGTCGCAGCGATCGCGTTGACGATCGGCGCCCGGCGCACAGCGTCGGCGCGCATTTCCTTTTCCAGCTCGCCCCGGCTGGTCCAGCCGAGAACCCCCGTCGTCGCGCTGTTGACCAGCGGCCAGGCTGGATAGAGGATGACATAGATAAGCGCCCAGACGATGGTCGCATAGAAGGTCCACAGCCACCAGCGCGGCATCGGCGTATCGAGTTCCTCGATCCCGTCCCATTCATGCCCGACCGTGCTCGTACCGGTGGCTTCGTCGATGCGCTTCCCTCCGGCAGCGGCTGGAAAATTGTCGGAGTCAACCATGTTCGTCGTCCTTGAAGATCATCCGCGCCGCTTCTTCATTGCGGTGCCGCGCGCCCTTGCGGAATGGCCAGGCGACCAGACCGAGGAACAGGATCGCCATGGCGAGCAGCCCCCAACTGTCGGCGAAATGTCGCAGATCATTGTAATTCATGGCGCCTTCTCCGCAGTGGGCGCGGGCGCGGCGGCCTGTTCCTGCGGCGCCGCCTTGTCGACGTCGACCAGCGTTCCCAGCATCTGGAGATAGGCGACCAGCGCATCCATTTCGGTGATCCGCGCCGGATCGCCGTCGAAGTCACGCACCTGCGCCTTGGGATAGCGCTTCTGAAGCTCGGCGGCGCCGCCCGCGTCGGGATCGGCCTGCGCCTTCACATCGTCGTTCGCCGCGGCGATCGACGCCTTGCTATACGGCACACCCAGCCGCGACAATGCGGTCAGGTCGCCGCGCATATCGCCGGTCTTGAGGTCGCGTTCGGCCAGAAAGGCATAAGGAGGCATGATCGATTCGGGCACGACGGCGCGCGGGTCGATCAGGTGGGCGCGGTGCCATTCGTCCGAATAGCGGCCGCCGACGCGTGCAAGGTCGGGCCCGGTGCGCTTCGATCCCCATTGGAAGGGATGGTCATACATGCTCTCGGCGGCGAGGCTGTAATGGCCATAGCGTTCGACCTCGTCGCGGAACGGACGGATCATCTGGCTGTGACAGGTATAGCAGCCCTCGCGCATATAGATGTTGCGCCCGGCAAGCTCGAGCGGGGTGTAAGGCCGCATTCCGTCGACCTTCTCCACCGTATTGTCGATCCAGAACAAGGGGGCGATCTCGACGATCCCGCCGATCGTCACCGTGATCAGCGCGAGCGCGCCGAGCAGGGTGACATTGCGTTCGATGCGTTTGTGGCTGAAGCGCTTTGCGGCTTTCTCACTGGCCATTGCCTGGCTCCTTATTCAGCGGGAACGGGCGCGAGCGGACGGTCCGCTGCGGCGTTATACGGGGTCTCTGTCATCGGCTTTTCGGCGCGCACCCTTCCGCTGAGCGTCGCCCAGACGTTGAAGACCATGATCAGGAAGCCGGCGAGATACATCGCCCCGCCCGCGGCGCGGATCAGATACATCGGGTGCATCGCGGCGACGCTTTCGACGAAGCTGTAGACGAGATAGCCGTCCGCCCCATATTCGCGCCACATCAGCCCCTGCATGATCCCCGCGACCCACATCGACGCGGCGTAGAAAACGATCCCCACCGTCGCGAGCCAGAAGTGCCAGTTGACCAGGCGCAGGCTGTAGAGGCGCGGGCGTCCCCACAGGCGCGGCACCAGATAATAGACGCAGGCAAAGGTGATCATGCCGTTCCAGCCCAGCGCGCCCGAATGGACGTGGCCGATCGTCCAGTCGGTGTAATGCGACATGGAGTTGACCCATTTGATCGACATCATCGGGCCTTCGAAGGTGCTCATCCCGTAAAAGGCGAGCGCCATCACCATCATGCGGATGATCGGGTCGGTGCGGATCTTGTCCCACGCGCCGTTCAGCGTCATCAGCCCGTTGATCATCCCGCCCCAGCTCGGCATCCACAGGATGATCGAGAAGACCATGCCCAGCGTCTGCGCCCAGTCGGGCAGCGCGGTGTAGTGAAGATGGTGCGGTCCGGCCCAGATATAGAGGAAGATCAGCGACCAGAAGTGCAGGATCGACAGGCGATAGCTATAGACAGGGCGCTCGGCCTGCTTCGGCACGAAATAATACATCATCGCGAGGAAGCCCGCGGTCAGGAAAAAACCCACCGCATTGTGGCCGTACCACCATTGGGTCAGCGCATCCTGCACCCCGGCAAAGGCGGCATAGCTTTTCGATCCGAGCAAGCTGGCGGGCAATGCCAGATTGTTGACGATGTGAAGCATCGCGATGGTGATGATAAAGCTCAGGTAGAACCAGTTGGCGACATAGATATGCGGTTCGCGGCGCTTGACGATCGTGCCGACGAATACGACCAGATAGGCGACCCAGACGATCGTCAGCCACAGGTCGACATACCATTCGGGCTCGGCATATTCCTTGGCCGCGGTGACGCCCATCAGATAGCCGGTCGCCGCCAGCACGATGAACAGCTGGTATCCCCAGAAGACAAAGCGCGCGAGCGTCGGAAAGGCGAGCCGGGCGCGGCAGGTGCGCTGCACGACATAATAGCTGGTCGCGATCAACGCATTGCCGCCAAAGGCAAAGATCACCGCCGAGGTGTGGAGCGGCCGCAGCCGCCCAAAGGTCGTATATTCCAGATTGAGGTTCAGCGCCGGAAAGGCGAGCTGGAGCGCGATGAACAGCCCCGCCGCCATCCCCGCGACACCCCAGAACAGGGTCGCGATGACGCCCCAGCGGATCGGGTCGTCGTCATAGACGCGCTCATCGGCGGGGGATTGCAGCACCCCGCGCGCCGCAACGCCGTAATCGGCGCGCGAGACGGCGAACCACAGCGCGGTCAGACAGGCGACCGCGACGATGACCATGTGCACGGCAAAGGGCGCATCGACGGCCAGCGCGGCCGCCACCAGCGCCAACAAGGCCAGCGCGAGCCAGCCCCCCGCCTTGAAAACCAGACCGTCGATCATCGCAATACCCCATTTGGCGCAGCCCTTTGCTGCGTGGATGGGATCGCCATGGGCGTTTCGGCCGCGGGATACATTGACCTGGATCAACGAATTTGTTGCGCCGCATCAATGCGGTGCCCGGTGCACCGGATCAGAAGGGCTCCATCAACCGAGGAGCCAAATCATGATACCCAAGTCTCTCCCCCTTATCGCTCTGGCCGGGGCGCTCGCGCTACCCGGACAAGCAGCCGCAAAGAGCGGCGATCTGCAGGTCAAGATACTCGCGACGCTGGTCGCCCCCGATGGCAAGCTCAAGGATGTGAAGCTCGACGCGATCGGGCTGCCCGCGGGTGCCCAGACCAAGGCCGACGACAATGTCATCCCGACGATCGCGATCGAATATTTTGTCGCCGACCATATCTCGATCGAAACGATCGCCGGGGTGACCCAGCATGATGTCGTCGGGCGCGGCGCGCTCGCCGGCGCGGGGCTGGTGTCCGACGCGAAGATCGTCCCCGCGACGCTGACACTCAAATATCATTTCGGTCAGGAAGATGGCATCCAGCCCTATGTCGGCGCCGGACCCAGCTATTTCATCTTCATCGACGAAAAGCCGGGTGCGGGTGCGGTCGCGCTCGGCGCGACGCGGCAAAAGATGAACGACGCGCTGGGGTTCGCGCTTCAGGCCGGGGTCGACATTCCGCTTAATGACAAGGGACTGTCGGTAACGCTCGACGCCAAGCGCTACTTTATGCGGCCGACCGCGCGCTGGCTCGCGGGGACGACCGAAGTGCTGCGCACGCGCCACAAGCTCGATCCGTGGGTGATCAGCGCAGGCGTAGGCTTCCGCTTCTGAGTCAGCCCGCCATCACCACCATCGCCGCGCGGTCGTTAATCACGACCTCGCGGCGCGACGGCAGGTCGAGTACCCCCTGGGCGCGCATTTTGGTCAGCTGGCGGCTCGTCGTCTCGATCGTCAGCCCCAATATATCGGCGATCTGCTGACGGCCGAAGGGCAGCTCGAACCCCTTGTCGAGCGTTCCGGCATCGCATCCCTGCCCCGATAGGCGTTCGGACATTTCGAGCAGGAAGGAGGCGACCTTCTCCGACGCCGACTTGCGCCCGAGCAGCATCATCCAGTGCCGCGCACGGTCGAGCTCGTCTAGCGTGCGGCGGAGCAATTTTTGCTGAAGGTCGGGGTGCGAGCTTGCAAACGTATCGAAACTATTGCGATTGAAGATACACACTTCGGCGTCGGTCATCGCGGTGACGCTGTACGGGCTGGTCTTGCCGAACGGGCGGCCGATGAAATCGGACGGAAACACAACCCCGACAATCTGCTCGCGCCCATCGGCGGTCGCCACGACCAGCTTCAATACACCATCGAGAACGTTCGCCACTACCGGCGCATCATCCCCCTCCCACAACAGCGTATGCCCCGCCTTCACGCGCTGACGGCGCCCCATCTTGCCGAGCAGGAGAAGCTCGTCGGCGTCGAGACTGGCACAAATCGCGCGGTTGCGCACGACACAGGAAGAACAATCCGTCACACTCGCTCTCTACAAAATCGGAGCCGCCACGCCGAAGGGAATTTGTCCCGGCGGCGATCCATGGTGGAAGTCCGGGCATCTAACATCGCATTGTGGCGCGATGATGCCAATCGCGATACGATGGAATGCTCACGCCGCCTTCGCATCAGACCGAGAGAAACGACATGAGTGACAGGAAAAGTCCCAAGGATAAGGGCTCTGGTCAGGCCCCCCAACCGAAGACCGGCGCCGTGACGCCGGTGCCGCTGTGCCGTTACGAGGAACTGGCGCTGCGCGAGAATCACTTGCGGCACGCGGCCTCCCGACTGAACGAGAAATAGACCAGTTCCACCCGGTCGACGCACGGCTTCAGGCCGTCCGGCGGACCGCGTCGCCGACGGGATCGTCGAGACGGAAGAAGAGCGCAAGCTGCAGGCTTTCGGCGATACGCGCCGCCTTAGCCTGAAGCGCAGCCGCCGCGGCGCTCGGCATGACCTCATCAGTAACCTCCGACCAAAGTGCGAGCCAGCGGTCAAACAGCGCCGGGGTGATATGGGCTTTGTGCTTGAGGTGGGCGGCCATCGGGCTGCCCTTGTAGCGGCCGGTCGTCAGCATCACCGACGACCAGAAAGCGGTAAGTCGCTCGAGATGCTCGGCCCAGTCGTTCACCGCCGCGTTGAAAAGCGGGCCGAGTTCGGCGTCGGCGCGCACGCGATCGTAGAAAATCGGGATCAGCCGTGCGAGGCTGGCCTCATCGATATCGCTGTTGTCGTTCACACCGCTGTCCAATCATGCAGATGCACTGCATCTATGTCGGACAGTTGAAACATGCAACAAAAATGCATATTATGCGGTCAAACGGGATTGGGAATTTGCGATGCGCCTGACGCGCTACACAGACTATGCAATGCGGGTGCTACTCTATCTGGGCGCCCAACCAACGGATCGGCTATCCTCGATCGCCGAAATGGCGGACGTCTATGATATTTCACAGAATCATCTGATGAAGGTCGTCAGCGATCTGGTCAACGCCGGCTATCTGGAAAGTGTGCGCGGCCGGTTCGGCGGCGTGCGGCTCGCGCGCGCGCCAGCGGAAATCAACATCGGCGAAGCCATACGCCACACCGAGGATAGCTTCGCCCTGGTCGACTGCGCTCCCTGCATTATCGCGCCGGCGTGCGGGTTGACGAGTGTGCTGGCCGAGGCGCTTGCGGCGTTCATGGCGGTGCTCGACGGCTATACGCTGGAAGATCTGCTGAGTAGGCGGCGAGGGTTGCGCGCTCTGCTGGCATTGAGGCTTTAGGCGCCGCTGTCCAATCGTGCGACTGGATCGGCCGCAGGAAGGCCCCCTGCGGCGGGTGGCGGAGGGGGCGTATGTTGATGTGCTGAGGTTGGGTGTGATTGGTTGCGGGAGTAGGATTTGAACCTACGACCTTCAGGTTATGAGCCTGACGAGCTACCGGGCTGCTCCATCCCGCGCCACCAATATGCGGATCGATGGGTTGATGTTCAACCGGCCTGATCCGTAAAACAGCAAAAGGCCGGCATTTCTGCCGGCCTTTTAACTTTGTGAATGGGTTTTTCTGATTTCGTACCGCACGTCGGCCACAATGCCTGGCGACGTCCTACTCTTCCGTTGCTTAAGCAGCAGTACCATCGGCGCTGTCAGGTTTCACGTCCGAGTTCGAGATGGGATCGGGTGGGTCACTGACGCCATGGTCACCAAGCAATGAGGCCGGCGTGGGTCAAAATCGGGTTTCAATCGATGTCCGTGCAATATTTGTCTGACTACAATCATCCACTTCGCGGACGTTCCTGAGGCTTTTGGCCATTCAGGATTGTCGTTGATGGTGGGACTCTTAAGTGCGAATAGAGCAATTAGTATCGGTTAGCTCCACACATTGCTGCGCTTCTACATCCGATCTATCAACGTGGTGGTCTTCCACGGCTCTAAGAAATCTTATCTTGAGGGAGGCTTCCCGCTTAGATGCTTTCAGCGGTTATCCCGTCCATACATAGCTACCCTGCTGCGCGGCTGGCGCCACGACAGGTACACCAGAGGTATGTTCAACCCGGTCCTCTCGTACTAGGGTCAACTCCTCTCAAATTTCGACGCCCACGGCAGATAGGGACCAAACTGTCTCACGACGTTCTGAACCCAGCTCACGTACCACTTTAATTGGCGAACAGCCAAACCCTTGGGACCTGCTCCAGCCCCAGGATGTGATGAGCCGACATCGAGGTGCCAAACGATTCCGTCGATATGAGCTCTTGGGAATCATCAGCCTGTTATCCCCGGCGTACCTTTTATCCGTTGAGCGATGGCCCTTCCACTCGGGACCACCGGATCACTATGACCGACTTTCGTCTCTGCTCGACTCGTCAGTCTCGCAGTCAGGCAGGCTTATGCCATTGCACTCTTGCAGACGGTTTCCAACCGTCCTGAGCCTACCATCGCGCGCCTCCGTTACTCTTTAGGAGGCGACCGCCCCAGTCAAACTACCCGCCACAGAGGGTCCCTGATCCAGTTTCATGGATCGAGGTTAGACATCAGAAAACAACAGGGTGGTATTTCACCTATGGCTCCACGTCAGCTGGCGCCGACGCTTCAAAGCCTCCCACCTATGCTACACAGTTCTTTCCTAATGCCACTCTGAAGCTGCAGTAAAGGTGCACGGGGTCTTTCCGTCTAACCGCGGGTACTCCGCATCTTCACGGAGAATTCAATTTCGCTGAGCATCTCCTGGAGACAGTGGGGAAGTCGTTACGCCATTCGTGCAGGTCGGAACTTACCCGACAAGGAATTTCGCTACCTTAGGACCGTTATAGTTACGGCCGCCGTTTACCTGGGCTTCATTTCGCAGCTTGCACCACTCCACTTAACCTTCAGGCACCGGGCAGGCGTCAGGCCCTATACGTCGTCTTGAAGCCGACTTAGCAGAGCCCTGTGTTTTTGCTAAACAGTCGCTACCCCCTGGCCTGTGCCCCCCACAACTGGTTGCCCAGAAGTGGGGCCTCCTTCTTCCGAAGGTACGGAGGCAATTTGCCGAGTTCCTTCAGGAGACTTCTCTCAAGCGCCTTGGTATACTCTACCATTCCACCTGTGTCGGTTTAGGGTACGGTCTATAATGGAGGGGCTATTTCCTGGAACCTCTTCAAAGCCTGCTCAATCCAATAAGAGCAAACAATTTACGAGATCCGTCACACACCTCCAGGCCCACGAATATTAACGTGGTTCCCATCGACTACCCCCTTCGGGCTCGTCTTAGGGGCCGGCTTACCCTGCTCAGATTAGCTTTAAGCAGGAACCCTTGGAATTTCGGCGAGAGGGCATCTCACCCTCTTTATCGCTACTCATGTCAGCATTCGCACTTCCGATACCTCCACGACCCATTACCAGATCGCTTCATCAGCCTACGGAACGCTCCGCTACCGCGTGATCGTAAACGATCACACCCTAAGCTTCGGTGCACGTCTTGAGCCCCGTTACATTTTCGCCGCAGGAACCCTTATTTAGACCAGTGAGCTGTTACGCTTTCTTTAAAGGATGGCTGCTTCTAAGCCAACCTCCTGGTTGTTTTGGGATTCCCACATGCTTTACCACTTAGACGTGACTTGGGGACCTTAGCTGTAGGTCAGGGCTGTTTCCCTTTTGACGACGGACCTTAGCACCCGCCGTCTGTCTGCCAGATATTACTCTTGGGTATTCGGAGTTTGGTTAGAATTGGTAGATCTCGCGACCCCCGCATCCATCCAGTGCTCTACCCCCCAAGGTATTCGTCTGACGCTCTACCTCAATAGATTTCGCGGAGAACCAGCTATTTCCCGGTTTGATTGGCCTTTCACCCCTAAGCACAACTCATCCGACAATTTTTCAACATTGAACGGTTCGGTCCTCCAGTGCATGTTACTGCACCTTCAACCTGGTCATGCATAGATCACCGGGTTTCGGGTCTAATGCAACAAACTCAGTCGCCCTATTCAGACTCGCTTTCGCTGCGCCTACACCTAACGGCTTAAGCTTGCTTGTTACACTAAGTCACTGACCCATTATGCAAGAGGTACGCTGTCAGGTCTCAAGGACCCTCCAACTGCTTGTAGGCGTTCGGTTTCAGGTACTGTTTCACTCCCCTCATCGGGGTGCTTTTCACCTTTCCCTCACGGTACTAGTTCACTATCGGTCATACAGGAGTACTTAGGCTTAGAGGGTGGTCCCCCTACGTTCAGACAGGATTTCACGTGTCCCGCCCTACTCATATCCTTTGACATCGCTTTCACATACGGGGCTGTCACCCACTATGGCGCTCCTTTCCAGAAGCTTCTGTTAGCTGAATCAAAGGCATTGGCCTGGTCCGCGTTCGCTCGCCACTACTAACGGAGTCTCTGTTGATGTCCTTTCCTCCAGGTACTGAGATGTTTCAGTTCCCTGGGTTCGCTTCACCAAAGCTATGTATTCACTTCGGTGATACCCTTCCCATTTAACCTTCGACGCCGATTACTCGGCGGCGAAATTAAATGGTGAGGGTGGGTTTCCCCATTCGGAAATCGTTGGATCAAAGCTCGCTCACAGCTCCCCAACGCTTATCGCAGC
>NZ_NISJ01000010.1:0-25000 GCF_002205635.1 Sphingopyxis witflariensis | reverse complement strand
CGGAGCATCGCGCGGAGTCGAATCGGCGGCGGCGGCGTATGTCGCCTATGCCTGTATATGGTTCCTGATCTATCTCTTCTTTCTGCGCCGGCTGACGCGTTTCGGCTGGGGGGCGCTTGCCGCCATTTACGCGCGCAATCTGTTCGCCGCAGCAATGGCCGTCGCCCCTCTCCTCGCCTGGTATCGCTGGGTCACGCCTGCGGCGACGATGAGCTTTTCCGAAATGCTGCTGCCGGTTTTCGCGGGCATATGCCTGTGGCTTGGCGCGCTGTTCGTCACCGGGAACCCGCTCACCGGTGACATCCGCAATCTGGCCGCGACCGCATGGGCCCGAACCGGCGGGCGCCATATGGTCCGGAAATAGCCCCCGTCATTATCATCATGGAGCACCGACCCATCATGCGTTTCACCGTCATCATCGTGACCTACAACCGCAGCGGCCTGATCGAACGCGCGCTCGACAGCATCGCGGCGCAAACCTTGGCACCCGCCGAAATCATCGTGGTCGATGATGCGTCGACCGACGACACGGCCGATGTGGTTGCGCGCTGGTCGACGCGCAACGCCGCGCCCGTCACCTTCATCGCCGCCGAACGCAACGGCGGCGAAGGCGTGGTGCGGAACATCGGAATGAAGGCGGCATCGACGCCCCTCATCGCCTTTCTCGATTCGGATGATGAATTTCGCCCTGATGCGATGGAAAGGCTCATCGCGCCGCTGATCGCCGATCCGTCGCTGGTCGTGAGCTTTGCCGATGCGTTCGTCATGCCCGAACCCGGCCCCGGCCTGCCGCCGCGCCTTGTCGAAAGCCGACTCGCGCGGGATGTCGAGACCAGCCCCATGGAGGGCGCACCCGATGGTTCCGGCTGGCACCGGCTCAACGATCCGCAATCGACGCTGTTGCTGGTCAGCATGATCCCGTCCTGCTCGGCCATGTTCCGGCGCGACGCCGCCGAAGCCGTCGGCTGGTTCCCCGAATATCGCCGCGCCGGGGATTGGCTGTTCTGGCTCAAGCTGACCGATCGGGGTGGATTTTCCTGTCAGTTTTTCGACGCGGCCAATGTCTATCGCCAGGGCGATAATCTGACGAGCGCCGGAACCGACGCCTTGTGGGCCCAACAGATGTTGCACGTCTATCTGGGCCTGCGCGACGGTAGCATCCCGCTGGCGCTCACCCCGGCGAACCGGAGCCGGCTCGATTCGGCGATCGACGAAAAGGTCGGCCATTATCGCTATTGGTTCTCGCGCAAAGGCTGGCGTGCTTATTGGCAGGCACTGGGTCAGGAGGAAGCGCGCGCCACGGGAAGCCGTCTGGCGCATCTGCTGCGCGACCCGAAAAGCGCCGCGCGTGCGCTCTATTCCAGCCTCCGGTCCTGATCGGAAGCCGCGCGCCGCGCGCTGGTCAACTCGCTCCGGTGATATAGTCGCGCATCGCCGCCGCTTCGGCCTCGATCCGGTCGATACGATATTTGACGAGGTCGCCGATCGATATGAAGCCGACGAGGCGGGCATTGTCGACGACCGGCAAGTGGCGGATCCGCTTTTGCGTCATTTGCGACAAGGCGCCCATGACTGCCATATTCGAATCGCAGGTCACCGGCGATTTGGTCATCACGTCGTCAAGCGTGCGGTCGAGCGCCTCGGGGCCATAAGAAGACATCAGACGAACCAGATCGCGTTCGGAAAAAATGCCAACGATCATGTCATTTTCCAGAACCGGCACCGCGCCGATGCGGTTCTGCGCCAGCAAATCGACAACAGCACGCACGCTGTCTTCCTTGCGCGCCGAAATTACCGGGCCCGTCCGCCCGTGCAGTATCGCTCCGATCGTCATTCCATGCCGCTCCCCATGTCGATTCTCCGGATACCGAGCCTATCATGATTCGCGCCCATGCCGAAAGGGGCGCGGCAGGACGGGCGCCATTCGCGCTTGGCCTCGCTCGCCGCTTGGTTCATGAGGCGCCATGGTCAAACCCTCTCCACTCGACAATCACGACACCGCCAAAGTCGCCTGGACGCGCTATCGCCGGTTGATGCGCGGCATGGCGCTGGTATCGCTCGGCGCAGTCATTCTTGCGCTCGGCTGGTTGCGCCTGTCGATGGGCGCGGCGCTGACGCTGCACATGATGATCGCAACCGCCGCCGGCGTCGGTCTGTCGGTCATGCTCGGTGCGGCGCTGATGGGGCTCGTCTTTCTTTCGAGCGGCAGCGGCCATGACGAGGCGATTGAAGACCCATTCGAAGATGATCCGGATTTGAAACCATGACCGACAAAGCAGACTGCCCGCGCGACCCGATTTTACGCGTCGTCCCGCGCCCCGCCGACATCAACGCCAACGGCCATATCTTCGGCGGCTGGGTGCTCAGCCAGATGGACATCGCCGGCGGCATCGTCGCGGGACGCGAGGCGCAGGGCGCGGTCGCTACGGTCGCGATCGAGACGATGGAATTCATCGCACCGATCCTGCTGCGCGATATCATCTCGATCTACGCGCATATAGAAAGGCGCGGTCGCACATCGCTGGCGATCCGACTGGAAGTCATCGCGACCCGCGGCCGCGGCGAGGATGATGTGAAAGTGACCGAGGGCGTCTTCACCTTCGTCGCGCTCGACGAGAATCACCGGCCGCGCACGTTGCCGCCGGTTTAATCCTCGCGCACGCGATAATCGAACGTCCGGGTCGCGTTCGCCGGGACGCGGACGGTCCAGGTCGGCATCCCGTCCTTGCGTGGCAGCTTGCGCAGCCGCGAATCGAGCGCAACGGTGTTGTAAACATCAAAGCCGAGCTCGAAGGTCACCGCAAAGGGGTTGGCGTTCGACACCGTGACCCGATACGCGTTTTCAAGATTTTTGGGCGGAACGTAGTTTTCCATATCGACGCGCACCTGGCTGCTCTCGCCGATCACCAGGTCGACCTTTTCACCGACCGCATGGTCGCGCATCACCCCCTCGCCCGCCAATAGTTCGCGGCCATGCGCCTGTTCGAACACCGCGACCTGTCCGCTGGGCAGCGGAACCCCCAGCCGTAACGCCTCCTTATTTTGCATGCGCAGCAATATTTCGGTTGTCCGCGCCGTCTCTTCATCACCCGGACTGGCGCGCAACCGATAGATGGTTTCGAACGGTACACGGTCCTTGATCAACAGCGCGACCTGTTTCTGTCCGTTCGCCGCGACCGTGACCGGAAAGGGCACGCGATAGAGTTTAAGGTCGCCCAAATCCTCAAGCTTGGCGGTATCGGCCACCGCAATCGCCGAAACCATCTCCAGCGGTGCACTGCGGCGTTGGGCGGTGACGATAATATCCGCCCCTTCCATCATCGGCGCCGGTGAAGGAGGCGGAGCGGGCGGCGGCGGCGGCATCAGGGGGATGCCATTGCGACCACTACCGGTCGGAAAGCAGGAGAGGTTGAGTTGTGGCTGCGGCGGCGCTTCGACAAGCGAATCGAAGTCACTGGCCACATTCAATGTCCCGGCCAGCACCGACATATGCGCATCGACGAAGCTTTCGCCATTGCTGTTGGCGACGGTCAGCCAGGCGAACAGGTCCAGCGTCCGGCCGTCGGGCCCCACACGCGCGACATAATTGCTTGCCCAGTCGAAGCCGGTCGAAAGATAGGTCAGCGTCACCGTCGCGCGCTGCGCCGCCGGACTGCGCGTCATCACCGATAGCGTCGGCTTGGCGGTCAGTCCCTTGGGCACACCATCATAGATCAGGGTTTCGGGAAGCCCGGTACAACGCAGCGATTCATAGCCCGCGCTCGTCTGCAAAATTACCGCCCCCGCGGGTCCCGACCGGATAACCACATTCTCCTCGGTCACCTTTCCCGTCGCACGGTCGGTGCGGCGGATATGAACGCGGTTGCCGAGCGAGCCGTCGAGAAGACTGGCGGGCGAGAGCAGCGCCGCGTCGCGATTCTTCTGCACCGCACCGCCGGGCAGCCCGGTGACGATCGCCGACACCGCGACCATGCCTTCGGCCACGCCCTCGAAGCGCAGCGTCGATTCGCCCGCCGGCAAATCGATCGTTCGCGTTTCGGAAATCAGCGCAAAGCCGTTCAGCCAGTCGCGGTTGATCTCGCCGCCCTCGTCGCGATCAGGATCGCGAAAGACGCTGACGGCGACCTTTTCGGGCGCCACCGAGGTGACGACCGATTGCGCCGCCGCGGGCGATGCGGCGAGCAGAAACAAGAGGGGGGCGATGCGGCGCATCGGCGCGCGGGTCAGTAGCGCGTTTCGAACGTGGCGGTGATGGTGGCCTCGCCGTTCGCCGGCACCGTGACCCGCCACTGGGTTCCGTCGCTATCGCGCCGCACGCTCTTCTGGCTTTCGGTGATAATGCGGGTGTCGTCCCAATACCAATCGAGCCCATCCTGGATCAGGTCAAGCGTCACCGGCTGCGGCCGCGCATTGGTCAGCAGGTAGGACATCGACGAGCGCCAGATCGAGGGCGAACGCCGCTCGCGCGACACGACGGTCGCCTTGACCTTTACGTCGAAGGCATCGCCGGTCTTGAGCCCGAGTTCGCTGCCCATCGGCGTGTGACCGATTGCATTTTCGCCGATGAACTGCGGATCGCCGCGCAAATCGCGCTGATAAAAGCGCACGGTTCCGGCGGGCAGCGCATCGCCAAGGCCGCCCTCGCGGCTCGAGGTGAATTTGATCACGCTCGCCGCGCTCGCTGGCTCGGTCATGTTGTTGAAGCCGTCGACGGTGAATTGATAGATTTTCTGCGCCGGCACCTTCGAGACGTCAAGAAAGCTCACCTGCTTGGTCTGCGCGTTGGCGATCGTCGTGCGTTCGGGCAGCGGATAAAGATAATAGTCGCCAAGCTGTTCGCGCGGCGCGGTTTCGGTACCCGCGCGGCGCAGATTGCCCGGACCGGGCGAACGATAAGACCTGCCATAGCCCGCCGTTCCGCCCCCCGAAGGCGTCCCCGCGACAAGCAGGGTTTTCGCATTGTCGAAGGTCGTGCCGGTATTGTTGGTCAGCGTGACCCAGCCCTGGACGTCGATCGTCCCCGCCTTTTCGTCAAAGAGCGAGACATAGTCGGCCGCCCAGCCGAGACCGTTGGTCAGATAGGAGAGCGTCGCGGGCCGCGTTCCGGCGCTTTTGCTTTCGACGGTGATCGACAACGTCGGCTTGGCGCGCAGGTTCGGTGGAATCTTGTCGAAGATCACGCGGACCGGCAGTCCGTCGTCGCGCAAAATCTCGATCCGCGGACCGACTTGCAAAACGACCCCGCCATTGACCGCCAGTATCTTTGCCCGCTCGCGCGTTTCGGCGCCCGTCGCGGGATTGATGCGAAGCAACGTCACCGTCTCGCCTACCGCTTTTTGCATCAAGGCGTTGGGCGACAGCAGGTCATAGTCGAAATTCTGTTCGACGATCGCCGTACCATCGGCGGCGAAAGACACGGTCTGGGGGCGGATTTGCGCCGACACGTCGGGAAATTCCTGTCGCGTGCGACCGGCAGGAAAATTGATTTGGCGAATATCCTGCACCAGCGACTGGCCACCATTATAGATGGTGATGGCAAGGTCGCCCTGCGCATTCCCTTGCGTCGGGTCCTGTGCCGCCGCGGGGAAGACCGCAGATACAGCCATCAACACAGCCGGCACGCAAGCCATTGTCAAAGCGCGCATAAAAAAGCCTCCCCGCAAAATATATCGCGGGGAGGCTATGTCATGTCCGGCCCAAAGACCAGCGTCAAATAGGGTCGTTACTCGGCCGCTTCGACGTCGGTGGTGCGCGTCGCGAGCGTGCGGCGCGTGCGGCGCGGCTTGGGCGCCGGTGCTTCGTCGTCGGTATCCGCTTCTACGCTGCGTTCCGGACGGCCGATCGCAGGCGGAAGCACCGACGTGTCGATGCTGGCGCTGCCTTCATCCGCTTCGACGGGACGCGTGCGTCGCGGAGCGCGGCGCGGCGCGCGCGGCGCGGGCGCCGCTTCCACAGCGGCTTCATTCTCGTCGCTATCATCACGACCCTGAACCTCACGGCTCTGGGCTTCGCGGCTCGGAACCTCGTTCCGGCCTTCGTCACGATCGCGGCGGGGCGCGCGGCTCTGCGGCTGGCGATTGCCACGATTGTCATCATCGTCGCGGCGATCGCGGTTGCCGCGCGGTTCGCTACGATCGCCACGCTGCTCATTGCGGTCATTGCGGTCATTGCGCTGTTCGCCGCGTTGCTCGTTACGATCACGCTGACCGTCATCGTCGTTGCCGCGATCATTTTCGATGTCGAGATCGCTGTCGTCATGGCCGTCGAAATCTTCGACGCCGCGAATTTCGCGGCTCCGGTCATGGCTGCGTTCCTGGCCGTTCTGGGCGTTCTTTTCTTCCTGCCGGATGCGGAAATCGCTCACGACGCGGAAATAATGGTCGGCAAACTGCAGATAATATTCGGTCTGGACCCGATCACCCGCCAACTGCGCATCGCGCGCAAGATTGCGGTATTTCTCGATCATCTGGGCGCCGTTGCCGCGTGCGCGGCTGTCGATACGGTTCGCCTGATCGACACCACCGCGCCCGCCCGATTGCGGCCGGTTATTATTGTTGTTGCTGCCGTTGTTGTTGCGGCCGCGACGGCGACCGCTCTGCCGGTTGTTCATGTTCAACTGAGACATCCTGTCGAATAAGCTAATAAGCTACGCCAACCCCTTTTGGCCGACTGCGCCATTTGCGCGTCGCGCCCGCGCTTCTCACGCGGCTCTTGCCCTCTACCGCTTGCGCGAAACCCTGGGGTTCCGCACCAGCATCGTAAATGGGAAGCAGACCCGACGGACCAGTATCGATGCTTTGCATCGCCAAAGGGACCCCGATCAAGCCTGTAACCCGCCCCTACCGCGCTTTGGGCGCGGAACCAAGCAATTTCTTGCACGATTGTCAGGCGCGGGTCAGCAACAGCGCCCTGTCGCGTCCTCCCAGATCCTGGTGGCATGCGACTTTGAAACCCGCCGCTTCGGCAAGCTTCCTTACCGAGATATGTTGCGTGGCGCCGATTTCAAGGATCGCGACACCATCCGGCGCCAGCAAACGCGGCAGATCGGGAATGATCCGCCGATAGTCATCGAGGCCGTCAGGGCCGGCGAAAAGCGCGCCCGAGGGTTCGTGATCGGCGACGTCGGGCATCAATTTTTCAGTGTCGCCGATATAGGGCGGGTTGCAGAGGATGAGGTCGAATTGGCCGTTGAGCCCTTTCGCCCAATCTCCAAGACGGAAACTCGCGCGCAACTCCATATCAAGGTCATGCGCATTGTCTTCGGCATAGGCGATCGCCTTTTCCGACTCGTCGATCCCCAGACCATGCGCATCGGGCCATTGCGATAGCGCAGCGAGGAGCAACGTGCCCGGACCAGTTCCGAGATCGAGAATGCGCCGCGGTGCCACTGCCTCGAAATGGTCGATCGCGGCCTCGATCAACGTCTCGCTATCTGGACGCGGGATCAGCATGCCGGGACCGACCGTCAGCCGGATCGTCCAGAAATCGCGATAGCCTACAATATAGGCGATGGGCTCAGATGCCAGCCGGCGCTCGATCAGCGCCGCGAAGCCTTCCGGTACCGCAAAACGCGTCGGGTCGAGCAGCAACGCCTGTCGCTCGACATCCAGTGCATGCGCCATCAGCAATTCGGCATCGAGGCGCGGGGTGTCCGACACGCTCGCGAGTCGCTGCGCCGCGTCGCGCAGCGCGGCCTGAACGTCAGTCACCCAGTCCCGCCAGCCGCTGCGCCTGATCCTCGGCGATCAGCGCGTCGATCAACTCGTCCATCTGCCCTTCCAATATTTCGGGCAGGCGGTGGAGGGTCAGATTGATGCGGTGGTCGGTCACCCGGCCTTGCGGGAAATTATAGGTGCGGATGCGTTCGGAGCGGTCGCCCGACCCGACCATCGACTTGCGCGCCGACGCTTCGGCATCGTGGATCTTTGCGCGCTCCAGATCATAGAGCCGCGCGCGCAGCACCTGCATCGCCTTCGCGCGGTTCTTGTGCTGGCTGCGCTGGTCCTGCTGGATGACGACGAGGCCGCTGGGGATATGGGTGATGCGGATTGCGCTGTCAGTGGTGTTGACGTGCTGGCCGCCTGCTCCCGACGCGCGGTAAATGTCGATCTTGAGGTCGCTATCGCTGATCGCGACATCGACTTCCTCGGCCTCGGGCAACACCGCTACGGTCGCCGCGCTGGTATGGATGCGGCCCTGGCTTTCGGTCGCGGGGACACGCTGGACGCGGTGGACGCCGCTCTCGAACTTGAGCTTGGCGAAGACGCCCTGCCCCGACAGGCTGGCGACAACTTCCTTATAGCCGCCACCATCGGTCTCGTTCGCCGAAATGACCTCGACCTTCCAGCCCTGCGCATCGGCATAGCGGCTGTACATGCGCAGCAAATCGCCCGCGAACAGCGCCGCTTCGTCGCCGCCGGTGCCGGCGCGGATTTCGAGCATCGCGGCGCGCGCATCGGCGACATCCTTGGGCAGCAGCTTGATCGCGAGGTCATGCTCGGCGGCGGGCAGCGCCTCCTCGACCGCGGCGATTTCTTCAGCCGCCATCGCCTTCATCTCGGGATCGGCGAGCATTTCGCCCAGCGAGGTGAGTTCGCCGCGCAGCCGCACGACTTCGCGCGCCGCGGTCGCGACGGGTTCGAGCTCGGCAAATTCCTTCGACGCCGCGACGAAATCGGCGGGCGCCATATCGCCAGTCGCCATGCGCGCCTGCAGCGCAGCGTGGCGTTCGATGATCGCATCGATCTGCTTGGCGGAAACGGATGCCATCAGAGCGCGCGAATGGTCCGGTTGGCCACAATCGTCAACTCCTCGTCACCACGCATATTGGTGTAGGAGACGCCATCACGCATACCGATAGCAACCAGCGCTCGCGCAGGAATCTTCGCCGCCTTATCGAAACGCTTGCGAGGTGATCCGCTCGCGACGATTTCGGTCGCGAAGCCCCCATTGCGCAGCGCCGCCAGCATCTTCATCGCTAGCGCAAGCTGACTATCGTCCTCAACGGCAATCACGAAGTCGAGACGGTTGTCGATGACGTCGTCGCCCACCAACATCGCAAGCCGCTCGATCCCGGCCGCCCAGCCGACCGCTGCGGTCGGCGGCCCGCCGAGCGCTTCGATCAGCCCGTCATAGCGCCCGCCGCCGAGCACGGTGCCCTGTGCGCCCAAACGGTCGGTGACGAATTCGAACGCGGTGTGGCGATAATAATCGAGCCCCCGCACGAGCCGCGCATTGCGTTCCCACGCGACGCCTGCAGCGTCGAGGCCCGCGGTCACCGCGCCGAAGAAATCCTGCGCCTCGCTGGTCAGATAGGCGTCAATATCGGGTGCGCTATCGGCGACCGGCCGGTCTTTCGGATCCTTGCTGTCCAGGATGCGCAGCGGATTCTTGTCGAGTCGCGCGAGGCTGTCTTCGGACAGATCGCCGCGATGCGCTTCGAAATGTTCGACCAGCGCCGCGCGCCAGGCGTCGCGGCTCGCCGCATCGCCGAGCGTGTTGAGCGTCAGCGTCACGCCTTCAGATATGCCCAATTCCTTGAGCAGCTGATCGGCGAAGACCAGCAGTTCGGCGTCGGCGAGCGGACTATCGCTGCCGATCACTTCAGCGTCGAGCTGGTGAAACTGGCGATAGCGCCCCTTTTGCGGACGCTCGTAGCGGAACAGCGGGCCGTGGGTTGCGACCTTGAGCGGCGCGAACTGCTGCCAGCCGTTGCTGATATAGGCGCGCGCGATGCCCGCGGTGAATTCGGGGCGCAGCGTAATCGATTCGCCGCCGCGATCCTCGAACGAATACATTTCCTTCGACACGACGTCGGTCGTCTCGCCGAGCGAGCGCGCGAACACCGCGGTCGGCTCGATCACGGGCACCTCGATACGCTTGTAACCATAGAGGCGGCGCACCCGGTCGAAAGTGTCAACCACATGCGCGAAACGGTCGGCGAAATCGCCGAGCATGTCCTGGGTGCCGCGCACGGGCTGCGGGGTTGGAATCTTCGCGGATTTGTCCTTGCTCATGGCCGCGGCGTCTAATGCTTTTTCGGCGAAACGCAAAGCGCGCTTGCAGAGGACGCGCCGCGTCGTTGCGGCATGTGCCGGCCCCCTATGCGATCGCCCCCCGCTTCGCTAAGCTTCGCGGATGGCCCTCGGCAACCGCATCGCACCGCCGCGCTTCCTCGCCTATGCTGCGGCGCTGGTCGTCGCCGCGCTCTGGGCGGCGAGCCGGGGCGACACCGCGCTTCGCGATTTCCTGATCGGTTTCGACGCGGCTACCGCGCTTTTCATTCTGTCGACGATCCCGCTGTTTCGGAACAGCGACCCCCAGAAGATCGCGCATCACGCCAGCACGAATGATGCCAATCGCACTGCGCTGCTGCTCATCTCGGTGGCGGTGAGTGCGGTCGTGATGGGCGCCTTGGCACTGGTCGTGACCGGCAAGGGCGATTATTCGAAGCTGCTGGTGATCGTGACCCTCGGGCTCGTCTGGCTTTTCACCAGCATCGTCTACACCATTCACTATGCCCATCTCTATTACAGCCCCGACAAGGCGCAGGGCGGCCACGCCGGCGGGCTGTCGATCCCCAGCACCAAAGCGCCCGATTATCTGGATTTCCTCCATTTTTCGCTGATCCTGGGCATGACGTTTCAGACTGCCGATATCGACATAACCAGCCGCGCGATCCGTCGCGTTTCGACCGGCCATTGCGTCGAGGCCTTTGTCTTCAACATCGGTATCCTTGCCTTCTCGATCAACATGATCGCGGGTTCCTGAATCGGGAACCAGAAGCGCTCGCCAGCTGCGGCTGGACCTCACGGCCATTTGGCGGCAAGAATTACACCATGAAAATCGCACTGCTCGCCGCAGCGACCATGATCGCCTCCCCCACCGCTTATGCGCAGGACGGCAACAGCCGCCCGCAACCGGTCATCCAGCCGCTCACCATTCCGCTGCCCGCCGACAAGCCTTATCCCGGCACGATGCAGCTCAAGGTCGATGCGCGCGATTTCGCGCGCGGCATTTTTCATGTTCGTCAGACGATTCCGGTCACCAAGGCGGGCAAACTGACCCTGCTCTACCCCGAATGGCTGCCCGGCAAGCATGCCCCGCGCGGCGCGATCGCCGAGGTGGCCGCGTTTAACGCGACCGTCGGCGGCAAGACGCTGAGCTGGACGCGCCAGCCGACCGATGTCTACGCGTTCGACATCGACGTCCCCGCCGGAGTGAAGAGCATCGAGGTCGCCTTCGATTTCCTGTCGCCGACGCGAACGAGCGAAGGCCGGGTGGTTGCGACCCCGGCAATGATGAATCTGCAATGGGAACAGGTCAGCCTCTATCCCGCGGGCTATTTCACCCGCCAGATTCCGGTGCAGCTGGAGGTGACATTGCCCGAGGGCTGGACCGGGGCCGCGGCACTCGACGGGCTCAAGGTCTCGGGCAATCGCTACAGCTATGCGCCGACCAATTATGAAGTGCTGGTCGACAGCCCGATGTTCGCCGGAAAATATTTCCGCAAATGGGATCTCGGCCAGAATGTGACGCTGAATGTCGTCGCCGACGACGCCAAATATCTGGAGGCCAGCCCCGACCATATCGCGCGCCACGCCGCGCTGGTGTCCGAAGCGGTCGCCCTGTTCGGCACCCGTCATTTCGACCGCTATGAATTTCTGCTCGCGCTGACCGACGAATTGGGCGGCATCGGGCTCGAACATCATCGGTCGAGCGAGAACAGCCGCAACCCCGATTATTTCACCAAATGGAATGACAATGACAGCGAACGCGGGCTGCTCCCGCACGAGTTGATCCACAGCTGGAACGGCAAATATCGTCGCCCCGACAAGCTGTGGACCCCCGATTTCCGCACCCCGATGCAGGGCAATCTGCTGTGGGTCTATGAAGGCCAGACAAGCTATTGGGACCTGATCCTCGCCGGCCGATCGGGGATGCAGTCGAAGGATATGGTCCTCGCCGAATGGGCGACCAACGCCGGTTTCTACAGCGTGCAGGCAGGCCGCGCCTGGCGGTCGGTCGAGGATACGACGCTCGACCCGGTCATTGCGGGGCGCAAGGCGCGTTCTTTCCCCAGCGCGACGCGGACCGAGGATTATTATAACGAAGGGTCGCTGATGTGGCTGGAGGCGGACATGCTGATCCGCAGCGCTACCCGCGACACGAAGAGCCTCGACGATTTCGCGCGCGCCTTTTTCGGCGGACGCGAGGTCGACTGGGGACAGGACAGCTATGATTTCGACGATGTTATCGCGGCGCTGAACGCGGTTCATCCCCATGACTGGGCGAAGTTCCTGCGCGATCGGATGCAGACATCCGGCCGCCCGGCGCCGGTCGGCGGCATCGAGGCCGCAGGTTACCGGCTCGTCTGGCGTGACGCCCCCAATGCCTATGACCGCGACCGCATGGCGCAGGCGAAAAATGCCGACCTGACCCACTCACTGGGAATGACCATCGACAAGGACGGCGTGGCGGGCAGCATCTTATGGGACGGCCCCGCCTTTCGCGCCGACATCATCAACGGGACGAAGATCATCGCGGTCGATGGCGTCAGCTATAGCCGCGAGCGCATCGAGGCCGCGATCCGCGCCGCCACCGACGGCAAGACGCCGGTCAGGCTGATCGTCGAGCGCGGCGGACGCTATCGCAGTATCGACATCGAATATCATGGCGGGCTGCGCTGGCCGCATCTTGAGAAAACGGGCAGTGGCCCCGACTGGTTCGATCGGCTATTGGCCCCGCGCCGGGCACTTTAGGCACCGCTTCATCGGTTCGCGTCTCGACTTCGCGCGATGCGAGCGGCTAAGGGGCGTCCGATTCAAAAACCAAAGGATTCTCTCCCATGCGTATCGACCTGATTCCCGCCGGTGACAGCCCCCCCGACAGCCTCAACGTGCTGATCGAAGTGCCGATCGGCGGCGAGCCGGTGAAATATGAATTCGACAAGGCCTCGGGCGCGCTGTTCGTCGACCGCTTCCTGCACACGCCGATGCGCTATCCCGCCAATTATGGCTTTGTCCCGCACACGCTGGGCGAAGATGGCGATCCGCTCGACGCGCTGGTCGTCGCACGCTCGCCGATCATCGCCGGCGCGGTAGTCAAGTGCCGCCCGATCGGCGTGCTGTTGATGGAAGACGATGCCGGCGGCGACGAGAAATTGCTGTGCGTCCCCGTCAACAAGACCTTCCCCTATTATTCGGAAGTGACGAGCTACACCGACATGCCGCCGATCGTGATGCAGCAGATCGAGCATTTTTTCACCCACTATAAAGACCTCGAGCCTGGCAAATGGGCGAAGCTCAACGGCTGGGGCGACGTCGACGAAGCCAAGCGCATCATCGTCGAGTGCATCGAACGCGCGAAGAAGGTCGGCTTCTAAAGCCCGCCCCAACACCCGTCATTGCGAGGAGCGAAGCGACGCGGCAATCTCCTGCTTGCGTCGCTTCGCTGCCGATGCTGGAGATTGCTTCGCTCCGCTCGCAATAACGAGATTTATGGCGCCTCGTCCGGCGCCCCGACCAACCGCACATCCTGTCGCGGATAGGGAATGACGATCCCCGCATCCTGGAACTTGTCCCAGATGCCCAGAAACACGTCACCCTGAATATTGCCGAGCCCCGCTTCGGGGTCCGAAATCCAGTAGCGAAGCTCATGCTCGACCGCGCGCTCGCCAAAGGCGGTGATCCACACCACCGGCTCGGGGTCGGCGAGGATGCGCGGATTGGCCTTGGCGGTGTCGACGATCAGTTGCTGGGCGAGCCGCAGATCGCTTTCATAGGCGACCGGCACGCGCATCCGCACGCGAACTTCGCGGCTCGAATAGCTCCAATTCTCGACCGGCTGGGTCATCAGCAATTCGTTCGGGATCAGATGCTTCTTGCCGTCGCGCGTCACGACGCTGACCGCGCGCACCCCGATCTTGGCGACGCGTCCAACGTTCGGAATCCCGTTCAGCGCCGCCGACCCGCCCATGCTGCTGCCATCGCCGACGACGATCACATCGCCGGGCTTGATCGACCGGTCCATCAACAGGATGATCCCCGCAATCAGATTGCCGACGGTCTTTTGCAGCCCGAAACCGATCGCGAGGCCTGCGGCGCCCGAGAAGACCGCAAGCGCGGTGAGATCGATGCCGAGGAGGTCGATGCCGAAGAGCAGCGCAAAGACGAACAGCGCAATCGCGATCAGCTTCTCGGTCAGCAGCCGCTGGGTCGCGTCGATCTGGGTGTTGCGGCGGAGCAGCCATTTGATCGCGCGCATGGTCAGCTTGACCGCGAGATAGAGCAGCACCGCTACGATGATCGCGGAGAACAGCCCATAGAGCGACAGCCGCGACGACCCGACGTCGAGCCCGATCGTCTGCATCGACTCGATCGTCCGCGTAATTCCGCCGCGCAGGTCAGCCGAAATACTCATCCGACCATCGCCGCAAAGCCGCGTTCGAGGTCGGCGATCAGGTCGGCCGGATCCTCGAGCCCGATCGACAGGCGGACGAGTGGATCAGAGTCGGTCCACGCCGTCGCGGTGCGGATGCCCGCCGGGTCGCTGGGCACGACGAGGCTTTCATAGCCGCCCCAACTGAAGCCGATGCCGAAATGCGCGAGCGCGTCGATGAAGCGCGTGCGCGCGGCCTCGTCGGCGCCCTTCAGCGTGAAGCCGAACAAGCCGCTGGTGCCCAGAAAATCGCGAACCCAGATCGCATGGCCGCAATCACCGGGCAGCGCGGGGTGGAGCACGCGCGCGACCTCCGCCCTGCCCGCGAGCCAGTTCGCGACCTTAAGCCCATTTGCCCCGTGCCGTTCCATCCGCACGTCGAGCGTGCGAAGCCCGCGCAGCATCAGCGCGCAATCGTCGGGCGAGACAGCATGACCGAGCTGATAGGTCGCCTGCCGAAGCCGCGGCCACACCGCCCTGGTCGCGGTCAGCGATCCCATCATCGCATCCGAATGGCCGCCGACATATTTGGTGAGGCTCATCATCGTCACGTCGATGCCCTGCGCGAGTGCGGGAAAGAGCAAGGGGGTCGCCCAGGTGTTGTCGAGCATCGTCAGCACGCCGCGATCGCGCGCCGCCGCGACGATCGCCGGAATATCCTGCACCTCGAAAGTCAGGCTGCCCGGCGATTCGAGGAAGATCAGCTTCGTTGCGGGGGTGATCAGATCGGCGATGCCAGCCCCCACCAGCGGATCATAATAGGTGGTTTCGACGCCATAGCGCGCGAGCATCCCGTTACAAAAGGACCGCGTCGGCTCATAGGCGCTGTCGACCATCAACAGATGATCGCCCGGCGACAACAAGGCGAGCAGCCCCGCCGCAATCGCCGCGACCCCCGAAGGATAGAGCAACGTCCCTTCAGCCCCCGGCTCCATCCCCGTCAGCGCGTCGGCCAGCGCCCACACCGTCGGCGTCCCGCGTCGGCCATAATAAAGCTGATCGTGTGTCGCGTGGCCGCGCCCCTTCATATCAGCGATATTATCGTAAAGGATCGTCGAGGCGCGCCACACCGGCGGGTTGACGACCCCGCCGCCGAGGCGCGGGTCGCCGGTCCATTCGGGCCGGCGACCGCCCTGCACCAGCTGCGTCGCGGGGCGGATATTCTGGTCGTCGAAATACTTGTCCTTGCTCATCCGCCCTTGTTAGCGCGGGGTCAGACAAAATCCAGCAGCAAGCCCGCCCCGGCACACAGCGCGAGCATCGGGATAATCCCCCAGTGAAAGCGGAAGAGCAGCACGGCGGCAAGGATAGCGAGCCCCAACGCATCCCATTGCACGCTCGCCAGCACCGGTATCTGAACCGCGACTGGTCCCCATTCGACCATGATCAGCCGCTCGAACAGGACGTGCAGCGCGAACCACAAAGACAGGTTGGCGATCACCCCGACGACGGCGGCGGTGACCGCCGCGAGCGCGCCTTTGAGCCCGGCCGCGCGCTCCATGCGGTCGATCCACGGCGCAAAGGTGAAAATCCACAGAAAGCAGGGCACAAAAGTCACCCACAGGGTGAGGCCCGCGCCCAGCAGTCCGGCGATCAGCGGGGTGAAGGGCGCGGCGTCGCGATAGGCGGCAAGGAAGCCGACAAACTGGGTGACAAGAATCAGCGGCCCCGGCGTCGTTTCGGCGAGCCCCAGCCCGTCGGCCATCTCGCCCGCCGACAGCCAGCCAAAGCCGCTCACCGCCTCCTGCGCCATATAGGCGAGCACGGCATAGGCACCGCCGAAGGTCACCGTCGCGAGTTGCGAGAAAAAGACGCCAATGTCCCACAATACATGGCCACGCCCCAGCGTGACGAAGACCAGCAACAACGGCACCGCCCAGATCGCACCCCATACGCCGATCGCTTTGACGCTGTAGCGCCACGGCGCCGGTTCGGACGAGGAACCGACAGATGGAGCGCCAGCCCCAAGCCCGAGCCACGCCGGGCGCCAGCGCGCGGCGGCATAGCCGGTCAGCAACGCGGCGAGGATCACCAGCGGAAAGGGCAAAGCCAGCACCGCGATTCCGACCAGCGCCGCGAGAGCGATCGCGCGTTTGAGCGGCGTCGTCAGCGCCCGCCCGCCGATGCGCAGCAATGCCTGGACGACGATCGCCAGCACCGCCGCCTTGATCCCGAGGAAGATGGCGGAAAACCAGTCGAGGTTCGCCGCGACGACATAGAGCATCGCAAGCAGCGCCATCACCAGCGCACCGGGCAGGATGAACAGCAGTCCCGCGACGATCCCGCCGCGCGTCCCGTGCAATTTCCACCCGATCCACGTCGCAAGCTGCTGCGCCTCGGGGCCCGGCAGCAGGTGACAGAAATTCAGCGCGTGGAGGAATTGATCTTCCTCGACCCAGCGCAGCTCATCGACGAACTCGCGGTGCATCAGCGCGATCTGCCCCGCCGGCCCGCCAAAGCTGAGGCAGCCGATGCGGGCATAGACGCGCACGGCTTCCCGGAAGGTCGGTCGGGAAAGGGGTTGGGATTCGGCAGGCAAGTCGGTCATGTGCAACACTTTCCCATCCGGCAAAGCCGGTTGAAAAAGCAACGCTTGGGCATGGATCGGCCCACGCCTGACCGGGAGGTTGCCGCGCCCCGATGCCATGGGATTAGCGCGATGCCGCGAGCCTGGGCAAGCGAGAAAAAAACGCGCGGGATGAAAGCTCCGCTACACCCACCCCCGTTCGTGCTGAGCTTGTCGAAGCACCGTCCTTCTGTCTTCGACGGTGAAACAAAGAACAGCCCTTCGACAAGCTCAGGGCGAGCGGTTCCTATGTCAGACGCGGGCATTAAAAGCCTCACACAAAGACACAGAGAGGGATGCGTTCGCACCCGGCGGTGCGTGTAAACGCATCACTCTTTGTGTCTTTGTGTGAGAAAAACGGACGCAACACCCCAGACGTGGCGCGCCATCCGCGCACCACGCCGGGTGCAAAATATCAGGCCGCGCCGGTAGCCTTCGGTGTTGCCGGATCGGCCCCCCATTCGGTCCAGCTGCCGTCGTAAACCGCGACATCTTCCTTGCCGAGCAGATGCGCGCCAAAGGCAACGACGGTCGCGGTCATGCCGCTGCCGCAGGTGGTGACGAGCGGCTTGTCGAGGTCGACCCCGGCGGCGTCGAAGGCGGCCTTCAGATCGTCGCCCTGCTTCCAGGTGCCATCAGCGTTGAACAGGCTGCTGTGCGGCAGACTGCGCGAACCGGGGATATGTCCCGGGGCCATGCCCGCGCGCGGATCGCGCTCTTCGCCGGTGAAACGCGCAGCGGGGCGGGCATCGACGACCTGTTCGGCGCTGCTCGCAACATTCGCCAGCATCTCATCCTTGGTACGCACTGCCTTGGCATCGCGCCACACCGTGAAGTGGCGGTGACGCAGCGTCTGCTTGCCCATCTCGAGCGCGCGCCCTTCGGCCTTCCACTTGGCGAGGCCGCCATCGAGCAGCGCAACATCATGCGCACCGAACAATTTGAGCAGCCACCAGGCGCGCGCCGCGCTCTTCAACGGGCTGTCGTCGTAAATCACGATGCGGCTGCCATCGCCAAGACCGAGCGATTGCATGCGGCTGGCGAATTTTTCGGCCGGCGGCGCCATATTCTCGATACTGGCATTGGCGTCTGCGAGTTCGGCAAGGTCCATGAACACGGCGCCGGGGATGTGCCCCGCCTCATATTCGGCGCGCGCGTCGCGATCGGTCCCGGCCATGAATTTCGTCGCATCGACCACCCGCAGGTCTGATGCCCCCAGTTCGCGTTCCAGCCAGTCGGTTGAGACCAAGGCGTCCATGTCATGCTCCTGTTACGATCCGACGGCGGAACCCGGCCCTTCCTGTCCCCGCCCGTCGGCCATCCTGCTGTGGCTTTGGGGTTTTGCCCCCACTTATTTTGCGGGGGAAGTTGCCAGCCTATGCCCCGCCTTGCCCTTTTTCAAGCGCGGCAACGCTGTGCCTCAGCCGATGCTGCGCTGCAACACAAAAGCTATTGCCTGCGCCGTACCGCAGTCGGACGCGCGCCGGGCCGGTCGATGGTCCAGGAAAGCCGATCGAGCGGCAGCGGCGCCAGCTTGTCGCCCGCACCGGGGGCCGGTGCGCGGCCGAGCACGAAACTGGCTGCGGACTGGCCAAAGGCATCGCCCGTGCCGTCCCAATGATAGGTCACGTCGAACGCGAGTACCGGAATCAGCATCGGCTTGCCGCCAATCATCAGTGGTTCGATCGCGGCACGCGGCAACAGGACGTCGCTCGACACCCGATCGCTCTCGCCGGGCGCGAGCATGATGTCATCGCGCAGCACGCTGCCACCAGCGCCGTCAAAGAAACGCGCGAGTACCGCCTCGGGCATCGCCGATCCCTGGCCCAGCGCGATACGGATCATCAGACCGGTCGCAGCGACGCTTCCTTCGTTGGCCAGATCGAGCGTGAAGCTCACCGCAACCTGTTCGGCGGTGAGGCGGATCGCATGAATCTGGAGCGACATCGCCACCATCGCGCGCTGATCGTCGGACGGCCGCGTGACGAGCGGCGACGGCATGGGCGGCGTCGGAGCGACCAAAGGCGCCGGACGCGGCGGGGTTGGAGCAATCGGCTGCCGCTGAACCGGGACGGCGGTGCGCTCCGCAGGGCGCCGTGCGGCAGGCACTGGCGTCTCGACCTCGTCGGCGGGAATCGCGCCTGCGGGAACCGACCGGCGGCGCCAGTACCAGACGCCCGCGCCGATTGCCGCCAGCGCGGCGAGCAGCCAGGCCCACAGCGGCATATCCCCCTCGCCTTTCGCGGGCGCAGACACCGGTGCGGCATCCTCGGGAGGCGGGGGCAATGGCAACGTCGCGGCGGCGGGGGCTGCATTGTCGATGGGCGCCAATGTCGCGCTGCCAGTCTCGGGCGGCGGACCGGCGCTGTCCGCGGCGGGAGCCGGTGCCGCGCGCTGGACCGGGACCGTGGATGCGGGGGCGTCGCGGCGAGTCGGCGCCGGAGCGGGCGTCGTGGATGATGGTGCCGGTTGGGTCGGGGCGACTCGCGGTGGAGCGATCTGCGGGGTCGGGGTCGGGGTCGGCTGACCACGGCGCTCGTTCGGCGCCAGCGGCGGCAAGCCATTGTCCGATGGCCCCTGCACACCGGTCGGGCGGCCCTCGTCGGCGGGCGGCAGGCGGAAATCGATGGAACGGCTGGAGGACGGCGCGGGCGCTGGCGTTTCGCTGCTCTGCGCCGATGCCGGAGCCGTGCCCGCCAGCGACAGCGCAAGCGCGGCCAGCGGCAGCCCGGCCACCCTGCTTCCCTGCACCCAATGCCTGTTTATCATTCTTCGTCCGCGATCCCGAATAGCTTCCATTGGTTCAGTCCCGCTGTATGGACGCTGAACCCGGCCGGATGTCCCTCGATCATCTTGACGATGACATTGGCCGCGCTGGGCACTAGACGAAAGCCATGAGTGATTCCAGCCATCCCCCGCTGGCCCCCAAGCATTTGGGCCGATCCAGCGACCTTCCCGCCTCGCCCGAGGCCGCCGTTCTCGATTATGTGCCCAATCCGCGCGCCAGCGAACTTTATCTGGTGCGCTTTGCCGCGCCCGAATTCACCTCGCTCTGCCCGGTGACCGGCCAGCCCGATTTCGCGCATCTCGTCATCGATTATGCCCCCGGCGAAACGATCGTCGAATCGAAAAGCCTCAAGCTGTTTCTGGCCAGTTTCCGTAACCATGCAGGCTTTCACGAGGATTGCACCGTCGGCATCGGCCGCCGTCTGTTCGACGAGATGCAGCCGCGCTGGCTGCGAATCGGTGGTTATTGGTATCCGCGCGGCGGCATCCCGATCGACGTTTTCTGGCAGTCGGGCGCACCGCCCGAGGCTTTGTGGCTTCCCGACCAGGGCGTCGCCTCCTATCGTGGGCGCGGATAGGCGATGATTTCAACAAACTTCGTTGAATTTCATCTTTCCGTCACGAAATGTTGACACTAGTGTCAACATTATGAGTAGCGTTTCCCTTCCGCACGACCATGCGATCGCCGTTGGCGCCGACCAGATCGATTTCATGGGACATGTGAACAATGCCCATTATCTGAGCTGGGTTCAGGAAGCGGTACTCGCCCAC
The DNA here is from genome assembly GCF_002205635.1 of Sphingopyxis witflariensis. GTDB lineage: Bacteria > Pseudomonadota > Alphaproteobacteria > Sphingomonadales > Sphingomonadaceae > Sphingopyxis > Sphingopyxis witflariensis. The sequence continues at coordinate 4,437 of NZ_NISJ01000010.1, read as the reverse complement.
TGGCGCCACATCGCGCCGCCCGAAGCGGTCGCGGCGCATCTGTGGGTCGCGCTGAAGCACGAGATTACATACCGCCGCCCCGCCTTCCTCGACGATCAGGTCATCGCGACAGTCATCCTCGAAAAGGTGCAGGGCGCGCGCGCTTTCTACGAAACGATCATCAAGCGCGGCGAGGATGTGCTGGCCGAGGTCAAGTCGAGCTGGTGCTGCATCGACGCCGAAACATTGCGCCCGGCGCGCCTCGCGAGCGACGTTGTCGCGAGCTTCTTCCCGGCCGAGAAGGTCTGACCACCGCCGATGCGGGATTAAATATCCGTCGCCCCCGCGAAGGCGGGGGCGACAATCTAGGGTAGCGCTTGGCCCTGCGCCCCTAAGCCACCTCGAATCGGATCGGCAGGCGCTTGAGCCCACCAACGAACACCGATTCAACCCGCGCGGGTTCACCAGCCAGCTCGACCGACTTCAGCCGCGGCAGCAGTTCTTCCATCAATATCCGCATTTCCATCCGCGCGAGATGCTGCCCCAGACACACATGCGCGCCGAAGCCGAAGGCGATCTGCTGATTCTTCTCGCGATCGGGATCGAAGGTGAAGGGATCGGCGAACGCCGTCTCGTCGCGGTTGGCCGAGACATAGTTGAGCATCAGCCAGTCGCCTTCGCGGATCATTTGTCCGCCGACCTCGACATCAGCCTTCGCGCTGCGCATGAAATGCTGCACCGGGGTCGTCCAGCGGATCGCCTCCTCGATCAGCCCCGCCTTGTCGCTGTCGACCGCGCGGAAACGTTCGAACAGCGCCGGATTTTTCGCCAGCTCCATCATTGCCCCCGCGGTCGACGCGCTCGTCGTGTCGTGCCCCGCGGTCGCGACGATCATATAATAGCCCGACATTTCGCGGTCGGGGATTTGTTCGCCATTGATCGTCGCATTGGCGATGACCGTCGCAATATCCTCGCGCGGACTGGCGCGGCGGTCGGCGGTCAACGCGGCAAAATACTGGGTGAAGTCGGCGATGACATAATCGAGCATCGCGATGGCCTGCTCTACGCTGGTGATCGCCTCGCGGCTGCGGTTGAGTTCGGGGTCGGTCGACCCGAACAGCTGCTGCGTCAGCATCAGCATGCGCGGCTCATCCTCCGCCGGCACCCCCAAAATGTCCATGATCACGCGCAGCGGATAATGCGCCGCGACGTCGCGCGCGAAATCGCACTCGCCGCCGAGCGACAGCATATGCTCGACCGTTTCGCGCGCGATCTGGCGGACACGCTCTTCGACGATCTTCAGATTCTTCGGCATGAACCAGCTTTGGGTCAGCAGCCGGTATTTCATATGATCAGGGGCATCCATCTGGACCAGCGAGCGGATCAGATGGCCGTCATTGTTCGGCGTCGCGGCGCGCGCCAGCGCTTCGCCGTCGCGGTTGGTCAGCACCGTCGGGCGGATGCCGTTCGCAAAATTCTGCGGGTCGCGGCTGATCGCCATGATGTCGGCGTGGCGTGTGACAAGCCAGAAGGGGTCGTGATCGGGATTCTCCGCGACCGCGAGCGGCGCGTTCGCGCGCGCCCAGGCGAGCTGTTCGTGCAGCGGATCCCAATGACCGTATGCGACGGGGTCGACGACGGCGGCGGCTACCTCTCCAGGCAGTATAGGTTTTATCATGCAACGAAGCTGCCGCAATTTGCAGGCAGAGTCGAGCCATCAGAAACGGCAGGTCAGCCCGCGGTCACCGGGTCGGGCAGTGCCGCCTGCCACTCAGCGCGGGCGCGGCGAATCATCGCCTTCAGCTCGTCGGCATGGTGCTGCCAGGCCGCGGCACAACCCTTGCTCCAGGCCACGCTGGCGGCTTTGCCCAGTTCCACCACCGTCATGTCGATAAAGGCATCATATTCGCTAATCGGCAGCGGGCCATAGGCGCGATGGGTATGGACGAGTTCACAAACCAGCGGCCACACCCAGCCCTCGCCCTTCGCGAGGCCGAACATCATTTGCAGCGTTTCGTCGGTCATCCGCCGCGACGAGGCATCGACGACCATGAAGCTTGCGCGCCGATCGGGAAAGGCCACAAAGAAGCGGTCGAACAAAGCGTGGCGAATGTCGATGCCGGCTTCGGCGACGGCCGCAAGACTCGCCTCCATCTGCGCGGCATCGCCTTCGCTCACTTGAACAAGCTGCCCAAAATGCCGCGCATCAGCTGGCCGCCAAACTTGCCCGCGACCTGCCGGCCAAGGTTCGTCGCGGCGGAGCGTGCCGCCGACTGCACCATCTTCTCGGCAAAGCTGAGCTTCGCGGCTTCGCGCGCCGCAATCTTTTCCTGTTGCAACCGTGCGCGTTCTTCGATGACCTTTTGCTTCGCCTCTTCCTTGGCGGCAATCGCGGCCTGCTTGTCGGCCTCGGCCTGCGCCTTGGCCTCGATCGCGGCAGCCTGCGCCTGATCGGCCTTCGCCGCGAGCAGTTCCTCGGCGCTCTCGCGATCGACGACGGTGTCATATTTGCCCTCGACGGGCGAAATCGACTTGATGATCGCGCGTTCCTTGGCGTCGATCGGCCCGGCGCGCGAGCAGGGCGGCTTGATCAGCGTGCGTTCAACCGGCGATGGCGCGCCATCGGCCATCAACAGTGACACCAGCGCCTCACCGACCTTCAATTCGGTGATCTCGCGCCCGACATCGACCTTTGGATTGGGGCGGAAGGTGTCGGCGGCCGCCTTGACCGCTTTCTGGTCGCGCGGGGTGAAAGCGCGCAGGGCGTGCTGGACGCGGTTGCCGAGCTGGCCCGCCACATCCTCGGGAATGTCGATCGGGTTTTGCGTGACGAAATAGACGCCGATGCCTTTCGAGCGGATCAGGCGCACCACCTGTTCGATCTTGTCGGCCAGCGCGGGAGGGGCGTCGTCGAACAGCAGATGCGCCTCGTCGAAGAAGAAGACGAGCTTCGGCTTGTCGGGATCGCCGACCTCGGGCAGCGTCTCGAACATTTCGGACAGCAACCACAGCAGGAAGGTCGCATAAAGCTTGGGGCTCGCCATCAGCTTGTCGGCGGCGAGGATGTTGACATAGCCGCGCCCATTCTCGTCGCACCGGATCATGTCCATGATGTCGAGCGCCGGTTCGCCAAAGAAATTCGCGCCGCCCTGACTTTCGAGCGTGAGCAATTGGCGCTGGATCGTGCCGACGGTCGCCTTTGACACATTGCCATATTTGGTCGTCAGTTCGGCGGCATTTTCGGCGCACCAGCTGAGCATCGCCTGCAAATCACCCATATCGAGCAACAGCAGATTCTGTTCGTCGGCGATGCGGAACGCGATCGCGAGCACGCCTTCCTGCACTTCGTTGAGTCCCATCAGCCGCGCGAGCAACAGCGGCCCCATTTCGGAAATCGTCGTGCGGACGGGGTGTCCTTGCTCACCGAACAGGTCCCAAAAGATCACCGGATTATCGTGATAGGCCCAGTCGCTGTCGCCAATCTCGGCGGCACGGGCGCCGAAAATTTCGTGCATCTTCGACGTCGGGCTGCCCGCCATCGCCATGCCGGCAAGATCGCCCTTTACGTCGGCGACGAACACCGGAACGCCGACCGCCGAAAAGCCTTCGGCGAGGCCCTGAAGCGTCACCGTCTTGCCGGTGCCGGTCGCCCCGGCGATCAGCCCATGGCGGTTCGCGCGCTTGAGCACCAGCGACTGGCGCGGGCCATCGGGCGCTCCGCCCCCGCCCAGACCGATATAAATCTCGCTTGCCGTGCTGACGTCGCTCACCCGCTATCCTCCGCTCTGAAACCTGCTCTCAAGGTCTAGAGCGGAGGGGAAGGTCAGGCAATCGACAAACGGGCGTGCTGGACGGCCACTTGCGACCAATTGCGGACGCCTGAAGAAGTTTCCATAAAGCTCCGATGGATGCACAGGATTTCAAAGCAGCATGGGAGCGGGAGGGCGACACGCTGTATCGCTTTACCGGTGAAGAGATTGGTCACGCCCAGACGACGGCAGAGGCCGAGCATTTTTTGACTATCGCTGGCCTTCCGGTGGAAGCAGCTCCCTGCCTCAGCTTCGGACAGCAGTCGCTCGATTGGCTGCCGGAAGGCGCCCGCAACGACTATCTGGCTATCGGGTCGGACGGTGCCGGAAACCCTATTGTTATCGATAAAACTGGCGCCGTCCTGCTCTTAGATCACGACGAAAAGTTTGAACCGTCATACGTAAACCACGATGTTCCAACTCTTGCGGCTTCGCTTCTGCGATATCGCGATTTGATTGACGAAGCCGCAACCGCGCCGGACTTTGACGGGGCGCTTTCTCTAGGCCGTGTTGACAAAAGGGATTCCCAAACCCGCCTTGTTCTGATTCAAGACTGCTTTTTGAGGGGCAGTCATGGGTCGCGGGGATTTGTCGGACGCGGAGTGGGATCTGATCGGGCCGCTACTGCCGCCTGAGCGCGGTCGCTGGG